>NZ_CH724132.1:0-97384 GCF_000152725.1 Pseudooceanicola batsensis HTCC2597
TTCGGCAGGACGTGGACGCGGATGGTGGCGACTGCGTGATGGCACAGGTCAATCGGGTCCCTCCTTTTTGCTATGCATGTGGATCGCACGGGGTCGGCCCGTTCGTGCCCTCAGCTCACGCTTCGGCAAGCACAAATACGGTTTCCACGGCGGGGCCGCGGGTCCTCCGCATTTGCGCTTGCGACCGGTCCTCTTGCCCCCGTGCTGGGTGATCCTCATCGCAATAAGGAGTAACCCAAATGACCAACCACTACGTCGCCACCGTTCCCGTCAAGTTCACCGATACCGATGGCCAGGAGCGCACCCGATTCCAACGCGTGGGCGCCATGTTCCGCAACACCCGCAACGGGGACGGCTCGGAGTTCTTCAGCCTCAAGCTCGACTTCCCGGTCGCGGTCTCGGAGCTGGTGATGTTCCCACCGAGCGCGAAAGATCCCCAGGACTAAATCCTCTGGCGAGGATGGGCCGCCCCAGGACGATCTTGGGGCGGCCCGATCCCTGTTCCAGGGATGCCGTGTCCGGCGGTCAGTTCGCCCGAGGTGACCTCCTCTTGGTGCCGGTCGCTGCGCGCGCAACGGACGATCGCCGCTCGGAATGATCAGGCCGCGACAGACCGGCCAGTCAGCCTCAAGGGGGCCATCCACAAAAACCTATCGGCCAGGGCCTCCCGGTTTTTGCGGCAGAGATTTGGCGGAGCCAAATCTGGCCCTCCTTGACCCTGCCTGTCCGCTCTGTCGGTGGGGTTTGCGCCCGCCCGCGGTTCCGTCCGAACACTTGGTGTTCGGCCAGACCTGCGGGCGGTGCTGGGGAAGGGGGCCTATTGGACAGGTGGGTCGCCCGGTGGCGAGGGGGTAGGCCCGCGTCCCTGCGGTCTGCGGGGGAAGCGGACACCAAGGCTGCCTGAGCCCGAATGCAACGTAAGTATATAATTGACAGTGCGGTATATTATCGTAAGGTGGGGGCAGCCTTGGTGGAAGGTGGCAGGAAATAGGGGGTCTTTCTTCCGCATGTCCCGAACAAAACGCCTGACAGAGATCGAGAAGATGCAGATCGTCCGCGAGGCCGCGGAGGGTGTGTCGACGTCTGAGCTGGCTGAGCGTTTCGAGGTCACATCGCGGGCCGTGCGCTACGTTCTGAAAGCCGATGCCGAGCGTCAGATGGATGCCGCGATCCCGGTCTCGGCGGTCAGTGTGAAGGTCACGGCTGCGGAGCTTGAGGCGCTCGACGAGGTGTTGGCGAAGGCCGGGATCGAGAGCCGTGCCGAGGGGCTGCGGCGGCTCATTCAAGCGGCCGGCGGGGTGTTCGTTCCGGACGCGCAGATGGCGGCCGAGATGGCGCGCTACCGCGCCTCTTTGCACGAGGTTGGCAATGGGGTCGCGCAGATCGCCAAGCAGATGACGCGGGCCAACCAGATGGGGCAGGGGGCTAATGGTGGCACGCGTGCGGAGTTCTCCGAATTGCGCCTCGCGCAGATGCGCGGACTGGCGCGGTTCATCCTCGACTCCGCGGATGAGATCGACCTGCTCCTTCGGCGCCGTCGGGACGCGATGCAGCTCGAGGCCACGGCCGCGCTGAGGGAGTTTGCCCATGCGGCTGAATGATGCGGTTGACGCGGTCACCGGGGAGGTCTTCAGGGATGGCTGGAGCCGAATCCGAGGCTCGATGCAGGGGCTGTATGTCGCCAAGCAGAGCCAGCTTGCGCGCGCGGCAGCAGGGCATCGGCCAGCGGTCTTCAAGGCGATCCAGGGTGGGGGCACGCATACCAAATCGCAGCTGATGAACCAGCTCGACTACCTCACCACCAAGTCTACCCATATCGTGGACAGTAGCGGGTTCCTCGATGGCAAGGCGAAGCTCGAAGCGAAGGACATCAAGGACCTCACCGAGCGCTTTGCCAAGCGGTGGGACGCGGGCTTCAAGCCCAAGCTTGGTCAGACCACTCACATGCTCATGTCCTTCCCCATCGGCACGCGGGGCGAGGATGTGCGCGACATCGCGACGGATGTGGCTGAGCGGTTCTTCCAGACCGATGCGGGGCATTTCGACTACATCATCGCGGTGCATGAGGACCGCGATCATCCCCATGCGCATCTGGTGCTGAACCGCCGTTCGCAGGAAGGTGAGTTCTTCTTCCTCGGGCGCAACCATCGGTTCAACTATGACGATTTCCGCCTCGCCATGGTCGAGGAGGCGGAGAAGTATGGTGTGCGCCTGGAGGCCACGCGCCGGGTGGATCGCGGGGTTGTGCATTACCCCGCCCGGACCAGCGAAGTCTATGCGGCGAAAGAAGAGGGGCGCGCACCCCGCGAGCGGGAACGCGTGGGGCAGGACCTGACCCGGACGCTCGCGGAGATCGCCAACACCAGAACCGTCTACCATTCGCTTGCCGCGGAGGCTTCGCGCGAGGCCCGCGAGGATATTGCCGCAGCCCTCTTCCGCGCGGGCGAGGTGCTGGCGCGGGGCGGGCAGGTGGATCGAACAGGAGATGTCTATATGGCCGAGGATCAAAGTTTCGAGGATCTGAGAAGCCTCTATGCGGAGAAGCTGGCGCGGGTGCAGGGCATGATTGCCGAGAAGCCCGATGCGGAACGTCCAGTGCTGGAAAAACGCCTCATCGAAATTCAGGCGCAGGTCCAGCACATGCAGCCTCTCGGTTTGCGATCATCCACGCTGTCAGAGACACCCTCGGATGGTGGGATCTATTCCGAGGCGAACATCGACACCAACCAGCTTGAGCGTTTGGCCGAGCCCGACCTGAGAGCGCGCATTGACGCGGCGCTGCGGGGCACCGGGATCAGCACATCGGAAGTGGTGGCCCGGATCGAGACGGGCGCCTCAAATGCGGCTCTCGAGCATCAATGGATCGCCGATGATCTCTCCAAGGTGGCCGAGGCGCGCGATCTGAACCTCGAACGCCGCGCCGACTTGGAAAAGGCGCGTGACATCCTGAATGACGTGCATGTCGAGCTTGGCACGCTTCTGGAACGGCAGAACGTGCTGCGCCGGGATGGGGTCGTGGAGGAGAAAGCGGTCAGCGAGCGCTTCCACTATCACGAGGACGCGGTCCGGGCGATGGAAGGGACAATCCGACAGGAGATGCGCGCAGACGGCCTGACAGCGCAGCAGATCGAGGACCGGGATTGGCAGGTCGTCTCGCGGGCGGAGCGCCGGATCGAGACGGAGCAGCGCGCGTATCTCGAGGCACACCCGGAGCTGCTCGCACGTCCGGGCGATGTGATCGACCGGTCTGAGCCCTATAGGGAGTCCATCACTGATGCAGCCCGCGCCAGCGAGATCACCCGCGAGGTCGACCGGATCATGGAGGCACGCGACGTCCGCACGCCCGTTGCAGATGCAGTCGCGGATGACTTGCGCGCGCGCTATCCGGACATGCCGGCCCACCTTGCCCGTGGGCTCGGAGCGACCTACGCGGCCGTCGTCGAGATACGGGACACGGAGGCCATCAACCAGGTCCGCCGCGACAATGAGTTGCGCGAGGGGCTCAGGTCTGCCAAGCGCGACGACCTCCTCGCGGCCCGCGATGAAACCGCGCCGCAGTCTGACCGTTCCGACCGGCTCGCTGAAGAGATTACGCGTGTTCTGGAGCATGAGCGGGCGGGAGAGTTGTCCGCGCCCTTCGAAACCGAGGCGGAGCGGGACGCCTTCCGCGAGGAGATCGCGCGGGTGCTGGATGACCGCCAATTGGGCCGGCTCACATCCGGCGATGCCGATGCGCTGGACAAGGTTCTCGAGGACCGTCTCGACCGGCTCTATGTCGCTAAGGTCTATCTGCAATCCGATGCCGCGACGGCCAACACCGAGGCCTTGCGCCAGGTGGTCGATGAACTCGCCGATGCTGAGTACGAAAAACACCGCGCGACAGACGTGGACGGTGAGACCGAGCGGGGTCAGGTCCATTGAGCGCCGCCATGGGAAAGGCGCGGATCGCGACCGGCGTTTTGCTGGTGACGCTGGTGACAGCCGCCATCGGCTACACCATCGCCTCGGCGGTGCTGACCTACCAGGATCTCGGCTTCGGGGCCGAGATCGACTTTGCCTATATCGCGCAAAACTATCTGGCGATCCTGGACCGCCGCCCGGAGGACGCCCAGCTTATTCACCTGATCATCGGCAGCTTCGCCGCCGCCGGCCTGATGCTGAGCCTCGCCCTCTCAGGGTCCGCCCTGACACGCTTTGGCCAGACCCATTGGCAGACCGCGCGAGAGATGAAGGCCAATGGGTTTTTCGGCGCACCCGGAACTGGGTTCATTCTCGGCAAGCTCGGTACTCCAAAATCCCGCGCGAAATACATCTGCTCGAAAGTCTTCCCGCACGCGCTGATCGTGGCGCCCACGGGCCGCGGCAAGACCACGGGCTTTGTCATTCCGAACTTGCTGACCTGGCAAGGCTCTGCCGTGACACTCGATGTGAAGGGCGAGTGTTTCGAGGCCACGGCCCGCCACCGCGCGGCCCAGGGCGACAAGGTCTATCGCTTTGCCCCCACCGATTGGGAGGGCAGGCGCACGCATCGCTACAACCCGCTCCTGCGCATCTTTGAACTGAAAGACCCCGCGCGCCAGCAAATGGAATTGCAGCTCCTGGCGACGCTCTTCCTGCAAAGCGACAATGACCGGGTGCAGGGCCTCCTCAAAGGCGGGATCGATCTCTTCGTGGCCGCAGGGCTCTTGGCCTTCCAGCGCAAGCGTCCGACGCTAGGCGAGATCTACCGCATCGCCGCCTCGGGCGGGAACAAGCAAAAGGAGTATTTCGCGCGGGGTCACGAGGTCGACAACAGGGCGGCCAAACTGATCTTCACGCGGCTCGCTTCGACCAATAACGACACGCTGACCTCCTATGTCTCGCTCCTGATGACCTCGGGGCTCGACCAATGGCAGAACCCTGCCATCGACGAGGCGACGGCGGTGTCGGATTTTGATTTCCGGACGATCCGCAAGAAACCCTTTTCGGTCTACCTCGTGGTCCAGCCGCTGATGGTGAAGCCGCTTGCGCCGCTGATCCGGCTCTTCTTCTCGGACCTTCTCTCCGCAATGCAGGAAAGGGATCCCGGGCCCGACGAGCCGTGGCCCGTGATGATCATGCTCGATGAGTTCAATCGCCTTGGCAAAATGCCGATCGTAGTCGAGAGCATCGAAACCCTGCGGACCTATCGTGGCCATCTGGCCGTGGTCACCCAAACCATCCCCGCCCTCGATGAAATCTATGGCGAAAACACCCGCCGCGCCCTGCAGGGCAACGCGGGCGTGAAGCTCTATCTGACGCCTTCTGACGAGAAGACCGTCGAGGAGCTGAGCAAGGCGGTCGGCAAGACCACCAAGACTGTCGTCACGCGGTCGCAATCCATCGGCAAAAACCCCTTCGAGGGCCGAAGCCAATCCACACGGACCGAAGAGAGCTCTCTGCTCCCCGAAGACGAGGCGCGCCGCCTGCCGCTCGACGAGATCGTCATGGTCATCGATGCGCAGATGCCCGTACGTGCGAAGAGAATCCAGTATTTTGACGATCGGCTGTTCAAGGCGATCCACGCGGCGCAGACGGGCGAGTTGCCGTTCCCGGAACCGGGGGGAGGTGGGTCGCAGGGCACGCTGCCGCTGAGCATGCGCGCCATGCCGATGACACCGCCACCGGACGGCCCCCGTGGTTCTGAAGCTGATGTGGAGCGGGCACGCGAGGGCGTTGACGGTCAACCGTCAGGGCAATCTGATGTAGTTCCAAAGAAGACCGCGCCTGTCGTTCAAGCCGTTATCGCCGAGGAACAGCGCCAGATGGAGATGGATTTTGGGGGACAGCTTGCGGATGCCGAGACAGTGGGGGTGGATGATGAGGCGCAGATGCGCTCTGCCGTTGATGGCTTGGACGATATGGAAGCGATGCTGCGAGAGGGGGATGTCGAAAAGCTGGTTGCTCGATAGCGTGGTGTGCATCGCCATCTTTCAGGGACGGCGGATTCCGGACCTTCTCTGCACGCGCGAACCGATCTCTCTCAGATCAGGGAAGCGGACACTCCGCCAGTATCGCGCCGCGGAACCTTGGTTCACCCACAGGAACAACGGAAAGCTGACTTGCGGCAGTGAAACGTGGCTTTGGCATTTACCATGAACAAGCAGTCATTCGAGCCGGTTGCGGCTGGAAAATAAATGGATCAGTCCGTCACAGACGGCGAGAAAACCGTTGATGCGGCCCGCAAAAGTCTCAGTTACAATCGCAAACTGTAGAGCCGACCATAGCAATTCATTGCCTAAAATCTGTTGCTAATGCATATACTTGAGGCAAAATAACCCAATACCAGCGGGATGGAGTGTTACTCCTTAAGGGACATTATGTATCTGGCATCACTTACAATTAACAATTTTCGGCGCATTAAATCTGCAACAATAGAATTCGAACCGGGCCTCAACGTCATTGTCGGCCCAAACAATATCGGAAAGACGGCCGTTGTTGACGCTTTGAGAGCGCTTCTGGCCGGAACAGATGATCCCTATCCGCGCTTCAGCGTCGATGACGTTCACCTTCCTAAGGGGGGCTCGGCAGCGGGTGATATTGTCTTCGATTATATCTTCAAAGACCTGTCTCTCGACGATGAAGCCGACTTTATGCATGGGTTAAGGGCTGATGGCATGGGAAAGGCGGAAGCCCTTCTCCGAGTGACCTATGGCGATGCGGATAAATCCGGACGGCTGCGGTCAAGAAAAACCTGCGGCGTCCATCACGACATCGCGATGACGGCGACCATGCTGGAAAACCTGCGCAGCGTCTATCTACAGCCTCTGCGCGATGCAGAGCTTGGCCTCCGCCCGAGCCGTTCAAGCCAGTTGTCTCGGTTACTGCACCTTTTGTCTGATGACGCTGGAAAAGATGAGATCACCCAGAAACTCGCAGACCTCGATAAGGATATAAAGGCGCTTAAAGCAATTGTTGAGACGCAAGACGCCATCACTGGGCGCCACAATAGCATGCTGGGCGATCAGCTGGCCCAGATGTTGGCGGTTGAGCTTAGTGGTTCTGATTTCACGAAGCTCGCCTCGCGCCTATCGTTACTGGTCGACAGCTTCGAGATAGAACGTAACGGCCTTGGCTATAACAACCTTATCTTCATGGCTGTGGTTTTGAGCGAACTCGCGAAGAACGCGGATTCGGCCTATCGCAGCTTGATCGTCGAAGAACCTGAAGCGCACCTACATCCGCAATTACAGGCCGTGCTCTTGCGGTACCTATCAGACATCAAGGTCTCGGAAGGCGAGCGGCCCGTGCAAGTCTTCGTCACAAGTCACTCTCCGAATTTTGCTAGCATCGCCGATCTGAACGCCGTCGAATGCCTGGTTGAGACGGATTCAGGTGTAGAGGTCTTCCATCCGAGGTCAGTCAGTTTTGGCAAGGGCAAGAAGGAGAAGCTTAGGCGCTACCTCGATGTAACGCGCGCAGAACTCTTTTTCGCACGCCGTGTCATCTTCGTCGAAGGTGCCGCCGAACTGATGATGATCAATCTGCTGGCCAAGAGCATGGGCTATGATTTGCGAGACCACGGCGTCAGCCTGATAAGTGTTGAAGGATTGAACTTCGACTCCTTCATGCCACTCTTCGGGGAAACGGCCATCAAGATACCAGTTGCCGTCATCACAGACGCTGATCCATACACCGTCGACGCCGATGGCAAAAATCAGCCTCACTATCCATCCGCAACCGAGAGCATTACGATTTCAAGCAACACAGCGTCGATGAAGGAGCGAGAAGACGAATTTGTCAAAGTCTTCCACGGCCAGAAGACCTTTGAGTACGACTTCGCGCTTCACGAAAACAACAGAATGGCCATGCTCGCAGCCCTCAAGGACCTGCATCCTCAGATCGGCGATGACCTTGAAACTGAGCTCGCGTCGAAGACGGACGACAGGGACAAAGCAGAGGCGCTGTTCTCGGGCATGTTCGAGCGGCCCAAAGGTAAAAAAAATGTTCAGAAGGGTGCATTCGCGCAAGCGCTCGCGGCGCAAATTGAGGACAACAGGCTGAACGTCGAAATTCCAACCTACATCCAGAATGCCGTTTTACATGTGTGCAAGCCATGATCGAACTGTCGTCGCAGCAACGGGAGATCGTGGAGGCGCCGCTCAAACCCATGGTGGTAATTGCCTGCGCTGGAAGCGGTAAGACCGCGACCGCGGTTCGGCGGCTCGCTGAGATGCGCAAGCGCATTGACGATCGGCACGGACACTGCGCGCTTTTGTCTTTTTCAAATGTGGCCGTCGACACATTTAACAAGGACTACAATGCCTTGCTGCAGGCGGAGCCCAGCGATAACCGTCGAGGCGGCGTCGAAATAGCCACGGTCGACGCATTTATCACCTCGAATATTATCCGCCCCCACGGCCATCTTGTCATGGGATGCACGAGGACGCCTTTCCTCGTGCATGGCAGCGAACCTTTCCTGGCGAACTTCAAGGTCTGGGACGGCAAGAGACCTCAGCCAACAACCGCGCTTCAGCCCGTCATTGTGAAGGGAGTGGGTCTTCAGTTTGAAGTCGGACGGGCCAATACCGTTGTTGATCCGAAAACTGCCGCCGAGGCGATCCGGAAGCTGGCAGGTGTCGGTGCTTACTCGCATGCTTTGGGAAGCTTATGGGCGCTGAAAGTCCTGAAGACCCAGCCGCTAATCCGCCGCGCACTGGCCCGACGCTATCCGCACATCCTTGTCGATGAGGCCCAAGACATCGGCAATCTGCACCAAAGTATCCTAATGTCGTTACAGGATGCTGGGACGCAGGTCTCATTGATCGGAGATGTCAATCAAGGCATCTATGAGTTCTCTGGCGCGACCGGTGCGTTTATCCAACAGCATGCCGATCGCGATGAAGTCGATGAACGCAGGCTCGAGACTAATTTTCGATCGGTCCCGAGTATCGTCGCGATCGCAAACGAACTCTCAGGGCGCACAGACACGGCCGCGCGCACGGCGCCCGCTACTTTGTCCGGCGCATATTATTTCGCTTACAAGAAAGAGGAGAAAGACAATGCAATCAAATCCTTTGCAGCACTGCTAGGTCAGGCGGGTATAGGTGTCGACGATGCGGCCGTGCTCTGCCGGTCTGCGGAATGGGCTGCCGATTGGGCCGGCGGTGAGAAGGAGCAAGGACAGGGCGTCTTGCGACACTTCGTGAACGCTGCAATCCAGCGAGACAAGTTTAGTCGCTTCGATGACGCCTTCGAGCACTGCTGCGCTGGCGTCGTCGGCCTGCTGGATGACAGCCATGGGGCTTTGCTCTCTGAGCTTACCCGCCACAGCGGAGTTGAGCGGAATTTTCAGGCGCTGCGGCGGGTGTTGTGGTCGTTCGTGAAAGATCCAGCCAGGGGGGTACCTCATGCGTCTCTTGTGGCGGATACTGATTGGCAACCTGCCTTGCTGGCGCGGGCCGAAACCATGCTCGCCATTCTCTCGGCAGAACATGGTTTCAAGGCTGCTGCCACTTGGAAAGCCAAACTCGCGAAGCGGAAAATTTTCAACCAGCCGCTAATGCGGCCGGCGGAATTGGGGATTGAGGTGCTGCCAACGTTCCGCGTTTCCACCGTTCACAAGGTAAAAGGCGAAAGCATCAGGGGCGTTCTTTACGTGTGCAATCAGTCGCACCTCGACGAAATGCTCGGTGGCACAGAGACAGAAGTCGGCAAAATCGGATATGTCGCGCTCACCAGAGCGCGTGATCTGTTCGTCTTGGGTGTACCTGCCACCAATCTAAAAAAATATGCTCCCAGGCTCGACGAACTCGGATTTACAAAGGCTGGCGGGGCTTAGTTTAGGGGCAAACTTTGGGTGGAAAGCGGAGCGAGACTAGCTGGGTACTGCATTTCTAAACTGACCCTGCTGCGCAGGTTCTGAGTGACCGCTTCCGGGAGCGCTGTTTCGCAGAATCCTTCGATGTTGAAAGTCCGCTATGGGCCTATTTTGTTGAAAAACTCGCGCTTGATCGCGTGGTAAGTCGCTGATTCAATTCTCTCGACGAGCGGGAGGATTGGCGATGATGGGACCGAGGCAGGAAGCGCAGGCGGCTCTGTTCTACGAGTTCTCGCTCGAGGATCATGTCCCCCAAGACAACCTGCTGAGGTCGATTGATTGGTTCGTCGATCTGAACGGCATCCGGGCCCATCTGGCGGATTTCTACAGTCACACCGGCCGCCCGTCCGTCGATCCTGAACTGCTGATCCGGATGCTTCTGGTCGGGTATTGCTTTGGCATCCGGTCGGAACGGCGGCTCTGTGAGGAGGTACATCTCAACCTCGCATATCGCTGGTTCTGCCGTCTCGATCTCGGCGACCGCGTTCCCGACCATTCCACCTTTTCAAAGAACCGGCATGGGCGGTTCCGCGAGAGCGAACTGTTGCGCCACTTGTTCGAGACGACGGTGGCGCGATGCATCGAAGAAGGCCTGGTCAGCGGACAGCGCATGGCCATCGATGCCAGCCTGATCGAGGCGGACGCCAACAAACAGAACTCGACGCCCAAGGAAGAATGGAATGTGTCGACCATCGATCCGGCAGATGCGCCCCGCGCAGTGCGCGAGTACCTCGATACGCTGGACGAGGCGGCCTTTGGTGCCGCGTCCCCGGTACAACCCAAGTTCACATCCCATTCCGATCCGGCCAGCCAATGGACGGCTGCGCGCAAAGGCCCAGCATTCTTTGCCTATTCCGACAATTACCTGATCGATACGGACCACGGCGTCATCGTCGATGTTGAAGCCACCAGATCAATCCGTCAGGCCGAGGTCGGATCGACCAAGACCATGCTGAGACGGGTGAAGGATCGGTTTGATCTGCATCCCGAACGGCTGATCGCCGATACTGCCTACGGAACTGGGCCGATGCTTGGCTGGTTGGTCGAGCAGAAGATCGCCCCACATATTCCGGTGTTCGACAAGGCTGGCCGATCCGATGGCACATGGTCCCGTGCCGACTTCGAATGGGATGCCGAGAACGATCAGTACATCTGCCCCGAAGGTCACGCCCTCAAACAGTTCCGCCGCAACTACTCGGACCCGAACCGAGGACCGACAGGCAAGGGCACCGCCCGTTATCGGGCACTGAAAGAGGTCTGCCAGGCCTGCCCATCCAAAGCCAGGTGCTGCCCCAACACCGACGCGCCCAAGATCACCCGCGAGGAACACGAAGACGCCCGTCAGGTCGCGCGCGACATTGCCAAGACCCGCCAATACGACACCTCGATGAAGCTCCGAAAGAAGGTCGAGATGCTCTTCGCCCACCTCAAACGCATCCTCGGCCTGGGCCGGCTTCGATTACGAGGTCCATGTGGCGCCAACGACGAATTCCTCCTCGCAGCCACCGCTCAAAACCTCCGCAGACTGGCCAAGATCTTCCCTGCACCGCAGAAACCATGCAAAGCCTGATCAGAAAGGCGCTTGCGCCACGTTCGACGCCGCACTTTCTGCGCCAGCATCATGTTGTTTTTCCACAGAATCGGCCGTCACCGGCGTCCAAGTCGACCCAGTCTTGCCAGCTGCGCCAGCATTTTTGACCCCGAGTCTGCGGATCCTGTGCCTCCTGCGGAACCCGTCTGCCCCATCCCTTGCCGAACAGGCATCTGCTGCACACCGAAGAACTGCCGCGCTCTGAGGGCTGCATATTCCGCACCGCTTGCCCCACCGATCAGGTAGCGATTGTAGGCCTGCTGGCTGCCCATTGCGGCGCGGGCAAAGCTGTAGCCGCCGCCGAGACCACCGGAGAGGGCGGGCATCATGATGTTTCCGGAGATCGCGCGGACGATGAAGGGCGTGGCAATGATGAAGCCCTTGGCCATGAGGACCATCATGAAGAAGGGGATGAGCGCGCCTATGTTTGAAGCCCCTTCCGGGTCGCCAAGCTCACCGATCAGAGCGGAAGAGACGCCAGTGATCGTTGCGAACACGCCGGCGACGACGATGGGGTAGAGTGCGAAGGAAACCAGTGCCGAAAGCCATCGCGCGAAGTAATCTTTGGTCACTTCGAAGAGGGTCAGGAAGATCATCACCGGGGCAATCCCAATCAGGAGTGCGATCATCAGGCGGGATGCCACGAGAATGAAGGCGGCGAGCCCACCGAGGATCGAAAGTAACAGCACCCCGACAATGTCGAGCATGGCACCTGCCATCCAGTTCAGCTCTGATCCGGCTGCATTGAGGTAGTCGCCGAGTTCCGCGATCAGCCGGTCAAACTCTTCGGCAAAGGTCCCAGAGGGACCTGGGGTGCCGCCACCGACTGAGGCGACAAGCGCGCCCGCAATGCTGTCGATGCCGGCCAGGATGGCGGTGGAGAGGGCGTTGAACTGCACCCAGTTGGTCGCGAATATCCCGATGAGGCCGATCTTGACTGCCAGCCAGAAGGCCGTGCGGCCGTCCATCGCCTTGTATTGGTAGATCATGTTCAGGAAGACGAGAATCACCACGAGCGTTGTTCCCAGGACGAGAAGCGTGCCGACCGTTGCCGCGACCGACCCGAACTGGGTTTCTGCTGCGGTGTCGAGATAGCCCTGGGAGGTTTCAACGAAATAAGTGACGACGCTCATAACGGGACTACCCTACCAATTGCCTGCAGCTTCGCAGATGGCTTTGGCGGCAGGGCGGACGGCGCTGGCGCGGCGGTTGTAGGCGTCCGAGGCCTGCAGCATTTCCCAGCGTTCGTCACTGGCGTGGCGCTCACGAAACGCCCCCTCGGCATCGTCCCAGGACGGGAACCGGATCTCGCAAGCGCAGCTGCCAGTCTCTACGATGCGTTCAAGATTTTGGGCTCGGTAGATGTCTTGAACCAGCACGCGCTGATAGGCTTGGCGCAGGGGGATCTCCTGCATCCACACGGGTTCAGCGGGCCGTTCTGGACAGACGTCGAAACTGCGCTCGAGGGTCGGCACGAGATTGCGCTCAGCGAAGCCGGGTGCCGACGTCAGGCCCAGGACCAGCGCAGCCAGTACGAGGGTACAGCCCGCCTGCCTCATGCCGTGGCTCTGGCGGGTGTGGTCTCGCGCTTCAGGAAGACAGTGTGTCCCACATTGGCGAATTCCGAGGAGCTGATCGACACGACCTCCCAGCCTTCGGCCCCCTTCACATTTAGGCTGGCCTGCATGTCGGCAAGACTGGTTTTGCGGGTCATGGGAAAGGACAGGATATCGTATTCAAAGGTTTTCATTGGGAAGCTCCGATCTCATTGTTGCCGGGGAGGTAGAATTCGGTGATGCCGCGTTTGCCGTCATGGCGCCCGGCCTGGATAATCACATCGATGGAGTTCTCGATGTACTGGATCATGTCGGCATAGGTCATCGGGATCTCGGTCTTGAGTGCGGCGATGGCCAGACGCTGCACGGCAAGTTGCGGGGTTTCTGCGTGCAGCGTGGTCATTGAGCCGCCATGGCCAGTGTTGATGGCTTCGAGGAAAGTCATCGCCTCCTTGCCGCGCACCTCGCCGAGGATGATCCTGTCAGGGCGCATGCGCAGTGTTGCGGTGAGCAGCACATCGGCGGTCTGGAACTCCGCGTCACGATTGGCGATGAGGGTCACGGCATTCGGTTGCGTCGGCAGAAGCTCGGCGGCTTCCTCGATGGTGACGATGCGTTCCTCGGCCGGTACGTGAGAGAGGATCTTCCGCGCGGCGACGGTCTTGCCGGTGGAAGTGCCGCCCGAGACGATCATGTTAAGCTTGTTTTCGACGCAGAAGGCAAGCGCATCGTCAATCACGCCCGCGGCCACCACTTCACGCAGTTCTTGGGTTTTCTCGAGGCGCAGTTCCTCGAGCTTGCGCTCCTTGCCATAGAGGAAATCGAGCGCGATCCCATCGAGCGGCAGGCTCGAGAAGAACCGCAGGCTGATCGACATCGCCGAGAGCACGGCAGGCGGTGTGATGACCTGCGCCCGGATCGGGCGGCCTTTGTACGTGATCGAGACCGAGACGATCGGGCGGTCCTTGCTCATGGTGGTATTGGCGGAAGAGGCGATCTGGTTGCCGAGGTCTTTCACTTCCGTTGCGGTCAACGCCTGATCAAGCCTGCGCATGAAGTGATCGCCCTGGAATTCTCCCCAGCAGGTGCCGTCTGGGTTGATGCAGATTTCGATGACATCGTCGCGGGCGGCGGCGTCGATCCGATCAAGCGAGGTCTCGAGATAGCTCAGCGACATGGACTCAGAAAATCTCCAGATCGCGGTCGACCATCACCGTGACGCGCGCGCCCTGGTCGACATAGATAACGGGGCCGATGGAGAGATAGTCGCCAATCACGCTGTCCGTGGCATCGGCAAGATCATCGCCCACGTCTTCGAGCACGTCCGCAGCGGACTCGTCCTGAACATTTGCGGCGGCGGCGCTTGGCGCGGCGGAGATCAGCGAAATCAGCGCTGCCGAGCCAAAGCGCTCATCAAAGCGCGTGTCGACAAAGCCGGTCACGCCGGAGCGGCCAAGTTCATCACCTCCGAAGGAGCTGATCTGGATGGTTTGGTTGTCAGGCAGGATGATCCGGTCCCAGGCGATGGTGACCCGGCGCTGCGCGATATCGACGCCGGAGCGATAACGCCCGATAAGACGGGACCCGCGCGGGATCAGGAGGCGCGCGCCATCGATACTGAACACGTCTTCGGAAACAACGGCCCGGGTCTGGCCGGGCAGGGAGCTGTCGAGGGCGGTTTCCATGACGGCCTGGATCATCGTGCCCTGGATGATGGTGTTGGAGGGATTGGCGATGACTTCTGCCTGCGTCACCGAAGTGGGCAACGCGCCGTTCAGCACAAAATCCGTCACTTCCCCAAAGGTCCGTTCGGTCAGAGCCGTCTCATTCGCACCCGAGGCACCACCAAAGGCGATAGTGGGCGAGGCGATGCGCCGCTCCTGGAAGGCGCGTTCCTCCGCCGCGCGGCGTTCAAGTTCTGCCAGCCGCCGTGCCTCTTCCTCGCGGCGGAGCCGTTCTTCCTCCCGCGCGCGCAATTCGTCCTCGGTAGGACCGACGGGTGCCGGAAGCGGGCGGTTAGCCTCGAGCTGCGCAAGTTCGAGGTCCATGCGGATTTGCTCCAACTCCCGATCGCGGGCAGTGAGTTCGTCTCGGAATTGCTGCTGTGCGGCTTCCGAGGCGGCTTGCAGCGCCGCGATCTGCGTGGTCAGCGCATCGATCGCTTCGGCGGCAGCCGTGTCTTCCTCGACCACCGGTTCGGGGGCGTTGCGCAATTCCTCGATCTGGGCCTGAAGGGCGGCGAGTTGCGCCAAAAGCTCGGCGTTCGGTTCCACCGGTTCCGGTGCGACCAGAACGACTTCGGGCTCGGGTGGGGGGAGGGTTTCGATCGCGCCAAACCCGTCGCCTTCGTTCTGGAACACGTCCGGCGTGGCCGTAGGCAGAGCTTCCTCTTCCTCGGGCTGGGAGAGGAGATAGAGCAATGCACCGCCGGCACCGATCACGAGGACGACGACTAATGCGAGCAGCGGTGAGCGCCGTGGGGCAGGGGGCGAACCTGCGCCTTTGCCCTGCTCGAGGGCGGCGAGTCGTTTTTCGAGGTCCGCGTTTCCGGTATCGCTCATGATCCCACCCCCGCAGGCGGTGTGGCCTCGATACAGACTACCTCTTCCCCGATCCGCAGGACCCACTGCCTGTTCACCCCCGAGACTCGGATCACGCCGTCCTCGGTGGCTTGCGTGTTGACCGTGCGCTCACGGCTATTGGCGTAACGGAAGATCGCGGGCACCGGCGCGTTCCGCGGAAATTCAAAATACGTGAAGGTCCCGTCATCCCAGACGCGCGTTGGGGTGAACTCGGTGCGGGCGCTAGCACTGTAATTGTAGTTTGGCGCTTGGGCCGCGATGGCATGCGTGGGCCGCGCATTGTCTTCGGGGTAGCGGAACTGCACGACGTAGAAAGTCGGGCTGCGGGTCTCCTGGACATTGAAGTAGTAGCTGCGGCGGTT
This sequence comes from Pseudooceanicola batsensis HTCC2597, assembly GCF_000152725.1. Taxonomy (GTDB): domain Bacteria; phylum Pseudomonadota; class Alphaproteobacteria; order Rhodobacterales; family Rhodobacteraceae; genus Pseudooceanicola; species Pseudooceanicola batsensis. Next base: position 15,930 of record NZ_CH724132.1, read on the forward strand.
GGTATAGACGGTCACATTGGTATGGACACCGCGCGCAACGGGCTTGATCGCGAAGGCCTGGCCGCCCGGCACGCCGTCGATCTCAAAGCCCTCCGTGTCGCCCGCGATGATTGAGCGGATGCTTTCGCCCTCGCCGAACTCGACCGTGGTCACATGGGTGAGCGACACGCTGAGGCGGTAGACCTGACCCTCCTGGTAGGTGGCCAGCCGCACCCGATTGTCGTTGGGCCCGCCGCGCGGGATCGCTTCGGCATGGGCGAGGACCGGCAGCAGGGCAACTAGGCCAGCAACAAAGAACTTACTGATCAAACTAGTTCTCCAATCTGTCGGAGCGGATGGAATATTCGAGCACGGTGAAGCCGAAGGGGTTGGTCCAGACCTCATCGATGGAGCGGCGGGTCTCGGGACGGAACTCGAAGAGAAGCGTGGCGGTGAAAAGCCCAGTCTGGACGCCGTTGATCGAGGTCAGCCGCTTGCGTAGGCGGACCGTGGCGCGGTTGGTGCCGATCCGGTTGATGCTGAGGATCTCCACATCAAGCCGGGCGTTCGGCCCGTAGACTGTCGGCGGGTAATTCTCGTTGGCGCTGTTCCAGATCTGGCGCAGCCCGCTCTCGGCCGCACCGTCCGAGCGGCGCAGGACGCTGCGGATGCGCAGATCGTTGTCGAGCTGGTTGTAGACCTCGCGGTCGGTAACGTAACGGAAGACCTCCGCCTCAATAATGGCTTGGTTGGCTGTGACCGAAGTCGCGCCCACTGAAGCCTCGGGCAGGGCAAAGCCGGTGGCGGGATCATAGGGCACGACCACAGGCGGCGGATCGACATCGAGAATTGCGACAGCCGCCGCACTCAGGCATCCGAGAATGCCGAAGACGAGCCCGATGAGCCCAAGGCGCTGCCAGAGCCGTTCACGGCGCAGGGCACCATAGACCAGCTCTTCTTCGATGATTTCTTGTTCACTCGCCACGCGTCACACCTCACGTCAGTCCGCGCGCAACTCAGGAAGCGTAAAGTCCATGAAGCGCTGTTCCTCGGCGATGGTGGCGGCATCGATCACGCCGCCGGTGCCATCACCCACGGTCTGCACCGCTTCAAGCTGCCACATGGCGACCAGCGCAATGGCGAGTTCCGCCGTCACGCGTGTGTTGAGGTCGATGCTTTCCTTCAGTTCGTCCATGTCATCGATCAGCCCGACAAGGCGGTCGACCCGCTCGAGCGATTGGCCGGCATCTTCATAGCTGTTCTGGGCCGCGGCCGAGACGAGCGCGCCGGTCGTGGCTTGTGTGGCCACGCGATTGGCGCCCGGATTGCCGCTGGTGGCCATTTCCGAAAGCGTGTCATCGTCAAATCCGAGATCGGCCAGGACCCGGTCCATCTGGGTTTCGATCTCGCCCGCGCCGGAGCCAGAGAGGCCAGAGAAGTCTCCGGTCTTGATGGCTTCGATGGTGGCGAGGATATCACCGAACTCCTGGTCGAGCAGGCCGTTCAGCTCGTCTTCCATCTCGGTGCGGATGATTTCCGGCAGTTCGGCAAGGCGGGTGAGGGCTTCATAGGTTCTTTGCAGCTCCGCGAGTTGGTCCGTGAGTGTCGCAAGCTGTTCGCGGAGCTGCGTCAGCTGCTCGTTTTGCAGGATCTCGTCTTCGATCATCTGCCGCAGCTGCTGGATGTTTTGTGCGATGTTCTGGGTGTCGACGACGGGCACGCCTTGCGCCAGGGCAGGGGACAGGGTGCCGAGATGCAGGCCAATTCCAAGCGTCGTGGCCAAGGCCGTCCTCACGAGTAAATCTCTCATCAGTCTATCTCCCTGATCGTGAATTCCATGAACGCGCCCTCGGCCATGCGGGCGCTGGCCTGTGCCAGCTCTTCGGCCGAGAGTACGCGGGTCCGCGCCGCCTGTAGCCGGATGCGGGCCGCGACGAGACGCACGAGTTCGGCGCGGGCATAGGTATTGAGCGCGACGCTTTCCTGTACGTCTTCCGTCGCGGAAATCCGCGTGACGATGTCTTGGATACGCAGGGCAGCTTGCCTGATCGCGGCGGGCGAGTTGTTGCCATAGAAAGCCGCGCCATGCCCGGTCATCGAGAGGTTGGCATTGGCCAGAAGCGCGGGGTCGATCGTGCCGAGCGCGTCTATCCCGCCGATGCGGCTCAGATAGAGATTGTAGCGTTCGGGAATGACCGTGACGTAGTGCTGGGTCTCGGCGAAAGGCGGCACGCCCCCATATTCGAACACGCGACCGGGTCCGGCGTTATAGGCCGCGAGGGCGTTGATGATGTTGCCATCGAAGGTGTTGAGTTGTGTCGCGAGATAGCGTGCACCGCCATGCACCTGCAGGTAGGGGCTGTCATAGTATTCCGGATTGATGCCCAGATCGCTGGCGGTACCGGGCATGATCTGGGTGAGACCATAGGCGCCGACGGGAGACCGTGCCCCAATCGTAAACCGGCTTTCCTGCCAGATCAGCGCTTGCAGCAACGCGCGCCACTGGACGGGCGAGAGCCCTGCGCGGCCAACACCCGCAAAGCCGCTGGTCTCCTGGGCGACCCGGATGATGAGCTGCTCGATGGTCTCAGACGCATCCCCGAACATCTGCGCACCGCCGCGATTGGGATCGATCTCGCCCGTTCCATAGACGGCTTCCACGGCGCGGTCGGGATCGCCGCTGCCGCTTTCCAGCCCCGAGACCATGGCGGGCAGGCCCTGACCGCCGAAGCTGGTCTGGGCATCGAGGATGCGTCGGAGGGTTTCCAGCTGCTCCCGTTCGATCTCGGCGATGAGTTCGCGCACTGCAAGCTTGTCGGCCTGAACAGCTAAGTCTGCCTCGCGATCGCCGGTCTCGACGATGTCACGCGCGGTCAGCCCACTGTCATTGGTCGGCACACCTTGAGACAAGGCGAGACCAGGCAGCAGGCAAAACGCGAGGATATGAGGCAGCCTAGACTTCAATGTCGGCCTCCGGGGTGCCAAGGGGCGTGAAGTCACAATCGGGCGCGTCGGGTGCCGTGGACGCAAGAAATGTGAAGCAGTTCGCCTGCGGCTCCCGGTACTGGGTGCAGGAGGCCAGCGCGCCGAGCGCAGCCAAAGCGACAAGAATACGGATCATGAAAGCCTCCAAAAATCTGGGCGGTCGCGGTAATCGGCGCCGACAAGCGCCTCGCCTTTCTCCATGCCGCCAAGGATGGTGAGTGTGGGGCCAAGGGCGCTCAGATCGGCATCGACGACGATCGAGCCCTGATCGTCGCGGATCAGCGCCAAGCGGCTGTTGCTGCCCGTGTTGAGAAGGACGTCGAGTTCCTTCTCCGTGAGGTTCAGCATTGCGTAATCCGCAGGCTGCGCGCGGATATTGGGCAGCAGGATCTGCGTCGGCACGGCTTCGACGATGGTCTTGCCGGTCCGGGTGCGCTCGAGCTGGCTTGCGTATTGCGTCATCATCACGGCAACCGTGTTCTGCTTGCGCGCGGTCACCAGCCAGTTTGACAACCGTTCGGCGAAATATGCGTTGTCGAGCGCCTTCCAGGCCTCGTCGATCACGATGATGGTGGGGCGGCGGTCCTCGATCTCGCGCTCGACCCGGCGGAAAAGATAGGACAGGACCGCCATCCGTTCCTTGTCGGCCTCGCTGTCGAGAATGCCGGTCAGATCGAAGCCCACGACATCGCCCTTGAGCGAGAACGTGTCCTCGAGACTCTGCCCGAAGATCCAGCCGTAGCGGCCGTCCTCAGACCACTCGAGCAGGCGCTGGTGCAGATCGCCGCCATCATCGGTGGACACAAAAAGCGACGCGAAATCCCGCCAGTTCCGCAGGGCCGGATTGGTGGCCTGGGCATTCTGGCGCACGACCTCCTGGATGCGGTTGGTCTGCGCCGGGGTCAGGGGTTTGTCAGCGCGGTAGAGCAGGGTTGTGAGCCAATCCGAGAGCCAGGCGGTGCCGCGCGCATCGGTCTCTGTCCAGAGCGGGTTGAGACCCGTGGGCTGGCCGGCGTTCAGGGAGGCGTAGCGCCCGCCATTGGCGCGCACCGCCATCTCCATGCCAAGACGGTAATCGAAGACGAAGATCCGCGCCCCTGCGCGACGGGCCTGGGTCATCAGAAAGGCTGACAGCACCGATTTGCCGGACCCAGGCCGCCCCATGATCAGGGTATGGCCGCTGGTCGGTTCTTTGTCGGGCGATCCCTGCTCGTGATAGGAAAACCGGTAGGCGCTCTGCTCCGGCGTGGGCAAATATGTGACGACCCGGCCCCAGGGGGTAAGTGCTGCAGGTTTGCCGAGCTGTGTCCGGTGGAAGGCCGCAAAATCCGCGAAGTTGCGGTTGGTGACGGCGCTGGCGCGGACGCGCTTGGGCTGGTTGCCGGGATGCTGGCTGAGGTAATGGGCCTTTGCGGCGACCCGCTCGCCGATCATCTTCACGCCTTCGGTTGCGGCGGCGTTCACGATCTCCGCGCTGAGGGTTTGCAGTTCTTCGAGCGTGTCGCAAAAGAGCGTCACGACCATGTGATGCTCGCCGAAGCTTTGGCGCTTGGCCTCGAGATCATCGGCGGCGATGTCGAGGGCTTCCAGGAGGGAGAGGGCCGCATCCTGGCTGGCCTGCATCTGGCGCTTTTGCCGCTTGATGCGGCCCGCCATGAGGTTCGAATTGATCGGCGTGAAGGAGTGCGTCACGATCATGTCGACCGGCAGGTTCAGCATGTCGAACATGGTGCAGGAGGTGCCTTCCGAGTATTCCCCGATGGTGAAACTCTTGCCGTAGCGATGCCCCACGACGCCTTCCGAGAGCTCGAAATGATCGCCGTGAAACGTCACGCGGGTATTGGCGACGTTGACGGACAAAAAGCCGTAGGTGTTGGCCGGGTAGAGCGGCAGCTCGGTGCCCGTGTTGAGCGCCCCCAGAAACCCTACCAACTCCCCCGATGCGGCCGAGAGGACCCGCGGCTTGAGCTCGGTAAGGCCTGACAGGAAGACGTTCACGGCCTCACCCAGGCGCTGCAGGCGTTTGCGGGTCTCCTCTTTCAGGCGATCCGGCGCGCTGCGGCTGAGGAACGGCAGGAGGCTTTTCGGGGGCGGGCGGTGAATGACGGTGAGCGTCAGGGTCTTGTCGCGGAGCCCGCTGGTCTCGAGTTTCGCGCGCCAGCGCCGGTCCACCTCGCCTGCGAAGCTGTCCTCGCGGATCCGGTCGAGATCAGGTTTGATGGCCTTGGAGACCTTGTGGACGTAATAGCTGAATTCCGGCCCAAGTTGCGCGACGATGCGGGCAAAAAGCGCCGTCACCTTGTCGAGATAGGCATCGTCCGTCGTGTAGCTGTTGATCCCCTCGAGCCGGATGCAGCGGAAGAGCTCATTGACCCGGGTGCGCACGGTCTGGCCATCGACGAGGCTCACATAGGGCAGCATATGCGCGAGGCGGGTCTCGCGCGCATACCATTCCGGCGCCATCGTGCGGGGATCGAGCGCAGCATCAGGGGCTTCATCACGGGGCATAGCTGTCCCCGCCATGGATGGACCTGTTGCGCGTGGGCGGTGTCTCCTGCAGCGACGTCATCATCACATCGATGAAGCGCGGGTCCCAATCTGCGGCCTTCCAAAGCACCGGATAGAGCAGAGCCGCGACAGCCAGCACCGCAATATGCTGGACCCAGACGAAGAGAAGCACCGAGCCGAAGAGCCAGACCATCGCATACATGATGGGCAGGCCCAGGAGCTTCGGCGGACGCACGAGGCCGAGGAAGAGAGGCGCGCGCTCAGCCACCGGCAAAGACCGCGGCAACGATGGTCGGGGCGGCGGCGACACCAGCGATGCCCACGAGAACCCAGAGCGCCTGGCGCAGGTCGATGATGTTGAAGAACCAGCTCAAGAAAACGCCGAGGACCGCGAGCGTCGCGATCACAACACCGAGCGGACCTGTCAGCGCATCGACGATACCCTGCAACAGGCTCTGGATCGGGGAGAGATCGATGCTTTGAGCAAGGGCCGGTTCGGCAATGAGCAGGAATAGCGCCAGCGAGGCGACAAAGAGGTTTGAAATCTGTTTCATGAATTTGATCCTTCCAATCGGGCTACGACAGCCATGACGCGGGCCACGTGGTTCTGGGTTTCTCGGTAGGGGGGAACGCCGCCATACTGGCGGACCGCATCGGGCCCCGCGTTGTAGGCCGCCAGCGCCAGATGCGGATCGCCGAAGGTTTCCAGCATCATCGCGAGGTAGCGGGCGGACCCGTCGAGGTTCTGCAGCGGATCACGCGGGTCGACGCCCAGATCACGCGCAGTTGCTGGCATCAATTGACCAAGGCCAATGGCACCCGCACTTGAAATCGCATCCTGCCGGTAGGCGCTCTCAACCTCGATATTGGCGCGGTAGAGAGCCAGCCAATCCCTCACGGAGAGCTCTGCGCGCCGCAGGCCCGGATGGCCGGCATAGCGCAGGGCCGTTGCCTCGATGCCTAAGAGAACGTCTGCGCGGGGCAGGGGTGCTGGCTGGGCGAGTGCCGCAAACCTCAGCGCGTCAGGTTCGGAAGCTGCTTCAGTCTCGCCAAGAATGGCCAAACCATCGGACGCCGATCCCTGACCAATGCCGTCATTGTAGTGTCGAGCAAAGCTGCTTTGGGAGCGTGACGGGATCAGGGAGCCGTCGCTCTCCATGACCAGGACCATTTGAGCTGAGGCAGGTGCTGCGACCAGCCAGAGACAGACGAGGTTAGCTGCCAGCGCCCTTGTCTGATGGGGCTTTGTCTGGCGGCGCAAGTTTGTGCGTACGGCTTGTCCCCGCCTCAAGCGGCAGGTCGACATGCGCAAAACCAAGGCCAATGAAGAAAGACACCACGCCGGAGATCGTCTTGAACTCGCGGATCTTGATATCGTTGTAGGTCGTCCGCGTGCGGGCAGTGACCAGGAGCTTTTCCACCCCGTCATCAGAGACAACGCGCATGATCCAGACCCCGTAATAGCTGGGGCCTTTCTTATGTGCCGACTCCTGGCACAGGATTTCTGCGCTATAGCCGCTTTCCACGAGCTCGCGGAACCTGGCTTCCGTAACCACATTTGGTGCTTCGATGTCCCAGTTCATGGCCCGGCTCACGCTTTCTCCAATGGCGCGACCCCAGGCATTCCCACTTGAAGCCCAGAGTTACGATAGTATACTATCAACCGCAAGATGTAATATCGTGCTTTAGCTGTAGTTTGGTCACGCAAACACTAGTCACGGCCAGTGTCTGCGATCAAGGAGATAACAGGTTTGAGAAACCCAAGGTTGACAGGCCTGCTCCCATTGCAAGCTCTGGCCCTTCTGATCTGCGTTCCCGGGCCGGTTTTGGCGGAATCCTGCTTCGCCCCGGCCCGTCCTTTCATGCCAAGCGATTCGCAGGCCGCGCGGGACTATTCGGACATCATCCGTGGCGACTTCGAAGATTACATCCAGGATATCCAGAGCTACTTCCGTTGCCTCGACAGCGAGCGCGCCCGCGCCTTCGAGGAAGCGCGCGAAGTCAGCGAGGACTATGGCCGATTTCTGCAATTGGTAGGGGATTGATGGGCAACCTCGGGAGCATCAGACTTGCAGCCCATGGAAACCAGACGCCGATAACACCCTCATATATCTACTTTTTAGATAACAGATTTCATCCGCTAGCGACGTCACAAAAGGTATGTGACGCGTGGCAAAGACAATCAGAAGCAAAGGGCAAGTGGCACTCTGCCAGGCGTTGGTCGACGCGCGCATCAAAGCGGGCCTCGGCCAGAAAGACTTGGCGGATAGGCTCAGATGCCACCAATCCCTTATTGCCCGTCTTGAAAGCGGTCAGCGCCGGGTCGACGTTGTCGAACTGGTCGTTTTGGCGCGTGCCATCGGCTTTGATCCGTTCCAGCTTCTGGCGATCGTTGAAGCCGCCACGGAGCCCGACCACAGGATTTGAAGCCAATGAATTGTTGAGAACACGGAAACCCATTTTCCCGGTCTGATGATCATTCCCTCCTTGAGGACCAGTTAGCCAACATCAAAGAAGCCCGGCGCGCGGTCGTAGTGAACGCTCTGCAACCCCACGCCGCAATTCGCAGCGCCACAGTGCAGGAAGTCAGTAAACAGTGAACGATGATAGGGGTGAGGGCGTCGCGATCGCCAATCTGATCGGGACCGATGGGTGCAGTGTTGTTGGTTGGGTTTTTCGCTGGAGTACAGGCTCACATGCGGTGATGTGGGACGTCCATGGGCCTCAGCCGGTATCGGAAATCCGGCCAGATCTGGGTGCGGAACAGAAGCAGGAAATCGACTTCGATGCGCTCACGCGGATCGGAAAAAGTGACAGTGGATAGGCTTCTCAGGCTGCCGCCAGTTCATATTGATGGAAAGGGTCTGCGAGCGTACCGGTCATTGGAGTAGATGGCAGCGAAGGTCTCGAAGGAGCCCTTTTTGACGAATGCTGCCGAGCGACTGGACGGCCGCTTCGGCGGACCCGCAGCTTAGCGAGGTGTTCTCCGTTCGGGTCTAGACATACTCCGTAATGCGTTTCAACAAGGCGACACCGGCACCTGATAGAACGCCGCAAGAAGACGTAAGCTCTTGACGACGCCCGGTTTCGAGCGGGTGGGGTCCTGTTATGTGACCGTAACCTGCCCCATCATGCCCGCATCCTCGTGTTCGAGGATGTGGCAGTGATACATGAATGGTGTCTCTTCCGAAGCCAGCTTGTCGAACCTCAGCAGGATTCCGGTCGGACCCTGCACACGGACAACATCTTTCCAACCGATCTGCGCCGAGTCGACCGGCCGTCCGTTCTGACTCACGCCTCACGATAATTGTCACACGCCTCAACGCCCTCTGCGACCACGTCGAGAAGTGCGTCCACATCGCTCAGAAGAACCGTGATGCGCGGGCTGCTGATACGGTAGCGGATGAAACGCCCATGGCGATCGCTGGCGACAAGCCCGCACTCCAGCAGGCACCTCAGATGGTTGGAGACGTTGGGTTGCGATAGTTTCGTCCGCTCGACGAGCTCGTGAACGGCCAATGGCTCGTTACAAAGTGCACCGAGGATGGCCAGGCGGCTCGGGTCCGCGAAGCCGCGAAACAGCTTCGCCCGTCGCTCGATGGTTGCGCTCTTGCGGTCATCGACGAATTGCGCCATATCACTCCTCGCTGATATGTTGTTCTTTGATTCATCCTAGCAGGAATAGCGCGACCATGGCCAACACCGAAAGTGCCGGATTGACGGCAGATGCCCCGCCCGTCCGTTACCGGGTTTCCGGTATGGACTGCGCCAAGGATGCCGCACAGATCGAGCGGGCGGCACAGTCGGCCGGAGTCGCGCCCGGCGATGTGAAGGTGTCGGCCGCAACTCACATCATGACACTGAATGCCCCCGAAGCGCGCCTGCCGGACATCGAAAAGGCAGTCGCGGTGACAGGCTATGGCTTCGACCGGATCGATGGCGATGAAGACATTCCGCCGAATCCTGCCCATCAGGACCCGGCCTACCGCCGCGCCCTCTGGATCGTCGTGATCCTGAACGTGGGATACGGGGTCCTCGAAATGATCGGCGGTTTCATTTCCGGATCGCAGGCCGTGAAGGCCGATGCGCTCGATTTCATCGGCGATGGCGCGATCACCTTCCTCGGCCTGCTGGCCATCGGCTGGAGCCTCGCTTGGCGGGCACGGTCGGCTCTGATCCAAGGCATCTTCCTCGGGCTCCTCGGTCTTGGCGTCCTCGGCACGACCATCGTCCGGGTCTTCGAACAGACGACGCCGGATGCAGGTCTCATGGGCCTGCTTGGCATGATCGCCCTTGTCGTCAACGCCATCTCCGTTCTGCCACTGCTGCGGTTCCGCAAGGGCGACGCGAACATGCGGGCCGTCTGGCTCTTCTCGCGCAACGACGCCATCGGTAATGCGGCGGTCGTCGTTGCCGCCGGTCTTGTGGCGTGGCTGGGCAGCGCATGGCCAGACCTCATCGTCGCTTTCGGTATCGCCGGGCTGTTCCTGCACTCGTCATGGGCGATCATCCGCGACGCGCGGGCCGATCTGAAGGCAGCGGCATGAACAGCCGCGTTCTGGGCGGGCTCTGCGCGATCGCGGCGTTCGGCCTCGATCAGGGTACCAAGGCGCTTGCGCTGAACACACCGGCGCTTGAGCGCGGCGTCGAGGTTCTACCCTTTCTCAATCTCGTGCGGGTTCTGAACGATGGAGTCAGCTTCGGTATGCTGGGCGGGATCGTGCCTTGGTGGGGTCTCATCGCGCTTGCTGGCGTGATCGTGGCATGGCTGCTGATCTGGTTGTGGCGCGCGCCGGACAGGCTGACGGCTGCCGCTCTCGGTCTGATCATCGGCGGCGCGCTCGGCAATGTCCTCGACCGGCTGCGTTATCAGGCCGTCCCGGATTTTCTGGATTTCCATTACGGAACATACCACTGGCCGTCCTTCAATCTTGCGGATGTGGCGATTTTCTGCGGTGCGGCCCTGCTGTTCTGGGACAGCTTCCGCTCGGCGCAGAACAAGCCCGAACGTAACCACCGAGAAGAAAACGTTACGGGGAAATAATCGATGTCCAGCATCGACAAGCGCGGATTGAAATGTGCCTGCGTCGGCGGGAACTCCAACGTGCCGCTCGGGTTCATTTCCTTGACCGAGAACCTGATGATGATCGTGATGGGGCTCGGGATGGGCCTGCGCGCCCTCGGGGGCTGAGGTGAGAAACGGGGGCGTCGTCGTGACGCCCCCGGTGCCTTTCTGGGTTAGCCGACGTGCTCAGGTGCGACTGTGGACGTGAAGGTCGCGGTGACCAGCAGGATCACGAGGAAGGCCGCTACCTCCCATCGGATCGACGCCCTCAGCGGGCCGGCGTTTCCGGTCTCGGCCAGGGCAGGGGTCAGCCGAAGCTTGTTCAGCCCGGCGAGGCCGAGAAGCAGGGCCACGACTGCCAGTTTCAGCATCAGGAACTGCCCCCAGGGTTGGGTCAGGACCGCGATGGGATCGCCCGCCAGGATCACCAGGATGACGACGCCCGCCACGACAAGTAGCCCGACCATGACAAGCGCTGCCTGACCGAACCGTTCGACAGTACGCCAGGCTGCCTCGTTGCCGCGCCGCGCCATGTCATAGAGCGGATAGAAGCCCCCGATCCAGAAGCTCGCAGCCAGGATGTGGATGACGAAAAGCGTTGCAAGCGCCAGCCTCGGATCTTCGGTCGCGTGACCACGCAGCGCGAAACTGATGGCAACAAGAATGACGCCAAGGACCGCCACAGGTCGTGTCCAACCGCGATTGAGCGCGATGGTCGCGATGCCGAGAAGGCCAAGAATTTCGGCCTCCACCGACAGGCCGAGCGGGCTGAAGAGCGCGACCTGAAGCATCATCGGATCAAGCGCGCCGCCGAAGCCCCCGTAGAAGAAAGCCGCCCGCAGCGGAATGTTCAGCGCGCTGAAGACAATGCCGACGAAGGCTGACCATGCTGCAAGTCGCCTGAGGCGACGGCTTGCAGGGGCATCCAGCTCCGTCAGGAGCCAGAGGTTGATCACGGAGCCCGCCGCAAGCAGGACACTGACATACATCCCCGCCTTGACGAGGATCGAGGCGATCTGCACCGGTTCCAGTGCGGCAAGAACTCCGCCCATGATCAGTTAGCGACCTTAAACGCGAAGCTGCCGTTCATCGGGTGGCCGTCCGGCGACATGCCGCGCCAGTCGATCTTGTAGCTGCCCGGTGCGAGCTTCGGCAGCTTGCCTTCCCAGGTCTTCACGGCCTGGTTCGCGGCAGGACCGTTGATCTTGTAGGTCTTGCCATCAGGTGCGGCCATCGTGACGGTGGTGATCTGCATGGGATCGGTGAACATCAGGTGCATGACCTTGGTGTCCGCGCCGACCGTCTGGCCGTTGCCCGGCATGGTCATCATGCCCTTGCCGTGGGCCAATGCAGCGCCTGCGCTCAGGGCCATACCGACCGACAGTGCGGCGGACGTCAGGATAGTACGAAGTTTCATTGGGGTGCTCCCTTGGTTGGTTCAGGTTGAAAAGGCTGCGCCCTCTCCGCGGCTTCGAAGTAGCCGAGAGGGCGCAGAAAAATCAGAACATGAAGTTGATGCCGACGACGCCGGTCAGCTCGTCGACTTCATGGCCATGATCGCGGAGAATGTCGGCTGTTCCGCCGAAGGCGCGTTCGTAGTTCACGCCGACATAGGGCGACACGCTGCGGCCGATCAGGTCGTAGCTCAGTCGCAGTCCCAGCTCGACAGAGCCGCCGCCCGCCGCGATTTCGCGCGCGGGATCATCCGCCAGCGGCAGGCTGACTTCGAGAGACGGCGTCAGGATCAGCCGGTTGGTCAGCAGGCCTTCGTACTCCACCTCCGCCCCGATGTAGGGGTATTCGGAAACGTAGAGCGCCGCCTCGACCTCGAACCACTGTGGCGCGAGGCCGGTGACGCCGAAAGCGCCATAGTAGCGCTCGGGCGCGCCGTCCGGCGTGGAGGCGGCGATCCCGATGAAGCCATCGAAGAAGTCGGTGATCGGTTTCTGGAGGCGGATTTGGTTGTCCATCTCTTCGAAATCGCCGCCTTCGATCTTCGCGCCTTCGCTCTTCCAGACGAGCCGCAGTTCGTCGTTTCCGACCCATGCGTCGAATTCCCAGGCAAAGGAGTTCTCTTCATCGCCCATCCGGTATTCGAGCTTGTCGGTCCGGACGCTCCAGACGGTTGGCGACATTCCTGGGTCAGCCATCGCAGCAGGTGCAAAAGCCAACGCAAGTGGAAGCCCGAGGGCCGTTCCAAGAAGTCGTTTTTTCATGTGATTGTTTTCCTTGGAATACGCGCGCATCAGGACGGCCCACCTTCGACGATAACCTTGCGGAACATGCCGCCCGCCATGTGGTAGGAGAGGTGGCAATGGAACGCCCACTGGCCGGGGGCATCGACTTCGGTCTCGGTGTAAAGCGTTGTTCCAGGGGCCACGCTGACCGTATGCTTCACGGGGTCATAGGCCCCTTTGCCGGTGTCGAGGAGCGACCACATCCCGTGCAGGTGCATCGGGTGCGCCATCATGGTTTCGTTGACGAACTTGAACCGGACGCGTTCGCCGTACTTCAGGCGGATCGGGTCGGCGTCCTCGTATTTCACGCCGTCGATGGACCAGATGTAGCGCTCCATGTTGCCGGTGAGGCGGATCTCGATCTCGCGGGTGGCGGGGCGATCACGGTAGAGCGGCTTGCGCGCCGTGAGGTCTTCGTAGCCAAGGAACTTGCCGCCATTTGCCGCCGTCGGGATCAACCCGCTACCCGGTGCATAGAAGGCAGCGCCCGGTGCGCCTTCAGCAGGAACGACGGGCATGCCAGCGGACATGTCCATGCCGCCCATATCCATCCCGGAATGGTCCATGCCAGACATATCCATGCTGCTCATATCATGGCCGGAGTGATCCATCCCGGACATGTCGAACCCGCTCATGTCCATGCCAGAGTGGTCCATCCCAGACATGTCCATGCCGCCCATGTCCATTCCAGAATGATCCATCCCGGACATCATGCCCCCCATGTCGGCCATCGTAAGCAGAGGCTGTGGCCGCATCTTGTAGTAGGGGCCGACCATGCCTGCGGACGGTGCCAGCGTGCCCCGCACCATCGCGGTGCGGCCCGCACTTTCGCCAATGATCGAATAGGCCTTGGCCTCGCGCGGCTGGACGATCACGTCATAGGTTTCCGCCACGGCGATGCGCAGCTCATCCACCACGACCGGCTTCACGTCATTGCCGTCGGCCTGCACCACCGTCATTTTCAGACCGGGCACGCGCACGTCGAAATAGGTCGTCGCCGAGGAGTTGATCAGGCGCAGGCGCACCTTCTCGCCGGGCTTGAAGATGCCGGTCCAGTTCTGCTGGGTGCTGGCCCCGTTGATCAGCGCCGTGAAGCCCTGAACATCCTCGATATCCGTGGGCATCATGCGCATGGCGCCCCACATCTTCCGATCCTGAAGGGCGGCTTTCAGACCCTCCGCGCCCGCGTCCTCGATCAGGTCCTGCGCCGTACGTTGCGCCCGGTTGTAGTAGTCTGCCGATGCTTTTAGGTTGCGGAAGATCCGCGATCCGCTGTGCGGATGCTTGTCCGTGAACTGCACCACGTAGTCGCGGTCCGTCGGCACGGCCTCGCCGCCTTTTGGGGCGATCACGATGGCGCCGTAGGCGCCGTCGGGCTCCTGGAAACCCGAATGACTGTGGAACCAGTAGGTGCCTGCCTGTTCGATCGGAAAGCGGTAGGTGAAGGTTTCGCCCGGCTTGATGCCGTTAAAGCTGATGCCCGGCACGCCGTCCTGCTGGAACGGCAGGATCAGGCCATGCCAGTGGATGGACGTGCTTTCGCGCAGATTGTTCTTCACGCGGATGACGACGTCTTCGCCTTCCTGGAAGTGCAGGATGGTAGGAGTCTGGCTACCATTGTAGCCGATCCCGTTCTTCTTGAAGGTTCCGGTGTCGATCCGGACCTTGTCGACGGTGATGTCATAGGTGCCAGCCTGCGCGGGCAGTCCGAGGGCAAGCCCCAGCACTACGGCGAGAGGCCGCAGGAAGTTCGTGTGTTTCATGTGTTTTCCGTGAGCGCGGACCAAAAACATGGCCTCGCAAAGAGGAGATCACTGCCGAGCAGTGAAGGGAGGGAGAAGGATCAGCTGGGCCAGAGGTTCGAAACTGAAGAAGACCGCAAATGATCGGATTGCCGGACGTCGCCGCTCGGGCACGCCGCAATCAACGCCGTACAGGCGCGCTCAGGCCAGAGGAGGCCGAAGGAAGGAGAGAAGAACGGACTGCAGAGCCATGCTCGGTTCGGCTGGATTCAGGTCCGCGATCCGGAAGTCTTTGTGCAGGTCGATAGCAGACGTATTTCCAGACTGATCTGTGCAAGCAACGCTGGCACAATGAAGCAGTCCCATTGGCTTGGGCTGCTGCTCAGTCTCGAAGGCAGTGTCGACCATCTGATCCTGAAGAACGGATATTTCGTCACTATGCACATGCTGAGCCGCAGCAGGCTCTGCACAATGTTCGGCCATCGGCATCACATGCGCAAATGCACTCGTCACAACGAGCTGCAATGCAACAAGAATGATGAAGACCCTACCGAGCACACAGTTTCCTTTCGTCCATCGAGGATAAACACTTCTCAGCGGTCAGTCGTCAAGTCTAAAGAAGCCCTCCAGTTGCTGGAAGCTCACGACTATGTGGGAAGTGGCGTGCTGATATCGCTATCCGCTATCTGCGCATCGCCGACATCCACTCTTGAAGATGTCGCAGGCGCAGCGAACGGCGGAAAGGTCCGGATGGTGTTGAAAAACTCGACCCGAATTTCCGGCCGGCGAGTTAGGCAGAGCGTTCCTGCTGATGTCTCACGCCGGTGACGGCCTCAGCTTGGCGAGTTTGCGGAGGTTCTGGACGGTTGCGGCTATGTGGAACTCGTCCTTGGCGCCGTTCGGTCCTCGGAGGCGAAGGCGGTCGAGACCGAGTATACGCTTGAGGTGGGCGAAGAGCATCTCGACTTTCTTCCTGGCATAGCCCGACGCAACATATGCGTCGGTCGTGGCGATCTCCCGCGCCTTTTGGCGCGCGTGCTCGTGTCTTGACCGAGAGATTTTGCGGGTCGTCTGATTGGGCGTGCATCGGGGTTTCAGGGCGCAGGCGGCGCAATCCTGTTTTCGGGCGAAGTATTTCTTGAAGCCGTCCTTTCCGAACTCTGGTCGGCCCTTCGAGATGTCCCGCCAGTAGGGCTTCAGCGCATGGCCTCCGGGGCAGTGGTACTCGTCTGCCGCTTCATCGTAGGCGAAGTCGGTGGCCGGATACGCGCCGTCCTTGCGCTCGGATTTGTCGAAGACCGGGATGTGCGGTTCGATGTTCTGTTCGTCGACGAGCCAGCCGAGCATCTCGGCCGTGCCGTAGGCCGTATCCGCGGCCAGCGTGTCCGGATGAAGGTCGAACCGCTCTCTGGTTCTCGTCAGCATGTCACGCACGGCGCCGACCTCGGCCTGCCGGATCGGAACGGTAGCCTCGACGTCGACGATGATCGCGTTGTCCAGATCCACCAGGTAGTTAGTGCTGTAGGCGAAGAAGGGTCTGTCACCGTTGGCTCCGGTAAACCGTGCGGCGGGATCGGCAGGCGAGATCGCCTTCGGCTTCACGGGCGTGGCTGCGCCGAAAGCCGCGTCGTCGAGGGTGTCGAGGTATTCCTGCGTTGCTCGGCTGGCCCCGTCTTCCGCCGACCATTCCGAGAAATCCGCTTTGGTATAACGGCTGGCATCCGCCTTGATCAGCGACGCATCCGCCCCGAAACTCTCGCCACCCACCAAGCCCTCGGCGATGCAGCGCGCCAGCACCGCCTCGAAGAGATGTCGGAACAGATTGCTCTCACGGAACCGTCCGTGCCGGTTCTTCGAGAAGGTCGAATGGTCGGGCACCGGATCGGCCAAGTCGAGCCGACAGAACCAGCGATACGCTAAGTTCAAATGTACTTCCTCGCAAAGCCGCCGTTCCGACCGGATGCCGAAGGCGTAGCCGACGATCAGCATCCGGATCATCAACTCGGGATCAATCGATGGCCGACCTGTCGTGCTGTAGAAAGGCGCGAGATGGTGGCGCATATCACCGAGATCGACGAAACGGTCGATGCCCCTGAGCAAATGATCCGCCGGGACATGGTCTTCTATCGTGAACTCGTAGAACAGCGCGCCCTGCGCAACCTGCTTCGACCCCATCATCGTCAGTTCTCCCATGCCGCAGGAGAAGTGAATCAGCAGCCAAGCCATCACTCAAGTGGAGTTTTTCAACACAATCTCCGCTCTCCGGACATACGCACCGAAAGCAGCGAAGGGCCGGTATTTGAGCAACTCAGAACGCTCAAATTCTCGTAGCATGATGGCAAAGCTGTCTTTGTCAGCGCTAGTAGTTCACCTGTTCGAAGCCGTAGTTGCCCTCATAGTCACGCCAATCGACGAAGACAGATCGGTGATAGATACCCGGGCAATTCTGGCCCCAACGTTCAAGTCCCACATGGGCCTCGGGCAGGGCAGTTATGGAAGATCGCTGCCATGAGAAATCGCCTTGGGTCCCGTAGGTGCCGAGGACCACGGTCGCGCTTCGGTTACAATCCCCATCGCGCCCGGAATCGTGCTGTCGTGCATACCGTACATCGAAGACGCGGATGGACCGAACGAAATTGAACTCTGGCCCGCTGATATCGATGTCCGCGCGGTCCTGAACAAGCCGCAGGGTGAAATCTGTGGGAACGAGATTATCTACTGGCAAGGATTGGAGCGGTCGACGGCTGTCGGTCCGGTACAAGGCTTGAATGATGCGGTCAGCATTGTTTGATTGCCGATCGCTCTCATAGGACGCGCCCATGGGACAGCGCCAGATTTGCAGTGGGGGTTCCACCGGCCAAGGCGTAATCCGCCGGATGAATTCGGCGCGGGCTCGGGCGCAAGGGACGGAAGCAGGCCAGCCGCCAGACAGGCACAGGAGGATCGCGCAATCGATCGGGTATGTCTGCGCGCGGGCGGGTACCGGCAGCGAAAAACCTGTCACGGTCAAAGCGACTGCGACCGAGGGGAGGAGCTTCTTGAGTAAATGGCGCATGCTGTGGAGCCTCCGTGATAGGAGTTCAGCATACATACGATAATATACTATCGCAACACTAAGTATAAAGACGCATAATGAAGTTTATGTTAACCAACTGGCGCCCTGAGCCGCTAAAACATTACGATTTGATAATGCCCCGGCAAGGGCAGTGCCACCGTACCAAAGTTACTCCTTTGCGAAAGGAGCGACCATGTTCAGAACTTTCGGATTGCTCTTGGGTCTCGCAACTGCTGTAGTTCTTTTGTTTATGGTTTCGAACAGATGCTGTCTTCTGCGAAGGCATCTGATTGAAAGCTACTCTACCTTTCACTTGCCCAGGCGATTGCCGCCTTCATTTCCGCCGGGTCGAACTAACGGAGTTCTGCCGTGGTCAGCACGTCGGCGAACCTGGTTCCCCACTCCAACAAAGCCCCTTCGCCCACCACAGCGACGCGGCGGAAGTCATTCCTATGGGCTGTGTCGATTTTCAGATCTTCGAGCAGAGCGGACGGCCCATCGTAGCCTTCGAACCTCGTGAGATCGAGAACCAGGCCGGGCTTACTTGTCTCTTGCAGGCGCTCATGAAGCAGGGCGTGCATCCGTTTCAGGTCGCTTTCGCTGAGCTTGCCCTCGCAGGCGAGGCCAATCGTGTCGTCATGAGCTGTCAGTGTCTCGGTGAACATGGTTTTCCTCCTCTTTTTCCGGTTTGCCGTGACCGTAAAGGTCAGCGTTTTCGTGTGCGCGGTCTTCGTGCTCAAATTCCAGACTCGAATGACCGATGCTGAAATCGTCCTTCAGCCGGTCCTTGATCGCGGCCTTGATCTTTTCGATTTGACCCCAGCCGTCCGCTGTCAGCACGACGTGGCAGTCCAGAGCCGCCTCGTGCTCCTGCATCTGCCACAGATGCACGTGATGAACGTCCGCGACACCATCCACACCCCGCATCGCCTGAACGACGGTTTCATTATCGATGTCCGGTGGACTGCCGAGCATCAGCGTCCGAATCGGACCGCCGATCTCGGTAAATGCGAGGTAGAGGATGTAGAGAGCGATGCCGATGGTGATCGCCGGGTCGACCCACCGCATGTTGTAGAGGAGGATGAGCGAGCCGCCGATGATGACCGCCACGGAGGCCAAAGCGTCCGATAGGTTGTGCAGGAAGAGCGCACGGATGTTCACGCTGCCTTTCTGCATCGAATAGGTGAGCAGCGCCGTCAACGTGTCGACGACCAGTGCCACACCGCCCAGGATCACCACCGTCCAGCCCTGTACCTCTGGTGGGTCGATCATGCGCATGCCACCCTCGTAGATCAGGTAGAAGCCGATCAGGATAAGTGTCGTGTAGTTGATGAGCGCTGCGACGATTTCTACCCGCCCATAGCCGAAGGTCATGCGCTTGTCCGCCGGGCGGCGAGCGATCTTACGCGCGAAGAAGGCGATCACCAGCGACGCTATGTCCGAGAAATTGTGGAGGGCATCCGCGATCAGCGCGAGGCTGCCGGAAAGGATCCCGCCGACGATCTGCGCGACCGTCAGGAGGCCGTTGGCCCAGATGGCGATGGAGACGCGACGATCACCGGATTGAGGATCGATGTGGGCGTGGCCGTGATCATGCGGCACGGTTCGTCTCCTCATGGCGGTGGTTCGGCCGATCGAATCCGGGGACCGGCGGCAAGATTCCGCGGCGGATGCGGCGAACCCTGGCATTCATCCAGTGACGGATGACGTGGCGATAGAGCAAGTCGCGCACAAATCCGAAGTTCTGGCGGTGATTGACCCATCCGTCGCCCAAGTCCACCTCTACCCAGGAGTGGAGGATTTCGGACGGCGCGAGGGGATAGACGAGTTCCGGAACGACGCCTCTCTGAAGCGCCTTGTGGATTGTGAACCCGTGCAGTCGGCAGCGAACTCCCACGCCACGCAGCAGGGCCATGAGGAGCGTGCCCTTGGTGTTGCACTGCCCGTGGCCATCTGCGAGGACCTCGGACGCCGGAATGTCGTCGGCGCGGTTGTAGCCGAAGGTAATCTCGTTCCTGACGAAATCGTAGATGGCCCCAATTCGGTCGTCGCTGGGAAGGTCTGCCCAGCCGCGCTCCTCGATCAGTTTTGCAATTGAGGTCGCGTCAAAATCCAGCAGCCGGGTTTTGGCCAAATGAGGGTCGGCGGGGTTCACGGGATACCTCCTCGAATCGTTCACGAGAATATGTAGTTGCTACAGTCACTGTAGCTTCAAGCCCCGATTTCAGGCCGAGTCCTTGGTTACCTGATCGTCATTGTGCACCGCCTTGTGGTGTTCACCATGCGCGTCTCTCAGGATTCCGACGCCACCCCAGGCCGCGATGCCGGCGACAATCACGCCCACGACAAGGTCCGGCCAATTCGTTCCGAGCCAGGCTACGAGCCCGCCTGCGACGACGATTCCGAGATTGGCCGCGAAGTCGTTCCAGCTGAACGTATTCGCCGCTCGGATGTTTACGTCTGGATCGCGAAGCCGTGCCAGCAGCCAGACGCAAAGTGCGTTGATGGCCGCCGCTACCAGCGCCATGACAATCATGATCGTGCCAAGAGGATCCGATCCGCCGACGTAGCGGCGCCACGCGTCATACAGGATTCCAAGGGCGAAGAGGATCAGCAGGCCGCCCGAAACGTTCGCCGCTCCGCGCTTCCACTTGGCGGAGCGGGACAGCGCGAAGAGGCTGATCGCGTAGACGAAACTGTCCGACAGATTGTCGAGGCCATTGGCGATAAGCGCGCTTGACTCGCCGAATGCGCCCGAGGCGAAGAAAGCGACTGCCAGCCCGATGTTGAGACCCAGCACGATCCAGAGTGTGCGTCTTTCCGTTGCGTTTCTCTGCTCCGCCATGCCGGGTATCCAAATTAGTGAATTGCCAATGAGTAACTAACACCGGGCTTTTTGCGTTCCGATCAAAGGTCGTCGAAATTGCTCAGGCGCCGATCTCTTCATGGTCGGTCAGGCATTCGGAATGGTCGCGCAGTACCTCGAGCACACGGCAATCAGAAGTCTGTCCGCCGCTGCACTCATGCACCATCCGCTTCAATTCCGTCCGCAGCGCCTCGAGCCGCGCCAATCGTTGCTCGACCTGTTTGAGTTGCCGACGGGCTATTGCATCCGCCTCAGCGCAGGACTTTCCCGGATGATCGCTGAGATCGAGGAGCTCACGGATCGCGTCCAACGAGAACCCCAGTTGCCGTGCGTGCCGGACGAATGACAAGCGGTCGAGTTCGGCGTCGCCATAGCGTCGTTGGCCCCCCTCGGTCCTGCCGGGCTCAGGCATAAGTCCGATCTGCTCGTAATACCGGATGGTCTGCACCTTTGTTCCGGTCTTCTTCGCCAGCGTCCCAATCGTCAGCATTTCCGCTCCCCACATTACCTACAGTGGGTGTAGCTTTATGCGGTGCGCATCACAAGCTTCACCCGAGTTTCACAGATCGGTGATTGTTGGCCGATCGATGACAATCACGCTTGAACCTACAGTAGCTAGAGGATGTAAACGCACACAAAATATAGAATCAGGTTCGGGCGGAGCGGCGTGAGGCTTTCAGGTCTTCAGAAGGTATTGTGGGTGTTGGCGGGCGCGGCGGCGTTCGTTTTCATCTGGCTGTTGCTATGGTCCGACTACCGTGCCGATCTTGCCCGCACCGAGAGTGAACCACCGTTTCTTGCTGATTTCGAACTGACCGATCATCGCGGCATGGTCCAAACGGACGAAGATTTCGCAGGGCGCTGGATGCTGGTCTTCTTTGGCTTCACCAATTGCCCCGACGTCTGTCCGACAACACTGTCCGAAGTCGCGGCCGTGATGGAGGGCCTGGGCGATGAGGCAGCAATGGTTCAGCCGATTTTCATAACGATTGATCCGGAGCGGGATACGCCGACTGCACTTGCCGAGTATGTGCCCCTGTTCGACGCAGGGATCATCGGGCTGACCGGTACACCGGAGCAGATCGCCGCGACATCCGAAACCTTTCCGATATTCTTTGAGCGGATCGAGCAGGCGACTGCGCCGGGCGGATACACGATGGGTCACACGTCGCATCTTTTCCTTTTCGACACGCAAGCAGGCTTCGCGGACTCCTGGCCCTACGGCACGCCCGCCGAAGAGATCCTCGCCGATCTGAGACAGAGGATCTGATCGTCATGACCCGACTTTCCGGAGAGACGGCCCTTGGCCTGGCCTGGATCATCGCGCTCACCGCGTCGCTTGCCGTGCTCTTCATCGGCGAGGTTCTGGGGCAGACACCTTGCGTGCTCTGCTGGTTCCAGCGTGCCTTCATGTTCCCCTTGGCCATCATCCTCGGGCTTGGGCTGTGGTGGCAGGATCGGCGCGTGGGTCGCTACGGGATCGCGCTGGCTTTGGGCGGTGCCGCCGTCGCGCTTTGGCACTTGGGCCTCTATGTCGGCGTTATCCCCGAGCGTATCCAGCCCTGCACGGCGACCGGCCCATCCTGTACCGACGACAATCAACTGGTCTTCGGCATTCCGATTCCTTTGATGGCGCTCGTCGCCTTCGCGATGATCGGTCTGCTGTCGGCTCTCTCACTGAAGGAAACACAAAAATGAAACGACGCGGCCTCATCCTGTCCGTTCTCGCGCTCGGGGTCGCCGGTTTCGGCGGTGCCGCCTGGTATGCCACCCGCCCCGACCCGATTGCCGCGTCCGATCCCATCGACCCTGAAATGGCCGACGCGCTGATCCGACCCTATTCCCCGATCCTCGGGCCCGAGGATGCGCCCGTAACCATCGTTGAATTCTTCGACCCGGCCTGCGAGGCATGCCGCGCTTTCTATCCGGTCGTCGAGGATATCATGGCGGAGCACGGAGACGCGGTGCGCGTTGTAATCCGCTATACGCCTTTTCACGGCGAGGCGTCGGTAGAAGCGATCCGTGTGCTCGAGGCGGCGCGCATGCAGGACGTGTTTGAACCTGTGCTCGAGGCAGTCTTGCGAGAGCAGCCCAGATGGGCGTCTCACGGGACCCCGGCACCCGGATTGATCCTTGAGATTGCAGCAAGCGGAGGTCTGGATGTCGAAGCTGCCCGGACACAGATGCTGGCCCCCGGTGTTGTGGCGGTGCTCAACCAGGACCGCGCCGATGTCGAGACAGTCGGGGTCCGCCAAACGCCCACGTTCTTCGTGAACGGCAAGCCTCTCGATCCGTTCGGTGAGGCCGAATTGCAGAGGCTGGTGGCAGTGGAAGTTGCGGCAAGCCAAAGCTGATTTGCGGAGGCAGGAGAAACGAGTGGTGAAGAAGTTGAGATATACCAATGCATTGGCCGTGCTTTTGACGGTTGCAGGGCTGTCGGCCCCCGCACTGGCCGGTTCGGAGGATGTCGTGGTCGAGAATGCGTGGTCCCGCGCCTCGATCGGCGTCAACAGGCCAGGTGCCGCCTATATGACCGTGCGCAACACGGGTGAAGACGCCGTTACGCTGACCGGACTTGCGACACCGCTGGCAATGATGCCCGAGATCCATGAGTCGAAAACCAACTCCGATGGCGTCAGTTCCATGGCGCCTGCAGGCGAGATCACGATTGAGCCCGGCCAAAGCGTGGCATTGGAGCCGGGCGGGTTGCACGCCATGCTCATGAAGCTGCAAGAGCCGATGACCGAAGGCGAGAATTTCCCGCTGACACTGACCTTCTCGGATGGCGGCAAGGTGACGGTCGAGGTCCCAATCCTCGGAATCGCCGCGCGTGGACCGGAGGGCTGATGCAACGTCGGCAGCTCCTTCTATACGGCGCAGCCGGTGCCGGCGTTCTTGGCCTGACGCTCTTCGTGGGCTGGTGGCGGGTGGACGGGCCCGGTGCGCCTGAACCAAAAGGGCAGCGGCCCCTGCCCCTATCGGCGATGGAGTTCCGGCTGACCGACCACGAGGAAAATGAGGTAGGGCCTGGCAACCTGATCGGTCGTCCCACAATGGTGTTTTTCGGGTTCACCTACTGCCCGGACGTCTGCCCGACGACCCTATCGGATATTTCCGGCTGGCTTGAGGAACTGGGCGACGAAGCATCAGAGATGAACGTGGTCTTCATCACGGTCGACCCGGAGCGGGACACGGTCGAGGCCATGGCCGAATATGTCGGCTATTTTCATCCGGTCATTCGTGGCTGGACGGGGCCGGAAGACCAAATTGCCCGCGCTGCAGAAGGGTTTCGTGCCTCATTTGAGCGCGTCCCGACTGAGGGCGGCGGCTATACGATGAACCATACGGCAAGCGTATTCCTGTTCGATGCCGAGGGTGAGCTCGTCACCATGATCGACTATCACGAGCAAAGAGAATTCGCGGTGCCGAAGATCCAGCGCGCACTGACAGAAGACGTAGAGGGGGCAACATGAAGATAAGAACTGTCTTGGCGGCCGTTGCGGTCGCAGGCGCATTTTCGGTGACCGCCATCGCCATCTCTGGCGTTCTGTCCAAAGAACCGGTGCCCCCTGCGATTGCTGAAGCGACCCTCTGGACTCCCAATCCGCTTGCGCCGCCTCGGATTACCGAAACCAATTCGGTCCGCCCTACACTCGCCCAGGCGGATATCGCATTCGAGTTCAGACCCCGGCCGCTCCTGACCGTTTCCCCCGCTGATACCTCCTTGCCATCTATCGAGCCCCCGCTGGTCACCTGGTCGCGGGAGATTGCGTCCGGCGAGACGCTTGATGCGGTCCTTTCCGATGCGGGGCTGGATGCTTCGGATCGCGCCGAAATCGCCTTGGCGATTGGCACGGAATACGATCTGCGCCGTCTGCGTCCGGGTCACATCATTACGGTGGTTTCCACAACGGACGACAACCCGCGTCGTGTAGAGCTCGCCGTCGAAGACGGTGTCCGGATAGAGGCGGTCTTCGGCGAACAGCTTGCCGCCCGCGTGTTGGACCCGGATCCCGAATTGGTGACTTTCGCCGGCGAGGCGGTGATCGAGAGCTCGATTTTCGCCGCCCTGAACACGGCAGACATCCCCGCCCGTTTTGCGGTGGACCTGGCGCAGATGCTGGGCGGCACCGTGGATTTCCGTCGTGATCTTGCGGGTGGCGAGACGATGCGCCTCCTTTGGCGCGAGGCCCGAGACGGGAACAAGAGGATTGGTCAGCCCGAGCTTGCCTTTGCCGCACTGGATATCGATGGCTCGGTCTATGAAATCGTCTGGCCGAACGACGGCAGCGGCCAAGCGACGATCTATGTCGACGGAGAAGTCCTGCGCGTGTTTGCGCAACCGGTCGAAGGTGCACGGCTGAGTTCTGTGTTCGGGCGCCGCACCCATCCGGTCTACGGCAATGTACGGATGCACACAGGAGTCGACTTCGCGGCGGCGCGCGGCACGCCGGTACAGGCGACGGCGCCGGGCCGCGTTAGCTTCATCGGCCGACGCGGTGGGTATGGCCGGGTCGTCGAGATCGCTCATGGCTCCGACACCCTGACGCGCTATGCGCATCTGAGCGCCGTACCGGACGGGCTCACACAAGGGCAACGCGTGATGGCCGGAGATATGATCGGGCGGGTCGGTGCGACGGGTACCGCGACAGGCCCCAACCTACATTACGAAGTGCTGGTGGACGGTCGCCCAACCGACCCTCTCTCTGACGACCGATTGGCAGAGGCGGCCGAGCGTGAAGCGGACGACACGGCCGCGCTTGAGCGACTGCGTGAGGCGCGTTCACTTCTTGCTGAGAGGCTCGCCAGCGAATTTGCACAGACGACAACCGAAAGGCTTTGATCCATGAAACGATTTACTCCCGCCCTTGCCATCGCATTTGCCTTGCTTCCTGCGGCGCAGGCCGTCGCAGAGGCGATTCAGATCGACGTCCGGAAGACAAACGGCTGCGGCTGTTGCCTGTCCTGGATGAAGCACCTCGAGGAGAATGGCTTCGCGCCGATGGGCGAGGACATGTTCGGAGGATCTCTTGTGCGCTTCAAACTCGACAATGGCGTGCCGCAGCGCATGGTCTCCTGCCATACGGCTTTGGTCGACGGCTATGTGATCGAGGGCCACGTGCCGGCGGCTGACATCCAACGCCTGCTGGAGGACCGGCCAGACGCGGTAGGCCTGGCGGTGCCGGGAATGCCCTACGGGTCGCCCGGCATGGGACCGGAGGACGACCGGGAGGCTTACGATGTCTTCCTGATCCACGAAGACGGATCGACCGAGGTCTACACCAGCTACTCGGCTCCTGACTGAACTCGCGGCAGAACCTTAACAATTGGAACCCCTCTCCCCCATAGCGCTTGGCTTTCTTGGAAGCCTGGCCGCCGGATCGCTGACCGCGGTCGGGGCGGTCCCCGTTCTTTTTGGGCGCATCCCGTCCCGGGCCACGCGCGATCTGCTGCTTGGCTTCGCGGCGGGTGTCATGCTCGCGGCTTCGTTCTTCTCGCTGATCATCCCGGCTCTCGACGCAGCTGAAGGACAGTTCGACAACGGTGCTCTCCCGGCGGCCATCGTATGTGTTGCGATCCTGCTTGGCATGGGCGCGATCGCTCTGATGAACGAACGGCTACCGCATGAACATTTCAAGACGGGGCGGGAAGGTCCCGACGCCGCATCGCTGCGGCGCGTCTGGCTTTTCATCATCGCGATCACTATCCACAATTTTCCCGAAGGGCTTGCCGTCGGCGTCGGGTTCGGGGCTGACGGTTTGTCGGGCGGGTTGCCACTTGCGATCGGTATTGGATTACAGAATGCCCCCGAAGGTCTGGCGGTGGCGGTTTCGTTGCTCGGCGAGGGCTATTCCAGGCTTCGCGCCTGGGGCATCGCCGCTCTGACCGGTCTCGTCGAGCCCGTCGGTGGACTTCTCGGCGCAGGGATTATCAGTCTTTCGCAACCGCTGCTGCCCTGGGGTCTCGCCTTCGCAGCAGGTGCGATGCTCTACGTCATCAGCCACGAGATCATTCCGGAAACCCACCGATCCGGCCATCAGAACAGGGCGACGCTCGGCCTCGCCGTTGGTCTTGTGATCATGTTGTTCCTCGACGTCTGGCTGGGATAAGCTGATGAGAACTTGCCTCTTCGTCGGTCTGCTTGCTGCGCTGATCGCCTTTCTTGTCGATCAGGCAACGAAGGCAATCGTTGTGTCCAATGCGACTGTTCTTAGTTCCGGCGTATCGGTCTTTCCCGGCTTCAATCTCATCTACCTGCGCAATGACGGAGTGACCTTCGGGCTTCTCGGCGGCGCGCCGTGGTGGAGCCTTGTCTTACTGGCGCTTGGCATCTGCGTCTGGCTGGCGTTCATGCTGGTCCGTACCAGCAGCCGGGTCGAGGCCATTGCCTATGGTGCGATCATCGGCGGTGCACTCGGCAATATTCTGGACCGCCTGCGCTATCGTGCGGTGACGGATTTCCTCGATTTCTACATCGGGACGGCGCACTGGCCTGCCTTCAACATGGCCGATGTTTTTGTGGTTGGCGGCGTGATGCTGCTGCTCATTGCGCCGTGGGTTGGCGCTCGACTTCAGACCGATTCATGAAGCCGGGATTGCCGCAGTTCGTTAGTGAGGACCTGAACCTGTTCCAGCGCATGGGTCTTGCCCTTGCTGCCGGCGGATTGACGGTTTTGACTCTTCCGCCGTTTTCTTGGCTCATCGCGGTCCCTGTCGCCTTCTCCGTGCTCTTTATCGTTCTCCGGAACATCTCAACCTCGCGCGCTTTCCTTGTCGGTTGGGCTTTCGGACTGGGCCAATTCGGGATTGGAATTTCCTGGATCGCCGAGAGCTTTTACGTCGATGCCGAACGTTTCGGCGCACTGGCGATTCCGGCGGTCGCGGGTCTGTCCGCCGGACTTGCCATCTTCCCGGGCATGGCGGCGATGCTTTTTGCCGCCATCATGCAGCGCCGAGCTGTCGGCGGCATTGCGGCGGGCCTGCTGTTTGCAACCTGCTGGGTGGCCACGGAATGGCTGCGGGGTCATGTCCTGACAGGGTTTCCCTGGAACCTTGCCGCTTATGCCCTTGTCGACTATGCCGCCCTGCGCCAACCCGCCGCCTGGGTCGGAAGCTACGGTTTGGGCTTTCTCACGGTCTTCATCGGCATATTGCCAGGTGTGTTGACTGTGGCGGCGCCAAAGAGACGCGCGCCTGTTCTCGTGCTCTTCGCCGTTGCTGTGGCGGGTTTCTGGGTTGGCGGTGCGCTTCGGTCAGGGCAGGACGTGCCGCCGACAGACGTTGCTTTGCGCATCGTCCAAGGCAATGTGCCACAAGTCGAGAAGTGGGTACCGGGCAGCCGCCAGCGAACCTTGGAAAAATACCTGGGCTTGTCCGCGCAACCCGGACGTTTCGATTTGCTGCTTTGGCCGGAAACGGCCTTCCCCGGCTTTCTGGACGAAGATGCTGCGGCACGCGCGCGGATATCTGCAGCTTTGCCAGACGGCAGGATCCTACTGACAGGTGCGCCTGACCGAGTGGAGGGCGATGGGGGAACCAGATATTTCAACACGGTTCAGGCCTATGACGGCAGCGGCGAGGTTCTGACGGGGTATGCAAAACATCATCTTGTTCCGTTCGGGGAATATGTGCCCCTGAAAGGCTGGCTGCCCATCGAGCGGCTGACCGAAGGGTTGGGCGATTTCACGCCGGGACCAGGGCCGCGCACGCTGGCGATCCCTGGCGCGCCTCTGGTCGCGGTGGCGATCTGTTACGAGATCATCTTTCCGGGCCACGTGGTCGATGACCTTTTCCGCCCCGACTGGATATTCAACGCCACAAATGATGCCTGGTTCGGAACCAGCATCGGACCCGAGCAGCACCTCGCCTCCGCGCGGATGCGCGCGGTCGAGGAGGGACTTCCCGTGGTCCGGGCGGCCAACACTGGGATATCCGCGATCATCGACGCCAATGGAAATGTCGTCGCGCGTCTTGATACCGGGGAAACAGGCACCATTGATGCCGGCCTGCCGGGCGCGCGTACTCCAACGCCCTATGCGCGGTTCGGCGACTGGACCTTGTTGGTTCTTGTTTTTGGGTGCTGGGTCTTCGGCTGGCTGGCCAGTTTGCTCGGACGAGATCCCGATGCGCGGCATTTTGGAACGGAGGTATCCTGATGCTTGTGATCGTGAGCGCTATCGGAGGCGCGATCTGGGGTGGCTATCTGGCACGACGGAGGAGGGGGAATCACCTGGATATCCTCCAATATGCGGTAGCGTCTGCGATCGCCTTCGGACTTGTCGCCCTGTTTGCAACCATCGTGCTGTCGCGGGTCCTCGGCTAGCGAGCTTCGAAATTGCGCAAACGTGTCAGCGGCTTGAAGACCTGATAGCTCGAGGTCCCGATAGAGAATCGCGCGAATGTGCATCTAGGCGAGCTCATTTCTGATTGAGCCGTCGCTCGAACGCCTCCAATGTCGTCCCGCTGACGTGATGCTCGATCCCTTCCGCATCGCGTTCCGCGGTCTCTTCGTCGATTCCCAGGCTCAGAAGAAAGGCGACGACGACCCTGTGGCGGCGTCGACAGATCTCCGCGAGGTCCTGCCCGGCATCGGTGAGGAATATCGCGCGGTATGGCTCCCGCCGGACCAGACCAGCAGCCTTGAGCCGCGAGATGTTCTTGGTCACGGTCGGCGGCTTCACGCCAAGCCGCTCGGCGATCTCGACCGGTCTGGCCTCCCCGCGCGTCTCGATCAGTTCCGCGATCAGTTCGACGTAATCCTCCGCCATCTCGCTTTCATGTGCCTGACGCACGGTCGCAAAGCCATCGGCCTGCGCCTCGGGAGCCCGGTCGACCGCTTCGAATGGCTCACGCCCTTGTGATTGTAGCTTTGTCATACTCGGGACTTTGCAGCGAAACAGCGGGATTGACAACTTGTTTGCTTCGGGTAGATAAGTTAGCCATGTCTAACTTTTTACTTTGGAGGCCGTGGTGATGCGAAATATTATGAGAGTGCTGCTCGCCACACTCGCAAGTGCGCTCCTCCTGTCCGGACCTGTCGCCGCGACGCCGGCCAAGGAGGCGCCTTGGCTTCCCGAGGCAGCGGCCTACCGTCTGACGCTCTTTCTTGGAAATCTCGAGCCTCTGCCCTGGGACGACATCGAGACCGCCTGGACGGAACCCTACCGGGGTTCGGAATTCTCTGTCGGGGCGCTGGCGTGGCTGGACCGCAAAAGCGATATCGAGCTACCGAAACCGCCGGATCAATGACCGTGCGCCAGTGCTCCTTTCGCCATCTGCTCGCCCACCGGTTCTCCGCCTGAAGGCCCGGCCTCAACCTGATGGCCGTTCAGGAGCCGAAGTGCGTTGGCGACCACCAGCAGAGACACGCCTACATCCGCAGCAATGGCGCCCCACATTGAGGCCATACCGAACGCGGTCAGCCCGACGAACAGCGCCTTGGTCGCCAGCGATATGCCGATATTCTGGTGGATGATCGTCATGGCACGGCGCGAATGGCCGATAAGCCAGGGTACCTTGCCGATGTCGTCGGTCATCAGCGCGATGTCGGCCGTCTCGATCGCGGCATCCGATCCGACAGCGCCCATGGCGATGGCATAATGCGCCCGCGCCATGGCCGGTGCGTCATTCACACCGTCGCCGATCATCGCCACCATGTCGTGGCTTTCGACGAGTTCCTCAATGGCCGTCACCTTGTCTTCTGGCAAAAGTTCGGCGCGCACCTCGTCGATGCCGACTTCGGCTGCCACCGCGCGCGCGGTGCGTTCGTTGTCGCCCGTCAACATCACGATGGTCTTCACACCCTGCGCATGCAGACGCGCAACGATCCCCTTTGCATCTGGGCGGATGCGGTCGCGAAGCTCCAGTACGCCGGTCACGCCGGTCTCGTCACCCACGGCAACGAGGGTGCTCCCTGCCCCTTCGATCCGATCCCGCAGATCCGCCGGAATGGCATTGCCGAACCCCTTCTCTTCGGCGAAGCGATCCGAGCCGAGCCAGATAGCGCGCCCGTCGGCGCGTCCTTCCAGACCGCGCCCGGGCACGGTACGGGTGTCCTCTGCGGCAGACACGGAAACACCATCGGCTTCGGCGCGCGAGAGGATGGCGCGTGCCAGCGGGTGTGAAGACCGCGCCTCCAGGCTTGCTGCCAGCGCCATGAGATCGCGTGCGGAAACGCCGACCAGTGGGTGAACCGCCGCCACCTCAGGCTCGCCCATGGTGATCGTCCCGGTCTTGTCCATCGCCAGTGCCGTGGTCCGCCCCGGCGCCTCGACATAGGCGCCGCCCTTGATGAGCACCCCCGCCCGTGCCGACGCGGTCAGCGCTGCCACGATGGAGACCGGCGTAGAAATGACCAGCGCGCAAGGACATGCGATGACCAGAAGGACCAGAGCATTGTAGAACCAGTAGTCCCAGGCGCCGCCGAGCAGCAGTGGCGGCACCAGCGCGATGGCGATCGCCAAAGCCATCACGATGGGTGTGTAGATGCGCGCGAACTTGGCCACCCACTGTTCGACCGGCGCGCGGCGGGCATGGGCATCGCCCACCATGCGAATGATTTTCGCGAGCACCGTGTCCGAGGCGGCCTTCGTCGCCCGCACCGTCAGTGTGCCCTCGCCGTTGATCGTGCCGGCATAGACCTCGTCGCCTGGTTCCTTGGGCACTAGCGCGCTTTCCCCAGTAATTGGGGCCTGATCGACGGCCCCTGCCCCGTCCACGACCTCACCGTCGAGGGGGATCCGGTCGCCGCCGCGCACGATAAACCTTGCATTGACTGCCACGGCCGCGGCCGGAACGTCGGATTCAGATCCGTCGTCGTAAAGAACCCGCGCCGTTGGCGGCGCCAGATCGAGGAGCGCGGAAACCGCATTACGCGCCCGCCCCACGCTCCAGCTCTCAAGATAAAGCGAAAGCGAGAAGAAGAAGGCGACCGTCGCGGCCTCAAAAAACTCGCCGAGGCCGATGGCGCCCGCGACGGCCACCACCATGAGCAGGTTCATGTCGGGGCTAAGCCTCCGCGCCGAAGACCAGGCCTTGGGCGCGACAAGCCAGACGCCAAAAAGAATCGCGACGGCGAAGATCCCTGCTTCCACCATAGGCATAGGCACCTCGCCATGGCCCGCAAAGAGCCCGAGCGCGCCGCCCATGCCGGTCTCGACAATGTGAAAAAGGAATCCCGCCGCCCAGAAGCCGCCGCTCAACGAGGTAAAGCGCTTCTGACGTGCCAGATGCGCCGCCTGGTCCTCTGCTGCGTTGTCGGCATCCCATGGCTTGGCGCTCATGCCGGTCGTTGCGACCAACTGCGTGACTTCGTCGTCTGGTATCCTCTCGGCGCTATCGAGGATGGTCATTCGCCCGTTGATCACGTCGAATGCCAGGTGTTCGGTTCCGCCCACTTTCGGCCCGACAACCCGGTTCAGGATCGCCACCTCTTCGGCGCAATCGAGCCCGGAGACCTGAAAGCTCCTTCCGCCAGACGGCGCTGGCGCCGTGGACGCGACGTCCTTGCTGGCGTCGCAACAGGAGTTGCCTCTTGGGTCAGAATGCTCTTGATCACCCGGATGGCCGTGATCGTTGCGGTTGCCGTCGGAAGACATGGATTGACCTCAGGATTCATTGATTCCACATTGACATAGCCCCTACAGTAACTAGAGCTTCAAGGGCAACAAGTGGATATTCGTCCAGCAAGAAAGGCGCCCTGCGGAGGCTTGAAGCTAGCCGCCCCCTTGAAACGACGCGGTTGGAGCAACGCTTGCCGGTACGAAGCGATCAGAATGAGTGAGGTAGACATGCAGAAACGAAACGCGCCGATTATCGCAGCGACATTGGTGCTTGCTGGCTGCGCGGTGCCAACGCTGGACGACGGCGGCGCTCGCAACGAAGTGGGAAGTGTTCCCGAGGCCGTCATTGCCCTTGCTGCGCCTGGTCAGGATCTCACCACGGCGCGGCTTCGTCCCGAGGATGGCTGTTATTGGTATGAACACAGCGGTCCGGTGGAAAACACCTTGGTTCCGCTACGCTCGGCAGGTGGCAACCCCATCTGCACTTCGCGCCAGTCCTGATCAGCCCATAGATGCGTCAAGCCCACGCGTAACACATGATGCGCCAGTCAACTTCTCGGGGTGACGCTGTCTTCCGCCGAGTACAGGAATGCCGTCGAGCCAATCTCGACGTTGGGATAGAGATCATTGATGTGTGCCATGACCATTCGGACGCAGCCGGAACTCGCACGGCCGCCAATGCTTCTTGGATACGGTGTCCCGTGAATCCTTAGATAGGTGTCTCGGTCGCCGACGAAGAGATAGAGGGCTCGCGATCCGAGCGCGTTTTCAGGTCCGGGTTCCATACCGTCAGCGATATCGGCGTAAAGCTCTGGGTCGCGGTCGATCATGTTTTGTGTCGGCTGCCAATGCGGCCACCTGACCTTGCGCTTGATCGTATAGGTGCCCGGTTCGTAAAGTTTACCGCGCGCGATCGCCACGCCATAGCGCATCGCCGTGCCGCCTTCTTCGATGTGGTAGAGATAGCGCGCAACAGCATCGACATGGATATCACCGGGTACAAGTCCGTCCTTCGCGAGGACCCGCTGTGGCAGGAAGCGAGGGTGAAGGCCCCAAGGGTTGGACGTGGCCGGGTCGTAGCCGGGAGGTGTAACCTGTGCGTCCCAAGCTGCCTTCTGCGCATCGGTAGGCCACGTGTCTGCAAGGAGCGGGCTGGATATCGATGCCGAAAACAGCGCGGTGGTCGTCTGGATGAAATGTCGTCTTGTCAGCATATAGATTGCTCCGTTCACGCATTGGACGGCAAACCGAACCTTACCCCGAACGCAGTGTTGTTCGCCCGGGAAGGAGTGAGGCGTTATTGGCAACTTGCTCCATGGTGCCGTTCTTTGTCGGTGGCTTAACTCCTAAAGCTACTAGAGGTTCAAGAAAATTTTCTGTTATCAATAGACGCTGCTACTAATGGAGCTATCCGATCCGTCCCAGAACCGGAAATACGTCGAGCATCCAGTATGACAGCGCGCTCAACTGCCCTGTCATCATCGCCAGCCCCATCAAGATCATCACTATGCCCGCAAGCTGGTGGAGGCGGCGGCCAACCCGGCCGATGGCCCGCAACCGTCCCGCGATCTGGTCGGTGAATCCGGCCACGATCAGAAACGGTATTCCAAGGCCGGCGGAATAGACGGCAAGCAGCATGATACCTTCGCCCATCGTGGCACTCGCCGCACTGGCTGTCAGGATCGCGCCGAGGATCGGGCCGATGCACGGAGTCCAGCCGAAACCGAAGGCAAGACCGAGGACATAGGACGCAGCGGGTTGGCCCCCGGGGATGTTGAGATTGAATCGGAAGTCGCGTTCCATGACCGAAACACGCGCGGCTCCTATCATGAAGAGCCCGAAGAAAATGATGATGCCGCCCCCAACGAGGTTGAGTTCATACCGCCACCGAAGCAGGGCCTGACCCATTGCAGTCGCGGATGCGCCAAGTCCCATGAAGATGGTGGAGAAGCCGAGGACAAAACACAGGCTCAGCCAGACCGCGCGCGACGGCGAAGCGCCGACCACCCCGCCCTCAGCGGCTGTGCGCCCGGTTACGTAGGAGACATAACCTGGCACAAGAGGTAGCACGCAGGGGGACAGAAATGATATCGTGCCGGCTAGGAGGGCGGCGGTGAGGGCGCGCGCCAAGTGATGTCTTCGTCGACCCAGATCAGCAGGGACCCCCGCTTGCGCAGCGATGCGTTGTAGCTGGACCAGTTGGTCGTACGATAGCGGGCGGGAGATGGGTTGCTCATGGAATGCGGCTAACAGCATGGGTTCGCGAAGGGAATCCTGAGGCGTCAGACTTGTGCAACAACGCCCCGTATCATCGACCTAGTGGTGCCCACATGGCAGGCTATTTCAATGGATAGATTTTTCTCTATCAGTATGCCCGCGGCTCAGTTTGTTAGAAATGTCCTGCTGTTCAGCTTCGCTGCATTACTGCCGGTCCTGTTGTTCTACGTCTTACTGGCTCCGGGCTTTGCTCCGGCTCTTGCTGCCGGCGGACCGGCACTCATGCGCTTACTAAGGCAGGTTGCGACCAACGGTTTGCCCGTGGTTTTTGCCGTCAACTATGTCAGTTTTTTCCTTTTCGCTATGACAAAGCAACCAAAGGCGGGCTCAAGAGACACGGCGTTTTTCGTGCTGGTCGATGTCTTGCTCAGAGCCCTTCTCTTTCCAGGTCTCCACGTGCTGATATACGTTCTATCTGCCGACTGGTTCGGGTCATTCGGCGGCAATCGTTCAACCGCTTTGGCGGTTGTATCCCCGACTCTTGCGCGTTCGGCGTTTTTCGAGAACATCTCCGGCGTTTACCTCTATGCGACTATGATAAGCGCGTTGCCGCTCTACGTCTCGGCTTTCGGGCGGTCGGAATTTCTTGGACCGGTTGTACGTCGCTTGCCCATGAACACGGGCGTGATGCTGCTTGCCCTGGCTGCGTTTGCCTTGTCGGTCGGGCTGATCACGATCGGCGCACAAGGCATCGCATCTCTTCAGGCCAGGTGATGGCAGGCTAATCACCGTGGGCGTGGGCGGGGGCGGGGGCGACTTGCGGTGCCACCCATTGCGACAAGTAAACGCGCTCGAAGGCGAACACAGCGATCATCCCGACAGCGGCGTAGAGAACGATCATCGGGTCGCTTTGAAGCTTCATCACGGTGAAAGCTGCCAGTACTATCGCATCGAGCGCCAGGGCAGTCAAAAGCACGATACCGAAGGCGCCGACGTCTGCTCGACGATAGCGGAACACGCCCCAATGTATGATCATGTCCATGACGAGGTAAAAGAAAGCACCGAGGGATGCGATCCGGCCTAAATCAAAGAGCACGGCCAACGTCGCGGCGATGACGACAGTATAGACCAGGGTGTGGCGTTGGATGGGACCTGGCATACCGAAGTGGCTGTGCGGGATCATTTCCATGTCGGTCAGCATCGCCAGCATACGCGACACCGCGAAGACGCTGGCCAGAACGCCGGACGCCGTTGCGACAGCGGCCAGGATCACCGTGAGTATGAAGCCGGTTTGTCCAAGGGCGGGCTGCGCCGCTTGTGCCAGCGAATAGTCACGCGCTGAGATGATCTCCTCGATCGTGAGACTCGAACCGACCCCGTAGGCGACCAACAGGTAGACGACGACGCAGATTCCGATAGAGAACATGATCGCTCGGCCAACATTGCGATTTGGTTCAGTGATCTCGGCTCCGCTGTTGGTGATCGTGGTGAATCCCTTGAACGCAAGGATGGCCAGCGCCGTAGAGGCGATGAACCCCGTGAGCCCGTAGGATTGTGAGGTCTCGGACGCCGCGGCGAACGCAAAACCACTGGACCACAGGGCCGCGATGCCAAACAGAGCTATGCCTCCGATCTTGATCGCGGCCATGATCAACGAGAACAGCCCGACCGAGCGGTTTCCGGCCATGTTCACCAAAAAGGCGAAAACGATCACGGCCACA
This sequence comes from Pseudooceanicola batsensis HTCC2597, assembly GCF_000152725.1. Taxonomy (GTDB): domain Bacteria; phylum Pseudomonadota; class Alphaproteobacteria; order Rhodobacterales; family Rhodobacteraceae; genus Pseudooceanicola; species Pseudooceanicola batsensis. The sequence continues at coordinate 51,866 of NZ_CH724132.1, forward strand.
GCCAGAGCGGGGACCAATGGGCCACCTTCGATATCGAAAGGGCGCAGGACATAGGTGGCGAAGGTTCGCGCGACGAGGCTTTCCGCGATCACCATGCTGAGCGCCATCAGCAGTGCGGCCCCGCCCGCGATGGCTCCGGGGCCATAGCATTTCTGCAGGATCATGGCGATGCCACCCGAGGACGGCCATTTGTTCGACATCCTGATGTAGCTGTAGGCGCTGAAGCTTGTGACGACCGCGCCGGCGATGAATGCAAGCGGGAAAAGCGGGCCGGCGAGCTGCGCGATTTGCCCCGTCAACGCAAAGATTCCAGCGCCGATCATCACGCCTGTCCCCATCGCAACGGCTCCGCCCAGACTGATGGAATTTTCGCGGTACGTTTCTTTTTCGCTCTGCATAAATGGCCCCCTTTTAATTTTGGTTCATCCGAACGCTGTTGCGCGCTTCTAGATACGAACGCCGCGAAGGCGCAGCGAATTGAGCACCACCGAGATTGACGACGCGCTCATGGCGAAGGCAGCAAACATCGGACTGATGAGGATGCCAAAGAAGGGAAACAGAACTCCCGCCGCGACCGGCACGCCGGAGGCGTTGTAGATCAGCGCGAAGAACAGGTTCTGGCGGATGTTGCGCATCGTGGCCCGGGCGAGCCGCCGCGCACGCACGATACCATCAAGGTTGCCCTTGACCAGCGTGACGCCCGCGCTTTCGATGGCCACATCGGCGCCGGTGCCCATGGCGATGCCGACATCGGCCTGCGCGAGCGCGGGGGCGTCGTTGACGCCATCCCCGGCCATGGCGACCTTGTGGCCCGCCTCTTGCAACTCAAGGATGATCCGCGCCTTGTCCTCCGGCAGCACGTCGGCCCGGATCTCATCGATTCCGAGCCGCGTGCCGATGGCCTTGGCCGTGCGTTCGTTGTCGCCGGTCGCCATGATGACGCGGAACCCCAGTTCATGCAGATCCTCGATGGCTTCTGGCGTGGTCTCCTTCACTGGGTCGGCGACAGCAACTAGACCGGCGATCTCGCCATCCAGCACAACGAACATGACCGTCTCGCCTTCGTCGCGGCGGGCATTGGCCTTGGCGGTCAACGCGCCCGCCTCGAGCCCCAATTCGCGGATCATCGCCAAATTGCCGAGCGCGACCGCTTTGCCGTCAACGACCCCCTTGACGCCCTTGCCAGTGACCGCCTCGAAGTCCCGTGCCTCGTCCATTTTGACATCTCGCTCCTCCGCACCCCTGACGATCGCTTCGGCCAAGGGGTGCTCCGATCCGCGCTCAAGCGATGCGGCGAGACGCAAGACCTCGGCTTCGTCGTGGCCGGGTTGCGGGAGTACGTCGACAAGCCGCGGCTTGCCTTCGGTCAACGTGCCGGTCTTGTCGACGATCAGGGTATCGACTTTCTCGAACCGCTCCAGCGCCTCGGCGTTCTTGATCAGCACCCCTGCCTGAGCGCCCCGTCCTGTCGCTGTCATGATCGACATCGGTGTCGCCAGGCCAAGCGCACAAGGACAGGCGATGATCAGAACCGCCACCGCCGAAATCAATGCGTAGGAAAGCGCAGGCGCGGGCCCCCAGATCGCCCAGGCGATGAAGGACAGGACCGCGATACCGATGACGGCCGGAACGAAATATCCCGCCACCTTGTCGGCGTATTTCTGGATCGGGGCGCGCGAGCGCTGCGCGTTCGACACCATCTCGACAATTTGAGCCAGCATCGTGTCGGACCCGACACGCGTCGCCTCCATCACCAGACTGCCGGTGCCATTGATCGTCGCGCCGGTCAGCGGGTCGCCCTCGGTCTTCTCGACCGGCACGGGTTCACCGGAGATCATGCTTTCGTCGACCGAGGACCGGCCGTCCAGAACCACGCCATCGACCGGCACCTTGTCACCGGGCCGCACGCGCAGCCGGTCCCCGACTTGCACGTCCTCCAGCGGGATTTCCTCCTCGGATCCGTCGTCCCGGATGACCCGCGCGGTCTTTGCCGCCATGTCGAGAAGCGCGCGGATCGCCTTGCCGGTCCCCTCGCGGGCGCGTAGTTCCATCACCTGGCCGAGCAGCACCAGCGTCACGATCACCGCCGCCGCCTCGAAATAGACGCCGACATGGCCTTCGGAGTCTCGGAACCCATCAGGGAATATGTCCGGTGCGAGAACGGCAACGACGCTGAAGAGCCAGGCGGCAAGAACGCCCATGCCGATCAGGGAGAACATGTTGAGGTTCAATGTGCGGAACGAAATCCATCCGCGTTCCAGAAACGGCCAGCCGCACCACAAGACCACTGGCGTTGCCAGGATCAATTCGATCCATTGTGTGGTGCTTTCGCCAAAAAAAGTCCGGACTGCGGGGAAACCGACGAATGGCCCCATCGTGAGGACAAGGAGCGGGATCGTCAGGACTGTGCCGACCCAGAACCGCCGTGTGAAATCCACCAGTTCGGGATTTGGACCTTCATCGCCCGGCACACCGGATTCCAGTTCCAATCCCATACCACAGATCGGACACGCGCCCGGATCAGGCTGCCGCACCTGAGGGTGCATCGGGCAGGTGAAAATGGGACCATCATGTCCTGTAGGAACCAGATCATATCGGCCATCGGCCGGCGTGGCACCCGCGTGGTGTTCGTGATGATCATGTGCTGAATGGACCTCGAGCTCCGATTCCGGCACGAGGTGCATCCCGCATTTCGGACAATTGCCGGGCTCGTCCTGCCGCACCTCAGGGTGCATGGGGCAAACGAATACCGAAGAAGCTGCTGTGGTTTCAGAACTGTCGGGAGTGCTCATTTTGCGGTCCTTTCCGAGAATGCTTCTCTTGCCTAGGGCTTCCATCCGCGGGAGGGTCAAGAGAGATCAGTACGGCGATTACATTGCGGCTCTGCGGGGTGGCGCTGTCCGGCCCCGTTCCCGCCGGGCGAACACGATCAACGCCAGCCCGACCAGCGCCATTGGCATGGAGAGCAACTGGCCCATGGTCAAACCCCACTCACCAAAATGAAGCGCATGGCCGATCGGGTTGTCCGCCGTCACAAATTGTTGGTCCGGTTGCCGGAACATCTCGACGAAACTTCGGGCAAGACCATAGCCGGTCAGAAACACGCCAGCCAAGGCACCGGGCATTTTCAGCCAGCCCCGGCCCCAAGCGAGATAAATGAGCAGTATTCCAAGAATGAGCCCCTCCAATACCGCCTCGTACAGCTGGGACGGGTGTCGGGCGCAGAGGCCGCTAACCCCTGGGCAGGCCTGCGCGACTTCGCCGGGAAAGATCACCGCCCAGGGAACGTCCGTTGGACGCCCCCACAACTCATTGTTGGTGAAGTTCGCCAGCCTTCCAAGAAACAAGCCTGGTGGTGTTGCCAAAGCCAGCAAGTCGCCAGTGCTGAGCAATGACGCGTTCTGTCTAAGGCAGAACAGCAAGGCCGCGATGACAACTCCCGCGAACCCCCCGTGGAAAGACATGCCGCCTTGCCAGACCATCAGAATTTCCAAGGGATTGGCGAGATAATATGCGGGCTGGTAGAACAGTACAAAGCCCAGGCGACCACCAGCAATCACGCCGATGATGATCCACGTCAGAAGATCTTCGATCTGCGTTCGGTCAAGCGGCGGTCCAGCTGACGTCCAGAGCGCGGGACGGCTTATGGCACTCGAACAAATGCGCCAGCCAATCAGGATACCGAAGATATAGGCTAGCGCGTACCAGCGGAGTGCGAATGTGACCCCCCCGATGTCGAAGGAGAAGAGGTCGGTTCCAATATCCGGAAATGGCAATCCCGCTGGCAGCACTGGGTGAGTTCCTCATCAGGAATTTACGTGGGGATTAGATGGCATTGATCGAGCACCGCTAAAGGCGCTCGATCTGCGACAGGGCATCCAACGCCCATCCCGCCATCACGCGGTGTCGAGGGCGTCCCGAAGGAGATCGCGGACTTCGCCGGCGACCGCGTCCAGGTCTTGGTTCTGCACCGCCTGCATCGAAGCGACAGGATCGACCGCGCTGACCTCGGTGTCGCCGTCCAGTTGCCGCAGGATAACATTGCAGGGAAGCATCGCACCGATGCGAGGCTCGATCTCGATGGCTTTGTGCGCCATGCCCGGATTACAGGCCCCCAAGATGCGGTAAGGCGGCATGTCCGCATCAAGTTTCTTTTTCATCGTCGCTTTGACGTCAATCTCAGTCAGAACGCCGAAGCCCTTGTCTGCCAAAGCATCCCGAACACGCATCTCTGCGTCATCGATTTTGGTGTCTTTCAGGACGCGATCATAGGTATAGGCCATGGGAATTTTCCTTTCCGTGTCTCTATTTGTTGGCATACCGAGGCTAAACGGTTCAGGTCGCGGTTCGGTTCAATGTCCCGACCGCGAATGGTTTTGGGGTTGTGAGGACGGGTGCCGGAAAAAAACCGGCACCCATTGGCTCAGTTGTCCTGCATCATGGAGCCGTTGCCCATGCCCTGACCGTTGCCAGGCCGCGCAGGCGCATCTGCCATATTCGACCGCATCATCTGCATCCGCTCCATCCTATCGGCAGGAGCGGCCATCTCTTCCGGCGTCACCGCGCCGTCGCCATCGGCATCGAGGTGTTGGAAGCGATCCACCATCATTTCGCGGATCATCGCGCTGTGGAGAGCTTCAAACTCGGTAATCGAGAGGCTTCCATCCCCGTCGCTGTCAAACTCGGAAAGCTTGGCCTGCAGCTGCGTGCGCATTTCTTCCGGCGTCGTTGTGCCGTCTCCATCAGTGTCGAACATTTGCATCATGCCGCCAGCCATGCCTGGGCTCATCATACCACTGCCCATGCCTGCGCCCATCATGCCTGCGCCCATCATGTTTCCGTGCATGCGCTTCATCATGTCCATCATTCCGCCCATGTTCCCCATCATACCGGGACCACCGTTCTGCATCATGCCTGGTCCGCTCTGGGCGCCAAATTGTCCCCCACGCCCGTGGTTGGCGTCCGCGAATGCGGCACCGCCAAGGGCGGTTGCAGCCAGGGTCATTGCAGCGAGTAAAGTGTTGCGTTTCATTTCGATCACCTCGTGTCAGTGTTGCGATACCCAGCATATGGGGGGCACCTGCAGATGCGGAATGCCACGCGAGCCGGTGTTTTGTATCGCGAGGTCACAAAGGCGGGGTCTGTTACAAATTGCGACAAATCAATTCGGGGCGAACGCTCCTCTTCATCTGAAACATGCGATATCCAGAAAAAAAGGTGTCGAGGATCCGTATACCAACCGAAACCGAACCCATGTTTCGGTAGAGGTGAAATCCGGAAGAGTTGATGTCGAGATTGCTAGAGGCCCTGAATATCCCGAAAATTCAATCATTCAACCCATGGCAGGAGGCTGCAGGGTGCTCTTTTTGAACCGCATTTTCTCAGTTCTAACCTTGGTAATTTTGGCGGGGTGCGGTGCAGGAAACGACATGCGCCCGGATGCTTCAGCCGAAGTCATCAGTAGCGCATCCTACCGTCACGATGGACCGGCCGCGCTGACGTTGTACACCATGATCAACAACAGGTCCGGGGCGGGTGCGCATAGCAGCGTCATGATTAATGGGTCGCAGCGTGTTATCTTCGATCCGGCAGGAACGGTCCGGCTGAGCGCTGTACCGGAACGGGGAGATGTGCTTTATGGCATTACTCCACAAGTGGCCGATTTTTATGCGCGGGCTCATGCTCGCGAGACCTACCATGTCGTCATACAAGAGATCGATGTGTCTCCCGAAGTCGCGGAGCAGGCTTTGCGCCTTGCAATTGCCAGCGGCCCAGCCGCTTCCGGTTTTTGTAGTGCCAGTACCTCCGCGGTACTCAGACAATTACCAGGATTTGAATCCATCGGACGCACATTTTTTCCAAAGCGCCTGATGGCGGATTTTGGCAAGTTGCCGGGCGTGCGAACCACAAAGCTGTTCGAGAACGATGAGGACGACAAATCCGTAGCGATCGCACAGTTCGAAAGTTCACTTGCGACACAGCCGTGAGTGTTCGTCCAACAATTCATTGGAAGATGTCCCTGCACGACGCAGTCCTCGGCGTGTGAGCCAAAGATGCAATAGGTTAGCTTCGAGCGGTAACGCTGTCTTCGGCCGAGTAAAGGAACGCCGTCGATCCGACAGCGACATTCGGATAGAGATCATTGATGTGGGCCATCACCATGCGCACGCATCCCGAACTGGCCCGGCCGCCAATGCTGCGAGGGCTCGGCGTTCCGTGAATTCGAAGGTACGTATCCCGATCTCCGACGAATAGATACAAAGCCCTGCTGCCCAAGGCATTGTTGGGGCCGGGCTCCATACCGTCGGCAAACCGCTCGTAAGCCTCCGGATCGCGTTCGATCATTGACTGCGTTGGCGTCCAGTGCGGCCATTCGACCTTTCGGCGGATCGTATAGGTGCCGGGTTCATAGAGATCGCCCTTGGCAATCGCCACCCCGTATCGCATCGCGGTGCCACCTTCCTCGATATGGTACAGATAGCGCGCGATCGCATCGACGTGAATGTCACCCGGGCGCAAACCGTCATTCGCCAAAACGCGTTGCGGCAGCAGCCTGGGATGCAGCCCCCATGGGTTGGTTGTTGCCGGGTCATAGTTGGCGGGCGTGATCTGCGCATCCCAAGCTGCTTTTTCGGCTGTTGACGGCCAGGTCTTAGCGAATGCTGGCGAACTCAGAGACGCTGAAAACAGCGAGCCGGAAAGTGCAAGGAAGTGTCGTCTTGTAACCATGAAGCGAAGCCCTTTGTTTGTTTTCGATGAATGCGGGACGATTCAAGAAACGTCCGCGACCCCATGCCACCGAACCTTTTGATGTCTTGCGATCGCGACCAACCAGAGGCAAGCAAGGACACCGCTTAGGATCGCGTTCCAACTGGCCATGGACAACGTCAGAAATTCCCAGACAACCTCACTGCACAGAACAAGATTGGACGTATTTGAACTGGCAGAGGGCAGCAATTCCGATACCGACATTTGGGAAACATCGAGGCCGGATCCCGTGCAAGAAGTCGGTCCCTCCCACCAGCCGCGCTCGACACCGGTATGAAACACTCCCAACGCGGATGTGCTGAGTACCGACAGGGCACCGATTATCAGGATTGGCAAAATCGGCAGAGCAAAGAGCAACAGAGCGCCCATTCCAATGGCGATTGCGTGTGGGTAGCGTTGCCAGATGCACATTGCGCACGGCGCGTACCCAAGAGCCTGGAAAACGAAGGCCCCCAACAGCAAGGCGGCTGATCCTGCCGCCGCAGTCATGCCGAGAGATTTTGGTGTCAGGGTCAATGAACGCTCCCATTGGCAGTCGATGGACCTGTTTCTCGCTTGTCAGGTTACGTAGACGGCGAAAGGCCTGTTATCATTCAGAGATTTGTAACGGTATGTATCCGTCTCGACCCTCAGCCGACTCTGATCCACGTTGCCATACCGTCGGCTTGGTGGCTCAACATGTGGCAATGCAGCATCCACGATCCCGGATTGTCCAGGACGACGAGAATATCCCGCGTCTCGCCGGTATCCAGATAGGTCGAGTCCCGGTATGGACCGGCTTCACCCGCCGCATCGAGTTCCCAGAAATGGTGGCCATGCAGATGCATGACGTGTGGGAACCCGGTTTCGTTGCGGATCGAAATGCGCGCGGTCGTCCCCTGCGCGGCGGATAGGAAAGGCCTTCGAGGCAGGCCGGATACGTCATTGAGCGCCCATGTCCCTGTGCCGTTGTGGGACGCGCTTCCCGCACCTCCCTGGAGCACCAGCTCCGCGGTTTGGCCGGGGTCTTTCGGGGCGGGCATTCGGTTGGCGGGCAATGCGGTGATGGGCGCTTTCGCGGGCTCACGGGAACCGGAAACAGCGATTTCGCCAAGGCTCAACGTCTGTTCTCCAAAGCTGTCGTCGAATCTAATAGGCCCGGTCGCATCACCAATCACATCGCATCTTTGCCCCGGAGCGAGAAGGATCGGTTCGAGCGTCCGAGGATGCGCCAGAGGCATGCCATCCAGTGCAACGATCTTGCCTATCAAACCATCCAGGCCGACACGGTACACCCTGTCGATAGAGGGATTTATGAGACGCAGTCGCAGACGGTCGCCTCGTTTCACAGTCTTGCCGGTTCCATTGAAAACAAGTGCCGTGACCGTATTGCCGATACGGCCCTCGGTTGCGAAGTGGGCCGGGTTGAACGCTTCGTCGTACTGCCCGGACTGATCCAGCAAGACATCGAAGAACTGAACAACGATGTCATGGTCGACAGCCGGCGCATTTTGCTCCTCGACGATGAAGGCGCCGAAAAGACCGCGGCTGACCTGATCGTAAGACAGGTAATGCGAGTGATACCAATACGTGCCGGCATCCGGGACGCCGAATTGATAACGATACGAGTCGCCCGGAATGACCACATCCTGAGTGAGGACGTTGACACCATCCATCCGATTTGGAACCCGCAACCCATGCCAGTGAACGAGAGCGCCCTCCTCCAATCGGTTATCGAGGGTAATGCGGGCGGTTTGTCCTTGTCGCATTCTGACTTCTGGGCCCGGCAGACCACCGTTGAAGCCCAACATCGACACGTCGTACCCAGCAAGGTGCGCCTTGATCGATTGGGGCGCGAGGATCAACTCGTGTGTCGCTGCTGGCAAGCGGGTACCAGCCAGCGCAACGGTCATCCCGCCAAGGAAAGACCTCCGGCTCAAAGACAATTCCGTCACCTCATGAATGATAGACTGGCTTTCGCCAACTGCCGCACTTGTGCCATTTCCGGAAGAGGAACTTCAAGGCGACAGAACACTCCTCACGCCGTTGTCACTTTGGGATACAGGAAGACGCGGGCGCCGATTTCAACGCGTTCGTACAGATCCTTCACATGTTCATTCGTCAACCGCGCGCATCCATTCGACACGGCAGACCCAATTGTCTCCGGGGCGTTCGTTCCATGAATGCGAAGATAGGTATCGCGTCCCTCGGCATCGTAGAGATAGAGCGCGCGGGCCCCGAGCGGGTTGTTTGGCCCGCCTTTCAGTCCATCCTTGTACTTTGCGTATTTGCGTGGCTCGCGCCGGATCATGGCGTTCGTTGGCCGCCACCATGGCCATTTGGCCTTGCGCGCTACCGTGAACTCTCCGGGTTCGTACAAACCTTTGCGCCCTACCCCGACCCCGTAGCGGATCGCCATCCCGTCCTCGAGCATGAAATAAAGGAAAAAATCGTCGGGAACGACGTGGACATCGCCTTTAACCCAGTCACCACGACGGGTGTTTACCAATTGTGGTTCGAACCGTTCGGGCAATTTGACTTTGTGGGCCCAGGCAGTTGTGGGCAGAAAGCAACCCATCGCTCCGGCACAAATCAATTCTCGTCTCGTGAAATTCTGCATGGCGCGATCTCCTCGGACCCATGAAAATTCAGTGCGCGTCAGGGGCAAAGAAAAGAAGCCGTGAACCGGGGCAAACGACGCGCCTTTGTTGCCTTGAAACTACGAAAATTCGTGCTTTTGGAACTCTCCAGCGCTGGAATGTTGTTGTTTTACAGAGAACTGCAAGGAGGTGACTGGAAATGCACTACTCACGATTCTTTATGATGATCGGAACATCGACCGTGGTCATGTTCGTTCTGATGTACCTGAACACCTATCTTTGGGGCCATATCTTCTTTTCGGAGACACGCCTTTACATGGCCATCCTGATGGGGGCGACCATGGCCGTGATCATGTTGGCGTACATGTTGTCCATGTATCAGAACACCAAAGCCAACATCGCGATTTTCGTTGGCGCAATAGTCCTTTTCGCGGCGAGCCTCTGGCTGGTTCGCGGGCAATTCACGGTGCAGGACAGGTCCTACATGCGCGCCATGATCCCGCACCACTCGATCGCCATCATGACGTCGACTCGTGCCGAGATCACCGACCCGCGCGTCCGGGGGCTCGCAGACGACATTATCTATGCGCAGGACAAGGAAATCGCCGAAATGCGCTACCTTATTGCTGACATTGGAGCAAACGGCGAAGCATCGGCCACGCGAAGCGAAACGCCGGCGCAGGTTGTGGATGCGCAACAGGCGCTTCAAACGGAGGTCGTGTCGAAGGTCGATCCTGAGTTTCTGACGGAAGACGAAATCGCTGCGGTGTTCCCGAATGGCGGAAATTGCCGCTTTGCTTACACCTCGGACAGTCCGGCTGTACTGGTGACTGGTGAAACCGGCGAAGGGTCTGCCGCCGCAATGAAGATCAGCGGTGATCTGGTGCGCCTGAATGCGCAGGGCGAAAATGCATTTTCTGAAGGCCCGCTGTCGGCCGAGATCGCAGAGACGAACGGTGACCTGACCGATCTGATCGTCAGCGCGGGAACCGACTACGAAGCCGGGTTCCGTGGTCAACTTACGTGCAGCGGATAAGGAGGAAAGGACATGCCCCGCGACACAGACAGTAAATCCGCGCAGCTTTATCGCATGGTCATGCCGGGCCATGTCTGCCCCTACGGTCTGAAATCGAAAGACCTGCTGGAGCGGCAAGGCTTCGAGGTGGAAGACCATCCGCTTGACACCCGTGAAGACACCGATGCTTTCATGGAGAAGCACGGGGTCGAGACGACGCCGCAGACTTTCATCGGGGACGAACGGATCGGCGGTTACGACGATCTCAGGGTGTTTTTCGACATTGACCCACCCGAGGAAGAGCAAAGCGACACGACCTACCAGCCGGTCATCGCGATCTTTTCCGTTGCCGCGCTGTTGGCATTGGGCCTGTCTTGGCACCAGTACGGGTCGGTCCTTACCTTGCGGGGGTTCGAATGGTTCATTTCGCTGTCCATGACCATTCTCGCGATCCAGAAATTGCAGGATGTCGAAGGGTTTTCGACGATGTTCCTCAACTACGATCTGCTGGCGCGCAAATGGGTGCGATACGGCAAGGTTTACCCGTTCGGCGAAGCGTTGGCAGGTGTCCTGATGACTGCCGGCGCGCTGCTGTGGCTCTCGGCGCCTGTCGCCCTGTTTATCGGCACGGTCGGCGCTGTCAGCGTGTTCAAGGCTGTTTATATCGACAAGAGAGAGCTGAAATGCGCCTGCGTCGGCGGTGACAGTTCCGTCCCGCTGGGGTTCATTTCGCTGACGGAAAACCTGATGATGATCTTCATGGGTATCTGGATGCCGGTCCGCGCGATCTGGTTCTGAGGTACAGCCCCTTCTTGCCTGTCACTTGGCCAACCGCTCCGGCGACAGATCCTCGATGATGGGGCAGTCGGGCCGGTGATCCCCGGCACATTTTTCCACCAGTTCGGCGAGCGTCGCGCGCATGGATTGCAGTTTCGCGATCTTTTCCTCGATCTGGCGCAGATGGTCTTCCGCAACCGCCTTCACTTGCATGCTTTCGCGGTTTTCATCCTCGTAGAGCGACAGGAGCGTCCTGCAATCTTCGATGGTGAACCCCAAGGCCCGTGCGCGACCCAGAAACGCCAGCTTGTGAATGTGGCTCTCGGTGAACGCGCGGTAGCCGTTCTCGCTACGGTTCGGGCGGATCAGCCCGATGTCCTCGTAGTAGCGGATTGTTTTTGGGGGCACACCCGATTGTCGGGCAACGTCTCCGATGTTCATGTCGAACCTCCGTTATTCTGCTGGAGCAGGAGTGGCGGCTGCCAGCTCTGCCGGGATTGCGCGCTGCTCGTCCATCGCAGGCGCGATGCGCCGCAGCCGCAGGGCATTGGTCAGGACAAACACCGAGGACAACGCCATCGCACCCGCCGCAAGGATTGGTGACAGGAGCAACCCAAAGGCGGGATAAAGCACCCCGGCAGCGACCGGAATAAGTGCCACGTTGTAGGCAAAGGCCCAGAACAGGTTCTGCCGGATGTTGCGCATGGTCCGCCGCGATACTTCGAAGGCGTTCACCACGCCGCGCAAATCGCCCGACATCAGGACGACATCCGCAGATTCGATGGCCACATCGGTGCCGGTTCCAATGGCGATGCCCACATCGGCATGCGCCAGCGCCGGGGCGTCGTTGATCCCGTCGCCGACAAAGGCGATGCGCTTGTTCCCTTGGCGCAAACTGTCGAGCGCCGCAACCTTGCCGTCCGGCAGGACGCCGGCGATGACGTGGTCGATACCGGTTTCGCGGGCGATGGCTTCGGCGGTTTCGCGTTTGTCGCCGGTGATCATCGCAACCGCAAGACCCTTTTCGTGCAGCGCTGCGATGGCTGCGCGGCTTGCCGGTTTGACCGGATCGGCCACGCCGATCACGGCGGCGACACGCCCATCTATGGCAGCGTAAAGCGCCGTGCGACCCTTGCTTGCGATCTTCGTTTCCTCTGGAGCCAATGCCGAGACGTCAATGCCTTCGCGCGCCATGTAGCGGTCGGCCCCAACCAACACCTCCACGTCTTCGACCACGGCGCGCACGCCGTAACCTGTGACCGATTGAAAGCCTTCGGCCGCCACAAGAGGTGCGCCCTCGGCCCGCGCGGCCCGCACGATGGCGTCCGCGACAGGATGCTCGGAGAGCGACTCCACGGCAGCGATCTTCGAGAGCGTTGTTGGGCGATCGAACCCTTCCGCCAGCACAAGGTCAGTCAGTGCGGGTCGCCCCTCGGTCACCGTGCCTGTTTTGTCGAGGGCGACCACATCAACGGAATCAAGTTGCTGCAAGGCGTCACCTTTACGGAACAGGACACCCATTTCCGCAGCACGTCCCGTCCCGACCATGATCGAGGTCGGCGTCGCAAGCCCCATCGCGCAGGGGCACGCGATGATGAGCACCGACACACCGGCGACCAGCGCCATCGTCAGGGCCGGATCAGGCCCGAAAAACAGCCAGACCAGCACGGTCGCCGCCGCGATCGCCATCACGGCAGGCACGAACCACAAGGTGATCCGGTCGACCAATCCCTGGATCGGCAGTTTGGCGCCCTGGGCCTCTTCGACCATGCGAATAATCTGCGCCAGGGTCGTGTCGGCGCCGACCCGCGTGGCGAGGAACTGTAGGCTTCCGGCGCCGTTGACCGTCCCGCCGGTCACCGTATCTCCGGCACCTTTTTCAGCGGGGATCGGCTCGCCTGTCAGCATGCTTTCGTCGACGCGGCTGGTCCCCTCGATGACCTCGCCATCGACCGCGATGCGTTCACCAGGGCGCACGATGACGATGTCACCCTGAACCAGCGCATCGATCTCGATCTCGACGCTTTCTCCGTCCCGCATCACGCGTGCAGTCCGCGCCTGAAGCCCTAATAGCTTCTGGATGGCCGCGCCCGTTCTCCCCTTGGCGCGCGCTTCAAGAAACCGCCCCAGAAGGATCAGAACGACGATGACCGCTGCCGCCTCGAAATAGACGGTGCGCAGCGTGTCAGGCAGGACCGACGGTACGAATGTCGCAACCACGGAATAAAGGTAAGCCGCCCCGGTGCCGACCGCGACGAGGCTGTTCATGTCGGGGGCACCCCGGAACAAGGCCGGGAAACCCTTGGTGTAAAACGTCCGGCCCGGGCCGAAGAGAACGATTGTCGTCAGCACGAACTGAAGAAGCCAACTCGTCTGCTGGCCAATCGTGGTCTCGATCAGCATATGAACGGCCGGAATGACGTGGCCACCCATTTCGATCAGGAAGACCGGCAAGGCGAGGATGGCCGCAAAGGTGACCCGTTTGGCAAGCGCCTGAGCCTCTTCCTCCTTGCGCGCAACTCTGTCGTCACCGGCCTGGGCCGTTGCCACGGTTGCTGGATACCCTGCCGCGCCGCTTGATTCGATCAGATCGGATGTCGTGACAAGACCTTCGACGTAAATGACCGTCGCCGTCTCTGAGGCGAGGTTGACGTTCACCTCGACCACCCCGGGCACCGCGGCAAGCGCCTTATCGACCCGCCCGACGCAAGAGGCACAGGACATCGCTGCAATCGTGAGTTCGGCCCTGGCCTTCCGCGCGGGGTAGCCCAGCTCGCGAAGGGATTCGATGATGTCGGGAATGCGCTTGAGCGCGTCCACGCTCATGCGAGCAGTTTCCGAGGCAAGGTTCACCGACACATCCTCTACGCCGTCGATTGCATTCAATGCGCGATCGACCCTGCCAACGCAGGACGCGCATGACATGCCTTCGATCGGCAGGCTGATCTGTTTGGGTTCGGGCATATGTGTCACCTGTTTTTCCATTCGAAGTGGAATATGAGGCTTCCAGTTACTGGAGGGTCAATGGGAGGGCGCCAAATAAATTTCTTCACTTGACCTTCCAGCGGGGGGAAGCCCCATGTCACCGATAGAAATCAGATCAAGGAGTGGTTCCGATGAAGTTCAGCGTTCCGGACATGAGCTGTGGGCATTGCACCGCAGCAATCGAAAGCGCGGTGAAGAGCGCAGATCCGAATGCAGGCGTAGAATGTGACCTTTCTGCCCGACAGGTGCATGTCGACAGCGTGTTACCAGCCGATCAGGTCCAAGCGATCATTCGGGATGCGGGCTACAACGTGGAACCTGCGGCCGCTTGATGCAGTGCCTGGACCACCCAAGGGTGGTCCGGGCACAGAATTTCAGTCTTCGACTTTGCGGGCTTCCTCGACCAAGTCGGCAAGCTGCGCCTTTTCGACGAAGCCCGGGACCAGCGCATCCCCGATCACGAAAGACGGCGTGCCGTTAAAGCCCAGAGCTTGGGTCAGTTGCATGGAGGTCGCAATGTGCTCTTCGACCTCGGGGGCCTCCATGTCCTTGCGCAACTGCGCGATATCCAGGCCGATCTCCTCGGCCACGCGCAGCACGGAGGCCTCTTCCGCGCGGCCTTCCAGCCCCATCATTGCCCAGTGAAACTCTTCGTATTTGTCCTGCTTGCGCGCTGCCAAGGCCGCTTTCGCGGCAAACACCGATCCGTCTCCGAGAATGGGCCATTCACGATAGACGAGGCGAATGTTGGGATCGTCTTCGATCAAAGCCCGCACCTCGGGTTTGACCCGCCGACAATAGGGACAGTTGTAGTCGAAAAATTCCACAACAGTGACGTCCCCTTCCAGGTTGCCGAGAACCGGCGCATTCGGATCGTTCTCGATCAGATCGCGCTGGTCATTCAGAACTTGGGCCTGACTGAGCTCCTGCGCTTGCGCCTGCCTTTGTTCGAGGATCGCCACGGCCTCCATGACAATCTCCGGGTTCTCGCGGATTGCCTCGAGCACAAGTTCCTTGACCCGGGACTCTGACAGTTCGTCCGCGAGTGCCGGTATCGGAAGCAAGGCAGCTATCGCGACCGTCGTGAAGGCTTGTCTGAAACGCATTTTAGTTCTCTCCCCGTTGTTCGTCGGCTTCTGTCCGCGCGGCCTGGACTTCGCGGATGCGGTCTGGCCAGGTGGACCGGATGAAGGCCAGGATGTTGTGAATTTGCTGGTCGGTCAGCACGTCTGCGAAACCGGGCATGCCACTGTCGAATTCGACGCCCTGACGCGCCAGAAGCGCCGCACCCCCCAGTTTTGTGTAATCGAAGAGCAGGCTGTCAGGATGATGCCAGGTGTGACCCGTCTCATCATGTGGTGGTGCTGGCAGGCGCCCATCCGCGCCGGGCGTTCGCCATTCCGGCTGGCCTTCCAGACCCGCGCCATGACAAGACGCACAGTTTTCTGCGTAGAGCAACGCGCCTTCTTCGATGTCGTAGCTCTCCGCCCTGGACGCGCTGCCGACATCCGAGGATGCACTGGTCGAGAGCCAATACGTGAAGGCGGCTGCTGCGACAGTGATCGGAAGGGACCAAACGAGATATCTCATGTGACCCGTATCCAGGTTGTCATGCCAGATGCGGCGTGGCTGAGCATGTGGCAATGGAACAGCCACTTGCCGGGATTGTCTGCCGTAAAGGCGATCTCCCGGGACTCGTTGCCGGCCAACAGGATCGTGTCCCGCATCGGCCCGAACGCGCCGTCGGGGCGCAGCTCGCGGAAATGCATCCCGTGCAGGTGCATCGCATGTGGGAAAACGGTCTGGTTCTCGATCTTCAGGCGCACCGGCTCGTTCAGGGATAGATCGGCCAGTGGCGTGTAGGTCATTTCGGCGACATCATTCAGGGCCCAGAATTTGCCCGCTTGGGCAAGCTGACGGAATCCAAGACGTTCCCCGCCAAGCAATGCGGACTGCATTCGCCCCATTGCCCCGCCGGACATGACCAGTCGCAAATCACGCGCATCGGCAAGGTCCGGGGCGTGTGCCGCGGGGTTCGGCGGCAACGGCAGTGGCTTGCCTCTTGGTACTGAACTGGCTGTGCCGTTGACCAGAAAACTCACCAACGGGGTCAGTTGATCATCATCGCCGATGCGAAGCAATTGGGCGGTGCCGCCTTCGTCTTCGGTCACATCCACAATTAAGTCGACGCGCTGTGCCGGGCCGAGGATCAACTCGCCGTCAACCGACTGGGGTTGGCCGGTTGGCATTCCATCCACGGCCACCGTCCAGCCACTGAATCCAGAGAGCCTCAGCGGGAAAATTCGAGCGCTTGCTGCGTTGATGATCCGCAAGCGAATGCGCTCGTTGCGCTGCGCGGGCAAGGTCAGGTCATAGCGCCCGTTGGTCGTGATAAAGTTGCCGGTACGTCCACCGTGGCTCATCATCATGGGCTGTTCGAAATTGTCGAACAGCTGCCCGCTCTCAGGGTCGAGCAACCAGTCCTCCAGAACGATGACTTCCTCGCGGTCGATGTCCGGTCCATCGACCTCTTCGACGATCAAGGCACCGCGCAGACCACGCGCGACTTGCTCGTATGAGCGATTATGCGCGTGATACCAATAGGTGCCCGCGTCCGGTACGACGAAGTCGTAGTCAAAGGTTCCACCCGGCGCTACGGCCTCTTGGGTCAGCCCTGAAACGCCATCCATCGCGTTGTCGATCCGGATTCCGTGCCAGTGAACCGAACTGGGATCGGGTACCTCGTTGCGAAACCTGCGACGCACCCGATCGCCTTGTGTGACCCTGATTTCCGGGGCCGGAACGAGGCCGTCATAGCCCCAGATCTCTGTTTCCGGGTAGGTGTCCGGAAGAAGCTGTCGACGTGCAACCTTGGCAATCAGGTCCTCGAACGGGGTCGCGGCAAAAGCCGACTGCGGGATGGCCGCCGCGCAGGCCGCCAGTGTTGCATGGCGCAAGAAATCCCGACGTGTTTGTCTCATTTCGATCCTCGAGAAAGCGGGGGCGTGTTGCCCCCGCGTGGTGTTAGTTCGACGCGGGGTTCTCCGCCTCGACCGTGTCCTTGTTCAGCAGGAAAAGCGCCATCGCTTCGCGATCGGCAGGTGTCAGAAACCGAGTTCCCTCGCGAACCACTTCCGCCATGCTGCCGCCGAAAGCATCGCCCGAAGGGGTGATGCCGGTCTGGAGCGCATAAGCGAGGTTTGAAACCGTCCAGTCATTTTTGACCAGGTCTTTTGGCCGTATCGCGGGGGCCTTGCTGCCACCGGGAAGCTGGGCGTTGCCTGCAAAGGAAGCACCGATATCGCGGCCTCCCGCAAGATTGCGCGGCGTATGGCAGGCTCCGCAATGTGCCGCACCGCGCACCAATTCCCGTCCTCGATTCCATGCGTCGCTTCGCCCTTCAATCGGTTCGGTATCCGGATCGTAGAAGAACGCCGCTCGCCAGAGCTTCAGCCCCCATCGTTGGTCGAATGGGAAGCTGACATCATTTTCTGGTGCAGGCTCGTCCACGGGCGGCACGGTTTGAAACGCCGCCCAGAGGTCAGCGATATCCTGATCAGAAAAATCCGCATAGAAGGTGTACGGGAAAGACGGATAGTACGGCGTTCCATCGGGGCCGATGCCTTGCCGCACGGCTTTTGCGAACTGTTCTGCCGTCCATTCGCCCATGCCATGTTCCGGGTCTGTCGTCAGGTTGGGCGGGTAGAACGTTCCGAACGGGGTTTCGAGCGGCGCCCCTCCGGCAAGTGGTGCGCCGCCCGCTTCAAAATTGGTATGACAGGCAATGCACCCACTGGCGCGCGCCAGATATGCGCCCCGGTCGACATTGCCCTCTATTGCAATCGGAGTCACTGCACTGCCGACAGGCCATGCAATCACGACGCCGAGGCTGGCCGCGCCCAGCACGGCGGCCCCGCTGACGAGTGTCAAGAACCGGCGCATGGTCAGTCTTCTTCCGCCCGGAAGCGTTCATGGCATGCGGAACAGACCTGGGTCGTCATCGCGAATGCTGCGTCGGCGGGCATTTCGGCAATGGCGGCCGCATCCATCATGTCGCCTCGGCCCATCATCGTGCTCCCGCCCATCATGGTTGTATCGCCTCCCATCATTGACCCGCCGCCCATCATCGAGGCGCCATCCATGGAGGTATTGCCGCTCATGCCGCCCAATCCATTGTCGGCTGCGCGTTCCAGGCCCTCAGAGTATTCTTCCAGCTGACTTGCCAATGCCGCGAAGCGCTCCCAGTCGGTCCACACCTCGTCCTTGGCTTCCGAGGGCATGCCCCCTGTGCCCTCTGGGAACAGCTTTGTCATGCTCTCACCGGCGTGCTGCTGGAACAGGCGCGCGGCATCGCGCACTGTTTCTGCGTCATAGGCCGTTTCGCCCCGCATCATCGGGGCCACGGTCTTGACCGCCTTCCCCATTGCAAGCATGGCATCCATGCGCTCTTTCACGATGCCGGTGGCACCGCTATGCGCGAATGCCGTGACCGCAGTACCTGCAATCAACACTGCCGCTACGATAGTCGTCTTTTTCATGTCTTCGATCCTTCTTTGGGTCTGCTTTTCGAGCGATGTGAAATCAGACCCACCGTCGGGGCGGTGGAGGATCGCTGATCGGGCGCAATTCGGTTCGTTGGATCGCGCCGTCTTGCATGACGGCTTTCAGAAAAGAAGGCTCGTACGCCATGTTCGGCTGAAGCAATAACGCTGCCGGGACAGAACAATCGAGGCCTGGATGGCAGTGGCCAGAGGCCTCGGTCGATGGCCCTGCGTCTTCGTGACCATGGTATTCCTGCCCCAACGACGTTTCACCATGATATACCGGCGCCTCTGGCACCCCGAGTACTACAAGGAAAAGGCCGAAAACGGCCGACAGAATCCATCGGTTCGTCTTCGACCAACGCATCAGTTGATCCCGTTGGCCCGCTGCAATTCGCGGACATAGGCGGCCACCATCTTGACGTCTCCTTGGGTCAATCCCTCGATCTTAGGCATATTACCGAAATTCCAGTGATGTGCACGGACGCCGTTTTGAGCTGCCAGAACAAAAGCCATGTCCGAATGGTGGCTCGGTTCGTAGATCTTGTGCACGAGAGGCGGCGCAACACCGTTGCGACCGGCGGCATTTTCGCCGTGACACTCGGAACATTTTGCCTCGAATATGTTCTTCCCAAGCGCCGCCTGCTGCGAGAGTGCGTCAGGCAGCTGGACCTGGACGATCGGATCGCCTTCGGCAATCTCGCTTGTGTCAGGTGGCGTCATGGAGTGGCCAACCGCTAAATCTTCGGCTCCAACGAACTGCCAAACGGCAAAACCCCCGCCGATAACAAAAACGGCACCAATCAGCGCAGTTAATTTGTCCATGCCTGTATCTTCCGCCTTGCCCGTTGGGTCAGATGAGTTTGACTTGAGTGCCGACAGGCGCTCGCTCGTAGACTTCCTCGATCTGTTCGTTGAACAAACCGATGCAGCCGTTTGACGACCGGCGGCCGATCTTGCGCGTGTCCTGTGTCCCGTGAATACGGTAGTACTGCCACGACAGGTACAGTGCGCGAGTACCCAAGGGGTTGTCCGGATCACCCCCCTCGATACGTGCCGGCCATTCCGGATTGCGTTCCCGCATGGAGGGCGTCGGCGCCCAACTGGGGTTTTTGCGTTTTTCCACCACTTCAGTGTAACCGCGTTTGGTGAGTTCGTCGGTCAGCGGAACGGATGTCGGGTAAATCCGCATCTCGCCGTCCGCTGTCCAGTGCTGTAGCGCCATCGTCACGGTGTCTGAGATGATGATCCCTTTGCCGAGCGTGTCGAAATGGTCTTGCCAGTCATGAACTCGGAAAGAAGAAATGTTGCGGCGAATGGTTTCGGCTCGAACCACGCTTGGTGCAACCAAAGCGACAGCCGCATACCCCAACAGGCTTCGTCGATTGATCTTGTTGTTTCGCGATGTCGTCATGACACACTCCTAGCCTACGGTTTGTACATGTCTTTTACGGGAGACCCGGCATCAGGCAACCTGACAAGGCCGCGAGAAGTGTATCCATTTGTATCCTTGACCTTACCCTGCTGGAGGGTCGCAAATGACGCCAGGAACGAGACAAAGAGGGTGTCATGGACGACGAAAATCCCAAGAATAAGCCGATTACAGACAAGCTCATGCATTACGGAATGATGGCGTGTTGCATTGTGATGCTGTTGCCCGTGATCGGTTTTTTTCTCGCTGGCGGAACGCTTGCGGGTATGTGGGGCAATGCATCGGCTTTCGCCCCGCTCCTGTTGTGCGTTGGAGCGCATCTTGTGATGCATAGATTCATGGGGAAATCGTGCCATTCCGACAAGGCAAACGATACTATCGAGGAAGCGCCCGAGCCCATAAGTTCCGTGATTCCTAGCGTCGCCCGCAACAGGCAGTGATGTGCGAGGGAAAGCAAAGGTATTCGTATTGCTGTTGATGGTTACATTACTTGGAGGTTGCGCGGGAAGCCTTGCAGACTGCCTAGATCTGAAGGCTATCGTGTCCACGAAGCAAGCGTCAGACCTTCTGCCGGATGGGTGTCGAACCCTTTCATCTTCTGCGACTGGCGTTGCGCGAATTGTCTGTGCGGACGGTCGTCAGGGTTTTGCCACAGGTGGACTTTGACGCAATTTCCGCCGTCCTGGCGAAATCTGCGGAAAATATGGGAAGGAAGCAGGTATCTTGATCGATTGCCTTTTGATCCTGCGACGGGTTTTGCTTATTCCCTTCGTGCTCCTGGCCGTTGTCTCTGGAAGTGTCGCGGCAGCAACCTCTGCTGAATACCAGAGCGCGCCACTCACCGCGCATCTCATTAGTGTACAGGACGGCGTTCCCGAGAACACACAGACTCTGTCAGCCGGGCTTCACCTTCAACTGAACGAAAACTGGAAGACCTATTGGCGGTCGGCGGGCGAGGTGGGAATACCGCCTTCGGTCGAATGGAGCGGTTCCGAAAACGTCGCAGATGTCGAATTCATGTGGCCCGCCCCGACGCGCTTCACCGCCTTCGGCATCGAAAATTTTGGTTATGCGGGTGAAGTCGTCTTTCCGCTGCGCATAACGCTCAAAGATCCCGGCGCACCTGTGACTCTTTCCGCGCAGGTCAAACTGCTGGTGTGCTCCAATGTCTGTGTCCCGGAAGAGTTTGACCTGTCACTTCGCCTCGGACGGGGCAACGTCATCGACAGCACTTCGGCTGGGCTGATCGGTACGTTTTCCGAGCGCGTCCCCGAAGGGGCCAAGACGAGCGGCGTCAGCGAGGCAAATGCCTTCATCGACGAAGACCTCACGGAGTTGATCGTCAGCCTTCGCGTCGATGAACCACTCCAGTCGCCGGATGTGTTTCCCGAACTGGGTATGGGTGTTGCGCTTGGCAAACCCGATATCCGTTTGGGAGAAGAGGATCGTTTGCTTTGGGCGCGCTTGCCGATCCTCTCGTCGAATACGGATGTGACAGTGGCTCCGTCGATTACCGTCACCGACGGCGAGAACCGGGCCTTCACGATCATCGCGGATCGCGTGGCGCAAGGAATAGCACCACCCTTTGAACTGGCCGCCACGACACCGGACATGATGGAACTGATCTGGATTGCCGCGATCGCGCTGCTGGGCGGATTGATCCTGAATGTGATGCCCTGCGTGCTGCCGGTGCTGTCCATCAAGGTGTCGTCTGTGCTCAAACACACCGATCACGACACAACCCGTGTCCGGTTCGGTTTCGTCGCTGCCAGCGCCGGCATCATGACGTTCATGTGGGGTCTGGCGCTCGTCCTCTGGGCGCTCCAGACGGCAGGCCTCAGCGTCGGGTGGGGTTTGCAGTTTCAAAGCCCGCTGTTTCTTGCGGCGATGATCGCTGTCCTGCTCGTCTTTTCGGCAAATCTGTTCGGAGCGTTCGAGTTCGCCCTTCCACACGGCATGCAGACGCGGCTTGCAGGGGCCGGAGGACGCAACGGGTATTCCGCCGACTTTTTCACTGGCATGTTCGGTGCCGTCATGGCGACGCCTTGTTCGGCACCGTTCCTCGGCACCGCGGTGGCCTTTGCTTTGGCCGGGCGTGGCGTGGACATCCTCATCGTCTTTACGAGCCTCGGGCTCGGCCTCGCCCTGCCCTATCTCGTCATCGCCGCGTTCCCGCGTCTGGTCGCATTCATGCCCAAGCCTGGTCGATGGATGCTGATCATCAAAAGCGTCATGGGGGTTTTGTTGCTTGCAACCGCCGTGTGGCTGTTCTGGGTGCTCGACGGTGTCGCCGGGCTTGCGTCTGTCATCGCGGTCGCGGCGTTGTCCGGTCTCGCCGTTCTGATACTATCTCTCCCGAATGTGCAGTCCCAATTCAGGTGGTCTATTGCCATAGCCAGCCTTGTCCTGGCCATTGCCGCAGGTCCTCTCTTGCAGCAATCAGCACCTGCGCGTTCGACGCCGCAGTTGGCAATGGCTTGGATCGCATTTGATCGTTCGGAAATAGCGAAACGCGTGTCCGCAGGAGAGGTCGTTTTTGTCGATGTGACCGCTGACTGGTGTCTGACTTGCAAAGCGAACAAGACACTTATCATCGATCGGGAGCCAGTCCGGAGCGCGCTTGAAGCGCCTGGAGTCACGGCGATGCAGGCAGATTGGACACGCCCGGACACGCGCATTTCCCGCTACCTTGAGAGTTTCGGCAGATACGGCATCCCCTTCAATGCCGTCTACGGACCATCGGCACCGAACGGCATTGTGCTGTCCGAATTGCTAAAAACCGAGGACGTGATGAACGCCTTGGCGCAAGCCAGTGGTCGGGATGTTTCCGCAAAGGTTGCCGGACAGGAGTGACCTGCTCGACCGGGACACCGAGCAGTAGTCAGCCGCCGAGCCGCTCAAGCGCGGCACGGACCGCCGCACGCCGAGGATCACTGGCGGGCTGCTGCTCCAACAGCGCTTCAGCCTTGCGGTAGGCCTCAACGGCGCGATCGGGCTCCTGAAGGACGGTATAGGCATTTGCCAGCCGCATCCAACCATCCAGATCGTCCGGTTCATCCTCAAGACGCTCGGCCAGCCGCGAGACCATCGATCGGATGAACTCCGCGCGATCCGCGTCATTCATCTCCGACGCCGCCGCGACATCTGCGGCACTCGGGCCTGGTTGCGACGTCGGCCCGCTGGGTAGATTGACGACCGGAAGGTCAGCTGCCGCTGCAATCCGGTTGATCTGCGCTGCATAGGTCTCCATCCAGGGAACGTAAGCCTCTTCCTGATTCAGTCGTGAAACAAGCAGATCGTAGGCCTTACGCGTCTCTTCTTGCTGAAAGTAATACAGAGACTCGAAGTAGGTTGCCGCAGGATTGGATGGGTCAAGGTCCAAAGCGCGATCAATGGCCAATTTCGCCCGTGGAATAACAACGCCGTCATTGGCAACCGCGACAGCCTCTGCCAGCATGGAGAATGTCGCGGAGGTGGCATCCTCCCGTTCGGCAACGACTTCGAAGGCTTCGACGGCATCGGCTGCTCTGCCCATGCGCTGATAGGTCTGGCCCAACAGCATCCACCCTTCGCTAGGGCCGCCGGTCGGATCGGATACAAGCCTTTCGCGAAGTTGTATTGCCAGCGCCGTCACTTCATCAGTCTGTGCCCGCTCCTCTGCACGGGCAGCGAAGGCCATTGAAGGAACCTCCGGCGATCCCATCGTCAGATAGTAGCCCGCGGCAATAACCGGCGCGAGG
Organism: Pseudooceanicola batsensis HTCC2597; assembly: GCF_000152725.1. Classification (GTDB taxonomy): domain Bacteria; phylum Pseudomonadota; class Alphaproteobacteria; order Rhodobacterales; family Rhodobacteraceae; genus Pseudooceanicola; species Pseudooceanicola batsensis. Next base: position 75,703 of record NZ_CH724132.1, read on the forward strand.
ACCGCCGCGACAACGAGAGTGACTCTGCCACCATTACGGGATGATCCGGCTTTTTCTTCCGAATTGCGGGTCGTCGCGAGGATCCGTTTCTTGATCTCGAGTCTGGCCGCTTGAGCTTCCTGTTCAGAAATCAAACCGCGGTCCATGTCTCGTTGGATTTCCCGCATCTGATCGGCGAGGATCGCCGGTACCGCATCCCCTCTGGTGAGAGTGTTCGATTTGGACAGCAGCAGCGGGTAGAGGACAATTCCGATTGCGACCAGCGTCAAAAGAACGAAAATACCCCAGATCATGACGCATCCCCCGCTTCGTTTTGCCTGAGAATTTCGGACACGGTGTTCTCATCCTCCGAGCCCAAGTCTTCAAATGCCTCTTGCTTTCGCCGACTCATCAGTAGCCCGCCACCAACGAAAACCCCGATCAGAACGAAAGCGATCGGAGCGAACCAAAGCGCGTAGGTCGCAGGCTCCAGAGGCGGTTTCAGCAGCACGTAATCCCCGTACCGCGCCCGTATGTATTCGATCACCTCCGCGTCGCTGTCTCCAACGACCAGGCGCTCGCGTACGAGCAGACGCAAGTCCCGCGCCACACCCGCGTTCGAACTGTCGATGTCCTGGTTCTGACAGACGACGCATCGTAGATCCTTGGAAATCTCCCGCGCACGCTGTTCCAATACCGGGTCGGTCAGCATTTCGTCCGGTTCCACCGCATTGGCGGCAAAGGGAAGGAGCCCGATGCAAAACGCGAAAATCAACTGTCTCATGAACCTGCTCCATTTGGCAGTGCGCCTGCCTGCTTCAGGGCTTGCGTGAACCGTTCGACGGCGTCCGGACCCACGACCGGCCCGACATAGCGAAACAAAACGGTGCCATCGCTATCGACGATGAAGGTTTCCGGCACGCCCGACAGGCCCCATTCGATCCCGGTCCGGCCCGACAGGTCGGACCCGATCCGCTCGTAGGGATTGCCGAGGTCATTGAGCCACTTCACGGCATCCTCAGGTTTGTCTTTGTAGTTTATTCCGAACAACCGCATGCCGTCTCGTTCGACAAATCTTGTCAACACGGCATGTTCCGCGCGGCAGGGCACGCACCAGGACGCAAAGACATTGACCACGACCGGTCGTTCGTTGCCGACAAGATCGCTTCGGGCCAGGCCGGGTGTCTCCAACCCCGGCACGGGATCGAGGTCGAACGCCGGGGCCGGTTGCGAGATCAGGACGGAAGGGATCTCGTTGGGATCCCGGTCGGGATTGAGCCCCCAGAGAAAAAACCCACCGAATATGACCGCCGCAATAAACGGCAGCCCGGCAATGAGACGTTTCATCTTCTCTCCTACTCGGCAGGAACGGCATCGGTGGCTGGCTGTTTGGCACGGCGCGGCGCCCCGACCCTCAAACGGCGATCCGACAAGGACAAACAGCCACCGATCACCAGCAGGATCGAGCCGATCCAGATCAGGTTGACGAGCGGTTCATAGAGGATCCGAAGGGTCCATGCTCCGGCGTTGTTCACTTGATCGGAGGCTGGCGTTGCAATCGACGTATAGAGATCACCCGCCAATGTGGAGCGGATGGCCGACTCCGTCGTCTGGCTTTCCGCGACCGGGTAATACCGCCGTTCCGGGAAAAGTGTCGTGACCAATTCGCCATCCCGACGCACCACAAGGGTGCCGCGATCCGCGATGTAGTTCGGCCCTTGAACCTTTGCGGCCCCTTCGAAGGTGATGTCGAACCCGGCGATCGTGACTTCGGTCCCGGGGGCGGCAAAGACGATCTCCTCACTCTTCCATCCGGTCGAGCCGATCATCCCCATCATCAACACAGCGACGCCGGCATGGGCAAGCGTCATACCGTGAGAGGCGCGTGGCAGGTTGCGCACGCGTCTCGCGCTCTCTGCAAGGGAAACCTCGAACAGACGGATGCGTAGCGCCCATTCCCGCAGGGTCGCAAAAAGCAGCCACGCTGCGCCGAGGATGGCAAGATAGGCCATGATCGGCCCACCGTTCAGAAGATACCATGCGGCCAAGGCTGCAATGACCGCCAGCACGGCCACGAATTGGATGCGATCGAGCAAACCGGCGATATCAGCCCGCTTCCACGACAGGAATGGACCAAGACCCATGAACACGACCAGTGCCAGCATCATCGGAATGAAGGCCGCGTTGAAGAAAGGTGGACCGACCGAGATCTTGTCCCCGGTGACAGCCTCCAGGATCAGTGGATAAAGCGTCCCGAACAGGACCGTTCCCGTAGCGGCGGCCAGAATGAGGTTGTTCACGAGCAGCCCGGCCTCGCGGCTGATCGGGCGAAACAGACCACCCGGCTCCATTTCGGGCGCCCGCCAGGCGTAGAGCGCCAGCGACCCACCGATGGACACGGCCAGCAGACCCAGAATGTAAAGCCCGCGCTCTGGATCGACGGCGAAGGCATGCACGGATGTAAGCAGGCCTGACCGGACGATGAACGTCCCGAGCAGCGAAAGCGAGAAAGTCAGGATGGCAAGTAGGATGGTCCAGCTTTTGAACGCGTCGCGCTTTTCGGTGACGATGGCGGAATGCAGCAGCGCCGTGCCCAGAAGCCAGGGCATGAAGCTCACGTTCTCGACCGGGTCCCAGAACCACCAGCCGCCCCAGCCCAGTTCATAATAGGCCCACCACGATCCAAGAGCGATACCTGCCGTAAGGCTGACCCACGCGGCCAATGTCCACGGGCGGACCCATCTGGCCCAGGCCGGATCGACGCGCCCTTCCAGAAGAGCCGCAACGGCAAAGGAAAACACGATGGAGAAGCCGACATACCCGAAATACAAGAGCGGCGGGTGCATGGCGAGACCCATGTCCTGAAGCAACGGGTTGAGGTCATTGCCGTCGAGCGGCGGCGGAAACACCCGCTCGAAGGGGTTCGACGTCAGCAGCAGGAAGGACAGGAAGCCGACGCTGATCCACGCCTGCACCGACAAGGTGCGCGCCTTGGTCTCGGCGGGGATGTTCGATCCGAACCAGGCGACGCCCGCGCCGAACACCGCGAGTATCAGGATCCAGAGCAGCAGCGAACCCTCATGGCTGCCCCAGGTCCCGGCCACCTTGTAGAGCATTGGCTTGAGCGAATGGGAGTTCTCGACGACGTTCCTGACGGTAAAATCGCTGACGATGAAAGCCTGCATCAGCGCTGCGAAGGCGATGGCCACAAACAGCACTTGTCCTATTGCCGTCGCCTGGGCGGATTTCATCCAGACGGCATTTCTACGCGACGCACCTGCAATCGGTAGAACACTCTGAACAAGCGCAAGCGCCAGTGCGAGGGCCAGTGCGAAGTGACCAATTTCCGGGACCATGGCGTTCTTTCCTATTCAGCGTCGGTGGGCGTCGCGTCGGACGGCTTTGGCGTCCGCGGCGGGGTCTATTCGTCGAGCGTTGCTTTGCGGCGACGGAACTCTTCTTCGTCGATTTCCCCATTTGCAAAGCGGCGCCTGAGCGCTTCCTGCGCGTCCGAGTCCGGGGGACGGGTGCCATTGTCCCGCAGCCTGAACACCAGAAACACCACCAATGCGATCAGCGCACCCCAGAAGGCGAGCATCATGAAGCCGCCCATAAAGCCATAGCCACTGCCCCACATGTGCCCCGTCCAGGAGCCTGGTCCATCAGCCTGCGCCATGCTGGCGGGCAAGCTGGCCAGCAACGGCAGGATCAACGCGTTCAGTTTCATCTGTTTCTCCTTCGATCAGTTCGGTTTCATCCAACGGGATGGTGACAACAGCGCGCAAACCCGCGCTGTTCTGATTGACCAGCTGGATATCGCCGCCATGGGATTGGACGATTGTCCTCGCGATTGAGAGCCCAAGCCCATAACCGCCCGTTTCCAGAGACCTCGATTGCTCGAGGCGATAGAACGGATCGAAGACCTTTTCCAACTGGTCGACGGGAATGCCGGGCCCATTGTCATCGATGTTGAGTACGAGGTTCGAACCGTGGGTCGCCCAGCTGACTTTTGCGGCACCACCGTAGCGAACGGCGTTCTCAAGCAAGTTCCTCAGTGCCCTTCGGAACGCGTTGGGTCGAAGCCGCACGGCAACATCATCACTCGGGGCAAAGGTGCAGTGTGCCGCCATATCGCTGCACAAGCTGTCCAGAAAATTGCGCAGATCGACCACTTCGGCACCTTCGGATCCGGTAAGGCCGCGTGCAAAGGTGAGCGTCGCTTCGACCATACTCTGCATCTCTTCGACCGATGCGATGAGGCTGTCCCGCGTCTCTTCTTCGTCAACCAGCTCCGCGCGGACACGCATGGCAGTCAACGGCGAGCGTAAATCGTGGCCAAGGGCTGCGAGCATACGTGTACGATCACTGACAAACCGGGTCAGCCGTCGTTGCATGCGGTTGAATGCGACGGTCAGATCTCTGACCTCGGTCGGCCCTGTGACCGCCAATTCGCCCACATCTTCGCCCCGGCCAAGATGGTCCGCGGCCTTCGACAGGTGCCGCAAAGGACGCGTCAGGCGCGTCATTACAAACCAGAAGATCGCCACCAGAAGCAGTCCGGCGGAAATCCCGAAGGTCAGCATCGAATAGAAAGGCCATTGGATCGGCGGTCGCTCGAACCGCGTTCCGACATTCAGCCAACGCGCTCCCTTGATGGCGATGGACAGGTTCATTTCAACCGCTGTCAACTCTCCGCGCATCATCGCGAGATGCATTTCTGTCATCTCGTCCGAGAGATTGGGAAGAGGCCGCAACTCGCCCTCGACCTCGTGCAATTCAACGCGAATATCCCGGCTGTAGCTGTCATCCATCAGGGCGCGTATGCGCGCTTCCACGATGCCGCCGTCCGAATGACCGGTGTGATCCACGATCGGAGCGTCCGACAGATCGAACCGGATCAGAGGCGAATTTGCCGCGCGAAGGATCGAGTCCTGCAGATCCAGCGGGGCCTCTTCGATCAACCGCGCGACATTCGCTGCGCGACCCGCGGCCTCGAATCCTAAAGCTGCACGGATCGCAAGGCTGCGCTCGTCGGCGAACAGGAACAGGCTGATCACCTGGGCCACGACAAGTGCCGCGACCACAAGCAGGATCAATTGGCCGCTCAGAGATCTCATCGCACGGCGCATCACGGCGCATCCTCGACATCGGCAGCCAGACAGTATCCGCCGTTCCGCACCGTTTTGATGACACTGGGCCTAAGTACATCCGGCTCGATTTTGCGGCGGAGACGGCTGATCTGATTGTCGATGGTGCGATCCATCGGGCCTGCCGTCCGACCAGCGGTCAGGTCAAGCAACTGGTCACGGCTGAGCACCATCCTCGCGCGTTCCAGCAGGACCGCCAGCAATTTGAACTCGGAGGTCGTCAATGGGGTCTCGGTGGTGGACTCGTCAATCAGCACCTGCCGGTCGGTATCCAGTATCCAGTGCGCAAAAGAGACTTTCCTCCCAGCGAGGCTTCCGGCCACAGGTTCGTCGCGGTTGCTTCTCCGAAGAACCGACTTGATGCGGGCGAGCAGTTCTCGTGGATTGAACGGCTTGGCGAGATAATCGTCCGCACCGATTTCCAGACCCACGATCCGATCCGTTTCCTCACCAAGCGCCGTCAGCATGATGATCGGAAGATCACCCTCTGGCGCAAGTCTGCGGCAAACCGACAAACCGTCCTCGCCCGGCATCATGACATCGAGCACGAGGAGGTCGAAGTGACCAGTGGCCAGCTTGGCATCCATCTCCACGGCATCCCTGGCGACGGTCGTGCGCATTCCGTTCTTCTCCAGGAAGCGCGCGACGCTTTCGCGTATCTGAGCGTGGTCGTCCACGATAAGGATATGAGGTGGCGGTCCCATGGCGTCCTTCCTAGATCATCGTTGCATTCTGTTTCATGGGCAGAATTGTAGCCGTTTGTATCAGGTCAGTCCCTTGCTACAGATGGATACAAATCTGTGCCTGCACCGTGTCGTGCTCCCGGGTAGCGTCGCGCGTATGTTATGTGACCTTTGGGATCGCAACCGATCAAAGGATGAGGTTTTCGAATATGGCTCTTGATTTGAACCGGCGCCGTTTCGTTCTGGGTGCTCATATGACGGTGCTGACCGTCGCGGCGTCACCGCTGTTGGCGCAGAGCCGATCTGTCTGGTCGGCAGAGAATGCCTTTGACGCGCTTCTATCGGATACGGCGCGGATCATCGATGTCAGAACGCACAAAGAGTGGCAAGAAACCGGCGTAGGTGCTGGTGTATGGCCGATAAGCATGCACGCGTCCGGTTTTCCGGACCGATTGTTCAGGGCCAAGGAACTGAGCGGTGATCGCACTGTTGGACTGATCTGCGCCACTGGCGGACGCTCCGCATCGCTGCTTCGAGCGTTGAGACAAGCTGGTTATTCGGGCTACGCCGATATCTCGGAAGGGATGTTGGGATCAGGCGAAGGGCCTGGCTGGATCGCATCGAACTTGCCGACCGTTCCGGTGGATGTCGCCCTGAACGGGTTGCCCCCCGCGTTGGCCTGACCAGTGAAGAATCAATTGGTCCCGTTGTGCTAAAAGCCTGATGTATGGTCAAATTGACCTGTTTGAACAGGAAGACGGGTTTGGGTGTATGACCGAGTTGATGGCTATGTTTGTCGGAATATGCGCGGCGATCGTGATGGGAATTGTCCATCATTATGCGTTGTCGGGCATTCTGAAGTTTTCCCCGCAGCGGTCGGATGGCTCCGGCTTTCGGATCATCCTGACGTTTTCCACGTTGCTGTTGCTGCATGTCTTGGAACTTGTGACGCTCGCCGTGTTCAACACGATGGTGGTGGCAAGCGTTCTGCCGCAATCGTTCAGCAACAGCCCTCCGATGTTTCAGGATGTTCTCTATGTTACGGGCATCTCGTTCTCGACCCTTGGCTATTCGTCCATAGAGGTGGTCGGGCCCTTTCGACTATTGCTGATGCTGCAATCGCTTTTGGGCTTCATGTTGCTGACCTGGTCAGCGACGTTTCTTTACTCAGCCTGCCAGCAAGTCTGGCAGAAGGCGAAAGATGACTGAAAATCGCCACGCGCGTCGGACATGAGCTTGGCGTCAGCGTCAAATACGTCCTGATATCGGTCCTTTGACCTCACCGTGGAACGGTTGAGTGAGCGCTGCGTTGCGCGCGTGGATGAATAGCCCTTGACCTTCCAGTTGCTGGAATCCCTAGGTACAAAGCCATGGCACAGATTTTCGAAAAGACAGGCGATCACGTATCGCACCATCGACACGGGGATATCTTGAAATCTCCCGTATGGGTTGGCGTGTTGCTTGTCGTTCTCACATTGCCGGCTCACCTTTTTTTGGATGAGCAAAGCTCGATAGCTCTTGCTTCGATCACGCTTGCTTTGATTGGCGGTGCCTATATCAGCTTTGGCGCTGCGGACGGCAGAGCGCGCGTGTTCTGGGCAGAGCTCGCGGTCGCCCTTTTGTTCGGCTTAGCAGCGTTCCTGGGGCTGATATGGCAGTGGGCCTTCCTCCCCTTGGGCTTGGCCCTTCACGCCCTTTGGGACATGTCACACCACAATTCTTATCGTCTCGCCCGGATTCCGAACTGGTATATTCCATTCTGCGTGGCCTTTGACCTTTTGGCAGCGACGTTCTTCGTTCTGCTCTATGCCGTGTTTTGATCCATGATGATGCGCATCCTTCTTATGGCGGTGTTCCTGATGGGAGTCGTCGCATTGGCCTTCCCGGACGTCCTTGGCGTTGACATTCGCCTGCCGGATCGCGCGGAAATTGACCGCTGGATCGAGGCGGCAGGTCTTGCCGGACCAATTGTCATCGTGGCGCTCATGACAATCGCTATTGTCGCAAGCCCCCTGCCCTCGGCGCCAATCGCACTCGCCGCCGGAGCGGCTTATGGACACACGTACGGGACGCTCTTCGTCGTTCTAGGTGCGGAACTCGGTGCGCTTGCCGCCTTTGGTCTGGCCCGCGGCTTGGGTCGTCCCTTCGTTGAGCGTCATCTCGGTCAGAAGATTAACGCAGGCCTGTTCGGGTCCCAGAACACTCTGACCTTCCTGGTCTTCGGCAGTCGCCTGCTGCCGTTTCTGTCCTTCGATATGATCAGTTACGCCGCAGGTCTGAGCAAGCTGCATCTTTGGAGGTTCGCGCTGGCCACGATGGCCGGGATTATTCCAGCGAGTTTCTTGCTCGCTCACATGGGCAGCCAGGCGATGAACGGCGATGCCCGCACTGCCACATGGACCGCACTTGCGCTGGGTGGCTTTACCGGCCTGTCGGTTCTCTTCGCCGCGACGCGAAAGACCGGTACGAAACGGAAGGAGAGCTGATATGGCCAGTCATTCCCACGCCGGGCATATGCCGAGTTCCGGCAAGGCCCTTGTGATTTCGGCCTGGCTCACCGGCGTCTACTTCGTGATTGAACTGGCCGTCGGGCTCTGGACTGGCTCGATTGCCGTCCTGTCGGATGCGTTTCACACCCTGTCGGCGGTTGGCGGCGTTCTGGTGGCCATCATCGCGCAGCGCATTGCGCGCCGCCCGGCGGATTCGGCGCGGAGTTTCGGCTGGTACCGCGCCGAGATCATCGGGGCACTGGTGAATGGCGGCTTTCTTCTCGGTATGGCGCTTCTGGTGATCTGGATGGGCGCGATGCGGCTCGGGAATCCGATTCACCTGGCCACGGGTCCCATGCTCTGGGTCGCCTTCGGAGGCCTGGTCACCGAAGTGATCTCGCTGGGGCTGATGTGGCAATCGAGCAAGGACGATCTGAATGCCCGTGGTGCGCTCTGGCACATCATCCAGACCTTTGTCGGCAGCCTCCTGATCATCGTCACCGCTCTAGTGATCGAGTTCACCGGCTTTCTGGCGATTGACCCGATCCTCGGCATGGCGTTCGGGGTGGTTCTCCTCTGGGCCTCCGTCGGCGTCATCAAGGAAGCGGTCCACATCCTCATGGAAGGCACGCCAGAGGGAACGGATCTCGAGGCTGTGACGACGGACCTGCGCGGCCAGGACGGGGTTCTGGACGTTCACCATGTGCATGCCTGGACGCTGACCAGCGGCAAACACGCATTTTCTGCCCATATCCGCCATGGTGAGCCCGCAGAGGCCGCGGACCTGCTGAACCGGGCCTATCGGCGGCTGACGGAACAGCATGGGTTTCACATGGTCACGCTGCAGCTCGAAACAGAGTGTCTCGACGAGCGCCACGCGCGGGATCTTGATATAGTCCAGATAGCGGCTGCAAAGGCTGCTGTCGCGTTGCCCTTTAATCTGAGACGCGACGCGTTTGGCGACAATTTTTGCCCTTAATTGTGAGATACGGCTGTCATGGGGCCCCTGTTTCTCGCGCACCTTTGCGCGATGTGATCAACCGCGGCAAGCAATCGAGGCTCCTTCTCGAAGGCGCGCAAGAGAGCAACCCTTGCATAGTCGTCGATGCTTTTGCTGACGATGGCTGCCTTAGCCAAGGGATGAGATCGAGCGGCGGCGATTGCGGCGAGGCAGAACAGCCTAACTTCCGATCTGGGGTTCTGGACAGCGAACGACGGATCCCCGCGGAAGGTTTTGAGTGACATGGCAAAGGTGACTGCGCGCATTGCGCGCCGAAGTTGCTTGGGGCCGCGCGAGCGCGCGGCGCACTCAAGCATCTCTGCCCCGCGGCGCGCTCGGTATATCAGTTTTCCAGATATTTGTTCCTCACGGAGTTTGCCAAGGGTCTGCACAAGTCTCGTCCCGCAAACTTGGCAGTCAAATGCCCAGGCCCGCCTCCAATGCCTGAGCAAAAGACCCTCTCTGGAGCATCGCAGGCAATGCTGGAATGGCATCTGAGCCGTCAGTGAGGCTTCTCGTGGCGTCATTGCCGGAAAGGTCAAAGATCGAACAACATCTGGGTTAACCCGTGCGGCGTTGGCAATCTTCGCCGCCGCAGCCGCGTCGACGTTGAAGTCCAAGGCGGTGCCATGCGCGGTATCGATTCTGAGATGAGCCAGTAGTTCCGCATCATCACAGTAGTTGGCCGCCGCCAGCCGAGACAACCAACCTGACAACAACTCGTCTGGCAGCGGCGCGACAGTCTTGGGCAGCGGGTGCGGCTTCACACCCGGGACTTCTGGAGCCGCCGATGGGGGTTCGCATGGCGCGACCAAACCGGCGTCCATTTTGCGATTGCGTCATCGGTGATGCATTCCTCGCCTGTGATAATGGCGTCGATGGAAAGATCCTTGACCAGAGCGAAGATGCGCGAGGTCACCCCACCGGTCAGTGCCAAGACCTGCTTGAGAGATTTGACCTTCAGGTTGGACTTCTTTTCCAGTGGCATGGCAGCAATAAGGGTCTGGATCATGTCCGAGAACTCGGCATCGTCGCGCCAGTTTGGCAGATGATGTTCGTCCAGCCGTCGGGCAAGCTGGATATCACCGCGAATAGCATCGACGGCCTCGCTGACCCCAAGGCAGACCAGTGACACCTCGAGTTCATTGCTGAGATACCGCAGGACATTGAGAAATCGGCGCTGTTCGCGGTGGGTCCCGGCCAAGAGATTGTGGACCTCGTCGATCATGATCATCCGCAGGCCAAGGTCGCGTAAGAGCGCGATGACACGGACTTCGAGGGAAGCCACATTTTGAGCGCGGGCGCTAAGAGCCGTCGCCGGGGCGCCGACGGCGGCCAGGATGTGCAGGTAAAACCGCCGTTCATCAGGTGCGGGCGGCGCTTGCAACAGCAGAAGCGGTGTGCGGGTGATGCCCGACGCCGGATCGTATTCTGGTGCGTACTTGCGCGACAGGTTTCGGGCAATCATCGTCTTTCCGATCCCGGAGGCGCCATGCACAAGAAGCCCAGGCATACGGGTTTGTCGTGGCGCTTCGATCATGCCCTGCAAGCGGTCCAACACCTGTTCCGCCCGAGGAAAGCCGATCCAGATATCCGATTGAATGAGGGCGATCCGGCCGTCTTCTTCAGTTGTCCCTGCCCTCAATTCACCATCTCTCCACCTTGAACAATGGGCGCGATGTATCACCCGTATCGATCGGGCGCAGCCCTTCGGTTGTCGAGACGGCCGAGTTCGTGCCCTTCAATGTCCCTTTTCTTTCACGGGTTCTGCGTTCGGCCTTCGTCAGGCCCCGGCTTTCAGCTTCGATCTGGCGTTGCTGTCGGATCAGCTCAGCCAGCACCAGCTCATTAGACCCGGACTTGCCAAGGGCACGGGCCTTCCTCATCGCTTCGCGATATTCCCAGAGCGAGACGGGCGGAATTTCCAGGTTTCTGTACCGCGCCTCAACATACCGGCCATCGTCCAGTTCGACCCAGATCATTGAGATATCGCGAGGATCGTAGCGAACGACCACCTTTCCATCCCCGCGCCCAATGTGGCCTGCAAGGGCATCGGACCAGTACCTTATCTGGAACAGATGGATGCCGTCACGCCTGATCTTGCGCAGTTCACTCGGCAGGAAGCTCACCTGAAAGGCTTCCATCTCGAAGGGGATGTCGCCTGTCATTTGCTCTGAGAGCGCCTCCCATTTGGCAACGGGCGTGCAGCCAAGACTTGAATGAATGCTGTTGTTGTAACGGCAGATTTCCAGAGCAAACCAGCGATCGAATTCGCTCAACGTCATCGTGGCCTTGCTTTCGGCGTCATAGTCGCCCTTTGCCGCGATCGAGGATTGCGTTGTTCCCGGCAACAGGTGAACGGCCCCCATCATGGTGCCGATCAACCGTTCGATGTGACCACCGAAGTGAGGACTTGCTGGCGGTCGATAGACCAGATCGATCCCCCAATCCGCACAGGCCGACCGAAAGGCGCGCGACCGGAAATCGCGACCGTTATCGACGTGGATGCTGTGCGGTTTGCCCTGTGCCGGCCAAGGAACATCGCACGCCAATTCCGCAAGAAGTTCCTCCTTGAGGGTCACCGCCTGTGTCAGGCAAAGCGCCACTGACAGACGCGAAGGTGCCTCGAGAGAGGTGTAATATCCGGTCACCATCCGCGTTGCGACGTCGATCGCCAGCGTGACCCAAGGCCGCCCAATTGGTTTGCGTTCAAAGCCGTCGACAAGAATGATGTCCGCCGGTGTATGATCAATTTGGACGATCTCCAGTGGCATACTGGCCTTGTTCTCACCTGTGACCGGCGCAAATTTCTGGCGGGCCGCCTTTGCGCCCTCTCGTGCCTTCGCAACTTCGCGGGCATCCATCGCATCCAGACGACGCTGAACCGTTCGCCGTGTCGGCGGTTGCAAGCCCTCCTGCCAGCAAGCGCTGCGGATTTCTGTCACGACGCGCGACAAGCTCGAACGCTCCCGGCGCAAGAAATAGCGGCGAAGGTGCTCCTCGATTACCGCTTCGACTTTGCTGGATATTAACATCGTCCCGGTCGGGCGGCCCCGTTTCCGCGGAGCCAGAGCGCTGGTGCGCCCACCCTCTTCCGCCAACCGTTTTATCCAACGCCAGACCGTCGCCCTGCTGACACCAAGCTCCCAAACGGCGTCATTGATGCCACGTTCCAGGCTGCCAGTCCCATTGAGATATGCCTGAACAAGAGGGCGCAGCACCGCGGCCCTGCGCGCCTCTTCAGCACCAACGGCAACGGAGTCTTCGCCATCATCATTCATCGATATTTGCCGCAAATGTCTGTGAACCCTGTCTCAGGTTTAAGGGCAAAAATATCAGAATTAAAGGCAAAATCTCATATTTAAGGGCAAAACTCAGCCGTTGATTTCGTTGGATTTCCCATCTCACAATTAAGGGCTACGCGACACCAGGTCTTGATCGGATGCGGGATACCGATCGCCAAGATCATCGCTGCAATGGGCAGACCCCAAGCGATCAACGCACCGGGAAGTGTCGACAGAAGATCGGTCCTTTCCTTCAGCACCATGGCATTACCCCGCGCAGCAGCTGAGTTTGGCCACATCCTTGTCGAAAGTCTGGGCCGCAAGTTTCAGCCCTTCAACCGTGGTCAGATATGGGAAAATCGTTTCGCCGAGGGCCTTGGAGGTCATGCCGAACTTGAGCGCCATTGCCAGCGTCTGGATCGTGTCCGAGCCTTCGGGCGCCACGATCTGGCCGCCCAGCAGGCGGTCGGTCTTGGCGTCGGCCACCAGCTTGATCACGCCGCGGGTGTTGCGGGCCGCGGCGGCGCGCGGGACGTTGTCGAGCGTGATCACGCTGATCTTGACCTCGTGCCCCGCCGCCTTGGCCCCAGCCTCTGAAACGCCGACACCGGCCACTTGCGGGTCGGTGAACACGACCCATGGCATCGCCGCATTCTCATAGCGCATTGGCTCCAGTCCAAGGGCATTGTTGATTGCCACCTTGGCACCGTAGGCGGCCATGTAGACGAACTGGTCACGGTCGGTGACATCGCCCGCCGCCCAGACGCCGGCCCGCGTCGTGGCCATGTCAGGACCGACCTTGATCGAGCCGCGCGCGTCGGTCTCTATCCCGAGATCTTCCAACCCGAGGTTCTCGGAATTGGCCACCCGTCCGGTGGTCACAACCAGCCGTTCGGCGGACAAAACCTCGGTCTTTCCATCGCGTTCGACAGTCAGAATGACGCCGCCCGCAGCTTTCGCGGCCGAGACGTAAGCAAGACCGGTCTCGACCGCGATGCCTTCGGTCTTCAGCGCTTGCGTCAGCGCCTGGGCCACCTCCGGCTCGGCGCCGGGCAGAAGGCGCGAGCGGGTCACAAGCGTGACTTTCACCCCCAGCCTTGAGGCCATCTGCGCCAACTCGCAGCCGATATAGCCGCCGCCCAGCACAATGATGCTTTCGGGCCGGTCGGGCAGGGTCAGCAGACCGGTGGAATCGAGGGTCTCCACGGTGTCGATGCCTTTGATGGCAGGTTGATGGGGGCGCGAGCCGGTGGCGATCAGGATGCGCGGGGCGGATATCACCCGCCCGCCGACAGCGACGCCACCCTCGACCAATCGCGCCGGGCCGTCCTCGATATAGGTGACGTTCTCATAGGCGGGCAGCAGGTCGATATATTTCTTGTGCCGCATCTCCGCGACCAGATCGGTCGTGCCTTTCACAACGGCTGGCCAATCCACCGCATGTTCGCAGGACGCAATGCCCGGGAACCGGGCAGCGGACGCGCCACCATGGGCCGCCTCTGCGGCGCGGATCATCGCCTTGGACGGAACGCAGCCGACGTTCACGCAGGTGCCGCCGATGGTGCCGTGCCCGACAAGCGCCACCCGCTTTCCGGCTTCAGCTGCAGTGATCGAAGCCGAGAACCCGGCAGAGCCCGCACCGACGACGATCAGGTCATAACTGTCGGCGCCGACATCCTTCGAAGAGCAGCAATCATGTTCCTTGACGGTTTGATCCATTTTCATTTCCTTTACTTGAACCGGGCGCCACCATCTTGGCGGCGGTCAAATTTCAATTCACACCATCGACCCGATGTCGGAGGCGTAACTGGGATAAGCGAAAATCATCGCCTTGATCTGATTTGCGGTCTGCCCGGCACCCATGGCCATGGCGAAAAGATTGATCTGCTCCTCGGCTCCTGGTCCGATCAGGTGCGCGCCGAGTATTTGCCCGCTGCCCCGTTCGACAAGAACCTTGAATCCGGTGTGTTTCGCGCCGACGCGCAGCGACGAATACCAGCCCTCCGTCTTCTCGAAATGCACATCGAACTTCAGCCCCTGCTCCCTGGCCGCCGCTTCCGACAAGCCCACGGTAGCAACCATGGGCAGGGTGAAGACCACTGACGGGATCGGCGGATACTTGATCTCCCGCGCGTCCTTGCCGCCCAGAATGTTCTTCCCCGCGATGCGTCCCTCTGCCGCCGAGACCGGGGTCAGATTCAACCCGCTATCAGCGCAGTCGCCGGCCGCGAAAATGGCCGGGTTGGTGGCGCGCATCGCGTCGCTCACCTTGATGCCACGGCGTGAGTATTCGACTCCAGCGGCCTCGAGGTTCAGCCCGTCTATGTTGGGCACGCGGCCGGTGCCATGCACCACCAGATCGCAAGTGATCGTTTCGGTGCCGTCGTGACGTTCCACGGTGACCACGACTTCGTCGCCCTGTTTCTCGATCTTCGCCACCTTCGCTTTGGTGCGCAGATCGACGCCCAGCTCTGCGGTCGCCTCGACCAGCATCGCGACCAGATCGGGATCAAAGTTGCCCAGGGGGCGGTCCATCATCTCCAGCACGGTCACCTCGCGCGCGCCCGCGCGCTTGGCCACATGGGCGAATTCCATCGCGATGAACCCGCCGCCGACAAAGGCGATGCGGTCGGGACGCTCGGGCAGTTCCAGGAAATCGGTCGAGGTGGCGAGATACTCCTCGCCCGGGATGTTCAGCGTCATCGGTCGGGCACCGGTGGCGATGTGGAAATGCTTCGCCCTCAGGGTCTCGCCGTTCAACTCGATCGCATCGGGGCCGGTAAACCGTACCTCTCCGTGCAAGACGTCGATCCCGGCCTTTTCCAGCCCGGCCTCGATGCGCGGTGGCATCGCGTCGGTGAAGCTGCGCTTGAAGGCGATCATGTCGGACCAGTTGACCGAAGGCTGCGCCTCCAGCCCCTTGCCCTTCATGTTTTCCGCCCACTCGACGCCCTCGGTGACGGCGATCAGCATCTTCTTGGGATCGCAACCGCGCAGGGCGCAGGTGCCGCCATGGGGCTCGCTGTCGATGCTGGCGACGCTCCAGCCGGCATTCGCCGCCATCCGGGCGACGCCATTGCCACCGGTTCCACCGCCGATCACGATAAGGTCGTAGCTCTTCGTCATAAGGTTTTTCTCTTCAATGCTTTGTCTGAGGCGCTATTTGGATGGATGTCAGCCCAGTTTCCCTCAGGACGCCGAGCCGCGCGCGTTCTTGCGCCAGAGCGCGTAAATGGTCAGCAGGATAAAGATGCCCAGTGCCGGAAACAGCACGAGGTCGAGATATCCGACGACGGCGGCCAGGCCGACCGCGCCGAAGAGGATCACCAAAATGGGCGTAAAGCAGCAGAGCGCCACAATGATGGTGCCGATGATGCCCACTTTCAAAAGGCCGTTCGAAGATGTGTCGTCTGAAGGCATCGTAATTTGTTTCCTCATGTCTGGTGCATCAATTGCGTGGTGCCACCGGATCCGGGATCGACCCGAACAGCCCAAAGACCTGTGCCGGTGCGTTGCTCTACTCGGCCGCGAAATCGGCCGGGCGGTGGATACTCTCACCGGCGGCCCGGGTTTTGGTGCAAGTCTCATCCGGTGCGCCATCGACACCTGCTGATCCCCTGCGCCTGATCTCGCGAACAACCAGCGCCGCGCCAATTGCCGCGACGACAGCGGCTATTCCGCCGAGCCCCATCAACCACCCGCCAATCCCGCCGAGAATGGTGGCTAGGATGACGCCACCGCCGCCGCAGCAGATCACCATGATCGGCGCGGCAATGATGAAGGCCAGAAGCCCGCCCAAATGTTTGTCATCCATGGCCATACCCGTCCTTCCGTGCTCAGGACTCCCCCGCCTGGAGCACCTCGGCCGGATAGCCATTGGCCAGAACCGCCTCGATGATCATGTCTGGGTTGGCCGCCTGATCGTCGAAGGCCACGACGTAAGTGCCCGTGCCAAACTCCTCGCCTTCCTGGAAGTCGACGATTTCGACCGTGGGCACGCCGCGCATCGCCGCCGCGACGGTGAACGAGCAGGTCGGGCATGTCAGTTCGGCGACACCGACATTGATGCGCTGTTCTTCGGCACTGGCGGGCATTGCGGCCAGAATGCCGAGAGTTGCGAGTGCGAGAGAGAGATGTTTCATCGGTTACGCCTTTCAGTAGGACAGGATGTAGGGGGTCAGGTAGGGGAAGATCATCGCCACGGCGACGATCCCGCTGGCAATCCAGAGAATGGACCGCATGAGTGTTCGGTTCATCGGTCGCGCGCAGGTGCCATCAACGCAGGCTTCGGCCGGGATCGGGCTATACGCCTTGTAAAAGCCGTATCCGATGAAAGCGGCACTCAGTGCGAAGGTGATCCACTTATATTGATAGAACGCGCCCAACTGGGCGATGAACACGCCGGTGACGCCGAAGCTCACCAGCACCAGCGGCAGGATGCAACAGGAGGTCATGGCCAGCGCGCCGAGTACGCCGAGCCCGGTTGTCGCCCATGCCTTTTTGTCAGCTGCCGGGGTTTCGCCCATTGCCGACTGGCGGCCGGCGGATGTGGTTTCAGTCATGGTTCGAATCATCCTTGCCTCAGTGATGATCTCAATCTAGGGTCTGTAGCTGGTACAGGCTCAAGGGGGTTTGGTGTGATTAATCATCACAGATCGGTGAAGGTCCTCAGGCGCGGAGATCTGGCCAAGCTGACCGGCTGCAATCTCGAAACTATTCGCTACTACGAGAACATCGGCGTCATGCCCGAGCCGCCGCGCTCCAGCAAAAATTATCGCGTCTACGATGACAGACATGTCGCGCGTCTGCGCTTCATCATGCGCGCGCGCGAGTTGGGGTTCACGCTCGACGAGGTTCGCGATCTGCTCGCATTGGTCGATGGCGGGGCCCAGACCTGCGGCGAGGTGCAGGGTCTGGCAAATGCGCATCTCGCTTCAGTCCGCGCCAAGATCGCGGATCTCAAGCGCATTGAGCACGTCCTGTCGTCCACCGTGGCGCAATGTAGCGGAGACGATGTGCCCGAATGCCCCGTCATAGATGCGCTGAGGGAGGAGGCCTAAAAGGTTTCTTGAGGAAATCCGCGGCAATCAAACCGGACAGTCCTTGGCTTCCGCGCTAGGAACACCGTGACCAATATCGCGGGCAGCGAAGAAACCGCGCTCTGAGGTGCCCCTAGTTTCCTAGACATCCGCTTCCACGAATCAGGCCGTAGCCGGCCAAGCTGATCAACTCGGACAGGTGCAGGCACAGAGTTACCGCAAGATTTATCGCTCGATCCGGCACCGCGGCTTCGAGGTGCTCGCGCCTCTCCTGAAGGTCGCGTATTTTACTGGAAACTGAATGGCTGAAATCCCGCTTGGGCATGTTCTTGTTCGCATTTAGGCAAATTCTAATTTGCTGTCCGCCACATTCGAAACTTTCCCTGCCCTGTTACCTCACGGACCAATCCCCTTTCTTCCATCCAGGTCAGGTTCCGCTGGACCGCCGCTCGGCTAGTGCCGGTCAGGGCCTCGGCCATCGGTGCGGAGAGGAGCGGCCATTCGGTCAGCACGGCACGCAAAGCCGGTGGAGTTTTGCCTGAGAGCGAGCTCATCTCTGCTTCTGTCCTCGCTGACCATGTCTCGATATAGTCCAAGTGCCGCATCGCGGTCAGGCAGGCAGTCTCCATCCCATCCAGCCAGCGAGCAAGACGCTCCGGTGGTAAGCCCGACGCGCGCAACCCCCCTGCCCCACCCATAGCTAGTGGTGCAAAGTTCGCTCCCTTTCCGTCGCTGGCCGTGATCCTTGCCGCGGTAACGGCTGCTTCGATCTGGTCGCCTTGTTGCCCGAGACCCGCCAAGCTCCAGAGGTGAAACCCCATGCAAGCCCGCGTGATCGGGTGTAGATGAACAGCTGATTTCATCACCTCCAGCCATCCGCCCGCGCGCTCCTCTAGCCGCTCGGTGGCATCCTCGATGTTCTCGGGATCGCGGCGGTCCAGAAAGGCCGCCAGATCGACCATTGGACCCGGACCACCCATCAGGCGGCGAACAGCCCAGCCAACTCTTGCCAAGGCATTCGGGTCATCCTGTGCGCCAGACAATCGCATTGATATCCAAAGAGCGAGGCGGTCAGAACTCACCCGATCCCCTGCAAGCCAGCTGAGGTCTGCCGCCTCGATCAGTGCCAGTCTGTGTCGCCAGCCATCCGGGCCACGCAGCAAGCGGTCATCCAGCGCACCCAGGCGTCCAGCCACCTTTGCCAGCCGCGCAGCCTGAGCCGCTTCCGCCTTTGCCCAGTCGTCGATGACAGCAATGTCGGACGGTTCTGCCCGTGGCCCGGGCGGCAAATCATCCGGTTCTTCTTCGAGCGGCCCCGGCAGGAACCAGAGGTCGTCCTCGTGAGCCCCCACATCCCCCTCGGTGGTGATGAGGGGGTCGTCAAAATCATCAGGAAAAGTAGATGCTTGCGGCTTCATATGTGCAAAATATCTATATTATGCACATTACCCAAGCGATTTTGTGGCAGTTGCCCGCGCTCTTTGTATAGTACGGACGCGCGACTGTCGGCGGAACCTCTCAGATCGCGCTCAGTGCAAGAAAACCAAGGGGATTGTGCACCAGCACGACAAGAGATCACTTGCTTGCATTCGTTTTCAAACGGTCGTTTAGTAACGGTATATGAAATTGCAAACGGCCCCGTTTTCATGCCCCTGATAGGCTATGCCCGCGTATCGACAGAGGATCAGACCCCCCTGCCCCAGTCTGAGGCCCTGCAAACTGCGGGATGCGTCGAGATCTTCGAAGAGCACGCTTCGGGCGGCAATCGCGCGCGTCCTGTGCTCGCGCGGGTGCTCGAACGCGTCCAGAGCGGCGATACGCTGGTCGTCGTGCGGATCGACCGGCTTGCGCGGTCTCTGTCGCACTTACTGGAGGTGATCGAACGTCTGGAGGCCAAGGGAGCTTTCTTCCGCTCGCTGCAGGATCCAATCGACACCGCCTCCCCTCAAGGAAAATTCACATTGCAGGTTCTGGGCGCCGCGGCTGAGTTCGAGCGCGCGCTAATACGTGAGCGCACAAAGGCCGGGCTTGCCTCTGCGCGCGCCAAAGGGCGCGTTGGTGGCAATCCTGGGCTTCGCACCAAAGACCCCGCCGCGCTGCGCAAGGTGCGGCTGGCACGACAGGACGGCTACATGGAGCGCCTGAACGAAACCGCGCAGGATTGGGTGCCCCACGTGCGACGCCTACGGCCGGATATGGCCTGGGAAGATGTCTTGCGAATCATTAATGGCCCCCTGCCCCACGACCGGCACTGGACCCAAAGCCGCCTACTCCGTGCTGTGAAAGCCTATGTCCGCGACGGGTTTCTGCTAGATGAAGTGCTTGGCCGCGCCGGACGCCGCGAAACCGATGACCGCCTGCCAGCTATCGTGGCTGCCATCAAAGGCTCGGACCCGGAAATCACACTGCAGGCGATCTGCGACCGGCTGGAATCGATGCGTGAGCGCACCCCTCGAGGCCGCACTAGCTGGCAGCCGTCTTCGGTCAAAATGCTGCTTGAGCGTGCGGAAAAGTTGGGGCTCCTCTGAACACGACACTTGTGTTGGCCTGACGGATTGCCACTAAATCTAGAAAGTGCTTGCACGAATCTGGGTGGTCGGGCAATAGTCTCGAAAAATAACGCGCGGTCACATAAAAAACGCGCCCACGGATCGGGGCAGACATGAGCGAAGCAGAACAGGATCTAGATATCGCCATCGGGCACTACGCGGAACTTCTCGCGTCGAACCTGCATGCTCAGCGCGCTGCACACTTCCCACCGGATGCAAAGAAGGTGATGCGCACTTTGACCAGCGGCGAAGCTGCTGAACTCCTTGGTGTCGACCATACCTATCTTCGGAAGCTTCATCGAGAAGGAAAGATCGTTGACGTCGAGACGACGGCTGGAAGTCATCGTCGCTATACGCTCGACGATATCTGGGAAATCCGTCAGACGCTTGAAGGAAATGCAAAGAAGTCTGGAACTTACGTGCCTGGACGTCGCGACGGTGACGAGCTTCAAGTCGTTTCAGTGGTGAACTTCAAGGGCGGATCGGGCAAAACGACGACGTCTGCTCACCTCGCTCAGCGCTTGGCGCTCAAGGGGTACAGGGTTCTTGCGATCGATCTCGACCCCCAAGCATCTCTTTCGGCTCTTCACGGAATCCAGCCAGAACTCGACCTCATGGAGGGCGGAACCCTCTATGATGCCGTTCGCTATGACGATCCGGTTCCGATCGCCGAAGTGATCCGCAAAACCTACATCCGCGGCCTTGATCTTATCCCGGGCAACCTTGAACTCATGGAGTTCGAGCACGAGACGCCTGCTGCGATCCAGCGAGGCGGAGCGAAGGCGTTCTTCGCGAGAGTTCATGACGCACTCGATAGTGTTGAAGCGAACTACGACGTTGTTGTGATCGACTGTCCGCCGCAACTTGGTTTCTTGACGATGTCAGCACTTTCCGCGTCCTCGGGTGTGCTCGTGACGGTTCACCCCCAGATGCTTGACCTTATGTCGATGTCCCAATTCCTGCGAATGACTGCGGATCTCCTTGGAGTAATCAGGGATGCAGGCGCAAATCTGCGCTTCGATTGGCTTCGCTTCTTGCCAACGCGATACAAAGTCGGCGACGCGCCACAGACCGAAGTCATCGCCTTCATTCGCGGGCTCTTTGGGAGGTCGGTCCTGACCAATCACATGGTTGAGTCGACCGCAATTTCTGATGCCGGCTTGACCAAGCAAACGCTCTACGAAGCTGACAAGAAGGACTTCACGCGTCAGACGTTTGATCGTGCGATCGAATCTATGAACGCAGTGAACGATGAGATCGCTGAAATCATCCAGAACACATGGGGGCGGAATGGCAAGAAAGCCTAAACTTGGCCTGCCGCTGCAGACCCTTCGCAACGCTCCTGACGCTCTTGAAGGGCGCCGACTGCGTGGCGGTGTTTTTGAGATCGATCCGGCGCAGATTATTACCGAAGGACGGTTGGATGACAGGCTTCAGATTGACGTTGAGGGCCTGAAGAACTCTATTTCCAAGAACGGTCAGCGTGTGCCTGTCTTGGTCCGCCCACTGGAA
>NZ_CH724132.1:97485-122687 GCF_000152725.1 Pseudooceanicola batsensis HTCC2597
GCTTTATTGAGCGTGCGCTCGTTGCGACGGCACTTCTGGACGGTGATCATTTGGAAGGGGCTGAGCGCACCAATCGAGGTGTCGCCGAAGTCCTTAACCTCCACGAAGCTGGGGTTTCACAACTCTTGAGTGTCGTTCGGACGGTCGGCGAGGAACTCATCCAGGCAATTGGTGCGGCTCCCGGGATTGGTCGCCCGAGATGGGAAGAGCTCAAAAAGGCTTTGGGTGCCTACGACGGTGATCGAGACCAACTGCAAGCCGTAGCTCATGCAGCCAAGTCCGAAAGTTCCGGCTCGGTCGATGAGGTTTCTGAGCGTGCGTTTCTCGCAGTTCTGGCAGCTGCGAAGAGAGCAGAGAAGAAAGCAAGCCCGTCTAGAAAGGGTGTGCCTGCTTTGGCGATCCCCGGTGTTGGAGCTGCGACGGTCAAGACCGGCCGCCAAGGCAAGCAGCTCAAACTTGATCTAACTACGGATGAACCTGATTTTATCAGCTGGTTGGAGGGCAACGCCCCAAAGCTGATTACCGAGCTTCATGAGCGCTGGAAGCGTTCAGGAGACTGAGGAAGAGCAACCAACAAGAAGGAGGCACGATACAGGCAAAAAGAAAAAGGCCCCGAGAAGCTAGCTTCACGAGACCTTTGTAAGGTTTCGCACCGGGATCAGCCCGCTACAAAATCTCAGTTTTCGCACTTCTGAATGTAGCGTTCTGGCCCCTACCCCGCAAGCGCAAAGCGATTCGCGGGCCCTAGAATTTTT
This sequence comes from Pseudooceanicola batsensis HTCC2597, assembly GCF_000152725.1. GTDB lineage: Bacteria > Pseudomonadota > Alphaproteobacteria > Rhodobacterales > Rhodobacteraceae > Pseudooceanicola > Pseudooceanicola batsensis. The sequence continues at coordinate 98,241 of NZ_CH724132.1, forward strand.
GTCTTCGTGGACATTTTCATGGAGTACACACCAATCTCGCCGTTTATGCGGCCGATTTCGCACGCCCATTTGCGCGTCATTGAGCGACCCGAGGCATCTGTTCCAGCCAGACCCGTTAACAAGTGGGAACTCCTGCGCGAGCTCTCCAAGGCGCAAGCGGCCTTTGGGGTCTCGGAACGTGATCTGACGGTTTTGCAGGGGCTCCTCAGCTTCTTTCCGGACGATGCGCTTGGCGGGAACGCCGAGATGGTCGTCTTCCCCTCGAACAAGGCGATCTGTGAGCGCCTGAATGGTATGCCCTGCTCCACGATGCGTCGTCACCTCGCGCGTCTTGTCGAGGCTGGCTTGCTCCAGCGGCGCGATAGCCCCAACGGGAAGCGTTACGTCCGCAAGCACGGCGAAGATCGCGTTGCCTTTGGCTTCGATCTTTCCCCGCTCTACTGTCAGTCCGAGGAGATAGCACGGGCCGCAGAGGCCGTACGTGAGGCTGAGGAGCGCGTCAGGCGCCTGAGAGAGGTCGTAAGCCTCATGCGACGCGACCTCGCGGCCCTCGCCGAGTTCGGAGACGAGATACAGCCCGGCCTAGGCTTCTGGGATCAGCTTCGCGACAAGGCTGCACTCACAGCCCGCGCGCTTCGCCGCAAGCTTTCAATTGAGGACCTCGCGGCCTATCGAGCCGACCTTGAAGCTCTCCTTGACCAGGCACGCAACATCATTGATGGCCCTGAAACAGAAGAAATGAACACCAATGATGCCCATTCTGAGCGTCACCATCATAATTCAAATAAAGAATCTATAGATCTTGAACCTGCTTTAGAAAAAAGCGGGGCGGCGGCGGGTGTGCCAGATGTGGACACGGATGAGGCTGTGGCTGACGTCGATGAACAGGACACAAGACATCTGCCAAAGATCCCGCTGCACCTAGTGATCGCGGCATGTCCCTCGCTTAAAACCTTCTACCAAGGTGAGATCCGGCATTGGCATCAGCTCTTCGATGCGGCGTGCCATGTGCGGCCAGCCATGGGAATCAGTGCGTCTGCATGGGAAGAAGCACAGCGGTTCATGGGTCCGGAGCAAGCGTCGATCGTCGTTGCTGCCATGCTGGAACGCTTCGCCGACATAAGATCGCCTGGTGGATACTTGCGAGCTCTGACTGCCAAAGCTGCGGCAGGCGAGTTTTCCTGTGGCCCAATGGTCATGGCATTGATTGGCCGGCGGAACGCGGCTTAACAGCTGTTAAACTCCGATCTCGTGCGGCTGGCATGGCATAACTTAACAGCTGTTAAGTAGGCTCTCGGCACACAAACGGTGTTCGAGAGAGAAAAGTTAGGGGGTTGAGGTGTGGCGGTATTTGAGATCGTGAAAGTGGCTTTCGCCTTCGTCCCGGCGAAGCTCTGATGACGAGGGCATCCCGATCATCATGGTAAAACCTCAGCTGGTGACCATCGCTGCTAGTAGCGCAAAGGCGGCTAGCGAAGAACATACAGAGCGTTGCGCTGCAGCCAACCTAGCAGTTGCGCGCCTCCGCGGCCCCTGCCCTTTTCGATGTCTGAGATCTGATGATGAATACCCTCAACAATTGGCTCTACGCTATCCGGCGCCTGCTGACGGCGATTTGGGTCCTGGCCTCGGATATTCGCTTGGCCTTCATCGGTGCTAATGCCTGAGAGGTAGGTTGTGGATGTCTATTGCATGATATCGTGGCTACGGGCCGTAGCGCACAAGGAGCAGACGATCGATGGTTGCCAAAACCGTTTGACCAAGGGCTCGATCCTCGAATTCCCGCGCGCGGGGAAGGGGGAGCCGGTAACTTCTCAGTCACTTCGATAATGGCGACATGGCCAACGAGGCAATCGGTTCCTCAAGCGCAGCAGCTGGTTGCCAGCGGTCCCGCGTTCCGCTGATTTGGTCGTAGTGGACGACGAGGACATCGCAGAACAGCGGTTGCAACTCAATCTCTTGATTTCATGACACCCGAACTCTTCAAAAGAGTGCATTGATGTTGGCTGCGGAATGATCTGATCCGTCAGATGGAGGAAAATGATTTAATAACAATAGGTTATTGCGTTTTTTGGTATTCGCGATGATAAATCATGCCCATAACAGCCTTCATCGACATGATTTCCCTTTCCAGGGTGCCGATCCGCTACATCGACGGGAAGCCAAAGCATCAGCACGCTTTACGAAGAAGTTGGCAGTTGCGGGCCGATTGAGCGGTCTGGGCTATCTCGTGAAGAAGGAACCGCCACAGGTCTAGCCGATGGGCCCTGTGGAAGTTCTGATCCCGTCGTACCAGTACAGTTCGGTGGCGGTTGGGTGTTTCATGGGTTTGGTCCACGAAAAGTGAAAGTGTTCTTCGGGTTTTGTGACTGACGGATGAGGGTCTTTGGGGTCCCTCAGATGGGTCCGGGCCGGATTCCGGTCTGTCTTTCCTGATGAAGGGCATTCCGATGCAAACAGGTGTCTTGCGCGTGTTGCGCGCGACCGCTGCCTCCTGGTGGCGGCATAGAGAACTGCGCCGAACTGGCCAGACGGGGCTGGCGAAGCGGCTCGAAAGCGAGACCGTCATGCGTGATCTCGGCCATCTGAAGCAGGCGGCGTTATTGCCAAACGCGCATGTGATCTGCGGGGAGGGTGGGACGTTCCTTCATCTCGGCTGGACCACAGTGTCGACTTTCGCGCCGATCGAACGCTTTCCCTTGGCCGCTCTTGCGGTCGCACGAGGGACCCCGTTCATCGATATCCGACCCGTCACCGATGTCATCGCATTCGCGAACTTGCCGCGGGTGGCGCGGGACAGATCTGTCGACCCTGACCATTCAGGTGCCGGCCAGTCTGTCTCGCTGACCACCTACATCGACATGGTCGAAGCCCTCGGTGCCAGGATCGCCAACGATCCGCGGCCCTGTCGGTCAATCTGATCCCCAATCTTCTCACCACCACACGAAAGGACGCCCGCCATGGCCCGATCCCGCACGCCCAAATTCGATGCCTCCGAGGTCATCACGAACGAAATCATCCGCATCATCGAGCGCGGCGTCCTGCCGTGGCGCAAGCCCTGGACCGCAGGTGGCAGTTCTCGCCCCCTGCGCGTGGGCGGGGAACCCTACCAGGGGGTCAACAACTTCCAGCTGACCATGCGCACCGTCATGGCGGGCCATAGCTCGCCCTTCTGGATGACGCTGCCGCAGGCCAATGCGTTGGACGCGAAGGTGCGCAAGGGCGAGAAGTCCTCTGTCGTAGTCTACTACCGTCAAAGCCGGAAAGACGCCGGCGGCGAGGACGACCGCAGCGACGGCGATGATCACTCCGAGGAAGCCCGTATCTTCCGCTTCCAGAAATCCTACCGCGTGTTCAATGCCTGCCAGATCGAGGGCTTACCCGACAGCTTCTTCCCAGACCCGGAGCCGGTGCCCGAGCACCCGCCGTCCGAACCCATCCCGCACATGCAGGCGTTTTTCGACGCCATCGACATCACGACCGTCTTTACCGGCACGGAAGCCTACTACCTGCCACCCGTGGACAAGGTCTACATGCCGTCGATCACCCGGTTCCACGATCCGCGCAATTTCTACGGGGTCTGGGCGCATGAGCTGGCCCATGCCACGAAAGCCCCCCATCGACTGAACCGCGATTTCGGGTTCTCGAAGTTCGGCAACACTTCCTACGCGCGCGAGGAGATCGTCGCGGAACTGACCTCCGTGTTTCTGGGTCAGACGCTCGGCTTCACGGCCCATACGCTCGAGATGAATGCCGCCTATCTCCACAACTGGTTGCGCGTTCTTCGGTCGGACAAGGGTGCGATCTTCAAGCACGCCGCGGATGCGCAGCGCGCCTGTGACTATCTGATCGCACAATCTGAGGCGGGTAGGGCAGGGCGCAGTGCCGAGGCCGCCTGACCACACGGAGAACGGAGACTCGCATGTCACGCAAGGAACCCAAGACGCTGCGGGTGGCCTGCTTCGAAGACGGCCGCCGCAAGATCATCACCTTCAAGCGCGGTGCCTATTGGTGGAGCCAGTCCGAGGGCGCCTATCCGTTCTCGGCAGCGCTCGAGAGCATCAAAGAACAAGGCGGCTGGGTCGAAACCATCCCCAACCCGAACTACAGAGCCAGAGGGCTGTTCGGGTAGGGCACCTTCTGCTTCGGTCCTTCCGCCAAGCGGAAAAGAAAAAGCTGGCTTTGGGAAGGGTGTTTCAACTTCTCAAAGGAGATCCCTATGTCCATGATCGTTCAACCCCAGCCAGACCGTCCAAATCCGACCGTGATCGCGGCGCAGAACGACGCGTTCCGCAAGCTTGCCTGCCTCGGGGTACCACCCGCGCAGCCCATCGAGGGCCGGATGCACGTCACCCGTTCGCTCATGGAGGCCGGCGACGGCTTCATGGCCGAGGCGGTGAAGGCCGCCGGCGAGTTTGCCACGTTCGAGCCCGAGAATGATCCAGAAGGCTGGCACGATTTCGGGGCAGTCGAGATCCGGGGCGAGACCGTGTTCTGGAAAATCGATCTCTACGAGGCGGATTCGGATTTCCGCTATGGTGCCGAGGCCCCGGACAATCCCGCCACCACCGTGCGCGTGCTGACCATAATGCTGGCGCGCGACTGGTAGGGCAGGGGTTAGCCTCAATACCCACACAACCGACACGGAAGGCCCGCTGCCCCTCAAAGGGAGAGTGGGCCTTTTGTCGTGGTGATCCCTGAAGCCGGGGATTGATCACGCCCGCGCGCGCGGGCCACAGCTCACCCATCTGGAAGGATATCCCATGACCACAAGCTTTGCCCCCCTCACCGTCGCCATTGGCGATCTTGTCGCCCACCCCGCCAATGTGCGCAGCAACGCACCGGAAACCTATGACCCCGAGAACATCGCGCATCTCAAGGCCAGCATCGCTGTACTGGGCCTCCTGCAACCACTCCTCGTCCAGAAGCTCGACGGCAAATACGCCGTGCTGGCGGGCGGGCGTCGTCACGCCGCGCTGAAGGAGCTGATCGCCGACAAGGCCACCAAGGGGTTCACGGCGAAAACCAAGGTCGACTGCCGCCTTGTCCCTGAGGACTGCGACGTCACCACGGCTCTGTCGCTCGCCGAGAACATCACGCAAGCGCCGATGAATGCCATCGACGAATTCGAGGCCTTCGCGCGGATGATGGAGGTCGACGGCCAGACGCCCGAAACGATCGCCAAGACCTTCGGAACGACGGTTGCCGCCGTGAAACGCCGGTTGCGCTATGGCCTGATCCACCCCGACATCCGCGCGGCTGCCCGGGCCAAGACGATCACGCTCGATACGATGAAGGCTTTTGCCGAGCATCCGAGCCAGGAGGTGCAACGCGAAGTCTATGAGGCGCTCACCAAGGAGGACAGCTACCTGCAGGCCTACACGGTGCGGCAGGCGCTCAAGTCGCGTGGTGTGCAGGTCAGTGACGATATCGGGGCATTCGTGCGTGAGGTCTATGAGGCGCGCGGCGGGGCCATTGCGGCTGACCTTCTGGAAGAGCATTCCGTGCTCGAGGATGCGGCGCTGGTCGAAACCATCCTGCTCGAGAAGCTCGGTGCCGCCGCTGAGCAAGCCCGCGCAAAACTGGGCTTTGCCTGGGCCGATGCGATGGTGCGCTATGATTACGCGACCATGGCCGACTATGGCCGCGTCTATCCCGGCCCGATCGAGCCGGATGAGGCTGCCCAGAAGCGCATCGATGAGATTACCGCCGAGCTTGAGAAATTGCAGCTCGAGATGGAGGATGAGGGGCTCGAAGACGATGCCTACAATGCCCTTTACGAGCGCGTGGACGCTCTGGAAGACGAAGCCCGCGATCTGCAGGAAGCCTACAGCGCCGAGGATCTCGCCCGTGCAGGCGTGATTGCGTCTTGGTCGAACGGGCAGATCACGCTCCATGTGGGCCTCGTCCGTCCGGAGGACATCGTGAAAGAAGAGGGCGCGCGCGGCTCCTCGGCCAACCCAACTGGGGAGGAGGCCCCGGACGCGGGCGAAATCACCTACCCGGCCTCGCTGGCTGAGGACCTCAAGACCGAGCGGGCTATGGCCCTTGGCGCCGCAATGGCGCTGCACCCCGCGGCCACGCTCGATCTGACGCTCTTCAAGCTGGTCAGTGACGTTCTGGGCACCGGCATGAGCGTCACGCAGGCGATCAAGGTCGATGCCCGCAAGGAATACCGCAGCCACGCCAGGATGGACGAGATCGACGCAACCTCGCTCGAGCAGGTGGCGGCGGCGCATGATGCGCTCGATTTGTCCTGGCTCGATGACGCCCGGTCCCCTGCCGATCAGTTCGCGGCGTTTCGCGCGCTGGAGGCAGGTGAGAAGGCCAAGCTCGTCGCCTATGCCACCGCCAGCACGACGCAGTCCTGTTTCGCGCGGGACCGCCAGCGCGACAGCCTGATGCATGACTTCGAGATCGAGATCATGCCCGATATCCGCGCCCATTGGACGCCGAACGCGGCGCTGTTCAATCGCTTCAAGAAGGCCTGGCTCCTGAAGATCCTCGGCGAGGAACTGGGTCTGGCCCAGGAGGCGGTGACGCTGGCCTCATCGAGCAAGAAGGAAATCGTCGCCTTCTGCGACAAGCTCTTTGCAGAGCCCTTCGCCACGCTGACGGATGCGCAGCGCGCTGCCGTGGCCGCCTGGTGCCCGCCGATGATGCAGACCGCAGGTGTCGCCTGCGATGATGCAGAGCCCAATGCGGAAACCCTCGAGCCTGACAGCGAGGTCGCGCAGGCGGCCTGAGTCCTCACGCGACCCGCGCAAGCCCTCTCGCCCGCGCGGGTCTATCTTCTCATACCCAACGGAAAGACATCCCCATGGCTATTCTCAAGTTCTCCGCCTCCGCCGTGGCGGCGCAGATCGCTCATGCGCGCGCCTGCAAAACCTTCCTGCCCAACTGGAACGGGCCCGTGGACAGGCCGGCCCTGATCCTCATCGTCGGCAATGGTGTGCATCTGCGCTCAAACGGCATCGATGGTACGACCACCCGTATCGTCACGACCGAGCAGGCCGATCCCTCCTTCTCCTTCGCCGAGGGCATGAACCCGTTTTGGGACAGCGACTGGATGGCGCAGCGCCGCATGGCGTTCCGTGATATGACCGGCCAGTTCTACACCGACATCTTGGATGACGTGCAGGTGCTCATCGATCGGGGGCAGGGGGCGATCCGGCTCGCCACCGATGGCCACAGCATCCGCGTCTTCGTGCGCCGAGCGTCGGACTATCTCATCGGCGGGACCTACGAGGTGCCCTCGGGCCTCGGCGGCACGTTCCGGGTCATCCTCAAGGATGCCTGCGATACCTTCGCGATCGTGCAGAACTGCGGCAATTGCGAGGATTTCGACGCCATGCAGCCCTATCGCGTGCCGCTCGACGCGTTGATGGAACTCGATGATCGGAGGGCGGCGTAACGCGCCCTTTCTCAAACATGCATCGCCAATACCCTGCCGGGCCGGCGGCCCTCTCGGGGCATTGGCGACAACAATTTCCCCAATGAGAGAAAGGTCTCTGAGATGGGTTGGCTTTTCTACACCGACGGCCGCGTCAAATCCTACGCGGATGAGAAAGCGGAGATCACACGGCTCTGCACTTTCGAGAGCGACATCCGAAAGACCGAGTTGATCAAGGCCTGCAAGGTTGGCTCAACCTGGTACGCGGCGGCAAGGGTCACCAATCTCGACGGCACCCCTGTCGAAGACGCGACCTATGCCACCGAAGCGGATGGCTCGATCACCTTCGGCGCAGTCTTCCTCACCGCCTACGACAATGGCTGTTGGGGTTACAAGGACATGGAGGAAAGCGCTGGCCCGAACGCGTCGCGCGCGCCCCTTGCGCTGATCGAGCTTCTCTCCGACCTGAAAGACCCGGACAGCTACGCCCAGGACTGGCGCCAGCGCTGCCGGGACTGGGCGTCGATCCCGGACTACGAGGAAGGCGACAAGATCAAGCTCGCAGCGCCTGTGACGCTCACCGATGGTAGCACCTGCCAGATTGTCACCGCGACCCACTACAGGCGCGGGCGTCAAAAGCGCCGCTGCTACCGCATCGAGGAAACCGGCGGCCTCGTGCGCCTGTCGAAAGCCTCGCTTGCCGGCTCGGAGCTGCTCAGCTCTGCAAAGGGCGAGGCCAGTCCTGTGCTGGCGGAGTATCTCACGGGGCGGGACGCTTAGGGGCGCACTGCGAGGAGTGCGCGTACCGTCTCGATTTCTAGCACCCAGTTGCTGGTCGTTTCGTTGCGCCATCTTATGCAGCGGATGATCCGATCAAAATCATCCTGAAGGGCGCGCGGAAAAACAGGCTCATGGTGTGCGATTCTGTTGCGGAGCCTCCTCACGGCTTCAATGTCAGACCTTAATTCAGATCGGCGCTGGTTGGCAGCGACACCACGAGGCGCGTCCGGAAACACTGCGTAGAAATGATCGTCCCACAGTCTGCCTTGGTGCCTGTTTGTCAGCATCTTCTCCCAAAACACGAACTTTAGTTCGGCGACTACCTTTCCGGCAGTGGGTTGCTGTGCTGCGCAGCCTTCGAGGTCTCGTTTGGGGCTGTATGCCGGACCGCGCGGGTTCGGCAACGAACGGATGAAGCCTTGTGTCCAAGGCCATGTTCCTCCGTGGACAGCTTCGATTGCTTCCACGATCGCGTTTCGCAGCGCAACTTCCAAAACATGGAGTGGAACCATGAACGCGGCTGATACTTGAAGATTCCAGTGGTATAGGTGGAGAGCCCGCGTCCTATCATTGCCGGTTTCGCGCAGATAGGTCGCAAACCTAGGTGCGGATAAGACGTTCGGAAGGTGGTGTTCTTCATCAGCCGTGAACGGTGGATACATTGACAGTAAAGACTTTCGGTGCCATATAGAGCATGAGCTTTGAGACTGCGGGCACTATGCCTCCCCTCATTGCACAAAGAAAGCAAAAGCCCGTCGCATTGCGGCGGGTTTTTCAGTTTTCTAAACCAACTCCGACAAACCGTTTGATTGGCCGGTCGGCGATTGGATGCCTCTTGGTCTGACCTCATCACCCCGAAAAGTGAAAGCGGGCTTTTTGTCCTTTGGAACTCAGACCCTGATCCAAAGGAAAATCCCCATGACCAAGCCCAAAACGGCGAACCCGACTTTTTCAATCTCCGACGCTGATCTCGCCTCTGCGCTGGCGCAAATCGGCGCGGAGATCGACTACCAACCCCTGCGCAGTTCAGCGCTCGCGCGCATCATGCGCGAGACGTTTCATGGCAGCGATGCCAGCGGCGCGTGGGACTGGCGCATGGCCTACGATCTGATGCAGGCGGCGGCTGTGCAGGCGCTGCTACGTGGCGACAACAGTGAGGATGATTACTCCGCCGCAAAACTCCTTGCGTCACGTCTCCTGACGGAAACGCGCCGGTCAGAGCAACAGATCCGGCTGCAGCAGTTTTCCACGCCGTTGCCTTTCGCGGCAATGGCCGTGCGGGCGGCAGCCATTCGCAAGGGCGAGACCGTTCTTGAGCCCTCGGCTGGCACCGGCGCCTTGGCCGCTTTCGCCGCCCGGGCCGGTGCCACGCTTTTGCTCAATGAAATAGACCCCTTTCGCCAGAGCCTATTGCGCGCGGTCTTTGGCGGCGATGTGACGGGCCATGACGGTGAGCATATTGACGATCTGCTGCAGACGCCGATTCTGCCCGACGTCGTGGTGATGAATCCGCCCTTCGCTTCCTCGGTCGATCGCTCGCGAGACAAGCACATCGCCGCCAAGCATCTCATTGCGGCAGCGAAGCGTCTCGCGCCCGGTGGGCGGCTGGTGGCGATCATGCCGCCAGGATTCACGCCCGAACGCGATACCGCGCATTGGTTCCGCGCCTGCGGTCTCCTGACGCCGCGCTTGGCGCTGACGATGCCGGGGCCGGTCTACCGCAAGCTCGGAACCTCTGTGGAAACCCAGCTGATAGTCTTCGACAAGGTGCAGGAGGACGGCGAGATGATCCGCGTCCCTGTGCGGGACTTGGATGAAGCCTTTCCTTTTGTCGACGCCGTGGCCGCGACCCGGCTCGAGATACGCCCCGGCCAATGGGCTGAAGCAATCCCTCATGCTCGAGCAACCGTTCCATCATCTGCCCCGCGCAAGACCGTCGCTGCGCCTGTCGCCGCCTCCAAACCTCGGGCCAATGCCGTCCGCCCGCTCAGCTTCACGAGCCTTGAGACCCCGCGCGACAACAAGCCTATCTCGGACATTTATGCGCGCTACCGTCCGCAACGAATCGAGATCGCGGGCGCACAGGAACATCCCACGCCGTTGGTCGAGAGCATCGCCATGGCCTCTGTCGCGCCACCCGTGCCTTCGGGTGGCGCCAGTTCGGAATTGCGCCTGCCAGCACGATTGATCGAGGAGGGACATCTCTCCGAGGCGCAGCTCGAGACCATCATCATGGCGCATGATGCCCATGGGCGTGATCTGCCCGGTCGGTTCACCATCGATGACGACCAGACCAAGCTAATGCGCGCCGATGATGACACCGTGGCGCGGGCCTATCGTCTTGGCTATTTCCTCGGGGACGGCACCGGCTGCGGCAAGGGCCGCGAATGCGCGGGGCTCATTCTCGTGAACTGGCTGGCCGGGCGTCGGAAGGCGATCTGGGTCTCCAAATCCGCCACGCTGATCGAGGATGCGATCCGTGACTGGACAGATCTTGGCGGCTCGCCTGCAGATATCCAGCCGCTCTCGAAATGGAAACCGGACCAGCCGATCCCGATGGGTGACGGCATCCTGTTTGCTACCTACGCCACGCTGCGCTCCGCGGGCAAATGCGGCACCACGCGGCTGAGCCAGATCCTCGACTGGATGGGCGAAGATTTCGACGGCGTCCTCGCTTTTGATGAGGCCCACGCCATGCAGAACGCGGCAGGGTCCGAGCAGGGCAGGGGGGTCAAACCCTCCCAGCAGGGCCTCGCAGGCCTCCGGCTGCAACTCGCGTCACCCCGCGCCCGCGTCTTCTACATCTCGGCCACGGGCGCCACGAGCGTCCACAACCTCGCCTATGCCGCACGACTGGGGCTCTGGGGGCAGGGCCCCGAATACCCCTTCCCGAGCCGCGAAGGTTTCGTCTCGGCCATGGAGGCGGGCGGTGTCGCCGCCATGGAGGTGGTCGCACGCGATCTCAAGACGCTCGGTCTCTACACGGCCCGTGCTCTCAGCTTCGATGGCGTGGAATATGATGTGCTCGAACACGCGCTGACCCCGGCTCAGATCGAGATCTACGACGCCTATGCAGGTGCGTTTCGGACGATCCACCACAATCTCGAGGCGGCACTGACCGCGACTGGCGTCAATGACGCCTCGGGGGAGACCAATGCCTCGGCCGCACGGGCTTCGGCCAAGTCCCGCTTCGAGAGCACGAAGCAGCGCTTCTTCAACCATCTCCTGATGGGCATGAAGGCCCCGACCATCATCCGCGCCATCGAGGACGATCTGGCGGCGGGCCACGCTTGCGTCATCCAGGTGGTCTCGACGGGTGAGAGCCTGCTGAAACGTCGGCTTGAGACGATGGACGCGGGAGACGAGCTCGTCGAGGGGGCCTTGACGCCGCGCGATTACGTTCTGGGCTACCTCGAACAGGCCTTCCCGATTCATGCGCAAAAGCTGGTCGAGATCGACTGCAATATGGTGGCGGAACCCTTGCGGGATGAGACCGGCGCACTGGTTGTCTCGCGCGAGGCGCTCGCTCTGCGCGATGCGGCCATGATGGAGTTGATGACACTGGCGCCGATCCCCTCGGCGCTCGACCAGATCCTCTGGGCCTTCGGCGATGAAGCCGTGGCCGAAGTCACCGGGCGCTCCATCCGCCCTTTGAAGGCCGAGGATGGTCATCTCTTCATCGAAAAGCGCGCCGCCAGCAGCAATTCCTCCGAGACCCAAGCCTTCATGGACGGCGAAAAGGATATCCTGATCTTCTCCGATGCAGGCGGCACGGGCCGCTCCTATCACGCGGCGCAAACGGCCAAGAACCAGAAGCGGCGGCGGCATTATCTGCTGGAGCCCGGCTGGCGCGCCGATGCGGCCATCCAGGGACTGGGCCGCACGCATCGCTCGGCCCAGGTCAGCGCGCCCTTCTTTCGGGTCTGCACATCCGATGTGCATGGCGAGAAGCGCTTCACCTCGACGATCGCCAAACGCCTCGACCAGCTGGGGGCGCTCACCAAGGGCCAGCGCGAGACCGGCTCGCAGGGCATGTTCCGCGAGGAGGACAATCTCGAAAGCCCGATCGCGCGGGCGGCTTTGCGAGGATATTTCGCCGATCTCGCCGCCGGGCGCGCCGAGGCGATGAGCTACGAGAGCTTCACCGATTGGACAGCCCTGCGGCTGATCGACAAGGACGGTGTGCTGCTCGAAGAGCTTCCCCCGATCCAGCGGTTTCTGAATCGGGTGCTTGCCCTTCCCATCCACATGCAGAACGCACTCTTTGCGGAGTTCATGGCGAGAATATCCGATCAGACTGAGCGGGCGCGCGCGGCGGGCACGCTCGATCTCGGTGTGGAAACCCTGCGTGGCGAAAGGATCGAGCAGGTCTCCACAGAGGATCTCTGGACCTGCCCGAAATCCGGTGCCGTGACACGGATCATTGGACTTGAGGTTACCGACCCTGTCCACGTGCTGTCGGCGGATGACGCCCTGTCGCGCAACCCCGACAAGCTGCCGATGGTCAATCGCGCCTCCGGTCGCGCGGCGCTGATCTCGGCGCGGCCGACGCAGATGTATGACGAGGACGTCGTCACGCTGATGCGCAAGGCGGTGCGGCCAAACGGGTCGAGCTACTTGGAGGAGGCGCGGTTCGGGTCTTCTGCCTGGGAAGAGATCAGCAAGCCTGAGTTTGCGCGGCTTTGGGATGCCGAGGCTGCGTCCCTGCCAAAAACCACCACGACCAAGCTCTACCTGCTGACCGGGCTTCTGCTACCGATCTGGAAGGACATCCCGACCACCAATGAGCGCATCTATCGGGTCACGCCGGATGGGGCGACCGCCATGATCGGGCGCACGCTGAGCGAAGAAGGGGCGGCCGCGCTGCGCTCCCGCTTCCTCGTCTCCAACCCGCAAACACCGCAGGAGATGATGACCGTCGCTCTTGGCACTACAGCGCATGTCGATATTGGCCGGGGTCTGACCCTGACCCGTCGCCGTGTCGCAGGCGAGATGCGCCTCGAGCTTGGCGGTCACGACAGGGGCATGATCGAAAGCCTCAAAGCGCTTGGCTGTTTCACCGAGATCATCGCCTTCCAGTTGCGGGTGTTCCTCCCGCATGGGGACGGGGTCGATACATTGGGCATTCTGGCACGGATCGTGGGGCAGGGAACCAGCAAGGCGGCAGACCAAGCCGCCTGAAAAGCCAAAGCGGGCTTTGGGTCGGGCGTCGCGGATCGGGGTTTGGCCGGTCTGCGCTTTCCGGGCGCGCGCTAACCAATGCGACGCCTGGCCCCCCAACTTCTGACAAGAGGACAGACCCATGACCAATCCCCAGATCGACTATGCCGCAATGGCGGCTCAGTGGCGCGCCGAGCGCGAAACCACCTTGAAGGCGTCCCGAGCGGAACTGATCGCGCAATTGCGCGCGCTTGGCATCAACGAGGTCACCGCCGAATACGAAGGCTATGGCGACTCTGGCAATGTCGAGGACGTGAATGTGCAGCCTGCGGAGGTCAAACTGCCGGAAGCGCTTGTCACCGCCGTGGGCGATTTCGCCTGGTCACTCGCCTATCACCATCACCCAGGGTTCGAGAACAACGAGGGCGGCTACGGCACGCTGACCTGGGACTTGCGCAACGACAGCATCACGCTCGATCATGCGGACCGCTACGTTGAATGCTCGCACAGCTATGACGAAGGACTGTGAGATGGCCCATCCGCTTCATCATGCTGAAAGCTCCGCCCGGAAATTCGGCGGGGTGCCGTCCGACTATCAGTCCATACATAACTGATGGTGTGGATGCCTCTCCCGCCGGGATCGTACTGTCGCGAGGCAGAAAAAGCGAAATCCGCAGTATTGGAGAAACAAAATGAATGAAGTCAGCATTATCGGCGTTGATTTGGCAAAGAGCGTTTTTCAGGTTCATGGAGCTGGACCCGATGGAACAGCCCACTTCCGCAAGAAACTCACTCGGATTCAGTTCTTGCCATTCCTATCACAACAGCCGAATTGCATCGTTGCCATGGAGGCCTGCGCGACCGCGCACGGTTGGGCTCGTGCGATTTCCGAGCTCGGGCACGAAGCGAAGCTTATCCCACCCCAATATGTCAAGCCGTTCGTCAAACGGCAGAAGAACGATATGGCAGATGCCGAGGCGATCGCGGAGGCCGCGAGCCGGCCGACCATGCGCTTCGTCGAGATTAAGTCCGAAGACAGTCAAGCTCGCGCGATGATCTTTCGAACCCGACAAATGCTGGTCCATCAGAGGACACAGTCCTTGAACGCGCTACGCAGCCATCTAGCGGAATACGGCGTTATCGCGCCAAAGAGCAGGTTCAGGACAGACCAACTTGCGCGTCTGGTCGAAGACAAAGACGCCACCCTTCCAGACTTGGTGCGGGCCACAGGTATTATGTACCTCGAGCACATTGAGGCCCTGACAAGTCGAATATCCGAGCTGAACGATCAGATCAAAGAGGTGGTGCGCTCGTCGAAGACCGCGAAGAGGCTGCAGTCAATGCCCGGCGTGGGTCTTCAGACTTCGATAGCAATCGAGGCATTCGCGCCCGATATGAGGTGTTTCAAATGTGGGCGGGACTTCGCGGCTTGGCTCGGCTTGGTGCCGAAGCAGCATTCGTCGGGCGGCAAGGAACGGCTCGGCAAGGTCTCGAAGCACGGCCAACAAGACATACGAACCAATCTGATTAGTGGTGCGATGTCCGTCATCGTGGCGATAACTCGCTTCGGAAAGCAACCCACTGAATGGCTCGCGCGCATGCTGGAACGAAAGCCGAAAAAGTTGGTCGCAATTGCACTGGCGAACAAGATGGCCCGAGCGATCTGGGCAATGATGATGAAGGGAGAAGACTATCGAAATCCGGTGGCAACGGCGTGAACCAGAAATCACGCCATTGACGCCTGATCCGTCGGGCGTGTGAGGAGCTACTCAACTATGCATGGGAATTGATCGGTCAGATCCGGATTGGGAAAACCAGTGTCGAACCAGGAACTCAGAGTCCGAATGACTGATTTGGACCCGATCCGCGCATCTCCATACCGGCCCGCGGTCGTTGAAAGTGCCGCAACAATGAGGCCTTATACATGACCGCAGCCGATCACACGCCATGAAGTTGGAAAACCAACTTGCACGAAACGAGGCATCCATACATGGTTCGATGCCTCGAAAGAGCACCTCGCGCTCTTCACGCACCGGGCCTTGCGTCACCATGCCCAAGGCCTGTTCGAGGCCGAACGTGTCTTCGGCCTGTCTTTGACAAATAGCGCAGGTCGGGACATCCCCGTGCGCTGGATCGGCGAGCAGCATGTCCGCGAAGATTGCCAGGGCCGTATCCCGAGCATGGCGGACTGGCTGCGGCGGATCCAGCCCGAGCCATGGATGGCCAATGGCCACATCGACCGGCATTCCGGCGATGAGCCCTGCGGCGACCCAAGGGCCGCCTGGGCATCTGAAGTCGCCGCCGGTAGAACGGTTCTTGGTTTGAAGGATTGGATGGCTGCGCGCGCGACACAAGCCACGCAAGGTGCCTGACAGCCTCGACCGTTTGCCAAACAAATGCTGCAGTGAAGCCCGGTTTGACGACCGGGCTTCCTGCGTAGTTTCCCCACCATTCTTCGTAAGGAGGTTCGCATGACACTCGATGACATCAAGGCGGCCGTCGATGCCGGCCAGACTGTGCACTGGGCCAATACCGGCTACGTTGTCCACAAGGACTGGCTCGGTCAGTACCTGATTAGCTTTCTGCCGAACGGCAGCTGCATCGGTCTGACCGACCGGGAAGGGCAATGGTTGAATGGCAAAGAGGCGGAGTTCTTCATCGCGCAATCGAAGGACGCTGCGGAAAATCCGGGCCGCCAATCAAGATCAGACGGGCAGGAGAGGGGCGCAGCACCCGGGGGCGCGGCGGCACACCTACTCAGACGGCATCGCGAAGCCGGGGGCGGGGCATAAAGGGAAAGCAAGCTTTCTGATTTGTGATCCCTCAAGGGGTCGAGAAAGCAATCCCGGATGCGCTGGCAAGGACGTCAGGCACCGGCCAATCCAAAAGGAACCATCCCATGTTCGCAGGAAACCTCACCCGCAATGCCGAAACCGCAGCCGCCGAGTACACCGGCATGATCCACTCGTCACGCTTTGACATCGCCATCCAGCTTGAGGCACGGGCCAAGATGTCCGCGCGCAGTCCGGATTACGACGTGACGGCCGTCAACAAATCGGGCCGCAAGGTCCGCATCGGCACGGCCTGGAACGAGACGGGCAATACCAGCGGAAACCCCTATATCTCGATGCAGATCGATGTGGGCCTCGGCCCGTTCCGGGTCAACGCGGTGCAGACGAAAGAGGCGCGCGCGGCCCAGAGCGGCGAATTCGAGATCATCCCGTTGGTCTCGAACGGTCTGATGAAATCCGGCTCGATCTCGGGCGAGCTCACCGCCATGGACGCCGACAACGCCTTCACCGGCTACATCGCCAACATGATGTTCGATCTGGAGTTCATGCTGATCGAAAACAGCTACAAGACCGAGGAGACCCACCCCGACTACCGGATCGAGGTCAGCTCGCCCCGGGGCACACCGATCCGCGTCGGCTCGGCCTGGATGGCCAAGAGCAGCCGCACGGGCAATGACTACCTGTCGCTTCTGATCAACACGCCCGATGGCGACCTGCGCGTGAACGCCGTGCAGAACGAAGAGCAGCGCGGTGGCCAGACTTTCTCGATCATTCCGTTCATCGACAGCGGTGATCAAGCGCAAGACGCGGGCGCGGGGCTGTCGCTGGTTGCCTGATCAGCGCGCGGGGTGAGACGATCTGAACCGAAAGGGGAGCCGTGGGATCACGGTTCCCCTTTTTCCATGTCTGGCTGCACGAAGCACGCATCTGCTTGCGATCTGCTGAATATGATATACGATAATATATTATTGAATGGTCGAGGGTGGGCACATGGTGGCGAGACTGGGAAAAGCTCCGTGGTTCGAGAACTTTGATGTAGACGCCGAGGTTGAAGAGCTTCTTGCTCATATCCAGCGTTGCACCGGAATTGCACTGCCTGAACGACAGCGTGATGTCATCATGACCCATGCAAGGGCAAAGCTCGACAGGACAAGGCAGGCATATCTGGAGGCCAAGGCGGCGGGAAAGCCGGTGTCCACATCGCGCCGCGCCTATCTGACCGACCTGCAGGACACGATCTTCATGGCGATCCCGGAAGAGAACCTCGCGCGGATGCTTCTGAGCGAGCAGGTTGTGAACGATCCATCATTTTACGCGGACGCCATGCACCGTGCCGCTGCGATCAGCGAGGATGAGCTATTCATGGCGCTGTCCTCTTCGCTGAAAGACATGACAGTCCAAGACGCCCGCGCGTTCGTCTCCAAACTTTGGCACGGCACGATTGACGACAATGCCCGCAAATATGCCGAAGCGTTGAAGCGCCCCGAGCGTGAAATCATGCCGCTGCGGCCTGGGAACACCGTGTAAGATCGGAGCCATTCTCTTGGCTTGAGCACTACCGAGGTTGGCCGCCGCGACCCCCTTTCCCGGAGGTGGCACCCTGTGCAGCGCGCGAAAGCCGTTGAAGGCGCTGTGGGGACGACTACTGTCGCCAACATGATGAAACGGGATCACATGCGCGTCTTCTTCCGGCGAACCGCGGCGCTTGCCGCCTTTGTCGCGCTGCTCTGGGCGGTTCAGGTTGTCAATTGGATCACCGGTTACGGCCTGAACCCGGCCTTCGGCCTGATCCCCAGGCATGGCAGCGGGTTGGATGGTGTCATCGCTATGCCCCTCCTGCATGGGAGCTTCTCGCACCTGATGGCCAACACGCCGCCGCTCCTGGTGATGGGTGGACTGCTGGTGGCAACAACCACGCGAGCCTTGCTGTCCGTGAACGCCGTGGTGATCGGCCTTGGGGGCGGTCTCGTGTGGTTGTTCGGCGGCTCGGCGATCCATATCGGTGCGTCGGGGCTGATCTTCGGCTGGTTTGGCTTCCTCATCGCGCGCGGTCTTGTGGATCGCTCCCCGATCACGCTGGGCGCGGCACTGGTGGTCGGTGTCCTCTATGGCTCTATTATCTGGGGCGTTCTTCCGGGCCAACCCGGCGTGTCGTGGGAGGCACATCTCTTCGGCGCCATCGCGGGCGCGGGCGCTGCGTTCCTAATCCGAACGCATGTACATGCGCCGCGCCTCGGCGGCGTCGATCTGAACTGAAGCCGTACGCCAGACGTGGTCGGCCCCGAACTGCCGTTTATCCTTCAATCTGATTGCCGCATTTGCAGCCCGCAAAGCGGACGTTGCCGACGGGGGCTAACCTCAATCAATCCTCGAAAAAGCGCCCGTCAATAGCCTTGGAGAACCGCAAGAACGCAGTCACGCTGTCGAAGACAAAACGAGCTTCCTCCATCTGTACGAGGTCAGGATTGTCATGCGCAAACGACTGATCGTTGCGGATTGGATTCAGCGCCTCGAAGACGCTGATGGAGCTTTTGACAATGCGCTCAGAGATGGGATTAAGGTTCTTCTCTTCGCGGAGGATTTTAACGTATTTTGCGACCCGCGCATGAAGGGCATCGTCCTTCCCGCAATCTTCGCCACCATGCTTGCGGACAAAGGAGGCAAAACGCTTCATGCAGTAGGTATGAAGGCGGTCAAGCGCCGCTTGGGGTTTGTTTGCATCCAGGTCACGGCGGATTGAAGCAACCAATTCTTCCAATGTCTCGTTCGGCTCGAAAGTCTCAATGGCAGAGGCATCAATTGCATCCGTACGCCCCTCGATCCGTGCGACAGTAGAAAAATACGATTCTTTAAGTTTGTCTTCATTCCGCGCATCTTGTGCAAACTCTATCGCCTCCCGATACTCCCAGAGTTCGCGCAGGATTTTTGCCACTAACGTGGGCTGAGCACGTTCGACAAACGCACGCAATCTTTTCGCTTTCGATGTTCCTCGCCCGCCAAAGAGCTGCGACTGATCTTCCGGATCGATGGCAATGGTCTCATAGAAGAAGTCGTTGAAAGTGCGATCGCTGAAATCTAGAACATATCCGCCTTCCATCCCCAATGCTTGCTCGAGCGCTTCGCGTTCATGCCGCGGTATCAACTTTTCATATGTATTTCGGCCTATCATGCTTTGCAGACACCTAAGTGGGATAAGACAATCGAGAGCGGCCACCAGTAGTCGCCCGTTTTTACAGTGCGATTGAACGACTATTGCGCTGCCGATAGTGTGCCCTTCGACTTCCGGTCAAAGTTTGAGCGTCCCTCCAGCATGCTGACGAACGCCTCATTGCGGTTGCTGGCTCGGTCAATCAGCCTATCAAACGCCAGAACTTCAATAATGAGATTCAGCTCTCGGTAGTAACGATAGGCCATCTGCCCACCGAAATTGGTGCGGATGAAGTCTTCCGTTTTCAAATAGCGCTCAAGCTTATCGTTCCAATCCGCCAAGATGTATCCGCGCACCATAGATGTAGCATCAATAGAGATTTCGCGACCGCCTGAAGTGATGACCTTGCCCCGCTCACGGATGTCCAAGACTTGGTTCTTCAACTGGTCTACTGGGTTCTTGGTGTCGGCCTCTTTGGTGCTATCATAGTCCTTTTTCTGGGGACGCTTCATTTCTACAATCATAAGCTCATCGTCATTGTTTATGAGCAAATCGTGCGCAAACTCGCCCTTGCGCCTCGCATTACCTTCCGGTGTTCGATCACTTGAAATGTAGCGTGCATAGGCCAAGTCATCGTCAATCAGCCAAAGATTGTGAGACGCATAGTCGATTTGCTCACTGTCTCTGTATCGTGGATAAATCAGTTTGTGCACCTTATCTTCGGTCGCCAACCCATCATCATCTTTGTTAAGCAACTGGCGAAATACTTGGATCACATTGTTCCGATATGCAACGTAGACCGCCAACGCTTCTTTGGCATCTTCCGGTATCTTGTCTCGTACGAGCCGCACAAGATCTTCGACACTTGTTTCTTCACTCAGTTTGGTGAAATCGAATTTCTGTCGGAAGCGTTCGACGAACAAATCTTGTGCCAATTGTTCGCGGGTTTCCGTGATGCCACGTTTCTTGACAAACTCTTCGCTGGTCTTTCCTCCCAAGCCGCGCCTTAGAAGCGGATCAATCGCAATCAGGTGGTCAACGTGTTCCTTCATCTTTAGACGCCGATCGGACGTATACGTCTGCTCAAGGTCCAAGATGTGGGCTTTAGCCATTGCAATCAGGTGGTCCTTAATCGACTTCTTGGTTTTGTTGTGGTGAATCTTAGCGTGCAGGTTTGTGATCCGATCACGCGACTGAGAAGACTTAAAGAAATCGCTGGAAACAGCTACTAAGTAGTAATACCGGAATTCTTCTTCACCTTTCATTTCGGTGAATGGATTCGAATTCAGGCCAGACGAAATGTTTTCAAGATCACTTGCCGCACGGTTGTTCGCATAGAAATACAATCGGTGCTTCTTGGCATGCTCTTCACCAACTTTGAAATAGTCAAAAGTGATTTCAACAGTCTCAGTTCCGATGACTACTTCCTCTTTGCGACTACCACCGACCGCCAGAGACTCGTGGAAATACTTGTAAAGGTTGAACGTTGCTCCCTGGATGGTCAGAACGAAGTGCTTCGGCACTTTTTTCTGAATGAACTCGATAAGGAAGTGATCCAATACCGCAGAGACAATATCTTCTGCGGTGTGATTGTGCTTCCGGTCTTTGCCTTCCAAAACGAAATAGTCTTCAAAATCCGCCTTTGGCGAGCGCATGGATACCGTTACCCCGCAGTCGTGCGGGTGCGCCCCGGCACCGTCTGTCTCTTTTACCACAATTAGATTGTCATCGTTCGAGAACGGATCGTAACGATAACAACCCTTCGTCAGCATCCCGTCGGGTTTCTTTTGCCCTGATGAATAGAAGACTTGGCTGTAGACCTTGAATGCCATGAAGCGTCCAAAGCCCTTGCCGCCACGCTCATACTTGTTTCCCGTAAGGGGCGTCAGGAACGCCGATAGGTTTGCTTCATCGAAACCACTGCCGTTGTCTTTAATCGTGACTTCGCGCGCTTGATCGTCAAAGGTGACGTCCAAGCGGCCTTTATCTTCTAAATCGTTTTCCCACCTGTTTTCTATTGAGTGAAAGGCATTGGAAATTGCCTCATACGTGGGGAATAGGAAGCCTTGCAGTCCATCCGGTAATGTGGCGCGCTTAACTTCGGCAGTTAAATCAATCGTCTTATGCTTCAAATGGAGCACCTTTCATGTATTTGGTCGTGCGTCAGTGAAGAGCTTGGCCCGGTCCACCCCTTGATACCACGAGGTTTGGGCCGGACCAATGTCCGTTCCCCATTCCTATGAATGTTGATTTGTCCTCTCGATGAAAGTCCGCTCCCCGACCATCACCTCGAATGCCTGGACAAGCAATCCCTATAGTCGGCAGCGTAATTCCTGCACATCAATCGTGGCCAGAGCCTTCCGGCCTCCCCTGCTCGGCTTCGCGTGTCGCAGGTGAGAACGGCCCTTCGGTCCGTCGCGCATTCGGCCATGCGGCCTCACCGCGGCGTCGCACCCGGCATCCCGGTTTGCCCGCCTCACGAGCACGTCCCTCCCCGGCCGCTCCGCCGGATTGCGCTCTGGTCTGTTTTGCGGGGCAAAACGATCCCGCCGCTCCATCCGTCTCCCGCGTCCGGTCGGGCCGTTTGCCTGCTCGGGTCGGGCAAACCTACCGTCAAAACACACACACATGAGCGTGGAAGCATATCCTCCGGATGGCCCCCAAATCAGCCCGCGTCAAGGATCGCAAAACTTTTCGGCGAGGGCAGAGCCCGTGGCGCGGGGCGGTCCCGTGCGTGAGGGTGCGCGTGTGTCGGGTGCTGCGCTCGGAAAACTTTTGCGCCCGGCAAGCCGGCGGCTGCGCCGTCCCTGACCCGGGCAGATTCGGAAACCAGGCATTCGGCCATGCCCCCACACTCACGTGGTGGCCTTGGAACCGAACACTGGAGACCAGACATGGCTTACGACACCGCAAACACCTACGAGACCATCGAGCTTTTCGGACTGACCGAGAAGGACGCGCAGCTGCCGATCCCCGAGGATCACATCCTAACCGACCGCATCATTCGCGAGAGCTTCGAGGCATTGCTCGGGCAGCTGCGGGGGACCGGGCTTGAAGCAGAGATCGAACCGCTGGCCCATGGGCTCGCGACGATCCTGCAGCGCCGGAAGGTGGCGCTCGGCAAGGAGGTCGACCGCACCGCCGACAAGATCGGCGCGCTGGCAAAATCCCACGACGGATCGGAGATCGCCGAGACCGCGCTCGAAGAGGCGCAGGCGCGCTTTGTGCAGCTGCGCGAGATCGTCGGCGCCATCGAGGTGATGAGCGAGGCAGCGGCGGAATGCTACGAGATCGAGACGGGCCACGCCTTCATCCCGGCAGCCGGGTCGCGCGCAAGCGTCCGGGCGCAAGAGACCGGGGCGGTCTTCGAGGCGCGGCAGCTCCTGGAGCAGCACGACCGTGAGACCGCCGAGAAGTCGAAAGTCGAGGGGGTTCCCCTGATCGTCTCAGGCGCCACCGACTGGACCGATGTCGATGTGATCTTCAACACGCTCGACAAGGTTCGCGAACGGATCAAACAGAACCGCAACCAGGAGATCTTCCTCTGCCACAAGGGTGGCAAGCACGGGGCGGAGATGATTGCGGCCCGGTGGGCCCGGGCACGCGGGATCGCGCAGGCGCGCTTCGATCCGCGCTGGTCCGCGCACGGGCGGGCGGCACCGTTCAAGTGCAACGACGAAATGCTGGACGACAAGTTCGCGGCGACGGGGGTTGTCCTCTTCGGCGGCAATGGGGTTGCGCTAAACCTCGGGCAGAAGGCGGAAGCGAAAGGTCTGACGGTCATGCGGGTTGCGGACCCGGCGAGGAAGGCGTCGCAGGATTGAAGAGAGAGGGTCGCCTTCGGGCGGCCCTTTCGTCGTTTCTCAGGGTTGTGTAGGTGCCCTCAGTTCCTTTTGCCTAGCAATTTTATGTTTTGATAGGTATATGTGTGCCAAGCAAAACTTGGAAATGATAGGCATGATTTCTCTCAGCAGTATCGCAATGAGCGCCTACACCGATCTGGTACGGCTCCTGAAGGATGACGCCTTGTCCGGTGTCGAAGGCAAGCCAACGCTCAAAGAGCGCGGCGACAAGGCCTATTGGTACGCCGCGCGACGCGTCGGAACGGAGATGCGGTTCATCTATATCGGCGAGGACAGTGACGAGACGCGCGCGCGCATCGACCGGATCGAAGAGCTGCGCGCAACGGCCAAGGATCGGCAGGCGGAACGGTCGCGGCTTGTTCGGCTCTTGCGCGCCGAAGGCATGACGCCCATCGACCGGGCGACCGGTTCCATCCTGTCGGCCATGGCCGCAGCCGGGACCTTCCGTTTGGGTGGCACCATCGTCGGAACCAATGCATTTCGCCTCTATGAAGGCGAGCTTGGTATCCGTCTGCCAATTGGCGGTATGGCCAATACTGGCGACATCGACATCGCGCAGTTCGAGAAGCTCAGCGTTGCGTTGCAAGATCAGGTCGACCCGGGTCTTGCCGAGACGTTCTCAGCGCTCAAATTCGATCCTCTGCCAGCTCTTGACCAAGGTCGGACATGGCGATGGGCCCAGGGTGGCAGCGGCCAACTGGTCGAGTTCCTGACACCGGCGTTCGGGGATGAGACCATCCGTGATCTGCCAGCATTGGGCGTGAACGCCCAAGGATTGAACTATCTCAACTTCCTGATCGCTGAGCCGATCCACGCGGCGGCGATCTATAGATCCGGCGTTCTGGTGCAGGTGCCCCGCCCGGAGCGTTATGCAGTCCACAAACTGATCATTGCCGACCGGCGCCGCGATGGGGCAGGGAGCCTGAAATCCGCGAAGGACCGCGAGCAGGCGGCTTTCCTTATCGAAGCGATGGCCGAGGACCGGCCCGATGATCTGGCTCGGGCCTATGCCACCGCAATGGAGGTTGGGCCGCGCTGGCGGGAACACATCGGCAACTCGCTGAAGCGAATGCCTGATACCAGGGGGATGCTCGACAGCTTGGGCGCGTGATGGCCATAACCGGGTCGCCTTCGGGCGGTCCTTTCGTCAAATCTCATGGCGCGTGCGATCGGTCACACTTGATCTGCATCTCACGGCGTCCAGCACCGTCATCCCTCTACCCAGCCCGTCAGAGTTCGGCCCATCCGCATCGGTACGGGCTGGGGATGGTGCGCACCTAGCACATCGTCAGCAGCGCAAGACGCGAGGGG
>NZ_CH724131.1:0-26908 GCF_000152725.1 Pseudooceanicola batsensis HTCC2597
CATCGACCGCGTTTCGTTCTTGTCCGGATCGTAGAGCCGGGTCTCCTGCACGACCGATCCGCCCGCCTCGACGATGGCTATCTGGCGGCGCGCCTCGTAGTCGATGGCGGCCTGGATGAAGCGCATGGAGTTCATGTTCTTGATCTCGCACCGCGTGCCGAGATGGCTGAAGTCCTGCGTTTCCATGTATTTCTCGTACTGACCCGGACGGCAGACCGAGACGTTGACATCCGCCCGCAGGTTGCCGTTCTGCATGTTGCCGTCGCAGGTGCCGAGATAACGCAGGATCTGGCGCAGTTTCAGCACATAGGCCGCCGCCTCTTCGGGGCCGCGGATGTCGGGGCGCGAGACGATTTCCATCAGCGCGACGCCGGTGCGGTTGAGGTCGACGAAGGACATCGCCGGGTCCATATCGTGGATCGACTTGCCGGCGTCCTGTTCCAGGTGGATGCGTTCGATCCGGACCTTGCGGGCCATCCCCTCGCCCATCTCGACCAGCACTTCGCCTTCGCCCACGATCGGGTGGTAGAGCTGGGAGATCTGGTAGCCCTGCGGCAGGTCCGGGTAGAAATAGTTCTTGCGGTCGAAAGCCGAGTGCAGGTTGATCTGCGCCTTCAGGCCCAGCCCGGTCTTCACCGCCAGCGCGACGCAGCCCTCGTTGATCACCGGCAGCATCCCGGGCATGCCCGCATCGACGAAGGCGACGTTGGAATTGGGTTCCGCCCCGAACCGGGTCGAGGCGCCGGAAAAGAGCTTGGCCCGAGAGGAGACCTGCGCATGCACCTCCATGCCGATGACAAGTTCCCAGTCGTGCTTGGCCCCGGCGATCACCTTGGGCTTGGGGGCTTCGTATGTCAGGTCGAGCATGGGCCGTCCTCTCGTATCCGGTACGACAGGCGTTCTAGGCGAGCGCGGGGAGGGGGGCAAGGCCCGGGCGCGGGCGCGGAGCGTTCCGACCGACGAGGCGCCGCCCCGGCCCCGCGAGCCGTTCCGGGGGGTGTCGTCTCAGCGACAGTCCTCGGGTCGAACGCGGGCAAGGCCCGACCCTGGTGAGGCGCGACAACGCCGCCGGGGGCAGTTCGAGGTTGTCCGGCGGTCTCCGGTCGCGACGAAAGTGCGCGGTGCCGAGGGGTCGCCCGAGATCACAGGCGGAAAAATCTGTGGGGAGGGCCGGTGTTGCCGGTTTTACGGCGCGCCAGTTCAAACCGTTTGCCCCATCGCCATCGGCGGCCTTTGGTCGGTCAGGCGCGCTGTCCGGTGCCCGCCTCCCGGTCCAGCTGCCGCGCCGCTGCGGCGGCTTCGAGCGCCGTGCGCGCCTGCACGGTCGCCGCCGCGATCCGCCCCGGCGACAGCGGGCCGGTCAGCATCGCGCCCGGCACCGCGCCGACCCGGGCCCAGACCTGCGGATGCAGTTCCGTCAGGTGACGCTCGGCGACGTCGGGCAGGGTCGCGTGGATCCGGCTGCGCACCTTGCGCGCCTCCGGGGTGATCACTTCGGGGTCCATCGCCGGTTTCATGCCGTCGGCATAGGCCGCCACGAGGTTCGTCAGATGCGGGTCCCCGGTCTCGTCCAGGATCGCGCCAAGCCCCGCGACGAACCGGTCCACGTCGAGTTCGGTTCCCGCTTCGGGGTCGAGCCGCAGGGCGTCGAACCAGAACCAGGCATAGGCGCGGTCGCCCCAGATGTCGCGAAGCTCTTCGCTCAGGATCTCGCCCGCCTCGGCCAGCCGCTCGTACGAGCCGAACCATCGCGGCAGGAGATGGACGCCGTAGGCCCGCAGGCGGCCGGGATTATGCGGGTCCAGCGAAATGGCGGTCTCGTGGCAGGTTCCGACCAGGTCCGAGGCGTCCGGTAGGGCCGCCAGCAGATCGCACCGGGTGGCGGCGATCTCCGCGCTCTCCGGAGCGAGCTGCCCGACCCTGTCCACCAGGGCCGAGGCGCTGGCGAAGCCGTCCAGAAAGGCGCTGCTTGGCGCGAAGGGCAGATAGTAGGGATCGACCTGGCCCTCGTAGGCCCAGGCGCTGTCGATCTGAGCACGGGCCACCACGAGCGACACGGCCCAGGAGCCGGGGTGCTCCTCGGCGACCTCGGTCAGGGCGCAGATCCCCTCGGGCACCGGCGTATCGGGCGAGGTGATGGCCGACCGGGCATGGCGCACCGCGTCGGATCTGGCCCCGTCGGCCAGCACCGCGGCCAGCGCGGTCCCCGAGGGCGTCGCGACGCGGTTGCGGTCGGTTTCGGCGATCAGGCGGCCCAGCATGTCCCAGCGATCCTGCCGCGACAGGTGCAACCCCTTGGCGAAATAGGCGTTTCGGCAGCGGTCGTGACGGGATTCGCTCCGCACCGGCAGATCCGGAGGGGCGAGCGGCGGAACGTCGGCCTGCCGCCCCTCCTGACGGGACTGTTTCCTGTCCTTGCCGTACCGGGCGCCGCGGGCGATGCCGAACATCGTGAACTCCATGTCTTGGGTATCGAGAGAGTCGCAATTCTTTCCGGCCGAATAAGGGCAGGGGTCGGGTCTTTGCGCGAAATTGGCGTGGCCAGCTGACGGGAAGGCGGCGCAATGGTGGCGCAATCCGGCTGGCCGGTCCCGACTCTGCCCGAATGCGTCTTTAACGGGTTACGCCGCCTCGCCGCGCAACTCGCGGTCAGGGAAGTAGACCCCCGGTTGATGCGGCTCCCTCGCCGGTCGATCGCTGCGACGGGGGAGGTGGCAGGCCCGTGGGCATAGGGCGCCGCCGGGCGGGACATGGTCGCGGTGCACCGGTCCAGACGTACGAATTGTTCGGCGGGAGCGGGGGCGGCCCGGAACCGGCCCCGCCCCGCTCACGCGGACGAGGACCTCCGGCACGATTGTCCGGCCCTGACCGATACGCCGGGTGAACTGATCGGTGTGGCGGTCTTGCGCCCGATGACCCGCGCTTCAGCGGCCGCCGGCCACGTCCAGGATACTGCGGGTGGTATAGCTCGCCTTGTCCGACAGCAGCCACAGGATCGCCTCGGCCGTGCCGGGCCGGCCCAGGGGCGGCGTATGGCCGATCTGGTTGAGCCGGTCGGGCTCGCCGCCTTTTTCGTGGATCCCGGTCTCGATCAGCCCCGGCCGGACCGAGTTGACGCGGATCCCCTCGGGGGCGAGTTCATCGGCCAGCCCGATAGTGAAACAGTCGATTGCCGCCTTCGACGCGGCATAGTCCACGTACTGCCCGCCCATCCCCTTGCGCGCGGCCGCCGACGAGACATTTGCGATGCCGCCCCCTGCATTGCGCCGCCGCATCAGCGCCACCGCCTCGCGCGCGACGAGCATGGCACCGATGACATTGACCGCGAACATCCGCTGCAGCCGCTCGGCCGTGAGATCGGCGAGAGAGGCGCGCCGGTCCACGATCCCGGCGTTGTTGACGAGATAGAGGGGCCGGGCGGGGTCGCTTTCCTCACCGGCGATCCGGCCCAGTTCCGCGATCTGGTCGGGTTGCGACAGGTCGGCCTGGATCAGCTTGACCTCTGAGCCGGCGATGCGCGCGGCGTCGGCCACGTCCTCGACCCCCACCCTGTTCGCACCGTAGTGCAGGAGGAGATGCGTCCCCGCACCGGCCGCCAGCCGCGCGCAGGCCGCCCCGATGCCGGAGCTTGCGCCGGTGATGAAAAGGGTGCGCGGTCGGTCGGAAGATGCGTGGGCCAAATCTGGTATCCTCGGGAAGGTGCGTCTAGGGGCGGGCGGGAGCGCCACGTGCGGGCAGAGGTCCGGTCGGGGTCCGGATCATGGTGTCGGCGCCGCGCACGGTGCTGCCGGGCCGACGAGTCCCGTGGCCTCCGCGCTGGCGGGGGGCGGGGGAGGGGCGGGACCATCCGCCGAACCGGCAGGAGACATGAGCAGGGGCATCGCGGTCACTCCTCGTCGCTCGAGATATCTCAGCACAGGGCCACGCCCGCGGCAAGCCTGGTGCAGAGGGCCGCGCTCTCACCGGAGCGGCGGCCTCACCCTTCCAGAATACGCCCCACCATCTCGGCCGTGTCGCGGCTCAGCCCCGGCAGCGCCGCGATCCGTTCCAGCTGTTCGCGTATCATGCCCTGCCGGTCCGCGTCATAGCGCCGCCAGGTCTGGAAGGCGCTGCACATCCGCGCGGTGGTCTGCGGGTTCACCGGGTCAAGCCGGATCAGCCAGTCCGCCATCAGTCGGTACCCGTCGCCGCTGGCATGGTGGAACCCCGCCTGGTTCATCGCCAGCGCGCCGAAGACCGACCGGAACCGGTTCGGGTTGGTCATGGCAAAATCCGGCCGCTGCGTCAGGGCGTCGGCCACCCGGGCGGCGTCGGCGGGCCGGGCGTGGGCCACCTGGATCATGAACCATTTGTCCATCACCAGCCGCTCATGCGACCATTGTTCCGCGAACGAGGCCAGTTCGAGCGAGCCGAGGCCGTTGGTCAAAAGCGCCGAGAGCGCGCCGATCTGCTGGGTCAGGTTGTCGGCATCGGCAAATTGCCCCTGCGCCGCCGCGCCGCCGTCGCGCCGCGTCAGCAGGCTGAGCAGGATGTTCGTCAGGGAGCGCTTGCCGGCCTGTTCGGCCGAGGGCGCGTAGGGTTCGGTCACCAGATGCGCGCGGTAGAGCGGCCCCAGATCGCCCGACAGGACCTCGGCCAAGGCGCCGCGCATCGCCTCGCGCCCGTCCCATATGGCCTGCGGATCCGGGGTGCGCCCGCTGTCGGCGAAGCTCTGCGCCAGATCGTCCTCGGAGGGCAGCCCCAGGCACAGCGAGCGGAAGGCGGGATCGAGGCTTTCGTCCGTGACCACCCGCCGCACCGCATCGAGATAGCGGTCGTCCGGCGCCTGCCCGCCGTCGATCATGTCGATCAGCGCGGTCTTGGCCAGCTGGCGCCCCGCCTCCCACTTGTTGAAAGGATCGGTATCGTGCGCGAGCAGGAACGCCCGTTCTTCGGCGTCCGTCTGCCGGTCCAGGACGACAGGGGCCGAGAACCCGCGCAGTGGCGAGGGGATCGGCCTGTCGGCCAGGCCCGCGAAGGTGAACGACTGTTCCGTCTCGGTCAGCTCCAGCAGCGTCGTCGGCACCACCTCCTGTCCGGAAGGATCGAGCAGCCCGATGGCGAAGGGTATGACCTGCGGTTGCTTGCCGGTCTGGCCCGGCGTGTCCGGCAGGCTCTGTTTCAGGGTCACGGTATAGGTGCCGTCGGCCCAGTCGTCCGTCATGACCACGCGCGGCGTGCCGGCCTGCGAATACCAGCGCTTGAACTGGGTCAGATCGCGGCCGGTGGTGTCCTCGAAGACCCTCAGCCAGTCCTCGATCGTGCAGGCCTGGCCGTCGTGCCGGTCGAAATAGAGGTCCAGCGCCTTGGCGTAGGCCTCGTCCCCGACCAGCCGCTTGAGCATGCCGATCACCTCGGCGCCCTTCTCGTAGACCGTCGCGGTGTAGAAGTTGTTGATCTCCTTGAAGCTCTCGGGCCGCACCGGATGCGCCAGCGGCCCCCCGTCCTCGCGGAACTGCCGCCCCCGCAGGTCGAGCACGTCCGAGATCCGCTTGACCGGCTCGGACCGCATGTCGGCGGTGAACTGCGCGTCGCGGAAGACCGTCAGCCCCTCTTTCAGGCACAGCTGGAACCAGTCGCGGCAGGTGATCCGGTTGCCGGTCCAGTTGTGGAAATACTCATGCGCGATGATCGCCTCGATCCGCTCGAAATTCGCGTCCGTCGCGGTGCGCGCATTGGCCAGAACGGCCGAGGAGTTGAAGATGTTCAGCCCCTTGTTCTCCATCGCGCCCATGTTGAAATCGTCGACGGCCACGATGTTGAAGATGTCCAGGTCGTATTCCCGGCCATAGACCTTCTCGTCCCATGTCATCGACTTCTTCAGCGCCTCCATGGCAAAGTCGCACTTGTCCTCGTCGCCGGGCCGCACCCAGACGTTCAGCTCGACCTCGCGGCCCGAGCGCGTGGTGAAAGAGCCGGGCAGGTTCACCAGTTCGCCCGCCACCAGAGCAAAGAGATAGGCGGGCTTGGGCCAGGGATCGTGCCATTCGGCGAACCCTTCGCCGCTCGCCACCCTGTTGCCGTTCGACAGCAGCACCGGCAGGTCCGACTCGATCCGCACCGAAAAGGGGGCCATTACGTCGGGGCGGTCGGGATAATAGGTGATCTTGCGAAAACCCTGCGCCTCGCACTGGGTCGAATACATGCCGTTCGACATGTAGAGACCCTCGAGCGCGGTGTTCGACGCCGGCGCGATCTCGACCTCGGCCTCCCAGACAAAGGCGGTGTCGGGGACATCGCAGGTCAGCCCCGCCTCGGTCAGCGTCGGGTCCACCTCGGTCCCGTCGATGCGGGCCGAGATCAGTGTCAGCCCCTCGCCGTCCAGCACGAATGTCCGGTCCGTGGCCTCGGGGTTCGGGGTGAAACGGATGCGCGACAGGACGCGGGTCGTCTCCGGGGCGAGGCGGAAGGTCAGCTGGACCTCTTCGACAAGCCACGCGGGGGGCGTGTAGTCCCTCAGATAGATCGTCGGGGTCTCTGCATCTGCCATTGCTGCCTCCTTGCGCCGCCGGTTGCGCCACTTGTTCCAGCAGGACCGTGGGGATGCAAGCCTGCCGCACAGCGGGCGGCCCTGCGGTGGTTTCACGCCGACGTGCGTTCACGAAAACTGAACCGGAGGCCCCCGCACGGCGTTTGGCTGATGAGAACCGTTTCACGAGAGGAAAAACACATGTCCGCACCGACGACGAATGTCGAACGCCAGGCGGCGCGCCACCGCGCACCGATCTGGGGGATGCTCATCGCGCTGATCTTCGGCGGGATCATGGGCGCCGCCATCACCCTCACCGCGACGAGCGGCGACGACCCCGAGGGCGCCGACACCATGATCGACGGCCGCACCGGCGAGGAGACCGTGACCGAATAGGTCTTTGCGCATTTGCACAATTGAGTGGCGTCAGCGGAGCGTTCTGCGCTGACGCACAGCCGGGGGTGTTTTCGCCGGGCTCCGATCGACATATATTTCGTGTCGAGGAAAGGAACCCGCGACACATGGCACGTCCCCGTATCGGCATCATCACCAATCTGCACATCGTCAATGACAGCTACCGCACCCATGCGGGCGGCGTCATGAATTCCGAGGCGGTGGCCCAGGTGGCCGAGGGCCTGCCCCTGCTGATCCCGGCGGACCCCAGCCTCGCCACGGTCGAGGACCTGCTGGACAATTTCGACGGTTTCGTGCTGACCGGGGGCCGGCCCAACGTCCACCCCGAGGAATACGGCGAGGAAGAGACCATGGCGCATGGCGCCTTCGACCGCGCGCGGGATGCGATCTCCCTGCCGCTGGTCCGGGCCTGCGTCGAGCGCGGGCAGCCGTTCCTCGGCATCTGCCGCGGTTTCCAGGAGGTCGCGGTCGCCCTTGGATCGGCCCTCCACCCCGAGATCCGCGACCTGCCCGGTCGCATGAACCACCGCATGCCCCCCGAGGGCACGACGGAGGAGCGTTTCGCCCTCCGCCACAAGGTGACGGTAAGCGAGGGCGGTCCCTTCCACAGGCTCTTCGGCGCGACCGAGGTGATGACCAACACGCTGCACGGCCAGGCGGTCATCCGCGCCGGCGAACGGTTCGTGATCGACGGCACCGCCCCGGACGGGACGCCCGAGGCCGCCTTCGTCAGGGATGCGCCGGGTTTCACCCTTTCCGTGCAGTGGCATCCGGAGTTCAACGCCGCGCAGGACCCGGTCTCGCGCCCGCTTTTCCAAGCCTTCGGAGACGCCGCCCGCGCCTGGAAGGCCCGCCGCGAACCGATGCCGCTGGCCAAGAGCGCCTGAGACCACCACGGCGCCACCGACACTCCTCACGTCACGACATCCCCGGCCCCGAACGCGGATCCACCACCACCCCGCGCCACACGTCATCCCCGGGCTCGACCCGAGGATCTCCAGGAACCGCGGGCGAGGGGCGCACCGCGATCCGAACTTCGACCGCCGAGACGAGAATGGCTCGTGGCGCCGCGCATAAAAATGTGCAGGCCGACCCTCCCGGACGCCAGGCCCCGACCGAGGGTTCCGCCCCCGGGGCGACGCTTTCGCGCCTGGTCGGCGCCGGTCACGAGCCCCTAACCGACGTGCCAATTGCCGCGGATCGCAAGAAACCCGCCGACGCCTCAACCCCTTGCGGAGACGTCAGACCACAAAGTCGAACTGGTCCGCCAGGGGCAGCCGCCGCGCGCGTTCGCCGGTCAGATCGAAGAGCGCATTCGCCAGCGCCGCGGCCGCCGGAGGCGTGCCCGGCTCGCCGATGCCGCCGATCCCGTCGCCGCTCTGGAGGATCCGGATGTCCACAACCTCGGGCATCGTGTTCATCCGGATCGCGTCATAGTCGTAGAAGTTCTGCTGCTCCGCCGCTCCGTCGGCAAAGGTGATCTGCTGATGCACCGCCGCCGACAGGCCATAGGCCATGCCGCCGAAGAGCTGTGCCTCGATATTCCCCGGGTCGAGGGCGAGGCCGGGATCGGCGGCGATCCAGGCCTTGGCGATGCGGATCCCGGCCTCGGTCCGGTGGACCTCGATCACCTCGGCGACCGGCGTTCCGAAGGAATGACAGAAGGCCACGCCCCGTCCCACGCCGTCTGGCGTCCTGCCGGTCCAGCCCGAGGCCTCGCGCACCGCCTCGAGAACGGCGGCGGACCCGGGGTCCTCGTCCTTCATCATCTCCAGCCGGAAGGTCAGCGGATCGGCGCCCGCCGCATGGGCCATCTCGTCCAGGAAGCTGTCGAAGAAGAACCCGTTCACCGACGCCCCTACCGACCGCCAGGGGCCGACCGGCAGGTCGAGTTCCGCGACATGGCCGCTGATCCGGGCGTTGGGGATCGCATAGGGCTGGTCGTAGGCGCCTTCCACATGGCCCTTGTCCGGTCCCGGCGGCGCGAAGCCCAGCAGCATCCTTACCAGCGACGGCGTGGCGGCCTGACCGCTGATCCGGCCGTCGAGCAGGACCGCCCGGCCATCCCTGACCGCCCCCCGGAACGACGCGATCGCGCCGGGCCGGTAGTAGCCGTGCGTCATGTCCTCTTCCCGCGACCAGAGCAGCTGGACCGGCGTCCCCTGCATCCGGACGGCGAGACGGGCGGCATACCGGGTGAAGTCGGTGTAACCCCGCCGCCCGAAGCCGCCGCCCATCAGCGGGGTATGAAGCGTGACCGCCTCGGGATCGAGACCTGCTTCCTCGGCCGCCGCCGCCCGGCAGTGGATGGGAATCTGGTTGCCGGACCAGACCTCGATCCGGTCCCCGTGGTAGAGCGCGGTGGCGCACAGCGGCTCCATCTGGGCATGGCTCAGGTAGGGCACCGCGTAGTCCGCGCGAACCTCGGTCGCGCCGTTGGGCAGCGTGTCCGCATCGCCGCGGTCGAGGAAGGTGGAATTGGCCCCGCCCTTCATCGCCGTATCGAAGGCCGCGAACATCTCTTCGGTGGTCTCCGGGTAGCTGCCCTTGCCCCAGTCGAAGCGGACGGCCTCGGCGCCCCGCATGGCGGACCACGAGTTGCTGGCGACCACGGCCACGCCGTCCCCCAGATCGATCACCCTCTCGACCCCGGCGATGTCCAGCGCCTCCGAGGCGTCGAACCCGTGCATCGCGCCGCCCTGGTAGGGGTTCCGTTTCAGCGCGGCGAATTTCATGCCCTCCAGCCGCACGTCGATCGAGAATTCGGCCGTGCCGGTCGCCTTGGGCGCCTGATCGTGGCGCGGCTGGCTCTTGCCGAGATGGCGCCATGCGTTTTGCGGGCGCAGTTCCGCGGTGACCGGGTCGATCCCGGCCGCGTCCGCCGCCAGTTCTGTATAGGGAAGGCGGCTGCCGTCCGGGGCGACCACCGCGCCCCCCTGGGTCTTCAGCGCCGACCGCGCGACACCGAGCCGCCGCGCCGCCGCCTCCTTGAGCGTTTCTCGGGCCGAGGCCCCGGCGTGACGCATCTTGTCGAACCCGTCCGCCGTCGAGGTCGATCCGCCGGTGACCTGCAGGTTCAGGAACTTGCCCGCCACAGCCATCTGCGCGCCGAGGTTCTCCTGCCAGTTCGACAGCCTGTAATTCGCCACGGGCAGCATCTGCGTTCCCATGGCGCGGTTGTAATAGGCCTTGCCGGGCGGGCCGTGCGCGATGCGCAGATCGGCGGGCTCCATGTCCAGCTCTTCCGCCGCCAGCGTCGCCCAGGTCGTCTGCACTCCCTGGCCCATCTCGGCCTTGGGCACGATGACCGTCACGGCCGCGCGGTCGATCACGATGAACGGGTTCAGGGCCACCTCGCCCTCGGCAGGGGAGAGCGGACTGGGGGCCGGCCGGCGCGCGGCATAGACGCCGAAGGCGACGCCGCCTGCCACGGCGGCCGTGCCGATGAGAAAGCTGCGGCGGGCGATCTTTCCGATGCGGGACATGGGGTCAGGCCTCCTGCATCTTTTGCGCGGCGTCGTGGATGGCGGCGCGAATCCGGGGATAGGTGCCGCAGCGGCAGAGGTTGCCGGCCATGGCCGCGTCGATCTCGTCATCCGTGGGCCGCGGCGTCTCGGCCAGCAGCGCCGCCGCCTGCATGATCTGGCCCGACTGGCAATAGCCGCACTGCGCGACCTGGTTGTCGATCCAGGCCTGCTGCAGCACCGAGAGGTCCTCGGGCGTGCCGATCCCCTCGATCGTCGTGACCGGGCCCCAGACATCGCCGACGGCCACCTGGCAGGATCGCACCGCCTCTCCATCGATATGAACGGTGCAGGCCCCGCAGGCCGCGACCCCGCAGCCGAACTTGGTGCCGGTCATGTTCAGCCCGTCGCGCAACGCCCAGAGCAGGGGCACCTCGTCGGACAGGTCGACGCTGCGCGCCGCGCCGTTGATCGTGAGCTTGGCCATGGAATCACCTCTTCTCGGACGTCATGACAAAATGAGTGGAATATGTCAGAGTGTCAATTGACATAATTCGTCCAATCTGTCAGATCGGGTGCATGACCATGCAACTTCTTCCCGATACGGGCGAAAAGCAGGGGCGCATCCTGAATGCCGCCCTCTCCGTCTTCGCGCTCTACGGGTTCCGGCGGGCCTCGATGGAGGATATCGCGCGGACCGCGGGCATGTCGCGCGCGGCGCTCTACCAGCATTTCCGCAACAAGGAAGACATCCTGCTGCATGGGGTGAAGGCCTATTTCGACCTGGCCTGCGCCGATCTGGCCCGTGCGCTGTCGCCGGGCCGCCCCCTGCACGAGGCGCTGCGCGAGGCCTGCGCCGCGCAGGCCGGCGGTCTCGCTGAGGCGCTGCTCGACAGCCCTCATGGCGAGGAACTGCTGTCGATGAAAGACGGCGGGGCCGAGGAGGAGACGCGGCTCGGCAACGACCGCATCGCGGCCATCTGGTCCGGCTGGCTGGAGGCCGAGGCCGCCGCGGACCGCCTCCGCCTGCCTGCGGAGGGCGCCGCCGCCACCGCGCGGGCGATCATCGCGGGCCAGCACGGCCAGAAGATGGCCGCCAGCGGCTACCGGGATTACCTCGCGCGGCTTGCGGTCTTTGCCGATCTCATGGCCCGGGCGCTCGAGCCGTAGGCCGCGGACCGTCGTGGGGTCTCCCCCGCCACGGGCGCCCGATACGTTCCGCGCACGGCCGGGTCTTTCGCATGGTGTGGCGGGGTGGGACCCACCCTTGGGCCGCCGCGCGGCAGGGGTCAGATCTGGCCGCCGGCGATGTGCACTTCGGTTCCGTTGGCGCTCTCGCTGGCGGGGTTGCACAGCCACAGTGCCGCCGCCGCGATCTCTTCGGGCAGGATCAGCTTCTTGTGGCGGTTGCTGCTCACCATGATGTCGCGGGCTTCCTCTGCCGACACGCCCGCGCGCTGCGAGATGGACTCGGTGTTGCGCGTCACGATCGGCGTGTCGACATAGCCGGGGCAGATCGAATTGAACGTGTAGGGCTCGTGCAGGAAGTCCTCGGCGAAAGAGCGCATCATGCCGATCACCCCGTGTTTCGACGCCGCATAGGCCCCCGCACCGGCCGCGCCCCTGACCCCCGCGATCGAGGAGATGGCGATCACCCGGCCCCAGTCGGTCGAGAGCATGGACTTGAGGCTTTCGCGCACGGTGTAGAAACAGCCGTCGAGATTGGTCGTCATGATCTTGCGCCAGAACTCGGACGAGGTCTTGTGCAGCTTCTTGCCCTCGGCGATGCCGGCATTGGCCACGCAGATCTGGATCGGCCCGCGCGCCTCGACCGCCGCGGCCGTCGTCTCGACGATCTGGGCTTCGTCGGTCACGTCCATGACGGCCGGAAACATGCCGTCTTCGGCCACCTCCTGCAGGACTTCGAGCCGCCGGCCGGTGATCGTCACCTGCGCCCCTTCGGCGACCAGCGCCCGCGCGATGGCCAGACCGATCCCGGTGCCGCCTCCGGTGACGATGGCGTGTTTCCCTGTCAGCATCATGACTGCCCCTCCCTTTCGCGAACTTGATCTCGGCTGACCATAGGGACCGGCGGGCAAAGCGCAAGCCGGACGGCCCCCGGCACGGAGCAGAGGCCAGAGTCCCGGAGACCGCACCGAGGCGACGCCGAAAAGCGTCGATTCCGCCGGGTTCTCGCGGGGCTGCCACGCCCCGCCGATGGATCCGCAGGGGGCGCCCCCCGGCCAGCGCCGTCGAAGTACAGGAAGAGGATAGACTCGGGCGCGAATTCCGTGCTGACTCGGCCCGGTGCAGGCAAAAGAGCCGCGGATGGGTTTGACTCTGCGCTGCAGAACGGGCACATCGGCGGGGATTTGGCACGCAATATTCTTGCGTGGCTTGCAGGGATTTGGTCGGAAAATTCCGGCCGATGTAGAACCAGTTGTTCATAAGGGGGACGACACAGGTGAAAATCGGAACGCCGAAAGAGGTCTTCGAGGGCGAGAACCGGGTTGCCATGACGCCGGACTCGGCGGCGCAGCTTCAGAAGCTCGGCCACGAATGCTATGTCGAAGCGGGGGCGGGATCGGCCGCGGGCTTTACGGACGATGCCTACGAGGCCGCCGGGGTGACGGTGGTCAAGACCGCCGCGGCCCTGTGGAAAGAGGTCGACATCATCGCCAAGGTCCGGCAGCCGACCGAGACCGAGTTGAAGCGGCTGAACAAGGACAAGACGCTGATTTCCTTCTTCAATCCCGCCGGGAACGAAGAGGGGATGGAACTGGCGAAATCCAAGGGCGCCACCGTCATCGCGATGGAGATGGTGCCCCGGATCAGCCGCGCGCAGAAGATGGACGCCCTGTCTTCGATGGCCAACATCGCCGGCTACCGCGCGGTGATCGAGGCGGGCAACAACTTCGGCCGCTTCTTCACCGGTCAGGTGACCGCCGCGGGCAAGGTGCCCCCGGCCCGCGTTCTCGTGGTGGGGGCCGGCGTCGCCGGTCTGGCCGCCATCGGCACCTCGACATCGCTCGGCGCCGTGACCCTGGCCTTCGACGTGCGCCCCGAAGTGGCCGAACAGGTCGAATCCATGGGCGCTGAGTTCGTCTACCTCGACTTCGAGGAGGAACAGCAGGACGGCTCGGCCACCGGCGGCTACGCCTCGGTCTCGAGCCCCGAGTTCCGCGAGGCACAGCTCGCCAAGTTCCGCGAACTGGCCCCCGACATCGACATCGTGATCACGACCGCGCTGATCCCGAACCGCGAGGCGCCCAAGCTCTGGCTCGAGGACATGGTCAAGGCGATGAAGCCCGGATCGGTCATCGTCGACCTCGCCGCCGAACGCGGCGGCAACGTCGAGGGCACCGTGCCGGACGAGAAGGTCGTGACCGACAACGGTGTCACGATCATCGGCTACACCGACTTCCCCAGCCGGATGGCGACGCAGTCCTCGGCGCTCTATGCCACCAACATCCGTCACATGATGACCGACCTGACGCCCGAAAAGGATGGCGTGGTCGATCATGACATGGACGACGACGTGATCCGCGGCGCGACCGTGACCCACAAGGGCGAGATCACCTGGCCGCCGCCGCCGCCCAAGGTCGCGGCCATCGCGGCCCAGAAGCCCAAGGAGAAGCCGAAGGAACTGACGCCCGAGGAAAAGCGGGAACAGGAGATCGCCGCCTTCAAGAAGGAGACCAAGAACCAGGTCACGCTGCTCGCCGTCGGCGGCGCGCTGATCCTGCTCGCCGGTCTGTTCACGCCGGCCAGCTTCATGCAGCATTTCGTGGTCTTCGTGCTCTCGGTCTTCGTCGGCTTCCAGGTGATCTGGAACGTGTCGCATTCGCTGCACACCCCGCTGATGGCCGTCACCAACGCCATCTCCTCGATCATCATCCTGGGCGCGCTGATGCAGATCGGTTCGGGCTCGTGGCTGGTGATCCTCCTTGCCGCCCTCTCGGTCTTCATGGCCGGGATCAACATTTTCGGCGGCTTCCTCGTGACACGGCGCATGCTCGCCATGTTCCAGAAATCGTAAGGGGTAGAGGATCATGGAATTCGGATTCACCACGGCGGCCTACGTGGTCGCGGCTGTCCTCTTCATCCTCTCGCTCGGCGGCCTGTCCGGGCAGGAAAGCGCCAAGCGCGCGGTCTGGTATGGCATCGCGGGCATGGCGCTGGCGGTCTTCGCCACGCTCATCGGCCCCGGCGCGGGCCTCTGGCTCCTGTCGCTCCTGCTGATCGCGGGCGGCGGCGCCATCGGCTGGGTCGTGGCCAAGCGGGTCGAGATGACCGAGATGCCCCAGCTTGTCGCGGCGATGCACTCGCTCGTCGGGCTCGCGGCGGTCTTCGTCGGCTTCAACGCCCATATCGAGATCGGCCGCGTCGCCGAAGCCTTCGCCGAGGCCGGCGTCGCCTTTCCGCACGCCACCTACGGCGTGATGAGCGACGCCGCGCACGAGGTCGAGTCGATCTTCCGCGGCTTCGCGGCCATCGTCGCCCACAAGACCGGGGTGGAGATCAACATCCTCCGCATCGAGCTTTTCCTCGGGGTGTTCATCGGCGCGATCACCTTCACCGGCTCGGTCATCGCCTTCGGCAAGCTGGCGGGCCGGGTCACCTCGGCGGCCGAGAAACTGCCCGGCGGGCACATCCTGAACGCCGGCGCGGCCGCCATCTCGCTCATCTGCCTCTTCTGGTACGTGGGCGGGGGCGGGTTCCTGCCGCTCTTCATCATGACGCTCTGCGCGCTCTTCATCGGCTATCACCTGATCATGGGGATCGGCGGCGCGGACATGCCCGTGGTCGTCTCGATGCTGAACAGCTATTCGGGCTGGGCGGCGGCGGCCATCGGCTTCTCGCTGGGCAACGACCTGCTGATCGTCGTGGGCGCGCTGGTCGGTTCCTCGGGCGCGATCCTGTCCTACATCATGTGCAAGGCGATGAACCGATCCTTCGTCAGCGTGATCCTCGGCGGCTTCGGCGGCTCGGCGGGTCCGGCGATGGAGGTCGAGGGCGAACAGAAGCCCATCGACGTGGACGGCGTGGCGCAGACGCTGGACGAGGCCGACAGCGTGATCATCGTGCCGGGCTACGGCATGGCGGTGGCCCAGGCGCAGCAGAACGTGGCCGAACTGACCCGCAAGCTGCGCGCCAAGGGCAAGGAGGTGCGCTTTGCCATCCACCCGGTCGCGGGCCGTCTGCCGGGGCACATGAACGTGCTGCTGGCCGAGGCCAAGGTGCCCTACGACATCGTGCTGGAGATGGAGGAGATCAACGACGATTTCCCCGACACCGACGTGGTCATCGTCATCGGGTCGAACGACATCGTGAACCCGGCGGCGCAGGACGATCCGAACTCGCCCATTGCCGGTATGCCGGTGCTGGAGGTCTGGAAGGCCAAGAACGTCTTCGTCTCCAAGCGGGGGCAGGGCACCGGTTATTCCGGTATCGAGAACCCGCTGTTCTACAAGGACAACACGCGGATGTACTACGGCGATGCCAAGGACTCGATCGGCGCGCTGCTGAACAAGCTCGACTGACGTCACCTGCGACGTTCTGCGGAAGGGGCGGCCTGTCGGGCCGCCCCTTTCGTTCGGGACGTGCCGTTGCGCCGCGCCGGCGCCCGGAACCACCCGGCGGCATCACGGGTTTGCACTCTTGCGAGGCGACGCAAGGAGGTGCAGCCATGATCCGCGAAGGCACGCAGGTCCGGTGGAACTGGGGCAACGGCACCGGCACCGGAAAGGTGCAGGAGACCTTTCACGAGACGGTCACCCGCAGGATCAAGGGCGAGGAGATCACCCGCAAGGGGTCCAGGGACAACCCGGCGTACCTGATCCGCCAGGAGGACGGGACCCGCCTTCTCAAGCTGAAATCCGAGGTCGAGCGGGCCTGACCATGCCGGACCTCGTGTACTATCCCGACGACCGGCCCGGCATCAGCCGTCGTCGGTGCGGGCGGGGCTTCACCTATCGCGCCCCCGACGGCACGACGATCGCCCGCGGCCCCGAACGGCGCCGGCTCGAGGCGATGGCCGTGCCGCCCGCCTATGAACGGGTCTGGATGTCGCCGGTGGCGAACGGGCATCTGATGGCGACCGGGTTCGACGCCCGGGCGCGCAAGCAGTACCGCTATCACCCCGACTGGTCCGCCGCGAAATCCGCCGAGAAATTCGCCTCTCTCGCCGCCTTCGGCGAGGCCCTGCCGCGCATCCGCGGCCGCATCTCGCGCGATCTCAACCACCGCGAGGCGGGGGAGGAACGGTTCGCCCTGGCGGCGGCGCTCCTGCTGATCGACGCCACGGCCATGCGCGTGGGCAACGAGGCCTATGCCGCCGAGAACGGCACCTATGGCGCCACCACCCTCCGCCGCAGACACCTCCGGCTCGTCGACGGGTCCCTGGCCCTGTCATGGCGGGCGAAGGGCGGGCAGAAGATGAATCGCCGCATCCGCTCGCGCCGGCTGATGCGTGTACTTCAGGCGGCCCGCGATCTGCCGGGGGCCGAGCTCTTCACCTGGCTGGACGCCGGGGGAACGGTGCGCCGCGTCACCTCGACCACGCTGAACGGCTATCTTGCCGATATCGGCGGCTGCGAGAGCTTCACCGCCAAGACATTCCGCACCTGGGCCGGCAGTCTGGCGGGCTTCGAATATCACCAGACGGCGGCAGAGGGCGCGACGATCAAGGGTATGACGCAGGCCGCGGCCGAGGTCCTGGCCAATACGCCCACGGTC
The DNA here is from genome assembly GCF_000152725.1 of Pseudooceanicola batsensis HTCC2597. Taxonomy (GTDB): domain Bacteria; phylum Pseudomonadota; class Alphaproteobacteria; order Rhodobacterales; family Rhodobacteraceae; genus Pseudooceanicola; species Pseudooceanicola batsensis. The sequence continues at coordinate 17,125 of NZ_CH724131.1, forward strand.
GCGCGCAGCGCCTATGTGCACCCCCGGATCATCGACCTCGTCGGCCGCGAACCCGCCCCGCTGCCCGAAGCGCGGCGCGGGTTGTCCAAGCCGGAAACCGGGCTGCTCGAGGTGCTGGCGTGAGCCTCAGCGCCCCCGGATTCGCGGGTCGAGCGCGTCGCGCAGACCGTCGCCCAGATAGTTGACCGACAGCACCGTCAGCGAGATCGCGAGGCCGGGCATGATCACCCGCTCGGGGTTCTGCTGCATGTAGTCGACCGCGTCGAACAGCAGGCGGCCCCAGGTCGGGAAGTCGGGCGGAAAGCCGAGGCCGAGGAACGACAGCGCCGATTCCGTGATGATGGCGTTGGCGATCCCGAGCGTCGCCGAGACCACGATCGGCGAGACGACGTTCGGCAGGATGTGCCGCGCGATCATCTTGGTGTTGGTCGTGCCGATCGACCGCGCCGCCAGCACGAACTCCCGCTCCTTCAACGCCAGCACGTCGCCGCGCACGATCCGCGCCGTCGGCATCCACGAGGTCACGCCGATGGCCACGACGATCAGGATGAAGATGCCGGTCTCGGGCCCGAACGAGGCGTTCAGCGGTTCCCGGAAGAGCAGCACCATCACCAGCAGCAGCGGCAGCAGGGGCAGGGCGAGGAACAGGTCCGTGGTCCGCATCAGCAGGTTGTCGAGCGCCTTGAAATAGCCGGCCAGCACTCCGATCAGCGACCCCAGGAACAGCGCCAGAAGCATCGCGGTCATCCCCACCGACATAGAGACCTGCCCCCCCGCCATCATCCGCGCCAGCATGTCCCGGCCCAGCTGGTCGGTGCCGAAGGGATGCGCGAGGCTCGGGCCCTGGTTGCGCGCGCGGATGTCGATATAGGTCGCCTCCACGTGCCAGAATAGCGGCCCCACGAAGACCCCCAGCACGATCAGCACGAAGACGATCCCGCCGGCCATGGCGCCCTTGTGATGGCGGAACTGCCGCCAGACCTCGGCCCACTGGCTGCGCGGCGGCGTGGTCGGAAGCGGCGCGTCCAGCACGTCCGAGGCCTGGGCCTCGCCGGGGCCGGGTTCGATATGGCTCTGCGGTTCGTCAGTCATAGCGGATCCGTGGGTCGAGGATGCCGTAGAGCACATCCGCGATCAGGTTGAACAGCACGATGAGCACGGCGAAGATGAAGGTCAGCGTCTGCACCATCGGCAGGTCGTTGGCCTGGATCGCGGTGATCAGAAGCTGCCCGATCCCGTTCACCTTGAACACCTGCTCGGTGATGATCGCGCCGCCGAAAATCTGCGGAATGCCGAGCGCGATGACCGTGACCACCGGGATCATGGAGTTGCGGAGCACGTGGCTCAGCACCACCACCCGCTCGCCCAGCCCCTTGGCGCGGGCGGTGCGCACATAGTCCTGGTTGAGGTTGTCGAGCATCGAGGCGCGCATGAACCGCGCGATCTGCGCCGTGATCTGCAGCGCCAGCACCATCACGGGCATGATCATCTGCTGAAGCTGGACGACGAAGCTGTCCCAGTCGACCACCCGGTGCGTCGTGTCGTAGATCGACGGGAACCACCCGAGATTGACCGAGAAGATGACGATCACCAGCACCCCCGAGAAGAAGGGCGGCACCGAGAAGCCGATCATCGACACGAAGGTCCCGACGTTGTCGAAGACCGAATACTGCCGGTAGGCGGAATAGACCCCGATCGGCAGGGCGATCAGCACCGCGACGACATAGGCCGTGCCCACGACCCACAGGGTCTGGGGCAGCCGCTGGACGACGATCTCCATCACCGGCGACCGGGTCTGCCAGGACAGGACGCGCAGCTTCCCCTCGCTGAAGTTGGTGCCGAAGACGTAGTCCAGGAAGACCTGCGGCTCGACCCAGAAGAACTGGACGATCCATTTCCAGTACTGGATGTACCAGGCATCGCCCAGGCCAAGCGCCTCGCGCATCTTCTGCTTGACCTCGGGCGGCACGGTCAGCGGCACCTGCGCCATGGGATCGCCCGGCGCCAGTTGCAGCAGGCCGAAGATCACCAGCGAAATGAAGAGAAGCGTCGGAACGGCAAGCACCAGCCGCCGGATCGTGAAGGTCAGCATGCCGCGAGACCTTCAGGCCGAGGGAGGAGGGTGGGGTTGAAACCCACCCTACGGGCGCGGGGATATCTCCCTGCGTCGCTTGCGTGATACGGTGCCGGCAGTGTCAAAGGCAGGATGTCCCGGGTTGAAGCTGCATTCGAAAACCATCGCGGGCCCGATGATTTTGAAATGCCGCCTGCAGGATACGGAAAACGCCCCCGCGCGGTGACGCGGGGGCGTTCGGATCAGGTTGTCATTCCTCGATGCGGTACCAGTCGGCGACGTTCCACAGCTCGGAATCCCAGGTGTTCAGCACCACACCGCCCAGGGTGTTGGAATGGGCCGACACCCGGCCGCGGTCGACCAGCGGCACGATGACGTAGCTTTCCGCCGTCAGCATGTCGTTGAGCTTCTTGGCGATCTCGGCGCGCTTTTCCAGCTCGCCGGTCTGGCCCAGCTCCTTGACCAGGGCGTCGAATTCCTCGTCGCAGAACCGGTTGATGTTCTCGCCCTGCCACTGGCTTTCGGGGCGGGGGAACTTCTCGCAGGTGTGCTGGGCGAGGTAGGCCTCGGGGTCGGTGCCGTCGAAGTTGTTGGCGTACATTTCCACGTCCGCATAGAACTTCTGGAACGTGTCCGGAGAGCCCGGATCGCCGCCGAAGAAGACCGAGCCCGAGACGTTGCGCAGCTCGGTCTCGACGCCGATCTCGGACCACCACTGCTTGATCAGCGCCTGGAAATCCTGGCGGACGGCATTGGTCGAGGTCTGGAAGAGCAGCGACAGCTCCATGCCGTCCTTCTCGCGGATGCCGTCACCGTCCTCGTCGGTCCAGCCCGCTTCTTCCAGCAGCGCCTTTGCGCCCTCGATATCCTGGGTCAGACACTCGGTGTTGTCCGAGGCGTAAATCTCCGGCGCCGGCACCAGGTTGCAGGTCGGGCGGCCCGCCTGGCCATAGCCGATCTCGACCAGAAGGGGGCGGTCGATCGCCATGGACAGCGCCTTGCGCACCTTCATGTCCGTCAGGATCGGGTGCGGGTGCTTGGCGGTCGCGCGCTCGCCCTCGGGCAGGTCGGGCGAGGGATCCGTCAGGTTCATCTCGATCCGTTCCACCAGCGTGCCGAAGGCCGACACCGGCGTGCCTTCGCCGCCCTCGGCCATCTTCTCGATCACTTCCGGCGCCAGCTGCAGGTTCCAGGCATAGTCGAACTCGCCCGTCTCGAGCACCGCGCGGCCCGCCGCCGCCGCGTCGCCGCCGCCCTTGAAGGTCACGGTGGCGAAGGCCGGCTTGGCGGGATCGCGGAAATTGGGGTTCGCTTCCATCTGGATCACGTCGTTCGGACGGAAGTCGGTGACCACGAAGGGCCCGGTGCCGATCGGGTTGAAGTTCGCCTCGGTGCATTCCGGTGCCTTGGCGCCCAGGCAGTCCTGGAACTGCTCCTGCTGCAGGATCGGCGACTGGCCGCCCATGAACGCCTGGTAGGGGTTCGGCTTGGGCTCGGTAAAGTTCACCACGATGGTCAGGTCGTCCGGCGTCTCGATCGAGCCGATGCCTTCGAACTTGGCCGCCTGGGCGCAGCCGCCTTCGGGATGCATGCAGTAGTCGGCCGTGAACTTGACGTCCGCCGAGGTCACCGGCGAGCCGTCGGACCAGGTCAGGCCCTCTTTCAGCTTCCAGGTGATCTGCTTGAGATCCTCGGTCACGCCGCCGTTCTCGATGGTCGGGATTTCCTGTGCCAGATACGGCACCATGTTCCCGTCCTGGTCGAACCGGCCGAGCGGCTCGATGACCATCGACGAGGCCTCGATGTCCTTGGTGCCCGACGACAGGTAGGGGTTCATGATCGACGGAGCCTGCCAGTATATGATGTTGACATGGCCGTCCGCGCCGCGTTCGGCGAAGGCAGCAGGTGCCAGCCCGGATACGGCAACGGCGCCGAGCAACAGGGTTCTGAGTTTCATTCCATACTCCATTGTTGGACGAGCCTCGCCGCTTCTGTCGGCGGCGCGGCGTTGATCGCGCGGATGGCCGGACGTGACGTCCGGGCGAGAGTAACGGCCCCTTCACATTCGCGCGGGTGGAAACATCGAAAAGCGGTTTGTCGAAAAAAGCAAGTCCGGTGACCGGTGGACCTGAGGTCAGCCATGCTGCCGGTTTGACAATGCGCGTCAACCGTCGCTAGCGTCATGAGGTCACGAAGAGGACGGACCCCCAATGCTGGATCATGCCGCGGCTGAGGCCGGGAACACGACCCCGATCGTCCGGATCGAGAATCTCAGGGTCTCGTTCCAGACCAAGGACGGAGAGGTCTTCGGGGTCGAGGACGTGTCGTTCTCGGTCAACCCCGGCGAAACGGTCTGCATCGTCGGCGAATCCGGCTCGGGCAAGTCCGTCTCCTCGCTCTCGCTGATGCGGCTGGTTGAATTCGGCGGCGGCCAGATCGCCGGGGGGCATCTCTTCTTCGAGCGGAGGAAAGACGGTCAGCTAGATCTTTCCCAGGCGGAACAGGGCCTTATGCGCACGATCCGCGGCAACGAGATCGGCATGATCTTCCAGGAGCCGATGACCGCGCTGAATCCGGTCTTCACCATCGGCCGTCAGCTGACCGAGGGGCTGCGCCTGCACATGGACCTCGACAAGGCAGCGGCGGCGGCCCGCGCGATCGAGCTTCTGCGCGAGGTCCGGATCCCCGAACCCGAGCGCCGGATGAAGCAGTATCCGCACGAGCTCTCGGGCGGGATGCGCCAGCGCGTGGTCATCGCCATGGCGCTCGCGTGCAAACCGCGCCTGCTGATCGCAGACGAGCCGACGACCGCGCTCGACGTCACGATCCAGGCCGAGATCCTGGCCCTGATGGACCGGCTCAAGCGCGAAACCGGCACTGCCGTGATGTTCATCACCCATGACATGGCCGTGGTTGCACAAATGGCCGACCGGGTGGTCGTCATGTTCCGCGGCCACAAGGTCGAGGAGGGGCCGGTTGCCGAAATATTCGGCAATCCGCAACACGACTATACCAAGGCGCTCCTTGCCGCGGTGCCCAAGCTGGGCGAAATGAAGGGCAAGCCGGTCCCCGAGCCGATGCGCCTGCTGGGCGTGGACGCGGCCGACGTCAAACCGATCCCCGGTACCGACGACCTGTTGCTCGAGGTGCGGAACCTCACCACCCGCTTCCCGGTCAAGGGCGGTTTCTTCCGCCGAACGGTCGCCCAGGTCCACGCGGTCGAGGACATCTCGTTCACCATCAACCGCGGCCAGACCCTCAGCCTCGTGGGCGAGTCGGGCTGCGGCAAGTCGACCGCCGGCCGGTCACTGCTGCGCCTCGTCGAACCCATGTCCGGCGAGGTTCGTCTCGCCGGCAAGGACATCATCGCCCTGAACCAGCCCGACCTGCGCAAGGCGCGGCTCGACATGCAGATGATCTTCCAGGATCCCTTCGCCTCGCTGAACCCGCAGATGATGCTGCGCGACCAGGTGGCCGAGCCGATGTGGAACTTCGGCACCCTCAAGGGCCAGGAGATGGAAGACCGCATCGCCATGCTCTTCGACCGGGTCCACCTGCCGCGCGGCTTCATGCGACGCTATCCCCATGAACTCTCTGGCGGGCAGCGTCAGCGGGTGGCCATCGCCCGCGCGCTCGCCCTGAACCCCAAGCTGATCGTCGCGGACGAGGCCGTCTCGGCGCTCGACGTTTCCGTTCAGGCGCAGGTGCTGAACCTGATGATGGAGCTCCAGGCCGAGCTGGGCCTCTCCTTCCTCTTCATCAGCCACGACATGGCGGTCGTCGAACGGGTCAGCCACCGGGTCGGCGTCATGTATCTCGGCCGCATCGTCGAGATCGGTTCGCGCACCGCGGTTTTCGAGAACCCCCAGCACCCCTATACCCGCGCCCTGATGAAGGCGGTTCCGATCGCCGATCCCGCCCGCCGCAAATCCGAGCGCGAGCTGAACTTCAAACCGATCCCCTCGCCGATTCACGACCTCGACTACCGGCCCGAGCCGTCCGAATACCGGCAGGTCGGCGACGACCACCATGTCCTGACCACTGACAGCGGCTACTGAGAATGCCCGAAAGACTGACGCCCTACGAGATCATGGAAAAGCTCGTCAGCTTTCCCACGGTCTCGCGGGAGACAAACCTGCCGCTGATCGACTGGGTCCAGGACTATCTGGAAAGCCACGGGGTGCAGGTCTACCGCCACCTCCACCCGTCCGAGCCCAAGGCCGGGCTCTGGGCCCACGCCGGACCGATGGAGGAGGGCGCGGTGATCCTCTCGGGCCATACCGACGTGGTGCCCGTCGACGGGCAGGACTGGTCCACCGACCCCTTTACGGTCCGCGAGGCCGACGGAAAGTACTACGGCCGCGGCTGCTGCGACATGAAGGGGTTCGACGCGCTCGCCATCTGGGCCATGGCCGAGGCGCAGGCGACCGGCACCAGGCGCCCCCTGCAACTGGCCCTGACCTACGACGAGGAAGTCGGCCTGATCGGAGCGGACCCGCTGCTGAAGGACGCGGCCGGCAGGTTCCCCCGCGCCGCCGCCGCCATCGTCGGTGAGCCCACCACGATGCAGGCGGTGACGGGGCACAAGGGCGGCATGGCCTGGGATGTCCATGTCCACGGCTACGAGATCCATTCCTCGATCGCCTACCGCGGCGTCTCGGCCATCATGGAGGGTGCCCGGCTGATCCAGTGGGCCAACGAGGTGAACGCCGCAAGCGCCGCCGCCACGCCTTCTGACGTGAACGCCGCCTTCGACCCGCCGTGGTCCAACCTGCATGTCGGCATGATCCACGGTGGCACCGCCCATAACATCACCGCCAAGGATTGCGAATTCGTCTTCTCGATCCGCCTCGTCCCCGGCGACGATCCCGAGGCCTGGAAGGCCCGCATCATGGGCCGGATCGCCGAGATCGAGGCGGAGATGCAGGCCATCCGCCCCGAAACCTCGATCGAGGTGACCGAACGTTTCGCCGGCCCCGGCCTCAACGCCGAACCGGGCGGGCCGGCGGAAACACTCGTCCGGCAGCTCACCGGCGACAACGCTCGCCATGTCGTCAGCTACGGGACCGAGGCCGGGTATTTCCAGCAGCACGGGTTCGACGCCGTGGTCTGCGGCCCGGGCGACATCCAGCAGGCGCACCAGCCGGACGAATACATCACGATCGAACAGTTCGAGACGGGCCACGGCTTCATGCGGCGGCTGCTCGACCACCTGAACCGGGACTGAACCATGCCGATCAAGAACCGCTTCGCCGAACTGCATGACGAGATTGTCGCCTGGCGGCGCGATTTCCACGAGAACCCCGAGCTTCTCTACGACGTGCACCGCACCGCCGGCCTCGTCGCCGACCGGCTGAGGGACTTCGGCTGCGACGAGGTCGTCGAGGGGATCGGCCGCACCGGCGTCGTCGGGGTCATCCACGGCGCGCAGACGGCTTCGGGTCGGGTGATCGGCCTGCGCGCCGACATGGACGCGCTGCCGATGCAGGAAAAGACAGGGTTGTCGCATGCCTCCAGGACCCCCGGCGCCATGCATGCCTGCGGTCACGACGGCCACACCTCGATCCTGCTGGGCGCGGCGAAATATCTGGCCGAGACGCGTCGCTTCGACGGCACGGTGGTGGTGATTTTCCAGCCTGCCGAGGAGGGCGGGGCCGGCGGTCTCGCCATGTGCGAGGACGGGCTGTTGGACCGCTGGAACATCGAGGAGGTCTACGGCCTGCACAACATGCCCGGCCTGCCGGCGGGGGAGTTCGCCATCCGCCCCGGCGCGCTTCTGGCCTCGGCCGACGAATTCACCATCACCGTGGTGGGCAGGGGCGGTCATGCCGCGCAGCCGCACACCGTCATCGACCCGGTGGTGGTCGCCGGTCACCTGATCGTCGCGCTTCAGAGCGTCGCCAGCCGCAGCGCCGATCCGGTGAAATCCCTCGTGGTTTCGGTCTGCACGCTGAAATCCGACACCGAGAGCCACAACATCATCCCCGGAGAGGTCCTGCTGCGCGGCACCGTCCGCTCGCTGGACCCGGATCTCCGCGACCTGGCCGAGACCCGCATCCACGCCATCGTCGCCTCGACCGCCGAGGCCTTCGGCGCGACGGCTCGGATCGAATACGACCGGGGCTATCCCGTCACGATGAACGCGCCCGGCCAGACGGACTTTGCCGCGGACGTCGCAGAAGCGGTGGCCGGAAAGGTCATCCGCGACGCGCCGCCCGTGCTGGCGGCCGAGGATTTCGCCTATATGCTGGAACGACGCCCCGGCGCCTATATCATGCTGGGCAATGGAACCGACAGCGCGATGGTCCACCACCCCGCCTACGATTTCAACGACGAGGCCATTCCCGCCGGCTGCAGCTGGTTCGCGGAACTGGTCGAACGACGCCTGCCGGCCTGAGCCCGGCACAACCCAAGGAGCCGAAGATGCCCGTCAAGAACCGCTTTGCAGAACTGCTGCCCGAAATCACCGAGTGGCGCCGCGACCTGCACGAGAACCCCGAGATCCTCTTCGACACCGTCCGCACCGCCGGCATCGTCGAGGAGAAGCTGAAGGACTTCGGCTGCGACGAGGTCGTCACGGGCCTCGGCCGGACGGGCGTGGTCGGCGTGATCAAGGGCAAGGCCACCGGCTCGGGCAAGGTCATCGGCCTGCGCGCCGACATGGACGCCCTGCCGATCCACGAACAGACGGGGGTGGACTACGCCTCCAAGACCCCCGGCGCGATGCATGCCTGCGGCCATGACGGCCACACCGCGATGCTGCTGGGCGCGGCCAGGTATCTCTCCGAGACGCGCAATTTCGACGGCACGGTCGTGGTGATCTTCCAGCCCGCCGAAGAGGGGGGCGGCGGCGGGCGCGAGATGTGCGCCGACGGCCTGATGGAGCGGTTCGGCATCCAGGAGGTCTACGGCCTGCACAACTGGCCCGGCCTGCCCGTCGGCCAGTTCGCCATCCGCCCCGGCCCGACCATGGCCGCGACGGACGAGTTCACCATCGTCGTGCAGGGCAAGGGCGGCCACGGCGCCAAGCCCCACCTCACCGTCGATCCGGTGGTCGCGGCCTCGCATGTGGTGGTGGCGCTGCAGTCCATCGTCAGCCGCACGGCGGACCCTGTCGGTGCGGTGGTCGTCTCGGTCACGTCGTTCGAGACCTCGTCCAAGGCCTACAACGTCATCCCCGACACGGTGGAACTGCGCGGCACGATCCGCACTCTGACGCCGGAGAACCGCAGGATGACGGAGGAGAAGATCAAGGCCATCCCGGTCTCGGTCGCCGCGGCCTTCGGGGCGGAGGCGCAGGTGACCTACCACTCGAACTATCCGCCGACGATCAACTCGCCCGAACAGACCGAATTCGCCGCCTCCGTCGCGCGCTCGGTCTCGGGCGACTGCGGCGAGGCGCAGGTCACCATGGGCGGCGAGGATTTCTCCTACATGCTCGAGGAGCGCCCCGGCGCCTATATCTTCATGGGCAATGGCGACAGCGCCGACGTGCACCACCCGAAATACAACTTCAACGACGAGGCCATCCCGGCGGGCTGTTCCTGGTGGGCCGGCATCGTCGAGCAGCGGATGCCGGCGGAGTAGGCGCCGGGGGGTCTGCGAAGGCTTGCTCCGGACCGCCCGGCGGAACGCGTGAGGGGAGATCCCCGGTCGGGGCCGGGGATACGGGTGGTGCGGGGTGAGCCGTGCCGAACCCGCCGGGGGCGG
>NZ_CH724131.1:27008-218914 GCF_000152725.1 Pseudooceanicola batsensis HTCC2597
TTCCGGACCAAAGAAGGGGGCGGTCAGGCGCGGGCCAGGAGGTCGCGGTAGATCGCGACGAGCGCCCGGGCCTCGGTCTCGATGCGGAAGTTCTGCAGCACGTGCTGCCGGGCCGCCGCGCCCAGGGCCGCGAGGCGTGCCGGATCCGAGAGGAGGTCGGCGGCGGCCTCGGTCATTGCCGTAAGGTCGTCGGGCGGCACCAGGCGGCCGGTCGTGCCCTCGGCGACCAGTTCCTCGAAGGCGCCGACGCGGGTGGCGAGGACGGGGACGCCGCAGGACATGGCCTCGAGCGGGGTGAGGCCGAAACCCTCCCATCTCTGCGGCGCGATGTAGAGGTCGAGCGCGCGGTACCAGTCGGCCATCTGCCAGACCGGGACCTCGGGCCTGAAGAGCAGCCGGTCGGCGTGCCCGCGCGCCGCGATCCTGTCCCGCAGCCCTGCCTCGAAGGCCTGGTGCCGGTCGGTGGCGCGCCCCATGACGATGCCCACCACCCGCGGGTCGCGGTCCATCGCATTCAGCAGGGCATCGGTGAAGACATCCGTGCCCTTCTGGGCGCGGATGCGGCCGTAGCAGCCGGCGATGACCGCATCCTGCGGCAGGTCGAGGGCGCGGCGCAGCGCGGCCCGGTCGGCGGGCGGCGAGAACTGGTCCGCATCGATCCCGTGGTGGATCACCGTGGCGTCGCGCTCGAGATAGGCGGCGGTGCGCGCCGAGGTGGCGACCACGTGGTCCATGCGCCGGATCAGCCACTTCGTCAGGCCGGTGTGCTGCCGCTGCGAGGCCGAGGTGAAGAGCAGTTGCAGCCGCTTGCGCAGCAGGTGTTTCAGCGCCAGCCCCGCGATCATCTCGACATTCCGGCGGGCATGCCAGACCCGGGGGCCGGAGGGCCCGGAGCGGGACATGGTCACCAGCGCGCGCAGGGGGATCTGCGGCACCTCGTCCGGCAGGGCGGGGGCGGCGGCGGCGATGGCGATCCACCGCGCCTGGAGCGGGACGAGCCGCACGACCGTCGCCGTCACGCCGGAGAGGCGGCGCTTGAAATTCGGCGCGATCACGTCGATCTGGGAAATCTCGGGGCGTGGCACGGCGGCTCCTGTTCCGGGTCGCCCTCCTCTAGCGCGGCGGCGGTCGGCGCGAAAGGTCCGGCGTCAGCCGAGCAGCTTCTCCGCCAGAAGCGCGGCCAGCGCGTCCACCGCATCGTCCTGGGTCGAGACCAGCCGCGCGGCGGCCTCGGACTGGGCCGCGACGGCCGCCGGCTCGCGCAGCATCCGGACGACCGTGCCGCCCAGGCCCTTCGGGCGCGGCACGATCTCCACCGCGCGGCGGTCGGTGAAGTCGCGGTAGACATCGGCGAAGTTGGCGTGCCGCGGCCCGGTGATGACGGCGCATCCCGCCTGCGCCGGTTCGAACGGGTTGTGGCCGCCGGCGGAGACGAAGGAGCCGCCCAGGAAGACCACCGGGCAGAGGTCGTACCACAGGCCCATCTCGCCCAGCGTATCGGCGAGGTAGACCTCGGCCGAGGCAGGATCCTCGCCCAGGCTGCGCCGCGCGAGGGTGAGGCCGGCGGCCCGGACCTCCTCGGCGATGGCGCCGGCCCGCTCGGGGTGGCGGGGGGCGAGGATCAGACCCAGGTCGGGCAGGGCCTCGCGGGCCTGGCGATGCGCCTCCAGCACGATCCGTTCCTCGCCCGGATGGGTCGAGGCCGCCAGCCAGCGCTGCGCGGGAAGGCGCGCGCCGAGGCGCCGCACCTCCTGCGGGTCGACGGGCAGGGGCAGGGCGACCGACTTGAGGTTCGGGCCGAGCGCGGTGACCGAAGGGTCGGCGCCGATCCCGAGCAGCCCCTCCAGCGTGGCCCGGTCCTGCGTGCGGATCACGCGGAAGAGACCCAGCAGATAGCGGGCGGTCTGGTCGAACCGCGCCCAGTTCTTCAGGCTCGCCCGCGACATCCGGGCGTTCACCAGCGCCAGCGGCACGCCGGCACCATGCGCCTCGGCCAGCATCTGCGGCCAGATCTCGCTTTCGACGAAGATCCCCGCATCGGGCCGCCAGTGATCCAGAAACCGGCGCAGCGCCGCCCGTTGATCCAGCGGCGCGAACTGGTGGATGAAATCCTCGGGCATCCGCTTGCCGAGGATCTCGGCCGAGCTGGCGGTGCCCGAGGTGATCAGCACATGCGACCCCGGCTGCAGCGCCTGGAGCCGCGAGGCCAGCGTGAGGACCGACAGGCTTTCGCCGACACTGGCGGCGTGAAACCAGATCAGCGGGCCCTCGGGGCGCGGCAGCGTCGCTTCGCCCAGCCGTTCGCGGCGGCGCGGTGCGCTCACGCCGTGCCGGGCCAGCTTGCGCGACACGCGCCGCCAGACCAGCGGCGCCGTCAGCGCCGCGATCCCGCGATAGAACTGGTAGAAAACCGTGCCCTGCGGCTGCCGCGCCGCCACGTCAGCCGCCGGTATGGCTCATGTGGCGCGTCACCTGACCGTCGGCGCGCTGCCGCGAATAGTCGAAGTCGTGCCCCTTGGGTTTCATCGCGATGGCGGCGCGGATCGCGTCCTCCAGCGGCCCGTCATCTCCGGGATGGGCGCGCAAGGGCGCCCGCAGATCCGCCACGTCCTCCTGGCCGAGACACATATAGATCTCGCCGGTGCAGGTCACGCGGACGCGGTTGCAGCTTTCGCAGAAATTATGCGTGAGGGGCGTGATGAAGCCGATCTTCTGGCCCGTCTCCTGCACCTGCACGTAGCGCGCCGGGCCGCCGGTCCGCTCGGCCAGGTCGATCAGCGTGTAGCGTTCGGCCAGCTGCGCGCGAAGATCCCGCAGCGACCAGTACTGGCCGATCCGGTCCTCGTTGCCCAGATCGCCCATCGGCATGACCTCGATCCAGGTCAGGTCCATGCCGCGTTCGGCACAAAACTCTGCGAGGGTAAAGAGCTCGTCCTCGTTGAACCCCTTCAACGCCACGGCGTTCAGCTTGACCTGAAGACCCGCCGCCTGCGCCGCGTCCAGCCCGCGGAGCACCTGCGGCAGGCGGCCCCAACGCGTCACGCGGGCGAACTTGTCCTCGTCCAGCGTGTCGAGCGAGACGTTCACCCGCCGCACCCCGGCGGCATGAAGCGCCTTGGCGAACCGTTCGAGCTGCGAGCCGTTGGTGGTCAGCGTCAGCTCTTTCAACGCGCCGCTGTCGAGGTGCCGCGACATGCCGTGGAAGAAGGTCATGATGTCGCGCCGCACCAGCGGTTCGCCGCCGGTGATCCGCAGTTTCTCGACCCCCAGGCCGACGAAGGTCGAGCACAGCCGGTCGAGTTCCTCCAGCGTCAGAAGCTCCTTCTTGGGCAGGAAGGTCATGTTCTCGGCCATGCAGTAGACGCAGCGGAAATCGCAGCGGTCGGTGACCGAGACGCGGAGATAGGTGATGGCGCGGGCGAAGGGATCGATCAGGGGCGCTGTCATGGCCGGAACTTAAGCCCGGGGCAGGGGCGGGGCAAGGGTGATCGGGGCACCGAAGCCAGCGAGAAGTCCGAGACGGGGGATTGACCCGGCGCGGGAAGAGCGCACCATTCCGTCATGACTCGTCTGATCCTCCTCACCCCGCTCCTGCTGGCCGCCTGCGCCGATTCGCCCTTTTCGCTGCGCGGCTCACCGACCGAGACCGCCGCCCCGGCAGGGACCGGCCCCCTCGCCGCCGTCCGTCCGCAGGGCCGGCCGGGCGATGACCCCAAGGAGGTGGCGACGCCCTCGGCCCCGGCGACGGGCACGCTCGGCACCACCATCGCGTCGCTGGGCAATGCGGCGGAACCGGGCGTCTGGCTCAGGACGCCGCTGGTCAGGGTGCGCGCGCCGGGTCAGGTCAGCTATCAGGGGCAGTCGGTCGAGGCCGAGCTGATCCCCATCCCCGGCGAACCGGGCTCGGGCTCGCGGGCGTCTCTGCAGCTCATGCAGGCCCTCGGCGCGCCGCTCACGGGCCTGCCGGAGGTTGCCGTCAGTCGCTGAGGTACTTGGCCGCCTCTCTCCGGGCAAAGGGCTTCATCGCGTCGCCATGCTCTGCAAGGAAGGCCCGGACGCGGTCGGCATCGTGCTTCGAGAGGTCGCGCAGCCACCATGCCACCGCCTTCTGGATGAACCAGTCACGGTCGGGCACATAGCCTGCCGCCCAGCCCAGCACCCGTTCGCGCGCGGCCAGTTGGGCGGGCGTGGGATGGTTCGGCTTGGCCAGGAAGAGGGTCGAGACCAGCGCCGCCCGCCGGCTCCACATATGGTCCGACCGGGTCCAGACCTCGACCGCGTCCAGCCGCGCGAGATCGGCCTCGATCCGCCGGCCGAGGGCGCTGCAGGCGTGATCCGCGATGGCCCAGGCGTCGAAATCGGGCACCCAGCCTGCCAGCAGGTCCCAGACCGCACCGTCGGGCCGGATGCGCGCCTGCGTCAGCAGCTTGGCCGCCGCGATCCGCGCCTCGTGTATGTCCGTCGACCAGAGATCGCGCGCCAGCACCACGCGCTCCTCCACGCCAAGCGCCCGCCGCCAGTCGCGGGCGAGATCGTTGAGCGCCGGATTGGGCGTGCCCAGATAGACGCGCGGAGCCTTGTGGCAGGCGGCCGATCCCTCGGCGCGCCCCGGCTCGGCCCGCGCCCGCAGCGCCTCGAGCGCCGCCGCGACGCCGTCGGGCGCGCTCATTCCACCGTGACCGACTTCGCCAGGTTGCGCGGCTGGTCCACATCCGTGCCCTTGGCCACGGCCGTGTGATAGGCCAGTTGCTGCGCCGGAATGGCATAGAGGATGGGCGCCAGAAGCGTGTCGACCTCGGGCATCTCGACACTGCGCCAGATGCCGTCGCCCGCCGTCTCGATCCCCTTGCGGTCCGAGATCAGCAGCACCTTGCCGCCGCGGGCCATCACCTCCTGCATGTTCGACACGGTCTTGTCGAACAGCGCGTCGCGCGGGGCCATGACCACCACCGGCACATTCGGGTCGATCAGCGCGATCGGTCCGTGCTTCAGCTCTCCGCTGGCATAGGCCTCGGCGTGGATATAGCTGATTTCCTTCATCTTCAGCGCGCCTTCCAGCGCCAGCGGATACATCTGGCCGCGCCCCAGGAACAGCACGTCGCGGGCCTCGGCCAGCTCGTGCGCGACCCGCTCGGTCACCTCCTCGAAGTCGAGCGCGAGGTTGATCCGCGCCGGCAGGCCCCGCAGCGCGGCGACGATATCGGCCTGCCGCTCCTCGCTCAGCCGGCCGCGCTGTCGCGCCGCCTCCATCGCGACGGTCAGCAGCACGGTCAGCTGGCACGAGAAGGCCTTGGTCGAGGCAACCCCGATCTCGGTCCCCGCGAGGATCGGCAGCGCCACGTCGCTTTCGCGCGCGATCGAGCTTTCCGGCACGTTCACCACCGCCACGATGCGCCGGGCCTTGTCGCGGCAATAGCGCAGCGCGGCAAGCGTATCGGCGGTCTCGCCCGACTGGCTGACGAACAGCGCCAGGGTGTTCTCGCCGATCGGCGGTTCGCGATAGCGGAACTCCGAGGCCACATCGACCTCGACCGGAAGCCCGGCCAGGCGCTCGATCCAGTATTTCGCCGTCAGGCAGGCGTAATAGGCCGTGCCGCAGGCGACCAGCACGACCCGGTCCAGACCCGTGAAGTCCAGCTGGTCCGAGGGCAGGCGGATCTCGTGTCCGCTCGACCCGAAGTAATGGCCGACGGCCTCCGAGATCACCTGCGGCTGCTCGGCGATCTCCTTGGCCATGAAATGCTTGTATCCGCCCTTGTCGACGCGCGCCCGGTCCTTCTGGATCTCGTGCATCTCGCGATTGGCGAGCTGTCCCTCGGAATCCCGGATCTCGACCGATGTCCGGGTGACGATCGCCATGTCCCCCTCTTCGAGATAGGTGATCCGGTCCGTCAGCGGCGCCAGCGCGATGGCGTCGGAGCCCACGTAATTCTCGCCATACCCATGCCCGATGGCGAGGGGCGATCCCTTGCGGGCGGCGATGATCAGGTCCTCCTCGTCCTCGAAGAGAAAGGCGAGCGCGAAGGCCCCTTCGAGCCGGTCGAGGATCCGTTCGACGGCGGCACGCGGGCTGTCGCCCTGCTGCACGTAGTGATCCACCATCAGCGCGATGGTCTCGGTATCGGTTTCCGTCTGGATCTCGGCGCCCAGTTCGCAAAGCTCGGCGCGCAGTTGGCGGAAGTTCTCGATGATGCCGTTGTGGACCACGGCCACGTGACCCGCGCGATGCGGATGCGCGTTGCGCGTCGAGGGCTCGCCATGGGTGGCCCATCTGGTGTGGCCGATCCCCGACTTGCCCGGCAGGGGGTCGTGCACCAGAAGGTCCGACAGGTTCACCAGCTTGCCGACCGCGCGGCGGCGGTCCAGCGCGCCATCGTGCACCGTCGCGATCCCGGCGCTGTCATAGCCGCGATATTCCAGCCGCTTCAGCGCTTCGACCAGAAACGGCGCAGCTTCATGGCTGCCCAGGTACCCGATGATTCCGCACATTAATGCGCCCCCTGGTCTTTCTTCAGCTTCTGCGACTTGAGCATTTCGAACAACCGCCGGGCCAGCCCCGGCTTGGTCACCTGCCGCGCCCGCCCGATGGCCAGCGCCCCCGGTTCCACGTTCTCGGTGATCACCGACCCCGACCCGGTCATGGCGTCGTCGCCGACCGACACGGGCGCCACGAGCATGGTCGAGGACCCGATGAAGGCCCGTGCCCCGATCCGAGTGGTGTGCTTCATCACGCCGTCATAGTTGCAGGTCACCGTTCCGGCGCCGATATTCGCCTCTTCGCCGATCTCCGCATCCCCCACATAGGTGAGATGGTTGATCTTCGCGCCGCGATCCACCCGCGCCGCCTTGATCTCGACGAAGTTCCCGATCCGCACGTCCTCGGCCAGCTCCGCCCCGGGGCGCAGCCGGGCGTAGGGGCCGACCACCGCGCCCCGGCTGACGTGGCAGCCCTCCAGATGCGAGAACGCCCGGATGGTGGCTCCCGACTCCACGCTTGCGCCCGGCCCGAAGACCACGTTCGGCTCGATCTCGGTGTCGCGTCCCACCACCGTGTCATAGGCGAAGAACACCGTCTCGGGCGCGACCAGCGTCACCCCGTCCGCCATCGCCTCGTCGCGCATCCGGGCCTGGAACAGCCGTTCCGCCGAGGCCAGTTCCGCGCGTGAATTCACGCCCAGCGTCTCGGCCTCCGCGCAGGTCACCGCCCCCGCCGAGAGGCCGCGCGCCCGCGCCAGCCCGATGATATCCGTCAGGTAATACTCGCCCGAGGCATTGTCGTTGCCCACCCCGTCGATCAGTTCGAAGAGCACCCGGGCATCGGCGGCGACAACGCCCGAATTGCACAGGGTGATCCGCCGCTCGTCCTCGGTCGCATCCTTGAACTCGACGATCCGCTCAAGGTTCTGGCCGTCCATGACCAGCCGCCCGTAGCGCCCCGGATCGGCGGCTTCGAACCCCAGCACGACCACGTCATGCGCCGCCCGCGCCGCCTGCATCCGCTCCAGCGTCTCGGGGCGGATGAAGGGCGTGTCGCCATAAAGCACGATCACGTCCCCCTCGAACCCGGCCAGCGCCTCGCGCGCCTGCGCCACGGCGTGGGCGGTGCCGAGCTGCTGATCCTGAACGGCGATCTCGACGGCGGGCTGATAGGCCCGCGCCGCCGCGCCGACCGCCGCGCCGCCATGCCCCGTCACCACGACGATACGCCCCGGCCCGAGCGTCTCGCCCGCGCGGATGGCATGCACCAGCATCGGCGCGCCGCCGATCTTGTGCAGCACCTTGGGCAGGTCGGAGTTCATCCGCGTCCCTTGCCCCGCCGCCAGTATGACCAGTGCGATGCCCATCTCTGCCCCTTGTCCCCGATTGCCTTTCGGTCCCGCTCGTTTTATCCGGATGCGGCCTGCGTGCAAGGGCGGGTGGGATCAACTTGGGTTTCGGCCCGTAACAGGGTGGCAGGACGGCCATGGCAACCATCGTTTTCGATCTCGACGGCACCCTGGCCGATACCAGCCAGGATCTGCTGGCCGCGGCCAACCACTGTTTCGGCACGATCGGCGCCGGCGCGGTCCTGACGCTGGCCGATGCCGCCACGGCTCTGCGGGGCGGTCGCGCCATGCTCCGCCTGGGGATGGAGCGCCTCGGCCACGCCCGGGGCGAAGACGAGATCGACCGCCTCTATCCCCTTCTTCTCGAGGCCTATGCCGGGGCCATCTCGGTGCACACGCGGCTTTTCCCGGGCGCGATGCAGGCGGTCGAGATGCTGCGCTCGCAGGGGCATACGGTGGCCATCTGCACCAACAAGCCCGAGGGTCTGGCCCGGCAGCTGCTGACCGACCTCGGCATCATGGGCGATTTCCCCGCCCTCGTGGGCGCCGATACGCTCACCGTGCGCAAGCCCGATCCCGAACCCCTGCGCGAGGCCGTGCGCCGCGCGGGCGGCGATCCGCGCATCGCCTGTCTCGTCGGCGACAGCGACACCGACCGCAACACCGCGCGCGCGGCCGGCGTGCCCTCGGTCCTGGTCACCTTCGGCCCCTCAGGAGAGGACATGGCCGCGCTCGCCCCCGAGGCCCTGATCGGCCATTTCGACGAACTTCCCTCGGCCGTGGCCGGCTTCTGGCGCGACGCCGACCTGCCGGCGCTTGACGGGGCGCGCGGCCGGGCATAGTCGCCGGGCAGGAGGGGCGCCATGACCGATCCCCTGCGGCCCGCGGTCACCCGCAAGGCCACGGTCTTCATATTCGCCACCGTGCTGATCGACATGATCGGGGTGGGGCTGATCTGGCCGGTCATCCCGGCCCTGCTCCGCGATGTGGGCCATGCCGAGCTGGCCGATGCCTCGGTGATCGGCGGCTGGATGTTCGCCGCCTACGCGCTTGCGCAGTTCCTCTTCGGGCCGTTGATCGGCAGCCTCTCGGACGCCTACGGCCGCCGGTCCCTGCTGCTTCTGGCCATCGGCGGACTGGCCGTCGATTATGTCTTCTCGGCCCTCGCGCCGACCTTCTGGCTGCTGATCCTCGGGCGGATCATCGCAGGCATCTGCGGCGCCTCGCACATCATCGCCACCGCCTATCTCACCGACATCACCCCGCCCGAGGGCCGCGCCCGCGCCTTCGGCATGATTGGCGCGGCCTTCGGGCTGGGTTTCGTCATCGGACCGGCGCTCGGCGGTCTGCTGGGCGAGTTCGGCCCGCGCGTGCCCTTCTGGGCGGCAGCCGCGCTCGCCGCCGCGAATTTCGCCTTCGGCTACGCCGTGCTGCCCGAATCCCTCCCGCCCGGAAAACGGCGCCCGCTCAGCCTGCGGCGCGCCAACCCCTTCGGCGTGCTCAGGGTGTTCCGCGGCTATCCTTCGGTCCTGCCGCTGACCATGGTGCTCATGCTCTATTTCTTCGCCGGCCAGGTCTATCCCACCCTCTGGACCTTCTGGGGCATCGCCGCCTTCGGCTGGACCGAGGCGACCATCGGCGCCACCCTCGCGCTCTTCGGCATCATGTCGGCCCTGACCGAGGGCCTGCTCTCGGGGCCGCTCGTCCGCCGGATGGGGGAAAGCCGCGTCATCGTCGCCGGCCTGATCGTCGCCGCGCTCGGTGCGGTCGGCTTCGGCCTCGCCGGTTCGCTCGCCGTCGTGCTGATCCTGCTGGTCTTCGTCGCGTTCGAGGGGCTGGTCCATCCCTGCCTCGTCTCGCTGATGACGCGCGACGTGCCCGACGACGCTCAGGGTGAACTGCAGGGCGGCCTGGCGAGCCTCACCAACATCGCCACCCTCGCCGCGGTGATCTTCTACACCCAAGTCTTCTCCTGGTTCGTCCGTCCCGAGGCCGCGAGCCCCATGCCGGGCGCCCCCTTCCTGATCACCGGTGGCTTGCTGGCCCTCACCCTGCTCATCTACCTGGCCGTCAGGCCGCGCGGCCGCGGGCACGGCGGATTGACCCCGCCCTCCGTGCCCCGCACAATCGTCGGGCAGGAGGTGCCATGACCGAGATCTTCAAGGGGTCCTTCACCCAGCAGGAACCCATCCCCGACGAGGCCATCTCGGCCGCCCTCGCCGTCATGCGCTCCGGTCGTCTGCACCGCTACAACGTGGCCGAGGGCGAGCCGGGCGAGGTGGCGCTGCTGGAACGGGAATTCGCCGATGCCATGGGCGCGCGGTACTGCCTCGCCACGGCCTCGGGCGGGTCGGCCATCGCGACCGCCCTGCGTGCCGCCGGCGTGTCGCCGGGCGACCGGGTGCTGACCAATGCCTTCACCCTGGCCCCGGTGCCGGGGGCCATCGCATCGCTCGGCGCGGTGCCGGTCTACGTGGGCGTGACCGAGGGGCTGGTGATCGACCTCGACCACCTTCGCGACCTGGCGGGGCAGGGCGACGCCCAGGTTCTCCTGCTCAGCCACATGCGCGGACATATCTGCGACATGGACCGCCTGATGCAGATCTGCGACGCCGCCGGTATCGTGGTGATCGAGGACTGCGCCCACACCATGGGCGCCAGCTGGAACGGCACGCTCTCGGGCCGCCACGGCCGCGCCGCCTGCTACTCGACCCAGACCTACAAGCACCTGAACTCGGGCGAGGGGGGCTTTCTCGCCACCGACGATCCCGATCTGATGGCCCGCGCGGTGATCCTGTCGGGAAGCTACATGCTGTACGACCGCCACCTCGCCGCGCCGGCGCCCGAGGTGTTCGAAAAGGTCAAGTACGTCACGCCCAACGTCTCGGGCCGGATGGACAATCTGCGCGCGGCGATCCTGCGCCCGCAGCTGCGCGACCTCGCCACGCAATGCGCGCGCTGGAACGAACGCTACGACACGGTCGAGACCGGGCTGCGCGGCACCCCCGGTCTCACCGTGATCGAACGCCCCGAGAAGGAGCGCTATGTCGGCTCCTCGATCCAGTTCCTCCTGCTGGACTGGTCCGAAGGCGCCATCGCCGAGGTCCTGCGCCGTTGCGCCGCCCGCGGGGTCGAACTGAAATGGTTCGGCGGCGCCGAGCCGTCCGGCTTCACGTCCCGCTACGACAGCTGGCGCTATGCCCCGGCCGAGAGGCTGCCGAACAGCGACCGCGTCCTCCGGGCCATCCTCGACATGCGCCTGCCGCTGACCTTTTCGATCGAGGACTGCGCCTTGCTCGCCGGGATCATCCGCGCCGAGGTCGGCGCTGTCTGGCAGGGCTCCCGCGCCTGATCCCGTGCCGGGGTCGCCGGCATTTTCCCGACGCTGGCGCCGACCACCGCCCTCCTCGGGTGCGAGGGCTTTCAACGCCCCGCGCACCCTGTGACAGAAAATTCTCGGGCCGAGCCCGAGGATGACCCTTGTGCGGCGCGTGCTGGTGCGCGCCGCTCTACCGCCTGCGCACCACGCACGGCCCAAATCGCGGTTCAGAAAGACACGCCCCCACAGGACCCCCCGTAGGGTGCGTGCTCGCACGCACCGCGCACCGCCACACCGTCCATCCCGGGACGCGCGACCGTGCCCGACGCATGCACCCCCCTCAGAACGACACGCGCCCGTGGTCCCCGGCGTCCGGCGTCTCGTCCGTCATGTTCGCCTTGGCGATCTCGTAGAGGAAACCGGCGGCACCGTCGGTGGCCCAGATCTCGCCCGAGGTCGGACGGAAGGCCAGCAGGCGCACGTCTTCGTCCTCGCGTCCGTCCTCGAACCAGGCGGCGGCCATGGGGGACCAGAGCTCGTTCAGCTTGTCGGGATTGTCCGCGACCGTCAGGCTACCTTCCACGTCGCCATACAGCTTCGCGCCGGAATCGCCCACGATCAGCCGGATCCGCCCGGCCGAGGTGGCGGCCTCGTGGGCGTCGGTCCCCTCGGAGGTGATGAACCAGATCACCCCTTCGGCCTTGTCGGCATAGGGCGCCATCGGCAGCGACCGCCCCCCGACCTCGAGCATCACGGCGCGGGCGTCGTCGATGCGGTTCCAGAAAATCTCGTTCAGCGAATTGGCGTGGTCCTTCATGATATCCTCCTGGCACGGGCCGGACATCGGCCCTTTCCCCTCCAACGTCACCCGGCCCGGGCCAGTTCCTGCGCGCTTGACCCGACTCGCGGGCTGTGATTGTTATATGAACGGATGTTCAATAAACGGGAGGAGGTTCCCATGTTCACCGCATCCATGTCCTTCGATCTGGGCGAGGACGTGAACGCCCTGCGCGACCTGGTACACCGCTTCGCGCAGGAGCGGATCAAGCCGCAGGCCGCCGAGATCGACCGGTCCAACACCTTCCCCGCTCCGCTTTGGCAAGAGATGGGCGAGCTTGGCCTGCTCGGCATCACCGTGCCCGAGGAATACGGCGGCACCGGGCTGTCCTATCTCGCCCATGTCGTCGCGGTCGAGGAGATCGCCCGCGCCTCGGCCTCCGTGTCGCTCTCCTACGGCGCGCATTCCAACCTCTGCGTGAACCAGATCAAGCTGAACGGAACCGAGGAGCAGAAGGCCCGCTATCTGCCCGGTCTCGTCTCGGGCGAGCACGTGGGTGCGCTGGCCATGTCGGAACCCTCCGCCGGCTCCGACGTCGTCTCGATGAAGCTGCGCGCCGAGAAGCGGAACGATCATTACCGATTGAACGGCAACAAGTACTGGATCACCAACGGCCCGGACGCCGACACGCTGGTGGTCTATGCCAAGACCGATCCCGACGCCGGATCGAAAGGCATCACCGCATTCATAATCGAGAAGGATATGAAGGGCTTCTCGACCTCTCCTCATTTCGACAAACTCGGAATGCGCGGCTCGAACACCGCCGAACTGATCTTCGAGGATGTCGAGGTTCCCTTCGAGAATGTCCTCGGCGAAGAGGGAAAGGGCGTGCGCGTCCTGATGTCGGGGCTGGATTACGAACGGGTCGTTCTGTCCGGTATCGGCACCGGCATCATGGCCGCGTGCCTGGACGAGATCATGCCCTACATGGTGGAGCGCAAGCAGTTCGGTCAGAGCATCGGGAACTTCCAGCTCATGCAGGGCAAGATCGCCGACATGTACACCAAGATGAATTCCGCCCGCGCCTATACCTACGAGGTGGCAAAGGCCTGCGACCGCGGCGAGGTCACCCGCCAGGACGCGGCCGCCTGCGTGCTCTACGCCAGCGAGGAAGCGATGGTCGTCGCCCATCAGGCGGTACAGGCCATGGGCGGCGCGGGCTATCTCAACGACAACCCGGTCGGGCGCATCTTCCGCGATGCCAAGCTGATGGAGATCGGCGCCGGCACCTCGGAAATCCGCCGCATGCTGATCGGGCGCGAACTGATGACAAGCATGGAGTGAGCGGCGCGGCATGGACAGCCTGATCGAGATGGAGAGCGGCGGCGGCATTCTGCACCAGGACCTGGCCTGGGCCGTCCACGTGCTGGAATGGGCGGCGGCGGTCATCGACCTCTTCGCCATCCTGTTGCTTCTGGTCGGCGCGATCCGGTTCATCGTCGGCGTCGTCCGGGCCGAACTTGGCGCGGGCGAGAACCGCATCAGGCGCACGAACCGGCAGCGCATCGAACTGGGGCGCTACATCCTGGCCGGTCTCGAACTCTTCATCGTCTCGGACGTGATCCACACCGCCCTCAGCCTCGCCTTCTCGGACCTGCTGTTCCTCCTGCTTCTGGTTATCATCCGCTCCATCACCTCCTACTTCCTCGAACGCGAACTCGACCAGCTGAAGAAGGAACTGGGCGAATGACCGACTTTATCGGCCTGCGGGCGCTCTACATCAACACCTCCCTCAAGAAGCAGCCGTCGGAGAGCCACACCGCCCTGCTGCTCGCGGCCTCCTCCGCGATCATGCAGGGGCAGGGGGTACAGATCGAACATCTCTACCTGCTCGATCACCAGGTGCCGCCCGGGGTCTACCCGGACATGACCGACCACGGGTGGGAGCGCGACGACTGGCCGAAGATCTGGGAAAAGGTGAAGGCCGCCGACATCCTCGTCATCGGCACGCCCCTCTGGCTGGGCGAGGAAAGCTCGGTCTGCCGCGTTCTGATCGAACGGCTCTACGCCATGAGCGGCGAGCTCAACGACCGTGGCCAGTCGGTCTTCTACGGCAAGGTCGGCGGCAGCGTGATCACCGGGAACGAGGACGGCATAAAGCATGTCGCCATGACGCTCGGTTTCGCGCTCAATCACCTGGGCTACACCATCCCGCCCCAGGCCGACTGCGGCTGGATCGGCGAGGCGGGGCCGGGGCCGTCCTACGGCGACGACCTCGACGACGGCAGCCGCGCGGGCTTCGACAACGACTTCACGCAGCGCAACACCACGATCATGACCTGGAACCTGATGCACCTCGCCCGGATCCTGCGCGATGCGGGCGGCTATCCGAACGAAGGCAACGACCGCAACGCCTGGAAGGCCGGCACGCGCTTCGGCTTCGAAAACCCGGAGTACCGCTCGTGATGCGGGCTTGCGCCGCCGTCTGCACCGCCCCGCGCGCCGGTCGCGCCTGGCGCGACGAGCCGCCGGGTATGGTCGCGCAGCTCCGGCAGGAGCAGCCGGCGCGCGCCGCGATCATCCGCATGACCGGCGCGACCCGCCGCGATCTGTCCTGCGCCGCCCTGCGCGCGAGGTCCGGCACGGTGGCCGTCCGGACCGACCGACAGGTGGCGGCCGGCGCCGGCGCGACCCGTGCCGGGCGCCCGGCGGCCCCGGGCGCCACCGTCCGATCCGCGACCTCCCGCGCGACGGCGGCTCCGACCGGGATCGCGGGCGGACCCGGGCCGTCCGGCGCGCCCAGTCTCAACAGCCGCAGGGCCTTGCGTCCCGCTTCTGATCTTTCGCCCGAAACCGGGAAAGATCCCGTTGACCCTGCGAAGGCCCGCCCGTCAGACGCCGTTTCGGCGGCCCTGCCGGCATGCGCCTCCGGCCACGGGATCCGGCCGGGGACGAACCGACGCACCACCGAGGAGACACGGGCATGAAACTCGTCTCGCAAGCCATCACCACCTCCGAGGAGTTCCGCGCCAACCGCGAGGGCCACCTCGCCGCGCTGGACACCGTGCGCGCCGCCGCCGAGGCCGCCACGGCCGGTGGCGGGCAGAAGGCGCGCGATCGCCATGTCGGGCGCGGCAAGATGCTGCCGCGCGACCGCGTCGCCGGCCTGCTCGACCCCGGCTCGCCCTTTCTGGAACTCTCGGCCACCGCCGCGCATGGCATGTACGACGACGCCGCCCCCTGCGCGGGGATCATCACCGGCATCGGGCGCGTGCAGGGGCGCGAGGTGATGGTGGTCTGCAACGACGCCACCGTGAAGGGCGGCACCTATTACCCGATGACGGTCAAGAAGCACCTGCGCGCCCAGGAGATCGCCGAGGAGAACCACCTTCCCTGCATCTACCTCGTCGACAGCGGCGGTGCGAACCTGCCCAACCAGGACGAGGTCTTTCCCGATCGCGAGCATTTCGGCCGCATTTTCTACAATCAGGCGCGCATGTCGTCGAAGGCGATCCCCCAGATCGCCGTGGTCATGGGCTCCTGCACCGCGGGCGGCGCCTATGTGCCCGCCATGTCGGACGTGACGATCATCGTGAAGGAACAGGGCACGATCTTCCTGGCCGGGCCGCCGCTGGTGAAGGCCGCGACCGGCGAGGTCGTCTCGGCCGAGGATCTGGGCGGCGGCGACGTGCACACCCGGCTCTCGGGCGTGGCGGACTACCTGGCCGAGGACGACGCCCATGCCCTGGCCCTGGCGCGGCGCGCGGTCGGCTCGCTGGGGACGGCGGCTCGGACGCCCGCCCTGCGCCTGGAGACGCCGGAGGACCCGGCCTACGACCCGGACGAGATCATCGGCGTGGTGCCGGCCGATCTGCGCACGCCCTACGACATCCGCGAGGTCATCGCGCGCATCGTCGACGCCTCGCGCTTCGACGAGTTCAAGCCGCGCTTCGGCGAGACCCTGGTGACCGGCTTCGCCCATGTCATGGGCATCCCCCTGGGCATCATCGCCAACAACGGCGTGCTCTTTTCCGAGGCCGCCCAGAAGGGCGCGCATTTCGTCGAGCTCTGTTCGCAGCGCCGCATCCCGCTGGTCTTCCTGCAGAACATCACCGGCTTCATGGTCGGCCGGAAATACGAGAACGAGGGCATCGCCCGGCACGGCGCCAAGATGGTGACGGCGGTGGCCACGACCAACGTGCCCAAGATCACCATGCTGGTGGGCGGCTCCTTCGGGGCGGGCAACTACGGCATGGCCGGCCGGGCCTATTCGCCGCGCTTCCTCTGGACCTGGCCCAACTCGCGCATCTCCGTGATGGGCGGCGAACAGGCGGCGGGGGTTCTGGCGACGGTCAGGCGCGACGGGATCGAACGGGCGGGCGGGTCCTGGACGGCCGAGGAGGAGGCCGCGTTCAAGCGCCCAACGATCGAGATGTTCGAGCGCCAGTCGCACCCGCTCTATGCCGCGGCGCGGCTCTGGGACGACGGGATCGTCGATCCGCGCAAGAGCCGCGAGGTCCTGGCCCTGAGCCTGACGGCGGCGCTGAACGCCCCGGTGGAGGAGACCCGCTTTGGCGTGTTCCGCATGTGATCCGTCCCGGCCGGGCAAGGGGGCGCCGCCCCCTCCCGACAAAGCGCGCTTTGTCGGTCACCCCCGGAGTATTTCCGGCAAGATGAAGCAGGGGGGCGGCGCATGATCGGGACCCGGCTCACGAGGGAATTCGGTCTGCGGCATCCGGTCGTCTCGGCGCCGATGGCGCTGGCCGCGGGCGGCGGCCTCGCGGCGGCGGTGACGGCGGCCGGCGGGCTGGGGCTGATCGGCGGCGGCTATGGCGATGCGGACTGGGTCGAGACGGCGTTCCGGGACGCGGGCAACGCGCGCGTCGGCTGCGGCTTCATCACCTGGAAGCTGGCGGAGCGGCCGGAGGTCCTGACGCGGGCGCTGGCGCATGATCCGGCGGCGCTTTTCCTGTCCTTCGGCGATCCCGCGCCCTTCGCGGACGAGATCGCGGCGGCGGGCGTGCCGCTGATCTGCCAGGTGCAGACGCTGGAGCATGCGCGCCATGCTCTGGCGTCGGGGGCGCGCGTGATCGTGGCACAGGGGGGCGAGGCCGGCGGGCATGGCGCCACCCGCGCGACGATGACGCTGGTTCCGGAGGTGGCCGACCTGCTGGCGCGCGAGGCGCCGGAGGTGCTGCTGCTGGCGGCGGGCGGTATCGCCGACGGGCGCGGCCTGGCGGCGGCGCTGATGCTGGGGGCGGACGGCGTGCTGGTGGGCACACGCCTCTGGGCGAGCCGCGAGGCTCTGGTGCCGGAGGCCATCCGCGCGGCGGGCTTGGCGGCTGACGGCGACGCGACCCTGCGCTCGTCCCTGCCCGACATCGCGCGGCGGCTGGACTGGCCCGCGCCCTTCACCATCCGCACGGTGGAGAACGCCTTTACCCGCGACTGGGCGGCGGACCCCGAGGGGCTGCGGGCGCGGGCGGACCTGCACGCGGCTTATGCCGTGGCGGCACGCGACGGCGATGCGACGCTGGCCCCCCCGATCGCGGGCGAGGCGGTCGGGCTGATCCATGACGTGGCCCCCGCGGGCGAGATCGTTGCCCGCATGGCGGCCGAGGCCGAGGCCCTGCTGGGCGGGGGGTGGCGGCGATGATCCGGGTCTGGCAGGGCGACATCACCACGCTCGGTGTCGATGCGATCGTCAATGCCGCGAACAGCTCCCTCCTGGGGGGCGGCGGCGTGGACGGGGCGATCCACCGCGCCGCCGGTCCCGGCTTGGTTGAGGAGTGCCGGACCCTCGGCGGCTGCCCCACGGGCGAGGCGCGGATCACCGGCGGCCACGACCTGCCCGCGCGCCACGTGATCCACACGGTCGGGCCGGTCTGGCAGGGCGGCGGGCGGGGCGAGCCGGAGCTGCTGGCCGCCTGCTACCGCAATGCGATGACGCTGGCCGAGGAGGCGGGCGCCCGCAGCATCGCCTTTCCGGCGATCTCGACGGGCGTCTACGGATTTCCCGCCGGCCGGGCCGCCGCCATCGCCGCCGAAACGCTGTGCGCCTGGCTGAAGGGGCGCACCGGCTGGCAGGTCACGCTGGTCGCCTTCGACGCCGGGGCCGCCGCCACGCTGCGGGACGCGCTGGAGCGCCACCGGCAATGAAGGGCCCATCCGGAAAGGAAAGAGCATGTTCGACAAGATCCTGATCGCCAACCGGGGCGAGATCGCCTGCCGCGTGATCGAGACGGCCCGCGCCATGGGCATCCGGACCGTGGCCGTCTATTCCGACGCCGATGCCGCGGCCCGCCACGTGGCCATGGCGGACGCGGCGGTGCATATCGGCGGGCCGGCCCCGTCCGAAAGCTATCTGCGCACAGAGGCGATCCTGGCGGCCGCCGCCGAGACGGGCGCGCAGGCCATCCACCCGGGCTACGGTTTCCTTTCCGAGAACCCCGATTTCGTCGAGGCGGTCGAGGCCGCAGGGCTGACCTTCATCGGACCCTCGGCAAGGGCGATCCGGGCCATGGGGCTCAAGGACGCCGCCAAGGCTCTGATGGAAGAGGCGGGCGTGCCGGTGGTCCCGGGCTACCATGGCGCGGACCAGTCCGACCGGACGCTGTCGAAGGCGGCCGAGGAGATCGGCTATCCGGTGCTGATCAAGGCCGTGGCGGGCGGTGGCGGCAAGGGGATGCGGCTGGTCGAGCGCGCCGGCGCGTTCGCGGAGGCGCTGGAGAGCGCGCGGAGCGAGGCCCGGACCGCTTTCGGCAACCCGGACGTTCTGGTCGAGAGGTTCGTGGAGAAACCGCGCCATATCGAGGTGCAGGTCTTCGGCGACGGCACCCGCGCGGTGCATCTCTTCGAGCGGGACTGCTCGCTCCAGCGCCGCCACCAGAAGGTGATCGAGGAGGCGCCCGCCCCGGGCATGACCGAAGAGATGCGCGAGGCCATGGGCGCGGCGGCGGTCCGCGCGGCCGAGGCGATCGGCTATGCCGGCGCGGGCACGATCGAGTTCATCGTCGACGGGTCGGACGGGCTGCGACCCGACGGCTTCTGGTTCATGGAGATGAACACGCGCCTGCAGGTCGAACATCCCGTGACCGAGGCGATCACCGGGATCGACCTCGTCGAATGGCAGCTGCGCGTCGCCGCCGGAGAACCCCTGCCGAAACGGCAGGAGGATCTGGGGATCGCCGGCCATGCCTTCGAGGCGCGCCTCTATGCCGAGGATGTGCCGGCCGGGTTCCTGCCGGCCACCGGGCGCCTGGCGCACCTGGCGTTCCCGCAGGGCGCGCGCGCCGATACCGGTGTCAGGTCGGGCGATGCCATCAGCCCGCATTACGACCCGATGATCGCCAAGCTCATCACCCATGGCCCCACGCGCGAGATCGCGCTGAAACGCCTGTCGCGGGCGCTGGCGGGCACGCAGGTGGCGGGGACGGTGACGAACCTCGCCTTCCTGGGCGCGCTCGCGCGGCACGAGGGCTTTGCCCGGGGCGACGTGGATACCGGCCTGATCGGCCGCGACATAGATGCGCTGTCCGCCGTGCCGGAGCGGCCGGAGAGCGCGATGGCCTGGGCCGCGATGGTGGCGCTGGGGCTGGACGCGGCGCCGGATGCGCTGACCGGCTTCACCCTCTGGGCGCCGCAGACGCGCCGGATCACCCTGCGCCAGGACGGCGAGGACCGCGAGGTCACGGTGGTCAGCCATTCCGGCACCGCGCATACGATCGCCTTGCCCACGGGCGGCACGGTCGAGGCGCGGTTCGATGGCGGCTGGCGGCTGGACGGCGACAAGGCCCCGGCGGTCCACCGCGCGGGGCATCACGTCACCGTCTTCGAAGCCTACGGGCTGGAATTCGACCTGATCGACCCGCTCGACCGTGCGGCCGAGGCGATGGCGGGCGGCAACCTGATCGAGGCGCCGATGCCCGGTCTGGTCAAGGCCATGCTCGCCGAGCCGGGGCAGGCGGTGACGGCGGGCACGCGGCTGGCCGTCCTCGAGGCGATGAAGATGGAACATGCGCTCACCGCGCCGCGCGACGGGGTTGTGGCCGAGGTTCTGGTGGAGGAAGGTGCGCAGGTCGAGGCCGGCGCGCCTCTCATCCGACTGGAGGACGACGAATGACGACGATCCTGCACCATGTGCCCGGGGCGCGGTCCTTCCGCATCCTGTGGCTGCTTCAGGAAATGGGCATCACCCCCGAGATCCGCGAATGGACGATCCAGGACGGATCGATGCGGTCGCCGGATTTCCTGTGCAAGTCGCCCGCCGGACGCATCCCCGCGCTCGAGATCGACGGAGAGGTGATCCACGAAAGCGGCGCGATAACGGAATATCTCTGCGAGACGCGGCCCGAACACGGGCTGGGCCGCCCGACCGGCGACCCGGAGCGCATCCCGTTCCTCGAGATGATGCACTATGCCGAGACCTCGGGGCACCTGATCGCGAACCTGAACCTGCAATGGGTCTTTCTGCGCGATCCCGCCGACCGGTCCGACACGGTGGTCAAGATCGAGGCGCGGCGGCTCGCCGCGACGCTGGCGCCGATCGAGGACCTGCTGTCGCGGCAGGAGCACATGCTGGCGGGCGGGTTCTCGGCCGCCGACACGATGATGGGCTTTTCCCTGACCGCGTCGCAGCGCTATGTACGGTTCGACCGGTTTCCCAACATCCTCGCCTATCTCGACCGGATGGCGGCGCGTCCGGCCCACAAGGCGGCGACGGAGCTGGACGGCGAACGCAACTTCCCGGTCAAGGACTTCTACGAGGTCGCGTCTTGATCGTTCTGCATCACTGCCACCAGACCCGGTCCATGCGCGTGCTCTGGCTGCTGAACGAGCTGGGGGTGGAGTTCCACGTCACCCCCTATGCATTCGACAAGTCATTGAGATCGCCGGAATTTCTAAGCCGATCCCCCGCCGGTCGCGTGCCGGCGCTGGAGATGGACGGCGAGACCTATTTCGAATCCGGCGCCATCATCGAGATCCTCTGCGAACGCTTTCCCGACCGCGGTCTGGGCCGGCTGGCCGGCGATCTCGACCGGCCCGACTGGCTGGTCTGGCTGCACTTTGCCGAGACGATCACCCAGCACTCGGCGGCGCTGACCCAGCAGCATATCGCGCTCTACGACGACGCGATGCGCTCGCCCGTGGTGATGAAGCTGGAGGCGGCGCGGCTGAAGAAATGCTATGCCGCGATCGAGGGGCGGCTCTCCACCCCGGTGGAGAACCGCGACTACCTGCTGACCTCGGGCTTTTCGGCCGCGGATATCGCCGTGGGGCAGGCGGTCTACCAGGCCCGGTTCTTCGCGAAACTCGACGATTTTCCCGAAACGGCGAAATGGTACGAACGGATCACCGCGCGCCCGGCCTTCCGCGAAGCGCTGCCGCGCGAGGGCGCGGGCATATACACGCAGGACTTCTATCCGGCATGGGAGACATGAATGGCTGACCGGGTCGAGATATTCGAGGTGGGGCCGCGCGACGGCCTGCAGAACGAGAAACGCGACATTCCGGTCGCCGACAAGATCGCGCTGGTCGACTGCCTGTCGCGCGCGGGCTTCGACCGGATCGAATGCGCCAGCTTCGTCAGTCCGAAATGGGTGCCGCAGATGGCCGGCTCGGCCGAGGTGCTGGCCGGCATCTCGCGCGCGAAGGGGGTGCGCTACGCGGCGCTGACGCCGAACATGCGCGGCTTCGAGGATGCGGTGAAGGCGGGGGCGGACGAGGTGGCGATCTTCGGCTCGGCCTCCGAGGGGTTCTCGAAGGCCAACATCAACGCCTCCATCGCCGAGAGCCTGGAGCGCTTCGCCCCGGTCGCCCGCGCCGCGATGGAAGAGGGGCTGCCGGTCCGGGGCTACATCTCCTGCGTGACCGACTGCCCCTATGACGGCGCCACCCCGCCCGGCGCGGTGGCCCGCGTGGCGGCGGCCCTGCGCGAGATGGGGTGCTACGAGATCTCGCTCGGCGACACGATCGGGCAGGCCACGCCCGAAAGCATCGCCTCCATGCTGGACGCCGTGCTCGAGGAACTGCCCGCCGCCCGCCTGGCCGGGCACTACCACGACACCGCCGGCCGGGCGCTGGACAATATCGAGGTGTCGCTCGACCGGGGGCTGCGGGTCTTCGACGCCGCCGTCGGCGGGCTCGGCGGCTGCCCCTACGCGCCCGGCGCCGCGGGCAACGTCGCGACCGAGGCGGTGCATGACCGACTCGTGACGCTCGGCTACGAGACGGGGCTCGACCGCGAGGTTCTCGTCGCGGCGGCAGAGATGGCCCGGGCGATGCGCCCCGTCCGCGGAGCGGGATCGTAGGGTGGGGGACCAGCCCGCCCCATGCCGGGGGCACGATCGGGAGAGGGTGGGGTGAAAACTCCACCATTCGGGTCGCGCGAAAGGTTTCCAGTGAAAGGACAGCAGCAATGGCGCATGACATCGTCACAATCGACACCGACGACCGCGGCGTGGCGACGCTCTGGCTCGACCGGGCGGAGAAGCACAACGCCCTGAACGCGCAGATGATCCGTGAACTGCACGAAGCCGCGACGGCGCTGTCGCGGGACGATGCGGTCCGGGTCGTCGTCCTGGCCGCGAAGGGCCGGACCTTCTGCGCCGGTGGCGATCTCGGCTGGATGCGCGAGCAGTTCGACGCCACGCCCGAGCAAAGAGGGCGCGAGGCCGGGGCGCTGGCCTGGATGCTCAAGGCGATCAACCTGATCCCCAAGCCGGTCATCGGGCGCATCCACGGCAACGCCTTCGGCGGCGGGGTCGGCATGGCCTCGGTCTGCGACGTGACCGTCGGCACGACCGAGGTGACCATGGCGCTGACCGAAACCCGGCTGGGCCTGATCCCGGCGACCATCGGCCCCTACGTCGCCGCCCGCATGGGCGAGGCCCGTGCCCGCCGGGTCTTCATGTCCGGCCGCGCCTTCAAGGGGGCGGAGGCGGTCGATCTGGGCCTGCTGTCCCGCGCCGTTGCCCCGGACGCGCTGGACGAGGCGGTCGAGGCCGAGGTCGCGCCCTATCTTCAGACCGCGCCCGGCGCCGTGGCCCGGGCCAAGGCCCTGCTGCGCCACCTCGGGCCGCCGATCACCGACGAGATCATCGAACATTCCATCGGGGAACTTGTCGCCTGCTGGGAAGGAACCGAGGCGCCCGAGGGGATCGGCGCCTTCTTTGCCAAGGAAAAGCCGTCCTGGCAAAGTTGACAGCTGTCAACTCTGGGTTGTGGGGTGCCGGGAGATCTCAGGGCCGCGTCCGGGTCGGCCCCTGAGGTACACAGCGGTGCCACGGGCAACGCGGTGCGGGCCGGGACGCCGATCGGGATGATCCCGGCCGTTCATCCTGGGGGCGACCGGGGCCATGAACTGGGTCGGTCCGCGTGAGCGAAATGCCCAGGTCCGTCCCCCGCGTCTCGCGGGACCTGTCGCCACGACGATCCTCTGTCGCGCCCGGCGTCGCGGCCCGCATCGCTCAGAAGCACCGGCCCCGCCCGCTGCGCGGCAAATCCGCCTCCAAATCCCTACTGAAAGAGTCAGGTTACGATGCGTAACACATTGGAAATCCTTGCTGTGTTGTCCCGAGCGGCCATTCGCAGGTGCAGCATTCATTTTGCGGAATATGGGCCAGTTTGGTTGACCCTGCCAAGGGCGGGGAGTAAACCGCTCACAGTGTGGACAAGGCGCGAGAGCATTTGTCCGCAGTCAGGAAAGGAGCCATCCAAGTGGAAGTGATGCTTCGGGAATATCTTCCCATCCTCGTTTTCCTTGCCGTCGCCATCGGACTGGGCCTCGTGTTCATCATCGCCGCCGTGATCATCGCGGTCCGCAATCCGGACCCGGAAAAGGTCTCGGCCTATGAATGCGGCTTCAACGCCTTCGACGACGCGCGGATGAAGTTCGACGTGCGGTTCTACCTCGTGTCGATCCTCTTCATCATCTTCGACCTGGAGATCGCGATGCTCTTTCCATGGGCCGTCGCCTTCAAGGACATCTCCATGGTCGGCTTCTGGTCGATGATGGTCTTCCTCGCGGTGCTGACGGTCGGCTTCGCATACGAATGGAAGAAGGGGGCACTGGAATGGCAGTGAAGGACAAGGACGACGACGCCCTGGTCACGCCGGTTCTGGGCGACGGGATGCAGTCGGACCGGGTCAAGACCGGCCCCTCGGCGGTCGCGGCCTATGGCCCGCACGGCGCCGGCCCCGATCCCGAGATGGCCACGCAGGCGCTGAACAAAGAGTTGCAGGACAAGGGCTTTCTGCTGACCTCGACCGAGGATCTGATCAACTGGGCGCGCACCGGGTCGCTGCACTGGATGACCTTCGGGCTGGCCTGCTGCGCGGTCGAGATGATGCATACCTCGATGCCGCGCTACGACGCGGAGCGCTTCGGCATCGCGCCGCGCGCCTCTCCGCGCCAGTCGGACGTGATGATCGTCGCCGGCACGCTGACCAACAAGATGGCGCCCGCGCTGCGCAAGGTCTACGACCAGATGCCCGAGCCGCGTTATGTGGTCTCCATGGGCTCCTGCGCCAATGGCGGGGGCTACTATCACTACAGCTATTCCGTGGTGCGCGGCTGCGACCGGATCGTGCCCGTGGACATCTATGTCCCCGGCTGCCCGCCGACCGCCGAGGCGCTGCTTTACGGCATCATGCAGCTGGCGCGGAAGATCCGCCGCACCGGCACGATCACGAGATAGGGGCACGAGGAACCGATGACAGAAGCCCTCAAGGAACTCGGCAGCCATATCGAGATGAAGCGCCCCGACTGCGTGCTGGGGTGGGAGATCACGCTGGACGAGCTGACCATCGACGTGACCCCGGCGAACATCGCCGGGTTCGTCGAGTTCCTGCGCACCGACGCGACCTGCCGGTTCACCACCCTGATCGACATCACCGGCGTCGATTATCCCGAGCGGCCCAAGCGGTTCGACCTGATCTACCACTTCCTGTCGATGTACCAGAACCACCGCGTGCGCCTGCGCCTGGCCGCCCGCGAGGACGAGATGGTGCCCACCATCACCGAGGTTCATCCGAGCGCCAACTGGTACGAGCGCGAGGTCTTCGACATGTTCGGGATCATCTTCTCGGGCCATCCCGACATGCGCCGTCTGCTGACCGACTACGGGTTCCGCGGCTACCCGCTGCGCAAGGATTTCCCGACCACCGGCTATACCGAGGTCCGCTATGACGAGACCACCAAGCGCGTCGTCTACGAGCCGGTGAAGCTGGTGCAGGAATACCGCCAGTTCGATTTCATGTCGCCCTGGGAGGGCGCGAACTACATTCTTCCCGGTGACGAGAAGAAGGAGGAGGCGAAGTGAAGGACGCCGATCTTTCCGCGATCGAGGCCGAGGTCCGCGAGGCCCTTGGTACCTATGCGACGGCGCTTCACACTGCGGATGCGGCGGCGCTCGACACGCTCTGTCACGAGCAATTCCTGATGACCTGCTCGGAGAACGGGCAGACCGGAACGCTGGACAAGGCGGCCTTTGTCTCGCGTGTCGGCGGACGTGACGCCTTTGCGGGCGACCCGGATTATTCGATTGCCGAGCTGCGGCTCGCCGGTCCCGAAATGGCCCATGCGGAAGTCGTGGTCGCGGTCCCGCCGCGCCGGTTCCGCGACTATCTCGGGTTCCTGCGCACCGATGGGGGCTGGCAACTGGTGACGAAACTCTACCGGGTCGAGGACGGCCCGGCGATGCTGGGCTGAGGCCCGGGCGAGGTGATGGCATGATGGACGGCTCAAACCAGTTCGGCGACGCCCAGACGGGCGAGCAGAAGATCCGCAACTTCAACCTCAACTTCGGGCCGCAGCACCCGGCGGCGCACGGCGTGCTGCGCCTCGTGCTCGAGCTGGACGGCGAGATCGTGGAGCGCTGCGACCCGCATGTCGGGCTGCTGCACCGCGGCACCGAGAAGTTGATGGAGAGCCGGACCTATCTCCAGAACCTGCCTTATCTCGACCGGCTCGATTATGTGGCGCCGATGAACCAGGAACATGCATGGTGCCTGGCCATCGAGAAGCTGACCGGCGTGGTGGTCCCGCGCCGCGCCTCGCTGATCCGGGTGCTCTATTCCGAGATCGGCCGCGTGTTGAACCACCTGATGAACGTGACCACGCAGGCGATGGACGTGGGCGCGCTGACCCCGCCGCTCTGGGGGTTCGAGCATCGCGAAGAGCTGATGATCTTCTACGAACGGGCCTGCGGCGCGCGCCTGCACGCGGCCTATTTCCGGCCCGGCGGCGTTCACCAGGACCTGCCGCCCAAGCTGCTGGACGATATCGAGGAATGGTCCGAACGGTTCGGCGGCTTTCTCGACGATCTGAACAACCTGCTGACGGAAAACCGCATCTTCAAGCAGCGCAATGTCGACATCGGCATCGTGACCGAGGACGACATCCAGCGCTACGGCTTTTCCGGTGTCATGGTGCGGGGCTCGGGGCTGGCCTGGGACCTGCGCCGCGCGCAACCCTACGAATGCTACGACGAGTTCGACTTCCAGATCCCCGTCGGCAAGAACGGCGACTGCTATGACCGTTATCTCTGCCGGGTGGAAGAGATGCGCCAGTCGACCAGCATCATCCTGCAGTGCCTGGAAAAACTGCGCGCGCCGGAAGGGCAGGGCGACATCCTGAGCCGCGGCAAGATCACCCCGCCGAAACGTATCGAGATGAAGACCTCGATGGAGGCGCTCATCCACCACTTCAAGCTCTATACCGAGGGCTTCCGCGTGCCCGAGGGCCAGGTCTATGCAGCCGTCGAGGCGCCCAAGGGCGAATTCGGCGTCTACCTCGTCTCGGACGGCACCAACCGCCCCTACCGCGCCAAGCTGCGCGCGCCGGGCTATCCCCACCTCGCGGCGATGGATCACATCGCGACGGGCCACCAGCTGGCGGACGTCGCGGC
This sequence comes from Pseudooceanicola batsensis HTCC2597, assembly GCF_000152725.1. GTDB lineage: Bacteria > Pseudomonadota > Alphaproteobacteria > Rhodobacterales > Rhodobacteraceae > Pseudooceanicola > Pseudooceanicola batsensis. The sequence goes on from NZ_CH724131.1 coordinate 53,841, forward strand.
GATCATCGGCACGCTGGATATCGTGTTCGGAGAGATCGACCGGTGAAGAAAACCCTGTTCCTGCTGCCGATCGCCGGCCTTCTCGCCGCCTGCGCCATGCCGCCCCGGGACGTTCCGGCGGACGCAGTCTCGGCCTATGACGAGGCCGTGGCCTCGGTCGGGTGCACGCTGCGCTCGGAAAAGGATTACCTGCCCGTCGAGATCCAGACCGGCATGACCCGCGAACAGGTGCTCGAGATGACCGCCTTCAAACTTGCCACCGACAAGGCCGAGAAGCTTGAGGATGGCAGCGTGAAACTGACGACCGGAGCCTGTGCCTGATGCTGCGCCGCCTTCACAAGGACCAACCCGAAAGCTTTGCCTTCACGCCCGAGAACCAGAAATGGGCCGAGGCGCAGATGACCAAGTATCCCGAGGGTCGCCAGGCCAGCGCGATCATCCCGCTGCTGTGGCGCGCGCAGGAGCAGGAGGGCTGGCTGACCCGTCCCGCGATCGAACATATCGCGGCGATGCTCGATATGGCGTATATCCGGGCGCTCGAGGTCGCGACCTTCTACTTCATGTTCCAGCTCGCTCCCGTGGGCTCGGTGGCGCATGTGCAGATCTGCGGCACCACATCCTGCATGATCTGCGGTGCCGAGGATCTCATCGCCGTCTGCCAGGAGATGATCGCGCCGAAGGCCCATGAGGTCTCTGCCGACGGCAAGTTCTCGTGGGAGGAGGTCGAGTGTCTCGGCGCCTGCGCCAATGCGCCGATGGCCCAGATCGGCAAGGACTACTACGAGGACCTGACCGCCGAGCGCCTGCGCGAGATCCTTGGGGAACTGGCCGAAGGCAAGGTTCCGGTGCCGGGCCCGCAAAATGGCCGCTATGCCGCCGAACCGCTCAAGGGCCTGACATCGCTGACGGAATACGACAGCGGCCGGACCCAGTACAACGCCTCGGTGGCGCTGGCGACGGACCTGAACGACACGGTCAAGCGGATCGACGGGACCGAGGTTCCGCTGCTGACGCCGTGGCTGGACGACGGCCGCGCCGACAAGGTCGAGAACGGCCGGAGCGAACCGCGCCCGGCCAGGGGCGAACCGGTGGACAAGACCGGCGTCACCGAGCAGGAGGCCGAGGCCACCTCGGGCGCCAATCCGCCCTCCAAGCGGGAGCCGGCCGGGGTCGGCGCGGATGCCAAGGACGATCCGGCACCCAAGGCGGACACCGCCGCAACCTCGGAGGCGGGCAAGGCCGACGCCGGCACCCCGCAGGAGACCGGCGCCGACGACGCGACCAACGCCGCGGACGCCACCGCCGACGACGCGTCGCGCGCCCCCGGTCAGACGGGCGCCGCGGATGAAACCCGCGCCGCAGCGGCGGCTGCCGCCGAAGGGCCGGGCAGCGTCACCCCGGAAGAGGGCGAGGGCCGGAAACCCGTGGGCCTGTCGGCCGCGCGCGACGGCCAGCCGGACGACCTTAAACAGATCAAGGGCGTGGGACCGGCGCTGGAACAGCTGTGCAACGATCTGGGGATCTACCACTTCGACCAGATCGCGGCCTGGGGCGGCGCCGAACTCGCCTGGATCGACCGGAACCTCAAGGGGTTCAAGGGGCGCGCCAGCCGCGACAACTGGATCGACCAGGCCAGGATCCTGGCCTCGGGCGGCACGACCGAATTCTCGACCCGCGTCAAGAAGGGCGATGTCTACGACTGATATGCAACTTTAGGGGGACGGAAAGATGGGGAACAACTGCAAGCTGATCTGCTGGATCGTGGCCGTGGTCGTCGGACTGCTGGCCTATGTCCTCATGCGCCCCGGTGTCGCCGTCCTGCTGGCCCTGATCCTCGCTGTCATCATCGCGGCCATCGCCGGCTACGCCCTGACCTCGCTAATCTGCAAGGAGGAGGAGGCCACGCTCGCCAATACCTTCGGCAGCAAGCAGCATGAGAAGTCGCCCGGCGCCGTGTCGGCCCCCAGGCCCGCCGAGGCCCCGAAAGGCACGACGCCGTCCACCGCATCCATGACGCCGGCCGCAGCCGCTACCACGACCGCAGCCGCTACAACGACCGCCGCCGAGGCCAACCGACCCGCGAACGAGGGCGCCGCCAGCGCGGGCCCGGCCGAGACATCCCCCGAGACCGGCGATATCATCGACCCTCAGCAGGGGGGCGGGACCAACCCGGCCGCCGCCGCGGATCTTCCGGCGGAAGAGCCCGAGGTGGCCGACGTGACCGAGGTCGGGGCAGCCGGGACCGACGGAACCCGTCCCGAGGGCCTGAGCGGCCCGCGCGCCGGCGCGGCGGACGATCTCAAGCGGATCAAGGGCGTCGGACCCAAGCTCGAGAGCATGCTGAACGACATGGGCTATTACCATTTCGACCAGATCGCCGCCTGGACCGCCGACGAGGTGGCCTGGGTCGACCAGAACCTCAAGGGCTTCAAGGGCCGGGTCAGCCGCGACAACTGGGTGGAGCAGGCCGGCCGGCTTGCCTCGGGCGAGGAAACGGATTTCTCGAAGCGCGTCGACAAGGGTGACGTGTATTGAGTGGCGCGATGACGAAGAGAGACGACGCCATAGCGAGGAAGGGCCGGATCGTGGCTCTGGTGATCGCAGGGGCCATGATGTTCTGGATCGGCGGGCAGTTCCTGCGCTCGGAACTGGACATGCCGCTCCGGTTCGCGTTCCTCATCGACTTTATCGCCATCGCCGCCTTCATCTGGGCGCTGGTGGTCGCAGCACAAATCTGGCGCGCACGCCGGGACGACGAAGGGTAGAGCATGCTCAAGGATCAGGATCGCATCTTCACCAATATCTACGGGATGCACGACCGTACCCTGCAAGGGGCGCGGGACCGCGGGCATTGGGACGGCACGGCGGACATCATCAAGAAGGGCCGCGACTGGATCATCGACCAGATGAAGGCCAGCGGCCTGCGCGGCCGCGGCGGCGCGGGCTTTCCGACGGGTCTGAAATGGTCCTTCATGCCCAAGGAATCCGATGGGCGCCCGGCCTACCTGGTCGTCAACGCGGACGAATCCGAGCCCGGCACCTGCAAGGACCGGGAGATCATGCGCCACGATCCGCACACGCTGATCGAGGGGTGCCTGATCGCGTCCTTCGCGATGAACGCCAACGCCTGCTACATCTACATCCGTGGCGAATACATCCGCGAGCGCGAGGCGCTGCAGGCCGCCATCGACGAGGCGTATGATGCGGGCCTGCTGGGGGCGAACGCCGCGAAATCCGGCTGGGACTTCGATCTCTACCTGCACCATGGCGCCGGGGCCTACATCTGCGGCGAGGAAACCGCGCTGCTCGAATCGCTCGAAGGCAAGAAGGGCATGCCCCGGATGAAGCCGCCGTTCCCGGCGGGCGCGGGCCTCTACGGGTGCCCCACCACGGTGAACAACGTCGAGAGCATCGCGGTCGTGCCCACCATCCTGCGGCGCGGGCCCGAGTGGTTCGCGGGTTTCGGGCGCGAGAACAACGCCGGCACCAAGCTCTTTGCCGTCTCGGGCCACGTCAACAACCCCTGCGTCGTCGAAGAGGCGATGTCGATCTCGTTCGAGGAGTTGATCGAAAAGCATTGCGGCGGCATCCGCGGCGGTTGGGACAATCTCCTGGCCGTGATCCCCGGCGGATCGTCCGTGCCCTGCGTGCGGGGCGAGAAGATGAAGGACGCCATCATGGACTTCGACTACCTGCGGGGCGAACTGGGCTCGGGCCTGGGCACCGCGGCGGTCATCGTGATGGACAAGCAGACCGACATCATCAAGGCGATCTGGCGGCTGTCCAAGTTCTACAAGCACGAAAGCTGCGGCCAGTGCACGCCCTGTCGCGAAGGCACCGGCTGGATGATGCGCGTCATGGACCGGCTGGTGAAGGGCGAGGCGAGCGTGGAGGAGATCGACATGCTCTTCGACGTGACCAAGCAGGTCGAGGGCCACACGATCTGTGCGCTCGGCGATGCGGCGGCCTGGCCGATCCAGGGCCTGATCCGCAACTTCCGCGACGTGATCGAGGACCGGATCAAGCACAAGCGGGCCGCGACGGCCGTGGCGGCCGAGTGACGTGACCCTGCGCCTGCCGCATATCCCCGCCGGACGCGCGCTGATCGGCGCGGCCCTCGTGGCCGCCCTGTCGGCCTGTTCCGCGCAATCCATCCGGCAGGACTGGATGAACCGCGAATCCGGCTCGGTCGAGGTCTTCATCCCCGAGGGATCCTACAAGGTGGCCTTCCTGCCGCTCGCCTCGCCTCCGGGCCGGCAGGCGGAGGCCTGGGTCTTCGGGCCCGGCGTCTCTGCGCCCTTTACCATGTCGGACGGCGGCGTGCCGGGGCTGCGCGTCTCGCGGCTGGACGGCCAGGCAATGACGCGGGCCGACCACCAGGATGCGGTCGCGGCCGCCTCGGCGGGATGCTCGGACCGGCCCGGCTGGACCCCGTCCAAGGCCGCCGCCATCGCGCGCCCCGTCGCCCGCGAGGATGCGACGCGCTATTACGGCACCGGCTATCTGACCGGCGGCGCCTGGGTGCTTCTGGGGGTCTGCAAATGAGGCGGCCGACGGGATCCGGCATCGGATTGCCGCGCCACGAGGCGGCCGCCCCCGGCGGCTCTCGCGCGGGCAGGGGCTTCCGGGCCTGCAAGGGGAAACAGGCGACCGGCCGGGTCGCGCAGCAATTCGGAGCGGCGGCATGACGCGAATCCTCATCCTGGCGCTCGTCGCCGTCACGGCTCTCTCGGCCTGTTCCCGCCAGGGCGGCGGCCGGAATCTCCTGGGCAACCGGGTCGAGTTCGACGGCCAGTATTTCCGCACGCGGGTAAGCAGCGACCGCGAAAATCGCGCCGCCTTCGTGGTCACGGTCCGCGACCCGGGCCGGTCGCTCGTCGGTGCGCGCGAGGCGGCCCGGCACAAGGCCAACGAGTACTGCATCCGTCAGTACGGCCTGTCCGACATCGAGTGGGACATCTCGCCAGATGCCGAGGACGCGGCGCTGCCGATCATCGACCGCGAACTGGTTCTGAGCGGGGTGTGCGAAGGATGGCGGTGAGGTCCGCATATCGCCTGGCCGAGCCGGATCAGGGCCGGCTCGTCGCGTCGCCCGACGCCACGCGCAGCCGCGCGAAGCGGGCGGGCAGGCGTATGCCGGACGGGGTGCAGCACGTTTTCCGGGCGGTCGCGGAATGAGCGGATTGTCCCCGATAACAGTGACTTGCGGCCCACGTTATTGCATATCGGACGGGGCAACCCCCATCTGCGCAGCAGATGGGGCGGCCCGGTCGGCCGCCCCGCGCTGCAAGCAAGGGAGATCCGCATGCGCATGACGCTCAGCATCCTCGTCCTGGCCCTGACCGCCACCACGGCGGCGGCCAAGACACCCATCCGGGATGTCCCGGAACTCGACAATCCGATGTTCTCGGTCGCGATGGCGATCGAGATCAGCGACAAGTGCGACGATATCAGCCCCCGCACGGTCAAGGGCCTCGCCTTCCTGTGGGAACTGGCCGACAGGGCCCGCGACATGGGCTATACCAGGGCCGAGATCGACGCCTATCGCAAGAGCGATGCGGAAAAGGCCCGGATGCGCGCAAAAGGGGAAGCCTACATGCGCCAGAAGGGGCTGGATCCGCAGGAGACCGCGGATTTGTGCAAGCTTGGCCAGATGGAAATGGCCGCGAACAGCCAGATCGGGGCCTTCCTGAGGTAGACACGCGCGGCCCCGCGGCCGCATCCGGACATAAGCCCGGCCGACGGACAGGCCGGGCAGAGACGAAAGCAAAGTGAGAGACCATGTCTGACCTGCGCAAGATCATCATCGACGACCAAGAGGTCGAGGTCGATCCCAAGCTCACCCTGATCCAGGCCTGCGAGCAGGTGGGCATCGAGGTGCCGCGCTTCTGCTATCACGAAAGGCTTTCGATCGCCGGCAACTGCCGGATGTGCCTAGTCGAGGTGGTGGGCGGCCCGCCCAAGCCCGCCGCCTCCTGCGCGATGCAGGTCAAGGATCTGCGGCCCGGGCCGGAAGGCGCGCCGCCGGTGATCCGCACCAATTCGCCGATGGTCAAGAAGGCCCGCGAGGGGGTGATGGAGTTCCTGCTCATCAACCACCCGCTGGACTGCCCGATCTGCGACCAGGGCGGCGAATGCGACCTGCAGGATCAGGCCATGGCCTATGGCGTCGATTTCTCGCGTTATCGCGAACCCAAGCGCGCCGTGGACGACCTGAACCTCGGCCCGCTGGTCGAGACGCACATGACGCGCTGCATCTCCTGCACCCGCTGCGTCCGCTTCACCACCGAGGTCGCGGGCATCCACCAGATGGGCCAGACCGGCCGCGGCGAGGATGCCGAGATCACCTCCTACCTGAACCAGACGCTGGAATCCGAGCTTCAGGGCAACATCATCGACCTCTGCCCGGTCGGTGCACTGGTCTCCAAGCCCTACGCCTTTACCGCCCGCCCGTGGGAGCTGACCAAGACCGAGACCATCGACGTTATGGATGCGCTCGGCTCGTCGATCCGGGTGGACACCAAGGGGCGCGAGGTCATGCGCATCCTGCCGCGCAACCATGACGGCGTGAACGAGGAATGGATCTCGGACAAGACGCGCTTTGTCTGGGACGGGCTGCGCCGCCAGCGGCTCGACCGGCCCTATGTCCGCGAGAACGGCAAGCTGCGCCCCGCCACCTGGCCCGAGGCGCTGACCAGGGCGGCCGAGGCGATCAAGGGCAAGAAAGTCGCGGGCCTGATCGGGGATCTCGTCCCCGTGGAGGCGGCCTTCGCGTTGAAACAGATGGTCGAGGGCCTGGGCGGTTCGGTGGAATGTCGCACCGATGGCGCGAAACTGCCCGCCGGCAACCGCTCGGCCTATGTCGGCACGGCGACCATCGAAGACATCGACACGGCCAACGGCATCCTGCTGATCGGCTGCAATCCCCGTGCCGAGGCCCCGGTGCTGAACGCCCGCATCCGCAAGGCCTGGATCAACGGCGCGACCGTGGGCGTGATCGGCGAAGACGTCGATCTGACCTTCGACACGCATCATTTCGGATCCGACCGCGCGGCCCTCGCCGAGCACGTCAAGACCGCCAGGTCCGAACCCGTGGGTGAGGACGAGCGCGGCATCGTGATCGTGGGGCAGGGCGCCCTGCGCGAGGCCGATGGCGAGGCCGTGCTGGCCGCCGCCATGGAGATCGCCGAGGCCCGCAAGGCAAAGCTGCTGATCCTGCACACCGCCGCCAGCCGCGTCGGGGCCATGGACATCGGCGCAGTCACCGAGGGCGGCATCTCGGCCGCCATCGACGGGGCCGAGGTGATCTACAACCTCGGCGCGGACGAGGTCGAAATCGGAGAGGGCGCCTTTGTCATCTACCAGGGCTCGCACGGGGACCGGGGCGCACACCGTGCCGACGTGATCCTGCCGAGCGCGGCCTATACCGAGGAAAACGGCCTTTTCGTCAACACCGAGGGCCGTCCGCAGCTGGCGCTGCGCGCCGGTTTCGCGCCGGGCGAGGCCAAGGAGAACTGGGCCATCCTGCGCGCGCTCAGCGCCGAGATCGGAGAGGCACTGCCCTTCGACAGCATGGCGCAGCTGCGCAAGGCGCTGATCGAGGCCGTGCCGCATCTGAAGAAGATCGACCAGGTGCCGGAGAACGACTGGACCGCGCTGCCCGGGGGCGAGCTGGGCGACGCGACCTTCGTGAACGCCGTGAAGGACCATTATCTCACCAACCCGATCGCACGCGCGTCGGAAATCATGGCGGAACTGTCGTCGAACGCCGCGTCACGCGTCCCGCCCCGGGTCGCGGCCGAGTGATCCGGTTCGCCCTCATAACCGTGGCCGGCCTGTCGGCCGCCTGCACCGCGCAGGACGAGGTGTCGCGCGCGGCCTTGGCCCGCGCGCCCGCGCCAGCCGGTGCGTCCTATGAGGGGATCGAGACGCGGCTTCTCGACAACGATCTGGTGGCCTTTCACGTCAAGATGCGCGGTGCGCGCGGCGCGCAGGACGTCACCGATTACGCCGAATGCGCCGCCGCGCAGTACACGCTGATCCGCGGCTTCGGATTCGCGCGGCATTTGCGCACAAAAACTGCCGAAGTCTCTGGCCTCTGGCAGGCGGATGCGATTTATACCATCTCGGCGGCCATCCCCGCCGGACTGCGCACGATCGACGCCGAAGTGACCGTCGAGAACTGCAAGAGCAACGGAATACCCACGGTGTGAGGACCTATGGCTGACTTCTTTACCACTCACCCCCTCGGCATCCTCCTCCTGACACTGGGTCAGGTCCTGCTGCTGGTTGTCCCCCTGCTGGTCGCGCTGGCCTTCCTGCTGTACGCGGACCGCAAGATCTGGGCCGCGGTGCAGCTGCGCAAGGGGCCGAACGTGGTGGGGGCCTTCGGCCTGCTCCAGTCCTTCGCCGATTTCGGCAAGTACATCACCAAGGAGGTGGTGATCCCCGCCGGCGCCGACAAGTTCGTCTTTCTTCTGGCGCCGCTTCTGTCCTTCGTGCTGGCGCTGGTCGCCTGGGCAGTGATCCCGTTCAACGACGGATGGGTGCTGTCGGACATCAACGTGGCGCTGCTTTATGTCTTCGCCGTCTCCTCGCTCGAGGTCTACGGCGTGATCATGGGGGGCTGGGCCTCGAACTCGAAATATCCGTTCCTCGGCTCGCTTCGTTCGGCCGCGCAGATGATCTCCTACGAGGTGTCGATCGGCCTGATCATCATCGGCGTCATCATCTCGACCGGGTCGATGAACTTCGGCGCCATCGTGGCGGCGCAGGACGGCGATTACGGGCTGTTCAGCTGGTACTGGCTGCCGCATTTCCCGATGCTCTTCCTTTTCCTCATCTCGGCCATGGCCGAGACGAACCGCCCGCCCTTCGACCTGCCGGAGGCGGAATCCGAACTGGTGGCGGGATACCAGGTGGAATATTCCTCGACGCCCTTCCTGCTCTTCATGATCGGCGAATACTTTGCCATCGTGCTGATGTGCGCCCTGGCCTCGCTGCTTTTCCTCGGAGGCTGGCTGTCGCCGGTCCCGTTCCTGCCGGACGGCATCCTGTGGTTCATTCTCAAGATGTTGCTGGTGTTCTTCGTCTTTGCACTGACCAAGGCCGTGGTCCCGCGCTTCCGCTACGATCAGCTGATGCGCATCGGCTGGAAGGTCTTCCTGCCCCTGTCGCTGGCATGGGTGGTGATCGTCGCCTTCCTCGCGAAATTCGAACTTTTTGGCGGGGCCTATGCCCGCTGGATGATGTGAGGGTGGCATGTCGGCGTTGAAAGAATTCTCGGTATCTTACGATTACCTCCGCGAACGCGAAAAATATGCGTTTCTCAACGCGGTCTTAAAAAACCTGGGTGTTCTGGGCCAGCGAACGGAAGATGGTACGGACTTGGACGAAACCGACTTGGATGAGGCCATAAAGGAATTCTTCGACAATTTTCGCGAGGACGACGAATGACCCAGATCGACTATACCCGCGCCGCCAAGTACTTCCTGCTCTGGGATGTCTGGCAGGGGTTCAAGATGGGGTTGAAGTACTTCTTCAAGCCCAAGGCCACCGTGAACTACCCGCATGAGAAGGGTCCGCTCAGCCCCCGCTTCCGCGGCGAACACGCCCTGCGCCGCTATCCCAACGGCGAGGAACGCTGCATCGCCTGCAAGCTCTGCGAGGCGATCTGCCCGGCGCAGGCCATCACCATCGACGCCGAACCGCGCGAGGACGGCTCGCGCCGGACCACGCGTTACGACATCGACATGACGAAATGCATCTACTGCGGCTTCTGCCAGGAAGCCTGCCCGGTGGATGCGATCGTCGAAGGCCCGAACTTCGAATTCGCCACCGAGACGCGCGAGGAACTCTACTACGACAAGGCCAAGCTGCTCGCCAACGGCGAACGCTGGGAGGCCGAGATCGCCCGCAACCTCGAAATCGACGCGCCCTACCGCTAAGGATAGAACCGACCCCATGTCGCACGCCCCGCAATCCGGCACCCCGATGGAGACCCGCTCCGTCCGCAGCCATCTGCAGAGCATTGCAGCTGGCCGTGCCGTGGTATCGCGGGTCCTGATCGGCGAGGGGCATTCGGCCTTCCGCACTGCAATCGGACGGCCCGGCGTGGCCGTCGAGACGCGGGAGGTGCCCGCATGAGCGACGCCAAGTCCCCGTTCGAACTGATGATGCAGCAGGCGCAGGAGATGGCCAAGGCCATGAACCCCGCGCTCGAGACCTTCACGCCCAAGGGGTTCGACAGCCTCTGGCCGACCATGCCCAAGGAATGGATGGAAATGGCCTTCGGCAACGCCTTCAACCGCGAAGGTCTGGATGCCAAGACGCGCCTGTTCCTGACGCTGGCCGGCCTGACCATGCAGGGCGCGCAGGCCGAGGCGCAGATCCGCATGACCGTGCGCCACCTGCTCGAAGCCGGGGCGACGAAACAGGAAATCGGTGAATGCATCGCCCAGATGTCGATGTTCGCCGGACTGCCCGCCATGACCCGGGCGGGGGAAATCGCGAACGACGTGGTCAAGAGCCACGAGGACGCGAAGAAGCAAGGGGACGAGGAATGACCGCTGCCGCACTGGCCTTTTACCTGTTCGCATTTTCGACGCTCGCCGGCGGGCTCTTTACCGTCATCGCGCGCAACCCGGTGCATTCGGTGCTCTGGCTGATCCTGGCCTTCCTGTCCTCGGCCGGGCTCTTCGTGCTGCTGGGGGCGGAATTCGTCGCGATGCTGCTGATCATCGTCTATGTCGGCGCGGTGGCGGTGCTCTTCCTCTTCGTGGTGATGATGCTCGACATCGACTTTGCCGCGCTCAAGGCGGAGATGGCGAAATACATGCCGCTGGCCCTGCTGATCGGGGTCATCCTGCTGATGCAGTTCGGCCTGGCCTACGGCTCGTGGGAGGCGTCGGACATGGCCGCCTCGAACCGCCTTGCCGCCATGCCCGAGGGCGAGAACACCGCCGGGCTGGGGCTGCTGATCTACGACCAGTACTTCCTGCTCTTCCAGCTGGCCGGGCTGATCCTGCTGGTGGCCATGATAGGCGCCATCGTCCTGACCCTGCGCCACCGCACCGACATCAAGCGCCAGAACGTCCTGGCCCAGATGTGGCGCGACCCGGCCAAGTCGATGGAGCTCAAGGACGTGAAGCCGGGGCAGGGGCTCTGAGGCCCGCCAGGGGCGAATGAAACACCGGCGCCGTCAGGCTGCCGCGAAAGACCGGGACGCAAAGGACCGATGGACATGATTGGGATCGAACATTACCTGACGGTGGCCGCCGCGCTATTCGTCATCGGCATCTTCGGGCTCTTCCTGAACCGGAAGAACGTGATCATCCTGCTGATGAGCATCGAGCTGATGCTGCTGGCGGTGAACATCAACCTCGTCGCCTTCTCGTCCTTCCTCGGCGATCTCGCCGGACAGGTCTTCACCCTGTTCGTGCTGACGGTGGCCGCCGCCGAGGCCGCCATCGGCCTGGCGATCCTCGTCTGCTTCTTCCGCAACCGCGGCACGATCGCGGTCGAAGACATCAACGTGATGAAAGGCTGACCCCATGGTTTCGATCATCCTCTTCGCACCGCTGATCGGCGCCATCATCGCCGGGTTCGGCTGGCGCCTGATCACCATCCGGGGCGCGCAATGGGTCACCACCGGGCTGCTGTTCCTGGCCTGCCTCCTCTCGTGGATCGTCTTCTTCAGCCACGGCCCCGAAACCCAGCACGTCGAGATCCTGCGCTGGATCGAGAGCGGGACGCTCAGCACCTCGTGGGGGATCCGGCTGGACCGGCTGACCTCGATCATGCTGATCGTCGTCACCACCGTCTCGGCGCTCGTCCATCTCTACAGCTTCGGCTACATGGCGCATGACGAGAATTTCCGCGAGGGCGAGGAAAGCTATCGCGCGCGTTTCTTCGCCTATCTGTCGTTCTTCACCTTCGCCATGCTGGCGCTGGTCACCTCGGACAACCTGGTCCAGATGTTCTTCGGCTGGGAGGGCGTGGGCGTCGCCTCCTATCTGCTGATCGGCTTCTACTATCGCAAGCCCTCGGCCAATGCCGCGGCGATGAAGGCCTTCATCGTCAACCGCGTCGGCGATTTCGGCTTTGCGCTCGGCATCTTCGGGCTGTTCTACCTGACCGACTCGATCCAGCTGGACGATGTCTTTGCCGCCGCGCCGACCCTGGCCGAGACCCAGATCACCTTCCTCTGGACCGACTGGAACGCGGCGAACCTGCTGGCCTTCCTGCTCTTCGTGGGCGCCATGGGCAAATCCGCGCAGCTGCTGCTGCACACCTGGCTGCCCGACGCGATGGAGGGGCCGACCCCGGTGTCGGCGCTGATCCACGCCGCGACCATGGTGACGGCGGGCGTCTTCCTGGTCTGCCGCATGTCGCCGCTGATGGAATACGCGCCGCAGGCCATGGCCTTCGTCACCTTCCTCGGCGCCACCACCGCCTTCTTCGCGGCGACCGTGGGGCTGGTGCAGAACGACATCAAGCGGGTGATCGCCTATTCGACCTGTTCCCAGCTGGGCTACATGTTCGTCGCGGCGGGCGTGGGCGTCTATTCCGTCGCCATGTTCCACCTCTTTACCCACGCCTTCTTCAAGGCGATGCTCTTTCTCGGCGCCGGTTCGGTCATCCACGGGATGCACCACGAGCAGGACATGCGGAACTATGGCGGCCTGCGCAAGAAGCTGCCCTACACCTTCTGGGCGATGATGATCGGCACGCTGGCCATCACCGGCGTCGGCATTCCGCTGACCCATATCGGCTTCGCCGGGTTCCTCTCCAAGGATGCGGTGATCGAAAGCGCCTGGGCCGGCTCGGCGGGGGGCTACGCCTTCTGGATGCTGGTCATCGCGGCGCTGTTCACCAGTTTCTATTCCTGGCGTCTGATGTTCCTGACCTTCTACGGCGAGCCGCGGGGCGACAGGCACACCCACGATCACGCCCATGAAAGCCCGACCGTCATGCTGGTGCCGCTCGGCGTGCTGGCGCTTGGCGCCATCTTCGCGGGCATGATCTGGTACGGGTCCTTCTTCGGCTCGCACGACCGCGTGAACGCCTTCTTCGGCATTCCCGCGCATCACGCCGAAGACGATGCCGCCCATGGCGAGGCCGGGGGCGACGATCACGGCGAGGGGCCGGTCGCGGCCATCGTCGAGGCCACCGAGGGCGACGGAGAAGGCGCGGTCGAGGCCGTGACCGAGGACACCGTGACCGAGGGCGACCACGGTACGACCACCGGCGCAGAGGCGCACGGCGGGGAGGACGGGCACGCCGCGGCCGACACCCATGCCGCCGGCATGGCCCCCGAGGGCGCGATCTACATGCATCCCGACAACCACGTCATGGACGAGGCGCACCACGCCCCCGTCTGGGTCAAGGTCAGCCCCTTCGTCGCCATGCTCATCGGCCTGCTGACGGCGCTGTGGTTCTATGTCTGGAACCCGGCGATGCCCGCCCGCGTGGCCGAGGCCAACCGGCCCCTGTACCTCTTCCTGCTGAACAAGTGGTATTTCGACGAGATCTATCACGTCGTCTTTGTCCGGCCCGCCATGTGGATCGGCAAGCAGCTGTGGAAGCGCGGTGACGAGGGCACGATCGACGGCGGCATCAACGGGCTCGCCATGGGGATCATCCCCTTCTTCACCCGGCTCGCGGGGCGGGCGCAGAACGGATACATCTTCACCTATGCATTCGCCATGGTGATCGGCATCGCGATCCTCGTGACCTGGATGACGATCGGCGGAGGGGCGGAATAATGAGCAATCTTCTCTCCATCACCACCTTCCTGCCCGCGATCGCCGCGCTGATCCTCGCGATCTTCCTGCGCGGCGAGGACGAGGCCGGTCAGCGGAACGCCAAGTGGGTGGCGCTGATCGCGACGGTGCTGACCTTCATCGTCTCGCTCTTCATCCTCGTGGGGTTCGATCCCTCGGACACGGGCTTCCAGTTCGTCGAGGAACGCGAATGGCTCATGGGGCTCAAGTACAAGATGGGCGTCGACGGGATCTCGGTCCTGTTCGTGCTGCTGACCACCTTCATGATGCCGCTGACCATCGCCGCCTCGTGGAACGTCACGAGCCGGGTCAAGGAATACATGATCGCCTTCCTGCTGCTGGAAACGCTGATGCTGGGCGTGTTCATGGCGCTGGACCTCGTGCTCTTCTACCTCTTCTTCGAGGCCGGGCTGATCCCGATGTTCCTGATCATCGGCATCTGGGGCGGCAAGAACCGGATCTACGCGAGCTTCAAGTTCTTTCTCTACACCTTCCTCGGCTCGGTCCTGATGCTGGTGGCCATGGTCGCCATGGTGGCCGATGCCGGTACCACCGACATCCCGGCGCTGCTCACCCACGAATTCGGATCCGAGACCTTCTCGGTCCTCGGGATACAGATCGTCGGGGGGATGCAGACGCTGCTGTGGCTGGCCTTCTTCGCCTCCTTCGCGGTCAAGATGCCGATGTGGCCGGTGCACACCTGGCTGCCCGACGCGCACGTCCAGGCGCCGACCGCCGGCTCGGTCGTGCTGGCGGCGATCCTGCTGAAGATGGGCGGCTACGGCTTCCTGCGCTTTTCGCTGCCGATGTTCCCGATCGGGTCGGACCTGCTGGCGCCGCTGGTCTTCTGGATGTCGGCCATCGCCATCGTCTACACCTCGCTCGTCGCGATGGTGCAGGAGGACATGAAGAAGCTGATCGCCTATTCCTCGGTCGCGCACATGGGCTATGTCACCATGGGCATCTTCACCGCCAACCAGCAGGGCATCGACGGCGCGATCTTCCAGATGCTGTCGCACGGCTTCATCTCGGGCGCGCTCTTCCTCTGCGTCGGCGTGATCTACGACCGGATGCACACCCGCGACATCGACGCCTATGGCGGGCTGGTGAACAAGATGCCGGCCTATGCGCTGATCTTCATGCTCTTTACCATGGCCAATGTCGGCCTGCCGGGCACCAGCGGTTTCATCGGCGAGTTCCTGACCCTGATGGGCATCTTCCAGGTCAACACCTGGGTGGCCCTGGTGGCCACCTCGGGGGTGATCCTCTCGGCGGCCTACGCGCTCTGGCTCTATCGCCGGGTCGTCATGGGCGACCTGATCAAGGAGAGCCTGCGGTCGATCACCGACATGACCGCGCGGGAGAAGTGGATCTTTGCCCCGCTCGTCGCCATGACCCTGCTGCTCGGCGTCTATCCGAGCCTCGTCACCGATGTGATCGGCCCCTCCGTCGAGGCGCTGATCGAAGACCACAACACGGCCCTGGCCGCCGCGGATCGCCTGGACGATAGCCGCGTCGCCACCGCCGCGTCGCACTGAGGGAGCCCGCCGATGTCGGCCGATCTGAATATCATCCTCCCCGAAATCATCCTGGCCCTCTTCGCCATGCTGGCGCTGATCGTCGCGGTCTATACCGGCAAGGACCGGCTGGCCCCGGCGATGACCTGGATCACCGCGGGCGTGCTGGTCCTGCTGGCCGTCTGGGTCGGCTTCACCGGAGAGGGCGACCGCGCCGCGTTCGGCGGCATGTTCATCGACGACGCCTTTGCCCGCTTTGCCAAGGTCACGCTGCTGCTCTCGGCGGCGGCGGTGCTGGTCATGGGGCAGGAGTACATGGAGCGCCGCAACATCCTGCGGTTCGAATACCCGGTCCTCGTCGCCCTGGCGGTGGTCGGCATGATGATGATGGTGTCGGCCGGAGATCTGATGGCGCTCTACATGGGGCTCGAGCTTCAGTCGCTCTCGCTCTATGTCGTGGCGTCGCTGCGCCGGGATTCCGTCCGCTCGACCGAGGCGGGGCTCAAGTACTTCGTGCTGGGCGCGCTCTCCTCGGGGATGCTGCTCTACGGCGCCTCGCTGGTCTACGGCTTCTCGGGCACCACGCTCTTCGCGGGGATCGTCGCGGCGGCGGGCGACAGCGGTCATGCGCCGATCGGCCTGCTCTTCGGCATCGTCTTCATGCTGGCGGGCCTGGCCTTCAAGGTCAGCGCCGTGCCCTTCCACATGTGGACGCCGGATGTCTACGAGGGCGCGCCGACCCCGATCACCGCCTTCTTCGCCACCGCCCCGAAGGTCGCGGCCATGGGCCTTTTCGCCCGGGTCATGCACGATGCCTTCGGCGGTGTGGTCGCGGACTGGCAGCAGATCGTCGCGCTGCTGTCGATCCTGTCGATGTTCCTCGGGGCCATCGCCGCCATCGGCCAGACCAACATCAAGCGCCTGATGGCCTATTCCTCGATCGCGCACATGGGCTATGCCCTGATCGGCCTCGCCGCCGGGACCGAGCAGGGGGTGGGCGCCATGCTCACCTATCTCGCCATCTACGTGACGATGAACGTGGGCACCTTCGCCTTCATCCTGTCGATGCAGCGCGACGGCGAGCCGGTGACCGACATCGCCGCGCTCAACCTCTACGCCCGGGCCGAGCCGGCGCGCGCTCTGGCCATGCTGATCCTGCTGTTCTCGCTGGCCGGCGTGCCGCCGATGCTGGGCTTCTTCGCCAAGCTGGGCGTCTGGCAGGCCGGGCTCGCCGCCGACATGGTCTGGCTCGTGGCGCTGTCCGCCGTCGCTTCGGCCATCGGGGCCTACTATTACCTGCGGATCGTCTTCTACATGTACTTCGGCTCTGAGGGCGCACAGGTCGAGACGGGCAGGTCACCGGTCCTCTGGGCGCTTCTCATGGTTCCCGCGGCGGCGATGATCCTCGGCATCGTCAACCTGTTCGGGATCGACGGCATGGCGCAGGCCGCGGCAGCCTCGCTGGTCAACTGATCCGATGGGCGCGGACCCGGCATGGCCCGAGGGTCATGACCGCATCGTGCTGGAGACGGTCGACAGCACCCTGAACGAGGCGCAGCGGCGGTTCGCGGGGGGCATCAACCGTCCCACCTGGATCCTCGCCCTGGCGCAGACCGCCGCCCGGGGGCGCCGCGGGCGGCCCTGGTCCATGCCGCCGGGGAACTTCGCCGCGACACTGATCCTGCCGACGACCGAGAGGCCCGACCGGATCGCGCTGCGCAGCTTCACCACCTCTCTCGCGCTGTTCGACGCCTGCGTGGGCGCCACCGGGCGCACCGAAGGGCTGGCGCTGAAATGGCCGAACGACGTGCTGCTGAATGGCGGCAAGCTGGCCGGCATCCTTCTCGAGACGCTGCAGTCGGGGGGCCGCACCGCCGGCGCCGCGATCGGGATCGGCGTCAACCTGGCATCGGCACCGGAGGTGTCCGAAGTCGAAGAGCGGGCGCTGCGGCCCGTGGCGCTGACCGGGATGGGCGCGTCGCCGCCCCCCGAAGACTTCCTGGAGCTGCTGGCGCAGGCCTTCGACCGCTACGAGACCCAGTTCAGGCATTACGGTTTCGCCCCGATCCGCACCGCATGGCTGGACCGCGCGGCGCATCTGGGCGAGGTCATCACCGCCCGCACCGGCATGAGCGAGACGACGGGACGGTTCGAAACCATCGACGAGACCGGCCAGCTGGTACTGTCCACGGACGGGAGCCGCAGGACCATAGCGGCGGCGGACATCTATTTCTGAGAGGGGGCCACCCATGCTTCTTGCGATCGACTGCGGCAACACCAACACCGTCTTTTCCATCTGGGATGGCGAACGGTTTCTCTGCACCCTGCGGACCTCGACCGAGCATCAGCGGACCGCCGATCAGTATTACGTCTGGATCTCGACCCTGCTGGAACACCACGAGATCCCGCTGGACATCAACGCGGTCATCATCTCGACGACCGTGCCGCGTGTCGTTTTCAACCTTCGCGTGCTGGCCGATCGCTATTTCAACTGCCGGCCCTATGTCGTCGGCAAAGCCGAATGCCTGCTGCCCACGCAGCCCCGCGTCGACGAGGGAACGGTTGTCGGCCCCGACCGCCTGGTCAATGCGGCGGGCGGTTTTGACCGCTACGGCGGGGACCTGATCATCGTCGATTTCGGCACCGCCACCACCTTTGACGTGGTGGCCGAGGACGGCGCCTATGTCGGCGGCATCATCGCGCCGGGCGTGAACCTGTCACTGCAGGCCCTGCACGAGATGGCCGCCGCCCTGCCGCATGTGGACGTGACCAAGCCGCAGAAGGTCATCGGCACCAACACCGTCGCCTGCATGCAGTCCGGCGTCTTCTGGGGCTATGTCGGGCTGGTCCGCGAGATCACCCAACGGATCAAGGCCGAATATGAACGTCCCATGAAGGTTATTTCGACCGGGGGCCTTGCGCCGCTCTTCGGTCAGGGCGATACCCTCTACGATGAATTCGACGAATTCCTGACGATCCACGGATTGCGGATCATCTACGATTACAATCGAGAGCAGGGCAACGCATGAGCAATGAACGGCTGATCTATCTCCCCCTTGGCGGTGCCGGGGAAATCGGCATGAACGCCTATGTCTATGGCTATGGCGCGCCGGGAGAAGAGCGGCTGATCCTCGTGGATATCGGCGTCACCTTTCCCGACATGGACACGACGCCGGGCGTGGACCTGATCTTTGCCGACATCTCCTGGCTGGAAGAGCGGAAGGACCGGCTCGAGGCGGTCTTCATCACCCATGCCCACGAGGACCACGTGGGCGCGGTCGGTCATCTCTATGAACGGCTGGGTGCGCCCAAGATCTACGCCCGCGCCTTCACGACCAACATCGCCCGCGGCAAGCTGGCGGAATACGGGGTGGGAGACAACGCGGTGACGGTCGCCAATGCCTGGCCCGACCGGATCGAGGCGGGGCCCTTCCGCGTCGGCTTCCTGCCGATCTCGCATTCCATCCCGGAAAGCTCTGCGCTGGTCATCGACAGCCCCGAGGGCCGGGTCATCCATACCGGCGACTTCAAGCTCGACACCGATCCGGTGGTCGGCGAGGCATTCGACGAAGAGCTCTGGTCCGACGTGGCGGCGCCCGGCGTGCGCGCGCTGGTCTGCGACTCGACCAATGTCTTCTCGGGGCACCCCGGCCGGTCGGAGAGCACCGTCGGGTCCGAAATCACCGCGCTGGTCAACAGGTCGACAGGCATGTTCGTGGCCACGACCTTTGCGTCCAACGTGGCCCGGGTGAAGACCCTGGCCGAGGCGGGGATCGCCGCCGGCCGGTCCATATGCCTGCTGGGCCGGGCCATGCGCCGGATGATCGAGGCGGCGGTGCAGACCGGCGTCCTCTCGGACTTCCCCTCGGTCGTCTCGCCCGAGGATGCGCGCAACATCCCCCGGGAAAACCTGATGCTGATCGTCACAGGGTCGCAGGGCGAACGCCGCGCCGCCTCGGCGCAGCTGTCGCGGGGCAAGCACCTGGGTATCGCGTTGAAGGAAGGCGACACCTTTCTCTTTTCCTCCAAGACGATCCCGGGCAACGAACGCGATGTGATCCGGATCATCAACGCCTTCTCGGAAATGGGCGTGGACGTGGTCGACGACAGCTCGGGGCTCTATCACGTGTCCGGCCATGCCAACCGCCCCGACCTCGAAAAGCTGCACGCCCTGGTCGATCCGCAATTCATCGTCCCGATGCACGGCGAGCACCGGCATCTGCGCGAACACGCCAAGCTGGCCGACCGGAACCGCCGTAAGGGCATCCTCGCGGTGAACGGCACCATGGTCTCGCTCTCCGGCAATGCGCCCGAGATCGTGGACTATGTCGAGACCGGGCGGACCTATCTGGACGGATCGGTGCAGATCGGCGCGCTGGACGGCATCGTGCGCGACCGTATCCGCATGGCGCTGAACGGGCATGTGACCGTGACGGTCGTGCTGGACGAAGAGGACGAGCCCCTGGGCGAGCCGTGGTGCGACCTGATGGGCCTGCCCGAGATCGGCCGGTCCCGCGCACCGCTTCAGGACGTGCTCGAGGAGGACCTGAGCCAGTTCCTGAACCGCGCCGGGACGGCGACCATGACGGATGACGACAAGATCGAGGAGGCGCTGCGCCGCACGGTGCGCCAGACCGCCCAGAACGAGATCGGCAAGAAACCCGAGGTCACCATCGTCGTCAGCCGGCTGACCTGATCGACCCGGCCGTGCGCATCAGGTGCAGGATGCCGTCGCGCACCAGGGCGGGGGACTGGAACTCAAGCCCGATCTGCCGGCCGTGCGACCATCGCCACCGGACGCGAAGCAGCAGAACGTGATCGATCCGCAAATCGCCCAGCCCGGACAGCTCGTAGGCGCAGGCGTGCAGCGGCATCTCGATCCGCGCCCCGAAGAGCGACAGATCGAGAACCCGGACCAGGATCGACCGGTCCGGGAACACCGCCGTGCCGAGCAGATCGACGGAACAGCGGTCGAAGCGCCGCCGGGAGCGGGGGGTGGTCGAATATTCCAGCGGCACGAAAACGGCTCCATCCGGGTGGGATGGAGCCGATCTGACATCAAAACCTTACGATAAGCTGAAGGCGGGCAAGGACACCGGATCAGCCGGTGCGACGTTCCGCAAAGCTGAGGGCGATGAAGCTGGGCATGTGATCGCCCATGCCGACCACCTTGGACTCGTCCTCGCGTCCGCGGCGGCCGCCCCGGGCCTTCTGCTGCGGCGCGGGCACCTCGGTAGGTACGTCATCCCTGGTGGGGGTCTCGGCGGCCTCGGCCTCGGCGGTATCGGTCTTGGGCTTGCCGCGGCTGCGGGTCCGCTTGGGCTTGTCGGCCTTCTCCGGCGCGTCGCCCTCGGGCTTGGCGGCCGGTGCATTCGGCAGGTCGATCCGCGGAATGGTCTTTTCGATCAGCGATTCGATGTCGGCGAGGTTCTTTTCGTCGCGCGGAACGCAGATCATGATCGCCTTGCCCGACCGGCCGGCGCGGCCGGTGCGGCCGATCCGGTGCACGTAATCCTCGGCATGAGAGGGGACGTCGAAATTGAAGACGTGGCTCACGTTCGGGATATCGAGGCCGCGCGCGGCCACATCGGAGGCCACGAGAAAGCGCAGCGACCCGTCGCGGAACCCTTCGAGCGTCTTGGTGCGCTGCGATTGTTCCAGATCGCCATGGATCGGCGCTGCGTCGAAGCCGTACTTTTTCAGTGACTTGGCGGTCACATCCACATCTGTCTTGCGGTTGCAGAAGATGATGGCGTTGCGACAGTCCTCGCCCTCGCGGTCGATCAGGTCGCGCAGGACCTGCCGTTTTTCCGATCCCTCGCGATCCCGGCGGGAGCCCTTGAACATCACCACGCCCTGTTCGATCGTCTCGCTGGCCGTGGCCTGCCGGGCGACTTCGACGCGGGCGGGGCCCGAAAGGAAGGTATTGGTAATTCTCTCGATCTCGGGCGCCATCGTGGCCGAGAAGAAAAGCGTCTGGCGGGTGAACGGCGTAAGGCTGAATATCCGTTCGATATCAGGAATAAAGCCCATGTCGAGCATGCGGTCGGCTTCGTCCACCACCATGATCTGCACGCCGGTCAGCAAAAGCTTTCCACGTTCGAAATGGTCAAGCAGCCGGCCGGGCGTCGCGATCAGAACATCGACGCCGCGGTCGATCAGGGCGTCCTGTTCCTTGAAGCTGACGCCACCGATCAGCAGCGCCTTGGTCAGCTTGAGGTGTTTCGTGTAAGTGTCGAAATTCTCGGCGACTTGCGCCGCGAGTTCCCGCGTCGGGGCCAGCACCAGACTGCGCGGCATCCGCGCCCGGGCACGGCCCTTGGACAGCAGCGTGATCATCGGCAGCGTGAAGCTGGCTGTCTTGCCGGTGCCGGTCTGCGCGATCCCGAGGACGTCGCGCCCCTCGAGAGCGGGGGGAATGGCGCCCTGCTGGATCGGCGTCGGCGATTCGTAGCCGGCGTCGGCAATGGCTTGCAGGACCTTGGGGTCCAGATTCAGGTCGGTAAATTTTGTCATGCGTATCCGTGGTTTGCGGACACGTCTGGGCCCGCGCGGCTGATGGACCGGCTTGCCCGGGTGGCTCTGAAGCAGTTCAGATCGGTCCAATTGACAAGGGGCATACCCGAAAAATGCAGTCGGGTCAAATATGTAACGGCTATGCGCTGGCCAGCGCCCCGGGAAAGTGTTTTTCCCTGACCGCGTCGAGTGGCAGCTTGACGCGGCGCAGCAGACCGTCTCGCGCCAGCCGGTCGAGATGCCCCGGCGTTGCCGCGCACACCTCGTCGAAAAAGTGCCGGAGCGCGGGCTCGCCGCCCTTGGCCTCGATTGTCGCCAGAAGATCGTGCATCGACAGGCCCCCCTGATCGACGGGGCGGTTCGGTTTCAGCCCCGCCCGGTATGACCCGCGTTCGTGCCGGAAGCGGTAGTGCGCGCGCCATTGCGCCCAGTCGGTCGCATGCAGATGGGCAAGGGCCAGGGTGGAAAGTTCAACGGCGCCGGGGTTCTCTCCGAGTTCCGTGAGGATGTTGTGGATGCGGAATTCCGCGCCGGGCAGGCCGGTCCGGACCAGGATCTTGCCGGCGACATGGCTCAGGAAGCCGCCGTCGAGGTAGGGACCATAGGTCGGCCAGATCACCGGCGCCTGCTGCCGCCGAGCCTTCCGGTCGAGCGTCAGCATCTTGAAATTCCAGTGATCCGCGCCCGGGGCGTCCGGAGCGAGCGCCTCCATCGGGCGCAGGCGGGCCACGTGGCAATCGGCGGGCAGCGCGGCCAGAAGGGTTTCCACCGGTGCGTCGGGGATCAGGAACTCGTCCACGTCGATGTGACCCAGCCAGTCCACGTCCGCCCGCCGCCTGTAGGTCCGGGTCGCGTTCCGGGTCTGACGGGCCTGGTGCTTCTCCGGCCGGGGCTTACCGGTCGCCTCCCAATAGGCGGCGTCGGTCGTGAGGGGCCGGATGCGCGGATGTGCCTTGAGGATGGCGAAGGTCCCGGGGTCCGTCTCGTCCAGATGGATGAAAAGCCGGTGCGCCCCGAGGTCCAGGTGCCAGGCGGCAAAGTCCAGCACGTCGCGCCGGGGCGCGCGGATGGTCGAGACCAGCCCCCAGGTCGTCATGTGGCGGGCCGTCTGCGCACGGCCGTCCGCACAGGGAGCAGGGCGCGTGTATGAACTGTCCCGGGCAACGTCTTGATCCGCCATGGACCGCACGACTTGTCCACACGGGCGGGAAAGGTCGTGTCAGGGAAAGCGGACGGGGTCGGCATGCGCGCAGACTGGCCCGGGGCGTGCCCGCTGGCAAGCCCGCGGGCGCGGCCGTTCAGACCATCATTTCCTTGGTCGCCGACAGGGTGACGTCGGGATAATCCCGCTCGACCCGGTCGATGTCCCATTGCAGGCGCGTCAGATAGACGACGTCGCCATCATGGTCGGTGGCGATATGCTGCTTGTTTGCATTCACAAACTTATCAACAGCTTGCCGCTCTCCCTTGACCCACCTCGCCGAGGTGAACTGCGAGCTGTCGAACCGGACGGGCAGGCCGTATTCCATCTCGATCCGGCTGCCCAGCACCTCGAACTGGAGCGGGCCGACCACCCCGACGATGAAGCCCGAGCCGAAGGACGGCTTGAAGACTTTCGCGGCGCCTTCCTCGGCGAACTGCATCAGCGCCTTTTCCAGATGCTTGGCCTTCATCGGATCGCCTGCGCGGCACGATTGCAGCAGTTCCGGCGCGAACGACGGGATGCCGGTGACGCGCAGCGCCTCGCCCTCGGTCAGGGTGTCGCCGATGCGCAGTTGCCCGTGGTTGGGGATGCCGATGATGTCGCCGGCCCAGGCCTCTTCCGCCAGTTCGCGGTCCGAGGCCAGGAACATCACCGGGTTGGAGATGGTCATCGGTTTCTTGGACCGCACGTGGGTCAGCTTCATGCCGCGCTCGAAATGGCCCGAGGCCATGCGGACAAAGGCCACCCGGTCGCGGTGCTTCGGGTCCATGTTGGCCTGGACCTTGAAGACGAATCCCGCGACCTTCTTTTCCTCGGGCGCGATCTGGCGCGGCTCGGCCGACTGGACCTGCGGGACGGGGCCGTAGGTGGCGATGCCGTCCATCAGTTCCTTCACCCCGAACGAGTTGATGGCCGAGCCGAACCAGATCGGCGTCATGTGCCCTTCGAGCACCGACTGCGGATCGAGCTTGGGCAGCAGTTCCCGTGCCATCTCGACCTCTTCCACCAGTTTGTCGAGCAGGTGCGGCGGGACGTGTTCGGCCAGCTTGGGATCCTCGAGTCCGGCGATTCGGATCGACTCGGCCACCTTGTTGCGGTCCTTTCGGTCCATCAGTTCCAGCCGGTCGCGCAGGATGTCGTAGCAGCCCAGGAACTCGGACCCGACGCCGATCGGCCACGAGGCCGGTGTGACGTCGATCGCGAGGTTTTCCTGGATCTCGTCGATGATGTCGAAGGTATCGCGGCTTTCCCGGTCCATCTTGTTGCAGAAGGTCAGGATCGGCAGGTCGCGCAGGCGGCAGACCTCGAACAGCTTCCGGGTCTGGCTTTCGACCCCCTTGGCGCCGTCGATGACCATGACCGCCGCATCGACCGCGGTCAGCGTGCGATAGGTGTCCTCGGAAAAGTCCGAGTGACCGGGCGTGTCGACGAGATTGAAGCGGAAGTCGCTGTAATCGAAGGACATCGCTGAGGCCGAGACCGAGATCCCACGGTCCTTTTCCATCTGCATGAAGTCGGACCGCGTGCGCCGTGCCTCGCCCTTGGCGCGGACCTGTCCGGCCATCTGGATCGCCCCGCCGAACAGCAGGAACTTTTCGGTCAGCGTGGTCTTGCCCGCATCCGGATGCGAGATGATCGCAAAGGTGCGGCGGCGGGCGATTTCGGGCGGCAGGTCGGGCCTGTTGGCGGGCGTATCGAGCATGGCGCGGATATATCAGCCCCGCGCGAAACGGCAAGACGAGCCGTGGCACAGGCGCCGCGCCGCGGAACGAACGGGCGGGGTTCGGGGTTTTCCGGGGGATGATCGAAGGAGGCATGACATGGCCAAGAACCACGCCAACAGCGTCAAGGACGATGAACTCTACGAAGAGCTGCGCGACAAGGAGGGCTATTCCAAGGAAAAGGCGGCCCGCATCGCCAACGCGCAGGCGAACGACAGCCAGCACCCCTCGAAGAAGGGGGGCAAGCAGCCACCCTACGAGGATTGGACGAAGGACGAACTCTATGACCGGGCGCAGGAACTCGACATCGACGGGCGGTCGGACATGAGCAAGGACGAGCTGATCGACGCGCTCAGGGGATGAGGCCGGTCATTCCCCGATCTGCAGGATGCGCGTGCTTTCGCCCGACGGGCAGCAGCGCGGATCGTTCTCGAGCAGTTCGAAGATAACGAGGCTGATGGTGCGGCCCTCCTGCTCGACGCGCTTGAGCGACCGGTTCATGCCGATATTCGCATGGGTGCCGAACCCGGTATCGGCCCCGTCGAACAGGTATGTCCGGACCGAGATCGAATTGCCGCCGGTCCAGAGCGCGGGCTGCACCAGCCATTCCGTCGTGCCGTCGCCCTCGAGGTCGATTTCCCATGCGGCCACCCCGTCGATCTCCTCGCCGTTGCCTTGCGCCTCGGCCTTGAGCATGTCGAAGATCGGGCCGGGTGTCTGCTCCGCGCGCGGGACCACCTCGGCGGCCGCTGCGCCGGTCATCGCGATGAGGGCGAAGATGGCAAGGGGATTCGTCATCGGCGTCTCCGGGATGGTCCGTCCGGAGGTTAAGGGGCCCGCTAACGCGGCGTCAACGGAGTTGCGCGGGCGTCACTGGCCGACCGCGCGGCGCGAGGCGGTGCGCAACAGTTCGGCCGTCTCGGGCCTGTCCAGCAGGCCCTGCTGAACCTCGAACTGGAGATGCAGGTCGTTCGCGTGCCCCGGCAGGGCGCGGGCCAGCACCTCGTCCAGTTCGCGAGGCAGCGCCGCGCGGGTCCGCGTGTCGATCAGGAGCGTCTCGGCGGCGATACCTTCGGCATAGATGATCTCGTGCTTGTCGAAGAGCAGTTGGTAGTATTCCACGAAACCGCCGTCCTGCTGGGTGATCGTGTCGCCGTTCAAGAGGTGGCGCGCCTTGACCAGAAGCTCTTTCCGGCCCGCGCCTATCGCGTCCTCGCGCTGATAGATGAACAGCCGGTGATCGGGGCTGACCACGAGGTCGCTGGCATTGTTCAGCGCGCCGGCCCGGATCGAGATCGGGGCAAAATCGCCGACGGCGCGCACGGTGGAATGGCCGATCCAGCGGATTTCCTGCGGTCCGTCGTCGCGCGTCAGGACGCGATCCCCCACGGCCAGCCGTTCGATCGCCGTCTGCGCGCCCGAAGCCATGGTGATCTTGGTGCCACGGGTGAACGAGACGCAGGCGACCTCGGCGAACTTGCGCGCAGCCTCGCGCGTGTCGATCCCGACCAGCATGTAGTCGGTGCGCGGCGTCATCGGCGCGAGGGGCAGGGCGTAGACCGCCGCCGCATCGCCGTACATGTCGACCTCGACCAGGACCAGCACCTCGGTCGTGGCGCTGTCGGGCGACATGAACGTCAGGCAGCTGTCGAGATGCAGCGAGGCGCCGGGCGTTCCGGTCTCGGTATCCTCGCCCACGGTGATCGCGCCGCTGGCCGAGGATTCTATCCCGAGGCGCAGCCTGTGCGGCCGGTCCGCGAACCAGTAGGCGTCGTCGGGGGTCAGCTCTTGTGCGAAGGTCAGGTCGTCGCCCTCGTTCGCACCGTGCACGCAGATCAGGTCCCGGGCATGGAAAACCGGAACCGAGGCGCTTGGTTTCGCGATGGCTGAGATCATGTCCCCTGCACCTTTCATCTTCCGGCCGTTGCGGGTCGGACCGATGTCTAGGCATCGATTGTGGCGGCATCCGGGCGGGTCCCGGGTGTTTTGCCGTCATTGTTGCGTTCCGGGCCGGCAATCGAAATAACATGCAACTTGCAAACATTGGCATAACGGGCGCCCGTGCCCGAGAGGAAGGATATATGGACCTAGGTATTGCAGGCAAGCGCGCGCTGGTATGCGCATCGTCCAAGGGGTTGGGGCGCGGTTGTGCCATGGCCCTGGCCGAGGCGGGCGTGTCCCTCGTTCTGAACGCGCGCGGCGCCGACGCGCTCGAGGCCACCGCCGAGGAGATCCGCAGCGCGCATGACGTGGAGGTCACCGCCGTGGCCGCCGACATCACCACCGAAGACGGCCGGGCGAAGGTTCTCGACGCCGCGGGAACTCTCGACATCCTGGTCAACAACGCGGGCGGCCCGCCCCCGGGGATGTGGTCCGACTGGGAGCGCGAGGATTTCATCCAGGCGCTCGAGGCCAACATGCTGACGCCGATCGCGCTGATGAAGACGCTGCTGCCCGGCATGATCGAGAGGAAATGGGGCAGGGTGGTCAACATCACCTCGGCCTCTGTCCGGTCGCCGATCGCGCAGCTCGGCCTGTCGAATTCGGCCCGCGCCGGGCTGACGGGCTATGTCGCCGGCACCGCGCGCCAGGTGGCCAGGCATGGGGTGAGGATCAACAACCTCCTGCCCGGTCTGCACGACACCGACCGCGCCAGATCCCTGGTCGAGGCCACCGCCAAGCGCGAGGGGATCAGCGTCGAGGAGGCCGCGCAGGCCCGGGACGACGCCAACCCCACGGGACGGATCGGCCGGGCCGACGAATTCGGCGCCACCTGCGCCTTCATGTGCTCGGTTCATGCGGGCTACATGGTGGGGCAGAACATCCTGCTCGACGGTGGCGCCTTCAACTCGACGATCTAGATGGCGGGCGGCTATTCCCTGAAGGATCAGCTCTTCAACGCGGAGAAGGTCGGCTATCTGGCCGGCCTTTTCCGCGCCGTCGACCCCGGCTTCGACCCGGGCTTCGAGGGCAACTGCCTGCGGCGCTTTCCCGACCTCGAGCTGAAACAGCGCATCGCCTGGATCGCCGAATGCCTCGGTCCGGCCCTGCCGGCCGATTTCCCCGCCGCCGCCGCGATGATCGAGGCGGCGCTGCCGCCGCCGCTCGACCCGACACGCACCGATGACGATTTCGGCGACTTCATCTTCGCGCCCCTCGGCGACTATGCCGTCATCCACGGTCTCGAGCATCACCGCACCCGCGCCCTCGACCTTCTCGAGGCCCTGACGCAGCGCTTTTCCATGGAATATGCCATCCGGCACTTCATCAACCGCTGGCCCGATGAGACCTTCGACCGTTTCGGTGCATGGGCAGGGCATCCGAATTATCACGTCCGGCGGCTGGTCTCGGAAGGATCCCGCCCAAAACTGCCCTGGGGGGCCGGCATCGCGACCGACCCAGCCCGCCCCCTGCCGCTGCTCGACCGGCTGCATGGCGATCCCGCCCGCTTCGTCACGCGCTCGGTCGCCAACCATCTCAACGACCTCTCCAAGATCGACGCGGCCCCGGTCCTCGCGACGCTGATCCGCTGGCGCGAGGAGGGGCGTCAGGACCGGCGCGAACTGGACTGGATGACGCGCCACGCCCTGCGCGATCTTGTCAAAAAGGGCCATTCCGGCGCGCTCACGCTGCTGGGCTACCGGGTGGAGGGGCACATCGAAGCCGAACTCGCGCTGCCCGGGACGGCGCGAATCGGCGAAAGGCTGGATTTCGCGGTGACGCTGCGCTGCGACGAGGATCTCCCCGTCCTCGTCGACTATGTCATGCGCTGTCCGCGGCCCGGCGGAAAGGAGCGGGTCAAGGTGCACAGGCTCAAGATGGCGCGGCTCGGGGCGGGGCGGCCCCTCACCCTGACCAAGAGCCACCGCCTGCCGGCGGATGCCAGCACCTACCGGCTTCATCCCGGCCCCCACCGGATCGCGATCCAGGTCAACGGCCGCATCCGCGCCACCGGCACAGTGACCCTGACCGACTGAGACTTGCCGCGCCTGTCGCGCCCTGCTACGCACCCCGAAACCTTAGTAAATCCATCGGAAAAGTTCTTGGCCCCCGTCCCGCGTCTGGAAATCCGCAACCTGACACGCCGTTTCGACGGGCGCGCGGTCGTCGACGATCTGTCGCTCACGATCATGCCGGGGCAGGTGACCTGCCTGCTCGGCCCTTCGGGCTGCGGCAAATCGACCACCCTGCGCATGATCGCGGGGGTCGAGATGCAGGACGCGGGCGAGATCTGGGTCGACGGCACGCTGGTCTGCGACACCGTCTTCCGCGTCCCGGCCGAACGCCGCCGCATCGGCCTGATGTTCCAGGACTTCGCGCTCTTCCCCCACCTGTCCGTGGCCGAGAACGTCGCCTTCGGCCTCGCCGGACCGGCCGCGGAAAAACGCGCCCGGGTCGAGACCATGCTGGACCGGGTCAGCCTGCGCCGCTTCATCGACGCCTGGCCGCACGAACTTTCGGGCGGGGAACAGCAGCGGGTCGCCCTGGCCCGGGCGCTCGCCCCGGACCCGCGCATCATGCTGATGGACGAACCGTTCTCGGGTCTCGACAACCGCCTGCGGGACGAGATCCGCGACACCACCCTCTCGATCCTGAAAGAGGCCGGCACGGCCGTCCTCCTCGTCACCCACGAACCCGACGAGGCCATGCGCATGGCCGACGACATCGCCCTCATGCGGCAGGGACGCATCGTGCAGCAGGGCGCGCCCTACAACATCTACAACGCCCCCAAGGACAAGCAGACGGTCTCGTTCTTCAGCGACATCAACGTCATCCGCGGCACCGTCCGCGGCGCGCTGACCGAGACCCCCTTCGGTCGCTTCCTCGCCCCCGGCGTGCCCGACGGCCAGCAGGTCGAGATCGTGATCCGCCCGCAGCACCTCAAGATCGACTTCGACCGCGACGGCTCGGGCCCGCTGCCCACGGCACAGGACGGCACCCCCGCCCGCGGCACGGTGATCCGCGCCCGCTTCATGGGGCGCGAAAGCCTGGTGGAGTTCCGCATGGATCACGATGGCTCCACCATCCGCGCGGTGGTCCCGAACGTCTTCCTGCCGCGCCCTGGCAAACCGCTCTGGCTCACCATCCGCCGCGACCGCTGCTTCGTCTTCCCGGTGACGGGCTGATCTTCTTTGGTCCGGCAAGTATCCCGGGGTGAATGGCGCGCGGCCCCCGGCCGCGCGGCAGAGGGGCAGCGCCCCTCGCACACCGGAAGAGGCCCGCGCCCGGACCGGGCAAAAACTCTCACGATTCAAGGATTGCACCTTCCCCTCGCGCCCCCGACCCATTAGATACGTCAGGACTTTCGACCCGGTCGGCCCGCCGTCCGGTTCTCAGGGGAGAGATGACATGCTCAACAACATTGGTCCCATGGGCCTCCTGCTGATCGCCGTGGTCGTGCTGGTCCTGTTCGGACGCGGCAAGATCTCCTCGCTCATGGGCGAGGTCGGCAAGGGCATCACCGCCTTCAAGAAGGGCGTGAGCGACGGCAGCAAGGAACTGGAGGACGCGCAGGCCGAAGAGGCCCGCGACGTGACGCCGGAAGAAAAAGACAAGGCGTAACCCCTCATGTTCGGCATGGGCTGGACCGAAATTCTGCTCATCGGCATCGTGGCGCTCATCGTTGTGGGGCCCAGGGACCTTCCGGTCCTCTTCCGCAACATGGGGCGCTACGTCGGCAAGGCGCGCGCGATGGCGCGGGAGTTTTCCCGCGCCATGGAGGATGCCGCCGACCAGTCCGGCATGAAGGAGGCGAGCGACGCCTTCCGCGGCATGTCGAACCCGGCCAAGTACGGGCTGGACAAGGTCAAGGACGCCGCCGATTTCACCAAGTGGGAACCCGACTCCCATACCGGCAAACTGGCCGAGGACCGGGCCGAGGCCGCAAAGAAGATTCACGCCGCCAGCGCCGACCGCGCCCAGAAGCGCCGCGACGAAGAGGCGGCGACGGCGGCTGAGGGCGCCCCCGCCGGCGACGAGCCTGTCGAGACGGCCGGCGCCTCCCAGGCCGAGGCCACGCCAGACGCCGGCTCATCAGGGGACAAGGCATGACCACCGCCGAAGACGAGATCGACGACAGCTCCGCCCCGCTGATCGAACACCTGGCGGAACTGCGCACGCGCCTGATCCGGTCGGTGCTGGCCTTCATCGCCGGCATGGTGATCTGCTTCACCGTCTGGAACCCGGTGTTCAATTTCCTGACCCAGCCGCTCTGCGACGCCATGGCGGCCCGCGGCGAAAGCGGCGACTGCGGCCTGATCCTGATCAAGCTGCAGGAGGGCTTTTTCGTCGCCATCTCGATCTCGCTTCTGGGCGGGCTGATCCTCGCCTTCCCCTACATCTCCTTCCAGATGTGGCGCTTCGTGGCCCCGGGCCTCTACCGCACGGAGAAGAACGCCTTCCTGCCGTTCCTGCTGGCCTCGCCGGGAATGTTCTTCCTCGGCGCGGCCTTCGCCTTCTACGTCGTCACGCCGCTGGCCTTCGACTTCTTCCTGGGCTTCCAGCAGCCCGGCTCGGTCCTGGGCGAGGAAACGGCCGAGAACGGCGTCGCCGGCATCGCCTTCCAGGGCTCCGCGCAGGAATACCTCTCGCTGACGATCAAGTTCATCGTCGCCTTCGGCCTCTGCTTCCAGCTTCCGGTCCTGCTGACGCTCATGGGCAAGGCGGGGCTGGTCTCTTCCGAGGGGCTGGGCAATGTCCGCAAATATGCCGTCGTAGCGATCCTGGTCCTGGCCGCCCTGGTCACGCCGCCGGATGTGATCACCCAGATCATCCTCTTCGTCGTGGTCTACGGGCTCTACGAGATTTCGATCTGGCTGGTCCGCCGGGTCGAGACCCGGCGCGAGGAACGCCTGCGCGCCGAAGGCTACTATGACGACGAGGAAGAGATGTCCGATATCGTCGCGGCCGAAGACCCGCTGCACGAGGACGAGACCGGATCCTCCGGACGCGGGAATGACTGACGACGCCCTGAGCCGGATCGCCGCCGCGCTGGAGCGGATCGCCCCCGCGCCGCTCGCCTCGCCGGATTTCGACCGGGCCGACGCCTTCGTCTGGCACACCGGACCGGAACGGCTGGTCCCGGTCGAGAAGGTGGCCCGCGTCGATCTCTCGCTGCTGCTGGGCATCGACCGCGCCCGCGATACGCTGTTGGCCAACACGCTTCAGTTCGCCGGGGGCTACCCGGCGAACAACGCGCTGCTCTGGGGCGCGCGTGGCATGGGCAAGTCGAGCCTGGTCAAGGCCGTTCATGCCGAGATCCTCTCGCGCGGCATTTCCCTGAAGATCGTCGAGCTTCAGCGCGAGGACCTGCCGACCGTGACCCGGCTCATGCAGATCCTCGGCGACACCGCGCACCGGTTCCTTCTGTTCTGCGACGACCTCAGCTTCAGCCACGATGACCAGCACTACAAGTCGCTCAAGGCAGTGCTCGACGGCGGCATCTCGGGCCGGCCGGACAACGTGCTCTTCTACGCCACCTCCAACCGCCGCCACCTCATGCCGCGCGACATGATCGAGAACGAGCGCTCCACGGCCATCTCTCCCTCCGAGGCGACCGAGGAAAAGGTCTCGCTCTCCGATCGGTTCGGCCTCTGGCTGGGCTTCCACCCCTGCGCGCAGGACGAATACCTCGCGATGATCGAGGGCTATTGCGCGGCGCATGGCCTGAGAATCGACCCCGAGACCCTCCGCGCCGAGGCGATCGAGTGGCAGGCCACGCGCGGCGGCCGCTCCGGCCGTGTCGCCTGGCAGTTCTTCACCGATCTCGCCGGCCGCCACGGCATCCGGATCGCCTGATCCTTCTTTGGTCCTGAAAATATCCCGGGGCGGGAATTGGCCGCAGGCTAAGGGAGGGGCAGGGCCCCTCCGCTCTTGCCGTCTCGTGCGGGGACCCGTGCGGCCGGCCTTCGCAAACGGGGCAGCGGCCGCCCCGAGGGGGGCGCAACCCAAGCCGATCCACCGACCGACACCCTGACCACCCGCGGCAAACGGCGCCGTTCTTCACGCCATCCCCACATCATCCCCGGGCCCGACCCGAGGATCTCCGGCCATCTCGCACCCGTTCGCAAGTTCCTGGGGAAGGGCCGAGGCTTGCGACCCGCCGTATGCGCACAGCCCGTTCCGGAGCAGCGGGAGACGCCTGTCGCGGCAGTCGGTCCGCCGTCCGGCCAGCCGACGCCGGCGGCATCCTCGGGCCTGACCCGAGGATCTCCCCTCTCCGAAGGCCGAAACCCTCCTACTGCAGGTAGTCCATCGGGTCCGTCGCCTCGAGGCCCTTGCGGACCTCGAAGTGGACGTAAGGCGACTCGCCCGAGCGGATCTCGGCGATCTTCTGGCCGCGGGCCACGGTCTGACCCTCTTGAACGGCGATTCCGTCGACATTCGAGTAGATAGTCAGCAGCTTGCCAGCGTGCCGCACCACGATCACCCGGACATTGTCCGCGTCCGAGGTGATCGCCGCCACCGTGCCCGCATCCGCCGCGCGCACCGCCGTGCCCGGATCGGCGGCGATGTCGATTCCGTCGCTCCGGCCGCGGGCGTATTCGCGGATGATCCGGCCCTTCACCGGGTAGTCCATCGCCGCGCTCGGCGCGGCGGTCTGCTGGTCGCTCAGGTCGGGCGCGGCCGTCGCGGGCTCGGCGCCGGCCGTGTCCGTCCGCTCCGCGGTCTCGGCCGGCGTGATCGGTTCCGTCCGCTCCTCGGGAAGCGGCTGGCTTGCACTCGGCGGGACGGGCGTCGGCGTGCCCGTGCCCGGCGGCACGGTCTCCTCGGTGGTGACCGGAGGAGGGGCCGCGTCGTCGACGGCGACGGGGATCAGCAGGTACTGGCCCTCGCGGATGGTGAAGTCGCTGTCCAGCCCGTTCCAGTCGGCCAAGGACCGCACGGACACGTTGTAGAGGCGCGAGATGGTAAAGGCCGTCTCGCCGCGCGCGACCCGGTGCCGCACGGGTTCCGGCGCCGTCAGCTGGTCCTCGGCCGGGGGCAGGGTGGCGACATCGATGCTCTGATCCCCCGCCCGGTCGATGGCCGCGCCGGCCATG
This sequence comes from Pseudooceanicola batsensis HTCC2597, assembly GCF_000152725.1. Taxonomy (GTDB): domain Bacteria; phylum Pseudomonadota; class Alphaproteobacteria; order Rhodobacterales; family Rhodobacteraceae; genus Pseudooceanicola; species Pseudooceanicola batsensis. The sequence goes on from NZ_CH724131.1 coordinate 87,624, forward strand.
GCGGTGATGTCCACCTGTCCGGGGGGCAGGAAGGGGCCGGTCCCGGGGGCGCCCGTCGCCGGGGAGGGTTCCGTCACCCGGCCGGGCAGGGCCAGGATCTCGCCGTTGCGCAGCCGGTCGTCCACCCGCAGCCCGTTGTATTCGGCCAGCGTCTGCGCATCGACGCCGATCCGGGCGGCGACATCGGCGACGCTGTCGTCCCGGCGCGACACCACGACCTGGTAGTTCGGATAGGAGATGATCCCCCGGTCGTCCGGCCGGGGCCGGTCGATGGTGGCCACCCGCGCCGCCTCGGTCGTCGAGAACCCGCCCAATCCGCCGCGCAGGTCCATGTCCACGGGATCGCAGGCGCTCAGCGCCAGGATCGCCGTTCCGGCCAGAAGGGTCCGCGGCACCCATGTCCGGGTCCCCGTAGTCGTGGCTGTCTGCTGCATCTGTCCGATCCCTCGTCCCGCCCCGTTGCCCCGGGGGGTCTGCTACCCGTCGGCGCGCCTGTAGCGCCGTCAATCTTCCTTGGCCAGCCCCTCGACCAGCGGCACGAACCGCACCGGCCGGAGCTCTTCGTAATCGTACCCCGTCTCGAGCCGGCGCACCCGGATCAGGCTTTGCACCGTATCCGACTGGCCGACCGGCAGCACCATGATACCGTCAATCTTCAACTGAGCCAAGAGCGGCCCCGGCGCGTCCTCGGCCGCGGCGGTCACGATGATGCGGTCGAAGGGCGCCTGATCGGGCAGGCCGTGGCTGCCGTCCGCAACGAAGGTCGTCACGTTGCCCAGCTCCATCCGGTCGAAGACCGCCTGGGCCTCGCGCACCAGACGCTGGTGCCGGTCGATGGTGTAGACCCGGCGCGCCATCTGCGCCAGGATCGCCGCCTGATAGCCCGATCCGGTGCCTACCTCGAGCACGCGGTGGCGCGGTTCGATCAGCAGCGCCTGGGTCATCAGCCCGACCACCGACGGCTGCGAGATCGTCTGGCCGCAGGCGATCGGCAGCGGCATGTCCTCGTAGGCGCGGTCGGAAAAGATGCCCCGGACGAAAGCGCCGCGATCGACCTTCTCCATCGCCGCCAGGGTCCGGGCATCCGTCACCCCGCGCGAGCGCAGCGCGAAGAGGAACTGCATCTTGCGTTCGGCACTCGTCCCGTGGTCGGTCATTCGATGGCTTTCAGCGGCTCCAGCATGTCATGGGCGGTCAGGTCGGCGCGCATCGGCGTGACCGAAATGTAGTTCTCGAGATTGACCGCCGCATCGGTGCCCGCGGCCGATCCCTGGCGCTGGTCGGTTCCCCGGGCCCAGAGGAAGCGGCGCCCGGAGGGCGACAGATGCGCCTCGACCGAAAAGCGGGTGTAGGGGCGGATGCCCTGCGGCGCGACCCGGACGCCCGCCACTTCGTCCGCGGGGCAGGGCGGGAAGTTCACGTTGTAGAAGAGCCCGTAGGGATCGTCGTTCGGCGGCTCGGCCGCGATTATCTTTCGGATCACCTCGGCGCCGTGGACGGCTGCGGCCTCGAACGGGTTGTCCAGGTTGAAGTTGTCGGGTCCGAGGTACTGCGACAGGGCGATGGCCCGGCAGCCCTGTAGCGCCCCCTCCATCGCGCCGCCGAGCGTGCCGGAATAGAGCGCGTTCTCGGCCGAATTGTTGCCGCGGTTCACGCCGGAGAGGACGAGGTCGATCTCCTGCCCGTTCAGCACGTCATGCAGCCCCGCCATCACGCAATCGGCGGGCGAGCCTTCGGCCGCGTAGCGCCGCTCTCCCATTTCCGAGATCATCGTGGGGTGGGTGTAGGAGATCTTGTGCGCCACGCCGGATTGCTCGAACGCCGGAGCGACGACCCAGACCTCGCCCTCGGCGCCCGCAAGTTCGGCGGCGATCGCTTCGAGGATTTGCAGGCCGGGCGCGTTGATGCCGTCATCATTGGTTACAAGAATGCGCATGGATCGCCCCGTCTGCCTGTTTCGGCCTGCATACCTGCGCCCCGGACCCGGGGCAAGTCCGAGCCGGAGCCGCGGTGCAGGCGTCGCATCGCCGCGGCCTCACGGTGCCGGCGGTCGGCCGATCTCCTGCAGCCGAAGCTGGATCATCCGGTCCACGACCGCCTCGGGCGGCAGGTCTCCGATGGCGACGTGCAGCGCGCTGTTGGTCTGGCTCATCCCGCGGGTCTCGGCATGCATCTGCGCCAGAACCGACCCGGAGTGCGGATAGATCGCCAGATGCGCCTGCCATCCGGCATAGCCCAGCAGCATCTTCCCCCGACCCGGGCCCGAGAGCACGCGGAACCCCGGCATTCCGTAAGACATGGCCTCCTCGACGGCGACGCCCGCGTGGGCGATGCGGTCGGCGAGGAAGTTTCTCAGCCGACGCAGTGCCCTGGCCTGGGCGACGGGCTGATCCGCGATGTAGCTGTCGGGATCCTCGGCCATGGCCTGTCAGCCAAGCAGACCCAGAAGGCGGGCGGCCTCCCGGTCGGGGTGGATCAGGGCGGAGCGGTCCTCGCCCGGGTGGAACCGGGCCCGCAGCGCGGTCGGCATCGGCGCGGCGGTCAGCACGTCGACCCGCGGTCCCGAGGCTTTGCATTCCGCCGCCCAGACCCGCGCCATCGCGATCTGCGCCGCCTTGGTCGCGCCGTAGGCGCCGTGGAACTTCTCGGTCGCTGCGGCATCCTCGAAGAAGACCGCCCGCCCCTCGGTCCCCAGCAGGGGCGCGACATAGGGGATCAGATGCCCCATGGCGGTGACGTTGGTATTGACCGACCTGGCCCAGTCCTTGGCATCGATGTGAGGCACCGGCGAGAGGGGCGGGACATGGATGGCGGTGTGCAGCCAGAGTGCCACGCCGCCCCACCTGTCATGGATCGACCGGCAGAGCTGGGCCATCGCGTCCGCCTGGGTCACGTCCATCGGGGCCAGGGTCGCGCTGCCGCCCGCGGCCTTGATCGCGTCGTCCAGTTCTTCCAGCGCGCCGACGGTGCGGGCGACGGCGATGATGTGGTGCGTCGGAGCGAGCGCCTTGGCCAGCGCGGCGCCGAGGCCGCGCGACGCTCCGGTCACGAGGGCGATAGGGTCTGTCATTCCGGCGGTGTGGCCGAGATGGCGGCACCCGTCAAGATGCCGCTTATCCCTGCGGCATCGTCAGGGTCTCGGTGCCGGCGAGGCCGGAGATCTGGACCATGCCGGCCCCGACGGCCCGGACCCGCGCCAGCCCGATCCGGTCGCCCGGGGCGACCTTGCGCACGTTGCCGCCCGAGAGCCGGAGCAGCGCCTTGGGCCCGTCGGCTTCGACCATCGTGCCCAGCAGGGCGATGCCCGAGAGGTCGAGGGCGGATTCCTTGGTGGCCAGTTTCGCCACGTTTTCGGGTGTTTCGGCCATGTCTGCCTTCATTCCGTTGTTCTTGCGCCACGCGGGCGCGGATCGGGGGATGCGGCATCGGGGGGCGAATGAAAAGGGGATGCGGGTCACGTCGCGGTGAGCCTGGCGGAACGGCGCCGCCGCGCCGCCGCAGGGCGGCCGGTCAGGTGAAAAGGCTCAGCCGGGCAGCGTCACGATGGTGGCGCAGCGATCGGTCGCGACGACGGTATGTTCGTATTGCACGACCGGGGCGGGCGGGTGGCTGAAGAGCGTCCAGCCGTCACCGCCATTGGTGGCCAGCATGCCGCCCCGCGACAGGAAGGGCTCGATGGTCAGCACCAGCCCCTTGTGGATCCGCCGGGTGTCGCCGCGGGTCGGCCATGTCGCGATCTCGGTCGGCCATTCGTGCAGGGAGCGCCCGATGCCATGGCTCGCCAGGTTGCGGATCAGGGAATAGCCGCGCGACCTGGCGAACCGCCCGATGGCCTGCCCGATCCCGGCCAGCGGCCTGTCACTGCGCACCTGTGCGATGCCGATCTGCATGGCGCGCTTCCCGTCCCGGCACAGCCGCTCCAGCGACGGCTGCACGCTCCCGACGCGAAAGGTCGCACCGGTATCGGCAAAGAACCCGTTCTTCGATGCCGACACGTCGATGTTGACAAGATCGCCCCGCGCAATGATCCGATCCCCCGGAATGCCGTGCGCGATCTCTTCATTGACGCTGATGCAGGTCGCGCCGGGGAAATCGTAGGTCGATCGCGGCGCCGAAACCGCGCCGTCGCGCTCGAGCAGCGCCGCACCGATCCGGTCGAGCTCGCGCGTGGTCATGCCGGGTTCCATCGCTTTCGCCATGGCCCGCATCGTGTTCGCCACGATCCGGCCGATGTCCTTCAGCCCGTCGAGTTCATCCTGCCTGTCGAGGGTCATGCGGCCCCGGCCGATCGTTGTTCGCGCAGCATGGGCCGCACCGGGTGAAAAGTCACGCGATGCCCGTGTCGGTCGCCGCTATTCCGCCGCTTTCAGTTCGAACCCGCGTTCGATCATGTCCGAGGGCTCTACCGGGTACTCGCCCGAGAAGCAGGCGTCGCAATATTGCGGACAGGCATCGTTGCGCCCCTCGGCCGCGCCGGCGGCGCGGTAGAGGCCGTCGAGCGAGATGAACTTGAGGCTGTTCACCGCGAGATGATCCCGCATCTCTTCCTCGGACATGGTCGCGGCCAGCAGCTTTTCGCGCTGCGGCGTGTCCACCCCGTAGAAGCAGGGCCAGGCGGTCGGCGGAGAGGCGATGCGGAAATGCACCTCGGCCGCGCCCGCATCGAGGATCATTTCCTTGATCTTGCGCGAGGTCGTGCCGCGCACCACCGAGTCGTCGACGAGGATCACGCGCTTGCCCGCGATCAGCGCCCGGTTCACGTTCAGCTTGAGCCGCACGCCCATGTTGCGGATCTGCTCGGTCGGTTCGATGAAGGTCCGTCCCATGTACTGGTTGCGGATGATCCCCATGGCGTAGGGAATGCCCGATTCCTGGCTGTAGCCGATGGCCGCAGGCGTGCCGCTGTCCGGCACCGGGCAGACGAGATCGGCCTCGACCGGGGCTTCGCGCGCCAGTTCCACACCGATCTGCCGGCGGGTTTCGTAGACCGAGCGCCCGCCGATGATGGAATCGGGGCGCGAGAAATAGACATGCTCGAAGATGCAGAAGCGCGAGTTCTGACGGCGGAAGGGAAAGCGGCTTTCGACGCCCTTCTCGGTGATGACGACCATCTCGCCGGGCTCGATCTCGCGGACGAACTCGGCCCCGATGATATCGAGGGCGCAGGTCTCGGAGGAGAGCGCATAGCCGTCGGCCACCTTGCCCAGCACCAGCGGGCGCACGCCCAGGGCGTCGCGCACCCCGATCAGCTGGGTCCCGGTCATGGCCACGACCGAGAATGCCCCCTCGACCCGCCGCAGCGCGTCCTCCATCCGGTCGGGGATGTTGCGCTGAAGCGACCGCGCCATCAGGTGGATGATGCATTCGCTGTCGGACGAGCTCTGGAAGATCGCGCCGCGTTCGATCAGTTCCTTCCGCAGGGCCTCGGCATTGGTGATGTTGCCGTTGTGCGCCAGCGCGGCCCCACCCATGGCGAATTCGCCGAAGAAGGGCTGCACGTCGCGGATCGCGGTATGGCCCTTGTTGCCTGTCGTGGAATAGCGGACGTGGCCGATCCCGAGAGGACCGGGCAGGGTCTCCATCAGGTCGGGCGAGGTGAAGTTGTCGCGCACGTAACCCAGCCGCCGGGCCGAGTTGAACCCGTGCTCGGGGTCGTGCACCACGATGCCGCCGGCCTCCTGGCCGCGATGCTGCAACGCATGCAGGCCGAGGGCGACGAAGCTGGCGGCGTCGGCGGCGCCGATCACGCCGAAGATGCCGCATTCTTCCCGCAGCTTGTCGTCATCCAGGGGATGGCGGGGCAGCCGGGGGTCATGGGAATGGGTGTCAGCGATCATGGAAGACAGGGTCTGGCGGGACAAGGCGCGCTCCGAATCCGTTCGGTCTCGGGCCCCTCTTAAGACCTATGAAACGCGGTGTCACGAAAGGATCACATATCCGGGCCGCAGGTGGACAGAAAGTGATCGCCGTATGAGCGTGAACCAAGCGCGCGTTGGGCCGGTCCTGCGCTTTCGCGAGGCGCAGATCGCGCAGGTCCTGCCGGGACGCGCGCTTTCTCTCCCCCGACGCGGCGGCGCGTATGCGGCCGCACGACCCCGCGCGGGAAAGGACGCTGGACGCGACCGACCGCTCTCCGGGCGGGACGCCTGAGCGTACCGGGGCCGCGAGGGATCAGGCTTCGCAGATGCCGATCAGCTGTTCGTACTGCCGGGTGACCCAGCCGAGCGCGACCTGCGGGTCCTCCTGTTCGAACTCGGCCGTCAGCTGGCCGAAGACCTGAGCGGAGCGGCTGTTGTCGACGACCTCGGCCTGCTGGGAGGCGAACATCGTGTTGTAGACGAAGAACGCGATCGCGACGAGAAGGAGCCCGCGCGCCACTCCGAACAGGAACCCGAGCGCCTGGTCCAGCCCCCCGAGCGCCGAGCGTTGCACCACCGAGGCGAAGAGAGGCGTGAACAGCGACGCGATCAGCAGGACCACCGCGAAGACGGCGGCGAAGGCGGTGATCATCGACAGTTCGCAATTGTCCGAGATGAAGGGGCCGATGAACGGCACCTCCTTGACCAGCGGCGCGACCTGCGGCGCGAAGATGAACGACAGGATGCCCGCCGCGATCCATCCGCCGATGGCCAGCGCCTCGCGCACGAGGCCGCGGGAATAGGCCAGCAGCGCCGAGAGGACGATGACCGCCGCGACCACGGCGTCAATGACTGTGAAACCTTCCATCTGCCCGCCCTCTCGCGCCTGCGCTAACCCGCGCCGAATACCTCGCCCACCACCGCCGTCAAGTCCGGCATCTCGCGAAGCTGCATGTCCCCGCGACCGGAAATCTTGCCACCCGCCGGGGCTATGGCGGAGGAGAAACCAAGTTTTGCCGCTTCTTTCAACCTGTTTTCCATCTGCCCGACCGGTCTGAGCGCGCCGGAGAGGGAGATCTCGCCGAAGACGACGCAGTCCGCCGGCAGCGCCACGTCCTCGCGCGCCGACAGGATCGCCGAGGCCACGGCGAGGTCGGCGGCCGGTTCGCCCACCTTCAGCCCGCCCGCCACGTTGAGATAGACGTCGAGCCCGGTGAAGGGGATGCCGCAGCGCGATTCCAGCACCGCGAGGATCATCGCCAGCCGCCCGCCGTCCCAGCCGACGACCGTGCGCCGCGGCTGGCTGTGCGGGGTCGGCGCGACGAGGGCCTGGAACTCGACCAGCACCGGCCGCGTGCCCTCGATCCCGGCGAAGACCACCGATCCCGGGGCGGGGGTGCCGCGCTCCGACAGGAAGAGCGCCGAGGGATTCGTGACCTCGGCCAGCCCGCCGCCGGTCATCTCGAAGACGCCGATCTCGTCCGCCGGGCCGAAGCGGTTCTTGACGCTGCGAAGGATGCGGAACTGGTGCCCGCGCTCACCCTCGAAATAGAGCACGGTGTCGACCATGTGCTCGACCACGCGCGGCCCGGCGATCTGGCCTTCCTTGGTCACATGGCCCACGAGGATCACCGCCGCCCCGCGCCGCTTGGCGAAGGTCGTCAGCTCCTGCGCCGTGGCGCGGACCTGGCTGACCGATCCCGGCGCGCTGTCGACATTGTCCGACCACATGGTCTGGACCGAATCGATCACGACGAGATCGGGCCGTTCCTCGTCCAGCGTCGTCATGATGTCCCGCAGCGAGGTCTCGGTCGCGAGCTGCACCGGCGCTCCGGTCAGCCCCAGCCGCGCCGCGCGGAGCCGCACCTGTGCCGAGGCTTCCTCGCCCGAGATGTAGAATGTCCTGAGACCGCCGGAGGCGAACCGCGCCGCCGCCTGGAGCAGCAGCGTCGATTTCCCGATCCCTGGATCGCCGCCCACGAGGATGGCCGAGGCCGGGACGAGCCCGCCGCCCAGCACCCGGTCCAGTTCCTCGAGCCCCGAGGCGGTGCGCGGCGGCGGCGCCTCTTTCGCGGACAGGTCGGTCAGCGCCAGTTTCCGCCCCCGTGCCCCCTTGAGCGCCTTGCCGGGCCCGGCCGAGAGCGGGGCCTCCTCCTGCAGGGTGTTCCACTCGCCGCAGCCGTCGCATTGCCCCGACCACTTGGGAAAGCGGGCGCCGCAGGATTGGCAGGTATAGGAGATCTGGGGCTTCGCCATGCCGCATCTTGTGGCCGATCCCGCAGGTCCGGTCAATCGCCCGATATCGGGGCCGGCGCGATCGGCCGTGCCGGACCAGCACGCAGCCGGTGATGGATCGGGGTCCCGGGGCGACACCGGGATAACGTGTCGTCTTCCGGTCGGGCGCGGGAGTCTGCGGACGCACGACGGGTCTGCGAGAGCCACGGGTGGAGCCCGAGAACGAGGGCGCGCCGTCGGGCCGCTTCGCGTGACGGGCGGGGCCTCCGGGCGCAGGGCGTCGGTCACAGGGCGCGACGGGCCCGGGAGATCCCGGGTCAAGTCCGGGGGCGACAACGCGGGGCTTGCCCTGCCGCCCTGGCCGCGGCGAGGGGAAGTCGGGCGCCGGTCGCGGGATCGAAGGGCTGCGCGGGGCGAGAGTGGAGGACGACCGCGGGCGGCGTCACCGCACCGCGGCGATCGGTCCTTCGGCGCGCCCGTGGATGAACTGGTCCAGGTAGGGGTCGCCGGACGTGTCCATCTCGGCCACCGGGCCGGTCCAGCGGATGATCCCGCCGTGCAGCATCGCCACCCGGTCGGCGATGGCGCGGACCGAGGTCATGTCATGGGTGATCGTGACCGCCGTGGCGCCCATCTCGACCACGATCTCACGGATCAGGTCATTGATCACGCCCGCCATGATCGGGTCGAGCCCGGTGGTGGGTTCGTCGAAGAAGATGATCGCCGGATCGGCTGCGATGGCCCGCGCGAGACCGACCCGCTTCTGCATTCCGCCCGAGAGTTCCGCCGGAAATCGGTCGGCCACCTCGGGCGTCAACCCGACCCGCCGCAGCTTTTCGATCGCGATTTCGCGCGCGTCGGCCCTGGGCCGCTTAAGCGCCCCGCGCATCAGGCGGAAGGCCACGTTCTGCCAGACGGGCAGCGAATCGAACAATGCGCCGCCCTGGAAGAGCATTCCGAACCGGGCGAGAAAGGCCTCCCGGTCGCCTTCTGCCGCGGGCCGGCCGTCGACGAGGATCGTGCCGGCATCGGGCTCCACCAGCCCCAGCACGCACTTCAGCGCCACCGATTTGCCGGTGCCCGATCCGCCGATGATCACCATGCTCTCGCCCCGCGGCACATCCAGGGTCAGCCCCCGCAGGACCCGGTTCGGCCCGAAGCTCTTGTGAACGTCCTCGTAGCGTATCATGCCGAGAAGAAGACCCCCGTCAGCAGGAAGTTCGCGGCGAGGATTAGGACCGACGCCGCCTCGACCGACGACTTGGTCGCGGCGCCCACACCCTGGGCGCCCCGCCCCGAGTTCATGCCCGAATAGCATCCCATCAGCGTCGCGATCACCCCGAAGGCCGCGCCCTTGACCAGCGACGAAAGCACGTCGAGCGGTTCGAGGAAGTCCACGGTATTCTGCAGGTATGTCGCGGGGTTGAACCCGAGCGACCGGACCGCGACCTGATAGCCGCCGAAGATGCCGATGATATCGCCCACGCCGACCAGCAGCGGCACCGTCACCAGCCCGGCCAGGACCCGGGGCACCGTGAGGTATTTCATCGGATGGGTCGACAGCGTCACCAGCGCGTCGATCTGTTCGGTGACCTTCATCGTCGCGATCTCGGCCGCGATGGACGAGGTCACCCGGGCGGCGATCATCAGCCCGACCAGCACCGGCCCCAGCTCGCGCACCATGCCGATGGCGACGATCTGCGGCACCACGGCCTCGGCGTCGAACCGCGATCCGCCGGCATATATCTGCAGGGCCAGCGCCCCGCCGGTAAAGACCGCCGTCAGCCCGACCACTGGCAGCGAGAGCCATCCGATGTTGAGAAGCGCGCCGAGGAATTCGCGACCGTAGAAGGGCGGCGTCACGAGGTGGCGCAGGGTCACCGCGGCGAATATCGCCACCCGACCGACGGCCGCCAGCACGGCCAGCACCTGCGCGCCGATACCTCCCAGCAGGCGCGTCACGGGCTCAGGCCCCCTTGTAGCGGCGCGACATCCGGCCGCCCAGCGACGTGAGCACCTCGTAACCGATGGTCTGCGCGTTTTCGGCGATCACGTCGACGGTCTGTTGCGGGCCCAGCAGGGTCAGGCCCTGCGGTTCCTCGGTCAGGTGCGTGATGTCGACGCCGATCAGGTCCATCGAGATCCGGCCGCGGACCGGACAGGGCGTGTCGCCGGCATAGAGCGAGGTCCGCGGACCCATGAGCCGGTGGATGCCGTCGGCGTAGCCCGCGGCGACCGTGGCGATCACGGTCCGGTCCGGGGCCGTCCAGGTGTTGCCGTAGCCGACCGTCTCGCCCGCCTCGAGCTCGCGGATCTGGATCACCGGCAGGTCGAGCCGCACGACCGGTTCCGCATCGGCGAAGGGCAGGCCGCCGAAAAGGCCCACCCCGGGGCGGGTCACGTCGAAATGATACTCCGGCCCCAGCAGGATGCCGCCGGTCGCCGCCAGCGACAGCGGCACGCCGCCCAGCCCCGAGGTCATGGCCTTGAACTGCCGCAGCTGGCGGATGTTCATCGGATGGTCGGGTTCGTCGGCACAGGCGAGGTGCGACATGATCAAATTCGGCGACAGGTCCAGTGCCGTCTCGCGCACCGCCATCCATTCCTCCGGCTCCATCCCGAGCCGGTTCATGCCGGTATCGAGCTGGATGCCCAGCGGATGGCCCGGCAGCGCCTCGACATGCCGCAGCATCTGGTCGACGGAATTGAGCATCGGGATCAGGTTCAGATCGCCGATCATGTCCGTGTCGCCGCGCATGTGGCCCGAGAAGACGTTGATCTCGACATTGGGCCCGACCGCCTCGCGCACCGCCGCCCCTTCCTCGGCCACCGCGACGAAAAAGCGGCGCACCCCGGCCCGGGCCAGGGCGCGGGCGACCGGCTGCACGCCCAGCCCGTAGCCGTTGGCCTTGATGACGGCCCCCGTCTCGGTCTCGGGCGAGGATGCGGCGTCGAGCGCCCGCCAGTTGGCGACAAGCGCATCGAGGTCAACGGTCATGCGTGCGGTACTCATGCCCGTCTTTTGACGGCAGGCCTGCAGGCGTGCAAGGGGAATTCCCGGCGCCGCGCGCCGCGGCGGTTCAGCGCGGCCCCGTCCCGCGCCGGCCGGACGCGGCTCCATGTCGCGGGCCCCTGTCCCCGAGAGATCGGGGGCGCGGCGGAGACCGCCGGCCCCATGGTCCCCGAGATACGCGGAGCGCCCGATCGGAGCCGCATTCCCACGTGGAACCGGGCCGGGTGCACGTCAGCGAAATCTCACCGTGTTCGACAGGTCGACGTCCCGATCCGGCACGTCCCGGTGCGACCGGCGATCCGTCCGATCCGCATCCGGTGTCCCGGCGTTCTTCCGGCAACGGCCCTCCGCGGGGGACTGAGGCTCAGTAGCCCGGCTCCTCGCCCTGCTGCCAGGGTTTGACCAGGTTGCCGAACTTGGTGAACCGGCCCTCGAAGCTCAGTTCCACCGTGCCGATGGGCCCATGCCGCTGCTTGCCGATGATCACCTCGGCCTTGCCGTGCAGCTTTTCCATGCGCTCCTGCCAGACGGCCATCTCGTCGAGCTTGTCGTCCGAGGGCTTCTCGCGCTCTACATAGTACTCTTCGCGGAACACGAACATCACGACGTCCGCATCCTGTTCGATCGAGCCGGATTCCCGCAGGTCCGACAGCTGCGGCCGCTTGTCCTCGCGGCTTTCCACCTGACGCGAGAGCTGCGAGAGCGCGATCACCGGGATGTCCAGCTCCTTCGCGATGGCCTTGAGCCCCATCGAGATCTCGGCGATCTCGTTCACCCGGTTCTCGGCCGTGCCGCGGACGAGCTGCAGGTAGTCGACGATCAGCACGTCGAGCCCATGGGTCCGCTTGAGCCGCCGCGCCCGCGCCGCCAGCTGCGCGATCGGCAGGGCGGGGGTGTCGTCGATGAAGAGGGGGCACGCCTCGAGCGCCTTGGCGGCATCCACGAACCGGCGGAACTCGCCCTCGGTCATGTCGCCGCGCCGGATGTTCTCGGACGGGATTTCGGCCGCTTCCGACAGCACGCGCGCCGCCAGCTGCTCGGCGCTCATCTCGAGCGAGTAGAAGCCGACCACGCCGCCCTCGACCGCCCCCTCGGACCCGTCGGGCAGGGCGCCGCGGCGATAGGATTTGGCGATGTTGAAGGCGATGTTCGTCGCCAGCGAGGTCTTGCCCATCGACGGGCGGCCGGCGAGGATCAGAAGGTCGGACCGGTGCAGCCCGCCCAGCTTCTTGTCCATGTCGATCAGCCCGGTCGAGACCCCCGCCAGCCCGCCGTCGCGCTGATAGGCGGCGTTGGCCACGTTGACCGCATCGGTGACGGCGGAGAGGAAGGACTGGAAGCCCGTCTCGGCCGAACCCTGTTCGGACAGCTTGTAAAGCTTCTGCTCGGCCTTGACGATCTGTTCCTTGGGTTCGTTCTGCACGTCCATGCGCTGCGCTTCGGCGGCGATGTCCTGACCCAGCAGGATCAGTTCCCGGCGGATCGCGAGATCGTAGATCATCTGCGCATAGTCCCGCACCGCATAGGCGGCGATGGCGGACCCGGCCAGCCGGGCGAGGTAGGCGGGACCGCCCAGTTCCTTCAGGCCCTCGTCATTCTCGAGAAAGGCCTTGAGCGTGACCGGCGTCGCCAGCGCGTTCTTGGCGATGCGCGCGGCCGAGACCTCGAAGATGCGGCCGTGGACCGGTTCGTAGAAGTGCTCGGGCCCGATGAGCTGGGCGATGCGGTCGTAGACGTCGTTGTTGGTCAGAAGCGCGCCCAGCAGCTGCTGTTCGGCCTCGATCGAATGCGGAACCGTGTCGGCCTGTGCGATATCCGGCGTGGTCTGCCCGCTGGCGTTGAAGTACGAAAGATCGTTCATTTGGTGCCCAAACCCGTGTCCTGCAACCGGACGGCCGGATGCGTCCGTCGACGCACCCGCACCCCCGATTTCATGCCTGTATCCAGCGCCCGGCGGTTCGTCCGGTCAGTCCCCAAGATCGCTGCCGATGCGTTAATCCGCCGGTAAGGATTTCAGATAGCGGAGCCGGCGCGGAGCAGGCAATCTGGATATCCTGTGGATAACGAAGTATGTTTCTTGGCTACCATATCTGGTGGCGCTTGTCTTGGGCAATCAGCTATCTGGTGCGGTGCTGTGCAAATCGGTCACGCTCGGGACCTGCTGAAAAAATACCGCCTTGCGACCGAATCTACAGCTTTCGGATAGGATCACGGGGCCGGACCCCCGGACCGGACCGGGCCGGGGCCGGTCCCCGGGCGCGGCACCGGTTCGAATCGTCAGCCCTTCATCCGGGCGTCCTGCCACGCCCGCGGCGTGCGCAGGAAGGATTCGACCTCGTCCAGCGTCGAGGGATCGAACACCTCGCGGCGGCGGGCGGCCTCGAGAACGTCCCACCAGGTGCAGAGGTGATGCAGGGTGATGCCGTGGTCGCCGAGCGTCTTCCCGGTTTCCGGAAAGATGCCGTAGTAGAAGATCACCGCCGTATGCGCGCAGCTCGCCCCGGTCTCGCGGATCGCATCGACGAAGGAGATCTTCGAGCCGCCGTCCGTCGTCAGGTCCTCGACCAGCAGCACGCGCTGCCCCTCGGACATGGTTCCCTCGATCCGGGCATTGCGACCGTAGCCCTTGGGCTTCTTGCGGACATAGGTCATCGGCAGGGCCATGCGTTCCGCCACGAGGGCGGCGAAGGGGATGCCGGCCGTTTCGCCGCCCGCGACGTTGTCGAACGCCTCGAGCCCGGCGTTGCGCATCACCGTGAGCGTCAGGAAATCCATCAGCGTCGAGCGGATCCGCGGAAAGGAGATGAGCTTGCGACAGTCGATATAGGTCGGCGACGGCAGGCCCGAAGCCAGGGTGAACGGATCGGAGGAGTTGAAATGCACCGCCTCGATATCCAGCAGCATGCCTGCGGTGAGGCGGGCGATCTCGTCCTGTGCGGGGTAGGAACTGGGGATCATGATCGGACCTTTCTGCCGGTTGAGACGCCGGATGCTACCGGCGGGGATATCTGGGTCGGGCCGAGGATCAGGCCGACCAGTGAACGGGAACGCCCGGGTCGAAGACGGTGACGGGACCGGCGCCGCCCTCGATCTTCTCGGGGAAGACCGTGGGCCTGTCACCCCGGGTCAGCGTGATCGTATCCTCGTTCGGCGGCAGGCCGTAGAAGGCGGGACCGTGCAGCGAGGCGAAGCCCTCGAGCCGGTCGAGGGCCGCTTCGGCCTCGAAGATGTGCGCCAGCAGCGGCATTGTGTTGGTCGCCGTGAAGCAGCCGGCGCAGCCGCAGGCATGTTCCTTGAGGTGATCGGGATGCGGCGCGCTGTCGGTCCCGAGAAAGAACCGCGCGTCGCCCGATGTGGCCGCGACCACGAGAGCCCGGCGGTGTTCCTCGCGCTTGGCGACGGGCAGACAATAGTAATGCGGCCTGATCCCGCCGACCAGGATGTGATTGCGGTTGATGAACAGGTGGTGCGTCGTGATCGTCGCTCCGAGGTCGGTGTCGTTCGAGCGCACGTAATCGGCCGCCTGCGAGGTGGTGATATGCTCCATCACGACGCGCAGCCCGGGCGTGGCGCGTCGGATCGGGTCGAGCACCGTATCGATGAACACAGCCTCGCGGTCGAAGATGTCGACCTCGGGCGCGGTGACCTCGCCATGCATGCAGAGCGGCATGCCGATCTCGGCCATTTTTTCGAGCACCGGGCGCACCTTGTCGAAGTCCCGCACCCCCGAGGCCGAATTGGTCGTGGCGCCCGCCGGGTAGAGTTTCACGGCCCGGGCGATCCCGTCGCGATAAGCGGCGGCCACGTCCTCGGGGTCGGTGTCCTCGGTCAGGTAGAGCGTCATCAGCGGCTCGAACTGCATTCCCTCGGGCAGGGCGGCGAGGATGCGGTCGCGGTAGGCCGCGGCCTGCGCCCCCGTCACGACCGGCGGTACGAGGTTCGGCATGATGATGGCGCGGCCGAAGGTCCGGGCGGTTTCTGGCAGGACGGCTTCCATCATCGCGCCATCGCGCAGATGCAGGTGCCAGTCGTCGGGGCGGCGGATCGTGATCGAGCGGGTCATGTCACGCGATTACACAAGCGCGCGACAAAGGGAAAGCCCGGGCCGCCTATTCCGCCGCCGCCTGCTGGAGCTGCCGGAGCCGCCGCGCGAAACGCGGTGCGGAGAAGCGTTCGGTCACGTGGCGGCAGAGCCGCACGGCCAACCCCGAGCGTTCCTTCGCCTCCAGCCGTGTCAGCAGGCGGCGCAGGTAGGGCAGGTGGTTGCGCCGCGCGCGGTAGAGCCCGGCAAAGTAGCGCGCGGTCAGCCGGTCCTCGGCGGCCGCCTGGATCAGCGGAAAGAGCCGCTTCATGAACAGCAGGTGGCTTTGCAGCGCCTCGCCCATGTAGGGCATGCGGAACTTGGTGACATTCGGCCGGGTGAAGAGCGCGGCATGCATCGCGTCGAGCGGCTCGGCCGGGTCGTAGATGACATAGGCGCGTTCCGCGGCGTCGATCATGTCGGGGGCAAAGCCGTATCTGTCGCGGAAATCGGTGCGGCGCATGTGCGTGAAGCGGTCGTCCCATTCGGTGACCCGGGGATCCAGCGTCGCCTGCGGCTGGACGGCGACGACGCGACTGCCCGGTGCGGTCACGGAATAGGCCGCGGCCGCGTAGCCGCAGGGGCCCGCGCCGTAGAAGACCACCGTCTCGAATTCGTCGAAGAAGCCCTCGTCCACCAGCTGGTCGAAATAGGCATAGACCTCTTTCGCGCGGAACCAGGTGTCGCCGTCGCAGGCCAGCAGCAGGCTGGACCAGCCCAGTTTCTGCGACAGCTGCCAGCCGATGGGCCGGGCAGAATCGGTCAGTCCGCGCATCCCCTGCACCGTCTCGAAGCTGACCAGCAGCACCGGACCCGACTTGACGAAGGCGGCGAAATGCCGGCGTCCGAGCCTGTCTGAGGCCCCGCGGCTGTCCGCCTGTTCCATGATCCGTCGCGTCCACTCGGGCTTGTCGAGACCCGCAAGGTCGCCGTGGGGAAAATTCCCGTCCATACTTATCCTCTGTGCCGTCTACCCGGCTGCAATCTGTCTCGGGATTCGGGCAGGGCCATGGGCTGCGACGCTTGAAATAAGGGCGTCGGCGGACCTATGCCGAACCCTCGGCACCCTCCTGCCGAGCGAGATTGGCGTAGCGTACCAGAAACCGCGCCTCGTTCAATGGCACCGCCCGCGTCGGCGGAGTCATGAGCAGGCGCCCGAAGAGCGCGCGATAGGGTTCCTGTTTCATCAGCGTCTCGAACCGGTCGCGCCGCCAGGCGACGGACGCGGCGTGCAGGTCGGCCAGCACCGGATCGGCCCGGAGACGGTCGAGTTCCTCCGTCATCGCCGGCGCCATCCCGAGGATCGAGCGGTCCTCCTCCTGCGTGAAGTTCCGCTCGACCCAGTAATCCACGCCGAGCATGTGGTCGGAATGCACGGCGCGGCCCCTTGCCGCCTTGAGCACATAGCTCTCCATCGCGCCGAGCGGATAGTGGTTCAGCTGGACCAGCCCGTAGTTCGGCCGGCCGTAAGTGCTGAAGATGCGGGTCGTGCGGAACTTGTCGTCGAGCGCGCGCCCCTCGCCGTCGAACCAGCGCGCGCCCGGCAGGCGGTCCGGATCCGGCGCCCGCGGCCGGTGCACCCCGAGTTTCCGGTAGGTGCCGTCATTGCGGTAGAGCGTCTTGAACATCGCCGCGCGCCACGGCCAGTACATCACCGCCGGGGCGGCTTTGGTGAAGGTCTGCGTGACCGGTTCGTCGCGGTAGCTTGCCTGGCCGCCGCAGCCGAAGAGACGCCAGGTCAGCGTGATGGCCGTCGCCTCGGGCAGGGCGGCAAAGAGGGCGCTCAGGGTCTGGTCGCCGACATGAATGTTGACGAACTCGTCCACGTCCAGCGTCAGCAGCCAATCCGCCTCCTGCACGATCTCCATCCGGTCCGCGGCCTTGTAGGCGGTGAACTGGATGCCGCCCTGGTCATAGGGCCCGTCGTTCCGCACATGGGTGACAAGCCCCATCTCGTCCAGACGGTCGAGCATCCTGTCCGTGCCGTCCTGGCAGTCGTTCGAGAAGACCAGGAAGTCGGTGAAGCCGCAGGCGCGGTGATGGGCCAGCCATTCCAGCAGGAATGCGGCCTCGTTCCGGACGGTCAGGATCGCGAGGCAGCGCATCATTCGGGCCGCGAGAAGGTGACGACCTTGGCCATCGACCGCCGGGGGTTGTAGACCAGCCCGCCCGCATGCATCGTATCGAACACGGTCTTCACCCCGTTGAGGCCGATGTGCTGCGGGTGCAGTTCCACGATGGCCACGCGGACCTGGCTCAGGTCGAACTGGGGCAGAAGATAGACCTCGGCCCCTTCGATGTCGCAGATCAGCACGTCGGGCGCGAGCGTGGCGATGGTCTGGCGCGCGGGAAGAACCGGGACATCCGCGATGTCGACCACGCCCTGCATCGGTTCTCGGTCGGTCGAGGAGGCGACGAAATTCCGCCTGACATAGAATTTTCGCGACCCCCGTTCCTCGTCCAGAAGGGCGTGGTGCACCGTGATGTTGTCGAGTGCGTTTTCGGAATGCACGCGACGGATGCAGGGGATCAGCGCCGGGTTGGCCTCGAACGCATGCACCTGGCTGGGCGCGCAGTTCTTCGCGACGATGGCCGACATGTACCCGATGCCGGCCCCCAGTTCGACGACCCGGTCCCCCGCCCGTACCACCTTGAGCGCCGCCTTGGTTTCGCGTTCCTCATACTCGTCGTGGGCCAGCAGGTTGCGGACACGGGGAAAGAGCGGCGGCATGTCCGTCGGAAACCGCACCCCGTGCGAGGTGACATGAGAGGGGCGCCCCATCTCGGCCAGCTCCGCCCGCTTGAGCGGGTCGCTCGAGCCCGGAAACTGCTCGGAGTGGTCGGGAAACTCTTCCGTCGTCGTCATCAACTCTCGAGATCCTGTGCCAGCGCATAAGCCACGCGCTCCATCTCGTTCAGGCGGATGGAGAGGGCCCGGTCATAGAGATCCTGGAATTCGGGCATGCGGTGCAGTTCCGCCGCCTTCGACCTGTGCCAGGCGACGCCCGTCTCGTGCAGGCGCCGCAACTCCGGGTCTGCCAGCAGGCGGTCCATCTCGGCCCGCAGCCGGGGCAGGTTCCGCTGGATCGTCACGTCGGTGTGGTCGCACCAGTCCATCCGGATCCAGTAGTTGAGCCCGATCGACCGGTCGACATGCAGCGCGCGGCCTCTCTGCCGCTTGATCAGATAGCTGTCGGCCGAGCGCAGGGCGTAGTGGTTCAGCTGGATCAAATCGTAGCCGATCGACCGTTTCGAACTGCGCCAGCCGTTCCGGGCGAGTTCGCGGGTGGCGTTCAGGCCGGACCCGTTGACCCAGCGGACCTGGGCGGCCTTCTCCTCGCTCAGCTTGTTGGGCCGGTGACAGGACAGCTTGGCATAGGCGCCGATATTCTTGAACAACGTCTTGAAGCCCCAGACCGTGTGCGGCTTGGGGCAGAACTTCGGCGCGCATTCGGTAAACTGGCCGATCACCGGCTCGTCCGCGATTTCGGTCACGCCGCCATGCCCGAAGAGCCGCCAGGTCATCGCGACATTGGTGGCGTCGGGCACCCGCGCGAGAAAGTCGTCGAGCGTGCCGTTGCCGCAGCGCACGTTCACGAATTCGTCCACGTCGATATGGGCGATCCACTCCGCGTTCCGCAGCACCGGCTCGTTCAATGCTGCGTCCAGGGCGTGGGTTTGCGGCGACTTGCCTGTCCAGCCGTCGTTGTCCCGGTGGTGGACCACACCCATTTCGTCCAGCCGTTTCAGGATGGCGTCGGTGCCGTCTGTGCAGCCGTTCGTGTAGATCAGGAAATTGTCGAACCCGACAGCCCGGTGATAGGCGATCCATTCGACGATATAGGGCGCCTCGTTCTTCATGCAGCCGACGATCACGCGCCCGCTGCTGCCGTGGGGCGGCCGGCGGGGCGGCGCCGGGGAGAAGGGGGCGTCCAGGTGCTCTTCGTTCACCTGGCCCAGCCGGTTGTGCGGCCGGAAGCTCGACCGGGCGAGCGTCGCGAACTTCTCGATCGCCAGCGGAGTCATGATCCTGCGCGCCTCGGGCGACAGGCCGGCGAGCGCCTCCGCCTTGTCCTCCGGGGGGGCCGCGCCGTTCAGTTCCGCCACATCCGCCATCATCGTCCTGGCGTGTTCCGCGGTCGCCCGTTCGATCCGCCAGAGCGAGGCGAGCAGGTATTGCGAGGCGCGAAATCCGTTGCGGGAGGGCGGCTCATCCCAGTCCGGCCCGATCGCCGGCGGAACGAGATGGTCCGCATCGAGGCCGGGATGCGCCTTGCAGAGCTCGGCCAGGTCCGGGGCAAAGCGGCGCGACACGGAGGCCAGCGCGCCCGGGTCGATCGCCGGCCCGTCGACCCTGAGATCGTCCAGGAACCGCTTCCAGACCGGTCGCGGCAGAACGTGCTTGCCTTGCGCGAGCAGCCGCAGCAGGGCGTCGTTCATCTGGCGGCACCGCGCGACCCATTCCGCCGAGGGCTCGGCGGTCGCCTCGACCGCCCCGGCCTTGCCGATCTGGTCCCTGATGTCGAACGCCGCCTGCAGTTCCTGCACCGCCCCGGTCGACCGCCAGAGCGCCGGGTCATAACTGCGCAGCCGCACCGAACCGCTGCCGAAGACCTCTTCCCACCTTTGCACGAGCCGCGTGTAATCCAGCCAGAACGCCGGCGCCTGGTTGCGCAGGAAGATGCCCTGCTCGGGCACCGGTTCCGGCATCGCCGCGAGGCAGGCCTCCCACCAGTCCTCTGCCTCCAGCAGACGCAGCTCGAGCTCGAGCCCCCGCGCACGTCCTTCCATGACCTGCGCGGCATAGGCCCGCGCCAGAAGCCTCGCGGGTTCGTCCACATGGGCGGTCACGGTGATGTCGGTGCCGAACTCGGCCAGCAGGTCGCGCAGCCCTTCGAGTTCGCTGGTCTCGACGAGGCCCGAGGCCAGTTGCGAGGCCGACAGGATCATGACCTCGGGATCGGCCCGCGCGACCTCTTTCCGCAGCGAGGCGACAAGCTGATCGCGCAGGGCGTTCTGCTTGTCCTCGGTGATGAAGCCACGGTTGAAGCGCAGCGGGTCCACGTTGTCGGGGGCCGAGGTCGCCATGAAGAGCCGCGTGTGGTTCTTGGCGCCGGCAGAGCGGGGAAACAGCACGCCCTTGGTTTCCAGCTGCGCCCGCTTGTCGGCCAGGATGTCCTGCAGGCGGATCGTCCCGCAGCCCTCGAGCCCGATATGCAGGTGGATCTTCATCCGGCCGTGGCCCCGTCCCGCGATGCCTTGGCCCGCGGGTTGCGGTTGGCCTGGCCCCACCACGGCAGGTCGCGGCCGAGGAACCCCGCCAGCCGTTCGCGCGCGTCCGGGGCCGCGACGTCCAGAATCAGGAACCGCCTGTCCCCGGACATGACGGTCTCGAGAAAGGCGTAATGCGCCTCGATCCACCGGATGCGCTCGGCCTCTCCGGCGCCGTAGCCCACGGGCAGGCCGGGCAGGGCCGCGCGCTCCATCCGCGCCACCATGTTGGTCCAGTTCAGCATCGATTCGCTAATCTCGCGCGGGTCGCGCCAGCTGGCCACGAAATACACCTCCGGATGCCTGTCGCGGATCGCCGAGATAATCCCGTGATCCATCTGCGGCCAGGCCGGCTGCCGTTCGCGCAGCACCGAGATCTCGCTCAGCGCATCGAACCCGGCCAGTTTCTCCAGCGGATCGCCCGAGCCGAAATACCCCGCATAGAGCAGATCGGCGACATAGGCCCCCGCGGAGGCCTGGGCGGTCGCCTGCCGGTCCTGAATGCGGTGATCGGCGGTGGTCATGCCCGACCGCCGCAGGGCCCGCCCCAGCGTCGTCGTCCCGGATTTGGGCAGCCCGAGGTTGACGACCCTTGCGGCCCCGCTCATGCCGCGTTCCTCCCGAAGGGCGAGGGCAGCGCGGGCAGGCCGAGCGTGGCGCGCAGCCTTTCCTCCGCCGGGCAGAGCGTTCCGGCCGCCTTCAGCTGCGCCTGCATCATGATGAACTCGGGCTTGCCCAGCAGCGCGTCGCGCTTGGCCTCGTGCCGCTTGCAGGCCTCCTCATGCAGCGCGCCCACCCCCGGCATCGCCTTCAGCACGTCGATCTCGGCCTCCAGCCGGGGCAGGTAGCGCCGGATCGACCGGTCCTCGAAGGCCATGTCGTTCCTCTCGCGCCAGTAGGTGTCGTCGAAGGCGCGATGCTCGCGGTTCACATCGCCGCGGTCGTTCTTGACGAGGTAACTGTCGAGCGACCGCAGCGCATAGTGGTTCAGCGTCGCGAAATGCCGCGCCCCGGGGGCCGGGAACTTGCGGATGCGCCTGTCGTTCGCCGCCACCAGGAACTTGTGCGGCACCGGCCGGCCCGAACCGTCCGTCCAGCGCGGTCGCCGCTTCGGCGGCAGCTTGGCGCGGAAGAAGGGCCGGTGCGCGCCGTAGTACTGAAGGGGAAAGTCCCTCCGGATCAGGCTTTTGACCTCGATCGCGAAGTCGCCGCACCAGATGTCGGGGTTGTGGCTGTAGGAGAACTGCGAGATCACCGGCCGGTCGACGAACCGTTCAACCCCGGCATTGGCAAAGAACTGGAAGTTGACCGAAATCGCCTGGGGATCGCCGCAGGCCGCGATCAGCGCCGGAATCGTGTGGTCTCCCGCATGGATGTTCAGGAACTCGTCCACGTCCGCGACCCAGAGCCAGTCGGCCTCGGCCACGACCGGCTGCTTTCGCGCATCCTTGAGCGCCTCCATCTGATAATTGCGCCCCTCGGCCGGGTTCGGCATGTGGCTGACGACCCCCGCCGCCGCCAGCGCCTCGAGGATCCGGTCCGTGCCGTCGTCGCAATCGTTGGAATAGAACAGGAAATCGGTCACGCCGATGATACGGTGGAACGCGATCCATTCGAGAAGGAACGGACCCTCGTTCTTCACGCATGTCACAGCCGTGATACGCATCGCCGCATCCCCGCCTGCTGGGGCCGTCGTTTCATCGCCGCCTGTCCCGGTCGCCACTCTCGGCGCGGATCCGGACCTGCCCGCCCGGTGCGCCCTTGTTTCGTTGATGCGACTTTCGCATCTGACCGCGCGGTCGTCAACGTGTCGCCGTCGCTGCCGAACCGGCCGCTACATCTCGTGGCCTTGACCGCACGCCTCGCCCATGCAGTTCTGTCGCGGCGGAGGATCCCATGACCCAGACGACAACCATCGAAGACGTGCAGACCATGCTTTCCGGGCAGGATTACGTGGCCGGGCGTGCGCTCGCCACGGTGGTCTTTCTCGCGCTCAGGCTCGGCCGGCCCCTCTTCCTCGAAGGAGAGCCGGGCACCGGCAAGACCGAGATCGCCAAGGCCATCGCCGCAGGGCTGGGTCGTCGCCTGATCCGGTTGCAGTGCTACGAAGGGCTCGACGCCGCCTCGGCCGTCTACGAATGGAACTTTCCCGCGCAGATGGTGGCCATCCGCACCGCCGAAGCGGCGGGCGCCGCCGACCGCGAGATGCTCCAGGCCGAGCTTTTCAGCGCCGACTATCTCACCGAACGGCCCCTGCTTCAGGCGATGCGGCCCGACCCCGCCGGCGCCCCCGTCCTCCTGATCGACGAACTCGACCGCACGGACGAGCCCTTCGAGGCCTTCCTGCTCGAGGCGCTGTCGGACTTCCAGGTCACGATCCCCGAACTCGGCACCATCAAGGCCCCCGAGCCGCCGATCGTCATCGTCACCTCGAACCGCACGCGCGAGGTGCACGACGCGCTCAAGCGCCGTTGCCTCTATCACTGGGTCGACTACCCCGACTTCCCCCGCGAGATGGAGATCCTGCGCGCCCGCGCCCCCGCCGCCGGCGAAAGCCTCTCGCGCGAGGTGGTGGCCTTCGTCCAGCGCCTGCGCACCGAGGATATCTTCAAGCGCCCCGGCGTCGCCGAAACCATCGACTGGGCCAAATGCCTGCTCGCTTTGGATGTTGTGGAATTGTCGCCCCAGACCATCGCCGACACCCTCGGTGCGATCCTGAAGTACCAGGACGACATCGCAAGGCTCGAAGGGTCCGAGGCCAAGCGCCTCCTCGACGAGGCGCGCGCCACCCTCGGCCCCGCCGGATGAATCGCGGGCCATGATGCTTCATCTTGCCGGAATACTCTGCAGGGGGTGGCGGGGGATGCAAAATCCCCCGCCCGCGTGACCCATGCCGGAATACGCCCCGCTCGATCTGCCCGAGAACCCGAAACTGGCCGAGAACATCACCCATTTCGCCCGCGCCCTGCGCAAGGCCGGCCTGCCCATAGGGCCGGGTCGCACGCTCGACGCCATCCGCGCAGTCGAGGCGGCGGGGTTCACCGACAAGCAGGATTTCTACTGGACGCTGCACGCCTGCTTCGTCAGCAGGCCGCAGCACCGGCAGGTCTTTTCCCAGCTCTTCCGGCTCTACTGGCGCGATCCGCGCTACATGGAGCACATGATGGCGATGATGCTCCCGGCCGTGCGCGGCGTGGCCGAGGAGCGCCAGCCCGAGGCCGCCGAGAAACGCGCCGCCGAGGCGCTTCTGGACGGGGCCGATCACCCCGTCGAGCAGCCCGAGGAGGATGGCGGAGACACCGACCGCATCGAGATCGACGCCTCCCTGACCATGTCCGAGGAAGAGCGGCTGCGGACGCTCGATTTCGAACAGATGTCGACCGATGAGATCGCGCGGGCCAAGCGCATGCTGGCCCGCTTGACCCTGCCGGTCAGACCGATCCCGTCGCGCCGCCAGTCCAGCCCGCGCGGCGCCCGGATCGACGCGGCCCGCACCCTCAGGGCCGCCATGCGCCAGGGGGGCGAGGTGCGCGACCTGCACCGCAGCCTGCCGCGGCCGCGCTGGCCCGCCCTCGTCGCGCTCTGCGACATCTCCGGCTCCATGTCGCAATACAGCCGCATGGTCCTGCACTTCCTGCACGCGCTCGCGAACCAGAAGGGTGACGGCTGGGCAAAGGTCCATGCCTTCACCTTCGGTACCCGCCTGACGAACATCACCCGGCACCTCGGGACCCGCGATGTGGATGCCGCTCTGGCCGCCGCCGGGGCCGAGGCGCAGGACTGGGAGGGCGGCACTCGCATCGGCGACTGCCTGCACGATTTCAACCGCGACTGGTCGCGGCGCGTGACGGGGCAGGGGGCGGTTGTCCTGCTGATCACCGACGGGCTCGACCGGGGCGACCCGGGGGCGCTCGGCCACGAGATGCAGCGTCTGCATCTCTCGTCCCGCCGGCTGATCTGGTTGAATCCTCTGCTCAGGTGGGACGGTTTCGCGCCGCGGGCGCGCGGTATCGCGGCGATGCTGCCGCATGTCGACAGCTTTCGCGCCGGCCATTCCATCGCCTCGATCGAGGACCTTGCCGAGGCGCTGTCGCGTCCCGACGACCGGGGCGAGAAGGATCGCCTGATATCGGCCCTAAGCTCCTGAAAGGTCTGTTGCTATCCGATATCATTGAACCTCGTGGCCCTCTGCCGCGTTAGCCTTTCGAACGCCGCCACGCGTGCGGCATGGAAAGGACCGCAGAAATGAACACCAGGTTTTTGAAATCCACCACCGCAATCGTGCTCAGCCTGAGCCTGACCCTTCCGCCCGTCGCCATGGCCCAGACCGCGGCCGAGCTCGAGGCCGAACTGGGGGGCGATACCTCGAACATGTCCGAGGAGGAACTGGACGAACTCCGTGCCGAACTGGCCGAGCGCCAGTCCGAAGCCGCCGAGCAGGGGCAGGCCCAGCAGGCCGAGGCTTCGGATCAGGCGGGCAATCAGGAAGAGGTCGAGGAGGAAGGTCTGCTGGACCGCGCCGTCGGCGCCATGACCGATGGCATCAACGACCTTACCGGCGCGGACGAGGATGAAGACGCGGCCGAGGCCCCGGCGGACGAGTCCGAGGACACCGCCGCCGCACCGGCCGCCCAGACCGAGGGCGCAGCAGAGGCGCCGGCTGCCGGGGCCGATGCCGAAGCGCAGACCGCCCAGGCCGAGGCCGAGGCCGAAGCCACCGTGGGCGACGCGCCGGAAATGGCCGAGGAGACACCGCCGGCCGACGCCGCCGCCGACCCCGCGCAGGAGAACGCCGCCGCATCCGAAGCCGCGCAGCATGACGAGCCGGCCTCCCACACGGCCGAGGCGACGGACGCCGCCGAAGGCGCCATCGACGCCGACACGGCAGCCGATGCAACGGATGCGCCTGCCGGCGATGCCGACGCCACCACGACGGCCGGGGCGGACGCCTCTGCCACAGGCACGGCAGACGGTGAAACCGCAGAGGCCGCCGAAGAAGCTGCGGAAGGCGAACGGACCGAAGAGACCGAGGTCGCCAATCCCGCCCCCGCCGGATCGCCGGACGAAGAGGGCACGGCGAACGAGACCGCCGAGACCTCGGAGGAGGCTTCCGAGCTTGAACGGACCGTCGAGGGTCTGCGCCAGGACGTCGAGCAACTGACCGCCGACAACGAGGAGCTCGCCGAGCGCCAGGCCGAGGCCGAGGCGCGCGCCGCCGAAGCACAGAGCGCGGCCATGGCGGCGGCTGCCGAAGGTACCGAGGGTGCCGAACTGGTCGAGAACGAGGTGACCGAAGACAGTGCCCGTGCCTCGACCGAGGAGTTTCAGACCGACGTCGACGCGCCTCAGGCCAACACGGGTGCGACTGCCACGACCACTGCGAACACCTCCGACTCCGAGGGGCTCAGTGCCGCTGGCAAGATCGCCCTCTTCGGGCTGGGCGCGCTGGCCGTGAACGAGATCCTCAAGAACGGCTCCGAGGTCGTCTCGAATTCCGGCGACCGGGTCGTGGTGCAGCAGCCCGACGGCAGCTACAAGGTCTATCGCAACGACGACGTTCTGATGTTCCAGCCGGGCACGGACGTAAAGACCTATGCCTATGACGACGGCTCGACCCGCACGGTCGCAACCCGCGACGACGGCGTCACGATCGAGACGATCCGCGCGGCGGACGGCACCGTCCTGCGCCGCACCCGGATTCTTCCGGACGGGCAGGAGGTCGTGCTGTTCGACGACACCCGGGACTCGCAGGAGGTCGAGGTGAACGAACTGCCGCAGGTGACCGACACCCGCAACCGCATCGACTTCCAGTCGGCCCAGGAGGACGAGCTTCGGGCGGCGCTTCAGGCCCGTGCGCCCGAGGCGGTTGATCGGCGCTTTTCGCTCAGCCAGGTGCGCAACATCAATGCCGTGCGCCAGCTGGTTCCCGAAATCGACGTGGACAACATCAACTTCGAAACCGGCTCTGCCGTGATCCGGCCCGCGGAGGCCGAGGAACTGGCGCGGCTGGGTCAGCTGATGCGCGAACGGATCGAGGAGAACCCGGGCGAGATCTTCCTGATCGAGGGGCATACCGACGCCGTGGGGTCGGGCAGCTACAACCTCGCGCTGTCCGACCGCAGGGCCGAAAGCGTGGCTCTCGCCCTGACCGAGTATTTCGACGTGCCGCCGGAAAACATGGTGATCCAGGGCTACGGGGAAACGGACCTCAAGGTCCGGACCGCCGATGCGGAGCGGGCGAACCGCCGGGCCGCGGTACGCCGCATCACCGGACTCCTCTCCGGAAGCTGATCGCCGTCGATGGGAACGGTATGGGGCCGGGCAGTCGAACTGCCCGGCCTTTCTTCGGCCCGGCCGGGGATGGGGCGCACCATGAAGGTGAAACGGGCCGTGTGTTTCGACCCTACCCTCAAGGTCTTTCGATTGCCTTTATGCGACCGGGGCCGGGGTCCCGGCAGGCGGATCCCGGCGGGATGCACGGCGGCCCTTGGGGCCGGCCGAATAATCTGCCAGAGTCGCGATCGGAGGATCGCGACATGGACCAGATACCCGAACAGGCTCTCGCGTGGCACCAGGCCGGCAAGGGCGCGGCGCTTGCCACGGTGGTCGAGACCTGGGGCAGTGCCCCCCGCCGGGTCGGGGCGATGCTCGCCGTGTCGGGAGAGGGGGAACTCGCCGGATCGGTCTCCGGCGGATGCGTCGAGGGGGCGGTGATCACCGAGGCGTTCGACGCGATCGACAGCGGCAGGAGCGCGGTCCTGACCTACGGTGTCTCGGACGACGATGCCTTTGCCGTGGGCCTCGCCTGCGGCGGCACGATCCGCATCCTGTTGCAGCCGGTCGGCTTCCCGCAGGGCCTGCCGGTCGACACTCTCGAGGACCTGTGCGCAGCGCGGGCCGCCCGGACCCCCGTCGCCCATGTGGTCGACACCGCCGACTGGAGCGGGCGCCTCGCCGGTCGCGACGACTTCACCGACCGGTTCCGTGCGGATCGTTCGGGCTTTCTCGAGGATGGCGCGACCTTCGTGGCCATCCACAACCCGCCGCTGCGCATGACCATCGTCGGCGCGGTCCACATCGCGCAGGCGCTGGTCCCCATGGCGCGCCTTGCTGGTTACGATCCGCTGATCATAGACCCGCGTCCCGCCTTCGCCGCCGGAAGCCGCTTTCCGGGCGAGACGATCCGCGACGCCTATCCCGACGAGGTCCTGGCCGATATCGCGCCGGATACCCGCACGGCCCTCGTGCTGCTGACGCATGATCCCAAGATCGACGACCCCGCGCTCGAGATCGGGCTGCGCTCCGAGGCGTTCTACATCGGTGCGCTCGGCTCGACCCGCACCCATGCCAAGCGTGTCACCCGGCTTGAGGAAAAGGGCTTCACCGGCGCCGAGATCGACCGCATCCACGCCCCCGTGGGGCTCGACATCGGCGCGGCGGGTCCCGCCGAGATCGCCGTCGCCATCATGGCCGAGATCACGCAGGTTCTGAGGAAAGGCGCCTGAGGTGAAGTTCGGACCGGTCCCCCTGCATCAGGCCGAAGGCGCGACGCTGGCGCATTCGGTCGCGCTTTCGTCGGGCAAGCTGCGCAAGGGCCTGATCCTTACCGGAGAGCATGTCGCCAGCCTGGCGGCACTCGGGCTGGACGAGGTCATCGTCGCCCGTCCCGAACCCGGCGACGTGCCCGAGGACGAGGCCGCCGCCCGCATCGCCGAGGCGCTCGTGCCGGACCCCGGGCCCGCGCACCTGAGGCTGACGCGGGCCTTCACCGGCCGCGTCAACCTGCTGGCCACCGCGCCCGGTGTGGCCAGACTGGACCCCGACCGGCTGAACCAACTGAACCGCATCGATCCGATGCTCACGCTCGCCACGGTTCCCGATCATCGGCAGATGAGCGAAGGCGGAATGGTCGCGACGGTCAAGATCATCTCCTATGCCGTGCCCGCTGCCGCGGTGGACGAGGCCGAGACGCTCTTGCGCGGCGATGCCGCCATCCGGGTCGCGCCGGTCCGGCTGGCCACGGCGCGCCTGATCGTCACCGAGATCCCCGGCGGGGCAGGGGAGAAGGGGGTGGCGGCGATGGAAAGCCGCCTCGCGGCGCTCGGCATGACGCTCGGCGAGGTCGTGACCGTCCCGCATCGGCAGGCCGAGATCGAGTCGGCCCTGACCGGCGGTGCCGCCGCCGACCTCACGCTGATCCTGACCGGCTCGGCGACCTCCGACCCCCATGACATCGCCCCCGAGGCCGTCCGCGCGGCGGGCGGCCGGATCGAGCGGTTCGGGATGCCGGTGGACCCGGGCAACCTGTTGTTCCTCGGTCAGCTGAACGACCGGCCTGTCATCGGCCTGCCCGGCTGCGCCCGCTCTCCCGCGCTGAACGGGGCAGATTGGGTGCTGGCACGCATCGCCTGTGCGCTGCCGGTGACGGCCGACGACATCGCCGGAATGGGGGTGGGCGGCCTGCTCAAGGAGATCCCCTCGCGGCCGCAACCCAGGGCGGGGCGGACCTGAGGGGGCTGCGGGGCGACACGAGATCGGTGCGCCGGAACAATCTCGCACGGCCGGGTCAGGAAGATTGCGGAGAGCGTTTCTGGAACCTGCCCCGGTGGAGGACAGCGTCGATCGCTCCTCCCCCCCTGCGGAAACGAAAAGCGGCCCCGCAGGGCCGCCCGTATCGCAGGAGGATGGCCGGCGGTCACTTGATGACCGGTCCGATCATCATGATCATCTGGCGGCCTTCCATCTTGGGCATGTTCTCGACCTTGCCGATCTCCCTGACGTCTTCGGCGACCCGTTCCAGCAGTTCGCGGCCGAGGTTCTGGTGCGCCATCTCGCGGCCGCGGAACCGCAGTGTGACCTTCACCTTGTCGCCCTTTTCCAGAAACTTGACCACGTTGCGCATCTTGACGTCATAGTCGTGCGTGTCGGTGTTGGGCCGGAACTTGACCTCCTTCACCTCAATGGTCTTCTGCTTCTTGCGGGCTTCGGATTCCCGCTTCTGCTGTTCGTACTTGAACTTGCCGAAGTCCATGATCTTGCAGACCGGCGGCGTGGCATTGGGCGAAATCTCGACGAGATCCAGTTCGGCCTGTTCGGCCAGCGCCATGGCGCGTTCGGGCGTGACGACACCGAGGTTTTCGCCCTCGGCTCCGATCAGGCGGACTTCGGGGGCGCGGATTCGGTCGTTCACGCGGGGGCCCGTGTCACGGGTCGGCGGCGCGTTGTGGGGTCTGCGGGCTATCTCTCTGGTCCTCTCATGGCCTAATAACGTGAGCGCGTAAACTAGTCGCGACGGGGCTTTCTTTCAAGCGGCAAATGGGCGATTGCTCCACGCAAATCCGATTCCGGACGAATGCCGCGACGGGCCGTGTCACGTGCTGGAACTGCGATTCAACTTTCTGGAAAGGAATGAGAAATGGGCAAGATACTGGCAATTGTCGTCGCCCTGGTCGTGGTCGTCGGCGCGCTGATCGCCACCGGGGTCGTCCGGATGCCCGGCCAGCAGGCCGGGATGTCGGAGGCACAGACCACGGTCGCGGCGGACGAGGCGGAAATCACCGCGCCCGAGGCCCTGGAAGAGACCTCCGGGGCCGCGGCCGAGACCGGAGAGGCGGCGACCGCCTCTGCCGATGCCGTGGCCGACGCCGTCTCGGGGGCGGTTTCGGAGGCCGCGAACACCGTCGGCGAAAGCGCAGGTAGCGCTGCGGCCATCGCCGCGGACACGGTCGACGAGACGGCGGACACGATCGCCGGAGCGGCGCAGGAGACCGTCGATCGGGCCACCGAGATGGCGAACGGCGCTTCGGACAGCGTGGAAGAGGCCGCCGAGGCCGATGTCGCAACGGTGGAAGCGGAGGCCGGGGACGCGGCCGACAGTGCCAGGGAGGCGGCCGACGAAGCCGCGGATGCGGCCGAGGCCGCGGCTGATGCTGCGGAGGATGTTGCCACAGTCGCACAGACCGCTGCCGATGCTGCCGCGGATGCGACCGCCGACACCGCGGCCGAGGCCGGTGAGGACCTGCGGGCCATCGCTGAGGAGACCGGGATGAGCGTCGAGGAACTGGCCGAGGTGCTGACCGTCGAGGGTTTCGACGTCGACCGGGTGATCGAGATGATCGACGCCTCCGAGATCGGCGATCTGCAGAAGACCCTGCTCAAGTCCGGCGTCGAGCAGGTCCGCGACAGCCCGGAAGAGCTGCGCGAGATTCTTGCCCGGATCAGGACCCGGCTGGGCCTCGAGCCCTGAGCATGCCCGCAGGTGCGGGATCGGGGCCGGGCGTCCGTCCGGCCCGTCAGAGCGGCAGCGCCGTGGTCGACTTGATCTCTTCCATCGACAGCAGTGCCGTGACGTTGTGGATCTTCACCTCCGAGATCAGCGCCTGATAGAACGTGTCGTAGGCGCGGGCATTCGGGACGCGTACCTTCAGCACATAGTCGATATCCCCGGCGAGGCGATGCGCCTCCTGCACCTCGGCCCGGTCCCTGAGCGCCTGAAGAAAGGTGTTCTGCCACTCGGCGTCGTGCTCGGACGTGCGGATCAGGACGAAGAAGCAGGCCTCGAACCCCAGCACGTCGGCGTCGAGGATCGCCACCTCGCGCTTGATGATGCCGCGGTCCCGCATCTTGCGGATCCGATTCCAGACCGGCGTCTTGGAAGAGCCCACGCTGCGCGCGATTTCCTCGATCGAGGGGGTCGTGTCCTGCTGCAATTGCAAAAGGATTTTCCGGTCGAGCTCATCCATCCGGTCAGCCATTCCTGTTTTCCCTTCGGCACCGGGATTCCGGACCAAAACGGGGCGGGTGGCGGGACGGTGTCCTTATTTGCCTGCGCCCATGGTGCTGAGGGGGAATTATTTCCTATTCTCAGGGGTGTCAATCCAGCCCGAAAGGCGACCCGATGCAGCACTTTCCGATCTTCCTGGCCATGGCGGAGGCGCGCGTCCTGCTGTCCGGCGGCGGGGCGGCGGCGCTGGCCAAGCTGCGCCTGCTGATGAAGACGCCCGCCCGGATCGAGGTCTTTTCGCGCGATCCCGCCCCGGAAATCGACACCTGGGCGCGTCAGGGCCGCCTGCGGCTGGCCCGGCGCGACCTGCAGCGCGGCGACCTGAACGGCGCCTCGCTGGTTTACGCGGCCGACGAGGACGACGCGATGGACGCCCGGACGCTGGCCTTCGCCCGTGCGGCGGGCGTTCTGACGAACGTGGTCGACAACCTCGGCGCATCGGATTTCATCACCCCCGCCATGGTCGACCGCGCGCCGGTGACCGTGGCCATCGGCACCGAAGGGGCGGCCCCCGTGCTGGCCCGCCGGATCAAGGCCCGGCTGGAAGAGGACCTGCCGGTCTCGACCGGTCCTCTGGCCGCCGCCGCCGCCGCCTTCCGGGACGAGGCCGAGGCCTTGCCCCACGGCGCGCCGCGCCGCGAGTTCTGGGCCGACTGGTTCGATCGGGCCGGTCCCGAGGCGCATGCCGCCGGCCGGGACCTGCGCTCCGCCCTTGCGGCCTTGCTGGGGGCGCATCGCGACGGCAACGCGCGGCCCGACCGGGTCACGCTGGCCTGGACCGGTTCGGACGATCCCGATCTTCTGGTAATGAAGACCCGCCGGGCGCTCGATACGGCCGACGTGGTGGTCCACGACGATGACATCGCCCCCGGGATTCTCGAACTGGCCCGCCGCGAGGCCGACTTCATCACGCTGCACGAGACGGCCACCGTGCCACCGCTGCCGCAACTCCTGGCGCGGCGGGCGAAGGGAGGGCGGCACGTTCTCTATCTGTCGTCCCGTCCCGGCGCCGCGAGACTGGAAACCGCCGTTCGCGCCGCCGGCGCGGAGGTCACCGTGATCCCCGGCATCGCCGCCGGAGCCGCAACAGAAAGACGGGAGCAGGCCTGATGCCGCGCAG
Organism: Pseudooceanicola batsensis HTCC2597; assembly: GCF_000152725.1. Classification (GTDB taxonomy): domain Bacteria; phylum Pseudomonadota; class Alphaproteobacteria; order Rhodobacterales; family Rhodobacteraceae; genus Pseudooceanicola; species Pseudooceanicola batsensis. The sequence continues at coordinate 119,985 of NZ_CH724131.1, forward strand.
CTTCACACCCAAAGTCGTCACCGCCAACGCCCTTCTGGAAGGCGATGTCGTCTACCTGACCGAGGACGACCGCTGGACCCGGGATCTGAACGAGGCCGAACTGCTGACCGACGAGGCCGTGGCCGAGGTGCGGCTGCTCGACGCCAGCCGCCGCCAGTCCGAGATCGTGGGCGCCTATCTCGCCGATATGGCGCCCGGCGACGCCGGCCCGCAGCCGACGCATTTCCGCGAGGATTTCCGCCGGACCGGCCCCTCGAACTACCGCCACGGCAAGCAGGCCGAGGGCCCCTCGCGGAGCTGACCCCCTCCGGCCGGCACGCCGCCGCCGACCAGATGCAGAACCGAAACGCGCCCACGAGGCCCCGGCACGGGGGCCGGGGCACCGAAAGGACCCGCACCATGTATCGCTACAACGATTTCGACCAAGCCTTCCTGGACGAGCGGAACGCGCAGTTCCGCGCCCAGGTCGCAAGGCGGATCGACGGATCGCTGACCGAGGACGAATTCCGGCCGCTGCGCTTGATGAACGGTCTCTACCTTCAGTTGCACGCCTACATGCTGCGGGTTGCCATCCCCTACGGCACGCTGCGCAGCGACCAGATGCGCCAGCTGGCCATGATCGCGGACAGGTGGGACAAGGGCTACGGCCATTTCACCACCCGTCAGAACATCCAGTACAACTGGCCCAAGCTGCCGGATGTGCCGGACATCCTCGACGCACTGGGCGAGGTGCAACTGCACGCGATCCAGACCTCCGGCAACACGATCCGCAACGTGACCGCCGACCATTTCGCCGGCGCCGCCGCGGACGAGATCGCCGATCCGCGTCCCGTCGCGGAGCTCATCCGCCAGTGGTCCACCGACCACCCCGAGTTCCAGTTCCTGCCGCGCAAGTTCAAGTTCGCCGTCACCGGGTCTCCGAACGACCGGGCGGTGGTCAAGGCGCATGACATCGGCATCCGCATGGTACGCAACGACAGGGGCGAGCCGGGCTACGAGGTGCTCGTCGGCGGCGGGCTGGGCCGGACGCCGATGATCGGCAAGGTCATCCGCGACTTTCTTCCGCCCGCGGACCTGCTGCCCTATCTCGAGGCGATCGTCAGCGTCTACAACACGCTCGGTCGCCGCGACAACAAGTACAAGGCGCGGATCAAGATCACCGTCCACGAGAACGGCATCGACACGATCCGCGAGAAGGTCGAGACGCGGTTTGCCGAGCTCAAGCCGCTGTTCTCAGGCGTCGATCAGGAGATGCTGGCCAGGATCGAGGAGCACTTTGCCCCGCCGGCTTTCCGCAACGCGCCGGTCGAGGCCTACGAGACGGCGCGGGACCGCGATCCGGTCTTCCGCGCCTGGGCAGACACCAACCTCGCCGAACACAAGTCCGAGGGCTATGCCATCGTGACCGTCTCGCTCAAGAAGCACGGGGCGACCCCCGGCGACGCGACCTCGGACCAGATGCGCGCGCTGGCCGAGCTCGCGCAGAGGTACGGCCACGACGAACTGCGCATCAGCCATGAACAGAACGTCATCTTCCCGCATGTCCACAAGTCCGACCTGCCGGCCCTGCACGAGGCGCTCCGCGCGGCGGATCTGGCCACGGCGAACGTGGGGCTGATTTCGGACATCATCGCCTGCCCGGGCATGGACTACTGCGCCCTCGCCACGGCGCGGTCGATCCCGGTCGCGCAGGAGATCGCGGAACGCTTCGACCAGCTCAAGCTGGAACACGACGTCGGGCCGCTCAAGCTCAAGATCTCGGGCTGCATCAACGCCTGCGGGCATCACCATGTCGGCCATATCGGCATCCTCGGGCTCGATCGGGCGGGGGTCGAGAACTATCAGATCACCCTCGGCGGCGACGGCACCGAGACGGCCGAGATCGGCTCGCGCACCGGGCCCGGTTTCGCCTATGACGAGATCACCGACGCGATCGAGCGGATCGTGCGCGCCTATCTCGACCTGCGCGAGGGCCCGGGGGAAACCTTCCTGATGGCCTACCGCCGCCTCGGCGCGGATCCGTTCAAGGCCGCTCTCTACGAGGACGAGAAGGCGAAGACCCATGCCGCCTGAAGCCGCGATGGATTTCAGCGCGCCCGTCCTGCCCGAGCAGGAGGAGCGGGTGCGCGTGCTCAACGACCGCTACCGGCACCACGGTGCGACCGCCGTGCTCGAGGGGGCCCTGCGCGACCCCGAGGCCGGGAAAATCGCGCTCGTGTCGTCCTTCGGCGCCGAATCCGTGGCCCTGCTGCACCTCGTCTCGATGGTCGATCCCTCCACGCCGGTGCTGTTCATCGACACGCAGATGCTGTTCCGCGAGACGCTGGACTATCAGGCGGATCTGGCGGAACGGCTGCACCTCAAGGACCTGCGGATCGTCCGGGCCAATCCGCTGGATCTGCAGAAGGAAGACCCCGACGACCTTCTGCATACGGTCGATACGGACGCCTGCTGCGACCTGCGCAAGACACGGCCGCTGCAGCGTGCGCTCAGGGAGTTCGACGGCTGGATCACCGGGCGCAAGCGGTTCCAGGGGGCGACGCGCTCGGATCTGGAATTCTTCGAGGCCGACGGCCCGCACCGGATCAAGGTCAACCCGCTGGCCCACTGGGCGCCCGAGGATGTGCGGACCTATATGGAAGACAACCGCCTGCCCAGGCACCCGCTCGTGGCGAGGGGCTATCCCTCGATCGGCTGCGCGCCCTGCACCTCGCCCGTGGCGCCGGGAGAAGACCCCCGGGCCGGACGCTGGCGGGGCGAGGACAAGAACGAATGTGGCATCCACTTCGTGGACGGCAAGATGGTCAGAGGAGGCGCGGCATGACCGTGATCGTGACGGACGAAGGTTTCGCGGGCTCGGACTGGGCCGCGGAGATCGGCGAGGACCAGATCCTCGACCTGCCCCCGGAGACCGATCCGGAAGAGGTCTCCCTCGACGCAGACCCGCGCCTGATCCGGGTGGCATTTCCCAGCTTTGCGGATGGCCGCGGTTTCACCATCGCCCGCGTGCTGCGCCGCCGGGGCTATGCCGGCAAGCTGCGCGCGGCGGGGCATGTGATCGCCGACCAGTACGCCATGGCCCGGCGCTCCGGCTTCGACGAGGTCGAGATCTCGGACGATCTGGCCGCACGGCAGCCCGCGGACCAGTGGCGCTTCCGCTCCGACTGGCGCGCCCATGACTATCAGTCGCGGCTGCGCACCGGCTGAGCCGCTTTCCATTGTCTGAATGAAACGCTAGAGGGGGCACCGATGGCCCGAGACGACATGACCGAGGCGACCGTGACAGAACAAGCGATCCCCAAAGTTCCGACGCTGCCTGACGCGCAGACCGTGACCCATGTGAAGCACTGGACAGACCGTCTGTTCTCTTTCCGCTGCACGCGGCCGGCTTCGCTGCGCTTCCGGTCGGGCGAATTCGTGATGATCGGCCTGATGGGCGACACCGGCCGCCCGCTGCTGCGCGCCTATTCCATCGCCTCGCCATCGTGGGACGAGGAACTGGAATTCTACTCGATCAAGGTGCAGGACGGCCCGCTGACCTCGCGGCTCCAGCATCTTGCCGTGGGCGACGAGATCATCCTGCGCCCCAAGCCCGTGGGCACGCTGGTCCATGACGCCCTGCTGCCGGGCAAGCGCATCTGGTTCTTCGCCACCGGCACCGGCTTTGCCCCCTTCGCCTCGCTTTTGCGCGACCCGCAGACCTACGAGGATTACGACGAGGTGATCATCACCCACACTTGCCGCGAGGTCGGCGAACTGGCCTACGGCGCCGAACTGATCGACGGTATCCGCAAGGACGAACTGCTGAACGAACTGATCGGGGCGGACAACCTCTCCAAGCTGCGGTATTACCCGACGACCACCCGCGAAGAGAGCCCCCGGATGGGGCGCATCACCGACCGCATGCGCTCGGGCGAGGTCTTCACCGATCTGGGTGTCGAGCCGATCTCTCCCGAGAACGACCGTGCCATGGTCTGCGGCAATCTCGCGTTCAACCTGGAGATCAAGGAGTTGCTGGAAGGCTACGGCCTGCGCGAGGGCGCCAATTCCGATCCCAAGGAGTACGTGGTCGAAAAGGCCTTCGTGGACTGAGGCCGGCGCCCGCCACTCCACTCCACCGTCATCCCCGGTCCGGGCCGGGGCTCTCCGGCTCGTCCCGCGCCAAGCTCCGCCGCGGGCGCGACCCGAGGACGATCGCGCCACACCACGCCGCCGCTCGTCCCGCAGTTCCGCTGTCACGAGAACCTGGTCGGGGCCCGGGTTGGACATCGCGCGTGGCCCAATCTCTTTCCCTGGCGGCAGTCCCGGCCCGGCAAGGCCCCGAGGTTTGCGTGGGTCTGTAGAGACACAGACCATCCGCCGGTCTGCATGAGTCTGTACAAACGCAGACCATCTGCATACCATCAGACCCATGCAGACCGACCTTTGGCATTTTCCCCGGACCGAATTCCGCGACGCGGTCCTGTCGCTGTTCCTCAGGGGAGGGGCGGATGCGCTGACCTTGTTCGGTCCCCGCAGAACCGGCAAGACCCAGTTCCTGATCCACGACATTGCGCCCGAGGCCGCCCGTCGGGGGCTCACGGTGGTATATGTCAGCTACTGGCAGGCACCCGAGCCGCCGGCCATCGTCACCGCCCACGCCATCCGGGCGGTGCTCGAGACGCCCGGTCTCTGGACCCGCACCCGCGCCGCGCTTCAGCAGATGCGGCCCAGGCTGCGCGTGGCCCCCATGGGCATCGGCGGCGAGATCGACGTTCCTCTCGGCCAGACGGACCGGCCGCCCGCCGCCGCCCTGCTGAAGCTCGACGACCTGCTGGGCGAGCTTCCCGCCTCGCCCGAAAAGCCCGCCCTGCTGCTTCTGGACGAGGTGCAGGAACTCGCCAGACCGGAGCATCGCGACTTCGTGGCCGGGCTGCGGACGAGCCTCGACAAGCGGCGACCGGCGATCAAGGCGGTCTTCACCGGGTCCTCCCTCGACGGCCTGCAGGCGCTCTTCAGTGCCCGAGAGGCGCCGTTCCTGCAATACGGGCTGCAGGAAACCATGCCGCCGCTCGGCATGGATTTCGTCGCGCATATCCTCAAGGCCCAGAAGGCGGCCTCGGGCCGGGCGGCCGACCTGACCGAGGCGATGGCCTTCTTCGAAGAGGTCGGACGCTCCCCCTACGCCTTCCGGCGCGCGCTTGAAACCATGGCGCTGCGCCCCGGGCTGGGCCTGCGCGAGGCCCATGCCATGCTGGTCGAGGACTATGCCGAACGGCAGGGCTATCCGCGCATCTGGGCCGATCTCGCCCCCCTGCCGCGGGCCGTCCTGCTCGAGATCGCGCGGGGCGGCCAGCAGCTGACCTCGACCGCTGCGCGCGAGGCTTTCGCCAAGGCGCTCGGCGAGGAGACGGTCAGCAAGGGGCGCGTCTCGGGCGCGCTGCAGACGTTGACGCGGAACCGGCTGGTCCACAAGCTGAACGGCAGATGGGTGGCGCAGGATCCGGAATTCGCCCGTTACCTGCGGCATCAGGAGACCGCAGGCTGAGGGCGGGGACGTAATCGGCACGCCGGGCGTGGTGCCCGGCGTCAGGTGCCGTAGGCCTTGACCTCGCCCATGACGTCCTCTGCCGCGGATGTCAGCGCCTCGGCCACCGTGCCGCATTCCGCGAGTGTCAGCCGGGCCGGGAGGCGGGTATCGCAGGCCCGCATCAGCATCGCCCGGGTGCGCGGCAACTCTGGCAGTTCGCCCAGGAATTGCCAGTTCCAGAAGGCGCGGGCATTGTCGGTCGACATGCCGAAGACCTGCACCTTCACGCCCCGCGCGGCGGCGGCCTCCTGGAAAGCACGGGTCTCGTCGTCGGTCATGCCGACGAGGTTGAACTGGAGCGAATCCGGCGCGCGCTCTTCCTGCGGCAGCTTGGGCGGCACCGTCAGCCAGGGCGACTGCTGCAGGATGGCCGCGACGTGATCGTGATTGCGCCGGCCGTCCCGGACCCGGCGCGCGACCTCGGGCAATTGCGACCGGGCGATCGCTGCGCTGAGGTTCGACAGGCGCAGGTTGTAGAGCGGCAGCCTGTTCTGCCAGCGTTCCAGCGCATCGACCAGATCGGTCGAATTGTCGCCGCGCCGCGCCCGGTGCTTCTTCCACATGTGTTCGTAGGCGCCCGACATGATGATCGCCCGGGCGACGGCATCGGCATCGTCGGTGATCAGGATCCCGCCCTCGCCGGAATTGACCAGCTTGTAGGACTGGAAGGAAAAGCAGCCGATCTTGCCGATGGTGCCGATCTTGCGTCCGTTCCAGAGCGTGCCGAGCGAATGCGCCGCATCCTCGATCACCGGGATGCCGGCGGCATCGCAGGCCGCCATGATGACATCCATGTCCGAGGTATGGCCGCGCATGTGAGAGATGATGACCGCCTGGACCGAGGGCAGCTTGGCGTGGAAATCCTCGAGGTCGATCCGGTAGGTGTCGCCGCATTCGCAGAGCACCGGCTCGCAATCCGCATGAACGATCGAGGACGGCACGGCGGCGAAGGTGAAGGCGGGGATCATCACCCGCGCCCCCCGCGGCAGGCCGAGCGCCTTGAGCGACAGGAAGAGCGCCGCGGAACAGGACGAGACTGCCAGCGCATAGCGGGTTCCCATCATCTCGGCGAATTCGGTCTCCAGCAGGGTGACCGGCGCGTTCTCGGGGGCGGTGTAGCGAAAGAGATCGCCCGACTGCAGAAGCCGTTCGATCTCGGCCCGGGCGGCGTCGGGGATGGGCTCTGCGTCGTATACGCTGGGCGGCAGGGTCATCTTTTCGGCTTTCCTGAACTCTTCTTTCGGAAAAACTAAACGATGACCGGGCAACAGCCAAATGAAATCTCCGCGACACGCGGGCGCGGTCACACCCCCAGGCGGTCGCGCAGCGCGAACCAGGACATCGCCGCCGCCAGAAGCGGTGTCCGCAGGGCGGGGCCGCCGGGAAAGGGCAGGACCGGAAGCCGCGCCATCGCGTCGAATCCCTCGGCCTGCCCCCGGATCGCCCGGGCCATCAGCCAGCCCGCATGGGTGGCCGTTCCCACGCCGTGGCCCGAATAGCCCGAGGCCGACAGGACATTGGTAGCCGGCCGCGCAAAAAAGGGCAGCCGTTTCATGGTGATGGCCAGAGTTCCGCCCCAGGCATAATCGATGCGCACATCGCGCAGATGCGGATAGATCTCGGACAGCGGCTTGCGGACCTTGGCGGCGATGTCGCGGGGGAACCTGTAGCCATAGCTTTCGCCGCCGCCGAAGATCAGGCGCCTGTCCTCGGAGAGCCGGTAGTAGTTCACCACGAACTTGCTGTCGGCGACGGCGATATCCTCGCCCAGCACGCGCGCCGCCGCGTCGCCGAGCGGTTCGGTCGCGATCACGTAATTGTTGATCGGCATCACGCGGGCCGCCACCCTCCGGTCGAGCGATCCCAGATAGCCGTTGCAGGCCAGGATCACGTGATCGGCCTCGACATGGCCCGAGCCGGTCCGCACGCGGGCGGGGGCGCCGTGGTCGAGGCGCCGGACCTCGGACCGCTCGTATATCCGCACCCCCGCCGCCCGCGCGGCACGGGCCAGGCCGAGCGCGTATTTCAGCGGATGCAGATGCGCCGCGTCCCGGTCGATCACGCCGCCGGCATAGGCGGGCGAGGGGATGATGCGCCGGAACTCCGCCTCGTCCGGGATATGGACATGCGGATAGTCGTAGCGCGCGTTCAGATGCGCCGCATAGTCGTGCAGGTGATGCACGTCGCCCTTGCTGACCCCGGTCCAGGCGATGCCGGGTTTCAGAGCGGCGTCGATATCGTGCTTCGCGATCAGCGACTTGGTGAAGGCCTTGGCCTCTTCGCCGAGCTGCCAGAAGAGCCGCGCGTCCTCGAGCCCGACCATCTTCTCCAATGCCATCTGGTCCTGCCGCTGGCCCGACCCGAGCTGCCCGCCGTTGCGCCCCGAGGCGCCGAACCCGAGGCGCTGCGCCTCGAGCAGGATGACCGACAGCCCGGCCTCGGCCGCATGCAGCGCGGCCGAAAGCCCCGTGTAGCCGCCGCCAATCACGCAGAGGTCGGCGCGATGGCGGCCCCGAAGCGCGGGAGCCTCGTCGGGCAGGGGGGCGGTCGCGGCGTAGTAGCTGGGAGGATACCGGCCCGCGCGGTCGTTGGCGTGGAGCAGGTTCATGGCGCGGGCGCGGGGGATCGCCCTGCGGGCGATGCCTTCGGCGAGGATATTTTCCGGACCAAAGAAGCAGGGGGGCGGCGCGCTGTCCCGGAGTTCGGAGCGGGCGGCGAGGGCATCAGACGTTGAGCAGGAGGTGTTCCCGCTCCCATGGGCTGATGACGCCGAGGAATTCCTCGTATTCCGTGCGTTTCACGATGGAGTAGACGCGCAGGAATTCCTCGCCCAGGACTTCGGCGATGCCGGTCGCCTCTTCCATTTCGTTCAGGGCCTCGCCCAGGGTGCGGGGAAAGTCGCCTTCGCCTTCGTAGGCGTCGCCGCGGAACTGCTTTTCGGCCCGTTCCTCGCGCATCAGGCCGAGATAGCCCGCCGCGAGCGAGGCGGCGATTCCGAGATAGGGGTTGCAGTCCATCCCCGCCACCCGGTTCTCGACCCGGCGCGCGGCGGGGTCGGAGATCGGCACCCGGATGCCCGTGGTCCGGTTGTCGCGACCCCATTCGAGGTTGATCGGCGCGGCGTGATCCTTGACGTAGCGGCGGTAGCTGTTGACGTAGGGTGCCAGCAGCGGGATCACCTGCGGCAGGTGGTGCTGCAGCCCGCCGATGAAGCTGTAGAAGGCGTCCGTCTCGCCGCCCTGGGGGCCGGTGAAGATGTTCCGCCCGGTCTCGAGATCGAGGATCGAGTGGTGGATATGCATGGCGCTGCCGGGCTCGTCCCCGATCGGCTTGGCCATGAAGGTGGCGAAGCAGTCGTGGCGCAGCGCGGCCTCGCGGATCAGACGCTTGAAATAGAAGACTTCGTCCGCCAGCTTGACCGGGTTGCCGTGGCGCAGGTTGATCTCGAGCTGGCCGGCCCCGCCCTCCTGGGTGATGCCGTCGATCTCGAACCCCTGCGCCTCGGCAAAGTCGTAGATGTCGTCGATCACCGGGCCGAATTCGTCCACGGCGGTCATGGAATAGGCCTGGCGCGCGGCGGCGGGCCGCCCCGAGCGGCCGGTCATCGGCAGGATCGGCTTGGCCGGGTCGAGATTGCGCGCGATGAGATAGAATTCCATCTCGGGCGCGACCACCGGTTTCCAGCCCTGCGCCTCGTAGAGGCTGACCACCCGTTTCAGCACGTTGCGGGGCGAGAACGGGATCGGATTACCCTTGCGGTCGTAGGCGTCGTGGATCACCTGCAGCGTCCAGTCGCCGGTCCAGGGCGCGGCGCTGGTGGTGGAGAGATCGGGGCGCAGGGTCATGTCGGGCTCGATGAAGCCCTCGTCGCCGGCGGCTTCGCCCCAGTCGCCGGTGATGGTCTGGAAGAAGATCGAATTGGGCAGATGGAAGAACTGCTGGCGCGCGAACTTGGAAGCCGGCACGGCCTTCCCGCGGGCGATGCCCGGCAGGTCCGAGATGATGCACTCCACCTCGTCGAGGCGGCGGTTTTCCAGATAGGCCTGCGCGGCCGCCGGGATCTGCGTGGTCCAGTCGTCGCTCATGCGCCGGCCTTCCGGAAGAAGGCGGCGATGCGGTCGGCCTCGGCCTCGTTGGCGACGGGCGCCTCGAGACCGGCCTCGGCGGCGGCGCGAACGTGATCGGGCAGGAGCGAGCCGCGGACGCGGATCAGCCCCTTCATCTCGACCGGTCCGAACTCGGGATGCGGCTGGATCGAATAGATGCGGTCGTCATAGGCGAGGGCGGCGTTGACGCAGATGTCGGACGAGGCAAGCCGGACCGCGCCCGGGGGCAGATCGGTGATCTGGTCCTGGTGCCAGGCGTTGAGCGCCCGGTCGCCGTCGGCGAAGTGATAGATCTTGCGGCCGGCGGACCAGCCGCCGGGAAACTTCTCGACCTTGCCGCCGAGCGCCTGGGCGATGATCTGGTGCCCGAAGCAGATGCCCACCAGCGGCCGTCCGGCATCGTGGATGGCGCGGATCAGCTCTTCCAGCGGGGGGATCCATGGATGGTCTTCGTAGGCGCCGTGCTTCGAGCCCGAGATGAGCCAGCCGTCGCAGGCCTCGGGACCCTCCGGAAAGACCCCGTCGACCACCGGGTAGTGGGCGAAGTCGAAGCCCTGATCATGAAGAAAACGCTCGTAGATCGCGTCATAATCGCCTGTCTCCCCCAACAGCTCGTCGGGGAAATGGCCGCATTGCAGAATGCCGATCAGCATGAAACACCAGATGCTTGGTTCGCGCAGACCGTAATTGAGGCGCGGGGCGGCGGCAAGGGCGGGAACGCCGCCGGGGCCGTGTCGCGAGCCGCCGGGCGCGGATCACACGGTCTCGAGATAGGTGTGCCAGTGCTGCTCGGGCGGCACCTCGGAGATGCGGGCCATTTCCTGCCGTTTGGTCAGCGCGAAATTGCGTATCAGCTGACCGGGGAAAATCCGTTCGATCAGCGGGTCCCGTTCAAAGGCCTCGATCGCCGTCAGCCAGTCGCCATGCATCTGCGGCAGGTCCATGTCATAGGCGTTGCCCGAGATGGGCGGCGGCGGAACGAGCCCGTCCTCCAGCCCGATCAGCGCCGCCCCGAGGATCGCCGCCAGCGCGAGATAGGGATTGTTGTCGCCACCCGCGACGCGGTGCTCGATCCGGCGGGCCGCATTGGACCCGCCGGGGATCCGCAGCGCGGCGGTGCGGTTCTCGTAGGCCCAGGCCGCGCCGGTCGGCGCATGGGCGCCCGGTACGAAACGGTCGTAGGAGGGCCCGTGCGGCGCGAAGACCAGCGTCGAGGGGGCGAGACCCTCGAGACAGCCCGCCACCGCGTGATGCAGCAGGATCGTGCCCTCGGGGCCGCCATCATCGAAGATGTTCCGCCCCTGCCGGTCGAGGATCGAGAAATGCACGTGCATGCCAGAGCCGGCCTCGTTCTCCAGCGGCTTGGCCATGAAGGTGCCGGCCATGCCGTGCTTGCGCGCCATCCCCTTGATCAGGGCCTTGAAGAGCCAGGCGTCATCGGCAGCGCGCAGCGCCTCGCGGTGGTCGAGGTCGATCTCGAACTGCCCAAGCCCGGCCTCGGAAATGGTCGACTGGGCCGGGATCTCCATGTCGTCGCAGGCCTCGTAGACCGCGGACAGGAAAGCGTCGAAGGCGTCGAGCTGGCGCAGCGACAGGATCGCGTTGGCCTGGAGCGGGCGGCCGGACTGAGGGTTCTCGGGCGGGAGCAGGGCCGCGCCGCTGTCGTCCACCAGGTAGAACTCCATCTCGATGCCCGCCCGCACCGTCCAGCCATGCATGGCATACCGCTCGAGCACCGATTTCAGCGCATGGCGGGGGTCGCCGGGAAAGGGCGTGCCGCGGTCGTCGTACATCTCCATCGGGACCAGCGCCGAAGGCGTGTCGAGCCAGGGCATCGGCACCGGCCCTCGGTCCGTCGGCAAGAGCACCCCGTCCGCATCGCCGCTGTCGAAGACCAGCGGGCTGTCCTTGATGTCCGCCCCCCAGATATCGACGTTCTGCACCGAAAGCGGCATCCGGACCGATCCCTCGGCCAGCTTGTCGAAGGCCGACCGGGGCAGCCGCTTGCCCCGCATCTGGCCGTTCAGGTCGGCGGCGGCGACGCGGAAGGTCCGCACATGTCCAAGGCTCATGGCTCAGCGCACCATCTGGGGCCGGACCCGAAGCCGCGGCCGCCTCTCCTGCGGCAGGTACCGGTTCAGGTGCCGGTAGACCCGTCCGTAGAACAGGATGATCGCGAGGCTCAGCAGGATGAAGTAGAAGGCGAGGATCGGATAGGGCACGAAGGGATTGAACGTCTTGTCCGCGAAATAGTTGGCGTAATAGAGCGCGTCACCCTTCTGCTGCCAAGCCGGAAAAGACGAGAAGAACACCAGCGTGGTCGCATGTGTCAGAAAGATCGACTCGTTCGTATAGGCGGGCCAGGCCAACCGCAGCATCGTCGGAAAGGTGATGCGCCGGAATTTCTTCCAGCCCGAGAAACCGTAGGCATCCGCCGCCTCCAGATCGCCCTTCGGCACGGATCGCAGCGCGCCATAGAAGATCTCGCCCGCATAGGCCGAGGTATTGAGGAACAGCACGATCAGCGCCCCGGCGCCCGCGCGGGTCAGCCAGCGGGTGCCGGCGGTGATCTCGACGAAGCCGAGGTTCAGGTCGATCCCGTTCTTGGGCAGCAGCGTGAACGCCTCGTAGAACAGGAAGAACTGGATGAAGAGGGGCGAGCCGCGGAAGACAAAGATGAACCACTGCGCGGGCTTGCTCAGCACCGGCGTGGCCGCGTTCCGCGCCAAGGCCAGTGCCAGCGACAGCCCGAACCCGAGCACCAGGGCGAAGACCGCGAAGTAGATGTTCCAGATCAGGCCCGACCCGATCAGGGTGAACTGCTGGCAGAGCGTGAAATCCGAGCGCGGCAGCAGCCGTTCGCCGATGCCGATCGACCGCAGCCCGTAATCCGCGATGGTCTGAAGACAGCTCATGCCCGTGCCCCCTCGGCGCCCGCCAGGGTTGCCTGGCCGCGCGACAGCCGGCGGGCGAGGCGGGCAAAGCCGATCTCGGAGATCCTGGTCAGCAGCAGGTAGAAGACCAGCAGCCCCAGGAAGTACCACAGCCGCCAGTCGCCATGCGGATAGTCATAGGCCGAGGTCTTGCGCCCCCCCAGCTCCCGCGCCCAGTAGACCACGTCCTCGATCCCGAGCAGGAAGAGAAGCGGGGTCGCCTTGATCAGGATCATCCACAGGTTCGACAGGCCGGGCAGGGCATAGATCCACATCTGCGGCACGAGCACCCGCCAGGTCGCCTGCCGGCGGGTCATGCCGTAGGCTTCCGCCGTTTCCATCTGCGCCTTGGGCACGGCATTCATCGCGCCCGCCAGGACGAAGGCCGCGAAGGCCCCGAAGACGAAGGCGAAGGCGGCGATGCCCAGGACGATGCCGTAGTACTCATGCACCCATTGCGGAGACGAGGACAGGGGCAGCTTGGCCTCGGCGCAGACGACAAAGTCGCTGCCCTGCCGGATCGGGCCGTCCCAGTCCGGGCACTTGGCCTTGTGCCGCAGCCATTCCAGCCCCTGATCGAGCGCGAGCGGCATGAAGAGAAAGAATGCGATGTCCGGCACCCCCCGCACGAGCGAGGTATAGCCCGTCCCCAGCCAGCGCAGCGGCGCCACATGCGAGCGGGAGGCCAGCGCCCCCGCGAACCCCACGCCGAGCGCGATCGGCGCGGTGATCAGCATCAGCACGATCACGAAGCCGAAGCTCTGATAGAACAGCATGTGCTTGCCCGTGGTCAGGTAACAGGCAAACCAGCGCAGGCCTTCGAGGCTATCGGGATCGGCGCAGTACGCGAACATCTTGTCGTGCTAGAAAAGGGGCGGGGCCTCGCGGACCCCGCCGGCCCGTGTCATTCGTAAGTCTGCGTATCTTCGCCGAAATACTTGACCAGCAGTTCGTTGAGCGACCCGTCCTCCTTCATCGAGGAGATCGCCGCGTTGAACTTTTCCTTCAGCTCGGTATCGCTTTCGCGCAGGCCGAGCCCGATGCCCTTGCCGAGTTGCACCGGCTCGCCCACGAACATGAACTCGCCGTCCGATTCCTCGACGAAGGGCTTGAGAAAGTCGGTATCGGCAAAGACCGCGTCGGCCTCGCCGTTCTGCACGGCCGCGATGGTTTCGTCCGGCGTCGCGAACTCGATCAGCGTGGCGCCGCTCTCGGCCACATGCGCGGCCTGGATCGTCGCCGTCTGCCCGGCCACCACGCCGCCTTCCACATCGGCGTCTTCGCTCATCGCGAGATAGGACGAGGTCGCGGGCGGAAAGTAGTTCTGCGTGAAATCGATGACTTCGTCGCGTTCGTCGGTGATCGACATGCCGGCGATGATCACGTCGTAGTTGCCCGAGACGAGGTTTGGAATGATCGAATCCCAGTCGTTGGTCACCCATTCGCAGGTCAGTTCGGCCCGCGCGCAGAGTTCGTCTCCGACCTCGCGTTCGAACCCGGCCACTTCGCCGTTGTCGTCGATGATGTTGAACGGAGGATAGGCGCCTTCCGTGCCGAGGCGGACAGTCATCGAGTGGCTCTCTGCCGTGACCATGCCGGCGGACAGCGCGAAGGCGGCGGTCATCATCAGTGTCTTCATGTATTCGGTACTCCCGGTTGTTCTTGCGGCTGTCTCGCCGCTCATGGTGCGACAGCCTTGGCAACAAAAACGGCCAAGACAAGAGGCTTTCGCCTTATTTTTGCGCAAGCCGCCCCTTTACGATGCGTCAGACGGCAAAACAGGCAGGACATGCCGCCCCCCGCGCGGTGTCACGCCGAGGTGGTCGCCGACAGAAACTGTCGCAGCCGCTCCGAACCCGGAGAGCCGAAAAGCGCGTCCGGCGCGCCCTGTTCCTCGATCAGCCCCCGATGCAGGAACACCACCTCGTCCGAGACGTCCGCCGCCAGCCGCATGTCGTGGGTGACCAGCAGCATGGTGCGCCCTTCGGCCGCGAGGTCCTTGATCACCTTCACCACCTCCTGCTCGAGTTCGGGGTCCAGCGCCGAGGTCGGTTCGTCGAAGAGCAGCGCTTCGGGTTCCATGCAGAGCGCCCGTGCGATGGCCGCCCGCTGCTGCTGCCCGCCCGAGAGCTGCGCCGGCCAGGCGTCCGCCTTGTCGCCGATGCCCACCTTGGCCAGATAGCCGCGCGCTTTTTCCTCGACCTCGGCGCGGTCGCGGCCCAGCACCGTCACGGGCGCCTCCATGACGTTCTGCAGAATCGTCATGTGGGACCACAGGTTGAACTGCTGGAACACCATCGACAGGTTCGTGCGGATCCGCAGCACCTGCTTTGCGTCCCCCGGCCGTCGGCCCAGTCCCGAACCGCGCCAGTGCACGGCCTCGCCCTTGAACAGGATCTCGCCCTCCTGGCTGTCCTCGAGCAGGTTGGCGCAGCGCAGCAGCGTGGACTTGCCCGAGCCGGACGACCCGATGAGGGACACGACATCCCCCCGCCGCGCGGTCAGCGAGACGCCCTTGAGGACCTCCAGCGCGCCGTAACTCTTGTGCAAGTCGCGGATTTCGATGACGGGTGAGTGTGGCAAGGCGGGGCGTCTCCGGATCGGGGTCCGCCAAATAGGACGTACAAACGCCCCGAATGCAACCGTCGCGACCGATATGACGGCGCGGAATGCAGGACCGCGAGACCTATGCCTGCGGCGTCGGCACCGCCAGGTAATCCGCCGCGTCGATGGTCACGATGTCATGCAGATGCAGCACCGCCCGGTCCCCCGCGGAGAGCGCGGCGATGGCCGCGCCGATCGCCGCACGCAGGGCCGCGACGGTCTCGGGCGGCGTGTGCGGCCCCGTGATGAACGGCAGGCCGGGCGTCGGTGGCGTGGTTCCGATGCGCCTCAGACGATCCGCCCAGGGGTCGCAGGCCTCGATCATGCGCCAGGTTTGCGCGTCGATGCCGGCGATGTCGGCCTCGCCCTCGGCCACCGCCCGGGCCGAGGCGACATGAGATCCGCTTTCCCGCATCGACGCGAAGCCGGACCCAAGCCGGAGGGCGTGGGCCAGCGGACCGGCCCAGCCGGATTGCGACCGTGCCTCGTTGAAGACGAAGCGCTTCTCCCGCCAGTGGTGCGGCTCGGTCCGGTCGTCGTCGGCGCGGACGATCATCCACGAGGCGTAATGCCCCGGGGGACAGCCCTCCAGCCGGTAATCGGGCGTTCCGACGATCCGGACCTTGCCGTGCAGGCGGCTGCGATAGGGCAGGCCGCAGGTCTGCGACAGGAACAGATCGGGGTTTTCCCAGCAGGACCAGAGATCCTCGCCCCGGCTCAGCCGTTCCGGCGCCGCGATGCCGCGTTCTGCGAGGTGTTCGCGCACGCCATCCCAGAACCGATCGTTCGCCCCGGCCGTCTCCGGCCGGTCGTACATCGGCAGCGAGGCGATCATCCCCGCGCGACCCGGAGCCGCGCGGCGTTGCTGTCCTGATCGCTCACCCCCAGCAGCGACGCGGTCAGGCGCAGCAGCGCGTCTTCCTCGGGGTCGCGCTGACCATCGGCGAGAACCACGCGCCACAGCGCCTCGATCACCCCCAGCCGGTCCTCGTAGGCCACCGATTCCTTGATCGCGCGGGTAAAGCGGACGGTGTCGGGCGCCTCGCCCTCAAGTTGCTCGGCTTCCGCGAGCAACTGCCCCGCGGCCCAGGGGTCGAGGCGGTAGCGGTCCTGCACGATCCGCCGGATCACGTCGCGTTCGTCGGAATCGAAACGGCCGTCGCTTTGGGCGGCCCGGACCAGCAGGGCCGTCAGGGCAAGCCGCGCATCGAGTTCGTCGAGCGGCGCGGGATCGGGGCGGACCAGCCGCGAAAGGAAATCTGCAAACATCCCTGCGATATAGCGGGATCACGGCGATGAGCCAATATCTCCACCGCAGGTGGTGAGAATTGACCTTTTTCATAAAATCAAAATCGCAAATGTTTATCTTGTCGTACCGTAAAGGTTGTGCCGTCAAAGTTTCGCCGCATTCGGATGTAACGTTTCCAATATCGGCATCATGCCGTGGGAACAAAAAAAGATAATCCCGAACTGGGAAGGCCGGGCAAATGCTTGCGATTGTGCAGAAAGACTGGATGGGAATGGCGCCTGACCGCCAAATCTCCATGCTGAAGAAACTGAAACCGGAGATGCTTTGCAGCTTCATCCGGCGAATCGAACCGATGAAGACCGACGTCGCCGTGCTGCGGTGGATTGCGGCGCGACAGGAACTCGATCTCGGAACAGCCCTGACACTGTTCTTCGCGTTCGATCCCGGACGCCTCAACCTGTTGCCGCGCAACGCGTATCCGAAGGACCTCCAGGATCGCTGCTCGGTGATCGACGTGCTGTGCCAGAGGATCAACTGCGGTTTCTACATCCCGATCGCCGCGCGCAAGATCGAGGATCAGGCGCAGGTCCGCGACTGGCTTTGCCGGCAGGAACAGGATGTCGAGATCGGCCGCCGCGGCAGGTGGGTGCTCAACGACAAGATCGTCGCGCCGCTGATCGCCGAAAGGCGCGAACGGGTGACCGGTGGCCGGGTCGGCCCGCGGCCCGGCTTCATCCAGGGGATCTTCTCGCCTCTGTTCGTGTCGAACCGCGCCTGACGCTAGTACTTGGACGGCACGTACAACTCCGGAGGGAGGACGTGCCGTTCGTAATCGCTGTTGTACACCCGCTCGGGGAGCACGACCGGCTCGCTCTCGATCTCCTCGTAGGGGAACAGCGTGAGCAGGTGGTCGATGCAGTTCAGCCGGGCCCGCTTCTTGTCGTTGCCGGGCACGATGTACCAGGGCGCCTCGGGGATGTTCGTGCGGTCGAACATCTCTTCCTTGGCGCGGGTGTAATCCTCCCAGCGGATGCGGGACTGCAGGTCCATCGGTGACAGCTTCCACTGCTTGAGCGGGTCATGGATGCGGATCAGGAACCGCATCTGCTGTTCCTCGTCCGTTATCGAGAACCAGTACTTCACCAGCCGGATGCCCGACCGGACCAGCATCCGCTCGAATTCCGGCACGTCCTGGAAGAACTGTTCGACCTGGTCGTCATCGGCAAAGCCCATCACCCGCTCGACCCCGGCGCGGTTGTACCACGAGCGGTCGAACAGGACGATCTCGCCGCCGGCGGGAAGGTGCGGAACGTAGCGCTGGAAATACCACTGGCTCTTTTCACGGTCCGAGGGCGCGGGCAGGGCGACCGTGCGCACGACGCGGGGGTTCAGGCGCTGCGTGATCCGCTTGATCACCCCACCCTTGCCGGCACTGTCGCGGCCTTCGAAGATCACGACGACCTTCTCGTTGTTGTGCACCACCCAGTCCTGAAGTTTGATCAGCTCGGCCTGCAGCCGCAGCAGGGACCGGAAGTAATCGGCCCGCGGGATCGTCTCGCCATGCGCCTTGCGATAGATCTCGCGGATCTTCATCGACAGGATGGCATCTTCCATCTCGAGTTCCACTTCCTCGTCCATCGAGTCGCGCAGCTCGGATTCAAGCCAGTCTTCGGCCTCCTGGTAATTGTCGGGCGACATGAAATCCTCCTGGACAGGGCAAGGGGTCCGGCACCGGCAGGTGTCGGAATTCGCGCGCAGTTAATCAGGCGAATGTGACAATCACATAGCGGCTTTCCGGGCCGGGCGCGATGTTTCTCCCGCGCCGAGGACCGAAAACGACCCGTCGCTTTCGAGAATGATGGCCGCGGCCTGATCCGGCCGCGCGCTGTGGCCGTTGGCGCGCAGCACTGTCATCAACTCCTCTTCGGTTACCCGGACGCGGCGCATCGCGTCGTGGCAAAGCTGTCCGTCGCGCAGGAGCAGCGTCGGCTCGGACCGCACGGCCCGCGCGAACCAGCGGGACCGGACCGAAAGCCAGGCCATGCAGAATTGCAGCACCGCCAGGAGCGTCAGGGCCGTGATCCCCTCAATCAGCGCCACCGAGTTGGACAGCAGGATCGTGGCCAGGGTCGAACCGATCGCGACGGTCACCACGAGGTCGAAGGCGTTCAGCTTGGCGAGCGTCCGCTTGCCCGACACCCGGAGCAGCACGATCAGATAGGCGTAGGCGAGGCTGCCGACGATCAGCACGCGCATCACGCCCGACCAGCCCTGAAAGATGATATCTTCGGTCATGGGGGAACAATGGCCGATGGACGGAACCGGTTCCCGCCGCGCGTGACCTGCGGTCGCGGCGGGCTATCTCTTGGCCGCGCCATCACCTCCGGAGGTCACGCCATGCGTGTCATCGCCACCGCTCTTCTATTCGCTCTCCTGCCGCCGCCGGCCGTGGCGCAGACCTGTTTCGATCCGTCCCAGTGTGCGCGGGATGCGATCATGACCTCCCGCATGGTGAGCCGCGAGGTTTCGAGGCTTGCGACCGAACTGAACACCCTGCGCGCCGACCGCCGGGCCCTGTCGGCCGATGTCGCCGCACTGCGCGAGGACCTTGCTGCGCTGCGGGAGGCCCTGGTCGAACAGGCGGACCGGCTCGAGGCGGTAGAGGAGGAGAACGCGCGCCTGCGCGGGGCGCTGGACCTGCCGACCGCGTCCGGTGAGGACTGAGCCACCGATAGAAACCCGCCCGGCGGACTGAGCCACCGACAGAAACCCACCCGGGGGCGAGGGCTGCCATGACCGACCGTGTGCGAAACGGGATCATCCTGTCATGCGTCGGAAACAAATACTGAACTTTTTCCGCCTGCGATCCGTTTGCCTACAGAAGCGCCGCCGCCATCCGCCGCCGCGGCGCACGACCCGAACCGTGTCCGACAGGAACCGACCATGCTCCGTATCTGCCTCGCCTCGCTCCTTGCTCTTCCCGTCGCCGCAGCCGCGCAGGAGGCGCCGAGGCCGGTCACCGGGGCGCAGCCCGACCTTGTGTTCACGCTGCGCGGCGGCGCGGCGGTCTCGCCCAGCTACTTCGGCTCCAGCGGCTACGAACTCGGTCCCGACGCCAGCTTTTCCGTGCAGTACCTGCGTCTCGGAGGCTTCGAATTCGGCTCTCCCGATCCCGATGCCCGCCGCCTCGGATTCGGTCTCCGCGGCTCGTTCCGGTACATCTCGGCCCGCAACCCGCTGAACTACCCCGAACTCGCCGGGCTCGAGCCGGTCGATCGCAGTGTCGAGGTGGGCCTGGGCGTCGGGTACCGGACCGAATTCCTGGAGGCGTTCCTCGACGCGCGCTATGGCGTCATCGGGCACGAGTCCTGGGTGGCCGAAGCCGGTGTCGATGCGGTCTTCCAGCCGGAACCGCGGCTCAGGCTGCGGGCCGGGCCGCGTATCTTCCTAGGCGACGACGACTATGCCCGGACCTATTTCGGCGTGACGCCGGCCGAATCCGCGGCCTCGGGCCTCGCCGCCTACGACCCCTCGGGTGGTGCGCTCTCGGCCGGGATCGAGATCGGTGCGACCTACCGACTCGACGACAACTGGGCGATCGACGGCGCCGTCACCTGGAGCCGCTTCATCGGAGACGCCGAAGCCTCGCCCATCGTCGCCCAGGGCAGCCGCGACCAGTGGAAAATCCGCCTTGGTGTGACCCGCCGCTTCAGCATCGACTGGTGACGCGCGGGATCAGACCAGCCGCGACACCTCTTTCGCCGCGCGGACGAAATCCTTGAACAGGGGATGCGGGTCGAAGGGTTTCGACTTCAGCTCGGGGTGGAACTGCACGCCGATGAACCAGGGATGGCCCCGGACTTCGACGATTTCGGGCAGGCGGCCGTCCGGGGACATGCCCGAGAACCACAACCCACACTCCTCCAGCTTGTCACGATACGCCACGTCGACCTCGTAGCGATGGCGATGCCGTTCCTCGATCGCGGTCGCGCCGTAGACCTCGGAGACTTTCGACCCCTCGGCCAGCGACGCGGTATAGGCGCCCAGTCGCATCGTCCCGCCCTTGTCGTCGTCGACCTTGCGTTTCACCGCGTGATTGCCCTGCACCCATTCCTTGAGGTGATAGACCACCGGCTCGAACCGCTTCTGTCCGGCCTCGTGGTCGAACTCTTCCGAACCGGCCTTGTCGAGCCCGGCGAGGTTGCGGGCGGCCTCGATCACGGCCATCTGCATCCCCAGGCATATCCCGAGGTAGGGGATGTTGCGCGTCCGCGCGAATTCGGCCGCCTTGATCTTGCCCTCGGTTCCGCGTTCGCCGAAGCCGCCGGGGACGAGGATTGCATGATAGCCTTCGAGGTAGGGGGCCGCGTCCTTGTTCTCGAACACCTCGGCGTCGACCCATTGGACGTTCACCTTGATCCGGTTGGCCATCCCGCCGTGGATCAGCGCTTCCTTGATCGACTTGTAGGCGTCCTCGAGCTGCGTGTACTTGCCCACCACCGCCACGTTCACCGAGCCGTCGGTATTGTGGATCCGGTCATAGACGTCCTGCCACACCCTCAGGTCGGGGCGCGGCGCCGGCGCGATCTGGAAGGCGTCCAGAACCGCCTGGTCCAGCCCCTCGCGGTGATAGGCCAGCGGCGCCTCGTAGATCGACTTGAGATCATAGGCCGCGATCACCGCCTCGGGCCGCACGTTGCAGAAAAGCGCCAGCTTGTCGCGTTCCTTGTCGGGGATCGGCTGTTCCGACCGGCAGACAAGGATGTCCGGCTGAAGCCCGATGGACCGCAGTTCCTTGACCGAGTGCTGCGTGGGCTTGGTCTTGAGTTCGCCGCTCGCCGCCAGCCAGGGCAGCAGCGTCAGGTGCATGAAGATGCACTGCCCCCGGGGCTTGTCCTGGCTGAACTGGCGGATCGCCTCGAAGAAGGGCAGCCCCTCGATATCGCCGACGGTGCCGCCGATCTCGCAGAGCATGAAATCGACCTCGTCGTCGCCGACGTTGATGAAATCCTTGATCTCGTTGGTGACGTGCGGGATCACCTGGATCGTCTTGCCCAGATAGTCGCCCCGGCGTTCCTTTTCGAGCACGTTCGAATAGATGCGCCCCGAGGAGACGGAATCCGTCATTCGCGCCGCGACACCCGTGAAGCGTTCGTAATGCCCGAGGTCCAGGTCGGTTTCGGCCCCGTCGTCGGTCACGAAGACCTCGCCGTGTTCGAAGGGCGACATCGTGCCGGGATCGACGTTGAGATAGGGGTCGAGCTTGCGCAGGCGGACGGAGTAGCCGCGGGCCTGGAGCAATGCGCCGAGGGCGGCCGAGGCCAGCCCTTTTCCGAGGGACGACACGACGCCGCCCGTGATGAAGATATACCGCGCCATTGCTCGTGGGCTCCCGTGAAATTCTGGTGCGACTCATGCGCAAGGATGGTCAGAACGCGTCCCGAAAGACCGCATCATCACGGGATTTAAGCTCTAACAGATTCGGACCGGACTGTCCATCCGTGCCGCAAGATGATGTGAGACGCGCCGGACGCGCCTCAAGGGGTGGTGGATCAGTCCGCCGAGGGTGTCAGGTCGCCGCCGGTGCTCGGCGCCGGGGGCAGAAGCGACCCGCCGTCGGGCAGGGCGGGGACCTCTTCCATCTCCTGCGGGACCGCACCGGTCGGGGCGAGGCGGTCCAGTACCGAGGCGCCGGTCGACTTGTCCGCCGCGATGATCGTCAGCGCGATGGAGGTGCCGATGAAGGCCGCCGCGAGAATCCAGGTCACCTTGCCAAGCGCGGTCGCGGCAGCGCGGCCCGACATCGCGCCGCCCCCGCCACCGCCCATGCCGAGCCCGCCGCCCTCGGACTTCTGGAGCAGGACAACGCCGATCAGCGCGAGCGCCAGAAAGAGGTGGATGATGAGAACGACGTTTTCCATGACAGCGGGCCTATAGGTCGGGGGGCCGGCACCGGGCAGGGCCCGGCGGGCGTTTCGCGGCTAGATAGGACGTTCGACCCGGGGCTGCAAGGGCTTTGGCCGGCCCCGGGACCCGACCGGGCGCTTAGTCCTCGACGTCGTCCACATCGGCCTGGCCCGACAGCCTGCGCCGTACGATGCTCCAGCTCAGGCCGATGCCGAGGACCAGGGACAGCGCGAAGATGCCGAGCCAGGTGTTGAGTCCGGGGTTGTCCAGGCTCACCACGCCGAAATCCACCAGCACCCAGACCAGAGCCCCGAAGACGGCGATGACGAGCCCCATGCCGAACGGACCGATCGAGCGGAGCGTCGCCCGCAGGTAGATCACGTATCCCACGAAAAGCAGCAGGCCGAGCAGCACGGCCAGCGGCATCTGGTCGGGCCAGTTGCGGCCGACCCAGGCGGAATAGTTCCATCGTGTCGGGTTGTAGGTCAGCGCGATCAGCGCGAAGGCGATCATCCAACGCAGCACGAACCCCATGTCAGCTCTCCCCCTTGCCCTGTCCCGAGGCTTGGCCCATGCCCGCCCTCCTGTCCAGTCCGAGGGGCTTCGAACGGGCGCCGACGGTCTGGATTTGGGGGGCAGAGGGGCATGGCCATGTCACGCAAGAAGAGTGGGACGACCCGGGGGCTTGACGCGCGGAGGAGTTCCGCGGGTTGTGAAAGGGGGGCTTTGCCCCCCGCCGCCCTGCGGGCGACTCCCCCCAGGATACTTTCGGGACCAAAGAAGCACGGACGCGGAAAATCCTGTTTCGGTCCCCCGGGGCTTTGGGTACAAGGGCGCCGTTTGGACCCGAGCCGGAGGAATGAGCCATGGCCAATGTCGTCGTTGTCGGCGCCCAGTGGGGCGATGAGGGCAAGGGCAAGATCGTCGACTGGCTGTCCGAGCGCGCCGACGTGGTGGTCCGCTTTCAGGGCGGCCACAACGCCGGCCATACGCTGGTCATCGAAGGCGAGGTCTACAAGCTGCACGCGCTGCCCTCGGGCGTGGTGCGCGGCGGCAAGCTGTCGGTGATCGGCAATGGCGTGGTGCTGGACCCCTGGCACCTTGTCGAGGAGATCGCGACGATCCGCGCCCAGGGCGTCGAGATCACCCCCGAGACGCTGATGATCGCCGAGAACACGCCGCTGATCCTGCCGATCCACGGCGAACTGGACCGCGGGCGCGAGGCCCAGAATTCGGTGGCCAAGATCGGCACGACCGGGCGCGGGATCGGCCCGGCCTACGAGGACAAGGTAGGCCGCCGGGTGGTCCGCGTGGCGGACCTGGCCGACGACGCCACCCTGGCGACGCGGGTCGACCGTCTGCTGGTGCATCACAACGCGCTGCGCCATGGCCTGGGGCTCGAGCCGGTGGACCGGGATGGGCTGATCGCGAAACTGAAGGAGATCGCACCGGAAATCCTGCCCTATGCGGCCCCCGTCTGGAAGGTGATGAACGAGAAGCGCAAGGCGGGGAAGCGGATCCTTTTCGAAGGGGCGCAGGGCAGCTTGCTCGATATAGATTTCGGCACCTATCCTTATGTGACCTCGTCGAACGTCATCGCGGGCCAGGCGGCCACCGGCACCGGGATCGGCCCGGGCGCGGTCGATTTCGTCCTCGGCATCGTCAAGGCCTATACCACACGCGTCGGCGAGGGGCCCTTTCCGACCGAGCTGGACGATGCCGATGGCGAACGGCTGGGCCAGCGCGGACATGAGTTCGGCACCACGACAGGCCGCAAGCGGCGCTGCGGCTGGTTCGATGCCGCGCTCCTGCGGCAGACCTGCACGACGAGCGGGATGAACGGCATCGCCCTGACCAAGCTGGACGTGCTCGACGGCTTCGAGACGCTGAAGATCTGCGTGGGCTACGACCTGGACGGAACCCGGCTCGACTATCTGCCCACGGCCGCCGACCAGCAGGCCCGCTGCACGCCGATCTACGAGGAGCTTCCCGGCTGGTCGGAGTCGACCGAAGGCGCGCGCAGCTGGGCCGACCTGCCGGCCAATGCGATCAAGTACGTGCGCCGGGTCGAAGAGTTGATCGAATGTCCCGTGGCCCTACTTTCCACGAGCCCCGAGCGGGACGATACGATCCTGGTCACCGATCCCTTCGCGGACTGACGGGCGCGGCGCAGACAAGCGAGGTTCACTTGGCACTCAGTCACAAGGCAAAGCGGCGCTGGTCGCTGGTCATCCTGCTCATCGGGCTGCCCGTGTACATCGTGCTGGCGGTCACGGTGGTTTCGTGGTTCGACCGGCCCTCGATCCTGGTCGAGCTTCTGATCTATGTCGTGCTCGGCATGCTCTGGGCCCTGCCGTTCAAGTTCGTCTTCAAGGGCGTGGGGCAGGCCGGGCCGGAGGACGACGGCCCGGCCTGACGACCCGATTGCCTTTTCCGGCGATCCCGGTTCAGATGCCGCATCGCAACCGGAAACGTTTCACATGCGCGCCGCCACCTCGCCGCCCCATCTCGTCACGCTGATTCTGCTGACCGGCAACTCGGTCCTGACCCTCAACATGTTCCTGCCCTCGCTGCCGCACATGGCCGAGGATTTCGACGTGTCCTACGGGCTGATGAGCATCGCCGTGGGGGGCTATCTCCTGATGACGGCGGTGACGCAGCTGGTCATCGGATCGCTGTCGGACCGCTACGGCCGGCGGCCGGTCATCCTGAGCGGGTTGGCCATCTTCATCGCCGCCTCGGTCGTCTGCGCCCTGACCGAGAACTTTGCCGTCTTCATCGCGGCGCGGCTGGGGCAGAGCGCATCGGCCACCGGCATGGTGCTGTCCCGCGCGATCATCCGCGACCAGTTCGACGACCGGGAATCGGCGGCGAAGATGGCCACGGTCGCGATGATCATGGCGATCGCCCCGATGCTGGGGCCGACCATCGGCGGCGTCATGGACGCGGTCTTCGGCTGGCGGGCCAGCTTCGTCTTCTACGCGCTCTGCGGCGTGGCGGTGTTCGCCCTGTGTTGGGTCGATCTGGGCGAGACCCATTACCGCCGTTCCACCACGTTCGGCGCCCAGTTTCGCGAATACCCCGAGCTGTTCCGCTCGCGCAGGTTCTGGGGCTACGCCATCTGCGCCAGCTTTTCGGTCGCCACCTTCCACATCTTCGTCTCGGGGGCACCGCTCGTGGTGGCGACCGCCTTCGGCATGGGACCGGCCGAGCTGGGCCTGTACATGGGCACGATCACGCTGGGCTTCATCATCGGATCCGGCATATCCAGCCGGGTCTCGCGGTTCTACCAGCTCTCGACCATGATGATCGCCGGCCGGCTCGTGGCCGTGACCGGACTGGGTCTCGCCAGCCTGGCGATCTACGCCGGCCACATCTCGGTTCCGCTGTTCTTCGGGGCGATGATCCTGTCGGGCATGGGCAACGGCATGACCGCGCCGAATGCCAATGCCGGTGTCATGTCCATCCGGCCGCATATCGCGGGCAGCGCCTCGGGTCTCTCCTCGGCCATGATCGTCTTCGTCGGCGCGCTGACCACCACCCTGACTGGCGCTCTGGTCGACGAGGTGACGGGGACATTCACCCTGACGCTGATCATGACGCTGGCCGGCGTGATCGGGCTGGTCGCGGCGCTGTCGGTGCGGGCCATCGATCTGCGCGAAGGGCGGGCGCTCGGGGTGTGAGGCCGGCTCAGTCCGCGTGGGCCCAGGGACGTTCCAGCCGCGGCGTGGGCGAGGGATCCTGGATATACGACGCGATGAGCCGGTCGATCGCCCGGCGCGTCAGCCGTCCGTGCTGGCGCGCATAGCCCAGGGTCGCGACAAAGCTCCAGTGGGCATGCATCATCGACACGAAGAGAAACGACAGCTCTTCGCAGGCCCGCCCCTCGAGTTCGGGATGCGCGATCGCCAGTTCATGCACGATGACCTGCCCGAGCGTCAGGTACTGACCGCGCAGCCGTTCGCGCAACTCTGCCGACCCGACGGCATAGGCGACCAGCGAGTCGTAGGCCTCGAGATTGTCGGGCATCGGGTGGTCGTCGGCGAGGTCGAAGAAGAAATCGAGGAAGAACTTGAGACGCTCCACCTGGCCCAGGTCCACGATGCCGGACACGATGATCTGCCGGTATCCGTTGGCGAGGAAATCCGACAGCTCGACGATCAGGGCGTCGAGGTCGGCGAAATAGTACCGTATCAACTGTCGGGACAGGCCCGACTGGTGGGCGATCCTCTCGAACGAGATCGCCTGGATCCCGTGATCCCGGATCACCTCGGTCGCGGCGCGCAGGATCAGCACCTTCTTCGATGGGGTCTGGCCTGGGGTGGTCAAATCTCTCCTCCTCTCCTTCGTCCGGCGCGACCGGCGCCCTCTCCCGATCCGTGCGCGGGGCCGGCGTGCGTTGCGACGTTCCGGCTCCACTCTCCGTGCCGGTGACGCACAGGGCAAGCGGTTCCGGCTTGTCGGGCGACGCGGCCCCGCGGATCGGCCGCCGCGGCAGCATAGCTGATTCGGCGGTGGCGCAGGTTGACGAGGCGCGGCAGCGCTACCGACTTGGGCCGAGGGCTTTTCAATTCGACAAAAGTTGATGCAGCGGGGACGCGCGGGGCGCCTGCGCGGCACCCGCCGGGGCGGCAAGCCCGCGCGGGGCTGGCGCGGGGCCAGGCTTTTCGGCGCGAAAACCGGCGCTGTTTCCCGTTGACCGATGCGAGGCGGCCATTGGTAGGATCGAAGCAGGTCGGATCGGATCTGACGGGGCGAAGGTCTTGCAGAGGGGGAATACGCAATGACTTCAGCGCGGTTTGGGCGACGTCACGCCAAGGGGGAATGACGATCCGATTTTCGCCCGGTCCGCCGTCGCGGCCAATGGAATTTCATCCCAGGGTATTTCAGCAAGCAGGGCTGCGCCGTTCAGGCGCAGTCCCATTTCGTTCTTGGACGGCACACGGGCGCCCGGATGGCACAGCCGTCACTCCAGTTCGGCCATCCGGTCGAGCGCGGCCCGCAGTTTCGCCTCTTCGTCCTTGCGGGCGGCGAGGTTTTCGCGGGTTTCGGTCACCACCTCTTCGGGCGCGCTCTCGATGAAGTTCGGGTTGTTCAGCCGGCCTTCCATGCCGCCGATTTCCTTGCCCAGTTTCTGCAGCGATTTCTCCAGCCGGGCCTTCTCGGTCGTCACGTCGATGATGTCCGCAAGAGGCAGGCCGAAGGTCGCGCCCTCGGCGGCGATGGTCACGCAGCCCTTGGGAAAGCTCTCGACCCAGGTCAGGCTCTCGATCCGGGCAAGCCGCTGGATCAGCGCCTCGTTCCGGCCCCAGGCGGCCTGTGCGGTTTCGTCCCAGTCGTTGACCACCAGCGGCACCTGCAGACCGGCGGGCACATGCATCTGTGCACGGACCGAGCGGATGTCCTCGATCAGGGCGACGACCCAGTTCATCTCGCGATCCGCCTTGGGGTCGATCAGGTCGCTGCCGTAGGTCGGCCAGTCCGCATGGACCAGCATCTTGGGCCGGTCGCCCGTGGCCGACCAGAGCTCCTCGGTGATGAAGGGCATCATCGGGTGCAGCATGATCATGCACTGGTCCAGGACCCAGCCCATCACGCGCTGCGTTTCCCCCCGTTCGGCGGCGTTCTCGGCCAGCAGGGGCTTGGAGAATTCCACGTACCAGTCGCAGACCTTGCCCCAGACGAACCGGTAGAGCGCCGAGGCTGCGTCGTCGAACCGATAGGCCGCGAGCGCTGCATCCACCGTCTCGCGCACCCGGGCGGTCTCCCCGACGATCCAGCGGTTCACGGTCGCCACGGCCTCGGGCACCTCCGGGGACGGCGCGCCGGCCTCGTATACGCCGTTCATCTCGGCGAACCGGGTGGCGTTCCACAGCTTGGTGCCGAAGTTCCGGTAGCCCGCGATCCGCTGCGCATCGAGCTTGAGCACCCCGCCGAGCGTGGCCATCGCGGCATTTGCGAAGCGCAGCGCATCCGCGCCGTATTCGTCGATGATCTCGAGAGGGTCGATCACGTTGCCGACGGTCTTGGACATCTTCTTGCCCTTCGCGTCGCGCACCAGCCCGTGCAGGTAGACGTCCGAGAAGGGCTTTTCGCCCACCACGGCCAGTTGCATCATCATCATCCGCGCGACCCAGAAGAACAGGATGTCCTGTCCGGTGACCAGCACCGAGGTCGGGAAATACTTCTTCATCTCGGGCGTCTCGTCCGGCCAGCCGAGCGTGCCGATCGGCCAGAGCCCCGACGAGAACCAGGTATCCAGCACATCCGCCTCGCGCCAGACGGGGTAGATCACCTGGGTCGGATCCTGCGAGGCGGTGTAGTCCGCCAGCGACCGCGCCATCGTCTCGCGCGCCGTCGCCCGGTCGGCGACCTCGACGACCTGCGCATGGTTCAGCGGCGTCGGCAGGCGGTTCAGCACTTCGTTGAACTGCCCCTTCACCGTCTCGAAATCCTGGGCGCACTGAAGGTGCTCTTCGCCACGCAGCAGGTGTTGTTCCGACAGAAGCCGCGTGATCTCGACCATGTCGAGCGCGCCGTCGGCCTCGTCGTCGCGGAACCCTTCGCGGGCCAGGTCGAACCCGTACCAGACGGGGATCTGATGCCCCCACCACAGCTGGCGCGAGATGCACCACGGCTCGATGTTCTCGAGCCAGTGGAAATAGGTCTTCTCGCCGCTCTCGGGCATGATCCGCACGTCGCCGTTGCGCACCGCGTCCAGCGCGGGGCCGACGATCTTCTCGGCATCGACGAACCACTGATCGGTCAGCATCGGTTCGATCACCACCTTCGAGCGGTCGCCGAAGGGCTGCATGATCGCCTTGGCCTCGACCAGCGGCACCTGGTGGACCGCGTCCCGGGCTTCCGCCTGGACCCCGCCGGCCGCCTCGCCTCCCTGGGGCCCAGGCGCGGGGGCCGGGGCGACGGCTGCCTTGCCCAGGCGCGGATCGTCCGCGCGGGTCATGACCGCAAGCCCCTCGGCGCTGATCTCCTCGACGACCTTCCGGCGCGCCTCGAACCGGTCGAGGCCGCGCAGGTGATCGGGCACGAGGTTCAGCGTGTCGACCTCGGTCTCGCCGAACTCCGCCCCGTTCGCGATCTCCTGCGCCCGTTGCGCGCAGGTGGCGTAATCCTCGCCGTCATCGCGCATATGCGCCTTGGTATCCATCAGCCGGTAGAGCGGGATGCCGCCCCGCTGCGCCACGGCATAGTCGTTGAAGTCATGTGCGCCGGTGATCTTGACCGCACCCGAGCCGAAGTTCTTGTCCGGGTATTCGTCGGTGATGATCGGGATCAGGCGGCGGTGTTCCTTGGGGCCTACCGGGATCTCGCACAGCTTGCCCACAATCGGCGCATAGCGTTCGTCAGAGGGGTGCACCGCCACCGCGCCGTCGCCCAGCATCGTCTCTGGCCGTGTCGTGGCGATCGAGATGTAGTCGCGCTCTTCCTCCAGCACGACGTTGCCGTCCTCGTCCTTCTCGACGTAGGTGTAGGTCTCGCCGCCCGCCAGCGGATACTTGAAGTGCCACATGTGGCCCGCGGTCTCGACGTTCTCGACCTCGAGATCGGAAATCGCCGTCTCGAAATGCGGGTCCCAGTTCACCAGCCGCTTGCCGCGATAGATCAGGCCCTTTTCGTACATGTCGACGAAGACCTTGATCACGGCATCGTGGAAATTGGCCGTCACCGTCTCGCGGTCGGGATCGCCCGCGGCGCCGCCCATGGTGAAGGCCTCGCGCGACCAGTCGGCCGACGCCCCCAGCCGCTTGAGCTGCCCGATGATCGTGCCGCGTGTCTTCACCTTCTGCTGCCAGACCCGTTCGATGAAGGCCTCGCGCCCCATCTCGACCCGCGAGGGTTCGTGGTTGGCGGCCATCTCGCGTTCGGTCACCAGCTGCGTGGCGATGCCCGCGTGGTCCGTTCCCGGCTGCCACAGCGTGTCGAAACCCTGCATCCGCTTCCACCGGATCAGGATGTCCTGCAGCGTGTTGTTGAAGGCATGACCCACGTGCAGCGACCCGGTCACGTTGGGCGGCGGGATCATGATGGAATAGGTTTCGCTGCGCGATGCGTTCGCCCCGGCCTTGAAGGCCCCGCTCTCTTCCCAGGCCTTGTAGATCCGGTCTTCGGCCTCGGCGGCGTTGAAGGTTTTTTCCATCGTCATGAGGGTGCGTCCCCTTGTCTTTGCGCCTCGCGGGAATACCCAATCGACGGGCGGAGGGAAAGAGCCGATGCCGCCGCCCCAGCCACTGGACAAGCGGGACCGGGCCGCTAGTGTCGCGGGAAAAGGGACAGGGATCGCATCATGGAAAAATTCGGCAAGAGCCAGTCCGTCGCGAGGGTCGAGGATATCCGTCTGCTGACCGGACACGGCCGGTACATCGACGACATCGCCCCCGCGGAAGCGCTGCATCTTCATGTCTTCCGCTCGCCTGTCGCCCATGCCCGGATCGACGGCCTCGATCTGACCGAGGCGCGCGAGGCCGAGGGCGTCCATCTGGTCGCCACCGCCGCTGATCTGCACGAGTACGGCATCACCGGCGGGTTGAACTGCGTGACGGTCCAGAACCGCGACGGATCGCCCGCCGCCAATCCCAAGCATCCCATCCTTGCCGAAGACCGGGTCTACTGGGTGGGTCAGCCTGTGGCGATGATCGTCGCCCAGTCACCCGAGGCGGCCAGGGACGCGGCCGAGTTGATCGGCTTCGACTACGAGGAACTTCCCGCTCAGATGGAGCTTGCCCGCGGCGATACCGACCTGCACGAAGAGGCGCCCGGCAACCTGGCCATCGACTATCTGCTGGGGCGCGAAGACGAGACGAAGGCCGCCTTCGACGCCGCCGCGCATGTCATCCGGCAGGAGGTCGCGGACAACCGTGTCATGGTCGCCTCGCTGGAGCCACGCGGCTGTTATGCCGAATGGAGCGACGACCGGATGCACCTCGCCATGGGCGGGCAGGGGGTCTGGGGACCGAAGAGCGAACTCGCCCGGTTGATGGGCCTCGACGATGAGCAGGTCAAGGTGACCACGCCCGATGTCGGCGGCGGCTTCGGCATGAAGGCCAAGCTCTATCCCGAATACGTCATGGCCGCCTATGCCGCCAGGTTCCTCGACCGGCCCGTGCGCTGGATGTCCGACAGGTCCGAGGCGATGCTGTCCGACAACGGCGCCCGCGATCTCACCCACGAGGTCGCGCTGGCCTTCGACGCCGACCACAAGCTGATCGGCTATCACGTCAAGACGCGCAGCAACCTGGGCGCCTTCAACTCGAATTTCGGCCAACTCATCCAGACCTTCCTCTTCGGGCGCGTGCTCATGGGGGTCTACGACTGCCAGAACGCGCTGCTCGAGGTCGAAAGCTATTATACCAACACCACCCCGACCGACGCCTATCGCGGCGCGGGCCGCCCCGAGGCGATCTATCTGCTGGAACGCAGCATGGATTACGCCGCGCGCGAAATGGGCGTCGACCCGTGGGAGCTGCGGCGTAAGAACTTCATCGCCCCCGACCAGTTCCCCTACAAGTCGGTGACGGACGAGCTTTACGACGTGGGCGATTTCAACCGCTTGCTGGACCGGGCGGCCGAGGCCTGCGACCGCGACGGTTTTGAAGCCCGCCGAAAGGAGAGCGAGGCCAGGGGCAGGCTGCGCGGGCTGGGTCTCTGCTATTATATCGAAAGCATCCTGGGCGATCCCTCGGAGGGCGCCAGGGTCGAGTTCATGAAGGACGGCACCGTCAACATCTATGTGGGCACGCAGTCGAACGGGCAGGGGCACGAGACCGTGTATGCCACCTTCCTCTCGGACCAGTCGGGTATTCCGATGGACCAGATCCGCGTCATCCAGGGCGACAGCGACCTGATCGCCCAGGGCGGCGGCACGGGCGGCTCGCGCTCGGTCACGACGCAGTCCAACGCCACCCTCGCGGTCGTGGGGTCGATGGTCGAGAAATTCACCGGCTTTCTCGCCGAGAAGATGAAGGTGGACCCCGAGGATGTCAGCTTTGACGACGAGAGTTTCCGGATCAAGGGGTCGAACGCCGCGCCCACGATGATCGATGTCGCCGACATGGCGCGCGAAGCTGGGCGCGAGGATCTGCTGCAACACGAGGCACGGGCCAAGCTGCCCGGCCGTTCCTACCCCAACGGCGCACATGTGGCCGAAGTCGAGGTCGATCCCGATACCGGCGGGGTCGAGGTGACGGCCTATACGGTGGTCGACGACTTCGGCAACCTCATCAACCCGATGCTCGCCGCCGGGCAGGTCCACGGGGGCGTCGCGCAGGGCCTGGGCCAGGCGCTGATCGAGAACGTCACCTATGACGAGGACGGCCAGCTGCTGTCGGCAAGCTTCATGGACTATGCCATGCCCCGCGCCGCGGACATGCCCTTCGTGGGCTTTTCTACCGAACCGGTGCCGTCGACCGCGAACCCGATGGGGATGAAGGGCTGCGGCGAGGCCGGCACCGTCGGCTCGATGGCCGCCACCGCCAACGCGGTGATGGATGCGCTCTGGTCCCGCGGGGTCCGGCGTGCGGACATGCCGCTCACGCCGCACCGCGTGTGGGAGATGCTGGCAGATGTCCAAAGGGCTGGGTGACAGGCTCCTCCGGGCGATCCGGCCGCGCTGGCTGTTCCGCGCGCGGCGGAACGTCCCGTCCGTCCGTCGCGGTCCCGTCACCCACGTCGTCATTCTCGACGGCACCATGTCGTCGCTGGAGGACGGCGAGGAAAGCAACGCCGGCCTGATCTACCGCCTTCTGTCGGAACAGAGCGGACCGGAGCTCAGCGTCTATTACGAGGGCGGCATCCAGTGGACCAGCTGGCGCAACACCCACGAGGTGCTGATGGGCCGCGGGATCAACCGCCAGATCCGCCGCGCCTATGGCTATCTCGCCTCGCGCTACCGCCCCGGCGACCGGATCTTCTTTTTCGGCTATTCCCGGGGCGCCTATGCCGTCCGGTCCCTGGCGGGGATCCTGGACCGGGTCGGGTTGGTCCGCGCGGAATGCGCGACCGAGAGGAACGTGCAGCTTGCCTACCGTCACTACCAGGCCGGTGGCCAGAGCCCGGCGGCCCATGCCTTCGCCCGCGATAACTGCCACGAAGACGCGGTGGTCGAGATGATCGGCGCCTTTGATACGGTGAAATCCCTCGGCCTCCGCCTGCCCATGCTGTGGAAGCTGACCGAACCGCGCCACGCCTTTCACAACCACGCCCTCTCGCACTGCGTCAAATCGGGCTTTCATGCCCTCGCGCTGGAAGAAACGCGGGCCGTCTACGCTCCGGTCATGTGGAAAAGCGATCCCGACTGGTCCGGCCGGCTGGAACAGGTCTGGTTCGCCGGCACCCATGGCGATGTCGGCGGCCAGATCGGCGGTTTCGACGAGGCCCGGCCCCTGTCGAACCTGCCTCTGACCTGGATGCTGCTCCAGGCGGAACTGCACGGGATGCCGCTGCCGCCCCGCTGGCGCGACCGCTTTCCCACGGATCCCGAGGCGCCCTCGGTCGGGACCTGGCAGGGTTGGAGCAAGCTTTTCCTGATCCGGCAGAAACGGCCGCTGGGGCAGGACCCTTCGGAGCGCATCCACGAAAGCGCCATCGCGCGCGGGCTGCAATTCCCGCTTTCGGGCGCGGCGCGGGGCGCCTGAGACGACGCCCGCCGGTCAGCGGCCTGCAATCAGGCGACGTTTTCCAGGCGCACCGACGGTGTGACGCCGATGGCATGGCAGACGTCGCGCGTCAGCTCCGGCCGGTTCAGCGTGTAGAAATGAAACTTGTCCACGCCCTCGGCCATCAGTTCCGTGCACATCTCGGTGCAGAGCGCCGTGGCCAGCAGATCCTGCCGCCCGTCGCGCGCAGCCTTGTCGAAGGCGTCGTCCAGCCAGGCGGGAACCGAGGTTCCGGTGTTCAGCGCGAAGCGGCGGATGCCCTTCCAGTTCTCGATCGGCATGATCCCCGGCACCACCGGCTTGTCGATCCCCGCCTTCGCGCAGGCGTCGCGGAACCGCAGGAAATGCGCCTTGTCGAAGAAGAACTGGGTGATCGCCTCGTCCGCGCCGGCATCGAACTTGCGCTTGAGATACTCGACATCCGCAGCGTCCGTGGCCGCCTCGGGGTGCTTCTCCGGATAGGCGCCGACGCGGATGGTGAACTTGCCCGTGCCCGCCAGCGCCTCGATCAACTCGACCGAATTGGCGAAGCCGCCCGGATGGACCGAGAACCGGCCCTCGTCCTTCGGCGGGTCGCCGCGCAGGGCCACGATCTCCTTCACGCCGGCGTCGGCAAAGCCCTCTGCGATTGCCAGCGTCTCGTCGCGGGTGGCCTTGACGCAGGTCAGATGCGCCGCGACATTGAGGCCCGAGTGCTTGTGCAGCGTCGCCACCGCATCGCGCGTCAGGTCGCGGGTCGTGCCGCCCGCCCCGTAGGTCACCGAAACGAACCGCGGGTTGAGCGGCGACAGAACCTGCACCGTGTCCCAGAGACGGAACGAGGCCTCGAGGCTCTGCGGCGGAAAGAATTCGAAAGATACGGCAGGCGCGGTCATGACTGTCCCCTTGAACTGGCCCCTTGTCGCAAAACTGCGCGTGTGAGACAAGCTCATAACTTTCACGAAGTTCATGAGCTCAACTCAAGAAATGCATATCGAGTTCCGCCACCTCCGCACCATCAAGGCGATCCACGACACCGGCGGCCTGCAACGGGCCGCCGACATGCTCCATATCACCCAGTCCGCGCTGTCCCACCAGATCAAGGGGTTGGAGGACCAGGCCGGGGTCGAGCTCTTCGTGCGCCGCTCCAAGCCGCTCAAGCTCTCGGCCGCCGGGCAACGCATGTTGCGCCTGGCCGAGCGTATCCTGCCCGAGATCGACGCACTCGAGGCCGAGTTCGAGGCACTGGAAGAGGGCAGCGCCGGCCGGATGCATATCGCGATGGAATGCCACGCCTGTTACGACTGGCTTTTTCCGGTGCTCGAACAGTTCCGCCGCGCCTGGCCCGACGTCGATATCGACATCCGCCCCGGCGCCGCCTTCGATGCGCTCACGGCGCTGCGGCGCGAGGATGTCGATCTTGTGGTCACGTCGGACCCGGAGGAGGACGAGACCAGCCAGTACGCCCCGCTTTTCGACTATTCGCCGGTCTGCATCGCCGCCGCGGGGCACCCTTTCGCGGGCAAGCCCTACGTCACGGCCGCGGATTTCGAGGGAGAGACCCTGCTGACCTATCCGGTCGACCGCACCAGGCTGGACATCTACAAGCTGCTGCTGCAACCGGCGGGGGTCGAGCCGGCCGCGGTCCGCCAGGTCGAGCTGACGCCGATGATCCTGATGCTCGTCGCCTCGGGGCGCGGCGTGGCGGTCCTGCCCGACTGGGTGATGGTCAACCAGCGCAACCGGTCGGATTTCGTGACCCGCCCGCTGACCGAAACCGGCATGACCCGCCGCATGTACGCCGCCTCGCGCCGCGCGGACGCGGGCAAGCCCTACATGGCCCATTTCATCCGCCTGGCCCGGACCGAGGCGGTCAAGCTCCAGCGGGGGTAGGGCAAACGATCGTATTGTGCGCCGTAGGGAGCGGGCACGCGCAACCGCCCGTCCCCCGCTCAACCCGACGAATTTTGCGTTCAGACCACCGATTTCGACCGGCGACCGACCGAAAGTGCTCCAAAGACTCCTAGCCCCCCCAGCAACAAACCTGCTGCTGCTGGCAGAGGGACAGCAGGTGTCGAACCGTACGGCGTAGCGGAAAACTCGATCGCTCCGTACGTTGCAGTGTCCGTGAGGCTCGTCGTGCCGGACGGATCGTTTACGACGAAGTAAAGCCCCGCAGTGAGACCGAGCGCCATGGCGTTCCACTCGGCCACGTTCAACGGATCGGCGTTTGCGATCGTCGCATCGCTGCCCGAATACCCCTGTATATATGTGCTTGAGATGGATGTGTTTCCAAGTGCATAGGAGTTCGAAGTCCAGACCTGCGCTTGGTCGCTGCCGGTTGGCACGTTGGTAATATCCACCACAAAGTGGCCACCGTCACTGTTCCCGAACGTGACGGTCCGTGTGCCCACGTTCAGTTGGAATCCTGTGCGTTGATAGTCTGCTCGGAACGTGTCGCCGGCAACCAGAATGCCGGAAGTTGAGGTGCTGGTGGGTGCGGCTGAATCGTCAAAGCTGAATGAGCCGGTCACGGTTTCCGGCAAGATGAACCCGAGCAGGCCGGACGGGTCGCCCTGAGTGGTGAGTTCACTTGCTTCGAAATGGATGGTCACGGGTGCCGCTGCTACCGGCGTCGCCGAGAAAGATGCCATCAATACCGCAGTGGCTAGGCTACCTGTACAATACTTCATATTTCTCCCCCCTTAGATAAATTTCGCGTAATTTCGCAATACACTGGTACGCTTTTTGGCTGATTCCGACAAGTCTTGCCCTATGGGGGCCGAAGACAGGCGTCACGAAACGCCTTCGCTCGCTCCTGACACTCCCCCTTTGGCAACCCACGCCCCCCGGTCGATACGCGCGACCTGTCCCAGGGAGCCCCGACATGACGCTCAGCGCCAATCTCAACGTCATGAAGAGGGCAGCCCGCAAGGCCGGCCGCTCGCTCGTCAAGGATTTCAGCGAGGTCGAGAACCTTCAGGTGTCGATGAAGGGGGCGGGCGCTTTCGTCGGCCGGACCGACATCGCCCCCGAGGAGATCATCAAGGCCGAGCTGACGGAGGCCCGCCCGAACCATGGCTGGCGGATGCGCGACACTCGGACAACGCGCTTCCATGGCTGCCATGAATCGCTGCTGCTCGGAGGCCGGATCGCCGCGCCGCTGCCGCCGATGCGCGGGGTGGGGCCAAATGAGGCGAGAGGGGGGGGCTTGTGTAATATACGTTTGCAGCAATCGCATCACGCAGCGAAGGATCGGTTCGAGACCGAAGCGACCAAATCTGCGCAGCGGTCAAAAAGCAGCTTTGACGAATGCGCTGCACTCGGTCGGGGCGAACTCTTGAATTTTTTCCGACCCACTACCGGTTTTGTGTGCCGATATTTATGTATGTGCAACGAGATGCCAATTATCCCGGAAAAAAACCAGGAATTAAAGGAGACATGAATTGACCAAATTACGTCTGGCCGCGCTCGTTGCCCTCTGCCTCGCCGCATTCAGTTGGTTCGCAGAAACCACCTTTTACGGTGACGTCAACGCGGAAGGAGTCGTGCAGGAGAGCTTCTTCATGCCCCTGACCTTCGTCCTGGCCGCCATCGGTGTTGCATTGTTCGTCATCTCGCTGTTCCGTTCACGGCGCGCCTAGAGCCGCGTTATGCTTTCCGGGCGCCGCTCTGATCACGCGGATTGGTGGTTGCCCGGATGACGACCGCCTCCCAAATCCGGCAAGCATCCTCGTATTGCCAGCGTTCATTCGTACGACCCGCGCGAACACGCCAGGACTGAACGTCAGAACGGCAAGCGCCGCCAAAACCCGCAATCGCGGCGTGCTCGGTCTGATCATGGGTTTCATCTCTGTTGCTCATCTCACGAGCAATCGTCTACGCAAACGCGTGGCTCGAAAGAGACATTCGTGCAATCGCAGCGAATTCACGCTTTGCCCGCACTAGCCGACGATCGCACGTCGCGCAGCGATTGTCCGCATCCTGCTCATCTGTCCGCTCGCCCCCGACTCCGCCCCCTTGGCAACCCACGCCCCCCGGTCTATACGCGCGACCTGTCCCAAGGAGCCCCGACATGACGCTCAGCGCCAATCTCAACATCATGAAAAAGGCAGCCCGCAAGGCCGGCCGCTCGCTCGTCAAGGATTTCCGCGAGGTCGAGAACCTTCAGGTGTCGATGAAGGGGGCGGGCGATTTCGTCAGCCGGGCCGACGTCGCCGCCGAGGAGATCATCAAGGCCGAACTGATGGAGGCCCGCCCGAGCTATGGCTGGATCGGCGAGGAGGGCGGCGCCGAAGAGGGCAAGGATCCGACCCGCCGCTGGATCGTCGATCCGCTGGACGGGACGACCAACTTTCTGCACGGCCTGCCGCACTGGGCCATTTCCATCGCGCTCGAACACAAGGGCCAGGTCGTCGCCGGTGTCATCTACGACGCCGCCAAGGACGAGATGTTCTTCGCCGAGAAGGGCGAGGGCGCCTGGATGAACGAAAGCCGCATCCGCGTCTCGGGCCGCCAGAAGATGATCGAGTCGGTCTTCGCCACGGGGCTGCCCTTCGGCGGCCGCTCGGACCTGCCCGCCACGCTCCAGGACCTGGCCCGGCTCATGCCCGCCTGTGCCGGTGTGCGGCGCTGGGGCTCGGCCGCGCTCGACCTTGCCTATGTGGCGGCCGGCCGGTACGAAGGCTTCTGGGAACGTCGCCTGAACGCTTGGGACATCGCCGCAGGGATCATCATCCTGCGCGAGGCCGGCGGCCTGGTCGAGGCGCTGACCCCGGGCGATGACATCCTGTCGAGCGGCGAGATCATCGGCGCGAACGAGGTGATCTTCGACCAGTTCGCAGGGATCATCCGCGCCAGCTGAGCGACGCACGCGGACACCGGCAACGACGGATCGCGGACCGCCCCTCTCCCGTCGCCGAGTGCGACGCCCATGCATGGTGCTCAGCGCCGCCGCCCCGCCCGGGGCACGTTGGTTCGCGAAAACTGATATTTCGCGGCGGGATGGTCGGGATGCCCATGCGTCCGGTTCCAGAAGGCGACGCCACCCAGCCGGAGAAAGAGCGGCAGGGTCAGCAGGAACCCGACGATGAACCCGCCGGCATGCGCCCAGTAGGCCACGCCGGCCGAATTCAGATCCGCCGCCACCCCGTTGACGAACTGCAACGCGAACCACAGCCCCAGCATCACCCAGGCCGGCACCGGGAAGATCCGGAAAAAGACGATGAAAATGAACAGGATATCCACCCGCGCCTTGGGAAACAGCAGCAGGTAGCCCCCCATTACCCCCGCGATCGCCCCCGACGCCCCGACCATCGGCACCCCCGAATAGGGCGCAGCGAGGTACTGTGCCAGCCCGGCGCCGACCCCCGAGGCGAGGTAGAAGGCCAGGAAACCGCCATGCCCCATCTCGTCTTCCATGTTGTCGCCGAAAATCCACAGAAACAGCATGTTGCCGGCGATATGCATGAAGCCGCCATGCAGGAACATCGACGTGACGAAGGTGAAGAACCCGTCGCCCGACGAGACCCGCGCCGGGATCAGCGCATAGGTGGCGAAGAACGTCTGCAGCGCCCGTCCGTCCGCAAAGAGCGAGACGTAGGACAGGAACACGATCACGTTTACCGCGATCAGCGCATAGGTGACAAAGGGCGTGCGCCCCGACGGGTTGTGATCGCGCAGCGGAAACATGCGGTGAAGCTGGTGCGGCAGGGGGAGAAGGTCAAGGAAAAGCCGGGCCTCTGCGCGATATCCGCCCGCCCGAGCAAACAGGTGTCGCGCGGGTCGCCTTGTGCCGGCCACGCGGCCCCGGCCGCACGCCGGCCTCGGTCGTGCGGTCCGGCCGTGGCGCGCGGCGGACAATCGGCTCTTTCCCGTCTCCGGTCGCGAGGCTAAGGTCCCGCGGATCATGCGCGCCCGCGTGGTGGAATGGTAGACACAGGGGACTTAAAATCCCTAGGCCGGAAGGCCGTGCCGGTTCGAGTCCGGCCGCGGGCACCACAGCGCCAGCCGTTTGCAGGCTGATCCCTCCTTGGATCGCACGGTGCGCCGAGTGCGGCTTCTGACTGTGAATGTCCGTCACCGCAGGATCGCTACCGGCGTGACGCTCGGGACGGGGGAGGGGGCTTTGCTCCGAGTGACACCAAAGGCGTTCCGGCGGCCGAAACCACGAGGTTCCTCAGCCGCCGGCCTGCGGTGCCCCACGTTCCCGGACGGTCACCCTTCCGAGCGTGTGCCGGCGAAACGGACCTGCCAGTCCGCGATCTCCTCGTCGGTAATCTTGCGGAAGAGGTTGTCGGGCACGTCGAAGGCCCATCCCGGCTGCAGCAGGCTCAGCGCCTCGGCCACCGAC
Source organism: Pseudooceanicola batsensis HTCC2597 (assembly GCF_000152725.1). GTDB lineage: Bacteria > Pseudomonadota > Alphaproteobacteria > Rhodobacterales > Rhodobacteraceae > Pseudooceanicola > Pseudooceanicola batsensis. The sequence goes on from NZ_CH724131.1 coordinate 160,356, forward strand.
CCCTCCGGCCAGGACCGGTCGGACAGATGCATCGCCTCGGCCAGCCGGTCGCTGGCATCCGGGAGGAAGGGCGCGCTCACCACCGCGTAGAGGCGGATCAGGTTGAGCGACAGCCTGACTATCGCGGCGGCCCGCGCCGGATCCTCCTTGTAGGCGGCCCAGGGCGCGGCGGACTGGAGGTACTCGTTGCCCGCGACCCAGATGGCACGCAGGTCCTGCGCCGATTTCCGGACCTCCATCGCATCCATATGCGCCGCGTAGGCCGACAGCCGCGTCTCGAGTTCCGCCACGAGCGCGTCTTCCCTCGGACCGTAGTCGCCGCCCTCGGGCACGGTCTCGCCGAATTTCGACCGGCAGAACTTGGTCACCCGGCTGACGAAGTTGCCGAGCACGTCGGCAAGATCCTTGTTCACCGAAGCCTGGAAGTTCGCCCAGGTGAATTCCGCGTCCGAGGATTCCGGCGCATGGCTGAGAAGCCACCAGCGCCAGTAGTCCGCCGGCAGGATCTCCAGCGCCTGGTCCATGAAGACGCCCCGCCCGCGGGACGTGGAGAACTGTCCGCCCTCGAAGTTCAGGTAGTTGAACGACTTGATGTAATCGACAAGCTTCCAGGGCTCCCCCGAGCCGAGGATCGTCGCCGGAAAGCTCAGCGTGTGGAAGGGGACGTTGTCCTTGCCCATGAACTGCGTGTAGCGGACATCCTCGGCCCCCTTGTCGGTCCGCCACCAGCGTTCCCAGTCCGTGCCCTTGCCCGCATCCACCCATTCCTGCGCGCAGGCGATGTACTCGATCGGGGCGTCGAACCAGACATAGAAGACCTTGCCCTCCATCCCCGGCCAGTCCTCCTCGCCGCGTCTGACGGGGATGCCCCAGTCGAGATCCCGGGTGATGCCGCGGTCCTGCAGGCCGTCGCCGTCATGCAGCCATTTCTTCGCGATCGAGGTCGTCAGGACAGGCCAGTCGTCCTTGCTGTCGATCCAGGCGTCGAGCCGGTCCTTCATCGCGGACTGGCGCAGGAACAGGTGCTTGGTCGCGCGCATCTCGAGATCCTTCGAGCCCGAGATGGTCGAATGCGGGTCGATCAGATCGACGGGATCAAGCTGCTTGGTGCAGTTGTCGCACTGGTCGCCCCGCGCGCCTTCGAACCCGCAGTTGGGGCAGGTGCCCTCGATGTACCGATCGGGAAGAAACCGCCCGTCGGACAGGGAATACATCTGGTGTTCGTCCACCTCCGAGATCAGCCCCGCCTCGGCCAGCCGCCCGGCGAAATGCTGCGTCAGCCGATGGTTCTGAGGCCCGGAGGACCGGCCGAAATGATCGAAGGACAGGCGAAAGTCCCGGGCGATCCGCGCCTGGACGTCGTGCATCTCGGCGCAATACTCGGCCACCGGCTTGCCCGCCTTGGCCGCCGCCAGCTCGGCCGGTGTGCCGTGTTCGTCGGTCGCGCAGAGGAACAGGACCTCGTGGCCCCGCGCCCTCTGATACCGGGCGTAGAGGTCGGCCGGCAGCTGCGATCCCACGAGGTTTCCCAGATGCTTGATCCCGTTGATATAGGGGATGGCCGATGTGATGAGATGCCGTGTCATGTCGCGCCTCTTGTCCGTCGTCCGGCGCTCTTTACCCGCTGTCGGCGGTCAGGACCAGTGGGCTGTTCCCCGCATCGGCATCGGGGACCCGTCCCGACCGCACGGGCGCGTTCCGCGAAGCGAAGATCGCCCGTGTCCGCAGCTAGATCGGGTCGCCGATCGCGCGCGACAGCCCCTCGGGCGGATCAAGTTCCGCCTGCGCGTCCACGAGGGTCGCCAGCCGTTCGGCCAGAAGCGGGGTGAGCGGGGCGGAGCGGCGCGTTTCCAGATCGACATGCAGCAGCATGTGTTCGGCCGTCGCCAGCAGGCGGTCGCCCGACTTCATCTCGTGCCACACGTGCATCTTCTTGCCACCCGCCGCGATCACCCGGGTCTCGATCCGCAGCGGGGCGCCGGCGGTGACTTCTTTGAGGTGCCGGATATGGCTCTCGACCGTGAAGAAGCTCTTGCCCGCGGCGACATAGTCAAGGTCGCAGCCGATCAGCTTCATCAGCCGGTCCGAGGCGTCGCCGAAGGCGTGCAGATAGCGGTCCTCGGTCATGTGGCCGTTGTAGTCGATCCAGTCGAGCGGCACGGCGCGATGCAGGGTCACGACGGGCGTGGCGGGGTCGGTGATGTCCTCGAACCGCGCGGGGACGCCGGCGCCGGACATGCGACGCTCGTCCGCGGCCTGCTGGATCGCCCCGGCGCCCCAGCCCTGCGCTCCGAGTGCGCGGATCAGCCCCACGAGGTTGTGGTCCCGCTGGCGTTCCAGGTCGGCGATCGTGCGCCCGCCCGCCTGCTCGTCGGATTGCGCGGCGATGGTCGCGACAAGGGTGTCGTCCATCTCGGGCACATCGGTGAGCTTGCTCCAGGGCCATTTCAGCGCGGGGCCGAACTGGTGCAGGAAATGCGCCATGCCGCCGTCGCCGCCGGCGATCCGGTAGGTCTCGAACAGCCCCATCTGCGCCCATCTCAGACCGAATCCCATCCGGATCGCGTCGTCGATCTCTCCGGTGGTGGCGACGCCGTCCTTCACCAGCCACAGCGCCTCGCGCCAGACCGCCTCGAGCAGGCGGTCGGCGATATGGGCAGGCACCTCGGCGCGAACCTGCAGCGGCGCCATGCCGAGGTCGGTCAGGGTCATCACAGCCCGGTCGCGGAGATCGGGATCGGTCCTGTCGCTTGCCACCACCTCGACCAGCGGTAGCAGGTAGACCGGGTTGAAGGGATGCGCCACGAGGATCTGATCCGGCCGGGACGAATTGGACTGCAGCTCCGTCGCGGTGAAGCCCGAGGTCGACGAGGCGAGGATCGCGCCCTCCTCGATGCAGGACTGAACGGCCTGGATGATCTTGTGCTTGAGTTCGATGCGTTCCGGCACGCTCTCCTGAACCCAGCCGGCCCCGCGAACGGCTTCCGAGATCAGGCGCGGGAAGCTCAGCCGCCCTTCGGGAGGAAGCGCCACCTCGCCCAGCCCGGGCAGCGACAGCCGGGCCGCCGCGAGAACCTTTTCGACCCTGTCGCGGGCGGATGGGTCGGGATCGAACACCCGCACGTCCCAGCCGTTCAGCAGGAACCGGGCCGCCCAGCCCGCGCCGATGACGCCGGCCCCGATGATCGCAACCGTGGATGTCACCCTTTTCTCTCCGGATCGCGCCTGACCAGCCCCAGCCTGTCACGCATCTGCTGCGGCCCCATGACGCGGGCGCCGAGCGCCTCGATGATGGTCACGGCGCGGCCGACGAGCTGGGCGTTCGTCGCCAGTTCTCCCTTGGCGAGCCAGAGGTTGTCCTCGAGGCCGACGCGGACATGCCCGCCAGCGAGAACCGAGGCGGCGACATAGGGCATCTGGTGTCGTCCCAGGGCGAAGGCCGAGAAGGTCCAGCCGCCGGGGACGCCCGCCACCATCGCCTGGAAGGTCAGGAGGTCGTCCGGCGCGCCCCAGGGCACCCCCATGCACAGCTGCACGAGTGCGGGTGAGGCCAGAAGCCCCTCTTCGGCCAGCTGCCGCGCGAACCACAGGTGGCCCGTGTCGAAACACTCGACCTCGGGCAGGGTGCCCATTTCGGCGATGCGGCGCGCCATGTCGCGCAGCATGCCGGGGGCGTTGGTCATGACATAGTCGTTCTCGGCGAAGTTCATCGTGCCGCAGTCGAGCGTGCAGATCTCGGGCCGGCAGTCTGCGACATGGGCCAGGCGCTCGGCGGCCCCGATCATGTCTGTGCCGTCACCGGGCGGCAGGGGGCGATCGCTTCCCCCGAGGACGAGATCGCCGCCCATTCCGGCCGTGAGGTTCAGCACGACATCGGTGTCGGAGGCGCGGATGAGTTCGGTGACCGTCCGGAAGAGCGCCGGATCCCGCGAGGGCGTGCCTGTCTCGGGGTCGCGGACATGGATATGCACGCAGGCGGCCCCGGCGCGCGCCGCCTCGATCGCGCTGGCGGCGATCGCCTCCGGATCGCGCGGCACATGCGGCGACCGGTCCTGCGTCTGACCGGAGCCGGTCACGGCACAGGTAACGAATACCTCCTGCGACATTGACAGCGGCATGACATCCCTCCGCCGTCCAGCAATGCCCGGCGGGGCGCGGGGCGCAAGCGGCAATGACCGGGCGGGGCGCTCCGGTTCGGGGAGTGTTGTACACAGGCCACCTTGCCGGCCGGGTTCTCAGTAGGGCATCGGGTGTTCGCGATGTGCCTCGTCGATCTCCGCGAGGACCTCGTCTCCCAGCGCGAGGTCCATCCCGTCGAGGATATGGCTCAGCTGGTCGAGTTCCGTGGCCCCGAATATCACCGACGTCGTGAAGGGGCGCCCCGCCACCCAGGCGAGCGCCATCTGCACGGGGTCGAGCCCGTGCCGGGCGGCGATGTCGAGATAGGCGTCGACGGCGGCGAAGGCGCGGGCCGTCCTGCGACCTCCCAGTTCCGCCACCAGGTCCATCCGCGAGCCCGAGGGCACCGCGCCGCCCTGGTACTTCCCGGTCAGCAGCCCCGCGGCAAGCGGGGAATAGGCCAGCAGCCCGAGGTCCTCGTGCAGGGCGAGTTCGGCGAGATCGGTATCGAACTGGCGCCACAGCAGGCTGTATTCGTTCTGGATGGTCACCGGGCGGGGCGTGTCCGTCCGCTCTGCCAGACGCAGCCATTGGGCCGCGCCCCAGGCGGTTTCGTTCGACAGGCCGAAATGACGGATGGTGCCGCGCCGCCGCTCTTCTTCGAGCGCGTCGAGGCACCCGGCCATTTCGTCCAGGACCTGTTCGGGTTCGACGTCCGAAGGGTCGTACCGCCAGTTCTGCCGGAAGTGATACGAGCCCCGGTTGGGCCAATGGAACTGGTAGAGGTCGATGTAGTCCGTATCCAGCCGGCGCAGCGAGCCCTCGACCGTCTCGCGGATGGTCGCGGCGGATATGGGCGCGCCGTCGCGGACCTTGCTCAGCCCCTCGCCGGAATGTTTGGTCGCGACGACCAGGTCGCCACGCCGCCCGCGGGCCTTCGCGATCCACTGGCCGATGATCTGCTCGGTCCGGCCGATCGTCTCGGCCGAGACGGGGTTGACGGGGTACATTTCGGCCGTGTCCAGGAAGGTGACGCCGCGCTCCAGCGCCATGTCGATCTGGGCATGGGCGGCGTCCGTGCCGGTCTGCGTGCCCCAGGTCATCGTGCCGAGACAATAGCGCGTCACCTCCATGTCGGTGCGGCCAAGGCGGTTCTTCTGCATCCGGATTCCCCGTGCTGGTGCGTTGATGGAACGGACAGGTTAGCGAAACTCTGACGGTCTTGCCCAGTGGCGAAAAGATTCCGCGCTTGAGAACATAAGGCGAACATCATAGGGTGGCCCCATGTCCGTACCGGCCCAGACCCTGCTTTCCCGCCGCCCGCACCGGGCGCCGCCCGCCCTGTCGCTTGGCGCGGGGGCGGCGCTCTCTCTCGCCCGGCTGCACGAGGGCTGCGGCGGGGCCCGGCGCAGCTTTGCCATGGTCGTCGCGGCGCGGCTGGCGGCGGAGGGCCGGTCCGGCCCGCTCTGGTGGATCGCCCCCGCATGGCAGGCCGACCATCTCCATGCCGAGGGGGTGGCCGCCTTCATCGGCCCGGAGCGGCTGGTCTTCGTCCGGCCGAAACGGGCCGAGGACGTGCTCTGGACGCTGGAGGAGGTGCTGCGCAGCGGCACCACGGCGCTGGCCGTCGCGGATCTTCCCGGCCTGCCCGGCCTCACCGCCGTGCGGCGGCTGCACCTGGCCGCCGAGGCAGGCGGCGAGACGGGGGGGCAGATGCCGCTCGGACTGATCCTCACCCCGGGGCCCGGCGGGGCGCAGGGGGTGGAAAGCCGCTGGCGCTGCGAAAGCGATCACACTCCCGACGCGGCGGGCTGGCGGCTGGAGCGGGTGCGCGCGCGGATGGACCCGCCCAGAAGCTGGCGGATGTCGTGGTGCGAGGGGCAGGGCGCGGTTCTGGAACCGGCCCGCGGAATGGCCGCGACCGCATAGGTTCCGCCGTCGCGCGCCCGGAGCCCATCACGCGCGCCATCGGCCTATCCGCGCCGTCCACGGCCGCCCGATCCCCATGTTGCGGTCCCCCGGACCCCGGGCCTCAGGCCATCGCGATCAGAACGATCACCGACAGCGTGATCAGGGCGATGCCGATCACCTCCTTGCCGGTGATCCTCTCACGGAAGAAGTAGACCGAGGCCAGAAGCGAGAGGATGACTTCGACCTGACCGACGGCGAAGACATAGCCGGCATTCTGCAGCGTGAAGGCCGTGAACCAGCAGAAGCTGCCGCCGAGCGAGGTCAGACCGATCCAGACGGCCCGGCGCCAGGCACGCGCGACCCGCGGGACCTCTCCCGGTTCGCGCAGGAGCAGCCAGGCCCCCAGCGACAGGATCTGGACCGCGAGAACCGCGGCCAGCGTGACCAGCGCGCGGGTGGCGGGGTCGGCTGCGACCTCGAGCGTCGCGCCCCGATAGGCCACCGCCGAGATGCCGAAGAAGACGCCCGATGTCAGTCCCAGCACGACCCCGCGGCTGAAGAGCACCTCCCGGATCCCGCCCCGCCCGACCCTCGGCGGGTCGGACAGCAGCAGGACGCCAAGCACACCGACCACCATGGCGGCAAAGGCGGCCCAGCTGACGCCTTCGCCCAGGATCACGAGTCCGACCAGGACGGTCAGCAGCACCTCGGTCTTCTTCAGGGTGATGCCGACGGCGAAGTTGCGGGTCTGGAACAGCAGCACGACGCAGACGGTGGCCAGGATCTGCGCCAGCCCGCCGGCAATGGCATAGGGCCAGAACGACCTCCCCAGATCGGGCCAGTCGGGCAGGAGGATCAGCGCCGCCGCCCAGACCAGCGGGCCGGAATAGAGGAACCGGGCGAAAGTGGCGCCGCCCGCGCTCAGCCCGCCGGTCGAGAGCACCTTCTGCAGCATGAAACGGGCGGTCTGGAAGACGGTGGCCGCCAGCGCGAAGAAAATCCATGATTCCATCATGGATTTCCTATGGCCTATTCAGCCCGAGGCTGCCAGAGCGGATGCGGCACCTGGTCCTTGGCTCTGAGAAAGTGGCTCCGGAAGATCTGGGCATAGGACCGGTAGCGGTATCCGTCGTTGCGCCGCAGGAACCGTTCGCGGTGGCGGGCGTAGAGCGCCGGCAACTCGTACCACGGCCGGTTGGGATGCGCGTGGTGAACGACATGCAGGTTGTTGTTCAGGAAGAGCCAGGCAAGCGGGCCGCGGTCTTCGACGATGACGGTGCGGCCCCGGGCCCGCTCATGCGCCCGGTGTTCCAGGAAGGTCCGGATCTTCTGCAGCGCATGCGCGAGGTACGCCGCCAGAAGATAGGCCCAGACAGGCATCTCGGCCACAAGGGCAAGCCAGAGTACCACCGGCACCAGCGCCGGAATATGCCACAGCCAGCCGCGCGCCACCCCGCGGTCCCCGGCACGCGCGGCGCGCCAGTCGAGCCGGATGAAACAGAGCGTGCCGATGGCCGGGCCCAGGATCATCCGCCCCGCGAGCGTATTGTTTGCACGCATGACCGCCTTCTGCCAGCGGGCCATGCGGTGCCAGACGGCCGGATCCCAGAAATTGCTCTCCGGATCGTCGTAGGGATCGGTAAGGTTCTCGTCGCGGTGGTGCGCCAGGTGGGTGTCGCGGAAGCGCAGGTAGGGCACGATCAGCCCGACCGCCGGCCCGACGAGCACCTCGTTCAGCCTGCGGTTCCGGAACGGATGGCCGTGGATGACCTCGTGGCAGAGCGAGCCGTGCAGCGATATGGCGACGCCCGTCAGCAGTACGGCAGTCGGAAGGCTCCAGACGGCCAGGGTGGTGGTGCCGACCGCGATGGCCGCATATGTCAGGCCGATCAGGGCGAGCGTCGGCCATTCGGTCCTACGCATGACGGCCCCAGGAGATCGCCGCCCAGACCCGTTCGTAGAGCGCGTAACTGACCAGACCGATGGCCGCGTTGATGACGGCCATGGCGCCCCCGACAGTGGCCGAGCCGGTCATCAAGATGCCGACCAGGGCCATCATGAACAGGCCGATCAGCGTCCAGATGATTGATTTCACGATGGTTCGGCGGCGTGTTTCCATGTGTTCTGTCCCTCTTCCACGCCCGCGTTGACCGCGGGTGCTCTTTCGGCCGAGAGGTAGCCGGAGCGCGACCTGTGAACCATTCTGTATGTGATTAACAAAAATCCCGGAGAGTGATATTCAGCACGACATGAGTGATATTATCGACAAACGCGAGAGAGCCGAACAGTTCCGCATGCGTCTGAGCCAGGCGATGCAGAACGAGGGCATGAGCCAGTCGGCCCTGGCCCGCGCCGTCGGGGTCGACCGATCGACGATCTCGCAGCTGCTGACCGGCAGCGGCGCCCGCCTGCCGAACGCGCAGGTCGTGGGCGAATGTGCGGCGGCGCTCGGCGTCTCCTCGGACTGGCTGCTGTCGATCTCCCAGCATCCGGAGACGGCGGCGAACCTGCTGGCCGCGTCGCTCAGCCTGACGGCGGCGCCCCGTGCTCTCGTCGATGAACAGATCTTTGCCTGGCACCGCGAGGCGGCCGGCTACAAGATCCGGCACGTTCCGGCCGCCCTGCCGGACATGATGAAGGTGACCGAGTTCCTGCAGTGGGAATATTCGCCGCACCTGGGGCGGACGATGGAACAGGCGATCAACGCCTCCGAGGACAGGCTGGCGTGGATGCGGTCGTCGAATTCCGACTACGAGATCGCCCTCCCGCTGCACGAAATGGAGAGTTTCGCCCGGGCCGAGGGGTATTACCGCGGCCTCCCGACCGAGGTCCGGCTGGCCCAGATCGAGCGGTTCCGCGAGTTGACGAGTTCGCTCTACCCCCGGCTGCGCCTCTATCTCTACGATGCGCGGCGCGTCTTCTCGGTGCCCGTCACGGTCTTCGGCCCGTTGATGGCCGTGCTCTATTCGGGGCGTCACTACATCGTGTTCCGCGACCGGGAGCGTGTGCAGGCTCTGACAACGGATTTCGACGTCCTGGTGCGAGAGGCCTCGGTCACCGCGCGGGAACTTCCCGATCACCTCGCGCGGCTGCGGCGCGAGGTCGCCGGCACCTAGTCCTCGCGCCCCGCCAGATCGACAAGCCCGCGCAACCGTCTGAAGGCGCGGTTCTCGTTGTTGTTGGCGAAGTACGGCACGCTGGCCGGCGGGCGCGGGTCGTCGGCGCGCTGCTGCACCTCGGCCAGCACCACCTCGGTGATGAACGGGAGATCGAAGCTCCGTGCCTTTTCCAGCGGGATCCACTGCAGCGCGGACAGTTCGTCGCAGGCGGCGGAAAAGTCGTCGAGGTCCGAGACGACGGCCTCATCCGCATCGACGACGAAGAACCGCGCGTCGAAGCGGCGCGGGCGGCCGGGCGGCGTGATCGCACGAAAGACGAATCGAAGCGCCGACGCGTCGGGCACATGCCCCGTGGCCGCGAATGTCGTCCAGTCGGGGGGCGGGTTCTCCCAGGTGCCGGGACGGCCCAGAACCAGCCCGGTCTCTTCCCACAACTCGCGCACCGCCGCGGCGGCGAGTGCCGTCACCAGATCACCCTCCGCCTCTTCCAGAAGGCGGCCCGCGCAGGGCTCGGGGATCGGCCCGGCCAACGGGACCTGAGCGTCGCCGGGGTCCACCGCGCCGCCGGGGAACACGACCTTGTTCGGCATGAAGACCGCCTTCGAGCCGCGCTGCCCCATCAGGACCTTCGGCTCGGTCTTGCGGTCGCGAAGCGCGATCACCGTGGCGGCGTTGCGGATCTGGCTCTTGTCCACGGCCGGGACCGCGGTGTTGGGTGATGTCATCTGCTCGTCCTCATGGGCGCGGATGCGCCGGAAGGGGGACGGTCAGCCGGCTTTGCCGAACCCGTGCATGAGCCGGGCCCACTGAAACGCGACAAGGGCCCCCTTCAACCTCGGCAGAAGGTAAAGGGACAACGCGACCGTGCCAATAGCGAAACCGGTGAAGAGCACCAGGGGATCCGGTTGCCACATCGTGAAGGCGGTCAGCATCGCCGGCGCCAGGAGATGCCCGACGATCAGGATCGTCAGATAGGCCGGGCCGTCGTCGGCGCGATGGTGATGCAGCGGCTCGCGGCAGACGGGGCAGTGGTCGCGCACCTTCAGGTAGCCCTTCAGGATCGGACCCGAACCGCAATTCGGGCACTTGCGGCGAAAGCCGCGCCGGAGGGCGGGCCAGAGATCGCGGTCCGGCGCCGCCTGGGCAAGTCGGGGGGCCTGCTGTGTGTCTGTCATCGGGGTCTCGCGGTTGCGGAGAAAGGGGAGAGCTGCTGGAAAGGTGGCGACCCGCCACGCGAAAGGAAAGACGACGGAATGTCCGTGCGGCGGGATGTCGCGCGCGCCTGCCGGCACGAGGGGGCCCGGTCCGTGAAAAAATCGCACGGCCTGCGACGGAAACGTGGGGGCCTGCCGTAATAGTCTCCAGAAGGCCGGACACACCGCCTTTCGAGTGCAGACAGAAATACGGAGACTGACATGAAACGCGCCACCGCCCTGACGGGCATCCTGATCCTCGCGCTGGCCGCCACCTCCCTGCCGCTTGCGGCCAAGGACCGCGGCGATGGACCCCGGGGGCACCGCGCCCCGCATTTCGATTTTTCCGCGGTCGACGCCGACGGCGACGGCCGGGTCACGCAGGACGAACTGCAGGCCCATGCCGATGCCCGCTTTGCCGCCGCCGATACGGATGGCGACGGCACGCTGAGCGTCGAGGAAATGCTCGCCCGCATGGAACAGCGCCGCGCCGAACGCCTGCGGCGCGGGGCCGAGCGGATGATCGCGCGGATGGACGAGAACGGCGACGGCGTGCTCCAGGCCGAGGAAATGGGGCCGCGCGACGAAAGCCGCCTCTTTGCCCGGCTCGACAGCGACGAGGATGGGGCGATCTCGCAGGAGGAACTGGACGAGGCCCGCGAAAAATTCCGCGACCGCCGGCACGGCGGTGACCGCGGGCATCGCGACGGAAAAGGCTGGAAAAAGCACGGTAACGACTGATCCGGCCGGCGCCCCGGGGTCCCCCAAGCCCGGGGCGCCATCAACCCGCATTGCCAGCCATCGGCCAAATGATTACGCCCGCCGGATATGACGGACATGCCCTTCGACGATCTGTCCAGCCTCGATGACGACGCTCTGATGGCGCTCTATGCCAACGGTGATCCCGAGGCTGCGCGCCTCCTGACCCGCCGCCTGGCGCCGATCGTCCATGCCCATGCCACCCGCTTGACGGGCGATGCCGCCGAGGCCGAGGATATCACGCAGGAGGCCCTGCTGCGCCTGTGGAAGACGGCCGCCGACTGGCGCCGGGGCGAAGCGAAGGTGACGACATGGCTCTACCGGGTGACCGCAAACCTCGCCGCCGACCGTTTCCGGCGGCGGCGCGGGGGATCGGTGGCGCTGGATGCCATTCCGGAACCGGAGGACGATCGCCCGGCCCCGGACCGGGTCCTGCAGGACAGGGCGCGGGCACGGGCGCTGCAGGAGGCGCTCCAGACCCTGCCGGACCGGCAGCGGCAGGCCGTGGTGCTGCGTCATATCGAAGGCCTCGCCAATCCCGAGATTGCTGCGATCATGGGGCTGGGGATCGAGGCGGTGGAAAGCCTGACGGCGCGGGGCAAGCGGGCGCTTGCGCAGGCGCTTGCGGGGCGGAAGAACTCTCTGGGATATCGTGACGATGACTGACAAGGACACCGACCTGCCGAACCTCGAGGCGTATTTCGATGCCGCGCGGCGCAACCCGCCTGAATTGACCGAGGCCGCGCTGCTCCGGATGACGCGGGAGGCCGTGGCGGTCCAGCGGGTCCAGCCGGGCCCGGCGGCCGGCGCGGCGGCGCCCAGGCCCCGGCGACTTGCGCAACTCTTCGCGGCACTCGGCGGCTGGCCTGCGCTGGCGGGACTGTCCACGGCAGGTATCGCCGGGCTCTGGATGGGCGTGATGCCTCCGGTGGCCCTGCAGACGCTGGCGATCGAGATCGGCGTGGTCGGCGATGTGGCCGAAGAGGATCTTTACATGGTCGACCCCTTGCCGGGCTACGACCTGGCGCTCGACCTGGGAGACGGATCATGAGCCACCCACCTGACACCAAGGGCCCTGGCGGCCGCCTCGGCTGGCTGCGCTGGCTGCTGTTCGCCTCGCTGGCGCTCAACCTGCTGATCGCGGGGATCGTGGTCGGCCACGCCGTGGCGGATCCCCCGGACCGTCGGGTGCCGCGCGTCGACCGGATCGGCGGACCGCTGACCTTTGCCCTGGATCACGAGGACCGGCGCGCCATCGGCAAGGCGTTGCGGCGGGAATACCGCGAAGCGCGCCCCTCGCGCAGCGAGATCGCGGGGCAGTACCGGAACGCCATCGCCGCGCTGCGCGCCGATCCCTACGACCCCGAGCAGCTCGAAACGGTGTTCGAGAACCAGCTGGACGCCGCGCGTGAGCGGATGGAAATCGGTCAGCGCCTGCTTCTTGAGCGGATCGCGGCAATGGACCCGACCGAACGCAGGGCCTTTGCCGATCGGCTGGAGGAGGGCGTGGAACGGCACGGCCGGTTCTCCGGGAAATCCGGGAAGCAGGACAGGTAGGACGGCGGCCTAGCCGTTCCCAACTGATCGGTCTGCCAAAGCCGCGCGGATGAGAGGTTGGTTTCGTTCGATTACGGCGGCCCGAGGGCACTGTCGTTGCCTGGTCGTGACGGCACCACACCTTCATTCGCTCTCTGCGAAGGGTTCTGGAATGACCGGTCTGGAATGTTTTCGACTCGTCCGGCCTCCGTCGCGCTCTCCACGAGGGCGAGGTCGGTCGCGACGCGATCGCGGCCGGCGGCCTTGGCACGATAGAGCGCCATGTCCGCGCTATGCAGCAGGCGCGCGGCCTCCTCTTCTGCGCTGGTGTCGGTACGCGGACCGCCCGGGGCGAGCACGGCCATGCCGATGGAGAGTGTCACGTCGATCCCGGCCGGTACCCCCGGCAGGCTGACGGGCCTGCCGGCCACTGCCGCGCCGACCCGGCGCGCGAGTGTCTGGGCATTGCGCTGCCCGCAGCCAGGCAGAACGATCAGTATCTCGTCCCCGCCGATCCGCGCGCAGAAGCCGGGCGCGACGACATGCCCGCTGGCCGTGGCGGCGACCGAGCGCAGCACCGCGTCGCCCGCGAGATGTCCGTGCAGGTCGTTCACCCGCTTGAACCGGTCCAGATCCGCCATCAGCAGGGCGCCGGGCTGCCCCCGGCTCCGCGCCTCACGGACCAGATCTTCGACCCGGGGCAGCGCGTATCGGCGATTGAACAGGCCGGTCAGGGGATCTGTCAGGGCCGATTGCAGCTCGGCATCCTGCCGCGACTGCAGCCGCCGCACCTCGCGTCGCCGGTGGATCAGCAGCCGGATGCGCGCCACCGCCTCGGCGGTGTCGAAGGGCAGGTGCATCACCGCGCCCGCGCCGAGGTCGAGCGCGCGCGGCGCCAGTGTCGCGTCCCCCTGGGGGATGGTGACCAGGAGTTCGCCGCCACGCGTGTCCTGCCCCCGGACAAGCCGGGCCGTCTGGCGCAGCAGGCTCTCGCCGCCGAGGCTGCCGCCGTCCAGGAGGATGACGTCGGTGTCCGGGCCGATCCGCGCGTCCGGGGCGACGACTCGAATCGCGTCCTCTGCGAGGTTCGGGAAGAAGGCGAGGATCTGGTCGGCCCAATGACGCGCCGACCGCGATGCACTGACGATCGCGATCCGCGCGGGGCCGTCGAACCCCTCGGGCGTCTCGGCAAGCCCCTGCGGCCGCGTCCGGTCCTCTCGCATCGTGAGGTCCATCACTCGGACGCGGTGGTCCATCAGGCGGCGCATCCGGGCCAGCACCTCTTCGTCGGGGGCGGACTGGCTGACCACGTCATCCGCGCCGGCGGCGATCAGCGTGGCGGCGCGCGCGGGATCGTGCCGGTCGGTCACAATCATCCGCAGGCAGCCCCCCGCCGCCGGATCGTGCCGCAGGGTTTCGCACAGCATCACGGGCGACATGGCGGCAATGTCCGCGATCACTATGGCCGCGGGCGGGTTCCGGCGCGCGATGGCCAGGACGGTCTTGGGGCGGTCCGCCTGAAGGACGTCGTAATAGGCGCCGCTGAAGAGCGACGTGAGCATCAGGCGGCTGGCGAACCTGTCGTCGGCGATCAGGATCTGTTCCGGCATGGGCGGCGATGACTCCCCGAGGTTGCATACCGACATGGTTTCCGCAAAGTGCTTAACAAATCGTAAAGTCGCGCGAGACGGGGCTGGCCAGCCGCCGCCCGTCCATGAAGGGAAAGGGACAGCACGTGGATCAGGATCAGTCGCAGACCGTCGCCCTGGGGGCCCTGAACTGGCTGCTGGCCAACGAAGATCTGCGCGGTGTTTTCCTGGGTGCCAGCGGTCTCGCGCCCCAGGACCTGCGAGAGCGCGCGGCCGAGCCGGAACTGCTCGCCTCGGTGCTGGATTTCATCCTGATGGACGACGCCTGGGTCACCGCCTGCTGCGATGCGCAGGGCCTGCCCTACGACGCCATCCTCCGGGCGCGTGAGGGGCTGCCCGGCGGACAGCAGGTGCACTGGACCTGATCAGATTGCCGACAGGTCGGCCGGCGTGCCCTCGATCAGCACCCGCAGCAGGCGCTTGAGTTCCGCGTTTTCCTCGTCGGTCAGCAGTTCGGCCAGCAGACGGCCGTTTTCCCGCGCATAGGGCGTGGCCTGCGTGACCGCGCGCCGCCCCTTGTCCGTCAGCGTGATCATCCGCGTGCGCCTGTCGTCCTGCCCGGACTTGCGCGCGACGAGGCCGTCGCTTTCCATCCCGCGCAGCGCCCGCGAAGTGGCGGTGCGGTCGATGCCGACGAATCGGGCGATGTCAGAGGGCTGCGCAAGGTTCTCGTTCGCCACCGCCAGCAGGATGCACCATGTCGTGCGGTTCAGGCCGACAGTGCGCAGCCTGTCCTCGAGACGCCGTTCCTGCAGGCGCGACGCCAGTGACAGGTGATAGCCGAGCGACTCGTGAAGGCGGTACGGTGGACTGGATTGGGGCGCATTCTTGGACATGGTCGTGAAAAGCCGCAGAGAAACCGCCTTGTCAAGCCGCGCCGGGGGCGCGCAGTGTCGCAGCGGCAGGCAGGGGGCGGGACGACATGCGCATCGACGGCATCATCTTCGACAAGGACGGCACGCTCTTCGACTTCGGGGCGACCTGGAACCCCTGGGCGCTGGAGTTGATCCTGGAGCTGTCCGAGGGCGACCGCGCCCTTGCCGAGCGGCTGGCCGAAGCGGCCGACTTCGATCTCGCCTCCGGCGGCTTCCGCCCGACGAGCCCCATCATCGCCGGAACCAACCGCGAGGCGGCCGAGCGCCTCGCCAGCGTGCTGCCGGGCCGCCCGGTGGACGAACTCGAAGAGCTTCTCGCGGCCAAGGCGGCACAGGCGCCGCTGAAGCCTCCGGTCGATCTCGCCCCGCTTCTCGACGGGCTGCGCGCGGACGGGCTGCACCTCGGTCTGATGACCAACGACAGCGAACCGACCGCACGCGCACACCTGGACGCCGCAGGGATCCTCGACCGCTTCGACTATGTCGCCGGGTTCGACAGCGGACACGGCGCCAAGCCCGCGCCGACGCCCCTGCTTGCATTTGCGCAGCAGCAGGGGCTTGCCCCCGCGCGCGTCGCCATGGTGGGGGACAGCACGCACGACCTGATCGCCGGACGCGCCGCCGGCATGCGCACGGTCGCGGTCCTGACCGGGATGGCGGTCCACGACGACCTGACGGCCTTCGCCGACGTCGTGCTGCCGCACATCGGGCACCTTGCGGACTGGCTGGCGACGCCCGAGGACGACGAACTGTAAGAAATACGACGCGATCTGTCGCCTTCCGGCCAGAGCCCGCCCGCCGCCCGGCATTTCCTGAGACCCATCGGGAGGGCCGCGCCATGGAGAGCCGGACAGCGAATCGCAGACGCGGCGGCGGACGGGCAGGGCACGCGGCCCGCCGGGGGCCGGCGGTGATCAACCAGGCCCCATGGTGCGTGCCGGTCAATCCGGACCGGCCGGTCGATCCGATGCCCGACGAGGGCGTGACCGCCATCCATGAGACGGCGATGCGCATCCTCGAGGAGATCGGCATCGCCTTCTACAATCCCGAGGCGGTCGCGGTCCTGAAGCAGGCGGGCTGCCGGGTCGAGGGCGAGACGGTGCGCATGGGGCGCGATTTCGTCGCCGAGATGCTGTCCCACGCGCCCGCGCGCTGGACGATCACGCCACGCAATCCCGATCGCAGGATCACCATCGGCGGCAACCACATTCTCTTCGGCAATGTCTCGTCCCCGCCCAACTACTGGGATCTCGAACTCGGGCGCAAGCAGCCGGGCACGCGTGACCTTTTCCGCAAATTCCTCAGGCTGTCGCAGTATTACAACTGCATCCACTTCATCGGCGGCTATCCGGTCGAGCCGGTGGACCTGCACCCCGCGACACGTCACCTCGACGCGATCCGCGACAAGCTGCTGCTGACCGACAAGGTGCCCCATGCCTATGCCCTCGGCGCCGAACGGGTCGAGGACGGGATGGAGATGGTGCGCCTTGCGGCGGGCCTCGCCCAGGAGGAATTCGATGCGTCGCCGAGGATGTTCACCAACATCAACTCGACCTCGCCGCTCAAGCACGATTACCCGATGCTGGACGGCTGGATGCGGATGGCGCGGCGCGGGCAGGGTCTGATCGTCTCGCCCTTTACCCTGGCCGGAGCCATGGCGCCGGTGACGATGGTCGGGGCGGTGGCGCAGTCGCTGGCCGAGGGTCTGTCGGCCATCGCGCTGGCGCAGTACATCCGGCCCGGGGCGCCCTGCGCTTTCGGCACCTTCACCTCGAATGTCGACATGAAGTCCGGCGCTCCGGCCTTCGGCACGCCGGAATACATGCGCGCCACTCAGATCACCGGCCAGATGTGCCGGTTCTACGGTCTGCCGATGCGGTCCTCGGGCGCCTGTGCCGCCAACGTGCCCGACGGCCAGGCGATGTGGGAGACCTCCAACAGTCTCTGGGCAGCGGTCCAGTCGGGCAGCCACGTGGTCTACCACGCGGCCGGCTGGCTCGAGGGCGGGCTAATCGCGAGCCCCGAGAAATTCGTCATGGATTGCGAGGTCCTGGGGCAGATGCTGCGGTATTTCGACCCTTCGCTCTGGCGCACCGATCCCGGCGACCTGGCTTACGATGCAATTGCTGAAGTCCGGCACGAGGGGCATTTCTTCGGTATCCAGCACACGCAGGACCGGTACCAGAGCGCGTTCTGGCAGCCTTCGCTCAGCGACTGGCGGAATTTCGAGGGCTGGCAGGCGCAGGGCGGGGTCTGGACCGCGGAACGCGCGAACCTGCTGTACCGGCGGGTACTGGAGGACTATCGCGAACCGCCTATCCCGGACGATGCCCGCGCCGCCCTGACGGAATTCGTCGAAAAGCGCCGGGCCGAAGGCGGTGCGCCGAGGGACTTCTGAGATAGGCTCAACGTTCCGCGTCCGCGCGGGACGATCCGGCCGCACCTGGCGGCGCGCCAGCCGTGGCCCAAGTGGCGCGTGGGACGTTTCGCGCCCCGTAGGCGCCGTTCAGGGCGCCTCCCGTGCCGTCCAGTAGGCTGCCGCCAGGAATTCGCCCCGCTGGAATCCCCGGTCAGTCAATATTCGCCGTGCCTCGGCCGCCTCGGCCTTTTCCGCCGCGACAAGGACATAGCGGTCGGTATCGGGCACCTGCATGTCGGACAGCGCCGAGACCGGCGTCTCGCCCGTGCCCCTGACGACCCACCTGATGTCGAGTCCGGAGGGGTGGGCAATCGACTGGATATCCTCCCGGTCGGGGACGAACAGGACCGCCTCGCCGCGGGTGTCGGGCGCGGCCTCGCTCAGGAGGCGGGCCGCGACAGGTATGCCCGTCTCGTCGGCCACGATACCCAGGAAGCCGGTCGGACCCGGCAGGCCGGACCCCGTGGGTCCCATCAGCGCGATCGTGTCCCCGGCCGAGACGCCCGTCGCCCAGTTCGGCGTTCGGCCATCCGGGTGCAGGAAGACGTCGAAGACGATCGTCGCGCCCGCGGTCCCGGTCCGGACCTCGCGCGTCGTGAAGACCGGCCGGTGCCATGCCGCGATCCCGCCGGGCCAGGTCGTGACGCCGCCTTCGTCGGTGAAGGGCAGATCCGCATCGGCCGGGCCCTGCGGCAGGGTAAAGTGCAGCCCCCCGGATGCGAAACGCTGGAGATCGGGGCCGCTGACTTCGAAGCGGAGGAACGCCGGCGAGATGCGGGTGACCGCCTCGACCCGTGCGAGGCTGAGGTTGGCCGGCAGCCCGATGGGCAGCGGTTCGGCCCACTCCAGTTCGACCTCCATCATGCCCGCAAGCCGTGCCAGCAGGTCCCTCAGGACCTGCAAGCCGATCGCGTCATGCCCGGTGAGCGTGACCGACGTCGCGCCCGAATCCTCCCCGGCATGGATACGCCCGCGCGACAGGACGAGGTCGAGCGACGCCTCCCGCACATCGGGGCTCATCCCGATCGAGCGGGCGGCCGCGGCCAGACGGTCGCTCAGCTGGGAAAAGGGTACCTGAATACATGCATTTACGGGGCGGGTCGGGTCGGAGACGGGAGGTGTCATCGGGGCAGCCTTTCATCGGACAGTCCGGTCCTCCTTGCAGAGGAAGGGCCCTGGGGCAAGGCTGGCCGCGCGCGGGGCGCGACGGAGGGTCGGCAGGAGAGCGATTCGCGTCCCGGAGGCGAATCCCTGCAGTGTATCTCGGCTTCAGGTGGTGCCGCGCGCGAACGGCGTCCGGACGCCCGTTCACGAAAAATCACCAATTCGGGAACATCTTGTATACTGTTTCGCCAAGTCAAATAAATATTCCTTGTTCAACCGCTTCCACGCCCCGCAAACCCGATTTTGGCAAGAATTTGTCTTATCTTGGGCGAAATTCGTCTATGCTGATCAGCGTGAGTTGTGATGTGGGGGAACATTGCCCGTATCGGACCAGATTTCGATGGATGCGTTTTTGCAGGTGAAGTGAATTTCGGAACGGAACGACCGCCTTTTGGGTCGCGTAGCCGAAACTGCAGACAGTTCTGATGGGCCCGGCGCTTGCGCCGGGGCGGGAACGCTTGCGCCGAATGTCCGGGCCGTTGCGGCAGGTCTCACGTGCAGAGCCAGCCGGTGAATGCCGGCTTGAGTGACCTAACGCCTGAGACGGCAAGAGGGGATGGAAGATGACATATTATTACAGCAAATACAGCTACTATAACAAACATAGCTATTCCGAGAAGAAGTACGAGTGGACCGCCTATACCGAGGCCGATCTGCTTGGGGATCACAACGGCAAGTCCATCGATTGCGGCGACACCTTCCCCATGCCCGGCTCGGCCACCGTCTGCATGTCGACCTACGACAACGACGGCTACCTCTCGGGTGACAGCAGCTGGTGGAGCGACGACAAGGCGACGGATTCGACCGGACAGAAGGCCTATATCGACGGGGGCCGCGAGGGCGGACAGCTCTATGCCGAACAGTACCACGTCCTGAAAGGTTCGGACGGCAAGTACTACTACCTGATCGAGATCGAGGTGGAAGGCTACGACGCGCCGGGTAAGGGCGACGACTATTTCACCTTCTACGGCAAGGTGCCGCCGGCGGGTGTCGAGCTCGAGGTGGTCTCCACGAAGAACGTGTGGGGCTGCATGATCGACTACCGCTGCCTGGGCGCGGGCGACAAGGCCCCCGAGAATACGCCGCCGGAATTCACCAACGATCCGAAATACGGCAAGATCTGCATCGACGAGAACTCGACCTTCGTCATCGACCTCAACGCGAAGGACGACGACGGTGACACGCTGACCTACGAGATCGTCGGCGGCGAGGATGCGGACAAGTTCGAGATCGACGCCGAGACGGGCGAACTCCGGTTCAAGGACGCGCCCGACTACGAGAACCCGACCGACAAGGGCGAAGACAACGTCTACGAGGTGAAGGTCAAGGTCTCGGACGGCAACGGCGGCGAGGACACCACCAAGCTCAAG
The DNA here is from genome assembly GCF_000152725.1 of Pseudooceanicola batsensis HTCC2597. Lineage (GTDB taxonomy): Bacteria > Pseudomonadota > Alphaproteobacteria > Rhodobacterales > Rhodobacteraceae > Pseudooceanicola > Pseudooceanicola batsensis. The sequence continues at coordinate 180,470 of NZ_CH724131.1, forward strand.
GTTTGCGTCGAGGATGTCGAGGAACAGACCGGCAAGTGCATCGTCATCGAAGCCGAGGACATGTGCGAATGGGGCTTTTCCAAGGCCTGGGGCTGCGACGCCTCCGGCGGCAAGCTGGTCAAGCTGAACTGCGCCGGCGGTCAGGGCAAGCTCTGGACCACCTTCGACGGTCCCTCGGGCACCTATGATTTCAAGATCTACGCCCAGGATGAAAACGACGGCCAATCCAAGCTGAAGATCTACATCAACGGCGAGTTCAAGGGCTACATCAAGCTCGATCGCGACAGCGACGGTAGTGGCAGCAACCACGGCACGTTCTCGACCTTCGTTCTCGAAGACATCGAGATTAACAAGGGCGACACCATCAAGATCTACGCCGATGGCGACTGCAACGAATACGTCCGCATCGACAAGATCGAACTCTGCAAGGACGACAAGCCGCTCGGCGCGATCGGCGACACCGTCTGGTATGACACGGATCGTGACGGCGTTCAGGACGATGGCGAGGCGGGCGTCGAGAACGTGACCGTCAACCTGCTGAATGGTGCCGGCGTGGTGATCGCCACCCAGATGACGGACGTCAACGGCAACTATCTGTTCGAAGAACTCGAAGCCGGTGACTACAAGGTCGAATTCGAACTTCCCGACGGCAACTTCGTCTTCACCACGCAGGATGCCGGTTCGGACGACGCGGTCGATTCCGACGCCGACACGACGACCGGTCTGACCGACACGATCGCCCTGGGCGAAGGCGAGACGAACCTGACGGTCGACGCCGGTCTCTACGACCCCAACGACCATCCCGAGCCGACGGATGACGCGGCGAAAACCTGCGCCGACGAGGAGAAGACGGTCGATGTCCTGGCCAACGACTCCGATCCGAACGGCGATACGCTGACCATCACTCATGTGGACGGCCAGGCGATCACCGAAGGCGGCGAGGTGACCACCTCCGCCGGCACGCTGGTCAAGCTGCTGGGCGGCATGCTCGTCGTGGACGGGGAAGATGCCTACGAGGACCTCGACATCGCCGAACACGCGATGGAGGACATCTCCTACACCGTCTCGGACGGCATGGGCGGGTCGGCAACGGCCAACCTCGAGATGACCTTCTGCGGGGACGCGAATACGGTGGAGAGTTTCGTCGGCTATATGCCCGAAACGGTGTCGTACAAAGTCGCGGACGGCCTTCGCAACGATCCCTACGAGGATGTCGGCTACGACATATTGATTACCGAGTCGGACAACGGACGACTGGACGGGGTCGAGTTTACCGCCGCCTACTGTCTCGATTTCAACCGTTCCATCACCACGGGCGCGGACTACGACAGCGCGGCGGAACTGGATGGCGACATGTTCGTGTTCAACGACGACACAGCGAGTTCCGTGCTGCTGGCCAGCCAGAATGGGGTCAACGGCGCTGCGCTCGACAACGTGAACGAGATCAACTGGATCCTGAACCAAGATTTCGAGAGCGACGGGACCGGCTCTGTCGATGGCAAATTCAGCGGTTGGGAAGTGCAATATGCGATTTGGGAACTGACGAACAACTTCCCGAGCGATGCCGCCCTCAATGCGACGCCGTCGAACGGTCAGGTGGAAGATGTCGACTACATCGTCAGCCGCGCAATCAGCGAAGGCTACGATTTCGAGGCGGGAGTCGGCGACATCATCGGTCTGGTGATCACGCCGGATCCGGTCACTGCACAGAATGCTCAGCCTTTCCTGGTCGGTGTCGAATTCGAAACTTACGATTGCCTCTGCTGATCCGAGGCCCAGTGATTGCAGGCGCCCGGGGTCGGGCGTCTGCGGCAGGCGGACCCCCGCCGACAGGTTGGTGCTGCCGTTACGGCGAGTTTCCGCTGACCTGGTAACTTTGTCTCCAAGGAGAATGATATGAAAAAGCTGATAGTTGCTGCAGTTGCAACCATTTCGGCAACGCCTGCTTTTGCGGCCGGCGCTTGTACCCCTGGCGTGAACTGCGTCCCCGAGATCAGCGCTCTCGAGGGCACCGCAGCCGTGGCCGCTCTGGCCGCCGTGGTTCTGCTGGCATGGGAACGCCGCCGTCGCTCGGCGTGACCAATCGCGCGTGACACACGGGCCCGCCGGTCTTCTGGCGGGCCTGATCTTTCTTCCTTGGTGATTTCATGACTTCCGCACCCGACCTAGCGCATTCCCGAACGTCGGTCCTCCGGGCAGTGATCGTCGGGGGTCTTTTACTGGCCGCCGAACTGGCAGCCATCGGACTGGTCTTCAAGCATGGCATAGATTTCTACTGTCTGGACAACTGGCCGCGTCTGGCCTGCCGGTCGGCAAGTCTTTCTCTCGTCGCCATTTATTGCGTCGCGGGGGCTCTGACGTTGTTCTTCGCCCTGCGCAGAAGCGCGCTTGCCGAGTTGCTTTCCGATGCGGGGCATTCTTTCCAGCCGCTGATGGCCAACGTGTTCGGGTGCGCTTTGGCGATGGTGCCGGTCCTGTTCCTGGCCGAGGGATCCGGTGCGCGATGGCTGATACCGTCGTTCCTGTTCTGGGGCACCGGTATGGCGCTCATGCTGGGCGGGCTGTTCTCGTACCTGGCCCCGCTTTGGCGGTGGAAGGCCTTTCTCGGGACCTATGGTACCACACTGGCGCCCCTCATCGCGGTTGCCGCCGCGACCCCATGGCTGTCACAGCTTATCCAACCCTTGTGGAATCTTGAGCATATTCAGGACTTTACCTTCTCGTCGGTGGCTTGGCTGGTCGAAGCTTTCGGCTACGCGGTCGAAATCACGCCGGAAAGCAAGATGATCGGGTCCGGAGACTTCATCATCTCGGTCGCGCCCGTCTGTTCCGGCATCGAAGGCATGATGCTCGTCACGATCTTCGTGAGCCTCTATCTCTGGCTCTTCCGGTCCGAACTCCGGTTTCCGCTGGCCTTCATCCTGTATCCTCTGGGCCTCGCGGCGTCGGTTGCGTTCAACGTGGTGAGAATCACCGCCCTGATGATCATCGGCATCGAAGGCAATCCCGAACTCGCCGTCGGCGGATTCCACAGCCACGCGGGCTGGCTCATGTTCACCATCGTGGCGCTCGGGGTCATCGCGCTCGCCCGTGCCGTGCCCGCGCTGCGCAAGCCCGAGGTCGGGACCGTCGGAGCCGCTGTATCGCAGGCGCCGTTCTGGAGCGATCCGACAGTGGCACGCATCCTGCCCTTCGCCGTCTTCATGCTCACGGCCCTGCTGGCCTCGACCCTGTCGCAGACGCCGGCGATGCACTACCCGCTGCGCATGCTGATCGTGGCTGCGGTCGTGTTGCCCTTCCTGCCGGTCTACCGCGCCTTCGACTGGCGGCTCGACCCGGTGGCGCTGGCGGGCGGCGCGGTGATCGGCCTCTACTGGGTGCTGATCCCGGTCGCACCCGCGGAGGTCGCGCCCTACGGCACCCTGACAGGTGGCTTCCTGGTGCTCTGGTTCCTCCTGCGCGGTTTCGGAACCATCGTCCTGGTCCCGCTGGTCGAAGAGCTCTTCTTCCGCGACTACCTCGAGACGCGCCTGCGCCTGAGGCCGGGTCTGATCTGGAGCCTCGTAGCGGCCTTGGTCACGGCAGGCATCTTCGCCGCGCTCCACGCGAGATGGGCCGAGGCCTTCGTGGCCGGGCTGATCTTTTCCTACGTCGCCCGCCGGCGCGGCCGCATCGGCGATGCGATCCTTGCCCATGCCGTCGCCAACGCCATCGTCTTCGCGGTCGCCGCGGCAACTGGAAATCTCGCCATGATCTGAAGGCGGGCAGTGGTCGCAAGGACTGTGGCTGGAGGAGCGTTTCTGGAATGACGCGCCATGGCAGCGCGTAGAGTGGCTGTTGGCGATGGTCAGTACCATCGAATTCGAAGACGCAGAGATAGTGCCGCTTGTGCAGCATTTCTTCGGGCGGGCAGGGCAGTGCCGCTTTCGGGTGAAGAGCAATCACGTCGAGACGGGGAAGGCGATCGCATGGACCTCTGAGGACGAGGCGAAGTTCCTCGTCAGGCATGGGCCGGCCCAATGGCCCGTCGGCGGTTCTACCTGGCCAAGTACGCGGCCAGTCGCATCGGCGACACGCACCAGCTTGGCCCGAAGAACATCAAGCTGCGCAAAGGCCGTCCGTACAACGGCTGGCAGCCCGCGAAGAAGGGGGCGAAACCCGTCGAGGTTCCGGTGAGGGTCAAGCTGGTCGAGGAACTTGATGCGGGGGGCATGCTGACGCCTTCTTGTTCAGCACGAAAGGGTCACCCTTCGCGTCCAAGAAGAGCCTGAGCAACACGATCGCGAAGTGGTGCGTGCAAGCAGGCCTGTCGAAAGAGGTGGAAGTCTCGACAAGAAGACGGGCATTACGACGAAGAAGATGCGCGCCACGTGGTCGCAGCATGGCGTGCGTAAAGGCGACGGCGAATGAGCTCGCGGAGTCCGGGGCGAACGTCTACGAGATCGCCGCACGGCTGTCGCACTCGGATTTAAAGTATTCGGCGCCGTATGTCCGCGACATCGACCGCAAGCGCCTCGCGGAGGACAGCTTCGACCGCGTCGAATGAGCCAAGCGGGTGCAAGATGTACCAAGGCCCCAGGAGCGTGGGACACACGGGGGGCACGGAGTCAACAAAACAAGGGGCTTTGAGGAAAAGTGGCAGCCCGTAGGGGAATCGAACCCCTCTTTCCAGGTTGAAAACCTGGCGTCCTAACCGATAGACGAACGGGCCGCGCTTGGCGTGAGGGGGCTTTTAGGCAAAGCGCCGCGGCTCTGCAAGAGGGGAATCGCGGGAAAAAACAGATTTTCGGATCTTCTCCACGCCTACGGTGGGGGCAGAGTGCGCGGCCCGGGCCGGGGGGGGCTTGAGGTTCGCTGCGCCATGGGTGAAGCGGGTGCGGCGCGGTTCGCGGGGCCGACGGCAGGGGGGATGGTCCCGGCCGTTCGGAAGGGGTTTGCGGGCTGCAGGCGTCGCGATACATGCGCCGCTCCGCGTCTCGCGGAAATCCCTCGTCACACGGGCCCTCGGGCGGGCAATGGTGCGCGGGGATTCACCGCTTGTCGGCCGGTGCAGCGTCCTCGATCCGGAGTTGGACCGACTGGCGGCCTCCCCAGCTGTTCAGTTCGAGCCGGCCGGCCAGATGGACCCGCGCCCCCGAGCGGTCCGAGAGCGCGGTGCCGAGCGGGCCCTCGTAGGCGCCGAAGGCGATCGCGTCCAGCGCCGCGCCCATGCCGTCGCCGAAGCGCAGCTTGAGGTGGCTCTCGCCGACGCGCTTGGCGAAACTGACGGCGACGTCGGGAAAGACGAAGCGCGGAGCAGGGGCCCCCGCGCCGAAGGGGCCGGCGGTCTCGATCTGCTGGATCAGCGGCACCGTCGCTGCCCCGGGCATGAGCAGGCCGTCCAGCCGCAGATCCGCGGCGCCGCCCGTGCCGGCCCCCTGCTTGGCCAGAAGGGCCCCCAGTCGCTCCATGGCCTCGGGGATCGCGTCGCGGGCGACCGTGAGACCCGCGGCCATCCTGTGTCCGCCGCCCTTGATCAGCAGCCCCTCCGCGGCGAGCCTCTGCACCGAGGCGCCCAGATCGACGCCCGCGACGGACCGGCCCGAGCCCTTGCCCTCGTCGCCGTCGAGGCCGATGACCACGGCCGGACGGTTGGTCGCCTCTTTCAGCCGCGAGGCCACGATGCCGACGACGCCGGGGTGCCAGCCCTCGCCCGAGGCCCAGACCAGCGGCGCGTCCAGCCCCCGTTCCTCGGCCTGTGCCATCGCGGCGGCGGTCACCGCGGCCTCGATCTCGCGGCGTTCGGCGTTCAGCTCGTTCAGCCGGTCGGCCAGGGCCTGCGCCTCGTGCCGGTCCGTCGCCGCGAGCAGCCGTGCGCCGAGATCCGCCTTGCCGATCCGCCCCCCGGCGTTGATCCGTGGTCCGAGGAGATAGCCGAGGTGATAGGCCGTGGGTGCGCTGTCCATCCGGGCGACGTCGGCCAGCGCGGCCAGCCCGGGACGTTCGCGGCGCGCCATGATGGCCAGCCCCTGGCGCACGAAGGCCCGGTTGACGCCGGTGAGCGGCGCGACATCGGCCACCGTGGCCAGGGCCACCAGGTCGAGCATGGCCATCAGGTCGGGGAGGGACGTCGCGCCCTCTGCGCGCGCCTGCCGGTTGGCCTCGACCAGCATCAGGAACACCACGGCGGCCGCGCAGAGATGCGCCAGCGCGCCGTCCTCGTCCTGACGGTTGGGATTCACGCAGGCGACGCAGTCGGGCAGGGTCTCGCCGCCCAGGTGGTGGTCGAGGATCACCACGTCGCAGCCCGCCGCGGCCACCGGGTCGTGGCTGAGCGTGCCGCAGTCGACGCAGACGATCAGGTCGTGGGTGCGGCCGAGAGCCTGCATGGCTGGCACGTTCGGGCCGTAGCCCTCGTCGATCCGGTCGGGCACGTAGAGCGTGGCCTCGCGTCCCATCTGTCTCAGCCAGTCGATCAGCAGCGCCGCCGAAGAGCCGCCGTCCACGTCGTAATCGGCGAAGATCGCGATCCTTTCCCGACGCTTGACCGCCTGCAGGAACCGCGCCGCGGCAGGCTCCATGTCCCGGAGGCGGCGCGGATCGGGCAGCAGGTCCCGCAGCGCCGGGGCGAGGAACAGGTCGGCTGCCTCGGCCGTGACCCCACGCCGGGCCAGCACCTGGCAGATGGCCCGGTCGAAGCCGCGCGCCTGTGCCAAAGCCTCGGCGGCGCGATCCAGTTCGACCGAAGGGCCCACCCATCTGCGTCCGGTGAGCGAGGATGCGACGTTCAGGAAATTCATGCGCAACTCATGCCGTCACCGTGCCGGGCGGTGCAAGCGAAACCGCCCCTTCCGTTGCGAAGGTCGCTCCGGACCGGGCCGCCGCAGGCCGGCGCGCCGGGGGCGGCGTTTCAGACTTCCTCGATCCGGATGGCCACCGGCGAGGACTTGACGACGCCGGTCCGCTCCATCGCCGACAGCGCGCGATCCAGCGCGTCCCGGCCGGTGCGGTGCGTCACGATCAGGACCGGGGCGTGCTCGCCCTCGTGATCGTACTGGCGCATCCGGTTGATCGAGATCCCGGCCTCGCCAAGAACGGCGGCGATCTTGGCCAGCGCGCCCGGCTTGTCCTGCAGCGTCATGCGCAGGTAGTAGGCCGCGGGTGTTACCGATCTCGCGGGCGTGGCGGCGGCAAGGGTCGAGGCGGGCTGGCCGAAGACGGGCAGGCGTACCCCCCGGGCGATGTCGCAGATGTCCGCCAGGACGGCCGAGGCCGTCGGACCTTCGCCCGCGCCCGGTCCGCGCAGGACGATCTGCTCGACCGTGTCGCCTTCGAGAACGACCATGTTGGTGCCGCCTTCGAGTTGCCCGAGCGGCGAGGTCATGGGCACGAGGCAGGGCGCCATGCGCTGTTCCAGACCCCGCCCAGTCATCCGCGCGACGCCCAGCAGCTTGATCCGATAGCCCATGTCCCCGGCCGCCCGGATGTCCTCGATCGTCAGCCGGCCGATACCCTCAAGTTCCATCGCGTCGAAGGCGACCTGAGTGCCGAAGGCGGCGGAGGCCAGCAGCGCAAGCTTGTGACCGGCGTCTATGCCGCCCACGTCCAGTTCCGGGTCGGCCTCGAGAAACCCCAGCTGGTTGGCCTCTTCAAAGACGGCGTCGTAAGGCAGGCCGGCGCTTTCCATCCGGGTGAGGATATAATTGCAGGTGCCGTTCATCACCCCCATGACGCGGGTGATGGCATTGCCGGCCAGCCCCTCGATCAGGGACTTGACCACCGGGATCCCCCCGGCGACCGCGGCTTCGTAGCGGATCACCCGCCCGTTGCCCTCGGCGAGTTCGGCCAGCGCCTGACCGTGCACGGCCAGCATCGCCTTGTTCGCGGTCACGACATCCTTGCCGGCCTTGAGCGCGGCCTCGGTCGCGGCCTTGGCCGGCCCGTCCGAGCCGCCCATGAGTTCGACGAAGACATCCACGTCGTCGCGGGTGGCCAGGGTCACCGGGTCGTCTTCCCAGTCATACCCCGTCAGCGGCACGCCACGGTCCTTGTCGCGGGTCCGGGCCGAGACGGCGGAAATCACGATCTCCTTGCCGGTGCGGGCCGACAGAAGGGCCGCTTCGCGCCGGACGATGCGCACCACGCCGACCCCGACGGTGCCCAATCCGGCGATTCCCAGACGTATCCTGCCGCTCATCCCATGGTCTCCTGTTCGGGGTCGTCCCGGCGGCATTACCGCTTTCGCCGTGCCGGTGCAACGCGGTGGCGGTCCGGCAGAAGCCCCGGCCCGCCGAGGGCGAGCCACCGGGCACGGGGACGGTCGCCGTTCAGTCCCGCCTGAGCCGGTCGGCCCGGGCCCGGAGCGCGGCCCGGCGCGCGGCGAGCGCCGCCTCGTCCCCGGGCGCGATCCGCGGATCCTCGGTCTGCGCAACGAGCGCGCCGATCGGGGCCAGCCGGGGGTAGGGGCCCGTCTGCTCCTCGGCGGGCACCGCCCGGTCCAGCGCGGGGAACTGGGTGCAGGCGGTCAGCGTCAAGGCGGCGGCCAGGGCTGTGGTCTTGCGGAACATCCCGGCCTCCTTTCCGAACAGGCTTCCCGACATGAGCCGGACTGTGATCCATCCGGCGGGGCGGGGCAAGCGCACTTGATCTGAACGCTTGTTCAGTTACAACCGGTGCATGGCTCGTACCGCCGGTTCCCATTCCGCCGACACCGCCCCGCGCATTCGCGCGGCGGCACAACGCCTGTTCGCGCAGCACGGTTATGCCGCCGTCTCGATGCGGCAGATCGCGGCCGAGGTCGGGGTCCAGGTCGGTGCGCTCTACAATTACACCTCCGACAAGCAGAGCCTGCTGTTCGATCTGATGGTCGTCCATCTCGAGGATCTGCTGGACGCGCTGCCGGAACCGGATACCGCGGCGGGGCCGATGCAGGCGCTGGACGAGTTCGTCCGCTTTCACATCCGATTCCACGCCGCGCGGCCCGAAGAAGTCTTCATCGCTTATATGGAACTGCGCAACCTGAGCCCGGAAAACTTCGCCGCGGTGGAAAGCCTGCGCCGCCTGTACGAGGACCGGCTGACCGCGATCCTGGATGCCGGGCAGGCGCGGGGCGTGTTCCGGGTCGCCGACACCCGTGTCGCCACCATGGCCATCATCGCCATGCTGACCGGGGTGAACACGTGGTTCCGGGAAACGGGACGGCTGAGCCTGAGCGAGGTCGAGGCGATCTACGGCGACATGACCCGCCGTCTCGTGGCGGGGTGACCCTGTGACGCGGTGCCGCGCAACCTGGCTCCCGGACCGGAGTCGCGGTGATCTGCCCCCGACGTTCCTCTGAAGGGGACCCGCGGTTCCGATCCGAACGGCCTACGGCCAGCTTCGGCGAAAATGGGGCGGCGCACCCCCCCTCCAGCCGCACGGGTCCACGTTGTTTTCCGACGGATATTCGTCGTGACGACGGCAGCGCCCGACCCGAGGCAGACGCGAAAGCGCCGCCCCGGGGGCGGGGCGGCGCTGCCCGGCGTTCATTGTGCCGGGGACATCCTCGAGGACCGGAGCAGTTCACGCGCCGCGGTCTTCGACGCCCGCGAATGGGAAAGTCACCCCAGGCGGGCACGCGCGGCACATCGCCGGCGAAATCAGTGCGCGGGCCGGATGAAGGTGCCGTTGCGCAAATCCGTGAACGCCTGCTGCAACTCTTCGGCGGTGTTCATGACGATAGGACCGTGCCATGCGACGGGCTCCTGGATCGGCGCGCCCGAGATCAGCAGGAAGCGCACGCCCCGGTCACCGGCCTGCACCGTGATCGAGTCGCCGGTTCCGAAGCGGATCAGCGTCCGGTCGCCCGACATGTCGCGGATGTTGACCTCTTCGCCCCGGACCTCCTTTTCCAGAAGCACGCCCGTCGGCGCCGAGGCATCGGCAAAGGCGCCCGCCCCCTCGAAGACGTAGGCGAAGGCACGGCGATAGGTGTCGACCGGCAGCGTCTTGGTCACGCCCGGCGGGATCGACACGTCGAGGTACTGCGGGTCGGCGGCGATACCGTCGACCGGCCCGCGCCGGCCCCAGAATTCGCCGACCACCACCCGCACCACGGTGCCGTCGTCGTCGATGATCTCTGGGATCTCGGTCGACTTGACGTCCTGATAGCGCGGCGCCGTCATCTTGAGATCGCCCGGCAGGTTGGCCCAGAGCTGGAACCCGTGCATCTGGCCGTTGGCGTTGCCGGTCGGCATTTCCTGGTGAAGGATGCCCGATCCGGCCGTCATCCACTGCACGTCGCCCGCGCCGAGCGAGCCGGTGTTGCCGAGGCTGTCGGCATGATCGACGCTGCCCGAGAGTACGTAGGTGATGGTTTCGATGCCGCGGTGCGGATGCCAGGGAAACCCCTTCTGGTAATCCTCGGGACGTTCGTTGCGAAAGTCGTCGAAGAGCAGGAAGGGGTCGAGTTCGCTCGGCTTGTGAAAGCCGAAGGCGCGGTGAAGCTTGACGCCTGCGCCTTCCAGCGTGGCCTGGGCCTGACGGGTTTCGAGGGTCGGACGAATGGACATGGAACGTCTCCTTTCATCGTCGAAATAGGCGTCCGCGGTCGGCGCGCCAAGCCTCGGTCGGGTTCGCCAGTGCAGCCCGTCTGTGCGGTGACCAACAGAGCGGTTGCATCGGCAGGGCAATCTGCCTAACCCCGCCGGAAAGGAGAACGGACATGGGCGAGATCCTCGCAGAGCTTTCGGTGTCGCAGGGCCGCCGCATCTTTGGCGTCGGGGTGCTGTCGGTTCTGGGCCTTCTGCTGTTGCGCATGGCTTTGGCCGGGGCGGGGGGGAGCTGGCTGGACGCCCTCGTCCTGGCGATGGGGACCGCTGCCCTCGCCGCCGCCTGGGTCATGTATCGTGCGACGGAGCACAGCGTGCTGCTGACCGACCAGGGGCTTTACGACAGCGACGGCACACTGCTGGCGGGGATCGGAACGATCCTCTCGGTGGATCGCGGCACCTTTGCCTTCAAGCCCTCGAACGGCTTTCTCGTCCGGCTGGGCGACCGCCACCCGCGCCTGTGGCGGCCGGGGCTCTACTGGCGCCTGGGGCGGCGGATGGGGGTCGGCGGGATCACCCGTGCGGCCGAGGCCAAGATGATGGCCGACATCCTGTCGGTCCGTCTGGCCGAACGCGCGTCGGAAACCGGAACCGGTTAGGACGGCGTGCCGTCATCCCACTTCAGCTGATCGGCGAACCGCGGGTTCATGAAGACGAGCGATTTCATCTTGAAGTCGTCCATCCCGATCTTGAAGGGCAGCATGTAGTCGTTCCAGGTCTCGAGCAGGATGAATTCATCCCCGCTGGACACTTCGGGCAGCTGCGTGCGCATCTGGTTGACCGTGTTGTCGGTCAGCGCCGCGACGCTGCCGTTGCCGCGGCGCTTGGACCATTTTACCGTGTACTTGTCCGTGTCCTCGTCGAAGCTGAGGACCGAGACGCGCATCGCGGCGTTGTTCACGCGGGTCAGCTCGGTAAACAGCGTGTAAGAACTGTTGACGAAGGTGTCGTCGATCTTCTGGGTCTCGCGCGAATAGGCATCGGCGATGGTAAAGGCGGCCTTCTGGTTGACGCTCTTCATTCGCAGCATGTCGAAGAAGCTGAACATCGCGACATAGGTCCAGATCACCACCGGCAGCAGGATGATCGATTCCACCGCCACGGTTCCGCGCGTCTCGGCGAGGAAGGCGCGCAGGCGGGCGCGGAACAGGGCGGGGGCGGGGGGATGAAAACGTGTCATGTCGTCACGAGGGTTCGTTTACGAAGGCCGAGGTGGAGAAGAGGGCGATATCGCCGTTGCCGTCCTTGGCCACCTGCTTGCCAAGCCCGACGGTCGGGAAGATCGGCGCGATCTTGATGCAGGCGCGCAGGACCATCAGCTGGTTCGATCCGCCGTTGACGAACCGGCGCACCGGCTGAACCTCTTCCGACCGGTCGACGCAGTCGGCGTCGGAGGGCAGCGCGGTGTAGTCCCGAAGGTCGACGGGCTGCATCTCGAGCCGCAGGCCGGTCGAGCAGTCGGGCAGGAAGCCCGCGTAAGAACAGGTCGCCTCCTTGATCGAGGCATGTGTCGGGTTTTCCTCGAACCCCAGCCGGAGGTCGCGCACGGCCATGTCCAGCCCGCGCTCCAGCATCGTCTGCCGGAAGGTCATCAGCCCCATCTCGACCGACGACAGCATGAACATCGTGAACACCGGAAGCATGATCGCGAAGTCGGCGACCACGGCACCTGTCTCGTCTCCCAGCCAGTGGCGGATGCGGTTGCGAAGAGATGTCTTGCGGCGGATCACAGGGTGAGCCTCAGTTGCTTGAGTTGTTGGGCGATCGAGGAGAAGGCCTCGGAGATCTGGACGCCTTCGACGCGGTAGAAGTGCGAGGGCGAGGAGGCGCAGTCTTCCATTTCCTGGGCGGCGTCGTTGTTGATCTCGAAGCCGATGGAATAGATGATGATGCCGTTGGCCTTGGCGGCGTTGCAGATGTTCTGAAGCAGCGCGTTGCCGATCGCCGTGTCGTAGTAGGTGTCGAACAGGTGGTCCTCGACGCTGCCGTCCACGTCGTTGTCCCAGTCGTCCATGGCGTGCCGCGCCCAGTGGGCCCGCATGTCCGGCGTGTCGTAGGCGAATTCCTTGATGCGTTTCGTTTCGGTGTTCATGCCGTCGGTCATGACCACGATCACCTTGAGCGTGTTGCTGGTGAACGGGGCCGGCCGGTCGCGGAAGGCCTCGTCGACGATGGAGTTGTCGACCAGATCGTTGACCAGCGGGCGGAAGGCTTCGTCCAGCATCGCCGCGCCCCATTTGATCCCGATGTGGATCGACGTCCGCTCGCGCCCGGTGAGGCGATTGATCTGGGCCTCGAGGGCGGCGTTGTTCTGGCTGAAGGGCGTGACGGTCTCGTAGCTCTGCGTGGGGCAGGAGATGTAGTTGAAACGGGCGTCCACGTGGCTGAAGTGCTGGCCTTGGATATAGGCGTCTTCAGGGTCGATCGCCGTGGTCGAGAAATCGTCCGGCGTGAATTGCACGCAGTACGAATAGTCGTGCAGCTGCCGCACGTTCATCCGGCTGAAGATGTCCCAGCCGACGTTCACGTCGCCGGTGTAGGGAATGAGCGAGACCGAAACGCGATCGACCGAGTCGGGGGTCAGGACGGTATCCACGAATTCGTTCGCCGCCCTGTGCAGCCGCGACATGCGACGGTTGTCGTCCATCGACCCCGAGATATCGAGCACGAGCGACACCTCGGAATTGCCGTAGGCCTGTTCGGCGCGGCCGCGCGCCGGCACGTTGAAGCTTTCGTTCCCGAGATGCCTGATGAAGGGCGTCTTGACCTGCGCCGTCAGGTTGACCTCGACCGCGGTCGAAGTCTCTCCGCCGCCGACGAGGATGTCGTCGGCGCTGATGTAGGAGGCAAGCGCCGCCTTGTCGAAATAGTCCAGAACGACCTGCTTGGGATCGAGCGCGTTGTCCTTGTGCGCGGCGGCCAGCGTGGAGGCGTCGATCACCTGCTGAATGCGGGTCCGCTCCATTTCGGTACGCATCACGTCGACGCCGATTCCCGCGACCGTCATCATCGTGAGCAGCATGAACATGACGAGGGCCAGCATGACGCCGTCCTCGGCACGGGCGAAATCCACGACATGACGTCTGACCCGGTCACGAAGGACGTTCTTGGGCAGGATGAGTCTGGACGGTCCGGTCATCTGTATCCCTCTGTGCGCCTGATGGGGAGCCGCCGGTGTCGGTGGAATTGGGCCCCGCGATGCGCTTCTCGAGTGAAGTGTTAACGCTGGATTCTGGCCGAAATTTGTCCGGATTGGGGTTCGCAGATGGAAAGCGCCGTCAGCGGCAACAGCGCCGGCGCATCCAGGGAAATTGTTGATGCCCGTGATTGCGGTCGTGAAGGGCCCCCTGCGCGATGCGGCGTATCTTTTTTCTGCGTCGCGATGTTACCGTGCACCTGAAACAGGGAGGACGAGATGAATCAGTTGTCGCCGGCCCAGGAGCCGAGTTTCCGCGAGAGCGTCGACCTGATGTACAACCGGGCAGTGTCGCTGATGGACCTGCCGCCCGGGCTGGAAGAGAAGATCCGGGTGTGCAACGCCACCTATACCGTGCGCTTCGGCGTCCGGCTGCGCGGTCACATGCACACCTTCACCGGATACCGCTCGGTCCATTCCGAACACATGGAGCCGGTCAAGGGCGGCATCCGCTTCGCCACCGCCGTCGACCAGGACGAGGTCGAGGCGCTGGCCGCGCTGATGACTTTCAAATGCGCGCTGGTCGAGGCCCCCTTCGGCGGCTCGAAAGGCGGGCTCTGCATCGATCCCCGCGACTGGGAGGAGCACGAGTTGGAACAGATCACCCGCCGCTTCGCCTATGAGTTGATCAAGCGCGACATGATCAACCCGGCCCAGAACGTGCCCGCCCCCGACATGGGCACCGGGGAACGCGAGATGGCCTGGATCGCCGACCAGTACAAGCGGATGAACACCACCGACATCAACGGCAATGCCTGCGTGACCGGCAAGCCCGAGAATGCCGGCGGCATCAAGGGCCGCAAGGAAGCGACCGGGCGCGGCGTCCAGTACGCGCTGCGCGAATTCTTCCGCGACCCTCGCGACGTCGAACTGGCCAGGATGGAGGGATCGCTCGAGGGCAAGACCGTCATCGTCCAGGGTCTCGGAAACGTGGGTTACCACGCCGCGCATTTCCTGCAGACCGAGGACGGCTGCATCGTCAAGGCCATCATCGAGCGCGACGGCGCGCTGCTCGATCATCGCGGTCTGGACATCGCGCATGTCCACGAATGGATAACCCGTCACGGCGGCGTGAAGGGCTATCCCGACGCCCGCCATTTCGAGGACGGCGCGGCGCTGCTGGAGGAGGAATGCGATATCCTGATTCCGGCCGCTCTCGAAGGCGTGATCAACTTGTCCAACGCCGAACGGATACAGGCCAAGCTGATCATCGAGGCGGCGAACGGCCCCGTCACCGCCGGCGCCGACCAGATCCTGAACGAGAAGGGCACGGTCGTCATTCCGGACCTCTACGCCAACGCGGGCGGGGTGACGGTGTCCTATTTCGAGTGGGTGAAGAACCTCAGCCACATCCGGTTCGGCCGCATGCAGAGGCGCCAGGAAGAGGCCCGTCACGAACTGATCGTGAGCGAACTCGAGCGCCTCGATCGCTACCTCGGCAACGCCTGGTCGATCAGCCCCGACTTCAAGGCCAAGTACCTGCGCGGCGCGGACGAACTGGAGCTGGTCCGTTCGGGACTGGACGACACCATGCGCGAGGCGTTCCAGTCCATGCGCGAGGTGCTCCACGAGCGTGAGGATGTCCACGACTACAGGACCGCGGGCTACATCGTCGCCATCGAACGCGTCGCCGGGAGCTACCGCGCCAAGGGGCTTTAGGACAGTCGTCCCCGCGGTCCGCCCGGGGTGCCGTCCGCAAGGCGCTCCGGGGACGAGCGCGATCGCCGAAGGCCGCCCATGCGGTCTCGCGGGCACCCGGGGGCCATCTCGACCGAGCGACCAAATTTCCGGCAACGGTCACTAAGGACGGCGCAGGTCGTCGCTTGCCGTTGCAATCGGGAAGATCCGCTGCTTACCTCCGGCCGTTGGCGGAGAGAGCGATGCGGTTCGGTGCATTACGAATACTGAAAGAGGGCCTGACGGGGAACAGGGGATGGGGCCCGCACTGGCGCGACCCCGAGCCGAAGCCCGCCTATGACATCGTCATCATCGGCGGCGGAGGCCACGGCCTGGCCACGGCCTTCTACCTCGCCAGAGAGCACGGGCTGACGAATGTGGCCGTGCTGGAAAAAGGCTACATCGGCGGCGGCAACGTGGGGCGGAACACCACCATCGTGCGCGCCAACTATTTCCTGCCGGGCAATTCCGAGTTCTATTCCCATTCGCTCAAGCTATGGGAGCGGATGGAATCCGACCTGAACTACAACGTGATGCATTCTCAGCGCGGGATCATCAACCTCTTCCATTCCGACGGCCAGCGCGACGCCATCGTCCGGCGCGGCAATGCGATGATCAACCAGGGCGACGACGCGATCCTGCTCGACCGCGAGGCGCTGCGCAAGAAACTACCCTACCTGAATTTCGACAGCGGCCGCTTTCCGATCCACGGGGGCCTGTACCATCCGCGCGGCGGCACCGCGCGCCACGACGCCGTCGCCTGGGGGTTCGCCCGCGGCGCCTCGGACCGGGGGGTGGACATCATCCAGAACTGCGAGGTCACCGGGATCGACACCGAGGCCGGGCGCGTCACCGGCGTGCAGACGACTCGCGGTGCGATCCGCGCCCGCAAGGTGGCCATCGTCACCGCCGGCCGGTCCGGGCAGGTCGCCTCGCTCGCCGGTCTGCGCCTGCCGATCGAGAGCCACGTCCTGCAGGCCTTCGTGACCGAGGGGCTGAAGCCGGTGATCGACAATGTCGTGACCTTCGGCATGGGGCATTTCTACATCAGCCAGTCCGACAAGGGCGGGCTGGTATTCGGTGGCGACCTGGATTTCTATCCCAGCTACGCGCAGCGCGGCAACCTGCCCACGGTCGAACATGTCATGGAGGCGGGGATGACCCTGATGCCGATGATCGGCCGGGCCAGGGTACTGCGGTCCTGGGGCGGGATCATGGACATGACGCCCGACGGATCGCCGATCATCGACAAGGCGCCGGTCGAGGGGCTCTACCTCGATTGCGGCTGGTGCTACGGCGGGTTCAAGGCCGTGCCGGGCTCGGGCTTTGCGCTGGCCCATCTGCTGGCCACCGACCGCCCGCACGACAGCGCGGCGGGCTTCCGGCTGGACCGGTTCGAGACCGGGCGCGGGCTGATGGACGAGGAAGGCAAGGGGGCGCAGCATAACCTGCACTGAGCCCTGCGTGGCGGTGTCGGAATGCCTCCGGCGGGAGTATTTTGGGCAAGATGAAGATCAGGGCGATATGAGACTGACCTGTCCCCATTGCGGAGAGCGCGATCTGCGCGAATTCACCTACGGCGGCGCGGCCCTGACCCGACCCGAGGGCGACTGGAGCCCGATCTGGGACGAGTATGTCCACCTGCGCGAAAACCCGGCGGGCCGGTCGCGCGAGTTCTGGCAGCACGGTGCCGGTTGTTCCGCCTGGCTGGTGGTCGAACGGGACACGGTGACCCACGACATCCACGCCGTGACGGAGGCCGGGGCATGAGGCTGGGGCAGGGAGGTCTGGTCGACCGCGACCGGCATCTGGGTTTCCGCTTCGACGGCCACGCCTACGAGGGGCTGGAGGGCGACACGCTTGCCTCGGCCCTTCTCGCCAACGGCATCCGGCTGGTCGGCCGGTCCTTCAAGTATCACCGTCCGCGCGGCATCCTGACGGCGGGCAGCGAAGAGCCGAACGCGCTGGTCACGCTGGGCCGCGGCGCGGCGCAGGAGCCGAACGCCCGGGCGACGACGGTGGAGCTGCGACAGGGTCTCGAGGCGCGGCCCCAGAACGCCTGGCCCTCGCTCGGGGTCGATGCGCTCGCGGTCAACGACCTGCTGTCGCCCTTCCTCTCCGCCGGGTTCTACTACAAGACCTTCATGGGCCCGCACCGCATCTGGGAAAGGGTCTTCGAACCCGCGATC
Source organism: Pseudooceanicola batsensis HTCC2597 (assembly GCF_000152725.1). GTDB lineage: Bacteria > Pseudomonadota > Alphaproteobacteria > Rhodobacterales > Rhodobacteraceae > Pseudooceanicola > Pseudooceanicola batsensis. The sequence goes on from NZ_CH724131.1 coordinate 198,100, forward strand.
CGCCGCGCCGCCGGGCTGGGGCGTCTGTCGCAAGAGGTCGCGGACCTGCAATTCGAAAAAGCCTTCGCCTTCTGCGATCTTCTCGTCATCGGCGCGGGGCCGGCCGGTCTGATGGCCGCCCTGACCGCCGGAGAGGCCGGGGCCGACGTGATTCTGGCGGACGAGGATTTCCTGCCGGGCGGGCGGCTCAATGCAGAACGGGAAGAGGTCGGGGGGCGGTCCGGCGCGGGCTGGGCCGCCGAGGCCGTGACCCGGCTGGAGGCCATGCCGAACGTCCGGATCATGAGCCGGACCGCTGTGACGGGGGTCTACGATCAGGGCACTTACGGCGCCTTGCAGAAACATCCCGCGGCGGCCGGGCGACCCGAGGAGACCTTCTGGCGGATCGTCGCCCGGCGCGCCGTGCTTGCCGCCGGCGCGATCGAACGTCCCGTGGCGCTGGCCAACAACGACCGGCCGGGCGTGATGCTGGCGGGGGCGGTGCGCAGCTATCTCAACCGCTACGCCGTCGCGCCGGGGCGGCGGGCGGTGGTCTTCGGCGCGTCGGACGAGGCGCGCCGCACCGCCGCCGACCTGCGGCGTGCCGGGGTGCATGTCGCGGCTCTGGTCGATGCCCGCGAACGGGCGGAGACCTCCGACTTCGCCACCTATGCCGGCGCGACGGTCGAGAGGGTCCTGGGCCGCGAGGTCGAGGGGGTGGCGATCCGGCTGGGCAACGGGCGCGAGGAAAGGGTGCAGGCCGACCTGCTCGCCATGTCCGGGGGCTGGAACCCGAACGTGCACCTGAGCTGCCATCTGAACGGCCGCCCCGTCTGGGACGAGTCCCTGTCGGCCTTCCTGCCCGCCCCGGGCGCGGTGCCGGGGCTGATCCCCGCCGGATCCTGCAACGGGGCGGTGACGACCGCGGCCTGTCTGGCGGCCGGCCGGGAGGCTGCGGCACGGGCGCTGGAGGACCTCGGCCTGAAGGCGACTGCGCCCGATCTGCCCGAGGCCGAGGACCGGGACCCGCAGGCGCGCCCGATCTGGGTGGTTCCCGGCAAGGGCCGCAAATGGGTCGACTTCCAGAACGACGTGACGACCAAGGACATCGAACTTGCCGCGCGGGAGAACTTTCGCTCGGTCGAGCACATGAAGCGCTATACCACGCAGGGCATGGCCACCGACCAGGGCAAGACCGGCGGCGTCACCGCGCTGTCCATCCTGGCCGATGCGACCGGTCGGAGCATTCCCGAGACCGGCACCACGACCTACCGCCCGCCCTATGCGCCGATCCAGATCGCCGCCCTGGGGGCCGGCGGCGAGGGCAGGGGCTTTGCTGCGGAACGGTTCACCGCCGCGCATCCCGTTCACCTCGCCATGGGCGCGCCGATGGTCGAGGCCGGGCTGTGGTTCCGCCCCTCCTATTATCCGAGGACGGGTGAGAAGACCTGGCGGCAGGCCTGCGACCGCGAGGCGCTGATGGTGCGCGAGACGGTCGGGGTCTGCGACGTTTCCACCCTTGGCAAGATCGACGTACAGGGCCCGGACGCGGCGGCCTTTCTCGATTTCGTCTACTCCAACACGATGTCCACGCTGAAACAGGGCAAGGTCCGCTACGGCCTGATGCTGCGCGAGGACGGGCATATCATGGACGACGGCACCTGCGCGCGGATCGGCCCCGACCACTATCTCGTCAGCACCACCACCGCGGCGGCGGGCGAGGTGATGCGCCACATGGAATTCGCCGCGCAGGTGCTGCGCCCCGAGCTTGACGTGCATCTGGTCTCGGTGACCGAACAATGGGCCCAGACCGCCATCGCCGGTCCGGAGTCGCGCGATCTGCTGAACGAGGTGCTGGACAGCCCCCTCGACCCCGGGACCTGGCCGTTCATGGCCTGCGGCGCGGTCACGGTCGGCGGAGTTCCGGCCCGGCTCTTCCGGATCAGCTTTTCCGGCGAACACGCCTACGAGATCGCGGTGCCCGCCCGCTATGGCGAGAGCCTGTTCCGCCAGCTTGTCGCCCGGGCCGAGGCGCGCGGCGGCGGCGCCTACGGGATGGAGGCGCTGAACGTCCTGCGGATCGAGAAGGGGCTTCTCACCCATGCCGAACTGGACGGCCGCACCACTGCCTTCGATCTGAACCTGTCGGGCATGATGTCGAAGAAGAAGGATTTTGTCGGGCGCGCCGCCGCCGGACGCGCCGGGCTGCTCGCGGACGACCGGCCGCGCCTCGTCGGCATCCGACCGGTCGGCGCGGTCCGACAGCTGACCGCCGGGGCCTTTCTCTTCGATCCGGAGACCGAGTCGACGCGGGAGAATGCGCAAGGTACCGTCAGCTCCGTCGCCTTCTCCCCGACACTGGGCCATTTCATCGGCCTCGCGCTGCTGAAGGAAGGGCCGGAGCGGCACGGGGAAACCGTCCGCATGGTGGACCATCTGCGCCGGGTCTCGACCCTCTGCGAGGTCTGCGATCCGGCCTTCTTCGATCCGGCCGGAGGACGCGCCCGTGACTGATTTCCGTCTTGCTTCCGTGCCCCCCGCGACCGGCCCGCTGCCGGTGACGCGGGGCGCGATGACCCTGTCGCTGGCCGATCCGGGGCCGCTCTGGAGCGTGGCGCCGCACCGGGGCGAGGCGGCCGCCGTCTCTCGCGCGCTGCAAGAGGCCATCGGCGTTTCCCTGCCCGGGCCCGGGCGCCGGCACGCCGCCGGCGGCGCGTCGGTGCAGTGGTTCGGGCGGAACCTCTGGCTCGTGGCGGGCGTGGCGCCGCCGGACCTGCCCGGCGCGGCCGTCACCGACCAGGGCGACGGCTGGGTCACGTTCGACCTCGCCGGCCCGGAGGGGGCCGATGTCATGGCCCGCCTGATCCCGGTCGACACGCGGCCGGCGGCCATGCCCGATCAGGCGGCGATCCGGACCGAGCTGCACGGCATGATGGTCGCCGTGGCGCGAACGGCACCCGATACGCTGCGGATCATGGGCTTCCGGTCCATGGCCTCGACGCTGACGCGCACGATCACCGAGGCCATGGAACGGGTCGCCGCCATCTGATTGTCGAGTGCGCTCAGGTCCTTGCCCGGCCGGCGCCGCCAGCTGCCCCGTCGGGCTCCATCGACGCTGGACAGCCCCCGCCGGCGGCCCGATAATCGGTGCATGAGTCTCCCTCCCGGTTTCCTCGATGAACTGCGCAATCGCGTCAGCCTGTCTCAGGTTGTCGGGAAGAAGGTCATGTGGGACATGCGCAAGTCCAACCAGGCCAAGGGCGACTGGTGGGCGCCCTGTCCCTTCCATCAGGAGAAATCCGCCTCGTTCCACGTGGATGACCGAAAGGGGTTCTATTACTGTTTCGGCTGCCACGCCAAGGGCGACGCGATCTCCTTTCTGAAGGACTCCGAGAACATGGGCTTCATGGAGGCGGTCGAGGCGCTGGCGCAGGAGGCGGGGATGCAGATGCCCGCGCGCGATCCGCGCGCCGCCGCCAAGGCCGAAAAGCGCGCCGAGCTTGCCGATGTGATGGAGGCGGCGGTCCGGCACTACCGCATGATGCTCAATTCGGGCGCGGCCGCCGAGGCCCGGGCCTATCTCGAGCGTCGGGGCCTCTCGCCCGAGACGCAGGAGCGGTTCGAGATAGGCTTTGCGCCCGAGGGCTGGCAGGGGCTCTGGACCCAGTTGCGCAACAGGGACATTCCCGAGGACCTGATCCTGCGCGCCGGTCTGGTCAAGACCTCGGACCGCGGCGGAAAACCCTATGACGTCTTCCGCAACCGGATCATGTTTCCGATCCGGGACGCGCGCGGCCGGTGCATCGCCTTCGGCGGCCGGGCGATGGATCCGGACGACAAGGCCAAGTACCTGAATTCGCCCGAGACCGAGCTTTTCGACAAGGGCCGGTCGCTCTACAACCACGGCCCCGCGCGCGAGGCGGCGGGCAAGGGCCGACCGCTGATCGTGGCCGAGGGCTACATGGATGTCATCGCACTGTCGGCGGCCGGCTTCGAGGGGGCGGTGGCCCCGCTCGGCACGGCGGTGACCGAGAGCCAGCTGGCGATGCTCTGGGCGATCAGCCCCGAACCGGTTGTCGCGCTCGACGGGGACACGGCCGGGTTGCGGGCGGCGATGCGGCTGATGCATGTCGCGCTGCCGCTGATGGAGGCGGGCAAGTCCCTGCGCTTCGCGCTCCTGCCCGAGGGCAAGGATCCCGACGACCTGATCAAGGCCGAGGGCGCCAAGGCGATGCAGGCGGTTCTCGACAGGGCGTTTCCGCTGGTCGACCTGCTCTGGCGCGAGGCGACCGAGGGTAAGTCCTTCGACAGCCCCGAACGCCGGGCCGCCCTCGATCGCGACCTGCGCGAGAAGATCAGGAAGATCCCCGACGTCTCGCTGCGCCGCCACTACGGTGACGCGATCAAGGAGATGCGGTATCAGCTGTTCCGTCCGCAGCGACAGGGCAGCTGGACCCCCCGGCGGAAATCCCAGCCGATCCGCCCCACGACGAAGGCGTCCTTCCTGACCTCGGCCGGGCCGATGGCGGAACACCAGCTGCGCGAGTCGGTGATCGTCGCCACGATCATCGCCACCCCTGCCGCCGTGTCGGGCTTCGAGGGGCCGCTCGAACTGATGGACTGCGCCGATCCCGACCTCGGCCGCATGCGCGACATCGTCCTGACGCACGGATCGGACGGGCCGGACGCGGTGAACGAGGCGATTTCGCGTGAACTGGGCGGCGAGGCCCTTGATCGCCTGATGTCGCATCCCCATGTCGCGATCTGCCCGACGCTGCGGAAGGCCGGCAACGTGGAACTCGCCCAGATGACGCTGGCCGAGGAACTTGCCAAGCTCAAGGCGCGCCGCGGGCTGGCGGACGAGATCGCGGAGGCCGAAGAGGAACTCTCGGGCGCCGCGGACGAAGCCGTCACCTATCGCCTCAGCCATGCCGCCGAGGCGGCCAACCGGGCGGCCCGGCCGGGCAACAAGGACAAGGGCGACTTCGACCTCGGAGAGAACGGTGCGCGAATCAGTCGGGACGAAAAGGGAGCCTTCGAAGCCCTGCTCGAGACGATTCGCTTTGAGAAGCGCCGAAAGTGAACGATTTGGGTAACGGATCCCTAAAGAATCAACGTTAACCGGGTGTGCGTGGAACCGAATCGCGCTATTGATTCGGTCCAAGCGAATCACGCCCGACCCGCTGCCGCAGAACGCTGGCGCGAGAGACAGGAGCAGAGCATGGCCCCCAAGGACACCGACGAAGACCAGCGTCAGGATGATGAGCAGGAACAGGACGTCTCGCTCGACCTCAGCCAGGCCCAGATCAAGAAGATGATCGCCGAAGCCCGCGAAAGGGGCTTCATCACCTACGATCAGCTGAACCAGGTGCTGCCGCAGGATCAGGTCTCGTCGGAACAGATCGAGGACGTGATGTCGATGCTGTCCGAGATGGGCATCAACATCATCGAGGACGAAGAGGCCGAGGAGGAGGAGAGCAAGTCCACCGCCGTGGTCGAGACCACCTCGAACCGCGAAGTCGCGCTCGGCTCGGGCAGCCAGGAAAAGCTCGACCGCACGGACGACCCCGTGCGCATGTACCTGCGCGAGATGGGTTCGGTCGAACTGCTCTCGCGCGAGGGCGAGATCGCCATCGCCAAGCGGATCGAGGCCGGCCGGAACACCATGATCGCCGGGCTCTGCGAAAGCCCGCTGACCTTCCAGGCCATCACCATCTGGCGCGACGAACTCCTCTCCGAGGACATTCTGCTGCGCGACGTCATCGATCTGGAAACCACCTTCGGCGACCAGATGGAGGGCGACGAGGACGCGCCGGTCGTCGATCCGGCCCAGGCGGCCCCCGCCGCCCCGGCCGCCAAGCCGCAGGAAGAGCAGCCGGAATACGACGCCGACGGCAACCCGATCGCCAAGGACGAAGACGAGGACGAGGACGAGCAGGCCAACATGTCCCTCGCGGCCATGGAGACGGCGCTCAAGCCCCGGGTCCTCGAGACACTCGACACGATCGCCCGCGACTTTGCCGTCCTGTCCGAGATTCAGGACAACCGCATCTCGGCCACCCTCAACGAGGACGACAGTTTCAACGCCAGCGACGAGGCCGAGTACCAGAAGTTGCGCGCCGAGATCGTCGAACTCGTCAACGGTCTGCACTTGCACAACAACCGTATCGAGGCGCTGATCGACCAGCTCTACGGCATCAACCGCCGGATCATGCAGATCGACAGCGCCATGGTGAAGCTGGCCGATCAGGCCCGTATCAACCGCCGCGAGTTCATCGAGGAATACCGCGGTCACGAGCTCGATCCCAACTGGATGGAGCGGATGTCGGAAAAATCCGGCCGCGGCTGGCAGATGTTCATCGACCGCTTCTCGGACAAGGTCGAGGACCTGCGCTCCGACATGGCCCAGGTCGGCCAGTACGTGGGCCTCGACATCAGCGAATTCCGCCGCATCGTGAACCAGGTTCAGAAGGGCGAGAAAGAGGCGCGTCAGGCCAAGAAGGAAATGGTCGAGGCCAACCTGCGCCTCGTGATCTCGATCGCCAAGAAATACACCAACCGCGGGCTGCAGTTTCTTGATCTCATCCAGGAAGGCAACATCGGCCTGATGAAGGCCGTCGACAAGTTCGAATATCGCCGCGGCTACAAGTTCTCGACCTATGCGACGTGGTGGATCCGGCAGGCCATCACCCGGTCCATCGCGGATCAGGCCCGCACGATCCGGATCCCGGTCCACATGATCGAGACGATCAACAAGCTGGTCCGCACGGGCCGTCAGATGCTGCACGAGATCGGCCGCGAACCCACGCCCGAGGAACTGGCCGAAAAGCTGCAGATGCCGCTCGAGAAGGTGCGCAAGGTGATGAAGATCGCCAAGGAGCCGATCTCTCTCGAAACGCCCATCGGCGACGAGGAAGACAGCCAGCTCGGCGACTTCATCGAGGACAAGAACGCGATCCTGCCGCTCGACAGCGCCATTCAGGAGAACCTGAAGGAAACGACCACCCGCGTCCTCGCCTCGCTCACCCCGCGCGAGGAACGGGTCCTGCGAATGCGCTTCGGCATCGGCATGAACACCGACCACACGCTGGAAGAGGTCGGCCAGCAGTTCAGCGTCACCCGCGAACGGATCCGTCAGATCGAAGCCAAGGCGCTGCGCAAGCTCAAGCATCCGAGCCGGAGCCGCAAGCTCCGCAGCTTCCTGGACCAGTGACGAGAGGGCGCCTTCGGGCGCCCTTTTTCGACAAAGCGCACACTGGCCCCGCACCAGCCGGTTCCGGCAGGCCGCCAAAGGCCTGGGGCCGAAGAGGCCGAAAATCCTTCAGCGCCGGCGGCGTCGGGTCAACTGGTTTGCCTAACTGGCAGAAAGTTACGGATTGCCGGCCCCAGGCTGCCTTTCGATGCAACCGGATCGCCCTTTCGACCGTTAACGCGGCGAGGGAGATCACGATCATGACACTCATGCGTTCGGCCATTGCCGCCATCACGCTCGTTCTTTCCGGTGCCTCGGTGCTTGCACAGGCCGACCCGCCGGAGGTCAAGTCCGACTGGAATGTCGTTCCGACAGACGCCATCCGGATCGAAGTCACCGCCGGCAACGCCGATACCTGCGCACGCGAGGTGATCCGCGCCTTCAACCTCCCGCCTTCCAGCCTCGTCTACACGCCGGAATGTGCGATCGTCGCACCTCGGCATGCCTATGACGCCGCCTTGAACAGTTTCGAGGACTGATCGGCTTGTCTGCGCGTGCTGCCCCGGGATAACCTCACGCCGGGCAGGGAGGCGCACGTGGCGATCACCGGATTCACAATTTCCACGGAAGGCCCCGGCCTGTACGAGTTCACCGGGAAGGTTCGGGCCTGGACGGAGGGCCGTGGCGACGGTCTGCTCACGCTCTTCATCCGGCATACCTCTGCCAGTCTCCTGATCATGGAGAATGCCGATCCCGAGGTGCAGACCGACCTCACCGCCTATTTCCACCGGCTCGTGCCGCCGACCACGGATCCGGCCATGTCCTACCTGACCCATACCCATGAAGGGCCCGACGATATGCCCGCCCATATCAAGGCGGGCATGATGCCGGTGAGCTTGTCGATTCCGGTACAGGGCGGTCGTCCGCTTCTGGGGACGTGGCAGGGCATATTTGTTGCGGAACATCGCGCCGCGCCACATCGTCGCGAAATTGCAGCACATTTCGCTGGCTGAATTCTGCCCTACCCAAACCCTTGGGGCTGCCATATAGTGGCTGTGGAGATCCGGGGCGCTGCCCCATGAGGCTGCTGGGACTAGGGGACTGAAAACAAGATGCGTTGCCCGTTTTGCGGAAATATCGACACTCAGGTCAAGGATTCGCGGCCCGCAGAGGATCACGTCTCGATTCGGCGCCGGCGTTTCTGCCCGGCTTGCGGCGGCCGCTTCACGACCTATGAGCGGGTCCAGCTGCGCGACCTCGTCGTCATCAAGTCGAACGGACGGCGCGAGGATTTCGACCGCGACAAGCTTGAGCGGTCGATCCGGATTTCCATGCAGAAGCGTCCAGTCGACCCCGAGCGTATCGACCAGATGATCTCGGGCATCGTGCGCCGGCTTGAAAGCATGGGCGAGACGGATATTCCCTCGAAGGTCATCGGCGAGATCGTGATGGAGGCCCTGGCCCGGATCGACACCGTCGCCTACGTCCGTTTTGCCAGCGTCTACAAGAACTTCCAGGCCGCGGACGATTTCGACAAGTTCGTCAGCGAACTGCGCCCCGAATCCGCCTCTGAAGAATAGACCATGGGCGCGGCCGCAGACCGCCGCTTCCTGTCGCTGGCCTTGGCCCTGGGGCGCCGGGGTCTGGGGCGGACCTGGCCGAATCCGTCCGTCGGCTGCGTCATCGTCCGTGACGGGCGGATCGTCGGCCGCGGCTGGACCGCGCCGGGCGGCCGCCCCCATGCCGAACCGCAGGCCCTGGCGCAGGCCGGAGAGGCGGCACGGGGCGCCACCGCCTATGTCTCGCTCGAACCCTGCGCGCATCACGGCAAGACCCCGCCCTGCACCGAAGCGCTGATCGCGGCCGGCATCGCCCGGGTGGTCGCCCCGCTTGCGGACACCGATCCGCGCGTGGCGGGGCAGGGGTTCGAGCGTCTGCGCTGGGCGGGCATCGAGGTCTCCACCGGCCTCTTGGGCGAAGAGGCGGCGCGGGATCACGCGGGCTTTTTCCTGCGCAACGAACTGGGGCGGCCGCTCGTGACGCTGAAACTGGCGAGCAGTTTCGACGGCCGCATCGCCACCGCCACCGGCGACAGCAGATGGATCACCGGCGCCGAAGCGCGCCGCGCGGTGCACGCGATGCGGATGCGCCACGATGCGGTGATGGTCGGGGCCGGCACGGCGCGGGCGGACGACCCCTCGCTCACCGTGCGCGACATGGGCGCGACGCGTCAGCCGGTTCGCATCGTGGTGTCACGCCGGCTCGACCTGCCGCTGATGAGCCGGCTGGCCCGCACCGCGAAGGAGGTTCCGGTCTGGCTGTGCCACGGTCCGGATGCCGACCCGGCGCTGCACCGCACCTGGGCGGATCTGGGTGCCCGGCTCTTCGCCTGTGACGTCGCCGGCGGGCATCTCGATCCTCGCTCGGTGCTTGGGGCCCTGGGCGAGGCGGGGCTGACGCGGGTCTTCTGCGAAGGTGGCGGAGCGCTCGCCGCATCGCTGCTCAATGCCGACCTCGTGGACACGCTGATCGGCATGACGGCCGGCGTCGCCATCGGCGCCGAAGGGCAGCCGGCGCTCGGCGCGCTCGGCCTGGCGCGGCTGGCCGAGGCGCCGCGTTTCGACCTGGCCGAGGCGCGGCCGCTCGGCGGCGACGTCATGCATGTCTGGGAACGCTCCAGGACCTGATCAGCGCCAGGTCCAGCGCAGGCCGGCGGCCAGCCCCTGCGCCTTGGAGAGCAGCCGCAGCGCCGGACCGCCCCGCGACACATTCCCCTCGGCCAGGCGCCGGACCGCCGTTTCCACGGCGCAGGGCTGGCGCGTCACCGGGTCGAAATAGCGCGGATAGTCGATCAGCGCCGCGTGGACGAGACCGGCCAGCGTAGGCCGCGCCTGCCGCCGCAGGGGCACCCGCCCCAGATCGCGGGTCAGGCCCCAGCCCGAATAGAAGGGGGTTCCGGTCACCGTCACCGCCTTGCCGCGGATGAGTGCCTCGAACCCCAAGAGCGAGGTCATGGTCCAGACCTCGTCCACCTCGGCGATGACGGCGGCCGCGTCGGTACCGGGCAGCACCATGTCCGCCCAGTCCCGGGCCCGGTCGACCGCCCCGACGCGCAGCCCGGCCTCGACATCCGGATGCGGCTTGTACAGCAGCACGGCCTCGGGGTTGGCCTCGCGCACGTGACGAAGCAGGGCGAGGTTCGTGGCAATGTCGCCCGCGCCGCGCAGGACCGAGGCGTCATCCTCGACCTGGCCCGGCACGAGGATGCGGCGCCCCTCGGGCAGGGCGGGCAGGTCACCGCCCAGCGTGTACTTGGTCAGCCCCAGCCGGATCAGGTCGTCGATCAGCCGTTCCGCCCGGAGGCGCTGATCGGGGCGCAGATCGGCCCGGGCGGCGATCCACCGCTCCAGCCGGCTCTCGCGGGTCGGGTCGTAGTAGATGCCCAGATCGTCGAGGGCGAGCGACAGGGGCGGCACCAGCGCGGCGCCCAGCCCGCGCGACCGCAGGAAACCGTCCTCGACGCGCACGGCGACATCGCCCTCCTCGGCCTTCCCGGCCCAGACCATCCGGCGCCGGGGCGGGTCCGCCGGCGTTTCGGAAAAGTCGACGCGCCCCTCGCTGCCGAAGATCTGCTGCATCACGCCGCGCTTCCACAGCCGCATCCCCGCCGCCTGCCAGCCAGAGCGGTCCTCGCGCCGTGCCCGCACCCGCGCCTCGAACCAGCCGAGCGCGTCCTCGAAGCTGCACAGACGGTCTTCGCAGGGATGATACCATGTCGGGTAGAGCAGCATGGCGCAGGCGAAAAGCTGCGCCGCGGTCAGCCGCCGCCCCCGCCGCGCTGCGGGCAGCGGCACCGGGTGCCGGTCATCGGTCAGGTCCCACCCCGCGTAGAAGGGCTGGCCGAACACCACCGGGCGATGCCCCATCAGGATCGCCTCGAACCCCATCTGGGACGAGACGGCGTAGACCGCGACCGCCCCTTCGAGCAGCCGCCAGGGATCGACCGGGTCGGTCGCAAGGCTGATGCGGCCGCCCGCGTCCTCCGGGCCGAAATACCCCGCACGGTGCCCCGCGCGCGTCTCGGGATGCGTCCTGATGACGATACGGGCCGCCGGATTGTCCTCCTGCGCCCAGTAGAGCATTTCGCGGAACGTGTTGGCATCGGCGCCGCCATGGGTCACCGAGGCATCGCCCTGCGTCTGGTCGATCACCAGCACGTATCCCGGGGCGGGCGGCTCGATCTCGGGATCGTCGTCGTTGTACTTCGAGATCCGCGCCTCGCGCAGCCGCGCGATCCCGCCGCGTGCCCGGTCCATCAGCACCGTGTCGTCCAGGGGGTGCGTCTTGAGCAGCGTCTCGAGGTCGGAGGGGCGGGAGGCATCGAAATGCATCCCAGCATGGTCGATGACGAGGCCGAGCGGCGGCTCGCCCTCCCGTCCGGGACGGATCGAGCGCAGGAAGGCATCCTCGACCCGAACGAGGGGCGCGCCCGTCGCCTGGGCCACCGCCTCGCCGCGCCCGGCATAGGGCGAGTGCCCCCAGACCACGACCCCGTCCCCCTCGGCCGGGGGGCCGAGACGCAGGTCGTAACCGGCCAGCGACAGGATACGCCGCACCCTCTGCTGCCTGAGGAACCCGGCATTGAAATAGCGTAGCCGCCGAACCCCGGGCCCGGCGGCATCCTCGGCATCGGACCCGAAGGTCACGCCATCACCCGCCCGTGGCGGTGGAGACGGTGTTGACAGAGGCCAGCGTGCCGGTCAGCGCCGAGATCGCCTTGTCCCATTGGGTGAACGGGGCTTCGGTCACATAGATCGTGTCCCCGTCGCGGATCGAGAAATCGCGCGCATGGAACATGCCGTTCGGCTGCGTCAGGTCCAGCACATAGACCATGCGCTGCGCCCCGATCAGGTCGTTGCGCGCCAGCACCTGGTTGGCGATTTCCGCCGGCTCGTTCCGCAGGACGAAGACGCCCGTCGGATCGGCCGCATTCGACAGCAGCCCGCCGACCTGCGCGATGGCCTCCAGGCCCGACAGGGTCTGCGTCTCGAAGGGAACGAGGCTCTGCGACCCGGTTGCGCCGAGCGCGGTGAACTTGCGGGTGTCGGCCTCGACCAGGATCTTGTCTCCGGCCCGCAGCGCGATGTCGAGTTCGGGGTTCTTGTAGAGGTCCTGGAACCAGATCGTGCCGGTCTGTCCGCCACGGATCACGCTGATGCGCGCGATCTCGGGGTTGATCGTGACGCCGCCCGCCCGCGCGATCATCGCGGCGAGGGTCCGGGTCGGGCGTTCGATCGCAAAGACGCCCTGACCGCCGATCGCCCCCACCAGCGATACGGTCGACCCGTCGCCCGCCAGCCGGCGCACCTGCACCTGCGGGTCGGGGGTCTGCTCTTCCAACTGGTTGGTGATGATGCGGCGCACCGCCTCGGGCGTGTTGCCCGCCGCCCGGATGCGCCCGGCATAGGGCACGAAGATGAAGCCTGCGCCATCGACCTGGACCTCTTCCAGCAGGGTGGCGTTCGCGCCCTCTTCGGCCAGCAGCCCGTCGTCGACATTTTCCCAGATCGTCAGGCCGAGCGTATCTCCGGGGCGGATCGTGTCCGACCCGAGGGTCGCGGCATTGATGAAGCCGGGCGAGAAGCCGAGGGCCGGGGCGACGGCCGTCGCGCGGGTCACGCGGTCGTTGACCGAGACGATGAAGGCATCGCCCTCGCGCTGGACGGAGCCGGCGAAGATCTCGCGCTTGTTGGGTCCTGTTCGGGGCAGCACGTCGCAGGCCGCCACCGACGTGATGGCAGCCACGAATGCAAGGGGCCGCGCCCACCTGGCCATGGGGGAAGTCACTGCTCGGTCTCCTCGACCTGTTTTCTGCCTCGGTCTTTTTCGCCAAGGTAACGGAATCTTGTTGATAACGCTAGTCCCGAGGGTCGCGCGCCCCTAGCGCACCACGCGCAACTGTTGCCGCGGAGTCGCGGTGCCGGATTTCAGCGCGTCGTAGGGATCCTCGGGGGCGAGCATCATGTCGACCACCTGCCGCAGCAGCTGGCGCCGCGCGCGGGACGAATAGAACCCTCCCGCCACCTGGCTGGTTTCCAGCAGATAGCGCCGGTAATCCCGATAGGCCTTGCGGTCCGGGCGCGCGGGCGTCGCGAAGAATTCGGGCAGGGGCTGGGTCGAGACGAATTCGGGCTTGGCATAGACAGCGCTGCCGAAGGTCTTGAGCGGGATGCCCCGGAAAAGCACCTGCTGGGCCGCCGTGGAATTCACCGTCACCGCCGTCCGCGCATCGGCCAGCAGCTGCGCCAGCTTGCCCCCGCGCACGAAATGTACCCGGTCCGTCACCCCGGCATCGCGGGCGAGACGCCGGATCTCGCGGCGGACGGGCACGCGGCCGTCCTCCAGCGGATGCGCCTTGAAGACCAGGTGATGGTGCCGCGGCGCGCCCTCGGCAAAGCCGCGGATCACCAGGTCGAGAAAGTCGGTCATCGTCGCGAAGGGGCTGTGCGCCTGGAACGAGGCATCGTGTTCCAGCTGCAGCAGGGCCAGGTGATAGGGGAACCCGCCGTGCCGGATGCGCAGGGTCGCGAACCACCGTTCCAGCCCGTGCGCCGGCATCAGCAGCAGCCGCTTGAGGTACAGCCGGAATTCCCGGGTGACGCTCAGCGACCGGTGCGGTTCGAAATGCCGGTAGGCGCGGTTCAGGAACATCACGAACCAGTGGTAGAGCGCGCCGTAGAAGACGTGCTGCCGCGTGTCGCCCCATCGCGCCGGGGGCAGGGCGGTGTCCAGATCGGACTGCTCCAGCGCCTTGCGCATCTCGCCGACCGTCATCTCCATCAGCCGGGAATGGCCGTTCGCCCCCTCGCGTTCGTAGGTCACCCAGTAGGGGCGGATGTACCCCTCTTCGAAGACGTGCACCGCAAGCCCCATCTCGCGAGCCTGCCGGATCGCCTCGGCGTGTATGTCGCGGACATCGCCATAGAGCACGATATCGGTGACATTCTTCTCGCGGACCAGCTCCGCGAACCTCCGGCCCCAGGCCCCGGGCCTGTCGTGAAAGGGGATATAGCTGTCCGGGTGAAACCAGAACGCACGGTCTCCGGCATTGAAGCCCACGCGCCAGACCTCGGCACCGGCCAGCCGCAGCATCCGGCCGAGCCGGTGAAAGAACGGCCCGTGCGGCCCCTGAAGGAACAGGAAGACCCGGTTTTTCGCCATGTCCGCTGGCATCTGTCGCTGCCGCCCCTCGCTTGCCCCGGCGCTCCGCGATGATCGTTAACCACCTAAATCGGCAAAATTATGGCGCGGTCAAGGGATTGCGTCCCGCCGCGGGCGGGGATAGCCCTTGAGGGGAAGGAGTGCGCCCCATGTTCACTGGCATCATCACCGATATCGGCACGGTCCGCGAGGTCGAGAAACGCGGCGACCTGCGGGCGCGGATCGGCACCGCCTACGACACCTCGGGCATCGACCTCGGAGCGTCGATCTGCTGCGACGGCGTCTGCCTCACCGTGATCGAGACCGGAGCGGACTGGTTCGACGTCGAGATCAGCGCCGAGACCGTCTCGAAGACCAACATTTCCCACAACACCTGGGATCCGGGGCGCCGCGTGAACCTGGAGAGGGCGCTGAAGGTCGGGGACGAACTGGGCGGGCACATCGTCTCGGGCCATGTCGACGGCGTGGCCGAGTTGATCGCCCTCGTCGACGACGGCGACAGCACCCGCGCCACCTTCCGCGCGCCGGAGGATCTGGCGCGGTTCGTCGCGCCCAAGGGATCGGTCGCTCTAAACGGCACCTCGCTGACCGTCAACGATGTCGACGGGGCCGAATTCGGCATCAACATGATCCCGCATACCAAGACCGTGACCACCTGGGGCGACGCCAGGGTAGGCGACCGTATCAACCTCGAGATCGACACGCTGGCACGCTATGTCGCGCGGCTGCAGGACTGGCAGGCATGAGCGCGCCGGCTCACGGGATCGGCCACAACAACGGGCCTGCCATGGATGCGGGGCGGACTTGGCGCGTCCACGCCTGGCGCCGGGCCAAGGCGAACATGGCTTCGGCCCGGATCAACCCGACCACGGTCCGGCGCCATCTGGCACGCGCACGGGAACTGGGGCTGAGCTACCGCGACTATGCCGCGATCCAGACCACCGCCGGGCGGGATGTCTGCGGCTTTCTCTTCTCCTCCAACGCGCTCGATCTGGCCTTCGGGCGGCACCGGGTTCCCGAGGCCAGGGCCGGCAAGCTCGACGCGGTCCGGGACGCGGCCCGTATCGCACTTGTTCATGCGCCCATCCCGCCCCACGCCGTCGAGGCGGCGAACCCGGTGCTGGACGCGGCTCATCCCGCCCCGCCGCTGCTGACACGGTTCTCGCGGATGAAGTCCGCGCTCGCCCATGCGCAGGGCCGTCTTCCGGCCAGTGGCCTCGTCGTCGTCGGCATGGGGCTGGAAGAGGAATGGGTCGCGGCGGGCCGCCTCGGGGCGTTCCTGCCGGCCGAGGCGTATTTCGACACCTGACCGCCTGCGCCGGCCCTGCCGGGTCCCCGCCCGGGCCTCACGCCCGCGGGGCCTGCGCCGGCGCACATGGTCTCTGCGGGTTCTGACGCCGCGCCGCACTGGCCTTTCCCCGGCACAGGCCTTATCTGGCGGTAGGGAGACAGGAGAGCGCCATGGACACCACCTATGAACAGCCCGGACCCGTCGAGCAGAGCTGGTCCGACGCGATCAGCTCGATCGAGGAGATCATCGAGGATGCCCGCAACGGCCGGATGTTCATCCTCGTCGATCACGAGGATCGCGAGAACGAGGGCGATCTCGTCATCCCCGCCCAGATGGCCACGCCCGAGGCGATCAACTTCATGGCGACGCACGGCCGCGGCCTGATCTGCCTGTCGATGACGGGTGAGCGGGTCGATGCGCTCGGCCTGCCGCTCATGGCCTCGCAGAATTCCTCGCGGCACGAGACCGCCTTTACCGTCTCGATCGAGGCGCGCGAAGGGGTGTCGACCGGCATCTCCGCCCATGACCGCGCCCGCACGGTCGCGGTGGCCATAGACGCGGGCAAGGGGGCGCAGGACATCGCCACCCCGGGCCACGTGTTCCCGCTGCGCGCCAAGGACGGCGGGGTGCTGGTCCGTGCCGGCCATACCGAGGCCGCGGTGGACGTCGCCCGCCTCGCCGGGCTGAACCCATCGGGCGTGATCTGCGAGATCATGAACGAGGACGGCACGATGTCGCGCCTCCCCGAGCTGATCGCCTTCGCGCAGAAGCACAACCTCAAGATCGGCACGATCTCGGACCTGATTTCCTACCGCCGCCGCCACGACAACCTCGTCCGGATCCGCCGCGAAGAGCAGATCGAGACCGGGTTCGGCGGTGACTGGACCATGCGCATCTACACGGACGAGACGCAGGGGGCGGAACACATCGTCCTGATCAAGGGCGACGTGGAAGGCGACGATCCGGTCCTCGTCCGCATGCATGCAATGGACCCGATGAAGGACGTCGTCGGCATCCGGGGCGAGGCCCGTGCCGATCTTTTCCGCGAAGCCATGCGCGTCGTCGCCGGCGAGGGGCGTGGCGTCGTCGTGCTCCTGCGCGATCTCACCATGAAGATCGCGGCCGAGAACGACGTGTCGCCGCAGACCCTGCGCCAGTACGGGCTGGGCGCGCAGATCCTGTCTTCTCTCGGCATTCACAAGCTGATGCTTCTGACCAATTCGCCGCGGCCGAACGTCGTGGGCCTCGATGCCTACGGCCTCGAAATCGTCGGCACCCGCCCGATCAAGGGAGATTGACTCATGGCCGCCACGGAAAACCATTATGTCATGCCACGCGGCAGGTTCGACAGGCCCGCGAAGGCGCTGATCGTCGTCGCGCCCTACTATCGCGACATCGCCGACAACCTGATCGCCGGTGCCAGGGCCGAGATCGAGGCATGGGGCGCGGCTCACGACCTGATCGAGGTGCCCGGCGCGCTGGAGGTGCCGACCGCCGTCGCGATGGCCGCGCGGATGTCGAACTACGACGCGTTCGTCGCGCTCGGCTGCGTGATCCGGGGCGAGACCACGCATTACGAGACCGTCTGCAACGACAGCTCGCGCGGGCTGACGATGCTCGGGCTCCAGGGTCTCTGCATCGGCAACGGCATCCTCACCGTCGAGACCAGGGAACAGGCCGATGTGCGGGCCGATCCGGAGGGTCAGAACAAGGGGGGCGGGGCGGCCGCCGCGGCCTTGCATCTGCTCGCTCTTTCGCGCAAATGGGGCGCTCCCAAGGCCAATGTCGGATTCCTGCCGACGCCCGAGGAATACCAGCTGGCGGGTGACCCCGGCTCCCCAACCGCCTGAGGCACAGATGACCGACGACCTGCCGACGCCCCAAGCCCCGCTGCCCCTCTCGGGCAACCAGCGGCGCAAGATGAAAAGCGCCTCGCGGCTCTATGCCGTGCAGGCGCTGTTCCAGATGGAGGCGATCGGCCAGACGGTCGAACGTGTGATCGCGGAGTTCGAGGATCATCGCTTCGGCGCGGTCTACGAGGGCGACGAGATGGCCGAGGGCGACATTGACCTCTTCCGCGCGACGATGGCCGACGCGGTGAACTATCAGGCGCGCATCGACCAGATGACCGACCGCGCCCTGGTGGCGAAATGGCCGATCGCCCGCATCGATCCGACCCTGCGGGCGCTGTTCCGGGCGGCCGGGGCGGAACTGGTCCAGAGCGATACGCCGCCGAAGGTCGTCATCAAGGAATATGTCGACGTGGCCAGCGCCTTCTTTCCCGAAGGCCGGGAGCCGCGCTTCGTCAACGCGGTGCTCGACCACATGGCGCGCGAGGCCCGGCCCGAGGCGTTCTGACTGGACCTCGCGGCGCGACTGCGCATGATGGGCCCATGCCCGACACCGCCCCCCGCAAAGTCCTGCTGGTCGACGACGACGCTGCCGTGCGCGAGGCGCTTTCGCAGACGCTGGAACTGGCCGATCTCGACCCGTTGACGGCGGGTAGCTTCGTCGAGGCGAAGGATCATATTCGGACGGATTTTCCCGGTGTCGTTCTGTCGGATATCCGCATGCCGGGACGCGACGGCTTCTTTCTGCTGGATCATGCCCATGCCGTCGATCCGGACCTGCCCGTGATCCTGCTGACCGGCGAGGGGGACATTCCCATGGCGGTCTCGGCCATGGATCGCGGCGCGTTCGGCTTTCTCGAAAAGCCCTGTGCCTCCCGCGACATGCTCACCGTGCTCGAGAAGGCGCTGCACACGCGTCAACTGATCCTCGAGAATCGCAGGCTCAAGGCGCAACTCGAGGCGGGCGATCCGGCCGCGCGCCTGATCTTCGGCACGTCCCAGGCCAGCCATGCCCTGCGCGACGCGGTCCGTCAAGCCGGCCGGACTTCGACCGAGGTTCTCATCTCGGGCGCGCCCGGCACCGGCATCAGCAAGATCGCCGAGGTCATTCATCTGACCTCGGGCCAGTCCAAGGGGCCCTTTCTCAAACGCGCGGCCGCCGGGATGGACCGCGCCGGCCTGGACCGCGCATGGGAGGCCTGCCAGGGCGGGTCGTTCTTCCTGGACGAGATCGGCAACCTGACCGAGGATGCGCAGCTCGCGCTCGGGGACGCGCTGGAAAAGGGGGGCGCCCGGCTGATCGGCGGCACCACGCGGGACCCGGCGGAACTGGTCGCCTCGGGCGATCTGTCGGCCGAGATCTACTATCGCCTCGAGGTCTGCCACGTTCACATTCCCAGCCTGGCCGAGCGGCCCGGCGACATCCCTGTGCTCTTCCGGCACTACGTCGCCCAGGCGGCGGAACAGGCGGGGATCGAGCCGCCCGAGATCACCGCCGAGCACGAGAATGCGCTGATGGCGCAGGACTGGCCCGGCAACGCCCGGTCGCTGATGTCCGCCGCGATGCGCTTTGTCCTCGGCATGCCCGAGGAGGCATCGACCGCCCGCGATCTCGGCCTGGCGGAACAGATGGCGCAGATCGAGCGGTCGCTGCTGGCAGCGGCGCTCGGCCGGCACAACGGCCGCGCTTCCGAGGCGGCGAAGGCGCTGAAACTGCCGCGCAAGACCCTCTATGACAAGCTGGCGAAATACGGGCTGAAGCCCGACGACTTCCGGCGGGGCGGAGGATAGCACGCCGGAAGTTTGTGCGGAATTCCGCACGAAACCCCAGGCGCGTCGTGCGGGATTCCGCACAGTGCTGCCGTGCAGAATGGCGCGACACTGTCTGCAAGGCTTCTAACGCTTTGAAGTAACTTGGATAATGCCGCCGCCCGCCCAGCCGCTCACAACCGCTTGAGCCGCTTCCCCGGAGACGCGACCCTCCTGCCAGAGGCACCGCCTCGCGATTCGAACAAGGGGAGGAGACCCGAAATGAAATTCCTGACCACCGCCGCAACGGCGCTGGCCCTCACCGTCACCGCAGGCGCCGCCATGGCCGACTGCGACGACGGCGAAATGGTCATCAAGTTCGCCCATGTCACCAATACCGACAAGCACCCCAAGGGGATCGCCGCATCGCTGCTGCAGGATCGCGTGAACGAAGAGATGGACGGTACCGCCTGCATGGAGGTCTACCCGAACTCCACGCTCTACAATGACGACCAGGTGATCGAGGCGATGCTGCAGGGCGACGTCCAGCTGGCCGCGCCGTCGCTGTCCAAGTTCGAGACCTTCACCAAGAAGTACCGCATCTTCGACCTTCCGTTCATGTTCAAGGACATCAACGCCGTCGATGCCTTCCAGAATTCCGAAACCGGTCAGGCGATGCTCGACACGATGCAGAAGCGCGGCCTGCAGGGGCTGGCCTTCTGGCACAACGGCATGAAGCAGATGTCGGCCAACAAGCCGCTGCTCTCACCCTCGGACGCCGAGGGGCTCAAGTTCCGCGTGCAGCCCTCGGAAGTGCTGGTCGCCCAGATGGAAGCCATCGGCGGATCGCCCCAGAAGATGGCCTTCTCCGAGGTCTACGGTGCGCTGCAGCAGGGCGTCGTCGACGGACAGGAGAACACCTGGTCCAACATCTACGGCCAGAAGTTCTTTGAAGTGCAGGACGGGATCACCGAGACCAACCACGGCATCATCGACTACCTGGTCGTCACCTCGGTCGACTGGCTCGACAGCCTCGATGCCGACGTGCGCGACCAGTTCCTGACCATCCTCGACGAGGTGACCACCACCCGGAACGCCGAGTCGGCCAAGGTCAACGCCGAGGCCAAGCAGGCGATCATCGACGCGGGCGGCACCGTCCGCACCCTCTCGCCCGAGCAGCGCCAGCAATGGGTCGACGTGATGAAGCCCGTCTGGGCAGAGTTCACCGACGACGTGGGGCAGGAAAACATCGACGCGGCCCAGGCCATCAACGCCGAGATGTAACCGCGCCTCGCGCGTGACAGGATCGGGGCGCGGCGGCCAGGCCGACCGCGCAAACCGCCGGGGTCCACACCATCAAATACGACATCTGGGATGCGCTGAACCCGACCGACTAAGACCGGGCCCAGGTGCTGATCGCGGTCTTCGAACGCATCGGCCTGCATTTAGACAATGCGCCCATCAACTATCTCACACCGTCGCACGGGCTGGCGCTGGATCCCGCGGTCTATCTGGGCACGGCGGCTCCGGATT
>NZ_CH724131.1:219014-337745 GCF_000152725.1 Pseudooceanicola batsensis HTCC2597
GCGTTGTCATCTTTTGGCACCTTTCCGGAGGCCGAGATGGCCATGGTGTCGGAGCGGCCACCTCAATTTCGTCGTTCGCGTGCGAAAGGATGGTCCGTTTCGCTGTCGACGAGACGGAACCGGCACACACCTCCCGTGCCCGGTCCCGGTGAACCGTCCCTGCTCAGCACCGCCGGCGCCTCGGACCTGCGCGGAGGGACCATCTCCTTCTCCGGACGCGAAGCAGGTGGACTTCTTTCAGGAGCAGAACCGCGAACGGTCCCCGTTCAGCAGGACCAGAAGCCACTGTAGGCGACTGTCGGGCCGGACTCGATCTCGAAGGTCAGCCGGCTGTCGGACCGCCACCCCTCGACAGGATCGACCGCGAGCCGGAGCCCTTCGGTGGCATAGCCCGCCGCGCCCTGCGCCCGCTCGAGGGGGATGATCACCCCGTTCAGATGCACGGCGGCCCCGCTTTCGTCGGCCGCGGCGATCAGGACCGGATCCTCGGTGCGGGTGCGCCGGAAGTGGCAGGTGTCGCCCCCCGGCACGGCCTCTCCGGCCTCGTCCTCGGTCAGCGGCGCGAGATCGAGCTCCGCCAGCAGCGTGTTGTTCAGCGCATCCTCGACCGTGCCCGCCTGCGGCTCGGGGTCTTCGTAGATCTCGGTGACGACGCGGCCCGCATCGAGATCGGCGATCAGCGCGCGCATCTCGGCGATCTCCTTTTTCTGCGCGGCGCTGATCTCATGCGCCAGCTTGCCGACCCGCGCATCCTCGATATCCGCCCGTTCCGAGGTCATGATGGCGATGGAGTGGTGCGGGATCATCGCCCGCATGTAGCTTTCACCACCCACGGTGGCCTGGCTGCGCACAAGCCATAGCGACAGCGCGAAGACCACCACGCTCCCCGCGAAGATGCCGATGTTGACCTTCCGGCTGGGGTACATCGCGGCCATGTAGGCGAGCATCACGAAGGCCATCGTGGCGCCCATCAGGATCGCCATGTAGGTCCGGGTCTCGCTGAAGAACACGTGTTCGGCGGCGTATGTGTTGAGATACATCAGCACGAACATCACCACTGTCGAGGTGACGATCATCAGGGCGAAGCGCGTGTAGGTCATGTCTTACTCCTGTCTTTAGGGCGCCGCCGGGCCGGGCGGAGGCACCGGCGGGTGATGGTTTCGCCGTTCATGCGGTGCCCGAGATGCGGACGGGCGTGCCCTTGTAGGCCGGGGTCTGCGAATTCTTTTCGTGATAGCCGAGCGGCACCAGCGGGTTGAGTTCGGGGTAATAGCCCGCCACGCAGCCTGCGGGCAGGTCGTAGGCCGTCAGGGTGAGCCCGTCGACGCGCCGGCTGTGGCCGTCCTCGACCGCGCAGGTCAAGGCGATCTCCTGCCCCTCTTCCAGCCCCAGGCGGGCGATCTCGTCGCGGTTCATCAGCACGATCATGCGGCTCCCCTCGAGCCCGCGCAGCCGGTCCGAGAAGCCGTAGATCGTGGTGTTGAACTGGTCGTTCGAGCGCAGGGTGATCAGCGTCATCACCTCCTCGCCCGCGGGCGCCTCCCCCAGGGCCGAGAGGGTCGTGGGGGTGGTGAACTGCGCCTTGCCGCTTTCGGTCTTCCAGTCGCGGTTGCGGGCCGGGTTGCCGCGATAGAAGCCGCCCGGCTCGAACATCCGCGCGTTGAAATCCGCGAAATCGTCGGGATAGGTCTCGGCGATCAGGTCGCGGATGCGGTCGTAATTCGCCGTCCAGTCCCGCCACCTGAGTTTGGGGTTGTCGGGCAACGTGGCCTGCGCCAGGGCGCAAACGATGGCGGTCTCCGACATGACGTGCTCGCTCGGCGGGTCGCCCTCTCCGAGGGAGCCGTAGATGTGCGAGAGCGAATCCTCCATCGTCACCGCCTGCGGCCCCGAGGCCTGGATATCCTTGTCGGTGCGGCCGAGGCAGGGCAGCAGATAGCCGCTCGTGCCCGGCACCAGGTGCGAGCGGTTGAGCTTGGTCGAGATATGCACGGTGAGCGGCAATCGCGACCAGGCCTCTTCCATCCGCGCCCGGTCGGGCAAGGCGCGAACGAGATTTCCGCCGAGGCAGACCATCGCCTTCACCCGGCCCTCCAGAATGCCCTCGCAGGCGCCGACGGCATTCAGCCCGTCCTTTTCGGGCGGGTCGATGTCGAACATCTCCCGCAGCTTGTCCGCGGGCATGTGCGCCGCCTTCTCGCCCACGCCGACGGTGCGCTGGCCCTGCACGTTGGAATGGCCGCGCACGGGCGAGATGCCGGCGCCGACCTTGCCCATGTTGCCGCGCATCAGCAGCAGGTTGCACAGCATCCCGAGGTTCAGCCAGCCGTTCACGTGCTGCGTCAGGCCCATGCCATAGATGCCGATGGCCTTGTCGGCCGAAAGGTAGATCCCGGCCGCCTCCTCGATCATGGCGCGGGTGAGGCCCGAGTGGCGCTCGATCTCGTCCCAGGGGGCGGCGCGCACCGCCGTGACCATCTCGTCGTATCCGGTCGTCTCGGCCTCGATGAAGGCGCGGTCGATCACCGTGCCGGGGGCCGCGTCCTCGGCCGCCAGCACGCATTTCATCAGCCCTGCCAGCACGGCCACGTCACCGCCCGGGCGCAGCTGGTAATAGCGTTCGGAGATCTGCGTGCTCTGGCCGACGGTCATCTGCACCGGGTTCTGCGGATCGACGAATTCGATCAGGCCGCGCTCGCGCAGCGGGTTGAAGGTAACGATCCGGCAGCCGCGCTCGACCGCCGCCTTCAGCGTGTGGAGAAAGCGCGGCGAGTTCGAGCCGGTGTTCTGGCCGAAGAAGAAGATCGCGTCGCAATGGTCGAAATCCTCGAGCGTGCAGGTGCCGACGGGCGTGCCGATGAAGGTCTGCAGGTTCACGCTCGTCGTCTCGTGGCACATGTTCGACGACTGCGGCAGGTTCTGGTGCCCCATGGCCCGCGCGAAGAGGGCAAAGAGATAGGAGGCCTCGAGCCCGGCATGGCCCGAGGAATAGAATACCGCCTCTTCGGGCGGCATCGCGGCCAGTTCGCCGCCGATCGCGGCGAAAGCCTCGTCCCAGGATACCGGCACATAGCGGTCGCGGGCGGGGTCGTATTTCATCGGCTCGGTCAGCCGGCCCGCCTTCTCGAGGTCGTGGTCATGCCAGTTCCTGAGATCCGAGAGGGTGTGCTCTTCGAAGAAATCGCGGTCGGCGCGGGCCTTGTCCAGCTCCCACATGGTGGCCTTGGCTCCGTTCTCGCAGAATTCGAACGTGTGCGGCTTGGCCGGTTTCGCCCAGGCGCAGGAGGTGCACATCATGCCCCCCGCCTTGTTCTGGTTCGACAGGATCTTCAACGCCACGGCCGAAGGTTTGGTCGCGCCGAAAACGTGGCTTATGCCGTGCATCGAGCCCCAGCCGCCGGCGGCCTTGTCGTAGAAGGGGGTGTCCGGGTCCTGCGTCGTGCTGTCATGGGACGGGCGGCGGGTCGGGTCTGTCATGGGAACTCCTGCGGGGCATGCCTTACCTGTCAGGAACAGGCGAGGCGGCGGTCATGTTCCGAAACCGGTGCGATGCGGGTGCTGCCACGGGTCCCCTCTGGGCGGTGAGCGCGCGGCGGATCGCGCCCCCGTCCGGCCTGGAACCTTCGGGCCGCGCGTGCCGCGCCCTGTTCAGGTGGCCCTGCATCACTCCTCGGCAGCCCCGGCGTTTGACCCCGGCAGGGGCGTGTCGTCACGCTGCCAGGGCCGCTCCAGCCCCGCCTGCCGGCAGATGTCGCGCAGGGCCGTCTGCAGCCCCTCGGCCAGGACCGGGTGATAGAACGGCAGGTCAAGCATGTCCGAGGCGGTCATCTCGCACTGGATCGCCCAGGCCAGAAGATGCGCCAGCTGCTCGCCTCCCGGGGCGCAGAGGGACGCGCCCACCAGACGCCCGTCGCCGGCGCGGGCGTGGAGGCGTGCCAGCCCGTGGTTCCGCCCCTCGACCTTGGCGCGGCCCTGATCGGAAAAATCGATCTCGCCGCAGACATGGCCGTCGCCTTCCGGAATGGCCCCGATTACCGCCGCCTCCGGCCGGGTGAAGGAGATGCTCAGGGGGACCTTGCGTGCGGCCCGGCGCAGTTCGGGCCAGGCGGCGGCGTTGCGGCCCGCCACGGTGCCTTCGTCAGAGGCCTCGTGCAGCAGCGGCCGGTCGTGGTTGGCGTCCCCGGCGATGAAGACCGGCGCGTCGCCACACTGCATGGTCGCGGCATCGAAGACCGGCGTGCCGTGGTCGTCCAGCTCGAGCTCCGCCTTTTCCAGATCGAGCCCGGAGAGCGCGGGCGGGCGGCCGGCGGCGACCAGCAGCCGCGCAAAGCGCGCCTGCCCGCCGTCCCATTTCAGCGTGACGCCGTCCCCGTCGGCCGAGGGTTCGGGCTTGCAATCGAGATGGACGGGAAAGGACCGCGTCAGCACCTCGTGCAGAGCGTCGCTGGTGTCGGAGGGCAGACCGGCCAGCCGATCGCCCGCGTCGAAGACCTCCACCCTGACGCCCAACCGGTGCATCGCCTGGGCCATCTCCAGCCCCAGCGGGCCGGCGCCGATCACCCCGAGGCTCTCGGGCAGGTCCTCGAGCTCGAAGACCGTCTCGTTGGTCAGGACGCGGTCCCTGACGTCCTCGTAGGGGCCCGGCAGAGCCGGGGTGGCTCCGGTGGCAATGACCACCGCCCGTGCCTCGACCCTGTCGCCGGTGTCGAGCGCCAGGATGCCCGGCGCCTCGAAACGTGCGCGGGCTTTCAGGCAGGTGCCTTCGGGCAGCGCGTCGATGGACTGGCGGACGCCGCGGGCGAAATCGTCGCGCATGGCGCGCAGCCGGCGCAGAACCGCCGGCCCGTCGACCCGCGGCTCGGCCGTGATCCCGAACTCCCCGGCCTGCCTCGCGCCGTGCGCCGCATCGGCCGCGGCGATCAGCAGCTTGGAGGGCATGCAGCCCACCGTGGCGCAGGTCGTCCCCGCGAAGGCCGGGTCGATCAGCCGGGTGGTCGCCCCGGTCTCGCGCGCATGACGCTCTGCCGCGAGCCCGGCCGTGCCGGCGCCGATCACCGCGACATCGGTGGTGAATGTGGTCATCTGCCTGTCTCCTTCCGCTTGCAGATCCAACCGCGCGCCGCGGGTGAGGTTCCCCGCGCCGAGCCGGGCGCCACGGGGAGGCCTTGGAACAAAACCCCGCCCGCCGACTTCTAACCCAAAACCCCGAACCGGAGCGCAGGACCCCATGGCCGAGACACAGGGAAAAGTGAACGAAATGCTCGACGACCTTTCCCGCTGCGCCGAGCAGGGGGAAGAGGTGACCGTCGGACAGATCACCGAAAGCCTCGGCCATCGCGGCTTCGGCCCCTTTCTCGTGGTGCCCGCGCTGATCGAGATCACGCCCCTGGGCGGCATCCCCGGTGTCCCGAGCCTTCTGGCGCTGATCATCGTGCTTTTCGCTGGCCAAATCGCTCTGGGGCGCAAACACATGTGGCTGCCGGGATTCCTGGAACGGCGCGAGATCGAGGGCGACAAGGTCCGGAAGTCCGCGCAAAAGCTGCGCCCCCTCGCCCGCTGGCTGGACCGGTGGTTTCACGAGCGGCTTCCCCGCTTTGCCGGCTCGGGTTCGGCCCGGGTGGCTGCGGCGCTCGTCATCGCGCTCTGCCTGACGGTTCCGCCGCTCGAGCTGATCCCCTTTGCCAGCAGCGCGCCGATGCTCGCCATCGCCATGATCGGGCTGGCGCTGACCCTGAGGGACGGGGCGCTGATGCTCGCCGCCTATGCGGTGGCGGCCATCGGCTTCGTCGTGGTGGGGCAGATGTTGCTTTCCTGACCGCGCCTTCAAGGACCGGAAACGCCGGAGGGGCCGGTCGGGATACGGACAGGGAACGCAGCCGCCGCCCGCCGGTTGAATTCCCGATACACGAGAAGAGAGAGGATCACGCCATGAGCCGCGTCACACCGAACGGCAAGACCCCGCGCCGAAGCGCCACACCATCGCAGCTGCGCGAGGTGATCGACCGGGGTGGCGCCGGCGACAAGGTCGCCTTTTCCGATCCCGCCGCCGCGCCGCTGGGGACCGACGACGAGGCCGCCGGCACGCCCCCGAGCCCCGAACAGGTCGAGAAGGCCGCCGCCGCCGAGGCCCGCCGCGATCTGCCCGCCGACAGCAAGAAGGGCCCGGAGCAGCTTCAGGGGAACCGGTTGAAACCGGGCACCATCTCGCTGGTCGTGCTGGTGCTGATTGCCGTCCTCGCCCTTGTGGCCTGGCTGGCGTGACACGCACCGGAATGGGCAGGAGGCGGGGCACCTCGCCCCCGCGGGGATCCATTTCGCGCCGAGGGCGTTGATCGACAGCACCCAGCTCAGGCGCCTGTCCCCGGCCACAGGGACCACCGGGGGAGACGATCCCGTGGCGCCCGCCAGGCACGCGACCTCGAAAGACCGTCAGGCTGAACCAGAGAAAGGCACGAAGATGACGAGCGACACGACCAGGACCACGACCGGCAAGGGCGGCGAGACGCACCAGCAGGCGGGCGACGGACACGAAACCATGACCACCCAGGTGGGCACGCCCATCGCGGACGATCAGAACACGCTCAAGATCGCGCCCCGGGGCCCGAGCTTGATCGAGGACCAGATCTTTCGCGAAAAGCTCTTTCATTTCGATCACGAGCGCATCCCCGAGAGGGTCGTGCACGCCCGCGGCTACGGCGCCCACGGCACCTTCGAGCTGAAGGAGGATCTCTCCGACATCACCTGTGCCAAGGTGCTGACCGAAGTCGGCGAGAAGACCGAGGTCTTCGTGCGCTTCTCGACCGTCGCCGGCAACAAGGGGTCGCCGGATCTCGCCCGCGACGTGCGCGGCTTCGCCACCAAGTTCTACACCAAGGAAGGCAACTGGGATCTGGTGGGCAACAACATTCCCGTCTTCTTCATCCAGGACGCGATCAAGTTCCCCGACCTGATCCATGCCGCCAAGCAGGAACCCGACCGCGCCTTCCCGCAGGCGCAGACCGCGCATGACAACTTCTGGGATTTTATCTCGCTGATGCCCGAGTCGATCAACATGGCGCTCTGGATCATGTCCGACCGGACGATCCCGCGCTCGTTCCGCTTCATGGAAGGCTTCGGCGTGCACACCTTCCGGCTGGTGAATGCCGAGGGCAAGTCGACCTTCGTCAAGTTCCACTGGAAACCCCGGCAAGGGATGCAATCGGTGCTCTGGGACGAGGCGGTCAAGGTGAACGGCGCCGATCCCGACTTCCACCGCCGCGACCTCTGGGACGCGATCAACGCGGGCGACTACCCGCAATGGGACCTCGGGCTGCAGATCTTCGACGACGACTTTGCCGACAGGTTCGACTTCGATGTGCTGGATGCCACCAAGATCATTCCCGAGGAACAGGTGCCGGTGCGCAAGGTGGGCACGCTGACGCTGGACCGGATGCCCGACAACTTCTTCATGGACACCGAACAGGTGGCCTTCCAGACCGGCAACATCGTGCGCGGCATCGACCACTCGAACGACCCGCTGCTGCAGGGGCGCAACTTCTCGTATCTGGACACCCAGCTGAAACGGCTGGGCAGCCCGAACTTCAACCATATTCCCGTCAACGCTCCGAAATGCCCCTTCGCGCATCTCCAGCAGGACGGGCACATGGCGATGCACAACCCGCGCGGCCGCGCCAATTACGAGCCGAACAGTCATGGCGAGGGCCCGCGCGAGGACCCCGAACGGGGGTTCCGCTCCTATCCGGCCGAAGAGGCGGGCCCCAAGGAACGGGTGCGGTCCGAGACCTTCGCCGACCACTACAGCCAGGCGCGGCAGTTCTATCTTAGCCAGACCGACGTCGAGAAGGACCACATCGTCAACGCCTTCACCTTCGAATTGTCCAAGGTCGAGCGGCTGGCGATCCGCCAGCGCATGGTCTCGCACCTGCGCAACGTGGACGAGGGCCTCGCCGAGGCCGTGGCCGATAGCCTGGGGCTGGAAGAGATGCCCGTAGCGGCCGAGCCGGCCCGCCCGGTGATCGAAACGGAACCTTCCCCTGCCCTCAGCATCCTGAAGAACGCCCCCGACAGCTTTGCCGGGCGCAAGCTGGGCGTGCTGCTGACCGACGGGATCGATGCGGGTCTCTTCGACGCGCTGAAGGAGGCGGCCGAGGGCGCCGGCGCCATGGTCGAGGTGGTCGCGCAAAAGGTCGGCGGCGTCACTGCCGAAGGCGGCCGCAGGATCGAGGCCGATCAGAAGCTCGATGGCGCGCCCTCGGTGATCTACGACGCGGTGGCCGTGATCGCCTCGCCGGACGGTGCGAAGACGCTGGGCGGGATGCACGGGGCCAAGACCTTTCTGGCCGACGCCCGCGCACACATGAAGTTCATCGCGCTCTCGCCCGCCGCAAGAGAGGGGTTCTGGCCCGCCGCGGTCCCGGCAGAGCCCGACGAGGGCGTGCACACGCTGAACGATGCCGAGGCGGCCGGAAGCTTCCTGAAAGCCTGTGGCCGGCTGCGCTTCTGGGACCGGGCCGCCTGAGCCCGTTCCGTCCGCCGCGGCCCGCCGGTCGCGGCGGACGGACAGCCGCTCGGGCCGCCCCCACAAACGAAAGGAACTGACATGCTGAGATTGCTACTGGGTGCCGCGGCCGGGATACTGGCCTATCGCACTTACAAACGCACCCGCCCCTCGACCCCGCGCCACGTGCGCGATGCGGGGCCGGGCCAGATGCGGAACCCGCCCCGCCGCTGGGACATCGTCGACGAGACCGCCGACGAATCCTTTCCGGCGAGCGACCCGCCGGGCACCTACTGACCCGTTCGGCCCGGGGCCGGCCAAGCTGGCCCGCCCCGCCCGGGACCGCCGAGGTCGCGGGTGAGGCGGGCACGGCCGGTCCCGAGGCGGCGCGGGGCACGAGGCGGGCACGATGCGGGGACGACGCGTCATCTGCGCCGGACCCGATCCGGCGCCGCTCAGATCATGTCACGCGGTATGGTCTCGTTCCAGCTGAGGCAGCGCACGCGCGCGCCGCCCTCCCAGGCGTCGAGTTCGGCCGTCAGATAGAAGTTGTCGCGATCCGAGGTCAGCCGCGTCCGGGTCCGCGTCTCGATCTTCCAGTCGCCGCGTTCCAGCGTGCGCACCCATTCCGTCTCGCCCGTGGGCGAGGTGAAATCTCCGGGACGGGCGCCGTACCGCTCGACCGCGCGGGCGCCCGTGGTCAGATCGATGTCGTCCAGCCGCATCACGCCGCGATCGTCGGTCACGCGCAGTTCGGTCCAGCGGCGGCCGAGGTCCTGCCGGATCATCCATTCATGCTCCGGCGGCGCAAGCGAAGTGACCCTGGGTCCGGGCGCCTGCACCGGTTCTCCGAATTCGGGGACGGTGGCATCCGGGTCCGCCGGGCGGCAGGGCAGCGTCAAGGCGCTCTTTTCGGTACGGATGGTCAGGCGCACCGGCTCGGGCGGCGTCCAGGCCAGCGGCCAGTAGACCGTCGAGATCGACAGGCGCACGCGGTGTCCCTTGGGGATCCGCTGCGCGATATAGCACAGCGGCACCCGCACCCGGTAGAAACGACCCGGCTCCAGTTCCCCGGGATGGTCGCGGCTGCCGTGGTGGGTGAGGTTGAGCATGCCGTATGTGACCCGCGTCACCTGGTGATCGGGGCGCATGTCCGACAGACGCACGGCCACCATGGCGACGGGGCGGTCGCTGGCGAGTTCCAGTTCGACCTCCGGCGCGCCCAGAAGTTCCATGTCCTCTTCCAGCGGATCGGTCTGGAACACCAGCGCGCCGCCGTCGTCCGCGCGCTGGTCGCCCGCCAGGTCCGGGCCGTTGGCGTAAGAGCACCATTTTCCGGAGTGCAGCCCGAGCGTCACCGGCGACTGCACGTCCAGGTCGACCTCGGGCTCGCCCTCAGCGGGGTCCGGACCCTCGAACCGAAGGGTGCGGCCCTCGGCGATGACATAGCGTTCTCGGTGGATATCCGGCGCGGGCCAGGTGCCTTCGGTCACCCATCTGCCGGGCCGCATGTCGTATTCGGGGTTGGGCGGGGCGCTGTCCTGCATCCAGGCGCAGATCATCGGGTCCTCGTCGACGCCGGTGTCGATGCCCTTCAGCCAGCGGTCCCACCAGCGCAGCAGTTCGGACAGGAAGTCGATCGCCGGGCCGGGGCGGCCGAAGTGGGGGTAGATGTGCCCCCATGGCCCGACCAGCCCCTTTCGCGGCACGTCGAGATGCTCCATCAGGCGGAAGACGGAATTGGTGTAGCCGTCCGCCCAGCCGCTGACGGCGAAGACCGGCACCTTTATCGCGGAGTAGTCCTCGCGCACCGAGCCGTGGCGCCAGTAGGCATCTCTGCGCTGGTGCTGCAGCCAGGTCTTCAGCCACAGGCCCGAGCCGTCGAGCCGCTCCAGCCACATGTCGCGCCAGCGCTCTCCCACCAGCGCGGGATCGGGCGGCATGGTATTGTAGGAGAACATGACCGAGGACCAGCTGAGGTTGTCGCCCAGCAGGCAGCCGCCCATGTGGTGGATGTCGTCGGAATAACGGTCGTCGGTCGAGGACATGGTGACCACCGCCTTCAGCGGCTCGGGCTGGAGCGCGGCGATCTGAAGTCCGTTGAAGCCGCCCCAGGAGATGCCCATCATTCCGATATTGCCGTCGCACCAGGGCTGATCGGCGATCCAGTGCAGCGCCGCCACCCCGTCGTCCAGTTCGCTCTGGAGGTATTCGTCGGTCAGCACCCCCTCGCTCTCGCCGCTGCCGCGGATGTCGAGCCGCACACAGGCATAGCCGTGACCGGCAAGATAGGGATGCGTATGTTCGTCCCGCACCGAGGTGCCGAAACGCTTGCGGTAGGGTATGTATTCCAGGATCGCCGGCACCGGATGCCGCCCGGATCCCTTGGGCCGCCAGATCCGGGCCGCCAGGTGCAGCCCGTCCGTGACGGGGATGAACACGTTCTCTTCCTCGATGATCTCCTGCGGAAATTCGCGAATGGTCTTCATCTCGCCTCCTGGCCTGATCGTGTGTCGGCGGGGTCTCAGCGCACGCGGTGGCGCGGCATCGGCTGGATCATGAAAGCCAGCGAGTCCCGGCAGCGGTCATGGGCATCCTCGATGAACTCGGCGTCCCGGCCACCGAGAAAGATGTCCATCAGCTCGAAGGAATAGCTGTCCTGATCGGCGAGATCGGCAAGGTTCTGATTCTCCTCGACCAGGATCTGGACCACGATATCGGGCAGGAGGGCGCGTAGGCGGTCGATCTCGTCCTCGCGCGGGACGCGGCGTACGATGCCGTTCGCCTCGTGGCTGCGCACCATGAACTTGGCCGCCATCGGGCTGGTGCCCTTGCGCGCCGGGGCGTCGGGCGTCTGGCCGAGGGCCAGCTGGATCGCCTGCTTGTGATGCGTGCAGCCGTCGACCATCTCGAAGAGCGGCGAATGCGACTTCGACAGGCGCGGATTGATCTCGAGCAGGTTCAGCCGGCCCGAATCCGGGTCGTGAAAGAATTCGACGTTGAAAGGGCCGTTGTCGAACTCCACCTGCCTGAGCACCTTCTCGACCTGCTCGCGCCCTGCCTCGATGACCGTCTCCGGCAGTTCGGCGGGATAATGATAGCTCGACAGGCTCGACATGTGCTTGCCGGTGCGCCGCGTCTCGATCGTGCCATAGGCGGTGGCCTTGCCGTCGTGGACGTAGCCCTCGATGGTGAACAGCTGCTCTTCGGTGATCAGCTCCTCGGCGATGGCATAGTTGCCGTCGACATTGTCCGGCGGGCGCACGCCGTCCGAGAGATGCGCCAGGAAGGCGTTGAAGGGCTCTCCGTAGCGGTGGATGGCCTGACGGCAGGCATGAAGGGCGCGGCCGTATTCCGAGGGTTCGCGCACGCGGAAGCCCAGCATCGAGGAATGTCCCTTGACCGGTTTCAGCCAGAAGGGGAACTTCATCGGCGGCTTGTCGGCGGCGTCCAGCGCGAAGGGATTGACCGCCCGCACCTCGGGCGTCTTTTCCGGCATCACCTCGCGCTGGCTTTCGCGCATCCAGAACTTGTGTTCGCAGCGAGCGACCGCCTCGGGCGAGGCGCCCGTCAGCCCGTAGTGGCGGCACAGCAGGCTGACCACCGCGGTCACCGGGAAATCCAGATGGCCGACGATCGCATCCGGCGGACGGTCGAAGCCGTCGATGATGGCGCGCGCCTTGTCATAGAGCGCGTCGAAATCGAACGTGCCCCGGTGCGGCTGCACATCGGTGCGATGCAGAACCTGCTCGAGCTGCCAGTCCTCGGCTTCCGGCACGCGGCCGATCATCGCCTGATGGAAGTCGTCGGATCCGACGATGCAGACGAGTTTTCTCTTGCGCGATCCAGTCGCTGCGGGTCGTTTTGCCATTTGGATTCCCTCCGGTAGGGGCGTCAGCCCAGTGCACGCAAAACGGCACCGGCCCCTCTCGCGTTCCGAGGTCGGTGCTCGGCAACGCGTTTTTCCGCTGCCTGCCCTTTTGGCTGGAACATGCGGCCGCCCGGGCTGTTTCCGCCCCGACAGACACGGGCGCCGGGCCCCCGGCGACCCGCCGGCATCCAATGCCAGAAGCGATGGAGGTACCCATGCAAACCGACAGTCTGAAAGCGCTCTATTTCACCGAACTGCAGGAGGCCGCCTCGTTCGAGGCACAGTTCGCCGAGGCGCTGCCCCGTTTCGCCGAGAAAGCCAACGATCCGTCCCTGCGCGAGGTCCTGTCCGACGACATGCCCGCGGCGCGCCGGCACGCGCAACAGCTGAGCGGTCTGCTCGAGATGCACGAGGTCGCCGACCGCGGCCACACTGACGGCTCGATGCGGGCGATCCTGCGCGAAGCCCTCGACTGGGTGGAAGACATCGCCGACCCGGCAGTGCGGGATGCGGCGCTGATCGCGTCGGTCCAGCGCATCCTGCACTATGGCATGGCGGTCCACGGCTCGCTCGCCGGCTGGGCACGACAGCTGGACCTTGCCGACCGGGAAACCCTGGAAGCGGCGGTCGAGGAAGCGCGCGGTGCCGATGCCCGGCTGACCGAGATCGCGCAAGGCAAGGTCAACGCCGAGGCGGCCTGACCGGGCAGAGCAATGGCCCGCTTCACCGTCTTCGGCGGCACCGGGTTTCTCGGCAGCCGCATCGTCCGCCACCTGGTGCGCGACGGGCACCAGGTGCGTGTCGCGGCCCGCCACCCGGAGCATGTCGCCGCGGCGGAGAATATCACGCCGGTCCGGGCCGACATCCGGCGCCCCGACACGCTCGAGCCGGCGCTGGACGGGGCCGAGGGCGCGGTCAACGCCGTCAGTCTCTATGTCGAGCATGGCGGAACCACATTCGATGCGATCCATGTCGAGGGGGCCGCCCGGCTGGCGGAGGCGGCGCGAGAGGCCGGGCTTTGCCGATACATTCATGTTTCCGGGATCGGTGCCGACGCCGGCTCCTCCGATGCCTTCATCCGGTCGCGAGGCCGGGGCGAGGCGGCCGTGCGCGCCGCCTGCCCCTTCGTGGCCATCGTGCGCCCCTCGGTCATGGTCGGAGGGGACGATCCCATCCGCGCGACGATCCTCGGCCTGACCCGGTTCCAGCCCCTCTTTCCCCTCTTCGGCAACGGAGACACCCGGTTGCAGCCGGTGCATCGCGACGATGTCGCCCGGGCCATCGGGCGGCTGCTGACCGGGGCGCAGCCGCGTCCCCTCTACGAATTCGGCGGCCCGGAAAGCTATGCCTATGCCGAGCTCGTGCACCGTGTGGCCAAGGCAGGCGTTCGGCGTGTCCTGGACCCTTCCGGTGCCCTTCGCGCTCTGGCAGGGCCTTGCCGCCCTGGCCGAACGCCTGCCCTCGGCTCCGATCACGCGCGCGCAGGTGGCGCTGATGCGGGGCGGCAACACCGCATCGCCCGATCTGCCCGGCCTGACCGATCTGGGCATCACCCCGAGGGACATCATCGCCGACCTCGAGCGGCGGGGACGGGTCGACCAGCCGGGTCCGGACGACACCGGCCGGTGAAAACCCTATCCCCGGCGCATCCACAGCCGGGTCACCACCCAGAGCGCCACGCCGATGCCGATCAGCACGGTGGCGATGGTGTATTGCGACGGATCGCGGCCTGTCCATGGCCCCACCAGAAAGGCACAGGTCACGGCGCCCGCCACGGCCACCCAGACCGGGGTCCGGAAATGCGGGTGATCGACCTTGTCGCGCTTCAGGACCAGCACCGCGATATTGACCACCGTGAAGACGCCCAGCAGCAGCAGCGCGGTGGTGCCGCCCAGTTCCGGCACGGCGCCCACGAAGGTGATCAGCCCGGCGGCCAGCAGCGTGGTGAAGATGATCGCGGTGGTGGGGGTCTGCCGCGCGCGGTTCACCTTGCCCAGCACCTTGGG
This sequence comes from Pseudooceanicola batsensis HTCC2597, assembly GCF_000152725.1. GTDB lineage: Bacteria > Pseudomonadota > Alphaproteobacteria > Rhodobacterales > Rhodobacteraceae > Pseudooceanicola > Pseudooceanicola batsensis. Next base: position 233,389 of record NZ_CH724131.1, read on the forward strand.
CAGCACGCCCTCCTCGCTCATGCCATAGACCAGCCGGCTGGCCATCAGCAGGTTGATCAGGGCCGAATTGCCGACGGCGATCATCGTGATCAGGCCGAAGATCCATGGCGGAAAGCCGGGAGCGCCCGCCTCGACCACCTTCAGCAGCGGCGTGTCCCCTTCCGCCAGTTCGTCGACCGGCACGATGGAAATCGCGACGATGGACACCACCAGATAGAGCAGCGCGGCGATGGCCAGCCCTCCGAAGAGCATCTTGGGGAAGGTCCGGCCCGGCCGCTTGGTCTCTTCGGCCATGTTGACGGAATCCTCGAACCCGACCATGGCGAAGAAGGCCAGTGTCGTGCCGGCGATGACCGGCCAGAAGATGCCCTCTTCCCGGTCGCCGAAGTCGAAGGCCTTGGCAATGTCGGCCTCGCCCGCGCCGAAGACCATCATGCCGATCACGACGATGATGATCAGCCCGGTCAGCTCGATGCAGGTGAAGACCGCGTTGACCATCACGCTCTCCCCGACCCCGCGCATGTTGATCAGGGCGATGACGGCGACAAAGCCCAGCCCGATCAGCGTGACCGCCCACCCCCCGAGGTCGAGCGCGAAGCCGTTCGAGAAGTTCTCGGCAAAGGCGCGGGCGGCGGTGGAGGACGAGGTCAGGCCCGAAGACATGACGGCGAAGGCCACGAGAAAGGTGACGAAGTGGATGCCGAACGCCTTTTCTGTATAGAGCGCGGCGCCGGCAGCCTTGGGATACTTGGTCACCAGTTCGAGATAGCTGCAGGCCGTCAGGGCCGCGACGACGAAGGCAACGAGGAAGGGCAGCCAGACGATGCCTCCCACCTCTGCCGCCACCTTGCCGGTCAGGGCGTAGATCCCCGTTCCCAGGACATCGCCGACGATGAAGAGAAGCAGCAGTCCGGGGCCGATGGCGCGCTTGAGCTTGCCGTCGTCCGCGCCCGGCTCCTCCGGTCCGGTCTCGGTCACTCCGCCGGCGCTCACGTCGCGCCCTCGGGCGCGGGCGTCGGGGAAAGCCGCGATCGATCACGCCGGGGCAACAGGATCGCCGGGCCAGGCAGAGCCCGGACGTCCCCCGCCCCCGGCCCTCCCCGTTCGTGCAACTCTCCGGGCGGGTGCACGATGAAACGGAGGCAGTGAACGATCCAAGCGGGGCGCGGCAGTGCCAGTCTGCGCGCCGGGGCGGCGCCACCCGTCGAGGCCGCCGGGCGGCCGGCAAGTTCGGTGCTTCGGGCAAAGTCGCGCCGGGAGGGCCGAGGCCTGCAGCTCGGAAGCCATTTCAATCCGAACGGCCGGCCGCCTCGCCCGGCCCCCGCGAGGACGGGGCTTGAGACGTGCAATCTAGCGGGTAGAGGATGGGGCCGTGAAAGAAAGAGGCGCTGCGGCGCAGGCCGGGGCGCGGTCCGTGAGAAATCCGAGGTGGCTCTGACCATGGCACCGGCCCTCCTTTCAGGGCAACCGGCGATCCCGAGCCCTGGTTCCCGCCAAGCGCCACAGGCGAGACAGAAAGTCCGCAAGCCCGCTAATCTATCCAGCCCTCGACCAGCGCCAGACTCGCCTGGAAGATCGGCCTGCGATCCGAATCCCGGACCGTCACCGATACCGAGCAGGCCTTTTCGTCGGGAAAGACATCTCCGGCGATCGGTGCGAGTACCGCAAGCGCCTCGGCCCGGGCCTCGTCGCGGTCCGCCAGCTCGGTGCCGATGTCGTCGCGGCTGTGCTCTCCATTCGTGACATCGAAGTAGAATCGCATGTCGGACGCCTCCTTGAAAATTGTTGGTTCCCGGCTTTCAGTCCCCGCTGTCCGCGGCCTCGCCGAGATGCAGATAATCCCCCTCGAACTGGGCGAATTCGCGGATCCGCCGGATGTCCGGCAGGGCGACGCGGCTGTCTTGGACCGTCACCAGTTCCTTCTTGCGCAGCCCCGACAGCACCCGTTGCGCATGGACCGAGGAGATCCCGAGGATATCGGCCAACTCCTCCTGGGTCAGCGGCAGCAGGGCGCCGTGCATCCGGTCCACTGCGTTCAGCCGGGCATGGACCTCGCAGAACAGGTGCGCCATCTGCTGATCGGCCCGCCGCCGCCCCATGTTGACCAGCCATTCCCGCAGGATCGCCTCGTCCACCAGCGTGGACCAGAACAGGGCCCGGCGGATCCGCGGGTGGTTGTCGAGCAGGTCGTCGATCGTCCGGCGGGAGATCTTCACCAGCCGGCAATCGGTCAACGTGCCGATGCTGTGATCCATGCGGCCCAGGATCGCGACATGCAGGTCGCAGATGTCACCGGGCAGCATCAGGGCGACGATGGCCCGCTTGCCGTTCGGCAGCACCTTGTACCGGCACACCATGCCGCTGAGCACGAGATGCACGTTCTGCGGATCCTCGCCGTGCTGGATCAGATCCTCGCGGGCGTCCAGCTCGAACGGGTCCGCGATGACCTGGTCGAGCCGCCGGAGATCTTCCGGATCGAGCGGTCCGGCATTCCAGAGTTTCCGCGCAAGGACGTTCTCGTTCGGGGTGTGTGTCATATGGTTGCTTGGGTCATGGTCTCCACGGTCTCTGGCAGGTTAACAGGAAAATCGATCTTCATCACGGTCCCGCCGCCATCGCGGTCGGACCATGCGGCGACACCACCCAGCTCGGCGGCGAGCGAGGCGATGATGCGGGTTCCCTGCCCGCGGCCGGCATTCTTCATTCCGTGGCCGTCATCGGTGACGCGAACCCGGCAATGATGCCCGTCGATCACGGTGACATCGATCTCGACTCTGCCGCCCTCCCCTTCGGGAAAGGCGTGTTCGATGCAATTGCTCACTGCCTCGAGCAGTATTCGCGCGGCGGTCTCGGAGGCCAGGGGCGAAAAGGGCGCGTCGGCATCGAACCGGACGTGCACCTCGATGCCGGCCTGTTCCCCGATTCGCCGCCAGAGCGGTTCCATCTCTTGCGCGAAGCCGGCCAGGTTGCCCGAGTCCGCCTCGGACAGCGCACTCTGCTGGGCGGCCACCGTCTCGATCTGGCGCAGGACTTGCGCCAGCCTTTCCCGCGCCTCGCGGTTTTCGCTCTTCGACAGCTGCTGACGCGTGAAGGATTGCAGAAGCTGGAACCCGTTGCTCATCCTGTGGCGTATCTCGGCGACCCTGAGCGTTTCCATGTTGGACGTGAAATCTTCCATGCCTTCCCCTTTCATGCAGGTCAGAGGGATTCCTGTCCCGTATGGTGTCGGGTCGCGCACGGCCCCGTCCCCAACAATTGTTGGTTGCAGGGCCGACCGGCGGTAAATCGCGCGTGAGGAACAACCGGTGGCAGGACCACGCGCGCGCCGGGGCGTCGGGCCGCCCGGTCATGCGCGCGTGGGCGGCCCTTCGGGCGTCACTTCATGCGGGCCGACAGCATCTCGGGCAGCCAGGTCACCAGCGAGGGGAAGAGCGCGAACAGGATCAGCACCACGACCTGGATCAGGAAGAAGGGAATGACCCCGCGATAGACCTGGCCGATGCTGATGCCCTCGGGCAGGACGCCCTTGAGGTAGAACAGGGTATAGCCGAAGGGCGGCGTGATATAGGCCATCTGGGCGGTGATCATGAAGAGCACGCCGAACCACAGCGGATCGAACTCCAGCACCGTGACGATGGGAAGGAACACCGGCACGCAGAGCAGGATGATCCCGATCTCGTCCAGGAAGAGGCCGAGGAAGATCAGAACCAGCACCATGACGCCCAGCACGATCCAGCGCGAGGCCTCAAGCGTCTCGACAAAGTTCAGCAGGCTGTCCGCACCGCCCGTCGCCACGAAGACCGAGATGAAGGCACGCGCGCCGATGGTGATCCAGAGGATCATGGCGGTGACGCGCAGCGTGTCCGCGGCCGCCTCGGAGAGCATGGGCAGCGTCAGCTTGCGCGTCACGATGGCCGAGGCGGCGGCGCCGAGCACCCCGACCGCCGCAGCTTCGGTCGGGGTGGCGATACCGGCGTAGATCGAGCCCAGGACCCCCAGCACCACGAGGCCCGGCAGGATCAGCGATTTCGTCTTGGCAAGCTTCGCCGACAGCGGAACGGCAGAGGCCTGTTCCGGCTTGGGCGCCAGCGCCGGGTTCAGCCAGGTACGGATCACGATGTAGGCGGCGTAGCTGCCCGCCAGGATCAGGCCCGGCACGATGCCCGCGGCGAACATCTTGCCGATCGAGATCTGGGCGGTGATCGCGTAGACGATGGTGACGACCGATGGCGGGATCAGGATCCCGAGCGTGCCGCCCGCGCAGATCGCGCCGAGCGCCAGCGGCGGGTGATAGCCCCGCGCCAGCATCGAGGGCAGCGCGAGGATCCCCATGGCCGCGACCGCGGCGCCGACGACGCCGGTCATGGCGGCGAGGATGGTGCAGATCGCTATGGTGCCCACGGCCAGCCCGCCGTTCACGCCGGAGAACCACGTTTCCATCGCATCGTAGAGCGCCTCGATGATCGCCGATTTCTGCAGGATCGACGCCATGAGCACGTAGAGCGGGATCGCCATCAGCGCTTCGGACGTCATCGTCTCGAACGTGTTGAGAACCGCGACGATCAGCGCCGACGGCCCCCAGAGCAGGATGGTCGAGATGAAGGCGATCGCCCCCAGCACAAAGGCCAGCCCCGCGCCCGAGAGCATGAAGACCACCAGCGAGGTGAACATGAAGACGAGGATGAGAGAGCTTTCCATCACGCCGCCTCCTCGTCGCCGAGGGTCAGCACGATTTCGGCCAGCGCCTGCAGGAGCAGAAGCGCCGAGGCCAGCGGCAGGAACGCCTTGGCGGGCCAGATCACCGGGTTCCAGGCGGAATAACTCGTCTCGCCGTATTCCCAGGACTGGACCGCCAGCGGCACGGCGAACCACAGAAGGATCGCGCCGAAGGCCGCGGCGAGGATGAAGCCGATGATCTTCAGGATCTTGGCAAAGCCGCCCGTCGCGCGTTCCGACAGGACATCGACGGCCACGTGCCCGCCGATGTGCAGCAGGTACGGACCGCCGAGCAGGAAGAAGGGACCGAAGATCAGCGTGGCCAGTTCCGGCGCCCAGGAGGTCGGCGCCTGCACCAGGTAGCGGGACAGCACCTCCCACAACATCAGCAGGACGATCGCGTAGACCAGCCATTTGGCCAGCGCGAAGAGCAGCCGGTTCAGGGCGGTGATGCCCTCGGCAATGGCGGTCATGAGCGGTCTCCGGTCGTCGGCAGGCCGCGCCCTGACGCGGGCGCGGCCGAGATGATCACAGCAGGCGCAGTTCCTGCATCAGGGCCATCTGGCTTTCCATCATCCGTTTGGCAAGCGGATCCTCGCCCGCGGCCGCCTTCCAGGATTCGACGGCCTTGCCGCGCGCCTCGGCGACGTCCTCGGCGGCCAGGTCGATGATCTCGACCCCGGCTTCCTGATATTTCTTCAGGTATTCGCCGTTGGCCGAGATGATGTTCTGCCGCAGCGCGCCGGAGACTTCGCGGGCCGCCACTTCGAGCGCGGCCTTCTGCTGGTCGTCCAGCCTGGAATAGGCGCCGGTATTCGCGACATAGGCGGTCGCCGTCGAGGGCTGGTGGACGCCCGGCAGGATCAGGTACTTGGCGACCTCGTGGATGCCTTCCTCGTAGTTGGCCTTGATGTCCCCGCGGTCGGCGAAATCGATCAGGCCCTTGTCGAGGGCCGAGTAGACCTCCGAGGTGGGCAGCGGCGAGACCGAGACGCCGAAATCCGCCATGACGGCCGAGGCGAGGCCGACGAAGCGGCCCTTGAGCCCGTCCATGTCGGCGATCTTGCGGATCTCGACCTTGGAGTGGATCGGCTCTTCGCCATAGACCGTGGGGGCGATGTAGGTCAGGCCCGCCGGCTCGTAGCTTTCCTTCGCCATGGCGAGGCCGTCGCGTTCGTAGAACCAGGCTTCGTACTGGTCGGCATCGGGGAAGCCGAAGGGCACGGTCGAGGAAAAGCCATGCGCCTTGATCTTGCCGGCGGTGTAGCCGTCGAAGGTCTTCATCATTTCGAAGGCGCCGCCCCGGACGGCATCGAATGCCTGGGCCGAAGGCACGATCTGGCCGCCCGCGAAGGGCGTGATGTCGAGCGACCCGCCGGTCAGCTCGCGGACGCGGTCGCAGAACTTCTCTTCGTAGAGCATCGGCGTGGTGCCGCCGCCCCAGAGGGCCTGCATGCGCCACTTGGTGGCGCCCTGCGCCCGAACCGAGCCGGCCGAGACGATTGCCGGGGCCGCGACCGCGGCGGCGGCGGCGTGGCGCAGCATGTGGCGCCGGGTTGTATGGGTCATTTGGGTCTCCTCCCCTTGGATTTTCAGCTGCTTTCCAGCACCTGCTTTGCACGGCCGACACTGACGTCGCCTGCCGCCACGATGGCCTTCGCCACCCTGTCGATGTCGGGGCCCGTCGCCCCGGCGGTGATCGCTATGTTGCGGGCATGCAGGGCCATGTGGCCGCGCTGGATGCCCTCGGTCGACAGCGCGCGCAGCGCCGCCATGTTCTGTGCCAGCCCGACGGCCGCCGTGACCTCGGCCAGCTCCTGGGCCGAGGTGATCCGCATCAGCTTCAGCGCGGCCTGCGCCGCCGGATGGGTCCTTGTGGCGCCCCCGACGATGCCGAGAGCCATGGGCATCTCGAGGGTGCCGACCAGCGTCCCGTCGGTGGCGGTCTCCCACGTGGTAAGGGAACCGTACCGCCCCGACCGCGCGGCATAGGCATGCGCCCCCGCCTCGATCGCGCGCCAGTCGTTGCCGGTGGCCACGACGACAGGGTCTATGCCGTTCATGATGCCCTTGTTGTGGGTCGCCGCCCGATAGGGGTCGATCATGGCCAGGGTGCAGGCTTCGACCATGCCCTGTACGACCTCGGCGCCATCGAGGGTCGCGGTGTCGAAGACCTCCGGCGCGAGCCTGACGCTGGCCGTCACGATGCGGCGGTCGGCAAGGTTCGACAGGATGCGCAGGCGGACCCGGCCGCCGGTGATCTCCTCGATCCGGGGGGCCAGCATCTCGGCCATGGAGTTGACCGTATTCGCTCCCATGGCGTCCCGGACATCCACCAGCAGGTGCAGCACGACCATCGGACCGATGGCGCTTTCGGGGAAGACCTCGACCTCGATCCCCTTGCAGCCGCCTCCGAGGCCGACCAGCACGGTATCGCGGGAATTCGCCATCTCGGTCAGTTCATCCGCATGGGCCAGAAGCCGGGCGCGCGTGCCATGGGGATCGGTAATCCCGACGACCTGGACCTGGGCGCGCATGATCGGAGGGGTCGAGCTGACGGTGAAGCCGCCCCCCTTCAGCGCCAGCTTGGCCATGTACGAGGCCGCCGCCACGACCGAGGGTTCCTCGACCGCCATGGGCACGAGATACTCGCGCCCGTTCACGAGAAAGTTCGCCGCCACCCCGAGAGGCAGTTCGAATTTGCCGATCACGTTCTCGATCATGCCGTTCGCCACGGCGAGCGGCAGGGTCCCCTCGCCGGACAGCGCCGCGCTGTCGGCCTGATCCAGGGCCGCGGCCGAGGCGATGGCCTGACGCCGGTCGATGGGTTCGAGGTCGCGCAGCCCTTCGATGCGCGACTTGGGCTCAGGCTGGGTGCCCGGGGCAGAAACTGGCATTCGATCTCCTCCAACTTGCGGGCACAGTGAGGCAAGCGGCTCTCGATGTATTGGTACAGTTGAGGAAAATTGCCCTATCTGTACCTGTGCCCGAACGGGTACAGACAGGACATGAGCCAAAGCAAGACCGATCGCATATTCGCCGCCCTCCGTCAGCGGATCGACAGCGGCGATCTGCCCGAGGGCAGCAAGCTGATGTCGCTGAGACAGGCGGCCGAGCAGTACGGCGCCTCGAAGAACATCATCGTGACGGTCTACGACCGGCTCGTCGCGCACGGTCTGGCGCGGTCGCGGCAGGGCTCGGGCTTCTACGTGTCGCGGGTGGCGCCGTCGATCGCGGCGCCTACGAACCTGCGCGAGGCCAGCGACACCGTGTCTCTGCTGCACGTACAGCTCGACCGGCCCTACAAGGTGCTCGCGGGGGATGGCAGGCCACCGGAATCCTGGCTGCTGACCAGCGTCCCCGCCGTGACCTTGCGGCAGGGCGAAGGCGGGTACGGCTCGCCGCACGGCCTGCTGGCCCTGCGCGAATGCATCGCCGCCGCGCAGATCGCGGCGGGACTCGACGCGACGCCGGCGCAGATCGTCACCACCTTCGGCGCCAACAACGGGCTCGACCTGCTGATCCGCCGGTTCACCCGGCCCGGCGACACGGTGCTGGTGGACGATCCGGGGTATTACCCGCTGTTTTCCAAACTGAAGCTGGCCGAGGTCAATTTCGTCGGCATTCCCCGCACGCCGAAGGGGCCGGATCCCGACGCGCTAGAGGCGGCGGCCGAACAGCACCGCGCCCGGCTGTTCTTTACCCAGTCCCTGGCGCAGAACCCGACGGGCTGTTCCATCGACCTGCCGACGGCTCATGCGATCCTGAAGGTGGCCGACCGCCGCGACCTGCTGGTGATCGACGACGACCCCTTCGTCGATCTGCCGGGGGTCACCGGCACGCGCCTCGCCGCGCTGGACCAGTTCCGCAGGGTGATCCAGATCGGCAGCTATTCCAAGATCCTCTCGCCCTCCCTGCGCTCGGGCTACATCATCGCCGAGCCGGAGATCGCCGCCAGTCTCGCCGAACTGAAGATGATCCTGGCGGTCAACAGCTCGAACATGACGGAACGGCTGATCGCCGAGGCGATCCTGTCGCGGCGGTTCGAGAAGGTGCGCGTCTCGATGAGCCGACGGCTGGAGCGGGCGCGCGCGGACGGCATGGACATGCTCGCCCGCATGGGTTTCGAGCTGTTCGCACCTCCCGACAACGGCCTCTACAGCATCGTCAGCCTGCCCGAGGGTCTCGACGACATCGCCGTCACGAGCGCGGCCGCATCGCAGGGGATCCTGCTGGCCCCCGGTTCGCTCTTCTGCGTCTCGGGACGGTCCCGGTCGCCGTCGATCCGGGTCAACTGGAGCCGCGTGCAGGACAGCCGGTTCTACTCCTTCCTCAGATCCCTCGCCTGACCGCCGGTCTCACCCCGACATGCGCAGGTAAAGGGCCGTGAGCTTCTCCGGCAGGGATTCGAGCCGCTCGACCCGGATGAAGCCGGTTCTGCCGAATATCCTTGCGACACTGTCTCCCACATCCGACCCGAGCGCGATGCAGAAGGTGTCGATGTTTTTTGCCGACAGGCCGTGGACGGCGCGGCGCGCGTCGGCGACCAGGTAGTCGCGGTCGGGAACATCCACATCCGACGGCTCGCCATCGGTCAGCAGCAGGACCAGCCGACGATGACACGGAACCTCGGAGACCGATCGGCCGGCCAACCTGAGCGCCGCCCCGATCCGCGTCGAATACCCCGGCGTCAAACCGGAGAGCGCCATGCCGGACAACAGGCCAAGCTCATCCGGGAACCGCTTGACCGGCACGGTACGGAGATCGTCCCGTCCGTTCGACGCGAAGGCCGTGATGGCCAGCGGATCGCCCAGGCGATCCATGGCCCTGGCCAGGATCGCGGCGGCGTCACGCTCGAGCGACAAGACAGTCTGGCTGCCGACCCGGTCGGCGGTCGATCGGGACATGTCCAGAAGAAGGTGCACCGCGATCGACCGTTCGGGCGGCGACGTGCCCTCGTAGAGGCGGTGATCCGGAGTGCGCCCGGACCGGTAGTCGATGGCCGCGCTGATCACCGCATCCAGGTCCAACGATTCGCCCTCTGCCTGACGCTTCAGGCGGCGGGTCCGTCCCGTCTGGGCCATCCGAACCAAAGCCTCGGTCCGCATCAGAAGGCCTGCGTGGCGCTCCTCGAGTTCGTGCCAGAAGCTCGGGTCGCCGGGCGCCGGATCGTATTCCTTGACCGTCACCCACTCGGGCCGCTCGACCCGTGCGACCGGATCGTATTCGGGCAGGTGCATCACGGTCACGCCGGCCTCGGGGTCGACCGTGCGGGTGCTCAGCGCCTCGGGTGGCTGGTCGGCGTCGGGGGGCCGGTCCTCCTGCTGACGCTCGCCGGGCGTCTCCGCCGCCTCGCTCCGGCGCAGATCGTGGCTGTCGATCTCCATCTCCTCCTGGGGCGGCGGCGGCTGATCGGGATCGTCGGGAAAATCCCACAGCCCGAGATTGTCGTCACGATAGACCGGCTGGACCACGTAGCCACGGGCGTTGAACTGAACGCGGGTCTGTCCGAGATCGTTGCCCAGCAGGTTGCCGATATGCCGCGAGACCGCGGGATCCTCGATCCGGTCGAGGTGGTCGCGAAACATCGTCACGCCCTTCTCGATCCAGCCGTGCCGAACGGGGAAGTCCGGATCGAAGAGCGCATGGGCAAGGCGCGCGAACAGCGATGGCGCCGTCGCCACCCCCTCCGGTCCAACGACGTGGAACGGCGCCCACACACGGCGCAGTCCGGGCATGTCGCGCATTGCCAGCGCCTCCACGCGCGCATCCTCGATCAGGGAGACCACCGCGATCTGCATCGGTTTGAGCTGGCCGACAGCAAAGGGTCCGTGTCCATAGGCGAAATGGGCACCGGCATGGGCCAGCGCGGCGCGGTAGAGCGGGGCCTCGCGCCCGCGGTGTCCGGGAAAGCTGGCGGGCATCCGGATGACCCCGGCGGCAAAGGACGTGCGGCGGGCGGCCACGCCCTTGCCGTCGGGCAAAGCTTCGCGCAGGGGCGGCATGCGCCCCCAAAGTGCCGTGTGAAAGGCACGGAGCCCCCGTTCGAGCGACTGGAACGTGTCCTCGCCGGCGTGACGTTCCAGAAGGCGTTGCGCTTCGGGAAGTTCGAGGCGGAAGAACGCCATCCGGCGTTCCGCGTCGTTCGCGGCAAAGCGCATCCCTGTGGCGACCCAGGCCTCGAGCATGTCAAGACCGAGCCGTTCGATCAGCATGTCCATCCGTTCCAGAAGCGGCAGGACGATCGCGGGCGCGGGGCGCAGGAGCGACAGCATCACCTCCAGCCACCGGGCGAAGGTTTCGGTGTCGAGTTTGCGCGCCATGGCCACGGCGGTGTCGAGGAAAAGCGCGGCAACCCGCGGCTGCGCCCGGATCGCGATGCGCGAGGCGGCGGGCCCCAGGGCCAAGGCAGTTTCCGGGCCGTGCAGTTCCGCGACCTGACAGGCGGCGGCCTCGAAGACACGCGGCACCTCTCCGCCGTAGCCGGCATTCGCCAGCCTTTCTCGGGCGGCCGACAAGGCGGCCAGGCCATCGCCGGGAAAGGCGGCGCGGGACGCGGCGGAGAGGGACGGACTTCCTGTCGCCGGTTCCCCCAGACGCAGGTCAGACACAGGCATCCACCGCGGCAGACAGCGCCAGCCGCATGTCCGCATCGTCGGTGATGGGCGTGATCAGCGCCAGCTGACAGGCCTGGCGCAAGTCCAGCCCCGCGCCCATCAGCCGCCCCGCATGAATCAGCATCCGGGTCGAGGCGCCCTCGTCCAGCCCCTGCCCCCGCAGGTTGCGGCTCTTGCCCGCGATCTGGACCAGCCGGCGCGCCTGATCTTCCGCGATGCCCGCCTGCGCTGCCACGATGGCGGCTTCGATGGCGGGATCGGGATAACCGAAATCCATCGCGCAAAAGCGCTGCTTGGTGCTTTCCTTGAGGTCCTTCAGGACCGACTGGTAGCCCGGGTTGTACGAGATGACGAGTTGGAAGTCCGGGTGAGCCTGCACCAGTTCGCCCTTCTTTTCCAAGGGCAGAATCCGGCGGTTGTCGGTGAGGGCATGAATGATGACGGTGGTATCCTGCCGGGCCTCGACGATCTCGTCCAGGTAGCAGATTGCGCCGTACCGCACCGCCATCGTCAGCGGCCCGTCCTGCCAATGCGTGCCGTCGCGGCCCAGGAGGTAGCGCCCGACCAGATCGGAGGCCGTCATGTCCTCGTGACAGGAGACGGTGATCAGCGGCCGGCCGAGCCGCCAGGCCATATGTTCGACAAAGCGGGTCTTGCCGCATCCGGTCGGTCCCTTGAGCATGACCGGCAGGCGCGCGGCATAGGCTGCGTCGTAGAACGCGACCTCGTCGCCGTCGGCGTGATAGGTCGGTTCCTCGGCGATCCGGTAGCCGTCGAGAGTGGTGTCGTCGGTCATCTCACATCCTCAGTCTGTCGGCGACGGTCGAACCCGGTGCGGGCGGCCGTCGGTCTGTCTCGAATATCCGGCCCGCTCATTGCCGCGAGCCTGCGGCCCGAGGGCGATCGACCAGAGGCCGGAATGGGCGGCGCGACCGGGTGAGCCGCGCCGCCGCGGCAGGTCAGCGGTGTTCCGTTTCCATCTTGTCGTTCGGTATCCCGTCGATCGGGCTTTCCGACGTGCCCACGGTCGAACGGGTCATCGCCTCGACCGCCTCGCGGGTGCCGTCGGGATCCTCGACCCACTTGCGGTAGAAGTCATAGGGCAGTGCCGCCTTGCCCTTGTCGCCGTCGCCCGAGTTGATCATGCCGGTGTAGCCGCGGTGGACCAGCTTGAAGAGGTGATTGTTCGACTGCATCGTGCGCCGCGCCTCGCGGATCATGGAGACCGACAGCTGGGCGTACTGGATGCCCATTTCCTCGGTGCCGCATTCGCCCAGCGACCGGCCGTCGAAGCCGATGATGGCGGAGTGGCCGAAATAGGAATAGACCCCGTCGAAGCCTGTCGCATTGGCCACGGCCACGTAGGAGTTGTTGGCCCAGGCCATGCACTTGGCCATGTTGATCTGCTGCTCCTTGGCCGGGTACATGTAGCCTTGGCAGCGTACGATCAGCTCGGCCCCCTTCATTGCGCAATCGCGCCAGATCTCGGGATAGTTGCCGTCATCGCAGATGATGAGCGAGATCTTCATGCCCTTTGGGCCTTCCGAGACATAGGTGCAATCGCCGGGATACCACCCCTCGATCGGCACCCAGGGCATGATCTTGCGGTACTTCTGCACGATCTCGCCCTTGTTGTTCATCAGGATGAGCGTGTTGTAGGGCGCCTTGGCGGGATGTTCCTCGTGGCGTTCGCCGGTGAGCGAGAAGATGCCCCAGACGTCCGCCTCGCGGCAGGCGGCGGCAAAGATCTCGGTTTCGTCGCCCGGGATGGTCGAGGCGGTCTCGTACATCTCGGTCTCGTCGTACATGATCCCGTGGGTCGAGTATTCCGGGAAGACCGCGAGGTCCATTCCAGGCAGTCCCTTCTTCATGCCCTTGAGCATCTCGCCGATGGCCTTGGCATTTTCCAGGACCTCCGCCCGCGTATGCAGGCGGGGCATCTTGTAGTTGACGACGGCCACGCCGACCGTGTCATTGCTGCTTCCGATATCACCGTGGTGCATGAGTTCGTCTCCTTGTTGGTCCGATGGTGCGTCCGGCCGGGGCATGTCCCGGTCCGGACCGTGAGCCGTCGCGACAGCGGGCCGCGGCGGCGGTCTTGCATTCGGCGCTCACTTGCGCCTCGCATGGGGGGACGCGCCGGTAAGCGCGACGCGCGCGGCGGTCCAGGCGGCCGACAGGGCGCGGCTCAGCGCCACGCCGTCCCGAGCCAGGAACCGCAGCAGGCCCAGGCCCCGGTCGGGAAAGACCGACAGGCCGGCGTAGAGCCCCGGGAGGGCATCGACCGCGGCCAGCATTGCCGGCCCCGCTTCGTCGGCGCCCGCGGCGACGACCATGCCCGAACAGCGCGCGCCGCCGGTACGGGCGAGCCAATCCGCACCCTCCAGTCCGAAACGGTCCAGCATCAGCGGTCCCTGCGGTCCGGTCACCGCGACGACGTTGTCGAGCCTGCCGAACGGACGCCCGTCGCCCCCGGGATCGTGCGAGAGCTGCGCGTCGGCCATGATCAGCCGGGCCCCTTCCCCCAGACGCGCGCTCACCCGATTGTTCAGACGGGCGCCCGTCATCAGGATCGCCGGGTCCGGCAGGTATTCCAGCCAGCCGCCCGGCCCCACCTCCAGAAGGACGTCCTGCTGCGCGCCCGCGCGGTCCCGCGCGTCATGTACGATGGTCGAGGCCTGCGTGGTGACATGGGCGGCCGCCCCTTCGCCCAAGCGCACCGTCAGCCCCAGATCGTCGTCGCCGTAAAGCCCGCCGGAGGAGCTTTGCAGATAGAGCGTCGCCATGCCCTGCGGATCCGTCACGTGCCGGAACGGCCGGGTGATGTGGAACGGGTGCGGCGTGTGCTGACCCATCAGGTGCGTCTGCCCGCCGACGTCGCGGAACTCGAGCGACGCCCGCACGGGGCGTGTCAGCGACAGGGTCCCGACTGCGGTCACGCCGGAACCTCGCGGAACAGCAGGTCGCGGGCGATGGTGTCGGCGATGCGGTCGATACCTTCGACCGAAGCGCCCTTGCACCGACAGCCCTCCACCGGTCTGTCTCCACGAATGCGCATCGCCTCGGCGAGGATCGCCTCGGCATCGACGAAGACGTGCGGCGCCAGGTCCAGTTTGTTGATGACCAGCAGATCGCATTGCAGGATGCCCGGGCCGCGCTTCCGCGGAATGTCGTCGCCCTGCGCCACATCGATCACGAACATCCACCAGTCCACCAGGTCGAGCGAGAAGGTCGAGGCAAGGTTGTCGCCGCCGCTTTCGATCAGGATCAGGTCGAGACCGGGAAAGGCGGCCTCAAGGTCGTCGGCCGCCGCGATGTTCAGCGTGGGATCCTCTCGGATCACCGTATGCGGGCAGGCACCGGCCTCGACCGCCAGGACCCGCTCGGGGTCGATCAGCCCGCCGGCCTGAAGCCTGCGCGCATCCTCCTTGGTGACGAGGTCGTTGGTGACGACGGCGGTCTCGATGCCGCGCGCCTCGAACACGGGTATGAGAGCCTCGATCAGCGCAGTTTTCCCCGAGCCGACGGGACCGCCGATGCCGATCCGGGCCGGACCGTTGCGAGAGACGTCTTGGGATGGAAAGCGGGCGTTCATCGCAGCATGTACCTTTGTGCCAGGGGGAGTTCGGTGGCGGGTTCGCAGGTCGCGAGTTCATCGTCGACGAAGACCTCGAACGTTGCCGGATCGACGCGGATGCCCGGGCAGGCATCATTGAGATGCATGTCGGATTTGCGCAGGTGGCGTGTGCCCACGGCAGGCAGAAGCGGCTTGGTCAGGCCGAGCGTCGCATCCAGCCCGTCGTCGATGGCGCGGGGATTGACGAAACAGGCGCCGAGAGCCGGGGCCGCCTTTCCGAAGGCGCCCCACTGGGGCCGCATGATCAGCGGTTCGCATGTCATGAGCGAGGCCGCGCTGTCGCCCATAGCGCCCCAGGCGATGAAGCCGCCCTTGACCACCAGTTCCGGCTTGATCCCGAAATATCCCGGGCGCCAGAGGACGATGTCGGCCATCTTGCCGGGCTCGATCGAACCGACGTGCTCTTCGATCCCGAAACAGCGTGCGGCGTTGATCGTGTACTTGGCGATGTAGCGCTTGATCCGCAGGTTGTCGCCCTTGGGCGACGTCTCGTCCGGAAGGCGGCCCCGCTGCACCCGCATCTTCGACGCCAACTGCCAGGTTCGCGCGATGACCTCGTGGATGCGGCCCATTCCCTGGCTGTCCGAGCCGAGCATGGAAATCGCGCCGATATCGTGCAGGACATCCTCGGCCGCGATGGTCTGGGCGCGGATCCGGCTTTCCGCAAAGGCCACGTCCTCGGGGATCGACGGGTTGAGATGGTGGCACACCATGGTCATGTCGAGGTGTTCCTCGAACGTATTCACGGTGTAAGGGTTGGTCGGGTTGGTCGAGGACGGCAGGCAGTTCGCCACCCCCGCCACCCGAATGATGTCGGGCGCATGCCCCCCGCCCGCACCCTCGGTATGGTACATGTGGATGGCGCGCCCCCCGATGGCAGCCAGCGTATCCTCGACGAAACCGCTTTCGTTCAGGGTGTCGGTATGCAGCTGCACCTGGAAATCCAGCTCGTCCGCGACCGACAGGCAGGCATCGATGGCGGCCGGCATGGCGCCCCAGTCCTCGTGGATCTTCAGTCCCAGACAGCCGGTGCGGATCTGTTCGTGCATGGCGTCGGGGCGGTGTGCGTTGCCGCGTCCGAGGAAGCCGAAGTTCATCGGCCAATGTTCAGCCGCCTGCAGCATCTTGCCCGTGTTGAACGGCCCGCCGCTGTCGATGCCCACGGTGATCGGCCCCAGAGACCCGCCCAGCATCGTCGTGATGCCCGAGGAGATCGCGTGATCGACCAGCTGCGCGCTGTCGAAATGCACATGCACATCGATGGCCCCGGCAGTCGCGATCATGCCTTCGGCGTCGCGCACGGTCGTGCCGGCCCCGACGATCAGGCGGGGATCGACGCCGTCCATGACATCCGGGTTGCCGGCCTTGCCGATGGCGACGATCTTGCCGTCCTTGATGCCGATATCGCCCTTGATGATCCCCGCCATGGCGTCGATGACCACGACGTTGCAGATCAGCATGTCGAGCGCCCCCTGCGCCGAGCTCACGCCGACCGCCAGCCCCAGCCCGTCGCGCAGCGTCTTGCCGCCGCCGTGCAGGCATTCGTCGCCGTAGCTGGTGTAGTCGTGTTCGATCTCGGCCCAGAGTTCGGTATCGCCCAGACGGATCCGGTCGCCGGTCGTGGGGCCGAACATTGCGGCGTATTCGGCCCTTGTCATCTTCACCATGGCTCAGGCCCCCTTGAAACCGGCGGCGCGGGCGCGGGTCAGCGCGGCCTCGCGATCTTCGCCGTTGGTCAGATTATTGAGACCCGACAGGCGCTTGTTGCCGCCGAACGTGCAGAGCGTGACCTCTTTTTCCTGCCCGGGCTCGAACCGGACGGCGGTACCTGCGGGAATGTCGAGCCGAAAACCGAAGGCCGTCGCACGGTCGAAGTCCAGCGCCTTGTTGGTCTCGAAGAAATGATAGTGGCTCCCGACCTGGACGGGCCGGTCGCCGGTATTGGTGACGATCAGGCTGACGCGGTCCCGGCCTGGGTTCAGCTCGATCTCGCCGTCCTCGGCGCGGATCTCGCCGGGCTTGCCGATGCGTTCAGCCGGGGCGTCCGAGCCGGGCCGGATCGGATCGTGGACGGTGACAAGCTTGGTGCCGTCCGGAAAGACGGCCTCGACCTGGATCATGGGCAGAAGGTCCGCGACACCCTCCATCACGTCGTCCGACGTCAGGATCGTCGAGCCGTATGAGATCAGCTCGGCCACGCTGCGCCCGTCGCGGGCGCCTTCGAGAATTTCATCGCAGATCAGCGCCACGGCCTCGGGGGCGTTCAGACTGCGGCCGCGAGCGCGACGTTTTCTGGCAAGCTCGGCGGCGGTGAATATCGTCAGCCGTTCCAGTTCAGTGGGGGTCAGCAGCATCCGGTGTCCTTGGGTCTTGGGTCTTATGTGGCGAAGAGGCTTGCCTGATCGGCAGGCCGGCGCAGGGCCGCGATTTCGGTGAGGGGAGAAAAGGCGCCGGGCTGCGCCGGCGGCATCCGGGCGAGGCCCGCTGCCATGTCGTCGGCCAGGGCGGCCAGGACGGACTGCGCATCCAGCGCCCCGAGGCGCCCCAGACGCACCGCCGCAGAGGTGAAGCCCATCACGACCGCATTCAGCGCCCCGGCCTCTGCCTCGTCACAGGCAAGTCCGAGGCCCGCGCCGACGATGCCCTGGACGACCGGTTCGTATCCCAGCGTCGTGGCCTGGCCGCTCGCCGCGAGGCTGTCGCGATACTCGGCGGCACCGGTCGTGCCGATCCGCGCGTGGACCGTCAGCAGGGCCCGTCCCACCCGGCGCGAGGCTTCGGCCAGACGGTCGACTGTGTTCTGAAGATGACAGCGGCGGTCGATTTCGAGCAGGGTATCGGGGTCGGCGGCGGCAGCGAATGCCTCCCGCAGGAAGAGACGGTCGAAGCCGAGCCAGCGCGGAACGATCTGATCCGCCAGCAAGGCCCTGACATCCGCCGCGCCGCCGACTCTCCCCTCTGCCGCCAGCGTCTCGAGCCCGGAAGAGAAGGCAAATGCGCCGGAGGGAAAGGAGCTGTCGGCGGTCTGCAGCAGGCGCAAGAGGGAAAACACCCGGTCCGTCATGCCGACACCTCGGTTCCCGAGGGAAGAAGGATCACTTCGCCCGCATCGATCATCGGGGCGAGGCGTTCGTGGTAGAGGCGTTCTTCCGTGTCGACGGCGATCAACAGAACGTCGCCGTCGAAGCGGACCCGCCAGTGAAGGTTGCCGCAGAAATAACCCAGCCTGAGTGCAGTGGCCTGATCGCGGGTCGCCAGCCTGATCCATGTCTCGCTCTCGACCCGGACGACCAGCGCGGCCTCTTCCGAAATCGCGAGAACCGCCCCGTCGTAGAGGTGCTTGTCCCGTGGCAGGGCGAGCGCCACCTCTGCCCCGCCCTCGGACCGGGTGCGCAGCCGCCGCCGGGCCAGATCGGCGCGCGGCAGGCGCAGCACATCGACCGCATGTGCGTGCTCGAGACGGTGCAGGGCGTCGTGAAAATCGGCAACAGGGCCGAGAATATCGGAGTATATCTGCATCAGATGGCCATGTGCCTGGCGACCATGTCTTCGGTCAGTGCGTGGATGCGGCCGGCTTCGACCGCGGTGCCGTGCTCGACCATCACGAAGGACGAGGCCGCGCGCCGGGCGAAAGGAACGTTCTGTTCCACCAGGAGGATGGTCAGTCCGAGGTCGCGGTTGAGCCGGATGATGATGTCCTCGATCTGTTCGACGATGTTCGGCTGGATACCCTCCGTGGGCTCGTCCATCAGCAGGAGAGAGGGCGCGCAGGCCAATGCCCGAGCGATGGCGAGCTGCTGCTGCTGCCCGCCCGACAGGACGCCACCCGGACGGTCGAGATTGTCCATGAGATAGGGAAAGAGGTCCGGCACGATCTCGGGGATCCCGCGCGGCCCCGAGGAGGCGAAGCCGCCCATGAGGATGTTGTCACGGATGGTGAAGTCCGGAATGATCATGCGGCCCTGCGGCACATAGGCGATGCCGGATCGGGCCCGATCGTGCGTGGGCATGGACGAGATCTCGTCACCGTCGAGCGAGATGGTGCCCTCGCTGCGGTCGGTCAGGCCGAGGATCGTGCGCAGGAGCGTCGTCTTGCCGACTCCGTTCCGGCCCAGCACGGCCAGGATCTCGCCCTTGGGGGCGGTGACGTTCATATCGTGCAGCGCCTGGCTGCGACCATAGAAGCTGTCGACGTGGGTGAGGCTCAGCATCACTGCACCCCTCCGGACCCGAGATAGGCGTCGCGCACCGCAGGGTCCTGTTCGATCTTGGCCATCGGCCCTTCGGCCAGCAGCTTGCCCATGTGCATCACGGTGACCCGTTCCGCGATCTTGCGGACGAAGGCCATGTCGTGTTCGACCACCAGCAGCGTGTGACTGCCCTTGAGCCGCAGGATGATGTCGGCGGTCTTCGAGGTCTCGGCCTGGGTCATGCCCGCGGTCGGTTCGTCGAGAAGGATCACCTTTGCCTGCTGGGTGATCAGCATACCCAGTTCCAGCCATTGCATCTGGCCGTGGCTGAGGTCGCCGGCGACGACGTCCAGCACGGGTTCCAGGCCGGTCAGCTCGATCACCTCTTCGATCCGGGCGCGATCGGCTGCCGCCATCCCGAGCCGCAGGTTGCGGAACACGCGGGGTTCGTGACTGACCGCGACACTGAGGTTGTCGCGCACCGTCAGATCCCGAAAGACGGACGGGATCTGGAACTTTCGTCCCACGCCGGCCCGCGCGATCTGATGTTCGGGCCTGTTGGTGATCTCCCGGCCGAACAGCCGGACCTCGCCGGCGGTCGAGGCGGTCTTGCCGCTGATGAGGTCCATCAGCGTGGTCTTGCCCGCGCCGTTGGGACCGAGGACAACGCGAAGTTCGCCCCGGTTGATGACGGTGGACATGCCGTTCACGGCCTTGAAGCCGCCGAAGTCGACCTCAAGCCCGTCGATGGTGAGTGCCGCTACCATTGCTGCGCCTCCTTATTCCGCCGGTGCGCTGGACTGCGCCCGGCGCGTCCTGCCGCTGTCACGGGATTTTCCGAATAGGCCGGCCAGGTCCTCGGCCAGCCCGGCGAGGCCGCGCGGCATGTAGAGGACGACCAGTACGAAGATGACGCCTATGATCAGTTTCCAGGCTTCCTGGAACATCTCGGTCTCGGACGCCGTGGCCTCGATCGTGTTGATCAGGATCGCGCCGATCGCGGCGCCGATAAGCGACGACCGCCCGCCGACCGCCGCCCAGACGACCATCGAGATCGAAAAGGAGATGTCGAGGAAGGAGGGCGAGGCGAATTCGGCGGCGATGACGTAGAGCATGCCGGCGAAGCCCGCGATCCCGGCCGATACGGTGAAGAAGAACACCTGGTAGGCGGCCACGTCATAGCCCAGGTATCGCGACCGGTTCGGGTCGTCCCGCGTCGATTGCAGGATCAGCCCGGCGCGGGTCGAGACCAGCCAGCGGGTCGCCAGCAGCACCACGCAGATCGACACCGCCACGATGTAGTAGGTCGACACGAGATAGGGGTCGAACTCGACTCCTCCGATGGTCAGCCACCCCAGGTCCGTCAGCCCGTTGAAGCCGTTGGTGACGGGCTGCGCGTCGATGATCAGCAGCCGCACCAGCAGCACCAGCGCCAGGGTGATGATCGCCACGTAGACGCCCGAGACCCGCAGCCGGAAGATGGCCGACGAGAGGATCAGCGCCACGATCACCGGCAGGATGATCGCCATGGCCATCCCGAAGCCCTGTGCCTGGAACGGCAGCCAGAGCCAGGATCCCGAGGTGATGCAGCACAACTCGGTCGGGGCGCCGGGTTCGGCGTTCCACAGCATGAAATCCGGCACCGGGTTTTCGCTGCCCTGCTGGAGCGACGTGTAGCTCTGCAGCTTGAGCGACATGGCGACCATGTAGGCGCCGAGCCCGAAGAAGAGGCCCTGCCCCAGGTTCAGGATGCCCGCGTACCCCCAGCTGAGCGCGATGGCTATGCCGAGCATCCCGTAGACGAGGTACTTGGCGATGCGGTTCAGCCAGAAGACATCCGTCATGACCAGCGGCAGACCGAGGACGATGACAATGAAGAGGACGTAGATGCCCCAGTCGCCGTATTTGAATAGCTTGCTCTGCGACATGTCCGTTACCTCGATTTGAAAGCGAAGAGGCCGCGCGGGCGCCACAGGATGATCGCGATGACCACGCCGAACACCACCGCCCGGGCGAGGATGTCGTTGGTCAGGATGGCGAAGATCCCGTTGATCTGGCCCAGCAGCGCCGAGGCGAGCACGGTGCCCAGCAGCGACCCGACACCTCCGACGACGACCACGAGAAACCCGTCGACCACGGTCGATGCGCCCATGTCCGGCATCACGGTCTTGAATCCGGCCAGCAGCACCCCCGCAATTCCCGCCAGCCCCGAGCCATAGGCGAAGGTGAAGGCCGAAACGCGCTTCACGTCGATGCCGCAAGCGGCGGCGATCTGCGGATTGCGCATGATGGCGCGGACCTGGGTGCCCATGGATGTCCGGTACATCAGGAACCAGGTGAGAAGCGTCAGCAGGACGGTCACGAGGATAATGAAGGAGCGGTATGGCTGGATCGGGATCCCGCCGATCTCGAACGGCTGCGTCAGGAAGGACGGGACGTTCATGTTCTGCAGACCGGGGCCGAGCCCCTCGATATGGATGCCGAAGAAGCTGAGCCCGAATTCGAGCCGGATCAGCTGTTGCAGGACGATGGCCACGCCCCAGGTCGCCAGCAGCGTGTCGATGATGCGCCCGTAGAGGCGGCGGATCACCAGTTTCTCCAGCGCGAGACCGACGGCCGCGGAGACGAGAAACGCCAGGGGAAGCGCGAGAAACAGGTTTATGTTCAGGTAGATGCCCGAAATGACGGCGGTATATGCGCCGATCATCACGAGTTCGCCGTGGGCCATGTTGATGACACCCATGGCGCCGTAGGTTATCGACAGGCCAAGCGCGATCAGTAGAAGGATCGACGACAGCGACAGTCCGATGAAGAGTATTTCCGACATGGATCGGTTGTCCCTCGATGAGGTGGGTTCGGGCGGGGGCGCGCGGCCCCCGCCGCGCGGATCACAGTTTGGAGCTGTCGAGCCCACCCGCGGTGCAGAACAGGTTTTCAGGGGCTTCCCCGTAGGCCACGTAAGGCATCGGCTGGACGGGCTCGTCATAGGCCTCGATTATGGTGCCCTGCCCGTCCGCGCCCCATTGCGCGATGCGCGGCGTGAGGTAGGTGTGCAGGTTCTCGGGATCGACCGTCACCTTGCCGTTGGGGGCGTCGAAGGTCTGGCCCTTGATGGCTTCGCGGATGGCATCCGGTGTCGCCTCGCCCGCCTTCTCGACTGCCTGCTTCCACAGGAACACCTGGAAATACGAACTTTCCAGCGCATGGTGCGTCACCGCCTTCGGGTCGCCCACGAAGCTGCGGTAGCGTTCGATGAACGACTTGTTCTCGGGGGTGTCGATCGCCTGGAAATAGGGGAAGGAGGTGTAGGACCCGGCAGCAAATTCCGCGCCCATGGCCGCGATCTCGATTTCCGAGGTGACGGTCGCGCAGATCGGCAGGACGTCATGCGTGAGACCCTGGTTCTTGAACTCGCGGTAGAAGGCCACGACCGAGTCGCCGACGACGTTGGACAGCACGACATCGCAGCCCGAGTCCTTGATCTTCGAGACCATGGCCCCCCATTCGGAGTGGCCCAGTTCCAGGTACTCGTCGGCGACATATTCTCCGCCGTGCTGCTCGATCAGGATTTTCGAGACCTTCGCCATCTCGCGCGGGTAGATGTAGTTGGATCCCACGATGAAGAACTTCTTCTTGCCCAGGGTATTGATGATCCATGGGACGAAGTTCGAGAGCTGCTGGTTGGGGACCGCGCCGGTGTAGACGACGTTCTTGGAGCATTCGAAGCCCTCGTAGTACGTCGGGTAGAAATACATGTTGTTGCGTTTCTCGAAGACCGGGAGGACGGCCTTGCGGGACGCGGAGGTGTAGGAGCCGAAGACCGTCGGCACGCGGTCGCGAATGACCAGCTTGGACGCCTTCTCGTTGTACGTCTTCGGATCGGAGGCGCCATCCTCGACGATCGGCTTGATCATCATGCCGTTCACGCCGCCCGCGGCATTGATCTCCTCGATCGCCATGAGCGTGGCATCGGCCAGCGACTTCTCGATGATCGACAGGCCGCCGGTCTGCGAGAACAGGACGCCGACCTCGATCTCGCCGGCTGCCGCGGCACGGCCGGGAATGAGCGACGGGGCAGCCAGCGCCGCACCGAACGCGGCCGAGGTCTTCAGGAAAGAGCGACGGTTGGATTTCATGGAGAGTCTCCCTGTTGGCGGACGGATCGCGGCTGCCCTCGGCAGAACGCGGCGCGTCCGTGCGATTAACGTTGTGTGACCGAAGATTGAGATTGCATCGTCCGCAGGTGACTGCCGCGACGACATTCGAAGGAGGCGGTTCAGCGCCGTTCCCGGAAGGCCCACGAACCGGTGGACACTCGCCTTCCCCACGCCTGTCGGGTGAGGCACGCACGGCGCATCATCGAGCCGTCCGGAACAAAACACAAAAAAAGCCCACTTGTACCGGATCAGGTATCAAAGCGAGCTTCGTTGCTTCAACGAACGGGCATCATTGGCCGTCCGTTGACTTCACTATACGTCGACAGGTTTGCCGGACAAAAGCTCATTGGCGTTGATAATCGCCTGAGCCATGTCTTCTATCGAAGTTCTCTTGGACATTGCCTGTTTTCTAATCGTTTCGAAGGCTGCGGCCTCGGAAAACCCGTGCATTTCCATGAGAATCGACTTGGCCTTGGCGATGATCTTCTGGCCGGCCAGCTTCTTTTCCAGCTTCGCCATTTTCTGCTGCAGGTCGATCTGGCGCTGCTGGCAGTCGCGGGCGACCACCATGTTCGTCATGATGCCGAAGCTCCGCACCGGCTTGGACGTCACCGCGACCGCGCCGAGTTCGAGAACGAGTTCCAGCATGGCGGGGTTCTCGTAATCGATCACCGCTATGATCGCGGGGGCAGGTTTCTCCGCACGGCGCAGCATTGCCTTCATCTGCTCCTGGCTGTCGAAGAAGACACCGGCGAAGACCACATCCACCTTGGAGGCAAGCCCCTTCTCGGGAGGCCAGATATGGTCCGTGCGACATCCGATCCGGCCCAGCTGGTCCAGGATGGTCTGCCCGTTGGCATCCGGCGGGTGCACCACCGCGACGCTCAAACTCCTGAGATCCTTGAGGCGGATGCGTGCCATCACCTACCGCCTCCCTTCGCCTTCGCGAAACTGACCGGGTCGTCATGTTCGACGAGATAGGGCTCGGGCGCTTCCGGCGCGCTGGTTTCGCGGACGACCTCGAACTCCCCCTTGCCGTCGACCAGCCCGACCCGTGGCCAGAGATAGGTGTGGTGGTTCACGGCATCCACACGCACCGGCCCCTGTGGCGCCTCGAACGAGAAGGTCGGCAAGGCCTTGAGCAGGTCCCTCCGGCTGGTCCCGTCCACCCGCCGCACGGCCTCGGCAAACATGCGCACCTGGATATACGCGGCCTCGACTTCGGCCGAGATCGGTTGGTCGGGCCCGAACAGCGCGCGGTACGCGGCCACGAACCGGGCGTTGGCAGGTGTCCGGAGCACGCTGAAATACGGCGCGGCCTTGACGTTCCCGACCGAGGCGTCCAGTCCCGCGGCCAGGCTCTCGGGTTCCCCGAAGGTGAGCGAGGCGATCGGCCGGACCGTCCGGTCGAAACCCGCGGCGTCGTAGGCGCGGTAAAAGTCGACGGCGCCCTGCCCGACCACGTTGGAGAAGACCGTCACGGGACCCGCGGCGCGGATCCGGTCGATTACCCGGTCGATTTCCTCTCTGGTGGAAGAGAGCGGTATGTAGACCTCGTCCACGACCTCGGCGCCCCGGTTCGACAGGAGGTCCCGCATGATCCTGTTGGATTCGTATGGAAAGATGTAATTCGAACCGACGAAGAAATACCGCGGCTCGTAGGTTTCGACCAGATAGTCCGCCAGCATCCGGGCGTTCTGATTGGGCGCGGCGCCCGAATAGATGCAGCCTTCGACATATTCGAAGCCCTCGTAGAGCGTGGGGTAGAACAGCAGGCTCTGCCGCGCCTCGACCTCGGGCAGGACCGCCTTGCGGGTGGACGACATGTAGCAGCCGAACAGCGCATCCACTCCGTCGTCCAGCAGCCGCGCGGCCTCGGACTTGAAGAGATGCGGATTGGACTGCGGGTTGCTGTCCGCGACGCGCAGCTCTTCCCCGAGCAGACCGCCTTCTGCGTTGATCTCTTGAACAGCGAGCAGGGCGCCCTGTCGCTGTGCGACCTCGATGACGGAGGTCACGCCCGTGCGCGAATAGAGAAAGCCGATTGTGACCGGCGCTTTCGAAGAAGCCATTCAGTTGTCTTTCGTCAGTTCTTCACCCCCCGGTCAGACGATGAGGGCGGAGCAATCGGTCACGGGAAAATCGTACCGTGAGGCAGATGACTGCACAAGCGGCGACGGGGTCCCGCGACCGCGCTGGCGCGACGAACGCTTAATCCGGTTGCGAATCCGGAGGTGTCCCCGGCCGGACGAAGCACCGAGGGAGCTTGGAGGTAAATCAGAGCACGAGCTGCGAGAGGGTCAGACGCGACGGCGGGGACCGCGCGGCGTCCCCATCTTCCGCGCGCCGCGCCGCCGGCACGCGTGCTCGTGCACCCTGCGGCGGGCACGAGCCGCGCCTGCCCCGTCAAGCGAGGTGGCGCGTCAATGCGAGCGGTTCCTCATCCGATCCGGTAGTTCGGAGATTCCCGCGTGATCTGCACGTCGTGCACGTGGCTTTCCTTGAGCCCGGCGCCGGTGATCTTCACGAAGGTGCAGTTCCTGCGCATCTCGTCCACCGTGGCGCAGCCGGTATAGCCCATGGCGGCACGCAGGCCGCCGACGAGTTGGTGGATCACCGTGCCGGCGCTGCCCTTGTAGGGCACCTGGCCCTCGATCCCCTCGGGTACCAACTTGTCGCTGGCGGCATCCTTCTGGAAATAGCGGTCGGCCGAGCCGCGCGCCATGGCGCCCAGGCTGCCCATGCCGCGGTAGGATTTGAAGGTCCGGCCCTGGTAGAGGATGACCTCGCCCGGGCTCTCGTCGGTGCCCGCGATCATCGAGCCGACCATCGCGACCGAGGCGCCGGCAGCGATGGCCTTGGCGAAATCGCCCGAGAACTTGATGCCGCCGTCCGCGATCACCGGCGTGCCGTCCGCGGCGGCGGCACAGTCCATGATCGCCGTCAGCTGCGGCACGCCGACCCCGGCGACCATGCGCGTCGTGCAGATCGAGCCCGGACCGATGCCGACCTTGATCGCATCCGCGCCGGCGCCGATCAGGGCGCGGGTGGCCTCGGCCGTGGCGACGTTGCCGGCGACGACCTGGACCTCGTTCGACAGGCGCTTGACGCGCTCGACGGCTTGGGCCACGCCTTCGGAATGGCCGTGCGCCGTGTCGATGACGATCAGGTCGCAGCCGGCATCCACCAGCGCCTCGGACCGTTCGAAGCCGGCATCGCCCACGGTGGTCGCCGCGGCCACGCGCAGGCGGCCGAGGCGATCCTTGCAGGCGGTCGGGTTGAGCACGGCCTGTTCGCTGTCC
This sequence comes from Pseudooceanicola batsensis HTCC2597, assembly GCF_000152725.1. Classification (GTDB taxonomy): domain Bacteria; phylum Pseudomonadota; class Alphaproteobacteria; order Rhodobacterales; family Rhodobacteraceae; genus Pseudooceanicola; species Pseudooceanicola batsensis. The sequence goes on from NZ_CH724131.1 coordinate 260,008, forward strand.
TTGAGGGTCAGCAGTCCGGTCAGCTTGCCCGTCCTGTCGGTGATGAGCAGTTTCTCGATCCGGCGGGCCTTCATCAGGCTGATCGCCTCGTCGCGATCGGCCGGTTCTTGCATGATGGCGAGGTCTTCGGAGGTCATCATCGCGTGGACGGGCGTCTTGTCGTCGTTCGCGAAGCGCATGTCGCGATTGGTCAGGATGCCCACCACCCGGCCTCCCTCGTCCACCACCGGGAAGCCGGAGATGCGGTAGCGGTCGCGCAGGTCGTTGGCATCGGCCAGGGTCTGGTCGGGGCGCAGGGTGATCGGCTTGTAGACGATGCCGGATTCGAAACGCTTGACCCGCCGGACCTCGTCGGATTGCTGCTGGACGTCGAGATTGCGGTGGATCACGCCCATGCCGCCGGCCTGGGCCATGCAGATGGCCATGCGGGCCTCGGTCACCGTGTCCATGGCCGAACTGAGCAGCGGGATGTTCAGGGAGATCGCCTTGGTGACCCTGGTGCGCGTGTCCGCCGTGGAGGGCAGCACCGACGAGGCGGCGGGAACGAGCAGGACATCATCGAAGGTCAGCGCCTCGCGAATCTCCATGGGATATCTCCTTGGATGGGATCACTTGGCGCTTCCCTATTGCACGGATGCGGGATGGGGGAAAGGTCTAAATATTGTATGAAGGGCATCGCGGTGCGGCAAATGTCGCAGGGGGCTGTCTGCCCCCTCTCGGCCCGTGCCGGGCCAATTCACCCCCGAGGATATTTTCCGGACCAAAGAAACAGTGGTCGGGAGACCGGGCCGGCCGGCGCGCGGAGGCATGAAGTGGCGCCGGCGCGTGGCGGGCGGCGTATCGCGGGCGGTCGTGCGGGCGCGGGTGATGCCGTCGAGCCCGCGATCGCGGGTGGGGCCCTTCCGCGAGAGAGCGGTCGGCGTTTTCGCCTGCAGGCCGTCCAGTACGGCGCTGTCGCCGGCGCGCCGCGCGAGGCGTCGCGGACGAGCGGACGCCTTTCGCCCCGGCGGCGGCGGGGCCGGCGCGCCATGTCATGTCCGTCAGCAACCGGCGGACCGCTTTCCGCCGCCTGTCTTCGACCGCGCGGGACCGGAACCCGCCGATCCGTCAGGGGGCGGCGGCCTTGAGCGCATGAGACACCGGGGCCAGGGCAACGCGCCCCGCCCGGTCGGCCAGACCCCAGACCAGCAGCGCCTCGATCGTTTCGGGGCGCAGGCGGGCGACGAGGATCACCTGCCCCTCGATCCCCGCCTTGAAGGCGGAATTGTCGAGGAAACGGCGGATCACCGTGGCGCTCTGCCCCTCGCTGTCGAGGTCGCGGAAGACCGTGGCCGCGGGCACTCCCCGGCGGGTCGCGAGCTTGCGAGCGGTGTCGAGGCCTTCGGGAAAGAGCAGCAGGCCGTGGCCGCTCTCTTCGAGGATCGCGGCGAGCCGTTCGCCCATGGCGCGCCCGGACTGCAGCCCGCGCCCGGGGGTCTCGATCACCCCGACGACCTGGTCGAGGCGGGTGAACCAGTCCCCGGCGGCGGCCTCGAGATCGGCCGGCGTCGCACCGGCGGGCACACCGGCGAGGGCCAGCACCTCGTAACCGCCTTCCCGGTAGCGGCGCATCGCCTCGGGCGCGTCGGGGCGCGTCACGGGGATGGCGATGGACAGGGGATAGGGGAAATCCGCAGGCAGGCTGGCGTCGCCCCGGCCGTCGTCGATCAGCACGATCGACACCAGGGGCATGTCCGCAGGGTTGTCGAACGGCTGGGCGAACCGGTCGATCGGCGGGCCGACCGCTTCGGGCGCCGCCCCGGCGCTTGCATCGGGGGCGGCATCGGGATCGGAGAGAGGCACCACGGGCGCGGTTTCGACCAGCCGGAGGGCCGGCTCGCCAGGCATGGCCGGACGGGGGTCCACCGCGCCGCTGTCCGGGGCGGTCCGGGCCGCTCGCTGTGCGAGGCCCGGGTCTTCGGTCACGGGGTCTTCGGTCACGGGGTCTTCGGTCACGGGGGCGGACGGTCTGGGCGCGGCCTCATCCGTCTGGGTGGCCGAAGCGGGCGCATCGGGGGCGAGCCCGGCGACGGTCGCCGACGGGTCTTCGTCCGCGGCCTCTTGGGAGTCGGTCCCCTGGACGGAGGGCGCGGCGAGCGGGGCGTCGCCCGCCTCGGAGGCGGGGGCCGTGCCGGCCGCGGGGGGTACAGGTGCCCCGGAGGATGCATCGGATGCCGGGGCGGGCGCATCAGGAGCGCTCTCCCGCCACTCGGCTATCGTGGCCGAGGCAGGCGCGTCGCGGGCGGCGTCTCCGGCTTCCGCGACCGGAGGCGAGGCGGGTTCGCCGGATGCGGGCTCCTCGACCCCGGCAACGGGGCCCGGCGCGGGCCGTTCGGGGGCGGGCTCCTCGGCTTCGGCGCCGGCCGGCGAGACCGGCGGTTCCGGCGAGGTTTCTCCGCTCAGGACGACGGGTGCGGTGGCAGGGGCGTCGGAGCCGTCACCGGTCGAAGTGCCGGAGGTCGTTTCGTCCGGCGCTTCGCCGGTCGGCACCGCCCCAGTGGCGGCTTCGGGGGGGGCGTCGGCCGCGGACTCCGACTGGATCGTCGGAGCGGGCGGCAGAGCGTCGGCGCCCCCGGTGGCACCAACGCGGCCCGGACCGGAGGAAGTTCGCTCCGTGACGCGCTCCGTGACGCGATTTGGGGCGGCCTCCGGCGACTGCGGGACCGGGCGGGATGCACCGTCCCGCGCGGCGATCTGCGGCGCCTCGGGGGCGGCCGGGTCTGCCGGCGCCACCGGCTCGGCCACGGGGTCGGCGGGGGCGGCCGGATCGGGCCCCGGCGCCTCGGAAGTGGGGCCGGTTCCGGCCGGCGCGGTCCCGGACAGACGCTCCGGGGCAACCGGGTCCGGTTGCGGCATCGGCAGATCCGTCACCGGCGTCTCCGGCGTGATCGCGGCGTCGTCCAGGTCGCCGGAGGGGAAGCCGGTCACTTCCTCGCCGGGGTCCGCCCGCGGCGGCTGGGGCGTGGCACGCGAGGCTTCCGGCTCGGACTCGGCGGCGGGCGCGGCGGGGGGCATCGCCAGCGGGCTCGGCAACACGGGATCCGCCTCGGCCGGGGTCGGCAGACTGTCGCCCGGCGCGGGGGCCGGCGCATCGCCCAGGCCGGCGTCGGGGGCCGTCAGGGCCGGCGGCTCGACCGATTGCAGCGCCTCGCCCGCCAGGGCCAGGTCGTCGCCCTCGGGCGGTTCCGGTCGCACGGCATCGCCCCGGTCCGGCTTGCTGATCGGCGCGGGCCGCAGCGCCGGCATGTCGTCGCGCGCATCGCCGAAGGCCGAGGTCGCGGGCACGTCCGGCGTGGCGGTTTCGGGCGGCGCGTCGCCCGGGACCGGCACGCTGAGCGAGACGACGCCGGCCACGCCCGCGGCCAGGGCCAGGCCCCAGAGTCCCCCCAGAATGGTTCCGCGTAGCACGTTCTGCTCTCCTTCTCGCCGGGGTTGGCCCGGTCGGTCCTTGGCCACCGCCCCTTGACGCTGGTGCGGGCCGCGGCTCATCTATGGCCGGCACGGCACAGGCGCAAGCAAAAGCCCAAAGGGGTGTGTCGCGGAGCCATGATACCACAACACCCGGTCCTGACCAGTGGCCGGGATCGCCCGCAGACCGAAAGGGACAAGAATGAGCGACGCGCTGAAACCGATGATCGCCGCGGCGGCGGAACGCCCCCTGACCCGGGCCGAGGCCGAAGCCGCGTTCGACATCCTTTTCGAGGGCCAGGCGACGCCCGCGCAGATGGGCGGGCTGCTGATGGCGCTGCGGACGCGCGGCGAGACCGTCGACGAATACGCCGCCGCGGCGCATGTGATGCGGGCCAAGTGCAACCCCGTCGTCGCCCCGGCCGGCGCCATGGACATCGTCGGCACGGGCGGGGACGGAAAGGGCACGCTGAACATCTCGACCGCGACCGCCTTCGTCGTGGCGGGGGCCGGGGTGGTGGTGGCCAAGCACGGCAACCGGAACCTGTCGTCCAGGTCTGGCGCGGCCGACGCGCTCGGCCAGATGGGGGTCGAGGTGATGGTCGGCACGCATGTGGTTGAGCAGGCGCTGTCCGAGGCGGGGATCGGGTTCATGATGGCGCCGATGCATCACCCGGCGATCCGCCACGTCATGCCCGTCCGGCAGGAGCTGGGCACGCGGACGATGTTCAACATCCTGGGGCCGCTGACCAATCCCGCCGGGGTGAAACGCCAGCTGACCGGAGCCTTCTCGCGCGCGTTGATCCGGCCGATGGCCGAGACGCTCGGGGCGCTCGGGGCGGAACGGGCCTGGCTGGTCCACGGGTCGGACGGGACGGACGAGCTGACCATCACGGGGGTCAGCTGGATCGCCGCGCTCGAGGAGGACGGCTCGGTCCGCGAGACCGAGCTGCACCCCGAGGAGGCCGGCCTGCCGGTGCATCCGTTCGAGGCGATCCTCGGCGGGACACCCCGCGAGAACGGTCGGGCGTTCCGCGGGCTGCTGGCGGGCGAGGCCTCGGCCTATCGCGATGCCGTGCTGCTGAACGCGGCCGCGGCGCTGGTGGTGGCGGGCAAGGTCGGCGACCTGCGCGAGGGCGTGGCGCTGGCGGCCGACAGCATCGACAGCGGCCAGGCCCTCGCCAAGATCGAGGCGCTGGCGCGGATCACTTCCTCCGCCACCGCCGAGTGATTTACCGGACATGAGCGCGCCGCCCTCCGCCTGGTCCGACCTCGCCTTCTTCCGCGAGGATTATCCGCGCATCGCCGCAGCGACGGCGGGGACCGACATCCTGCCCCCCGCCGCGCAGCGCTTTGCCGCCCTCGACCTGACACCGCCGGACGCGACGCGGGTCGTCATCCTGGGCCAGGATCCCTATCCGACGCCGGGCCATGCCAACGGCCTCGCCTTTTCGGTGGCGCCGGATGTGCGCCCCCTGCCCCGGTCGCTGTCCAACATCTTCCAGGAGCTGGAGGACGATCTGGGCGACCGGCCCGCCACCGGCGATCTCTCGTCCTGGGCGCGGCAGGGCGTGCTGCTGCTCAACACCGCGCTCAGCGTGCCGGCGGGCCGGGCCGGGGGCCATGCAAAGCTGGGCTGGTCCGGGCTGACCCGGCAGGTGCTCGGCCGGCTGGGCGACCGGCCCCGGGCCTTCCTGCTCTGGGGCGGTCACGCCCAGGGGTTCCGCGATCACATCCGGGGCGGCGACCACCTGATCCTCGCCTCGCCGCATCCCTCGCCCCTCTCGGCGCGGCGGGGATTTTTCGGCTCGCGGCCATTTTCAAGCGTGAACAACTGGCTTAAGCAACGGGGAGAGCCCCCGATCGATTGGATCACCAGCGCATGACCGACACCGTCCTCGACCGCATCAAGGCCTACAAGCTCGACGAGATCGCCGCGGACAAGGAGGCGACCCCCCTCGCCGATGTCGAGGCCGCCGCCCGCAGCGCGCCCGCGGTCCGCCCCTTCGCCGAAGCCCTGCACGAGGCGATGCGCGAAGGCTACGGCCTGATCGCCGAGATCAAGAAGGCGTCGCCCTCCAAGGGTCTGATCCGCGAGGATTTCGACCCCGCGACCCTCGCCGCCGCCTATGCCGAGGGCGGCGCCACCTGCCTGTCGGTCCTGACCGACACGCCCAGTTTCCAGGGGGCCAAGGATTATCTCACCGCCGCCCGCGAGGCCTGCGAGCTTCCGGTGCTGCGCAAGGACTTCATGTACGACACCTATCAGGTGGCCGAGGCGCGCGCGCTCGGCGCCGACTGCATCCTGCTGATCATGGCCTCGCTCGAGGACGGTCAGGCGGCCGAGCTCGAGGCGGCGGCGCAGGACTGGGGCATGGACGTGCTGATAGAGGTGCACGACGAGGCCGAGCTGGAGCGCGCGTCGCAACTCCAGTCCCGCCTGATCGGCATCAACAACCGCGACCTCCGGACCTTCGAGACCTCGCTCGACGTCACGCGCAAGCTGACCCGGCTGGCGCCCGAGGACCGGATCATCGTGTCGGAAAGCGGGCTGTCGACCTCCGAGGACCTGGCAGATATCGCGCGCTACGGCGCCCGCTGCTTCCTCATCGGCGAAAGCCTGATGCGCGAGGCCGACGTGGCCGCGGCCACGCGCGCGCTGCTGGCCACCCCGCTGGGGGGCATGGGTCAGGGGGCCGGTCTGTGAGCCTGACGCATTTCGACAAGGCGGGCCGGGCGCATATGGTCGACGTGTCGGACAAGGACGACACCGACCGCATCGCCGTCGCCGTCTGTCACGTCCGGATGCTCTCCGAGACGCTGTCGCTGATCGAAAGCGGCACGGCGGAAAAGGGCGACGTGCTGGGGATCGCCCGGCTGGCGGGGATCATGGGGGCCAAGAAGACGGCCGAGCTGATCCCGCTCTGCCATCCGCTGCCGATCACCCGGGTCACGGTCGATCTGGCCCCGGATGCCGGCCTGCCCGGCGTGCGGATCGAGGCGACGGTGAAGACCACCGGCAAGACCGGGGTCGAGATGGAGGCCCTGACCGCCGCCTCGACCGCCGCGCTCACGATCTACGACATGTGCAAGGCCGTGGATCGCGGGATGGAGGTCGGCGGGCTGCATGTCGCGCTGAAGGACGGCGGCAAGTCCGGGCGCTACGAGGCCGGCGCGTGATATCGGTCGACGAGGCGCTGGACCGGCTCTTCGGGCTGTCCGTACCGCTCGGGGCCGAAGAGGTTCCGCTGACCGAAGCGAACCGCCGGGTGCTCGCCAGGGCGGTCGAGGCCCGCCGCGACCAGCCGCCCTTCGCCGGGTCCGCCATGGATGGCTACGCCCTGCGCGAGGCGGAGCTGGCGACCGGCGCGGTCTTCGAGGTCATCGGCGAATCCGCCGCCGGCGCACGCTTTGCCGGACCGGTCGGCGCGGGCCAGGCGGTGCGCATCTTCACCGGCGCCCCGATGCCCGAGGGCGCCGACCGCGTGGTGATCCAGGAGGACGTGCGCCGCGAGGGCGACCGCATCACGGTGACCGGCGACTATGGCAGCGGCCGCAACGTCCGGCCCGCCGGCGGCGACTTCCGGACAGGGGACCGGGTCGCGGCGCCGCGCCTGCTCTCGCCCGCCGATGTCGCGCTGCTGGCGGCGATGAACATTCCGCGCGTGCCGGTGACCCGCCGGCCGCGCGTGGCGCTGATCGCGACCGGCAACGAACTGGTGCAGCCCGGCGAGACACCCGGACCCGACCAGATCGTCGCCTCGAATTCCTACGGGCTGCACGCCCTGCTGACCGAGGCGGGCGCCGAGGTTCGCCTGTTGCCGATCGCGCGGGACCGGATCGATGCGCTCGAGACGGTCTTCGCGCTGACGCGCGAAGGTCACGCGCCCGCCGATCTCATCATCACCATCGGCGGCGCCTCGGTCGGCGATCACGACGTCGTGGCGCAGGCGGCGCAGGGGCTGGGGATGGAGCAGAGCTTCTACAAGGTGGCGATGCGCCCCGGCAAACCGCTGATGGCGGGCCGGATGGGCGACGCGGCGATGATCGGCCTGCCGGGCAATCCCGTCTCGGCCATGGTCTGCGGCCATGTCTTCGTGGGTCCGGTGATCCGCCACATGCTCGGCCTCGGCGCGGCGCCCGCGCCGCGGCGACGGGCGCCGCTTGCCGTGGACGTGCCGGCCAACGGGCCGCGCGAACACTACCTCCGGGCGCGGATCGGCCCGGACGGGATCGCCCCCGACGACCGGCAGGACAGCGCGCTGCTCTCGGTGCTCTCCGGCGCCGGCGCGCTGCTGGTCCGCGCCCCGCACGCCCCGGCGGCACGGGCCGGCGAGACGGTGGACTACCTGCCGCTGTAAGCGCCGCCGCGCCGGCACTCGCGGCCCATCCCGCCGCCTGCGTCAGCCAGCTTGCGGACCGTCGCCTCCGGGGCCCGTCCCTCGAACCCGCCGCCCCCGAGATCGCCGCCCCGCCCGCGGCCCCGCCGGCCCCCGGGACCCTGCACCGCGTCCAATGCCGGCGAAGACCTCGTTCCGCGCCTCCTCGTCCGCCCGCCGCTCCTCGCGTCGCCGCCGGAAACGCCGCCCTTGCACCGGTCCTGCCGGGCGCCCCCCCGGAGGCCCCGTCCAGCCCCGTCTTCTTTGGTCCGACAAATATCCCGGGGGCCGGCCGCAGGCCGGCGGGGCAGAGCCCCTCCGCACTCTCCACCCCGCGCCGTCATCCTCAAGCCGGACCCGAGGATCTCCCCCGCCAGCACCTCCTGGAACGCGCAAGCAGCCCGCCCGGTTGACACAAAACATGAACATGTGTAGAACAAACGGCAATGAAAAGGCCGGACGAGGGAGTAGTGCCGTGCTGACGAAGAAACAACTCGACCTTCTGGAATTCATCCACAAGCGGGTGCAGCGCGACGGTGTGCCCCCCTCCTTCGACGAGATGAAGGAGGCGCTCGACCTGCGGTCGAAGTCCGGCATCCACAGGCTCATCACCGCGCTCGAGGAACGGGGCTTCATCCGCCGGCTCGCACACCGGGCCCGCGCGATCGAGATCGTCAAGCTGCCCGATAGCCTCGGGGGCGACGGCGGCGGCTTCGTGCCCCGCGTGATCGACGGCGGCGCCGGGCCCGCCGACCCGCCGCTCGGCGACACGCGGCCGGTCGAGGCGGCGCATGCGCTGGAACTGCCCGTCATGGGCCGGATCGCCGCCGGTGTCCCGATCGAGGCGATCAACCAGGTCTCGCACCATGTCGCCGTGCCCGGCTCCATGCTCTCGGGCCGGGGCGAACATTTCGCGCTCGAGGTGCGGGGCGACTCCATGATCGACGCGGGGATCAACGACGGCGACGTCGTGGTGGTGCGCGAAACCGGCTCGGCCGACAACGGCGACATCGTCGTGGCGCTCGTCGACGAGCAGGAGGCGACGCTCAAGCGCTTCTTCCGCCGCTCCGGCCAGATCGAGCTGGTGGCCGCGAACCCGGCCTATGAAACCCGCGTGCTGCCCGACAACCGGGTCAAGGTGCAGGGCCGGCTGGTCGGCCTGATCCGCACCTACTGAGCCCGCCAGAGCCGCGCGGCGCGGATTTCCGCATCGTTCCAGAGCCGTCGGCCCGCCACCGCGCGGGCCGATCGTATGTGCAGCCCCGTGGCATCGCGGGTGATGGCCACCGCGCCCAGCCCGTGCAGCCGCCGGGGCGAGAAGACCTCGCAGCCCGGGTCCCCCGGCGGGTCGTGGTTCAACACGAGGATCTCGCCCTGCGCGCAGGTCGCCGCCTCGGCCCGACGCTTGCCCGTGAGGTGCCGCACCCGGCCCTGCGCCGGCCAGAGCGCTGCCGCCGCCGCCTGCTCCCGCCCCGAGCCATCGTTCTCGAGCCAGACCTGCGCCACAAATCCGGCCCCCTTCGCCCGGCTCAGCGCCCGCCCGTTCTCGCCCAGTACACCGACCAGCGCACCCCGGTCGTCGATCAGGATCCCGGGCCGGTCCACCTGCGTCCAGAGACCGCCCGCCACCAGCAGCGGAACAAGGCCCAGCCAGCGCAGCGGCCCCTGCCAGAGCGCCAGGGACAGTCCGCCCGCGGCAAAGAGCGGCAGCACCCATTCCCCCGGCGCCGGAACATGGCCGACCGCGCCGGGCCAGGATGCGACCGTCCGCGCGATGAACAGGATCACGTCCAGGCCCCAGCCCATCACGGTCAGCGCCAGCGCCTCGAGCCCCAGCGGCATCAGCACCACGGCCACCACGCCCGCGGGCATCACCAGCATCCCCATGAGCGGCACCGCCAGCAGGTTCGCCGCCAGCCCGTAATGCGCCATCGTGTTGAAATGCGCCGCCCCGACCGGCGCCGTCGCCAGTCCCGCCACGGAGGACGAGACCACGACCGCCATGACACCCCGCAACAGCCGGCTGCGCAGCCGCGCCCTTCCGCGCAGCCCGCCGAAGACCGCGACCAGCGCGGTGGTCGCGGCAAAGGACATCTGGAACCCCGGCGACAGCAGCGCCTCGGGCCGCAGGACCAGCACCACGAGCGCCGCCATCGCCAGCGCCCGAAAGGTGATCGCCCGCCGGTCGAAGACCAGCGCGACAAGCGCGACCGCCGCCATGACGAAGGCGCGCTCGGTCGCGATCGACCCGCCCGACAGCATGAGATAGCCCGCCCCCGCCGCCACGGCGACCAGCGCGGCGACCGACCGGACGGGCCAGCGCAGCGCCGTGTAGGGCACCGCCGCCCCGGCCAGGCGCAGCGCCGCGTAGACGAACCCCGCCACCAGCCCCATGTGCAGGCCGGAAATGGCCAGCAGATGGGCGAGATTGGTGCGGCGCAGCGTCTCGGTGACCTCGCGGCTCAGCCCCGAGCGGTCGCCGGCCATCACCGCCGCGGCGAAGGCGCCGGTATCGCCCGCCAGCACGCCGCGCACCCGGTCGGACAGTGCCATCCGGGCCCGGAAGACGCGGGTCGCTCCGGGGTCGGGCGGCCGCAGAGCCACGACCGGCACGCGGGTATAGCCGACCGCGCCGAGCCGCGCGAACCAGGCGTGGCGCTGGAAGTCGAAGCCGCCGGGCTCGACGGGTCCGGCGGGGGGCGACAGGTGCGCCGTGGTCATCACGGTCAGCCCCGCCACGGGCGTCGTCGCGCCCTGGTCCCCGTGCAGGGAAATCCGCACCCGCGCGGGCGTCCGGGACGGCGCGACATCGGCCAGGTGCACCCGGTCCAGGGTCAGCCGCAGCGCATCCGAGGCCGAGCGGTCCATGCCGACGATCCGCCCGGTGACCGGCCCGTAGTAACGCCACTCCAGCACCGGCGCGGCGACGAACTGCGCCCGCCAGGCCGCCAGCGCGCCGCCCGCCGCGATCATCGCCAGAAGCCACAGGACCGGACCCGACAGCGCACCGCCCCGCAGGGCCGCCGCACCGGCCGTCGCGGCAAGGCCGCCCAGCACCAGCTCGGCCCCGCCTCCGGGCTCGACCGGGAGGGCGAAATACCCGCCGATGCCGATGCCCAGGGCCACCGGCACCCAGGGGAACAGGAAACCGCGCTGGCGCAGCAACTCCCCGGCGAGCGCTCGGCCCGCCGCAACCGGCCCGATCTGCAGTCCCTGCGGCACTTGTCACCCTCGTTTCCGCCAGATAGACAATGCGCAGCTTGGGCCCTCCCTGGTAAACGAAAGGTTACTCCCCCCGTGTCCACCGAGGTTGTCACCCGCTTTGCGCCTTCTCCCACAGGCTTTCTGCATATCGGCGGCGCGCGCACCGCGCTGTTCAACTGGCTCTATGCCCGCGGCCGCGGCGGCAAGTTCCTGCTGCGGATCGAGGATACCGACCGCGACCGCTCGACCCCCGAGGCGACGGCCGCGATCCTGGCCGGCATGGCGTGGCTGGGTCTCGACCACGACGGAGAGGCGGTCTCGCAATACGAGCGGGCCGACCGGCACCGCGCGGTGGCGCATGAGCTTCTCGAGGCCGGGAAGGCCTACAAGTGCTTTTCGACCCAGGAGGAAATCCAGGCCTACCGCGAGGCCGCCCGCGCCGACGGCCGCTCCACCCTGTTCCGCAGCCCCTGGCGCGATGCCGATCCGGCCACACACCCCGACGCGCCTTACGTTGTAAGGTTGAGGGTCCCGCACGAGGGCACGACCGTCATCCGCGACGAGGTGCAGGGCGACGTGACGATCCGCAACGACCAGCTCGACGATCTGGTGCTGCTGCGCTCGGACGGGTCTCCGGTCTACATGCTGGCGGTGGTGGTGGACGATCACGACATGGGCGTGACCCACGTGATCCGGGGCGACGACCACCTCAACAACGCCGCGCGCCAGATGACGATCATCCAGGCCATGGGCTGGCCGGTTCCGGTCTACGCGCATATTCCGCTGATCCACGGCCCGGACGGCAAGAAGCTGTCCAAGCGGCACGGCGCGCTCGGGGTCGAGGAATATCAGCGCATGGGCTATCCGGCGGCGGGGATGCGCAACTATCTCGCCCGGCTCGGCTGGAGCCATGGCGACGACGAATTCTTCACCGACGCCCAGGCGCTGGAATGGTTCGACATCACCGGGATCGGCAAATCCCCCGCGCGGCTCGATTTCAAGAAGCTCGAGAACATCTGCGGCCAGCACATCGCGGCGGCAGACGATGCTGCGCTGCTGCATGAACTTCAAGATTTTCTTGCGTCAACCGGGCAGGAGCCGCTCTCCGGCGCAAAAGTTGACATGGTCAACAAAGCCATGCCCGTGCTCAAGGAGCGCGCCAAGACATTTCCGGAACTTCTTGAAAAGGCGCACTTCTGCCTGACGGAGCGTCCGCTCGTCATCGAAGAGAAGGCCGCCAAGAACCTCACGGAAGACAGCCGGGCGATGCTGTCGGATTTGACGCCGCAACTGCAAACTGCTACGTGGGTGCGTCAGGACTTGGAGGCCTTGTTGAACAGCTTTGCCGAAGATCGCGGAGTGAAGTTCGGGCAACTGGCAGGTCCCCTGCGCGCCGCCCTTGCCGGCCGTGCGGCAACACCCAGTGTCTTTGACATGATGCTGGTCCTCGGACCGGAAGAAACGAGATTGCGGCTTATGGACGCCGCCGCGCCGGTCCGGGCGTAACGCACCGGTTACCTGCGGCGCATAGAAGGGGCGCGCGGCCCAGCCACGCGCGGCACAAGAGGAAGGGAAGAGTATGACAGAGACGAACAAAACGGCAACTCTGACGCTAGACGACAAGAGCTATGATTTGCCGATCCTTTCGCCGAGCGCGGGCCCCGATGTGATCGACATCCGCAAGCTCTATGGGCAGGCCGACGTGTTCACCTATGACCCGGGCTTCACGTCCACCGCGTCCTGCGAAAGTGCCATCACCTATATCGACGGCGAGGAAGGTGTGCTTCTGCACCGCGGCTATCCGATCGACCAGCTGGCGGGGAAGTCCCACTTCCTCGAGGTCTGCTACCTGCTGCTCTACGGTGAACTGCCGTCCGCCGCCCAGATCGAGGATTTCGAGAGCCGGGTGACCAACCACACGATGGTGCATGAACAGATGCACCGCTTCTTCACCGGGTTCCGCCGCGACGCGCACCCGATGGCGATCATGACCGGCGTGGTCGGCGCGATGTCGGCCTTCTACCACGACAGCACCGACATCAGCGATCCCTGGCACCGCGAGGTCGCCTCGATCCGCCTGATCGCCAAGATGCCGACCATCGCGGCCATGGCCTACAAGTATTCGATCGGCCAGCCCTTCGTGTACCCGCGCAACGATCTCGACTATGCGTCGAACTTCCTGCGCATGTGCTTTTCGGTCCCGGCCGAGGATTACAACGTCGACCCGATCCTCAGCCGCGCGATGGACCGGATCTTCACCCTGCACGCCGATCACGAACAGAACGCCTCGACCTCGACGGTGCGGCTGGCGTCGTCCTCGGGGGCGAATCCCTTCGCCTGCATCGCGGCCGGCATCGCCTGCCTCTGGGGTCCGGCCCATGGCGGCGCGAACCAGGCGGCGCTGGAAAGCCTCAAGGAAATCGGCACGCCCGACCGCATCCCCGAGTTCATCGCCCGGGCCAAGGACAAGGACGATCCGTTCCGCCTGATGGGCTTCGGCCACCGGGTCTACAAGAACTTCGACCCGCGCGCGAAGGTGATGAAGCAGTCGGCGGACGAGGTGCTGGACCTGCTGGGCGTCGAGAACAACCCGATCCTCGCCGTCGCGAAAGAGGTCGAGAAACAGGCGCTCGAGGACGATTACTTCGTCGACCGCAAGCTTTTCCCGAATGTCGATTTCTATTCCGGCATCATCCTCGAGGCCATGGGCTTCCCCACTTCGATGTTCACGCCGATCTTCGCCCTGTCGCGGACGGTCGGCTGGGTGTCCCAGTGGAAGGAGATGATCGAGGATCCGGGCATGAAGATCGGCCGCCCGCGCCAGCTCTACACCGGCGCGACGCAGCGCGACTACGTCGACGTCGAGAACCGCTGACGCCGCCACCGACCGACCAGAAAACCGCCGGGCCCTGCCCGGCGGTTTTTCGTTGCGCGGGTGCCGGCTCCTCCCCGCGTCAGGGACGCGGCGTCCGATCCCGTGGAAGGATGGCCCGGCCCTGGTCGCCTGGCAGCGCCGGCCCGCGGGGTGGTGCGAAAGCGCCGCCCGAAGGGGGCGGCACTGCCCGGCCTGCATACCGGGCGGGCCTCACCGGCGTCAGCACCGGCCGGAGCGGCGAAAGGCCCCTGCCCTGCCTACCGTCCCTCGAACCGCGCCGGCCGCTTTTCGATGAAGGCCAGCACGCCCTCCTTGAAGTCGCGGGACTGGCCGCAGACGTTCTGCGACCGCCCCTCGATGTCCAGCTGCGCGTCCAGCCCGTTGCTCCAGCTTTGGCGGATCGTCTCCTTGATCTGGCCGAAGGCCAGGGTCGGCCCCTTGGCGAGATAATCGGCCCGCGCGGTCCAGCGCGCCTCGAATTCCTCGTCCGGCACGGCCTCCCAGATCATGCCCCAGGCATCCGCGTCTCGGGCCGAGATCTTCTCGGCGAAGAGCGCCGCGCCCATGGCCTTGGGCGATCCGACCGAGCGGGGCAGCCAATAGGTCCCGCCGGCATCGGGCATCAGGGCGATCTTGCTGAAGGCCTGCAGGAAATAGGCGCTTTCGGTGGCGATCACCACGTCGCAGGACAGCGCGATATTGGCCCCGGCCCCGGCGGCGGCCCCGTTCACCGCGGCGATCACCGGCACCGGCGCCTCGACGATGGCGCGGACCAGGGGCTGGTATTCGTCGCGCAGCACACGCTCGAGATCGGGATTGTCGAGACTGCCGCTGTCGCTCAGATCCTGACCCGAACAGAAGGCCGGTCCGTTGCCGGTCAGCACGATCACCCGCGCGTCGGTCGCGGCCTTGCGGACAGCATCGGCCAGCTCGGCGCGCATCAACCCGTTCAGGGCGTTGTACTTGTCGGGACGGTTCAGGCGGATGACGGCCTTGTCGTCGGTGATGTCGCTGGTGATGGTCTGATAGCTCATGGAAGTCTCCTCTTCCGGGCCACTCCAATTCCTGCCGTCACGGGACGCAAGGGGAACCGTGCGTCACCGGTCGAGAATTCGCTTCAGACGCTCTTCCTCCTCGGGGCTCAGCGCCTCTTCCGTCCCCGACGCCCTGCGGCGTAGGAAGACGAGGCCGATGCCCAGCCCGAGGATCAGCATCGCGGGGCCGGCCCCCCAGAGGACCCAGTTGGTACCGCCCGTCCGCGGCGTGAGCAGGACGTATTCGCCGTACCGATCGGTGACGAAGTCGATCACCTCGTCGTCCGTGTCGCCCGCGACCAGCCGCTCGCGCACCAGAAGGCGCAGGTCTCGGGCCAGTTCGGCGTTGCTGTCGTCGATGCTCTCGTTCCGGCAGACGAGACAGCGCAGCCCCCGCGAGAGCTCTCGCGCCCGCTCCTCGAGCTGCGGGTCGGCGAGGATCTCGTCTGGCTGCACGGCCAGAGCCGGTCCGGCCATGAGGGCCAGCGCCAGCAGCGTCGGGTGCGTGCTCGCACGCATCGCCGCGACGACGGCCGCCAGGGCGCGGAAGGTGCGGCGCAGCACGCATCCTGCGGGGTCCCTTTGTCTCATTCCGCGGGCACTCCTTCCGCGGCGACCCGGCGCGCCCCGGCCGCGACGCGATAACGCCGGTCGCTCAGGCTCAGCGCGCCGCCGAGCGCCATGAGGATGGCGCCGCCCCAGATCCAGTTGGCCAGCGGTTTGACATAGGTGCGGAAGGCCCAGCCGCCGCCCTCCTGCGGATCGCCGATCACCACATAGACGTCGCGCAGGATGCCGTTGTCGATCCCCGCTTCGGTGGTGGGCATGCGGGCGACCGGGTAGAAGCGTTTCTCGGGCGTCAGCGTCGCGATGGCCGCGCCGTCACGCGCCAGCCGCACCGTGCCGGTGGTCGAGACATAGTTGGGCCCCTGCACGCGCGTGACGCCTTCCAGCGTGATGTCGTAGCCCGCCAGGGTCAGGGTGTCGCCCTCCTGCATGACGCGGATGTCCTCGCTCTCCCAGGCCAGCAGTCCGGCGATCCCGGCGATCGTCACCCCCAGCCCCGCGTGGGCCAGCGTGCGGCCGTAATCCGACCGCTGCAGCCGGAACAGCCGCCCGGCGCCGCTCTTGCCGGTGCGGGCCCAGAGATCGGTGGCCGCCCCCGCCACCAGCCAGGTCCCCAGCATCAGCCCCACGGGGCCGAGCGCAGAGCGTTCGGTCTGGATCGCGTAGACGAGCGCCAGGACCGCCACCGCCAGCGCCATGGCGGGCAGCAGCCTGCGCAGGACGCGCCCCGGCCGGCCGCGCTTCCACGGCATCATCGCGCCGATCGGCAGCGCCAGCCCGAGCGCCACGAAGAAGGGCGTGAAGGCCATGTTGAAAAAGGGCGCCCCGACCGACAGCTTGCGGTCGAAGGCCAGTTCGCTCACCAGCGGCCAGACCGTGCCGACGAAGACCACCAGCGCCGCCACGGCCAGCAGGATGTTGTTCAGCACCAGCATGCTTTCGCGGCTGATCATGGAAAAGACCCCGCGCGAGGACAGCGCCTCGGCCCGCGCGGCGAAGAGCGTCAGCGCGCCCCCCATGAAGAGCACCGTGATCGCCAGCAGAAAGACGCCGCGTTCGGGATCGGTGGCAAAGGCATGAACGCTCGTGATGATGCCCGACCGGGTGATGAACGCCCCGATCAGCGAAAAGCCGAAGGCGACGATGGCCAGGAGGATGGTCCAGCTTTTCAGGCTTTCGCGCTTTTCGACGACCACGGCGGAATGCAGCAGCGCCGCCGCGATGAGCCAGGGCATGAAGCTGGCGTTCTCGACCGGGTCCCAGAACCAGAAGCCGCCCCAGCCCAGCTCGTAATAGGCCCACCACGACCCCAGGGCGATGCCGATGGTCAGAAAGACCCAGGCCGCCAGCGTCCAGGGCCGCACCCACCTGCCCCAGGCAGCGTCCACCCGCCCCTCGATCAGGGCGGCGACGGCGAAGGAGAAGGCCATCGAGAGGCCCACGTAGCCGAGGTAGAGGAAGGGCGGATGGAAGGCGAGACCCGGATCCTGCAGCAGCGGATTGAGGTCGCGCCCGTCCAGCGGCGGCACCGCAAGGCGCAGGAAGGGGTTCGAGGTGAAGATCAGGAAGGCCAGGAAGGCCAGCCCGATGCCGCCCTGCACCGCGAGAACGCGGGCGCGCAGCGTGGGCGGCAGGGCGCCGCCGAACCAGGCCGCCGAGGCGCCGAAGAGCGCCAGGATCAGGATCCACAGCAGCATCGAGCCCTCGTGGTTCCCCCAGACGCCGGTGATCTTGTAGAGCATCGGCTTGAGAGAATGCGAATTCTCGGTGACGAGACGCAGGGAGAAATCCGAGGTGACGAAGGCGTGGGTCAGCGCGGCAAAGGAGAAGCCGACCAGCAGGAACTGCGCGTTGGCCGCCGGCTCCGCCACGGCCATCCAGCCCGGCCAGCGCCTGTGTGCGCCGACCAGCGGCACGACGGTCTGCACCAGCGCCACGGCGAGCGCGAGAATGAGGGCGAAGTGGCCGAGTTCTGTCACCATGCCCGCGGTTATACGGATCGCCGCGGCACGGGCCAATCACTTCGTGCCGCGCGGGTGGTTCACGTTGTCGCGGGGTGCGCGCGGATCTCACAGCCCTGCCCGCGCGAAGGCTCGGGGCGCGCGGGTCGCGGCAAAGCCACATTCGCGCGGCACCGGGCGCGCGCCGGATCCAGGCCGGATCCGGGCCGATTCCGGGCCGAACGCCGCGGTCGGAGAGGCGGGAGAGGCCGCTCCCTCCCCTCCGTGCGGGCCGCCGCCGAACCCTCTGGCCCCGCCCCCGGCCAAACGCTACATTCGCACCAGCCAGCAGGTAGCACGATGACCGCCCAGACACCGCCCAACACGCCCACGAACCGGCAGATCGCCCGCGACATCTCCTACGCCCATTCGGCCGCCACGCGCGGCGGACGGGCGCTGATCCGGGTGATGGAGAACGTCACCGGCCGTCCCGGGCTGATCCGGCGGGCCGACGGATATGCCAGCGAGATCGCGGGCGGGCGGGACTTCTGGTCGGTCATGGTCGAGCGCTACCGGCTCTCGCTGTCGGTCACGGGCGGATCGCTCGACAACATCCCCCGGACCGGGCCGCTGATCCTGATCGCGAACCACCCCTACGGCATCCTCGACGGGCTGATGATGGGGCATGTGCTGCAGCGGCAGCGGGGTGATTTCCGCATCCTGGCGCACCGGGTCTTCCGCAAGGCCGAGGACATAAACCGCGTCATCCTGCCGATCTCGTTCGACGAGACCAAAGAGGCGGTGCAGCAGAACATCGAGACGCGCAAGACGGCCCTGCGCTACCTGGCCGACGGCGGCGCCATCGGGGTCTTTCCGGGCGGCACGGTCTCGACCGCGCTGCGCCCCTTCTCGCGCCCCATGGATCCGGGCTGGCGGGGCTTCACGGCGCGGATGATCACCAAGTCGCAGGCGACCGTGGTGCCGATGTTCTTCGCCGGCCATACCTCGCGCCTGTTCCAGCTGGCCTCGCACCTGCATTCGACGCTCCGCATGGGGCTGCTGATCAAGGAGTTCCGTTCGCGCGTGGGGACCCCGGTCGAGGTGGTGATCGGCGACCCCATTCCGCCCGCGGACCTGGCCCCCCACGCCCGCGACACCCGCGCCATGATGGACTTTCTGCGCAAGCGCACCTACGCGTTGTCGCCCGATCCGCTCAAATCCTTTGAATATGGCTTTGAATTCGAGGATAAGCACCGCAACGGCGACCTCCCCCGCCGGGTTTACTGAAGGCAGATCATGGCAGTAGGCATCTTCGACAGCGGCCTCGGCGGGCTGACCGTGCTGGACGCGGTGACGAAACGTCTGCCCGATGTGCCCTTCGTCTATTTCGGCGACAACGCCCATGCTCCCTACGGCGTGCGCGATGCCGACGACATCTACGACCTGACGACCCGCGCCGTGGCCCGCATGTTCGATGCGGGCTGCGATCTCGTCGTGCTGGCCTGCAACACGGCCGCCGCGGCCGCGCTGCGCCGGATGCAGGAAAGCTGGGTGCCCGCCGACAAGCGCGTGCTGGGCGTCTTCGTGCCGCTGATCGAGGCGCTGACCGAACGGCAGTGGGGCGACAACTCTCCTCCGCGCGAGGTGGCGGTCAAGCATGTCGCGCTTTTCGCCACCCCCGCCACCGTGGCCTCGCGCGCCTTCCAGCGCGAACTGGCCTTCCGCGCCATCGGCGTCGACGTCGAGGCGCAGGCCTGCGGCGGCGTGGTCGATGCCATCGAAGAGGGCGACATGATCCTGGCCGAGGCGCTGGTCCGTTCGCATGTGGACGCGCTGAAACGCAAGATGCCCCGGCCCGAGGCGGCGATCCTGGGCTGCACCCACTACCCCCTGATGGACGAGGTCTTCCAGGCGGCGCTCGGCCCCGAGGTGGCGGTCTATTCCCAGGCCAACCTCGTGGCGGCGAGCCTTGCGGATTACCTTGGCCGGCGGCCCGAATTCATCGGCCCGGGCACCGAGTCGCTGTTCCTGACAACCGGCGACCCGGCCCGCGTCTCGTCGCGGGCCACCCAGTTCCTGCGGCGGAAGATCACCTTCACCGCTGCGTGACGGGGCACGCGCACGGCGCTGCCCGTGACGCTGCGTCACCGTCGCGGCGCCTCCCTTGCCGCAGCGGTCGACGAGGCGCATATGCACGTCACCCTGTCGCCGCACCGCGACTCCCCTGTTCAAGAGACTGTTTCCGAGATGAAGACCTTTGTTTCCGCTGCCGTTCTTTCGCTTGCGGCCTCCGCCGCTTCCGCCGTCACCCTGACCGAGGCGGATTATGGCGGGTTCTCGAATTCCTCCGGCTATCCGCATTCCGGCTGGACCTTCAGCGAAATCGGCAGCGGCTATACCGCCGTGTCCGGAACGGGCGAGCAGAACCGGCACGACTTCCTTCATTTCTCGGGCCTCACGCCCGGCGCCCAGACCGTGACGATCAGCTTCGGCTACACGCCGGATGCCAGCACCAACAATCGCGACGTCAGCGTCAACTGGGCCACCAGCGCGTTCCAGGCCTGGTCCCCGCCGAGCATTCCCTCGCCGCAGATGAGCATGAATGCCGCCAACCCGACCCGCGAGGTCACGCTGAACTTCGGCAACGACACAACGACCGATCTCTTCCTCCAGATCAACTTTCTGAGCGGGACCGGCGTCTTCTACAACGTCACCAGCAGCGCCTTCGCGAGCGACCCGTCTCCGCAACCCGGCACCCCCGCCGTGCCGCTGCCGGCAGGCGTCTGGCTCGGCCTCTCGGCTCTCGGCGCGCTCGGCCTTCTCGGACGGCGCCGCCGCGCGGCGTGACGATCGGGCGCATTCCGGCCGCGCCGGGGCGACCCCATATACCATTCGGCCGCGCGACGCGTTAGACGCGACGCGCGCAGTGGTGTAACACCCCGCCGACACGCGGGTCCGGCGACCGGGGCCGCGCCAACCGAGGGCACTGGAATGACCAAGAAAATCGCCATAATCGGCGCGTCCGGCTATACCGGAGCCGAGCTGATCCGCCTCATTGCCTCCCATCCCGGGATGGAGGTCGCCGCACTGGCCGCCAATTCCAAGGCGGGCCAGAGCATGGCCTCGGTCTTTCCCTTCCTGCGACATCTCGACCTGCCCGACCTCGTGATCTGGGAGCAGATCGATTTCGCCCGGATCGACCTGTGCTTCTGCGCGCTGCCCCACAAGACATCGCAAGAGGTCATCAGCCAGCTGCCCGCCGAGATGAAGATCGTCGACCTCTCGGCCGATTTCAGGCTGCGCGACCCGGCGGACTACAAGAATTGGTACGGCAACGATCATGCGGCCGTGGAGATGCAGCAGGAGGCCGTCTACGGCCTGACCGAGTTCTACCGCGACCGGATCGCCGGCGCGCGGCTGGTTGCGGGCACCGGCTGCAACGCGGCGACGGGGCAGTACTCGCTCCGCCCGCTGATCCAGGCGGGGGTGATCGGGCTCGACGACATCATCCTCGACATGAAATGCGCCGTCTCCGGCGCGGGGCGGAGCCTCAAGGAGAACCTGCTGCATGCCGAGCTGTCCGAGGGCTACAACGCCTATGCCGTGGGCGGGCAGCACCGGCACCTGGGCGAATTCGACCAGGAGTTCTCGGCGCTTGCGGGGCGTCCCGTCCGGGTGCAGTTCACGCCGCATCTGATCCCCGCCAACCGCGGCATCCTTTCGACGGGCTATGTCTCAGGCGATGCGAAGGCGGTGCACGAGACCATGCTGCGCGCCTATGCCGACGAGCCCTTCATCGAGGTCCTGCCCTTCGGCGAAACCCCGTCGACGCATCACGTGCGCGGGTCGAACTTCGTACATCTCGGCGTCACCGGCGACCGGATCGAGGGCCGCGCCATCGTGGTGGCCGCGCTCGACAACCTGTGCAAGGGTTCTTCGGGCCAGGCGGTGCAGAACGCCAACCTGATGCTCGGCCTTCCCGAGACCCAGGGGCTCATGGCGGCCCCGCTCTTCCCGTGAGACGGCGATGAAGGGGCTGAAGAAAAAGCGCCGCGTCCAGATCATCCTGCTGGCCTTCGTCGCGCTGACGCTGGCCACCGTCCTGGTGGGCTATGCGATGCGCGACGGCATCAACTACTTCCGCTCGCCCACGCAGGTATCCGACGCGCCGCCGCCGCCGTCCGAGACCTTCCGCATCGGCGGGCTGGTGGAAGAGGGGTCGCTGCGGCGGGGACAGGGGGAGACGGTGCGTTTTCTGGTGACCGACGGCAATGCCTCGGTCCCGGTGCTATTCACCGGCATCCTGCCCGACCTCTTCGCCGAGAACCAGGGCATGATCGGCACCGGGCGCTACGTGGACGGGACCTTCGAAGCCACCGAGATCCTCGCCAAACACGACGAGAGCTACATGCCGAAAGAGGTCGTGGACGCGCTGAAGGAACAGGGCATGTACCAGGAGCCCGAGGGGTAGGTTCGCCTCGGGGGCGGGTTGAAGACCCACCGGAAAAACCCGGCCCCCGCCACCACCGCACGCATCGGCAACCCTCTCTTAACCCTGTGCCGCAATCCTCTCCTGCATAACCAGAACAGAGAGAGGCACTCCGATGCAGTCAGTCCGAGAAATGGCCGATGCCATCGTCTCGCGCGAGGGCGGCTACGTGAACGATCCCGACGATCCCGGCGGCGCGACCAACCACGGCGTGACCCTCGGCACGATGCGCGACCTGGGGCTCGATCTCGACGGGGACGGCGCGGTCACCGCGCGCGACGTGCGCGCCCTGCCCCGGAACCGCGCGGTCGACATCTACATGAACCGCTACTTTCACCGGCCGCGCATCGCCGATCTCCCCGAGATGCTCTGGGAAACGGTCTTCGACATGCAGGTGAACGCCGGCCGGAACGCAATCCGCATCCTGCAACGCCTGCTGAACCGGATGGGCCAAGAGGTCGCCATCGACGGCGTGATCGGCCCCCGGACCATCGCCGCGGCCGGCCGGGCCGCGCAACTCGCCCCGGACCATCTGGTCGACGCCTACGGGATCGCGCGGCGGAACTACTATTTCGCCCTGGCCGACCGCCGCCCCGCCAGCCGGAAATACGCCCGCACCCGCGCGGGGGGCAAAGGCGGCTGGATCCGGCGGGCGGAAGAGTTCATATCGCCGCTCTACCACATGACGGAACAGGAATTCCGCAACCGGGTGGCGGCATGGGACTGATCGGCTCACTTTTCGCCCTCGCCTTCGGCGGCGGCCGGAACGCGATCCGGGAAACCGCCGAAATCTTTCGGAAAAATGCCGAGAACGCCGGTGAACGCGATCTCGACAGGATGGCCGCCGCGCTGGAGCAGCACGCCGCCGAATTCCGTGACCGCCGCAGCGCGTTCGACATCGTGATGGACGGGGTGAACCGCCTGCCCCGCCCGATGCTGGCGCTCGGAACGATCGGTCTGTTCGTCTCGGCCATGATGGAACCGGTCTGGTTCGCCGACCGGATGCAGGGGCTGGCCCTCGTGCCGGAACCGCTGTGGTGGCTGATGGGGGCCGTGGTGAGCTTCTATTTCGGCGCGCGCCATCAGGCGAAGGGGCAGCAATTCCAACGCGAGATCGCCGCGGCACTCGCCCGCCGCCCCGTGCTGCTGCGGGACGAGACGCCCGGCCTTGTGGTCGCCGAGGCAGGCGCCGAGCCCAATGCCGCGCTGGACGACTGGCGCCGGTCCCATGCGGCGTGAAGAGGCGCGGTCATGGCCGCGGCTGTCGGAGCATGTCCCCTTCACGCGCTGGACATCGCGCCGAAAGTCACGCTGCGCGTTGCGATGCGGTTCCGGAGACACCGGAGAGACCTCCCGCCCCGCGTCGGCGCGGGACAGCATCGACCCGGCGTTCGAAACGGCGCTGTCGCGCCATCCGAACGGACGCAGCTACCGTCGAACCGTAACGCGGACGAGAGCGCCGCATGACCCGAAGCGGCAGGAACCGCAGCGCGCCGGACCCGGGGGTCACGGACGCGCCATGCGATCACTCGGCCGCCTGTTTCATCCCTCCGCCGCCGCGGAATCGGGCCAGCAGCGCCTCGCGCTCTTTTGCGGCCCTGGCCTCGTTCGCCTGCTTGACCGGACCGAAGCCGCGGATCTTCAGCGGCAGTTCGGCGATCTCGACCGCCAGGTCGCGATTGTCCGGCGTGACCTTGGGCAGGATCTCCTGCATGTCGGCCTCGTACTGCCGGATCAGCGCGCGCTCCATCCTGCGTTCCTCGGACCGGCCGAAGATGTCCAGTGGCGTGCCGCGCAGCATCTTCAGCCGGGCGAGCACCGAAAGGGGGGCCTTCATCCACGGGCCGAACTGGCGCTTCTGCGGGCGGCCGTCGCTGCCCTCCCTGGCGAAGATCGGCGGGGCCATGTGATAGGACATGCGGAAATCGCCGTCGAACTCCTGCTTCGCCTTCTTCCGGGTATCCAGCAGCAGGCGGGCGACCTCGTATTCGTCCTTGTAGGCCAGCAGCTTGTGATAGCCCTTCGCGACAGCGAGGCGCAGCGTCTCGTCCTCGATCCCGTCGAGCATCCGGCGATACCTTTTCGCCAGGCGCCTGCCGGTGTGCTTTTTCAGCTGCTCGGCGCGGAAGTCGATCTTTTCCTGCAGGCTCAGCGGCTTGTCGACCACGGTGCCCTGGATGCGCCTGGCGGCCTCCTCGGGGTGCAGCGCGGCCCATCGGCCGATGGCGAAGGCCTCGCGGTTCTTCTCGACCGCGGCGCCGTTCAGTTCGATGGCGCTGTCGATGGCCTCCTTCGACAGGGGCAGCAGGCCGTTCTGCCAGGCCGCGCCGAAGACCATCATGTTCGAGAAGATCGAATCGCCCATGACCACCCGCGCCAGTTCCGACGCGTCGAACAGGGTCACACGATCCTTGAGCCGCGCCTGCAGCTGCACTTCCAGCCGATCGAAGGGGATCTGGAATTCGGTATCGCGGGTGAAGTCGCCGGTGATGATCTGGTGCGAATTCACCACCGCCCCGGTCTGGCCCTGCCGCGTCAGGCCGAGCGTCTTGGCGCCGGCGCTGACCACGAGGTCGCCGCCGATCAGGGCATGGGCCTCGCCCGTGGCGACGCGGATCGCGCTGATGTCCTCGGGCTTCTCGGCAAGGCGAACATGGATATGCACCGCGCCGCCCTTCTGGGCGAGGCCGGCCATCTCCATCATGCCCGCGCCCTTGCCGTCAAGCTGCGCGGCCTGGGCCAGCAGCGCGCCGACGGTGACGACGCCGGTGCCGCCGACGCCGGTGATGACGACGTTGTGTGTGCCGTCGATCTTCGGCAGCTGCGGGTCCGGCAGGTCGGGCAGGTCGATCCCCTGCCCCTCGGCCTTTTTCACCTTCGCGCCTTCGAGCGTGACGAAGGAGGGGCAGAAGCCCTTGAGACAGCTGTAATCCTTGTTACACGAGGACTGGTCGATCTGGCGCTTGCGGCCCAGCTCCGTCTCTTTCGGGACGATCGAGACGCAGTTGGACTGCACGCCGCAATCGCCGCAGCCCTCGCAGACGTCCGAGTTGATGAAGACGCGCTGGTCGGGGTCCGGGAACTGGCCGCGCTTGCGGCGGCGGCGCTTCTCGGCGGCGCAGGTCTGGACATAGATGATGGCGCTGACGCCCTCGACCTTGGTCAGGGCCTTCTGCACGGCCTCCATCTCGGCGCGCTCGTGCCAGCCGACGTCGCTTGGGAAATCCTCGCGCCGGGGTTCTTCCTTTTCGTCGTAGACGACCTCGATCCGCTGGACGCCCATGGCCTTGAGCTCGTTGGCGATGCGGTCGGGGGTCAGCCCGCCTTCGTTCTTCTGGCCGCCGGTCATGGCGACCGCGTCGTTGAAGAGGATCTTGTAGGTGATGTTCACGCCCGAGGCGAGCGCGGCGCGGATCGCCTGCACGCCCGAGTGGTTGTAGGTGCCGTCGCCGAGGTTCTGGAAGACGTGGCCGGTCGCCGAGAACGGCGCCTCGCCGATCCAGTTGGCCCCTTCGGCCCCCATGTGGGTAAAGCCCTGCGTGTTGCGGTCCATCCACTGCACCATGTAGTGGCAGCCGATCCCGGCATAGGCGCGCGAGCCTTCGGGCACCTTGGTCGAGGTGTTGTGCGGGCAGCCCGAGCAGTAATAGGGCAGACGCGCCGCGATCTCGGGGGTGTTGTCGTTGCGCCGGGCCTCGTCCAGCGCGGCGATGCCGGCTTTGATGCGGTCGGTGCCGCGCCCCTCCTCGATCAGGATGGCGCCGAGTTTCTGGGCGATGCCGATCGGGTCGAGCGCCTGCTTGGTCTGGAACAGTTCCGGCCCGTGCATCGAGCCCGCGCCGCCGCCCTTGTGCCAGCCATAGACGCGGCGGCCGCGGCGGTCGTCGAAGATCGCCTCCTTGACCTGCACCTCGATCAGCTTGCGCTTTTCCTCGACCACGACGATCAGGTCGAGCCCCTCGGCCCAGTCGTGGAAACCGGCCATGTCGAGCGGCCAGACCTGCGCGACCTTGTAGGTGGTGATGCCGAGCCGCTCGGCCTCGGCCTCGTCGATGCCCAGCAGGTTGAGCGCGTGCACCAGGTCGAGCCAGTTCTTGCCCGCCGCGACAAAGCCGATCTTGGCGCCCGGCTTGCCCCAGACGCGCCTGTCGATCCTGTTGGCGCGGGCGAAGGCCTCGGCCGCGAAGCGCTTGTGGTCGATCATGCGCGCCTCCTGCTCGGGCGGGCTGTCGACGAGGCGGATGTTCAAACCGCCGGCGGGCAGGTCGTGATCGTCGGGCAGGACCAGGTTCATCCGGTCGGGGCGGCCATCGACCACGGCCGTGGCCTCGACCGTGTCCTTCATGGTCTTGAGACCGACCCAGCAGCCGGAATACCGCGACAGCGCGTAGCCGTAGATGCCGAGGTCGAGGATCTCCTGCACGCCGGCGGGCGAGACGATGGGCATGTAGGCATCGACCAGCGCCCATTCGGACTGGTGCAGAACGGTGGAGGATTCGCCGGTATGGTCGTCGCCCATGGCCATGAGCACGCCGCCGTGGGGCGAGGTGCCGGCCATGTTGGCATGTTTCATCGCGTCGCCCGAGCGGTCGACGCCGGGGCCCTTGCCGTACCAGAGGCCGAAGACGCCATCGTACCTGCCTTCGCCGCGTAGCTCGGCCTGCTGCGCGCCCCAGAGGGCGGTGGCGGCGAGGTCCTCGTTCAGGCCTTCCTGGAACTTGATGTCGGCGGCGGCGAGCTGCTTGGCGGCGCGGTTCATCTGCATGTCGACCGCGCCGAGCGGCGAGCCGCGGTAGCCAGTGACATAGCCTGCGGTGTTCAGACCGGCGGCGCGGTCGCGGGCCTTCTGCATGAGCATGAGCCGGACCAGGGCCTGGGTGCCGTTCAGAAGAACGGGACTTTTTTCAATGTCGAAACGGTCGGATAGCGAGATCTCAGGTTTAGTCATGTACGCCTCCCGTCACAAT
This sequence comes from Pseudooceanicola batsensis HTCC2597, assembly GCF_000152725.1. Lineage (GTDB taxonomy): Bacteria > Pseudomonadota > Alphaproteobacteria > Rhodobacterales > Rhodobacteraceae > Pseudooceanicola > Pseudooceanicola batsensis. The sequence goes on from NZ_CH724131.1 coordinate 286,910, forward strand.
GATAGCCCAAGAATGGGTCATGATATATGACCAATTTCGCTGTTTTTTTGAAAAACACTTAACCTGACGGGGCATAGGGTCTATCTGACCATTGATTTCGCGACCAGCGGTCCCTGGGAATGGATAGTTTCGGTTATGGACTGGGATAAACTCAGAATATTTCACGCGGTGGCCGATGCGGGCAGCCTGACGCATGCCGGCGATGCGCTTCATCTGTCGCAATCGGCGGTTTCCCGCCAGATCCGCGGGCTGGAGGAATCGCTGAACACCACCCTTTTCCATCGTCACGCGCGGGGGTTGATTCTCACCGAACAGGGCGAACTGCTGTTCGACGCCACCCGCGCCATGGCCAAACGGCTGGACACCGCGACCGCGCGGATCCGCGACAGCGAGGAAGAGGTCTTCGGCGAGTTGCGGGTAACCACCACAACCGGGTTCGGGACCCTGTGGCTGGCCCCGCGCCTGCCCAAGCTCTACGAGAAGTTCCCCGATCTGAAGATCGACCTGATGCTGGAAGAGCGGGTGCTGGACCTGCCCATGCGCGAGGCGGACGTGGCCATCCGCATGAAGGAACCGAGCCAGGCCGACCTGATCCGCAAGCGGCTGATGTCGCTGCGCATGCGGATGTACGCGCTGCCCGACTATCTCGACCGCGCGGGACGCCCCTCCCGGATCGAGGAGATCAGCCGCCATCGTCTCATCTGTCAGAACACCTCGGCGGCGCAGGTGGCGGCGGGGGCGCAGCTGGTGCAGGAACTGATGAGCTATGACGTCAGCTCACTGCTTACGGTGAACAACTATTTCGGCGCCCTGCAGGCGGTGCTGAACGGCCTGGGGATCGGCGTGCTGCCCGACTACCTGGTCGAGGATTTTCCGACGCTGGAACGGGTGCTGCCGGGGGTCGAGTCGCAGGAGGTTCCCGTCTTCCTGGCCTTCCCCGAGGAGCTGCGCCATTCCAAGCGGATCGCGGCCTTCCGCGACTTCGTGCAGGAAGAGATCATCACGCACCGCCGCCGGCTGCGCGAACAGCGCCCGGACGAGGCCGCGGCCGCCTCGTAAGCCCTGCGCCACGCGCATAGCAGGGTTGATGCACCTGCGGCAATTTGGAACTTGCGCGACTCGGGGGCGGCTCTTATTTCGGCTTTCGACGGTGATGATGCCTAGCGCTTCATCATCATCATACCTCCCTGTTGGACTTGGCCGGACTTTATGTCCGGCCTTTTTTCTTTCCGCTTGCGGTTCTGGCCGCGGACGGTAACGCCGCGGCGCAGCGCGGGATTCGCCCGCCGACCTCACGTCAACCGGCGGACAGCGCCCGGGGTGCCCCCCCCGCCCCTCTGCCGAGCAGGCTTTTTTTCCCGCAGGTTCCGGCCTTTGCCCCGGCCGCGAAACGAACGCGGCCCTTGCTGGAAGGCACGGGGCGCCGGGCGCCCTGCAGGAACCTTACCGGCCGGCCCCTGCCCCCTTCCCCCCCTGCGCCAGCTATCGTAAAGGAGGCGCAGCCAGCAGACGGGGGACATCATGCAGGAACCGGCCATCACCGAAGAGCTGATCGCGGGCCACGGGATCAAGCCGGACGAATATGCCGAGATCCTGCGCATCCTGAACCGCGAACCCACCTTCACCGAACTGGGCATCTTCTCGGCCATGTGGAACGAGCATTGTTCCTACAAGTCCTCGAAACGCTGGTTGCGCACCCTGCCGACCGAGGGTTCGCAGGTGATCTGCGGACCGGGCGAGAATGCCGGTGTCGTGGACATCGGCGACGGCCAGGCGGTGGTCTTCAAGATGGAAAGCCACAACCACCCCTCCTACATCGAACCCTACCAGGGGGCGGCGACGGGCGTGGGCGGCATCCTGCGCGACGTCTTCACCATGGGCGCGCGACCGATCGCGGCGATGAATTCGCTGTCCTTCGGGGAAAAGGATCACTGGAAGACCCGCCAGCTCGTCCATGGCGTGGTCGAGGGCGTGGGCGGTTACGGCAACTCTTTCGGCGTGCCGACGGTCGGCGGCGAGGTGCGGTTCGACCCGGCCTACAACGGGAACTGTCTGGTGAACGCCTTCGCCGCGGGCCTTGCCGATGCGAACGCGATTTTCTACTCGGCCGCGTCGGGCGTGGGGATGCCGGTGGTGTACCTCGGCGCCAAGACCGGGCGCGACGGGGTCGGCGGGGCCACCATGGCCAGCGCCGAGTTCGACGAGACGATCGAGGAAAAGCGCCCCACGGTGCAGGTGGGCGACCCGTTCACCGAAAAGCGCCTGATGGAAGCCTGCATGGAGCTGATGCAGACCGGCGCCGTGATCTCGATCCAGGACATGGGGGCCGCGGGGCTGACCTGTTCGGCGGTCGAGATGGGCGACAAGGGGGGCCTCGGGATCCAGCTGGATCTGGACAGCGTGCCCTGCCGGGAAAAGGGCATGACCGCCTACGAGATGATGCTGTCGGAAAGCCAGGAGCGGATGCTCATGGTGCTCGACCCGGCGAAGGAGGCCGAGGCCAAGGCGGTGTTCGACAAGTGGGACCTGGATTTCGCCATCGTCGGCGAGACGATCGAGGAAGACCGGTTCCTGATCCTGCACCAGGGCAAGACCTGGGCCGACCTCCCGCTGTCGAAACTGTCGTCGATGGCGCCGGAATACGACCGCCCGCACGAGCCGACGCCCGAGGCCGAGGCGCTGGAGCCGGTGGCCGCGGTCGATCCCATCGACGGGCTGAAGGCGCTGATCGGGTCGGTGAACTATTGCTCGCGCCAGTGGGTTTATGAGCAATACGACAGCCAGGTGATGGCCGACACGATGCGCACCCCGGGCTTCGGCGCCGGCGTCGTGCGGGTGCACGGCACCGACAAGGCGCTGGCCTTCACCTCTGACGTGACGCCCCGCTATGTCCGGGCGAACCCGGTCGAGGGCGGCAAGCAGGCGGTGGCCGAGGCCTACAGGAACCTCGTGGCGGCGGGGGCCAGGCCGCTCGCCTCGACCGACAACCTGAACTTCGGCAACCCCGAGAAGCCGGGGATCATGGGCCAGTTCGTCGGCGCGATCCAGGGGATCGGCGCCGCGTGCAAGGCGCTGGACATGCCGATCGTGTCGGGCAATGTCTCGCTCTACAACGAGACGGACGGACAGGCGATCCTGCCGACGCCCACCATCGGGGCGGTCGGGCTGATCGACCATATCGACAATGCCATCACCGGGATCGCGCGCGAGGGGCATGTCGCCCTGCTGATCGGCGAGACGCGCGGGCATCTGGGCCAGTCCGCCCTGCTGGCCGAGGTCTTCGGCCGGATCGAGGGCGACGCCCCGCCGGTCGACCTCGAGGCCGAGCGGAAGGCGGGCGATTTCATCCTCGAGAACCGGGAGTTCATCAAGGCCTGCACCGATCTTTCGGACGGCGGCCTTGCGCTCGCGGCCTTCGAGATGGCCGAGGCCTCGGGCGTCGGCGTGGTCCTGGACGACAGCGATCAGGGCGAGCTTTTCGGCGAGGACCAGGGCCGGTACCTCGTGGCCTGCAACTTCGACCAGGCCGAGGCGCTGATGGTGGCCGCCGGGCGCGCCCGCGTGCCGCTGCGCAGCGTCGGCCGCTTTACCGGGGAGACGGTCAGCCTGGGCGGCAGCGCAGCGCCGCTCGCCGAGCTTTCGGCGCTGTATCGCGGAACGTTCGGGGAAACCTTCGGCTGAGATCGGGCCGGTACGACAGCCGCGCCAACGCCTTGCAACGGCGCAAGGCGCGGATTACATCTGCAATGAAGACAGAAAGCAGGCGTTTCATGCCCATCCAGGCCCAGGACATCGAAGACCTTATCCGCGAAAGCTTTCCCGATGCGACGATCGAGGTGCAGGGCGACGACGGCCAGCATTTCGCCGCCACGGTGATCGACGAGAGCTTTCGCGGCAAGAACCGCGTGCAGCAGCAGCGTGCGGTCTATGCCGCGCTCAAGGGCAAGATGGACGGCCCGGCGGGCGAGTTGCACGCATTGGCCCTGACCACGCGGGCGCCCTGAGGCCGCCCTGCCCCCTGATCGCCGTCCGCCCGGGCGGGCGCAGACCGAAAGGATCGACCGAATGACCGACGTGAAGACCTCCATCGACGAGACCGTGAAAGCCAATGATGTCGTGCTGTTCATGAAGGGCACCAAGGAGATGCCGCAGTGCGGATTCTCGTCCCGCGTGGCCGGGGTGCTGAACTACATGGGCGTCGACTATTCCGACGTGAACGTGCTGGCCGACGAAGGCATCCGGCAGGGGATCAAGGACTATTCCGACTGGCCGACCATCCCGCAGCTCTACGTGAAGGGCGAGTTCGTGGGCGGCTGCGACATCGTGACCGAGATGACCCTTTCGGGCGAGCTGGACACGCTGTTCGAGGCGAACGGAGTGACCTACGACAAGGACGCGGCCGAGAAGATCCGGGCGGCAAACGCCTGACGGGCACGGACCGGCCCGCCGGGTCGGTGAGACATCTTCCAGTGAACTGACAGGCGCACTGCGTCCGGAGATCCTCGGGTCGGGCCCGGGGACGACGGTGGCGTCGGGCGGCCGGTGCCTTGCGGGCGGTGCGTCATCCTCCGGCTTGACCGGAGGATCTTCGGGCTGCGGGGGCGACGGGCGGCCGGAGATGCTCCGGTCGGGCCCGGGGATGATGGCGGGGACGAAGGACCGTCAGCCCGCCTTGGCCTCGACCTCGTCGGCCAGGCGTTCGGCCCGGTCCGCCAGCGCGGAGAGGTTGGCGGCCAGCCCTTCGGGGAGGGTCGGCACCTCGACGCGTTCGGGGGATGCGGAGGGCTGCGCCTCGGCGCGCTTCAACGCGGCGTTCAGGCGGTCGATCTCGGCGCGCAGGGCTTCGGCCTCGTCCTCGACCACCTTCAGCCGGTCCTCGACGCCGGCGGTGCGGTCGGCCAGCATCAGGCCCGCCATCAGCAGCATCCGCGCCTCGGGGATCCGGCCGGTCTGGGCAATGAGGGTCTGGGCCTCGACATTCAGCATCTCGGCGGCGGACTGGAGGTAATGTTCCTCGCCTTCCTGACAGGCGACCTCGAAGGCGCGCCCGCCGATCAGGATCTCGAGTTCGGGCATCAGGCGGTCTCCTTCGGGGTTTCGGCCAGCAGAGGGGCGAGCGCATCGAGGATGGCGCGCGCCTCGGCCTCGCTCACGGCCTGGGCGGCGCGCAGGGACTCGAGTTCGGCCGCCATCGTCCGGTCGATCAGTTCCGCGTCGCCGAGGCGGGCCTCGTTGGCGGCGCGCAGGGCCTGGCTGAGTTCCAGCAGGTTCTCGTTCGTCTGGCGCAGGCGGTCGACCTCGGCCGAGAGCTCGGCCAGGCGGGTTTCCAGGCCGGTCCGGGCCGCTCGGGCCTCGGCCAGGGCTTTCCTCATATCCTCCAGCGCGTTGGCATCCGCACCCGGCGCGGGGCGCGGCTCGCCGATCGCGCCGATCCCCTGCCCGATCCGGTCCATCGCGACCGCCAGGCGGCGCTGAAGCTCATCGATTTCACTCATTCCCGGGCCGCCTCTTGTCGTTCCTGCCGCGTCCTTGTCCGCGCCTGCCGATCCGCCTGAGCGAATCGCCGGAGTCGCGCGATTTTGCCCAACTCTATCCAAAACATGAAGGATTGCCCAAATCTGTCTGTAACCACGGGATAAATCGGTTTCGCGGGAACGGGGCGCGGCGGCGGTGGTCCAAGGGCCGCTTGCAACTGGCGGTGCGGCTGCTATTCACCGCGATCATCGCCCCAAGCACCCAAAGGAGCCGTCGCCCGTGGATATCGCTGCCCTCCGTTCCGCCCATCCCGATCACTGGTCGAAGGCGACCGCGATCCGCGCCCTGACCCTCGACGCGGTGGCCGCCGCGAACTCGGGACATTCCGGCATGCCCATGGGGATGGCCGACGTGGCGACGGTGCTGTTCGGCAAACACCTGAAGTTCGACGCCTCGGCCCCGCTCTGGCACGACCGCGACCGGTTCATCCTTTCGGCGGGCCACGGGTCGATGCTGCTGTATTCCCTTCTCCACCTCACGGGCTACGAGGACTTTCCGCTGGAGCAGATCCGCAACTTCCGCCAGCTCGGCTCGCGGACGGCGGGGCACCCCGAGAACTTCCTCGCCAAGGCGATCGAGACGACCACCGGACCTCTCGGCCAGGGGATCGCGAATTCGGTCGGCTTCGCCATCGCCGAAGAGGCGCTGCGGGCACGGTTCGGCAAGAAGCTCGTCGATCACCACACCTATGTCATCGCCGGCGACGGTTGCCTGATGGAGGGCGTGAGCCAGGAGGCCATCGCGCTGGCCGGGCGCCAGCAGCTCTCCAAGCTGATCGTCTTCTGGGACAACAACAACATCACCATCGACGGCGAGGTCGGCCTGGCCGACCGCACCGATCAGGTCGCGCGCTTCCAGGCCTCGGGCTGGGACGTGCAGGAGATCGACGGCCACGACCCCGAGGCGATCGACGCCGCCATCACCCGGGCGAAGAAGGGCACGCGCCCCCAGATGATCGCCTGCAAGACGCATATCGCCCTGGGCCATGCGGCGCAGGACACGGCCAAGGGGCACGGCGCGCTGACCGATGCCGACCAGCTGGCCGCGGCCAAGGAGGCCTATGGCTGGACGACCGGCCCCTTCGAGGTTCCCGCCGAGGTCAAGTCGGCCTGGGAGGAGATCGGGCGGCGCGGCACCGAGGACCGCTATGCCTGGGAGGGCCGGCTGGCCGATGTCTCGGACCGCAAGCGGGCCGAGTTCGAACGGACCATGGCGGGCGAGGCCCCGAAGAAGCTGACCTCGGTGATCCGGGCGCTGAAGAAGCAGGCCGCCGAGGCGCGGCACAAGGTGGCGACGCGCAAGGCCTCGGAGATGGTGCTCGAGGTGGTCAATCCGGTGATGCCCGAGACCATGGGCGGATCGGCGGACCTGACCGGGTCGAACAACACCAAGACCGGCGATCTGGGCATCTTCGACATCGACAGCCGCGACGGGCGCTTCGTGCATTACGGCATCCGCGAACACGGCATGGCGGCGGCGATGAACGGCATGGCGCTGCATGGCGGCCTCCGGCCCTATTCGGGCACGTTCATGTGCTTCACCGACTATGCCCGCCCCGCGATGCGCCTCTCGGCGCTGATGCAGCAGCCGGTGGTCTACGTGATGACGCATGACAGCATCGGGCTGGGCGAGGACGGGCCGACCCACCAGCCGGTGGAACACCTGGCGATTTCGCGCGCGACGCCGAACACGCTGGTCTTCCGCCCGGCGGACGTGGTCGAGACCGCCGAGGCCTGGGAACTGGCGCTGACGCAGGGCGGAACGCCCTCGGTCCTGTCGCTGACCCGGCAGGGCGTGCCGGCGGTGCGCCAGCAGCACAAGGCGAAGAACCTCACCGAACAGGGCGCCTATGTGCTGGCGGACGCCGAGGCGGGCAAACGGCAGGTGATCCTGATCGCGACCGGGTCGGAGGTGTCGCTGGCCATGGAGGCCCGCGCGACGCTGGAGGCCGAGGGGATCGGCACGCGCGTCGTCTCGATGCCCTGCATGGAGCTGTTCGCCGCGCAGCCCGAGGCCTACCGCAAGCGCGTGCTGCCCGCCGGCCCGGTGCGGATCGGGGTCGAGGCCGGGGTCCGCATGGGCTGGGACCGCTGGCTTCTGGGCGAGCGCGGGCGCGAGGCCAAGGCGGCCTTCGTCGGCATGTCGTCCTTCGGCGCCTCGGCCCCGGCCGAGGTCCTGTTCGAGCATTTCGGCATCACCGCCGAGGGCGTCGTGCAGGCGGCGAAGGACCTGCTCTGACAGCGGCGGGGCCTGCGCCCCGCTCCGGCCGATTCTGCCCGCGCTTTCGGAAGATGGCGCCAGTGCGCCCCCGGGTGCAGGATTGTTTCGCAGGCGCAGAAAGCCGGCGGGGCCTGTTAGCGCCAACCCTCCGACGGGTTAGCGCCAACAGGCCGGTTTATCGCTAACATACTGTGCAAATTGGCCTTTTTCCCTTAAGGTTCACGCATTGCCCGGGTATAGACCGGACCAAATCATTTTGGAGATGCCGCAATGACCGTCACGCTCGGGATCAACGGATTTGGCCGGATCGGCCGCTGCACCCTCGCCCATATCGCCGAGAAGGCGCGCAACGACGTGCAGGTGGTCAAGCTGAACGCGACCGGCCCGATCGAGACCAATGCGCATCTGCTCAGGTACGACAGCGTGCACGGCCGCTTCGGCAACGAGGTCAAGGTCGCCGGCGACACGATGGACATCGGGCGCGGCCCGATGAAGGTCTTCTCGACCTACGATCCGGCCGAACTGGACTGGTCGGGCTGCGACGTGGTGCTGGAGTGCACGGGCAAGTTCAACGACGGGGAAAAGGCCAGGGTCCACATGGAGCGCGGCGCCAAGAAGGTGCTGATCTCGGCCCCCGCGAAGAACGTGCAGAAAACCATCGTCTACGGCGTGAACCACCGCGACCTGGTGGCCGAGGACGTGATGATCTCGAACGGGTCCTGCACGACGAACTGCCTGGCGCCGCTGGCCAAGGTGCTGAACGAGGCCATCGGCATCGAGAGCGGCATCATGACCACGATCCACAGCTACACCGGCGACCAGCCGACGCTGGACCGGCGGCATTCGGATCTCTACCGCGCGCGGGCGGCGGCCATGTCGATGATCCCCACCTCGACCGGCGCGGCCAGGGCGCTTGGCGAGGTCCTGCCGGACCTGAAGGGCAAGCTGGACGGCTCGGCCATCCGCGTGCCGACGCCGAACGTCTCGGCCGTGGACCTCACCTTCGTCGCGAAGAAGGACGTGACCGAGGACGACGTGAACGAGGTGGTGCGCGAGGCAGTGGCCGGCCATATGGGCGCCGTGATGGGGTACGATCCCGAGCCGAAGGTCTCGATCGACTTCACCCATACCGAACAGTCCTCGATCTTCGCGCCGGACCAGACCAAGGTCACCGGCAAGCGGCTGGTCCGGGTGCTGGCCTGGTACGACAACGAATGGGGCTTTTCGGCGCGCATGGCGGATGTCGCCGCGGCCATGGGCCGGCTGATCTGAAACCGGGCGGAGGGGGCGCCGCCCCCTTCTTGGGCCCTGGCGGGCCCAATTCACCCCCCGGGATATTTCCGGCAAAAAGAAGTTCAGGGGCCTGCGGGTCCCTTTGTCATGCGCGGCGGGCGGCCTCTGTGACGGGGCCCTGGATGAGGTCCATGAGATCCCCGAAGTATCCGGCGGAGCGGGCGGGCCGCGTGGGGTCGGAGGTGATGGCCAAAGTCACAGCGAGGTCGGGCAGGATGGCGATGACCTGGCCGCCGTAGCCGCGGGCGAGGACGAGGCGGGCGTCGCCCCGCCCGCCGAGGAACCAGCCGTAGCCGTAGGACATGCCCGAGAAGGGAGAACGGCCGCGCGGTTCCAGCGAGCGGGCGATCCAGTCGGCGGGAACGACCTGCGTGCCCGCGTGGCGGCCCCGGTTGCGGACCATTTCGCCGATGCGGAGCATGGCGCGCGGGGTCAGGGCCATCTGGTTGCCGCCCATGTAGCGGCCCTGCGGATCGCGGGTCCAGGGCGGGATCTCGATCCCGAGGGGGCGGCCCAGCCAGTCCCGCGCAAGGGTCAGGAGGCTCTCGCCCGTGACCTCGGAGAGGACCGCGCCCAGCACATGGGTCGATCCGGTCGAATAGAGCATCCGCCCGCCCGGCTCGGCCACGAAGCGGCGGGAGAGCGCGTCGGCGACCCAGGCGCCGCTGGCGATCCAGGCCCCGTACCGCGGACCGGAGGTGCGTTCGAGACCGGCGCGGAGGGTGACGAGATCCCGCAGCGTGATGTCGGCGACGCGCGGCTCTGCATCGGCGGGGATCAGCCCGGGCGCCACATCGGCCAGCCGGGCGCCGACGCCCGGCAGATGCCCGCGCTCGATCGCGACGCCGAGCAGCAGGGCGACGACCGATTTCGAGACCGACTTGATATTGGCGACACGATCCAGCCCCGGGCCGCGGAAGGATTGCGCCAGGACGGTTTCGCCGCGCTGCGCGACGAGGATGGCGTGGAGCTGGTCATGGGTGCGCGCGGCCTCGGCCACGCGGGACCAGGGGGCCTCTTGCGCGGGCAGCTGTCCGGCGGTGGCGGCGAAGGCGAGACCGGAGCCGAGGACGGCGCGGCGGGTCGGGCGGGGACGGCGGGCGGAGGGCATGGCGGGCAAGATGCGGGCGCGGCGAAGGGGATCAAGGGCGCGAGCGGTCGCAGCGGCTCACGTCCGCGTGTGCGGGCCGGGTCGCTGCCCCTGCACCCTGGTGCTGGTCAAGCCGGAACGGGAGTGCTATGTTAGCGTTAACGGACATCGCGAATTCCGAGGGGGAGAGACTGCCATGACCACCACTCTTGCGATCAACGGATTCGGCCGCATCGGGCGCAACATCCTGCGCGCCATCGCGGAAAGCGGCCGGAGGGACGTCGAGGTCGTCGCCATCAACGATCTCTACCCGACCGCGACCAACGCGCATCTGCTGCAGTACGACAGTGTGCACGGGCGGTTCGGGGGCGAGATCACCTCGGGAGAGGACTGGATCGATGCCGGAGGCGGCCGCATCCGCGTCACCGCCGAGCGCGATCCCGCCGCCCTGCCCTGGAAGGACGTGGATGTCGTGCTGGAGTGCACCGGCATCTTCACCGAGCGGCAGAAGGCGGCGGCGCATCTGGAGGCGGGCGCGGCGCGGGTGCTGATCTCGGCCCCCGGCAAGGGCGCGGACGCGACGGTGGTCATGGGGGTGAACGAGGATACGCTGTCGGGCGATCATCTCGTGGTGTCGAACGCCTCCTGCACGACGAACTGCCTGGCGCCCGTGGCGAAGGTGCTGCACGACACGGTCGGGATCGAGCGCGGCTTCATGACCACGGTGCATGCCTATACCGGCGACCAGCCGACGCTGGATACCGGGCACAAGGATCTTTACCGCGCGCGGGCGGCGGCGATGTCGATGATCCCGACCTCGACCGGCGCGGCCAGGGCCGTGGGGCTGGTGCTGCCGGAACTGGACGGCCGGCTCGACGGGGTGGCGGTGCGGGTGCCGACGCCGAACGTGTCGTGCGTGGACCTGACATTCGATGCCGGCCGCGACACGGATGCGGAAGAGATCAACGCCGCCTTCGCCGCCGCGGCGGAGGGACCGCTTGCGGGCATCCTCGCCGTGACCGAGGCGCCGCTCGTCTCGGTCGACCTGAACCATTCGCCCGTCTCGGCCACGGTCGCGCTGGAGCAGACGCGGGTGCTGGACCGGCGGATGGTCCGGGTGCTGGCCTGGTACGACAACGAATGGGGCTTTTCCAACCGGATGGCGGATGTGGCGGCGGTCATGGGCCGGCTGATCGGTTGAACGCCCGCCCGGACCTCCGCCGGGCTTGATCCGGCGCGGGGTGTCATGCATAGCCCTCCCGGGCAGCGGGAGGCGGGCATGACCAATAAGGTGGCGATCGGACTGGCGGTGCTGATCCTCGGCCTGCTTGTGGTGGACTGGCAGATGTTCGGTCTGAACAACAGCCTGTTCCTGGCGAAAAAGTTTTCCGATCTGCTGGAATGGGTCGCGTTTTGGCGCTAAGCCGTATCAGACTGACGCGACATAGATCATGCTGGATTACCTGCCGAACCTCATTCTTCTGCTGCTGGCGCTCTATGTCCTGATGACACTGGGCTATGTGGCCTTCACCTACGTCAAGGCGCGGCAGTTCGAGCGCAAGGTGCCGCCGCGGGGGGCCTTCACCACGATCTCGACCGGCCGGCTGCATTACCTGGACTGCGGCGAGGGGCCGGCGATCCTGATGATCCACGGTCTGGCGGGCAACCTGGGGCATTTCGACTGCGGGATGATCGACGACCTGGCGCGGGATTTCCGGGTGGTGGCGATCGACCGGCCCGGGTCGGGCCATTCCGACCGGGCGGAGGACGGGCCCGCCAACATCCGGGCGCAGGCGCGCCAGGTGGCCGAGGTGATCCAGCGGCTCGAACTCGACAATCCGCTGGTGGTGGGGCACTCGCTGGGGGGTGCGATCGCGCTGGCGCTGGCGCTGGAAAAGCCCGATCTCGTGCGGGGGCTGGCGCTGCTCGCACCGCTGACGCTGCCGATGAAGGAGGTGCCCGGGGCGTTTTCGGGCTATGACGTGCGGTCGGACTTCTACCGCAAGGTCCTGTCGTGGACGACCGCCGTGCCGCACATGCTGCGCCATCCCGAACCGGTGCGCCAGCAGGTCTTCGGCCCGGACGAGATCCCGCCCGAGTTTCCCGTGCGCGGGGGCGGGCTGCTCGCCATCCGGCCCAAGGGGTACTATCACGCCAGCGTCGACTTCCGCGCCAGCGCCGACGACCTGCCGGCTATGGCGCGGGAATACGCGCGGCTGGCGGTTCCCGTGCGGGTGCTCTTCGGGCGCGAGGACCGGATCCTCGACCACGAGCATCATGGCGAAGTGCTGGTCAGGCGGCATCCGCAGATCGGTCTGAAACTGATCGAGGGCGGTCACATGCTGCCGGTGACCCGCCCCGAGGACTGCATATCCTTTGTCCGCACCGCCGCCGAGGCGATGAAGGACCGCAAGTTCATTTCCCGAGCTTCGCCCGAAGTTTATCGTTGACCGCCGGGGTCACGAACTTGCTGACATCCCCGTCGAGGCGGCAGATTTCCTTGACCAGCTTCGAGGCGATGGCCTGACGCTTGGCGTCGGCCATGAGGAAGACGGTCTCGACCGAACTGTCGAGCGAACGGTTCATGCCGACCATCTGGTATTCGTATTCGAAATCTGCGACGGCGCGCAGCCCACGCACGATGAGCGTCGCGCCGACGTCGTGGGCGCAGTGGATCAGCAGGTTCTCGAACGGGTGGACGACGATTTCGGTATTCGTCTCGGCCTGCATGTCCTCGCAGGCGTTCTGGATCATCGAGACGCGATCCTCGAGATCGAAGAGCGGCCCCTTGTCCCGGTTGATCGCCACGCCGATCACCAGCCGGTCGACGAGCGCCGTGGCGCGCCGGATGATATCAAGATGTCCGAGCGTTATCGGGTCGAACGTTCCGGGATACAGTCCGGTGCGCATGGCGTCCTCTCGCTGCCGCAATTTCGGGGCACGCAACATTATTGCGCCGGGAAATGCAAGAGGCGCGAATTGCTATTTTGGGTCAGTGCCCCGCGATCATGCCCTCCAGCGCGTCCCGCTCCATCGAGAGTTCGTTCAGGCGCGCCTTGACCACGTCGCCGATGGTGACGATGCCGATGAGCTTGCCGTCCTCGACCACGGGCATGTGGCGGAACCGGCCATCAGTCATGCGGCGCAGCACCTCGTCGGCCGTGTCGCGGCGCTGGCAGCAGACCGGATCGCGGGTCATCATCTCTTCGGCCCGATCCTCGAGGCAGGTGGGTCCGCGGCGGGACAGCGCGCGGACGATGTCACGCTCCGACAGGATCCCCTCGGCCGTGTCGCCCGAGGTCGATACCACGACGCCGCCGATACGATTTTCGGACAGAACCTGCGCGACCTGAGACACGGGCGTGTCGGGTGTGACCGTGACGACCCCGTCCGCGCCCTTCGATTTCAGGATCTGCTGTACGATCATTGCCGTTCCTCCTCTGGACAAGCCTGGCTCAAGCGTCCGACCCCTGCGACATTTTGTCAAGTTCGGCTTCCAGCCGGGCCGTTTCCTGCCGGAGTCCCTCGGCCAGAAGGGTTGCCAGGCGGTTCATCCGTTCGAGGCGCGCATCGTCGGCATGACGGACCAGGTGGAAACTGCGGGTGAGCGCGACCTGATCCGTCAGGATGCGGCGCAGTTCGGGCGCCGAGGGCAGCGCAAAGTCGTGGACGATCCCCACGCCCGCCCCCTGCCGAAGCCAGTGAAGCTGAACCAGGACGGAATTCGACGCCAGCGGCACCGGACCTGCGTCGAGTTCGCCCAGATAATCGAGTTCGCGGTCGAAGATCATGTCGGGGATGTAGCCGACCATGCGATGCGCCTTCAGGTCGCGCAGCGCCGCGATCGGGTCGTGGCGGGCCATGTAATCGTGCGACGCGGCCAGGTGCAGGCGATAGTCGGTGATCTTCTGCACCAGCAGCCGACCCGCGGTCGGCGCGCTGACGGTGACGGCCATGTCCGCCTCGCGCCGGGACAGGTTGAAGAGCCGTGGCAGGGCGACGATCTGGATCTCGAGCTCGGGGTTGGCGTCGAGGATCCGGGCGCAGACCTGCGGCAGCAGGAAATTCGCCACCCCGTCCGGCGCGCCGATGCGGATTTGCCCCGACAGGCCGCCCGCCTGCCCGGCGATGCCCTCCTGCGCGGCCAGCACCGCCTGTTCCGCCTGCTGGGCGTGATCCAGCAGACGCTGCCCGGCATCGGTCAGGGCATAGCCCTGCGGCGACTTGACGAAGAGGGCGGCGCCCGTCTCCTGTTCCAGCCGTCCCACGCGGCGACCCACGGTGGCCGGGTCGATCCGCAGGCGCCGCCCTGCCGCCGAGAGGCTTTCGTCGCGCGCGACGGCAAGGAAAATTCGCAGGTCATCCCAATGCATGCAGCCCCTACCCTTGCAGAAATGCAAAACCTTTTTGCCCTATTTCCCCTGTCGCGGACTGGTACGCAACCTTATCCTGCGGGTCAAAGACGGAGGACTCCATGCAGGAACTGACTCACTATATCGACGGCGCCCATGTATCTGGCGCCTCCGGCCGCTTTGCCGATGTCATGAACCCGGCCACCGGCGAGGTGCAGGCCAAGGCGCCGCTGGCCTCGACGGACGAGCTGAACCGGGCGGTCGAGGTGGCCGCCGCCGCGCAGCCCGCCTGGGCCGCGGTGAACCCGCAGCGCCGTGCGCGCGTGCTGATGGCCTTCGTCGGGCTGCTCAACCGCGACATGGACAAGCTGGCCGAGGCGCTCAGCCGCGAGCACGGCAAGACCTTTCCCGATGCCAAGGGCGACATCCAGCGCGGGCTCGAGGTGGTGGAATACTGCATCGGCGCGCCGCAGATGCTGAAGGGCGAGTATACCGACAGCGCCGGACCCGGCATCGACATCTATTCCATGCGTCAGCCGCTTGGCGTGACGGCGGGCATCACGCCCTTCAACTTCCCGGCGATGATCCCGATGTGGATGTTCGCCCCGGCCATCGCCTGCGGCAACGCCTTCATCCTCAAGCCGTCCGAGCGCGACCCCTCGGTGCCGCTGATGCTGGCGGAACTGATGGAGGAAGCCGGACTGCCGAAGGGGATCCTGCAGGTCGTGAACGGCGACAAGGAATCCGTGGACGCGATCCTGGATCATCCGGTGATCCAGTCCGTAGGCTTCGTGGGCTCGACCCCGATCGCCGAATACATCTATTCGCGCGGCTGCGCGGCGGGCAAGCGCGTGCAATGCTTCGGCGGCGCCAAGAACCACATGATCGTCATGCCGGACGCCGACATGGACCAGGCGGCGGATGCGCTGGTCGGCGCGGGCTATGGTGCGGCGGGCGAACGCTGCATGGCGATCTCGGTCGCGGTGCCCGTGGGCGACGAGACGGCGGACCGGCTGATCGAAAAGCTGGTGCCCCGGATCGAAAAGCTGAAGGTCGGCCCCTACACTGCCGGCGACGACGTGGATTACGGTCCGGTCGTGACGGCGGCGGCCAAGGAGAACATCCTGCGGCTGGTGCAGTCCGGCGTCGACCAGGGTGCCGAGCTGGTGGTGGACGGGCGCGACTTCAGCCTCCAGGGCTACGAGGACGGGTTCTTTGTCGGGGCGCACCTCTTCGACCGCGTCACAAAGGACATGGACATCTACAAGCAGGAGATCTTCGGCCCCGTCCTGTCGACCGTCCGCGCGCAGAGCTATGAAGAGGCCCTGAGCCTGGCCATGGACCACGAATACGGCAACGGCACCGCGATCTTCACCCGCGACGGCGACACGGCCCGCGACTTTGCCAACCGGATCAACATCGGGATGGTCGGGGTGAACGTGCCGATCCCGGTTCCGCTGGCCTACCACACCTTCGGGGGCTGGAAGAAGTCGGTCTTCGGCGATCTCAACCAGCACGGGCCGGACGCGTTCAAGTTCTACACGCGGACCAAGACGGTCACCGCGCGCTGGCCCTCGGGGCTCAAGGAGGGCGGCGAGTTCCACTTCAAGGCCATGGACTAACCCCCTGAGCGGAAACACAGTGTACCTGCAAAGGACCTAGGATTGAACCAGGGGAACAAATATGCTCAAAGGGCGGGCCGACCGTGGACGGCCCGCCCCAGCCCGAGCTTTGCTGATGCCATTGCGCTACGAAATCCTGCCCGAGATCGGCCTCGTCTACATCCGCTATTGGGGTCTGGCGACGCTGCAGGAAACGGCCGAGGCCTTTCTGGCATATGCGCAGGATCCGCTGTTCCGCCCCGGGCAGAACCATCTGATCGATCTGTCGCGGATCGACGACTACGAGCGGAACTTTCCGGACCTCATCAAGCTGCAGGCGGCCAAGGCCGACTTTATCATGACCGAGGGGCACCGGTCGCTGACGGTCTACTATGCGCCGACGCGGATCGGCTATGCCATGGCGCTGTCGATCATCCGATCCTGGGAGGGGCTGAACGGCGTGGTGCCGATCCTGACCCAGGACGAGGGCGAGGCGCTCGCCCTGCTGGGCGTCAAGGAGACGCAGTTCGCCGATCTGCCGATGAAGGACGCCTGAGGGGCACGGCCTGCGCGAAAGAAGAACGGGGACCCGAAGGCCCCCGCTCTCGGAGTTTCCTGGCGATGGCGTCAGCCCTTGCGGCGGCGCAGCCCCACACCGGCCCCGCCGAGAGCCGCGATCAGCAGCAGCCCCGAGGCTGGCAGCGGCACCTGCGGTGCAGGCGGAACCGTGCCGGCGAGAGCGCCCCAGTGGCTGATATCGGAGCCGATGGCCGAAACCAGCTTGTCGCCCACACTCAGACCAGCCAGGCCGAACAGATGGACGTTGGTGCTTTTCTTGAAATGGATGAAAACGAAATCATCCAGCAGCTGCTGCGTGAGCGTGAGTTCGGTGAAACCACCGGGAAATTCGCTCTTGCTGTCGCCGCCACCGGCCTGGACGTGGCTGTCAGCCTGATTGAGCGTGATCGCGCTCCCGAATACGGCAGAAACGGTACCGCTGAGCGACGGGTACTTGCCCACATGCCCGTTCGAACCGGTGATGATGCAGCTATCGAAATCGTAGTAGCTGAGGTTCGGGCCGAGCGTGCTGCAGTTGGCAACGGCCGCCGAGGCGGTGGACGTGGACGCCAAGCTTGCGATTGCCATGCCGGCAGCAAGAACCATGGTCTTCATAAGTTTCATCTGAGGCTCCTCCAAAGAAGCAGAGCGAAGGAAATGGGAATTATGGCGAGCGGCGGTGCTATAGTGACTGAAACCGATACCGACGCGCGCGACGCATCTACAAATATGAAAGTTCGGTTAAACTGTTTTTCCGCAGAAATCAAGAGACGGCGGCGTGCAAACAGCCTCCGGCCTGCGCATTGCCACCGATTATCCGCGAAATCGCGGTGCGCAGACTGCGCCAGGGTGTACGGCGACGCGCCGCGCACAACCAAAAGAAGAACGGCGGCCGCGTCAGCGCCGGTCGGCCACGCAAGGAGACTCACATGGATTTTGCCCTGACTGACGAACAACAGGCCATCTTCGAGATGGCCAAGGCCTTCGGGCAGGAGCGGATCGCGCCCCACGCGCGGGATTGGGAGGAAGCGGAATCCATTCCCAAGGAACTCTGGCCCGAGATCGCCGCGCTTGGGTTCGGCGGGCTCTACGTGAGCGAAGAGAACGGCGGCGCCGGGCTGGGGCGGCTGGATGCGACGCTGGTGTTCGAGGCGCTCTCGATGGCCTGTCCTTCGGTCGCGGCCTTCCTGTCGATCCACAACATGTGCGCCAAGATGATCGACAGTTTCGGCTCTCAGGAATTCCGCGACAGGGTCCTGCCGGGCGTCGTGTCGATGGAGACGGTGCTCTCCTACTGCCTGACGGAACCCGGTTCGGGCTCGGACGCCGCGGCGCTGCGGACGCGGGCGGAACGCACGAACGAGGGGTATCGGCTGAACGGCACCAAGGCCTTCATCTCGGGCGGGGGATATTCCGACGCCTACGTCGTCATGGCGCGCACCGGGGCCGAAGGCCCGCGGGGCGTCTCGACCCTCTACGTGGAAGACGGGGCCGAGGGGCTCTCCTTCGGGGGGCTGGAGCAGAAGATGGGCTGGAAGAGCCAGCCGACGCGCCAGGTGCAGTTCGACAATTGCGATGTTTCCGCTGCCAACTTGATCGGAGAAGAGGGCAAGGGATTCACTTATGCGATGGTCGGGCTGGACGGCGGACGGCTGAACATATCGGCCTGTTCGCTCGGCGCGGCGCAGACGGCGCTGGACATGACGCTTGCCTACATGGCCGAGCGCAAGGCGTTCGGCCAGCCGATCAACCAGTTCCAGGCGTTGCAGTTCCGGCTGGCGGACATGGAGATCGAGCTGCAGGCGGCGCGGACCTTCCTGCGGCAGGCGGCGTGGAAGCTGGACCAGGGCGCGCCGGATGCGACCAAGTTCTGCGCCATGGCCAAGAAGTTCGTGACCGAGACGGGATCGAAGGTGGTGAACCAGTGCCTGCAACTGCACGGCGGGTACGGCTATCTGGCGGATTACGGGATCGAAAAGCTGGTGCGCGATCTTCGGGTGCATGAAATTCTCGAGGGCACGAACGAGATCATGCGCCTGATCGTGGCCCGGCAGATGGTGGCGGCATGAGCGAAGGGATCGACATCCGTGTCGTGGGCCGGGCGGGGCGCATCACGCTGAACCGCCCCAAGGCTCTGAACGCACTGACCTATGACATGGCCATGGGTATCGACGCCGCGCTGCGGGACTGGGCCGGGGACGACCGCGTCCGCGTCGTGGTGATCGACGCCGAGGGCGACAAGGCATTCTGCGCGGGCGGCGATATCCAGAAACTCTACGAGACCGGCAAGGCAGGGGATTTCGCCTTCGGCCAGCGGTTTTGGCGGGACGAGTACCGGATGAACGCGCGCCTGGCACGTTTCCCCAAGCCGATCGTCAGCCTGATGCAGGGTTTCGTGATGGGCGGAGGGGTCGGCGTCGGCTGCCACCTGTCGCATCGGGTGGTCGAGGGCGGCACGCAGATCGCCATGCCGGAATGCGGGATCGGGCTGGTGCCGGATGTGGGCGGCTCGCTGCTGCTGGCGCGCGCGCCCGGCCGGCTGGGGGCCTATCTGGGCCTGACCGCGGCCCGGATGGGTCCCGGCGACGCGATCCGCGCCGGGTTTGCGGATTTCTGCATCCCGCGCGATCGCTGGGCCGGCCTGACCGCCGAGATCGAGGAAAGCGGCGATCCGGCCTGCCTCGCCGCCGCGCAGGTGCCGGACCAGGAGGCGCCGCTGGCGGCGGAACAGGCGCAGATCGACCGGCTGTTCCGGGGCGACCTGCCCGAGATCATGGACCGGCTGGAGGCGGCGGAGGGGGAATTCGCGGCGGCCACGCTGAAGGCGATGCGCCGGAACTCTCCCCTTGCGATGGCGGTGACACTTGCCATGCTGGACCGGCTGGCGGGCGTCACCGACCTGCGCGAGGCGCTGCGGCTGGAATATCGCTACACCGCGCGGTCGATGGAGCACGGGGATTTCCTGGAGGGCATCCGCGCGCAGATCATCGACCGGGACCGCAATCCGCAGTGGAGAGAGGGGCCGGTCGACACAGCGGCCGCCGAGGCCATGCTGGCCCCGCTGTCGCACGAGCTGACATTCGAGGAGGAATGAGCATGAATATCGGATTTATCGGCCTGGGCAACATGGGCGGGCCGATGGCCGCCAACCTGGCCAGGGCCGGACACGTCGTGACCGGCTTCGACATGGCCGATGTCTCGGTCCAGGGCGTCACCATGGCCGCCAGCGCGGCCGAGGCCGCGACGGACCAGGAGGTGGTCATCACCATGCTGCCGAACGGCAGGATCCTGCGCGCGGTCGCCGCAGAGATCGTTCCCGCGATGCGCCAGGGGGCCGTTTTCCTCGATTGCTCGACCGTGGATGTGGAGAGCGCGCGGGCCGTGGCGGACCAGGCCGTGGACGCATCGCTGCTTCCGCTGGACGCGCCGGTCTCGGGCGGGGTCGGCGGGGCACAGGGCGGCACGCTCACCTTCATGGTCGGCGGCAGCGAGGCGGCCTTCGGCAAAGCGAAGGATCTGTTCGACGTCATGGGACAGAAGGCGGTGCATTGCGGCCCGTCGGGGAATGGGCAGGCGGCCAAGATCTGCAACAACATGATCCTGGGCGCGACGATGATCGTCACCTGCGAGGCCTTCGCCCTGGCCGACAAGCTGGGGCTGGACCGGCAGGCGATGTTCGATGTCGTCTCGACCTCGTCCGGATATTCGTGGTCGATGAACGCCTACTGCCCGGCGCCGGGGATCGGCCCGCAGTCGCCTGCGGACAACGGATATCAGCCGGGCTTTGCCGCTGATCTGATGCTCAAGGACCTGCGCCTGTCGCAGCAGGCGGCCGAGGTGGCGGACGCGGACACGCCCATGGGAGAGGCGGCGCTGGCGCTCTACGAACGCTTCGTGGAGCAGGAGGACGGCGCGGGCCGCGACTTCAGCGCCATGCTCCCCCGGTTCGAAAAGCGCGGGCGCGGCTGAGCGGGCGCCTGCCGCACGCGGGAACCACATGTGGGGCCCCGGAATTGTCCGGATGCAAAGGAGGCCTCACATGACCCGCTTTCTCCCGATACTCGTCGCCCTCGCGGCGGTTCCCGGCGCCGCCTTGGCCGAAGGCGCCGGAGCCCCCCCCTTCGCGCGCGATCCGGTGCCCGTCATCGAGGCGAAGGGATGTCCGCCGGGCCTGGCGAAGAAGTCCCCCGCCTGCGTACCGCCGGGCCAGGCCAAGACACACCGGCTGGATATCGGCGACCGGTTGCAGGATGACGGGTTCGGCACGCGCTATGTGCTGGTACGCGATCCCGGTCGCTACGGTCTCGACCCGTATGGCACCTATTACGAGATCGCCGGACAGGTCTACCAGGTGGACCGCGAGACGCATGACGTGTTGGCCCTGATCGGGGCGGCCGCGCGCGTGCTGAACTGACTGTTTCCCCGACCGGATGGCACGGGCGCTTTTTTCACGCGCCCGGCCGTGGCACACTGCAAGCCGAGATGCTGCGATACGCGATCACCCGACCTGTCCTTGTGGGACTGGCGATGCTGGGCGTTGCCGGCCCCGCCGGTGCGCAATGCGCCACGGAAGGGTTGCGCGTGAAATGCATCTATGTCGGCCCGAACGAGGACGGCAACGCCCGCGGGTCCGAAATCATCTCGCGTTTCGTGACCGTCCCCGAGCGCGAGGTGGCGAACGAGGAAACAGACCGGGACTCCACCTTCAAGCGGATCATGGCACGGCGCAACAAGGTACCGGAACCAACGTTCTCGGAAGGCGACACGCTGCCCGCGGACGTGCTCGTCCTGATGAACCCGCTGCGATACGGCCTGCCCCGGCCGCGCGACGGCTGGACCTATTTCAGCCACGGATCAGAGATTTACCGCGCGATCCTCAGGTCGCGGCGGGTGCTGGACTACGTCAATCCGCATATCTCGCGCCGCTGATCAATCTGCTCATTCTGCGGCGACCCGCCCGTTTTCCAGCATGGGGCGCAGATAGCGGCCGGTGTGGCTGCGTTCCACCTGCGCCACATCCTCGGGCGTGCCGGTCGCGACGATCTCGCCCCCGCCATCGCCGCCTTCGGGGCCGATGTCGATGATCCAGTCGGCGGTCTTGATCACGTCGAGATTGTGCTCGATCACGATCACCGTGTTGCCCTGTTCGACGAGTTCGTGCAGCACTTCCAGCAGCTTGCGCACGTCCTCGAAATGCAGGCCGGTGGTGGGCTCGTCGAGGATATAGAGCGTGCGGCCGGTCGAACGCTTCGAGAGTTCCTTGGACAGCTTGACCCGCTGCGCCTCGCCGCCCGAAAGCGTCGTGGCCTGCTGGCCGACCTTGATGTAACCGAGGCCGACCCGGACCAGCGCGTCCATCTTCTCGCGGATCGAGGGGACAGCGTTGAAGAACTCTTGCGCGTCTTCGACCGTCATGTCGAGAACGTCGGCTATGCTCTTGCCCTTGAACTTGATTTCCAGCGTTTCGCGGTTGTAGCGCGCGCCCTGACATGTCTCGCAGGTGACGTAGACATCGGGGAGGAAGTGCATCTCGATCTTGATGACACCGTCGCCCTGGCAGGCTTCGCAGCGGCCGCCCTTGACGTTGAAGCTGAAGCGCCCGGGCTTGTATCCCCGCGCCTTCGCCTCGGGCAGGCCGGCGAACCAGTCGCGGATGGGCGTGAAGGCCCCGGTGTAGGTGGCCGGGTTGGAACGCGGTGTCCGGCCGATGGGCCGCTGGTCGATGTCGATGACCTTGTCGAGATGTTCCAGCCCCTTGATCGTCTCGCAGGGGGCGGGCGTCTGTCGGGCGCCGTTGAGCCGCATCGAGGCGGTCTTGAACAGGGTCTCGATGGTCAGCGTCGACTTGCCGCCACCCGAGACGCCGGTGACGCAGACGAACTTGCCCAGCGGAAAATCTGCCGTGACCTCGCGCAGGTTGTTGCCGGTCGCCTTGA
Organism: Pseudooceanicola batsensis HTCC2597; assembly: GCF_000152725.1. Lineage (GTDB taxonomy): Bacteria > Pseudomonadota > Alphaproteobacteria > Rhodobacterales > Rhodobacteraceae > Pseudooceanicola > Pseudooceanicola batsensis. The sequence continues at coordinate 309,495 of NZ_CH724131.1, forward strand.
CCACGGTCAGCTTCTTCTTGTTGCCCTTGCGCCGCTGCGCGGGCACCGCGATTTCGCGCGTGCCGGCGAGGTACTGTCCGGTGAGGCTGGCGGTGTCGGAGGTGATATGTGCGGGCGTGCCGTGGGACACGACCGAGCCACCGTGGACCCCTGCCCCGGGGCCGATGTCGAAGACATAGTCGGCCTCGCGGATGGCCTCTTCGTCATGCTCGACGACGATGACCGTGTTGCCCTGATCGCGCAGGTTCTTGAGCGTCGTCAGCAGCCGTCCGTTGTCGCGCTGGTGCAGCCCGATGGAGGGCTCGTCCAGGACATAGAGCACCCCCGTCAGTCCCGACCCGATCTGCGAGGCCAGGCGGATCCGCTGGCTCTCGCCCCCGGATAGCGTGCCGGAATTGCGCGAAAGCGTCAGGTATTCCAGCCCGACATTGTTCAGGAATCCAAGGCGTTCGCGGATTTCCTTGAGGATCGCCCGGGCGATTTCGTTCTTCTGGTTGGTCAGCGCGTCGGGCACGGTCTGGCACCAGTCATAGGCCTCGCGGATCGACATCTCGACCACCTGGCCGATGTGGCGGAGATCGTCGCCCTTGCGGCCGATCTTGACCGCCAGCGCCTCGGCCTTGAGGCGATAGCCGTCGCAGGTGCCGCAGGGGCGATTGTTCTGATACTGTTCGAATTCCTCGCGGATCCAGGCGCTGTCGGTCTCGCGGTAGCGGCGTTCCATGTTGGGGATGACGCCTTCGAAGGTGCGGGAGACCTGATAGACGCGCCCGCCCTCGTCGTAGCGGAACTGGATTTCCTCGTCGCCCGAGCCGTGCAGAAAGACCTGCTGGACATGGGGCGGGAGATCCTTCCAGCGGGATTTCTTGTCGAATTCGTAGTGTTTCGCGATGGCTTCGATGGTCTGGAGGAAATACGGGCTCTTGCCCTTGCGCCAGGGGGCCAGCGCGCCGTCGGCGATGCGCAGGGCCGCATCGGGCACGACCAGCCGTTCGTCGAAGAAAAGCTCGACCCCGAGGCCGCCGCAATCCGGGCAGGCGCCGAAGGGGGCGTTGAAGGAAAACAGGCGCGGCTCGATCTCGGGGATCGTGAACCCGCTGACCGGGCAGGCGAATTTCTCCGAAAAGGTGATGCGCTCGGGCTCGCCCTCGTTACCGGTCTCGTCGGGGCGCGGGGCGGTTTCCAGAATGGCGATGCCGTCGGCAAGGTCGAGCGCGGTGCGGAAACTGTCGGCGAGCCGCGTCTCCATCCCCTCGCGGACCACGATGCGGTCGACCACGACGTCGATGTCATGGCGGAACTTCTTGTCCAGAACGGGCGGTTCGTCGAGTTCATAGAAGGCGCCGTCGACCTTGACCCGCTGAAACCCCTGTTTGCGAAGCTCCTGGAACTCCTTCTTGTACTCGCCCTTGCGGTCCCGGATCATCGGGGCGAGGAGATAGCCGCGCGTGCCTTCCTCCATCCCCATGACCCGGTCGACCATGTCCTGGACCTGCTGCGCCTCGATCGGCTGGCCGGTGGCGGGGCTGTAGGGCGTGCCGACGCGCGCGAAGAGCAGGCGGAGGTAGTCGTAGATCTCGGTCACCGTGCCAACGGTGGAGCGCGGGTTCTTCGACGTGGTCTTCTGCTCGATGGAGATCGCGGGGCTGAGGCCGGAGATGTAGTCCACATCCGGCTTTTCCATCATGTCGAGGAACTGGCGCGCATAGGCGGAGAGCGATTCCACATAGCGGCGCTGACCCTCGGCATAGATGGTGTCGAAGGCCAGAGACGACTTGCCCGAACCGGAAAGGCCCGTGATCACAACAAGTTCGTTGCGCGGAATGTCGACGTCGATGCTCTTGAGGTTGTGTTCGCGCGCGCCGCGCACCTCGATATGTTTCAGCTCGGCCATGTGCCCCCCGGCGATGAATGGCTAAGAAATAGTTTACGTCAGGCCGTGTTCCAAGTGCAAAAGAAGAACATTGCGCGAACTTTGGCGCAGCTTGGTCTCACATTCCCGACACATCGTGACGGCCGCCGGATTTCGCGGCGCAACATGGCCCCATCAGCGAACCGCCACCTCCCCCAACAAACCGACGAGACGCCGAAGGCGGATGCAAGGTCCGGTTCTTCGCGGCCACGGGCGGTTCCGACGTCGTTTCGCCCATGGCGACCGACGAGGCCACCGCGACGCGGCCTTCTATGCGCCTCCGACCGTGCCGCTGCCGGCAAGCGCCCTGCTGCTCGGCGCCGGTGTTGCCGGTTTCGGCGCGCTTCGCCGCCGCCGCTCGGGAAAACCGCGGGACCGTCCTGCCCACCCAAACGAAACGGCCGCCCGAAATGGGCGGCCGTCGTGTTGCAGCTGCAGGAAAGCTTACGACTTGCGGCGGCGAACCGCCCCGATCCCACCGATCGCGGTCACAAGAAGTAGCGCAGATGCCGGAACCGGCACCTTGGGGGTCGAGATCAACTCGAGCGTGACGTCATCAAGCGCCGGACCGGCAGCCGAGGTGCCGCCCGAGATGCTGGTGAACATCACCCGCTCGACCGAGCTCATCGCGGTGAAGTCCAGCGAGTGGTAGGTCCACTCCATGTTCTGGAGCGAGCCGGTCGCGGTATGGGTGAAGGTCTGGTAGGCCGGTCCCGCGTTCACGCCGAGGGTATGCACGACGACCCCTTCGTTCGGGTTCGACGACATGGCGAAGCCGAGCCGGTAGACCGAGCCCACGTTCAGACCGGTGACGTCCTGGAAGATCGACCCGACGAGAACGCCGTCGAGGTCCAGCGAATACCCGCCTTCCGCAGACTCCCAATAGTTGTTCGAGATGATTTCGACATTGCCGGACGCGACCGTCCAGCCGGGCAGAGGTCCCGAGCCGATGACGCTGAAGACATCGGATCCGTCGGAGCCACTTTCGAAGCCCCCGTTGACGATCGTCGCGGCGGAAGCACCGGTACCGACCGCAATGGCTGCGGCGGCAACCATGAGGAATTTATGGAACATTTGTTACTCCGGATAAGACCTGGCGAATATGACCTCTATGCGGCGGTCCGAGTCGCCAGGCAAGTTTATGCCCTGTTTCTGCCTCGATTGAGGAATTACACGCGCACAATCCCGGATACAACCGTTTGTTGTTTCGAATTCAGATATGAATAGGTCTTCCGTAGGCCGCCAGGACCGACTCATGCATCATTTCGCTGAGGGTCGGATGCGGGAAGACCGTGTTCATCAGGTCCTCTTCGGTGGTCTCCAGCGTGCGGCCCACGACATAGCCCTGGATAAGCTCGGTCACCTCGGCCCCGACCATGTGGGCGCCCAGCAGTTCGCCGGTCTTCTCGTCGAAGACGGTCTTCACCATCCCCTCCTGTTCACCCAGTGCCACGGCCTTGCCGTTGCCGATGAAGGGGAACTTGCCGACCTTGATCTTGTAGCCCGCCTCCTTGGCCTGCGCCTCGGTCAGCCCGACCGAGGCGACCTGCGGGTGGCAATAGGTGCAGCCGGCGATGTCCGAGGGTCTGACGGGGTGCGGATGACCGCCCGCCGCCAGTTCGGCCACCATGACGCCCTCGTGGCTGGCCTTGTGGGCGAGCCAGGGCGCACCGGCCACGTCGCCGATGGCGTAGAGACCGTCGCCCGCGCGGCAGCATTCGTCGGTCACCACATGTGTGCGATCGACCTTGACCCCGGCCTCTTCCAGGCCGAGCCCCTCGACGTTGCCGACGATGCCGACGGCCGAGATCACGGTGTCGAATTCAAGCTTCTCGACCTTGCCGCCGGTCTCGACATGGGCGGTGACCCTGCCCTTGGCGCGGTCGAGCTGCTTGACCATGGATTTCTCCATGATCTTCATGCCCTGCTTTTCGAACTGTTTCCGGGCGAAGGCGCCGATTTCGGCATCCTCGACCGGCAGGATCCTATCCATCACCTCGACGACGGTGGTCTCGGCGCCGAGGGTGTTGAAGAAGCTGGCGAATTCGATGCCGATGGCGCCGGAGCCGATGACCAGCAGCTTTTTCGGCATGCGCGGCGGGTTCAGCGCGTGCTTGTACGTCCAGACGAGATCGCCATCCGCCTCGAGCCCCGGCAGCTCGCGGGCGCGGGCGCCGGTGGCGACGACGATGGTGCCGGCGCTGATCTCCTCGGTGCCCTTGTCGGTCTTGACGGCGACCTTGCCCTTGCCGGCCAGCCTGCCCTCGCCCATGACGACATCGACCTTGTTCTTCTTGAGCAGGTGCTTGACCCCGCCCTCCATCTGCTTGGCGACCCCGCGAGAGCGTTTCACCACCGCGTCGAGGTCATAGCCGATCTTTTCCGCGGAAAGGCCGTATTCCTTCGCGCGATGCATCATGTGATACACCTCGGCCGAGCGCAGCAGCGCCTTGGTCGGGATGCAACCCCAGTTGAGGCAGATGCCGCCGAGATGCTCGCGTTCGACGACGCAGGTCCTGAGGCCGAGCTGCGCGGCGCGGATGGCCGCGACATAGCCGCCGGGACCGGACCCGATGACAAGGAAATCGTAGGATGCGGCCATGCTGAAACTCCTTCGCCCGGCGAGATAGTTTGACGTTAAACTATTTCACGGACGCCATCAATCGGCGAGCGCCGGCCACCGAGAGGTGCGGCCGGTGAAGCTTATCCGGCCGCTTGGAGTTCGCGGACCGTCTGACCGTATCCGCCCGCTTCGAGATAGCTTTCTTCGCTCTGCGTCGGTTTGCGGCCGAGCGCATCGTTGCGATAGGGGAAGCGGCCGAAGCGCCGGATGACTTCGCGGTGCGCCTTGGCATGGAGCAGGTTGGCCTCGCCCCCCTCGGGCATCCGTTCCTTCATGAGACGGACGCAGCGGTCCTGGTCGGCAAGGTTCTCGGAATGCATCAGCGGCAGGTAGAAGAACTGCCGCGCCGGTTCGTCGATCCGCATGTCCCAGCTGCGGTCTATCGCCAGTTTCGCGGCCGTCCGGGCGATGCCGTCGGTGTCGAATGCCCGGCCGGAACCGCGGAACATGTTGCGGGGAAACTGGTCCGTCAGGATGATGTAGGCCAGCGTGCCCGAAGGATAGGTGAGCCACAGGCCATGGGCCCCCTGCGCCGCCTTTTCCCAGGCCGGGCCGAAGCGGTCGCGGATTTCGTCGTCGAGTGACTCTCTGACCTCGTACCAGCCCGAGGGGCCGGTCTCGTCCAGCCAGAACGCCAGTATTTCCTCAGGGCTCGCCATGCAGTCCTCCGGTCCCGCGCCTAGTTATCCACAAGTGTCGCAAATCATCCGCGGGGTGCAATGGGGATAGCGCCCTGTTTGGGCGCTATCATGACGCGGGCGTGGCGGTATTGTCATCCTCGGGGGCGTCTTCGGCCTGGGCTTCCGCCTCGGCCTCGGCTTCCGCGATGGCCCATTCCTGCGCCACCTCGAGGGCGACGGGCGACGCGGACATGGTGACGGGCGTGTAGACGCCCGACTCTTCCGTGCTGGGCGCAGGCCGTTGCGTCATCCGGTAGAGCGCGTAGCCCGCCATGAGAAAGAGCAGCACCCCGATGAAAAGCCAAAAGCCGGCGGGGCCGACCACGGTCATCATCCAGCCGGTGACGATGGGGCCCGAGACCGCGCCCAGCCCGTTCAGAAAGATCAGCCCGCCCGAGGCTGCAGCCATGTCCTCGGGATCGAGGAAGTCGTTCGCATATGAGATCAGCAGGGAATAGAGCGGGTTCGACATGCCGCCAACGGTAAAGGCCGCGATCAGCAGCCCGATCTGCACGTTCACCATCATGCCCACCACGGCGCCGATCCCGCCGATGGTCGAGACGATCATGATCAGGCGCCGGCGGTCCATGCGGTCCGAGATCCAGCCGATCGGATACTGCGCCAGGGTCGCGCCCACGTAGAAGGTCGCGATGAAGAGGGAAATCTGGCTCAGGCTGAGCCCGGCCTGCGACCCGTAGACCGCCGCCATGCCGAACTGTGCCGAGAAGACGCCACCCAGGATGAACATGCCGACGCAGGAGAGCGGCGAGACGTCGATCAGTTCGCGCAGGGTCATCGGCTCGGTCTGGTCGAAGGCGGGGGTGGGCGAGATCGACAGGAGAATCGGCGCGAAGGAGATCGAGACGAGAACCGAGGGAATGATGAACAGGATGAAGCCCGAGGGATCGCCCACCAGCAGCAGGCCCTGCGCGGCGATGATGCCGATCATCTGCACGATCATGTAGAGCGACAGCGCCTTGCCGCGGTTCTGGTTCGTCGCGGCGTTGTTCAGCCAGCTTTCCGCAGTGACGTAGACGCCGGAAAAGCAGAAGCCGATGACGACGCGCCCGATGATCCAGGCGATCGGATCGGCGAACGTCGGATAGAGAATCAGGACGGCCGAGATGAACGAGGCCAGAGCCGCGAAGACCCGGACATGACCGACCCGGCGGATCATCTCGGGCGCCAGCCGCGAGCCACCGAGGAAGCCGAGGAAATAGGCGGACATGACAAGGGACATCTCGAATGTCGAAAAGCCTTCGAGATCGCCGCGCACACCCAGCAGCGTGCCCTGCAGGCCGTTGCCGACCATCAGAAGGCAGAGGCCCAAGAGGAGGGCCCAGGCCGAGCCGAGAACCTGTAGCATCAGTTTATCTCCTGTCCGTCGCTCCCCCTGCTGACACGGCGGGATCAGGGGATCAACAGCGAGGCGTCGCCGTACGAGAAAAACCTGTATTTGCGCGCGACGGCATGGTCGTAGACGGACCGGATCCGCTCCTGTCCCATGAGGGCCGAGACCAGCATCATCAGGGTGGACCTGGGCAGGTGGAAATTCGTCATCAGCGCGTCGGTGACACGGAATTCGAAGCCGGGATAGATGAAGATGTCGGTTTCGCCGCGCCAGGGTCCGATCTGGCCCGAACGGGCGGCGCTCTCGATCAGGCGCAGCGCGGTGGTGCCGACGGGGATGATGCGTCCCCCCCCGGCCCTGGTGGCGGCGATCTCGTCGGCCGCTTGCGCCGTCACCTCGCCCCATTCGGCATGCATCCTGTGGGTGGTCACGTCCTCGACCTTCACCGGCAGAAAGGTGCCGGCCCCGACGTGGAGCGTGACGTGGGTCATCTCCACCCCCATCCCCGCGATCCGGTCGAGCAGCGGCGCGTCGAAATGGAGAGAGGCCGTCGGGGCGGCGACCGCGCCGGACCGGCGGGCCCAGACCGTCTGGTAGTCGTCCTTGTCGCGGTCGTCGGGCGGACGCATCGCCGCGATATAGGGCGGCAGGGGCATGGCGCCGGCCTCGGCCAGGGCGCGGTCGAAATCCTCGCCCTTCAGGTTGAACTCCAGCAGGCCCTGCCCCTCGTCGCGCCCTGTCAGCCTGGCCGAGAGATCGTCCGAAAAACGGATCACCTCGCCCTCGCGCACCTTCTTGAGCGGCTTGATCAGCGCGGCCCAGTGGCCCGAGGCGCGCGGCTCGAGCAGGGTCACGTCGATCCGCGCCTCGGTCGGACCCTGATCGCTGTCGCGCGCCCTTTTGCCCGCCAGTCGGGCCGGGATCACGCGGGTGTCGTTCAGCACCAGCCGGTCGCCGGGGCGCAGCCAGTCGGTCAGGTCGCGCACCACCGCGTCGTGGATGGCGTCGCCCTCGGCCACGAGCAGCCGCGCGGAGGACCGGGGGCGGGCGGGGCGCGTGGCAATGAGCCCCTCGGGAAGGTCGAAGTCGAAATCGCTGAGTTTCATCGTCAGTTCGTCGTCGGTGGCGGGCGGCGGAAAATCTCGCGGAACATGCCGGGTGTAAAGATCGAAAGCGGATTCACCGTCACGCGCGGGTTCGCCGCCGGGCCGCGCAAGAGATAGTTGAAGCCGAGCAGCCCCTCGCCCTTGCGGCTGAAGATCTGGCCGATGCCGTTGATCATGTAGACCGGCGAGACCACGCCCTGCATGTCCATCGTCTTGCGTCCCAGGTCGTAGATGCCGTCCATCGAAATGCCCATCGAGGCGCCGACCGCGCTCGACCGGCGCAGGACGAGCTGATCGGGGGTGAGCCTGAAATCGGCCTCCACATCGGAAAAGAGAATGCCCCGGCCCGACATCTGTTCAAGCAGTCCCACGATGGAGAGCGCCGAGAGCAGCGACGCCATGGCCGGCGCGTCCTGCAACCAGATGTTGCTGACCTTGAGAAGGCCGTCATAGCTGCCGCGCGGACCGGCCGGGTTCAACGTGAGGTCGAGCGCACCCGAACGCCCCTGCCCCAGGAGACCGGCGGCGGCGAGGACGGCCCCGGCATTGTCCGAGGTGATGCGGATGGCGCTGCGCCCGTTCCGGGGCACGAGGGTGCCGCTGATCGGCGCGGTGCCGTTGACGCGCCCGGCGAACTGTCCCGACAGGCCGCCGCGCCCGGCCAGTTCCGCCCGCAGACCGCGGATCGCGATGGCGTCCGAGACCTGGAGCCGGTCCAGCGTCAGGGTGATCGGGCCGGTATCGCCGGCCCCTCCTCCGGCGGGAAGCTCGCGCAGGTCGAGTGTCCCGCCGCCGACCGCGATCCGGGGCGGCACCCCCTTGCCCCGGCCGGTGATCCGGACCGGCGCATCGATCCAGCCGCCGACTTGCACCCGGTCGAACCGGGCGCTGTCGAGGGCGCCGCCCTCGTGCAGGGTCACGGATCCGGCGGCGTTCAACCCCGGAGCGCTGAGCCGGATGCTGTCGATGCGGGGCGGGGCGCCCAGGCTTCCCGCCACGTCGAGCGCGGCGCTCTGGCCGCGCGACTTGCGCCAGTTCAGGGCGTCGATGGCGACGGCCAGCCCCTGCAGGTCGCTGGTCAGGGTGAATTCCGGCGGCCTGTCGCGTGCCATCTCTAGCGTCACCCGGGCACGGGTCCGGCCATCGACAGCGCCGGGCGGCAGGCCGAGGTTCAACCGTTCCGCCGCCGCGCGGTCGAAGGCCAGCCAGCCCTCAAGGCGGCTGCCGCCGGGGCCGCCGGGGGCGAAATCCGCCGTCCAGGTGCCGCCGACGGGGATGCCGTCGATCCGCGCTTCGCCCGATACCTCGATGTTCCGGCCGGTGCCGCTGATGTCGAGCCGCTCGGCCGTCAGGGCCATGTTCGGCACGATCACGTCGCTTTCGACATCGGTGACGCGGGCGGCATAGGCAACCTCGACCGCCTCGGCGGGGAGGTTCTTGACCAGGTCGAAATTGAGCCGCGCGCTCAGCTCGGCCGTGCCACGCGCGATGTCCGGCGTGCGGCCCGCGTTCGACAGGAGATTGAGCGGATCGCTGTCGATCAGCCGCAGGACATCCGTCAGCGGCCCGCGCGCGTTGACGCGGACCTCGGCGGGGCCCCGCTTGACGTGGATATTCTCGTAGATGAACGAGGTGCCGGTGATGTCGAGCCCCTCTCCGTTCGGAGTATAGAGCCGGCCGGCATCGGCGGTGACCACGAACCTGTCGTCGCGCATCTCGACGTGGCCGCTGGCGGATTCGATGGGCGGCATGGTCCGCGCGAAGGTGGTGATCAGGTTCTCGAAATCGAAGCCCAGCATGACGTCGGGACGGGACCGGGGCCGCGATCTCACCCCGAGCTGGAAGTTGCGCATCACCCCGTTCAGGACGTTGCGCGCCACCCATTCCCGCGTGCCGGCCAGCACGCCGGTCGGCCAGAGCTCGAGCAGGTCGTCCGCCGTCAGTTCCGCCATGTGCCCGGTCATGCTGATATCCCAGCCTTCGGGCGTGGCGTCGAACCATCCGGCGAGGCGCAGCGTTTCCCCGCGGTCGCGCAGGTCGAGCCGCCCCAGTTCCAGCCGGAAAGGATCGAAGCGGATGCGCATCTCGGTTTCCGCCCCCTCGAGAAAGAGCGGGGTGGGATAGATGCCGGCCGGATTGGCCGTCAGGTCGGTGATGCGCAGCTGCCCGGTCATGGCCTCCGGCACGACCCCGGTGATGTCGCCCAGGACAACGCGGCCCTCGGCCGTCGCCTCGACCCAGGCGCTTTCGACCGAGATCTCGCTGAAGGTCAGGGTGCGGGCCTCGGGCTCGTACCGGAAATAGGTCCGGGCCGCGTCGAAGGGAATGGGCTCGGCCGAGGCATTGGGGGCGACGGCGCCGCTGCCGATCCGCAGCGTGCCGTTCAGCGGGCCGAGGGCGCCGTCCTCGTTCGTCGAGACGCGCAGGGCCCCCGATATCGGCGCGTCGAGCACGCCGAGCCAGACCAGACCGGCGCTCTGACTGGCGATGTCGCGCGCGGCCGCGTCCTCGAACAGCAGCGTCAGGGCGGCGGCGCTGCTGTGCATCGCGGCGGTCGCGCTCAGTTCGATCGTCGTGGCGTAGGAATGGCCGCCCAGAAGCGCGAAATCCCCGCGCAGGCGGAGCGCGTCAGCCTCGCGCTCGAGCGCCAGGCGCCCGCCGTCGACCGTCCAGGAGCGGCGGCTCTGCCGGTCCTCGTACTGCACGGTCAGCCCGGCGCCCTCGATCCGGCGGAGCGAGGCGAAGACGGGATAGTCGAAGAGGTCGCTTACCGCGCGCAGCGTCTGCGCGAGATCCCGCGCCACATTGTTCGCCCCGACGCCGCCGGGCATGCCCAGGGCCACGCCATATTCGCCGTCCTCGTCGCGATGGACGTTGATGCGCGCGCCGGTCACCGTGACGACGCGCGGACGCACCTGCCCGTCGAGCAGCGCCTCGGCATCGAAACTGCCCGTCACGTCGGACAGGAGGACCGGGTCGCCTCCGGCCAGCGGCATGATCCTGACATCGGTGAGACGCAGGCTGGGTTGCCAGCTGTCGGTCACCGTCAGTGTCAGATCGGCAAATTCCATGCTCGTGCCGGGCAGCGCCCCCGCGACGCGGGCCTCGATCCGCTGTTTCAGCCAGTCGGGCGCGGCGTATTCCGTGCCCCGCGCGGACCACAGCAGCGCCAGAACGGCCAGCCCGGCCAGCATCGGCGGAACCAGCAGGACGGCCAGCCCCCAATGTATCAGCCGCCTGCGCCTGCGCCGGCGGGGCGCCGCGGGGGGGCCGGGATCGGGATCGGCGGTTTCGGTCAAGGGCTTCTCCGGCTCGCGGGATTTTCCCCGTCAGTATACCGGTCTAATATGGTTTCGACGGATCAGGTAGAGGGAAGCCGCTCACAATGACTCAAACCATGCCTGCGGTCGGCGAGACCGCCCCCGATTTCACGCTGCCCCGCGACGGGGGCGATCCGGTGACCCTCTCGGCCCTGCGGCCCGACCCGGTGGTGCTGTTCTTCTATCCGAAGGACGATACACCCGGCTGCACGACCGAGAACAGGGACTTCACCGCCTTGGGGCCCGAGTTCGAAGCGGCGGGCGCCAGGGTGCTCGGCGTGTCCAGGGACACCGTCGAGAAACACGCGCGGTTCCGCGCCAAGCACGATCTGACGACGGTCCTGCTGTCGGACGCCGAGGGAACGGTCTGCGAGGACTACGGAGTCTGGGGCGAGAAGAAGATGTACGGCAAGACCTTCATGGGGATCACCCGCGCGACCTTCCTGATCGATGGCGACGGCAGGATCGCGCGGGTCTGGCCCAAGGTGAAGGTCGCGGGCCACGTGGACGAGGTGCTCGCCGCGGTGCGGGAGCTGCGGGGCGACACGGCCGACAAATGATGGAACTCAATCACAGGTAGAGGCGTTGAGGGGCTAGTGCAGCTGCGGGCGGGGGCCTGCCAGAGGAGGATATCCTTATGTCAAAGTCTGCACTTTGCGTTCTTCCCATCATCGCCGCCTGTGCGGCGCAACCTGTGCTTGCCGAAGGAGGGGGCAGCGGCGGATCGCTCGGACTCGGCGTGTCCGTCGGCATCGGTTCTGCTGCCGATGCCGGGCTCGGCGTTTCGGTCGGCGGCGGATCGGTTGCCGACGCGGGCCTCGGCGCCTCGGTCGGCGACGGATCCGTCGCTTCGGCCGGGGTCGGCGCGACGGTCGGCGACGGATCGGTCGCGGATGTCGGCGTCGGCGCGACGGTCGGTGACGGTTCGGTCGCGGATGTCGGCGCCGGCGCAACCGTGGGCGGCGGATCGGTCGCCTCGGCCGGGGTCGGCGCGACGGTCGGTGGCGGTTCGGTCGCGGATGTCGGCGTCGGCGCGACCGTGGGCGCCGGGTCCGTCGCGGCGCTCGGGGCCGACACCGCCCTCGGCGGGCGCGCGACTGCGCCGGACGAGGGCAGCCGAGGGGATCCGGCGTCTCGACCGCAAGGCAGACGCGCGACACCGGGCATCGTCAGCCTGGTCGGAGAGCGCCTGATCTCGCGCGACGGGGTGACCCTCGGGGTGGTCTCGGAGGTGCGCCGTGACCTGGTCTGCACGCAGACATACTGTCTGCGGGCCAAGACCCGGCCGACGCTGACCGCCGAGGGCCTCGTGGTCAATATCCACAGCACGCGGATCCCGCGGCCGTGACGATACCGGCCGGCCTTTCGCGGGCCGGCCGGATGCCGGCCCCGGCGGTTTCGCCCCGGTCGGCTTTCCGCTAGATGTGAGCCGCCGCGCTCGGGCGGCTTGCAGCGGGGGACCGGAATGACTCAGAGCCTGGCCGAAATGGCCGTCGACGTGCTTGCGACCGCAGACGGTCGCGCCAAGACCGCCCTGGTGCACCGGCATGCCGCCGCGTGGCGTGCCGCCCGCGCGGGAGAAGCCCCCGAAATAACGGTGGGAGAGGCCGAGCCGCCGCTGCGCCCCTCGCGTCCCGACAAGCCCGAGCTGCTCGACCCGCGCGACGTGCCGCGACGGCGTCCCGGCAGCCTGAAAGGCCAGGTCGCGATCCTGCACGCGGTTGCACATATCGAACTGAACGCAGTGGATCTGCACTGGGATCTTGTCGCCCGGTTTACCAATCTAGGCTTTCCCCCGGGGTTCTACGACGACTGGGTGCAGGCGGCCGACGAGGAGGCCAAGCATTTCAACCTGGTCTGCGACTGCCTCGAGTCGCTGGGGTCGCACTACGGCGCCCTGCCCGCTCATGCCGGTATGTGGCGCGCGGCGGAAGACACGGTCGACGACATCCTGGGCCGGCTTGCGGTCGTGCCGATGGTGCTCGAGGCGCGGGGGCTGGACGTGACGCCGGGCATGATCGGGATCTTCGAAAAGGCGGGGGTCGATCAGGCCGTGGAGGCGCTCCGGATCATCTATGCCGAAGCAGTGCACCACGTCGCCTATGGATCCAAGTGGTTCCACTGGCTCTGCGGGCGCGAGGGGCTGGACCCGAAGCCGGTCTTTCACGACCTCGTGAGGCGCTATTTTCACTCTTCCCTCAAGCCCCCGTTCAACGAGGAGAAACGGGCCGAGGCCGGCCTGCCGCCCGATTTCTACTGGCCGCTGGCGGAAGCGCACCCCCCCAAAGCATAGCTCAGCACCGGGACGTAAGAGCCTCATAGTCGGCGGTTTTTTGCCCAAACGGCGGAAAACCTCCGGTTTCGCCATGGTTCCGGCCAAAATCCTTGCCCGATCCGAATCAACGGGTTAACAACTTTGCAAACAGCGCCATGGGGACAACGGGTGCTGTTCATTGGGGAACGGGACAGAGGGCGCAGGTCTTGCGGACACGGCTGGCTATTCGTGCACATGCTCTTTTGGAGCGGCATTTTCCGGAACGTCGACTTTTTCTGAGATCCGACAGCGACACGCGCTTCATACGTCTCAAACCACTCACGCAGCTCATCGCCTTTTCCGGCTCGGCCGCCGTGATCGCCTGGACGATCATCGCGACGGCCGTCCTGCTGATGGACACGATCGGTTCGGGCAACTTCCGCGAACAGGCCAAGCGCGACCAGCGCATCTATCAGGAACGCCTGAACGCGATGGCCGACGAACGCGACATGCGCGCCGAAGAGGCCGTGGCCGCGCAGGAACGGTTTAACTCGGCGCTGGAACAGATTTCGGTCATGCAGTCGCAGCTGCTCGCCGCGGAGACACGACTGCGCGAGGCCGAGACCGGGCTGGGCGTGGTCCAGTCCACCCTGCGCCGGACGATGAAGGAACGCGACGAGGCGCGGGCCGAGACCGAGGTGCTCGAGGCCCGGCTGGGTCAGACCGACACCCCCCTGCCCGGTTCGGCCGAGGCCGAGACGAACAAGCTGACGCTCGAGTTCATGACCGACGCGCTGGCGCAGACAGCCGCCGAGCGGGACCAGATCACCGCCGACGCGCAGGACGCGCTGGACCAGGCGGACGAGCTGTCGCACCAGATCGCGATGCTGCACGACCAGAACGACCGCATCTTCCGCCAGCTGGAAGAGGCGATGACCGTGTCGATCAAGCCGCTCGACAAGATGTTCCGCAGCGCGGGGATGAACACCGACCGGATCATCGACCAGGTGCGCCGGGGCTATTCCGGTCAGGGCGGCCCGCTGACGCCGATCTCTCTGTCGACCAAGGGCGAGCTGCCCTCGCTCGACGCCAGCCGCGCAAACCGGATCATCAACCAGCTCGACCGGCTGAACCTTTATCGGATCGCGGCCGAAAAGGCGCCCTTTGCCGTGCCGGTCAAGAGCTCCTACCGGTTCACCTCGGGATTCGGCTATCGCCGCGATCCCAAGAACGGCGGGCGGCGGATGCATTCGGGCGTGGATTTCGCCGGCCCGGTCGGCACTCCGCTGTATTCCGCCGGTGACGGGGTCGTGACCCACGCGGGCTGGCAGTCGGGGTACGGCCGTATCGTGAAGATCCAGCACCAGTTCGGCATCGAGACCCGCTATGCCCACATGTCGCGCATTCGCGTGAAGGTCGGACAAAGAGTCTCGCGCGGGGATCGGATCGGTGATATGGGAGCATCCGGACGGGTGACCGGCCCCCATCTGCATTACGAAGTGCGTGTCGGGGGCAAGGCCGTCAACCCGATGATCTATATCAAGGCTGCTAACGATGTTTTCTAAGAGCAAAATCAACGAGCCCGGCCCGAAGGCAGGGGACACGACAGCCCCCTCCGGCGCCGCCCAGTCCGACTCCGGCGTGACAAAGTCGCAGGGATCGGACTTCAAGCCCTCGGCGCCCAAGGCCAAACCGCCAGCGTCGGTGCTGTCGTCGGATCTGCATGTGACGGGCAACCTGAAGACGTCGGGCGACATCAACGTCGAAGGCACCGTGGACGGCGACATCCGCGCGCATCTGCTGACCGTGGGTGAAACCGCGACGATCCGGGGCGAAGTGATCGCCGACGACGTCGTGATCAACGGCCGCATCGTCGGCCGGGTTCGCGGGCTCAAGGTGCGCCTGACCTCGACCGCGCGGGTCGAAGGCGACATCATCCACAAGACCATCGCCATCGAGAGCGGCGCGCATTTCGAAGGCTCGGTGCAGCGCCAGGACGATCCGCTGTCGGGCGGCAAACAGGCGCAGAAGCCTGCCGCTTCGGGCCAGCCGACCCATGCGCCCGCCGGCAGCTCGGCCCCTGCGCATGCTCCGGCCCCCAAGCCGACGGCCAACACCGAAAGCTGATCCGCGCGACAACGACGATCCGGGGCCCCGGTTTCCGGGGCCTTTTGCTTTGCATTGCCAGCTTGTCAGAAGCGCGGGGGCGGTCGGGCGTACTCCGTCTACGCGCGGCCCCGGGGCCTGATGAGCCGCCTGCCCCGCAACAGCGCGACCGGTCGAAGGCCGAACTCAGGCCTCGAGCTCGGCGTCCCAGTAGAGATAGTCGATCCAGCTTTCGTGCAGGTGGTTGGGCGGGAACTTGCGGCCCATGTTGCGCAACTCCTCGGCGCCGGGGGCGCGCGGGGGCTTGCGCAGGGACATGTTCGCACGGCGCAGGCTCTTCGAGCCCTTGCGCAGGTTGCAGGGGGAACAGGCGGCGACCACGTTTTCCCAGCTGGTGATGCCGCCGCTGGCGCGCGGCACCACGTGATCGAAGGTGAGATCGCCGCGGGAGCCACAATACTGGCAGCGGAATTCGTCCCTCAGAAACAAATTAAAGCGCGTGAAGGCCACGCGCTTTTGAGGTTTCACATAGTCCTTGAGAACGACTACGGAGGGTATCCGTATCTCGGTACTGGGGCTTCGCACGAAGGCGTCGTACTCGGCCACGATGTCCACCCTGTCGAGGAAGGCCGCCTTTACCGCCTCCTGCCAGGGCCAGAGGCTGAGGGGATAGTAGGACAGTGGCCTGTAATCCGCGTTCAGGACCAGCGCGGGATGCTGTTTCAGCGCCGCCGGCTCCCTTACGAATTCAGTTCTGAAATCGCCGTCCATCGTCACATCATCTCCCGCCCGGTTCGACCTGTCCGGCCCCAGGGCGGGGAGACCCGCCCCTGCCTGCCATCGACTATATATCGCGGCTGACCCAAGGCAAGCCCCCGATATCCTGCTTATCCACAGGGCTACCGGGATTCGGTGACAGCGCCATGACATCGGGCGCCGATCCTGCCCCGCATGGACCGCGCAGGCCGAACGTGGCAAATCCTTGCAGGAGAACTAGGTGGACGCGCATGACGGACAAACCAATCCTCGAAGGAATTCTCGAGGCCGCGCTCTATGCGGAAGATCTCGATGCGGCCGAGCGGTTCTACGGCAGCGTGCTCGGGCTGGAAAAGATCACCCGTGTAGACGACCGCCACGTCTTCTTTCGCGTCGGCGAGACGGTGCTCCTGATCTTCAACCCGGACCGGACGGTGACGGGCAGCAGCAACCCCGACCTTCCTGTCCCGCCGCACGGCGCCCGCGGCCCGGGCCACCTGTGCTTCCGGGCGAGCGCGGCCCAGATCTCGGCCTGGGCCGAGATGCTGGCGGCGGAAGGTTTCGGGATCGAGGCCGATTTCCACTGGCCCAACGGCGCCCGTTCGATCTATTTCCGCGATCCGGCCGGGAATTCGATCGAGATGGCCGAATCCCGGCTGTGGTTCGAAGAAGAGTGAGGCGGGCCGAGGCGCTCCGGCACCCCGTGCGGCTGCGAGCGTTCAGAGATCCCTGATCCGATCGGGTTCGATCATCTTCAGCTTGCGGTTGCTCACCCCGAGCGGCGCCATCCTCTCCGCATGCGCCTTGAAGTTGGGATGTTCCGCATGTTCGCGCAGACAGTCCTTGTCCTCCCATTCCTCGTAGACGCGGAACAGGGTCGGCCGATCGAGGCTCTGCCAGAACCGGTACTCGATGCACCCGCGTTCGGATTTGCACATCTCGGCGGCGAGCGTGAAATTCTCCCTGGCCTGGTCCTCGTTGCCCGGGGCCACTTCCATCGTGCCGGTGACGATGATCATGCTGGTCTCCTCCCTTTGGTCGCGCCACATTTCCACGGACCGACCCGAGGGTAAAGCAAGTCGGCCGCGATCACAGGCTCAGCTTGTCGCGCATGAAGGCCAGGGCCACGGACAGGCCGTCGGGGGCGATCCCGTGGCCGGTGCCCTTCATCACATGAGCATAGATTTCCTTCCAACCGGCCTGCTGCAGCGTTTCGGCCGCCTCGGGCAGGCTCTGCGGCGGCACGACATCGTCCTGGTCGCCGTGCACCAGCAGGATCGGCGGGCGCGAGACGACTTCGTCCTCCAGCAGGTCGGGCTTGAGCAGGCGCCCGGAAAAGGCGACGATCCCTGCGATCTCGTCCTCGCGGCGGGGTGCGACATGCAGCGCCATCATCGTCCCCTGCGAGAACCCGACGATCGCCACCTGCTCCGGCAGCACGTCCTCGTCCACCATCAGCGCGTCGAGAAAGGCGTTCAGATCCTCGAAAGCCTGGGTCATCCCGCGCTCGGCCTCTTCCTCCGAAGAGCCGTCGAGCCAGGGGATCGGAAACCACTGGAACCCGAAGGGGGCGCCGGGCACCGCCTCGGGCGCATCGGGGGCCACGAAGAGGGTGTCGGGAAGATGATCCGCCAGCACGTCGGCCAGGCCGAGCAGATCCGCCCCGTTGGCGCCATAGCCGTGCAGGAAGACGACGACGGATCGCGTCGTCCCCGAGACCGGCTCCTTGCGGCCCGCGTTCAGTATTCGGGTCACTGCATGCCCTCCCTCTTCTTCTCGGCCCCGTACAGTTCCCAGAGGTATCGGGCCGCCACCGCGCGCCAGGGCGACCAGGCCTCGCCCATTCTCCGGAACGCCCGTTCCTGCGGGCGGTCCTCAAGGTGGTAGAGGATGCGCGCCGCCTCCTGCAAGGCCAGATCGCCTGCCGGCAGGACATCGGGACGGCCGAGCGCGGTGAGAAGATAGATTTCCGCCGTCCAGCGCCCGATGCCGGGCAACTGCGTGAGTTCGCGGACGGCGGCCTCGTCCGACAGCGCGTTCAGCGCGTCGAGGTCGGGGGCCGCGTCGGCCAGGGCCAGGGCGTACCGGATCTTGGGCCGCGACAGCCCGGCGGCCCGCAGCCCCTCCTCCCCCGCCGCGCGCAGGGCGGCCGGATCCGCCAGCCCCGCCATCTCCAGCCGCGCCCAGATAGCGGCGGCCGAGGCGGTCGAGACCTGCTGCCCCACGATCGCCTGGAACAGGGTGGCGAACCCGGCCGTGCGGCGGCGCAGCGGCGGTGTCAGATGGGCGATCGCGGCAAAGGCGGGGTCGCGGCGCGACAGGGCGGCAAAGCCAGTGGCGAGGTCGGTCTCGGTGTCGATCCGGGCGGTCATCGGCCCTCGATCCAGTCCAGCGCGGCCTCGGGTGTCCGCAGGATCGGCACGCCCTGCGGTTCGAGGGGCCGGCGGATCATGGCGACCGGCAGGCCAAGGTGCCACGCGGCGTCCAGCTTGGCCCGCGCCGCCACGCCGCCGGCGTTCCGCGCGACCAGCCATGTGATCCCCAGTTCCCACAGAAGAGCCGTTTCCGCCCCGGTCTCGAACGGCCCCCGCCCCACGATCCAGCGGCCGCCGGCAAAGGGAAAGTCACCCCGCGCAGGCTCGGCCCGCCGCGCCACCACGCCCGCCGCCCGGCCGGCGAGCCCCGAGAACCGCGCGATCTCTTTCGCGCCGACGGCCAGGAACACGGTCGCGCCCGCCGGAATGAGCGCCGCCGCTGCCTCGGGCGAGGCCGCGTCGTGCCAGTCGTCGCCCGGCCCGGGCTGCCATTCCGGGCGCGAGAGCCGCGCATGGGCGAGCCCGTCCTCGCGGCAGAGCGCGGCGGTACGGGCGGTGATCCGGTCGGCGAAGGGATGCGTGGCATCGAGCACGGCGGTGATGCCCTCGGCCGACACCACCTCGCGGAACCCGGCCGCGCCGCCGAACCCGCCGACACGGGTCGGGACCGGATAGTCCGGCATCTCCCGCACCGCCCCCGCCAGCGACGCCAGCGCCGGGATGCCACGCTCCGCGCAGCCCTGCGCCAGCCGGCGCGCCTCGGCGGTGCCGCCCAGGATCAGGACCGTCACGACCGCCCCACCACGGTGCCGGCCCGGTCGACGGCGATCACATCGACCCGCGCACCGGGCAGCATCGCCTGGGCCCGCGCCTGTGCCGCCGTCACGATCCAGTCCACCAGCGGCGGGCCGTGGCGCTGATGGACCTCGAGCACCGTCCCCGCCCCCGCCAGGTCCGGCCGCCCGAGCACCGCGGCCAGCGCGTCGAAATCCACCTGGGACCGGCCGGAATGAAGATCCGTCGCCCCCTGCGCCAGCTTGGTCAGCTTGCCGAGCCCGCCGCCGATCGTGACCCGTTCGACCGGATGGCGCCGCAGGTATTTCAACATGCCGCCGGCGAAATCGCCCATGTCCAGCATGGCGTGATCCGGCAGACCGAGCGCCGCCTGCACCGCCCGTTCCGAGGTCGCCCCGGTGCATCCCGCGACATGGGTCAGCCCGCTGGCGCGCGCCACGTCGATGCCGCGATGGATCGAGGCGATCCAGGCGGCGCAGGAAAAGGGGCGGACGATGCCTGTCGTGCCCAGGATCGACAGTCCGCCCTCGATCCCCAGCCGCGGATTCCAGGTCTTTCCGGCCAGCTCCTCGCCGCCGGGAACGGCGATGGTGACGGTCACGTCCGGCGCGCGCCCCTCGCGCGCGGCAAGATCGGCGATCACCGCCTGCATCATCTGGCGCGGCACCGGGTTGATCGCCGGCTCGCCCGGCGGGATCGGCAGACCGGGCCGCGTCACGGTCCCCACCCCCGCGCCGGCGGCGAAGACCACCCCCCCGGCCGAGGCCGAGACCCGCGCGATCACCAGCGCGCCATGGGTCACGTCGGGATCATCGCCGGCATCCTTCACGATCCCCGCCTCGGCCCAGCCCGGACCCTCGGCCCGGTGCGCGACGGTGAACCCGGGCCGTTCGCCCCGCGGCAGCGTGATCCGGACGGTCTCGGGCCATTCGCCGCGCCACAAGCCGATCAGCGCCGCCCGCGTGGCGGCGGTCGCGCAGGCGCCCGTGGTCCAGCCACGGCGCAGGGCGGGGGGTCTCGTGCTCATCGCGCGCAGAATGAACCGGGACGGCGCCGGACGCCAGAGCGGCCGTGCCGCCGGCCCCCCATCCCGCGCCCCGCCCCCTTCTTCTTGCCGGAAATATCCCGGGAAGCGCGAGGGGCAGCGCCTCTCGCACGGCCCGCAGGGCCGTCCCGCCGCCCTCACAGCGGGGGGATGTCGCCCGCCGCGCGGGCCGCGTGGAACCCGGCTTCCCAGTCGGCGAAGGTGCCCGCGGCGATGGCGGCCCGCATCCCGGCCATGAGATCCTGATAGTACTGCAGGTTGTGCCAGGTGAGCAGCATCCCCGAGATCATCTCCTGCGAGCGGAACACATGGTGCAGATAGGCGCGGGAATAGCTGCGGCAGGCCGGACAGGAACAGCCCTCGTCGAGGGGCCGGGGGTCGTCGGCGTGGCGCGCGTTCTTGATGTTCACGACGCCGTGGCGGGTGAAGGCCTGGCCGGTGCGCCCCGAGCGCGAGGGCAGCACGCAATCCATCATGTCCACCCCCCGCTTCACCGCGCCGACGATATCGTCGGGCTTGCCGACCCCCATCAGATAGCGCGGCCGGTCCTCGGGAAGCTGGTCCGGCGCATGGTCGAGGCAGGCGAACATGGCCTCCTGCCCCTCGCCGACCGCCAGGCCGCCGATGGCGTAGCCCTCGAATCCGATGTCGCGCAGGGCGCGCGCGCTCTCGGCGCGCAGATCCTCTTCCAGCCCGCCCTGCTGGATCCCGAAAAGCGCATGGCCCGGGCGGTCTCCGAAGGCCTCGCGCGAGCGGGCGGCCCATCTCATCGACAGCCGCATCGACTCCTCGATCCGGCCCCGGTCGGCCGGAAGCGCGGGGCATTCGTCGAAACACATCACGATGTCCGACCCCAGAAGCCGCTGGATCTCCATCGAGCGTTCCGGGGTCAGCATGTGATCCGAGCCGTCGATGTGGGACTTGAAGCGCACGCCCTCTTCCGTGAGTTTCCGGAGCGAGGCCAGCGACATGACCTGGAACCCGCCCGAATCGGTGAGGATCGGCCTCTCCCAGTTCATGAACCGGTGCAGACCGCCCAGCCGGTCGATCCGTTCCGCGCTCGGGCGCAGCATCAGGTGATAGGTGTTGCCCAAGAGGATGTCCGCCCCGGTGGCCGCCACGCTTTCCGGCATCATCGCCTTGACGGTGGCCGCGGTGCCGACGGGCATGAAGGCCGGGGTGCGGATTTCGCCGCGCGGGGTCGAGATGCGGCCGAGCCGCGCCTTGCCGTCCTGGCCGAGCTTTTCGAATGCGAAACGGGTGGTCATGACGTCCCCTTGTGCGAGCGGTGCCTTGTGACGCAATTGCGCGGGCTTGTGAAGGGACCCGCGCCGGCGCGCGGGCGACACGGTTTCGTCGCAAGCCGATGCCATGGTCGCGATATCGCCGCGCCGGCCCCCGCCCTCCGCCTTGCCCATGCTCCCCCGATACTGCACAAAACCCCTATGACAGAACAAGACAGCCCCCCGCTCCGGCTGGGATGGGAAGAATGGATCTCCCTCCCCGAACTCGGCCTGCCGAGCCTGCGCGCTAAGGTCGACACGGGGGCCAAGACATCGGCCCTGCACGCCACCAACATCGAGACCTTCGGACGGGCCGAGAACCCGCATGTGCGCTTCACGGTGCACCCGATCCCCGGGCGCGACGACCTGCAGATCGCCTGTTCGGCCGAGATCCTCGACCGGCGCGAGGTGACGTCCTCCAACGGCGACACCGAAATGCGCTATGTGATCCGCACCCCGATGGAGATCGCGGAAGAACGCCGGCCGATCGAGATCACGCTGACGGACCGGAGGGGCATGCAGTCGCACATGCTGCTGGGCCGGCAGGCGCTCGGCGACCGGATGACGGTGGTGCCGCACGAACGGTTCTGCCAGCCCGAACTGAATTACGACGTCTATCACACCGCGCGCGTGCGCAAGACGGCGCCGAACCGCGCGCTGCGCATCGCCGTGCTGAGCCGCGAGAACAACTATTCCACCCGCCGGCTGGTCGAGGTGGGCGAGGCGCGCGGCCACACGGTCGAGGTCATAGACACCGTGCGCTGCTACATGGAAATCAACGCGCTGGCGCCCGAGGTGCATTACGATGGCAAGAGCCTGCCGCGCTACGATGCGGTGATCCCGAGAATCGGCGCCTCGATCACGCCCTACGGCACGGCGGTGATCCGCCAGTTCGAGACCATCGGCACCTTCTGCGTCAACGGCAGCGCCGGGATCACGGCCAGCCGTGACAAGCTGCACGCGCACCAGGTGCTCGCCCGCAACCGGATCGGCATGCCGGCCACGGCCTTCGCCTCGTCGCCCAAGGACACGGGCAATCTGATCGGGCTCGTCGGGTCGGCGCCGCTGATCGTGAAGCTGCTGGAATCCACCCAGGGACGCGGTGTCGTGCTGGCCGAGACTCGCAAGGCGGCGGAATCGGTCATCTCGGCTTTTCGCGGGCTCAAGGCGAATTTCCTCGTCCAGCATTTCGTCAAGGAGGCGGCTGGCGAGGATATTCGCTGTCTCGTCGTCGGCGGCAAGGTCGTCGCCTCGATCAAGCGCTCCGCCGAGGGTGGCGATTTCCGGTCCAACCTGCATCTCGGCGGCAAGGCGACCCCGGTCCGGATCAGCCGCGACGAACGGGAAACGGCGGTGCGCGCGGCGCGGGCCTTCGGGCTGAACATGGCCGGGGTGGATCTGCTGCGCTCCGAAAGCGGACCCAAGGTGCTCGAAGTGAATTCCTCGCCCGGGTTCGAGGGGGTCGAGACGGCGAGCGGCAAGGACGTCGTGGGCCGTCTCTACGACGAGATCGAGGCGCGCGTCCGCCCCGCCCCGGTGCCGCGCCGCAAGGCCCGGGGCTGAGGCGCGCCGCACGCGGAGCGCCCCGCCGGCCCCGGCCTTTCGCGACGGTCGCCCCTCTGGACCTCGGGCCGCCGAAAACCTATATAATCGGTCAGGAACAAGGCAGGCCGAGATGAACGATCCGCAAGAGCCCATGGAAGGCACCCCCCTCATCGCACCCTCGACCACGGATCATCCGCTCTACGATGCGGTGACCGAGGCGTGTCGCGGGGTCTATGACCCCGAGATCCCGGTCAATATCTACGATCTCGGGCTGATCTACACGGTCGACATCTCGCCCGAGAACGAGGTCAAGATCGTGATGACCCTGACCGCGCCGGGCTGTCCGGTGGCGGGCGAGATGCCCGGATGGGTCGCCGACGCGGTCGAACCGCTGGACGGGGTCAAGCAGGTCGATGTGCAACTGACCTGGGAGCCGCCCTGGGGCATGGACATGATGTCCGACGAGGCGCGGCTGGAACTCGGCTTCATGTAAGGTCGCGACCGGCCCCTTGGCGTAACCCCCGATGCGCCTTAGATTGTGGGGCGAAGGAGAATTCAGATGTTCGGCATTCCCGGCAAACAGGCCGTTTCCATCACGCCCCGCGCGGCGTCGCAGATCGTCAAGCTGATGCATCGCGACGGACGCGAGGGCCTGCGCATCGGTGTCAAGAAGGGCGGCTGCGCGGGCATGGAATACACCATGGACTACGTGGATTCGATCGACCCCAACGACGAGGTGGTGGAGCAGGACGGCGCGCGGGTGATGATCGCCCCGATGGCGCAGATGTTCCTGTTCGGCACCGAGATCGATTACGAGACCTCGCTTCTGGAATCGGGCTTCCGGTTCAACAATCCCAACGTCGTCGAAGCCTGCGGCTGCGGGGAATCGATCAAGTTCGCCGAGAGCTGAGGGCACCGTTCGGGAGAGGGTCCGGAGCCTGCGCTCCGGTCTTTTGCGCGAGCCCTGGACGATCCGCGCGCGGCGCGTCCTTTACGGGCCTGGCACTTCCTGCTGACGAGGACGGCGTGATCTGCATGGGAACACCGACAAGACTAGCGGACCGCGGTTAATCGCGACCGGGTCCGTCGCGATCCCTTCCCACGCAAGGCCCTATCGGGCGGCGCTGACGGTGAGGACGGAACCGGAGGGCCAGCCCTCCGGACCTCCCGGGATATTTCGGGACCAAAGAAGGGCGGGTCATGCTGGCCGGTCGGCCGGTCGCTCTAGTTCTTCTGCAGGTGAAGATAGGTCTCGTTGAAGCGCCGCGCGAGGTGATCCCCGGCGAGGATCACCCGGTCCGATCCCAACGGCGCCACGTTGGTGTCGTGGTTGGGATTGAAGAAGAGCGGGATGGAGATGCGTTCGTCACTGGTGCCCCGGACGCGATGCGGCGTCGCCCGGACCTGCCCGCCGGTCCACATCTCGAGCATTTCGCCGAAATTGATCACGAACTCGCCCGGGGCGGCCTCGACCGGGGTCCAGGCGCCGTCGCGCCCCTGCACCTCGAGGCCGGGCACGCCGTCGCTGGCCAGCAGGGTCAGGCAGCCGTAATCGGTATGGGCGCCGATGCCGAAGTCCTTCTCGCCCGCCCAGTCGGGACGCGCGGGATAGTAGTTGCCGCGCAGCAGGGCCATGGGCCGGTCGAACCTGTCGTCGAAATACCCCGCGTCCTCGCCGATGGCATCGGCAATGGCCCGGAGGAGATCCATCGCGATGGCGCAGGCGGCGCTGTAATAGCCCTGCACCGTGTCGCGGAACCCCGGCACATCGGGCCAGAGGTTGGGTGCATAGACCGGAAGCTCGGCCATCGGGTCGCCGGGGGGCAGTTCGAAGCCGCAGTCGAAGACCTCCTTGTAGTCGGGGTTGGCCGCGGGATCGACACGTTCCGACCGTGGCGCGCCCCAGCCCCGGTTCGATCCGGTGCGGGCCATGTCCACGGCCCGCTTGACCGGCAGGGGCCGGCGGAAGAAATCTCGGTAGGCCGCGAGGGTCCTCTCGACGTCGCGCGCGGTGAGGGCGGTGTTCGCCACCACGAGAAAGCCGGTGTCGCGCGCGCCGGTGCGCAACCTGTCGATTTCCGCCGCGTCCCGCAGCAGCAGGCGGGCCATGTCGAGTTTCTGGATCACGTCCGCCTCCCTTCGCCGACGGGGCCTTCCTGCCTCTGCGCCGCGCCGGTTGCAAGCCGCACCTTGACGCGCCGGGCCAATCCCCGATGATTGCCGGAGACAGGCAGAGGGAGACGGGCATGCGGCGCAAACTGGCGGCGGGCAACTGGAAGATGAACGGCACGACCGATGCGCTGCAGGAGATCGCCGCGCTAGGCCGGGCGCATCCCGAAGCGGCGGCGGAGGTGCTGATCTGCCCGCCCGCGACGCTCATCGCACCGGCCGCGCGCACAGCGGGCGACGGGCCGATCGGCATCGGCGGTCAGGACTGCCACGACGAGGCGGAGGGCGCGCATACGGGCGACATCTCGGCCGGGATGCTGGCCGATGCCGGGGCGCGGGCGGTGATCCTGGGCCATTCCGAGCGGCGCGCGGCCCATCACGAACGATCCGAGGACGTGCGGGCAAAGGCGCGCGCGGCACAGGCCGCGGGGCTGATGACGATCATCTGCCTGGGCGAGTCGCAGTTGCAACGCGAGGCGACCAACACGCTCGACATCATCGGGGCGCAGCTGTCGCTGTCGGTGCCCGACGGCTCGACCGGCGAGAACCTGGTCGTCGCCTATGAACCGATCTGGGCCATCGGCTCGGGGATGACGCCGACGCCCGACCAGATCGGCGAGGTGCACGACTTCATGCGCGCCCGGCTGGAACGGCGCTTCGGCGCGGGTGTGGGACGGTCGGTGCGGCTGCTCTATGGCGGCTCGGTCAAGGGGGAGAACGCGGGCGAGATCTTTGCGATCTCGAATGTCGACGGGGCGCTCGTGGGGGGGGCGTCCCTGACAGCCGGGGCGTTCAGTCCGATCATCTCGGCCCTGGAGACGGCCTGACCCGCACCGCCACCGCGCGGCCCGGCGCGAACGGCACCCCGGGGCGCCGTTCGCGAGCCTGTCCTCAGTTGGTGATGAGCTCGGGCCCCATGACGAGGGTCGGCAGCCATGTCGAGATCCAGGGCACGTAGGTCACGAGGATCAGGAAGACGAAGAGCACGGCCAGGAAGGGCGCGGCGGCCTTCACCACCCGCATCATCGGCATGCCCGCCACGCCGGAAGTCACGAAGAGGTTCAGGCCCACGGGCGGGGTGATCATGCCGATCTCCATGTTCACCACCATGATGATGCCGAGGTGGATCGGGTCGATGCCGAGTTCGATCGCGATCGGGAAGACCAGGGGCGCGACGATCACCAGAAGACCCGAGGGCTCCATGAACTGCCCGCCGATCAGCAGGATCACGTTCACAACGATCAGGAAGGTGATCGGGCCGAGCCCGGCCGAGAGCATCGCCTCGGCCACGTGCTGCGGCACCTGTTCGTCGGTCAGCACGTGCTTGAGGATCAGCGCGTTCGCGATGACGAACATCAGGGTGACCGTCAGCTTGCCGGCCTCGAACAGGGTGCGTCGCGTGTCGTGGTGGAAGAAGGCGGTGACGAGCGCCTGCGGCCGCCTGTAGAGCGGCAGGTTCGGCGCGTCGCCCGCGGTCGCCAGCGGCCCCATGTCGCGATAGATGAACACGGCCGCGATGAAGGCGTAGACCGATGCGACGGCGGCGGCTTCGGTCGGGGTGAAGATCGCACCGGTGACGCCGGGAATGCCGTAGATGCCGACCATGATGATGACGATCAGCATCAGGCCCCAGAAGGCATCCTTGAAGGACAGCCAGATCTCCCGGAAGCCCTTCCAGTCGCCGGCGGGCATGTCGCGGATGCGGGCCATGATGTAGATCGCGGTCATCAGCATCAGCCCTGCCATCAGCCCCGGAACGACGCCCGCCAGGAACATGCGGCCGACCGAGACGTCGGTGGCGGTGGCGTAGACGACCATCACGATCGAGGGCGGGATCAGGATGCCGAGGGTGCCCGCGTTGCAGATGACGCCGGCGGCGAAGTCCTTGGTATAGCCGGCCTGTGTCATCGCCCCTATGACGATGGACCCGATGGCGACGACCGTGGCCGGCGAGGACCCCGAGAGGGCGGCGAAGATCATGCAGGCAAAGACCCCCGCGATGGCCAGACCGCCCCGCAAGTGCCCCACGCAGGCGATGGAAAAGCGGATGATCCGTTTCGCCACCCCGCCCGTGGACATGAAGGACGAGGCCAGGATGAAGAAGGGGATCGCCAGCAGCGTGAAATGACCCACGAAGGCTTGCATCAGCGTCTGCGCGATGGACGCGAGAGAGGTGTCCGAGAACCACAGCAGGAACAGGATCGACGAGGTTCCGAGCGAGACGGCGATCGGCACGCCGATCAGCATCAGGCCGACGACCATGATGAAGAGGATCGCGACGTCCATGGCTCAGTCCTCGCCCCGCTGTTCGCGGGCTTCCGCGATGTCGTCATCCACCTCGTGGCTGGCCACGATGCGATCGATCCGGCCCTGCCAGACGGCGATGCCGGCCATCACGAAGCGGAACAGCAGCAGCGCCATGGTGAAGGGCAGGATCGCGTAGGGGATGAAGCGCGGCAGTTTCTCGTATTCGTCGCCATCGTTCATCAGCGGTTCGATCCATCGCAGGATCTCGGGCATGGGGATGTCGTTGACCTCGTACCAGGCCTTCGGACGAAAGCTTTCCTGAAAGCCGAGCGGGAACCAGCGTCCCTCGGTCTGCGGCAGGTTGGCAAAATTGGCCCAGTAGTCCCAGGCTCCCTTCAGCAGGAGCAGGGAAAAGACGATGCAGACGGTGATCGAGATCAGCGCGAGCACCCGGCGCGGGGCGGGCGGCACGATGTCGATGATCGCGTCGACGCCCAGGTGCGCGCCCTTCTTCACGGCGTAGCACGCGCCGAGCAGCGCCAGCCATGCGAAGAGGAACACGGTCATCTCCAGCGCCCAGAGGATGTTGGAATTGAACACGTATCGCGCGACCACGTTGGCGAACGTGATCAGCGTCATCAGGCCGAGTATCGCGGCGATGGCCGTTTCCTCGAGCCGGTCGACAAGGCTTTCGCTTGGCGCGGACTGCATCTCTGTCCCCTCCCCTTCCCGCACGGTGGCGGG
>NZ_CH724131.1:337845-696679 GCF_000152725.1 Pseudooceanicola batsensis HTCC2597
TGATCTCGCCGGTGCGCATGGTCTTTTCCCAGGCGGTCACGCCCATGCCGCCGCGCCCGCGCAGGGGATAGTCGTGCGAGGAGCTGATATGGCCCGCGCCGCCCGCCGTTATCGTCAGGATCAGCGTCTCGGCCGCCGACATCTCGGCATAGCGGTCTTGCGGCAGGGGCATGTCGGCGTTGCCCTCTTCCTCGTCCGTGGTCTGTTCCACGTCGCCCGCCATCGCGCGGCGCATCTTGAGATACGAGGCGCGTTCGTCCGATTCAGCCGGGAACGTCGGCAGCACGAACATCGAGGCGACCTCGTCCTTCTCGTTCAGCCGCACGCCCCGCACACCGACGGAACTGCGCGAGTTGAAGACCCGCACGTCATCCGCACGGAACCGTATGGCGCACCCATTGACTGTCACTGGGATATCTGCTCCAGCGCGACACCGGCGGCCGAGGGATCCCCATCGGTCGAAAGATCGCCCAGGGAGACAATCCCGACGAGCCGCTTGTCGCGATCCACCACGGGCATCCGGCGCACCTGGCGCTCGCCCATGTTGCGGGCCACCTCGGCGACCTCCTGGTCGTCGAAGCAATAGAGTACCTCCTGGCCCATCACCTCGCGCACGGCGTCATCGGCCGACTTGCCCCGTGCCATCCCGTTGACGACGATGTCCCGGTCCGTGATCGTGCCGACCAGCCGGTCGTTCTCGCCCACGGGGACAAAGCCGGTGTCGATGCGTCGCATGACCTCGGCCGCCTCGCCGAGTGTCTGCTGCGGGGTCAGTGTCACCGCGTGCTGGTTCATCACTTCTCTGACTTGCATTTCATCCTCCTTTGGGTTCGTGGCACGGCCATCCGGCCGCATCTGTGCCCGGAAACTGGCCCTGCCCATCATTGTTCCCGCCGCCTCGGGCCTGGCGGGGCAGGCCCAGACTGGCCTGGGCCCGGTGTCGGGCCGGTGCCGGGGGCGGTCCGGGTGCTACTCGATGACCGCACAGGCGATGCGGTCGCCGGCGTCGCCCGAGGGCTGGCTCTCGTAGTCGTCGGCGCCGCCGTGGATCATCAGGGCCCGACCCGAGGCGTTGCCCTGCTCACCGCCGAGAAACACCTGGCGGTTGAGCACCTGCGCCTTCAGCGTGCCATCGGCCGAGACATACTGGTTCGGCATGTCGCCGGCGTGAAAGCCGCCTTCGCGGAAGAAGCCGTGTTCCGTGTCCGAAATGGTGAAGTGTCCGCCGGCCGAGTCGAATCCGCCTTCTGCATCGCATTCGCCGGTCTCGTGGATATGGAATCCGTGCCAGGTTTCCGGCGGCAGATCCCTGAGATCGAGCTCGATCAGCAGCCCCGCCGGGGTGCCGGTCAGCGTGGCCGTGCCGATTTCGGCGCCGTCCGCATTGATGAAGGTCGTCTCCTGTTCGGTTTGCTGGCCGTCCTGCGCCGTCGCCGCGCCCGCGATCGCGAGCAGGGCGGCCGCGCCGAGAGCGCGGGGCAGGGCAGTGCGTGAATGGGTCATGTGGTCCTCCTGAATGTCTGGTTGCACCGGGGGCCGCCGTCGCCGCCCCCGCCGGCGATCACGCGGCCGGCTGGACGCGCAGGTTGTTCTGGACGTGGGTCACGCCCGAGACGCTGTCGGCGCAATCCTCGGCGTGCCGCTTGGCGCGGCGCGAGTCGACGGTGCCGTCCAGAGTGATCTCGCGGTCCTTGACGCTGACGCTGATCTCGCGCGCGTCGATATAGGGATCGTCGGTCAGGCGGTCGTGGATGTCCTCCTCGATCCGCGCGTCCGAGCGGATATAGCCCTTGGGACCCCGGCCACGGTGGTCGGCTTCCCGCCGCGCCTCCGCCGCGTCGTCGCCGAACCAGGATGCGACCTCGTCGCCGGCCTTGTCGAAGAAGTCCCGCCCCCGGGAACCCGGGTCGTTCCGAAAGGCCATCTGCTCGCGCGGGTGTCCGGCGGGGAAGGGGCCGGCATAGGCGCCATAGGCCTCCTCGGGGTAGGCCGGCGGCATGAAGGGCCAGCCGTAGCTGCCGAACATCGGCGCCTGGCCATAGGCCATCTGGTCCATCCAGGACCGCCGTCCGCCCCGCGTATACGGGGACCGGCCGCTCTCGCGGTGGCGCCGGGCCATTTCCTCGCGCGCTTCTTCTTCGGTCATGTCTTCAAACGGTCGAGCCATGATTATCCTCCAATCCGTCCGCCGGCAGTGGGGCCGGCGGGTCTGTGGGCTGGAACAGACCGCGGCAGGTTTTGTTCCAGCGCGGGGCCGGCGCGGCGGGGCGCCGCAAGGGGGGATTTTTCCGCCCTGCCGGTGCCGCCGCCGGCACCCGCCGCGCCGGGTGGCGGGCGGGTAAATGCCCTTTCAGATCATGGGGATGCCGCCGATGACCTCCACCGTCGCGCCGGTGGTGTAGCTTGACAGCGGATCGGCAAGCATCACGTAGGCGGTGGCCAGCTCGGCCGGCTGCGCGGGGCGGCCGATCGGCTTGTTCTCGCCGAAATGCGCCACCGAATCCGGCGGCAGGGTGGCGGGGATCAGCGGGGTCCAGACCGGCCCGGGCGCCACGCAATTGGCGCGGATCCCCCGCGGCGCGAGCATCTGCGCCAGACCCACGGTGAAATTCTGGATGGCCCCCTTGGTGGCGGCATAGGCCAGCAGGCCGGGGTTCGGCTTGTCCGAGTTGATCGAGGCGGTGTTGATGATCGAGCCGCCCTTCTCCATGATCGGCACGGCCGCCTTGCACAAGTAGAACATCGAATGGATGTTGGTGCGGAAGGTCATGTCCCACTCCTCGTCCGTGATGTCCTCGAGATTGTCGAAATGCATCTGGTGCGCCGCGTTGTTCACCAGGATGTCGATCCGTCCGAAGGCCTCGCGCGTGTCGCGCACCAGCGTGCGGCAGTGATCGCCGTCCTGGATATCGCCGGGCATGACAAAGGCGCGCCGTCCGGCCTCTTCGACCAGGGCACGGGTCACGTCCGCTTCATCGTGTTCCTCGAGATACGAGATCATCACGTCGGCGCCTTCGCGCGCATAGGCCAGCGCCACGGCACGACCGATGCCGCTGTCGGCCCCGGTGATGAGCGCCGCCATGCCCTCGAGCTTGCCGGAGCCGCGATAGCTCTCCTCGCCGTGATCGGGGCGCGGGTCCATGCGGTCGGTCTGGCCGGGAAGCGGCTGCGGTTGTTCGGGGAAGGGGGGCTTGGGGTAAGTCATTGCGGATCTCCTGGTTGCCGTCAGGGGCTCAACAGTCGCGCCCCGAGGACGTTCCCGGCCCGTTGCAGGACGGGCGCGCGGAACCTTGCCGACAGGGGGTGCCGGTGGCAGGATCGCCCGTGGCGGCGACCCTCGCCCCGGTTTTCGCGGGGCTCGGCCGCAGGAATTGGCGCGGACGGGCAGGGGCGAAGGTGCCGCGCCGAGGTGCGACGGCCCATTGACCGCAGACCACAGGCACGACGAAGGGGCCGCATGAAACAGTTCACCGCCACTTTCGGGCGCGGCAGTACCGATGAGGCCCGCGGGAACGGTTCGGCCGCGTTTGCCGCCCCCAAGCCCCGGCCGGAGGTGCCGCAGGCGCGCCGACCCCTTGCGCTGGCGCCCGGTCGCGCGCCCGGAGGCTTGGCCGCGACTGGGCCGGGCCGCACCTGCCATGGGGCCGCGAACCACGCCGACCCCCGCCGGAGGAGCGGCCGCATCCCGCGGACCCGACCGGCGGACCGCCCGTGCCCGGTGGCTGGCCCGCCCGGCGTGGCGCCGTCGCTCGACCGTTCGACCGCGTTTAACGCAGGTCGGGCGCAGGGGGCCGGGATGTCGGGCCGGGCTTTGCCGCGGCGTTCCGGCTGCACCGGCCTTCCTCTCCGGAGCCCGGCATGAGCGGCGGCGCACCCTTCGGCCGTCTCGCCACCGGCGAGGAGATCCGCCGCTGGCACATCGAGGCCGGAGAACTCGAGGCGGCCGTGATCACCTGGGGCGCGACCGTCCAGGACCTGCGCTACCGCGGCCGCGGCGTCGTTCTCGGGGCGGACCGGCTCGAGCCCTATTTCGACGACCTGCAATATGCCGGCGCCATCGTGGGCCGCTTTGCGAACAGGATCGGGGGCGCGCGGTTCGACCTGAACGGCACCACCTACCGGACCGATCCCAACTTCCGCGGACGCCACACGCTGCACGGCGGCGGCAGGGGCGCAGGCGAAAGGCCGTGGCGCATGGAAGAGCTGCGCGACGACAGCGTGCGCCTGTCGCTGCATCTTCCGGACGGGGACATGGGCTTTCCCGGCGCACTCGACGTCATGGCCACCTACAGCCTCGAACCGCCCGCCACCTTGCGGGTCGTGATCGAGGCGCGAACGACCCGCGCGACGCCCTGCAGCTTCGCCCATCACGGATACTTCGTTCTCGACGACAGCGGCACCGGCACCCGCTACGCCCTGCAGATCGACGCCGAACGCTATCTTCCGGTCGATGACGACCTCATCCCGACCGGAGAGATCGCCGGGGTCGCCGGTACGCCGTTCGACTTCCGCACCCGGCGGCCGATCGGCACGTCGGGCTACGACCACAACTTCTGCCTTTCGCCCGGCGGCGGCGCGCTGCGGCGGGTGGCCCGGGCGGACAGTCCCGCCAGCGGGCTTTGCATGGAGGTTTCGACGACCGAACCGGGCCTGCAACTCTATGACGGCGCCCATCTGCGCGGGCTGCCGAGAAACGGCACGCCGCTGGGGGCGAACCCGGCCATCGCGCTCGAGGCGCAGGCCTGGCCTGACAGCCCCAACCATGCCAATTTTCCCGATTGCATCCTCAGGCCCGGGTCGGTCTACCGATCCGAGACGCTTTATTCCTTCGGGTACGGGAGCAGCGCCGACCAGCCGGCGTCCCCGCATGCGCCACGGTGATCCCGGCAAGTCCCGGCGACCTGCGGTTCTACAAGATCGACCACGAGACATGCGGCGCGCGCGGCGAGAGAGACCCCGCAAACGCGCCGTTCTGCATGGCGACGCTCGACCGCGAACTATTCTTGCAGGTCCTCAGCGGGCCGGGACGGGCACCCCCCACCGAAACCGATCTTCCGATCGAACCCGACCCGGGCCGATGCCCGAGCGCTGCTCCACCCCGTTCGGGACCGGATCCGGACCGACACACAAGCATTCCGCTTTCGCTTTCCACGCCCGACCGTTATGCGAACGCCCGGAAGGAGTGCCCCCGTGACCCCCGAAGCCCGTATCGCCACCGCCGCCGATCTTCTCGACGTCATCCTGGCCGGCGACCCGGCGGAACGTGCCCTGACGGACTGGGCCCGCCGCAACCGCTATGCCGGGTCCCGGGACCGTGCCGCCATCCGCGATCACGTCTATGACGCCCTGCGCTGCCGCCGCAGCTTCGCCCTGCTCGGCGGGGGCGAGACGGGGCGCGGCCTGATGCTGGGCTATCTGCTGTCCGAAGGGCGCGACCCGCGCGATGTCTTCACCGGGCAGGGCTATGGTCCCGCCCCTCTGACCGGCGCCGAAGCCGCGGCCCTTGCCGAGACCCCGGCAGAGGCCCTGCGCGCGGCACCGCGTCCCGTGGCCTGCGACATGCCCGACTGGCTCTGGCCGCAGCTCGAGACGTCGCTGGGCGACCGGACCGAGACCATCGCCGCGATCCTGCGCCGCCGCGCGCCGGTTTTCCTGCGGGTCAACCTGCGAAAGACGGACCGCGCCGCCGCCCGCGCCGCGCTGGCCGCCGAGGAGATCGTCACCCGGCCTCATGCCCTTGCCGAGACCGCGCTGGAAGTGACCGACGGCGCCCGGCGCGTCGCCATGAGCCGCGCCTATGACGAGGGGCTGGTCGAGCTTCAGGACGCGGCCAGCCAGGCCGTCGCCGCAGCACTGCCCCTGCGCGAGGGGCTTTCGGTGCTGGACTACTGCGCCGGGGGCGGGGGCAAGACGCTGGCCATCGCCGGCCGGATCGACGGCACCTTCACCGCGCACGACGCCGACGCAGGGCGGATGGCGGATCTTCCCGAACGCGCCCGGCGCGCCGGGATCGCGGTCACTCTCACCGACCGCCCCCGCGGTCCCTTCGACCTCGTGCTCTGCGACGTGCCGTGTTCCGGCAGCGGGGCCTGGCGCCGCTCGCCCTCGGGCAAATGGGCGCTGTCGCAAGAGACGCTCGACCGGCTCAACGCGACGCAGCTGGATATCCTGAAGAGGGCCGCCGGCCTCGTCGCCCCGGGGGGTACGCTCGCCTATGTCACCTGCTCGCTCCTGCGGGCCGAGAACCAGGAGAGGGTGGCGGCCTTCCGCGCGACCGACCCCGGCTGGCGCATCGCCGCGGAACGGCAGTTTCTCCCGGACGAGGGGGGCGACGGCTTCTATCTCGCCTGTCTCTCCAGGACCGGCTGAGCGGCGGCATCTCCGTCGATCGGACCGGCGCGTTAACCATTGGTTAACCCGGCCTGCGCCACAAAGGACGCGGGAACTGCAGCCGGGGGGCATCGAATTGCACGGGTCGACACACCAAGCGCACGGACGAAGACCGGCCTCCGCGGGGCCGGAGGCCGGTCCCTCCTGGCCGGACGTGCTGGCGCGACGGCGGGTCTCGATGGCTCTCCTGCTGGCGGCCCTCCCGCTGCTGGCGGTGGCGCAATTCGCGCCCAGCGATCCCCTTTCGCGGGCCTGGACCTTGTTTTTCGTGGCCGCCGCGGCGACCCTGCTCGTCATATCCGGCGGAATCGCGCTCCGGGTCGTCTGGCGATCCGGCGTGGCGGCCGCCGACAAGGACGAGGAGGCGATGGACGGCATACTCGACGCCCTGCCCGGGCCGGCGCTGGTCACGACCCGAGAGCTCGACCTCGTCGAAGCCAATGCCGCCGCGCGTGACAGCATCCTCGCGCCGGGTCCCGGCACGCAGGCGGGGCGGCCGGACATCCCCGCCGAACTTGCCGCGGCCATGGCCGACATGGCGGATCCCGCGGCAAGGCACCACCCGAGCCGGAGCCGCGAGGTAACGGCCGCCGGCAAGACCTGGACGCTCATGTCGCGCCGTCTCGGAGAGAACCGGCTGCTCTGGCAGTTCGCCCCGGCCGAAGACGCGACGGGCCCGGCCGGGGAGCCGCCCATCCTGACCCTCGATCCGAGGGGCGCGATCCTCGAGGAGAACGACCCGGCGCGCAGGCTGTTCGGTGCGGGGGGCGCCACGGCCCTTGCCGACCTCTTCCTGGGCTCCGTGCCCTCTCCGGGGCGGAGCGGCCGCGTTCGCACGCCTTCGGGCGAGCGGCCGGTGCTGCTGACGGAATGGCCGACAGACGAGGGCAAGGCCGTCGCCCTGATCCCGCTCGCACCCGGACCCGAGACAGACGGCGGCGGAACGCATTGGGATCACTTCGAGAACCTGCCCGTGCCGCTGCTCTGGATCAGCCCCGAAGGCCGGGTTCAGCGGGCCAACCGCAATGCCGTGCACCTCATCGGTCCCGGCTGCCGGTCCGGCGCCCATCTCCGCGATCTGACCGAGGGGCTGGGCCGTCCGATTTCGGACTGGCTGGACGAGGCGAAGTCGGGTCACCGGGCCAACAGCCCCGAATTCCTGCGCGTCACCGGTTCGGACAGCGAGACCTTCGTGCAGATCACCCTCAAGCCCCTCGCCGACGGCGAAGAGACCTCGCTCCTGGCGGTGCTGAACGATGCCACCGAACTCAAGACCCTCGAGGCGCAGTTCGTGCAGAGCCAGAAAATGCAGGCCATTGGCCAGCTCGCCGGCGGCGTGGCGCATGATTTCAACAACCTGCTGACGGCGATCTCGGGCCATTGCGACCTGCTCCTGCTGCGCCACGACCAGGGCGACCCGGAATATGCCGATCTCATGCAGATCAACCAGAACGCCAACCGTGCCGCCGCTCTGGTCAATCAGCTGCTGGCCTTTTCGCGCAAGCAGACGCTACGCCCCGAAGAGGTCGACCTGCGCGAGACGATCTCGGATCTGACGCACCTCCTCAACCGCCTCGTGGGCGAGAAGGTGACCCTCTCATTCAGCCACGACCCCGTCCTGAACGCGATCCGGGCCGACAAGCGCCAGCTCGAACAGGTGCTGATGAACCTCGTCGTCAACGCCCGCGACGCCATCAGCGGCACCGGCGAGATCCGCATCGTGACGGAAGGGGTCGCCCTGGACGCCGCCCAGGTCCGCGACAGGGCGACCATCCCGCCCGGCGATTATGTCTCGGTCAAGGTGATCGACACCGGCTGCGGCATCCCCCCCGACAAGCTCTCGAAGGTCTTCGAACCCTTCTACACCACCAAGCGCGTCGGCGAGGGCACCGGGCTCGGCCTGTCCACCGCCTACGGGATCATCAAGCAGACCGGCGGCTACATCTTCGCCGACAGCGCGCCGGGGCAGGGGACATGCTTCACGCTTCTCTTCCGCGCCTTCAAGAGCGACCGCGCGGTGATGGACGAACTCAAGCAGAGCGTGCAGACGGCGGCCCGCCATGCCGACGGCGTGGTCCTGCTGGTCGAGGACGAGGCACCGGTGCGCGCCTTCGCCTCGCGCGCCCTGCGCCTGCGCGGCTACACGGTTCTCGAGGCCGAGAGCGGCGAGGAGGCGCTCGAGATTCTCGAAGACGGCGATCTCACCGTCGACATCTTCGTCACCGACGTCGTCATGCCAGGGATGGACGGCCCCACCTGGGTCCGCGAGGCGCTGGAAACCCGTCCCGAGGCCAGCGTGATCTTCGTCTCGGGCTATGCCGAGGAGCATTTCGGCGACGCCCAGTCGAAGATCCCCAACTCGGTCTTCCTGCCCAAACCCTTCTCGCTCAGCGAACTGACGCGGACGGTGCAGGGACTGCCCCGTTAGATGCTGTCGTAAAGCGCGAACTCCGCCGCGCGTTTTCGCCGCAGCCGGTCTTCGGTCTCCGGCGACAGGACGAGCGGCATGTCCGGCGAGACGTTCTCGCGGGTGAGCGTGATCCCGCGCTCCAGCCGCTCTTCCAGGAATCGGTGCAGACCGGCCTGATCGTCATAGCGGAAGAACCGGGTCACGCGGGTGCCGTTGCCCGCCGGCTCGACGAACTTGGCCTGGCTGCCCACATTGGCGAATCCCGGACGGTCCCCGCGGCAGTAGGCGGCAACGAACTCGTCAAAACTTACATCGTATGTATTGTTCGGCCGGCCCGCCATGAACGGCCGTCGCCGGTAACGGTACCAGCTTCCCAGCCAGGAGACGGGTTCGCGGATCACGGCCATCACATCCATCTCGTCCGAAACGAATTTTTCCAGCATCGGACGGAAGAACCGGTTGTAGCGGAAAACCGGCGCGTGCTTGAGCTCGGGCGGGTCGTTCACCACGATATCCGCCACCGGCCCGAGCGCCTTTTCCCAGGCCGTCGTCCCGGTCTTCGGCACCGAGAGGAACACCAGCCGGGCCTTGGCAAATACCAGCAAATCAACCTCCGAAGCTGCGTCAACCACTCCTTAACCAGACTCGGGAAGAGTGTCAGTCGGAAAGATTTATATTGAAATGTTCTTCTTTTGGTCTCATATCGGAACAAGAGGCGAACAAACGGCGGTGATTGCTGCCGGAAATCGGGTATGAAATAAGGGGCTGAACCAGATGGCAACGGCAGATCTTCTCTCCATGGATAGCAAGCGCGACGCGAACAAGCAGAAGGCGCTCGACAGTGCGCTGGCCCAGATCGAACGCCAGTTCGGCAAGGGCTCGATCATGAAACTGGGCGGCGACAACCCGTTCCGGGACATCGAGGCGACCTCGACCGGCTCGCTCGGGCTCGACATCGCCCTCGGGATCGGCGGCCTGCCCAAGGGCCGGATCATCGAGATCTACGGCCCCGAATCCTCGGGCAAGACGACGCTCACCCTGCATTGCGTGGCCGAGGAACAGAAAAAGGGCGGCGTCTGCGCCTTCGTCGACGCCGAACACGCGCTCGACCCGCAATACGCAAGGAAACTGGGCGTCGATCTCGACGAGCTGCTGATCTCGCAGCCCGATACCGGCGAACAGGCGCTGGAAATCACCGACACGCTGGTCCGGTCCGGCGCCGTGTCGATGGTGATCGTAGATTCCGTCGCCGCCCTGACCCCGAAATCCGAGCTCGAGGGCGACATGGGCGACAGTTCCGTCGGCGTCCATGCCCGGCTGATGTCCCAGGCCATGCGCAAGCTGACCGGGTCCATCGCGCGCTCGAACTGCATGGTGATCTTCATCAACCAGATTCGCATGAAGATCGGCGTCATGTTCGGCTCGCCCGAGACCACCACCGGCGGCAATGCGCTCAAGTTCTATTCCTCGGTCCGCCTCGACATCCGCCGCATCGGCGCGATCAAGGAACGCGACGAGGTCGTGGGTAACCAGACACGCGTCAAGGTCGTCAAGAACAAGGTCGCACCGCCCTTCAAGCAGGTGGAATTCGACATCATGTACGGCGAGGGCATCTCCAAGACCGGCGAATTGCTGGACCTCGGCGTCAAAGCCGGGGTGGTCGAGAAATCCGGCTCCTGGTATTCTTACGGCGACGAGCGCATCGGACAGGGCCGCGAGAACGCCAAGGTCTTCCTCAGGGAAAACGGCGAAATCGCCTATGCCATCGAAGACAAGATCCGCGCCGCGCATGGCCTGGACTTCGGCATCGAGGGCGAGGGCGGCGACAGCGCGGACGACGTGCTGGACGCCTGAGACCAGCGGCCCCGGATCACGGCGGGCGGCCCAGGCGGGCCGCCTCTGCCGTTTTCGCGCCCCTCTGCGCCACCGTCCGGACCGCAGCGCCGGTCGGCAGCCAAGCCCTGCCGCCGACCCCGGCAGGAACCGAAGGCGGCGCGAGGAATTGACCTAGGACCCCGCCGCCCCGGCGGGCGGGGACTCACGGCCGGAGGAACATGTCGAAGTTCAACTCAGTGGAACGGCGCATCGTCGTCGGCTCGCGCTACCTGACGGGCGCGGCGGTCATCGGTTCGCTCGCCGGGTCGGTCCTGATGTTCGGACTCGGGCTCTTCAACATCTATCTGGCCTTCGCCGGCGGTCTCGAACTGCCGGACGAGGGCGAAAGCTATGGCGCGCAATCCGTGATCAGCGTGATCGAGGCGCTGGACCGTTTCCTCATCGGCATCGTGCTGCTCTATTTCGCCTACGGGGTCTACACGCTCTTCCTGCATCCCGAGCGCTCGCGCGAGGAACTGGCGCTGCCGGATTGGCTCCGGGTCCGCCAGATCGGCCAGCTCAAGCAGGTGGTGGCCGAGGTGATCATCGTCGTGCTCTTCGTGCTGTTCCTGCGGGTGGCGCTCCAGGCCTTTCACAGCCCCGGAATATCGCTGGAAATCAACCAGATCGCGACCCTTCTGGTCCTGCCGGTCAGCGTCGTCCTGCTGGCGCTAGCCCTGCGGCTCGTCCAGCTTCATCCCAAGCCCGAGGCCGCCGAGGAAGAGCCCGGACCGCAGGCGGCGACCCCGGATCCCGAGGGGGAAAAGCCCGAGGACAGGCACGATAAGCCAGAGGCTGTGGACACCAAGGCCCGGCACGGCTAAATCGGGCGGACGCTTGCCCGTCCTTCCCGTCTGCCAAGGTGCCCGACATGCAGAGCCTGAACGACATCCGTTCGACCTTTCTGAACTATTTCAAGAGGCAGGGACACGAGATCGTCCCGTCGAGCCCGCTCGTCCCCCGCAACGACCCCACCCTGATGTTCGCGAACTCCGGCATGGTGCAGTTCAAGAACCTTTTCACCGGGGTCGAGACCCGCGACTATTCTCGCGCCACCACCGCCCAGAAATGCGTCCGCGCCGGCGGCAAGCACAACGACCTCGACAATGTGGGCTATACCGCCCGGCACCATACCTTCTTTGAAATGCTGGGAAATTTCAGCTTCGGCGACTATTTCAAGTCCGAGGCCATCCCCTTTGCCTGGGAACTGGTGACGAAGGAACTCGGCATTCCCAAGGACAGGCTTCTGGTCACTGTCTATCACACGGATGACGAGGCGGCCGATATCTGGAAAAAGGTCGCCGGCCTCCCGGACGACCGGATCATCCGCATCCCGACCGCCGACAACTTCTGGCAGATGGGCCCGACCGGCCCCTGCGGTCCCTGCACCGAGATCTTCTTCGACCACGGCGACAAGTTCTGGGGTGGCCCTCCGGGAAGCCCGGAGGAAGACGGCGACCGGTTCATCGAGATCTGGAACCTCGTCTTCATGCAGTACGAGCAGTTCGAGGATGGCACCCGCCGCGAACTGGACGCGCAGAGCATCGACACCGGCATGGGCATCGAACGGGTGGCCGCGTTGCTGCAGGGCACCAACGACAACTATG
Source organism: Pseudooceanicola batsensis HTCC2597 (assembly GCF_000152725.1). Lineage (GTDB taxonomy): Bacteria > Pseudomonadota > Alphaproteobacteria > Rhodobacterales > Rhodobacteraceae > Pseudooceanicola > Pseudooceanicola batsensis. The sequence goes on from NZ_CH724131.1 coordinate 350,128, forward strand.
CCACCGACCTGATGCGCGCGCTGATCGAGGCGTCGGCGCATCAGACCTCCTCGGAGCCGGACGGGCCGGGCAAGACCCATCACCGGGTGATCGCGGACCATCTGCGGTCGACCTCCTTCCTGATCGCGGACGGCGTGATGCCGTCGAACGACGGGCGCGGCTATGTCCTGCGCCGGATCATGCGCCGCGCCATGCGCCACGCGCATCTGCTGGGCGCGCAGGATCCGCTGATGCACCGGCTGGTGCCGGAACTCGTCCGGCAGATGGGCGAGGCCTATCCCGAACTGCGCCAGGCCCAGGCCCTGATCGAAGAGACGCTGAAGCTCGAGGAGACGCGCTTTCGCCAGACGCTGGACCGCGGGCTCAAGCTGTTGGACGACGAGCTTTCCGGCCTGCCCGAGGATGCGGCGCTGCCGGGCGAGGCCGCGTTCAAGCTGTATGACACCTACGGCTTCCCGCTCGACCTCACCCAGGACGCCCTGCGCGAAAAGGGCCGCACGGTCGATACCGAAGGCTTCGACAGCGCCATGGCCGAACAGAAGGCCAAGGCGCGCGCCGCCTGGGCGGGGTCGGGCGAAAGCGCCGACCTGAGCGTCTGGTTCGACCTGGCCGACCAGCATGGCGCCACGGATTTCCTGGGCTACGACACCGAAACCGCCGAGGGCCAGATCCTCGCGCTGATCCGGGACGGTGAGCAGGTCGAGGAACTGAAAAGCGGCGAACAGGGCTGGATCGTCACCAACCAGACCCCCTTCTACGGCGAGGCCGGCGGTCAGGTCGGGGATACGGGCTGGATCCGCCGGCTGGAGAACGAGGACGAGATCGCCACGGTCACCGATACCCAGAAGATGGGGGCGGGGCGGATCTATGCCCACAATGTCACCATCGACCAAGGCAGCTTCCGCGCCTCCGACGCCGTCGCGCTCGAGGTCGATCATGGCCGCCGCGCCACGATCCGCGCCAACCACTCCGCGACGCACCTGCTGCACGAAGCCCTGCGCGAAGCGCTCGGCGATCATGTGGCGCAGCGGGGTTCGCTGAACGCGCCCGACCGGCTGCGGTTCGACTTCAGCCATTCCGCCGCGCTCTCACCCGAGGAGCTGGCCCGGATCGAACGCGACGTGAACGCCTTCATCCGGCAGAACACGCCGGTCGAGACGCGCATCATGACGCCTGACGATGCGCGCGGCCTGGGGGCGCAGGCGCTCTTCGGCGAAAAGTACGGCGACGAGGTGCGGGTGGTCTCGATGGGCCAAAAGGCGACCGGGAAGGGCGCCGGGGGCAACACCTATTCGATCGAGCTCTGCGGCGGCACCCATGTGGCCCGCACCGGCGACATCGGCGCCTTTGCCCTGACCTCGGAAACCGCCTCTTCGGCCGGCGTGCGCCGGATCGAGGCACTGACCGGCGAGGCGGCACTGGCCGAGTTGCGCGGCCGCGACACGGCGCTGGCGCAGATCGAAGGGATGCTCAAGGCGACCGGCCCCGAGGTGGTGAGCCGCGTGAAGGCCATGATGGACGAACGCCGTGCCCTGCAGAACGAAGTCGCGCAGCTGCGCCGCGACCTCGCCATGTCCGGTGGGGCGGGGCAGGGCGGCGGTGCCGAGACGCGCGAGATCAACGGCGTGAAATTCCTCGCTCAGAGCCTCTCGGGCGTCTCCGGCAAGGATCTGCCGGCGCTGATCGACCAGTTCAAGGACCAGATCGGCTCGGGGGCGGTCCTGCTGATCGCCGATACCGGCGGCAAGGCGGCCGTGGCGGCCGGCGTGACCCCGGACCTGACCGACCGGCTGTCGGCCGTCGACCTCGTCCGCGCGGCCGTCCCGGAACTGGGCGGCAAGGGCGGCGGCGGACGCCCCGACATGGCCCAGGGCGGCGGCGCGGATGCGTCGAAGGCCGAGGCCGCGATCAAGGCCGCCGAGGCCGTATTGGGAGGAGATTGAACCATGCCTGCACTCTGGATTGCCCATGTCACCGTCACCGATGCCGAGGCATACGGGAAATATGCGGAACTTGCCGGACCGGCCATCGCCAAGCACGGCGGTGAATTCGTCGCCCGCGGCGGCCGTTTCGTGCAACTCGAAGGCAAGGAGCGCCCGCGCAACGTGGTCGCCCGGTTTCCGAGCGTCGAGGCGGCGGTCGAATGCTACAATTCGTCCGACTACCAGGCCGCGCTCGACCATGCCCGCGGCGCGAGCGAGCGCGAGCTGATGGTGGTCGAAACCTCGGAGTAGCGCGCCCGCGCCCCGGCCACCGCGCCGGGGCCCCGCGGGATCATCGCGGACTATTGGGGGGCGGAGAAGGCGCCCGCGCCCCGGCCACCGCGCCGGGGCCCCGCGGGATCATCGCGGACCATTGGGGGGGCGGAGAAGGCGCCCGCGCCCCGGCCACCGCGCCGGGGCCCCGCAGGATCATCGCGGACCATCGGGGCGCGGAGAAGGCGAAGGAGGCCCCGGCGCGGAGGCCGGGGCAGATCCCGGTGTCAGTACGGGTCTTTCGGGCTGCGGTCCGACGACAGCGTATTCTGGCGCCGTTCCACCAGCAGCTCGATGGCATCGGCCAGGTGCACCTCGGCGATGTTGTAGTCGCCGCGCGCCACGCGAATGCGGTGCGCCTCGATCATCACGTCCGCATGGGTGCAGCCGACCGGCGGTTCGAACCGGTAGCAGGCCAGCTCGATCAGCAGGCCCATGGGATCGGTGAAGTAGATCGAATCCATGAACCCGCGGTCCTTGGGCCCGGAATGCCGGATGCCGCGTTCGTCCAGCCTTTCGACCGCCTGGCTCCACGTCGCCTTGGAGACGTTGAACGCGAGGTGATGGACGCACCCCGCATCCGTCGGCGTCCGCCGCGGGTCGGGCTCGCGGTTCTCGTTGGTGAAGACCGTGATCAGCCGCCCGTCGCCGGGATCGAAATAGAGATGTCCCTCGTTCGGATCGTCTAGGTTCGGCTGGTCGAAGATGAAGGGCATGCCCAGCACCCCTTCCCAGAAGTCGATCGAGGTCTGCCGGTCCGCACCGGTCAGCGTGATGTGATGCACGCCCTGGGTCTGAAGCTTGCGCATGGCGTCGTCCTCCTTGGTCCGCGTTCAAGGATAGGCATTCGCCCCGCTTTTGCCACCCGCGTACTCTGTGCGGCCGCGCGCGATGAGTGTTTGCGGGCAATCACGCTTGCCGGCGGCGGCGCGGGCGCCACCTATGCCCCAGATGCAGTAGCGGAGGTTTCATGATCCGGCACCCCCTTGCCACCCGTCTCATCCGGCGCGTCGAGGCCGTCACGCTGGCGGTGATCATCGTGACGGCCGGGGCGCTCTGGGCCTTCGTGGCCCTGGCGTCCGAAATGCTCGAAGGCGATCTTCACGCGTTCGACGAGGCCATCCTTCTGGCCCTGCGCAACCCCGACGATCCGGCCGATCCGATCGGCGGCGGGGCCGTCGAGATCGCGATGCGGGACCTGACCGCATTGGGCGGCGTGACGGTCCTGGCCCTCATATCGCTGACGGTTCTCTCGGTCCTCCTGCTGAAACGTCAGAGCGCCTCGGCGCTTCTGCTGAGCGCGGCGATTTCGGGCGGGCTGGCGGTGTCCACCGTCGCCAAGTCGACCTTTTCGCGGCCGCGGCCGGACCTGGTGCCCCATGGGGTCGACGCGGCGACGGCCTCGTTTCCCTCGGGGCATTCCATGATGGCGGCGGTCACCTACCTGACCCTGGCGGTCATGCTGACCCGCATCGAACGCCAGAGCGCGGTGCGGGCGCTCTATGTCGCGGTGGCGGCGCTCGTCACCATCCTCATCGGGGCCAGCCGGGTCTACATGGGCGTCCACTGGCCCTCGGACGTGCTGGCGGGCTGGACGCTCGGCGCCGCCTGGGCGCTCGGCCTCTGGCTGCTCGCCCGTCACCTGGCGCGTCGCGGCCGGATCGAGCCGGAAGAGCCGTGCGACGCCTGATCGCCGTGCCCTGCCTGCCTCAGCCCGCCTTGGCCATGCGCTTGCGTTCATGCGGGTCGAGGTACCGCTTGCGCAGCCGGATGGCGTTCGGCGTCACCTCGACAAGCTCGTCGTCGTTGATGTAGGCGATGGCCTCTTCCAGCGAAAACTGGACATGAGGTGTCAGCCGGACCGCGTCATCCGAGCCCGAGGCGCGGACGTTCGTCAGCTTCTTGCCCTTGAGCGGGTTCACCTCGAGATCATTGTCGCGCGAATGCTCGCCGATGATCATCCCCTGATAGACCTTGGCCTGCGGGCCGAGGAACATCCGGCCGCGCTCTTCGAGGTTCCACAGCGCATAGGCCACCGCCTCGCCGGCCTCCATCGAGATCAGAACGCCGGCACGGCGGCCCGGGATCGCGCCCTTGAAGGGGGCCCAGCTGTGGAATACGCGGTTCAGAACGCCCGTTCCGCGCGTATCGGTGAGGAATTCGCCGTGATAGCCGATCAGCCCGCGCGAGGGGACATGCGCGATGATCCGCGTCTTACCTGCCCCGGCCTGGCGCATCTCGACCAACTCGCCCTTGCGCGCGCCGGTCACCTTCTCGATCACGGCGCCGGAATATTCGTCGTCGACGTCGATGGTGACCTCTTCGATCGGCTCGACCCGCTGACCGTCCAGTTCGCGCATGATCACCTGCGGGCGCGAGATCGAGAGTTCGAACCCCTCGCGGCGCATGTTCTCGATCAGCACGCCCATCTGAAGCTCGCCCCGGCCCGAGACCTCGAAAGCCTCGCCGCCCGGCGTGTCTGCGACCTTGATGGCGACGTTGGATTCGGCCTCCTTCATCAGGCGGTCGCGGATCACGCGGCTCTGTACCTTCTTGCCGTCGCGGCCTGCCAGGGGGCTGTCGTTGATCCCGAAGGTGACGGTGATCGTCGGCGGGTCGATCGGCTGCGCATCCAGCGGCTCGTCCACCGCCAGGGCGCAGATCGTGTCGGCCACGGTCGCCTTGCCCATCCCGGCGAGCGAGACGATGTCGCCGGCCTGGGCTTCGTCGATATCCTGAAGCGAGAGCCCGCGGAACGCCTGGATCTTGGTGACGCGGAACTGTTCGATCTTCTGCCCGATGCGGCTGATCGCCTGCACCGTCGCCCCGACCTTCAGCTTGCCGCTCTCGACCCGCCCGGTCAGCATCCGGCCCACGAACGGGTCCGAGCCGAGCGTCGTGGCCAGCATCCGGAAATCCTCGTCCTGCCGCTTGATCTGCCGAGGCGCGGGCACGTGGTTGACGACCAGGTTGAAGAGCGCGTCCAGGTTCTTGCGCGGCCCGTCAAGTTCGGCATCCGCCCAGCCGGACCGGCCCGAGGCGTAGAGATGCGGGAAATCCAGCTGGTCCTCGTCGGCATCGAGCGAGGCGAAGAGATCGAAGCACTCGTCCAGCGCGCGGTCCGGTTCGGCGTCGGGCTTGTCCACCTTGTTCAGCACCACGATCGGACGCAGGCCGAGCGCCAGCGCCTTCGAGGTCACGAACTTCGTCTGCGGCATCGGCCCCTCGGCGGCGTCGACCAGCAGCACCACGCCGTCCACCATCGACAGGATGCGCTCGACCTCGCCGCCGAAATCCGCGTGGCCGGGGGTGTCGACGATGTTGATCCGCGTGCCCTTCCACTCGACGCTGGTGGCCTTGGCGAGGATGGTGATCCCGCGCTCGCGCTCGAGATCGTTCGAATCCATCGCCCGTTCGGCCACGGCCTGGTTCTCGCGGAACACGCCCGATTGCTTGAGCAGTTCGTCCACGAGCGTTGTCTTGCCGTGGTCGACGTGGGCGATGATGGCGATGTTTCGCAGATCCATGGGGCGTCCTTCGGATTGAATGGCGCCCGCGTACAATGCATCTGCAGAAAAGGCTAGGGGGAAACGCGGCGGCAGGCGGCCGCCGGCCCGGGCCCGTCGGCGGGCCACAGCGTCCGGCCCGCGGTTTCGGGCCGGTCATGGGATGACGCGGGGCCGCGGCCCGCCGTTGCGAGGATCAGAACGGGATTTCGTCGTCCAGATCGCGGTTCGATCCGCCACCGCCGCCGCCCGAGGAGCTGCCGCCATAGCCGCCGTCGCGGTCGTCGTAGCCGCCCGAGGAGCCGCCGCCATAGCTGCCGCCACCACCACCGCCGCCGCCTTCGCCGCGGCCGTCGAGCAGGGTGAGTTCACTGCGATAGGGGCGCAGCACCACTTCGGTGGAATAGCGGTCCTGCCCGGACTGGTCCTGCCATTTCCGGGTTTCCAGCTGGCCCTCGATATAGACCTTCGAGCCCTTGCGCAGGTACTGCTCGGCGATCCGGGCGAGGGGTTCCGAGAAGATGGCGACCGAGTGCCATTCCGTCCGCTCCCGACGTTCGCCGGTGTTGCGATCCTTCCAGTTCTCCGACGTGGCGATCCGCAGGTTGCAGACCTTGCCGCCGTTCTGGAACGACCGGACCTCGGGGTCGCGCCCCAGATTGCCCACGATAATCACCTTGTTCACCGATCCGGCCATGGCTGCCCCCTATGCAGATTCTACAGGTTTCGACGGTTACACCAGAGTGTCGCCAAAAGGTAAAGTTTTCGGAGAATGGGAACGGTCCGCCCGGAATGGCACCCGTCAGGGCCGATGCGCGGCCCTCCGCCGACGGTGCCGGGGCCCCGGAACCCGCCAAGTTTGCTGTGGCCAACCGGGGGCCGGGTTCTGTATGGTGCCCTGCGAAGGACGGACGCGGGACAACGGGGGACGGTTCTTTTGCGACAGGCCAGACGTGCGCTCATCATGGCGATCCTGACCGCAGGCGTGGCCATGCCCGAAATCGGGCTGGCGGATGTGCTGTCGTCGCGAAACCGCAGCCAGCTCTTCGGCACCCAGACGAGCGTTCTGGATAACCGGGCCTCCCAGCAATACAACAACTCGGTCCGGCTGCAGCCGACCCGCGTGGTCACGCCTTCGAAATGGGGCGACGAAACCGTGAAGGCATGGCGCGGCCGGTATCGCGGTCCGCACCTCGCGACGGCCCGCGCCGCCGCGCGCCGCCACGGCATCCCCGAGGACCTGTTCCTGCGCCTCGTCCAGCAGGAAAGCGGCTGGAACGACAAGGCGCGGTCGCACAAGGGCGCGATCGGTCTGGCGCAGCTGATGCCGGCGACGGCCCGCTTCCTCGGCGTCAACCCGCACGACCCGGGCGAGAACCTCGAAGGCGGGGCGCGGTATCTCGCGCAGCAGTACCGCAAGTTCAAGTCCTGGCGGCTGGCCCTCGCCGCCTACAACGCGGGGCCGATGGCCGTGCAGAAATACGACGGCGTGCCGCCCTACAAGGAAACCCGCAACTACGTCCGGATCATCTGGGGCAGCTGAGGCTTTCCGGACACGGCCGGCCGGCCCCCCGCCCGGGGCCGGAACCTTCGACCCGGGCCGGGGTTTAAGTTCCACAACGCAAAGCGAATGCCTGTGCCAGGGCTGCCGGTCCCCGATGGCCGTCGCGCAGGCGTGAAAGGAACTGGAAATGTTCAAGAAAACCGTCACCGCCGCAGGGCTCGCCCTGTTCGCCGCGACCCCCGTCTTCGCCGTCGAGGGCCCCTTCGCCGTCAAGGAGGTGGATGCCGACACCTATTTCGAGGCGATGGAGAACCCCAACGCGCTGGATTACTATCCCAACATAGCCGAGGACATCGAGAGCGCCGTGCGCGCCCGCGCCGACATGGCCGATGACGAGGACTATCGCCCGATCAACATCGACATCGTGGTGACCGCGCTGCGGCTCAACGACAGCCCGGTGCTGACCGACGAGGGCGAGTTCAACATCCTCGAGGGCATCGTCAACATCCGCGACACCGCCGAGACGGAAGCCGATCCCGTGATCAGCGAACCGGTCGTTCTGCGGGCGGAAGAGGCGGCGGTTTCCTATCCCGCCTTCTCTCCGGACAACAACGCCTTCTACAATGCGATGGTCGCGGCCTTCGCGGAGCGCGCGGTCGCGCTTGCCGAGAGCGTGGACACGCTCCCGGACGAGGGCGAAGTGCGCAACTGATCCCGTGATTGCCGGCCCCGACGGGGCCGGGGAACGCAGATGGAAAAAGCAGATACAGGGACCCCCGGGCCGACCGGGGGTCCCTTGCACGCCTATTCGGCCGCGTGCTTGATCACCGGCTCCATCGCGGCGAATTTCTCCTCGCTCAGGTGGCACTTGATCTGGTGGCCCTCCCGGACCCGCATCGGCGGCACCTCGGTCTCGCAGAGGTTGCCGGGCACTTCGGATTTCCAGCGGCACCGCGTCTGGAACGGGCAGCCCGACGGCGGGTTCATGGCCGAGGGAACGTCGCCCTCGAGCACGATGTGCTTTTTCTCGACCGCGGTATCGGCGATCGGCACGGCGGAAAGCAGCGCCTCGGTATAGGGATGATAGGGTGGGCTGAAGACCTGGTCGGTGGTGCCCATCTCGACCACGTGGCCCAGATACATCACCAGCACCCGGTCCGAGAGATACCGCACGATGCCGAGATCGTGCGAGATGAAGAGAAGTGTCGCCTTCTCCTCCCGCTGGATCTCCATCAGCAGGTCGGTCACGGCAGCCTGCACCGAGACGTCGAGGGCCGAGACCGGCTCGTCCGCCACCACGATCCGCGCGCCGCCGGCAAAGGCCCGCGCGATGCCGACGCGCTGCTTCTGACCGCCAGAGAGCTGCCGCGGCATCCGGTCGGCGAAGGCGCGGGGCAGCTTCACGAGATCGAGCAGGTCGAGCATCTTGTCCCGCCGCTCGGCGTCGGTCGCGCCATGGCCGAAGACCTCGAGCGCCCGGATGATCTGCCGCCCCACGGTCATCGAGGGGTTGAGCGTGTCGAACGGGTTCTGGAAGACCATCTGCACGTCGGCCACGGTGCCGGCCCCGCGCTTGTCGATCGGCGTGTCCTGGATCTCGCGGTTGTCGAGCAGGATCTTTCCCTCGGTCGCGGTCTCCAGCCCCATCAGCACCTTGGCGAAGGTCGACTTGCCACAGCCCGATTCGCCCACGATGGCGAGCGTCTCGCCCTCGCGCGCCTCGAAGCTGAGCGTCTCGTTGGCCCTGACCACCTTCCTCGCGCCGCCGCCGAAGAGCGCGTTGGCCGAGACCTCGTAGTATTTCTTCAACTCGTCCATTCGCAGCACGACATCGCCGGCCTCGGACCTTTCCTTGCGGTCATGCGCGGCGAGCGGCGCGTCCCAGTCGATCTCGTCATGGCGCAGGCAGCGGGTGGTGTGCCGGTCGTAGCCCTTAATATCGAACATCGGGATCTCTCGGGCATCGCAGCGGCCCTTCTGGAAATAGTCGCAGCGCGGCCCGAAATTGCAGCCCGGGGGCCGTTCGTGAGGCAGGGGGAAGTTGCCGGGGATGGCCTTGAGCGGGCGCGTGTTCTTGTCGGCGCCGGGCAGGGGAATCGAGCGGAAGAGCGCCTGGGTATAGGGGTGGCGCATCCGGTCGAAGACGTCCCCGATCGAGCCGCGCTCGACCGCCTCGCCGGAGTACATCACGCAGATCCGGTCGCAGGTCTCCAGCACCAGGCCGAGGTTGTGGGAGATGAAGAGCATCGAGGTGCCGTATTTCTTGCCGAGATCCTTGACCAGATCGACGATGGCCGCCTCGACGGTCACGTCGAGCGCGGTGGTCGGCTCGTCCAGGATCAGCAGGGCGGGCTTCGACATCAGCGCCATGGCGATGACGATGCGCTGCTGCTGCCCGCCGGACAACTGGTGCGGGAAACTGTCGAGCATCCGTTTCGGATCGGGCAGCTTCACGTCGGTCACCACCTGCAGGGCGCGGTCGTAGGCCTCTTTCTCGGACACGCCCTCGTGGATGCGGGGCACTTCCATCAGTTGTTTGCCGATCTTCATCGCCGGGTTCAGCGAGGCCATGGACTCCTGATAGATCATCGCGATCTCGTTGCCGCGGATGTCGCGCAGCGCGGCGTCGCCGAGGGTGGCGAGGTCGCGGCCGCGGAAGCGGATCGAGCCGCCGGTGATCCGGCCGTTGACCCCGAGATCCTGCATCACGCCGAGCGCGACGGTGGACTTGCCGCAGCCGGATTCGCCCACCAGCCCGACGGCCTCTCCCGGCTGGACCGTGACCGAGAAGTCCATCACCGCCGGGATCTCGCGCAGGCGCGTGAAGAAGGAGATCGAGAGGTTGTCGATCTCGAGGATGGGGCCGGTGTGATCGGGGGATGTCATGGCGTTCTCCCCGGGCGGGCGCGATCCGGCGGCGCGCCTGCGGCGCACGCGACCTGCGGGGAATGAGGGGGCGCTGCCCCCTCAAGCTCCCCCGGGATATTTCGGGACCAAAGAAGCATGGGGTCAGTCCTTGAGGCTTTCCTCGCGCAGGCCGTCGGCGAGGAGGTTGAGGCCGAGCACGAGGCTGAGCAGTGCGACGGCGGGGACGATGGCGGGATGGGGGTAGATCGACAGCAGCTTGCGCCCCTGGTTGATCGTCGTGCCCCAGTCGGGGCTGTCCGAGGGCAGGCCGAGGCCGAAGAATCCGAGCGTGCCGAGCAGGATCGTGGTGTAGCCGATGCGCAGGCAGAAATCGACGATCAGCGGTCCGCGGGCGTTCGGCAGTATTTCCCACAACATGATGTACCAGGGGCCTTCGCCCCGGGTCTGGGCGGCGGCCACGTAGTCGCGGGTCTGGATGTCGAGCGTCAGGCCGCGCACGATGCGGAAGACCGTGGGTGCGTTGACGAAGACCACCGAGACGAAGACCACCAGGATGCCGCCGGGAATGTCGAAGAGGTCGAGCTGTGCGGGCAGGAAGGCCACCGGCGTGCCGCCGTCGTTGATCAGCGAGAGATAGAGCCAGCCCAGGACGAGGAGGATCGCCGCGATCAGCGTGTTCCGGCGCGCGGGTTGCGTGTGGAACCGTGCGTTGATCATCACGCAGAGAAAGAGGATCGGCAGGATGAAGAGGACGATCGCCATGTAGGAGGGGATGCCGGAGGCCACCATCTCGGGCGTGACCAGCAGATAGAAGAGCAGGATCACCGGGAAGGCGAGGATCAGGTTCGCCAGGAACGACAGACCCGTGTCCAGCCGCCCGCCGAAATAGCCCGCCGGAAGGCCGAGGGTGATCCCGGCCATGAAGGCGAAGAGCGTGGCCAGCGGCGCGACCCGGATCACCACCCAGGCCCCCTGGACCATGCGGGAGAAGATGTCGCGGGCCAGCGTGTCGCCGCCCAGCAGGTAGTAGGGATAATCGCCCTCGCCCGCGCCGCGCAGGGGCGTGCCCGGCACCTTGTTCTTCATTCCCGAGACGGCGGTCAGCGGATCATGGGTCACGATCCAGTCGAAGAGACCGGCGAAGAGCGCCGTGAAGATCCAGAACATGACGATGCCGAAGCCGATCATGCCGATCATGTTGTCGAAGAGCTTGCCGTAGAGGCCGAGCCGCCGCTTGTAGGTGATCGAGACCGCGAAGGTCACCGCGAGGGCGGCCCAGACCGGCAGGAGCCGGGCGGAGAGTGCGCCGATGATGCCCTTGTTCTCGACGCCGGGGATGACCCATCCGCCGACGAGATAGATCGCGGCGATGGCGATGATCACCCCCATGGCCGCCTGTACCGCCAGCCGCGCCCAGTCGGCGGGGCTGCGGCACATCGCCAGGGTGCCGCCGCCGCCGGTCACCGGGTCGGGGGCGGGCAGGAAGGACAGCAGGATCGAGGCGAGAGCCGCCAGGACAAGGACGGCCAGCGCGGCGAGGAGAACCGGATTGAGCACGGGGCCGAGCAGGCCGGTCCAGGTCAGCGGATCCATCACGGCGCCTCCTTACGAAATCCGGATACGGGGGTTGAGGTAGACATAGCCGATGTCCGAGATCAGCTGCGTGACCAGCACGACGATGACCGAGACCACCGAGATACCCATCAGCAGGTCGATGTCGTTGTTGCCGGCGGCCTGGACCAGCGCCCAGCCCAGCCCCTTGTAGTTGAAGAGCGTCTCGACGATCACCACGCCGTTCAGCAGCCAGGGGAACTGCAGCATGATCACCGTGAAGGGCGCGATCAGCGCGTTCCTGAGCGCGTGCTTCAGCACGATGTTGCGGAAGGTCACGCCCTTGAGCCGCGCGGTGCGGATGTATTGCGCCGTCATCACCTCGGCCATCGAGGCACGGGTCATCCGGGCGATGTAGCCCATGCCGAAGAGGGCGATGGTCAGCACCGGCAGGAAGAAATTCTCGAAGGTGGCGTTCTCCATCGCCGCGGTGGCCGTGCCCTTGAACCATTTCAGCCCCACGGCCGAGGAGGCGAAGACCGCGATCAGGATCACGCCCGAGACATATTCCGGCGTCGCGGTCGTGGCGATCGAGAGGGTGGAGAGGGACCGGTCCGTCCTCGACCCCTCGCGCATCCCCGCGAGCACGCCGATGAGCAGCGCCGCGGGCACCATCAGCAGCATGACCCAGACCATCAGCTTTCCGGTCATGTAGAGCCGCGTGCCCACGATGGTTGCGACATCGTCGCGGAAGACCCGGCTGACGCCCCAGTTGCCCTGCAGCACGCCGCAGTAGACGGGCGCCGCGGCGGCCGCGGTCTGCGGGCCGATGCAGCGCCCGCTGGTTCGTCCGTCGTCCTCGTGCGTCCATCCCGGGATCACGCCCAGCCATTCGCCGTAGCGCAGGATCATCGGTCGCCCGAACCCGTGGTTTTGCAGATAGCGCGCGACCTCCTCGTCGGACATGCGCGCGTTGCCCTCGAACTTGGCGACCTTCTCCAGCATTGCGGGCTGGTTGGTCAGGAAGAACACGACGAAGCTGAGGCAGAGCGCCGTCAGCAGCATCGTCCCGATCCTTTTCAGCAGGAAGAGGAGCATCGGTTATCCCTGTGCCTGTGCCTGTGCCTGTGCCTGTGCGTGTGCCTGGGCCCGGGGGGACCCGGGGTGATGGGGCGGAGCGCCTGCGGCCTGATGTTTCCCGCCGCGACGGGGGCGCCGGTGCGGGCGCCCCGGTCGGGATCAGGCGTCCACCCACCACTTGTAATGGTGCATCTCGAAGGTGGGATGCATCTCGGCTCCGTGCACCTTGGGCTTGTAGTGCCGGAAGAGCGAGCGCCAGTAGGGCTGGATCATCACGCCCTCGTCGAGCATGATCTGCTCGAGCTTGGCCATCACCTCGGATCGCTGTCCGGCGTCGTTGATCGCCATCGCCTCGTCGAGCAGGCTGTCGAACTCGTCGTTCGCCATGGCGGTCTCGTTCCAGGCCGCCCCGGTCTTGTAGGCGAGCGCCAGGACCTGAACGCCGAGCGGACGCTGGTTCCATTCGGTCGCGGACCACGGATAGACCAGCCAGTCGTTCCAGAAGGTCGAGCCGGGCAGGATCTTGCGCTCGATATTGATCCCCGCGTCGCGCACCTGGGCGGCGACCGCGTCGCAGCTTTCGGTCTGCCACTGATCGTCGATCGAGATCAGTTCGAAGACGGTGTCGGCATGGCCCGCCTCTTCAATCATCGCGCGCGCCTTGTCCGGATCGACGGGCACGCCGGGGATTTCGGCATATTCGGGGTGGATCGGACAGACGTGGTGATGTTCGGCCACGGTGCCGTAGCCGGCATAGCCCAGCTCGAGGATGACGGCCGGATCGACGGCCATCTGCAGCGCCTTGCGCACGTTGGCGTCGTCATAGGGGGCCTGCTGCTGGTTGAAGCGGACGCAGAGCGTCGCGGCGGTGACCGCTTCGGACTTGACCCATTCCATCGCGTCCAGCACCTCGATGAACTCGCCGGTGGACTGGTAGGTCATGTCGATCTCGTCCGCGTCGGCCGCGGCCACCCAGGCGGCCATGTCGGTGCCGAAGTCGATGAACTCGATCCGGTCGAGATAGGCCCCTTCGCCCCACCACTCGTGATCGGTGTTCCGGACCAGAACCTGCTTGACGCCGACCTCGTTCTGTTCGGGATAAAAGGGCCCGGTGCCGATGGGGTTCGCCGCCGGATCGCCGCCGTCGTAGGACGGATGCACGATGGCCGCCGGGTAATCCGCCATGCTGGGAATGATTGTGATGTCCGGGGTCGAGGTCCTGAGAACCACGGTGTGGTCGTCGACCTTGCTGATCGCGTCCTCGCGCGCCTCGCCGGTGGCCTCGTCGATCAGGCTGGTCATGCGCGAGGCCATCGAGTTGCCCTCGACGTTCTGTTCGCACCAGCGCCGGATGTTGAAGATCACGTCGTCGGCGGTGAAGTCGTCGCCGTTGTTCCACTTGACGCCCTGGCGCACGTTCAGGGTGTACTCGGTCGCGTCCTCGTTTGCGCTCCAGCTTTCCAGCAGCCGGCCCTCGAACGACCCGTCGCGCTGGTATTCGACCAGGTACTCCAGCCAGCCGCGGGCAAAGTTCGCCATCTGCGACCAGTCGAAATTGCGCGGATCCTTCAGCGCCTTGGTCTCCATCTGCACGCGCAGGATGCCGCCCGACTGGGGCTGCATGTCGCTCTGCGCCCGCGCCGGAGCCAGCCCGCCCAGCCCGTAGATCGTCGTCGTGGCCACGCCGAGCGCCGAGGCGCGGGTGATGAACTCGCGGCGGCTGAGCCTGCCGGTCCGGAATTCCTCGGCATACATTTCGGCCGCCGGATGGACGGCCGCCCTGGGGGTGAAGTGCTGGGTCATGGTGAGCTCCCTGTGAGACGGTTATTCTTTTGCGAAGTGCCCCGGACCGGCGGCAATGCGCACGGGACCGCGCTGATCGTCTGTCGGCCCCCGATCTCGCGAGGCGGACGTCCGCCGCGGTCCGGGGGCGCGGTCATCATATCGGGGACGATTTTCGACATGCTTTCAGTGAAAGACGACACACCGCCCCATTGCAACTTGTTTCCTTTCGGAAAAGGCTGCGCAGCCTAGGCGGGAGGATGGCGCCAACCTCCGCGGCGACGCCCGCCGGGACATCCCCCGCTGCGCCGAGCAGATGCGCGCGACGCGATGGGAAAATTGCGCGGGAAAGACCGAAGCGTTCAGGCCGCAAGCGTCTTTGACCCGAAGATCAGCCCCGGGCGGCCTGGCGCAGGGCCGAAGGCGTCCGCCCGGTCTGGTTCTGGATGAAGCGTGTGAAATACGCGGCCGAGGAAAAGCCCAGCATCTCGGCGATCAGGCGGATCGGCAGGTCGCCGCTCTCCAGCATGTCGCGCGCCGCGTAGAGCACGCGCTGCGTGATCATGTCAGCCGCCGTCAGCCCCGCCACCTGCCGGCAGGCGCGGCTCAGATGGGTCGGCGTCACGCCGAGCGCGGCGGCATAATCCGCCATCGGCTTGCCGGAGCGGTAGTCCCGCTCCACCAGAGCGCAGAAGGCCGCCGTCAACCGTTCGGCCGCCGGAATCCGGGGGGCGGGCTGGTTGTCGGGCAGGGCCAGCATCCGCCGCATCCACACCGCCAGCAGCCCGGCATGGGCGCGGGCGGCCTCGTCGCCGAAGGCGCGATGCGTCGACTGCTCGCGCTGCATGTTGTCGAGGATCGCGGTCACCTCGTTCTGGGCCATCACGTCCCGGATGCGAAGGTGGCGCGGCGTTTCGGGCCAGATGCCGGTTTCGTGGGCGGGAAGATCGACTGCGATCCCGTAGCACTGCTTGCCCAGGTCCAGCGACATCAGCGACCCGGCCGGAACGTAGAGCGCATTGTGCGCCCCGACGCCGCGCCGCTTGCCGAGGATGGTCGCCCGCCCCTGGCCGCGCGTGATCCAGAGAAACAGGTGCGAGGCCCGCGCATGCTGCAGGTCGAGCCGCCAGGCCGCCCCCATCGTCAGCTGACCCAGGCTTCTGACCCGCGGCGACGCGACCGAGGCCTCGTGCGGCGACTGCGCAAGAATGTTCTGTATCTGCATGTGATCCCCCAGAGCTTGGGTGAAGCCTAGCGGCCGTGGTTGCAATTGGTAAAGCGTCGAAGCGGTTATCCACAGCTTATCCTCGAAAATCCGCCGAAATGCGGGCAGAATGGGGAAGCTTTGTGGATAGCTTTGGGACAACCCGGCGCGACCGCGGGAATCAACCTGCGGCTGAGAGAACCTGCCAGGTTTTCATCCGGCCGCGGAACCATGTCCGCTGGCGCTTGGCGAACTGCCGCGTGGCGATCACCGCCTGGTCGCGCGCGGCGTCGAGCGGGAGCTCCCCGCGCAGGCTGGCCACCAGCTCCGGCGCGCCGATCGCCCGCGACGAGGGCAGGGCCGGATCCCAGCCGGCGAGGTTCTCACGCACCTCCTCCAGCGCGCCCTCGGCCAGCATGTGGTCGAACCGCCGCTCGATGCGCGGGGTCAGCCAGGACCGGGGCGCGTCGATCAGCAGGCATTCCGCACGCCCCGCGGGCAGCAGCGGCGCCGGCGTGTCGTCCTGCCAGTCGGCCAGGGGCCGGCCCGTCGCCTTCAACACCTCCCAGGCCCGCTGCACCCGCATCGGGTTGGCCCGGTCGATCCGCGACAGCGTCTCGGGGTCGAGCGCCTCCAGCAGGGGGGCGAGCCCCGCCTCGGCCCGCAATCGGTCGCCTTGCGCGCGGATCGCGGGCGGGGTTGCGGGGATCTCGGCCAGCCCTTCGGTCAGGGCCGAGAAATAGAGCCCCGTCCCGCCGACGATCACCGGTCGGGCGCCGGAGAGAAGCGGCCGTACCTCGCGCAGCCATTCCCCCACGGAATAGACATGCCGCCGATCGACATGGCCATAGAGCCGGTGCGGAACCGCCGCCGTCTCCTCGGGAGAGGGGCGCGCGGTCAGCACCCGCCAGTTGTCGTAGACCTGGATCGCATCGGCATTCACGACGACCCCGCCGTCGCGCGCCGCGATCTCCATCGCCAGCGCCGACTTGCCCGAGGCGGTCGGCCCGGCGATCAGCACCGGCCGCTCGCGCGAGAGCCCGCGGAGGATCATCGGGGGGATCATCTCGGGTCCGCTTTCGGATTGCCGGATTGGTGCATTGAACTGCCGCTGCTTTTCGACCATTTTGCCGCCAGCCTACCCCCCAGCCAAGACGGAGCGCAACATGGCCGAAGATCAGCCCAGGACAACCTACAGGCGCGTTCTGCTGAAGATATCCGGAGAGGCTCTGATGGGGGATCAGGGCTATGGCCTGAACCCGCCGACGGTCGAACGCATCGCCCGCGAGGTCAAGTCGGTCCACGACCTCGGCGTCGAGATCTGCATGGTGATCGGCGGCGGCAACATCTTCCGCGGCCTCGCCGGCTCGGCCCAGGGGATGGAGCGGACGACCGCCGACTACATGGGCATGTTGGCCACCGTGATGAACGCCCTGGCCATGCAGTCCGCGCTCGAGGGGCTGGGCGTCTACACCCGCGTGATCAGCGCCATCCCGATGGACCAGGTCTGCGAACCCTACATCCGCCGCCGCGCCGTCCGGCACCTGGAGAAGGGCCGGGTCTGCATCTTCGCCGCCGGCACCGGCAATCCCTATTTCACCACCGACACGGCCGCCACCCTGCGCGCCAACGAGATGGCCTGCGAGGCGATCTTCAAGGGTACCAAGGTCGACGGGGTCTACGACAGGGACCCGATCGAGTTTCCCGAGGCGCAGCGCTTCGACAGCGTCACCTACGACGAGGTCCTGGCGCGGCATCTGAACGTGATGGACGCCTCTGCCATCGCCCTGGCGCGCGACAACCGCAAGCCGATCATCGTCTTCTCGCTGGACGAGCCGGGCGGCTTCAAGGGCATCCTCGCGGGGCAGGGCACCTATACGATCGTGCGGGACTGACCGAGCGGCGCGCGCGTCCCGCGACGCCCCGCCCGCCGTCCCGCCGCCGTGCTTCGTCCCGGCGCCCGACCGCGAACCCTCCGGCCCGCGAAAGGGGGCGCTGCCCCCTCCCGACAAAGCGCGCTTTGTCGGACACCCCCGGGATATTTTCCGGACCAAAGAAAGGGGGCGCCGAGGCCATGCTTCTTTGGTCCGAAAAATATCCCCGCCGGAGGCATCGGGCGCTTTCGCAGAAAGGGCCCGACCACGGGGGCGGAACCGCGGGGGGCCACGCGACGCCTATACATCGCGGAACACCTGCCGTATTACCGCCCTGACCGAATGAATACGGGGAAGACCCATGTCTGACGACTTCGAGCTGGACACCGATGACCTGCAACGCCGCATGGAAGGCACCATGAGCAACCTGAGGACGGAATTCGCCTCGCTCCGGACCGGGCGGGCCTCTGCCTCGATGCTGGAACCCGTGATGGTGGATGCCTACGGCTCGATGACCCCCGTCAACCAGGTCGGCACCGTCAACGTGCCCGAACCGCGCATGGTCACCGTCAACGTCTGGGACAAGAACCTGGTCGGCAAGGTCGAGAAGGCGATCCGCGAGAGCGGGCTGGGCATCAACCCGCAGCTCAACGGCACCATCATCATGCTGCCCATTCCCGAACTCAACGAAGAGCGCCGCCGCGAGCTGGGCAAGGTTGCCGCGCAATATGCCGAGAGCGCCCGCGTCGCCATCCGCAACGTCCGCCGCGACGGGATGGACCAGATCAAGAAGGCCAAGGCCGACGGCCTCTCGGAGGACGATCAGAAGTTCTGGGAAAGCGAGGTGCAGGATCTGACGGATACCTACACCAAGAAGGTCGACGAGGCGCTGGAGGCCAAGCAGGAAGAGATCATGCAGGTCTGATCCTGCGGGCGGTTCATGAGCAGCAGGGTCGAGGATATCCGGCGGGGTCCCCGCCACGTCGCCATCATCATGGACGGCAACGGCCGGTGGGCGACCATGCGGGGACGCCCGAGGCTCTTCGGTCATCATGCCGGGGCCAAGCGCGTGCGCGAGATCGTCGAGGCCTGTCCGGATCTCGGGGTCGAGTACCTGACCATCTTCGGCTTCTCGACCGAGAACTGGAAGCGTACCCAGATCGAGGTGGCGGGTCTCATGAGCCTCTTCCGCCGCTACATCCAGAAGGAGGCCCGCGCCCTCAGGGCACATGACGTGCGGGTCCGTTTCATCGGCGACAGGCCCGGGCTCGATCCGAAGTTGCAGGCCCTGATGGACGAGCTCGAGGAACTGACGGCGCAATGCCACGGCACCAACCTGACCATCGCGCTGAACTACGGGGGCCGCGACGAGGTGGCGCGCGCGACCCGCAGACTGGCCGAGGATGTCGCGGCGGGGCGGCTCTGCCCCGGCGACGTCGATGTCGAAACCCTGCCGAAATACCTCGATACCCGCGTCCTGCCCGATCCCGATCTCGTGATCCGCACCAGCGGCGAGGCGCGGATCTCGAACTTCCTGCTCTGGCAGTCGGCCTATGCGGAATACGAGTTCATCGACACGCTCTGGCCGGATTTCTCCGAAGAGGTCTTTGCCAGGCTCATCGCCAGCTATGCCGGGCGCGACCGCCGGTACGGCGGGGTGAGGGCCTGACATGGCGCGCTCCTGGGAGGATCTGACGGCGCGGGTCACCTCGGGCCTCGGCATGGTCGCCGCCGGTCTCGTCGTGATCTGGATCGGCGGGCATGTGCTGCGGATCGGCTTCGCCCTCGTGGCTGCGGGCATGGTCTGGGAACTGGTCCGCCTGCTAGCGCCGGAGGCCGGGAAGTCGGCCCTTGCCATGGCGCTGGCGGCCGGCGGAGCCTTGCTGGGGGCGATCTACCTGCCGCTGTTGCTGGCCCTGCCGCTGCTGCTGGCCCCGGCGATGGCGGGTCTCGCCTGGGTGCCGCGCCACCGGGTGCTCTATCTCAGTTTCACCGCGATGATCCTGGTGGCCGCCTTCGGCATGGTCCAGCTGCGCGAGATTTCGGGCGTGGTCTGGCTGCTCTGGCTCGTCCTCGTGGTCGTCGTGACCGACATCGCCGGCTATTTCGCCGGGCGGGCCATCGGCGGACCCAAGTTCTGGCCTCGCGTCAGTCCCAAGAAGACTTGGGCCGGCACGGTCGCGGGTTGGGTCGGCGCCGCCGTGATCGGCCTGGCCTTTGCGGCGCGGACCGAGATGGGGCCGGGGCTGATTGGGCTCTCCGTCGCGGTCGCCATGGCCTCGCAGATGGGCGACATGGCCGAGAGCGCGATGAAACGCAGGGTCGGCGCCAAGGACAGCTCGTCCCTGATCCCCGGCCATGGCGGGTTGCTGGACCGGTTCGACGGGATGCTGGGCGGCGCGGTCTTCTGCTGCTGATCGGTCCCTGGGCCGTCTGCCCGTGGGAGTGCCGTGATGCGGCGGGTCTCGATCCTCGGGGCGACCAGTCCATCGGGCAGAACACGATCGATCTGATCGACCGCGCGCCGGATGCCTACAGGGTCGTGGCGCTGACCGGCGGGCGCAACGTGGCGCGCCTGGCCAAGGACGCGGTGCGTCTGCGCGCCGAACTGGCCGTGACCGCCCATGAAGACTGCCTCGAGGACCTCCGGGCCGCGCTCGGCAACTCCGGGGTGGAAGCCGCCGCCGGGCCCGCGGCCCTGGCCGAGGCCGCCGCGCGCCCGGCCGACTGGATCATGTCCGCCATCGTCGGGGCCGCCGGCCTGCCGCCGGGGCTGGCGGCGATCGGGCAGGGGACCTGCCTGGCCCTCGCCAACAAGGAGACGCTGGTGGCCGCCGGGCCGCTCGTCATGCGGCAGGCCGGGGCGCACGGAACCAGCATTCTGCCCGTGGACAGCGAACATTCCGCCGTTTTCCAGGCGCTGGCCGGCGAGGACTCGGCCACGGTCGAGCGTGTGGTCCTGACTGCCAGCGGCGGCGCCTTCCGCGACTGGCCGGTCGAAACGCTTCGTTCTGCCACCGTCGAGCAGGCCGCCACCCATCCCAACTGGGACATGGGACAGCGCATCACCATCGACAGCGCCTCGATGTTCAACAAGGCGCTGGAGGTTATCGAGGCGCGGGAATTCTTCGGTCTCGACCCCGAGCGGATCGAGGTGCTGATCCATCCCGAGAGCATCATCCATGCCATTGTCGGCCATGTCGACGGCGGCATGATGGCCCATCTGGGCGCCCCCGACATGCGGCACGCCATCGGCTATGCGCTGAACTGGCCCGCGCGGGCGCATCTGCCGGTCGAAAGGCTCGACCTCGCGCGGCTGGGGCAGCTGACCTTCCGCGCGCCCGATCCCGACCGCTATCCGGCGCTGGTGCTGGCAGAGCGGGTGATGCAGCGGGGCGGGCTGGCCGGCGCGGCCTTCAACGCGGCCAAGGAACGCGCGCTCGACGCCTTCATCGCCGGTCGCATCGGCTTTACCGAGATGGCCACGGTCGTCGCACGCGTTCTTGATCGTCTCGATCCCGAGATGGGGCGGGAGGGCGAGGTCTTTGACCTTGATAACGTCCTGCAAATGGACCATCTCGCCCGGAGGGAAGCCGACAGGGTCATGTCGCAGGGGCAGCAACAGGCGGGTTAATGGATCTTCTTCCACAGTTCGGCAGCATCTTTCAGACACTCGTGGCCTTCGTCGTCGCGCTGTCGATCATCGTGGCGATCCACGAATATGGCCACTACATCATCGGCCGCCTCTCGGGCATCAAGGCCGAGGTCTTCTCGCTTGGGTTCGGCCCCGTCCTCTATTCCCGCGTCGATCGGCACGGCACGCGCTGGCAACTGGCCGCGCTGCCCTTCGGCGGCTACGTCAAGTTCCTGGGCGACAGCGACGCGGCTTCGGGCCGCAGTGCCGAGGCGATGACCGATCTGGACGAGAGCGACCGCCGCAAGACGATGCATGGCGCGCCCCTCTGGGCCCGGACCGCCACGGTCGCCGCCGGTCCGGTGTTCAACTTCATTCTGTCCATCATCGTGTTCGCCGGGCTGTTCATGGTCCGGGGCGACGTGGCCGATCCGCTGACCGTGGACGAGATGCGCCCCCTCCCGCCGAGCTACGCCATGCTCGAGCCGGGGGACCAGGTGCTCGAGATCGGCGGCGTGCCCTTCCCGGGCGCCGAGGACGAGGCCTTCGCCGATTTCGACGAGGCGGTGCCGCTCGAGCGGACGCTGGACTATCGGGTGATCCGCGGGGGCGAGACGCGCACGGTCGCGGGCCCCTATCCCTATCCGCCGCTGATCACGCAGCTTGCCCCGAATTCCGCCGCCTACGACATCGGGATGAAACCCGGCGACGTGATCCTGGCGGTGGACGGTGACGACATCTTCGCCTTCGCGCAGCTCAAGGACCGGGTCGAGGGGTCGGAGGGCGCCGCGCTGGCCCTGAAGGTCTGGCGCGAGGGCGCGGGCGAGCCGCTCGACTTCGCGCTGGCGCCCCGGCGGGTGGACGAGCCGGACCCGGAGGGCGGGTTCCGCACCGAATGGCGCATCGGCATCGCCGGCGGCATGGCCTTCGAGCCCGCAACGGAGGGCGTTGGCCCCCTGACTGCCGTCGGCAACGGCGTGCAGCAGACCTGGCGGATCGCCGAAAGCTCGATCTCGGGGCTGTGGCACATGATCACCGGGGCGATCAGTACCTGCAACATGACCGGCCCCATCGGCATCGCGCAGACCTCGGGGGCGATGGCCAGCCAGGGCGCGGTCAGCTTCATCTGGTTCGTCGCGGCGCTGTCCACGGCCGTCGGCCTGCTGAACCTCTTTCCCATCCCCGTGCTCGACGGCGGACACCTGGTGTTCTTCGGCTACGAGGCCGTTGCCGGCAAACCGCCGTCGGATTTCGCTCTGCGGATGCTGATGGGGGCGGGGCTGATGCTGATCCTGTCGGTGATGGTCTTCGCCCTGACCAACGACGTGCTCTGCCCCTGATCGCGGCGCATGTCGCGGCGCACCCGCCTCGCGCCCCGAAATCGCCGCATTCTCGGTCGGGTTTCCGCCCCAATCCGCAGGCAGTTTCTGCCCGAGAGCGGCCCCCATGGGGCTGCAATGGGTAGACGAAAGACAGGCATCGAATGCAACTGATCCAAACCGGTTATTCCGGAATGACGCTTCTGGTCGATCTGAACCGCGACCGCCTCTACACGCTCGGCATGGTGGGCATGGCGCTGGCGGGCGGCTACTGGATCGCCTCGCTCATCCACTGACGACTTCCCCCCAGGCCGTGGCAGCGGCCGACCTCCGAACCGGATCACGGCAGACTTTCACAGGTCCGGTTCGTCAAACTGGAACGGTGCGCAGACCACACGGTGTGCGCACCTTTTTCGATTTGCGCCCGGATGATTTTGACAAGCCCAGATACACGGGTTAGTCACGTTCAAAAGGGGACGTCGGATCGGGTGAAACAATGAAGAAAACCAAGCAGAACAGGGCTGCCAACCTGTCGCTGAAGAAACCGATGAGCAGGGTTCTGATCGCCGCACTTCTGTTCAGCACGGCCGTGCCGTCGCTGCCGGAAATGGCCTTCGCGCAGAGCTACCGTTTCAATTCCGTGCAGGTCGACGGCAACGCCAGGATCGAGACCGGCACGGTCCTCAGCTATGCCGGGATCGCCCGGGGCGAGACCATCTCGGCCGCCGAACTCAACGACGCCTACCAGCGTCTTGTCGCCTCCGGCCTGTTCGAAACCGTCGAGATCGTTCCCCGTGGCGGTACGCTGGTGATCAACGTCGTCGAGTATCCCACGGTCAATCGCGTGACCTTCGAAGGCAACCGCCGTCTCGACGACGAGGCGCTGGCCTCGGTCGTGCAGTCCAAGCCCCGGCTGGTCTTTTCGCCGACCCGTGCCGAATCCGACGCGGCGCGCATCGCCGAGGCCTATTCCCAGGAGGGCCGGATCTCGGCCCGCGTGACGCCCCGGATCATCCGCCGGTCGGACAATCGCGTCGATCTGGTCTACGAAGTGTTCGAGGGCCGCAACACCGAGATCAACCGCATCGGCTTCGTCGGCAACCGCGTCTATTCGGACCGGCGCCTGCGCCGCGTGCTGGAAACCAAGCAGGCCGGCCTGCTGCGCCAGCTGATCCGCCGCGACACCTTCCAGGAGGACCGGCTGCAGTTCGACCAGCAGGTCCTGCGCGACTTCTATCTTTCGCGCGGCTACATCGACTTCCGCACCACCGCCGTCGATGCCGAACTCGCGCGGGAGCGGGACGCCTATTTCGTGACCTTCAACGTGCAGGAAGGCCAGCAATTCCGCTTCGGCGACATCACCGTTGTCAGCAACTATCCAGCGGCCGATGCCGAGGCCTATGAACAGGTGGTGCGTCTGCGCCCCGGCATCGTCTATTCGCCGAACCATGTCGAGAACGCCATCGCCCGGATGGAAAACCTCGCCGTGCGCGAGGGGCTCGATTTCCTCCGCGTCGAACCGCGCATCACCCGGAACGAACGCGACCTCACGCTGGATGTGGAATTCGTCCTGTCCCGCGGTCCGCGCGTCTTCGTCGAACGCATCGACGTTGAGGGCAACACCACCACCCTGGACCGCGTCGTCCGGCGGCAGTTCCGCATCGTCGAGGGCGACCCCTTCAACCCGCGCCAGATCCGCGAGGCCGCGGAACGCATCCGCGCCCTGAACTTCTTCGAGAACACCCAGGTCAACGCCCGCGAGGGGTCCAGCCCCGACCGCGTCGTGGTGGACGTGGATGTCGAGGAAAAGGCCACCGGGTCGCTTTCCTTCGGCGGTACCTATTCGACCAACTCGGGCTTCGGGCTGGCCATCTCGTTCAGCGAAACCAACTTCCTCGGCCGGGGCCAGAGCCTGTTCCTGTCGCTCGCGGGGGCGGATTCGAACAAGAACTACTCCCTCGCCTTCGTCGAGCCTGCCTTCCTCGGGCGCGACGTGGCATTCAGCTTCGACCTCGGCGTGACCGAAACCGAAAGCTTCAACGCGCCCTATGACACCGAGGTCGGCGAATTCGGCCTCGGCCTGGAGTTCCCGCTTGCCGAGCGGTCGCGCCTGGGCCTGACCTTCTCGCTCGAATCCTCCGAGATGAAGGCCTCGACCAGCGGCGACGCGGCCGGGTCGATCATCCAGAACGAGATCGGGCAGGGCGACGTGATCTCCAGTTCGATCGGCTACAAGTACACGTTCGACAGCCGCGAGAACGGCTTCGACCCGACCCGTGGCTTCCTGTTCGAATTCGGCCAGGACTACGCGGGCCTCGGTGGCGATGTCCAGTTTATCGAGACCAAGGCGCGGGCGGTGGCCCAGGCGCGCATCCTCAACGAAGAGGTGACGGTCCGGGCCAGCTTGCGCGGCGGGATGCTGAACTACACCAAGGGCTCGAGCCGCACGATCGACCGGGTCAACCTGCTGGGCGATTACCTGCGCGGCTTCGAACCCTCGGGCGTCGGTCCGCGTCAACGCGGCACCAACAGCAGCGGCGCCGCCTTCGACAACGCGCTCGCGGGCAACATGTTCGTGGTCGGCAGCGTCGAGGCCGAATTCCCGCTCGGCCTGCCCGAGGAATACGGCATCACCGGCGGCGCCTTCTACGACATCTCGAACATCTGGGATGTGGGGGCCTCGGCCGGACAGCCCGGCGTGCTCTACAACAACGGGTCGTACCGCCATGTCGTGGGTCTCTCGGTCTTCTGGGACACGCCCATCGGCCCGCTGCGGTTCAACTTCGCCAAGGCGCTGAAGAAGGAACAGTTCGATCAGGAACAGTTCTTCAACGTCACGATCCGATCGGAATTCTGAGGCCGTCTTGCGTGTCCTGATGCCGCGCCTGCGCAATGGCCTGGCGGCGCTGTGCCTCGCGCTCCTGCCGCTCGCCGCCCCGGCTCAGCCCAGGGATTCGGGACCGCCGGACAGCCCGATCCTGACGCTGGACAGCGAGCGTCTGATCACCGAAAGCGCCGCCGGCCAGGCGATCGACCGCGACCTGGCCGACAAGAGCGCGGCACTCGCGGCGGAAAACCGCCGGATCGAGGCCGAGCTCACGGCGGAGGAGAGAGACCTGACGGAACGGCGGGCAAGCCTGACGCCCGAGGAGTTCCGCGCCGAGGCCACCGCCTTCGACGAGAAGGTCCAGACCATCCGCACCGAACAGGACGCCAAGCTGCGCGCCCTGCAGGAAGAGGCGAACGAAGCGCGGCGCGACATCATGCGGGCGGCCGATCCCGTGCTCGTCGGCCTCATGCAGGAGGCGGGCGCCGCCATCATCATGGAAAAGGCCAATGTCCTGGCCTCGCTCCAGGCCACGGACATCACCGATCTCGCGATCTCCCGGCTCGACGCGGCGATGAGCGACCCGCCGGGCAACAGCGGTGGCTTCGATCTCGGCGTCCCGATCCCTGGGCGCGACGCCGCGCAGGAAGCGACGCCCCCGGACCCGAACCCGGACCCGGCCCCGACCGCGCCGCCGCCGGACCCGACCGCCGTACCGGCGCCGCAGTCCGACCCCGCCGCGCCCCCGGCGCCCCAGCCGGGGGCCCCCGGCCGAACCGATCCCTGACGGCCCGGGCGGCATGGCGCACCTTGCCGCGGGATCGCCCAGTTGCTAGGCACGCGCCAGTTTCGGCCGGTGCCAGGACAAAGAGGACCAAGCATGAGCGACACTTTGAAATCCGCCGATATCGGCCTGATCCAGCGGATCATCCCGCATCGCTATCCCTTCCTCCTGGTGGACCGCGTCGAAGAGATCGACGGCCATGCCTCGGCGCTCGGCATCAAGAACGTCACCATGAACGAACCGCATTTCCAGGGCCATTTCCCCGGCAAGCCGATCATGCCCGGTGTCACCATCGTCGAGGCGATGGCCCAGACCGCCGCCGTCATGGTGGGGGTCGACATGGACATGGCCGACCGCGACCTGCTGGTCTATTTCATGGCCATCGAAAGCTGCAAGTTCCGCCGCATGGTGGTGCCCGGCGACGTGCTGAGAATGCGGCTGACGACCGTCCGGGGCAAACCCGGCGGCAAGGTCTGGAAGTTCCGGGGCGTGGCCGAGGTCGAGGGCGAACTTGCCTGCGAGGCCGAGTTCACCGCCATGATGGACCTGCCCAGGGAGTGACCGATGGCGATTGATCCGCAGGCCGAGATCCACCCCTCGGCGGTGATCGAGGAGGGCGCGCAGATCGCCGCCGGCGTCCGCGTCGGTCCGTTCTGCCACGTCGGGCCGAAGGTCACGCTCGCTCCGCGCGTCACCCTGACGAGCCACGTGGTCGTGCAGGGCATCTGCTCCATCGGCGAGGAGACGCTGGTCCATCCCTTCGCCGTGCTCGGCGGCATCCCGCAGGACCTCAAGTTCAAGGGCGAGGAGACCGAGCTGCGCATCGGCAGGCGCAACCGCATCCGCGAACATGTCACCATGAACACCGGCACCGAGGGCGGGGGCGGCGTGACCCGCGTCGGCGATGACGGGCTCTTCATGGCGGGCTGTCACGTGGCCCACGACTGCCAGGTCGGCAACAACGTCATCATCGTCAACAACGCCGCCCTGGCCGGGCATTGCATCATCGAGGACGAGGTCATCATCGGCGGTCTCTCGGGCGTGCACCAGTTCGTCCGCATCGGCCGCGGCGCGATCATCGGGGCAGTGACCATGGTCACCAACGACGTGATCCCCCACGGTCTGGTGCAGGCGCCGCGCGGCGTGCTGGACGGGCTGAACCTGGTGGGGCTCAAGCGGCGCGGTGTGGCGCGCTCCGACATCACGGCCCTGCGCGCGGCGTTCCAGATGCTCGCCCAGGGCGAGGGCGCCTTTCAGGACCGCGCCCGCCGGCTCGGCGACGAAACCGAAAGCGATTATGTCCGTGACATCGTCCGCTTCGTCCTCGCCGGAAGCGACCGGTCCTTCCTGACCCCCGGGCGCGACTGACATGCCGCGCACCGGCATCATCGCCGGCAGCGGCGGGCTGCCCCGCCTGCTGGCCGACGGCCTGCCCGAGGCCCGGGTCATCGCCTTCGAGGGCACCGCGACGGATGTGCCGGAACACCGGCTGAGCCGCCACCGGATCGAACGCCTGGGCGCCCTTTTCGACGATCTTCGCGCGGCCGGGGTCGACCGGGTGGTCCTCGCCGGTGCCATGAGCCGTCCCGCGCTCGATCCGGCCGTGCTAGATCCGGTGATGCGCGACCTCGCCCCGCGGATCCTGCAGGCCATGCAGGGCGGGGACGATGCGCTCCTGCGGCTCGTCGTCGGGATCTTCGAGGAACAGGGTTTCGCGGTCATCGGCGCGCACGAGGCCCTGCCGGACCTGACGTGCGAACCGGGCGTTCTGGCCGGCCCCGGGCCCTCCGAAGCCACCCGCGCCGACATCGCCCGCGCCGAGGCGATCCTCGCCGCCCTCGGTCCGGTGGACGTGGGCCAGGGCTGCGTGGTCTCCGGCGGCCTCTGCCTGGGGATCGAGACGCTGCAGGGCACCGACGCGATGCTGCGCTTCGTCGCCGAGACGCCCGACGGACTGCGCGGCCGTCCCGGGGGGATCCTGCTCAAACGGCCCAAGCCCGGTCAGGACCTGCGCGTCGACATGCCCGCCATCGGCCCCGAAACCGCACGTGCGGCCGCCGCCGCCGGCCTCTCGGGCATCGTCGTGGCGGCCGGCCGGACGCTTCTCATCGATCGCGCGGCGCTCTGCGCGGAATGCGACGCGCGCGGCCTCTTCCTGCTGGCGGAGCGGCCTTGATGCGGGTGTTCCTGATCGCCGGGGAACCCTCGGGCGACGCGCTCGGGCAGGCCCTGATGGCAGGTCTCAGATCGCTTGTTCCGGATGTCGTCTTCGAGGGCGTCGGCGGCCCGCTGATGTGCGCCGAAGGCATGGAGAGCCTCTTTCCCATGGAGGAACTCTCGGTCATGGGCCTGGCCGAGATCCTGCCGAAATACCGTCACCTCAAGCGCCGCATCCGCGAAAGCGCCCGCGCCGTGCTCGATGCCGGACCGGACGTTCTGATCACCATCGACAGCCCCGACTTCTGCCTGCGCGTCGCCCGGCTGGTCAAGGAAGCGAGCACCATCCGCACCGTCCACTACGTCGCGCCCACCGTCTGGGCCTGGCGTCCCGGCCGTGCGCAGAAGATGGCCGGCGTCATCGACCATGTCCTGGCCCTCTTTCCCTTCGAGCCACCGCTGATGCAGGCCGCCGGCATGGAATGCGACTTCGTCGGTCATCCGGTCGTCTCCCGGCCCGTCGCCAGCGCCTCCGAGGCCGCCGCCTTCCGCGCCGACACCGGCCTGGGCGAGGCGCCGCTCGTGCTGCTGCTGCCCGGCTCGCGCGAGGGCGAGGTCGCCCGCATCGCCCCCGTTCTGGGCGAAACGGCGGCCCGGATGGCAAGGGCGCGGCCCGATCTCGCCTTCGTCCTGCCCGTGGCCGGCGCGGTCGCCGATAGGGTGGCCGGGATCGTCGCGGAGTGGCCGGTCCGCCCGCGCCTGATCGATCCACGCAGCGCCGGCCCGCTGGCCAAGCGCGCCGCCTTCCGCGCCGCGGACGTGGCCATCGCCGCCTCCGGCACGGTCTCGCTCGAGCTTGCGGCGGCCCGCACGCCGATGGTCATCGCCTACCGCATGAATCCGGTCACCTTCGCGATCATGCGGCGCATGGCCCTGACCGACACGGTCACCCTGGTCAACCTCGTCTCCGAGACCCGCACCGTTCCCGAGTTCCTCGGTCCCGCCTGCCGGGCCGACACTATCGCGCCGGCCGCCCTCGACCTGTTGCAGGGCGCGCCCGATCAGGTTCGCGCCATGGATCTGACGATGGACCGGCTGGGAAGAACCGGCGATCCCCCCGGTCTGCGCGCGGCCCGGGCCGTGCTCGCCCGCCTGTAACAAGGCGGGCCCGCGTCTCAAGCTCCGGCTGCAAGTTTCCCGAACTTACGTCCGCCCCGATTGCCGGAGCCAGCTCGCCCGACGCCCCCGCACGAGGCGGCGCGGCGCTGCCCCCGGACCCTCGTCCCATCGCAAAGAATGAAAATCAGCCTGCTCGCGACCCGCTCGGCAGGACGCTCGCCCCCCTTCTTTGGTCCGGCAAATATCCTCGGGGGGGCCGCGTCAGCGGCGGGGGGCAGACAGCCCCCCTCCACCGCGGGGCGTCACGCGCCGCCCTTCCAGATCCAGCCGCCTCCCAGGATGCGCGTGCCGCCGGTCTCGTAGAAGACGCAGGCCTGCCCGGGCGAGACGCCCTCTTCCGGCGTCAGGAGTTCGACCACCGCCTCGGTGTCGGACACCGGGCGCAGGATCGCCTCGCGCGGGGGGCGCGTCGAGCGGACCTTGACCGAGATCTCGCGCTCCGGTTGATCGGTGAATGCGCCCTCGCCAAGCCAGTTGATCTCGCGGACGGGAACCTGGCGGGTCGCCAGCAGTTCCTTGGGGCCGACCACGACCCGGCGGGCGTCGACGTCCAGCCTGACCACGTAGAGCGGATCGCTCAGACCGCCGATCCCCAGGCCGCGGCGCTGGCCGATCGTGTAGTGGATGACGCCCTCGTGATGGCCCAGCACGCGGCCACTGGTATCGACGATCTCGCCCGGCTCGGCCGCGCCGGGGCGCAGTTTCTCGATCACGCTGGCGTAATTGCCGTTCGGCACGAAGCAGATGTCCTGGCTGTCCGGCTTGTCCGCCACCGGCAGTCCGTATTTCGCCGCCAGCGCCCGCGTTTCCGCCTTGGAGGCGAGGTGCCCGAGCGGAAAGCGCAGGAACGAGAGCTGTTCCGGCGTGGTGGAGAAGAGGAAATAGCTCTGGTCGCGGGCGGCATCGGCGGCACTGTGCAGTTCCGCCCCCGCCGCGCCCATCTTGCGCTGGATGTAATGGCCCGTCGCCATGCAGTCGGCGTCCAGGTCCCGCGCGGTTTCCAGCAGGTCCTTGAACTTCACCCGCTCGTTGCAGCGGATGCAGGGCACCGGCGTCGCCCCCGCCAGATAGCTGTCGGCGAATTCGTCGATCACCGCGTCGCGGAAAATGTTCTCGTAATCCAGCACGTAGTGCGGAAAGCCCATCTCCTCGGCCACGCGCCGCGCGTCGTGGATGTCGAGTCCGGCGCAGCAGGCGCCCTTCTTGGCCAGCGCCGCGCCGTGGTCGTAGAGCTGGAGCGTCACGCCTACGACGTCATAGCCTTCCTCGGCCAGCATCGCCGCCACGACGGAGCTGTCCACGCCGCCCGACATGGCCACGACCACGCGGGTCTCGGCGGGTGGTTTGGCGAATCCCAGGGAATTCAGGTCTGATGTGCGATCGAGCGCCATGGAGCCTCCGACCCGTTTGCGCGAAAGAGCGAGAGAATAAGTGAAAATGCGAATGAATAACAGCCCGCGATTTCACCCCCCGTTAAACCCGACGCGCAATGATGCGCCACGGGCAAAAGGGATCGCGAGCGATGTACCTCAAGAAGATTTCCGGGCCAAGGGCCGTAACCCTGCCTGACGGAACTGTCATGACGCGGGCCGACCTGCCGCCCGCCGACACCCGACGATGGGTCGCCTCGCGCAAGGCCGCCGTGGTGCGCGGCGTGGTGCATGGGCTGATCTCGCAGGACGAGGCGCTGGACCTCTACAAGCTGAGCGCGGAAGAGTTCATGGAGTGGGTCGAAGCCGTGACGAAGCACGGCGAACAGGCGCTGAAAGCAACGGCTGTGCAGAAATTCAGGCAGAATTGACATGAATCGAACAACTTTGAGTTGTTGAGAAATTCTTCCATTCGCGGTAATTGGTCGTTAACCATTTAAAGTCAATGTATCCGGTATTGTGAACCTGATGGAGAGATCGGTTATGCGCGTGCTGCTCGTCGAAGACGATCCGACAACCTCGAAAAGCATCGAACTGATGCTGACCCATGCCAACCTGAACGTCTACACGACCGACCTGGGGGAGGAAGGGATCGATCTTGCCAAGCTCTACGATTACGATCTCATCCTGCTCGATCTCGGCCTGCCGGACATGAATGGTCACGAGGTGCTGCGCCAGCTGCGCGTCTCGCGGATCGAGACTCCGATCCTGATCCTGTCGGGCGCCGACGATACCGAGAACAAGATCAAGGGATTCGGTTTCGGCGCCGACGACTACATGACCAAACCCTTCCACCGCGAGGAACTGGTCGCCCGGATCCACGCCATCATCCGCCGGTCCAAGGGGCATTCACAGTCGATCATCCGCACCGGCAAGGTGTCGGTGAACCTGGATGCCAAGACCGTCGAGGTCGAGGGCAAGCCGGTCCACCTGACCGGCAAGGAATACCAGATGCTCGAGTTGCTCAGCCTGCGCAAGGGCACGACCCTCACCAAGGAGATGTTCCTCAACCATCTCTACGGCGGCATGGACGAACCCGAGCTCAAGATCATCGACGTCTTCATATGCAAGCTGCGCAAGAAGCTGTCGACCGCGACGGGCGGCGACAACTATATCGAAACCGTCTGGGGCCGCGGCTATGTCCTGCGCGATCCGCAGCCCGAGGAACTGGACGACCAGCGGCTGGCCGTCGGGGCCTGACCACTGGCCGGCGAATCCGCTGGCATGGCACCACTCGCGACTGGACCCCGAACCGAGCGCCCCCTATCACTTTTCTCGGTCCTGGAACTGGCCGGAAACCGTGAAGGGGGCGTTAGATTAATTTTGAAGTGTTCAGCTTCATTGTTTTTGCAATGACGGGCTCAGGTCCGAGTCATCCACAACTAGACGCCTAGGATACTGCTATCCAACGTTCATCGGAATGGCGGGACCACGTAGAGCGGGCACGTGATCATAAGTGCCTCCTGCCTAGACGGGATTGCTGCTTGGGCCTATCACTCGGCACAAGAATCTTGTTGAGGGCGGATTTATGGATGAGCCTCTGGATCCAAACGAAGACGAAGCTCGAGAGGAGTTTTTTGAACTGCAGCTTCTCTTGTGGGCTGCCAACCGAGAGTATCACAGCGAAAACTCGCCTTCGATATCGGATGCGCAATACGACGAAGCCAAACGCCGGTACATCGAATTAACCGATCTATTTCCGAAGTTTGAAGCAGCTGCGACTCAGTTGACAGCCATAGGCGCGCCGACTAGCTTGGGTTTCGGCAAGATCACCCATGCCGTGCGCATGATGTCGCTCGCCAACGCCTTCGACGACGCGGATGTGGCGGAATTCGACGCCCGCATCCGGTCCTACCTCAACCTGGCCGCCGACGCGCCGCTGGCCTACACGGCCGAACCCAAGATCGACGGGCTGAGCCTGTCACTGCGCTACGAGAACGGCCGGCTGGTCCAGGCGGCCACCCGCGGCGACGGCGAGGTCGGCGAGAATGTCACGGCCAACGCCCGGACCATCGACGACATCCCCGTCGAGGTGACGGGCGCCCCCGAGGTGATGGAGGTGCGCGGCGAGGTCTACATGTCCCACGCCGATTTCGCCGCCCTGAACGCCCGCCAGGCCGAACGGGGCGGCAAGACCTTCGCCAATCCGCGCAACGCCGCTGCCGGGTCGCTCCGCCAGCTCGATGCTCAAATCACCCGCGCCCGGCCGCTGCGCTTCTTCGCCTATTCCTGGGGCGACCTCAGCGCGCCGCTGGCCGCAACCCAGACCCAGGCGATCGAACGGCTGCGACGGTTGGGCTTCCGGACCAACCCCCTGACACGCCGCTGCGACGGCCCGCAGGACATGCTCGACCATTACCGCAGCATCGAGGAACAGCGCGCGACGCTCGGCTACGACATCGACGGCGTGGTCTACAAGGTCGACGATCTGGCCCTGCAGAACCGCCTCGGCAGCCGCTCAACCACGCCGAGATGGGCGCTGGCCCACAAGTTCCCGGCCGAGCTGGCCTGGACGCGGCTCGAGGCCATCGACATTCAGGTGGGCCGGACGGGCGCGCTCAGCCCCGTGGCGCGGCTGACGCCGGTGACGGTCGGCGGGGTGGTCGTTTCGAACGCGACGCTCCACAACGAGGATTACATCGCCGGCCGCGACAGCAGGGGCGAGGAGATCCGCGGGGGCAAGGATATCCGCATCGGCGACTGGGTGCAGGTCTACCGCGCCGGCGACGTCATCCCCAAGGTGGCCGACGTCGATCTTTCGAAACGGCCCGACGATGCGGAGCCCTATGTTTTCCCGACCAAGTGCCCCGAATGCGGCAGCGACGCCCTGCGCGAGCCCGGCGACGCGGTGCGCCGCTGCACCGGCGGCGTGGTCTGCCCCGCGCAGGCGGTGGAAAAGCTCAAGCATTTCGTGTCGCGCGCGGCCTTCGACATCGAGGGGCTCGGCGCCAGGCAGGTCGAGGCCTTCTACACCGACGGCTGGATCACCGAACCGGCCGAGATCTTCACCCTGGAAGAGCGTTACGGCCGGGGCCTCCGGGCCCTCAAGAACCGCGAGGGCTGGGGCGAGAAGAGCGCGACGAACCTCTTCCGCGCCATCGACGAAAAGCGCCGGATCCCCCTCTCGCGCCTGCTCTTCGCGCTCGGCATCCGGCATGTGGGCGAAAGCGCCTCGGCCCTGATCGCCAACCACTACGGCACCTGGGACGCGCTGGAAGAGGCGATGGTGGCCGCCGCCGAACCGGGCCAGGCGCGCGAGGACCTGACCGGTATCGACGGGGTCGGCGAGGTCATGGCGACCTCGCTCACCTCGGCCTTCGCCAACCCGGCGGAACGCGCTTCGATGGACCGGCTGGTGGCGCATCTCGACGTGCAGGAATCCCGGCGCGCGGTCGCGGCCGACAGCCCCGTGGCGGGCAAGACGGTCGTCTTTACCGGCACGCTGGAAAAAATGACCCGCGCCGAAGCCAAGGCGCGGGCGGAATCGCTCGGGGCCAAGGTTTCGGGCTCGGTCTCGGCCAAGACCGATCTGCTGGTGGCCGGGCCGGGAGCGGGCTCAAAGGCGAAGAAGGCGGCGGAGCTCGGGGTCGAGACGATGGACGAGGACGGGTGGCTCGCCCTCATCGGCGGCTGACATGGCGGGGCGGCCCGAGATCCTCTTTCCGCTCTTCGCCGATGTGCAGACCTTGCCGGGTGTCGGACCGAAGACGGCCAGGCACCTGGCCCAGATCGGTGTCGAGACGCCGCGCGATCTGCTGTTCCTGCTGCCGAACGGCACGATCGACCGCAGGCGGCGCGACACGATCCGCGGCGCCCCGTTGCCCGGGACCGTCACGGTCGAGGTCGAGGTGGGCGCGCATCGCCCGGCGGCCCGGAAGGGCGGCGCCTACCGGGTCATGGTGCGCGACGCGCAGGAGGACTTTCCGCTCGTCTTCTTCCATGCCCGGGGCGACTATCTCGGGAAACTGCTGCCGACGGGCGCCCGACGGATCGTCTCCGGCAAGCTGGAACTCTTCGACGGCATCGCCCAGATGGTGCATCCCGACCATGTCCTGCCGCCCGACGAGGCCGGGGACCTGCCCGAGTTCGAGCCGGTCTATCCGCTGACCCAGGGCGTGACGCAGCGGGTGATGGGCAAGGCCGCCGCCGGGGCGCTGAGCCGCGCCCCCGACCTGGCAGAATGGATCGATCCCGATCTCATGGCGCAGCGTGGCTGGCCCGGCTGGTCCGATGCCCTTCGGGCGGCCCATGAACCGCGTGACGAAATCTCCGTTCTGGATACGGCGCGGACGCGGCTGGCCTATGACGAACTGCTGGCGCATCAGCTGACCCTGGCGCTGGCCCGCGCCCGGACCCGGCGCGGCAAGGGCCGTGTGACGCGGGGCGACGGCGGCCTGCGCGAGCGCGTGCTGGCCGCGTTGCCCTACCGCCCCACGGGCGCCCAGACCCGCGCCCTCGGCGAGATCTCGGCCGACATGGCGGGAGAGACGCGCATGTCGCGGCTGTTGCAGGGCGACGTGGGGGCGGGCAAGACGCTGGTCGCGGTGCTGGCGCTTCTGATCGCGGTCGAGGCGGGCGGGCAGGGCGTCATGATGGCCCCGACCGAGATCCTCGCGCGGCAGCATCTCGAAAGCGTGACGCCCCTGGCCGAGGCCGCCGGCGTGCGCGTCGCGATCCTGACCGGCCGCGACCGGGGGGCCGATCGTGCCGCCAAGCTGGACGACCTGGCCGAGGGGCGCATCGACATCCTGCTCGGCACCCATGCGGTCTTTCAGTCAGATGTGGTCTTCCGCGATCTGCGTCTCGCCATCGTCGACGAACAGCACCGGTTCGGCGTGCGCCAGCGGCTGGAGTTGGGACGCAAGGGGGCGCTGGCGGATGTGCTGGTGATGACCGCGACCCCGATTCCCCGCTCTCTGGCCCTCGCGCAGTATGGCGACATGGATGTTTCCGTGCTCGACGAGAAGCCGCCGGGGCGCAAGCCGATCCGCACGGCTCTGGTCTCGACCGCCCGCATGGACGAGGTGGTGGACCACCTGCGTCAGGCCGTGTCCGAGGGGCGCCGGGCCTACTGGGTCTGCCCGCTGGTCGAGGAAAGCGAAACGGTCGATCTGACTGCGGCCGAGGACCGGTTCAAGCACCTGCGCGCGGCCCTGGGCGACGAGGTGGTCGCGCTGGTCCATGGGCAGATGCCGCCGGCCGACAAGGATGCGGCCATGGCGGATTTCGTGGCCGGGCGGCGCCAGGTCCTGGTGGCGACCACGGTGATCGAGGTGGGGGTGAACGTTCCCGAGGCGTCGATCATGGTCATCGAGCGAGCCGAGACCTTCGGCCTCGCCCAGTTGCACCAGCTGCGCGGTCGGGTCGGGCGGGGTGAGGCGCAGGCCACCTGCCTGCTGATGTACCGCGCGCCCCTGTCCGAACCGGCCGAAAAGCGCCTGACCCTGATGCGTGAAACCGAGGACGGGTTCCGTATCGCCGAGGTCGACCTCGAGATGCGCGGCGCGGGCGACATGATCGGCACGGCACAATCCGGCCTGCCACGGTTCCGGATCGCCGATCTGGAACGCGACACCGGGCTGATGGCGCTGGCGCAGAGCGATGCCCGCGCGCTGCTCTCGCGGGACGCCACGCTGGAGAGCGACCGGGGCAGGGCGGCCCGCACCCTCCTGTGGCTGATGGGTCAGGACGAGGCTATCCGCCTGATTTCGGTTGGATAACGCGGTTTGTTCTCAAATGTTCTTAAAAAGTTCTTTACAGGCGCGGCGCGATATGAGAACAAAGAGGCAACACAGTTAACGCCAACAGGAGCCCGCCATGATCCGCCAGATTGCCGCACTCGCCCGCCGGTCCCGTGGAACCCTTGTCGAGGATCTGGCCGGAGTCGCCGCGCTGACAATTCTGCTTCTGGGCGCGCTGCACCTGCCCGGCCTCGCCTGAGGCCACCGGTTTCTGCCTGCGGTTTCGCGTCCGGCCTGTCCCGCATTCCCCGATGCGGAAGCTGCGACTGCCTGTCCCCTTTTCCGGGCTGCCTCATCCCCGGTTCGACAGGCCGGTGTCCCACGTGAAATTGCCTACTGCCGCCGCCGTCCCACCCCGGGCGTGCGGCGGTTTCTTTTTGCAGGGGTGCGGCGTGGGGCTCAGGCGCAGTCGCTTTGCGCGATCTCGTCCATCGCCTCGCTCAGCGCCTCGAGGCTCAGCAGGATCGAGGCATGGCGATTCTTGTAGTCGCGCGCCGGCCGAAGCACCTCGAGACCCTCGAAGGGGGCGGGCGGTGTCGGACCGTCCTCTTTCAGCATGGACTTCAGACCGTCGCGCCCGGCGATGACCTGCTCGCGGGTCGCCCCGATGACGGCATGGCCGACGATCGAGGCCGCCGCCTGGCCCAGGGCGCAGGCCTTGACGTCCTGCCCGTACTCCGTGACCTTCCCGTCCCGCATGACGACGTCGACGGTCACGGTAGACCCGCAGAGCGGCGCCCGGCGCTTGACCGTGGCGCAGGGCGTGTCGAGCCGCGTCTGGTGCGGGATATCCGTCGCCAGCGCGAGGATGCGGTCAGAGTAGAGTTTGACCAGATCGTTTTCGGCGGTCATGAGCCGTCCTTTCCACGGTGGCGCTGCGCGCCGTTCCCCCTTAGATAGCCCCGACGAAACGGTTTGCAAAGGATCGCCCCATGCCCTTCGACCCCGCCTCGCTCAAGTTTGACGACAGGGGCCTGGTCCCCGCGATCGCGCAGGATGAGGACGGCACCGTGCTCATGATGGCGTGGATGAACGCCGACGCGGTGGCCCGGACGCTCGAAACCGGCCGCGTGACCTATTGGTCCCGGTCCCGCCAGGCCTACTGGATCAAGGGCGAGACGAGCGGCCATGTCCAGGAATTGATCGATCTGCGGGTGGATTGCGACCGCGACTGCCTGCTGCTGGTGGTTCGCCAGACCGGCGCCGCCTGCCACACCAACCGGCGCAGCTGCTTCTACACCGCGGTGCGGGACGGCGAAGAGGTCGAACTGATGGCGCCGATGACCTAGAGCCCGACGATCCGGCGGATGTCCGCGGGGGTCGCGCCCTCGGCGCGGTAGGCCGCGATGGCCCGCGCGTCGTCCCGTTTGGCCAGCCGCTTGCCATGGTCGTCGCGGATCAGCCGGTGGTGATGGAAGACGGGCGTCGGCAGCCCGAGCAGCGCCTGAAGCACCACGTGAATCCGCGTGGCCTCGAACAGGTCCTGGCCGCGCGTGACCTCGGTGATGTTCTGTTCGGCATCGTCGATCACGACCGACAGGTGATACGACGTGCCCATGTCGCGCCGCGCCAGAATGATGTCGCCCGTCGTGCGGAGGACCTCCTGCGGGTCGAGCGCGATGTCCCCAGTCTCGCCATTCGGCCCGGACCCGGTCTCGCGGAAGGTCAGCGCGCCCGTCCGCGCCACCGCCCGCCCCATGTCGAGCCGCAGCACCCCGTCCTCCGGCATCGGCCGAGCAGGCCCGCGATCGCCGCTCTCGCGGCAGGTGCCGGGATAGATCAGCCCGTCCGGACCGTGCAGCGGCGCGCCCTCCTGCGGGGCCGAAAGCGCGGCCTCTATGTCCCGGCGGCGGCAGGTGCAGCGATAGAGCAGCCCGTCCTCCCACAGACGTCGCAAGGCCATTCGGTAGGAGGCCAAGCGCTCGGACTGGCGCATGACCGGCACCGGCCAACGCAGCCCCAGCCAATGCAGGTCGTCGAAGATCCGTTCCTCCCACTCCGGCCGGGCGCGCGATGTGTCGATGTCCTCGATCCGCAGGTGAAACGTGCCGGCGCGGGCTCGCTCGGCTGCGATCAGCGCCGAATAGGCATGGCCCAGATGCAGCGGCCCGGTCGGCGAGGGCGCGAAGCGGGTGATCTGCCGGGAATCCGGTTGGGTCTCAGGGGGGTGGGTCAAGGGCTGGATCGGACCTGTGGGTCAATTGAGGATCTGCATTCGCTTAGCTGGAGTGATGCCGCAACCGACCGTCGTTGTCACGCGCCTCCGGTTGAGAAAGGCAGTAAGCCGATCAGTTGTATCGGTTCAGTTTGCGCGCCTATCTTGTTGATTTATCGAAAACCATGTCGTTCATCCAGCGCCGGCCGTTCGCATGCGTCGTCTGTGGCCCCATTCCCTGGGGACACGGCGTTCCGAGGCATTGACCACTCTCTCGCAATGCCCTTGTCGCCGCGAGACGCAGTTGGATTTACAACGTAAGTTCTCGGCTCGGCGCGCGATTGAACGACACGCCGAAGCGCCATTATCTTACACTGTAAGCGGTGACGACCAGGTGCCGCTCAGGCGGCGGTCAGCCCAGCATTGGCCTGCGCCAGCCATTCGCTCCAGAGCGTCTTGGCCCGGTCGGTATGGCCCCGGTACCGGTCTTTCCGTCCCTTGCGTCCGCCCCGCACGCCGTCCAGCGGCGGGAAGAGGCCGAAGTTCACGTTCATCGGCTGAAAGGTCTTGGCTTCTGCCCCGCCGGTGATGTGATGCACCAGCGCCCCCATGGCCGTCTCGGGCGGCGGCGGCGGCAGATCGCGGCCCAGCAGCTCCGCCACGGCCATGCGGCCCGCCAGGAGCCCCATCGCGGCGCTCTCGACATAGCCCTCGACCCCGGTGATCTGGCCCGCGAAGCGGATGTTCGGCCGCGACCGCAGGCGCATCCGGTCGTCCAGCAACGTGGGCGAGTTGAGAAAGGTGTTGCGGTGAATGCCGCCGAGCCGGGCAAAGCGCGCATTCTCGAGACCCGGAATGCGGCGGAAGACCTCGGTCTGCGCGCCGTATTTCATCTTGGTCTGGAAACCCACGATGTTGAACAGGGTGCCGAGCGCATTGTCCCGTCTCAGCTGCACTACAGCGTAAGCCTTCTCGTCCGGCTTGTGCGCATTGGTCAACCCGACAGGCTTCATCGGCCCGTGTCGCAGCGTTTCGCGCCCGCGTTCGGCCATGACCTCGATCGGCAGGCAGCCGTCGAAGTAACCCGCGGTCTCGCCCTCGTGGAATTCGGTCTTGTCGGCGGCCAGAAGCGCGTCGATGAATGCCTCGTACTGCGCCTTGTCCATCGGACAGTTGAGATAGGCCCTGCGCTCTTCCTCGGTCTCGCCCTTGTCATAGCGGGACTGCGCCCAGATGACGTCCATGTCCAGACTGTCGGCATAGACGATGGGTGCGATCGCGTCGAAGAAGGCGAGCGCCTCGGCCCCGGTTTCCCGCGCGATGGCCTGCCCCAGCCCCTGCGAGGTCAGCGGACCGGTGGCGATGATCCAGGTGCCGTCCTCGGGCAGGGCGGCGATTTCGCCCGCCTCGACCCGGACCAGCGGATGCGCCCGCAGCCTTTCCGTCACGCCGGCGGAGAACCGGTCGCGATCCACGGCCAGCGCGCCGCCTGCGGGCAGGGCGTTGCGGTCGGCCATCTCCATGATCAGACCGCCGGCCTGCCGCATCTCCCAGTGCAGGAGGCCGACGGCGTTCTGTTCGTCGTCGTCCGACCGGAACGAGTTCGAGCAGACCATTTCGGCCAGGTCGCCCGTTTTGTGGGCGAAGGTCCCGACCTGGGGGCGCATTTCGTGGATGACGACGGGCACGCCGGCATTGGCCGCCTGCCATGCGGCTTCGGACCCGGCCATGCCGCCGCCGACGATGTGAAGTTCGGGTGTATCGGACATGCGCGCGATCTAAGTCATCGGATCGCGTTTGGGAAGGGCCGTCGGAGGGGCGGGACCTTCGGCCGGTACGTCTCGCATGGCCCGGGCCCCGCCGATGGACGATCCGTGGCCAGAGAGAGCTTGGCCGGGAGAGACGGCACCGGACGGCGGCGACCCGGATGCGCCATGTGACCGGCCCCTGGTCGTGCCACCGTGATACGTGAGATACCGGGCCCCGAAAAACCGCCAATCGGGCAATAGTCCGGCGCCTGTTCGGAAACAAACCCGCCGGCGGGCCGGGGCCGCGGCCCGATCCGAAGGGGCCCGGGGCGGCGTTGCAGGAGCCGCGGGTCGGCCAAGGGGGCCCCGCATCCGAAGTGGAGCAGAGCGGGATCGGTGTCGCGAACGACGAAATCCGTCGGTCGGGCGCGCCGACCCGAACGGACCGGGCGGTTCACCCGCGGGCGCCGCCTGCGACGCTACTGCGACCAGTCCGGCGGGCGTTTCTCGATGAAGGCGCGGATCCCTTCGTCGGTGTCGCGGAGCATCATGTTCCGGACCATCACCTCGCCGGTATAGGCATAGGCATCCTGCACCGGCATCTCGATCTGGTCATAGAACGCCGCCTTGCCGATGCGCACCGCCGCCGAGAGCTTGCCCGCCACCTTCTCGGCCAGGTCCATTGTCGCAGCCTCGAGCTGATCCTGCGGCACCGCCCGGTTGATCAGGCCGAGCTCGACCGCCCTGTCGGTGCCGATGAATTCGCCTGTCGTGAGCATCTCGAACGCCTGCTTGCGCGGGATGTTCCGCGACAGCGCCACCATGGGGGTCGAGCAGAAGAGACCGATGTTCACGCCGTTCACGCCGAACCGCGTGCCTTCGGCCGCCACGGCCATGTCGCAGGTCGCCACCAGCTGGCAGCCCGCCGCCGTCGCGATGCCGTGCGGCATGGCGATGACGGGCTGGGGCAGGGTACGGATCGCCTCCATCACCGCGGAGCACCGGGCGAAGAGGTCGCCGAACCAGGCCGCGCCCCCGTCCTCGGCCTGTCGTCCGGCCTGCATCTCCTTGAGGTCGTGCCCGGCGCAGAAGGCCTTGCCCGCGCCCGAAAGGACCACGACGCCGATCTCGCGGTCCTCGCGCAGGGTCTCGAAGGCCTCCTTCAGCGCCGCCAGCATCTCGTCGCTGAGCGCATTGAGTTTCTCGGGCGCGTTCATCCGCAGATGCGCGACGCGGCCCCGGTCTTCGCGGTCGAGAATTCCCATCTTGTGCCTCTCCTCCGTTTCGACGAACTCTAGGCCGCGCCGCGAAGGGAGGAAAGCGAATGCCGTTGATGACGACCGACGATCTGAAGGATTTCCTGGGGAGGGAATTTCCGCAGGTGAAGAACGACTTCGTGATCGAAGAGGTGCGCGACATGGGGATCCGCGTGCGCCTGAAGGTCGAGGACCGGCATCTCCGGCCCGGCGGCACCGTTTCGGGGCCGACGATGTTCTCGCTGGCCGACGTCACGGTCTATCTCGCCATTCTCGCGATGATCGGACCCAAGGCCCTGGCGGTCACCACCAACTGTTCGATCGACTTCATGCGCAAGCCGGCCTCCGGAACGGATCTCGTGGCGGACTGCACGCTGCTCAAGCTGGGCAAGGTGCTGGCGGTCGGGGATGTCCTGCTTCATTCCGAGGGCGTCGCGGCACCGGTCGCCCATGCCACGCTGACCTATTCGATCCCGCCCGGGCAATAGGGCTACGCCCCGCCCAGCTCGATCACGATCCGGTCGCCCTTGCGCACATAGGTCCACAGGTCGAGCGTGGCGGCCACGGCGTTCGTCATCAGCGACACGAAGACATCGAGGCTGCGCGGACCGGGTTCTCCGGGGATCTCGGCCACCCGACGGGGATGGAGCAGGATTGACCCCTGCCGGTCGCCGTGTCGGCAGGTCAGCCGCGCCGGCGGGGGCGGGCGGTGATAGACGGGCAGGTCGATCTGCGCGGGCGTCTGAAAGCCGAGGTCGATCTCGGCCGAGGTCAGCCCGCAGGCGGCGCCCTGCACCGGTGCCCCGTCGAGGGTGGTGACGACCTGCGCGTAGACGTATGTCTGTACACGGTTCCGGGCGTGCTCGGTCGGAACACGGGCCGCATGGCCGTTGGGCGGCGGAACGTGGAAAGGTCCGGTATAGGCACAGCCCGCAAGGGCGGCGAGACCCGCAAGGAAGATGATGATACGCATTCTGCGCCTGTGCTTCTGCTCTGCCGCCGCTCTATCCCGTATAAACGAGTTTACCAATTGGCCCGGGCGATATTCTTCCCGCTTGTTGCAGCCGGGACTCGCCCCGGCCTGGGGTATAATGATACCTATTTTTCAAGGCGCTGTTTTTCAACGATTATTGCGAGCGCGCGCCTCTTGACTGGCGCTTTGACCGCGATATAACCCCTCCATCAATTCGCCCGGTCGGCCCCCGCCGTCCGGGTCGCCATTTTCAAAGGGCACCCGTCATGAAAACCTTCTCTGCGACACCTGCAGACATCGACAAGAAATGGATCGTGATCGACGCCGAGGGCGTGGTCCTCGGCCGTCTTGCCGCGATCGTCGC
The DNA here is from genome assembly GCF_000152725.1 of Pseudooceanicola batsensis HTCC2597. Classification (GTDB taxonomy): domain Bacteria; phylum Pseudomonadota; class Alphaproteobacteria; order Rhodobacterales; family Rhodobacteraceae; genus Pseudooceanicola; species Pseudooceanicola batsensis. Next base: position 393,319 of record NZ_CH724131.1, read on the forward strand.
CACCCGCCTGCGCGGCAAGCACAAGGCGACCTTCACCCCGAACCAGGACATGGGCGACAATGTCATCGTCATCAACGCCGACAAGGTGCAGATGACCGGCAAGAAGCGTTCGGACAAGAAATACTACTGGCACACCGGTCATCCCGGCGGGATCAAGCACCGCACCGCGGGCCAGATCCTCGAAGGCGCCTACCCCGAGCGGGTCGTGACCGCGGCCGTCAAGCGGATGCTGCCGGGCAACCGCCTGTCGCGCAAGCAGATGACCAACCTGCGCGTCTACGCCGGTGCCGATCATCCGCACGAGGCGCAGTCGCCGGAAGTGCTGGATGTCAAATCCCTGAACTCCAAGAACACGCGGAGCTGATAAATGGCCGACCAGATCAATTCGCTCGAAGAGCTGAAAGGCGCCGTGACCGAGGATATCGGCGGCGTGGCCGCGGCTGCGGAACCCGAAACCCCGCGTGAACCCGTGCGTGACGAACTCGGCCGCTCCTACGCGACCGGCAAGCGGAAGGATGCGGTGGCCCGCGTCTGGATCAAGCCCGGCTCGGGCAAGGTCTCTGTCAACGGCAAGGACCTCGACAAGTATTTCGCCCGTCCGGTGCTGCAGATGATCCTGCGCCAGCCTTTCCAGGTGGCCGGTGTCGAAGGCGAATTCGACGTCATGGCGACCGTGACCGGTGGCGGCCTCTCGGGGCAGGCCGGCGCGGTCAAGCACGGCATCTCCAAGGCGCTGCAGCTCTATGATCCGTCGCTGCGCAGCGCGCTCAAGGCCGCCGGGTTCCTGACCCGCGACAGCCGCGTCGTCGAACGGAAGAAATACGGCCGCCGGAAAGCGCGCCGGAGCTTCCAGTTCTCCAAGCGCTGATCCGCGCCACATATTCCCGTTCAAGGGCCGCCCGAGCTGGGCGGCCCTTTTTCATGGCGCCCTGACGGATCGCGCCTCCGGGGGGGCTCGCGTATCCAGGAGATTATCCGGAGCGGGTCGCCCGCGCACTGCTACCCGAACCACGGCGCAGCGTCAGTCGTCCGCCTCGATCAGGCCCAGACCGCGCAGATAGACGCCGATTCCGCTTTCCAGCAGATCCTCGGGCGGGAAGGGCGAATGCCGCCCGGGCGAGTTTCGGGCAAAGAGTTCCACGACCCCGTGCGACAAAGCCCAGATATGCGCCGAGAACATCGAGGCGGGGGGACGCTTTTCGGGCGGAATATGTTCGGAGAGGTCGCTCGCCGCGCGTTCCAGGACACCGCTCGCCCGGGTCGCGACGGCGGCGAGCTCCGGCGTGCGGTTCACGGAAATCCCGCTTTCGAACATCGCGATGTAATGGCCGGGATACTTGCGGGCGAAGGCCAGGTAGGCCCGCCCCGTCGCCTCGAAGGCCGCCAGCGCCGAGGGCTGGCCCTTGTCGTAGGCGAACTGCATCACATCGGCGAAGATCTCGTAGCCCTGTCGCGCGGCCTCGGCGATCAGGTCGTCGCGCCCCTCGAAATGACGGTAGACCGCGGCCGGCGTGACGCCCGCCTCTTTCGCCGCCTCGGAGAGGGTGAAGCCGGTCGGCCCCTTTTCCTCGATCAGCTTGAGGGCCGCCTCCACCAGCGCCTGGCGGAGATTGCCGTGATGATAGCCGCGCTTCTTAGGCATCCCAGATGTCCGGCCCGCCGCAGATCAGCGGATCGGGCGTGCCGACCGCCTTGGGTGTCTTGCGGGAATAGTCGAGCTGGCTCAGCACGTGCCGCATCGCCGCGATGCGCGCGCGCTTCTTGTCGTCGGACCGCACGATCGTCCAGGGCGCGTGTCCGGAATGGCTGCGCCAGAGGGTTTCCCGGATCGCCTCGGAATAGGCGTCCCATTTCTTCAGCCCCTCGACATCTATCCAGCTGAGTTTCCACTGCTTGAGCGGGTCCTTCTCACGGTCCATGAACCGCCGCAGCTGCTCGGACCGGCCGACGTTCAGCCAGAACTTGAAGAGGTGGATGCCGTCATCGACCAGCATCTTCTCGAAATCGGGAACCTGGGTGAAGAAGCGTTCGCGCTGGTCCTCGGTGCAGAAGTCGAAGACCTTTTCGACCACGCCGCGGTTGTACCAGCTGCGGTCGTAGAAGACGATCTCGCCGGCGGTCGGCAGATGCTGGGCGTAGCGCTGGAAATACCATTGTCCCTGTTCGGTCTCCGAGGGTTTCCCCAGGGCCACGACCCGCGCGCCCCGCGGATTGAGGTTTTCGCGGAACCGCTTGATCGTGCCGCCTTTTCCCGCTGCATCGCGCCCTTCGAAGAGACAGACGACACGGGCCCCGGTCTCCCGCGCCCAGGCCTGCATCTTGACCAGTTCGATCTGGAGCGCCTTGAGCTCCTTCTTGTAGGTCTTCTTCTTCATCTCTTCGGTATAGGGATAGCTCGCGCTGAGGATGTCGTCCTCATCCGCCCGTGCGATCGCATCGCGGACCTCTCGCGGGGCCTCGTTGTCGTGGAAGGCGCTGATCGCGCCGTCGAAGGGCAAGTCCATGGGTCGTCGTCCTTTTTGCCCAATATGGAGATCGCGCCTTCGGGGTGCAACGGCTCAGCGCTGCCCGGCCCGCTCGGCGGCGCGGTCGATGGCGGCCACCACGGCCTCCTCGTCGACGTGATGCGGCATGTGGCCGACGCCGGGCAGGGGCGTCAGCCGCGCCGAGGGCACATCCCGCGCCAGCGCCTGCGAATGAATGGCGAGCGAGACGGTGTCGTCCGCCGTGCCGTGCAGGATCTCGACGGGCAGGTCGAGCGCGGGGTAGCTCTCCGACAACGCGCGCAGATCCGCGCGCAGATCGGTCCGCTGCTGCGCGTTCGCCGTCAGGCTGGCCGGCCGGATCACGAGTTCCGCGCCGATGTGCCCGGCATATCCCTCGGGGGCGGCCTGCGGGGCGAAGACCCCCTCGATCGCGTCCCGGATATAGGCCTCGCCGACCCAGGCGCCGATCACATGCGCCAGCGCCGGGCCCACGACCGGCCGCGCCAGGGTGGCGTAGAAGCGGTCCAGCTCGCCCGGCCAGGGATAGGTTGCGCCGGAAAGGTCCACCACCGCGCGCGCCGCCTCGGGGTGGCGCACGGCCCAGGCCATCGCCACCGCGCCGCCGAAACTGTGACCCAGAACGACCGGTTTCTCGAGGCCGAGCCGGTCGGCGGCGGCCACCAGAAGATCCGCCTGATCCCCCAGCGTCACGCCCCGGCGGGCCAGGCGCGGGGTATGCCCGAGGCCCGGCCTGTCGAAGGCGGTCACACGGTAGCGGTCCTCCAGCCGTTCGATCAGCGAAAAGGTGAAGTCGCGCGTATTGCCCGAGGCGCCGTGGATCAGCACCAGATCCGGCCCGCTGCCGCGCTGGATGTAATGCACCGGATGGCCCTCGACGTCGACGAACCGGCCCTGCGGTGGATAGGCGCGCAGCGCCTCGGCCTGTCGCTGCGTGACGCGCCAGTAAGTCACGACGGCAAAGGCAAGGGCCAGCAGGACAAGGCCGAGGGCGGGGCGGGCAAAGAGGGTCATGGGCAGGTCCCGGAACGGCAAGGGGCGGTATCTTCCGGGGGTACGCAGGCGGACCCTATAGGGTTCACTCTTTCCATGCCGACCCGCCCCGGGCTCAGTTCCGTTCGTCGATCCCGATACGGTCCGTGTCGAAGGGAGTCGTCTGATAGATGGCGTTGATCCAGTTGCCGTAGAGCAGATGCGCATGGCTGCGCCAGCGGTTCAGCGGCGGCCGCGAGGGGTCGTCCTCGGGATAGTAGTTCATCGGCACGTTGATCGGGCTGCCGCCCTCGACGTCACGGTCGTATTCCTGCTTGAGTGTATCGCTGTCGTATTCGAAGTGGTTGAAGACATAGAGCGCCCGGTGCGCCGCATCCTCGATCAGGCAGGGTCCGGTGATCTCGTCGCCCAGCAGGGTCACCAGCCCCTCGGCCGCGTCGATTTCCGACTGCTTGTTCTCGGTCCAGCGGCTGACCGGCACGACGCAGATGTCCGAGAACCCGTTGAGGTAGATGGATGACCGGTTCAGGTTCTTCTGCGGAAAGCAGCCGAAGAGCTTCTCCGGCAGGATGTGCTTGGGCACGCCGTGAAAGTGATGGATCATCGCCATCGCCCCCCAGCAGACGCCGAAGGTCGAATGCACATGGGTCTGGGTCCATTCCATGACCTCGACCATCTCGTCCCAGTAGGTGACTTCCTCGAAGGGCAGATGCTCGATCGGGGCGCCGGTGATGATCAGCCCGTCGAATTTCTCGCCCGATCGCCGGATCTCGGAGAACGGCCGGTAAAAGCTTTCCATGTGTTCCGCCGCGGTGTTCCGTGTGCGGTGTTCGGACATGCGGATCAGCGAGAATTCGATCTGCAGCGGGGTCGCCCCGATCAGCCGCGCGAACTGGTTCTCGGTCTGGATCTTCTTGGGCATGAGGTTGAGCAGCGCGATGCGCAGCGGACGGATATCCTGCCGGGCGGCCTGGTCCTCTCCCATCACCATGACGCCCTCGCGCTTGAGGACGTCGTAGGCGGGCAGGTCGGAGGGGAGCTTTATGGGCATGGGGCCTCGTGGATATCGGGTCGGGGTGACATAGGCAGAGCCTCAGCGCGTCTCAAGGGCCTGCATGATCAGCGCATCGAAAGAGGCCGCGTCGGTCACCTGCGCCACCTGGTCCGCGGTCACGGTGATGCCGCGGCGGGCCATCGCCTCGTACCGCGGCTGGCGATGGTCGAGTGCGCGGGCATAGGTCCAGCGGACGAAGGCGTCGGGATCGACCGCATCCTCGGCCTCGCCCGTCTCGTCACGATAGTCCGTCCAGGCCTGTCGCAGGAACTCCGGCTGATAGTACATCGGCTTCGGCGCCCTGTCGAAGCGGCGCACCAGTTCCTGGCGGTGCGCGGCATCCCCCTGAATCCAGACCAGCAGGGCCATGTCCGTCAGCGTGTCCAGCACCGGGTCTTCGTCGTCCCAGGGGTCGACCACCTCGCAGATGGAACCGCCGCTGTCGCAGACGAAATGCGGATAGCCATAGAGCCGGACCGCGCGTTCCGCGAACCGCTCGGTGTCGAGCAGCGCCGAAATTTCGGCCATGCGGTGCTGTTCCTGCCGTTCGCGGTAGAGGTCGAAGGGCAGGCCGCCCCGGGTCGGATCGCCCGGTTTGCCCAGATAGGTCGAGAGCGGCGCGAGGTTGTTGAAGGTGATGTTCGAGCCGATGTAGATCGAATCCGATTTGAGCAGGTCGCGCAGGAAGGGCACCTGCATCGCATGCGCCTTGGCATTGTCGGCGATCAGCTCGCCCATGTAGCGGGTGCCGATGCGGTAGTCGATCGAGTAGTGGAACCACTCGCCCGTGTCGCGCAGCGCGTTCGACAGGAAGGTCTTGCCCAGTCCGGACATGCCGAAGAGCACCACGCGCTTGTGCGTGGCCCGGTCCCAGTCTTCCGGCGTTTCATAGATCATCTCGGGGCTCCGGCGAATGTCCGCCTTTGCTAAGCGGCGGACCGGGCGGGGTCAAACGTCAATTGGCCGGCCCCGCAGCATCCGCACGACACGGCCGTCCAGAACGACCAGTCCCACGGCGATGATGCCGAACCCGGCAAGGTGCCGTGTCAGGAAGACCTCGCCCAGCACCAGGTGCCCCAGCAGGATCGCGACCGGCACCAGCAGGAGCGTCACCAGCATGAGGTTGCCGCTGCCGGCCTTGGCCAGGATCGAGTAGTAGAGCAGATAGGCCACCCCGGTCGCGATCAGGCTGTAATAGGCGATGGCCCCCCAGGTCCGGGCGGCGAGATCGAAGCTCGGCGTGCCTTCCACCGCCCAGGCCAGCGGGATCATCACCAGGGTCGAGCCGGTCAGCATCCCGGCCGCGGCGATCAGCGGCGGCAGATGCGACAGCTTGGCCCGTCCGAAACTGCCGCCAAGCGCATAGCACAGCGTCGCGCACAGGACCGAGAGCTGCGCCAGCGACCGCAGGTCGATCTCGCCCAGCGTGCCCATCCCCATGGCCGTGGCCACGCCGAGCACGCCGAAGACCACCCCGATGCCCTTGCGCGCCGTCAGCCGTTCGTCGGCAAAGACGATGGCCGCGATCACCACGCCGAAAACGGCGGTGAAGGAATTGAAGATCGCCGTCAGCCCGCTTTCGATATGCAGTTGCCCCCAGGCCAGGAAGAAGAACGGCAGCACGTTGTTCAGCACGCCCATTATCAGGAACATCAGCCAGAGCCGGGGCGAGGCCGGCGGCCGCTGGCCGGTCGCCAGCACCACGATCCAGAGCACGAGCATGGCCCAGAGGCAGCGGTGCATCACCGCCGTCAGCGGGCCGATCTCGTCCAGCGCGATGCGTGTCGACAGGAAGGAGCCGCCCCAGATCAGGGCCAGGAGGATGAGCTGGAACCAGGCGACGCCCGACATGGATTTCTGTGGAGACATGGCGCCATTAACCCGCGACGATCAGCGGCGGGCAACCCGGATCGTGTGGCTTCATGCGCGGCGCTCCCCCCGGATGTTGGCGTAGTTCGCGGCGAAGATGATCGCCGCGCCCACCAGGACAAAGGGGTCGAGCGCCTCGCCATAGATCAGCAGGCCGACGACCGCCGCCGCGGGCAGCCGCAGGAAATCCATCGGCGACACGACCGAGGCCGGCGCGATCGACAGGGCGGATGTCACGCAGTAATGCGCAAAGAGCCCGGCGAACCCCACCAGAAGGGCCGCCGGCCACAGCGCGGGCGAGGGCAGGGCAAAGTCCATGTCGTAGCCGCCGCAGACCAGGCCGAAGATGGCCTGCAGGACCGTCAGCCAGAACAGGATGCAGATCGTCGGCACGTCCCGCGTGAGGCTCTTGGTCGAAATGATCGTTCCGGCAAAGCCGATGGCGCAGAGGGCGGCCGCGATCAGGCCCGGCGTGATCTCCTGGAAGCCGGGGCGCGCGATCAGCAGGATGCCGGCGAAACCGGTCAGCCCGGCCAGCGCGCGCCGCTTCGACATCCGTTCGCCCAGAAAGAGGGGCGACAGGACCAGCACCCAGAGCGGCGCGGTGAATTCCAGCGCGAAGACCTGGGCGAGGGGGATCAGCGTGATCGCGTAGAACCACAGGTTCTGCCCGGTGAAATGCGCCACGTTGCGCAGCACCTGAAGCCCGAAGCGATGCATCGTGATCCGGTGCCAGCTGGCGGTTGCCGTGGCCACGATGCAGATGATGATGACGCCGGTCAGACTGCGCAGCGTCATGATCTCGAACGTGTCCAGTTCGGCGGCCAGGACCCGGCCCGCCACCGCCATGGTCAGGAAGGACAGGATGGCGCCGGCCATCCAGAAAGCGGCGCGTACGGTCGGCGACAGGACGGTCGCGGTATCGGTCGAGGGCGAGGGGGCTGTCATGGGAGCGGCCTTTCGGGGAACGGCGCGACCCTAGCAGCGGCCCGTCCGGTGTCCAGCCGGATCAGGGCTTATGCGCTATAGCCCGGTGCACTTGCGGTCATGCGTCCGCTCAGGCGCGAGGTCGGAACGGGGCTCGACCCGCGGGTCTTTCGCCCGGATGTCCGCGCATCGAGGACCGCGCGAGGACCTCGCCAAAGCCTTCGGCAGAAAGGATCAGCTCCCGTCTCACGAATTGATTCACATCAAGGACGCGGGGGGGCGGCAATTTGTAACCTCGCCGTGAACGGCCGCCCGACTTAAAACCATTCCAATTCTGAACCGACGGTGCTAGCACCGAACCGCCCGGGGCCGCGCGAACCCGGCATTGACCAAGGAGGACCGCCCGTGACCTACGAGGCTTACCTGGACCAGGCTATCGGCCAGCTGCACGATGAAGGGCGGTACCGGACCTTCATCGACATCGTGCGTCACAAGGGGCAGTTTCCCCACGCGACCCGGCGGCGCCCCGACGGGTCCGAACAGCCGGTGACGGTGTGGTGCGGCAACGATTACCTCGGCATGGGCCAGCACCCCGTGGTCCTCGCCGCGATGCACGACGCGCTGGACAGCGTCGGCGCCGGTTCGGGCGGCACGCGCAACATCTCGGGCACGACGCTGTATCACAAGGCGCTCGAGGACGAGCTCGCCGACCTCCACGGCAAGGAATCCGCCCTGCTCTTCACCTCGGCCTACATCGCCAACGACGCCACCCTGTCGACCCTGCCCAAGCTCTTCCCCGGTCTCATCATCTATTCCGACGCGCTCAACCACGCCTCGATGATCGAGGGCGTGCGCCGCAACGGGGGCGCCAAGCGCATCTTCCGCCACAATGACGTTGCGCACCTGCGCGAGCTGCTCGAGGCCGACGACCCCGCCGCCCCCAAGCTGATCGCCTTCGAATCCGTCTATTCGATGGATGGCGATTTCGGCCCGATCGAGGCGATCTGCGATCTGGCCGACGAATTCAACGCCCTGACCTATATCGACGAGGTCCATGCCGTCGGCATGTACGGCCCCCGCGGCGGCGGCGTGACCGAACGCGACCGCCTCGCGCAGCGCATCGACATCATCAACGGCACGCTGGCCAAGGCCTACGGTGTCATGGGGGGCTATATCGCCGCCTCGGAAAAGATGTGCGACGCCATCCGGTCCTATGCGCCGGGCTTCATCTTCACCACCTCGCTGCCGCCCGCCGTGGCCGCCGGCGCCGCGGCCTCGGTCAGGCACCTCAAGACCGACCAGGCGCTGCGCGACCTGCACCAGGAACGCGCGCGGATTCTCAAGACGCGGTTCAAGGCGTTCGGCATGCCGCTGATCGATCACGGCAGCCACATCGTGCCCGTCATCGTCGGCAACCCGGTCCATACCAAGCTGCTCTCGGACATGCTGCTCGACGACCACGGCATCTATGTCCAGCCGATCAATTTCCCCACCGTTCCCCGCGGGACCGAGCGACTGCGCTTCACCCCGTCGCCGGTCCACGGACCCGACGAAATGGACAAGCTGATCCGTGCGATGGATTCGCTCTGGTCCCATTGCGCACTGAATCGGCAGGAGCTGGCGGGCTGAGTCGCGCCGGCTGATCCCGGGCCGTCCTTTGAGCCGCCCCTAGTGGTGGGCGGCAGGCCTATCCACAACCCCTTGTATTGTTAGGTTCTGCCGATCCGAGTGGCAGCATGCTGCTGAATCCCGCCGGCGGGCGCCGTTTCACTGGAAAACTCCTTGAATCGTGATAGGGTCTTATAAACAAAGAGCGGGACTCGAATCGGGGTGATAACGGGTCGGCACTTCTCGGACGGGGCAGCAGTATGATGCGGCGCAAGGCGAAACCCACGCTGGAGAGCGATGAGATCCAGCCAAAGGGTTTTGACGATTACGAGCTGAAACTGGGGGATGTCATGCGTGGCGAACGGGCCACCATGGGCAAGTCCCTGCTCGACGTGCAGCGCGAGCTGCGGATCAAGGCCGCCTATATCTCCGCCATCGAAAACTGCGATCCCGACGCTTTCGAGACGCCGGGCTTCATCGCCGGTTACGTGCGGTCCTACGCGCGCTATCTCGACCTCGATCCGGACCGCGCCTTCGCCCAGTTCTGCGCCGAAAGCGGGTTCGAAACCGCCCATGGCATGTCCGAGGAGGCCTCGGGCTCGCGCAAGGCGCGCGAAGCCAAGGTGGCCGCCTCGAAACTGCCGGGCCACGATCCGCTCGCCTCGGCCACGCCCTTCCTGCCCGAACGCGAAAGCATCTTTGCCCAGGTCGAACCCGGTGCGCTCGGCTCGGTTGCCGTCCTCATCGCGCTGATCGGCGCCATCGGATACGGCGGCTGGTCCATTCTGACCGAGGTGCAGCGCGTTCAGTTCGCCCCCGTCGAACAGGCGCCCGATGTCCTCAGCGACCTCGACCCGATCCAGGCGGTCCCCGGCGGCACGCTGCCGAAGGCGCCCGAACTCGTCTCCACCTCGCCGCGCGCGAACGAGGGGCTCGACCGGCTCTATCGCCCCGAGGCCCTGGACGTGCCCGTCCTAGTCGCCCGGGACGCACCGATCTCGACGCTCAACCCGAACGAGGTCGGGGCCTTCGCCGGTCTCGAGAAGGAACCCACCCCCCGCGAGTCGGCCGAGGATCGCGCCGTGGCGGCAGCCCTGGCCGGGCTGACCGGCGAGACACCCGCGGCCGAGCCCGCGACCACCACCCCGCGCGTCACCGAGAATGTCGAACCGGGGGTGACCCTCGTCGCCGTCCGCCCCGCCTGGGTGCGTGTCAGCGCGGCAGACGGCACGGTCATCTTCGAGAAGATCCTCGACGCCGGCGAGGAATACCAGGTGCCCCTGACCGAGGAACCGCCGACCCTTCGCGCCGGCATGTCCGGCTCGCTCTACGCCTCGGTCGACGGAGAGTTGCGCGGCCCGCTCGGTCCCGGCACCTCGACGATCCGCAGCGTGGCCCTGTCCTCGGACGCGGTGACCGAGAAATACACGGTTGCCGACCTGTCGTCGGACCCGGTGGCCGAGCGCGTGATGCTCGCCAAGGCCCAGCAGGTCGAGACGCCGCAGGACTGATCCCGCACACGTGACGATATCGCCCGGCCCGGTGCATTGCCCCGGGCCCTTTGCCGTTGTAAGGCTCGGCCAGCAGCGACCTGCGAGGATCCCATGTCGATGAACCCCGTCCGTCCCTGGCGCAATATCGAACGCCGCAAGAGCCGCCGGATCATGGTCGGCAACGTCCCGGTCGGCGGCGATGCGCCGATTTCGGTCCAGACCATGACGAACACCGACAGCTCGGACGTGGCCGCGACCGTGGCGCAGATCCAGCGCGCCGCCGAGGCGGGCGCCGACATCGTCCGGGTCTCGACGCCCGACCAGCCTGCAACCGCCGCGCTGAAGGAGATCGTGCGCGAAAGCCCGGTGCCGATCGTCGCCGACATCCATTTCCACTACAAGCGCGCCATCGAGGCGGCCGAGGCCGGCGCCGCCTGCCTGCGCATCAACCCGGGCAATATCGGCGACGAAAAGCGCGTGGCCGAGGTCATCCGCGCCGCCCGCGACCACGGTTGTTCCATCCGGATCGGGGTGAATGCAGGCTCGCTGGAAAAGCACCTTCTCGAGAAATACGGAGAGCCCTGTCCCCAGGCGATGGTCGAATCCGGGCTGGATCACATCCGCATCCTGCAGGACCACGATTTTCACGAGTTCAAGATCAGCGTGAAGGCCTCGGACGTCTTCATGGCCGCCGCCGCCTATCAGCAGCTGGCCGAGGCCACCGACGCCCCCATCCACCTCGGCATCACCGAGGCCGGCGGACTGATGTCCGGCACGATCAAGAGCGCGATCGGCCTGGGCAACCTTCTGTGGATGGGCATCGGCGACACGCTGCGGGTTTCGCTTTCCGCCGATCCGGTCGAAGAGGTCAAGGTCGGCTTCGAAATCCTCAAGTCCCTCGGCCTGCGGCATCGCGGCGTCAACATCATCTCCTGCCCCTCCTGCGCGCGGCAGGGATTCGACGTGATCAAAACGGTGGAAATCCTCGAAGAGCGGCTCGAGCACATCAAGACGCCCATGTCCCTGTCGATCATCGGCTGCGTGGTCAACGGCCCCGGCGAGGCGCTGATGACCGACGTGGGCTTCACCGGGGGCGGGGCCGGGTCCGGCATGGTCTATCTGGCCGGGGCGCAGAGCCACAAGATGTCGAACGACCAGATGGTCGATCACATCGTCGAACAGGTCGAAAAGCGCGCTGCCGAAATCGAGGCGCAAGGCCCGGCCCAGGCCGCGGAGTAGCGACGGAGCAGCAACCGTCCCGCCATTCTCGCGCCCGGCCCGACGTTCTTTGGCCACAAGCCCCCCCCGGTACAGCGGCGCGCCCCGTATTCCTCGGGCCCGTCCCGAGGCTCTCGCGTGACATGAGCTCCATACGGAACGCCTAGTCCGTCACGTATCTTTCCAGCACGCCCGGCGGAACCGCCCCCTGTACCATCATGCGCGGGAACACCAGCGACGGCACGGTCTCCAGACCCAGCCGGGCAAAGGCGCGGGCCTCGTCGCGCGGGGTCGGCCGCAGCATCCGGTCCTGCATCCATTCCCGCTCCTGCACGATCCGGGCGAGCTCCTCTTCGGTGCGGGCCTCGTGCAGCAGTGCGCGCGCGTTGTGATACGCCTCCGGCCCCCGGCGCGCCAGCAGCGACAGCAGCAGCTGAGCGGTGCCGTCCTCCGCCGCGAAACGCGGTTCGATCCGGATGTCGGGATGCGCCTCGGCCAAAGCGACCAGATCGCGCCAGGCCGCGCCGCACGTCGTGCAGGGAAAGCTCTCGAAGAAGACGATCGTCAGGCGCGGCGCGTCAGCGCCGATGCCCCGTGCGCTTGCCTCGGCCAGGTCTGCCTCCTGCGCCAGCCGCGCCAGGTCGGCCTGCGCTTCATCCGCGTAGCCGGCGGGCGGCGGGGTCAGCGCGCGGTCCACCACCTCGGGGAAGGCCAGGATCGCGGCGCGCACCTCCTGCCCGAAGGCCGCCCGTTCGTCGTCGCTCAGATCGAGCCCCGCCGCCGCCCCGAGGCCGGGCGAGAGCGCCAGAGCGACTGTTCCGAGCGCGCGGATCACCCGTCGCGCTGCGCGCCGACGATATCCTCCATCGCCCGCAGGGGCACGTAGCCCCGGATCATCTGGTCGCCCATCACGAAGGTCGGTGTCCCGCTGATCTGCAGCCTCTGCGCCAGTTCGCGCGTCTTGCGGATCTCGGCATCCACGGCCGGATCGTCCAGATGGGCGACGATCGGTTCCGGCGCGATGCCCAGGGTGCGCGCCAGCCGCGACAGGGCCGCGGGCTCGGTCGAGCCCTTGTAGGCCATCAGCGCGTCATGCATTGCCGCGTAGGCGTCGTCGCCCGCCACCTGCCGGGTCGCGATGGCAAAGCGCGAACTGGCCAGCGATGCCTCGCCCAGGATCGGGAACTCCTTGACGATGAAGCGGATGTTGCCGTCCCGTTCGATCAGCTGCTGGACCTCTTCGAAGGCCTTCCGGCAATAGCCGCAGCGATAATCGAGGAATTCCACCACCGTCACGTCGCCCTCGGGATTGCCGCCGACCCAGGAAAAGCCGTCGTCGAAGATCGCCTCTTCATGCGCTTTCACCAGCGACAGGTCCGCGTTCTCCTGCGCCGCCGCCTGTCGCTCTTCGAGAACCGCGACCGCCTCCATGATGACCTCGGGATTTTCCATCAGGTACTCCCGCACCTCCGCGCGAAAGGCCTCGCGCTCGGCATCGGACATGGTCGTCACGTCCAGCGCATGGGCCGGGGCGGCCAGAAGCCCGGCAAGGGCGAGGGGGGCGAGGCGTTTCATCATCGGTCTCCGGTTCGTGAAGGGGTCATTCGGCGTGTTCCACCGCATTGAGCACATCCTGCGCCCGCCGCCAACCGGCAGATCCGCGCGGCAGGAGGTCGGCGGCGCGCTTGGCTAGGATCTCGGCCTCTCGCGTGCGGCCGTGCATCGCGTGCCGCTCGGCGGTGACGAGAGCGGCCATGCCGGTATTGCCCAGCTTGGCATAGGCCGAGCCGAGGTCGCGCAGGGCGAGGTTGTTGCGCCAGTCGCGCGCGGTCGACCGTTCCAGGTACCCGACCGCCTGTTTCAGCCGCTGCGTGCCGCCGAGCGCGACGAGCGACCGGCCGTAGCCCGCCAGGATCAGCGTGTTCCGCGGCGCGCGTTTCAGGGCTGCGCCATAGGCGTTGGCCGCGGCCGCCCAGTTGCGGCTTTCCAGCAGGATCTGGCCGCGCAATTCGTCGTAGTAGGGATCGCCCGGCCGGGCCGCCCGCGCGCGATCCATCGCCGCCAGCGCCCGCCCGGTCCGGTTCTGCCGGTGCCATGCCACGGCCTCGCGCATGGCGCGGACATCGGGATAGGGGCTCTCCTTGTAGCGTTGGAACGTCCATTTTGGATTGCGCACGAAGGCGGAAAGCTTGCCCTTGAGGCGGTCGAACCAGTAGTCCGCCACCGGATCGGGCTTGCCCGGCTTGCCATAACTTACCGCCAGCGCCTTGACCTGGCGCAGCCGGTCCCGCGACAGCGGATGCGAGCGGGCATAGATGTCCTGGCGCCGCACGGGCAGGGCTTCCTGTCCGGCGAAAAGCTCCATCAGCGACACCGCGCCCGAGGTCTCGATTCCCGCCGCCGCGAGGTATCTCATGCCCGACTGGTCCGCCGCGCTCTCCTCGGCCCGCGTATGGCCGAAGAACACCCGCTGCGCCGAGGAGGCGACGCCGAGGGCGACCCCGCCCGCCGCCTCGCCCTGGTTGGTCAGCGCCCCGGCCGCAACCGACAGAGCCGCGCCGAGCGCCATCACGTTGCGCGCGGCCTGCATGTTGGCGTAGCGGCGCGTCAGGTGGCCGTTGGCGATATGCGCCGCCTCATGCGCGATGACGGCCTGCAGTTCCGACGCCTTGGTCAGCCGCAGGATCATCCCCGAATGGATGTAGATCGCCGTCCGGTCCAGCACGAAGGCGTTCATCTGGCTGTCCTTGACCACGTAGATGCCCACGGTCGAGGGGCTGAGACCGGCGGCGCGCAGGATCGGCGCGGCCAATTGCGTCAGCCCGTGTTCGATATCCGCATCACGAACCAGCGTGGCCGCCGCAACCGTACGCGGTCCGAGCGCGAGCACCAGAACCACGGCCATCAAGAGGGGGCGGAACATTGACCTCACACCGGACTCCGTTGAAAACACACCGACACAATCGGAGATGCTTATGCGGGTTTCAAGGCGGGGGGATGTGGATCCCTTCATTGTGATGGTCATTCTCGAACTGGCGGCGGAGCTCGAGGCCACGGGCCGGCACGTCATCCACATGGAGATCGGTCAGCCCGGCACCTCCGCCCCGCAGGCCGCGCGCGACCTGCTGACGACGGCGATGGAGGAGAGCGCGCTCGGCTATACGCCCTCGCTGGGTCTGCCCGCGCTGCGCGACCGCATCGCGCGGCAGTACGGGGACTGGTACGGTGTCGATCTCGATCCGGCGCGGGTGATCGTCACCTCGGGCTCGTCGGGCGGGTTCCTGCTGGCCTTCACCTCGCTCTTCGATCCGGGCGACCGGGTGGGGATTGCCAACCCCGGCTACCCGGCCTACCGCCAGATCTTCAAGGCGCAGGCGCTCGAGACGGTGCTGCTCGAGACCGAGTTGCAGGACGGCTTCCAGCCTCGCGCGGACCAGATCGCCGCGGCCCGCCTCGCCGGGTTGCTCGTCGCCTCGCCGGCCAATCCGACCGGGACGATGCTGGACAAGCCCTCGCTCGCCGCGCTCATCGAGGCCGCGGAGGCCGAAGGCACCGCCTTCATATCGGACGAGATCTATCACGGCCTGCACTACAGCGAACGCGCGGTCTCGGCCCTCGAGATCTCGGATGACGTCTATGTCATCAACTCCTTCTCGAAATACTATTCGATGACCGGCTGGCGCGTCGGCTGGATGGTGGTGCCGCCCGACCATGTCGAGCGGGTCGAGAAACTGGCCCAGCACATGTTCATCTGCGCCCCCCACGCTTCGCAGGTGGCCGCCCTCGGCGCCATGGACGCGCGTGAGGAGCTCGAGGCCAACCGCGCCACCTATGCCCGCAACCGCGACATCGTGCGCGACGGGCTGCGGCGGGCGGGGATCACCCGGTTTTCGCCGCCGGACGGGGGCTTCTACGTCTATGCCGACATCAGCCACCTCGGCGAGGACAGCCTGACGCTGGCCCGCGCCCTGCTGGACGAGGAAGGCGTGGCCGTGACGCCGGGCCACGATTTCGATCCGCACCGGGGCGGGGCGACCTGGCGGCTGTCCTACGCCGCCTCGACCGAGGACGTGACCGAGGGCATGGCCCGCATCGCCCGTTTCGCGGCGCGCCGGGCCTAGCGGAAGGGTTCGTCCAGCCTGAGCAGGCGCTGGTGAAAGCGCGGCAGCCTGTCGAAGGGGATGAGCCCGCCCTCGCGCGCGGTGGCGCGGATCGCGTCGCGGTTCCGGCCCAGGTGCTCGTAGACCGTGCGCTCGATCCGGCGGCTGCGCACCGTTTCCCGCACCGACCGGGTGGAATAGCCTTCGAGGAAATGGCCGTCCATCGACGGGTAGCGCGACAGGAACTGGTACGAGCAGGTGATCGACCCGCGCCGTGCCGCGATATTGGCCACCCCTTCCTCCTGCATAAGGAAGATGCCGCGGAATTCGCGGGCCGGTCCGGTTGTGGGCAGTCCCTGCTGCGCCATCGCGTCCTTGGCCTCGTAGCCGCGCAGGAAGGTATACCCATCCTCGCGGAAGACCAGCAGCATGCCGAGCATGGCCATGCTGTCATCGACGAAGGACCGGCGCGTGAAGCGGTAGATCCCGGAAGGCACCGCCTCTTCCGGCACATGGGTCGAGTTCTGCCCCAGAAAGTCGCGGATCGCCGGATGGTTCAGCAATTCGCTGTTGCCGTCGGGAAGGGTGTCCACAGGTTCCAGCAGGATGCGGGCATCCTTGCCGAAGAACTCGCATATCCTGTGGAGAACGTCGGGGCGGGGAAAACTTTCGCCGGACAAGTAACGATTGAATTGGGTCCGGTTGATCCCGAGTTCGCGGCACAGGCCGGCGATGGACGGGAAGTCGGAACTGAGCTGACGCAAATTCGCGCCAAAGATGTTTCTTATCCCTGCGGGATCGGTTGGGGTCTGTCGGGTCGTTCTGGCAGATCTGGACAAAAGCCGTGGCTCCGCTTCTTTTTCTTCATCATTTGTCAGGTTCGGCGCTATTTGGCGTCTAAAACCGTGGGTTGTGACGCACATTGGCGTCACAGAGTGAACTCTATAGCGCCACGTCTTGAATTGCACGACACATTTTCATTGGCGGTTGCACAGGATCGGGAATATCCGGACGCCGTTCCCTTTCTCAGACTGTGGATGAAGAGAGAAATTGTCCGGAGCAAAGCATGTTCGGCATCGTTCTGTGGAGCAATCGCAACAGCGAAAAGGCGGTGATCTGGTGCGAGGATCAGGGGGATCTGGCTATGCTGGACGTGGCCGAGGCCATGGCGCCGGACGCGCCCGTGCCATCGCCGGGCGATCTCCTGCGGCTCGAACTTCATGCGGATGAAAAGGTCAGGCGCGTGAGCAATGCCTGTCTTGTCGTCGCCGAGCATTACCCGGCCATCGCCAACGTGCTCGGCCGGGCAGCAGACGGCCGGCCGGAGGGCGCGGAACGCCCGCGGGACGAGCAGTCGCAGACCGGACGGGGCAACGTGGTCGCCCTGCCGGGCGCCTTCTCGCGCCGCAGGTGCGACCGGGAGAGGCGGATCGCGCGCCTGCACGGCTGACCCGCCTGCAGGGAGTGATCAGGTCGTGGCGCCCCGCGACAGAGCCGCGACGCCGGTCCGCGCCATCTCCAGCAGGCCCAGCGGCCGCATGAGATCGGCGAACGCGTCGATCTTCTCCGGCGCGCCGGTGATCTCGAAGACGAAACTGTCCAGCGTGCTGTCCACGACGTTGGCGCGGAAGATGTCCGCCAGCCGCAGCGCCTCGACACGCTTGTCGCCGGCCCCCGTCACCTTGAGAAGCGCCAACTCGCGCTCTACCGACGGCCCCTCGACCGTGAGGTCGTGGACCCGGTGCACCGGCACGATCCGGCCCAGCTGCGCCTTGATCTGCTCGATCACCTGCGGCGTGCCGCGGGTCACGATGGTGATGCGGCTCAGATGCCCGGTATGGTCCACCTCGGCGACGGTCAGGCTCTCGATATTGTAGCCACGGCCGGAAAACAGCCCGATGACCCGGGCCAGAACCCCGGCCTCGTTGTCGACCAGCACCGCGAGGGTGTGGGTTTCGATCACGTCCGAGAACGTCGGACGGAGATTGTAGGCCGAATGCTTGGTCGAGCCCTTCTTGATCTGCAATGCGCTCATTTTTTCAGTCCTTCTGGCGGTGCGTCTCGGCGTCATGACCTGGGCAGGGCGGGGGCACCCCACCGACCGGTGCGGGTGGAATGGTCCACCGGTCACACCAAGACCGCGCCGCCCTCCTTGATCGCGTCCTTGGTCGAGACCTCGCCCAAAAGCATCTTGTTGTGCGGTTCGCCCGACGGGATCATCGGGAAGCAGTTTTCGTGCTTTTCCACCAGGCAGTCGAAGATCACCGGCCCGTCGTATTCGATCATCTCCATGATCGCGTCGTCCAGGTCCTTGGGATCGGTGCAGAGAATGCCCTTGGCGCCGAAGGCCTCGGCCAGCTTGACGAAATCGGGCAGAGCCTCGGACCAGGAATGCGAATAGCGCTCGCCGTGCAGCAATTCCTGCCATTGCCGCACCATGCCGAGCCGCTCGTTGTTCAGGATGAACTGCTTCACCGGCAGGCGGAACTGCACCGCCGTCCCCATCTCCTGCATGTTCATCAGCCACGAGGCCTCGCCCGCGACATTGATCACCAGGCTGTCGCGATGCGCCATCTGCACCCCGATCGAGGCGGGAAAGCCGTACCCCATGGTTCCCAGCCCGCCCGAGGTCATCCAGCGCTTGGGTTCGTCGAAGGTCAGGAACTGGGCCGCCCACATCTGGTGCTGGCCCACCTCGGTCGTGATATAGCGGTCGTGGCCCCGGGTCAGCTCTTCCAGCCGCTGCAGCGCATACTGCGGTTTGATGACCTGATCGGAGGTCTTGTAGGTCAGGCAGTTGACCGCGCGCCATTCGTCGATCTGCTTCCACCACCTGTCCAGCGCCTCGCGGTCGGTCTTGCGCCCGCGCGCTTTCCAGATCTTCAGCAGATCCTCGAGCACATGCGCCACGTCCCCGACGATCGGGATGTCCGTGTGCACGACCTTGTTGATCGAAGAGGGGTCGATGTCGATGTGCGCCTTGCGCGAGTGCGGGCTGAAGGCGTCGATCCGCCCCGTGATCCGGTCGTCGAACCGCGCCCCGATGCAGATCATCAGATCGCAGTCGTGCATCGCCATGTTCGCCTCGTAGAGGCCGTGCATCCCCAGCATGCCCAGCCAGTTCTTCCCCGAACCGGGGTAGGCGCCCAGTCCCATCAGGGTCGAGGTGATGGGCGTGTTGGTCGCATCCACCAGTTCGCGCAGCAGCTGGCTTGCCGCATCGCCCGAGTTGATGACGCCGCCCCCGGTGTAGAGGATCGGTTTCTTCGCCGTTTCCAGCGCCTCGACCAGTTCGGTGATCGTCTCGATATCGCCCTTGACCTGCGGCTGATACCGCTTGGGTCCGCCCTTGACCGGCGGCGCATAGCTGCCCGTGGCGAACTGCACATCCTTGGGAATGTCGATCAGCACCGGGCCGGGCCGGCCGGCGGTCGCGACGTGAAAGGCCTCGTGCAGGACGCCGGACAGGGCGTCTGTGTCCCTGACCAGCCAGTTGTGTTTGGTGCAGGGGCGCGTGATGCCGACGGTATCGGCCTCCTGGAACGCGTCCGAGCCGATCATGAAGGTGGGGACCTGGCCGGTCAGCACGACGAGCGGAATGGAATCGAGCAGCGCATCCGCCATCCCCGTCACGGCATTCGTGGCCCCGGGCCCCGAGGTCACCAGCACCACGCCGGGTTTCCCGGTCGAGCGGGCATAGCCCTCGGCCGCATGCACCGCGCCCTGTTCGTGACGCACAAGGATGTGGCGAATGTCGTTCTGCTGAAAGATTTCGTCGTAGATCGGTAGCACGGCGCCGCCCGGATACCCGAATACCGTGTCGACGCCCTGATCCTTGAGCGCCTGAACCACCATTTTCGCACCAGTCATCTGCCGTGCCATCGTCTGTCTCCGTTCTGCGGCGCCAATCGCCGTACCGTACCAACAAAAAAGCCCCCGGGAGTTTTCCGGGGGCGCATGGGGTCCTCTTGGGGTTCCGGTGTTACCGGCCCATGCGCCAAGCTCCTACTACGATCACTAGCGAGGTCATTCCCGCGGGCTCCTTTTATCGGTAGGCCGAGGATTATGGACTCGGGACGGCAAGGTCAACCGCCTTTCTGCGGCAAAAGTGTCGCGTCGGACGGAAAATCTTTTCAATTGTTGCGCAGATCGTAGCGCATATTTGCGATTTCTCCGGCAGGGCAGGAGAGGTGCCGCGGCAGAGGGGGACTCGCGCTCCCGAGGCGCAAAAAAACTTACAGCGTACGTACCGTCTCTCCCGCAGCGAGACCTCTCCCCGACCGGCGGCGCGGGGCGAAACGTTTCCATCCGACGGGCGCCCCCTGACCGTACGGCATCGTACAAGAAAATGTTTGCGCTATTGGTCGGCATATGTAGGTTTGGGCCACGAAATTCGCCGGGACACTCAACCGTTTACCCGGCAAGATTGATCTGTTGGGAGGAAACAAGATGGATCGCCGTTCTTTTCTGAAATCGTCCGCGCTCGGCGGCACCGCCGCGGCCGCGACATCCCTCGCCGCTCCGGCGATCGCGCAGGGCAACACGACGCTGACCATGGTCACCACCTGGCCGCGCGGCCTCGCCGGTGTGTGGGACTCGGTCGAGCGTTTCACGAACAACGTCGCCACCATGTCCGGTGGCTCGCTGACCATCGACGCCAAGGGCGCGGGTGAGCTTGTCGGCGCCTTCGAAAGCTTCGATGCGGTGGTCGCCGGCCAGGCCGACGTCTATCATGGCGTCGACTACTACTGGATGGGCCAGCACCCCGCGTGGGCCTATTTCGGCGCCGTGCCCTTCGGCATGACCGCGGCCGAGATGATGACCTGGTACTATGCCGACGGCGGCATGGCCCTGCACCACGAGCTGGGCGAGATCTTCGGCGTCCGCTCCTTCATCGCGGGTCAGACCGGCGCCCAGGGCGGCGGCTGGTTCCGCAACGAGGTGAACTCGGCCGACGACTTCAACGGCCTCAAGTTCCGCATGCCCGGCCTGGGCGGCGAAGTCCTCTCCAAGATGGGCGCATCCGTGCAGGTTCTGCCGGGCGGCGAGATCTATCAGGCGCTCTCGACCGGGTCGCTGGACGCGACCGAGTGGATCGGCCCCTGGTCGGACGAGAAGCTGGGCCTCCAGGAAGTGTGTCAGCACTACTATCCCGCAGGCTTCCACGAAGCCGGACCCGCCCTGTCGGTCGGCGTCAACCTCGAGGCGTTCAGCGGCCTGTCCGCCGAACAGCAGAAGATCATCGAGATCGCCGCGGCCGAAGGTCACCAGGCCAACTATGCGCTGTTCACGGCCGAGAACGGACCCGCGCTGCAGCGTCTGCGCGACAGCGGCACCCAGGTGCACGAGTTCGCGGACGACATCTGGGATGCGTTCGGCAAGGGTTCGGTCGAAGTTCTGGGCCAGTACCAGGACGACGAGATGTTCGCGAAGATCCACGAATCCGCCCAGAACTCCATGCGCGCCTCCGGCGCCTGGCTGTCGCTGGCGGAAAGCGCCTACACGCGTCAGCGTGGCCGCGTCCTGTCGTCGATGTAATCGCGTCGGCCTGAAGAATGAATGTCCGCGCGCGGCCCCCCCGCGCGCGGATATGTTTGTCGGGGGACACAAAGGGTTCTGTCGATGGGGAATGCTCTGATCTGGGTGCTGCAGAACATCGCGGCGGGATTCTACAACCTGGGCTACGCCGTGAGCCATCCCTCCCTCTGGCTCGACTGGTCCGACAAGGAAAGCCTGATCCGCTTCATCTATTACGGCGCGTCGGTCGAGTTCTTCTTCGTCCTGCTTGATATCTTCCTCGTCCTGACGATCGCGGGCCTGCTGTGGCGCCCGTTCATGTGGGGCGTGGTCCGGGTCTTGGAGGCAATGGCGAACGGCATCGGCCGCGCCGCCGCCTGGGCCGGGCTGATCATGGTGGGTCAGCAGATCATCATCATTTTCCTGCAGTCGATCTTTCGGCTCGGCGGCATCACCCTTTCGCCCTTCGGGATCGAGTTCACGCAGTCGATCACCTGGTATTCCGAAAGTCTCAAGCTGTGGAACGCGGTCGTCGTCGGGCTCTGCGTCAGCTACGCTTTCGTTCAGGGCAGCCATGTGCGGGTCGACCTGATCTATGCCGGTGTCAGCCATCGGGCAAAGAAGGCGATCGACATGTTCGGGTCGCTCTTTTTCATGCTTCCTTTCGCGGTCCTCGCCTGGATGTATTCCTGGTACTTCCTGTGGCGCCACCTGATCACGCCGAAGGTCTCGGCCAGCGACCAGCTCGAGCTGATGCTGCGCAAGGCGCGGATCGTGCGATGGAGCGTCGAGACCACCGGCTTCAACCCCGACGGGTTCAACGCGTATTTCCTCTTCAAGGTCCTGATCCTGGCCTTCGTGGCGCTGGTCTTCATACACGGGATCGCATTTTTCTACCGCTCGCTGCTGGAGTTCATCGAGGGCGAGGGGAGCCGGGACAAATACCTCGACCGCGACACGCTCGGCGCCGGGGAAGAAGCCTATGAAGGCACGCACTAGGGTAGGGGCAGGGACATGTTGTTCGGACTAGACGGCGTCGAAATCGGCCTGATCTTCGTATTCCTCAGCCTGTTCGCGGGGATTCTCTCGGGCTTTCCGGTGGCCTTCGCCATCCCGGGCGCGGGCCTGATCTCCTTCGCGGTCATCGCCTGGCTCGATGCCAACGGGCTGCTGATCCATCAGGCCATCGACCAGGGGTCGCAGGCCTACAGGGACCTCGTGAATTCGGGCGTCGGACGCGACACCATATCCATCTTCCGATACCCCGACCTGCCAAGGGTCGCTCAGCCGGTCTTCGAGCGGGGCTGGGAAACCGCGATGGACCGCAACCTGTCGTTCATCGTGAACCGGATGAACGAACGTGTCTTCGCGGGCCAGTCGATCGAGACGCTGCTGGCCGTGCTGATGTTCGTCCTGATGGGCATCACGCTGGAACGTTCCAAGATCGCCAACGACCTGCTGACCACCATGGCCCGCGTCTTCGGACCGCTGCCGGGCGGGCTGGCCGTGTCGGTCGTCGTGGTGGGCGCCTTTCTCGCCGCCTCGACCGGGATCGTCGGCGCGACGGTGGTGACCATGGGGCTGCTCTCGCTGCCGACGATGTTGCGGAACGGGTATTCCGCCGAGCTGTCGACCGGCGTCATCGCCGCCTCCGGCACCCTGGGCCAGATCATCCCGCCGTCGATCGTCATCGTGCTGCTCGGCACGCTGGCGGGGGATCTCTATTCCGCCGCGCAGGAGACCCGCGCGCAGAACTTCGGCTGTACCGATGCGCTGACCTATCTCGGCCGGCCCGCCGTGGTGTCGGTCGGCACGCTCTTTCAGGCCGCGCTTCTTCCGGGGATCCTGCTGGCCGGCCTCTATGCCGCCTATGCCTTCGGCTATGCGCTGTTCAACCCGTCCAAGGCGCCGGCGGTCCATATCGACGACCCCGACGGCGAGGTGATTACCCGGAACGAGGGCCTTCTGTGGTTCCTCGCGGTGCCGGTCCTGATCATCGGCGGCCTCATCGGCGCCGGGCAGGCGGGGCTGATCGGCCCGCAGGACCTCAACGTCTCGAGCTATACCCAGGTCGATCGGTTGGACGCGCTGCGCACCAATGTCAGCCCCGAATGCCAGGAGGCCATGATCGAGCTGCACGGACAGTCCAGATGGGACGAGTCCGTCGCCGCGCGCGAAGCCCTCGCCGCCGCCGGCGGGGCCGAGGAAACCCGCGAACTGACCGAGGACGAGATGAACGCGGCCGTGGCCGACCGGCTCGCCTCGACGGCGCCCATCGGCTCGGGCGTGGCCACGCTCTTCGGCCTTGTTCTGCTGTCGCTGGCCGTGGCGCGCGGGGTCAAGCCCTCGGCCCCGGCGGCGCCTCTGGTCGTGGGGCTTCTGGGGGTCGTTCTGGCCTTCGTGCTGGACGCGGTCTACATCGGACCCGGCATGACCGGCGGCACCAAGGTGATGATCCTGCTGATCCCGCTGGCCCTGTGCTTCTGGTCGCTGCGCCACGCTGCCGCGCGCATGGCCGAGAACGACCTGATCCGGGTGGTCTTTCCGCCGCTGGTCCTGATCATCGCGGTGCTGGGCTCGATCCTGGGCGGCGTCACCAATCCGACGCCGGCCGCCGCGCTCGGCGCGGGCGGGGCGATCATGCTGGCCGCCTACCGCAAGCTCAAGGACGAGGGCAATTCCGGCAGGATCATCGTCTGGGCCACCATAGCGCTGGTTGCGCTGATCCTGGTCGGGATCAACTTCGACCTGCGGATGAACCAGGCGGTCGTGACCTTCGAGAACCGCATCGGCTATGTCATCGCCTATGCCGCGTACACGCTCGCGGCCATCGCCCTGATCTACGCCTGCATCGTGCTGTTCCGGAACGGGGTGCTGACCCCGATCGTGCGCGAGACGGCCAAGGTCACCTCGATGGTCTTCACCATCCTGATCGGCTCGCAGCTTCTGAACCTGGTGGTCATCTCCTTCGGGGGCGAACACTACATCCAGCAGTTCCTGCGCTCCTTCGACAACGAGTTCACCGTCTTCCTGCTGGTGATGCTGGTGCTCTTCGTGCTGGGCTTCGTGCTCGACTTTCTCGAGATCATCTACATCGTCGTGCCCATCGTCGGGCCCGTGATCTACGGCGGCTCCTTCGATCCCAAGTGGGTGACGATCATGATCGCGGTGAACCTGCAGACCTCGTTCCTGACGCCGCCCTTCGGCTTCGCGCTCTTCTATTTGCGCGGGGTGGCGCCGCCGACGGTGACGACGGGCCATATCTACCGCGGCATCATGCCCTTCGTGATCATTCAGGTGGTGGGGCTGGCGCTTCTCTGGTTCGCTCCGGGCATCGTCACCATCGTGCCCGACCTGATCGGCAACTGATGTCCGCGCCCCGGCCTTGCGCCGGGGCCCCGCAGGCACGACGCGATGAGGCCGGGTCCCCGCAACGCAGGGCCCCGCGGGCACGACGCGATGGCGCAGCGGCCCCGGCGCGGGGGCCGGGGCACGGCACGTCGAACTGCAAGGATGATCAGCGGCGCGTGGTGCGCAGGTCCGGCAGCGAGATATTCGCCACCTGTTCCGCGATCGGGTCGGTCTTCAGGGGATGGCGTTCGCTGTCGTATTCCGAGGGGTCGCGCATCGGCGCCCATGTCCCGCCGACATAGAGTTCGACACCCTTGAAATTGGCCTTGTATCCCATCTTGGGCGATCCCGGCACCCAGTAGCCCAGGTAGACGTAAGGCAGCCCGGCTTCCCGCGCGATCTCGATATGGTCGAGGATCATGTAGGTGCCCAGGGAATCGTGGGCCCGGTCGGGATCGTAGAAGGAATAGACCATCGACAGCCCGTCATCGAGCACGTCGGTCAGCGCCACCGCCGTCAGGCCCCGCTCGGGGTGGACATATTCGATGACCCGGCTGCGGATCGGCGTTTCCTCGATCATCGCGGCGAATTCGAAGACGTCCATGTCGGCCATGCCGCCATCGGCGTGCCGCTCGTCCAGATAGTCGCGGAACAGGTCGTACTGTTCCTCGGTCGCCCAGGGCGAGGTCGCCTGTCGCTGCAGCGCCCGGTTGCGGTTCAGGGTCCGGCGCTGGCTCTTGCTCGGGGCAAAGGCGGCGACGTCGATCCGTGCCGACAGGCAGGCCGCGCAATCCGCGCAGGACGGCCGGTAGAGCACGTTCTGCGACCGGCGGAAGCCCTGCTTGGATAGGGAATCGTTCAGCGCCGTCGCCCCGTCGCCCGAGAGCGAGGTGAACAGCTTCCGCTCCATCCGGCCCTCGAGGTAAGGGCAGGGCTGGGGAGCAGTCACGTAGAACTGCGGCGTCAGCGGGAGTGTATGGCGCATGAAATCGGAGTTGGTGGCAGCTTACTTCGGCAAACGATACATAGGACGCCCCGCTTGTCAAAGAAAGAGCACGCGCAACATTCGGCTTGTCCGGGAAAGCGTGGGATTGTCGCACCGGAGCAGGCCCTCCCGGCCCGTGTCGCGGCGCGCCTTCAACCGAGGCGCGAAACGAGGGACGCCCGAACCAGCATTGGGCGTCCACATCGGCGGCATTGTTGCAGAATCGGTGTCAATGCCCGGCACGGCGGTTGATTGCGACGGTTCCGAGGACATTGTCCGTCAGCCCCTGCGCCCGCGACCCCGCCAGCATCATGACGACCGAAATGACCTGCAGGATCGGGAAGGCCAGCGAGATCGAATAGCCCATGGTGTGCAGAAAGGCCGTCATGCTATCGAACCGGCGGCCGTGGCCATCGCGCATCTCGACCGCCATCAGCCGCATTCCCCATGTCGCCGATCCGCCCGCCAGGGTCATCCAGCGGTAGAGGAACCCGATCACCAGGTACAGGAACGGCAGGAAGAAAAGCCCCGTGAAGGCGGTGAAGGGCAGCACGATCAGGACGACCAGCGCGATCAGCACGCAGTCCACCACCCAGGCCAGCAGCCGCTTGACCGGGATGTCCGCGTAGAACTCGGGCTGGAACTCGGGATCGGGAATGGACCAGGTGTCGGTCATCGTCGGTGTCTCCTGATGGGGGAAGGGGGCCGGTGCGGCCCCCTGCAGTCGCGATACGGGATCAGGCGTCTTCGTCCTGGCGCGTTTCGGCCTCGTCCCGGGTCTTGCGGGCCCGTTCGTCCATAAACTGGTCGAATTCGGCCTTGTCCTTGGCTTCGCGCAGCCGTTCCAGGAAGCTTTCGAACTGTTCCTGTTCCTCTTCGAGACGGCGCAGGGTCTCGGACTTGTAGGCGTCGAAGGCCGTGTTGCCGCTGGATTTCATTGCGACCATTCCGGACTTGCGCATTTGAAGGCTGCGGGAGTTGCGGCGGCAGGACTTGCGAAACATCTGTTTGCTCCAGATCATGTAGGCGAGAAGTGCGAGGCCGACAGGCCAGAAGAAGACAAAGCCCAGCACCATGGCGGCGATCCAGGCCCCTTTGCCCTTGCTGTCGAGCCAGGCCTCGGATCGGGACAGCCAGCCCATGTGGCGGTGGTCCTGTCCCTGATAGGCAGTGGCGGTGGCGGGGGTCATGTCAGTGCTCCTACGTTCGGTTGAATGTGAATGTCTTTCACATTGCATAGATTGGCATGGCGGCCCCGTCCCGCAAGGGGTGATGTGAATGTTTTTTACATTTATCCGATTTACTGTACGAAATCAGCGGGTTGGGCGCTGGAAATTCGGGGCAGGTCCCGCGGGTCCAGGCCAAATACATGATGTGGCGTGCCCGCCGCGGCCCATATACGGTCGAAGGCTAGCAGGCGCGGGTCGATCCAGGCCCGGATCGGGTTCAGATGCCCCACCGGTGCGACGCCGCCGATGGCGAACCCGGTCTGCGCCCGGATCAGCGCCGCATCGGCCTTGGCCAGCGGTTCCCCGGCCACCGCGCTCGCCCTTGCATCGTCGACACGGTTGCCCCCGGCCGTCAGGAACAGCAGGGCCTCGCCGCTCTCGACGCCGGCAAAGATGATCGACTTGGCGATCTGGTCTACGTGGCAGCCGACCCCGTCCGCCGCCTCCCGGGCCGTGCGGGCGGTGCCAAGTTCGAGGATCTCGGTCTCGATCCCCGCCTCGGCGAGGGCCTGCCTCACGCGTTTCATGCTCTTGCTCATGGCGCGAGATAAGCGCAGCCGCACGGCATTGACCAGACCCCGCATCGCGGCGAATGTCGCGGCATGAGTTTCGCCGACCGCCTGACCCGCCTGCCCAGGCCGCATGACCCCGACCGGGCCGAGGACGCCCGCGCCATCCTGACCCGCAAGGGGCCGGTCGGCGACCTGCTGGCCGGGGCCGGGGGCAGCAGCCCCTATCTGCTCTCGCTCATGCAGAAGGAGGCCGACTGGCTTCCCGACGCGCTTTCGGATCCCGAGACCGCGCTGAAGGCAGAATTCGCCCGCCTGCGCGGCGTCGAGCGCGGCCACCTGCCTTCGGCGCTGCGGCAGGGCAAGCGCCGGATCGCCCTGCTGATCGCGCTGGCCGACCTCGGCGGGGTCTGGCCGCTCGAAGAGGTGACGGGCCATCTGACCGCCTTTGCCGATCTGGCCTGCGACCTCGCCCTGCAGGCCGCGCTCGCGCCTCTGGTCCGGCGGGGCAAGCTGCCCGGCATGGACGAGGAAAGCCTCGCCACAGGATGCGGAATGGTTATTCTCGCGATGGGCAAGATGGGCGCCGGAGAGCTCAACTATTCCTCCGACATCGACCTCATCAGCCTGTTCGACGAGACGCGCTACGATCCCGACGACTATGCCGAGGCCCGCGCCGCCTGCATCCGCGCGACGCGCACCGTGGCGGCCACCCTGTCGGAGATGACCGGCGAGGGCTACGTCTTCCGCACCGACCTGCGCCTGCGCCCCGATCCCTCGGTGACGCCGGTCTGCCTCTCGCTCGACGCGGCCGAACGGTACTACGAAAGCCTCGGCCGGACATGGGAACGTGCGGCCTACATCAAGGCGCGGCCCTGCGCCGGAGACCTCGAGGCGGGCGAACGTTTCCTGACCGCGCTGCGGCCCTTCGTCTGGCGGCGGCACCTCGATTACGCCGCGATCCAGGACGCGCATGACATGCGGCAGGCCATCCGCGACCACAAGGGGCATCACGGCGACATCACCCTGCCGGGGCACGACATGAAACTGGGGCGCGGCGGAATCCGCGAGATCGAGTTCTTCGCCCAGTTTCACCAGATCATCGCCGGCGGCCGCGACCCGGACCTGCGCGTGCGCAGCACGGTCGAGGCTCTGCGCCTGCTGACCGTGCACAACTGGATCCCCGAAGACATCACCGAAAAGCTGGTCGGTCATTACCGCGCCCTGCGCGAGGTCGAACACCGGATCCAGATGGTCAACGACGCTCAGACCCACGCCCTGCCGCAGACAGACCCGGGCCTCGACCGCATCGCCGCGCTTTCGGCACAGGATCCGGACGATTTCCGCCGCGACCTGCGCGCCCGGCTCGAAGAGGTGCACGGCATCTGCGAACAGTTCTTCGCCCGCGACACCGGCAAGGCCCGCGACGAGGCCCCGGAGGCCGAGGCGGATTTCGATTCCGAAACCATCGCCCGCTGGCGCGGTTACCCCGCCCTGCGCTCGCAGCGGGCGCAGAACATCTTCCAGCGCCTGAAACCGCGCCTCCTTGCCGCCCTGTCGCGCTCGGCCCGCCCGGACGAGGCGCTCTCGGCCTTCGACGGCTTTCTGGCGGGCCTGCCGGCGGGGGTGCAGCTTTTTTCCCTGTTCGAGGCCAATCCCCAGCTGATCGATCTTCTGGCCGACATCGCGGGCACAGCGCCGGAACTGGCGCGGTACCTGTCGCGCAATGCCTCGGTCTTCGACGCGGTGATCGGCGGGTCGTTCTTCGATCCCTGGCCCGACGCCGACAGCCTGGCCGAGGACCTCTCCGCCCTGCTGAAAGCCGAGGAGGATTACGAGAAACGGCTGGACGCCGCCCGCCGCTGGCAGAAGGAATGGCATTTCCGCGTCGGCGTCCACCACCTGCGCGGCCTGATCGGGGCCGCCGATGCCGCGCAGCACTATACCGACATTGCCGACGCCACGCTGCGCGCGCTCTGGCCCGCGGTGCAGGAGGAATTCGCGCTTCGTCACGGGGCGCCGCCGGGGCGCGGCGCCATGGTCCTGGGCATGGGGTCCCTGGGCGCGCGGCGGCTGAACGCGCGCTCGGACCTCGACCTGATCATCATCTACGACCCGCAGGAGGCCGAGGGTTCGGACGGCCGCCGCCCCCTCGCCACGCGCACCTACTATGCCCGGCTGACACAGGCGCTGGTCACCGCGCTGTCCGCCCCGACCGCCGCCGGGCGGCTTTACGAGGTCGACATGCGGCTGCGCCCCTCGGGAAACCAGGGGCCGGTCGCGACCTCGTGGTCGGCCTTCCGCAACTACCAGGACACCGAGGCCTGGACCTGGGAGCACCTTGCCCTGACGCTCGCCCGCCCCGTCGCCGGCCCGCCGGACTTCATGCGAAATGTCGAAGACTTCCGCCGCCGGACCCTTTCCGCGGCTCCAAACCCCGACCGGCTGCGCCGCGACCTGGCCGAGATGCGCGCCCGGATCGCCTCGGCCAAGGGGCAGGGGGGCGCCTGGGACATGAAGATCGGCCGCGGCAAGGCGCAGGACATCGAACTGCTGGCCCAGGCTGGCACGCTCGCCGCGGGCGAGGCCGGGTCGGACATGGCCCGGGGCCTCGCCCATGCCGCCGATGCCGGCTGGATCGACGAGGTGGCGGCCGACCAGCTGACAGAGGCCTGGCGCAGCTTCCGCAACCTCACCCTGACCGCCCGCCTGCTCACCGACAGAGAGCTTGTCCCCGGCGACCTCGGCCGGGGGGGCTGCGATTTTCTGCTGCGCGAGGTCGGGGCGGAGACGCTGGACGAACTGAAGACACGCCTCGACGGCATGGTGGCCCGCTCGGGCGACCAGATCGACGCGGCCCTGAAGACGGAACCCGACGATGGCTGAACCCAGGAACCCCCATGACCCAAAGGGGCTGATCCGCGAATCCTACCGGATCGAGGGCATATCCGACGCCGAATGCCGATCGATCCTGATGGACTGGGCGCTGAGCCTGCCCGACGACGTGAGCCAGCCCGACGCCCTGACCGGCCTCATCGCCCGGTACGCCGATCCGAACCCCGGGCACCCGATGTCGGCCCTGCTGATCGAGGGGCGCCAGAGCCTGTCGACGCAGAAGCGCCGCGGCGGACGGGCCGGGCGGCGTCACTGACGGCGCGGGGCCGCACCTGCGCCACGGCACGCGGGGATCGTGCCGTAACCGGCGAAAGGAAAGGAAAAGCGGCGGGCCCGCACGCGACCGTTTGGTAGACGCATTCCCGAGGACCTGTATCTACAGGTGGGCGCCGGGTAACCGGACCACGGTCCGGACAGAGCCAGCTCCCTCGGATTTGCTTAAGGCCACCGGAATGTTACCGTTCACGAGAAGGGCAGCACCCGCCTCGACGTCACATAGTCGGTCGCCCCCGCTTCGGCAAGGGGAGGGGCCGCTATTCCGCCGACCGCTCCGTTATAGGCGGGCGGCAAGTTTCTCCAGTTGACCGATCGCCGCGCCCCAGCCGTCGAGAAACCCCATGTCCTCATGCTGTTTGCGGTGCTCTTCGGTCATGTGCATGACCGTCGCGACATAGTGCGTCCGCTCGCCCCGGCCGGACATCTCGATCCGCGCGGTGAAAGGCAGATCCGAGGGCTGGGGCCGGAACCCCCGTTTCATCGCCGATGTGAAGATCACGCGCCGCTCCGGGTCCGACACCAGGATGCAGCCTTCGCCCGCGAATTCCTCGCCATCGGGGCCGTGCATCACCGTGTCGAAGGCGCCGCCCGGCACGTGCTCCAGCGCCGTGACCTCGGCCCGCCACGGGGCCGGGCACCACCATTGCGACAACAGGTCCTTTTCCGTCCAGCATCGCCAGACCAACGAGACGGGGGCGTCGATGGTGCGGTCGATCACGAGGTCATTTTGGGTCATCTCTGTTAATCCTTCCGATAAAGCGATTGCGCGAGCGACCCGAGGCGATCCGTCCGCCGCTCCCACAGTTTGCGGTGACGCGACAGCCAGTCGTCCACCGGCTGATACCGTTTCGGCACGAGGTGACAGGTCCGCACCCGCCCTTTCTTGACGGTCCGGATCAGCCCGGCCGCCTCGAGCACGCCGATATGCTTGGTGAACGAGGGCAGGGCCATGTCATGCGGCGCGGCCAGTTCGCCGACCGAGGCGGGCCCCTGCGCCAGCCGGTCCAGCACTGCCCGGCGGGTCGGATCGGACAGGGCCTGGAACAACAGGTCGAGGTCGGCGTCACGTTTAGCCATATGGCTAATTAATGACAGTCAGATACTTATAGCAAGGGCTAAGTTATGAGGTGGCCGACCGGCGCGGATCGAGGGTTTCAGAATTTATGTTCTGAACTCTGCGAAGGTGCTGTAAAGATGAGGATCTTTCCGGTCTGCCGTCACGGCGTCACCAGGTCGTACCGTTCCAGCTCTTCGCGCGTCATCAGGTAGATCGACTGCGGCGGCGTCGACAGGCCATGCGTCAGCAGCATCGGATCCACCCCCATCTCGTCGAGATAGCGCATCACCTCGCCCTGGCCGCGCTGGATGTCCTGCACCGCAAGAAAGGCCGGCAGCAGCGTGTTCTCGCCGTAGTAGTGCTGATGCACGCCGACGCGGCCGCCCTCGTCCACCTGCCGTTCGGTCCCCGCGGCGAGGATGTAGGGGCAGGCCGAAAGGCACACGTCCCGCGCCCGCAGCCGGGTGGTCAGTCCGGCAGTGCGCAGCGCGCGCCCGACCTCCAGCGCGTCGGCCACCGCGCCGCCGGGCGAATGCAGCACGATCTCGCTCGCCTCCGAGGCGGCGATGCGCGCGGCGATGCGCTCTCCGTCGCCGCGTTCGATCTGTCCGGTCAGCAGCGCCCGCCCGTCGTCCAGCGGTTGCAGCACCAGCCGTTCCGGCATCGGCCCGTCGATCTGCGTGCCCGGCGCGGTCGGCAGCGACGGGTCATAGCGCCGCGTCTGGTCGCCCGGCTGTGTCGGCATGTCGAATCGCGGCGCCCGCGGCCCGGTCGATGGCAGGGCGAAGTCCCGTCCGATATCCCCGAGGAACAGCACCCCCGCCAGCACCAGCTGAAAGGCCAGCACGCCCGTCAGCATCCGCCGGATAGGGCGCAGCTTTTCCTGATCCGAGGTCATGGCTCACCGTCCTTCCGCCCCGTTTCGGCCCCAGCCTCGGAAGGCCTGTCCGACCGAGACGGAGGCACCGGTCGCGCGCTCTCGGGCACCAGCAGCGCCCGGTCCACGTCTCGCGCGGCGTGCAGGGCCGCGCGCAGTTCGGCGATGGTCATCGTGTCCTCGACCGGCGCCCCCTCGCGCCCCTGCCGGATCAGCCCCTGGGTGATCGCGACGATCATCACCAGCACCGCCGGCAGCAGGTCGATGGCGATGGCCCCCGCCCAGGACGGGATGAAGTTTCGCGCATAGAGGATCACCGCATCCGCGGCCGAGATCGGCGTATAGCTGCTTTCCGGCGGGGGCGGCATGGACGAGACCTCGGCCGCCGCCTGCCGCAGCGTCTCGGCCCGCCGCCCCAGCACGTCCAGAACCGATGTGATGGTGGCGGACTGGTCGCTCCGGTTGGCCTCGGTCCGCCCGTCCAGTTCCGGCAGCACGACCGATGCGGCCAGATCCTGCGCCGCCCGTTCCACCAGCGTGGCCACCGAGAGCTGCCGCAGCCGGGTGATGATTCCCGCCAGCTGCACTGCCTGCTCCGAGAACTCGACCGACCGCGCCTCGACCGGCCCCGGCTCGACCGTCAGCGCGCGCATCCGCGACAGCAGCGCGTTGCCCTCGGCAAAGGCCGAGGCGACCAGCGGCCCCTGACTGGCGATCTGCTCTTCCAGCGCCTCGAGCTCGGCGCTCTTCTGCCGCAGAACCCGGAAGACCGCGCCACGCCCCGCCAGCCCCGACAGGGTCCCGGCGGCCTCCTGTTCCGACAGATCCTCGAAACTCTGCCGCACCCGCGCCACGTCCCGTTCCAGCCCCTGGGCCGACAGCGCGATCTCGTGCGCCCGCTCCAGCGATCCCTGGTAGTCCTGCACCGTCTCGGCCAGGTGCTGTTCGACCGCCGCCGCCCCCGCAAGCGCCGCCGCGTTCAGCCAGGACGACATGGCGACGATCGCCAGCGACCCCAGCCCCATGGCGCCCAGAAGGCCCGTTCTGGCGCGCGCCGTCCGCATCGCCGGAAACAGCCGCATCATGTAGGACCAGAAGACGAAGATGCCGGTCGAGACCGCGACGGAATAGGCGATGGCGGCAAAGGCCTTCATCGCGCCGTCCCCGTCCAGCAGCGACGACACGCCGAGATAGGTGTAGATGCCCGAGGCCACCGCCAGCACCCCGAGCGCGGCGCCGGTGAAACTGTCGAGCCACCCCAGGTGCCCTTCCAATTCGCGCGCCATCCGCGCGCCGCGATCCGTTCTCTCCGACATCGGTCCCCCAGCCTGGCAATCCTGCAAAAAATAGGGGCGCACAGGGGTTTGTACCAGCCCCGGCCGCCGGCGCTTGCATTTGTTCACTAAATGTTCATGATTGCGGCATGACCGATACAGCGTCCGAAACGAACCTTCTGCAACCCGGCCAGCTCATCGCCCGGGGCGTCTGCCGCCTGCTGGCCAGCCATGATTTCTGGTGTCTCGAGGAATTCGTGCCCGCCCGGGGACTGCGGATGGATGTCATGGCGATCGGCCCGAAGGGCGAGCTCTGGTGCGTCGAATGCAAGTCGAGCCGCGCCGATTTCATGTCGGACACCAAGTGGCAGGGCTATCTGGACTATTGCGACCGGTTCTTCTGGGCCGTGGACCCCGAATTCCCGGTCGATCTGCTGCCCGCGCAGTCCGGTCTGATCCTCGCCGATGCCTGGGGCGGAGAGATCCTGCGCTACCCCGATGTCTCCCGCCTCGCGGGGGCGCGGCGCAAGGCGATGACGCTGAAACTGGCCCGCGACACGGCGCGCCGGCTTCAGGCCCTGCGGGACCCGGCAGGGCCCTCGGCGCTGCTCTGACGATTCTAGCGGCGCTTGCGGCCCAGCCCTTCGGCGGTCTTCGCCGCGGCCATGATCTCCTCGGCGATCTCGCGCGCCTCGTCCGGTTCGAAGTCCATCGGGATCTCGGTTGCGCCCGCCTCGATGAACAGCCGGACCATGCCCTTGTCGGTCGGACCGATCTGAAGGTTCGCCTCGATATCGCGTTCGGTGTCGATGCCCATGGGGCCCTCCGTCTGGGGATGCGATTGGCTAGCGCAAGGGTCGGGAAACTTCAAGACGGCGGGCAGGAGGCGCCGACGAAGGCGCGCGCGGCGCCTCGCGTCGGGCGCTCGCCTCGTCGCGCGTCTTTCCGGCGCGGGCGGTCTTGCAATTGCCGCACGGTATCTGTAATTGCCCCTGCACGTGCCGCCTTAGCTCAGTTGGTTAGAGCGCTGGATTGTGGATCCAGAGGTCCCCTGTTCAAGCCAGGGAGGCGGTACCACTCTCCCAACAGTTCTCGTACCTGCCACCTTGCGCCCAGGCGCCGCGCTCCGCACCGGTTGCGCGCGGAGTGCGCCAGGACGTCGCCCCCGGCCCGGGCGCGTGGCTCCCGGGCATTGCCGCCGGGCGCGGCGCACGCGGGAGGCTCGGCTTGTGTTCGGCCCGGAGATGCGCGGGAGAGGGCGAGGAGGGGGCGCTGCCCCCTGTCGCACCGGAGGTGCGCGATCCTAGGGGCAAGAGGGGGCGCTGCCCCCTCTTGAGCCCTGCGGGCTCAATTCACCCCCGGGATATTTGGCGGACCAAAGAAGCGGTCATTCGGGAAGGGTGAGGGCGGTTTCCGAGATGCGGGTGCCGTCGGGGCTGAAGACGAGGGCGCGGTGGTCCTCGGTGACGATCAGGTACCAGCC
The DNA here is from genome assembly GCF_000152725.1 of Pseudooceanicola batsensis HTCC2597. Lineage (GTDB taxonomy): Bacteria > Pseudomonadota > Alphaproteobacteria > Rhodobacterales > Rhodobacteraceae > Pseudooceanicola > Pseudooceanicola batsensis. The sequence continues at coordinate 428,538 of NZ_CH724131.1, forward strand.
GGGACCGGCGGTGACGGCCAGGGGGCGCGCGTCGGCGGGCAGGGCGATGGCCTCGGGGAGCGCGGGCAGGGCGGGCGCGGTGCGGTCCTCGCGGAAACGGATGACAATCAGCACGATCAGGACTAGAAGCCCCACGATCATCACGCCCGCCAGCACAGTCACCAGGGCGCGCAGAAAGCGCAGCTGGGGAATGTCCGGTTCGTCTTCAGGAGTGTTCGTGTCCACTGACTGCCTGTCCGTTCGCATCGGGGCCGATCCCCCCGCCCGCCTTGATAAGGCCTTGGCCCGGGATGTGCCAGAGGCGGCGGCCCTGTCGCGCACCCGGATCGCGCGGCTGATCGCCGGGGGCGCGGTGGCGCGGGCGGGGGCCGCGGTGACCGATCCCAAGGCCCGCGTCGCCGAGGGGGATGTGATCGAGATCACGCTGGGCGCGGCGGCGGAGGTCGAGACGCGGCCCCAGGCCATCCCGCTCGACGTGGTCTACGAGGATGCCGCGCTGATCGTGGTCGACAAGCCCGTCGGCATGGTCGTGCATCCGGCGCCCGGTACGCCCGAGGGCACGCTGGTCAACGCCCTGCTGCACCATTGCGGCGACAGCCTCTCGGGCATCGGCGGCGAGCGGCGGCCGGGGATCGTGCACCGGATCGACAAGGACACCTCGGGCCTGCTGGTGGCGGCCAAGACCGATCGGGCCCATCACGCGCTGGCGGCGCAGTTCGAGAGGCACAGCGCCGAGCGGGCCTATCTGGCCATCTGTCACGGCGTGCCGGATGCCGCCGATCCACGTCTGCGCGGCGTGCGGGGCGCGAGTTTCGAGCCGGGCGGCGTGCTGAAGCTGACCACGCAGCTGGCCCGGCACCGCACGGACCGGCAGAGGCAGGCGGTCTGTTTCGAGGGCGGGCGGCATGCGGTGACCCGGGCGCGGGTGCTCGAGGGCTTCGGCGGCGCGGCTCTGCTGGAATGCCGGCTCGAGACCGGGCGCACGCATCAGATCCGCGTGCACATGGCCCATGCGGGCCATGCGCTGATCGGCGACGCGGTCTATGGGGGGCGGCGCCGGGCCGGCAAGGCCATGGGCGCGGCGGCGGCCGAAGCCCTCAACGGATTTCCGCGCCAGGCGCTGCATGCGGCGGTTCTGGGCTTTGCCCATCCCGAGGACGGCCGGCCGCTGAGGTTCGAGGCGGACCTGCCGGCGGACATGGCGGGGCTGCTGGCGGTGCTACGCGGCTGAGCGCAGCGCTTTCGCCCCGAAGAGCAGCCAGATCGCGAAGGAGAGCTCGGCCACGACCGGAACCAGGTAGGCGGGCTGCATCGCCGCGTTCAGCTCTGGTGCGGCAAAGCGCGTCAGGCTGCCGAAGAGATAGACCGCCCCCGCCGCGGCGATCAGCCAGGCGAGCCAGGCCGTGCCGGTGCGGCGGAGGAGCAGCGCCATCACCAGCGCGTTGAGGCCGAAGAACCACAGGCCCAGGTCATAGCCGGCCCCGTGCCGGGCGATGAGGGGCGCCGGATCGGCTGCCCCGATGGCGGAGAGCAGGAGGGGCAGGTGCGCCGCGATGACCGCCATCTGCACGAGGCGCAGGACGAGCGCGGCGAGCGCGAGGTCCGGGCCGAAGCGGCGGAAGAGCCGGTAGAGCAGCAGGGCCAGCGCGATGTCGAAGCTTGCCATCAGCAGGTCGGCCGCCAGCGCCGCCCGCCAGAGCGGCACAGCCCCCGCGAGCGCCGCGGCCTGGTCGGCGGCCGAGGCGATCGGGCCGCGCAGGGCCAGCTCTGCCGTCAGGCCGAGGATGATGATGCCGAGATAGAGGCCCCCGGCGAGGCGGGTTGCGGTACGGGCGTGCATGGCGTGTCCTTTGCTGAGGTCGGGGCCTGTATAACCCATGCGGGAATTCCGCGTAATTCGCCATTGCCGCAGCGATCCCATGCGTTTTCGCATGTGTCAGCAAGGGCGGTGCTGCGGCGTGGTGCCTGGAGAAAAGCGTTTCTGCTCAGGTCACTCGCCGACACATCCGCGTGAAATCGCCGAAATATGGATGCGGTTGCAACGGAAAACCCTTCACCGTGCGTTAGTAAACTGAGCGTACTGATCTTGAACGCGATCAGCACGGTCCCTATCTGCCATGTTAAGCCTATAAACATTGGGCTGGAGACGAAGGACAGGGTTATGGGTAATTATGGAAATCTGCCGGCACCGTCGCCGGAAGGCGGTCTGAACCGCTATCTTCAGGAAATCCGGAAGTTCCCGCTTCTGGAGCCGGAAGAGGAATACATGCTCGCCAAGAGGTGGGTCGAGGAACAGGATACCGAGGCCGCCCACAAGATGGTCACCTCGCATCTGCGTCTCGCCGCCAAGATCGCCATGGGCTATCGCGGCTACGGCCTGCCCCAGGCCGAGGTGATCTCGGAGGCGAATGTGGGCCTGATGCAGGCGGTCAAGCGCTTCGACCCCGAAAAGGGGTTCCGCCTCGCGACCTATGCCATGTGGTGGATCCGCGCCTCGATTCAGGAGTATATCCTGCGGTCCTGGAGCCTGGTGAAACTGGGCACGACCTCGGCCCAGAAGAAACTTTTCTTCAACCTGCGCAAGGCCAAGGCGCGAATCGGCGCGCTCGAGGAGGGCGACCTTCACCCAGACAACGTCAAGCAGATCGCCAACGATCTTGGCGTGACCGAGGCCGAGGTGATCTCGATGAACCGGCGGATGTCGGGCGGCGATGCCTCGCTCAATGCGACGGTCGGCATGGATGCGGAAAGCGCCATGGAGTGGCAGGACTGGCTCGAGGACGAAGAGGCGGACCAGGCCGGCGACTATGCCGAGCGCGACGAGATGGATTCGCGCCGGGAACTGCTGGCCGAGGCGATGGCCGTGCTGAACGACCGCGAGAGGGACATCCTTACGCAGCGCCGCCTGAGCGAGGAGACCATCACGCTCGAGGATCTGTCGGAGCAATACGGCGTCAGCCGTGAGCGTATCCGCCAGATCGAGGTGCGCGCCTTCGAGAAGCTGCAGCTTCAGATGCGCGAACTGGCGCAGGAAAAGGGCATGTTGCCGGCCGCGTGATCGGCCGATTGACCCGCCACCGGTCCCCAATGACCCGGCCGCCAAGTGGCGCGCCGGGTTGTTCTTTTCATCGCCACACGATGATTGTCGGTGCCGCCGGCGCCGGACCGGATCCGGCGCCTCGACGAAGTGGCGTTGAACGCAGAACGCCTAATCTTCTTCGCGGAGGATGGACGCGCGCGCGAGCACCACGGTCGAACAAGCCGCGTTCGGAAAGAGCGTGATCGCCGCTCCGCCGTGGACCTCCGACCGGCCCTCAGCCGCCCAGCCGGTCGCGCAGCACGCGCACCATGTTGCCGCCCATGATCGCGGCGATCTGGTCCTCGGACAGCCCCGCCCCAAGCAGGGCGTGGGTCAGCGCGACCAGCTCCGACGTGTCGAAGGCCGTCTCGACCGATCCGTCGAAATCGGACCCGAGCGAAACATGCTCGGCCCCCACCAGGTCCACCGCAGCGGCGATCATCGCGGCGATGCCGGCGGGGTCGATCCGGCCGCAGGCGACCTCGTCCCAATAGCCCATGCCGATCACGCCGCCGGTTTCGGCCACCGCCTGCATCAGGTCGTCGGGCAGGTTGCGCTGCGTTTGGCAGAATCTGCTCACGCCGGTATGGCTGATCACCAGCGGGATATCCGTCATCTCCAGCACCTCGCGCACCACGCGTGGGCTGGAATGGGCGAGATCGAGGATCAGCGGCCGTCCGGCCACCTCGCGGACGACGGCTCGGCCGAATTCGGTCAGTCCGGCCTGGCCCAGACCGTGCAGCGACCCGCCCAGTTCGTTGTCGAAGAAATGGTGCAGCCCGATCAGCCGGTAGCCCTCGTCCACCAGACCGTCGAGCCGGGCCATCTCGCCCTCGAGCGCATGCGCCCCCTCGATCCCGAGGATGGCGCCGATCCGGTTCTCGCCGTTGTCGCGGGCCCTGAGCACCGCCTCGAGATCGTCCGCGCCCTTGATGATGGTCACGCGGCCGTCCTCTTCGGCAAAGCGGTGCAGCTTCTGCGCCTGATGGACGGCGCGTTCGTAGAGGCTCTGCCAGGTGCGCATCGGCCAGCGCTGCCCGAAGGCGAGCAGGGTGATGTTGTCGAAGGCCTCGGCCGAGTTCTCCTCGTAGTTCTGGCCCGCCGGGCTCTTGGTCACGGCGGTGAAGACCTGCAGGGCCACGTTGCCCTCGATCAGGCGGGGAAAATCCACCTGGCCCCATGTCCCGCGTTCCGTCAGGTCGCGCTTCCACAGCAGCGGATCGGCGTGCCAGTCGCCGATGGTCAGCGAGCGGTGCAGCGCGCGGGCCTCTTCGCTGACGGGATAGGGCTCATGCTCGATCACGTTGTTCCGGGCCGAGCCGACATAGGACGGGGCGAAGGCCCAGAAGGCGACGACGGCAAGCACCGCCAGTAGCGCAAGCCCGAGCAGGCCGCGGACGATCCAGACAAGCAGTCGGTACATGATGAAAATTCTCCTCTCGGCGAGAGTTAAACCTGTTTTCCGCAGGTGGGGAACCGTCCTGTCGCGTCAGGCCGGAGCTTTTGCTTGTCGGGATGTGACTTCGGTCAACCAGATCAACAAGATAATGCGTCTGTCCCGATCGGCCGCGTCGCTTGGGGCGCTGGTCGCGCAAGAATTGGAACGAGGCCGGCAAGGGCAATGTTTTGACTGATTGATCATTCGTGCCTACGCTTATGGGACATTTGCATGGAGGATGGAAATGTCTGGAAAATTTCTTGTAGTCGGAATTTTAATGGCCGCGGTCCCCGCAATGGCCGTTGCTGCGCCGAAACAGATAAGGACAGCGTCGGAATTCTCGCAACACGTCGTGGGCAAGACGGTGGATGGGCCGGGCTACCAGGTTGTCATCAAGGCCGACGGGACAGCGGCGGGCAAGACGGACGATGGTCATCGGCTGACGCTCAACTGGGTCTGGGACAAAGGGCGCTGGTGCCGCCGGCTTATTGTCGGCAAGACCGACCAAGGGACCGACTGCTTCAGATGGGCCGTGGATGGCAGCACCTTTACCCTGACCGGGAAGAACGGCACGCAGACCGGAGAGTTGCGATAGGGAACCGGGCCCGCGGCCCGGGGCGCCTTCCGGGTCGTGCGAACCTGCGATGACGTGGGCAGCGGTCGTCCCGACCATGACAACACCGCCCCTCGGACGGCGCTGACGGGCATGCCACCGGCAAGGACCGCCAGACGCGGAGGCGGAGGGGGCGCGACACACGCGCGCGGTGTCAGCCGCGGCGAAACCAGTGCCAGATCGCGCGCACATCGAACCAGATCAACGTCGCCCCGAGCGGCAGCATCCAGAACCCGAGGATCGGCAGCATCCCGAAGACGCCGCCGACCATCAGCAGCAGGCCCAGCACCGTGCGCAGCCCCGGCGGGACGCGGGTCCTCAGCCGGTCGACCCCATGGCGCAGCCGGTCGCGCCAGGTCGGCGGTTCCGGTCCGCGCTCGGGCATGTCAGTCCTCCATCGCCTCGAGCTCGTCGATGAAGCCTTCGATCATCGACAGGCCCTTGTCCCAGAACTTCGGGTCCGAGGCGTCGAGGCCGAAGGGCGCCAGAAGCTCCTTGTGGTGCTTGGACCCGCCCGCGCGGAGCATGTCGAAATACTTGTCCTGGAAGCCCTCGGGCGCCTCCTGGTAGGCGGCGTAGAGCGCGTTCACCAAGCCGTCGCCGAAGGCATAGGCATAGACGTAGAAGGGCGAGTGGATGAAGTGCGGGATGTAGGACCAGAAGACTTCGTAGCCGTCCATGAAGTCGAAGGCCGGCCCGAGCGATTCCGCCTGCACCGACATCCAGATGGCGTTGATGTCCTCGGGGGTCAGTTCGCCCTCGCGGCGGGCGGCGTGCAGCTTGCACTCGAAATCGTAAAAGGCGATCTGCCGCACGACCGTGTTGATCATGTCCTCGACCTTGCCCGCCAGCAGGGTCTTGCGTTCGGCATCGGATTTCGCCTCGTCCAGCAGCTTGCGGAAGGTCAGCATCTCGCCGAAGACGCTCGCCGTTTCGGCCAGGGTCAGCGGGGTCGAGGACAAAAGCTCTCCCTGATCGGCGGCCAGCACCTGGTGGACGCCGTGGCCCAGCTCATGCGCCAGGGTCATCACGTCGCGCGGTTTGCCGAGGTAGTTGAGCATCACGTAAGGATGCACCGTCGTCACCGTGGGATGCGCGAAGGCGCCGGGGGCCTTGCCCGGCTTGACGCCCGCGTCGATCCAGCCCCGGGTGAAGAACGGCTCGGCCAGGTTCGCCATGCGCGGATCGAAGCCCGCATAGGCGGACATCACCATCTCCTGCGCCGTGTCCCAGTCCACCGTTCTGGGCGGCTCGATCGGCAGCGGCGCGTTGCGGTCCCAGACCTGCATCCTGTCCAGCCCCAGCCATTTGCGCTTCAGCTCGTAATAGCGGTGCGACAGGCGCGGGTAGGCGGCCACGACGGCATTGCGCAGCGCCTCGACCACCTCGGGTTCGACATGGTTGGACAGGTGGCGGGCCGTCTGCGCGGACGGCATGCCGCGCCACCGGTCCATGACCTCCTTCTCCTTGGCCTGCGTGTTGTGAACGCGGGCGAAGGTGCGGATGTTCGCGCCGAGGACGCGGGCGATCTCGCGCGCGGCGGCCTCGCGCTTGTCGCGGTCGGGCTCGGTCAGAAGGGTGGTCGTGGCCTCGAGCCCCAGCTCCTCGCCGTCGATGGTGAAGGTCAGCCCGGCGACGGTCTCGTCGAAGAGCTTCTCCCAGGCATCGCCCACCACGCCCATGTCGTGCAGGAACTTCTCCATCTCGTCCGAGAGCTGGTAGGGCTTCATCGCGCGGATGCGGTCGAAGATCGGCTTGTAGCGGGCGAGGTCGTCGCTGGCCGCGAAGAGGCTGTCGAGCCGGTCGTCGGGCAGGCGGTTCAGTTCCAGCGTGAAGAATACCAGCGGCGTGGTGTATGTGGTGATGCGGTCCTGCATGTCCGACATGAACTTGGCGCGCGCGCCGTCGGTGGTGACCTGGTAGTAGCGCAGCCCGGCATAGGACATGAGCCGCCCCGAGACGGTCGTCAGCTCTTCGTCGCGCCGGATGCAGGTCAGCATTCCTTCGGCGTCGAGCTGGTCGAGCTTGCCCTCGTAATCCGCGGCGAAGGAGGCGCAGGCCTCCCGCAGCCAGTCGAGGTCCCTCTCGATCGCCGGATCCTCGGGCGAGGCGTAGAGATCGGTGAGATCCCATTCCGGCAACTTCCCGAGGTCTCTGCCCCCCGAAGTGGCGTTGGCGTCGAATAGCGGTGCCGGATGTGCGGTCATGGTTTCTCCTGAAATTGATTGCGGCAGAGATATGCGGCGCGGGAGCATCGGACAACCCTGCGGCAGGCGAACAGCGGCCCGAGCGCGGCGCCCCGCCGTGAAAGGGGCCCCGCGAGGGGGCTTATGCGCTGCGCGCCGGCGGCGCGGCGATGGCGGCGTGGGCGTCGAGGAAGGGCAGCATCCGTTCGAAGATGCGCGCACGGGTCTCGGGCGTCTCCATCAGCACTTCGTGTCGAGCGCCGGGCAGCACCACCAGGTCGCCCTCGCGCCAGTTTTCCATCCGGGCATGGATCCGGGCCGGGTCCACGATGGCTTCGTCCGCGCCGAGGAATGTCAGGCAGGGCAGGTCGGGCGCGGGCCGCCGGGCCAGCGCCAGCGTCTCGGTCAGCGCCTGGTTGAGCCAGTGCAGCGACGGGCCGCCCAGCCCGAGGTCGGGCTGTTCGGTCAGCTGCCGCCGCATGTAGTCGAACATGTCGCGGTCCGAGGTCAGCTTGTTCTCGCCGAACGCCACGTCGAGCGGGTAGGGGGCCTCCTTGGTGCCGGGCGACATCAGGTGCCCCAGCCCCAGCCGCGAGCCGCCCCAGGTCAGGACCCAGGCGGCGGGTCGGGTCGGCGCGGCAAGCCGGATGCCCCACATCGGCGCCGAGAAGACGGCCGAGTTCACCGGCACCCCCTCGAGCACCGAGCGCAGGCCGATGCAGCCGCCCATCGAATGGCCCAGCAGGTGCCACGGCCTGGGCAGCCCGGCCTCTTCGGCCACGGCCAGAGCGGCGGCGACGTCCAGCTGATAGTCGTGGAACCGGTCCACGTGACCGACGCGCGCATTGGCCACCAGCCGGTCGGCGATGCCCTGGCCGCGCCAGTCGATTGCGAGCACGGCAAAGCCGGCCTCGGTCAGGGTCCGGGCGTCGCGGCCGTATTTCTCGATATACTCGGTCCGGCCGGGAAAGATCAGGATCGTGCCTTTCGCCGTCCCGCCGTCCCGCGCCGGCCACCAGCCGACGCGGATGCGCACGCCGTCCGAGGCGGTCGTCCAGACCGCCCGGCCGCCCGGCGGGCCTTCGGCGATATCGGCGAAGAAGGGGGCCTGTTCCATGCAGCCGCGTCCGCCCCTCAGCTCAGCATCGAGCCGAGCGACATCGCCTTGCCCATGTCCCCGTCGACCGAGAGCTTGCCGCTCATGAAGGCCGAGGTCGGGTTCAGCTCGCCCGAGAGGATTTCCTGGAACGTCTCGGTATCGGCGGTCATGGTCACGTCGGCCTCTTCGTCGCCGGGCCGGACCTCGTCGCCCTCGATCATGATGGCGCCTTCGCCCTCGATCACGAACTTGGCGGTGCCGTCGAAGCTGCCGCTCATTTTTTCGCGCAGCGCCGCGACGGCGCCGTTGATGACTTCACTCATGGTTCACCTTTCCTGGAATTTTGGCCCACGGGGGTTACATCGGGTATCACAATTGCCGATACTGCACCGGCACTCAAAGGTGTTATGGTCGTCTCAATGCGAATTCTCAAACCTGTCGTTACGGCACTTCTCGTCCTGGTCCCGCCGCTGGCTGCCGCACAGGATCAGAGTGACGCCGGTGACGAGCTATTGCAACAACTGCATGATGCGGATCCCGCCGACGCGCGGACGATCGAGCGCGAGCTCGACCTGGTCTGGCGGCGCTCCGGTTCGCCGGCGATGGACCTGCTGATGTCGCGCGGGCAGGACGCGCTCGAGGCGGGCGAGGTCGAGACCGCCATCGGGCATTTCTCGGCCCTGATCGACCATGCGCCGGATTTCGCCGAGGCCTGGCACCGCCGCGCCACGGCCTTCTATCGGCAGGAGGAATTCGGTCTCGCCATTTCGGATCTGGGCCGGGCGCTGGCGCTCAACCCGCAGCACTTCAACGCGATGTACGGCCTGGGCGTGATCCTCGAGTCGCTGGACCGGCCGGACCCGGCCTTCAGGGCCTATTCGCAGGTCCTGGAACTCTATCCGACGCATGAACGCGCGCTCGAGGCCGTGGATCGTCTGCAGGCGCAGGTCACGGGCATATCGCTCTGATCCGAGAACGGGAAGGGCCGCGCATGGCCGCGCAGGGCAGGATCACGGCGGTCCTCGGACCGACCAATACCGGCAAGACACATTATGCCATCGAGCGGATGCTGGGCTATCGCACCGGCGTCATCGGCCTGCCGCTGCGCCTGCTCGCACGCGAGGTCTATGACAAGATCGTCGCCCTGCGCGGCCCCTCGGTCGTGGCGCTGGTCACCGGCGAAGAACGCATCGTCCCGCCGCGCACCGCCTACTGGGTCTGCACAGTCGAGGCCATGCCCGAGGGCATGGGGGCCGATTTCCTCGCCATAGACGAGATCCAGCTCTGCGCCGATCCCGAGCGGGGCCATGTCTTCACCGACCGGCTGCTGCGGGCGCGGGGCCAGCACGAAACGCTCTTTCTCGGCTCGGACACGATGCGGGGAAAGATCGCCGATCTGGTCCCCGAGGCGACCTTCATGCGCCGCGAGCGGATGTCGCACCTGAGCTATGCCGGTTCGAAAAAGATAAGCCGGATGCCGCCGCGCAGCGCCATCGTCGGGTTTTCGGTCGATAATGTCTATGCCATGGCCGAATTGATCCGCCGGCAGAAGGGCGGGGCGGCGGTGGTGATGGGCGCGCTCTCGCCCCGGACGCGGAACGCGCAGGTCGCGCTCTACCAGAACGGCGACGTCGATTATCTCGTCGCCACCGACGCCATCGGGATGGGGCTGAACCTCGACATCAATCACGTCGCCTTTTCCGCACTCTCCAAGTTCGACGGGCGGCGGATGCGCCCGCTGGCGCCGAACGAACTGGCCCAGATCGCCGGGCGGGCCGGGCGCGGCATGGCCGACGGCACCTTCGGCGTCACCGGCGAGGCCGCGCCGCTGGAGGACGAGGTGGCCGAGGCGATCATGGATCATCGCTTCACGCCGATCAGCCACCTGCAATGGCGCAACCCCCGGCTCAACTTCGCTTCGCCCGAGGCGCTCGTCGCCTCGCTCGAGGAGCCGCCCGGCCGCGACGGGCTGGTCCGCGCCCGCGAGGCGGACGACCTCTCGGCCCTGCGGACCCTCTCGGGGGATGCCGAGGTCCGGGCGCGCGCGGGCACGGCGGATGCGGTCAAGCTGCTCTGGGACGTGTGCCGCATTCCCGACTTCCGCGGCATCAGCCATGCCGAACATGCCAGCCTGCTGACCCAGATTTTCGCCTTCCTGCACGAGAAGGGGCGGGTGCCCGACGACTGGCTGGCCCGCCAGATCAAGCGCATCGACCGGACGGACGGCGACATAGATACCCTGTCGAAACGACTGGCCTTCATCCGGACCTGGACCTATGTCGCCCAGAGACACGGTTGGGTCGACGACGAAAGTCATTGGCGTGACGAGACGCGCGGGGTAGAAGACCGCCTGTCGGATGCGCTTCACGAGCGTCTGACGCAGAGATTTGTGGACCGGCGCACCAGCGTGCTCTTGCGGCGGCTCAAGCAGAAGGAGGCCCTCTTGGCCGAAGTGAGCGATACCGGGGAAGTCACGGTCGAGGGCGAATACGTCGGCCGTCTCGAGGGCTTCCGTTTCCGACAGGACGCGAAGGCGTCGGGGGAAGAGGCCAGGACGATCAGCCGCGCGGCGCTGCAGGCGCTGACACCGCATTTCCATCTGCGGGCCGACCGGTTCTACAATGCACCGGACACCGAGATCGACTTTACCGAACAGGGCGGCCTGATGTGGGGCGAACAGGCGGTCGGCAAATTGGTCGCCGGCGCGGAGCCGCTGAAGCCGCAGGTCCAGGTCTTCGTCGATGACGAGGCCGGCCAGGACGTGGCCGAGAAGGTCCAGCGCCGGTTGCAGCATTTCATCGACCGCAAGATCGCCGCGCTGTTCGAGCCGCTGCTGAACATGTCGCGGGACGAGACGCTGACCGGCCTGGCCCGGGGCTTCGCCTACCGCATGGTCGAGGGACTGGGCGTTCTGCCACGCCAGCAGGTCGCCGACGAGGTCAAGCAACTCGACCAGGACGCCCGCGGCGCGCTGCGCAAGCACGGGGTCCGCTTCGGTCAGTTCACCGTCTTCATGCCGCTGTTGTTGAAACCGGCGCCGACCCGGCTGCGCCTTGTCCTGTGGTCGCTTGCCGCCGGGCTGGACGAATTCCCCGAGGCCCCGCCACCGGGTCTGGTCACCGTTCCCACCGACACCTCCGCCCCCGAGGGCTATGCGGCGATGGCCGGTTATCGCACCGCCGGAGAACGCTCGATCCGTATCGACATGCTGGAACGTCTCGCCGACATGCTGCGGGCCGAGGACAGCCGCGGCGGGTTCGAGGCCAAGGCCGACATGCTGTCGATCACCGGTATGACGCTGGACCAGTTCGCCGATCTCATGCAGGGGCTGGGCTACAAGGCGGACAGGGGCGAACGTGAAAAGGTCCGCCCGCAGGCGGTGGCGACCACGCCCGACGGCCAGCAGGCCACCGCCACCGGCGAGACCCCGCACAAGGAGGGCGCGGCCTCGGCCGAGCCGCCGGTCGCGCCGGAACATGCCCCCGAAGAGGCCGCTCCCGACGACGACACCGCCATCAGCGCCACGCCCGCCGAACCGGCGGTCGAGGGCGTCTCGGTCGACGGCGCGCCGGAAAAGCTGGAATCCGAGGAAACCACCGCCGGCCTGTCCTCGGAAGAGGTGATCGCCCAGGTGACGCCCGACGCCGGGCCCGAGACCGGAGAGACGCCGGAGACGCCGACGCCCGACGCGGGGGCCGAGCTGCGCCCGGCCGAAGAGACCGCGCCGGAAATGGAGCACTACTACACCTTCACCTGGGGCGGGGGCCGGTCGAAACGCCCGGGCGAGCAGCACGGCAAGGGCCGCGGCCGCCGCGAGGACGGCGGCGGCAAGCCGCAGGGCAAGAAGGGGGGAGGCAAGCCGCGCGGCAAGGGCAAACCCCGGCGCGAAGACGGGCCCAAGTCGTTCCAGTCGGGTCCGAAGCGCAAGGAAAAGGCCATCGACCCCGACAACCCCTTCGCCGCCGCGCTCAAGGGGCTCAAGACCGATTGATCCGACCGGTGGCTGAGCAACCGACCAAGTTCAGGCTCGACAAGTGGATATGGCAGGCGCGATTCGTGAAATCGCGCAGCCTGGCCGCCGGGCTGGTCACCGGCGGTCACGTCCGCGTCAACGGTATGCGCGCGGCCAAGCCCTCGCACGGGGTCCAGCCGGGCGATGTGCTGACCTTTCCTCAGGGCGACCGCATCCGCGTCGTGCGCATCCTCGCCCCCGCCGCGCGCCGTGGACCGGCAGCCGAGGCGCAGGCGCTTTACGAGGACATGTCGCCCCCCGAGGAGAAGACGCAAATCCCGCAAGGGGCCCGGAACGAGGGCAATTCTCGTCCCACGAAGCGGGATCGCCGGAAACTCGATCTTTATCGCAAGGGCATGGGCGATGACGCGCTTGAATGATCCGGCAGCGCGAGTTAGCTAAGCCGAAATGCCGCAAAGGCCCGAGCGGAGTCCTCCATGACCTATATCGTCAACGACAACTGCATCGCCTGCAAATACACCGACTGCGTCGAGGTCTGCCCCGTGGACTGTTTCTACGAGGGCGAGAACATGCTGGTGATCCATCCGGACGAATGCATCGACTGCGGTGTCTGCGAGCCGGAATGTCCTGCCGATGCCATCCGGCCCGACACCGAGCCGGACACCGAGAAATGGGTCGAGTTCAACCGCAAGTACTCCGAGATGTGGCCGGTCATCATCACGCGCAAGGACCCTCTCCCCGAGGCCGAGGAACGGGACGGCGAGACGGGGAAGCTGGAAAAGTACTTTTCCGAGAAGCCGGGCGAGGGCGGCTGACGCAACGTAACACCGTTTTTGGCCGCTGGTTTCGCTGCATCGCGACATGGTGCTTCCATTTTGCGCGATTTTGTGGTATTGGTAGGTCTTACGTATGATGAAGACTGCCTGCCCGATCGTAGCGGATGCTGCCACCCGCTGCCGAACATAGACATCAGAACCTGCAGCCGGACGGGGCTTATGGCCTCGCCCGATTTCGTGTCGAATGTCATCCTCGGGCAATGTGAGGATCAAAAAGCATGACCAAAGCGAAAAAAGCCGAATTCCGTCCGAACGACTACGTCGTGTATCCCGCGCACGGCGTCGGCCAGATCGTCTCGATCGAGAGCCAGGAGATCGCCGGGATTTCCCTCGAGCTTTTCGTGATTTCCTTCGAGAAGGACAAGATGACCCTGCGCGTGCCGACCAACAAGGCGACCGAGGTGGGGATGCGGTCCCTCTCGACCCCCGATGTCGTCTCCAAGGCCATGTCCACGCTCAAGGGCAAGGCCAAGGTCAAGCGCGCGATGTGGTCGCGCCGGGCGCAGGAGTACGAGCAGAAGATCAACTCGGGCGATCTGGTGGCCATCGCCGAAGTGGTCCGCGACCTGCACCGCAACGACGACCAGCGCGAGCAGTCCTATTCCGAGCGTCAGCTCTATGAGGCCGCGCTCGAGCGGCTGACCCGCGAAGTCGCCGCCGTCTCGGGCGCGGACGAGGTCGATGCCGCGCGCAAGGTGGACGAGGTCCTGGTCTCCCGCGCGGCCTGACCGGCGGAACGTGATTCAGGGGCCGCTCCGGGGGACCGGGGCGGCCTTTTTGCGTTCCGGGCGGTGCGGGCGGAGCACGCACCCCACGGCGCGGCGCTCTACACGAGGGTGAGGAGCACGGCGATTTCCGCCAGGACCTGGATCGCCCCAAGGATGTCGCCCGTCTGTCCCCCGATGCGCCGGCTGGCCATGGCGGCGAGGCCGAGCGCGGCGAGGGCGGCCGCCAGCGCCGCGGCGATCACGCCGGTGCCGACGGCGAGGACCCCGACAACCAGCGCCAGCATCGCTGCCAGGGCCGCGATCTGGCCAGAGGGCCGGCCGACGCCGCGCGACAGCCCGTCTGTCCGGGCGTTCGGCACCAGCGCCATGATCGCCGGCAGGACCCCGCGCGACAGGGCCGCCGCGGCGATGAGGGCGCCCCAGTAGCCCCCCTCGTCCAGCATCACCGCAAGCGCCGTCCAGCGCGCGGAAAAGCCCAGGATCAGCGCGATGACGCCGTAACTGCCGATCCGGCTGTCGCGCATGATTTCGAGCCGCCTTTCACGGGTCCAGCCGCCCCAGAGCCCGTCGGCCGTATCCGCCAGGCCGTCCTCGTGCAGCCCCCCCGTCAGCACGACCTGCACGGCCAATACCGCCACCGCCGCGACCGGGGCCGGCAGACCGAGCGACAGGGCCACCCAGCCCGCGAGGCCGGCAAGGGCCCCCAGGCCCAGCCCCACGACCGGCCAGGCCCAGGCCGCGCCCGTGCCGCTTGCCTCGTGGCGGGGCAGGGGCAGGCGGGTCAGCAGACCGGCGGCGGTCAGGAAGTGGTCGCGGATGCGTCGCGCGTGTCGGTCCATGGGTTGCTCCTGCTGGTGCCTTCTTTAGACACGTGCCGAACAGACAGCACAATGGGGACCGAGACGATGCAGGCGCCTTCCACCTTCGACGCATACCGCAGACTGACGGCGGAGTTGCCGGGCCCCGATGCCGGGGCCGTCGCCGCCGCGCAGGAGCGCAACGCCCAACTGACGAAACCCCCCGCCGCACTGGGCCGGCTGGAGGGGCTGGCGCAGTGGTACGCCGGATGGCGCGGCACCGGACGGCCCGTTCTGGATCGGCCGCAGGTCGTGGTCTTCGCCGGAAATCACGGCGTCGCGGCGCGGGGCGTCTCGGCCTTCCCGCCCGAGGTGACGGTGCAGATGGTCGCGAACTTCCGGGCCGGGGGCGCGGCGATCAACCAGCTTTCGGAGACGTTCGGCGCGCGGATGGACGTCCACGCCCTCGAGCTCGACCGCCCCACGGCCGACTTCACCGAGGCCCCCGCCATGTCCGAGGACGAATGCCTCGCCGCGCTCGCCACCGGCTGGGACGCGGTCGATCCGCAGGCCGACCTGCTGGTGACCGGCGAGATGGGGATCGGCAACACGACCTCTGCGGCGGCCATCGCCAACGCGCTCTTCGGCGGCGCGGCGGCGGACTGGGTCGGGCGCGGCACCGGCGTCGATGCCGGGGGGCTGGACCGCAAGACGGCCGTGGTCGAGGCCGGGGTCGCGCGCCATTCGGGCGGCGACGGGCTGGACACCCTGGCCCGGCTCGGCGGCCGCGAGATCGCCGCCATGGCGGGCGCCATCCTGCGCGCCCGGACCGAACGGATTCCCGTGCTTCTCGACGGTTTCATCTGCTGTGCCGCCGCCGCCTGCCTGCACGCCCTGCGTGCGGATGCGCTGGATCATTGCGCGGCCGCCCATGTCAGCGCCGAGTCGGCCCACCCCGCCATGCTCGAGAGGCTGGGGCTCGACCCGCTCCTGTCGCTGGGGCTCCGGCTGGGCGAGGGCTCGGGCGCGGCGCTGGCCATCGGCATCCTCAAGGGCGCCATCGCCTGCCATTCCGGCATGGCCACCTTTGCCGAAGCCGGTGTCAGCGACGGCTAGGCCGCCTCGTCGTCATCGCTGAGCACCGCGTGCAGGGCGGCCTCGAGGTCCTTTTCCAGTTCCTTGGCGCGCGTAACGTAGTCCGCGTTCTGGTCGGCCGGCACCTCCGGATCCCAGAGCTCCGCCAGTTCGCGGATCGCCTCGCGGTCGTGATGGTAGAAGGCCTGTTCCAGCCGCGCGGCCTCGTAATCCGAGAACCCCGCGTTCTCGAGCACGTAGCGCCCCGCCCGCAGGCTGGCATCGAAGGTTTCGCGCACGATGTCGTCGGCCCCCGCCTGGTACAGCTCGTAGACATGGCGCCGGTCATGCGCCCGGGCGATGATGTGCAGGTCCGGGCGGCTCTTGCGGGCATAGTGGACAAGCTGCGTGACCGCCGCCGGGCTGTCCATTGCCGCCACCAGAACGCGCGCCTTCTCCAGCCCGGCGGCGCGCAGGATGTCGGGCCGGGTGGGATCGCCGAAATACCCCTTGAAGCCGAAGCGGCGCATCACCTCGATCGTGCGCATGTCATTGTCCAGAACCACCGTTCTGACGCCTGACGACTGCGCCAGCCGGTTCACGATCTGCCCGAAACGGCCGATGCCCGCGATGATGACCGGCCCGTCCTCGTCGATCTCGTCCGCCTCCTGCGCCTCGGTCGCGGGATCGCCCATCTTCTTCGACAGCCATTCGTACAGCAGGAACAGCAGCGGCGTGATCAGCATCGAGAGCGCGATCACCAGCAGCAGCCGTTCGGCCAGCACCGGCGGGATCACCTGCTGCTGTGACGAGAAGGAGAGCAGGACGAAACCGAATTCGCCCGCCTGCGCCAGCGACAGGGTGAACAGCATCAGCCGCCGGCGCCGCAGCCCGAACGCCCGGCCGATGACGAACAGGATCACCCCCTTGATCAGGATCAGCGTGGCCGCCATGCCGAGGATCGTCCCCGGCGCCTGCAGCAGCACGCCGAAATCTATCCCCGCGCCGACGGTGATGAAAAAGAGGCCCAGCAACAGTCCCTTGAACGGCTCGATGTCCGATTCCAGCTCGTGCCGGAATTCGCTGTTGGCCAGAACCACGCCTGCCAGGAAAGTGCCGAGCGCCGGCGAAAGCCCCACCAGGTTCATCAGGAAAGCGATGCCCACCACGATCACCAGAGCCAGCGCGGTGTACATCTCGCGCAGCCTGGCGGAATGGATGAACCGGAAGACCGGGGCGGTCAGGTAGACGCCGGTCAGGATGACGGCTGCGACGGCGCCGAGCGTGACGAGCGTGACGCCCCAGCCGGGCAACCCCTCGACCAGCGACAGGGTGTGATGCGCGTCCTCCTCCAGGCTCGACCGGGTGAGCGAACCGTCGGGATTGGCCACCAGCCCGAGCGAGGGCAGCGCCAGCAGCGGCAGGACCGCCAACATCGGGATCACCGCGATATCCTGCGTCAGCAGCACCGAAAAGGCCGACCGCCCGCCCGCCGTCCGTATCAGCCCCTTTTCCGACAGGGTCTGCAGCACGATGGCGGTCGAGGACAGGGCCAACGTCATCCCCGCCGCCAGCGCGATCTGCCAGACGTATCCGAGCGCCATGAACCCGGCCATGACCGCCAGCGTCGTCACCCCGACCTGCAATCCGCCCAGCCCGATCAGCCGGTGGCGCATGTCCCACAGGGCGCGGGGCTCGAGTTCCAGTCCGATCAGGAACAGCATCATCACGACGCCGAATTCCGCGAAATGCTGCAGGTCGTGCGTCTCGTGCCCCACCAGTCCCAGCACCGGTCCGATCAGGATCCCGGCGGCGAGGTAGCCCAGCACCGATCCCAGACCCAGCCGCGCGGCGATCGGCACGGCGATCACCGCTGCGGCAAGGTAGATCGTGGCCTGATAGAGAAAGCCTTCCATGGGGGCATCGGTCCTTCGGGTCTAGAATATCGCGGTCGGCAGCGGCCCGTCCTGTTTGAACTGGTCCATGACGATCTGGCTCTGCACCCGCGTGACGGTGGGGTGCGGCAGCAGGACCTCGTGGATCAGGGCGTGCAGCGCGGCCAGATCGGCACAATAGACCCTTAGCAGGTAATCCGCCTCGCCGGTCAGGGTCCATGCGCTGGTGATCTCGCTGCGCGAACCGATCAGCTCGGCGAAGGCGCGCGCCTGGTCCGATCCGTGGGTGCCCAGCTGCACCTGGACGAAAGCCTGGATCGCCAGCCCCAGCCGTTCGGGATCGAGCCGCGCGACATAGGACGAGATGTAGCCCTCTGCCTCCAGCCTCTGCCGCCGCCGCCCGGCCTGCGAGGGCGAGAGATTCAGCATCTCGCTCAGTTCCTGTGCCGTCAGGTGGGCGTCCTTCTGCAGGACTGCCAGAAGGCGCAGATCGGTCGAATCCAGCATTTGCGGAGAACTCGCACAACTCGGGCCTTTTTTGTAAAACATCCGCATCCCGACCACAAGGAAGCCATCAGAATGCGCAGATTTCCGGCGCGCGAGCGCGTAGAATTGCGGAAATCGCGCGCAAACAGGAGGTTTCCATGGGACCGTTCCCCCACGACGCACCGAAATCCGAGATCACCGACGAGAACCCGGCCGGCACCGACGGGTTCGAATTCGTCGAATTCGCCCATCCCGATCCGCAGGAACTGCGCGATCTCTTCTCGAAGATGGGCTACGAACTGGTCGGCCGCCACAAGTCCAAGGATGTCGAACTCTGGCAGCAGGGCGACATCACCTACATCATCAACGCCGAGCCGGGCACCCATGCCGCGACGTTCATCGAGGAACACGGCCCCTGCGCCCCCTCCATGGGCTGGCGGGTGGTCGATGCGCAGCACGCCTTCGATCACGCGGTGAAGAACGGCGCCACCCCCTACGAGGGCGACGGCAAGGTGATGGACGTCCCGGCGATCCTCGGCATCGGCGGCTCGCTCATCTACTTCATCGAGGATTACTACGAGACCTCGCCCTATAACGCCGAATTCGACTGGCTGGCCCAGTCCAAGCCGCGCGGGGTGGGCTTCTACTATCTCGACCACCTCACCCACAACGTCTTCAAGGGCAACATGGATACCTGGTTCCGCTTCTACGGCGACCTGTTCAATTTCCGCGAGATCCGGTTCTTCGACATCCAGGGCAAGTACACCGGCCTCTTTTCCCGCGCCCTGACCTCGCCCTGCGGCCGCATCCGCATCCCCATCAACGAGGACCGGGGCGAGACGGGCCAGATCGTGGCCTACCTCAAGAAGTACAACGGCGAGGGGATCCAGCACATCGCCGTCGGCGCCCGCGACATCTACGCGGCCACCGATGCCATCGCCGAAAACGGCGTGACCTACATGCCCGGACCGCCCGACGCCTATTACGACATGTCGCACGATCGGGTGAAGGACCATGGCGAGCCGATCGACCGGATGAAGAAACACGGCATCCTGATCGACGGCGAAGGCGTGGTGGACGGCGGCGAGACCCGCATCCTGCTGCAGATCTTTTCGAAGACGGTGATCGGCCCGATCTTCTTCGAATTCATCCAGCGCAAGGGCGACGACGGCTTCGGCGAGGGCAACTTCAAGGCGCTCTTCGAATCCATTGAACAGGAGCAGATCGACAACGGAGAGATCGCCGCCGAATAGGCGGCCCCTGCTTCATCTTGCCGGAAGTACTCCCGCCGGAGGCCCGGATCGCCTCCGGCGATCCTTGGGAATCGAATGCGCCGCAGGCGCGCATTCCGGATCACGGCCCGGTCAGCTGCTCGGCATGTCGAGCGTCATGTTGCGCCCGTTCTTCTGGTACCGCAGCGTGGCGTCGCCGATGGCCAGCACCCGGCCGCCGTCGATCCGGTCCCCCACCTTCACCTTGCGATAGCGCCCGTTGGCCAGACGGACCAGCGCCCGCCGGTCGGCGGGCTGGCCGTAGACGCCGATCAGGTTGATCTCGCTCAGGTCGATGGCGTTGCGCAGGGTCGCCTGCCGCGTCACCGACGCGACCGAGGGCACCGCCGGCACCACGCTCGGCGGAGGCTCCGGCGTGGCGCGGGCCACGGCCGCCAGTTCCGCGATATTGCCCGGACGCGGCAGCGGGCGCAGGGCGACGAATTCCGGCTCGGGCCGGTCGATCTCCGCGGCTTCGGCGCGCGCGGTATCCTCCCGGGCTGCGCCCGCCCCCGCAAGACCTGCGGCGACCGAACCGCGCGGCCCGTCCTCGACCAGCGCCGCCGGGCGCGGGGCGGCCGAGGCCCTCGCGACGGCTTCCGCGGCGGCTTCGGCCGCCGCGAGGGCCACGGTATCCTCCGCTGCATCCGCATCGGCCGTGCTCTGCCCGGCCACGGCAAGTTCGGTGCCAGCGGCCGGCCCGGCGGGACGTGGGCGGGGGCGTTTGACGATCTCGACCTCCGCGCGCTGCGCCTCGGCTTCCGCATCGCGACCGGGCACCGCGGCCGGGGCCGGCGTCAGCGCCGCATCGTCCGCCGCGCCGGGAACCGGGTCGCCGCCGCCGGCCTCTTCGGGGCGGGGCGGGGGCACCACGTCCGGGTCGCCGGTGAAGACGAGCACGCCCGAAGGCGTCTCGGCCCCGTCCGGCGTGGCGACGACCAGCCCCCGGTCGTCCATGTCATAGCGCTTGCCCGGGATCGGCGGCGCACCCGGCGCCTCCGGCGGCACATCGGGCCTCAGCGCCGCCAGCGTGACCAGCGGCATCCGGTCGGGCGCATCCTCGGCGCCGCTGCCGTCCGACGAGCCGGTGCCGTCCTCTGCGGCCAGCGTATCGGGGTCGAGGGGGTCCGGCGACTGCTGCCAGATCCCCGTCGCGGCATAGCGCGCCTCGGCCTCCGGGCCGGTCGCCGGAGCCGGTCCGCTCTCCGTTCCCGCCGTCGGTTCCGCTGTCTCCGTCTCCGGCGTCTCGTCCTGCGCCTCCGCGGCTTCGGTCACGATCAGGGGCGAAACCTCTTCGCCGTCTTCGCCAGCCTCGGCTTGGGCCTCGCCCATGTCCTCGATCGGGGCTGCGGCCGTCGCCTCCGTCTCTGCGGTCTCAGGCGCCCCCGGCTCCGCTCCGGCGGTAGCGTCGGCAGGGGCGTCGGTGCCCGGACCGGGCGGGACGAAGGCCTCCTCGACCGTAGCGGCGGGCTCTTCCTGCGGTTCCGCCGCGGGCTCCTCCGCGCCGATGAGCGCGGCCATCTCCTCGTTCATGAAGATCGCCGCCCAGGCGGCCGACCCGGCGAGAAGCACGGCCAGCACCACGGCCAGCACGCTGACCGGGCTGCCGGTGGTGGTGTCGTAGTTCGCCCCGTTGCGCGCGCCGAAGACGGTCAGCCTTTCGGCTTCCTTCTTGCGCTCCTCGGCGGTCAGCGCGCCCGTCCGGCGGGGCGGAACGATCTCTGCCTCGGCGAAGGCATCCTCGGCCACCGGGGCCTCGGAAATCGCGGGGGGCGGGGTGGGCTCTTCCCGGGGCGAGGGGCCGGCGGAGGCATCCTCTTCAACCTGTGCTCCGGCGGACGGGGCGGGATCGGCGACCATATCCGCCCCCGCGGCCAGCGCGGCGGGGGCCGTGTCGGTCCTGGGCGGGCCGCTGGCCGGGTCGCTGTCGTCCGGCGCGGCGCGCGACCGGCGGAAGAGGCCCGAGAGCACGGCCGCCAGCCCCAACCGCGGCGTGTCCTGCGGCGCGGGAGCGGGGGTCTCGAAATCGGTGTGCGGCGGCGTGAGGGGGGCGGGCGGTTCCGGGGGCGTGGCCTGAAGCTGCGGTTTTCCGCTCTTGCGCCCGGCCCGGCCCGACCGCCCGGCCTTTGGTGCGGGCGCGGGACCGGCCTCCTCGGCGGGCGGCGAATCCTCGTCCGCCTGCGCCGCGGAGCCGGACCCGGCCTCTGCCGGACCGTCCGAGCCGTTGGCGCGGACGCTGACGAAGGGCACCGGCGCGGCCTCGTCCGTCTCGGGCGTCTCCGGCTCTTCCGTCTCTTCCGTCGCGGACGGGACGGTGACCCGGCCGCTCACGCGGATGGCCACGTGGTCGGGTTCGACATCGATATCCGGCGGCACGTCATGCGCGGTGCCGAAGAAGGGTTCTCCGGCATAGTCGGCGGTCTCGGGCATGGCGGCGAAGGAGACCGGCTCGAACCCGAAGCCGCGCGCGAATTCGTCTGCCTCCTGCAGCGTTTCCAGCGCCACCGCAGCGATCTGCAGCGTGCCGTTGCTGACCGTGCTGTCGGTCGCCAGCTCGTCGAGCGCATAGGGCGTCTGCCCGTCCAGCGCATCGGCGATGGCCTGTTGCCGCGACCGCGGGTCGGCGGGCCCCGCCGGCACCGAGACATAGCGGATCTGGTCGTTCGGGATGACGACCTTGAACGTGGCCTCCCCGGGCGCGAGCCGGTCGGCCGCCGCGCGCAGTTTCGCCATCTCTCCGGCCAGGCCGGGGCTTTCGGGCGATGCCTCGCCGACGAGAGCCCAGCCCGGTGAGGAGCGTTGCAGGAGGGCGATGCCCTCCATCGACAGTATCAGCGCGAAATTCGGTTTCATCAGCCTGTCAAATGCCAATTCCGCGGAGAATCCCGGGGGCTCCACGTTCCGACCATGCTATACCACGGGTAACGATAGGAAAAGCGGTCGCCCCCCTCACGTTGCCGTGCGGCCCTCAGCCGCTCGCCTTGCTCAGCGCCTGGTCCAGATCGGCGATCAGGTCGTCCGGATCCTCGATCCCGATCGAGAGGCGCACCACATCGGGCGCCGCCCCCGCCGCTTCCTGCTGTTCCGGCGTCAGCTGCCGGTGCGTGGTCGAGGCGGAATGGATGATCAGCGACCGCGTATCGCCGAGATTGGCGACATGGCTGAAGATCTCGACCGAATCCACCAGCTTGACGCAGGCCTCGTAGCCGTCCTTGAGCGCGAAGGTGAAGAGACCGCCGGCGCCCTTGGGACAGATTCGCGCAAGCCGGTCGTGATAGGGCGAGCTTTCCAGCCCGGCATAGGTGACATGCGCCACCCGCGGGTCCTTTTCCAGCCATTCAGCGACCTTGCGGGCGTTGGCCGAGTGACGTTCCATCCGCAGCGACAGCGTCTCGATCCCCATCAACGTGTAATGCGCGGCCTGCGGGTTCAGCGTCATGCCGAGGTCGCGCAGCCCGATTGCGATGCCGTGGAAGGTGAAGGCGAGGGGGCCGAACGTCTCGTGGAACTTGAGGCCGTGATAGGCGGGCTCGGGTTCGCTAAGCGAGGGAAACTTGCCGCTGGCGGACCAGTCGAAGTTGCCGGAATCCACCACCACCCCGCCGGTGACGGTGCCGTTGCCGGTGAGGTACTTGGTCATCGAGTGCACGACCAGCGTCGCGCCATGTTCGATGGGACGGCAGAGATACGGCGTAGCCGAGGTGTTGTCGACAATGAGCGGCAGTCCCGCCCCCTCTGCCACCTTGGCCACCGCGTCGAGGTCGGTGATGTAACCGCCCGGATTCGCGATGCTTTCGCAAAAGATCGCGCGGGTGTCGTCGTCGATCGCCGCCTCGATCGCATCGAGATCGTCGAAGTCCACGAAGGTCGCGGACCAGCCGAAGCGCTTGATCGTCTGGCTGAACTGGGTAATCGACCCGCCGTAGAGCCGCGTCGAGACGACGACGTTCTTGCCCGGCCCCATCAGGGGAAACAGCGCCATGATCTGCGCCGCATGCCCCGAGGAACAGCAGACCGCGCCCTGGCCGCCCTCGAGCGTGGCGATGCGTTCCTGCAGAACCGCCACCGTGGGATTGGTCAGGCGGGAATAGATGTAGCCGACCTCCTGCAGGTTGAAGAGCGCCGCCGCATGGTCCGCGTCACGGAACACGTAGGCCGTGCTCTGGTAGATCGGCGTCTGGCGTGCGCCGGTCGCCGGATCGGGGCGGGCGCCCGCGTGGATCTGCAGGGTGTCGAATCCGTAGGTCAAAGCTGTTCTCCCATACCTGCCCCGAACACGGGGGCTTGCCAAAATCCTTACGGGATCGCAGCTTGCCGCTCAAGCTTCACACGTCAGGAACCGTCATGATCCCGCCTTTCCACATCGCCTATCACGTCACCGACCTGGACGCCGCCCGCGCCTTCTATGGCGGCGTTCTCGGCGCGAAAGAGGGGCGGAGCACCGAGACATGGGTGGATTTCGATCTCTTCGGTCATCAGCTTTCGCTGCATCTGGGCACACCCTTCGAGACGACGAACACCGGCAAGGTCGGGGATCACATGGTGCCGATGCCGCATCTCGGCCTCGTCCTGCCGTTCGAGGACTGGCGGAAAATGGCCGACAGCCTGACCGCGGCGGGCGTCGAATTCGTCCTGCCGCCCTCGGTCCGTTTCGAGGGCGCGCCGGGCGAGCAGTGGACGATGTTCTTCCGAGACCCCTCGGGCAACCCGATCGAGATCAAGGGTTTCCGTGATCAGGCGGGTCTGTTCCGGACCTGAAGCAGCCACGGCCGGCTCCCGCAGGTAGGCAAGGGATCAGGTTCGTCGACCGACGCGCCGCCCGGGGCGGCCTGAAAACAGCGCGAAGAGGAACGGACAGTCTGGCCGCGCGGTGCAGGGGGCGACATGCGCTGGCGCGACTGACCACGGTCGGGCCATCGGGAACGTTTTTGGGGCTCTATCCTCGGGACGGGCGGTTGCCGCACGAAGGGCGTGCGTTCGACGGCACGTTCGCGATCGAACTGCCCGGGCTCCTGGTTCCGGTCTGCACCCGATGACCCGTCGGGAGGCGTCAACCTACGAGAAGCCGATCAATCGGTAGCGGAACGTGCGGTCTGGATGGCGCCTGCGGCCGGTGCCCATCAGTGGCCGACGCTGGACGAGAAGACGTTCACCACCACGACCCCGGCCACGATCAGCCCCATGCCGATCAGCGCCGGCGCATCCAGCCGCTGCCCCTGCCAGAGCCAGGCGACGAGGGCGATCAGCACCACGCCCAGCCCCGACCAGATGGCATAGACCACGCCCGTGGGCATGACCTTCATGACCACCGCCAGCAGCCCCAGGGCCAGCGCATAGCCGAGCGCCGACACCACGGCCGGCCCGGGGCGCGTCAGCCCGTGCGACAGGGAGAGTGCCGTGGTCGCGACCACCTCGGAGGCGATGGCGACGGCGAGCAGGAAGTAGGCAAGGGGCAGGGACATCTGGCAACTCCTCGAAGGGTCCCGCCCTTGTCGCCCCTGCCGGGGGCCGGGGCAATCCCGTCGCGGCGCAGCCCCGCCCTTGCCGCGCCGTCACCGCATCCAGAACCCTTCGCGCTTGATCCGGTTGCGGATCGCCTGTTCCCTGCGGGGCAGGTTGTCGCGGTCGAAGAGCGCCCGCACCTTGTGGCCCCGCCCCTGGTAGATCATCCGCCGGATCGGATCGTGGGTCTTGAGAACCTTCTTGATCTTCTGCGGCGCGGTGACCGCCTCGAGCACCTCGACCACCCGGTCGCTTTCGCGCGCGTAGAGCAGGGGCAGCATCCGGTAGTGACAGCTGACCTCGCCGTCCAGCAGCCCCTCGGGCAGGACGTCGCGCCCGCCGCCGAGGGAATGGATCACCAGCGGCAGCGCCACCTGGTCGAGCCAGGGGTCCAGCGACTGGCAGGCGAGTTCCGCCGGCGGATCGTCGCGGATCGCCAGCGCATAGTCGAGGAACCGCTGCCCGAAGACCCGCGGACAGCGGTAGTGGAAGACCCCGGCGTTGAAATAGAGATACCGCCGCCAGTACTCGTCGGGCTGGGAGAGGTCGAGCGAACTGTCGAAATCCAGGCCGAAGCGGTCGTAGAGCGATTTCCAGATCGCAGCATAGCCCGGGCCGTAAAGCTCGATCTTCGGCCAGGTCCCCTCGACCCGGCGCGAGGCCGTCGGCCGGTCGAAATCGAAGGGCACGCGTTTGAGGTCGTCCAGGATCAGCGTGTCGCTGTCGAAGAAGACAAAGGGTTCGTCCGCGGGCAGGGCGGCCAGCGCCTCGATCTTGTTGCCATGGGGATAGCTCTGCCCGAAATGTTCGTTCCGGAACGGCAGGATCTCCGCTCCGAGAGCCTCGAGGCAGGTCCGCACGGTCCCGGACATCGTCGGGTTGCCTTGCCAGAGGGGCCCCGGCTGCGGCTCGGCCACGTAGAGGCGCGGGGTCGAGGGGCTGTTGGCGAAAAGCGAGGCGGCAAAGATCAGCGCCTCGTACTGCAGGCGTCCGGACTGGCCGACGATCAGGATGTTGGGGCCGGTCCTCGAAGCGTCGTCTGCCGCCATGAAAAATGTCACCCTGATCCGCGACGATGATTTCAGTGCTTGGTCTGCGCGACCGTAGCAACAATACTGGCGCAATAAAGACCGGGCGGGGCGTCTTGCGCAAGTGACGGAGGAAGACGGATGTTTCTTTGGTTCTGGACCGTGATCCTGTTGGGCCTTTCGGGCGCGACCGATGCGCCCGACCCCGGCGCGGCCGATGCGCCCGAGCCGGCCCGCAGGATCACCTCGACCGCCGAACCCGCGGAACCCGCCCGTCCGGCGAAGCCCGCCGCGCCCGGCAGCCCCGGCGTCCCCGGCGTCCCGGCCAGCCCCGCAAGCCCCGGTGCGCCGGGCGATCCCGCCTACAGCGCCGAGCCGCAGGTGCCCACGGGCCGCTTCACCACCGCGGCCGAGGTCAAGCCGATCCTGACCGCCACCCGCCCCAACTGGGTGGCCCTGCGCGACTACAACGGGCAGGATCTGGTCTACGTCACCCAGATCATGTCCTGGCGCTGCGGCCTGGTCGGGCTGCGCTTTGCCGTGAACGATGGCCTCCTGGCCGACTGGCCCCTGCCGCCGTGCCACGAGGAAAGCGCCACGCCGAACGCGCTCAGGCCCGAGGACGGACTGCCCTATCGCGCCTTTCCGTCCGGATCGGTCCGCAGCGTGACGGTCGAGCTGATCTACGATGACCTGACGCGGGACACGGCGACCTACCCGCGCGCGCAGGTGCTGATGCCCTGAACTTCAGGCGCAATCCAGAACGATCTTGCCGAAGTGGAGGTTGCCCGCCATCTCCTCCAGCGCCTTCGGCGCGTCGTCGAGCGGCAGGACCCGGTCGATCGGCAGCCGCAGACCGCCCGACCGCAGCGCCGGCCAGAGATCGCGCTCCACCGCGCGCGAGATTGCGCCCACCTCGTCCGCAGTCCGGGTGCGGAAGGTGACCCCGATATAGCGGATGCGCCGCAGGGCGTGCAGATCGAAATCGAACTCGGCCCGCGCCCCCGCCAGCCGCCCGACATTCACGATGCGCCCGCAGATCGCGGTGGCGCGCATCGTCTCGGTCGTGCCGGGGCCCGAGAGCATGTCGATCACCAGGTCGGCCCCACGCCCGTCCGTGGCGGCGCGGACCCTCTCGGCCCATGCCTCCTGCGTCGTATCAACGGTGCCGGTCGCGCCGAATTCGGTCAGCCGCGCGCGCCGTTCGGCGGTCGTGGAGGTCCCGAGGACGGTTCTGGCCCCCATCAGCCGCGCGATCTGCAGCCCCATCAGGCCGACCCCGGAGGACGCACCGAGAATCAGGACCGTCTCGCCCGCGACAAGCCCGCCGTTCAGGACCAGCGCGTCGTGCATCGTCCTCAGCGCCACCGGCAGCGTCGCCGCCTCGCGCCAGCCCAGGCCATCGCGGGGGAGGGGGAAGACCCGGCGGTGATCCGCCACACCGTATTCCGCGAACCCGCCGAGCCCCTCGCACATGACGCGGTCGCTCGGCTTGTAGCGCGTCACCCTGGAGCCGACCTCGACCACTTCGCCGGCCCATTCGAACCCCAGCACGGTGCCCGCGCCGCCGGCCGTCCCGTGTCTGTGTCCGGCCGCCATGCCCAGATCGGCCCGGTTCAGCGCGGCGGCATGGATGCGGGTCAGAACTTCGTCGGGCCCGGGCGAGGGCCGCGGCACCTCGCGCAGGTCGACGCCCGACCCGGCCTGTACGGCGGCCTTCATCATCATGATCGCTCCTCCGTCGGGCCGAAGATGCCGCCGGGGCCCGGACGATGCAAACCGTTCCCTCGCGGCGGATCGCGCCGCGGCAGGACCGCCGCGCGCGGTCGCGCCGGGCCCGCGGCCGCACCTCTCGCCTTGCGGGGCGGCGCCGCCGGTTGTGCTCGCCCCGGCGCGCCAGTATGGCCACTGCCGTGACCGATCCCGGCCCTCTTGGGGCAGTGAGCCAGGCAGGAGACACCATGACCGTCCGCGCGCGACTTGACGCCATACTCGACAGGCCCGCCACCCGTCATTTCATCACCGGCGTGATCCTGTTCAACGCGGTGATCCTGGGGCTCGAGACTTCGGACGCGGCGATGGCCAGGGCGGGCGGGCTGATCGTCCTGCTGGACCGGATCTGCCTGGGCATCTTCGTGATCGAACTGGGCCTGAAAATCCTTGCGCGCGGGCCCGCCTTCTTCCGCTCCGGCTGGAACGTCTTCGACTTCGTCATCGTCGGCATCGCGCTGATCCCCGCCGGGCAGGGGCTGTCGGTGCTGCGGGCGATGCGGATCCTGCGGCTCTTCCGGGTCGTATCGGTCGCGCCCACGCTGCGCCGGGTGGTCGAGGGATTCGTCAGCGCGCTGCCGGGCATGGCCTCGGTCTTTCTGCTGATGGCGCTGATCTTCTACATCGCGGCGGTGATGGCGACCAAGCTCTTCGGAGACAGGTTCCCCGACTGGTTCGGCACGATCCCGGAGTCGGCCTATTCCCTGTTCCAGATCATGACGCTGGAATCGTGGTCCATGGGCATCGTCCGCCCGGTGATGGAGGTCTATCCCTATGCATGGGCCTTCTTCGTCCCGTTCATCCTGATGACGACCTTCGCCGTGGTGAACCTGATCGTCGGCCTCATCGTGAACTCGATGCAGGAGGCCCATGCCGAGGAAACAAACGCCGCCACGGCGGATTACCGCGACGAGGTGCTCCACCGGCTCGACGCGATCGAGCGCATCCTGTCGGAGCAGCGCCAGAAGGGATCCTGATCCACGTCGATCGGGGCGATCGCCCGGGTCGGGTCCGCCGGCGCTGTCGGATTGCGTGGGGAAGGATGGTGGGCGACCCTGGAATCGAACCAGGCATGGGTCTCCCCGGCGGAGTTACAGTCCGCTGCCGCACCTTGCAGCTCGTCGCCCGATCGGGCCGGGCAGCAGGCCCGGCGCGGATCGTGAGGGGGTGATTACTAAGCGGCCCAGCAAGCGTCAACAGGAAATCTGCCACCGCTCTCGCCTCGGCTTCGCGGCGGTGATAGGGCTTGCGCGACGCAGCCCGGGGAATGGCGATGAAGAAACCGAAATGGGTCGTGGAAAAGGAACGCGGGCGCAAGGCGGCCGCCGAGGAGACAGTGTGGCTCTTCGGTCTGCACGCCGTGCGCGACGCGCTGATGAACCCCGCGCGCGAAAAGCTGAGGTTGATCGTGACGAAGAACGCGGCCGACAAGCTGGCCGATGCGATCGCCGCAGGAGGGATCGAACCGGAGATGGCCGATCCCCGCAGGTTCACCGCCCCGCTCGATCCTCAGTCGGTGCACCAGGGGGCCGCGCTCGAGGTGCGGCCGCTGGACTGGGGGAGCGTCGCCGAACGGTGCCTGGGCGACGGTGTCCGGCCGCCGCGCGTGGTGTTGCTGGACCGGGTGACCGATCCGCACAACGTCGGCGCCATCCTGCGCTCGGCCGAGGTCTTCGGGGCCCTGGCGGTGATCGGCATGCGCCATCATGCGGCGCCCGAGACCGGGGCGCTGGCCAAGACCGCCAGCGGGGCGCTGGAGCGGCAGCCCTACCTGCGAGTGCGCAACCTGGCCGACACGATCGTCGAACTGCAGTCGATGGGGTATCTGGTCCTGGGGCTGGATGGCGAGGCCGGGACAGAGCTTGAGGATGCCGTCGAGGGCCTGCGCGACCGCCCCGTGGCGCTGGTTCTGGGGGCCGAGGGGCCGGGCCTGCGCCCGAAGACCAGGGACACCTGCGACCGTCTGGTCCGCATCGCCTTTGCCGGCAGCTTCGGATCGCTGAACGTGTCGAACGCGGCGGCGGTCGCGCTCTACGCGGCGCGGGCCACGACCGGCTCGCGTTAACCCGACGTTCACATTCGTATTACAAGCTCTACCTACTCTGTCCCCGACTTCCTACCTGAAGTCGTGAGATGTCGGATCGGAACTCTGGCATTTCCTTTCACTGTCCCTCGTTCCGTACTGCGCCCGGGTTCCGCCCGGGCGCTTTTTTCCTGCCGATTTCCCATTGCGGCCGCGCCGGTCCGGCCTAATCTCGGGGTCATGAGCGAAACCTATTCCGATGCCTTTCTCCGGGGGGTGCTGCAGCGCACCCGCGTGATCGCCGTGGTCGGCGTCTCGATGAACCCTGTCCGGCCGAGTTACTACGTGGCGCGCTATCTCGCCCTCAAGGGCTTCACCGTCATTCCCGTCAATCCCGGCCACGCCGGCAAGGTCCTCTTCGGCCAGACGGTGCGGGCCGATCTGTCCGCGATCGAGGAGCCGGTCGACATGGTGGACATCTTCCGTCGCTCCGAATTCGTGCCCGACATCGTCGACGACGCGCTGGAGAGCCTTCCGGATCTGCGAACGATCTGGATGCAGATCGGCGTGTCGCACGAGGCGGCGGCCGAGACGGCACGGGCGAGGGGGGTGGACGTGATTATGAACCGCTGTCCTAAGATCGAGTATCAGCGTCTCTTTGGCGAGTTGCGCATGGGCGGGTTCAACACCGGCGTCATCTCGTCCAAATTGTGAAACCGGGGCGGGAGTGCCGCCCCGGTCCGGACGTCAGCCGCGCCGCGCGCGAAGCAGACCGAAGGCGCCCAGCCCGCCGATCAGCAGCGGAAGCCCCGCGGGCAGCGGCACTTCAGGAAAGTCGTACTGCGTCGTGTAGGCGGACGCGCCGACGGTGTATTTCGTGCCGTCGAAAGCGAGGTCGTCGTTCAACTCGGCCCAGAGGACACCGCCGGGCAACGAGACGCCGTTGACACCGTCCACCAGGACGAAATCGATGAATTCGAGCACGCCGCCGAAGAACTGGAATTCGGGAAAGTCCGGGTAGTGCACGTCGTTGGTCTCGTCGATCGTCACACCGCCATGGGCGAATTCGATCGAGAGGTCGGGCGGGATGAGAAACGTCACCGGGTCAACGACATCGTCGGTGTCCCAGCCGATCGTGCCGGTGATCGAGCGGCCGGAGAACGGGCCGGTGGTGGTGACGGTCACCTCGAGTTCGTAGCTGACCGGAGCGGCCTGCGCGGCGGCGCCGACGAACATCGCAGCGGTGGTGGCGAGGGCCGCGAGCAAAGTGGATTTCATGTCTGTCTCCAAAGTATTTTCAGCGCGAAAAAAGCTTTATGGAGTGATGCTACGCGGATTGCCGCGTAGAGGCAACGGTCATGATAAATTCATAATCAGGGGCTTGGCGGTCAAAGTTCAGCCGTTTCGGCCCTGTTTCTCCGCGATCCCCGAGGTGCCCTCGCGCCGGGCGAGCTCGGCCAGGACGTCCTCGAAGGCGACGTCCCGTGCGGTCAGCATCACCAGCAGGTGATAGAGCACGTCGGCGGCCTCGGCGGTCAGCCTCTCGCGGTCCCCCCGGACGGCCTCGATCACCGCCTCGATGGCCTCTTCGCCGAACTTCTCGGCGCATTTTTCGGGCCCGTCGGACAGCAGCTTGGCCGTCCAGGATGTTCCGGGGTCGGCGCCCCGGCGGGCGGCGATGGTGGTGGCGAGATCGTCCAGAATGCTCATTCCAGCCTCATGGGGATACCGGCGGCGGCCATGTGCTCCTTGGCCTCGCGGATGGAGTGTCGCCGAAATGGAAGATCGAGCCGCCAGGACGACGAGCACCGCCCTCCGTCACGCCCTCGACCAGGTGGTCGAGCGTGCCGACCCCGCCCGAGGCGATCACCGGCACCGCGACCGCGTCCGAGATCGCCCGCGTCAGCGGCAGGTTGAACCCCGCGCGGGTCCCGTCGCGGTCCATCGAGGTCAGCAGGATTTCTCCCGCGCCCTTGTCCGCGACCGTCTGCGCGAACTCCACGGCGTCGATCCCGGTTGGTTTACGCCCCCCGTGTGTGAATATCTCCCACCGGCCGGGGGTGACGGTCTTGGCGTCGATCGCCACGACGATGCATTGCGATCCGAAATGGTCCGCCGCCTCGGCCACGACATCCGGATTGGCCACGGCCGCCGAGTTGAACGAGACCTTGTCGGCCCCGGCCAGCAGCAGGTTGCGCACATCGGCCACCGTGCGCACGCCGCCGCCCACGGTGAGGGGGATGTAGCATTGCTCGGCGGTGCGGGTGACCACCTCCATCATCACGCCGCGATTCTCGTGCGTGGCATGGATGTCGAGAAAACAGAGTTCGTCCGCGCCCGCGGCGTCATAGGCACGGGCGGCGTCGACCGGATCGCCCGCATCGCGCAGGTCGACGAAGTTCACGCCTTTGACGACACGGCCATCGGCGACATCGAGGCAGGGGATGATGCGGGTCTTGAGCATGGCGCTTTCATAGGGCGCGGCGCGGGGGGGCGCAATCACCCGCTGCGCTGTGGAAGGACCGGGATCAGGAAGAAGAGCGGCAGGCACGGCCCAAGGCGCGGCCACCGCAGGGTGATCAGGCCGTGCCACGCCGGGATCACGGCCGCCGCGCGCGTCCCGCCCCGGTCATGTCCTACCGCGAGGCAGGGATGCCCGGCGGCCCCGGTCAGGGTGCAGCCATGCCGTTCGGCAAGCCGTCTCGACCCGACGACGCCGACCACTGGTGAAAGACGGATCGCCGGCACGAGCGTCTTGATATTGGCACGGGCGCGGAACAGCAGGATCTCTCTTGAATCGGTCCGCCTTGTCCCCTTCGCGGGCCGTCGTGCACGACCGGCCGGAACAGGCCGGGCCGGGGGGCGTTTGTCCGTCACAACCGAAAGGATGCCCCATGTTCAGACCCGTACTTGCCGCCTGCCTGCTCGCCGCCGTGCCCGCCCATGCCGATTACGAGCGTCGGGAGGCGCAGGGCAGCGTCTCCGACGCCATGGACCGCCTGACCGCCGCCGCGGAAGAGGCGGGCGCCACGATCTTCGCCCGCATCGACCACGCCGGAGGGGCGACCGGTGCCGGAATGGAACTCCGGCCCTCCGAGCTGCTGATCTTCGGCAACCCCATGCTCGGCACCATGGCCATGCAGGAAGATCCCCTGGCTGGCCTCGTCCTGCCGATGAAGATGCTGGCCTACGAGGACGCGGAGGGAAAGGTGTGGATCGCCTACGAAGAGGTCGAGGAGATGTTCGACGATCTCGACGTGGACGACGATCTGGACGTCCTGGACAAGATGGAGGACGCGCTCGAGAACCTGTCGCGCGCGGCGGCAGGCTAGACCCGGCGCGCCCTGCGCCGCGTCAGGTATTCCGCCAGCCCCGCCAGCGGCACCGCCACCGGGCCGGCGACGAGGCCCGGCAGGGTCAGCAGCACGGCGAACCGGCCGAGGGCCATCGCGCGCTCGGTCGCGGGCGTCGGCGTGGCGCAGATCATGTCGCGGAAGGAGCCGCCGGCGCAGCCGAGCATCCCGGCCACGACCTGCATGACCAGAACGACGAGGATGGCGAGCGCGGTCAGCCCGCCCATCCCCGTCAGCAGATAGCGGGAGCCCCTGAACCGGCAGACCCGGCCTGCGCCCGTCACGACGAGCGACAGCGCCAGGGGCAGCAGCAGATCAGTCATTCCGGAGAAGCGCCAGCGCCTCCGCGAGGTCGATCGCTCCGTCATAGAGCGCCCGGCCCGAGATCGCGCCGTCCAGCGGCGCGCCGCACGCCTTGAGCGCCCGCAGATCGTCCAGCGACGACACCCCGCCCGAGGCGATGACCGGGATCGAGACGGCCCCGGCCAGTGCGGCGGTCGCCGGGATGTTCGGCCCCTGCATTGCGCCGTCGCGGTTGATGTCGGTGTATATGATCGCGGCGACGCCGGCATCCTCGAACGAGCGGGCGAGATCGGTCACCGTCACGTCCGTCTCTTCGGCCCAGCCCTTGGTGGCGACGCGCCCGTCGCGGGCGTCGATGCCGATGGCGACCTGACCGGGGAAATTCCGCGCCGCTTCGCGCACCAGGGCGGGGTTCTCGACCGCCACGGTGCCCAGGATAACCCGGGCCAGCCCCTTGGACAGCCACATCTCGATTGTCGCAAGATCGCGAATGCCGCCGCCGAGCTGCGCCGGAACCTTCGTTCTTTCGAGGATCGCCTCGACCGGCGCCGCATTGACCGGCGTGCCCGCGAAGGCCCCGTTCAGGTCGACCAGGTGCAGCCATTCGCAGCCGGCCGCGACGAAGGCCTCGGCCTGGGCGGCGGGATCGTCGTTGAAGACGGTGGCCTGGTCCATGTCGCCCTTGTAGAGCCGCACGGCCTTGCCGTCCTTGAGGTCGATGGCGGGATAGAGAAACATGTGCGGGCCCTTTCCTGTCGTGGCCGCGGTTATGCATGACGTCACGGGACATGCAACCCGGGCTTGTGACGGCGCGGATTGCGCGGCAGGATCCGCCCGGAAAAGGGAGGAGAGACGAAAATGCGGAATCTGATGGTTGCACTGGCCGGGCTGGTGCTGAGCGCCGGCGCGGCCCTGGCCGATCCGGTCGAGGGCACCTGGCAGACCCAGGTCGATGACGGCGCCTATGCCCATGTCAGGATCGCGCCCTGCGGTCCGGCCTATTGCGGGACGATGACACGGACCTTCAATTCGGATGGCGAGTACAAGTCGCCCAACCTGGGCAAGCAGCTTGTCCGGGACATGAAGCCTGTCGGCGGCGGCAAGTACGAGGGAAAGGTCTGGCGGCCGTCCAACGACAAGATCTACTTCGGCAAGCTGGAACTCGCGGGCGACAGGCTGAAGATGAAGGGCTGCGTCGCGGGCGGGCTGATCTGTTCGGGCCAGACCTGGGCCAGGGTGAACTGAGCGCCGCGCGCCGTCACCCCCCGGGCCTGATCCGGGGGGGCGGGGCCTCAGGGACCGGGGCTCGTCATTCTCGGGCCCGGCCCGGGGACGACACGCGCCCGGTCCACGCGTCCGCTCAGGGCGACCACGTAAGGAAATTCGCGATCATCCGGAGCCCGGTCTGCTGGCTCTTTTCGGGATGGAACTGCGTGCCCACCATCGTGTCGCGGCCGATGATCGCGGTGACCGGGTGGCCGTAATCCACATGCGCCAGCAGCTGCTCGGGCGCGGCGACCGCCATGTGATAGCTGTGGACGAAATAGGCGTGCTGCCCGGTCTCGATCCCGGCCAGAACCGGGTGCGGGCGGTCGATCACCAGGTCGTTCCACCCCATGTGCGGCACTTTCAGCCCCTCGGCCCCGATCCGGGCAACCTCGCCATCGATCCAGCCCAGCCCGGCCGTCTCTTCGTACTCATGCCCGATCCGTGCCATGAGCTGCATGCCGACGCAGATCCCCATGAAGGGCCGCGCCTTGTCCTCGACCATCTCGCGCAGCGCGTCGTAGAGGTTCTCGCGCCCCTTCAGCGCCCGCGCGCAGGCGGGAAAGGCGCCGTCGCCGGGCAGGACGATCCGGTCGGCGCGGCGCACGTCCTCGGCGCGGTCCGACACGATAACCTCGCCGCCGCCGACCTCGCGCGCCATGCGCTGAAAGGCCTTCTCGGCGGAATGCAGGTTCCCGCTTTCATAGTCGATCAGGACGGTGAGCATCCGGTTCTCCTTGCCACGCCAGTGCAGGTGCCGCGAAACGGCGGGCGGGTCAAGTCAGAGCGAGCCCTTGGTCGAGGGGATGGCGTCGCCCTTGCGCGGATCGGTCTCGACGGCCATCCGCAGCGCCTGGGCCACCGCCTTGAAGGCCGCCTCGGCGATGTGGTGGGCATTCACTCCGTGCAGCATGTCCACATGCAGGGTGATGCCGCCGTGGGTCGCCAGAGCCTGGAAGAATTCACGCACCAGTTCGGTGTCGAAGGTGCCGATCTTGGGCGTCGGCAGCGCGACGTTCCACACCAGGAAGGGACGCCCCGACAGATCGAGCGCGGCACGGACAAGGGCATCGTCCATCGGCAGCAGGCACGAGCCGTACCGCCGGATGCCGCGCTTGTCGCCAAGCGCCTGCGTCAGGGCCTGCCCGATGGCGATGCCGCAATCCTCGACCGTATGGTGATCGTCGATGTGCAGATCGCCCTTGCAGCGGACGTCCATGTCGATCAGCGAATGGCGCGCCAGCTGGTCGAGCATGTGGTCGAAGAACCCCACGCCGGTCTGCATCTCGTAGCGTCCCGTCCCGTCGAGGGACAGGCTGACGTCGATCTCGGTCTCTGCCGTCTTGCGGCTGATCTTGGCGCTGCGCATGGGGCCTCCGTAATGTCGGGCGATGTATAGGCGGCGGGGGTCGCGGCGGAAAGCGAAAGGCGCAGGTGGAGAAAATTCCGTTGCGAGGCGCGGCTTTGGCGCATCGCCCTACCGCTCAAGGGCCTTGCCGAACCGGGGCAGGCGGGCCTTCTTCATCAGGTTCCGCATGGTCCAGCCCTCGTCCGAGAGCCGGCGCGCCTCGGCCAGCACGGCCCCGGCCGCGTGGCGCGTCACCTCGGGCCGGGCCTCGAAGAACCCCAGCAGAAGCGTGTCGGGATCGGCGCGTGTCAGCCCCTCTTCGGCCAGGATGTTGCGGGGGAAGTCCTTGGCGTTCATCGTCACGATCCCGTCGGCATGACCGGCGACGGCGGCGGCCAGCACGTGGATGTCCGCCGGATCGGGCAGCCAGAGCCGGTTTTCCAGCCCCTCGGGCACCGTGACCGAGGCGCGGGGAAAGGCCGCGTTCGCCATCGCCGCCTCGCTCCGCGCCTGCATTTCCTGAACGGGGTCGATGCGGGCGGCCGCGCGGGCCCATTCCTCGAGCAGCCGGGCCGACCAGAGCGGCTGGTACAGCCCGGCGCGGGCCGTGGCCAGCAGCACCTCGCGCATCACGGTCGGGTAGAGGACGCAGGCGTCGAGAACCAGTTTCATAGCCGGAAGAACAGCGCCTTGAGATAACCGCTTTCGGCCAGTTGCGGGTGCACGGGGTGATCGGCCCCGGCGAAACCGGTATGAATCAGCTGCGCCGTTCGTCCGGTGCGGTAGAGCCCCCGGCCGATCCCGCGGATCGAGGCCATGCGGAACCGATCGAGATCCGCCGCATGCGAGCAGGAACAGAGTGCCAGGTATCCGCCGGGCCGGACAAGGGGCGCAGCCAGCCGGGCGACCCGCTCATAGGCGCGCAGCCCCGCGTCCAGCGCCTGTTTCGACGGTGCGAAGGCGGGCGGGTCGCAGATGACGAGATCGAAGTCTTCGCCTTCTTCGGCCAGCGCGGCCATCACCTCGAAGGCATCGCCCCGCCGGGTGTCGAACCGGTCCCCGAGACCGCTTTGCCCCGCGCCTTCGGTCGCGAGATCGAGCGCCGGTTGCGATCCGTCCACCGCCAGCGCCGAAGATGCCCCGGCGGCGAGCGCGGCGAGGGCGAAGCCGCCGACATGCGAGAACACGTCGAGCACCTGCGCGCCCCGTGCCAGACCCGCGGCGAAGGCGTGGTTGGGGCGCTGGTCGTAGAAGAGCCCCGTCTTCTGCCCGCCCGTCAGGTCGGCCATGTAGGTCGCGCCGTTCATCCGTACCGCAACCGGCGCCCCCGGCGCCTCGCCCGCGAGCACCGCGTCCCTGTCGTCCAGCCCCTCGAGCCCGCGGGCCCGGCCCGCTGCGCTCTTGAGGACATGCGTGACGCCCGTGACCCGGAGAAGCGCCGCGGTCAGCATCTCGATATGCCGTTCGGCCCAGGCGGCATTGGGCTGCACGACGCAGCTGTCGCCGAAACGGTCGATCACGATCCCCGGAAGCAGGTCTGCCTCGGCATGGACGAGCCGGTAAAAGGGCTGATCGTGCAGCCTCTCGCGCAGCGCGAGGGCCCGGGTCAGCCGTTTGGCGAACCACTCCTCGTCCAGTTCGGTCACCTCCGGCGTATCGAGTACGCGGCCGACGATCCGCGATCCCGTGTTTGCCGCCACCAGGGCCATGGGGGTTCGCCCCGCATCCTCGAGCACGGCCAGCGCACCGGCGGGAATCGCCTTGGTCCTCCGGTCGAGCACCAGTTCGTTGTCGTAGACCCAAGGATAGCCGAACCGGATGCGGCGCGGGTCCATCTTCGGTTTCAATCTGAGCACGGGCAGGTCGGTCATGCCTTCCTCTACCCCGATCCGGTGGCCGCCGGAAGGGGCGGCCTTGCCTCTCGTCGGGGCGGCGTCTAGCCTGTTCCCATGGTCCGGTGACAGGCGTCAGGCGAAGCCGCAAAGACGAGAGAGGCCCGCCGGTTGCCACCGCCGGTCCCGTCGCGCCGGAACCGCGGGACGGCTGGCGAATTCGACAACAGAAGGCGGTGCGCGACCGAAGGCCCCGCGGCGCAGTCGACGCGGGTCGCAGCCAGAGGCGCCGTCACGGAGTATCCCGCAGATGGCGCCCGCATTGTTACCGCTAACAAAGCCTGTTAGGTTGAGATGAAGAACAGGAGACGCCCATGCCGTTGAATCCGACCATCGCCAAGGTGACCGACAGGATCATCGAACGCTCCTCCGACACGCGCCGGCGATACCTCGACCGGCTGGACGCCGCGGCCGATGCCGGTCCGGTCAGGGCGCATCTCTCGTGCGGCAACCAAGCCCACGCCTATGCGGGCGTTCCGGACGACCAGGATGCCCTGGCCGGGGGGAAGGCCGCGAACATCGGCATCGTGACCGCCTACAACGACATGCTGTCGGCCCATCAACCCTTTGAACGGTTTCCCCATCTGATCCGCGACACCGCCCGCGCCAAGGGGGCGACCGCGCAGGTGGCCGGCGGCGTGCCGGCCATGTGCGACGGCGTCACGCAGGGGCAGCCGGGGATGGAGCTTTCGCTTTTCTCTCGTGATGTCATCGCATTGGCGGCCGGTGTTGCGATGTCGCACAACTGCTTTGATGCATCGCTTTACCTTGGCGTATGCGACAAGATCGTGCCGGGCCTCGTCATGGCCGCGGCAACCTTCGGACATATCCCCGCGGTCTTCCTGCCCGCCGGCCCCATGCCGAGCGGCCTGCCCAACGACGAGAAATCCCGCGTCCGCCAGCAGTTCGCCGCCGGTGAGATCGGCCGCGACGAGCTGATGGCGGCCGAAATGGCCTCGTACCATTCGCCGGGCACCTGCACCTTCTACGGCACCGCCAATTCCAACCAGATGCTGATGGAATTCATGGGCCTGCACCTGCCCGGCGCCTCCTTCGTCAATCCCAATACGCCCCTGCGCGACGCGCTGACGGTGGCGGGTGTCGAGCGCTCGCTCGAGATTACCGCGCTCGGCAACGACTACCGTCCGGCGGGGCGCGTTCTGGATGAAAAGGCCTTCGTCAACGGCATCGTCGGCCTGATGGCCACGGGCGGATCGACCAACCTGGTGCTGCACATGCCGGCCATGGCCCGCGCCGCAGGCATCCTGCTCGAGCTCGAGGATTTCGACGAGATCTCGCAGGCGACGCCGCTTATGGCCAAGGTCTATCCCAACGGGCTGGCGGACGTGAACCACTTCCACGCCGCGGGCGGCCTGGGCTACATGATCGGCGAGTTGATCGAGGCGGGCCTGCTGCACGACGACACCCTCACCATCGCGCCAGGTGGACTTACATCGTATGCCCGGGAGCCGAAGCTGGTGGACGGCCGCCTCAGCTATGGCGAGGGCGCACGCAAGAGCGAGAACGAGAAGATCCTCCGCCCGCCGCATGACCCGTTCCAGAAGACGGGCGGACTCAAGCGCCTCTCGGGCAACCTCGGCTCGGGGATCATGAAGGTCTCGGCCGTCGCGCCCGAACGCCACGTGATCGAGGCGCCAGCCCGCGTCTTCGAGGACCAGGCGCAGGTGAAAGACGCCTTCAAGGCGGGGGAATTCACGCAGGACACCGTAGTCGTGGTCCGCTTTCAGGGACCCAAGGCGAACGGGATGCCGGAGCTCCACAGCCTGACGCCGACGCTGTCCGTGCTGCAGGATCGCGGTCTCAAGGTCGCGCTGCTGACCGATGGTCGCATGTCCGGCGCGTCGGGCAAGGTGCCCGCCGCCATCCACGTCGCCCCCGAAGCCGCCGAGGGCGGACCCTTGTCGAAAATCCGCGACGGGGACGTGATCAGCGTCGATGCGGTGAGCGGCAGGATCGACGTGCTGACGGAAGGTGCACTGGACCGCGCCCCGGATCGCCCGGACCTGTCGGCCAACGGCCACGGTATCGGTCGCGAGCTCTTCGAGGTCTTCCGCCAGAATGCCGGCCCGGCGACGTCCGGCGCGGCCAACATCGTCTGAGGTGTAACATGAGCATCACCCCGCAAAAGGCCAGCAACACGAGCGAAAAGCTGTGCCGAACCGCCCCGGTCATCCCCGTGCTGGTCGTCGATGACGCCGCCCAAGCCCGACCTCTGGCCACGGCTTTGGTCGCGGGCGGTCTGCCGGTGCTCGAGGTCACGCTGCGTACGCCCGCCGCCCTGGACGTGATCCGCGAGATGGCCGGCGTGCCGGGCGGCATGGTCGGGGCGGGCACGATCCTGACCCCCGAGGACGCCGAACGCGCGGTCGAGGCGGGCGCGACCTTCGGCGTCTCGCCCGGGGCGACCGACCGGCTGCTGGATGCGGCGGAACGCCTGGGCCTGCCGATGCTGCCGGGCGCCGCCACGGCGAGCGAGGCGATGCGACTGCTCGAACGCGGCTACCGGGTGCAGAAATTCTTTCCGGCCGAGGCCTCGGGCGGGGCCAGCGCGCTGAAGGCCTTCGCCTCGCCCCTGCCGCAGATCCTCTTCTGCCCGACGGGCGGCGTGACCCCCGACAATGCCGGCGACTATCTCGCCCTGCCGAACACCGCCTGCGTCGGCGGCTCCTGGGTGGCGCCCAAGGACAAGGTCGAGGCCGGGGACTGGGCCGGGATCGAATCCCTCGCCAGAACCGCGTCCCGGCTGGGCTGAACCGGTCGCCTCAGACCGAGGCCACCGCCCCGAGGTCGCGCAGCACGCGCGCGGCGATGCCGACCGATTTCAGCCGGGCCGCATGGCCGTGGATCTGCGCATTCACCATCACCTCGTCGGGCTGGTAGGTTTCGAGGATCGTCGCGGTCTGGCGCTTGACCATCTCTTCCGACCCGATGGCGCTGACCGTGAACCGCGTCTGCGCGGCGGCGATCCAGCTGGGCTCAAGGTGATCCTCCAGCCGCTCGACGGGCCGGGGCAAGGGCCCCGGCATACCCGCGCGCAGTCTGGCGAAACCCAGCACGGCCGAGGATTGCCAGTAGAGCGCCTCTTCCTCGGTTTCGGCGGCGAAGACGTTCATCGCCACCATAAAATGCGGCTTGTCCAGGTAGGCCGAGGGCTGGAAGCTGCGGCGATAGACCTCGCCCGCCTCGGCCAGCATCTCGGGCGCGAAATGCGAGGCGAAGGCATAGGGCAGGCCCAGATGCGCCGCCAGTTGTGCTCCATAGAGCGACGACCCGAGGATCCAGATCGGCACCCCGGTGCCCGTGCCCGGGATCGCGCGCACGCGCTGGCCCTCTTCAGCCGGACCGAGATGGGCCAGCAGCTCCAGCACGTCCTGCGGAAAGGTGTCCTGCTGCGACATGTGGCGGCGCAGGGCACGGGCGGTTTCCATGTCGGTTCCGGGCGCCCGACCGAGGCCGAGGTCGATGCGGTCGCCGTGGATCGTGGCGAGCGTGCCGAACTGCTCGGCGATCACCAGCGGCGCATGGTTTGGCAGCATGACGCCCCCCGAGCCGACCCGGATCCGCGAGGTCGCCCCCGCGATATGCCCGATCAGCACCGAGGTCGCGGACGAGGCGATGCCGGGCATGTTGTGATGTTCGGCCAGCCAGAGCCGGTGATAGCCCTGGCCCTCGGCGTGCTGGGCCAGGGACACCGAGTTCGCGATCGCATCGCGCGCCGTGCCGCCCTCGGGGATCGGCGCCAGGTCGAGCAGGGAATACCGCATGTCGTCTCCTTCTGTGGCGGTCTCCAGACATAGGCGCGCGCGAACCGGCGCGCCAGACCGTGCGGCGCATCAGGCGGGGTTGCACGAAGATCGACCGCCGGCCCCGTCGCGGCGCATGGCAGATCAGTTCGGGTCGGGTTGCCATTTTGCGG
Organism: Pseudooceanicola batsensis HTCC2597; assembly: GCF_000152725.1. Lineage (GTDB taxonomy): Bacteria > Pseudomonadota > Alphaproteobacteria > Rhodobacterales > Rhodobacteraceae > Pseudooceanicola > Pseudooceanicola batsensis. Next base: position 470,435 of record NZ_CH724131.1, read on the forward strand.
TGAGGTTCCGGATGGCCGCAATCCGCTCTTCCGGTTTGGGATGGCTCAGCAGCCAGGCCGGCGCCGCGCCCCGGTTGCTCTGCGTCAGCTGCGCCAGTTTCTCGAAGAGCGAGATCTGGTGCGTCGTGCCGATGCCGGACTTGGTCAGCAGGGCGGCGGCATAGGCATCGGCCTCGTACTCGTCGCTGCGCGAGAGACGCGCCGCCAGAAGCGAGGTCAGCAGCCCCGCGATCCAGCCGCCGATCCCGGGCAGGAGGCGGCTCAGGATCATCCCGAGGGCCGACCGCAGGGCGTTCTGCCCCGAAAAGTCGATCAGCCGCCGGCGTGTGTGGTTCAGTGCCACGTGTCCCAGCTCATGCGCGATGACCGAGGCGATCTCTTCGGCCGTCACGTCTCCGGCGTTGTACTTGTTGAGAAACCCGCGGGTGAGAAAGATGCGCCCGTCCGGAACGGCCATTCCGTTGACCGGCTCGATCTCGTAGATGTGAACCTTGATCCGCGGCAGGTCCAGCGCCTCGGCCATGCGGGTCGTCAGCTTGGCGAGGCGCGGATCGGCGAGTTCGGTCGATTTCCGGTCCAGTTCCTTCTTCAGCCGCCAGGTCGAGAATTGCCAGGCGATGAGGCCGTAGAGGATGGCCAGCAGGATCGGGGTGAAGCGCAGCATGCACCCGATATGGGGCAGGGCGCGGCCATGGGCAAGCCGCACCCTGCAAGGGCATCAGGCGAGTTTCGCATCCAGCGTGATCTCGGCCCCCTTGAAAAGCTTCGACATCGGGCAGCCCGCCTTGGCGTTCTCGGCCGCTTCCTTGAACTTGGCTTCTTCAACGTCGGGGATCTTCGCCGTCAGGTCCAGGTGGATCGACATGATCTCGAATCCGTCCTCGACCTTGTCCATCGACACGGTCGCCTTGGTAGAGATCTCCTCGGCCTCCATCCCGGCCTGTTCCAGCTGCAGCGACAGCGCCATCGAGAAACAGGCGGCATGGGCCGCGCCGGCCAGTTCCTCGGGGTTGGTGCCCGGTTCGCCCTCGAACCGCTGCTTGAAGCCGTAGGGTTGCTTGTCGAGCGCGCCGGATTCGGTGGACACCATGCCCGAACCACCCTTGATGGTGCCGTTCCAGATGGCAGAGCCGTGTTTCTTGATCATGTCGGTTTTCCTTTTCCGAAGTTGCGGTCCAGCTGAATGAGAGCGCGCGGGGCGCCGATTTCAATGTTGCAGGAGATGAAACAATTTCCCTCCTGGATCGTAATTGATGCATAGGGCTTGTTCGAATTCAGGGCGGGCTGCACCAGATGACAAAGGCTAGCCATGACATTTCGATACGCATTGACCTTGCTAACGGTCTTCGCCCTGCCCGCAGCGGCCCAGACCTCTGATCCCGTGATCGTGAAAGAGACCGCGCCGGCGACCTCGGCCCGGACCGGGCCGGAGGCCGCGCAGGACGAGGGGCTCCAGGTCTATTTTCCATCCGGCGTTTCGAGCCTTTCGCAGCAGGCTGCGGCCAAGCTCGACCGGGCCGCCCGCCTGTACCGCGACGGCAACCCGATCGTCATGATCGTTTCGGGCAATGCCGACACGGTAGGCAGCGCGGCGGCCAATCTCGACCTGTCGCTGCGGCGCGCCCGGACGGTGGCCAGTGGACTGGTCAGCCGCGGCATTCCCATCGACCGGCTCCAAGTGGTGGGACGCGGCAACAGCGAACTGCCCGTACCGACGGAGAATGGCGTTGCGAATTCCGAGAATCGTTCCGTGTCCATCACCTGGCGCTAGCGCGCTGATCCTGGCGCTGCTCGGCGCGCCGGGGCCGCTGCTTGCGCAATATGCCGATGGAGAGGCCGCCTATGCCGCGCGGGACTGGGCGGCGGCCCGCGACCTCTGGACCGAAGAGGCGCGTCAGGGGTCGGCCCGGGCGGTTCTGGGGCTGGGCAATCTCCGCGATTTCGGGCTGCTCGGTCCGCCGGATCCGGCCGGGGCCTTCGACCTCTACGCCCAGGCGGCGCGGCTCGGCCTGCCCGAGGCCGCGTTCAACGTCGCCGTCATGCGGGATTCCGGCACCGGAGTGGCCATGGATCGCCGGGCCGCCGCCGCCTGGTATTCCTTCGCGGCGGTCGCGGGCCATGCGCGGGCCGCCTATAACCTCGGTCTGCTCCATGCCGAGGGCAACGGCCTGCCCCAGAACCCAGCCCTGGCCGGCTACTGGCTGGATGCGGCCGGACCGGACGTTCCCGCCGCCGCCAAGGCGCGGGACGCCTTGCCCGAAGCCATCGTCGGCGCCCTGACCGCGCCCGACCCGCTCGGAGCCTTGCGCGTCGACCGCGAGGGCGGACAGGGCCTGCGGGTGGCCTGGGCCTCGGCGCCGACCGGGCAGAATGCGCGTTTCGTCGTGCAGGTCGCACTGGTGGCCGAGGCGGGCGCCGTGCCGCTGGACGACCGGACGATCAACGGGTCCGCGACGGAGATCGACCTGCCCAAGGGGGCCGAGATCCTGTGGCGCGTCGCGACGGTGCGGGACGGGAGTTACGCGGCCTCTCCCTGGCAGGACATGGCCGGAGACGCGGCGGACCGCCCTCCGTCGGGCCGCCTCGTTCTGGAAACCCGCCCCGGCGACCGCAGGGCCGCCGCCCTCGCGCAGCGTCTCGGCCCGGTCTTCGGGCGCGCCGGCGTGATGGTGAGCTATCGTGAGGCGTCGGGCGACGGATCGGAGGGCTTTGTCCGGTTCGGTTATGCGCCTGATCGGGAATTCGCAGCCGACATCGCCACTGTGGTGCCCGGGGTCGAGCGCGTCGACCGGGAGGCCGCGGGCAGCGCTCCGGGCGAGGTGGTCGTCCGTCTGGTCTTCGACGGTGACGCGGCTTCAGTCGGCGGCGAGATGAACCTCGAGTGACCCGGCTTCCGGGGCGGGAACCATTCCGCGCAGATCCACGGCCTTGCCACCCAGCCTGTCCGCCACGTCGCGGGCGGCGGCCGTGTCCGCGTCATGAAAGTAATGTACCTGCGTGACGTCCGGGGCAAAGCGCGTGTCGCGGCGGGCGATGTCCCGGATCGGCATGCCGGACAACAGCCCTGCGAGCCGCGAGGCCGGGTCCGCCCCGATCACGACCAGGCTGTAGGCCGGCGCCGCGCGCGCCTGAACGGCCGGCGGGGTCTGCGGCGCCGACAGGGCGGGCGCCGTCGGGCTGCCCGGGCGTCGCACCAGGCCCGCCACGCCGGGCAATCCGAAGGGCCGAAGGCTTGCCACGCGCAGCCCGCGGCCCGGCTGGTCCGGCGCCAGCCCCTGCACGCGAGGGACCCGCGACACCGGGCCAAGGTCGCGGGGCGCATCGAAACGCCGGGCCGGCTCGGCAAGGCGCGACAGCTGCCCCGCCCCCGGCCGACCAGGAACGAGGGACGCGCCGCGCAGCGCAGACCCGTCCAGCGCACCGGCGGGCGGCGCGATGAGCCGCAGGGTGCCGGGCGAGAGCATGGCCGTGGTCAACCTTGGCCCCAGGCCCGGCATCGACGGCGGGACGTCGTGCGGCGGCGGCGACCCGAATGCGCCGTCCGGATCGGTCCGGACGGGCGGGGCCGCGACGACGGGAACGGCCGGCGGCCCGCTGGTCGGGGCCGGAGCCGTCAGCGCCGGGGCATCGGACAGCAGGGCTGGGGCGACGGCAGAGAGGCGCGGCCCGGTATCCGCTTCGCCGGCAACTTCCCAGATCACGTAGCCGGCTGCGCACAGCCCGGCCAGAACCACCCCGGCGAGGATCAGGGCCGGGCGGCGCCGCCTGGACCGCGAAGCGGAGCGCGCGTCGTCCGCCCCGATCGAGGCGAAGAGCTCTTGCGGTGTCGCGAGCGGCGGGTCGGCGGGGGCGAGCTCGGGCAGGATCGCGCGGGCCGGCACGGCCGGGCCGGTCGTCTCCTCCATCCGGTGGAATCCGGCGTCGGCTTCGGGACCGGGATCGGGGCCGGGGTCCGGGTCCGGGTCCGGGTCCGGGCCGCCGGAGCGGAGGTTGCTCATCGCCTGCGCCATGAACTGCCCCGGGAGCGTGTCCTCGCGCCCGGCGGAGGACGCCCCCGGGACGCCCTGACCGGTTGCGCCCGGTCCCCCGCGCTCGGGGCGTGGCGCGGGGTCCGCGGAAGCGGCCGGGGCGGTTTCACCGGCGATCAGCGGCCTGACGGGCAGCGTCTCCGCCTTGTCCTTGCGGGCCGCCAGGACCTTTTCGCGTTGCCTGCGCGCTTCCTCCAGCCGCTTGTCCCAACGGCCGGACTTGAGCTGCCGCACGCCCTGCGTGGCCGCGGCCGGATCGGTGCTATCGGTATCTTTGCGACTCATGTCGGATCGCCCCCCAGGCGGCCCCATCATACACGGATCCGACCCTTCCGGGGTTTCGTCACCGGGAACAATTAATTTACCAGGTGGAAAGGCTCAGCGTGTCAGCTCTTTCATGCCCTTCTCGAGACCGGCGAGGGTCATCGGCACCATCTGGTCCTCGAAGACATCCCGGATCATCTTGATGGACTGTGTATAGTCCCAGTACTTCTCGGGCACCGGGTTGATCCAGAGGTTCGAGGTCCACTGGTTCCGGCAGCGCTCCAGCCAGACCTGACCCGCCTCCTCGTTCCAGTGCTCGTTCGCGCCGCCGGGATAGGCGATCTCGTAGGGCGACATCGAGGCGTCGCCGACAAAGATGCACTTGTAGTCCGGCCCGTAGGTCCGCAGCACCTCCCAGGTCGGCGTCTGTTCGGTCCAGCGGCGGCGGTTGTCGCGCCACACGCCCTCGTAGAGGCAGTTGTGGAAATAGTAGTATTCCAGGTGCTTGAACTCGGTCTTCGCGGCCGAAAAGAGCTCTTCCACCACCTTGATGTGCGGATCCATGGACCCGCCCACGTCGAGGAACAGCAGCACCTTGACCGCGTTGCGGCGCTCGGGCCGGACCTTGACGTCGAGATAACCGTGTTCCGCCGTCGCGCGGATCGTCCCGTCGAGGTCCAGTTCCTCGTGCGCCCCGTCGCGCGCCCATTTGCGCAGCCGCTTCAGCGCCACCTTGATGTTGCGCGTCCCCAGTTCGACCGTGTCGTCGAGATTCTTGAACTCGCGCTTGTCCCAGACCTTGACGGCCCGCTGGTGCCGGGATTTCTCCTGACCGATGCGCACGCCCTCGGGGTTGTAGCCATCCGCCCCGAAGGGCGAGGTGCCGCCGGTGCCGATCCACTTGTTGCCGCCCTGATGCCGGCCCTTCTGCTCTTCCAGCCGCTTCTTCAGCGTCTCCATGAGCTTGTCGAACCCGCCGAGCGCTTCGATCTCGGCCTTCTCTTCCTCGGAGAGGTGCTTTTCGGCCATCGAACGCAGCCAGTCGGCCGGCAGGTCGACCTTTTCCAGCATCTCGTCGAAGCTGATCTGGTCGAGCCCCTCGAAGGTCTTGGCGAAAGCCACGTCGAACTTGTCGAGGTTCCGCTCGTCCTTCACCATCGCCGACCGGGCGAGATAGTAGAACCCCTCGGGGTCGTAGGTGATCAGATCGGCGCGCATCGCCTCGAGAAAGCTGAGGTATTCACGCAGCGACACCGGCACGGCGTGATCGCGGAGGGTCTGGAAGAAGGGAATGAACATCAGATCAGCGTCCGGTCGAGGATGAGGGTCACGAATAGCCCGATCAGCCCGAACAGCATCGCATGCACGACGGCATATTGCAAAACATCGGCCGTCCGCCCCTTGCGGGACTTCGCGCGCCAGCCTCCGTACAGGGCGCCGATCAGCACCCCCGCGATCATCAACATGCCTTGGCCTTTCCGGGGCCTCAGCCCCTCACGCTGGCCGGGCGCAGCGCCGCGATCTCGTTCAGCTTGGCGCGGACCGCCCAGTCCGGCCCGAATCCGTAGCGCGCCCAGCCCAGACTGTCCAGTCGGACCGAGCCGGCCGCGCCGTCCTGCCCCGTCAGTTCCAGCGCCTCGGCACGCAGCATCTGGATCGAGGCCAGCAGCGCGGCATTTTCGCTCTGATGCGCGACGGCGTCCTGCCCCTCAAGCAGGGCGAGGGCGCGGGTGCCGTCCCCGCCGTGGATGGCATGGGCGGCGAGCTGCGCCGCCACATGGGCCGCATGGGTCGCCGTTTCGGGCCGCGCGCGATAGAGCCGCAGGGCCCGGGTGAGATGCGCATAGGCGGCCTCCCGGTCGTAGCTCTGGATCAGCCGTGCGACGGTGAAGTGCGAGAAAGCCAGCCGGTGATCCTGCCAGCCGCTGTTGCGCGCGATCATCAGCGCGCGATTGGCCGCCGCGCTGCGCCCGGCGACCGTGCCGCGGGGGCCGAGCGCGGACTGGATCGACTCGATCCAGTCGGTCGGCGTGTCCGGCAGGAACCGGGCCGCGCGCCCGTTGCCCTGCGGGTTGAGCCGGGCCAGAACGCCGGGCAGGGCGCGGGCCACCTGGTCGCGGCGCATGCCCGAGCGCAGCTCGGGCGCGTAGGTCGCGCGCAGCACCAGCATGTCGAACCCGGTCAGCACCGTGTTCATGTTGTCGTCGTTGAACGTGCTGTCGGGCAGCCGGTAGAGATCGTTCAGCGGCCCGAGCGCCTGCGCCAGTTCCTCGTGCAGGCAATCGCGGCTTTCCTGCGGGCTGACGTCGTTCGGCACGATGACCGCGATCGTCTCGCGCACGCGCAGCTGCGCCCAGTCCGTGTCGCCCCGCCGGCGGGCGGCGTGGTACTGGCCGAGATCGGTGATCCCCGGCACGACGAAGCAGGCGGCCTGCGGCAGGTGCTTGCGAATCTCCCTGCCCGGGACGGCCTGCACGATGATCTGGTTCGGACCGCGCCCGAAGTCGATGTCGATCCGGGCCTCGCTCCGCAACCGCGCCAGCAGCCGGCGCAGATCCTCGGTCATGCCCGGGGCCGGCTGGCCTGTCACCGCCACCCGGATCGGTCCCTCGAACCGGGTGAAGGCGGGCAGGTCGCGGCCGGATTCCAGCCGGAACGACAGGTCGAGGATGTCGCGGGCGATGGCGATGTTCGACCGTGTCGGCGCCGAGGGGCGCGGCGCGGCGAAGACCTTCATCGGGGGCAGGGTGGGCAGGCTGGCTTGGGCCAGCCGCGTCGGCGTCTCGTCCGAGAGGCGCAGACCGGACTTCGGCGCATCCATCGGACCGAAACAGGCCGAGAGCGCCAGAACCATCGGGGCGAACCGCAGCACCGACCGCAGCCTCATTGCGGCCTCTGGTACTTGATGAAATCGGTCTGCCGCGCGATCCGGTCATAGAGTTTGCGGGCGGTGGCGTTGCCCTCCTGCGTGAGCCAGTAGACCGAGGGCGCCCCGGCCTCGTCCGCCGCCGCGTAGACGGCGGTGATCAGCGCGGCGCCGATCCCGCGGCCGCGAACCTCGGGATCGGCATAGAGATCCTGGAGGTAGCAGACCGGCTCTTCCCGCCAGCCGTGGCGGTGGAACAGGTAGTGGACCAGCCCGACGGGCCTGTCCCCGAGCCGCGCGAGAAAGCCGCGGAATTCTCCGGTCTCGCCCGACAGCAGACGCTGAAAGGCGAGATCGTACATCGCCTCGGAGAGGGTGGTGTCGTAGAACGCGAGATACCCCTGCCACAACCGGCCCCACTGGGGACGGTCGGCCCGCTCCACGGGCCGGATGGTCAGGGACTCGGCCGCCGCCGGTCCTGCCATGAAACACTGCTCCAACTCGTGACCGGCGGGATGTTTCCCCCGTCCGGCCTTTTATTATGTGGTCCCGGTTGTCCCGGAATCCGGGCCGATTTGTCCGGCCTGAATCGACTATGCCCCTGAAGCGGCTTTGTGAAAAGGAAACTTTCCCGCCGGGCGCGGGATCGGGGCCAATCGTAAATCGACTGTTAAGATCTGCTGCGCGGCGGCCTCGCGCGATGGCCCGGCGGCCGGCCCGGGGTCGACCCGGGCCTTTCCGGGCATCCGCGTGCCGGTCATCCGCGGGCTCGATCCGAGGATGTCCCCGCACCTCGCGCGTCGTTCATCCACGGTCCCGCCGCGAAGGTGACGAGGGCGAAGCGTTGCGCAACGACGTGTGAAGCGCGCGCCGGAGGGCAGTGCGGTCCGGCGCGACAGGGGGCAAGAGATCCTCGGGGCGACCCCGAGGATGACGTGAAGAGGGGCGTGGAGCGCCGTCCTACCGCTGACCGCGCGCCAGGAAGGCCAGCCGTTCGAACAGGTGCACGTCCTGTTCGTTCTTCAGCAGCGCCCCGTGCAGCTTGGGCAGCGCGTTGGCACCGTCCCGCTTGAGGTCGCCGGGCTGGAGGTCCTCGGCCAGCAGCAGCTTGAGCCAGTCCAGAACTTCGGAGGTCGACGGCTTCTTCTTCAGTCCCGCGGTCTCGCGCAGCTCGAAGAACTGCGTCAGCGCGGTGGTCAGCAGCTCTCCCTTGATGCCGGGATGGTGCACTTCGACGATCCGCTTCATCGTCTCCATGTCCGGGAACCGGATGTAGTGGAAGAAGCAGCGGCGCAGGAAGGCGTCGGGCAGTTCTTTTTCGTTGTTCGAGGTGATGATGACGATCGGCCGATGCCTGGCGCGGATTGTCTCGCCGGTCTCGTAGACGTGGAACTCCATCCGGTCGAGTTCCTGCAGCAGGTCGTTGGGAAACTCGATGTCGGCCTTGTCGACCTCGTCGATCAGCAGCACGACCTTCTCGTCCGACTCGAACGCGGTCCAGAGCTTGCCCTTGCGGATGTAGTTCTTGACGTCATGCACCTTTTCCTCGCCCAGCTGGCTGTCTCGCAGACGGCTGACCGCGTCGTATTCGTAGAGCCCCTGCTGCGCCTTGGTCGTGGACTTGATGTTCCATTCGATCATCTGCAGCCCGAGGCTCTCCGCCACCTGCCGCGCCAGTTCGGTCTTGCCGGTGCCCGGCTCGCCCTTGACCAGCAGGGGACGTTCCAGCGTGACTGCGGCGTTGACCGCGACCTTCAGGTCGTCGGTGGCGACATAGCTGTCGGTGCCTTGGAATTTCATGAAATTGCGGCCTCTTCGATAACGTTTCCGGCGGACGATAATCCTTTCCGGAGACCCGTGCAACGTGACCCGGCACCCGACCCCGGGGGCGGAAATGTGTAGTGACAACGTCCGGCAATAGGAGTAACAGCACCCGCGTAAGGGGACCCGTTGACCGGCCAGTGTTTTGCAGCTGGTCACGGAACGACTAGGGAGCCAAGAATGAAAGCAGAGACTTTTCTGCCAGAAGACTATCGTCCCGCCGAGGACGAGCCCTTCATGAACGAGCGACAGACCGAATATTTCAGACGCAAATTATTGGCTTGGAAAGAAGAAATTCTGCTCGACAGCCGTGACACCGTCGAAGGTCTCCAGGAAAATACGCGGAACATCCCGGACGTCGCCGATCGCGCCTCCGAGGAGACGGACCGCGCGCTCGAGCTTCGTACGCGGGATCGCCAGCGCAAGCTGGTCGCCAAGATCGACTCTGCCCTGCGCCGGATCGACGAGGGCGAATACGGCTATTGCGACGTGACCGGCGAGCCGATTTCGCTCAAGCGCCTCGACGCGCGCCCGATCGCCACCATGAGCCTCGAGGCGCAGGAACGGCATGAGCGGCGTGAAAAGGTGCATCGCGACGATTGACCACCCGCATCGCGTGTGATCTTCGAAGGCGCCGGGGCGATGGTCCCGGCGTTTTGCGTAACGGACCCCGCATGAGTATCAGGAACAGGCATGTCGTCATCGTCGGCGCCGGGATCGGAGGCCTGACGGCCGCGCGCGCCCTTGCGCTGCGGGGCGCCCGTGTGAGCGTTCTGGAACAGGCGTCCGAGATCGCCGAGGTCGGCGCCGGCATCCAGATCAGTCCCAACGGCCTGGCTGTCCTGCGTGCGCTCGGCCTCGAGGGGGCCGTCCGCGCCACCGGAGCGCCCGAGGCGCAGGCCGTGGTCCTGCGGGATCGCCGGGGCCGGAGGCTGGCGCGGTTCCCCTTGGCGGGGTTGGAACGCCCGGGGGATTACCTTTTCCTGCACCGCGCCGACCTGATCGAGGTGCTGGCGCAGGGCGCGCGCGCGGCCGGGGCCGAGCTGCATCTCGGCCATCAAGTGGACCGCGTGGCGCCGGGCCTGCGGCCGGTTGTCCATGCGGCGCGGGGGGGCGCGACCGAGGTGGATATCGTCGTCGGAGCGGACGGTCTCCATTCCGTCGTGGCCGAGTCGATCGGGCGCCGGGACACGCCGTTCTTTACCGGGCAGGTGGCCTGGCGCGCCGTTGTGGCCGGCGACGAGGGGCCGCCCGAGGTCGAGCTACACATGGGCCCCGGCCGGCATATCGTCACCTATCCGCTGCGTGATCACCGCCTTCGCAACATCGTCGCGGTCGAGGAACGCCGCGACTGGACGCAGGAAAGTTGGTCGCGACGGGACAGCGCCGCCGCCGTCCAGGGCGCCTTTTCCCGGATGGGTCCACGCCCGCGCGCCCTGCTGGACCGGATCGAGACGGTCCATGTCTGGGGCCTGTTCCGGCGCCGCGTCGCGACCGACTGGCATGGCGGCAACACGGTGCTGATGGGCGATGCCGTCCACCCGACGCTGCCCTTCCTCGCCCAGGGCGCCTGCATGGCGATCGAGGATGCCTGGGTTCTGGCAGAGGCGCTGGACGCGACCGACGATACGCGCGCGGCGTTCGAAACCTACCAGCGGGCCCGGCACGCCCGGGTGGTCCGCACCGTCGATGCGGCGACCGGCAACGCTTGGAAATACCACCTGCGCGGCCCCCTCGCGACGGGGGCGCAGCTGGGGATCCGCCTTCTGGGCGCTACGGCGCCGCGATCCGTGATCCGCGGTTTCTCGTGGCTGTACGACCACGATGTCACGGGCGGGGCGCGGCTGGCTCCGGTTCAGACGGCGAGGTCGACCCAGACCGGCACGTGATCCGAGGGTTTCTCGCGGCCCCGCAACTCTTTCTCGATGCCTGCGTCCTGCATCAGGTCGGCGCATTGCGGTGTCATCAGGATGTGGTCGATCCGGATGCCGTTGTTCCGCTGCCACGCGCCGGCCTGGTAATCCCAGAAGGAATAATGGCCGGGGGCCGGGTGGCGCGTGCGGAACGCCTCGGTGAAGCCCAGGTTCAGCACCCGCCGATAGGCGTCGCGGCTGTCGAGCCTGAAAAGCGCGTCGTCGCGCCAGGCATCGGGCCTGGCAACGTCCTCGGGCTGGGGAATGATGTTGTAATCCCCCGCCATCAGCGCCGGTTCCTCCTGCGCGATCAACTGCCTGGCCCGTTCGCGCAGACGCTCCATCCACGCCAGCTTGTAGTCGTATTTCGGCCCCGGCGCGGGGTTGCCGTTGGGCAGGTAGAGCCCGCAGACGCGCAGGGCCGCATGCTCGCCGACGACCGTCGCCTCGATCCAGCGCGCATGGTCGTCCGCATCGTCGCCGGGCAGGCCCCGGGTCACGTCCTCGAGCGGCAGCTTTGAAAGAATCGCCACACCGTTGAAGCTCTTCTGCCCATGGGTTTCGACGTTGTAGCCGCGGTCCTCGAAGATCTCGCGGGGGAAGTTCTCGTCCACCGACCTGATCTCCTGCAACAGCACGACATCCGGCCCGGCCTCGTCCAGCCAGGTGGTCAGCGCCGCGTGGCGTGCCTTGATGCCGTTGATGTTGAACGTGGCGATGCGCATGGCCGTGTCTCCCTCTGTCCGGGCCTTTCTGGAGGATCCGCCAGGGCGGGGCAAGCGGCGCGAAATAGCGTCTTCCCTGTGCGAGTCGGCGTCATCTCGCCGCCGCGGCTGCTCCAAGTTGAGTCATGCAAGACGGATGATTCGCGCATCGCAGACCCCTTAAGATGACGTCATAGGCCGCTGCCAGGCATTCACGTGTTCGAATTTACGAAAAATTTGCCCGTCCCCCGTTTCAATCGTTTCAGGCGCTTAGCGCGAATCACTTCGCGTGCCATAAATCGGGACACACGTATAGGTTGTTTTTTTACTTTGCAGAAACCGTTCAGAGGGCAATCCTCGGGGCATCAACCACCAACTGGGAGACCCTGAAGATGTCTGCAATCCACAAAAGCTTTGTTCAGCAAGCAACTGCAAAACTTGAAGAAAAAACCATGTTCGACGGCGACGCGACCGAGATGTTCGCCTCGGGTTCGGCCCCGGTTTCGACCCGCATGACGGCTGGCGACGCGGTCGAGATGTTCGCCTCCGGTTCCGCCCCGGCCACGGCCGTCAGGGCCCTCTCGGGCGACGCTGTGGAACTGTTCGCCTCGGGGTCCGCGCCGACTGCCCGCACGGATGTCAAGGGGGGAGATTCGGTTGAAATGTTCGCCTCGGGCTCGGCTCCGACCGCAACCCGCGCCTCGGACGGTGACGCCGTCGAGATGTTCGCCTCCGGCTCGGCGCCGAACGCCACAAAGATGAGCAGCGGCGACGCGGTCGAAGCCTTCGCCTCGGGTTCCGCTCCGGTGACTTCGGAAATCGCCTCTGGCGACGCGGTCGAAGCCTTCGCCTCCGGTTCCGCCCCGGTGACTTCGGAGATCGCCACGGGCGACGCGGTCGAAGCCTTCGCCTCCGGTTCCGCTCCGGTGACGTCGGAAACCGCCGCGGGTGACGCAGTCGAAGCCTTCGCCTCCGGTTCCGCTCCGGTGACCTCGGAGATCGCCACGGGCGACGCGGTTCAGTCCTTCGCTTCCGGTTCCGCTCCGGTGACTTCGGAAACCGCCGCGGGTGACGCGGTCGAGGCCTTCGCCTCCGGTTCCGCTCCGGTGACCTCGGAGATCGCCACGGGCGACGCGGTTCAGTCCTTCGCCTCGGGCAGCTGATCCAGACGGACTACGGGACGGGGCGGGTCAGGCCCCGGTGATCAAAGGAGCAATATCATGTCCAATGTCATCCACCTTGCCTTCCCCTCCCGCAGCGAACAGCGGGCCGCGAGATACGCGGCCCTGCTGGACACCTTCGCCAACCACCGCCGCGATACCGACGATGTGTTCTGGCTTAAGGAAAACGCCGAAATCCTCAACATCCTGGAATGCACAGGCCAGGACGTGGCGCCCGAGGCGCTGTCCGTCTACCGGGGCTTCTACGACACGATCGAGGAGCGGCTGGAATTCTTTCCGCAGTACTACCGGTTCCTCCTGTCCATCTGCCTCGACCTCGAGACGCTCGGTCTGGGGGGCGGCAAGGGCCGCGCCCTCGCGCAATGGGTGGCCGACCAGGGCCTGATCGAGGCCGAGCTGTCGGACCTGCAGCGCGGCGAGGCGACGCGCCTTATGACGCGCGTTGGCGTCAGTCATGGCCAGGATGTGACGCTTATCAACGACAGGTTGAGTAGGTTTGTATCACGACCGACCACTTTTTCGGTTCCCAACAAGAAGGCGGCCTATGAGCTGACGCACATCGCATTTTACCTTTCCGAATATGGCCGTCGCGATCCCGACCTGGGCTCCGAAGCCGAGCAGAGCCTTAAATTCACCGGCACGCTGGCATTTTTGGATTGCAATTGGGACCTTCTTGCGGAAGTTTTGGTGGCAATGCGTTACTGCGGCCTAACCCCTCCGGCCGAGTGGCAGGATGCTATCGCCCATGTTGCGGCCGCTTTTGCCGTCGCGGAAGGAGACGACGCCGTGCGGCAGGATGACTATCACGCGTACCTGGTCTGCAACTGGGCGTTGAGCACATCCGGCGGCGCTCCGTTCCAGGCGCGCCTGACGCCAGGCCCGGTGAGCTTCCATTCGCAGCATGATCATCCCGCCCCGCTTCGCGAACTGTCCGAGGTGATCTACGGGCTGAACACGCGCCGGTCGTCCGACTGGCAGCTGATGCGCGACTATGTCTGCGAAAACGTCAGCCCCGACAGCGCCGACATCCTGATCCGCGCCGAGGCCGCCTGCGACTGTTTCGGAGATTTCTTTGCCGGTTTCGCCCGCACGGGCATGCGCTCCGGCCGGGCGGAGGCGGCGCGCGCATGAAGGCAGCCTCGTTCACGGCCCTGACCGGCACCGCACTGGTCCTGATCTACACCGCGCTGATCTCGTCGGCCGACGGGATCACCAAGCTGCTGGCGGGCGGCTACGCGGCGCCGCAGCTCTATGCCGTCTCCGGCGGGCTGGTGGCCCTGTTCTGCGTCATCGCCAACCGGATCAGCCCCGCACCCGGAGGCCTGCGGACCACGCAGCCCCGGGCCATGGCGGTGCGCGCCGTCGCCACGGTCGTCGCCGGGGCCGCCTTTTTCTACGCTTTCCGGCTGCTGCCCTTCGCCGAGGTCTTCATCTTCATCGGTCTGATGCCGCTTGTCGCCGGCCTGATGTCCGGCCCGATCCTGCGCGAACGCGTGGCGCCGCGCGTCTGGATCGCCCTCGCAGCCGGCTTCGTCGGCGTCCTGTGCCTCTTCCCCGAGGGCCTCACCGCCGTCACGCTGGGCCACGCCGTGGCCTTTCTCGCCTGCATTTCCGGCACGCTGTCGATGGTCATGGCCCGCTATGTCGGCCGTCGCGAGGCGAATTCGCTCGCGCTGGTCTTCTATCCGAACCTGCTGAACATGATCGTGATGGCCATCGCCCTGCCGTTCGTCTTCCGGCCCATGCCGCTCGGCGACCTCGGCCTGGCCGTCGCCTATGCCGGGCTGCTCTTCGGCGCCCGCTGGCTGCTGGTCGTGGCGCTGCGCCTTCTGCCCGCCTATACCGCGACGCCGCTCATGAACCTCCAGTTCGTCTGGATGGTGATCATCGGCGCCGCGTTCTTCGGAGAGGTCCCGGGCGCGCACATCTTCCTCGGCGCGGCCGTCGTCGTGGCCTCGGGGTCATACCTTGTCTACGAGCAATTCGCGGCGCAGCGCGTCCGGCGCGCGCCGCCGATGGCCCGGAGCGTCATGCCGCCCGCGGAATAGCGCCCGTTCGCGCGACAGGACCGGGGTCGGCCAGGGTCGGCCGGGGCCGCGGCAAGTGTCAGATCGAGAAGGAGGTGCCGCAGCCGCAGGAGCTCGTGGCGTTCGGATTCTCGATCACGAAGCGCGCACCGATCAGTTCGTCCGCGAAATCGATCGTCGCGCCTGCCAGGAAGGGCAGGGAGACGTCGTCGACCACCACCCGCTCGCCATTGCCCTCGAGCACGAGGTCGCCGTCGGAGGGGTCGTCCAGCTTGATGTCGTACTGAAACCCCGAGCAGCCGCCCCCCTCGACGGCCACGCGCAGGGCCTGTCCCTGGGCGCCGGCGCCGATTTCGGACAGACGTTCGAAGGCGCGGTCGGTCACTTTGGGCGGGATCTGCATGGCGATACCTCATTGATGGGGCAAATCGGACGGTTTGCCTGACACTTGCCTGCAATATATGCAGGGTCACATCAGGGGACAAGGATCGCCGGCGCAGCACGCCGGGACCACCGGGACACAGTAAGAAGGAGGCGCCATGCTCGCGCCCTATGCCTCGCATCCGGGGGCGTCGCGCGGGCGGCGCTATGCCGAAGAGGAAAGCACGTTCCGCTCGTGTTATCAGCGTGACCGCGACCGGATCATCCATGCCTCGGCCTTCCGCAGGCTCAAGCACAAGACCCAGGTCTTCATCGAGCACGAGGGCGACTATTTCCGCACCCGCCTGACCCATTCGGTCGAGGTGGCGCAGGTCGCGCGCACCATTGCCGGCGCGCTCGGGCTCAACCCCGAACTGACCGAGGCCGTGGCGCTGGCCCATGACCTCGGCCATCCACCCTTCGGCCATACTGGCGAGGATGCGCTGGCCGAGTTGATGGAGCCCTACGGCGGGTTCGACCACAACGCCCAGGCGATCCGCATCGTCACCAGCCTGGAGCGCACCTATGCCGAATGGGACGGGCTGAACCTGACCTGGGACTGCCTCGAAGGCATCGCCAAGCACAACGGGCCGGTGACGGGCGAGATTCCCTATGCGCTCGCCGAGTACAACGCGCTTCACGATCTCGAACTGCACACTCATGCCTCGGCCGAGGCGCAGGTCGCCGCGCTCTCCGACGATATCGCCTACAACAACCACGATCTGCACGACGGGCTGCGGGCCGAACTCTTCTCGACCGAGCAGCTCGCGGAACTGCCCATTCTGGATCGCTGCTTCGACGCTGTGGACGCGCGCTACCCGGGCCTCAACCTCTACCGCCGCCGGCACGAGGCGCTGCGCCGGTTCTTCGGCGTGCTGGTCGAGGACGTGATCGCGGTGACCCGCGAGAACCTGTCGGCGGTCGGCCCCGCCTCGGTCACCGACGTGCGCGAGGCCGGCCGGATGATGGCGCGCTTCTCGCCCGGGGTCTGGGCGGATCTCAAGGCGATCCGCGAATTCCTCTTCCACCGCATGTACCGGGCGCCGGAGGTGGTCGAGACGCGGGCAAAGGTGACCCGCATCGTCCGCGAACTCTTTCCTCTGTTCATGCAGACGCCGGACGTGCTGCCCAAGCAGTGGCGCAAGGATGTCGAGGCGGTCCGTGGCGACGAGACGGCGCTGGCCCGGATCGTCTGCGACTACATCTCGGGGATGACCGACCGTTTCGCCATCGTCGAACACGCCCGTCTGACCGGCACCGAGCCGGAACCGGGGCTGCGCGCCTCCGGCCCCGGTCACATCCGTTACGAGGAGCGGATCCGGAACGGGTGATCCGCTCGGGCGCGCGCTGCGAGCGCCATCGTGTCATCCCCGGCCCCGACCGGGGATCTCCCGCCACCCGCACCTTCGGCATCCCCGGCCCCGACCGGGGATCTCCTGCCACCCCGCACCACCGTCATCCCCCGGCGGCGACCCGAGGACCTTTCACCATCCCGCACCGCCCGTCGGGCCGTCATCCCCGGGGTCGTGCCCTAGGATCACGGCCGAGCGCGGGGCCGGCCGCCGGTCCCGACCTGACGCAACGCACGCGCCCGGGCTCCGCCCCGTTGACGCGCCACGCCGCCATGATAAACCCGCGCGAGATGAAAGGACCGGCCCGATGAACCTATTCGCCGATATCCGCGCCACCGTGCTCGACAGTCTCGCCGCCATGCAGCAGGAGGGGGACCTGCCCGGAGGCCTCGACTTTGCCAATGTCACGGTCGAGCCGCCCCGCGATCCCGGTCATGGCGACATGGCCACCAATGCCGCCATGGTCCTGGCCAAGCCCGCCGGCCTCAAGCCCCGCGACATCGCCGAGGCGCTGGCCGACCGGCTCGCCGCAGACGACAGGATCACCAGCGCCGAAGTGGCGGGGCCGGGGTTTCTGAACCTCCGCCTCGATCCGGCGGTCTGGGCCGACATCGTCCGGACAGTCCTGCAAAGCGGTCCGCAGTACGGCCGTTCCGCCATGGGCAGGGGCCTGAAGGTGAACGTCGAATACGTCTCGGCCAATCCCACCGGCCCGCTCCATGTCGGCCATACGCGCGGCGCGGTCTTCGGCGACGCGCTTGCCAGCCTGCTCGACTACGCGGGCTATGAGGTCACGCGCGAATACTACATCAACGACGGCGGCGCGCAGGTCGACGTGCTGGCCCGCTCGGTCTACCTCCGCTATCTCGAGGCCCATGGCCACGAGGTCACCTTCGAAGGCGGCACCTATCCCGGCGACTACCTGATCTCGGTCGGCGAGGCGCTGAAATCCAAGGTCGGCGACGCCTACGTGGACCAGCCCGAAGAGGTCTGGCTCGACGACGTGCGCGAAATGGCCACCGAGGCGATGATGGAGCTGATCCGCGTCGATCTCGGCCTGCTCGGCGTGCAGATGGACCATTTCTTTTCGGAGAAGGCGCTCTACGGCACCGGCCGGATCGAGGCCGCCATCGACAGCCTTTCGGACAAGGGTCTGATCTACCAGGGCACGCTCGAGCCGCCCAAGGGCAAGGTCCCCGAGGACTGGGAGCCGCGCGAGCAGACCCTCTTCCGCTCGACCGAACACGGCGACGACGTGGACCGCCCGATCAGGAAGTCGGACGGCAGCTGGACCTATTTCGCCCCCGACATCGCCTATCACTACGACAAGATCAGCCGCGGCTACGACCTGTTGATCGACGTCTTCGGCGCGGATCACGGCGGCTATGTCAAGCGGATGAAGGCGGCGGTCAGCGCTCTGTCGGACGGCCGGGTGCCGGTCGACATCAAACTCTGTCAGCTGGTCAAGCTCTTCAAGGACGGCGAGCCGTTCAAGATGTCCAAGCGGGCAGGGACCTTCATCACCCTCCGCGACGTGGTCGAGGAGGTCGGGCCGGACGTGACTCGCTTTGTCATGCTGACCCGCAAGAACGACGCGCCGCTGGATTTCGATTTCGACAAGGTGCTGGAACAGTCGCGTGAGAACCCGGTGTTCTACGTGCAGTATGCGCATGCCCGGATCGCCTCGGTCCTGCGCAAGGCGGGCGAGGCGGGGATCGCCCATGACGACGCGACGCTCGCCGCTGCCGATCTCTCGGGTATGACGGACGAAGCAGAACAGTCGGTCGCGAAGAAGCTGACGGAATGGCCGCGCCTGGTCGAGATCGCCGCCCGCACGAACGAACCGCACCGCGTCGCCTTCTATCTCTACGAGCTTGCGGGCGATCTCCATACCCTGTGGAACCGCGGCAACGACAAGCCCGAACTGCGCTTCCTGCACGAGGGCGACGCCGCTCTGAGCCAGTCGAAACTGGCCCTTGCCCGTGCCGTAGCCGTTGTCATTTCCGCTGGTCTTGCTATCCTTGGCGTGACCCCCGCGGAAGAGTTGCGCTAAAGCACCGCCGCGACCGGGGACGAGCAGTCAACGGAAACCGACGCGCGGCAACGCGCGCGGGAGCGAGGCGAAATGGCAGAGATTCAGGTGGAGTCCGGGCAGGAAGACCCCTCCCTTTCCATGGCGACGCTGATCAACCTGACCGGCGGGCTGGTGTCGATCGCATTGCTGGTCGGCGTGGGCGTCTGGGGCTACCGGACCCTCATGCGCGACGTCTCCGATGTGCCGGTGGTCCGGGCCGCGGCCGATCCCATGCGGATCGCGCCGGAGGATCCGGGCGGCACCCTGGCCGGCAATGTCGGTCTGGCGGTGAACAAGGTCGCGGCCGAGGGGCTGGCGGAAAAGCCGGCGGACCGCCTGATCCTGGCGCCCGCGCCGGTGCGGCTGGAATTCGAGGATGAGTCCCCCAAGCGCATCGCCGCCCGCCGCGAGGCCGAGGCCGAGGCGGCGGCCGCCGAAGCGCGGGCCGAGGCTGAACGGGCCGACCCGATCGCGGCCCTGACCGCGCGGGTCCTGAAGGACGCCGCGCCGCTGTCGGGCGAGACCGTCGAGCCGGTGACCACCGACGACACGATCGCCCGCGCCCTGCTCAAGGCCGAGCAGGCGGCAGAGGCGACCGAGACCAAGGCGGCGTTGCTGATGGACGGCACCGGCGGCCCGAACCTGACCCTGCGTCCCAGGATGCGCCCGGTGGTCCTGGCCACCACCGCGCCCCAGGCCCCGATCGCCGCGCCGGCGCCGTTGCAGCCCGCGGTCGATGTGGATCCCGCCTCGATCCCTGCGGGCACCCGGCTGGTGCAACTGGGCGCCTATGACAGCGTCGAGACGGCGCGCAAGGAATGGGACCGGTTCAACAGCCGGTTCCGCGACTACATGGACGACAAGCAGCGCGTGATCCAGAAGGCCAGCAGCGGCGGCCGCACCTTCTATCGCCTGCGGGTGATGAATTTCGCCGACCTCTCGGCCACGCGCCATTTCTGCGCCGCGCTGGTGGCCGAAAACGCCGACTGCATCCCGGTCGTCGCGAAATGACCTTCGGCGCCACGATCCTCGACGCCGAGGGCACCCGCCTGACCGAGGACGAAACGGCGTTCTTTCGCGAGGCCGACCCCTTCGGCTTCATCCTCTTCGCGCGCAACATCGCGGATGCGGATCAGTTGATGACGCTCTGCGACCAGATGCGCGAGGCGGTCGGCCGCGACGCCCCCATCCTGATCGACCAGGAGGGCGGCCGGGTGCAGCGCCTGCGTCCGCCGCTCGCGCGGGAGTGGGAGCCGCCGCTCGATTTCTCGCGCAGGGCGGGCGCCGCCGCGACCGAGGCGATGTACCTGCGCTATCTCATCACCGCACTGGAACTGCGCAGCTACGGGATCGACGTGAACTGCGCGCCGATGGTCGACGTTCCGCGCCCTGAAACTCACGATTTCCTGACCGACCGCTGCTACGGCACCACTCCGGCCGAGGCGGCGGGGCTGGGCCGGGCGGTGGCCATGGGGCTCCAGGCGGGCGGCGTGCTGCCGGTGGTCAAGCACGTCCCCGGCCACGGCCTGGCCACGGCCGACAGCCACCATGACCTGCCGGTGGTCACGGCCCCCCGCGAGACGCTCGATGCCGTGGACTTCGCGCCGTTCAAGGTGCTGAACGACCTGCCGATGGCGATGACCGCCCATGTGGTCTACGAGGCGATCGACGAGCGTCCCGCGACACTCTCGCCCCGTGCGGTGCAGGTCATCCGCAACGACATCGGATTCGACGGGCTGCTGATGACCGACGACATCTCGATGAAGGCGCTGGAGGGGTCGTATTCCGACATCACCCGCGGCTCGCTCGCGGCGGGCTGCGATGTCGTGCTGCTGTGCAACGCGACCCTGGCCGAACGAGCCGCGGTGGCCGACGCCGCCGGGCGCATGTCCTCGGCCGCGCAGGAGCGCGCGGACCGGGCGCTGGCCCTGCGCGATCAGGCAGCGGAGGTTGACATTCAGGCCGTCGAAGAGAAGCTTGAGGCTCTCTTGCACGGTCGGGACGATGGCTGAGGACGAGCACCGCGACGCATCTCTGAGCGTGAACGAACGCCTCGCCGCCGAGGCGCTCGTGGTGGATGTCGACGGATTCGAGGGCCCGCTCGACCTGCTGCTGAACCTTGCGCGGACCCAGAAGGTCGACCTGCTCAGGATCTCGGTTCTTCAGCTGGCTCGGCAGTACCTGTTCTTCGTCGAGAAGGCCAAGGAACTGCGGATCGAACTGGCCGCGGATTACCTGGTCATGGCGGCCTGGCTCGCCTTTCTCAAGAGCCGCCTGCTGCTGCCCCCCGACCCGGAGGAAGAGGGCCCCTCGGGCGAGGATCTGGCCGCGCACCTCGCCTTTCAGCTCGAGCGGCTGTCCGCGATGCGGGATGTGGCCGCGCGGCTGATGGCCCGCGACCGGCTGGGGCGCGATTTCTTTCCGCGCGGCATCCCCGAGGGGGTGGAACGCGTGCGCCGGGTGGAGTATTCGGCCAACCTGCTCGACCTCATGCAGGCCTACGCGCGGATCCGCACCCGCGACGAATTTCGCCCCTACGTGATGGATCGCGACAACGTCTTTACCATGGAACAGGCCCTGGATCGGATGCGCCACATGATCGGCTTTGCCGGAAGCTGGACCGACATCATGTCCTACATGCCGCAAGGCTGGGAAAGCGACCCGGTCCGGCGCCGCTCGGCCACGGCCGCGACCTTCGCCGCCGCGCTGGAACTGGTCAAGGAAGGCCATGCCGAGCTGCGCCAATCCGAAACCTTCGCCCCGATCCAGCTGCGCCAGCGGACGAAACCGGATGACTGACCAGACGCCCCCGCCCGGAACCCCGGCCAACGATTCCCTGTTCGAGACGCCCCCCATGGCCGAGCAGGAGCGCATGGTCGAGGCGATTCTCTTTGCCTCGGCCGAACCGGTGACGATCGGCGACATGAATGCGCGGATGCCCCATGGCTGCAACGCACTCGAGGCGGTGCGACACCTTCAGGCGCGTTACGAGGGGCGTGGAATCCGGGTCGTGCAGGTGGGGGATCAATGGGCGATCCGCACGGCACCCGATCTCGGCCACCTGATGCAGAAGGAAACGGTCGAGACCCGCAAGCTGTCGCGCGCGGCCATCGAAACCCTGGCGATCATCGCCTATCATCAGCCCGTGACCCGCGCCGAGATCGAAGAGATCCGCGGCGTCTCGGTGTCGCGCGGAACGATCGATCTGCTGATCGAGATGGGCTGGATCCGTTTTGGCCGCCGCCGCATGACGCCGGGCCGCCCTGTGACCTTCGTGGTCACGGCGACGTTTCTCGACCATTTCGGGCTCGAGACGGCGCGCGATCTGCCGGGACTCAAGGAACTGCGCGAGGCCGGGCTGCTGGACAATCGTCCGCCGCCGGGGTTCGGCAATCTGGACGAGGACGGGGACGACGGCGAACACGACGCGGACGAGGGCCAGGACGACATGTTCGAGGAGTGACGAAGTGAATGCAGAGCGACTGATCCGGATGATCCTGCGCCGCGTGCTGTCTCGCGGCCTGAAGGCCGGCATGGGCCGTATGGCAAAAGGCGACGGGCAGGGGCCGCAGTCGAAACGGGCGCGTCAGACCGCGCGCCGCGCCCGCAAGGCCGCCCGGCTCATGCGGCGGAATGGTCGGCTCTAGGCGCGGTCAGGCTCTCCGCCACCGCCGCCGCCACACAGAGCGCCGACAGCAGGTTGCACAGAGCCAGCCCGCCGTATTCGTAGGCGGGCCGGAAGGCCAGCGCGCCACCCGTGACGGCAAGGTAGGTCACCGCCGAATTCAGCCCCAGCACCGCCCCGCGTTGCGACACGTCGAGCGAGGCCAGCCGCGAGACCACGAAGTTCAGGCCGAGGTGCTGAACGATCCCCCAGCACAGCGCGATGAGCGTCAGTGCCACGAAGATGCCGCCGAAGGCGAGCTGGGCGAGGTAGACCGCCGTGAGACCCGCAAAGGAGAGCGCCCCCGCCTGGCTCTGCGGCAGGCGGTCGACATACTTGTCGATCAGCGCCGCCAGCCCGAACCCGGTGCCGTAGAAGAGCGTGACCACGCCGGCCCAGTCGGGGCCGCGGCCGAGCGCGTCATGCACATGGGCGCCGATGAAGGCATAGGTGCCGTAGAACCCCAGCATGAGCGCGCCCGCCGCGAAGAGCCCGCGCCAGATGCCGGGCACGCGCAGGGCGGTCAGCGGCGAGGTCGGCCGCGCCGACGACAGGTCGACGGTCAGGTCGATCCGGTGCATCGCGATGAAAACACCAATGATTGCAACGGCAAGTACGGCGTAAACCGCACGCCATCCCGCGAACTCCGCCAGGAACCCGGACCCCGCGACCCCGGCCACCAGCGCCAGTGTCCAGCCCGAGAGAACAAGCCCCATGCTCCGCTTTTCCTGCCCCTTGGGGCCGAGCTGCGGCGCCAGCGCATAGATCGCCGGGATCGCCATGCCCGCGCCGATGCCGCCGACCCCCTGCGCCAGCGTGAGCGCCCATTTCGTCGGGGCGACGACCGAGGCGATCATCGAGGCCAGCACGATCAGCACCGCGTGATAGAGGGCCCGGTGCGCCCCGATGACATCGGCCCGCGGCGCGAGAAGGATCGCCGAAATCGCCGTGGTTACACCGTAAGCCGCCGCGGCCTGGACGATATCGGCCGGATCGCCGCCCAGATCGGCCGCGACCGCCCCGGTGATCGGAGCGAGAACCATGGAATTCGCCCCGACCACGGCAATGGCAGCGGTCAGCAGGGTAATGGGTGGCGACAACATATCGTTATTTTTCTGAGACTTGTAAGATGGACTTGAGAAACGGGTCAAGCGGACCTGAAATGCTTGGAAAGCTTCAGCCCCTGGCCCTGGTAGTTCGAGGAGAGCCCGTCGCCATAGAGCGTTTCCGGCTCGGCCATCATGCGTTCATAGACCAGCCGCCCGACGACCTGACCGTGTTCCAGCACGAAGGGCGCCTCGTGGCACCGCACCTCGAGGACGCCGCGCGATCCGGCCCCGCCCGCCGCGTCGTGGCCGAAACCCGGGTCGAAGAATCCCGCGTAATGCACCCGGAATTCCCCCACCATGGCGAGATAGGGCGCCATCTCTGCGGCATGATCCGGAGGGATGGTCACCGCCTCGCGGCTGACGAGAATGTAGAAGGCACCGGGATCGAGGATGATCCGGCTGTCGGTCGTTCGGACTTCGTCCCAGAAGTCGCCGATTTCGTAATGGTTTAGGCGGTCAAGATCGACCACTCCGGCATGTGGCTTCGCGCGATACCCGACGATGTCGTCTGCGCCGGACTTGAGATCGACGGAAAAGCCCAGCCCGTCCTCGATCACCGGTGTCCCGTCCACCAGCGGCGTTCTGAGGTGCAGCGCCCGCAACTGCGCATCCGTCAGACGCGCGCCCCCGGCGCGGAACCGGATCTGGTTCAGGCGCATGCCGGAACGGACGAGAACCGAGAAACTGCGCGGGCAGATCTCGGCATAGAGGGGACCGGAATAGCCCGGCGGGATGCGGTCGAATTCCTTGCCGCCGTCCACGATCGCGCGGGTCAGCAGGTCGAGGCGCCCGGTCGAGCTCTTGGCATTCGCCACCGCCTGCACCGCCCCGGGAAGCTTCAGGCTTTCCATCAACGGCACCACGTAGACGCACCCCTTTTCCAGCACCGCCCCCTCGGAGAGGTCAATGCGGTGCATCTCGAACTCGGCCAGCCGGTCGGCGACGGTGCGGTCCTCTCCGGCGAGGAACGAGGCCCGGACCCGATAGGCCGTGCTGCCGAGCCGCAGGTCGATGCTGGCCGGCTGGATCTGCTCTTCTGTGATGGTTTCGTCGGCGGCAATCTCGCCCCGGTCGATCATGTTGCGAAGGTGCTGGCTGGGAATGATGCCGGTCATGGTTTCTCCTGCGCGGTCGCGGGGACGTTACGCTGCGAATCCGGCAAAGGGAAGGCGGGGCAGGGCCTCGGGACCGTCCGTCTTTCACGGGTTGCGGACAGGCAGAGCCATCGGCGCGGCGCCCCCCGGCGATGCCTGGCGTCTGACCGGAAACCGCCGCTGCCGCGTTGACCTGCGGCGCGCGGACCCCATCTAAGTCGCGGGGCCTTATTCCCGGGCCCCGTCGCTCAAAGGGGGGCAGGATGATCTCGCTCGATACCGCGCAACCGCCATTGTTCCGGGTCACTGTCTCGGGCGACGTCACGCGAGAGGAGGTCAGGGACTTCTACCGCCGGTTCAAGCCCGCGCTGGATGCCGCCGAACGTGTCGGGATATGTGTCGACATGACCGGTTTCACGGATATCTCCGGCGGCGCCATGCTCGAGGACATCGTCGAGGAGCTCGGTCTGCTCGACGACCTCCGCAAGATGCCGCGCGCTGCCGTCGTGACCGGAAACCGCACGCTGGCCGGCGCGGTCCGCTACCTCAATCCGGTCGTTCCGCGCATCGAGATGCGCAGCTTCCTGCCCGGCGAGGCCGCCGAGGCCGAGGCCTGGGCCCGCGATCTGCCCGCTGCCGCGCGTCGGCCCGGGCTGACCCGCATCGACAGCGGCCATGCCGACGTGCTGGCCTTCGAACTCGACGGCTACATGGACGAAGAGGACGTCGAGGTCATCCTGCGCCCCTTCCGCGAGCGGATCGATCGTGGCGGCAAGTTCAACGCGCTCGCCCGGCTGAAACATTTCGCTGGGTTCGATCCCGAGATCGTGTTCGACCGGGCGCTGCTCGGCATGAAGTGGGACGCGATCCGGACGCTGCACCGCTATGCCATCGTGACGGACCAGGCCTGGGTCCGGCCCTTCGCCGGCTTCGCCCGCATGGTTGGCGATGTCGACGTGAAGATATTCCCGATGGCCGAGGAAGAGGCCGCCTGGGACTGGGTGCGGGAACCGGTGCCGCAACCGCTCTGAGCGTGCGGGCCCCTGTTGGCCCCGCGTCAATCCGGGCCCGGCCCGAGCACGACGCGGCAAAAAAACGCTCCGGACGACCGGGAGAACCCGAGGTCGAGCCCGAGGTTGACGGCGCGCATGATGCGCCGAGCGGCCACGAGAGCCACCGTCGGAACCACCAATGTGATGAAATGGTCGGGCTAGCAGGACTTGAACCTGCGACCTTCCGTCCCCCAGACGGACGCGCTACCAGGCTGCGCTATAGCCCGACGGTCCGGCTTACATATCCGATCTGGCGCGGGGAACAAGGGGAAATCTGACCGATCCGCCGGATTCGATTCAGGCGCTCTGCCGCTCGAGCCAGTCGTGCAGGCGCTGCGCCAACTGGCGGACCTGCCGGGCGTCCTCCGGGGCCAGCGGGGTCTTGCGGCGCAGGGCAAGCGGCAGGGCCGTGTCCACCTTGGCAGCCGTGGCCGGCGCGGGGGCCATGGCGGTCACTGGCGCGCGCGGCGCAGCCGGCTCCGGCGCCCGGCCCCTGGTTTCCGGCGCGGGGGCGGGGGGCGCCGCCGGGGCCTCGGGCGCCTTTGCAGGGATGGCAGGCTCCGGCGCAGGGTCATGCGCCGCCTCGGGCCGGCCGACGCCCTTGGCCCGGCCGTCCATCGCGTCGCGCACCGCCGCCGTCACCGCATCGAGCGGCTGCGAGAGCGCGGCCACATGCGCCACCCCCTTCTCGCGCAGGAGCTTCTGCACGCCCTTGATGGTCATCCCGTCCTCGTGCAGCAGCTTCTTGATGCCGCCCAGCAATTCCATGTCCGAGGGACGGTAGTAGCGCCGGCCGCCGGCCCGTTTGACCGGTTTCACCTGCGTGAACTTGCTCTCCCAGAATCGCAGCACATGCGCCGGAGTGTCCAGCCACTCCGACACTTCGCTGATGGTCCGGAACGCATCTGCGGATTTGGCCATGACGGCGAAGGTCCTTATTTGCGGTTGCCGTCGGCCACGCGGTCTTTCATCAGGTGCGAGGGGCGGAAGGTCAGCACACGGCGCGGGCTGATCGGCACTTCTTCGCCGGTCTTCGGATTGCGGCCGACCCGGGCCGCCTTGTCCCGCACCGAGAAGGTCCCGAACGAGGAGATCTTGACCTGTTCGCCGCGCACCAGCGCGTCTGACATGTGGGTCAGCACGGATTCGACAAGCTGGGCTGAATCATTTCTCGACAGACCGACTTCGCGGAACACGGCCTCGCTCAGGTCCAGTCTCGTCAGAGTCGTTTCGCCCATGGCCAGTCCTCCCGCTCGCGCCAAACTGCCGACGCATATGTGCACTTGCTCGGGGCATCCTGCGCCGCGGAGTATTCCGAGTCAATATCAAGCACTTGAGCGGGAATGGTCACCGGTCTGTCCGGCGGGCGGCGCTGTCTACCAGCGCATCACCACGGCGCCCCAGGCCAAACCGCCGCCGATCGCCTCGGCGACCAGGAGGTCGCCGGACCGGATCTTGCCCTCGGTCACGCCGACCGACAGCGCCAGCGGAATCGAGGCGGCCGAGGTGTTGCCATGGTCCTGCACGGTCACGATGACCTTTTCCATGGGCAGGCCCATCTTCTTGGCCGTGCCCTGGATGATCCGGATGTTGGCCTGGTGCGGAACGATCCAGTCGACATCCGCGCCCGTCAGATGCGCCTTGGCCAGGGCCGCGTCGGCTGTCTCGGTCAGCTTGGCCACCGCCTGCCGGAAGAGCGGGTTGCCCTGCATCCGCAGCTTGCCCGCCGTCCCGGAGGTCGAGACGCCGCCGTCGACATAGAGCATGTCACGATATTTGCCGTCGGAATTGAGATCGACGGACAGGATGCCCCGGTCGTCGCTTTTCCCGGTGCCGGTCCGCGCCTCGAGCACCAGCGCGCCGGCACCGTCGCCGAAGAGTACGCAGGTGGCCCGGTCCTCCCAGTCCATGATGCGCGAGAAGGTCTCGGCCCCGATCACCAGCACCCGCTCGGCCTGGCCCGAGAGGATCATGCCGTTGGCATTGGCCAGCGCGAAGATGAACCCGGCGCAGACGGCCTGCACGTCGTAGGCGAAGCCCCGCGTCATGCCGAGCCCCTCCTGCACCATCGTGCCGACGGAGGGGAAGGTCAGATCGGGGGTCGAGGTCGCGACGATCACCGCGTCGATGTCGTCGGGTGCGAGCCTGGCCATCTGCAGCGCCTGTTCGGCCGCCCGGACCGCCATCTGGCTCGTCGTTTCGTCCTCGGCCGCAAAGTGCCGACGTTCGATCCCCGATCGCGTGCGGATCCATTCGTCCGTCGTGTCGAGGGTCTTTTCGAATTCGCTGTTGGGGACGACCCGTTCGGGCAGGTAATGCCCGATCCCGGTCGGAACGGCGCGCACAGTCATTCAGCCACCTTGGTTTCTTCTGTGGCATCCTGTTCCGGCAATCCCGCAGATGCAACCCGCGCCTTGATCTTGTTCGTCAAATCCTGCTGAGCGAGCTGGAAGGCCAGCTTGACCGCCGCCGCCACACCGGTCGCATCGGCCGACCCGTGAGATTTCACCACCGTGCCGTTCAGCCCGAGGAACACGCCGCCGTTGACGCGGCGCGGGTCGATCCGCTTCTGCAGGCGTTGCAGCGACGTCAGGGCCAGCAGCGCCGCGATGCGCGAAAGGGGCGAGAACTTGAACGCCTCCTTCAGCAGGTCGCCGATCAGCTTGGCCGTGCCCTCGCCGGTCTTGATCGCCACGTTGCCGGTGAAACCGTCGGTCACGATCACGTCGCAGGAATCGCCCGGAATGTCGCCGCCCTCGACGAAACCCACGAAATCGAAATGCGCCCCCGGGGCGGCGCGCTCGATCAGGTCATGCGCGGCCTTCAGCTCGGCCCGGCCCTTGTTTTCTTCGGTGCCGACGTTGAGCAGCCCGATGCGCGGACGCTCCAGACGCATGCCGTTGCGCGCGTAGGAGGCCCCCATCAGCGCGAATTGCAGCAGGTCCTCTTCGTCCGCGCGGACATCCGCGCCGACGTCCAGCATGACGTTGAACCCCGAGGGGTTGCGCGAGGGCCAGAGCACGGCGATGGCGGGACGGTTCACGCCGGGGATCTTGCGCAGCCGGATCATCGACAGCGCCATCAGCGCGCCGGTGTTGCCGCAGGACACCGCCACCTTGGCCTCGCCGTTGCGCACCGATTCCAGGGTGGACCACATCGAGGTGCCCTTGCCGTGGCGCATCACCTGGCTGGGCTTGTCGTCCATGCGGACGACGCCCTCGGCGTCGCGGATCTCGACCCGGCCGCGCAGCTGCCTGCGTTTCTGGACAAGACGCGTCAGCACGGCTTTCGGGCCGTGCAGGATGAAGCCGATCTCGGGGTTCTTCTTGGCAGAACGCGCGATCCCCGCCACAACGGCATTGGGGCCGCGGTCGCCCCCCATGGCATCCACGGAGATGACGATGCGGCCCTGTCCGACCGGAGTCGCGTCGGCTCCGGTCGAGGGTCCCGCTGGCGTCTGGCTGTGCGCGTCGCTCATGCGGGTCTGTCCGATCGTGCCGTGCGTTTAGGCCGCGTCGTCGTCCAGGTCGATCTCGTCGGTCATGGCGATGACTTCGCGGTCGGCATACTGCCCGCACGAGGGGCAGACGTGATGCGGACGCTTGAGTTCGCCGCAGGACGGGCATTCGTTCGGGTTGGCAGCCACGAGTGCGTCATGGGCACGGCGGTTGTTGCGCCGGGACTTCGAGACTTTGTTCTGTTGGACAGCCATGTCGCAACCTCTGCAGTCAGGGGCCCTGGGTTCCACGCGCAGTCCCGCGCCGGTCCGGGTCAGGGCCGAGTTTCGTCGATGCGAGGCTCATAATCCGTCACGCGCCACGCATTCAAGTTCAAATCGGATGAGCGCGCGAAAATACTCCTCGGCAGCGGAATCGCAAGCGATTCTTTGTCCCCGCGCCCTCAGTCCCCCTCGCGGTCGGGTCCTGCCAGCTTGTCGCGCAGGCCGGCGAGCCCCGCAAAGGGTTTCACGTCCTCGTCGCGCAGCGGGCGCTTGCCTTCTTCGGCAAAGACCGCCTCGCCCATTTCGGCCCCCTCGGCCCGGGGGTAGAGGGGCAGGGACAGGGCCAGCGCCTCGGTCATGACCTCGGTGAGGTCGATCACCGCCGGCAGCGGCTCGAGCGTCTCGTCCTCGGGCATCGGGCTGCCCTCGCCGTCGCCATCCTCGCCCGCGCCGGGGGCGTGCTGGAAATCGGGGGTATAGCGGCGCGTCACCTCTTCCTCGATCCGGGTGGTGACGGGCGCGAGGGTCACGACACAGGGCTGCACCACCGTGGCGCCGAGCTGGGCGACCAACTCCCATTCGCGCGAGCCGCGCGGGCGCAGCGCCCCTTGGAATCGCAGCTTGCGCAGGCCGAGAAGGTCGAGGTCGTCCCTCAGACGGTCCAGCGCCGCCTCGTCGGGGCGCAGATCGAAACCGGTCGCCGCCCGACTGTTCAGGTCGGCGATGCGAAGGCGGTCCTTGCCGTGGCGGGCGTCTCCCATGGTGGCGATCCTTCCTTGAACACGGATAAGAACTTGATGTAATCGGGATAAAAGCCGGATCCACCCCTGGCAAGGGGGCGTTCCGCTGTGAACTCGAGGGGGCAGGCATGGCTGACAACACCGGGGATAGGGCGCGCCGGGCGCTGCGTCTGGCACGCATGGGGCTTGCCGGTCTGGCGATGCTGTCCCTCGCCGCCTGCGTCGAACGGATGCGCGCGCATGGCTATGTGCCCGAGGAAGAGGACCTCCAGCAGATCACCGTCGGCGTGGACACGCGCGACACGGTGGCCGAGGTGCTGGGCGCGCCATCGACGTCGGGCGTGACCGATGACAGCGGCTATTTCTACGTGCGCAGCACCTTCCGCCACCTGGGTCCGACCCAGCCGAAGGTGGTCGAGCGCGAGATCGTCGCGGTGACCTTCGACGACACGGGCACCGTGCGCAACATCGAGCGGTACGGCCTCGAAGACGGCCGCGCGGTCGTCCTGTCGCGCCGCGTCACCACGAACGACAGCGGCGGCAGCGGCATCCTGGCGCAGCTTCTGCGCAACATCGGCAACTTTTCCGCCGGCAGTTTCCTGAACTGAGATCGCGCTCCGGCCGGGACGGGGCGCCTGTCATCAAATCGATACATCTTGCGGGCATTGCGCGGGGGACCTAGTTTCCCCTGGCGATGATGCGCTGTGGAGGTGCCGAGATGCTGTCGCTCAGAAAAGGACGCTACCGCGCGCGTTTTGCCGGAACGCAGGCGGAAGTCCTCGCGGCGCAGCGGCTCCGCACCCTGGCCTTCCGCGGCACCGCCGAGAGCGATCTCGACGCCGATCCCTTCGACGATCTCTGCGACCACGTGCTTGTCGAGGACCAGCGCAGCGGCGCCCTCGTCTGCTGTTTCCGGATCCTGCCCCTCACCGGCGGGCGCGAGATCGCGCGCAGCTATTCGGCGCAATACTACGAACTGTCCGCGCTCGAGGCCTTCGAGGGCCGGATGGTCGAGATGGGCCGCTTCTGCATCGATCCGGCGGTGAAGGATCCCGACATCCTGCGCGTCGCCTGGGGCGCGATGACCGCCTATGTGGACGACCAGAACGTCGAGATGCTCTTCGGCTGTTCCTCGTTCCACGGCACGGATGCGGAGGAATACCTCGACGCCTTCGCCATGCTGAAGGAGCGCCACATCGCCCCGAAACGCTGGCTGCCCAAGGTCAAGGCGCCCAAGGTCTTCCGCTTTGCGCAGAAGCTGCGCCGCAAGCCCGACGCCCGGCTGGCCATGCTGCGCATGCCGCCGCTGCTGCGGACCTATCTCCTCATGGGGGGATGGGTCAGCGACCACGCGGTCGTCGACAGCCACATGAACACGCTGCATGTCTTCACCGGCCTCGAAATCAGCGCCATCCCGCCCGCCCGCAAACGCCTGCTGCGCGCCACGGCCACCTGACCGAAAGGCGCGCCTGCGGCGCACGCGATTCAGGCGACCATTCCGGGGGAATGGTCGCGGTGCCTCCGGCGGGGATACTTTCCGGACCAAAGAAGCAGGGCCGCGGCGCCCCCTTCTTTGGTCGGGAAAATATCCCGGGGGAGGCCGCAGGCCCGGGGGCAGCGCCCCCGTCCGCACCCGACGCCCTTGACGGTGCCGGGGTGGCGGCGTAGCGGGGGCGCATGGCCCGCGCACCCCTTCTGCAGCTCTCCGATATCTCGCTCACCTTCGGCGGCGATCCGGTCTTCCACGACCTGTCGCTGGTCGTTCAGCCCGGCGACAGGCTGGCCCTCGTCGGGCGCAACGGGTCTGGCAAATCGACGCTGATGAAGGTCATGGCGGGCCTGGTCGAGCCCGACCGGGGCGAGCGGATCGTCACCCCGGGCACCACCGTCGGCTACATGGAGCAGGAACCGGACATGTCCGGCTTTGCCACGCTCGGCGACTTTGCCGCGGCTGCGCTGGAGCCGGCGGAGCAGTACAGGGTCGAGATGGCCAGCGAGGGGCTCAAGCTGGATCCCGCCCGTCCCGTGGAGACCGCCTCGGGCGGCGAGAGGCGCCGCGCCGCGCTGGCCCGGCTGATGGCCGAGGCGCCCGAGCTGATGCTGCTGGACGAGCCGACGAACCATCTGGACATCGAGGCGATCGCCTGGCTGGAGGCCACGCTCGCCCAGACCGGCCGGGCCTTCGTGCTGATCTCGCACGACCGGGCCTTTCTGCGGACACTCACCCGCGGCACGCTCTGGATCGACCGGGGCGAGGTGCGCCGCCAGGAGGAGGGGTTCGCCGGGTTTGAGGCCTGGCGCGACAGGATCTGGGAGGAGGAGGATACCGCCCGACACAAGCTGGACCGCAAGATAAAGGCCGAGGCGAAATGGGCGGTCGAGGGCATTTCGGCCCGGCGCAAGCGCAATCAGGGCCGGGTCCGCGCATTGCAGGACCTGCGGCAGGAACGGGCCGCCCAGATCCGCCGGCAGGGCACCGCGGCGATGGATCTCGCCTCCGGGCCGAAGTCGGGCCGCAAGGTGATCGAGGCCGAGGGGCTCTCCAAGCGGTATGGCGACCGCCAGATCGTCCGCGGCCTTGACCTGCGGGTCATGCGCGGGGACAGGGTCGCATTCGTCGGACCGAACGGCGTGGGCAAGACCACCCTGATCGGGTTGCTGACCGGCGAGATCGCCCCGGACGAGGGACGGGTCGCGCTCGGCTCGAACCTGGTGCCGGCGATCTTCGATCAGAGCCGCGCGGCGCTCGATCCCGATCTCAGCCTCTGGGAGAACCTGACCGGCGACAGGGACATGCGGGTGTCGGGACAGGCCGACCAGGTGCTGGTGCGGGGCCAGCCGAAACATGTGGTGGGCTATCTCAAGGAATTCCTCTTCGACGAACGCCAGGCCCGCGCGCCGGTGCGGTCGCTGTCGGGCGGTGAGAAGGCGCGCCTTCTGCTGGCCAAGCTGATGGCGCGGGAAAGCAACCTGCTGGTGTTGGACGAGCCGACCAACGACCTCGACGTCGAGACGCTGGACCTGTTGCAGGAACTGCTGGACGACTACGACGGCACGGTCCTGCTGGTCAGCCACGACCGCGATTTCATCGACCGTGTCGCCACCACCACCGTCGCGATGGAGGGGCAGGGGCGCGCGACGGTCTATGCCGGCGGCTGGTCCGATTACCGGGCACAGCGTGGCGGGGAGGCGCCACGCACGGGGCCGGCCAAGCGGAAACCGGCCTCGAAACCCGCCCCCCGGCCCGGGGCCGCGCCGAGCCAGCCGGTCGATGCGCTGACCTTCACCGAGCGTCACCGGCTGGAGGAACTGCCCGGGGTGATCGACCGGCTGGCGGCCGAAATCGCCAGGCTGGAGGAGTTTCTCGCCCAGCCCGACCTCTACACGCGCGAGCCGGTCAAGTTCGCCAAGGGGTCCGAGGCGCTGGCCGAACGGCAGCAGGCCCTGGCCGAGGCCGAGGAGGAGTGGATGACGCTCGAGGAGAAGGCCGAGGGGGCTCAGTCCCCGGGGGAGTAGCGCCGCGCCGCATGGCCGATCACGAAGACCGTCAGGATGATCCGGTAGAGGTGGTGCAGGGTCACGAAGGCCGGGTTGGCGTTGAGCGACAGTGCGACCAGGGCCATCTCGGTCACCCCGCCCGGCGCGAAGGAGATCAGCAGGACGTCGAAATGTTCTCCGGTCAGCGGGCGGAGCACCAGCGCCATCGCCGTGCCGATCAGCATCATGGCGGCGACGCTGAGAATGCCCAGCCCCGCGCCGTTGATCATCATGCGCGGACGGATGCCGACGAAGCGGGTGCCGAGGGTCGTGCCGATCACGATCTGCGACACCGACAGCATCCAGTTCGGCAGGTCGAGCACCGCGAACCCGCTGAGCGTGACCACCGCGCCCAGCAGCAGCGGCCCGAGCAGCTGCGCCGCCGGAAGGTGCAGCCGGTGGCCGAGCACCAGACCCAGAACCAGCACCAGCGCCGCGACCGGCAGGTGTTCCAGCCCGGTATCCGCGGGCGCGAGGCCCAGGCCCGCGGCCGAGCCGACCGGGTGGCCGATATAGAGCGACATGCCGACCGGCAGCAGGGTGACCACGAAGATGATCCGCAGGAATTGCGCCAGCATCAGCTGTCGCATGTCGGCGCCGGCCTGTTCGCCGTACATGATCGACTCGTAGAGCCCGCCGGGCGATGCCGAGAACAGGGCGGTCGCGTGATCGTAGCGGCCGATCCGCCGGAAGATCAGATAGTTGACCCAGAAGGTCAGCGGCACGAAGAGCGTCAGCGCCGCGAAGGAGAACGCCGCCTTCGGCAGGTTCTGCAGCACCTCGATCGTGATCCGCGTTCCGATGGCCATGCCGATCACGCCGATGAAGATGGCGCGGAATTCGTCGTTGAACTTGAAGTCCGGCGGAAGCAGCGCCCGGTCGGGCGAGGCCGCCAGCAGCGCTGAGCCCTGCGCCACGATCGCGACGAGCAGCAGGCTTCCGAGGATGAAGGGCAGGGGCATGCCGAGCGCCTGTGCGGCAAGCCCGCCGAGGGCGCCGATGGCGATCAGACCGAGATGGATGGCAATCAGGCGCGGTTGGATCTTCAGCTTGGGGAACACGCGCCGTCACGTCCGGGGAAAGGGTGGATTGGAGCGGGTGAAGGGAATCGAACCCTCGTCTTAAGCTTGGGAAGCTCCTGCTCTACCATTGAGCTACACCCGCGAAGTGCAGCAGTGCTTAGGCCATGGCCGGTGGCCGGTCAAGGCCGGTTTGACCCGCCTCAGCGCCGCCGGCGGCGCCGGCCGCCCCCGGCATCGCCACCCCCGGTGTTGAACGAGACATCCGGCAGGGTCACGACCTGCGTGAGCTCGGGGAAGGCGTCGGTGGCGTGGGGGATGGCGTTGGCGGCCACGAAATGCTCCTGAAAGCGGGGGGCGATGGCGGTTTCGATCTTGGTGATCCGCCGCACGCCCTCTTCGATCTGGCGCCGGGCTGCCACGGAACAGAGCGCCATCCGGGCGCCGGTGCCGGCGGCATTGCCGGCCGAGGTCACCTTGTCGAGCGGCGCATCCGGGATCATGCCCAGCACCATGGCGTGCTTGGCCGAGATATGCGCGCCGAAGGCGCCGGCCAGGACGACCCGGTCCACCCGGTCCACCCCGCGCTCGTCCATCAGGAGCCGCGCCCCCGCATAGAGCGCCGACTTGGCCAGCTGGATCGCCCGGATGTCGCCCTGGGTGACGCTGATGCGCGGACCGCCCTCGGCGGTGGCATCGTGGATCAGATAGCTGTGCGTGCGGCCCTCGGCCTCGCAGCGCGGGGTGCCGGTCTGCGCGGCCGATCCGATCAGTCCCGACGGGTCGAGAAGGCCGGCCATCCGCATCTCGGCCACGGCCTCGATGATGCCCGAGCCGCAGATGCCGGTGACGCCGGTCTGTCCGGCGGCGGCCGCGAAGCCCTCTTCGTCGGACCAGAGATCGGTGCCGATGATCTTGAAGCGCGGGGTCTTCGTCTCCGGGTCGATCTCGACCCGTTCGATGGCACCCGGCGCCGCGCGCTGCCCCGAGGAGATCTGCGCCCCCTCGAAGGCCGGACCCGTGGGCGAGGAACAGGCGAGAACCCGGGTCCTGTCGCCCAGCAGGATCTCGGCATTGGTGCCGACGTCGATCACCAGCATCAGCTCGTCCGACATCTCGGGCGCGGTGGCAAGCGACACGGCGGCCGCATCCGCCCCCACGTGCCCGGCGATGCAGGGCAGCACATAGGCCCGGGCGCGGGGGTTGATGGCCGTCAGCCCGAGCTCGGCGGCGGCGAGCGACAGCGAGGTGCTGACCGCCAGGGCAAAGGGCGCCTGGCCCAGCTCGGTCGGGTCGATCCCGAGCAGGAGGTGGTGCATCACCGGATTGCAGACGATGGTCGCCTCGACGATGAGCGCAGGATCCACGCCCGCCTCCTCGGCCAGGGCGGTCGCCAGGTCCGACAGGGCCGCCCGGACCGCCGCCGTCAATTCCTTTTCGCCGCCCGGATTCATCATCACGTAGGACACCCGCGACATCAGATCCTCGCCGAAGCGGATCTGCGGGTTCATCAGCCCCGATGCCGCCCGGACCTCGCCGGTGTCCAGATCGGTCAGATGCGCCGCGATCGTGGTCGATCCGACGTCGATGGCGAGACCGAAGAGCCCGCTTTCGTGCAGGCCGGGCCAGACGTCCAGCACCAGGGGCGCTGCGCCCGTGTGATCGCTGTAGACCGCGACAGTCACCTGCCAGTCGCCCTTGCGCAGGGCGGTCTGGAGCTTGGCCAGCAGGGTGGGGCCCGCGGTGATCCCCGTCACCTGCCACTGGTCGGCGAGCGCCGCGGCCAGGCGTTCGAAATCGCCCGAGGGCTCGTGCATGTCCGGCTCGGCCACCTCGACGAAGAAAAGCCGCGTCGCCGGGTCCATGACCATGGGCCGGGCGTCCGCGCTCTTGCGGATCACCTGCCGGTGCACCTGGCTTTCCGGCGGCACGTCGAGCAAGACGTCGTCCCGGATGCAGGCCTGGCAACCCAGCCGGCGCCCTTCCTTCAGGCCGCGCTTGTCGTCGTAGCGCTGTTCGACCTTGTTCCAGTCGGACAGCGCATCGGCCCGGACGGTGACGCCGTGCTTGGCGAATTCCCCGAACGAGGGCGTCACCTGGCACTTGGAACAGATGCCGCGCCCGCCGCAGACCGAATCGAGATCGACCCCCAGCTGCCGTGCCGCGGCCAGGACGGTGGTGCCGGGCGCGACCCGGCCCCGTTTGCCCGAGGGCGTGAAGATCACAAGCGGCTGGTCGGACATGGAATCTCCGGTGTGTTCTGGATCGATCCTAGGCCCCGGCCCCGGCAGGGCGATGCACGCGGCGCGACCGGTCGCGGCCGGCAAGCGGCATCGCGCCTATCGGAAGTTCGCGTGCACCGCGTTGATCGCCTCCTGATCCAGCTCGACACCGGCACGCGACCGGATGTCCTGAGTGAAGAGGCGGTTGACGTCCTGCGTGACCGAGGAATGCAGTTGCTGCGACAGGTTGTTGCGCATCGCGGCCGTGTCGGGATCCTCCGGATTGGGCGGCAGCACCTCGTCTAGCCGCACGATCAGCACGGCGCCGAAGCCGTCGACCATGGCGATCTGGCCCTCTTCCATCTGGAAAACCGTCTCGACGAAGGCCTCGGGTGCTCCCATGACCGATCCCTGCCGGGTCAGTGCCTCTTCGGTCTGCACCTCGAGGCCGAGGCTGTCGAAGTCGGCCGATTCCCGCAGCCGGTCGATATGTTCGCCGGCCTGGGTGCGCAGGCGCTGCATGGTCTGCCGGGTTTCCCAGATATTGCGGACCCGCTCGCGGACGTTCTCGAAGGGCGCCGGCTCGGGCGGCAGGACCTCGTCCAGGCGCATGGCGAAGATGCCGCCGTCGGTCAGGCGCATCACCTCGGGATAGGCGGTCTCGTCCAGCCGGGCGGCGGCGGCGTCGAACCCCTCGTAGGCGGCGATCCCCTCGCTCTGCCCCTCGGCCCAGTCCACCGACCCCAGGCGCATGTCGGTTTCGGCGGCCAGTTCTTCCAGCGTCGCGCCGCCGGCCAGCATGTCCTCGGCCGGCTCGGCCTCGTTCGCGACCCGGCGGCGGGCGCGGTCGAAGGCAAGCTCCTGGCGCAGGTCGGGCAGGGCCTCCTCGAACGTGGTCTCCTCGGCCGAGAGGATTCCGTTCACCCGGAAGAAGGCCGGGCCGAGGTCGGTCTCGACCGGTCCCACGATCTCGCCGGATTCGGCCGCGAAGACTGGATCGCCGGCCGCCCCAAGATCGGCGCGCGACACGTCGCCCATGTCGATGTCGGACAGGGTCAGGCCGCGTTCCTCGACCAGCGTTTCGAAATCCGCCTCGCCGTTCTCGAGCCGGTCCGCCGCCTCGGCCGCGCGCCCCTGGTCGGCATAGATCAGCCGCTCGACAAGCCGGCGCTCCGGCCGGTTGTACTGGTCCGAACGGGCCTCGTATTCCTGGCGCAGCAGATCCTCGTCGATCTCGACCTGGTCCAGGATCATCTCGGGCGTCAGCCAAGCATAGGTGATCCGCTTGCGCTCGGGCAGGGTGAAATCCTCGATCAGCTCGTCATAGAGCGCCCGGAGGTCCTCTTCCGACGGCTCGAAACTTTCCCCGTCCAGTTGCGAGGATTCGACCCGCGCCCAGGTGACCCGGCGGCGTTCGGCGAAGTAATTGAGGACGGTGTCGAGATAGGCATCCGGCAGCGCCCGGCCGGAAAAGACCGCGCCCTGCAGCAGCGCCCGGGCGGTTTCCTTGCGGATGCCATCCTCGAATTCGCCCACGGTCAGGCCGGAGCGTTCGATGGCGAACTCATAGCCGTCACGGCTGAACTGTCCGTCGACGCCGCGAAAGGCGGGAATGTCCCGAACGAGCCGGACCAGGGTTTCGTCCCCGATCGACAGGCCGACGCGGTCGGCCTCGAGGTCGAAGGCCGCATTGGTCAGCAGCCGCGAGAGGACGCGGCGGTCGATCCCCATGGCCTGCGCCTGTTCGAGCGATATCGCCTCGCCGGTCTGGGCCTCCATCGCGCGCAGCTCCGACTGCAGAGTGCGGCCGTACTCCTGGACGGTGATCTCTTGGTCGCCGACCGAACCGACATTGCGCACCGTGCCGGTAAAGCTTGTCGCGCCGAACCCGCCAAGGCCGAGGATCAACAGACCCATGAGGATCCAGACCGCTGTTCTTCCGCCCTTTTTCGCCATGACTGCCGTCCTCCTGTGCCGCGGTGCCGCGGGCCTAAGTCCGACCCTGTCTAGAGTGCCGTCGTGAGCGGGGCAAGGGGCTGACCGAGGCGTTACCCGCCGAAACCGGCCAGCCGCTCGATGAGTGTGGTGATCCCCGCCGCATCGAGGTTCGCAAAGGCCACGCGCATCTGCCGCTGGCCCTCCGGATCGCCCTCGGGAGTGAACATGGTGCCCGGCAGCATCAGTACGCCTGCCTCCGACACCAGCCGGCGCGCGATCACGTCCGAGCGTGCGTCGAACGGATGATCGAGATAGGCGAAATACGCCCCCGCGCCGCGCAGCCGCCAGCCCCGCTCGGCCAGCGGGTCAAAGCCTTCGCGGATGGCGCGCCCCCGGTCGAGGATCTCGGCCCGTTCGCCCGCCAGCCAGTGGGAGAGGTTGCGCATTCCCCAGAGCGCCGCGAACTGCCCGATCTGGGCCGGGCAGATGGTGACGGTATCGAGGTACTTCTCGGCCTCCGCCAGACGGACAGGCCCGGCGATCATGGCGCCGACGCGGTGGCCGGTCAGCCTGTAGGCCTTGGAAAAGCTGTAGAGATGGATCAGCGTCTCGTCCCAGCCCGCCCGGGTGAACAGGTCGTGCGGCGCCGCGTCCGAGGAATGGAAATCGCGATAGGTCTCGTCGAGGATCAGGGCGATGCCACGTGCCTGGCAGAGATCGAAGAAGGCGCCGATCAGGGCGGGCGGATATTCCACGCCGGCCGGATTGTTCGGGCTGACCAGCGCGATGGCGCGGGTCCGGTCGGTGATCAGCGCGGCGGCGCGCTCCACATCCGGCAGCAGGTCGCAGCCGGTGGCCAGCGGCACCGCCCGCGCGCCGGTCATGTCCAGCGCCATCTTGTGGTTGAAGTACCACGGCACGGGGATCAGCACCTCGTCCCCCTCGGCCAGCAGGCTCGCGATCACGGCGCAGAAGGCTTCGTTGCAGCCCGAGGTGATGGCGACCTGACCGCTGGAGATCGTGCCGCCATACGCCGTAAGCCATTGCGCCGCGACCTCGTCCCGGAGGTCGGTCAGCCCCAGCACCGGCCCGTAGAGATGCGCCTGCGGTTCCTCCAGCGCGATCCGAGCGATCTCCTGCCGCATGGCCAGCGGCGGCGGATCCACCGGGGCCGCCTGGCTCACGTTGATGAGCGGCATGTCGTCGCTCAGCCGGGCTTCGGCCAGCCAGCGCCGCGCCTCCATCACCGGCGGGGCAAAGGTCGTCGCGGTACGGGGCAGGGCCATGCTCAGCGCTCCGGGATCAGGCCGCGCGGCGAGAAGCGCAGCACCACCAGCATGAGCACGCCCATGGTGAATAGGCGCATGTAGGCCGCGCTGTTCAGCAGGTGATCGCGGAAGGCGCCCTCCGGCAGGCCCGAGGTCAGCAGGCCCACCAGCCACTGGCCGACGGGCTCGACCTGGACCCAGAGGAACCAGATCAGCATGCCCCCCAGCACCGCGCCGAAGTTGTTGCCCGATCCGCCGACGATCACCATCACCCAGATGAGGAAGGTGAAGCGCAGCGGCTGGTAGGTGCTGGGCACGAGCTGCCCGTCCAGCGTGGTCATCATCGCCCCCGCCAGCCCGCAGATGGCCGAGCCCAGCACGAAGATCTGCAGGTGCCGGCGGGTGACGTCCTTGCCCATGGCCTCGGCCGCCACCTCGTTGTCGCGGATGGCGCGAACCATCCGGCCCCAGGGCGAGCGCAGCGCCAGTTGCATCAGGATCAGCAGCACGATCAGCACCGCCGCGAAGAGCAGCGCATACCCCAGCTTGACCGTTACGGTCGAGGCCGTCACGGGATCGGCGAACTGCGCCGCGAACCCCGCGCTTTCCTGAAGTTCGATGGCCGACGGCAGGGGCGAGGGGATGCCGATCACGTTCTTGACCCCGCGCGCCAGCCAGTCCTCGTTCTTCATCACGGCCAGGATGATCTCGGCGATGCCGAGCGTCGCGATGGCGAGGTAGTCGGACCGCAGGCCGAGCGCCGTCTTGCCGATCAGCCAGGCCGCCCCGGCCGCCAGCACCCCGCCCAGGGGCCAGGCCATCAGCACGGGCAGGCCGAGCCCGCCGAGATTGCCCTGCAGGGCCGGGTTCACATCCTCGATCGCGTCGCGGGCCGGGTCGAAGAAGTACCGATAGAGCATGAAACCCGCCACCAGGATCGCCGCCACGAGCCAGCCCCGGCGCGGCAGCCGCCGGCGCCAGACCTGCACGGCCGCAGCAATCGTCACGAGCGCGGTGATCATGGCCGCCACGATCCCCGTGCCGCCCGCCTGCCAGGCTTCGGCCACCGGCGGCATCGCCGTCAGAGCCACCGCCAGCCCGCCGAGCGCGACGAACCCCATGACACCGACGTTGAAGAGCCCGGCGAAGCCCCATTGCAGGTTCACGCCGAGCGCCATGATCGCGGAAATCAGCCCCATGTTCAGGACTTGCAGGGCGAGGTTCCAGCTCTGCACCATGCCCGTTACCACGAGCAGAACGGCGACGAGCGCAAAGAGCGAGGCGTCTCTCAGGGTCATACCGATTTCCCCTTGAACAGGCCGGTCGGGCGGAACAGCAGGACGACGAGCAGGATCACGAAGGACACCGCGAACTTGTAGTCGGTCGACAGCAGCTGGACGAGCCCGTCGGGCGCCCAGCTTTCGGGTACACTGTAAGTCAGCACCTTCTTCCAGGCATAGGTGATCGTGACCTCGGAAAAGGCGATGACGAACCCGCCGACGATCGCGCCCAGCGGATGTCCCAGCCCGCCGACGATGGCGGCGGCGAAGAACGGCAGGAGAAGCTGGAAATAGGTGAACGGCTTGAACGACTTGTCGAGCCCGTAGAGCGTTCCCGCCAGGGTCGCCAGCGTCGCCACGATCAGCCAGGTGACCATCACGACCTTTTCGGGATTGATCCCCGACAAGAGCGCCAGATCCTCGTTGTCGGAATAGGCGCGCATCGACTTGCCCGTGCGGGTGCGGTTGAGAAACCAGAACAGCAGCGCCACCGCGATGATCGCGACCACGAGGGTCAAGGCTTGCCCGGTCTTGATCGCTAGCCCTTCGTCCAGTCCCGTCATCTCCTTGAAATCCCGCGCCGAGATCAGGAAGCGCTCTCCGTCCGAGAACCGCTGGTCATCCGGCCCGATGATCAGCCTTACAAGCCCGTTGGTGACGAACATCACGCCCATCGAGACGATCACCAGCACCACCGGCTTGACCTTCTGCGCGCGGTAGAAGGCATAGACGTAGCGGTCGGTCAGCAGCACCAGCGCCATGCAGATCACGATGCCGAAGGGCAGGGCGAGCAGGGCGGTCGGCAGGGGGCCGAAGCTGATCCCCCAGGACTGGAAGAGCCAGGTGAACAGGATGACGGCCATCGTGCCGAAGGCCATCGTGTCGCCATGGGCGAAGTTCGAGAAGCGCAGGATGCCGTAGATCATCGTCACGCCGAGCGCGCCGAGCGCCAGCTGCGAGCCATAGGCCAGCGCCGGCACGATCACGAAGTTCGCCAGGGCGACGAGCGCGTTGAGCATGTCCATCATCCGACCCTCTCGCAGCGGCCCAGATAGGTGATGCTCTGCGGGCCGTCGTTCAGATGCGCGGTGAACCGGGCCGCGGCATCGTTCACGGTCAGCAGGTAGACCGCGCTGTCCGCATGGACGAAGGCCGTCACGAGCGGTGGCTCGTCGCGCAGGGCCAGGATCGGGTAGGTGCCGAAATCCGTCACCATCCTGTCCTCTCCGCCGCGCAGCTCGACGGTGAAGCCGCTTTCGCCACAGGGTTCGGATTCATAGCATTCGGTTCTGAAATTGCAGGAATAATCCGCGGCAAGGGCAGACCCCGGCACCAGCATCGCGGCAAGCGCAAGCCACTTCAAAACGTCACCTCGCATTCGAGAATGTCGATCTCGGCCGAAGGTCTCTGATCGTTCGGAACCTGCCGGACCAGCACGGCGGTATGTTCGGTGGTCAGCGTCAGCGTCATGCGCAACCCGTCGTCGTTCAGCCACAGGAAGGGACCGAGGCGGGTCAGCCCCTGTGCCTCGGTTTCCACGCCCGCATCGTGGCTTACGGTGTAGGCGCCCAGGCCGTCGGCGTCGATATCCTGCGGCTCGAGGCTGAACAGCCGCGGCGCGGTCCGTTCCGCGCAGCGTCCGTCATGCGAGCAGATGGTCTTGGTCTGGCAGACCAGGTCCAGCCGGGCGCCCTCGGCGACGAGCGGCGCCGGGGCCAGCAGAAAGGCTGCGAAAAGCATGTGTCGCATGGATTTATCCCCCGAGGAAACTCTGCCGGACCTCCGGGTCCGCCAGCAGTGCCTGGCCGGTCCCGGTATGCGCGTTCCGGCCCTGCACCAGGACAAAGGCCCTGTCAGCGATCCCGAGGGCCTGCCGCGCATTCTGTTCGACCATGAGAACGGGAAGGCCCGTCCGCGCGATCTCGATGATGCGGTCGAACAGCTCGTCCATCACGATCGGGCTGACCCCGGCCGTGGGTTCGTCCAGCATCAGCACCTTGGGCTTGGTCATCAGCGCCCGCCCCACGGCCACCTGCTGGCGCTGCCCGCCGGAAAGCTCGCCCGCCGCCTGATACCGCTTCTCCTTGAGGATCGGGA
The DNA here is from genome assembly GCF_000152725.1 of Pseudooceanicola batsensis HTCC2597. GTDB lineage: Bacteria > Pseudomonadota > Alphaproteobacteria > Rhodobacterales > Rhodobacteraceae > Pseudooceanicola > Pseudooceanicola batsensis. The sequence goes on from NZ_CH724131.1 coordinate 513,826, forward strand.
ACAGGTCGTAAATGTTTGACATCGTGTCGGAAAGGTCGTCGTCGCGGATGAAGCCGCCCATTTCGAGGTTTTCCTCGACCGTCATCGACGGGAAGATGTTGTTGACCTGCGGCACAAAGCCCATGCCCCGCCGAACCCGGTCCTGCGGGCTGAGCGCGGTGATGTCGTCGCCATCCAGCAGCACACGCCCGGACCGCACCTCCAGCATGCCGAAAAGCGCTTTCATGGCCGTGCTCTTGCCGGCGCCGTTCGGCCCGACGATCACGGCGATCTCGCCGGGGTTCACCGCGATGGTGCAGTCGTGCAGGATGTCGGGGCCGCGACCGTATCCGCCGGTCATCGCCTCGCCGATCAGAAAGGGCTGGGCGCTCACAGGGCCGCTTCCTTGTTCTTGAGCCCGGTGCCGAGATAGGCCTCGATCACCTGGTCGTTGGCCTTGATCTCGTCCAGCGTTCCCTCGGCCAGAACCTTGCCCTCGGCCATGCAGATCACCGGATCACAGAGCTTGCCGATAAAATCCATGTCGTGCTCGATCACCACGAAGGTATACCCGCGTTCCTTGTTGAGCCGCAGGATCGCGTCGGCAATGGTCATCAGCAGCGTCCTGTTGACCCCCGCGCCGACCTCGTCGAGAAAGACGATCCGCGCATCGACCATCATCGTCCGGCCCAGCTCCAGCAGCTTCTTCTGTCCGCCCGAAAGGTTCGCGGCCTTCTCGTCCGCCAGGTGCGAGATCGTCAGGAACTCGAGCACCTCGTCGGCCTTACGGCGTAATTCCACCTCTTCCCGCGCGATCTGGCCGCGCCGGAACCAGGCGTTCCACAGGACCTCTCCGGTCTGGTCGCCCGGCACCATCATCAGGTTCTCGCGCACCGTCATCGAATGGAATTCGTGCGCGATCTGGAAGGTCCGCAGAAGACCCTTGCCGAAAAGCGCATGCGGCGGCAGGCCGGTGATGTCTTCACCCGCCATGGTAACTTTGCCCGACGTCGGTTTAAGAAGGCCCGCTATCACGTTGAAAAGCGTGGTCTTCCCTGCGCCGTTGGGGCCGATCAGCCCGGTGATCGATCCCTCGCGGATCGTCAGGCTGGCCCCGTCCACGGCATGAAAGCCGCCGAAATGCTTGTGGATGTCGTCGACGACGATCATGCATGTCCCCCGAAGGCCGGGCCGTTGCGCCTCTGGCCATATGTGAAAGCGGCCCGGATCTGCCCCGGGCCACCTCCGTTTGCAAGCCCGGTCTTACCGGTAGCCGACCGTGGTCATCTTGCCGTTTTCGAACGTGATCTCGCGGTACGAGCCGGACGCCTCGCCCGGTCCGATCAGTTCGACATCCGTGGCGCCGACATAGTCGATGTCGGTCCCGGCGGCGAGCAGTTCGAGCGCCTTGCCCAGTTCGCCCGGATAGATCTTCTCGCCCGGGGCGTTGGCGACCTCTTCGACCTTGCTCTTGTAGTCGCCCGGCTCGACCGATCCGGCGGCCTGCATGGCCAGCATGATCAGCGCGGCGGCGTCATAGCTTTCGCCGGTGTAGGGGCCCGAGACGTCGAAGGCGTCGCCCACGACTTCTGCGAAGCGGTCCGCGCCGGGGCTGTCGGTGCCCGCGATCTGCGCGATCGAGCCGTCGATCTCGTCGCCGAAATTCTCTTCCAGCGCGGCACCGACCATGCCGTCGGACAGGTCGAACCGGTAGAAGGCGCCGCTGTCCAGAGCCGCGCGCATGATGCCCGAGCCGCCCTGGTCGACATAGCCGATGATCACCAGCAGATCACCGCCGGCAGAGGCGAGGGCGCCCACTTCTGCGGAGTAGTCCGCCTTGCCGTCCTCATGTGCGGCGGAGATCGTGACCTCGCCGCCGGCCTCTTCGAAGGCCTGCTGGAACGTATCGGCAAGGCCCTTGCCGTAATCGTTGTTGGTGTAGGTCACGGCCACGGAATCGACGTCCTGATCCATCAGGATCTCGGTCATCACCACGCCCTGCCGCGCGTCCGAAGGCGCGGTGCGGAAGAACAGCCCGTTGTCCTCGGTCTCGGACAGGCCCGGCGAGGTGGCCGAGGGCGAGATCATCACCATGCCGTTCGGCACGGCCACGTTGCTCAGGACCGCGCCGGTCACGCCGGAACAGTCGGCGCCCATGATGCCCTTGACCCCCTCGGAGGTGATCAGACGTTCGGCCGCGGCAGTCGCGGCGCCGGCGTCGACACAGGTCGAATCCGCGCGAACGGGCGTGACCTTGGCACCGCCCAGCAGCTGTCCGCTCTCGGTCACTTCGCTCATGGCGAGTTCGGCGCCCGCCGCCATGGACGGCGTCAGCGATTCAATCGGACCCGTGAAGCCGAGGATCACCCCCAGCTTTACCTCGTCCATATGGCTTTCGGCCTGCGCCGCCGCGGTCATCGCCGCCAGCGCCGCGCCGGCCAGAAGAAGCTTTTTCATGTTGATCTCCCTGTTTGGAACCTTGTCCTGCGCGGATGCTATGCGGGTTGAAACGAAAAGAAAAGTCTCCGCGAACGGAGCTTGCGGCCACGTCACGCGGCGGCGGAACGACCGCCGGGCGGGCAGGGGCCGTCATCGCATGGGCATCCGTTCACCTGCCGCCCGTCGCTCCGGGGCGCGACGGGACGGTCTGCCGGACCCTTTCGGAACAGGGGCGCCTGCGCGGCGTCAGCCCCGGCGGCGGCGCCCGCCGCGGCTCCGCTTGGGCGCATCCGCATCGTCGCCGGTGCCGTCCGTCGCCGAGGAGAACCCGCCCAGCGTCGCCGCGATGGTGTCGAGCGTCGGGCGCGGCCCGCGCGGCCGCGTCTCGAGCGCCTCGCGCATCTTGCCCAGATGTTCGGGCATCGTGCCGCAGCAGCCGCCGATCACCGTCGCGCCGCAGTCGCGCGCCATCACGGCATAATCCGCCATCAGTTCGGGGGTGCCGTCATAGTGGATATGCCCGTCCTCGTATTTCGGGATCCCCGCATTGCCCTTGGCGATGATCGGCCGTTCCACGCCCTGCGCGGCAAAGCCCAGGACGGTGCGCAGCAGATCCGCCGCGCCGACGCCGCAATTCGCGCCATAGGCAAGCGGCGGGTTGGGCAGTTTCTCGACCATCGAGACCATCGCCTCGGAGGTGACCCCCATCATGGTCCGGCCCGCGGTGTCGAAGGACATGGTCCCGCACCAGGGCATCCCGGCCATGGCGAAGGCCTCGGCCGCGGCCTTGTATTCCTCGGGCGCGGAGATCGTCTCGAGCCAGAGAATATCGGCCCCGCCTTCCTTCAGCCCCTCGGCCTGTTCGTGGAACATCTCGACGGCAAGCTCATGGGTCAGCGACCCCATGGGCGCCATGATATCCCCGGTCGGTCCGACCGATCCTGCGACGACCACCGTCCGCCCCGAGGCATCGGCGACCTCGCGGCCCAGCTCGGCGCCGATGCGGTTCAACTCGCGCACGCGATCCTGCGCGTCGTGCAGTTTCAGCCGCGAGGCATTGCCGCCGAACGTGTTGGTCAAAAAGATGTCGCTGCCCGCGTTCACCGCATAGGAATAGAGCGTCCGGATCTTCTCGGGCTGGTCCACGTTCCACAGTTCGGGCGCGTCGCCGGACGACAGGCCCATGTTGAACAGGTTGGTCCCCGTGGCCCCGTCGGCCATCAGCCAGTCGCGCGTTTCGAGAAGCTTGGACAGGGCGTCGGCCATGGTATCCTCCGGGTTGGGTCGGGCGTGCGTGTCGGGCCCCACATAACCCGCGCCCGGCCCGGAGGAAAGAGCACCCGTATCAGCGGGCGCCGTCGGCCCGCGGGAGGCGCGCCGGTGCCGGCCGGGGCGCTGCGCGGTTCGGTATCGCGCGGCTGGCGCACTATGCCGCAGCTCTCCCCGGCCCGGGTCCGCCCCGTGCCGCAGGACCACTGCGTGATCCGCCCGCGCCGGCGCGCGGGATCGGATCACTCGTCGAGAAGCTGCGACTTGGCGACCTTGAGAAGCTGCTCCATCTTGGTGCGGATCTCCTGATCCGTGGCCTTGTCGCCCAGATCGCCCGAGACCTTGCGCACGACATCCTCGTGCCCGGCCTCCTCGAAATCCGATTTCACCACCTCGCGGGCATAGGCGTCGGCATCCGCGCCGGTCTTGCCCATGAGCTCGGCCGCCCACAGGCCCAGAAGCTTGTTGCGGCGCGCCTCGGCGCGGAACTGCATCTCCTGATCATGGGCATACTTGTTCTCGAAGGCGTTTTCGCGGTCGTCGAAGGTGGTCATCGGCCCCAGTCCCCTGCGTGATTGTCCGTCGGATCCGATATGCCCTTGGCGGAACGCGCGTGCAAGGGCCGGGCTGCGCTTGCGACAATGCCGCCCATGATCTAAGAGGGCGCGACAGAGACCGGGACCGTTCAGGCCCGAGGGAAAGGGCAGCGATGGCGCGGCGCAAGAAGATCTACGAAGGCAAGGCCAAGATCCTGTACGAAGGCCCCGAACCGGGCACGATCGTCCAGTATTTCAAGGACGACGCGACCGCCTTCAACGCCGAGAAGATGGCGACCATCGAAGGCAAGGGCGTGTTGAACAACCGCCTGAGCGAATTCTTCATGACCGGGCTGAACAATGTGGGCGTTCCGACTCACTTCATGCGTCGCCTGAACATGCGCGAACAGCTCGTCCGCGCCTGCGAGATCGTCCCGCTGGAAATCATCGTGCGCAACTTTGCCGCCGGCTCGCTCTCGAAACGGCTGGGCATCGAAGAGGGCACGGCGCTGCCCCGTCCGATCGTCGAATACTGTTACAAGGACGACAAACTGGGCGATCCGCTCGTGACCGAGGAACATATCGCCGCCTTCGGCTGGGCCAGCCAGCAGGACATGGACGACATCCTCAGCCTCGCGCTGCGCGTCAACGACTATCTTTCGGGGCTGATGTACGGCGTCGGCATCAAGCTGATCGACTTCAAGATCGAGATCGGCCGCGTCTACGACGGCGACTTCCAGCGCCTGATCGTCGCCGACGAGATCAGCCCCGACAGCTGCCGCCTCTGGGACATGGAGACGGGCGCGCATCTCGACAAGGATGTGTTCCGCCGCGACCTGGGCTCGCTGACCGACGCCTATACCGAGGTCGCGCGCCGGCTGGGCGTCCTGCCCAAGACCAACGGCCACACCAAACCCACCCTGATCAACTGAAAGGAGCCGCCATGAAAGCCCGTGTTCACGTCATGCTCAAGGACGGCGTCCTGGATCCGCAGGGCGAGGCGGTTCGCCACGCCCTCGGCTCGCTCGGTTTCGACGGGGTCGGCAGCGTGCGCCAGGGCAAGGTGATCGAGATGGACCTTGCCGACGGCACCACCGAGGAGACCGTGCGCGACATGTGCGAAAAGCTTCTCGCCAACACGGTGATCGAAAGCTACTCGGTCGATCTGGGCTGAGGCGTACGCCGGCCGGGGGTCGGGAATAGCCGACTTTTTCCTGCCACATCCGCGCGCTAGGGTCGTGCCGCAGGAAAGGTGCGGCATGATCACACTGGCATTCTACAAGGGGCGGGGCTCATCCTGGTGGAGCAGGGTGCAGGACGGGGCGATCCGGTTCGCGACCCGCTCGCCCTACAGCCATGTCGAACTGATCGAGGGCTGGGCCGATCCGGGGCAGGAGGCGGTGTGCCTCTCCGCCTCGGGCCGCGACGGCGGCGTGCGCGAAAAGACGATCCTTCTGAAGCCGGACCACTGGGACCTCGTCGACATGGCGGACCAGCCGGCCGGGATCGGCGGCTTCATCCGCGACCGGATCGGTGCCCGCTACGACTACTGGGGCATCCTCTTCAGCCAGGTGTTGTCCCTCGGCCGTCACGATGCCGACAGATGGTTCTGCTCCGAGATCTGCGCCGCCGCCCTCGGCATGCCCAATGCGCAGAGGATGAGCCCGCAGGCGCTTTATGACGTGGTGATGTGGTCCAGGACGTCCGGGCAGACCGGACCCCGGACGCCCGCACCGCCCGACCAGCCGCCGGCCACTTGAGATCCGCCGCGACCCGGCGTATCTGCAGCGCATGTCCCCCGACACGGAGTGCCCGCGATGAAGGCCGCCATCCTCGTCTTTCCCGGTTCCAACTGCGACCGCGACCTCCGGGTCGCCTTCGAGGCGGCCGGCGCCAGCGTGACCATGGTCTGGCACAAGGAAGACGCGCTTCCCGACGGCACCGATATCGTCGGCATCCCGGGCGGCTTTTCCTATGGCGACTACCTGCGCTGCGGCGCCATCGCCGCCAATTCGCCCATCACCCGCTCGCTCAGGACCCATGTCGAGAGGGGGGGCTATGCGCTCGGCATCTGCAACGGCTTCCAGATCCTGACCGAGACGCGCATCCTGCCGGGCGCTCTGCTGCGCAATGCCAACCTCAAGTACATCTGCCGGACCGTGCCCCTGACCGTGCGCACCAGCGACAGCGACTTCACCCGCGCCTGGAACGCCGGCACCGAACTGCAGATCCCGATCGCCCATCACGACGGCAACTATCGCGCCGACGCGGACCTGATCGAACAGCTCGAGGCCGAGGACCGCATCGCCTTTACCTACAACGACAATCCCAACGGCTCGGCCGGCGACATCGCCGGTGTCCTCAGCGGGAACCGCAGGGTCCTGGGCATGATGCCCCACCCCGAACGCGCCGCCGACGAGGCCCTGGGCGGCACCGACGGACGGGCCATGTTCCAGGGGCTGACGAACGCGCTGGTTTCCGCCTGACCGCCCGTTGCGCCAAGGTGGCGAACTTGAGCGCGCAGGATCACTGGCGTAGGGTGCGACATGTCCGAGGCCACCCAGAACAGACGACCTGACCGCACCATCGGCGGGCGCACGTTCTCGTGGCGCAGCCGCATGGCGCTGGCGATCTTCGTCATCATCGCGGTGATCACGGTCTCGATCACCAACAGCCTGCTGACCGACCGTTTCACCGAGAATACCCGCAACCGGGCCGAACTCCGCCTCGCGCTCTACGGCGGCAACTTGGTGTCGGAACTGCGCCGCAACTCCATCGTGCCGCAGCTTCTGGCCCGCGATCCCACGCTGATCGGCGCGCTCAACTCCTCCGACTATTCGCAGTCGACTCAGCGCCTGATCTCCTTCGTCGACGAGATCGGCGCCGCCTCGCTCATGCTGCTCGACAAGGACGGTCGCACCGTGGCGGCCACCGATCGCAACCGGCTGGGCGAGTCCCACGTCGGCACCCGGCACTTCGTCGATGCGCTGCGCTCGCCGGGCACCGTCTTCACCGTCTCGGAGCGCGAGGGGGTGGGCTATCAGTTCATCTATTCCCGCAAGATGGAGAGCAACGGCGCCACCGCCGGCGTGATCGTGGTCGAGGTCGACCTGCAGAAATTCGAACGCGCCTGGGCCGGGATCTCGGATGCCGTCCTCGTCACCGACAGCACGGGGCAGATCATCCTGGCCACCGAACCGCGCTGGCGGGGCCTGACCGAGGGCGACGCGCTTCAGCGCGAACCGCCCGAAACCGCGATCCAGCGCGCCATCCAGGCCACCGCCGACTGGTCCGCCCTGCCGCCCGATGCCTACGTCAAGGGCGAGGCCGTGATGCGCGTGGCCTCGCGCCTGCCGTTCCGCGGCTGGCAGATCGCCAGCTTCACCACCTATGCCAGCGTGCGCGAAAAGGTGAACGGCTTTCTCGCGCTGGAAATCATGGGATTTGCGATCCTGCTCGCGCTCGCCTTCTATGCCCTCAGCCGCAAGAACGCGCTGCGCATGGCCTTTTTCCAGATGGAGTCGGCAGAACTCCGCGCATTGAACGAAAGGCTGCAGCGGGAAATCGCCGAGCGTGAGCGGATGCAGAAATCGCTCGACGTGGCCGAGCAGACGCTGGCCCAGTCCTCGAAACTCGCCGCCCTGGGCGAGATGTCGGCGGCCGTCAGCCACGAGCTCAACCAGCCGCTCGCCGCGATGAAGACCTACCTCGCCGGCGCCGCGCTCCTGCTGCGCCGCAACCGCCCCGAAGAGGCGCTCTCGTCCTTCCAGCGCATCGACGATCTGATCAGCCGCATGGGGGCGATAACCCGCCAGCTGAAAAGCTACGCCCGCAAGGGGGGAGAGCAGTTTTCCCCTGTAAACGTTGGCGATGCGGTCAATTCCGCCCTCTCCATGATGGAGCCGCAGCTGCGCCAGAGACAGGTGCGGATCACCCGCGCCGTGCCGGACCGGCGGGTCCAGGTGATGGCCGACCGGGTCCGGCTGGAACAGGTGCTGATCAACCTCATGCGCAACGCCATCGACGCCACCTCGAGCGTCGAGAACCCCGCCATCGACGTCATCCTGTCGGTCGGGGAAACCGCCACGATCACGGTGCGCGACAACGGCACCGGGATCGAGAATCTCGAGGATCTGTTCGAACCTTTCTACACCACCAAGCGCCCCGGCGACGGCGTCGGCCTCGGTCTTGCGATCTCGTCGGGGATCGTCAACGACTTCGGCGGCCGCCTGACCGCGAGGAACGCGGAGACGGGTGGGGCTGTTTTCGAGATACAGCTGCCTATCTTGTCCGAAGAGGCCGAGATCGAAGCGGCAGAGTAACGACCGGAGAACATGTCAGATGCAAAAGGCCATGAAGATCGCGATCGTCGATGACGAACAGGATATGCGTCAATCGATCAGCCAGTGGCTTGCCCTCTCGGGCTACGATACCGAAACCTTCGGCTCGGCCGAGGACGCGCTCAAGGCACTCGGTCCCGATTACCCCGGCATCGTCATTTCCGACATCAAGATGCCCGGCATGGACGGGATGCAGTTCCTGCGCAAGATCATGGGCTCGGACAGCGCTCTGCCCGTGATCATGATCACCGGCCACGGCGATGTGCCCATGGCGGTCGAGGCGATGCGGATCGGTGCCTTCGACTTCCTGGAAAAGCCCTTCGATCCCGAACGCATGAATCAGCTGGCCAAGAAGGCGGCCAATGCACGGCGGCTCGTGATGGACAACCGCCAGCTGCGCCGCGAACTCTCGGACGGCGGCGAGATCATGAAGAAGCTGATCGGCAACGCGCCCCTGATGGAGCGGCTGCGCGAGGACATTCTCGACCTGGGGCAGGCCGACGGCCATGTCCTGATCGACGGCGAGACCGGCACCGGCAAGACCCTGGTCGCCCATGCCCTGCACGCCGTCGGGGCGCGCGCCGGCAAGAAGTTCGTCCTGGTCTCCTGCGCCGCGATGGACGAGGCCGCCCTGACCAAGCGCCTCTTCGGTCCGATGCGCCCCGAGGACAGCCAGCTCCCGGCGGTCGAGGAAGCGCGCGGCGGGACCCTCGTGCTCGAGGATGTCGAGGCGCTCTCCGACGCCGTTCAGGGCAAGCTGCTGAACATGATGAACGAACAGGGCACGCCGGGCGAGACCCGGATCGTCGCCATCTGCAACATGCAGGAGCCCGACCGCACCTGCGAGGATGCCCTGCGCTCGGACCTCTTCTACCGTCTCGCGGCCCTGCGGATCACCGTGCCGCCGCTGCGCCAGCGCGGCGAGGACGTCCTGACCCTCTTCACCACCTTCTGCGAGCAGTTCTCCGAGGAATACGGCTGCGACGCGCCCAAGGTCTCGGCCCAGGAGGCGGCGCAGCTGCTCCAGGCCCCCTGGCCGGGCAATATCCGCCAGTTGATCAACGTGGCCGAGCGCGCGGTGCTGCAATCGCGCCGCGGCTCGGGCACCATCGCGTCGCTGCTGATGACCGAACACGACGACATCCAGGCTGTGGTGACCACCGAGGGGAAACCGCTCAAGGAATATGTCGAGGCTTTCGAAAGAATGCTCATCGACAACACCATGCGCCGTCACAAGGGCTCGATTTCCAGCGTGATGGACGAGCTTTGCCTGCCGCGCCGCACGCTGAACGAGAAAATGGCCAAGTACGGTCTGCAACGCGCCGACTATCTGAACTGAGGATTCGTTGCCGTTTACGACGTAAGTCCAGGACGGGGACCGGGCGTCGCACCGGTCCCGGTGTTTTCTCCATTGTCTTTTCACCTTTCCCGGTTCTATTGTGGAAAAGTGGCGGGTCGCATCTGCGCCCCGACCGAGAGTTTCTCTGTCCCGCGTATTGCAGGGACCGTCCCTGAGACCGGCCCCGGATATCCGGACAGACCGAATGGACCCCGAAACGGGTCTCCTAAACGCCGCGAGGTCACGAAACGATCTTCAAGGCACCGAACGGGTGGCACCTGCGGGCACCGCAGTCAGCCGCCGGAGAAGAACCGCGATGAGGCGCGACGGATCGAGAACAGGCAAGGGCGGGGCGTTGATGCGCCGGCCCGGTGTCGTGTCCCGTCGTTCCCGCAATATCGCCCCTAACAGACACGCCAGAACCACCCTCGGGCCACCCGGCACCAGGGTCGTTTTCGCGTGCGATTGGTCAAAATGGCAAAGAAAATGCTCATCGATGCCACCCACGCGGAAGAGACCCGCGTCGTGGTGGTCGACGGAAACAAGGTCGAAGAGTTCGACTTTGAATCGGAAAACAAGCGCCAGCTAGCCGGCAACATCTATCTCGCCAAGGTCACCCGGGTGGAGCCTTCGCTCCAGGCGGCCTTCGTGGATTACGGCGGGAACCGCCACGGCTTTCTCGCCTTCTCGGAGATACATCCCGACTACTATCAGATCCCGGTCGCCGACCGCGAGGCCCTGATGGAAGAGGAACGCGCCTACGCCGAGGCGATGCGCGCCCGCGACGAAGGCGAAGAGGAAAAGAAGAAACCCCGCTCCCGGCGCCGCAAGTCTTCCAAGGCCGAACAGGCCGAGCGTATCGACAGCGACGACGCCGTCGTCTCGTCCGATGCCGAGATCTCGGGCATGGAGACGATCGATCTCGACGACGAGAACGAGGGTCTGTCCCCGATGGAGACGGTCGCCGAAACCCCGGTCGCCGAACCCTCGGACGAGACCGGCGCCGATGCGGCCGACGCCGCGCCCGCGGACGAGACCGGCCCGGACGAGGATGACGAGGCCGACAACGGTGGCCGCGACGCCGTGCGCGACGCAAGTGCGCACGACGACGAGATCGAATCCGTCGCCGACGACGACGATCAGGAAGACATCCGCCCGGTGCGCAAACCGCGCCAGCGCCGCTACAAGATCCAGGAAGTGATCAAGATCCGGCAGATCATGCTGGTCCAGGTCGTCAAGGAGGAACGCGGCAACAAGGGCGCCGCGCTGACCACCTATCTTTCGCTGGCCGGCCGCTACTGCGTCCTGATGCCCAACACCGCACGCGGCGGCGGCATCTCGCGCAAGATCACCAACGCCGCCGACCGCAAGAAGCTCAAGGAGATCGCGAACGAGATCGACGTGCCGACCGGCGCGGGGCTGATCGTGCGCACCGCAGGCGCCAAGCGCACCAAGACCGAGATCAAGCGCGACTATGAATATCTCCAGCGCCTCTGGGAACAGATCCGCGAACTCACGCTGAAATCCATCGCGCCCGCCCGGATCTACGAAGAGGGCGACCTGATCAAGCGGTCGATCCGCGACCTCTACTCGCGCGAGATCGACGAGGTCCTGGTCGAGGGCGAGCGGGGCTACCGCAACGCCAAGGACTTCATGAAGATGATCATGCCGTCCCACGCCAAGAACGTGAAGCACTATGCCGACCAGATGCCGCTCTTCGCGCGCTACCAGGTCGAAAGCTACCTCGGCGGCATGTTCAACCCGACGGTCCAGCTCAAGTCCGGCGGCTACATCGTCATCGGCGTGACCGAGGCGCTGGTGGCCATCGACGTCAACTCTGGCCGCGCCACCAAGGAAGGCTCGATCGAGGAGACGGCGACCAAGACCAACCTCGAGGCGGCCGAAGAGGTCGCCCGCCAGCTGCGCCTGCGCGACCTGGCCGGCCTGATCGTCATCGACTTCATCGACATGGACGAGCGCAAGAACAACAACGCCGTCGAGAAGCGCCTCAAGGACAAGCTCAAGACCGATCGCGCCCGCATCCAGGTGGGCCGCATCAGCGGCTTCGGCCTGCTCGAGATGTCGCGCCAGCGCCTGCGCCCCGGCATGCTCGAGGCGACGACCCAGCCATGCCCCTCGTGCCACGGCACGGGGCTCATCCGCTCGGATGACAGCATGGCGCTGAACATCCTCCGCCAGATCGAGGAAGAGGGCGTGCGCCGCCGCTCGCGCGAGGTGCTGGTCAAATGCCCCGTGGGCATCGCCAACTACCTCATGAACCAGAAGCGCGAACATGTCGCGGCGGTCGAGGCGCGCTATGGCCTCTCGGTCCGCATCGAGGGCGAACCCCATCTGGTCAGCCCCGATTTCTCGCTCGAAAAGTTCAAGACGGCGACCCGGCACGTGCCCGAGCCCAGCTCGGTCATCTCGGCCGACGCCATGCTCATGGACCAGATCGACGACCAGATCGAGGAGACCCCCGACGAGGACGAGCTCCCCGAGACCGCCGAGTCGACCCCCGAATCCGAGGATCAGAAGCCCAAGAAGCGCCGCCGCCGTCGCCGCCGGCGTCGTGGCGGAGGCAACGGTGAGAACGGCGGGGCGGACAACGGCTCCGACAACGGCTCCGGCGACGATCAGCTTTCCGGAGAATCGGGCGACGACCAGAAGGAGGCGCCCGCGCAGCCCGAGAAGGCCGCCGAGGGCGAGGAACCGACCGCATCCGACGCGGCGGAGGCCTCCGAGGAGAAACCGAAGAAGAGGACCCGCTCCCGCAGCCGGAGCCGCAAGAAGGCGGAAGAGCCGGCAGCCGAAGAGACCCCGGCCGACGCTTCGTCCGCCCCGGCGCAACCGGCCCCTGCGGATGAGCCCTCCGCCGGGCCGGCCACCGAAACCCCGGCCGAACCCGAGCCGGCAGCCGCTGCAAGCGAACCCGCGGCAGCGGATGCCGCAGCGGCCGCGCCCGAGGTTTCGGCAGACGATGCCCCGACGGCCACGCCGGACGGTTCGGCAGACGACGCCTCGCTGGCGACTCCGGAGCCGGCCGAACCTGAGGCCGAGACCGCTGCCGCCGAACCTGCGCCGGCCGAGCCGGCCCCGGAAAAGACCCCCGTGGCCGCCAAGCGCAAATCCGCCGCGAGAAAACCGGCCCCTGCCGAGCCGGAGCCGGAACTCGAACCCGCCGAAGCGGCGGCCCCCGAGGAAAGCAAGCCCAAGCGGCGCGGCTGGTGGTCCCTCGGCAAGGGCTGAACCGATCCGGCGACCCTCGGCCCCCGGGTCCGGGGGTCGCCATCCCCGGCGCGCTCCCGCACCACCTCTACCTGCGGGGCACCCCCGCGATGCCGGGTCTCGCCATCCGTGCGGCACAGCGGCAGAAGATCCTCGGGTCGAACGATACCTCCCGCCCGGTCCGTCCCGACCGCCTCAACCTTCCGGCGCTTGATCCCCGCGACGCACCGCGAACCACCGCGCATCGCCCAGATCCCGCGTTTCCAGCAGCGCATGGCCTGCCTCGTGGCAGAAATGCGGAATGTCGATCGCGGCTACGGGATCATCCGCCAGCATCGTCAGCACGCCCCCCGGCGGCATCGCCAGCAGGCGCTTGCGCAGCCGCAGGACGGGCAGGGGGCAGATCAGCCCCCGGGCATCCAGATCCACGTCATCCATGCCCCGGCGCTTAGCCGCTCCACGGCTTTGTGACAACACGCCGCGTGACGCGCTCTCCGGAAACGGATAATCCGGGCCCATGTTCGGTATCGACATCATCGACGCGGGCCTTCTGCCGGCCATGATCGTGGCGCTTCTCGCCGGAGGCATCTCTTTCCTCAGCCCCTGCGTGTTGCCGATCGTGCCGCCCTATATCGCCTACATGTCCGGCGTGACGCTGAACGACCTCGGGCAGGGCTCCCGGCGGGGCCGCGCCCTGACGACCGCCGTGATGTTCGTCCTTGGCCTCTCGACCGTCTTTCTGCTGCTCGGCTTCGCCGCCTCCTATGTCGGTACGCTGTTCCTGCGCTACCAGGGGCATTTCAACACCGTCGCCGGCTTGCTGGTCATGGTCTTCGGCGCGCATTTTCTCGGCATCTACCGCATCGGCTTTCTCGACCGCGAGGCGCGGCTCGACGCGGGCGACCACGGCGGCTCGGCCTTCGGCGCCTATATCCTGGGGCTCGCCTTCGCCTTCGGCTGGACCCCCTGCATCGGGCCGCAACTGGGCGCGATCCTGTCGCTCGCCGCCTCCGAGGCCTCGGTCCTGCGCGGCACCTCGCTCCTCGCGGTCTATGCCCTCGGGCTCGGCGTGCCCTTTCTGCTGGTCGCCGCCTTCCTGCCGCGTCTCGGCGGCACCCTCGCCTGGATGAAGCGCAACATGGAGCGGATCGAGCGGATCATGGGTCTCCTCCTCTGGACCATCGGGCTGCTGATGCTGACCGGCGGATTTTCCGCCATGTCCTACTGGCTGCTGGAAACCTTCCCGGGTCTAGCAACGCTCGGTTAGTTCACACTTTCGCCCTGAACCTGGTGTATGGTGCCTCAAAACAATAAAAAAAGAGGCAACGACATGAGCACCGACGCCACAGTCCGCACCCGCCGGGTCTTTTACGTGCCCGGTTACGACCCGTTCCACCCCCGGCGCTACCGCGAACTCTATCGCAGGGAGGGCGCGGAACAGGCGCGCATTTCAGGCTATGACATCGCCCTGCGCCCCCGGACCGGCCAGGGCCCCTACGGCTGGCACGTCATCTCGACCCAGGACGGCGCGACGGTCAAGACCGAGGTCGAGGTGCTCTACTGGTCCGACATCGTCCGCGACAGCATGGCCGGGTCGATCCCCGCCACCTATGCTCACCTTGTACGTACAGCGTCAGTCTACATCTTCACCGGAGCCCTTTTCCGCCTGATGCGCCTGCGCAAGGGGCCGGTGATCGCCGCGCTCTACCCGGTGACGTTCCTGATCGTGCAGCTTCTCGTCGCCCTCGGCCTCGCAGGGCTGGCCGGCTGGGGGCTTGCCCGGATTGCCGGCCTCGTCACGCCCCAGCTTGCGCAACAGCTCGCCCCGGCCGGCTGGCTGGCCGCCCCGGTGGTCCTGATCCTCGTTCTGCGGTGGTTCCGAAAGCAGGACAACAGGTTCTTCGCCTATTACCTGATGCATGACTATTCCTTTTCAGCCAGTACCTTGGGCGCCAATTCTAATGCAATGGAAGAGCGGATTTCAGAGTTTGGCAACAGGATCCGAACCGCGCTCGCATCCAATGTCGACGAGGTGCTGGTCATCGGCCATTCCTCGGGCGCGCATCTCGCCGTGTCGATCCTGTCTGACCTGATCCGGGCCAAGCGCGTTCCGGCCAACGGGCCGGTCCTCTCCTTCCTCTCGCTGGGCCATGTGGTGCCGATGGTCTCCTTCCTGCCGAGGGCGCAGCGCCTGCGCGCGGACCTGGCGTTCCTCAGCACGCGCGACGAACTGACCTGGATCGACGTCACCGCCCCCGGCGACGGCTGCGCCTTTGCGCTCTGCGATCCGGTCGCGGTCTCGGGCGTCGCGCCCGAGGGCAAGCGCTGGCCGCTGATCCTCTCGGCCGCCTTCACCCAGACGCTCAGCCCCGACCGCTGGAAGGCGCTGCGCTGGCGTTTCTTCCGCCTGCATTTCCAGTATCTCTGCGCCTTCGACCGGCCCGATCACTACGATTACTTCCGTATCACGGCCGGACCACTTACGCTGTACGACCGCTATCGCGGCAAGGCGCCGTCGAAATCCCGCATCGAGACCCCGGTCAACCGCTACCGGAGCGTGGCATGACGCCGCCCAAGCCACCCGCGCGGGCCGACCGCGTCTCGCTCTGGCGCTATCTGCGGCTGTTCCGGCAGGATATCCTCTCGGCCCAGCCCGCGCGGCTCTACCGCGCCCGGATGGCCGAGTTCCGCACGCCCTTCTTCCGCTCCTACCTCGTGAACCAGCCGGATCTGGTCCGCGCGGTCCTGAAGGACCGGCCCGGCGATTTCCCCAAGTCCGGCCGGGTCAGTGAGGGTCTGCGCCCGTTGCTGGGAAATTCCGTCTTCCTCACCAATGGCGAGAGCTGGAAGCGCCAGCGCCGGATCATCGACCCGGCCTTCGAGGGCGGGCGGCTCCGCGATACCTTCCCCGCCATGCGGGCCGCCGCCGAGGCCTGCGTCTCGCGCCTCGCCGCGCGAACGGGCACCCCGGTCGAGATCGAGGCCGTGACCTCGCATGTCGCGGCCGACGTGATCTTCCGGACGCTCTTCTCGATCCCCATCGACCATGCCGTCGCCGCGCAGGTCTTCGCGCGGTTCCGCGACTATCAGCGGTCTTCTCCGATCCTGAACATCGCCGCCTTCATCCCGTTGCCGCGCTGGCTGCCCCGGTTCCATGCGCGCCGCACCAGGACAGCCGCGCGCGTGATCCGCCGCCTGATCGGAGAGCTGACGGCCGAACGCCAGGCGGCGATCGCCGCCGGCACCGCGCCCGACGATCTCGCGACAAAGATCATGACGACGCGGGATCCGCAGACCGGCGAACGGTTCGACACGGGCGAGATGATCGACCAGGTGGCGATCTTCTTCCTTGCCGGGCACGAGACTTCGGCCTCGGCCCTGGCCTGGGCGCTCTACCTCGTGGCGACCCACCCCGACTGGCAGGAGCGGCTCGCCGCGGAGGCAGGGGCCCTGGACGAGGGGGAGGATTTCACCGCGATGAGCCGCCTGAAGCTGTCGCGCGACGTCTTCCGCGAGGCCCTGCGCCTCTACCCGCCCGTGCCGATGATGGTACGCGAGACCACCCGCCCGGAGGAGTTCCGCGACCGGACCCTGCCGCGCGGCGCGCAGGTCGTACTCAGCCCCTGGCACCTGCACCGGCACGAACGGCTCTGGGACGCGCCCGACGACTTCGACCCGGCGCGCTGGCAGACCGAAAACGGGCGCACCTGCCAGCGCGAGGCCTTCATCCCCTTTTCGGCCGGTGCGCGGGTCTGCCCCGGCGCCGGATTCGCGATGGTCGAAGGGCCGCTGATCCTGTCGATGATCCTGCGCCGGTACCGGATCGAACCGGCCGGCGCGCCCCCCCGCCCGGTGGCGCACCTGACGGTGCGTTCCGACAACGGCATCCGGTTGCGATTGTCGGAACGGCGGGAAAGCGTGCCGCACCCTCTCGAACCCGGGGCGCGCGCTGGACGGGCCGGAGAGAGCGATGCCCCTGGCGCACCGGAGGTGCGCGATTGAAGGGAAAAGAGGGGGCGCTGCCCCCTGTCGCACCGGAGGTGCGCAATCAGAAGGGACAAGAGGGGGCGCTGCCCCATCTTGAGCCCTGCGGGATCAATTCACCCCCGGGATATTTGCCGGACCAAAGAAGACAGGACCTCTGCTTCTTTGGTCTTGCAAATATCCCCGCCGGAGGCACGGGCCGCCCGCGGCCCGTCTATGGCGACACGGCGCGGGCGAGGGCGCAGAACTGTTCCAGCGACACGGTTTCCGCGCGATCCGTCGGTGCGATGCTGGCGGCGCGCAGCCGGTCCTCGATATCCGGCGCGAGGCCCTTCAGCGCGGCGCGCAGCATCTTGCGGCGCTGATTGAAGGCCATCGCCACCACCCGTTCCAGAACCCTTGGATCTGCCGGGTAGCGCGGCTCGGGCAGGGCGGTCAGATGCACCACCGCCGAGGAGACTTTGGGCGGAGGGGTGAAGGCCTCGGGCGGCAGGGACAGGGTGATCCGGGCCTCCGCCCGCCAGGAGGCCAGCAGGGCGAGCCGTCCATAGGCCTTGCCGCCCGGCCGCGCGACGATCCGTTCGGCCACCTCGCGCTGGAACATCAGCGTCAGGCTGTCCCAGTAGGGCGGCCAGCGGTCGGGGGTGAGCCATCGCACCAGCAGTTCGGTCCCGACGTTGTAGGGCAGGTTGGCGACGATCCGTATCGGCGGTGTCAGCCGCGTCAGCGGGTCGACCTCGAGCGCGTCGCCGTTCACCACCTCGAGCCGGCGGGGATAGGCGGCCGCGATCTCGGCCAGGGCGGGCAGGCAGCGGGCGTCCTTTTCGATGGCGAGCACCCGGCGCGCCCCCTCGGCCAGCAGGCCGCGGGTCAGTCCGCCCGGCCCCGGCCCGATCTCGAGCACGTCGCAGCCCGACAGGTCGCCGGCCTGCCGCGCGATCTTGGCGGTCAGGTTGAGATCCAGAAGGAAGTTCTGGCCGAGCGATTTCCGGGCTGCCAGACCGTGGGTCGCGATGACCTCGCGCAGCGGCGGCAGCCCGTCGATGGTGGCCACGGGTCAGTACCGCACGATCCGCGCCTCGGAGCGGAGCTGTTGCAGATAGCCCTGCGCGAAGGAGGCGAGCCGCTGGTTCTGGATGTCCAGCGCCACCCCTTCGCGGGACACCGCGCCCGAGACGTCGAAGCTGCGCCCGCAGAGCATCAGGAAGACCAGCGTCTGCCCGTTCGACCGGGTCAGGGCGGTCGAGACCTCGCCCGGGTCGAGCTGCGCCAGTTCCGCGGCGATGTCCTCGGGGATCTCGCCCGGCGCCCTGGTGCCCCGTTCCAGCACGGAGTCGGGCTGGCCCTGCGCCACGCCGTAGAGGTCGTCGCAGGTATCCACCTGCGCCCTGACCCGCGCGGCCCGCTCCAGCGCCTGGGCGCTCCGGCCGCCCGCGATGTAATAGGCGGCGTATTCGACCGCCGCGTAGCTGGGGGCGCGGTTCTCGGTCTCTTCGACCGCGCGCAGCAGGAAGAGCGCGAGCTGACCGTCGAGTTCCACCGGCTCGCTGATCTGACCCGGTCGCAGCCCGAGGATCACCGAGCGCAGCTGCGGCGACAGGTTCGAGACGGGCACCCAGTTGACGCGGCCGCCGGCACCGGCGGAGGGGGCCGAGGAATGTTCCCGCGCGGCGCGGGCGAAGGCCTCGGCGCTCATGCCCCGGATGCGCTGCGCGAGCGCCCGCGTCTCGTCTTCCGCGCCGGGGGTCAGCGGCAGGAAGATTTCGGACATCAGCACCTGGACCGAGGCCCCCGAGGCGCCGCCCGAGGCGAGGGCGCGGTCGATCTGCTGTTCGGAGATCTGGATGCGGGGCCCGAAGCGGGCGCGGATCGTCTCGCGCCAGGCCACGCCGGCGCGCACGAAGTCGCGGAAGCTCTCGGGGGCGACGCCGGCCTGCTGCAGGGCCGCCACGAACTGTTCGGCCGACAGGTTGGCGCGGCCCGCGAATTCCTCCATCCCGGCCATGATCTGGTCTTCGCTCGGCGAGATGCCGATCTCTTCGGCGGCCTGCATCCGCAACCGGTCGTCGATCAGCTGGTCGGCGGCCAGCGCGTCGATGTCGCCGGGGGTCCGGAACAGGCGGAGCATGCGGGTCCGCTGGTCCAGTTCGAATTCCGTGACCACCTTGTCGTTGACTTTGATCGCCGGAGAGAAGCTCTGGGCCGCCGCGAACTGGGCGGTTCCCGTCACCAGAAGCGTCAGGCAGAGGCAGAGGCGGGAGATCATTCGCATATCGGGTCCGTTTGTCTTGTCGTTGTCACGCGGGCCTAGCGGCACGTTCGGGCGACGCCCCGGCCGGATGACGCGGCCGAGAAGCCGCGCAGCCCGATGGTGAAGCTGAAGTCCGTGGCTGGCGTGACGATAGTGGAAGAGGTGAAGCGGCGCGAGACCGAAAGCTCCACATCGATGCATTCGTTGGAATAAAGCAGGCCGAGACCCGCCGAGATCGGCTTGTCGGCGACGATGTCGTAGCGCCCCGAGACCCGGCCGCGCAGGTGGCGGTTCAGGTCGAAGCCGGAATTGAACAGCCACTCGGACACGGCGATCGGACGGTCCTCGGCGGGATCGGCGGAGAGCCAGACATAACTGGCCGAGAGGTCGTAGCGGTCGGAGGTCCAGCTGGCCCGCGCCTCGGCCTTGTTGACCTTGAGGCTGCTGCTGAAGAGGCCGCGCGCCGTCAGGCCGAGGCCGCCGTCGTTGCGGAACTGCCCGGCGATCAGCAGGTCAGACGTCGTGTTGGCGAGGCCGGAGGAGCGGGTGAAATTGGTGTCCTGGCGGTCCCGCAGCACCGAACCGAGGGTCAGCCGCGCGTCCCAGCCTTCGGCGTTGAGGCGGGTCCAGTTGACACCCAGGGCCGCCCTCAGCCCGCGTTCGCGCCGGTCGGGCGCGGGAAAGCGGGACAGGCTGAGCAGGTTGCCTTCGTCGAATTCGACCCGCGTGCTCTCGTCGTTGGCGACGAGCAGACCGTCGCCGCCGGTCCACGCCACCATCGCCACCGGCTCGACGGTGTCGGTCACGCCCGAGGCGGCGTGGCGCACCCAGGGCCAGCGCAGGGTGACGGAGGCCGTGGGGCTGATCTCGCTGGCCGAGTGGGGCAGGTTGATGTCCTGCCCGGTGCGGAAACTGTCGGCCAGGACGCCGGCCAGCCCCTCGGCCCGGATCCCGAGCGGCAGGGTCCAGGTGTTGTGCCAGGTGACGCCGAGGTTCAGCCGGGTCACGTCACGCCCGTCGGTGATCGTGTCCGCATCCGGCCCGTCGAAGGGCACGTCCGAATAGCGCAGGTGGCTGTGGTTCTCGGCCGAGATCCGGACCTCGCCCCCCAGACGGGGGAAGTAGCGCCGTTCGTAGGTCAGATCGCCGATGATCGTCGGGATGCGGCTGTTGACCTCGTTCACCCGGAGCGAATGGTAATGCGCCAGGCCGGCGGCGATGTATTCGTCGCGGCGCACCCGCGAGACGATGAAGTTGCTCTCGAGCCGGTCGTTGTCGGAATAGCTGTAGTCGGTCAGATAGGCGTCGTCCGATACCGCCTCGATCCGGAAGTCGAGCTTGAAATCGCGGGCCAGGTCGAACTGGCCGTCGCCGCGCAGGTAGGCCCGGCCGCCGCGGGTATAGAGGTCGTCGCTGGAAAAGGCGCCGCCGAACTCCATCCGCCCGTTGGTGAACGCCTGCCGGTAGCGCCATTCCAACGTGCGCGTCTTCTTGGACAGGTAGGGGGTCAGGGTGAGATCGCGATGATCGCCGATGCGGATGAAATAGGGCACCTTGATGCCGGTCGCCAGCTGCGAGTTGCGCCGGATCGACGGAATCAGGAAGCCTGTCGCCCGCGTCTGGTTCGGATCGGGCAGGCGCAGCCGGGGCACCCAGAAGATCGGCACGCCGAGAACCTCCATCCGGGCGTCGTCGAAATAGAGCTGCATCTCTTCGCGGTCGTGGATCACCCGCCGGGCCTTGATCTGCCACAGCGGCGGCCGGTTGCCGCAGACCTGGCAGGAACTGACCGTGGCGCGCGTCAGCTGCGCATAGCGCCCGTCCACCCTGTCGAGCCGCGCCGCCGCAAGTTGCAGCTGCCGGTCGAGCACCAGCCGGGCGCTGCGGATCAGGCCGTTGCGGAAATCGCGGTCGAGTTCGGCGGACGAGGCCAGCACGATCTGGTCGTCGCCGCGGGTCAGCACGATCGGCCCGGCGAAGTCCAGGCGCTCGGTCTCGCGGTCATAGCTGACGCGGGTGGCGCGCAGGCGGGTCTCGCCCCGCACCACCTCGACCGAGCCCTCGGCCACGACGCGCGTCCGGTTCTCGAGCCATACCCGGTCGGCGACCAGCATGGCGGGGTCGGATCCCTCCTGCGCCCGGCCCGCCGGGGGCAGGGCGAGCAGCAGGGCGAGAAGGACGGGTAACAGCCGCGCGATCATCCGTCCTCCATGTGCAGCAGCAGCCCGAGCGCCAGCAGAACCGAGGCCACGGGCGGTGCCCAGGCGGCCAGCGCCACCGGAATCTGGCCGTTCTCGCCGAGGATCTGGACGAAGTTGCGCACGTAGTAGAGCGCGAAGCCCAGCATGATCGCCGACAGCACCGCGATGCCGGTCTTGCCGAACCGGACGTGGCGCATGGTGAAGGCCGCCGCGATCAGGACCATGGCGACCAGAAACAGCGGCTTGGCCAGTTCCATCTGGAACCAGACCGCGTGCCGGCGTGCCGAGAACCCCGCCTCGGTCAGCAGGCCGATATAGGTGGGCATGTCCCAGACCGGAATTGCCGACGGCTCGCCGAAAGTGTCGCGGATTCGGGCCTCGGTGAGGCTCGACGGGACCTCGAAGCTCTCCCTCCGCTCGGTCCGCGCCTCGGGGTTCGTGCCTCGGGCCAGCGGCCAGATGCGCGCGTCGTGCAGCTCCCATGCGCCGGCGATCAGCCGGGCGCGCGCGGCTTCGATCCGCTTTTCGGGGCCGCCGTCGGGGGCATAGGCGATCATGGTCACGTCGTAGAGCTCGGTCGCCTGCGGGTTCGACCGCGCCGCGCGGATCACGGTCTGGCCCTCGGCGCCGCCCTGGCGCAGCCAGAGCCCCTCGGCCGAGAGCGACAGCACATCGGCGCCGCCCGACTGGTAGCTCTCGAGCAGGGCGGCATAGCGTTTCGAAGTCGCGGCCACGATCGGGTTGACCATGGCCACGCCGATCACGCCGATGGCGAAGGCGACGATCACCGGCGACACCAGGCTGCGCAGCGCCGACCGCCCCGCCGCCCGCGTCACCACCAGTTCAGAGGTCCGCGCGAGCCCGAGGAAGAGCGCCACCGTCGCCAGGATCATGATCAGCGGAAGGATGGTGTAGATCCCCTCGGGCGCGTTGAGCAGGACGAGCCGCAGAACCTGCGACAGGGTGGCCGGCGTCGAGGACAGCCGCCGCAGGTGTTCCGCCACGTCGATCAGCATCGACATGAGCAGGAAGACGGCCAGCAGGCCGATGAAGATGCGCAGGAACCGCCAGGCGAAATAATAGTGCAGGGTCACGTCGCGGCCCCCCGTACCGATCGCCGAACCGAGCGCCGCGGCAACAGGCGGCTGCCGCGCGAGGCGATCCAGAGCATGACGCAGCCGATCCCGATGCCCGAGAGCGGTGCGACGTAGATCAGCGGCCAAAGCGACGGGTCCCGGCGAACCGGGTCCGAGGCCACGCCCTCGATGGATTTGACGATCATGACCAGCACGATCGCGACGACGATCTGCTGCCAGACGCCGAAGCGCGAAAAGCCGCCCGTGAGCAGGGTGGAGAACCCGATCAGCGCCGCCGCCAGGCAGAGCAGAGCCTGGGCGAAGCGCCCGTGCGCCTCTTCCGCGATCTGGCCCGGGGAGGATCCGGTCAGCGTCGCGACCTGCTCGGGATGCGCGAAGAGCCGCAGGGTCGGCAGGTGCCGGATATGGACGTGCGGCAGGCCCCGATCCCCGAAAAGCCGACCGATGTCATAGGTGAAATCCTCGAAATAGGTCGTGAACAGGCGCTGATCCTCGGCACGGAGGGTCTGCGCGAGCCCGTCGAGCATGACGAGCTTGGCCCCGCCCTCGTCATCGCCGCCGCCCTCGATGAGATAGGCCCGCGCGGCGGTGAAGGTCTGCGGTGACCGCGCGTCGCGGCGGTCCGAGAAGAAGACGTCGCGCAACGTGCCGTCGGCGTCGATCTGCCGGATGTAGAAGGTGATGCCCGCCACCGGATGCAGGAAGGAGCCTTCGGTCAGAAGCCGCGCGGTTAGGTCCTGCCGCAGATCGTCCTGACGCTCCTGCAGGCGCGAGATCGAGACAGGGACCAGAAAATGGCTCATGACCGACATGATCAGCCCCACGATCACGCCGAACCACAGCACCGGCCGCGCCAGCCGCCAGGGCGAAAAGCCGGTGGACTGCATCACCACCAGCTCGCTCTCGCTGGACAGGCGGTTGGTGACGTAGACCACCGCGGCGAAGGTCGCCATGGGCAAGACGATGCGGATCACGTTCGGCAGGGTCAGCGCGGTGAACTCGAGAAAGACCCAGGCCGTCTGCCCGTCCCCGATCAGCGCGTCGAACAGCCGGACCGCCTGGTTGATCCAGTAGATCGAGACCAGGACCAGCGAGAAGAATCCGAACAGCACCATGAATTGCGACAGCAGGTATCTGTCGAAACGTGCCAAAAATTCCCCCAATTCAAAGCCGGCAGCAGACTGCTCCGGACCCTAGCGGATTTGATCTGGGGGGAAAACTGCTATCTGGCCAATCCGACGCCGCGGCGATAGCCTTGGCCGGATGCCGGACCCCCGGGCCCCGGCACCCGTTCAGACCATCCTGGAGGAACCCTTTGACCCAGACAGCCGCCGTGACCTTCGTGGCCCCCGATCTCGATGCCATCGCCAACGCCACCGGCCGTGTCGCCGTGGTCGTCAGCGCCGACGGCCGCATGAGCCCCGCCGCCCGCCGGGTGAACCGGCTGACCAAGGGCGCGGTCAAGCGGCTGGTCGAGAGCGAGAGCTTTGCAAAGGCCGATGCGGGCAGCCTGATCACCCTGGCCTGGCCGGCGGGCATGCAGGCCGAGGCGGTCGAGATCCTCGTGCTCGACCGGCGCGCCGGGCCCGAGGCCGTCCGCGAGGCGGGCGCGGCCCTGGGCAGGGCCCTGGGCGAAAAGGACTGTCTGATCCTGCCCGGCACGCTGCGCCGCCTGCCCGAACTGGTCGAGGCGGCGGTGCTGCGTGCCTATGACTACGGAGATCAGAAGTCCGACGAACCCAAGCCGCGCGGCCGGATCACCGTCCAGTGCGGCGATCCCGGGCAGGTGCAGGACGAGACCGCGCCCCTGCTGGCGGTCGCCGAGGGCGTGTTCTTCACGCGGGACCTGGTCAACGCGCCCGCCAACGTGCTGACGACCACGGAATTCGCCGCCCGTCTCAAGCAGATGGAAGAGATCGGCCTGACCGTCGAGGTGCTGGAGGAGGCCGATCTGGAAAAGCTCGGCATGGGCGCGCTGCTGGCCGTGGGGCAGGGGTCGGCCAGCCCCTCGAAGGTCGTGGTCATGCAGTGGAACGGCGGCGGTGACGAAGCGCCCCTGGCGCTGATCGGCAAGGGCGTGGTCTTCGATACCGGCGGCATCTCGCTCAAGCCCGCCGGCGGCATGGAAGACATGACCATGGACATGGGCGGCGCGGGCACGGTCGCGGGGGCGATGCGGGCTCTTGCGCTGCGCAAGGCCCGGGCCAACGTGGTCGGACTGGTCGGTCTGGTCGAGAACATGCCCTCGGGCACGGCGATGCGGCCGGGCGACGTGATCACCGCGATGAAGGGCGACACGATCGAGGTGGCGAACACCGATGCCGAGGGGCGGCTCGTTCTCTGCGACGTCATGTGGTACGCGCAGGACAGGTTCAAACCCTCGGGAATGATCGACCTGGCCACGCTGACGGGGGCGATCATCGTCGGGCTCGGCCATCACAAGGCCGGTGTCTTCTCGACCGACGACGCGCTGTGCAAGTCCCTGCTCGAGGCCTGCGAGGGCGTGGGGGAAGGCGCCTGGCGGATGCCGCTCGGCAAGGCCTATGCCAGGCAGCTCAAGTCCCGCGTGGCCGATGTGAACAACATCGGCGGACGGGCCGCCGGCTCGATCACCGCGGCCGAGTTCCTGCGCCGGTTCGTCAAGGAGGACACGCCCTGGTGCCATATCGATATCGCCGGCGTGGCCAGCGTGAAATCCGAGACGACCTTCGCGCCCGCGGGGGCGACGGGGTGGGGCGTACGCGCGCTGGACCGGTTGGTCCGGCAGTCACGCGAGGGCGGAAAGTCGTAACGGATGGGCGACGCCTATTTCTACCACCTGACCCATTCGCCGGTCGAACGGACCCTGCCCAGCCTGCTGGGCAAGGCCCTGGGCGCCGGGTGGCGGATCGCGGTCCGGGGCCGCAGCCGGGACCGGCTGGACTGGCTGGATCAGAAGCTGTGGCTGGGCCCCGACGACGATTTTCTTCCCCACGGGGTGGAGGGCGGCGCCCATGACGCGCTTCAGCCGATCCTGCTGACAACGGGCACTGCCGCCAACGACCCGGCCTGTCTCATGGCGATCGACGGGGCCGAGGTCGCGGCCTCGGATGTGAGCGGGATGCAGCGCGTCTGCATCCTCTTCGACGGCAACGACACAGAGGCGCTCGAGATGGCCCGGGCGCAGTGGCGGACGATCACCGCCGCGGGTCTCGGCGCGAAATACTGGTCCGAAGAGAGCGGCCGTTGGGAGATGAAGTCGGAAAACGCCCCGGGCTGATCCGGTTTCCCCATCGAATTTACGGCGTAAGCACCAGCGCGCCCTCGCCGATCTCGATCCGCGAGAACCGTTGCAGGTAGCGCATCCCGAGCAGCGACTGACGCATCTCGCCATCGTTGACCATGGCGCGCACCCGTTCGCTCTGAAACGGGCCGAGCGCCACCCGGTCCAGCACGACGGGTGCGATCCCCACCTCGCCGTTGGCGCTGAGGGCGCGGCCCGAATAGACCAGTTGGTCCGGCTCGATCCCCACCTTCGCGGCATCGGCCTTGGTCAGGACGATATCGCTCGCCCCGGTGTCGACCATGAAGCGCAGGGGTTCGCCGTTGACCTGCATCGTCAGGTAATAGTGCCCGTCGGGCGCCCGCGGCACCGAAATCTCGCCGCCCTGCAGGACCGACTGGCTGGGGGTGACGGTGGTGCGCACGTCATCCCAAAGGCCGATGGCGGCGATGACCCCGACGAAGATCAGTACCCAGACCGCCGCCTGCTGAGCGATGCGACCGATCCTGTGGCGGCCCTGCACGAGAACCCAGCCCCCGACCGCCGCGAGAAGCAGCACGAGGTAGAGCAGATTCATGAGCGAATTCGTTTCCATGCCCCGGATATAGGGATGCCGGCGGGCGGCGTCACCCTGCCAGACCGAAATCCCGCAGCCCGTCGAGCACGAACTGTACCGAAAGCGCGGCAAGCAGCATGCCCAGCACGCGCGTGACCACGTTGATGCCCGTGCGCCCCAGCAGCCGTTCGAGCAGGCCGGCGGTGAGGAACAGGGTGAAGACCATCAGGATGACCAGCGCCGCGACGCCCACGATCATCGCCGCACCGATCCAGTCGGGCTGCCGCCCGGCCAGCAGGATGACGGTGGCGATGGCGCCAGGCCCGGCGATCAGCGGCGTGGCGAGGGGAAAGACGGAAGGGTCGGGCAGGTCCTCGACATGGTCGGCCTGGTCCTCCCGCCGTTTGCTGCGCCTCTCGAAGAGCATTTCGAGCGCGGTGAGGAACAGCAGCACCCCGCCCGCGATGCGGAAGGCCGGCATGGTGATGCCGACGAAACCCATCACCGCCTCGCCGAAGACGGCGAAGATCGCCAGCAGGGCCAGCGCGATCACGCAGGAGCGCAGGGCGATGGCACGCCGCTGGGCCGGTGGCTGGCCCTGCGTCAGCGCAGCGAAGAGCGGCGTCAGCCCGACCGGGTCGATGATGACGAAGAGCGTCACGAAGGCGGTGATATATACGCTGTAATCCACTGGCTGGGCTCCGACCTCACGAATGCTCAGGCGACGGTCGAGGGCTCTGCCGCCTCGAGCTTTTCCTGCGCCGCCATCCACAGCGCCTCGGCCCGTTCGGTGGCCTCGCGCACCTCGGCGTACTTGCGGTTCCAGACCTCGAGTTCGCCCACCTTGTCGTCCGCATAGAGGGCGGGGTCTGCCAGCTTGCGCGACAGCTTGTCCGCCATCTCCTGCAGCTTGTCGATCCGCGCCTCGCATTTGCGCACCTCGGCCCGCAGGGCGAGAATGTCCTCGCGCGAGGCGCGTTTCGGTTTCTCTTTTTTCTCAGATGCTTTTGAACCGCTGTTCGTGCTCAGCAACAGGTCCCTGTAGGTTTCGAGATCGCCCTCGAACGATGCCACGCGACCGTCCTTGACCAGCCACAACCGGTCCGCCACGAGGCTGAGCAGGTGCATGTCGTGGCTCACCAGGACCACGGCGCCCGAATAGGCGGTCAGCGCCTCGACCAGCGCCTCGCGGCTTTCGATGTCGAGGTGGTTGGTCGGTTCGTCGAGGATCAGCAGATGCGGCGCGTCGAGGGTCGCCAGCAACAGCGTCAGCCGCGCCTTCTGGCCGCCGGAAAGCCGCCCGACCTCGGTCTCGGCCTGGTCCGCGCCCAGCCCGAACCCCGCGAGGCGCGCGCGCAGCCTGGCCGGCGCCTCGTCCGGCCGCTCGCGGCGCAGGTGTTCTATGGGCGTTTCGTCGAGATGCAGCTCGTCCACCTGGTGCTGCGCGAAGAAGCCGACGCGCAGCTTGGAGGCCCGGGTCATCTTTCCGTCCATGAGCGACAGGCGCTCGGACAGGAGCTTGGCCAGGGTCGATTTGCCTTCGCCGTTGCGCCCGAGCAGCGCGATCCGGTCGTCCTGGTCGATCCGCAGGTCGAGCCGCGACAGGACCGGGCGTTCGGAGTAGCCGACCGCGCCCCCTTCGATCCGGATGATCGGCGGCGACAGTTCCTCGGGCGAGGGGAAGGAGAAGGCGCGCAGGGCGGCCTCCTGCGGCAGGGTGATCGGCTTCATCCGCGCCAGCGCCTTGAGGCGCGACTGCGCCTGCCGGGCCTTGTCGGCCTTGTAGCGGAAGCGGTCCACGTAGGATTGCAGATGCGCGCGCCGGGCATCCTGTTTCCTGGCCTCTGCCTCGGCCACGGCGAGACGGGCGGCCCGGGTTTCCGCGAAGGTGTCATAGGGCCCTTTGTACAGCGTAAGCTTGCGGTCCTCGAGATGCAGGATCGACCCGACGGCGCGGTTCAGAAGCCCGCGGTCATGGCTGATGATCAGCACGGTGTGGGGGTATCTCTGAAGATAGCTTTCCAGCCACAGCGCGCCCTCGAGGTCGAGATAGTTGGTCGGTTCGTCCAGCAGCAGCAGGTCGGGCTGCGAGAACAGCACCCCGGCCAGCGCGACGCGCATCCGCCAGCCGCCCGAGAAGGCGGAACAGGGCATCTGCTGCTCCTCTTCGGTAAAGCCCAGCCCCTTGAGGATCGTCGCCGCGCGGCCCTCGGCCGACCACGCATCGATGTCGGCCAGCCGTGTCTGCACCTCGGCGATGCGGGCCGGGTCGCTCGCCGTCTCGGCCTCGGCCATCAGCGCCGCGCGCTCGGTATCCGCCGCCAGCACCGTGTCGAGCAGCGAGACCTCGTTCCCCGGCACCTCCTGCGCCACGCCGCCGATGCGCGCCCTTTCGGGCAGGCCGATGGCGCCGGCGTCCAGCGTCAGCTCGCCGCGGATCAGGCGGAACAGCGTCGTCTTGCCCGCGCCGTTGCGCCCGACGATGCCGACCTTGTGGCCCTCGGGAATGGTGGCCGAGGCGTCTTCGATCAGCGGGCGGCCGGCGATCGAGAATGAGAGGTTTTCAATGCGCAACATGACGGGCCGCATAACAGAGCCCGGCGCACGGGGCCAGAGGCGGCGCGGCGCGGGACGGGGTGATGGCTTTTCAAACCGCGACCCGCATGCTACGCGGGCGCCGATTGATCCACAGGAGCTGCGGCTCCGCCCTGACAAGAGAGACGAGAATGGCCACCGAACGCACCCTTTCCATCATCAAGCCCGACGCCACCCGCCGCAACCTGACCGGCAAGATCAATGCCAAGTTCGAGGAGGCGGGGCTGCGCATCGTCGCGCAGAAGCGCATCAAGCTGTCGAAGGAGCAGGCCGGGGTCTTCTACGAGGTGCACAAGGAACGCCCCTTCTACGACGAGCTGTGCGAATTCATGGCCTCCGAGCCGGTCGTGGTGCAGGTGCTGGAAGGCGAAGGCGCCATCGCGAAGAACCGCGAGGTGATGGGCGCGACCAACCCCGCCGACGCCGCGCCGGGCACCATCCGTGCCGAATTCGCCGAATCCGTGGGCGAGAACTCGGTCCATGGCTCCGACGCGCCGGAAACCGCCGCGCAGGAGATCGCCTATTTCTTCTCGGGGCTCGAACTGGTCGGCTGACCGGGTTTCGCCCGTACGTGATCAGGCCGCATCCGAAAGGGTGCGGCCTTTGTCTTTTCCGGCCTTGCCGTGCCGCGTGATATGATCGCGCATCATCGCGGCGTTCCGGCTGTTCGCCTTCCAGCCCACATCGAAGATGTCGCCGACCAGCGGGACGAGACCGATCGCCCAGTCGATGCCGATATTGCCCGCCATCCGCGCCAGCCGCCGTTTCGGCAGGCCGATCTGATAGGCCTCGGACAATATGAAGAGCGACGGCGCCACGGCGAGCGTGTCGCCGACGCCGGGGACGAGCCCGACGATGCTGTCGAGCCCGACGCGGATCGAGGTGCCGGGCAGGCGGAAGGCGCGGTCCATCACATGGGCGACGCGCTCTGCCCGCTCGACACGGGAGAGGGGCGTCTCGGTCATACCCGTGCCGGCCCCCGGGTCAGGATGATGTAGACGGCGTGGATGATGCCGGGGATGTAGCCCAGGATCGTCAGCAGGAGGTTGAGCCAGAAGGCGCCCCCGAGGCCGACCTGCAGAAACACGCCGAGCGGCGGGATGAAGATGGCGGCGAGAATGCGTAGAAGGTCCATGATCGTTCCTTTCCGTTGTTGAAAGGATAACCGATCTGGGCTGAGCCGGTTCCACTCATCCGTCGCGCGGTGCCAGCCCGTGATCCCGCAGGAACACCACCAGATCGGGCGGAAGGTCGCCCGCTGGCGTTCGGGTCGCGGCCGCGCGGATCGCGTCGAACCGCTCTCGCAGCGCCGCCTTCTCTGCGCCCTGACAGTCGTTCCACGGCCGGCCCTGCAATCCCATCACCAGCGCATAGTAGCCGATGAAATGCGGCCGCGTTCCCGCCGCGATCAGCCGGGTATAGGCCGCATCCGCCCCGAGCGCCCGCAGCGTCTCGGCGTCGTGAATGCCGGCGCGGGCGAACTGCGCGACCGAGGCCGGGCCGAGATTGCGGATCGAGGAGACCGGGTCCCCCATCTCAGCGCAGGCCGTCCAGCCCGTCGAGGATCAGCGTCAGGCCGAAGTCGAAGTCGTCCACCTCGGCCCCCTGTCCCTGCGCCAGCTCCTCGGTGCGGCGGTGCAGGCTGGGAAAGCGGTCCTTCGGGATCGCCTTCAGCTCGCGCCGGGCCTGGCGAGACAGCTCGCGGGCGCGCGACGGCCGCGTCAGGCGCTGCAGCGTGAACCCGTAGATGTGGTTGTCGATCGTGTTGCGGGCATGGTCGGCCTGTGCCGGGGAAAAGCCGACGGCCATCAGGCAGCCCAGTGTCGCGTCGAGATAGGCCATCATGTTCGGCCCGGGCGGATGCGGCTGCTGGAACTGCTGCGCGGCCCAGGGGTGGCGCATCAACACGCGATGCGCCGATTGCGACCGCGCCCGCATCTCGCCCTTCCAGTCGAAGTCGGGCGTGGGCAGGGTGATCTCGCCCGCGACGAGGTCGGTGATGCCCGCCAGGATATCCGACTTGTTCGCGATATGATTGTAGAGCGACATCGCCTCGACACCGAGCGATGCGCCCACCTTTCGCATCGACAGCGCCGCGAGGCCCTGATCGTCGGCCAGCCCGAGCGCCGCCTGCAGGATCCGGTCCCGGGACAGCGGTCTTCGCGGTTCGGTCATCTTGTCGGCCCCCCGGTCCATTCGGTGCTTACGCTGTAAACGATCACACCGGATGTCAAGCGGCGGCGAATCGCGGCGCAGCCCGCACCGCGGTCCATTGCGACGGGCCATCCCGGTTTCGGCCACTTTTCGACATATTTCCGAATCGAAATGTGGCCGTTTCGTTCAACAAACTGAAACAGTTTCGCGAGAGATTCGTGACTGTCCGTATGAAAACGAACTCGAGACGGAAAAACCCGGAAAATCGCCCCTTTTTCGCCTTGAATCACCACGGGCTGCCCAACTCGTGTATATATATCGGCGGGGGCCTTGGAATTGCGAAGACGCGACGAGAGGCGGGTAAGATGACCAACTACGAGGACTTCGGGAACGGCACGGTTCAGGCTGGTGCAGCGGCACCGCGGCGGGTCGGCAAGCGTGGCGCGGTGGCATGTTTCAGTGCCGGGACGCGCATCCTGACACCCCAGGGCCAGCGCGCGGTCGAGACGCTGGTGCCCGGCGACAAGGTGATGACCCGCGACCACGGGCTCCAGACCCTGCGCTGGATCGGATGCCGGCACGTGGCCGCCGACGAGCTCGCCGAACACGACAGCCTCCGCCCGGTCCGGATCGAGAAGGGCGCGCTCGGCCCGAACATGCCCGACCGCGACCTCCTCGTCTCGCCCGAGCATCGCGTCATGGTTGCAGGAAATCACGTCGAAGCCGTGCTCGGCACCGAAGAGGGGCTGGTCTCGGCCAAGGACCTGGTCGGCCGTCCCGGCATCACCGTCGAGACCATGGAAGAGGTGATCTATTACCACCTTCTCTTCGACGACCACGAACTCGTCCTGAGCGAAGGCGCCTGGACCGAAAGCTTCCTGCCCGGCATCAGCGCCTTCAACGGCCTCGACGTCGAAGCGGCCGACGAACTGTTCCGCCTGTTCCCGGAACTGCAGTACGTCCCGTCGCCGTTCAAGCCGGCCCGCCCCTCGATCAACCCCGAGGTGGCCCGCCTCCTGCGCGAGGTGAACGAGAGCCTGACCCCCGTCCTCGGCGCCTGATTACCGCGCCGCCCGCGCTTTCCAAGAGAGCTTTTCGCCAAGACGTTTCAACTGGATCTTTTCGAACAAGCACGCCCGGCGCCGGATCTGTTCCGGGCCGGGCTTTTTCATGTGCCGCGCGTCCGATCGGCCGCGCGCCGGCAGGACGGCCGGGGCGGGAGCCTCCCCGGCACCACCGTCAGGTCAGTACGGCAGCGGGTGCATCGTCCCGTCGGGAAGCATCACGGGCAGGCGCAGGTTCTCGATGCAGGACGTATCCAGCTCGCCGGTCGGTGCCTCGACAAAGGCCGCGGTGATGTCCCGGGCGCATTGGCTGAACCGGATCGTGCCATGGCCGGATTCCGGAACCACCACCAGCGTCGCCTGCGTGTAGTCCTGCACCGAGAGGGCGCCCCAGCTCACGGCGGTCTGGGTGTCGAGTTCGCCGTTCATCGACAGCACCGGCACGTCGGTCTTGCCGACCTCGGTCCAGTTCTCCCGCGGGTGCTTGGGGAACAGTTCGCAGGCGGCGAAGAACGAGGTGAGGCCCTGCGCCATCGCCTCCTGCATCACCGGCCCCCAGGAGCCATCGGCCGCCATGGTCTCGCGGAATTTCTGCAGCGAGTTCCAGCCATCCGAGAGATCCTCCTGGCAGGCATAAAGATAGGTCTGAAAGCTACCCTCCACCGTGTCTACCGTCGCCTGGTTGTCGATCCGCACGAGGTCGAAGACGCGGGCCAGGCTGTCCTGGTCGAGCTGCCGTGCCAGCCCCTCGAGCTCGGCCGCGGTGTCCGGCGCGAAATGGTCTGCGGCCAGTGCGGCCAGACGATCCGCAGAGGGCTCGGCGAACCTGAGATCGAGGTAGGCGCGCACCGCCGCGATCCGGTCCGCCGGTTCGGGAAGCGCCTCGATGGCGGCGGCCAGCTTTGCGTCGAACACCTCGGCGAGGCCGGTGTTGCGCGCGTCGGCATCCAGGTCGCTCTCGAGAAGCTGGGCCGCCCGGGTGACAGTGTCCTCGGCGATGCGGATGTGCTCGGCGGCGGCCAGCATGGCATCCACCTGCGCCATCTCCGCGTCGCTCAGCCCCGCCGCGAGGGCGGCGGACCGCACCGTTTCGGCACTGCCGGCGGCGGGTTTCGGCGGCAGTTCTCCTGCAGCCCATTGATCGACGATCGTGGTCTCGCCCTGTTCCAGCTGCTTGACCATCAGCGGGATGTAGGGCGTCATCGCGGAATAGTCGCCGCGCGGGGTGACACGGTTGTTGATGATCTCGTAGAGCACGTTGATGTCGACCGGCCCGCTCGCGCCCTCGACCGGCTCGGCATCCAGCGTCTCGAAGAGCTCGAAGGTCCGGTCGACGATGTCGGGATAGGCCGCGTTGCAGACCGGATCGCGTTCGCAGGGTTCGAGGCTCGTCCGGATGGGATCGCTATGCGACTGCCAGAACGACGAATAGAGCGGCAGCCACGGCGGCGCGTTTCCGTCGATGATCGCCGACCGGATGCCCGGCGGGTCCTGCCGGAGGACCTCCATCGCGAGCTTGGTGCCGTAGGAAATGCCGTAGATGTTGTAGCTGTCGTAGCCGAGCGCGGACATCACCGCCGGCACGTCCATCGCGTTCTGTTCGGTGTTGATGAGCGAATAGTCGATGCCCCTGGCGTCCAGTTCCGCCAGGCACCCCTTGATGAAATCCTGCTCCAGGGTCGGCACCGCCGGGCCCGTCTGCGACTGGGCCACGGGACCCAGTTGATCGCCCAGGGTGGCATAGCAGTCCATCTCGGGGGCGCTGGTGTCCACACCGCGTTCGTCGATGGCGATGATGTCGCGGCGGGCGCGCAGGTGTTCGAAGAACCCGATCGTCCCGGCCACGCGCGACACGGTGCCGTCACCGGGACCGCCGTGCAAATAGATCACCGGGTCCGGTTCCGGCGACAGCGAGTGCGCCTTGTAGAGGTTGAAGGCGATCGAGATGGTCCTGCCCTCGGGGTCGCCGTGATCGTAGGGCACCTCGACCCGCCCGCAGACGACCGTCCGGCCGTCGATCTCGGTCGGAGCGACGGGCCGGGTGCAGGGGGTGACGGTGACCGGATAGGCGGGGTCGGCGCCGCCGGCCTTCAGCCGGGCGAAGGCCTCCGGGTCCGGCTCACCGGTCAGGGCGGCGATCAGGGCAAGGATCTGGTCGGGCGACATGGGGGGCCTCGTCTGTTGTCAGTCGGTTTGCGGCGGAAGGTAGAAGTCGGGCTTCAGGCTTTCGGTGCAGGCGGCGTTGACCGGGGCGGACGGGTTTTCGAGAAAGCCCACGGCGACATCGCGCGCGCATTGCGAGAACTGGATCACCGCGTGCCCGGCCTCGGGAAAGAGCACCGCCTGACCATGGCTCAGGGTGCGCACCACCATCTCGGCCGCATCCGGATTGGTCTGCGTGTCCTTGGTCCCCGCCATGGCGAGCACCGGGATCTCGCTGACGACCGGTTCGTGATAGCCCTCGCGCGGGTGCTTGTCGAAGAGATCGCAGAAGTCGTAGAGCATCAGTGTGCTGTCGCGCACGCCCGCATCGACTGCCGGAAAGCGGTAGGTCGCGGCCACCGCGTCGTACCCCGCGCGCGAGTTGAAGGGGTAATCCTCCTGACAGGCGATCAGGCCCAGCGTGAACATCATCCGGGTCTGTGCGGTGAGGTTGGCCGAGTCCATCCGTGCCCGTTCGTAAAAGGCGGCGACGTCCCGGTCGGTCATCGCCGCGAGCAGACCCATCAGTCGCGGCCGTTCCGCTTCGGGGATATGGGTGGCAAGGAACGCGCGGATCCGGTCGCGATCGGGTGTCTGACCGACGAAGAGCACGTAGTCGTGCAGGAACGCCAGCAGCGCGTCGGGCTCCATCGTGGCGGCGACGTCCGACATGGCGGCGTCCAGCAGCGCCTCGGTCCGTGCCGCTCCGGCGGCGGAGAGATCGTCCGAGAGGGCGGTCAGCAGCTTGGCCGCCGCCGCCTCGTCGCCCCGCAGGCGGTCGGCCTGCATCAGGGCGACTTCGGCCAGCGTCCTGTCGGCCTCATCGAGACCCGCGCCATAGGCCGAGAGGATCACCTCGGGCGTCAGGGTGGGATTGAACCCGCCGGTCACCAGTTTCTCCAGGGTCGCGGTCTTGCCCGCCGCCAGTTCGGTGAAGACCTGTGGCAGATAGGCGGTGAAGGGGCCGGCGCGCTTGTTGCTGAGTTCGAGGATGTCGACGATGAGGCTCGGTTCGAGCGCCTCGCCCGCCATCGTGAGTGCGGGCTTCTCCGTCAGGCGCTTGCCGGCGGCATGGACGGTCGCTTCCAGATCGGGGTAGGCCGCGGCGCAGTCGGTGTCGGCCATGCAGTAGTCGACCACCCAGCCGAGCGCCTGGTCCACGGGCACGCCGTTGGTGTCATAGGCCGGATTGTCGACCCGGCTGATACTGTCGATCACCACCGACCGCAGCCCCTCCGGCGCTGCGCGCAGCAGTTCCTGTCCCAGCTTCGTGCCGTAGGAGATGCCGAAGGCGTTGTATTGCGGATAACCGAGCGCGTGCATGATCGCGCGCACGTCCTTGGCGCTCTGGGTCGTGTTGTAGGGGGCAAGATCGGTGCCGGCGGCGACCGTCTCGGCAAGGCACTTGGCCAGCGGTTCATCCGCTCCGAACATCGTCTCTTCATCCGGTTCGGCGAATTTCAGGAAATCCTCGGCAAGTTCGTTGTAGCAGGCGATGGTCCGGTCCGAGATGCCCGAGCCGCGTTGGTCGAAAAGCACGATGTCGCGCCGGTCGCGCAGGAAATCGAAGATGTCGGCGTTGAAGGGGATATCCTGCACGGTATGGCCGCCGGGCCCGCCGTGGAGGTAGATCACCGGGTCGGGCGCGGGCGCGGCGGAACGGGACTTGAGGACCGCGAAGGCCAGCGGGATCGTCTCTTCGCTGTCCGTCCCGTGCCTTTCCGGCACCGCGACACGGCCGCAGATGACGGTCTTGCCCTCGACCTCCAGCGGGCCGATCGGTCGGGGGCAGTTCTCGACCGTCACCGGATAGCGGGCGTCGTGCCCGCCCTGCGTCAACCGGTCGAAGGCGGGATCCGTGGCTGACGTCAGGAGTGCGACGACGGTCAGGATGATCTGGTCGGGGGACATCGGGAAGGCTCCTGGCTAGGAATTTCTTGATCGTTCGGTTGCCCGGCGCCCCGGTTCGCGGGACGCCGGGCATGACGCGCGGGGATCACTCCGGCGGACCGGAACGAGGCGGTGATCCCCGGGACGTTCAGAACAGCACGTATCCGCCCGTGCCGTTGGTGAGGGTCATGGTGAGGGTATGGCCTCTGCCGTTCCGGTTGCGGACCAGCACCGCCGTGCCGTGCGCGCCGCCGATGCAGTGGACGGTCGTGCTCTCGCTGCCGACGGTGCCCGGCGCGTGCCGGAAGAGCCCTGTGCAGGTCACGCCGTCGCCGGTGACGGTCAGGGCATAGGCGCCTTCCCGATGGCCGAAGATCCGCCCCGTCAGCGAGGTGCCGCCATAGATCGTGCCGGACCCCGAGATGTTGATGTCGCTCGCCGGGGCCCCGCCGCCGTGATCCGCACCGGGCCTGTTCTCGCGCAGGTAGCTTGCCACCGCGTCATGCGCCTTGGACCGCTGCGAACCGGAACAGGAGCTGCCTGCGGTGATCTCGCGCCCGATGGGGTTGAACAACGCGGTGCAGCCGCTGGCAAAGCGCACTTCGATCTCGCCGGTGCTCCGGGCATGCAGTTCCGGCACGTCGCGCCGGCCGCCGATCGTGCCGCCTGTCGGTGCTCCGCTTTCGCGCAGATACCGGCCCGAGGCCCAGCCGGAGATCTGACCGTTCGGCGTTTCCAGATGACACCACCGCGCGTTGCCTTCGCCACGGCAGCCGAGGTTGCGGAAGACTGCGCCGTTCGGGGCACGGGCGACGACCCGGTTCGACGTGCCGGGGCCGGACCGGATATTGAGCGTGTCGTTCGACGACACCCCGGTGACCTGCCAGTAGTCCGGCCCCATCTGGGCGCGGGCGCCGTCGGGGCCCGTCACCAGGGCCGCGGCCGCCAGCGCCAGTGCCGCCAGTCCGGTCCTCAAGATGCTTCCATGCTTGATCATCAGATCCTTCTCCTGTCGTGTTGTTCCAGAACGGTTGCCGATCGGGGTCAGCCCACGAAGCGGCAGGTTGTGGTTTCGCCGTAGATGTCCCGGATCCGCGGCTCGGCCCCGCCGAGCGCCACGCCGCCCCACAGGATCACGTAATAGTCGCGCGGCGTATCGGGGGAGACGAGGGCGCCGACATGGACGCCATCGCCCTCTTCGACGCGGACGGCCGGAAGTTCGGTCGCGAACTCGTAGACGGTCAGCGACCGTCCCGCGTCGCCGCACACCAGGTCCCGGACGCCGGAGGCCTCCTCCAGCAGGAATTCGGCCACCAGCTCTGCCTCGCGCCGCAGGTATTCGGCTTCGACGCAGGCGCGCAGGTCCGGGTCTTTCCAGCATTCGTCCCGGCCCTTGATCCAGCCCCTCTGGGTGGCGCGCAGGTTGTCCTCGACCTCCTTCGCGCCGGTATCGAGGCCCCGGGTGACGGAGAGTGCGGCAGCGAAACGATCTGCGAGCCTGCGGTCCAGCGCGGCCAGGGCCGGGTCGTCGCAGACCAGTTTCTCGGCCGAGCTTTCGGCCTTGGCGCAGTCGAAGGCCGGACCCTCCTGGGCGTGGCCCGCCCCCGGCAGGGCGAAGAGCAGAACGAGGGCGAATAGTCGGTTCGGGATCATGGCAGGCCTTTCGGGGCGAACGGGGGTGGAGGGGTCATTCCGGGGCGCCTCCGAGCAACGAGAGGCCGAAGATCGCCCAGTCGTTCAGGATATGCGTCCCCGTCGAAACCCAGATGTTGCGGGTGATCAGGTAAGGCATCAGCAGGATGATCCGGATGGGCACCAATCCGATCAGGGCCTGGGGAAGGTTCCACTGATACGTCGGGAGGTGGATCAGCGCGAAGATCACGGCTGCGCCGAGGGCGGCCAGCGCGATGGCGGCTTTGCGTGGCATCATCCGGTCGAGGAAGGCCAGGAAGGCGAGGAACGGCAGGATCGTGAAGATCTCTTCGCCCAGGAGCTGTATGGCCGTCCATCCGAAGAACAGGATCCGGTCCAGCCCGGCGGCCGATGCGACGCGGTCTCCGGCCGGGTTGGCTACCGTGTGAAAGAGGTGCGTGACCAGCAGTCCCAGCAGGATCGTCGCGACCGCGTTGAGGACGAAGAAGCCGAGGATGATCGCCCCGTCCCGCCGCCTGACGGGGCGGAACAGAGACAGCGGCGCGCGCGGTCCCGCGACGGCAGCGAGCGTGCCGAGAGGGATCAGCACAAAGAGAAGCGCCGGGATGAAGGTGCCAAAGCCGCTGGGGAACATCGGCTGCGTCTTCATGAGCGCCCCGAAAGCGACTGCCACCGAAGCGAGAACGAGAAGCCAGCCCGCCGGGCCGATGTGAACCGGCCGACCGCGATAGAGGGGCAGGTCGCAATCCGCGCGCTCGAACCGGAACCTCTCGTCCGGGTCGGTCGCGCCGGTGTCGGACGCCGTTCCTTCCGTCATGCTGCACCCTCCTTGCGCCCCGCACGTCCCGCCATCATTCCAGCATTGTGCGACGTGAGGGTGACGCTAAACCGATGCAGGGGGCCGGGCTATCCGTTCTGCGCGGTCCCTGTCCGGATTGCGGAGGCGGATCCCCGCGCGCGTCGCAGGGTGGTCGACGGCGCCTCGCCGAAGGTCACGCGATAGGTCTGCGCGAACCGCCCGAGATGCGAAAAGCCGCAATCGAAGGCAATCGTCGTCACCGAGTCGCCACAGCCCGCGAGCAACCGTTGGCGCGCCTTGTGCAGGCGATGCGCGGTCAGCCGGTCCCAGGGCGTTTGACCCGAGCTCTGCCGGAAGGCGTCCTGCAACTGCCGTACCGACACGCCGATCGCCTCCGCGATGGTCGGCACGGTCAGGGGCTCGCTCAGATTCGCCAGCATGAAGTCCTCGGCCCGCCGGACGAGGGCATGCTGCGGCCGCTCGCGCGGACCGGCATCCGGGGCCGTCAGGAAGATCAGGCGGATGTGTTCGATGACCAGCGCGGCGAACAGGTCCGAGGCCGGTCGGTGGATCAAGGTGGGCGCGGCCGAGGCGAGATCGCTGAACATGTACCGGATCAGTGCCTTGAAGCCCGCAAGCGCCGCGGGCGAGGTGGGCACGACCGGATTGTCGGTCGCCACGGGCAGGACATGCCGGACAGGCGCGGCATCGAGCGAAATCTTGGCCAGGTTCGCGCGGAAATCCTGATGTGCGCCCCTCTCGACGCGTGTCCAGCGTTCCGACGGCCCGAGGGCCAGGGAATCGTCTTCCCGGATCACTTGCTGCTGCCGGTCCATTCGGACCAGCGTCCGGCCGCGGGTGGGCATCATGACGGTCAGGAACTTGTCGTCGGCAAGGTCGATCTCGTGCCCCGAGGAGGTGACGCTCAGAAGGCTCGTCCCGATGCCGGGGAAATCCGCCGACGCGACCCGCAACCGGCGGTCGGGGCCCTTGGACATGTTGAAATGATCCGGAGCGCTGAACAGCAGCGACTGGAAATCGGCACGGCCCCGCGCGCGTTCGTCCCATAGTTTCGAATGGTAATTCAGCATCTTGCCGGACCGTGGTTACACAACAGCGCAAAGTATATTGCATTGACATTGCGCTGTCTGCGCCTTTGCCATCCCGCCCGCAATCGGCCCTCGTCAGGGCGCGAAATCGAAGTTCCCCGACTGTGCGATGGCCGCAACAGTGAGATCTCCCTCAAGGAAGAGCGTGCCGTGTCTGCCCAGGCCGATCTCGAGCCCGCCGGGCCTGGGCTGGAACGTCATGTCCGACAGGCCGCTAATTCCGGGCAGGGCCAGCTGGATGACATCCTGTCCCGGTGTGAAGTCGGTGATCGTGTCGCCCGGAGCGATGTCGCCCTCGTCGAAGCCGAAGACATCGCCCCAGGCCCAGCCCGTCACCGTGTCCGCCCCTTCGCCGCCGATCAGCGTGTCGTGGCCGATCCCGCCGTTGAGGGAATCGTTCCCCTCGTTCCCGAGCAGCAGGTCATTGCCCCTGTTGCCGACCAGGACATCGTCGCCATGCTGGCCGGTCAGCAGGTCGTCATCGTTGAAGCCGCGCAGGGTGTCGTCGCCCCCCCAGCCGCGCAACGTATCGTTGCCGGGCGAGCCGCGCATGTCGTCGTTGCCGCGCCCGCCGACAAGGCTGTCGTCGCCGCCGTGACCGTTGATCAGATCGTCGCCGTCGCCGCCATGCAGGGTGTCGTCCCGGCCGAAGCCGCCGATGGTGTCGTCGCCCGGCGTGCCGCTCAGATCGTCGACATTGCCGGTGCCGTTGATCACCTCTCCGGAAACCGCGGGATCGTCCGGCCCGACGCCCGGATCGGCCGCGGCGGTGAAGGTGATCTCGATGACCTCGAACGGTTTGAGGCGCAGCGCCACCTCGGGGCCGTCGAAGGCATGGTCGGTCAGGGACGCGCGGACATCGTGTTCATCGTAGTAGTAGGCCCGGCCATCGATCTCGACGGAACTCGAAGGGGTATGGCCCGTGTCGTGGCGCCAGTGAAACCCGTCGGAGCTTTGCGCGGATTGGTCGATGCCGATCTGGACGCCGGTGCCGGTGGCGCCCGTGCCGACGAGGCCGGTCAGATCCACGTCGAGATCGAGCACCTCGAGCGAGCGGGACGAGACATAGACCACGGTCCTGTCGTCGGACCGATAGGCATTGATCTCGAAGCTGCCGTCGTCGCCCTCGAATTCGGTCGCCATCAGTTCCAGTCCGGGCAGGCTCTCGCTCATCAGGTCGAACATGGCGCCCCGGACGGAATTCGTGACGCGGCCCGCTTCGTCCAGAACGGCGGTTTCCCGGGGGCTGCCGACGAGATCGCTGTCGGTGTTGTGCTGGACGGGCCAGACATGCGCCCGGTCCACGCCGTCCTCGAGCATGTTTTCGAACTGCTCCTGGATGGTCGAGGCGGAGCGGATTCCGACCTCGTCGTAATCGGTGGTCCGGACGTTCCATTCGGTGATGTGCAGATCGAGGTCCCCGGAAAAGGCCGCGTCCCAGACCGCATAGTCGCGGTCGATGTAGTTCTGTTCGCTGTCGGCGTCGGTATAGGCGAGTTCGGTCTTGTTGTAGTAATAATGTTCGACCACGCCATCGATCGCGGCGCGGGTTTCGGTCCCGAGTTCGTCGATGATCGCCGCGTTCGCGTCTTCCAGCCGCGCGATGTAGCCGCGGGAGTCCTTGCTGCCGACGAAGTCCGATGCGCCGGTCGGCGTGGCCATCTGCACGAGGATGTCCGCCTGCTGCGCCTCGGACAGTCCCGCCGCCAGCATCCCGTTGCGCAGACCGATCGCGGCAAGATCGGCCTTCTGGCCATAGGTCGTCTCGTTCATCGTGGCCCAGTACTCGTTGCCGATCTCGAAGGCCTCGACCACCTCGCCATAGTCGCGCATCACCTTTTCCGCGAAGGGCGTGAGCCGGTCGGCCACGACATCGGCATAGTCGTCAACGCTCATCAGCCGTGTGGTCACGACCAGCGTCACCTGCGCATCGTTGTCGCCTGCCCAGTCCAGCATGCGCTTGAGCTCCGGACGCAGGTCGGGCTGGCCCGAGTCGTCGGGCACCATCAGGGTGACGTCCAGCCAATCCTCGCCGTCCTCGAGACCGGCCTGGGGATCCCCCTGACCGGCGGGAAAGCGCAGGTGCTCGATCCCGAGCGCGTCTGTGGCCGAGGTGAAGTTGCCGGTCGGCTGTCCGTCCGTGGTGTTGACGGTGAAGACCGCGTTGCCTCCGAAATGACCCGTCGTGGCGACGGCGCCGGTGGCAGTGGCCGAGATCAGCGTCGCGCTCTTGTCGAGGCCGGGCGTCACGATGCCGGTGTCGCCCGGATCGACATCATCCCCTTCTTCCGCCCCGTCCTCGGGCGGAGGGGCAGGTGGCGGGACCGGGCCGGCCAGATTGGTCAGCCACGCCGACATCTCTGCCAGTTCGGCCGGAGCGACACCGGAGAGATGGGCGATCCGCTGCCCGTCGAACAGCAGATCGGTGCCGTCGCCCTCCGCCTGCGCCTCGAGCGTGAGACCGGCACGGGTTTCCGCGGCGGACAACGGCGCGCCCGTCTCGTCGATCAGCGTCACCGGCTCCGGCAGGCCGCCTTCGGACAGCACTTCGTAGCCGAAAATGGTGATCGCTGCGGCATCCGCCCGGCCGTAGACCAGTTCATAGCTGTCGCGTCCCTCGAACCCGGCCACGAAATCGCCGT
Organism: Pseudooceanicola batsensis HTCC2597; assembly: GCF_000152725.1. GTDB lineage: Bacteria > Pseudomonadota > Alphaproteobacteria > Rhodobacterales > Rhodobacteraceae > Pseudooceanicola > Pseudooceanicola batsensis. The sequence goes on from NZ_CH724131.1 coordinate 556,415, forward strand.
CGTCGGCCCGGATCGTGTCCCAACCCGCGCCGCCCAGCAGGACATCGCCTCCGGCCGTTCCCGCAGGATCGCGCCCGTCGATCAGATCGTCGCCGTCCCGCCCGTTCAGCCAGTCCTCCCCTCCGTTTCCGCCCAGCGTGTCGTCACCGCTGCCGCCCACGAGGTGATCGTCCTCCGCCGTCCCGTTCCGGGCGTCACCGGGCTGGATCAGATTCGGCTCGTGCACCTGGAGATTGCCGATCCAGATCGTCTGGTGGAACAGCTCCTCGGCCGTATGGCCTTCTATGATGGCGACCTCCTGGCTGCCGAACACCACCACGGCGCCCGAGCCGTCGGGCAGGTCGCCGATCCCGGCATTGAGCGTCCCGTCGTAGAAGGCGCTGCGCGGGTAGATCGCGCCTTCGGCATCGGTGAAGATCACCTGGTCGGGCTGGCCGCCATGTTCCGGGCGTGAGAAATCCAGATCCCGGATCACCACCGGTTCGGCGCCGGGCCGCCCGGTGGCGACCATGAAACGGTCGGCCCCGTCGCCCCCCGTCATGGTGTCGCCGTCGTCGCCCCAGAACCGGTCGTCACCCGAGCCGCCTTCGATCTCGTCGGGCGCGCCCTGTTCCGGTTCGATGGCGAAGATCACGTCGTGCCCGGTGCCGCCGGAAAAACTGTCCGCGCCGGCAATGTCGTCGAAGAGGTCGTCGCCCGAACCGCCGTCCATCGTGTCGTCGCCAACTCCGCCGAACAGCCGGTCGGCTTCGCCACCGCCGCTCAGCAGGTCATCGCCCGAGCCGCCGTCGAGCGCATCGCGTCCCGCCCCGCCATCCACACGGTCCGCGCCGCGCAGACCCGCGATGGTGTCGTCCCCCGAGAGGGCATCGATCTCGTCCGCCCCGCTCGTGCCCCCGATGGCATCGTCGCCGGGCGTCGCGCCGTGGCGGTCGGGTTCGGTCAGAAGATCGTCGCCCGAGCCACCCGGCTGGTCGGGGTCCTCCGAACCGGAGTCGGGCGGAGTGTCGTCGAAGCCGATGGCGATCAGTCCGAGCAGGGCCGGGAACAACAAGAATAGCAGCATTGCGGCCCCCCGTTCGGATGCCGGTGGAAATCGATTCTAATCTGCCTGCCACATTATCGCCATTCTTCGCCCGAAGCCGAGAAACAATTCCCCGCCGGATTGGAAACAGTCAAACCAAATCAGGGCTTTGTTCGAACGAAACGGGCCTCTGTCCAACCCGCGCTTTGCGGCAGCGGGTGATTGCCATATCGTAGTCCGGAAAATCCGGGTTCGACGAGGTGTTGCATGAGAACGGAGCGGAAAATGCGCCGACGGGACTTTACGATCATGATCGGGGCAGGCGGCCTGTCGCTTCTGGCCGGTCCGCTCGCCGGTCAGCACGTCTACAAGGAGGTGAACGCGCTCCAGCCCGGCGAATTCACCTGGCATCCCGAGCGGCAGCCGGACGGCCCCGTTTCCGTCGTCGTCTCGCTGGATGAGCAACGGGTGCATGTCTACCGCAACGGGGTGCGGATCGCGGTCTCGACCTGTTCCAGCGGCAAGCCCGGGCACGAGACGCCGACCGGCGTCTTCGTCGTGCTCCAGAAGGATCGCGACCACCGGTCCTCGACCTACAACAACGCTCCCATGCCGAACATGAACCGTCTGACCTGGGGCGGGATCGCGCTGCACGCCGGCAACCTGCCGGGGTATCCGGCCAGCCACGGCTGCATCCGGCTGCCTCTGAAGTTCTCGGCGCTTCTGTTCGAGGTGACGCACCTCGGAACGCCGGTCATCATCGCCGCCAGCGGATCGGCGCCGGACAGCGTGGTGCATCCCGGCTTCATCCTCGGCAGCTACGAAACGGAGGAGTTCGAGAGGGTCCTCGACACGCTCTCGCCTCGGCAGCACCCGTCGGACTGGGCGATGGACGGCGCCTATCCGATTACCTCGATCATCGCGTCGTCGCACGACGAACGCATCGTCATCCTCGAGAACGACCGCCAGGTCGCGGACGGGCCGCTGATCTGGGATGGCAAGCCCCTCGGACCGCATGTCTACGTCCTGCACGGGCCCGACGACGGTCAGCGCGGCATGCAGTGGCAGGCGCTGACCTACGACGGTACTGCCGAGCAGGCCGGGCACGATCTGACCCGCGTGGGCACGGACAAGGCCTTTGGCGAGGTGATCGCCGCGCACAGCCATCCGGGCATGATCTTCGTCTTCACCGACCTTCCCCTGCATCCCGACCGCCGGACGGGACGCGACTTTGTCGTCATGTCCTGAAAGCTTCATGCCCATGCGTCTGCTCTGCATCCTCCTCGCTCTCATGTCGCTTCCAGCTGCCGCGTCGGACTGGACCATAACGGCCATCGACGGCGATCCGGCCGTTGGCGCGCCGACGATCTCGTTCGGCGAGGACGGGATTTCGGGCGCGACCGGATGCAACCGGTTCAGCGGATCGGCCAGCGCCTCGGCCGGATCGCTGCAGATCGGTCCCGGTCTCGCCATGACCCGCCGCGCCTGCCTCGGTGCCGATCTGACGGCGCAGGAGGGGCGCCTGACGGCCTTGCTGCAGGGCGACGTCGAGATGCAGCCCGACCCCTTCGACGACAGCCTGACGCTGGTCGGCAACGGGGTGACCGCACGGCTGGTCCCGGGGTTGCCGCCGCCGCCCGTGGCCGCCGCTGCCTTCCTCATCGTCTCCGGCGTCGAGGCGACATTGAACGTGAGGCGCGATGCGTCGACGCGTTCGGGCATCGTCGCTCATGCGCCGCTCGGCATCATCCTGCGCAACCTGGGCTGCGAGGCGCGCAGCGACAGGACCTGGTGCAGGATCGGCTATATCGACGCCTCGGGACTAGAGGGCTGGGCCGCAGCCGAATATCTGGCACCGGCCTCAGCCATCCGCCGCGCGGGGGCCGAGCTCTTCGACGGGATCGGGCGGCTGGATTGTCGGTCCGGCGCGTCCGAGGTGGCACGGTGCGAGGCGGGCGTGGCACGCGAAAGCGACGGGTCGGGCGCGATCCTGATCTATCTCGACGACAACCGGCGCCTGCTTCTCGAATTCCGGGGCACCTCCGTAGCGGCCGCCGGGGCCGATGCAGGCGACGCCATCGCGACCGAAGTGCAGGAGGACGCGGTTCTCGTCACATCCGGCTCCGACCGCATCACCATCCCGACGGCGATGCTGCGCGGTGAATAGGCCTGTCGGTTACCTCGCCGGCGCGTCCTGGGCCGCCCTGGCTGCCGTATGCGTGTACGGGGCGCTCACCCGGAACCCGAGCATGATCGCGATCAACTACGTCATGGCGGCCCTCTTTCTCGCGATCGGGGCCTTCGTGACATGGCGGATGCGGACCGTCGAGCGGCTTCTGGACGTTTCCCCCGCCGGTCCGGAGGCACAGGCCGTCCGGCGGGTGGAGAGCATCGCTTCGCTGGTCATGCTGGTCTTCGGGGTCACCTGTCTGACCGGCGCGGTGCTGCGAGTCTGGTCGGAAGGCGCCGCCGCTTTCGGGTAGGGCGCCCGGCCTCTCCGGCACGGACCTTCCGGACCGCCGGTTCGGAGGGCGTCCCTCTCGCCCGCGGGGGGCAGCCGGACCGCCGGTTCGGGGGGCGTCAGCTTTCCCACATCCGGCGGCAGGCTGCGTCGATGGCGGCATGAAGCAGGAGCGTCAGGACCGCCAGCACGATCAGAGCGGCGAACATGAGGTCGATCTTGGCGCGGCCGTTCGCCAGCAGCATGAGGTACCCCAGCCCGCGCGAGGCCCCCACCCATTCGCCGATGATCGCGCCGATGGGGGCGTAGACGGCGGCGAGCCGCAGGCCCGAGGCAAAGCCGGGCAGGGCGGCCGGAACCCGGATGTGCCACAGGATGCGGGCCGGGCGTGCGCCAATCACGCGTGCAAGTTCGAGCCAGCCGGTCGGGGTGCGCATCAGCGCGTCGAAGAAGGCCGAGGTGACGGGAAAATAGATGATCAGCAGCGCCATGGCGACCTTGGACCAGAGCCCGTAGCCCAGCCAGAGCGTCAGGATCGGAGCGAGAGCGAAGACCGGGACTGCCTGGCTGAAGACCAGCATCGGACGCAGGAGCGACCGCGCGACCGGAGAGGCCGCCATCACGATCGCCGAGGCAAAGCCCAGGGCGGCGCCCAGTCCCAGCCCCAGCAGAACCTCGGTGACGGTGACCCATGCGTGTTCGGCGATGAGCGCGCGGCTGGTCCAGAGCGTCCCGAACACGAGATGCGGACCGGGCAGGATGAAGCGGGGCAAGGCGAAGACGGTCACCACCGCCTGCCACACCAGCAGAGCCAGAAGCACGGTCCCGAGGATGCGGAGCGTTCGTGTCATTCCACCTCCATCAGTTGCCGCTGCAGGTGCCCCTGAAAGGCGAGCGTCTCCGGCGCGTCGAAGGGGCGGGGAACGGGTCCGGCCGGCGGGGTTTCGCTCGTGATGCCGGCGCGCGTCATCAGCAGCACGTTCTGCCCCAGCCGCGCGGCCTCGGCGGCGTCATGGGTGACGTGCAGGACGGTGCGCCCGCCCAGCAGTCCGGCCGCCAGGTCCTGCATCAGGGCCCGCGACCGCGCGTCGAGCGCCGAGAAGGGCTCGTCCAACAGCACCACCGGGCGATCCTCCATCAGTGTCCGCGCAAGCGCCACCCGCTGCCGTTGCCCGCCCGAAAGGGCATGCGGCCGCTTGTGGGCATGGGCGGCCAGCCCGACACGCCCGAGCAACCCGGTGGCCCGGTCCCGCCGGCCCGCCTCGCCCCGCAACCGCGCGCCGAGGGTCACGTTGGCGACCGCGTCCAGCCAGGGCATCAGCAGGTCGCTCTGCGCCATCAGCGCGACCCGGCCCGCCAGCGGTGCGCCATCGTCCGCCGCCGCGACCCCGTCGAACGCGACGTCGCCGCCGAGACCGCTCAGCAGCCGCAGAATGGTGGACTTGCCCACGCCCGAGGGACCGAGCAGGCAGGTCCATTCCCCGGCACGCACCTCGAGGGACAACGGGCCGAAGACCGGCGCGCCGCCCGCCGTTGCCCGCCCCGACAGCCGTAGCGCCGGCGCGGCGCTCATCCGGAGAGGCCCATGCCCCAGAAGTCGACCTCGAGCCGTGTCGCCGTCTCGAAACGGGCGCAAAGCCCGGGCCAGCGCGGGCTTTGCGCGGGATCCGGCCCGATGCGGCGCGCCATGGCCGTGTCGATCAGCCTGCCCACCTCGTGGCAGGTTTGCTGGTAGCCGGCGCCGGAATAGGTGCCGATCCAGTCCGCATAGGGCGTCTCGCCCGCTTCGGCCGCCAGCCGCGTCCCGATCTCTCCATAGCCCAGGACGCAGGGCGCCAGCGCGGCCATCAGGTCGAGGAAATCGCCCGCGTGGCCCGCGTCCAGCACGTAGCGGGTGTAGGCGATGTTCTGCGGCGCCTCGCGGGTCGAGAAGAGCGTGGCCTCGGGGATGCCCTCGGCGGCGCAGGTCTCGACGTGCAGGCGCATCTCTTCGTCCAGCAGCGCGTGCACGGTGGCGGCACAGGCGCGCATTTCCTCCAGCGTCTCGGCCTTGGTCACGGCGAGAGCCCAGGCGCGGGAAAAATGGACGAGGAACAGGTAATCCTGCACCAGGTAGCCCAGGTATGCCGCCCGCGGCAGCGTGCCGTCCCTCAGCCCCTCGACGAAGGCGTGCCGGGTATAGGCGTGCCAGCTGTCGCCCGCCGCGTCCCGCCACAGCGGGAAGGTTCTGCCGTAGCTCATTGTGCGCCCAGGTCGATGGCCAGCTCGGATACGGGCCGCGCGCCGTCGATCAGCCCCGCCTCTTCGAGGAAGGCCTCGAACCGCAGATACCGTCCCTGGTCGAGAGCCTCGGGGCGCAGCGCGAACCGGGGAATCGTGTCGGCCCAGGCGCGTTCGTTCAACTCGTCCTGCAATTCGGCGGCGGTGCCGGAAAAGATCTCCCAGCTTTCCTGCGGATGGTTCACGATGAACTGCGTGGCGCGTTCGGTCGCCGCAAGAAAGCGGCGGATCATGTCCGCATCCATGGTCTGCGGATTCGCGACGTAGATCAGTTCGTCATAGGTTGGCACGCCCTCCTCCTCGGGATAGAAGCACCGGCCCGCCACGTTCTCGATCTCCATCTGGTTCAGTTCGAAGTTGCGGAAGGCCCCGATCACCGCGTCGACCTGCCCGGCCATGAGCGCGGGCGAGAGCGACCAGTTCACGTTGACCAGCTCGACATCCGCCGTGCTCAGTCCGGCCTGGCCGAGCATCGCCGACAGCAGCGCCTCTTCGACCCCGGCGACCGAGAATCCCACCTTGCGCCCCGCGAGATCCGCGATCTCCGACACCGGGCCGTCCTCGAGCACCAGCAGGCAGTTGAGCGGTGTGGCGACCAGCGTCCCCACACGGATCAGCGGCATGCCCTCGGCCACCTGGAGATGCAGTTGCGGCTGGTAGGAGATGGCAAGCTCGGCGCGCCCGGTGGCCGCCATCTTGGGCGGGTCCGAGGGATCGGCGGGGGCGACCACCTCGACCTCGAGCCCGGCCTCGTCGAAGTAGCCCTGTTCCTGGGCGATGACGATGGGCCCGTGATCGGGGTTCACGAACCAATCGAGCACCACGGTCATGGCATCCTGCGCGGTGGCGGGAGTGGCGGCGAGCAGGGCGAGGGCGGTCAGGCGGGCTTTCATCAGGTATCTCCGGTTGGGTCGCCGAGGGCGACAAGGAAAATGTCTCCGTCCCAGACGCCGGCCAGTCGCTCGGCCGCGGCCCAGGAGCGCTGGCCCGAGCGGCAGCAGAGCACCGCGCGTTGGCCGGGGGAGGGGGTGGGTCCGCCCGGCCCGAAGGCCGTGACGGGAAGTCGGCGGGCCCAGGGGCGCGCCAGCGGCGCCTCGTCCTCGGCCCTCAGGTCGACGACGAAGTCGTCCTGCGCGATCTCGGAGGCAGCGAGAAAGCGGGGTTGCCTCTCGGGCTCGGGCGCCCCGTCGAAGCGGAAGCCGCCAAAGCGGAAATCCCCCGCCTCGAAGGTGACGAGCCGGCCCAGCGGAGATGGCGCGAGATCCGCAAGCAGCGCCGCCGCCATCTGCGCCTGAAGCGCGCCGATGATGCCGACCACCGGGCCCAGCACGCCGTCCAGGGCGCAGGAGCCCAGCCGCCGGGGCAGGTCGGGAAAGACGGCCCTAAGACTGGGCGCGCCCCCGCAGAAGGCGCCGACGTAGCCCCCGAGCCCGATGACGGAGGCGCTGACCAGGGGCCGATGGGCCGCGTGGCAGTCATCCGACAGGATATAGCTCGCGGCGAAACTGTCGGCACAGTCGAGGACCAGGTCCACGCCGTCGCAAAGCGCTGGTGCATTCCCCGGGACAAGCGCGTCGACGACCGGGTCCACCCGGACCTCGGGATTCAGTGCGACGACGGCGCCCGCGGCGGCTTCGGCCTTGGGGCGGCCGATATCGGTCTCGCGGAACAGGGTCTGGCGGTGAAGGTTGCTTGCCTCGACCCGGTCCGGATCGACCAGCCGGATGCGCCCGACGCCCGCGCCGCCCAGGTACTGCAGCGCCGGCGCCGCCAGCCCGCCCGCGCCGACGACCAGCACATGCGCCGCCTGCAGCCGGGCCTGCCCGGCTTTGCCGAATTCGGGCACGGCGATCTGGCGGGCGTAGCGGCTCATCGCGTGGCCTCGATCCACTGCCTCACGCGGGCTTCGGGATCGTCGTGCAGCGTGATGTCCGTCACGGCCGAGACGATATCGGCCCCCGCCGCGAAGGCCCCCGCCGCACGGTCGACGTTCATCCCGCCGATTGCGACGAGCGGCAGCGCGCCGATCAGCCGCTTCCATTCGGTCACGCGCTCGAGCCCCTGCCGCTCCCATTTCATCTTCTTGAGGATCGTGGGGTAGACAGGACCGAGCGCGACATAGTCAGGCGTCAAGGACAGCGCGCGGTCCAGCTCGGCATGGTCATGGGTGCTGATGCCGATCTTCAGGCCGGCGCGGCGGATGGCCGGCAGGTCGGCCTCGTCCAGATCCTCCTGCCCGAGGTGGATCCAGTCGCAGTCTTCGTCGATGGCGGTCTGCCAGTGATCGTTGACCACCAGCACCGCCCCATGCGACCGGCAGAGCGCCCGGGCCCGCGCCACCGCCGGACGCAGGTCGGAGGCGGAGAGCGTCTTGATGCGCAACTGCACCAGCTTGACGCCGAGGGGCAGGGTGCGCTCGAGCCAGGCGACATTGTCGAAGATCGGATAGAAACGGTCGAGCGTCATTCCAGGAACGCCTGTCCGAGCACGGGGGTCGAGGGGGCGGCCATGTCGCGCGGTTCCATCGGGTCGGCCGCGAAGGCCAGCCGCCCGGCCTCAACGGCGCGGGCGAACCCTTCCGCCATCGCCGCCGGATCGCCCGCCTTTGCGACGGCCGTGTTCAGCAGCACCGCGTCGTAGCCCAACTCCATCGCCATCGCCGCCTGGCTGGGCAGCCCGAGCCCCGCATCCACGACCATCGGTACCCCGGGGAACTGCGCGCGCAGCGTGCGCAGGCCGTAGAGGTTCGTCAGACCCAGCCCGGTGCCGATCGGCGCGCCCCAGGGCATCAGCACCTCGCAGCCCGCGTCCAGCAGCCGGCCGGCCAGCACCACGTCCTCGGTCGTATAGGGGAAGACCTGAAAGCCGTCGTCGGCGAGGATGCGCGCCGTCTCGACCAGGCCGAACGGGTCGGGCTGAAGCGTGTCGGCATGGCCGATGACCTCGAGCTTGATCCAGGGCGTGTCGAAGAGTTCCCGCGCCATCTGCGCGGTCGTCACCGCCTCGCGCACGGAATGGCACCCGGCGGTGTTGGGCAGCACGCGCACGCCCAGGCCGCGCACGAGGTCCCAGAACGCGGCGCCGGCACGCTCGCCTCCTGCCTCGCGGCGCACGGAGACGGTGGCGATGCCGGCGCCGGAGCGGCGGAACGCCTCGGCCAGCACGGCGGGCGAGGGGTACTGCGCCGTGCCCAGCATCAGGCGCGAGGCGATGTCGGTTCCGTACAGCCGCATCTCAGCCCCCCTGTCTCGGCGCGACGATCTCGACCCGGTCGCCGGGTTCGAGCGCGGTCTGCCCGCGCGCCGCCGTCGACACGAAGCTTTCGTTGACGGCAGTAGCGACCTTCGCCTCGCCATAGCCCAGTTCGTCCAGCGCCTGGGCAAGCGTGCCGGCCCGGACCTCGGTCGCGGCACCGTTAACCATGATCTTCATGCATCAACTCCGGTTGCGTGTCCTCCAGCGCCGCTTCGGCCGCCATGCGCGCGAGAGCCGGCGCAAGAAGGAAGCCGTGGCGGAAGAGGCCGTTGACATGGATGGTGTGGCCCCGCCGCAGGATGCGCGGCAGGTTGTCGGGAAAGGCGGGGCGGGCATCGACGCCGATCTCGACGAGCTCGGCCTCGCCGAAGACGGGGTGCAGCGCGTAGGCGGCCGACAGGAGTTCGAGAACCGAGCGGACGCTGCGGCGACGGTCATCGCTCTCGATCTGGGTGGCCCCCAGCATGAACAGCCCGTCCGGGCGCGGAACGACATAGAGCGGAACACGCGGGTGAAGCAGACGGACCGGCCGCGACAGGTGAATGTCGGTACTGCGCAGCACCGCCATCTCGCCCTTCACGCCACGCAGGTTCGTCAACACGTCCCGCGCCGACAGCCCGCGACAGTCGAACGTGAAATCCGCCGAGCCGCCGGGTTCGGTCGCAAAGGTCACGCCGGACCGGTCGAGCCTGTCGCGCAGGCAGATCAGCGCGGCACGGGGATCGAGATGCGCCTCGCCCGGCACGTGCAGCGCCCGGTCGAACCGGCCGGCGAGGTCGGGTTCCAGCGTGGCGAGGCCGCCCGGATCAAGCCGCTCGTGCTCCGGGACGCGTCGGGCGAAGCGGTCCAACTCGCTCCGGTCGCGTCCCAGTGCCACGACGAGGGTCCCGCGCCTGTCGACCCTCACCCCCTGACGCTCCCACCAGTCGGCGGCCTCCCGGCCCAGCCGCACCACCGGCTCTTCGGCCGTCTCGCCTTCGCAGAGCGGCGCCAGCATTCCGCCCGCCCACCATGAGCAGCCATGCGGTCCGGGGCGCGGCGCCGGGTCGTGAACCGTCACCTCGCAGCCCCGCGCGACCAGCTCCGTCGCCACGCAGAGCCCGGCGACCCCGGCGCCGAGGACTTGTGCCCGCGTCATGGCCAGACCTCGTGAAAATGATGCACCGGCCCGTGTCCGCCGCCGAGGCCGAGCCCGTCCGCTGCGCCGATCGCGCCGTGCAGCCAACTCTGCGCCCGCCGGACCGCCGCCTCCACGCCGGCCCCCTTCGCCAGTTCGGCCGCGATCGCCGAGGACAGGCTGCACCCCGTCCCGTGGGTGTTGCGGGTGGCAATCCGGGGTTGTTCCATGGCCAGCGCGCCTTTCGCCGTCATCAGGCGATCGATGCAGGTCGGCCCCTCGGCATGGCCGCCCTTCATCAGGACGGCCCGCGCACCGCGCGCCAGCAATTCCCGGCCCTGGCTGACGACCTCCCGAGGCTCGCGCGCCTGCTCGCGGCGCAGCAGGCGCGCGGCTTCGGGCAGGTTCGGCGTCAGCACGTCGGCGCGCGGCAGCAGCCGTTCGATCAGCGCCGCCTCGGCCTCTTCGGCCAGCAGGGCGTCGCCGGACTTGGCCACCATCACCGGATCGAGAACGACCGGGCCGTCGTATCCTTCGATCGCCGAGGCGACCGCACCGACGATCTCGGACGAGGCCAGCATGCCGATCTTGATCGCGCGTGGTGGAATGTCGTTCAGCACGGCGGCGATCTGTGCCGCGACCACCTCGGGTGAAATCGCCTCGACCGCAAAGACGCCGCGGGTGTTCTGCGCGGTGATCGCGGTGATCGCGCTGGTTCCGTAGACGCCGACCGCGGAAAATGTCTTGAGATCGGCCTGAATGCCCGCGCCGCCGCCGCTGTCGGACCCCGCGATGGTCAATGCGGTTGGAATTGGCTTCATCTCTTCCTCCGCCAGCAGGAGGGAGGAAGAAATGACCGCCGCAATCGGCGCGCCAGATCGTGCTCCGTTCCCTCCGCCGGTATTGCCCGGATCAGGTTCGATGGGTTGGCTTGCGCCTCTCAGCCCGGACGGGCACCCCAACGGATTCTGCTGAGACGCTACCAGCCGGAGGGCGAGGCGGCAATAGGCCGGCGGGACCGGCATGGTTCTGGCACTGGAAGCGCAGTTGAAGGCCCGACTCGTTGCGAATCCTCCGGGCCTTCTTCATGTTGATCACCCGTCCTTCCCGCCGCAGCAAGACAGCTTTGCGTCCTGCGCTGAGGGTCAGCGCCCGCGCGCCGCGACGGCCTCGATCCCGCCGAGGCAGAAGGTGATCAGCGTCTCGCGATAGTCCATCGGACCGCCGGCCTCGCGGCCCGACAGCCCGGCGATCCGGGCACGGCTCGCCACCAGCGACAGCATAGAGGCGACGGTGAGCGTGAGCGCCGTCACAAGTTCCCTGCGCGGGACCTCGGGGCGGAGTTCATGCATGGCGTCCAGATATTCCTGCGCCACGGGGTCATAGAGGCCCCCGACCTCGGGATACCAGCGGTCGTCGCTGACGATGCGGGCGATCAGCCGGGCATAGGCGCGCCATTGCGGATCCCCGCGCGAGGCCTGGTCGAGGTAAGGCGTCAGGTAGCCATCCACCAGGTCGCGCATCTCAAGCGGGACATCCTGCGCCCTCAGCTCGGCCAGCCTTGCCCGGCGCGCGGCATTCAGGGCCTCCACCCGGCGCTCAAGCACGGTTCGGAACAGCTTCTGCTTGGAGCCGCCGTGGAACCCGACCACCCCAAGCGTGACCCCCGCCTCGGCGGCGATCCGGCGGATCGAGACCGCGTCGAATCCTTCCGCCGCGAATAGCCGTTCGGCGGCGTCCAGAACCCGCTCGCGCGTGGCCTCTCCCCGCAGGACACGGCCGTCGGTGGTGGCCTCTTCCATGTGACCTCCCTCATCTCTTGACAATTTATACGCTCGTACAGATAGTTTGCCAAGGCCGCGGGGAGGCGGCTCCAGAGGAGGAACATCATGGAACTTGTCACACCGATTCGCCGCGGCCTTGCGGCCTGTGCCGCTGCCGCGATCCTGACCCCGGCCGCACAGGCCGAGAGCTTCGACGCCACTGTGGTCGCGGGGCACCCGCCCGTCTTCCTCTGGGTGAAGACCCTGTCGGAGACCTTCATCCCGACCGTCAACGCCGAGCTGGAGGGGACCGAACACTCCATCGACTGGATGGAAGCCTACGGTGGCACGCTGGCCAAGGTCGGCGGTGAGCTCGAGGCGATCGAGGACGGGCTGGCCCAGATCGGTATCGTCAGCTCGCTGTTCGAGCCGTCGCTGCTGAGCCTGCAGAACGTGACCTATGCCACGCCCTTCGGGTCGCCCGACGTGGACATCGTCTTCGACACCGTGGACGGCATGCACGAGGACATCGCGGACATGCGCAAGCTCTGGGAAGAGCATGACATGGAGTACCTCGGCGGCGGCTTTGGGCTCGAGGACTACCTGCTGATGACCACCTTCGAGGTGGACAGCCTGGACGATCTCAAGGGCCGCAAGATCAATGCGCCCGGACCCGCGGTGAACTGGCTGAAGGGTACCGGTGCCGTCGGAGTCTCGGGCAACCTGACGACCTACTACAACGACATCCAGACCGGCGTGGCCGAGGGCGTCATCGTCTTCCCGACCGCCGCCGCCGCCGCAAAGCTGCACGAGGTCGCGCCGCACGTGACCCGCACCGGCTTCGGCGCGCAATACGCCGGCGCCATCGTCGCCAAGAAAAGCTGGTACGACGAGCTTCCGGACGAGGTGCAGGCGGCGATCGATACTGGTGTCGACGCCTTCGCAGAGGCCTATCGCGCCGGGCTTGAGCAGCGCGTGCAGGCGGCCTTCAAGACCATGGAAGAGGGCGGCGCCACGATCGCGACGCTGCCGGCCGAAGAGCGTCAGAAGTGGGCGCAGGCGCTGCCGGATATCGCCGGTGACTGGGCGCGCAACCTCGATGGGCAGGGCCTTGCCGGGTCCGAGGTGGTGAACACCTACATGCAGCGCCTCAAGGATGCCGGCGTCGATCTGCCCCGCGACTGGACCGTGGAGTAAGCCGTGACGCAGGCCGGACCGGACGAGGAGGGCGCCCCGCGCGCCCTCGCGCAGCGCATCGCCAACGGGATTATGTCGGCAGCCAACGTGGCGGCGACGGCATGGATCTTGCTCCTGATGGTGCTGATCCTGTCGGACGTGATCGGGCGCAACGCCTTCCTCGCGCCGATCGCCGGGGTGCCGGAGATGGTGAAGTATTCGATCGTCGGGATCGTTTTCCTTCAGGTGGCGCATACACACCGGAACGGCGAACTGATCCGTTCGGACGGGCTGCTCGGCCTGCTCACAAAGCGCGCGCCCCGGGCGGGGGCGGCGCTTGACCTCGTGGCGCAGCTGGCGGGCGTGGCCGTGTCGCTGATGCTGGCATGGGCCGTCTGGCCCAAGGCCACCCGCGCCTTCGAACGGGGCGAGATGGAGGGGATCGCGGGTCATTTCCAGATGCCCGTCTGGCCCTTCCTGACCATCGTCGCCCTTGGATCGGTTTTGCTGGCGGTGTCCTTCCTGATCTCGGCGGTCCACGCGGCGCGGAAGGTGGCCGCCTGATGGACAGCCTGATGATCGGATACCTTTCGCTGGCCGGGATCGGCGTGGCGATATATGCAGGCCTGCACGTGGCGATCGCCCTGGCCGGCGTGTCGTTCCTCGGGGTCTGGGCGCTGACGGGCAAGGCGGCGCTCGCCTTCAACTTCGTGGCCCTCGCGGGCACCGACTCGATCGCGGAATACACCTTCGGCGTGGTGCCTCTATTCGTGCTGATGGGGCTGGCGGTCAGTGAATCGGGCCTTGGCCGCGACACCTTCGCGATCATCGCGCGCAGCACGCGCGGCTGGCGCGGCGGGCTGGGGGTGGCCACCGTGCTGTCGAACGCGGTCTTCGCCGCGATCACCGGCATTTCGATCGCCTCGGCGGCGGTCTTCTCGAAGGTCGCGGTGCCGCAGATGGTGGCGGCCGGCACGAAACGTTCGATCGCGGTCGGCACCGTCGCGGGCTCCAGCGTGCTGGGGATGCTGATCCCGCCGTCGCTCCTGCTGATCCTCTTCGCCATTCTCACCGACAGCTCGGTGGGAGACCTGTTCCTTGGCGGTGTGGGGCCGGGGCTGCTGCTGGCGCTTGCCTTCGGGGTCTACCTGACGGTGCTGGGGCGTTTTCGTCCCCAACTGTTCGACGGACCGAAGACCCTGGGCGGCGCCGATGACACGACCCCTTCGGCCCTGATGCTGCCGGTGCTGGGACTGGCCGGGGTGGTGCTGGGCGGAATCTATACCGGCTTCTTCACACCGACCGAGGCCGGGGCCGTCGGCGCCGCCGCCGCGCTGATCCTGTCCTTTGCCATGCGCCGCATCGGCACCTCGGGGGCCTGGCGCATCGCTGTGCAGACCGGGCACATCACCGCTGCCGTCTGCTTCCTGATCGTGGGTGCGTCGATATACAGCCGGATGCTGGCCTTCTCGGGTGTGCCGGCGTCGGTGACGGAATGGGTCGTGGCCAGCGGGATCGGGCCGCTCGGGTTCCTGTTCCTCTTCGCGCTGATCGTGGCGGCGATGGGGACGATCCTCGACAGCTCCTCGATCATGCTGGTGACTGTGCCGCTGGCCTTTCCGATCACGCAGGAGCTGGGGATCGACGTGGTGCATTTCGGGCTCGTCACCGTGCTCGCGGTCGAAATCGGCTTGCTGACCCCGCCGCTGGGGCTGTCGGTCTTCGTCGTGCAGGCCACGCTGCGACATGAGGGCGTGACTCTCGGCGAAGTGTTCCGCGGCGCCGCGCCCTTTGCCCTCATCATGGCGGGCGTTCTGACCGCCGTGATCCTGATCCCCGACATCGCAACCGGCCTGATCGGCCGCTGACGGAGACTGCCATGAAACTGATCGACCTCGCCCGTCCGCTGGAGAACACGAAATACGCCGACCCGCCGGGCCTGCACCCGGAGATCGAGTACTTCGGCCACGACGTCACCGCGCAGCAGATCCTCGACTTCTTTCCTGGCGTGAAAAGCGAGGACCTGCCCGGCGGCGAAGGCTGGGCGGTCGAAAAGGTCAGCCTGTCGACGCATAACGGCACGCACCTGGACGCGCCCTATCACTTCCATTCCACAATGGATGGCGGGAAACGCGCGATCACAATCGACGAGGTGCCGCTGGAATGGTGCATCGGGCGCGGGGTGAAGCTGGATTTCCGCGAGGTGCCCGACGGGCACGTGGTCACGGCGGCCGAAGTCGAGGCGGAGTTCGCGCGCATCGGCCACGACCTGCAGCCCGGCGACATCGTGCTGGTCAACACCGCGGCTGGCGCGGCCTATGGCCAGCCGCACTACGTCGCGACCGGCTGCGGGATCGGTCACGAGGCCACCTGCTGGATGACCGAGCGCGGTATGCGGGTCTGCGGCACCGATGCCTGGAGTTGGGACGCCCCCTTCATCCACACCGCCAGGAAGGTGGCCGAGACCGGTGACGCCGGGCTGATCTGGGAAGGACACCGCGCCGGCATGGTGCGCGGTTATTGCCACATCGAGAAGCTCGCCAACCTCGAACAGCTGCCCGCGACGGGCTTTGAGGTGCAGTGCTTCCCGGTAAAGATCAAGGGCGCGAGCGCAGGCTGGTGCCGGCCCATCGCGATTATCAGGGATTGAGGAGAGAGCGATGAAACTGGCAACCTTCGACGTCGGGCAGGGGCCCCGGCTGGGCGCGGTCACGAACGAGGGCATGGTGGACCTGACGGCGACCGGCCGCCCCGAGCTGGCCGACATGCTGTCACTGATCGAGGCGGGCGCGCCCGGCCTGGACCTTGCGCGCGAAACCGAGGCGGCGGGCCCGGTACGGAGCATGGAGGGCCTGCGCCTGCTGTCGCCGATCCCGGTGCCGCCGCAGTTTCGTGATGCCTCGACCTTTCCGCGCCATATCGTGCAGGCCCCGGTGGGGATGCAGAAGCTGGCCGCGCAGATGCAGGGCAAGCCCGACCCGGACCCGCAGCTCGGCGAGGTGCCCGAGGTTTATCGCCAGCAGCCGATCTTCTACATCACCAACCGCTTCAGCGTGCGCGGCCATGACGAGGACGTGCTCTGGCCGCGGTATTCGCAGGCCATGGACTTCGAACTGGAGGTCGCCTGCGTCGTCGGGCGGGGCGGCAAGGACATCGCGAAGAAGGACGCCTTCGATCACGTCTTCGGCTACACGATCTTCAACGATTTCTCGGCCCGCGACACCCAGCTTGTCGAGATGCAGGGCATGCTCGGGCCCGCCAAGGGCAAGAGCTTCGACGGCGGCAATGTCCTTGGTCCGGTGATTGTAACGGCGGACGAGGTGCCGAACCCGCGCAAGCTGCGCACGCAGGCGCGGATCAACGGCAGCGTCTACGTGGACACCGACATGTCCGCGATGCTGCACGGCTTCGACGACATGATCGCCTTCATCAGCCGGGACGAGGCGCTCCATCCCGGCGAGGTGATCGGCGCGGGCACCGTCAACGACGGCTGCGGGCTGGAGCACTCGGTCTTCCTCAACGACGGGGACGTGGTCGAACTCGAGGTCGAGGGAATCGGCATCCTGCGCAACCGCGTGCGCCGACAGGACTGAAGGGGGCGGCGGCTCAGGCCGCCGCTGCCTCCGGCGCCCTCGGTCGGCCCGAGGTGAGCGCGGAGAGGGCCACCATCACCGCCGCCGCGCCCGGGACAAGGGGCAGGCCACCAAGCTGGTAGGTCAGCCCCGACAGCAGCGTGCCGATCAGCCCGCCGAATGTACGACCTGCGGCACAAGTTCGCGACCGAGCGCTACTACTTCCGCTACCTCACTCAGGAGCAGCAAGCGGTCGCCTACGCCGACGGCAATGTCGGTCTATGATACAGGGCCCTTGTCATGGCCTACGAGAGTCCCGCCCGAAATGGCGAGGCTTTCGTCGTTCTAAGCCGTGTTGATCACGTGCGTGCCGGGCGGGTATGGACGCCGACCCGGCATAGTCGGTGCATGCGGGGCGCCGAAAATTCGGCATGATACGCCGATGTCTGCCTTGCCCGAAGAATTTCTGCCTTCTCGCGTGTGGAAGCGGAAAGAGGCCATTTCAGGTAGTTAGTGGCGGAGAGGCAGTCCGTAGAACCCGTGCCCTCTGGCGGCCGCGAGAGTTCGTGGAAATCCAAATAACTAGCACAGGAAAAAGAACTAAATTCGCCCCTGTCCATTGTAGTTCGCGCACGTCCGCCCTAAGCCATGTCAAAGTGTGGGAATAAATGTGGGAACGATATGCCTCTCAGCGCGCGCAAGGCGGAAACGGCAGGACCAGGACGTCACAGCGACGGACGCGGTCTTTTCCTCTACGTAAAGCCCTCTGGCGCACGGTCCTGGGTGCTGCGCTATCAGGTGCAAGGACGGCGGCGTGATCTCAGGCTTGGCCCTTATCCTGATGTCAGCCTCGCAATGGCCCGCGACCGTGCAATGGAGGCGCGACGCCTCATTGCCGAAGGCGAAGACCCGATCACAAAGAAACAACAGGCAAAGCCCAAGACATTCCGCGAAGCCGCCCTCGAACTCATCGCAAGCAAGCGTCCCGGTTGGAAGAACGCCAAGCACGCGGCGTAATGGACAGCCACCTTGGAGTCCTACGTCTTTCCGAAGATCGGTGCGGTTCAGGTCGCCAAGATCGAGACGGCGGACGTGATTTCCACGCTCACCCCGATCTGGGCAGAAAAGCCGGAAACCGCCAATCGGGTTCGCCAGCGCGTCGAAGCCGTGATCGACTACGCATCCGCGCTGGGCAATCGAACCGGCGACAATCCGGCCCGCTGGCGCGGACATCTGGACCATCTCCTGCCGAAGCCAAAAAAGGTGCGCGCGGTCGTGCATCACCCGGCGTTGCCTCACGCGCAGATTGCGGACTTCATGACTGCCCTCGCCGAGCGGGAAGGTGTTGCCGCGCGAGCGCTGGCCTTCACGATCCTGACGGCAGCGCGGTCTGGCGAGACCCGAGGTATGACGTGGGGCGAAGTCGATCTACACGCAGAGGTCTGGACCATCCCAGCGGGGCGAATGAAGGCGGCGAAGGAACACCGCGTGCCGTTGACCGATGCCGCCTTGGCCCTGCTAGGAAAGCGCGCCGAAACTGCGCCCGACGATGCGCTGATCTTCGGAAGCGAGACCAAACCTGGAAAGCCGATCCGACATGAGCGTGACCGCGGTCTTGCGCCGCATGGAGCGCAACGACATCACCGTCCATGGATTCCGCTCAACTTTCCGCGATTGGGCGGGGGAAACCACCGGCTTCCCCCGCGAAGTCATCGAAGCGGCGCTGGCGCACGCCATCAAGGATAAGGCCGAAGCCACTTATGCCCGCTCAGACCTTTTCGACAAACGACGCAAGCTGATGGAGGCTTGGGCGACCATCGCCACCCACCGCACGAAATCAGCAAATGTTGTAGCTCCGTCCTCCGGGAAGACAGGGTGACATCCATCTACAGCATTCCTGACTGTGTGTCTGGCGGCAGTTTTGGGCCTACTCGTCCGGCCTCTGAACAGCCTTATGCAATCTGTCCGCTGCTCAGTGCGCGCTTGTGGTGTAGCGTGCACTGGCCACAGGCGGGTCTGGCCACGACTTGCTGGATGACTGAGCCCCAACGCTGACTAAGGCATCGGTACATGCGGGATTGCAATTGGGAACGCGATAGAAGAAAATCCAAATTTTTTTTGTAACAAAGAAATATAGCGGCTAAGTGACGGAGGACGTAGACTGATGTCGAACCTTCCCCAAACAAGTTATTGAACGTCGATACATTTTTGGCAAGGATCCACGTTGCTGTACCACCCATACGAAGCGGAGCGTGGTCCTGCACGGCTTCGTCAGCGTGTTGGCTCAGAAGCTCAAAGGAAGAATATTGCTCAGTGCTCGCTCGAGCAGAATCGGCATGTTGTTTTTCGACGCGGACAATTCATCAATACGGCAGTTCTAGATTGCCGTATTCCTCAAATAAGGTGAACGATGGCAAATGAAGGCGACGCACCGAAGGGAACAGGCGGCCTAGAATCTGCTTCAAAACCGGTCGATCCGGTAGCGGACAAAACAGTGGCCGAGATTTTGGGCGAGATCGTCTGGTTGATGACGGAGGACCCCGCGGGTCGCGAGACGAATGTGTCCGAGATCGAGTCACTGGTTATGCCCGCGATACTGGCGAGGCGGTTCCACATCAAGTATGCGCAGGTGCCGGACATGCGGCGACCGGGAGCGACGACGCTGCAACCGGTGGCGGTTCGCGTTTTTGAAAAGCGAATGCCAGAGGCGGCCGGGCAACCATATCCGGTAGTATTGGCTGAGTATTCTGTATTGAAGGCAAAGCCATGATCGGGTTGCGCTATAGTCTCCCAAGGCAGTCTTGTTTCGATACTTTTAGCATTTACTGCGTTTCCTTGAGAGCGGATAGCCTATCATTGGGCATTGCTCAAAGCAAGCACGTCTGCGCTGGCATCACACGCCTCTTCGATCTCGCGAAGCGGAGAAATTGCGTCATTCGTCGAGGTTTCTGGCGTGAGGTATCGCAGTCACTCCTGGTTGCCGGAATTCTATTGTCAGGTTCCACCCCAAGTGTTGCGGATGGCGTGATGCCTGACTTAACGGACCTGGCTTGGTCAACCGAAGCTGTGTCCTCCACACTGGCATCAGACAGAGTATTACTCAGTTACTCGGGGAGGTGGATTCTTCTTCCCGCAGGGTACATCGCGCGCGCCATGTCCCAGTCTGAACTTTTGCCTCTCAGGTTAACTTACGAAAGATACCTTAGCACTCCATTCTCTCCCTCAGAGGAAGAAACGTGGGTCAGCAGCACCCCAGCCATTTCTGAATACGGACTACCCGGTGGGCCGGGCGATTTTGCTTACATGCTTCCAAGCGGATTACCGCTACCAAAGGAGTATTTTTCCAGTGGCGTAGCTCAACGGGAAGAGGATGCGCCTTTCGAGGCGAAGGGACGAAACCCTGACTTCATAATTAAACCCAAAGGTTTTAGAAATGAACAAATAGTTGTAAAATTTTCTTGGACGTTACCAAATGTAGATAATATTAATGAATGGCCATTGGCTAAGCGGTTTGAGCGCACAAGATCTAAAAGTAGAGCCAGCGCTGTTGGATATCGAGAAGGCCCTTCTCCGAGGCTGCCACGAAATCATGTCGAGCGGCCAACTGGTAGGGCCTATTACTCGATATATGGTGACGATGGAGATATTGCTGTTGACATGGACTGCAGTCCTTGGCTCGGCGAAATGGCTGCACCAAATCCCGGCTGCTTTGGTTACATCCTTCATCGCAAATCCCGCCTCGAGCTTTACCTTGAATTCCCATCTTCGCCAGCTACCAGTTATGAAAATGAAGCTTGGCGGTCGATAGTTGACAATACAGTGGCTCTGGTGTTGTCGTGGAAGTTTAAGCCTTACGAGATAAAGTCTAATGACTGACATTACTCTTTCCGACATAAACTACATCGAGAACATCATCAGCTCCGGTCAAAGCTATTATCAAGCATACGACCGAATTGCGACCTATCTTCCCGCTGATTCTGCGCAACGTTTCTAGTTTGAGCAGGCCTCCATAATTAACAGGATGAACGGTATTCACGTTTCGGCACAAAACGACTTGCCTGGGAGGTTCATTCTCACGTACTCACAGTATGGTTTGCTTCTTGATGGCGTGTCCGCAAATCTCTCAAACCCATCAAACGCGATCGCTCTTAATGTGCTCTCAGACATCGCCGACAGCGGACAAATTCCCACAATGGCCGTCATGCTGAATAACGACATTGGCTCAGCTTTGAATATCGGTGGGCAGACAATCGGCGGTTGGGCTGGCGCGTTTTACTACTGGAATTTGCCGTATGGCGGTAGCGGTGCAACGGTGGGGTCGGTGATCGTCGGCGATCCGGTTCATATGAGAAGTTCATTCTATCCTCGGCAGTAGCAACCATAGCAGTGATTGGGTAAGAAGGGTACCAGCTTCTGAACGGCCTTGGCGGTGCAATTGCGGAAGCTCGAAGAGTGATACAAACTGTGCTTGGAGCAGATCTGCCAGCAAGCATTCAAAATGAAATTCTTGAGGTCGTGGTCGACACTATGGCCAATGGCCAGATCGGTGGTTCGATCGACAATTTTGGCACTTGGACTTATGATCGCAGTTCGGGCCGTTACTATACTGTCTCAAACTCCGGTGACGTAGTGTTCGCAACCCCCGCCCAGCAGGAATATCTCGACGCGAGGCGTGATGTACGGCTGAACTTGGATAGCCACGATTTGAACCATCTCGATGAGATCATTGAGCAACTTGATCGACATTCCTATTGTTTTATCCGGGACGGCTGTCCTGACCATTGACGGCCACGAATCCATCGACTCCTCAGTCCCGGGAGACCTCGTCCTTGCCTTTGACCCCTCGACCGATCTCGGTGGTGCCTTGGTTCCGAAGCGGGTGGTGCGGCTGTTCCACAACGAGACTGACCTGGCGTCTGGGGGGCGAGGATCGCGAGTTGACCGTAACGCCGGGGCATCGATTCCTCGACATGGAGGGACGGTTCCGGCGGATTGACGAGATCATTAAGGATGCCGCGCCGACCGTGGTGCTGGCCGATGGTGCGCTCGCGCAGGTCCGGGCTGAGCGGATTGTCTGGTCAGAGGCCACCCGGCATCTCTATGAGGAGGTCGGGGCGGTCGCAATGGACGCGGGCGACGGGCTGGCGCGTCGCGTGGGCGGTGCCTGGCGCAGTTATAACTAAGGTAGTGGACAGTGCTCCCCGTGTTTTTCCACTTCGCGCCACTTCCATTCGGCATCCGATTTGCCCCTCTGAAAGTCTGAAAGGAAGCCAGAATGGCCAAGCAGCCTCTTGAGAAGAACGAACGCTTGAAGCGCCGTTTCTTGGACTACCGCAAATATGCGCGCCAACTGTCGGACAAGACACTCGACCGGGAGTTGGCCGCGCTGGAACGGTTCGACGTCTGGAATGGGCGCAAGGATTCCGAAAAGTTCCACATCGAATGGGCGATGGGCTTTCGCACCTACTTAGAACGGGCCAAGGGCGCGACCGGCAAACCCCTCAGCAAATCCACCACCAGCGCGATCATGGCCACCATGCGCGAGTTCACGATCTGGCTTTCCCAGCAAGACGGCTTCCGCAGCCGGATCAGAGCGCCAGATGCCGACTACTTCAACCTGTCGCGCCGCGACGAAGCCGAAGCCCGTGCATCGTCTCGCCGTCCGGCTCTTAGCATTAAGCAGGCTAAACACGCGCTAGACTTAATGCCCTCGACCACCCCGCGCGAGATGCGCGACAAGGCTGTCTTTGCCATGCTCTGCCTGACCGGCATCCGTGTGGGCGCATTAATCAGCCTGCGCCTCCGGCATGTCGATCTGGACGAGAAATCCGTGACGCAGAATCCGCGCGAAGTGGCGACGAAATTCGGCAAGCGCATCGATACGTTCTTTGCAAAAGGCTTCCCCGAGGCCGAAGCCGCCTTGCGCGCTTGGATCACCTACCTGGAAGACGAAGCGTTCTATGGCCCGCATGACCCGCTGTTCCCCGCCACAGCCATCGCGACGCACGCCAGCACTGGCTTTGTCGCCGAAGGCTTCGACCGTCGCCCGTGGAAAAGCACGGAACCCGTCCGAAAGATCGTCAACACCGCGTTCCAAGTCGCCAAGCTGGATAGTTTCGGCCCACACGCCTTCCGTCACATGCTCGCCCGCCACGCGGCGAAGAACTGCAATTCGGTCGCGGAAATCGTCGCCACAGCGCAGAACCTCGGTCACTCCGATGTGCTGACCACCCTGCGCAGTTACGGCCAAATCAGCCGGGAACGCCAGCGCGCATTGATCACGGGCGTGTCTGGCGACGATGTGTTAGAGGACTGACCGAGGCCATTCAAAGACCTGCCGAACGTGGGAACAAGTGTGGGAAAGTTGGCAGGGAAGTGACAAAATTGCCAACAACATCAGGTCGATAGGCTGATGTTGTGGCGGAGAGACAGGGATTCGAACCCTGGGACCCCGTGAAGGGTCAACGGTTTTCGAGACCGCCCCGTTCGACCACTCCGGCACCTCTCCGCGGGGGTCTGGAGGCGCTACCTAACGGCGATTGTGATGCCGCGCAAGGGGCCTTTTGCATTGCGTCCGCCCGGATTTGTCCTAACTTCTGCAGCGTAAAGCAGCAATTCCCGACAAACCGAACAATCCGAGGTGCCGACCGTGATGCGACTTGCCCTCACCCTTCGCAGCATGACCCTGACCCTGGTGGTCCTGACCCTGTTGGCCGCGCAGGCGGTCGCGGCCGATCGTGACAAGCTCAGGGCGTTCCTGACGGTGACCGGCTTTGACGTCGCGCTGGAGAGCATCAAGCTTTCGGCCGAGGATGCGCCGCGGATGCTGGGCCTCGAGGCCGCGGACTTCGGCGCGCAATGGACGCTGATGGCGAAGGATGTCTTCGACGTGCAGGACATGCAGGCCGATGCTCTGGACATCCTGTCCCAGACGCTCGACGATGCGGCGCTGGCCCATGCGGCCGACTTCTACGCCTCGGACCTGGGCCGGCGACTGGTCGAGGCCGAGAACGCCAGCCACATGCGCGACCGCGACGACAAGCGAGACGAGGGGGGGCGGCTGCTGGCGGACCTGCGCGACGAGGATCCGGAGCGCGTCGAGATCCTGGGCCGCATGCTCGATGCCATCGGGTCTGACGAGCAGAGCCTGCGCGCGGCGCACGAACTGGAAATCCGCTTTCTCATGGCGGCGCAGCAGGCTGGCGTCATCCGGCTCCGCCTGGACGAAGAGGGGCTGCGCGCGGCCCAGGCGGAACAGGCCGAGGAGACGATCGAGGCGATGCGCATTTCGGGGCTCGCCGCTTCGGCCGCGACCTATCGCGACTTTTCCAACGCGGACCTCGAAGCCTATACCGAGGCGCTGGAACACCCCCTGATGCAGGAGGTCTACGAACTGATGAACGCCGTGCAGTACGAGATCATGGCGGACCGGTTCGAAGAGGTGGCGAGCCGTCTGGGCGAGCTCAATCCCGGGCAGGAGCTCTAGCCATGCTGCGCGGTCTCCTGCTTGCGCTCTGCCTCGCCGCGATGCCCGCGCTGCCGGCGGCGGCCCGGACCGACGCACCGCCGGTCGCGACGCAGGAAGACCGCGAGCGCCTGTGGTCGGCGCTCGGACTGGGCGAGGCGCTGGAAATCATGCGCGACGAGGGGCGGGCGATGTCCCGTGACATCGCCATGGATTACCTGGCCGACCGGGCGGACGGCAGCTGGACCCGCACGGTGGCCCGCATCTACGACCCCGAGGCGATGAGCGATGTGATGCGCGCGGCGTTCTTCTCGGACATGGAGGATGCCGATCCGCAGCCGATGCTGTCCTTCTTCGAATCCCGGCTGGGCCAGCGGATCGTGGCGCTCGAAATGACGGCGCGCCGGGCCTTTCTGGACAGCGACACCGAAGAGGCCGCGCGCGATCTGGTGCGCGAGGGCGCTGTGCCGGAGGACAGGATCGCGCTGATCGACGAGTTCATCGCGGTGAACGACCTTGTCGCCCTCAATACCTCCGGCTCCATGAACACCAACGTGGCCTTCCTGTCCGGCCTCTCGCAGGCCGAGCTCTTCGCGATGAGCGAACAGGAGATCCTCGACCGGGTGTGGAGCGATGCCGAAGGCAACCGCGCAGATACCGAGGAATGGCTGCGCGCCTATCTCGCCACGGCCTATCGCCCGCTCGCCGACGACGAGATACGGGCCTATATCGACTTCTCCCGGACCGAGGCCGGACAGCGGCTGAACCGGGCGCTCTTCGCCGGGTTCGGAGAGATGTACGTTCAGCAGTATCACGCCCTCGGGCTGGCGGTGGCGCGGCAGCTTACGGCCAAGGACATCTAGGGGCCGCGACCCCTTGACTTGCATGGGAATCCTACGTATCAGCCCGCATCCCGGCAGGCGTTCCGCCCGCGCGGGCCATAGACAATTCGCCCTAGCAGGGCGCGCAGTTCGACGGCGGGTCAACCCGGAAACGCCCATGCGGGGGCCAGAGGACGCGGTAGAGAAGGAAGACACAGATGTTTGCGGTCCTCAAGACCGGCGGTAAGCAGTATCGCGTCAAGTCCGGCGACATGCTCCGCGTGGAAAAGCTGGCAGCCGATGCCGGCGAGAAAGTCCAGTTCAACGAGATTCTGATGGTGGGTGGCGACGATCTGGTCGTCGGTGCGCCTCTGGTCGACGATGCCGGCGTGCAGGCCGAGGTCGTGGATCAGATCAAGGGCGACAAGCTCATCCATTATGTCAAGCGCCGCCGGAAGCACTCCTCGCAGCGCAAGAAGGGCCACCGCCAGCAGCTCACCCTGCTGCGGGTGACCGACATCCTGGCCTCGGGCGCGGGCAAGTCCGGCGTCAAGGCGGCTGTCGGCGCAAGCGCGCTCGGCGCCCCCGGTCCCAAGGTCACCATGACCAACAAGACCGAAGAGGCCGAACTGGCGGCCGAGGTGCACAATGCGGCCCCCGAAGCCACGGCCGAGGCAGCCCCCAAGGCCGAGCCCAAGAAGGCCGCGCCGAAGAAGGCCGCCAAGACCGATGGCGCGGACGACCTCAAGGAATTGTCCGGCGTCGGCCCCGCGCTCGAGAAGAAGCTGCACGAGGCCGGTGTGACCACCTTCGCGCAGATCGCGGCATGGACCGAAGCGGACATCGCCGAAATGGACGAGAAACTGTCTTTCAAAGGCCGGATCGAGCGTGAAGGCTGGGTCGAACAGGCCAAGGAAAAGACGAAGTAAGAGGAGTCTGACACATGGCACATAAAAAAGCTGGCGGTTCATCCCGCAACGGTCGCGACTCCGCCGGTCGCCGTCTCGGCATCAAGAAATACGGTGGCGAAGCCGTCATCCCGGGCAACATCATCTGCCGTCAGCGGGGCACCAAGTGGTGGCCGGGCGAAGGCGTGGGCCTGGGCAAGGATCACACCATCTTTGCGACCGTCGTAGGTCAGGTGACGTTCCACAAGGGCCTCAAGGGCCGCACCTTCATTTCGGTGCTGCCAGCGGCGGAGGCCGCCGAGTAAGCCGACCTTAGGCTGATGACACATCAGAAGGGGATCGGCGGAAGCGCCGGTCCCCTTTGACGTTAGGGAGCCCGAAGGGAGGGTGACGTCATGGAAGGCACAATGAACCTCGTTCCGGAGATCAAGGGCGACGGCCTTGTCCTGCGCCCCGTGCGCCGGTCGGATTCCGGCCTCATCGAGCTCTACGGTTCCGACGACCGTGTGGCCCGCATGACGACTTCGATTCCGCATCCGCTCCCGCCCGGCTCCACCGATGCCTTCGTTGCCCGCGCGATGAGCGGCCTGGGCGGGGAACTGGTCTGGGTCATGGATGCCTCGCCCTTTGGCGGGGCGGAACTCAAGGGCCTGATCAGCCTCGAACGGATGGATCCGGGACCGCGCGGCGGGTCGCAGTCGGAAATCGGCTACTGGGTGGCGCCGGCCTGGTGGAACACCGGTCTCGCCTCGGCCGCCGTCCAGGCCCTGGTCGATGCCAACCCGCTGAACGACGACACCCTGTTCGGCAGCGTCTTTCAGGACAATCCGGCCTCGGCCCGCGTCCTCACGAATGCCGGTTTCCAGTACGTGGGCGATGCCGAAAGCTTTTCGGTCGCCCGCAACGCCAAGGTCCCCACCTGGACCTATATCCGAAAACTGAATTGAGCCGCGGGTCACGCTGAGCTAAGCGACCTTTGCGGCAGGAGAGAAAGATGAAGTTCCTCGATCTCGCAAAGGTCTACATCCGGTCCGGGTCGGGCGGAAACGGCTGCGTGTCGTTCCGGCGCGAGAAATACATCGAGTTCGGCGGCCCGGATGGCGGCAACGGCGGCCGCGGCGGCGACGTGATCGTCGAGGCCGTCGAGGGGCTGAACACTCTGATAGACTTTCGCTATCAGCAGCATTTCTTCGCGCAGAACGGCAAGGGCGGCACCGGGCGGCTCAAGACGGGGGCGGATGGCGACGACATCGTCCTGCGCGTGCCCGTCGGCACCGAGATCCTCGAGGAAGACGGCGAGACGCTGATTGCCGACATGACCGAGCTTGGCCAGAGGGTCGTTCTGGCCAGGGGCGGGAACGGCGGCTTCGGCAATGCGCATTTCAAGACCTCGACCAACCAGGCCCCGCGCCGCGCCAATCCGGGGCTCGAGGGCGTCGAGCGGACGATCTGGCTGCGGCTCAAGCTGATCGCCGATGCCGGGCTGCTCGGCCTGCCCAATGCCGGCAAGTCCACCTTCCTGGCCGCGACCTCGAATGCGCGGCCCAAGATCGCCGACTACCCCTTTACCACGCTGCACCCGAACCTCGGCGTCGTGGGCGTGGACGGGGCGGAATTCGTCGTGGCCGATATTCCCGGCCTGATCGAGGGCGCGTCCGAGGGCAGGGGGCTGGGCGACCTGTTCCTTGGCCATGTCGAACGCTGCGCCGTCCTGCTGCACCTGATCGACGGCACGTCGAACGATGTGGCCGAGGACTATCGGACGATCATCGACGAACTCGAGGCCTATGGCGGCGCGCTGGCCGACAAGCCGCGCGTTACCGTCCTGAACAAGGTCGACAGTCTCGACGAGGACCTGCGCGAGATGCAGAAGGAGTTCCTCGAAGAGGCGGTCGGCGGTCCGGTCATGATGATGTCCGGCTCGTCCGGCGAGGGCGTGACCGAGGTTCTGCGCGCGCTGCGCGCCGAGATCAGCGAGGACCGGCTTCGCCAGGGCGCCGAGGACGCGGGGGAGGACCGGCCTTGGCAGCCCTGACCGACACCGGCCTCTCCGGCGCGCGCCGGGTGGTCATCAAGATCGGCTCGGCGCTTCTGGTCGAGCGCGAGACGGGTCTGCTGCGCGCCGACTGGCTTGGCGGGCTGGCCGAGGACGTGGCGATGCTGCGCGCGCGGGGTGTCGACGTGGTGCTGGTCTCGTCCGGCTCCATCGCGCTCGGGCGGGGGGTGCTGGGCCTCGGGCTCGGCGACCTGTCGCTGGAACAGGCGCAGGCCGCGGCGGCGACCGGTCAGATCGGCCTGGCAGCTGCCTATTCCGGCGCGCTCGGCCGCCACGGGATCAAGGTCGGGCAGGTGCTCGTGACGCTCGAGGACAGCGCTGACCGGCGGCGCTACCTGAACTCGCGTGCGACGCTGCAGACACTCCTGACTTACGGTGTTGTCCCGATCGTCAACGAGAACGACACCGTCGCCACGGACGAGATCCGCTATGGCGACAACGACCGTCTCGCCGCGCAGGTCGCGGTCACCGTCGGCGCGGACCGGCTGGTGCTGCTGTCGGATGTGGACGGGCTCTATACGGCCAATCCCAACATCGACCCGACCGCGCGGCGGCTGGACCGGGTGGTCCAGATCACGCCCGAGATCGAGGCGATGGCCGGGGATGCGGGGTCGGGCCTGTCCAAGGGCGGCATGAAGACCAAGGTCATGGCCGCCAAGACCGCCACCGCCGCGGGCTGCGCCATGGCGATCACGCACGGCTTTCGCATGAACCCCGTGCGGGCACTCGAGGAGGGGGCAAACGCCACCTGGTTCCAGGCCAAGGGCGACCCGCAGACCGCCCGGAAGGGATGGATCGGCTCGATGAAGCCCAGAGGGCGGCTGGTGTTGGATGACGGCGCGGTACGCGCGATGCGGCAGGGGCGATCGCTCCTGCCCGCCGGTGTCGCCCGGGTCGAGGGGCGGTTCGGCCGTGGCGATCCGGTCGAACTGACGGGCCCGAACGAAGAGGTTCTGGCGCAGGGCCTGACCCGCTACACTGCCGACGAGGCGCGGCGCATCGCCGGGCACCGCTCGGACGAGATCGAGGCGCTGCTCGGCTATCCCGGCCGGGCGGCATTGGTGCACAGGGATGATCTTGCCTTCCTGGCATTGGTTGAGTGAAAGGACGCATTATGAAGGACTTGGACGACATTCCTCAGGTCATGAAGCAGCTTGGCGAGGATGCGTGCGCAGCCGCGGCAGAGCTGGCCTTCGCGTCTCCTCAGCGCAAGCACGCTGCCCTTATCGGCGCCGCACACGAGGTCTGGAAGACCCGGGACGCCATCATCGCGGCCAATGAGGAAGACATGGCTTATGCCGTAAGCAAGGGCCTCTCTCCGGCCATGCTCGACCGCCTCAGGCTGGACGAGGAGCGCATCCGCGGCATCATGGACGGCCTGCGCACGGTGGCCGAGCAGCGCGATCCCGTGGGCGATGTCATCACCGAGTGGGACATGGCCTCGGGGCTGAACATCCGCCGCGTCCGCACGCCGCTCGGCGTGGTCGGCGTGATCTACGAAAGCCGCCCGAACGTGACCGCCGATGCCGGCGCGCTTTGCCTCAAGTCCGGCAATGCCGTGATCCTGCGCGGCGGGTCCGAGAGCTTCCACAGCTCCGCCGCGATCCATCAGTGCCTCGTGACCGGGCTGAAACAGGCGAACCTGCCCGAGAGCGCGATCCAGCTGGTGCCGACGCGCGATCGTGCGGCGGTCAGCGAGATGCTGACCATGACCGACCATATCGACGTCATCGTCCCCCGCGGCGGCAAGGGCCTTGTCGGCCTCGTCCAGCGCGAGGCGCGGGTGCCGGTCTTCGCCCATCTCGAGGGCATCTGCCACATCTATGTCGGCGCCACCGCAGACCCGGCCATGGCGGTCGAGATCGTGCTGAACGCCAAGACCCGCCGCACCGGCATCTGCGGGGCGATGGAATGCCTGCTGATCGACTGGCGCTTCTACACGCAGCACGGGCCCATCCTGACCGACGCGCTCGCCGCCGCCGGGGTGGAGGTGCGCGGCGACAGGGAACTGGCCAGGCACGACGGCGTGGTCCCGGCCGACCCGGACGACTACGGCAGGGAATTCCTCGACATGATCTGCGCCGCGAAATTGGTCGATGGCGTGGACGAGGCGATCGACCACATCCGCACCTACGGCTCGAACCACACCGACGCCATCATCACCGAGGACCAGAAGGCCGCCGATTACTTCTTCGAACGGCTCGACAGCGCGATCCTGATGCACAATGCCTCGACCCAGTTCGCCGATGGCGGCGAATTCGGCATGGGCGCGGAGATCGGCATCGCCACCGGAAAGATGCACGCGCGCGGCCCCGTGGGCGCCGAGCAGCTGACCAGCTTCAAGTATCTGGTCGCGGGGAAGGGCACGGTCCGTTCATAGGTTCAGGCGGGCAGGCGGATGGTGATGCCTTCGCCCGCCGTCACGACCAGGGCGGCGACGCCCCGGTCGGCCAGCTGGCCGCTGAGAAAGGCGAACTGGACCTGCGCGGGAACCACATCCGCGACGCCGACCGCATTGGAGGCGAGCATCCGCCACAGCGCCGGATCGGGCCGGTCGGGATCCGCCGGCCCGGAGACCGTCCAGCCCTGGCCGCCGGTCGCCACCGAGATCGTTCCGCCGCGGGGCATCGCGCTTTCCAGGCACATCATGGCGAGGAAGACCTCCTGCGTCTCGCGGCGCGTGCAGGTCTCGACCGGAATCCAGTCATGGCGGATCCGGCCGGCCCGGCCGATGTCCGACAGGGTGCCGCAGATCTCCTGCGGCGACATCGGCTGACCGGCCCCCGCCAGCCCGAAGGCGATTCGCAGAAACCGGATGCGGGCCGAGGCGTTGTTCACGCTGTCCTCGATCAGCGCCAGTTCCGGACCGGCCTGCCGCTCCATCGCGAGCAGTTCCACGCCGTTCTGGATCGCCCCCACGGGCGAGATCAGGTCATGGCAGATCCGCGACCCTATCAGAGCGGCGAGCCTTTGATTATCCTGCGTCATGAACCTTTCCTCGCGCCAACCCTGAAGGAGCCGGAATGTCAGACCTCAACGCCCTGCTGGAGCCGGGCATGCGCGTCACTCATCCCGACCGGCCGGACTGGGGCGTGGGCCAGGTGCAATCCAACATCGACGGACGGATCACCGTCAACTTCCCCGAGGCGGGAAAGGTGGTGATCGACGGATCGCGTGTGGCTTTGGTCCCATACTACGCCTGACAGTTCAGCCAGATCATCCTGCTCCGACAATCCTTTCATATTGGTTAACAGAAGGTGAAAAGTGGGGCGGCCGCCGGGGATTGCGCTTTCCCGGCACGCTGCCTAAACCTCAGCCCCACATGACCGGACACACTCAGCCCAGGCCCGCAGCCGAACCCGACTTTGCCGTCCGCCTCGCGCGGGACGAGACCGAGGTCGCGGCCGCGCAGCACCTGCGCTATCGCGTCTTCGTCGAGGAACTGGGCAGCGACGGCGCCATGGTCGATCACGATGCGCAACTCGAACGTGACCGTTTCGATCCGTATTTCGACCACCTGCTCCTGCTCGACCTCTCCCGCGGGGATGCGGTACGCGAGCAGGTCGTGGGGGTCTACCGGCTGCTGACCGAGGAGGGCGCGGCGCAGGCCGGCCAGTTCTATTCCGAGGACGAATACGATCTCTCGGTGCTGCGCCGATCGGGGCGCCGCCTGCTCGAACTCGGCCGCTCCTGCCTGCACCGCGACTATCGCGGCGGAACCGGCATGTTCCACATGTGGTCGGCGCTGTCGGACTACGTGACCGAGCGCGAGGTCGAGGTGCTGTTCGGCACCGCCTCCTTTCACGGCACCGACGTCGGGGCGCTGGCCCAGCCCCTGTCCCTTCTGCACCACCGCCACCTCGCGCCGGCCGACCTGCGGGTCCGCACCCGGCCCGAGGACTTCCAGAGCATGGACCTCGTGCCCGAGCATGATCTGGACCGCGCCGCCGCGATGCGGGCGGTTCCGGCGCTGATCAAGGGCTATCTGCGGCTCGGCGGCTTCGTGGGCGAGGGCGCCTATGTCGACCACGCCTTCAACACCACCGACGTCTGCCTGATCCTCGACACCACGCGGCTGAGCGAGACACAGGCGCGGCTGTACGGACGCGGCCGATGACCTGGAACCCGGACGCGGTCGGTATCGACCAGGCGCCTCATGGCTGGGCGACGCTGGTGCGGTTCTGGCTGCGCGCGATCCCGTTCGGCATCGTCTGCTTCGGCAGCCTGGGCATCCTGCTGATCCTGCGGCAGCCGGAGCGGTGGATCTACGGGATGCGCCGTCCGGTGACGCCCTACCTCACGCAGTTCGTCTGCCGCATGTTCTTTGCCATTTCCGGCCTGCGCCTGCGAGTGACCGGGCGGCCGATGACCGATCACGGCGCCATCGTGTCGAACCATGCCTCCTGGACCGACATATTCGCCCTGCATGCGGCCAAGCGCGTCTTCTTCGTCTCCAAGGCCGAGGTGCGCGGCTGGTTCGGCATCGGCTGGCTGGCGCGGGCCACCGGCACGATCTTCATCAACCGGGTGCGGGGCGAGGCGAAACGGCAGCAGCAATACCTGAGCGAACGGCTGGCCCTGGGCCACAAGCTGCTGTTCTTTCCCGAGGGAACCTCGACCGACGCGATGCGCGTCCTGCCGTTCAAGACCACGCTGTTCGCGGCGTTCTTCGAGGCGGACTTACACCGTAACCTGAAGATCCAGCCGGTCACCGTGATCTACCGCGCCCCGCCCGACAAGGCGCCGACCTTCTACGGCTGGTGGGGCGACATGAGCTTTGGCTGGCACCTCGTGCAGGTCCTGGGCGCCAGTCCCCAGGGGGCGGTCGAGGTGATCTACCATCCGCCCGTCAAGGTCGCGGACTATCCCGACCGCAAGGCCCTGGCCCGCGCCTGCGAGAGGATCGTACGGGACGGCATGCCGGCCGAGCGGCAAATCTCAGGGTGAGAGCAGCGCAGCCAGCCCTGCGGCCGGATCGTCCTCGGCCCAGATCTCGGTTCCGATTCCGAAAAAGTCGGTGACGGGCCGCAGCTGCGCGATCAGTTCCGGCGTCATCCCGCCTTCGGCCACCACCGGAAGTTCGATCATCTGCGACCACCAGTCGAAGATTTCGATCTCCGCCGTCTCGCCCGCCGCCAGAGACGAGGCGCCGACAGGACCGAAGCTGACGTAATCCGCACCGGATTCGCCGGCGGTCATCCCGTCGTGCCGCGAGGTTCCGCAATAGCTTCCGACGATGGCGTCCGGCCCCAGCTGCTTGCGCGCCTTCCGGACCGAGCGGGCGCCGTCGGTCAGATGGACCCCGTCCAGCCCGTGCCGTTCCGCCAGCAGGATGTGATTGTCGATGACGATGGCCACGTCCCGTTGATGGCAGACGTCCCGCAGCGTATCCGCGGCGCGGGCGATCTCGCCCTCGTCGTGCGAGGCGAGCGCCAGGCGCACGCAGGCCACCTCGGCCCCGTCCAGGACGCGGCCCAGGGTCTCGGCAAAACCGCTCAGGTCGAAATCGGGGGGCGAAATGAGATAGAGCTGCGGCTGCTCGGTATCGGCCATGGGGAATCTCCGTCAAGTTGCGGCGGTATACCTGTGAAAGCGAGGCCGCGCAAAGGCTTGTTCCCGGGGCGCGGCAGCGCTAACAGGCGGCAGTTCCACCGGAGGTCCCATGTCCCAGCCCGTCTTCGTCCTCGTCCGTCCCCAGATGGGAGAGAACATCGGTGCCGCCGCCCGTGCCATGTGGAATTTCGGGCTCGACCGGATGCGAATCACCAGCCCGCGCGACGGCTGGCCGAACCAGAAGGCCGTCGCCATGGCCAGCGGCGCCGGGCGCCTGCTGGACGAGGCGGGGATCTTCGACAGCACCGCGGGGGCGCTGCAGGATCGAACCCATGTCTTCGCCACCACCGCCCGCCCGCGTGGCCTGACCAAGCCGGTGGTCACGCCCGAACGCGCGATGGAGATGGCGGCCGGGATGATCGGGCGCGGAGAGAAGGTCGCCGTGCTCTTCGGCCCCGAGCGCGCCGGGCTGGAGAACGATGACGTCGTCCGGGCGAACACCATCATCAATGTGCCCGTCAATCCGGATTTCCCGTCGCTCAACCTCGCGCAGTGCGTGCTGCTTTGCGCCTATGAATGGCGGCGGCACACGGTCGAGACGGCGCCCGAACGCACCGACATGGCGGGCACGCAATGGGCGACCGGGATCGAGGTCGAGAAGCTTTCCGGACATTACGAGGAGCGGCTGGACGAGGCCGGGTTCTTCTTTCCCGCGCACAAGGCCGACACCATGAAGCTGAACCTGCGCAACCTCTGGTCGCGCATGCCGCTGACACAGGCGGATGTGCAGACGCTGCACGGCGTCCTGCGTCAGATGGTCCGCTGGAAGAACCGCCGCGACTGACTGGACGGGGCAGGGTGGGGGGACTAACGTCCCCGCGACAGGAAACGAGGCAGCCATGGCCGAGAAACGCAAGCTCTTCGAAGAGGTTCAGTCCGACACCCGGCCCGAGATCGCGACCGGCGGCATCGACAGCGCCCGGCGCGGCGGCCGCCGGGCGATCCGCTACTGGCTGATGCTGCTCTTCGCGCTTGTCGTGGTCATGATCGCCGTCGGCGGGCTGACGCGGCTGACCGACAGCGGGCTCTCGATCACCGAATGGCGACCTCTTACCGGGGCGCTGCCCCCGATGAACGCGGCCGAGTGGCAGGCGGAATTCGACAAGTATCGGCAGATCCCCGAATTCCAGCTTCAGAACGCCTGGATGGAGCTGGACGATTTTAAGGTGATCTACTGGTGGGAATGGGGCCACCGCCAACTGGGACGGGTGATCGGCCTGGTCTGGGCCGCCGGGTTCGTGACCTTCCTGGCCGTCGGCGCCATCCCCACCGGCTGGACCGGGCGCCTGGTCTGGATCGGCCTGCTCGGTGGTATCCAGGGGGCGATCGGCTGGTGGATGGTGTCGTCCGGCCTCGAAGGGACTATGCTCGACGTCGCCTCCTACCGGCTGGCGACGCATCTCGGCCTGGCCTTCGTCATCCTCGGCTTCATCGCCTGGTACGTCCTGCTCCTCGGACGGCCCGAGCGCGACCTGATGCAGTCCCGGCGGATCCGCGACGCCAAGCTCTTCTCGCTCGGGACCGGATGGATGCATTTCGCCTTCCTGCAGATCTTGCTCGGCGCGTTGGTGGCGGGCATCGACGCGGGCCGGAGCTATACCGACTGGCCCACGATGGGCGGGCAATGGCTGCCGCCCGACCCGCTCATGCTCGAACCCGCCTGGCGGAACGTCCTCGAGAATCCGGGCCTCGTGCAGTTCATGCACCGGATCACCGGCTACCTGTTGCTGCTCTTCTCGATCATGGTGCTGATCCGGTCGCGCCGGGCCGCGAACCGCGTGACATCGGGCGCCTTCCTCGTGGCCTTCGTCGCGCTTTGCGGCCAGGTGGTGCTGGGGGTCTACACCGTGATCACGGCCGCCCAGCTGCATGTCGCGCTCACGCACCAGCTTTTGGCCGTGGCGACATTCGTCCTGATCCTGCGTGCCCGGTTCCACGCGGGCTATCCCGTTCCGCAATCCGTCCGAGGTTCCCGATGACCGCCAGCGAATCCCTGTCAGCCCTTCTCGATCACCAGCGCGAGACCGAGGCGCTGGCGGCCATCGCCGGCCGTCTGGAATGGGACCAGGAGACCATGATGCCCCCCGGCGCGGCCGAACAGCGCGGCGAGGAGAGTGCCGCCATTTCGCATGTGCTGCACGCCCGGCGCACCGACAGCCGCATCGGCGACTGGCTGGCCGCCGCGGAGGGCGCCGAGATGACCGATGCGCAGGCCGCCATGCTGCGCCACATCCGCCGCGACTTCGACCGTACGCGCAAAGTTCCCGCGACACTCGCGGCCGAGATCGCCCGGGTGACGAGCGTGGCGCAGGGTCGCTGGGCCGCTGCCCGCGCCGCCGACGACTTCCCCGCCTTCGCCCCCGTCCTGGCCCGGATCGTCGCGCTGCGGCAGGAAGAGGGGCAGGCCCTTGCCGATGGCGGCGATGTCTACGACGCGCTGCTCGACGATTACGAGCCGGAGATGACCGCCACCCGTCTCGACGCGATTTTCGGCGAGATGCGCCCGCGCCTCACCACTCTAAGGGAACGCGTTCTGGACAGGCCCGAGCCTGCGGGCCTGACCGGCGCCTTCGACGAGGACCGGCAGCTCGCCTTCACCCGCACGCTGGCCCAGACCTTCGGCTACGACCTGACGCGCGGCCGCCTCGACAAGTCGGTCCACCCCTTCTCGTCCGGCTCGGGCGCGGACGTGCGGATCACCACGCGGGTCAATCCGCTGGACCCTTTCAACTGCTTCTTCTCGACCATTCACGAGGTCGGCCACGCCTGCTATGAGCAGGGCATCGACCCCGCATATGCGCTGACGCCGCTCGGGCATGGCGTCTCGATGGGTGTGCACGAAAGCCAGAGCCGGATATACGAGAACCAGCTCGGCCGGTCCCGCGCCTTCGCGGGCTGGATGTTCGACCGGATGCGCGACAGTTTCGGCGACATCGGCATCGACGACGCCGACACCTTCTACGCCGTCGTCAACCGGGTACAGCGGGACTTCATCCGCACGGAATCGGACGAGTTGCAGTACAACCTGCACATCATGCTGCGGTTCGACCTGGAACGTGCGCTGATTTCGGGCGACCTGGCCGCGGCGGACCTCGAAGGCGCGTGGAACGAGCGTTTCAGGGCCGATTTCGGCTATGACGTGCCGCGCCCCTCGCTGGGGTGCCTGCAGGACGTGCACTGGTCGGTCGGGCTTTTTGGCTATTTCCCGACCTATTCGCTGGGCAATGTCTACGCTGGCTGCCTGCACAAGGCGCTGCGGCGCGACATTCCGGACCTCGACGACCATCTCGCCCGCGGCGAAACCGCGCCGGCGACCAGCTGGCTGCGCGACAGGGTGCAGCGTCACGGCGGTCTCTACCGCCCGGCCGAGGTCATCGAGCGCGCCTGCGGCGAAGCGCCGACCGCCGGCCCGCTTCTCGATTACATCGAGGCGAAGTTCGGCGCGCTCTACGATCTGTAATCAATAGGGGCCGAAGGTGCTCATGTTGTCGCGGCGGGAAAACCGGGGTCCGTCGCCGAAGGTGATCGAGTAGCTCAGCTTCATCACCGTCTCCGAGAGGTCCGTCCGGCCCGCCATCAGGGACAACCTGGTGTTGTTTCCGAACCGGTAGTCGGTGCCGAGATAGGCGATGGACCTGTCGCCGCCGGGCAGCCCCTCGTCGACATGGCCGCCCCCGAAGAGGCCGGCCCCGTTCCAGCTGTCCGGCGCATAGGCGGCCGCGATGCCATAGCGCGATCCGTCACTGGAAGCGGCCCGGTCGTCGCGGTAGGCGGCATAGGCTTCGAGGTCGAAAGGCCCGGCGTCATAGCCCGCCTCCAGACCGAGATGGACGTAGTTACCCGGGCGCTGATCCTCGCCCGAGAGATACGCGCCGAGCGCCCAGCCCCCGCCGGGCGCGAAATAGACATGCACCGCCGCCGCCGGTTGCGTCGAGATGACGGATTCGAATTTTCCGACCGAGAGATCGAGTTGCAGCCCCACGCCATTGTCGAACGTCGTGCCGAGAGAGGTCGCGATATGCTTGTAATTGCGGCTCTTTTCCTGGTTCCGGCCCAGCTCGAAGCTCAGTTCGCCCTGCAGCGCCCGCTGCGCTTCGGCCGCGGGAGCGGCAAGGGCCAGCGCGCCGCATATCGCGGCACCGAAAGGCCGGAGGCCGTGTTTCATCAATCGGATCATCTGTCTGCCTTCTCAGCCAAGGTGTCGGTTGCGCCCGGGCCTGCGAACGAGGGCCGGCGCATTCGGTCGTGCAGCCCCTCTTGAACGCCGGCCCGTCCGAAGAAGTTCCTCGTGATAAAAAAGTGGGCCGGCACTTGGCCGGCCCAGTGTGCTGAGGGAATGACGGGGTAGATCGTCAGACCGTTTCACCCTTTCGGCCCCGTGCACCATGTGCGGACCATCGCACACAAATGCCTCGGAACCTGACGCCCCGACCGAGGGTCGATCGGGACCGTTGCGACACCCGGCGCTGGAACGGAGGGAGTTGGGTAGGGAACCCCGTAATGACCCGTTCAGTCGCCGTCATCGCAACCATACCAGCAACGATACGAGATGAGGTATTGCACGCACTGGTTGCATCGGCAACCGCCCCGGACCCGTTTTCCATGGGTTGAAACAAATCCGGCGAATTCATCCTGAAGGTGTCGCCGATGGGCGTCACGCCTGCTGTCAGATCGCGTCAACCTTGGCGAACGCGTCCGAAACCCAGTCGATCACCGCCTGCAACAGGGGATCGTGCCGCCGGGTTTCGTGGTAGCACAGGTACAAGGGCGTCTCGATATCGGGGTTCGACGGATCGTAGAGCGTCATCTCCGGACTGTGCGAGGCGTCGATCCGCAGGGTGAGACCCGGCAGGCGCGTCAGGCGAATCGCGCCCGCCACGTCGTGCATCGTCTCGAGCCGGACCGAGGGCGGCCGCCCGCCCATCAACGACAGGGCCTGCTGCATCGGCTCGTGGGTGTCGAAATCCCGCAAGAGCCCGATCCAGGCGCCGTCGCGCGGGGTCTCCGGCATGGTGTAGACATTGGCCCGGACCTTGCCGATCGGCCGCACGATCAACCGCCCCTGCTGCGGGCGCAGCGGCGAGATGATCAGATCGTTCTCGCCCAGCGTCTCGCGATAGGTCTGCGCGTGCAGGCTGAGCTGAACCCCCGGGTGCTGCGCCACGAGTTCGCCGATCCGCGGGCCGAGCACGCCGTTGGCGAGAGAGCCGGGAACCCCGATCGCGATCGTCCCCCTGAGTTCCCCGCTCTGCGAGGCGGCGGAATTCAGGAAGCTGTCGATCTCGCCTTCGAAACTCTTGACGCTTTCCAGCAGCAGGGCGATGGCGTCGCTGGCGACCCAGCCCTCCGGCGTCTTGTGAAACAGTTCATACCCCAGCGTCTCCGCCAGTCGCGCCAGGCGCCGCGACACGGTGGCCGGGTTGGTGGTCAGCAACCGGGCCGCCGCGCTCATGCTTCCGGTCTTGTGAACGGCCAGCAGGTATCGCAGGTCATCCCAGTTATCGATCCGCGTGCCCGTTCCCTGCAACATCAGGCGTCGTCCGTCTCGGCGTCGTCCTCGTCGCCCTGTTCCGCGATCCGCGCCACCGAGACGACGGTCTCGCCCTTGCCGGTGTTGAACACCCGCACGCCGCCCGCGCTGCGCGAGCGGAAGGAAATGCCGTCGACCGGCACGCGGATCGACTGCCCCTTCGAGGTGGCCAGCATCACCTGGTCGTCCATCTCGACCGGGAAGGCCGCGATGATCTCGCCGGTGCGCATGGTCTTTTCCCAGGCGGTCACGCCCATGCCGCCGCGCCCGCGCAGGGGATAGTCGTGCGAGGAGCTGATATGGCCCGCGCCGCCCGCCGTTATCGTCAGGATCAGCGTCTCGGCCGCCGACATCTCGGCATAGCGGTCTTGCGGCAGGGGCATGTCGGCGTTGCCCTCTTCCTCGTCCGTGGTCTGTTCCACGTCGCCCGCCATCGCGCGGCGCATCTTGAGATACGAGGCGCGTTCGTCCGATTCAGCCGGGAACGTCGGCAGCACGAACATCGAGGCGACCTCGTCCTTCTCGTTCAGCCGCACGCCCCGCACACCGACGGAACTGCGCGAGTTGAAGACCCGCACGTCATCCGCACGGAACCGTATGGCGCGCCCGGACTGGGTGAACAGCATCACGTCGTCCTCGGCCCCGCAAATGCGTGCGTTGATCAGGCGCATTCCCTCGTTCTCGCCCTCGAACTTCATCGCGATCTTTCCGTTGCTCTTCACATTCGTGAAATCCGACAGCGCGTTCCGGCGCACCGTGCCCGCCGAGGTGGCAAAGACGATCTGGAGGTCGCCCCAGTCCTTCTCGTCCCGGTCCACCGGCATGATCGCCGCGATCGAGACGCCGGTCGGGATCGGCAGGATATTGACGATCGCCTTGCCCTTGGACGTCCGGCCGCCAAGCGGCAACCGCCATGTCTTGAGCTTGTAGACCATCCCGTCGGTGGTAAAGAACAGAAGCTGCGTATGCGTGTTCGCCACGAAGAGCGACGTGACCACGTCGTCATCCTTGGTGGCCATGCCGGACAGGCCCTTGCCGCCGCGTTTCTGCGCGCGGTAATCCTCGAGCGGGGTGCGCTTGATGTAGCCGGACTGCGTGATCGTCACGACCATCTCGGCGCGCTCGATCAGGTCCTCGTCCTCCATGTCGCCCGACCAGTCGACGATCTCGGTCCGGCGCGGCACGGCGAAAAGCTCCTTCACCTCGCGCAGCTCGTCCGAGATGATCTGCATGATCCGTTCGCGCGAGCCGAGGATCTCGAGGTATTCCTTGATCTTGCCCGCCAGTTCCTCGAGCTCGTCCGTGACCTCTTTCACGCCGAGCTGCGTCAGGCGCTGCAACCGCAGTTCGAGGATGGCACGCGCCTGGGTTTCCGACAGGTTGTAGGTGCCGTCGTCGTTCATCCGGTGCGTCGGGTCGTCGATCAGGCGGATATAGGGCGCGATCTCCTCGGCCGGCCAGCGGCGCGCCATCAGCTTTTGGCGCGCTTCCGCCGCATCCGCCGAGGCGCGGATGGTCGCGACCACCTCGTCGACATTGGACACGGCGACCGCCAGACCGCAGAGGATGTGCGACCGCTCGCGCGCCTTGCGCAGCAGATAGGCGGTGCGTCTGGCGACCACTTCCTCGCGGAAGCTGATGAAGTTCGACAGGAAACCGTACAGCGTAAGCGTCTCGGGCCGGCCACCGTTCAGGGCCAGCATGTTGCAGCCGAAATAGGTCTGCATCGGCGTGAAGCGGAACAGCTGGTTCAGCACCACATCCGGCGTCGCGTCCCGCTTGAGTTCGACCACGACGCGCACCCCGTGCCGGTCGCTTTCGTCCTGCACGTGCGAGATCCCCTCGATCTTCTTCTCGCGCACCTGCTCGGCGATCTTCTCGATCATCGCCGACTTGTTCACCTGATAGGGAATCTCGTCGATGACGATGGCATAGCGGTCCCGGCGCAGTTCCTCCACATGAGTCTTGGCGCGGATGATGCAGCTGCCGCGGCCTTCGGTATAGGCCTTGCGGGCCCCCGACCGGCCCAGCAGCACGCCGCCCGTGGGGAAGTCGGGGCCGGGCACGTAGTCGATCAGCTCCTCGACCGAAAGGTCGGGGTTGTCGATCAGTGCCAGCGTCGCATCCACCACCTCGCCCAGGTTGTGGGGGGGGATGTTCGTCGCCATGCCGACGGCGATGCCGCCGGCGCCGTTCACCAGCATGTTCGGGAAGCGCACCGGCAGGACCGAAGGTTCGCGGTCCTTGCCGTCGTAATTGTCCTGGAAATCGACCGTGTCCTTGTCGATATCCGCCAGCATGTACTGCGCCGGCTTGTCCATGCGCACCTCGGTGTAACGCATGGCGGCGGGCTTGTCGCCGTCCATCGAGCCGAAGTTCCCCTGGCCGTCCAGAAGCGGCAGCGACATCGAGAAATCCTGCGCCATTCGGGCCAGCGCGTCGTAGATCGCGCTGTCGCCGTGCGGATGGTACTTGCCCATGACGTCGCCCACAGGGCGGGCCGACTTGCGATAGGGCTTGTCGTGCGTGTTGCCGACCTCGTGCATGGCGAAGAGAATGCGCCGGTGCACGGGTTTCAGGCCGTCGCGCAGATCGGGAATCGCCCGCGCCACGATGACCGACATCGCGTAGTCGAGATAGGAGTTCCGCATCTCGTCGGTGATCGACACCGTCGGGCCTTCGAAAGGCGTGCGGGGATTTTCCTCTGTATTCTCAGGAGGTTCTGGCGTGTCCGTCACGATCGGGGCCTGTCTGTTCGCGTCATCTATATATTGTTGGGGTGGTTTATAGCACCCACCTTCTCTGGGGTGCAATGGCCCCTGACAGCTGCCTTTGGCACTCAGCTCGGGTGGCTGCTAGCAAACTGTTTTCGTTGATTTTTATTCGAACTGGCGCATCATTTTCAGACAAGCAACAACAAGAGGTATGAAAATGCAGATGACCGAGACGGAAATGATGCTCAAGGGCTACGGCCTCACGACGGCCGAATTTCTCTACCGGATGCCCGACCACCTGAACATTCTCAACACCTTCGTCTGGCAGGATTACGACCTGGCGCCCGACCATCCGCGGCTCTTCAAGTTCATCGAATTCTGGCAGGACGAGATCGAGGGCCCCCTGCATTCGGTCCGCTTCACGCACCGTCGCGAGGTTTCGCCCGGCGAATGGCGCAACTGCCAGGGCGAATTCACCCTGCACTAGGCCGCGCAGGACGCCCCGCCGAGCACGCAGAACTTGGCGCAGTGCGGGTGATTCAGCGCCACCGACTGCCCGCGCTCGGGCGCCCCGGAACCCATGTCGAAGCGCGGGTCGTGGGGCAGAAGCGTGCAGGCCGCGTATGAGGGCGCCTCGCCCTTGCGCTTGACCAGCATCCGCGACGAGGCGCACATGACATCCGCGGGGCGCTTGTTCAGAATGCCCCAGCAGGCCGTGGTGATCTCGGGCACCTCGGCGCGCAGGTCCATCTCGGGAAAGAGGACGCATTGCGCCGGATCCTGCGCGTCGATTGCGAATCCTTCCCGGGCAAAGAGCGCCGCGTAGCCCGCACGCATCTCGGCCTCGCCCT
The DNA here is from genome assembly GCF_000152725.1 of Pseudooceanicola batsensis HTCC2597. Lineage (GTDB taxonomy): Bacteria > Pseudomonadota > Alphaproteobacteria > Rhodobacterales > Rhodobacteraceae > Pseudooceanicola > Pseudooceanicola batsensis. The sequence goes on from NZ_CH724131.1 coordinate 599,021, forward strand.
CTTCGGAAAACCCGCGTCCGGCCACGGCCATGGCGATTCCCGCATCCCGCAGCCAGCGCATCCCGGTCAGCGTCTCCTCGAAGGCGCCCGCCCCCCGTTCGGCATCGTGCAGACCGCGGCCATGGTGGTCGATCGAGATGCGCATCGTCAGCCGGCCGGGGTAGGCCGCCTGCACCCGTTCGAGAGCGGCCCGGCAGCGTGGCCGCATCATCGGTTTCATCGCATTGGTCAGGATCAGGACCTTCAGGCCCCGCCGCAGCGTGTCCTCGACCATCGCCGGGAAGGCCGGGTTCAGAAACGGCTCGCCCCCGGTGAACCCGACCTCTTCCAGCGGATGTCCCCTGGCCTGAACATCGACGATGGCCTCGCTCACCTCCTCGGCCGAGATGTAGACGAGCGCGTCGTTGACGGGCGAGCTTTCGATGTAGCAATGCGCGCAGGCGATGTTGCAGAGCGTGCCGGTGTTGACCCAGAGCGTGCGCAGACCGCTCAGCGCGACCGAGGCGCGCCTCTGGCCATCCGCGGTCACGGCGGGGTCGGCGAACTTGCCGAAATTGGCGTCGGTCTGATCTTTCATGTCTGGTCCGTGCGTGGAATTCTCGGTCTCGTGCAGGTCTATCGGGTGGACACTGCGGGGGCAAACGCCGTGAATGGCATTGGCGCCATTGTGAATTGCCCTGCTGTCGCTATGTTAGCGCCCAAACTCGCGCGCCGGAAGAAAAGGACACCCCGCATGGTATCCCGCGTTATTCCAGTCGAACCCTTTGATCTCGTTATATTCGGCGGCACCGGCGATCTCGCGCGCCGCAAGATCCTGCCGGCGCTGTTCCGCCGCTTCTGCTCGGGCCAGATGGGAGAGGAATCGCGCATCATCGGCGCCGCCCGCTCCGACCACACCGCCGGAGAGTTCCGCCAGATGGTCAGCGAGGCCATCGAGGAGTTCAACACGACGACGCAGTGCGAGGGGGGCACGCTCGACGCCTTTCTCGAGCGCATCGACTATGTCCATGTCGATGCGAGGGGAGAGGAGGGGTGGCAGACCCTCTCGGATATGATGATCCCCGGCCGGGTCCGCGCCTTCTACTTTTCCGTGGCGCCCAGCCTCTTCGGCGATCTCGCCGAGCGTCTGCACGCCCATGGCATGGCCGACAGCGACAGCCGCATCGTGGTCGAGAAACCCTTCGGGCGCGATCTCGAGACCGCCCGGGCGCTGAACGAAACGCTGGCCCGCCACTTCGACGAAAGCCAGATCTACCGGATCGACCACTATCTCGGAAAGGAGACGGTCCAGAACCTGATGGCCGTCCGCTTCGGCAATATGCTGTTCGAGCCGCTGTGGAACTCGCAATACGTCGACCACATCCAGATCACCGTGGCCGAAACCGTGGGCGTCGGGGGCCGGGGCGAGTATTACGACCGCTCGGGCGCGATGCGCGACATGGTACAGAACCACCTGATGCAGCTTCTCTGCCTGATCGCGATGGAACCGCCCGCCAAGTTCGACCCCGACGCCGTGCGCGACGAAAAGCTCAAGGTGATCCGCGCGCTCGACCCGGTCGAGACGGGCAATATCGTGCGCGGACAGTACGGACCGGAACGCAAGGGCGGGCCGGATTACCTCGACGATGTCGAGAACCCGCGCGCCACCAGCGAAAGCTTCATCGCGATGCGCACCACCATCTCGAATTGGAGGTGGGCGGGGACGCCCTTCTACCTCCGCACAGGCAAGAAGCTGAAGGCGCGCGCCAGCGAGATCGCGGTGATCTTCAAGGAAACCCCGCATTCCATCTTCGGTCCCGAGGCCGGGCGGCACCGCAACATCCTGACGATCCGGCTTCAGCCGAACGAGGGCATGGATCTCGACGTCACGATCAAGGAACCGGGCCCGGGGGGAATGCGGCTGGTCGACGTGCCGCTGGACATGACCTTCGCTGAGGCGCTCGGCCCCGATGGCGAGGACGTGCCGGATGCCTATGAACGGCTGATCATGGACGTCATCCGCGGCAACCAGACGCTTTTCATGCGCGGCGACGAGGTCGAGGCCGCCTGGGCCTGGACCGATCCCATCATCGAGGGGTGGGAAAGCCGCGGCGACAGGCCCGTCACCTACGAACCCGGTTCGTCCGGCCCCGAGGACGCCCTGGCCCTTGTGCATCGCGACGGGCGCCGCTGGCGGGAGATCCGGGCATGAACCTGGTGGAGTATCCCGACCGCGACCTGCTGGCGCTCGACCTGGCCGAGGTGCTGGCCGACGCGCTCAACCAGTCGCTTCGCCAGAAGGACCGCGCGACCTTTGCCGTGCCCGGCGGCACCTCGCCCGGGCCGGTCTTCCAGGCGCTGTCGCAGGTCCACCTGCCGTGGGACCGCGTCGACGTGATGCTGACCGACGAACGATGGGTGCCCGAAAGTTCGGACCGGTCGAACACGGCGCTTCTGCGCCGGTCCCTGCTGACCGGTCCCGCCGCCGCCGCCACCCTGATCCCGCTCTATGACGCGGCGCCGGCCCCCGAAGATCGGCTCGAGACCCTGATCGCCGGCGTGGCCCCGCTGCTGCCGATCGACGTCATGCTGATCGGCATGGGCGCCGACATGCACACGGCCTCGCTCTTTCCCGGCGCGGATCGCCTGACCGAGGGGCTGAGCGGCGACGCGCCCCTTCTGCTGCCCATGCGCGCGCCCGGCGCGCCCGAGCCGCGCGTCACCCTGACCGCCCCGGTGCTGAGCGGCGCGCTCGACATTCACCTGCTGATCATGGGGACGGAGAAGAAAGAGGCCCTCCTCAGGGCCTCGCAACTCCCCCCTGCCGAGGCGCCGGTCGCCTGCCTGCTGGAGGGCGCGACCATTCACTACGCGGACTGACCCCGCCCGAGGAGACTGCCAATGTGGACCGACATCGCCGAACGCGGCGCCGCCGCCAGGGACCGCAGCATGACGGAATTGCTGCAATCCGGTAATCGTGCATCGGAGTTCAGTGTCACAATTGGTGACTTTCTGTTCGATTACTCCAAGACGCAGATGAGCGAAGAGGACCGCGAGGCGCTGCTGGACCTGGCCCGCAAGTCCGATGTGGCCGCGCGGCGCGATGCCATGTTCGAAGGCGGCAGGATCAACGAGACCGAGGACCGCGCCGTTCTGCACACCGCCCTGCGCAACCTCTCGGGCGCCTCCGTCTACGTCGACGGTTCGGACGTCATGCCCGGTGTGATGGAGACGCTCACCCGGATGGAGGGTTTTGCCGAAGCGGTGCGCGACGGCAGCTTTGCCGGGGCAGGGGGCGCCTTCACCGATGTGGTGAATATCGGCATCGGCGGCTCCGACCTCGGACCGGTCATGGCCCATGCGGCGCTCGCCCCGTATTGCGACGGCCCGCGCGTGCATTTCGTCTCGAACGTCGACGGGGCGCATATCCACGACACGCTGGCCGGGCTCGATCCGGCGACGACGCTGGTGATCGTCGCCTCCAAGACCTTCACCACCATCGAAACCATGACCAACGCCGAAACGGCCCGCCGCTGGATGGCCGAAAAGGTCGATGACCCCGCGGCCCAGTTCGCCGCCCTTTCGACCGCCGCCGACCACACGGCGGAATTCGGCATCGCCCCCGACCGCGTCTTCGGCTTCGCGGACTGGGTGGGCGGCCGCTATTCCGTCTGGGGCCCGATCGGCCTGTCGCTGATGATCGCCATCGGGCCCGACGACTTCCGCGATTTCCTTTCGGGCGGGCACGAGATGGACATGCATTTCTGCGGCGCGCCCTTCCGGGACAACATGCCCGTCATGCTGGCCCTCGTCGGAATCTGGCACAACCAGGGGCAGGGGCACGCGACCCGCGCCGTCCTGCCCTACGCCCAGCGTCTGCTGCGCCTGCCGGCCTATCTCCAGCAGCTCGAGATGGAGAGCAACGGCAAGCGCGTCTCGATGGACGGCGGCGACCTGCCGGTGCATTCCGGCCCCGTCGTCTGGGGCGAACCGGGCACCAACGGGCAGCACGCCTTCTACCAGCTCATCCACCAGGGCACCCGCGTGGTGCCTTGCGAATTCATCGTCGCCGCCAGGGGGCATGAACCCGATCTCGCGCATCACCACCAGCTTCTGGTGGCGAACTGCCTCGCGCAGTCCGAGGCGCTGATGCGCGGCCGCAGCCTGGACGAGGCGCGCGAGATCATGCGCGCCAAGGGGCTCGAGGGCGACGAACTGGAACGCCAGGCCCGCCACCGGGTCTTTCCGGGCAACCGCCCCTCGACCACGCTGATGGTGCCGCAGCTGACGCCCCATGTGCTGGGTCAGATCGTGGCGCTCTACGAACACCGCGTCTTTGTCGAGGGCGTGATCCTCGGGATCAACTCGTTCGACCAGTGGGGCGTGGAACTGGGCAAGGAGCTGGCCCAGTCGCTGGAACCGGTCCTGAGCGGCGAGGCCGACGCGTCCGACAAGGACGCCTCGACCCGCGCACTGGTGGACTACGTCCAACGGCACCGCTGAGCCGGAGGGGGAGATCCTCCTCGGGCTCGGCGCGAGGAATCCGAGCGGGGCCTGGAACCTCAGGAAAATCCTCGGATCAGGTCCGAGGATGACGGCCCGTGGGAAGGCGAGGGGGCGCTTTCGCACCGTACCTCGTCACTCTCGGGTCAGACCCCAGGACCCCCGAGGCGGGGCCGGGCACCCCGTGAGATCCTCGGATCAGGTCCGAGAAGGGCGAGCAGCGCCCGGCACGTGCCGCGCCGCCGGTGAATCAGCCGTGCGGGATGTCGAATCCCGGCGGCGCCAGGTCGAAGCCGTCGAACCGGAACCCGGGGGACACGGTGCAGCCGACGAGCGTCCAGTCGCCAGTGGTCTCGGCCGCCTGCCACCAGTGCTGGGGCACGATGCCCTGTGGCCGCTCTCCGGCCGCGAGGTCGGGGCCCAGGCGAAGGGTCCGCGCCGGGCCGGCCTCGCTCTCGGAGAGGTGGAGCAGAAGCGGCGCGCCGGCATAGACATGCCAGATCTCGGTGGCGTCGACGCGATGCCAGTGGCTGCGCTCTCCGGCGGCGAGCAGGAAATAGATGCAGGTGCCCGCCGGCCGTCCCTCCGGCCGGTCCTCGATCCAGGTCTGGCGGAAATGCCCGCCTTCGGGATGCGGCGCGAGCCCGAGCAGGGCGATGATCTCGGCGGCCGTCATGCCGCCGCCAGATCGCGGCCGTAGAAGCGGACGTAGCCCTCGAACACCTCGGGCAGATCGTAGAAGGGCGCACAGGGAACGAACCCAAGCCGTTCGTACAGCCCGATCGCCTCGGTCAGCGGCGCGATCGTGTCCAGCTTCATGTCGCGGTATCCGTCCGCCCGGGCCTGTCTCATCGCCGCCCCGAAGATCGCCTTGCCGACCCCGTGCCCGCGCGCCGCCTCGGTGGCGAAGACGCGCTTGATCTCGCAGGTCTGCGGGCCGATCCGGTGCACCATGCCGCAGCCGACCGGCAAGCCCTCCAGTCGGGCGAGGAATATCGACCCGTCGGGCCGGGCATGCAACTGCGGCAGCCGCTCCAGCAGGGCCTCGTACTCCGCCTCGCGGTAATAGGTGTGGAGCAGCTCCGGCCGGTCCGGCGTGCGCTCGGCCAGGAGCGCGCGGTAGCCGCGGCAGAGGTCGCGGACCGCTTCCAGGTCGTCGGGTGTGTCGATCATCTGCACGTCGAGCCGGGGCATGCAGGCAAAGTGCCACGCGCCGCCGCGATTGCAAGCGGCATCGCCGCCCGGACCGCCCAACACCGGCCGGAACATGTCATAGCGCATCGGCGTTGGCCTGCCGACACGCAGAAACGAGGACGCCATGATCAGAACATTCGCCATCCTATCGCTTTGCCTCGGCTCCACCGCCGCCCTTGCGCAGGACGAGACCGCCGCCCAGGACCCGGCCCCGGGGCAGGAGGCCGCCGCCAACGACGCGAGGCAACCCTCGGCCTTTCCCGCGGACGGCCCGCTGATCCGCGCCGAGGCGGTCGAAGAGAGCGCCGTCTACTCGCTCGATGAAAACTACAACGAAACCTTCTGGAACAGCGGCGAGCCCTTCGGTGACGTGGCGGCCAGCTGGCTCGAGATCGGCGAGGTCGAGGATCTCGTCCTCGACAATGACGCCAAGGTGGTCGGTGTCACCGTGGACGTGGGCGGTTTCATCGGCATCGGCGAACGCCGCGTGCTGATCCCGCTGGCCGACATCCGCCTAGTCCAGACGCCGCAGGTCGATGACTTCATGATCGTGACACGGATGTCCCAGGCGCAGCTGGAAGAGGCCGAAGCCGTCGGCCCCCTGATCGGCGACGACTGAGGGGCAGGAGGGGTCACCGGTAAAAAAAACGAGACAAACCGGAACGTTGCGCCGTGTTCAGGCGTTGGCCACCCAGACAACGAATGAAAGGAAAACCGAGATGAAACCGATTCTCACGGGTTTTGCCGCCCTCATGCTGACAGCCGCCCCCCTCATGGCCCAGACCCAGGTCACCGGGGACGACACGCAGGAGACCACGGCAGAGGAAATGCATACCGATACCAACGTCGGCACCTACGAAAGCGATGCCGCGGGCTCCATGGATTACGCCGGCGCGATCCGGACGCGCGACATCACCGGCGGCGAGATCTATTCCACTGCAGGAATGGGTGGCGAATGGTCGGCCGACACCCGGTTTGACAGGGTCGACACGCAATGGACGGATGTCGGCGAGATCGAGGACATCGTGCTGAACCGCGACGGCAGGCTCACCGGCGTCGTGGCCGAAGTGGGCGGATTTCTCGACATCGCGGACAAGCATGTGATCCTGAATATCGAACGCATGCGCCTCGTTCCCGTCGATGACCGCAGCTACGCGATCGTCACCGACATGACCGAGGAAGAACTGGAAAGCCTGGAAGCGGTCGACGAAGGCTTCTGGAACTGAGGTCCGCCCCGCATCCCATCAGAGAGGCCCCGGCATCGCGCCGGGGCCTTTTCCCTGCGCTCACAAGGCATCGAGCGCGAGCGCCAACGTCACATGCAGGATCGCCACCGCCGCAAAGATGACTGCAACGCCCCAGCCGTCGGCGATCAGGAAGCCCCCGGCCGCGAAGAGGAACACCGCCCCCTTGAACCCCAGCAGGGCCGTGCCGGTCAGCCGCGTGGCGGACGTCGGCGCGCCCCAGAGCGCCCACGCTCCGATCACCGCCGCCATCAGCACCAGGCCGGTCGCCCAGCCGGCCCAACCGCCCCCCTGCAGCGCGAGCCCCGCCCGCACCGCGGCGACCAGCGCCGCGATCTCGACGCCGAGCGCGAGCACCGCGTGCAGCGCGCCGGCCGGTCCGGGCGGGATCGCGCTCATTTCAGAATGGACGTTCCAGCGTACTCGGCAGCCTCGCCCAGCATCTCCTCGATCCGGATCAGCTGGTTGTACTTGGCCAGCCGGTCCGACCGCGCCAGCGAGCCGGTCTTGATCTGACCGCAGTTCGTGGCGACGGCGAGATCCGCGATGGTGCTGTCCTCGGTCTCGCCCGAACGGTGCGACATGACGTTGGTATAGCGCGCCCTGTGCGCCATATCCACGGCCCGGAGCGTCTCGGTCAGCGACCCGATCTGGTTGACCTTCACGAGCATGGAATTCGCCACGCCCTTGGCGATCCCCTCCGACAGGCGCGCGGGGTTGGTCACGAAGAGGTCGTCACCCACAAGCTGCACCTTGTCGCCCAGCGTCTCGGTCAGCATCTTCCAGCCGTCCCAGTCGTCCTCGGAACACCCGTCCTCGATCGAGATGATGGGATAGTCGGCGCAGAGCGCGGCGAGATAGTCGACATTTTCCCGAGCGGTCAGGGACTTGCCTTCGCCCTTCATCTCGTATCTGTCGCCCTCGAAATACTCGGTCGCGGCACAGTCGAGCGCGAGGTGGATATCCTCGCCCGGCCTGTACCCGGCCTTCTCGATGGCCTTGAGCACGAAGTCGAGCGCGTCGCGGGTGCCCTTGAGTTCCGGTGCGAAACCGCCCTCGTCCCCGAGCCCCGTGGACATGCCCGCAGCCGAAAGCTCCTTTTTCAGGACGTGAAAGACCTCGGAGCCCATGCGCACGGCCTCGCGGATGTTGCCCGCGCTGACCGGCATGATCATGAATTCCTGGATGTCGATGGGATTGTCGGCGTGTTCGCCGCCGTTGATGATGTTCATCATCGGCACCGGCAAGACCCGCGCCGAGGTGCCGCCGACATAGCGAAAGAGCGGTTGCATGGTGAACTCGGCCGCCGCCTTGGCCGCCGCCAGCGACACGCCCAGGATGGCGTTCGCGCCGAGCCGGCCCTTGTTGTCGGTCCCGTCCAGTTCGATCATCGCCATGTCGAGCCCGATCTGGTCCGTCGCATCCAGCCCCAGCAGGTCCTCGGCGATCTCGCCGTTCACCGCCGCCACCGCCTCGAGCACGCCCTTGCCCGAATACCGCGCCTTGTCCCCGTCGCGCTTCTCGACGGCCTCGTAGGCCCCCGTCGAGGCGCCCGAGGGCACCGCCGCCCGGCCCATGGAGCCGTCTTCGAGGGTCACGTCGACCTCGACGGTGGGGTTGCCCCGGCTGTCCAGGATTTCGCGGGCATGGATGTCGATGATCGTGCTCATGGGGTCGTGTCCCTCGTGTCGCAAACAGGTTCATCGGGCTTGTAGGCGCCCGGAGGAGGGTTGGAAAGGGCCGGGCAGGGCGTTTGCGCAAACAGATCGGGGGAGGGGCGCTGCCCCTCTTTCGCCTGCGGCGAAATTCACCCCGGAGTACTTCCGGCAAGATGAAGCAGGGGCGCGGCGCCGGGGGGCGGGGGCGCGCGGAAAGACTGGACCGGGCGGAGCGGACCGGCGATGCTCGGGCCAGGAACGGTGAGAGCGCGAGGCCCGCGATGCTGGACAGGGCGCCCGAAGGCACGGTCGAGACGGCGACGCGGAGCGAGCGTCCGAAGCTCTACAAGGTCATTCTGCTCAACGACGACTTCACCCCGCGCCGCTTCGTGGTGAAGGTGTTGCAGGGGGTGTTCCGCATGACCGAGGGCGAGGCCGAGGCGGTGATGATGACGGCCCACCGGCGCGGCGCCTGCGTGGTGGCGGTCTTCACCCGCGAGATCGCCGAGCAAAAGGCGAGGGAGGCGACGGAACTGGGCCGGCACGCGGGCTTTCCGCTGACCTTCACCACCGAGCGCGAGGACTAGGCGGGCCGCTGGGGCCCTGCTGTCCTATCCCTGCTGGCCGCCGTCTTCGGGCTTGCGCGTGCCGTAGAGTTCGAGCCGGTGGCCCAGCAGCCTGTATCCCAGCTTGGCCGCGATCCGTTCCTGCAATGCCTCGATCTCGGGGTCGACGAACTCGATCACCTTGCCGGTTTCCATGTCGATGAGGTGATCGTGGTGATCGCGCTCCGCGTCCTCGTAGCGCGCGCGCCCGTCGCCGAAATCGACCTTTTCCAGGATCCCGGCCTCTTCCAGCGTCTTCACCGTGCGATAGACCGTCGCCAGCGAGATGCCGGGGTCGCGCGCCGCGGCCCGGGCGTGCAGTTCCTCGACATCGGGGTGGTCGCGGGACATGTCGAGAACCGAGGCGATGATGCGCCGCTGGCTCGTCAGCCGCAGGCCGCTGGTCTCGCAGCGATGGACGATCGTGTTGGTCTTGGCCATGCGTCGCGGCCCCCGGTGAATTCGCTTGAACGGCGCGGCCAGATCTATGCCAGCCGGCCCAGGTCTCTCAACCCTTGGCGGCCCGATCCCCCGGACATCGTTGCGGCCCGGCCATCGTGTCCGCGCGGGGCGCGGTCACTCCCATTCGATGGTGCCCGGCGGCTTCGAGGTGACGTCGTAGGTCACCCGGTTGATGCCCTTGACCTCGTTGATGATACGGGTCGCGGTCTCGCCCAGGAAGTCGTGGCTGAAGGGATAGTAGTCCGCGGTCATCCCGTCCACGCTCGTCACGGCACGCAGGGCGCAGGCATAGTCGTAGGTCCGCCCGTCGCCCATCACGCCGACTGTCCGGACGGGCAGGATCGCGACGAAGGCCTGCCAGATCTCGTCATAGAGCCCGTGCTTGCGGATCTGGTCGATATAGACCGCATCCGCCTTGCGCAGGATCTCCAGCTTGTCGCGCGTGATCTCGCCGGGGCAGCGTATGGCGAGGCCGGGGCCGGGAAAGGGATGGCGGCCGATGAAACTGTCGGGCAGGCCCAGTTCGCGCCCGAGCGTGCGGACCTCGTCCTTGAAAAGCTCGCGCAGCGGCTCGACCAGCTTCAGCCCCATCTTCTCGGGCAGCCCGCCCACGTTGTGATGCGACTTGATCGTGACCGAGGGGCCGCCGGAAAAGCTCACCGATTCGATGACATCCGGGTAGAGCGTCCCCTGCGCCAGGAACCGCGCCCCCTCGATCTGGTCGGCGTATTTCTGGAACACGTCGATGAAGAGCCGGCCGATGGTCTTGCGTTTGGTCTCGGGGTCCGAGACCCCCTCGAGCGCACCCAGGAACAGCTCCTGTTCCTGCGCATGGATGACCGAGAGGTTCATGTGGTCGCGGAACATCCCCACGACCTCTTCGGCCTCGTTGAGCCGCAGGAGGCCGTGATCGACGAAGACGCAGGTCAGGTTCTCGCCGATCGCCTCGTGGAGCAGGGCGGCGGCGACGGAACTGTCCACACCGCCTGAAAGCGCGCAGATCACCTTGGCGTCGCCCACCTGGTCGCGGATGATCTGCACCATCTCCTCGCGATAGGCGGCCATGGTCCAGTCGCCGGTGAACCCGGCCATGCGCACGAAATTCTCGTAGAGCGTGCGCCCGTTGGGCGTGTGATGCACCTCGGGGTGGAACTGCACGGCGTAGAAGCGGCGGTCGGTATCGGCAGTGATCGCGAACGGCGCTCCGGGCGAGGTGCCCAGGACCTGAAAGCCGGGCGCGAGTTCCGAGACATGGTCGCCATGGCTCATCCAGGCCTGCTCGCGCCCCGTGCCGTCGAGGAACCAGCCGGTGAGGAACCCGTCCTTGGTGTCGGTCGGAGTGACCCAGGCGCGGCCGAACTCGGCGGTGGCGTGTTCGCCCGCCTCCACGCGGCCGCCGAGGTCGTGCATCATCACCTGCTGGCCGTAGCAGATGCCCAGGATCGGAACGCCGAGATCGTAGACTTCCTTCGGCGGGCGGGGCGAGCCTTCGCGCATCACCGAATCCGGGCCGCCGGAGAAGATCACCGCCCGGGGCGCGAACTCTTCCAGGAAGGCGGCGCTCACGTTCTGGAAGGGATGGATTTCGCAATAGACGTTCAACTCGCGCAGGCGGCGGGCGATCAGCTGCGTCACCTGGCTGCCGAAGTCGATGATCAGAAGGCGGTCGTGGGCGGTCTCGGTCATGCGGATGCTCTAGTCGGCGCGTCCCGCGGGCGCAAGATCCATTGCGGCGCGCAGCCGGATCGCACCTGCCGAAAGGGGGCTGTCTGCCCCCTTCCGCCGCGCATGCCGGGGCATCCGCGGCGACCCCCGAGGATATTGTCCGGACCAAAGAAGCAGACGATCCTCACCCCCGCCCCGGATGACGAGGCGGGGGCTTCTTCGGTCGCGGTCATCGGCGTCCCCGCCTGTACCGCCCGCCCTTCATGGCACGGCAAGGTTAACGCGCCCTTACTTCTTTGGTCCGGAAAGTATCCTCGGGGGGGCCGCCGCAGGCGGCGGGGGGCAGACGGCCCCCCTCCACCGGTCAGCCCGGCACACGGGATGTCGCTTTTTCACCCGACACGACGCAATCCGCGCCTACCCGTCCCGGCGCCGGCGTTAAGACAGGGAAAATCCCGGGCCGATCCGGGCGGTGAGAACGAGGTCGAGACATGGGCGAAGGTGCGGTGCGGAGCAGGCGGGGGCGGTCCGGCGGCGGGGCCGCGCGCCGGGCCGAGCGGACGGCGGGCAATTTCGAGACCGCGCCGACGATCCAGCGCAATATTCCCGATTTCGACCTGTTGAGCGACGAGACGCTCGAGATCATCGAGGCCAACGCCGAGACGGTGCTCGAGGAGATCGGCGTCAACTTCGTCAACAATCCCGCCGCGCTCGACCGCTGGCGCGAGGCCGGCGCGGACGTGCAGGGCGAACGGGTCCACATCCCCCGCGGCCTCGCGCGGCAGCTCTGCGCCACCGCGCCCGCCCGGTTCACCCAGCACGCGCGCAATCCCGCCCGCAACGTCGAGATCGGCGGCAAGGGCCTCGTCCTCGCACCCGTCTACGGCCCGCCCTTCGTCCGCGACGCCGCCGGCGGCCGCCGCTATGCCACGATGGAGGATTTCCGTGCCTTCGTGAAGCTCGGCCACATGTCGCGCTGGCTGCAGCATTCCGGGGGCACGGTCTGCGAACCCACCGACCTGCCGGTCAACAAGCGCCACTTCGACATGCTGATGGCGCATATGACGCTGACCGACCGGCCTTTCATGGGGTCGGTCACCGAACCCTCGCGCGCACAGGACAGCGTCGACATGTGCGGCATCCTCTTTGGCGAGGAGTTCGTGCAGCAGAACACGGTGATGACCTCGCTCATCAACATCAACTCGCCGCTGACCTTCGACGACACGATGATGGGCGCGCTCGAGGTCTATGCCGCGAACAACCAGGCCTGCATCGTCTCGCCCTTCATCGTCGGCGGCGCCATGGCGCCCGTGTCGGTCGTGGGCACCCTCACGCAGGTCCTGACCGAGGTGATGGCCGGCATCGCCTATGCCCAGCTCGTGCGTCCCGGCGCCCCGGTGATCTTCGGCGCCTTCGTCACCTCGATCGACATGAATTCGGGCGCGCCCACCTTCGGCACGCCCGAAGCCTCGCAGATCCTCTACGGCGCGGGCCAGCTGGCGCGCCGGATGAACCTGCCGTTCCGCTCGGGCGGGTCGCTCTGCGGCTCGAAGCTGCCGGATGCGCAGGCCGCCTACGAGACCGCGAACACGCTGAACGCCGCCCTGCTCGGAGGCGTCAACTTCATGCTGCATTCCTGCGGCTGGCTCGAAGGGGGGCTCGTCTCCTCGTTCGAGAAGTTCGTCATGGATGCCGATCAGCTGGGTGCGTTGCACAAGATGGCGGCCGGCGTGGCGGCGGACGAGAACGCCCAGGCGATGGATGCCATCCGCGAGGTCGGGCCGGGCGGGCATTACCTCGGCTGCGCCCATACCCAGGCCAATTACAAGAGCGCCTTCTGGAGGACCGAACTGCTCGATTACAAGCCGTTCGAGACCTGGGACGAAGAGGGCGCGCGCGACACCCAGACCCTCGCCTCGGAGCGCGTGGCGACCCTCCTGGCGCGCCACGAGGCGCCGCCGCTGGATCCGGGCATCGCCGAGGCGCTAGCGGACTATGTGGCGCGGCGCAAGGCGTCGATGGAAGACGCCTTCATGTGACCTCCGCGCCCTCGCGCGGCAGTCGCGCCTCGCCCAGCAGGGCGATCAGCGCGGCCAGGTGCGGCGCGGGGCGGTAGACGCCGGGATCGGACCGGCGTGCGGCCTCCATCCCGGCCTCGAGCTCCAGCAGTTGCACCATCGCCGCCCCCCGGCGCGGCACGCGGCCCAGTATGCGCACGAGGTGACGGTCCCTATCGTAGCGGGCGGCGCCCCGGCGGGCGGCCTCGATCATGATCCTGGGGCGCCGCAGCGCGGCCAACCGGGTTGCTGCATCCTGCATCGTCGAACTCCTTCTTCTGCATCAACGGTCCCGTGACACATCCGTGGGTTGTGTTGCGGAATTGGAAGTCGAGAGATCTCTGCCCCCAGAATTCGTTTACGATTTGGCAACATGATTGCCACGAAAGGTTAATTGTTAATGGATCGGAAACCATTAACCCTTCAGACTGTGGACCGGTCTGGGGATAAATCTTCTCGCATGAGGAGAGACGGGTGAACAAAGGAAACAGGGAGTGCTGCCATGACCCAACATGTCCAACAATGGATCGAGACCTGGCCCGACTGGGTGCCGGAGCCGATCCGTCGCTATGTCGCGCACAAGGACGGAAAATCCACCATACGTTCGCTGGCGAGGGCCGAGGGGTGCCATGCCTCGACCGTCCTGCGCCAGATCAGGCAGGTCGAGAGCGCCCGCGACGACCTGTTGATAGACGAGGCGATCCGATGGCTTGGCGCGCAGACCGTTCCGGTTGTGTGCGCCCCCTCAGAAAGGCTCGGGAGCGGGCTGCCCGGCTTCAAGCCCGGAGAGGATGCCATGGCACGACCCGAGCTGGAAGAGCGGGCCATTCCCGCCCTGCGCGGATTGTCCAACCCGGGTGCGGTGCTGGCCGTTTCGGCCGAGATGGATCGCGCTGTGATTGTGCGCAACACCCCGGCCGGCGAGGCGCACAGGCTGGGCGTGGTGGACCGCCGCGTGGCGCAGGCGCTGGCGCTGAACCGCTGGATCATCTGTACCGGGTCCGGTGCGCTCTGCCGCTACCGGGTATCCGCGCTCGGCCGGTCGGTCCTGAAATCGCTGATCGCACGCGCCGAGAACCGGGCCGGCGGATTTTCCGGGGGGACCAGCCGCTTTCCCGGCCAACCTGCGGCCGAGCCTCCGGCGCGCCGCCGGCTCGGTCTTCCCGAGACGCCTGTCCTGGCCCTCGCCCGGCGCCGCGACCGGAATGGCGTGCCCTTCCTGCCGGCACCACTGGTGCGCGCGGCCGAACGGATCCAGGACGATTTCGAACTCGCCCAGATGGAGCCGCGCGTGGCGACCAACTGGGACGATTACCTCACCGCCGGCACCTCGGGGCCGGGGGGCGGGACAGACACCGCCGTTTCCGGGGCGGCGGCGGCGCGGGCGCGGGTCTCCTCGGCGCTGCGCGCGCTCGGCCCCGGTCTCGGCGACGTGGTCCTGGAATGCTGCTGCCGCCTGCAGGGGCTGGAAAGGGCAGAGAAGAAGCTGGGCTGGTCGGCCCGGTCCGGAAAGATCGTTCTGCGTATCGCGCTGCAGCGGCTCCGGCAGCACTACGACGGGCTGAACGATGGCGGCGGGCTGATCGGCTAGCCGCCCACGAGCCAGCCGACGGCAAAGGCCACGGCGGCGCAGATCGCACCCAGGAGAACCGTTTCCCCGACCGCGCGGCCCATCCGCTCGCGCGTCGCGCTCCAGCGAAGGACCCCCAGCGCGATCAGCGCGGTGAAGGTCGCCATGACCGAAAGGCGGAAGGTCGAGGACGAGGGCTCGAGAAGGAAATAGGGCACAAGCGGAATGGCTCCGAAGGTGATGAAACTGCCGAATGTGAACAGCCCGTTGACCGCCGGATCGTCCTCGGCCGGATCATGCATCCCGAATTCGTAGGTCATCATCAGATCGGCCATCATCTCGGGATGGCGCAGCAGGATGTCGGTGACCTTGTCGGCCTCGCCGGGGGGCAGGCCGCGCTGGCACAGGATGGTGAACAGCTCGGCCCGCTCTTGGTCCGGGTTCTCCGCGATCTCGCGCAGCTCCATCCGGCGGCGGGTGTGGAACAGATCGTTGCCGGCGCGGCCGGACAGGAATTCGCCCAGCCCCATCGACACGCCGTCGGCAAACAGGTTGGCAAGCCCGAAGACCAGCACCGCCAGCCCGCCGATCTGCTGCACCCCCTCGGCCTGCGCGCCGGCGAAACCGGCGACGATGGCAAAGGTGGTGACGATCCCGTCATTGCCGCCATAGACGATCTGCTTGAGGAATTCCTGCACCCGCCCGAGCCCGTGCGCCTTGCGGCGGTGCTGTGTCCAGTCGATACTCATCCGTCCCTCCGGCGGCCGTTGCACGAGGACATGCAGGAACCGGACCGGCAGGGCAAGCATGGGCTGTGCCGCAGCTTGTGCCGCCCCGATGTTCGCCTATCATGCCGCCATGAACCTCACGCTCCGACAGCTCGCTTATTTCAAGGCACTGGCCGACCACGGCAATTTCGGCCGTGCCGCGCTGGCAGAGCGGGTGTCGCAGCCCGCCCTGTCGATGCAGATCAAGGCGCTGGAGGAGACGCTGGGCGCGCCTTTGGTGGAACGCAACGCCCGCCGCGTCGTTCTGACGCCCTTCGGCCGGCGGATCCTCGTCCATGCGACGCGGGTGCTGGAGGAACTGCGCGACCTCGAAGAGGCGGCGCGCTGGAAGGACGGGCTGGCCGGGCGGCTGGCGCTCGGCGTGATCCCGACCGTGGCGCCCTATCTGCTGCCGGGCCTGCTCGCGCGGCTGCGGGCCGAGGACATCGCGCTGGACGTGCAGGTGCAGGAGGGCAAGACCGCGCGCCTGCTGGACGAACTCGCCGCCGGCCGCATCGACGCGGCGATCATGGCGCTGCCCTCGGGCGGCGGGCAGATGATCGAGCGCCGGCTCTTCGACGACCGGTTCCTGCTGGCGGGGAGCGCGGCGCGGATCGGGGCGCTCGGCGCCGAGGCCGAAACCCTCCGCCCGACCGAGATCGGGGCGAGCCAGCTGATGCTGCTGGAAGACGGCCATTGCCTGACCGACCAGGCGCTGGACGTCTGCGGCCGGGGCAGGGGACACGCCCAGATCAACACCGGCGCCTCGTCGCTGTCCACGCTCTCGCGGCTCGTGGCGGCGGGGTTCGGGCTGACGCTGCTGCCCGAGATGGCCGCCAGGACCGAGGCGCGGGATCTCACGCTCCTGCGGTTCGCCGCGCCCGAGCCCTTTCGCACCATCGGCCTCGTCCGCCGGGCCACGGCGCCCGAGGCACAGTGGTTCGACGCCCTGGCGCAGATCATCGTCGACCTGTCGGCCGATCTGCGGCTACCGGGGCAGATTGGCGCAGCCGGTTGAACGCGCGGCCATCGTCATATCTATGTGAGGAACAGTGACAAAGGTCTGCCGATGTTCGATTTCACTGCGCTTGAACTGGCCCGTTTCCAATTCGCCTTCACGGTGGCCTTTCACATCATCTTTCCCGCCTTCTCGATCGGACTGGCCTCGTTCCTGGCCGTCCTGAACGCGCTGCACTATGCGACCGGGCGGGATGTGTTCATCCGCCTGTTCGATTTCTGGAAGACGATCTTCGCCGTGGCCTTCGGCATGGGGGTCGTCTCGGGCATCGTGATGTCCTACCAGTTCGGCACCAACTGGTCGGTCTTTTCCGACAAGACGGGGCCGGTGCTGGGGCCGATGATGGGCTACGAGGTCCTGTCGGCCTTCTTTCTCGAGGCCGGTTTCCTGGGGGTGATGCTCTTCGGCCGGTCGCGGGTCGGGCCGGGGCTGCACCTGCTGGCGACGCTGATGGTGGCCATCGGCACCCTGGGCTCGGCCTTCTGGATCCTGTCGGTGAATTCGTGGATGCAGACGCCCGTGGGGTTCGCGATGAACGACCAGGGCCAGTTCGTCCCGACCGACTGGTGGGCCATCGTCTTCAACCCCTCCTTTCCCTATCGCTTCGTGCACATGGTGCTGGCGGCCTACCTGACCACGGCGCTGGTGGTGGGCGGTGTCGGCGGCTGGCACCTGCTGCGGGACAGCCGGGATGCCGCGGCGCGGGTGATGTTCGGCATGGCCATGGGGATGCTGGTCGTGACCGCGCCGCTGCAGATCCTGGCCGGCGATCTGCACGGGCTGAACACGCTGGAGCATCAGCCTGCCAAGATCGCCGCGATGGAAGGGCATTATGACGGCCACCCCGAGGGCGGTGCGCCGCTGATCCTCTTCGGCATTCCCGACGACGAGACCGGGACGGTGCGCTATGCCGTCGAGATTCCCTATCTCTCGAACATCATCCTGACCCACGACCTGACCTCGCCCCTGCCGGGGCTCAGGGATTTTCCGCCCGACGAACGGCCGAGCGCCGAGCTGATCTTCTGGACCTTCCGGGTCATGGCGGGCCTGGGCTTCGCGATGCTGGGGCTCGGGCTCTGGGGGGCGGTCGCGTGGTGGCGGGGCCGGCTGTTCGACAGTCCCGTGCTGCACCGCGCCGCCATCGCCATGGGGCCGATGGGCTTTGTCGCGGTGCTCTGCGGCTGGATCACGACCGAGGTCGGGCGCCAGCCCTGGACGGTCTACGGGCTGCTCAAGACGCAGGATTCGGTCTCGCCGGTGGAACTCTCGGCGGTGTCCTCGTCGCTCATGGCCTTCATCGTGGTCTATTTCGTGATTTTCGGGATCGGCACCTACTATCTGTTCCGGCTGATGGGCCACCCGCCCGAGGGCGGCGATCCCGAGCCGGTGCACGGCCCCACACGCGCCGCCGGCGTGACGCCGGGGCCGGCGGAAGATGTCGATGCGGACGGGGAGATGGAGGCATGATCGGGCAGGAGCTTTCCTTCATCTGGGCGGGGTTGATCGCCTTTGCCGTGCTCGCCTATGTCATCCTCGACGGTTTCGACCTGGGCACGGGGATCCTGTTCCCCTTTCTCGGCGGCGAACGGGACCGAGGCCATGCGATGGACACCATCGCCCCGGTCTGGGACGGCAACGAGACCTGGCTGGTCCTGGGCGGAGGCGGGCTCTTCGCGGTGTTTCCGCTGGCCTATGCGGTGATCATGCCGGCGCTTTACCCGCCGGTCATCGCCATGCTGCTGGCGCTGATCTTCCGTGGCGTGGCCTTCGAGTTCCGCCACCGCAATCCCCGCCACAAGATATTGTGGGACATCAGTTTTTTCGGCGGCAGCCTGATCGCGACGCTAAGCCAGGGGCTGATCCTGGGCGCGCTGGTGCAGGGGATCGAGGTCGAGAACCGCGCCTATTCGGGCGGCGACTGGGACTGGCTGACCACCTTTTCGCTGCTGACCGCCGTCGCGCTGGTGGCGGGCTATGCCCTGCTGGGCGCGACCTGGCTGGTGATGAAGACCACCGGCTACCTGCGCGACCGGGCGCGGCGCCTGTCCTGGATCACCGGGGCGGCGACGCTGGTGCTGGTCGGGGCGGTGTCGCTGGCGACGCCGTTTCTCGATCCCGCCTATCTCGACCGTTGGTTCGCCCGTCCGAACGTCTTCTTCACGATCTGGGTGCCGCTGGCCATCGGCCTGGCCGCGCTGCTTTTCGTGCAGGGGCTGCGCAGGGACCGCGACGCCTGGCCGTTTCTGTCGGCGCTGGCGGTCTTCGTGCTGAGCTTCATCGGCCTGGGCATCAGCCTCTACCCCTACATGGTGCCGCATTCCATCACCATCGCCGAGGCCGCCGCGCCGGATGCCTCGCTGTGGTTCCTGCTGGCCGGCGCGCTGGTGCTGATCCCGATGATCCTGGGCTATACCGCCTATGCCTACTGGGTCTTCCGCGGCAAGACCGACCCCGACGAGGGCTATCACTGATGCGCCGGGCGCTGTGGTTCCTGGCCTTCTGGTGCGCGGGCGTCGCGGCGGTCGGGCTGGTGGCCCTGGCGATCCGGTCCGTCCTGACGTGACGCGGTGCGCCTGCGGCGCGCACGATCCATTTTTGCTCGGGCCGCAAGGGCCCCGGAGGGCGCTGCCCTCCGGACCTCCCGGGATATTTCCCGGACCAAAGAAGCAGGGCGTTGCACAGGGGGCAGGGCGGGTCTGCGGGGCGCGGGCCGGGCTGGTCATCGGCGGCCGGGCGGCCTATGTTGGACAAAAGACTTCAGGGCCAGACATGCGCGATCTCAAGATCCCCGAACAGCGCCATCCCGAAAAGGCGCGCAAGCCGGACAACCCCCAGCCGAGAAAGCCGGACTGGATCCGCGTCAAGGCGCCGACGTCCAAGGGGTATTTCGAGACCCGCAGCATCATGCGCGAGCATCGGCTGACCACCGTCTGCGAGGAGGCGGGTTGCCCGAACGCCGGCGAATGCTGGAGCCAGGGCCACGCCACGATGATGATCATGGGCGAGGTCTGCACCCGCGCCTGCACCTTCTGCAACATCGCCACCGGCAAGCCGCCCGAGGCGCTCGACGTGTTCGAGCCGGGCCGGGTCGCCGATGCTGTGGCCAAGCTGGGGCTGAACCACGTGGTCATCACCAGCGTGGACCGGGACGATATCGAGGACGGCGGGGCCGAGCATTTCGCCCAGACCATCCGCGCCATCCGCCACCGGGCCCCCGGCACCACCATCGAGATCCTCACGCCGGACTTCATCCGCTGCGGTCCCGAGGCGCTGGAGGTCGTGGTGGCGGCGAAGCCCGATGTCTTCAACCACAACCTGGAAACCGTGCCCGGCCTCTATCCCGAGGTGCGGCCCGGCGCGCGCTATTTCCATTCGCTGCGCCTGCTGCAGCGCGTCAAGGAACTGGACCCGGCGATGTTCACCAAGTCGGGCATCATGGTCGGGCTGGGCGAGGCCCGGCAGCAGGTCGTGCAGGTGATGGAGGACATGCGCGCTGCCGACATCGATTTCCTGACCATCGGCCAGTACCTCCAGCCCACGCCCAAGCATCACGCGGTCGACCGGTTCGTCCCGCCCGAGGAATTCGCCAGCTACGAGAAGACGGCCTACAACAAGGGCTTCCTGATGGTGTCGGCCACGCCGCTGACCCGGTCGTCCTACCATGCGGGCGACGATTTCGCGCGGCTGCGCGAGAATCGGCTGAAGAAGCTGGGTCAGAGCGCCTGACGGCCGGGCGGCAGCGCGCGCCGAGCGGCATGCAGCCGATGGCGCCGCGGGGGATCATTCGACCGGCGGCACGGCCTTGAGATAGGCCGCGATCGCGGCGAGATCGGCATCCGACAGGTGCGACAGGTTCTGCACGACCTCGGCCATGTCGCCCCCGGCGCTGTCGAAATCCGGGGTGAACCCCGTCTTGAGATAGGCCGCGATATCGACCGCGGACCAGTCGAGCCGCGCGGGGGTGATGTTGGGGATCGTACCGGGCCCGTCGGGCGAGGGTGCCCCGGCGAGCCACCGATCCCGGTCCGGCGCGCCCAAGGCATTGCGCGGCGTGTGGCATTCGGCGCAGTGGCCCAGGGCCTCGACGAGATAGCGCCCGCGGGCGATCTCGTCCGTCTCGGGCTCGGCCAGGACCCAGTCCTCGGACAGGAACAGCAGTTTCCAGCCGCCCAGCAGGCGCCGGACCGAAAAGGGAAACCCCACCTCGTGGGGGATGTTCGGAGTGTCGGAGGCGGGCAGCGTCTGCAGGAAGGCATGGAGATCCGCGATGTCCTGCGGCGCGGCCCGGATATAGGAGGTGTAGGGGAAGGCGGGATAGTAATGCGCGCCTCCGGGCGACAGGCCCCGGCGCATGGCGTTGCCGAGATCGCGGACCGACCAGCCGCCGATCCCGGCCGCGCCGGGCGAGATGTTGGGGGCGTGGAAGGTGCCGAAATCGGACGGGAAGGGGCGCCCGCCGGCAAGGACGAGCCGGTCCTCGCCCTCTCCCTTGGCCCCGGGCGCGGCGTGGCACGAGGCGCAGCCGCCGGCCCAGAAGATGACCTCGCCCCGTGCGGCATCGCCGGTCAGGCCGGCGAAGGTGTCGTCGGGCAGGGGCCGCGGCATGGTGGCGATCCAGAAACCGGCCAGCCCCAGCACGACGAGACAGGCCAGCACTGCGAGAAACCTGTACATGGCCCCTCTCCGGTCCTACTGCGAGGCGCGATACGCTTTGTGGCAGCCGCCGCATGCGCCGCCGAGGCCGCCCATGGCCGCCCGAAGCGCGTCGAGATCGGTGCCCGCGGCCTCTTCCAAGGTCATGGCGGCATCCACCAGCGCCTGTGCCGCCTCGGAGACACCGGCCATGTCGTCCCAGATCGCAGGCAGCGCGCGCGAGCCCTCGATCTCGCCCTGCGCGGTGCCGGGCAGCCAATAGGCGGTCTGGTCCTGCGTCGAGAGTTTCACCAGGTTGCCGGCCGCGGCCGAAGCGGCCTCGGCATCGTAATCCGTCGTGCCCTTGGCCATGTTGCCGAGGACGCCGAGGTTGAAGGCGTAAAGCTGCATCGTCGCCTGCCGGGCCTTGGCGGCCTTCATCAGCCCTTCGTTCGACATATGACTTTCGGCCATGGCGGTCCCGCCCAGTCCGGCGGTTGCCAGGATAAGGCCGTAAAAGAATTTTTTCATGTTCGATGACTCCCTGTCAGGTACACTCACGCGGCCAGCGTAACGCAGAGTTCCGTGTCGGGTGCTGACGAATGCGTGAAGAGCGACGCGGCCGGGTCACTCGGTGAAACGGACCTTGCCGATGAACGGCAGGTTGCGGTTGCACTGCGCATAGTCGATCCCGTAGCCCACGACGAATTCGTCCGGAATCTCGAAACCGGTCCAGTCGGCCTTGAAATCGACCTCGCGGCGCGTCGGCTTGTCGAGCAGCGCGATGGTCCTGAGCTGCTTGGGATTGCGCGCCCTGAGGATGTGGATCACGTGATTCAGCGTATGGCCCGTATCCACGATATCCTCGACCACAAGCACGTTGCGCCCTTCGACCTCGCCGCGCAGATCCTTGAGAATCCGCACCTCGCGCGAGGATTCCATCGCGTTGCCGTAGGAGGAGGCCTCGATGAAATCGACCTCCACCTCGCGGTCGCGCAATTCACGCACCAGATCGGCGATGAAGACGAACGAGCCGCGCAGGAGCCCCACCACGACGAGCCGTTCGTCGGCGGGGAACAGTCGCTTGATCTCGTCGGTGAGTTCCTCGATCCGGGCGGCGATGGCCTTGGCCGAGATCATCTGGTCGATGACATATGGACGCGTCGTCATGGTTCCACCCTTGATCTTCCCGCGCCACCATACGACATGAACCCCTTAAGTAAACGAGACAAAAGGCCCCTATGCCGACCCATTCCGAGACCCGCCGCCTGCCGTATTCCGCACAGCAGATGTTCGACCTCGTCGCCGATGTCGGCTCGTATCCGCAGTTCTTGCCGTGGTGCGCCGCGGCGCGCATCACCTCGCGCGAGGATCGGGGGGATCACGAGGTGATGGAGGCCGACCTTGTCATCTCGTTCAAGGTTTTCCGGGAAAAGTTCGGATCGCGCGTGGTTCTGTGGCATTCGGAAAAACGGATTGATACCGAATACGTGGACGGACCGTTTCGCTACATGAAGTCGGACTGGGCCTTCGAAGATGCCGAAAACGGCTGCGACGTGTCCTTCCACGTGGACTTTGAATTCCGTAACGCCGTCCTGCAAGGTATTGTCGGCGTTGTATTTAATGAGGCGATGCAACGAATCGTCCGGGCCTTCGAAGATCGCGCGCACGAACTGTACGGCGACAGGACCGCCTGACATTTCTGCACTCCCGCCATGCGGTTTTTCACCTGAACGTGGCGGATGTGCCGGGTGCGCAACACAAAACCACCTCAATTTCGGACGAAGTTCTGCGCGGGTAGAAACGCCACGGAGAACGATATGTCCCTATTCAGCAACATACTGACGCCAGTCGTCACGAACATCACGAACCCGGGCAACAACGGCAACGGCAACGGAAACGGCAAGGCCGACGGTGCCGAGAACGGCAATTCCGCCAAGGCGCCCGGCCAAGCGAAGAAGGCCGAGGAACCGGCGGTCACGGTGACGGCCCCGCCGGTCGCCGCGTCGGTCGAAGTGGCGCCGCCGGCGTCCGAGAAGGTCGTGAAGGCGGAACAGGCGCAGGCCGGAAACAGCGCGGCCGCGACGCATCGTCACCGGACCGAGGCGGCATCCGACGACGAGAAGGTCATCGCCGCGGTTCTGGCCGAGCCGGAAGAGCGCGAGGACGAGGTCATCGCCGTCGACTTCGTGCGCCGGGCCGCGATTGCGGCGCAGGCCAGGGCCAAGTCGGAATCGCTTCTCGACGGGCTGGCCGAGGATCCCTTCGCGCCGCTTTCGGTGCATCGGTCCGACAGCCTGAGCGCCTATGGCCAGACCGAGCAGTCGCGGTTCGGCGCGACGATGGACAAGCGCGCCTGATGCGGGGCCCACTTTCGGGCAGCGGAAAACACGACTAGGGTCCTTCTCCGACCGGAGGAGGATCCCATGACATTGTCCCAAGCCCTGGCGGCCTTCGCCGCCGCCCCCGATCCGCGCATTCCCGACGCGACGGCGCGGATCCTGCGCCTGTCGATGCTCGACTGGATCGCCTGCGGCTGCGCCGGCACCGACGAACCGGTCGCCCGGATCACCCGCGACATGGTGATGGAAGAGGGCGGCGCGGCCCAGGCCTCGCTTTTCGGCGGGGGGCGCGTTCCGGCGCGGGCCGCCGCGCTGGTCAATGGCGCGACGTCCCATGCGCTGGACTACGACGACACGCATTTCGCGCATATCGGCCACCCCTCGGTCGCCGTCTTTCCCGCCGCCCTCGCCATCGCCGAGGGCGAGGGGCTGGACGGCGGGCAGCTTCGGACCGCCGCGCTGATCGGCATGGAGGCCTCGATCCGCGTCGGCATCTGGCTGGGGCGCGGCCATTACCAGGTCGGGTTTCACCAGACGGCCACCGCCGGGGCCTTCGGCGCGGCGCTGGCCGCCGGCCGGCTGCTGGGGCTGGAGGCCACGGCGTTGCAGGCGGTGCTCGGCCTCGCGGGGACCCGCGCGGCGGGCCTCAAGAGCCAGTTCGGCACCATGGGCAAGCCCTACAACGCGGGCCTCGCCGCGGCGACGGGGGTCGAGGCCGCGCTGCTGGTGGCCAAGGGGTTCGAACCGGCGCCGCAGGGCCTGGACGGCCCGCAGGGTTTTGGCGAGACGCACCACGGCGCGGGGGACGAGACGGCGCTGGACGGGCTGGGCGAGCGCTGGCATTTCGCCTCGGTCGCTCACAAGTTCCACGCCTGCTGCCACGGATTGCACGCCGCCCTCGAGGCGGTGGCGGGGCTGCTGCCGATCGCCCCGGACCGGATCGACCGGATCGAGGTCGCGACCCATCCCCGCTGGATGACCGTCTGCAACCAGCCTGCGCCGACCACCGGCCTCGGCGCAAAATTCTCCTATGCCACTGTCCTGCCGATGGCCGTTCTGGGCGTCGATACGGCAAAGCTGGAGAGCTATACCGCCGCGCTTTGCGCGCGCGACGACCTCGCCGCCCTGCGCGACAGGGTGCGGGTGATCCCCGACGATGGGCTGACCGAGATGCAGGCGCGCGTGCGGGTCGTCACGGATGCGGGCGACAGAGAGGCCTTTCACGATCTCGACGCCCCGCTGCCGCCGGACGAGAAGGCGGCGAAGGTCGGCGCCAAGGCCGAAAGCCTGCTCGGTCCCCGCGCCGCCGAAGCGCGGGACCTGGTCGAGGGGGGCGCACCGGCGCGCGAGGTCGGGGCCTTCCTGCGCGGTTGATCGCCCGGCCGGACCGGCCCCTCGGCCGGGCGGCGCGCGGTGCCTAGTCCAGCAGGCCCCTGATCATCTCGAACGCCTGATCGCGCGAGGCCGCGCGCACGGCGTTCCGGCCGAGCGCGCCGAACTGGCAGGTCTCGGCCCGCGTCTCGCCGCCGCGCCGGGTCACCGCGAAACAGACCATGCCCTCGGGCTTCGATCCGCTGCCGCCGGGGCCGGCCACGCCGGTGATCCCGACGGCCACCTCGGCGCCCAGCCGGGCGAGCGCGCCGGTGGCCATCTCGATGGCGGTTTCCTCGCTGACCGCGCCGTGGGCCTTCAACGTCTCTTCGCGCACGCCCAGCACGTCGCGCTTGATGCCGTTGGAATAGGCCACGACACCGCCCAGCACCACGTCGGACGATCCCGCGATGTCGATCAGCGCCGACGAGACCATGCCGCCGGTGCAACTCTCGGCGGTGACGAGCGTGACCCCCGCGGTGCGGCAGGCCTCGAGCAGGGCTTCGGGTGTGACGGACATGGCGATCTTTCTCCGGCGGTCAGGTCAGGAACACATGGTAGAGCGCGCCCAGCAGGATGACGACCAGCGCGGCGAAGACGCCGGCCAGCGCGTCGTCCAGCATCACGCCGAGCGGATCGTGCCGCCGGTCGGCCCAGCCGATGATCCAGGGTTTCCAGATATCGAAGAGGCGGAAGGCGAAGAAGGCCACCACCCAGCCGGGCCACAGCCGCAGCAGGTCGGCCCCCGCAAAGCTCGCGCCGTAGAGCACGGGGAAGAGCGCGATCCACTGGCCCGCCACCTCGTCCACCACCACGCGCGAGGGGTCGGGATCGCCGTTGCCGGTGGTGATCTGGATCGTCGCCCAGAAACCGGCGGCGAACACCACCAGGATCGCACCCAGGAACAGGAGCAGGCCGCCCATGTGGTACAGCCCCCAGGCGAAGGGCAGGGCGACGAGACTGCCCCAGGTGCCGGGGGCCGGACGCAGCAGGCCGACGCCTCCGAAGGTGCCGATGATCTCTTCCGCTTTCATCGCGCCACCAGACACGCGGTGGCCATGGCCGCGATCCCCTCTTCCCGGCCGGTGAAACCCAGCCTCTCGGACGTGGTGGCCTTGACCGAGATCCGGTCGGCCCCGAGGCCCGTGATCTCGGCAAGCCTCGCCTGCATGGCGGCGGCATGGGGGCCGACCTTGGGTTTCTCGCAGACCAGCGTGCAGTCGATGTTCGACACGGCATATCCCCTCTCGGCGGCAAGTTTCACCGCGTGTTTCAGAAAAATCCGGCTGTCGGCGCCCTTCCACTGCGGATCGGAGGGCGGGAAATGGCGGCCGATGTCGCCCGCGGCGAGCGCGCCGTAGATCGCATCCGTCACCGCATGCATGCCCACATCCGCATCCGAGTGGCCCAGCAGCCCCCGGTCATGCGGCACGGTCACACCGCAAAGCGTCACGCCGTCCCCCTCGCAGAAGGCGTGTACATCGTAGCCGTTGCCGAGGCGCACATCCATCGCCGTGCCTTTCCTGCCGGTCAGGATCGCCGCCGCGCGGGAAAAATCCTGAGGGTGGGTGATCTTGATGTTCTCGTCCGCGCCGGGCGTGACGACCACCTCCAGCCCGGCCGAGAGCGCGACCTCGACATCGTCGGCGGCCTCGCCTTCGAACCCGTCATGCGCGGCGGCGATGGGACCGATCTCGAATCCCTGGGGTGTCTGCGCGCGGTGCAGGCCCGTCCGGTCGCGCGTGCCGGCGATCCTGTCGCCTTCGCTCGTCCACAGCGCATCGGTCACCGTCAGACCCGGCGCGGCCCCCGTCGCCCCGGCAAGCAGCGCCCCGCGCACGCCCGCGATCACCTCGGGCGTGACGCAGGGGCGGGCAATGTCGTGGATCAGCACGTAATCGGCGCCGAGCGCCCAGGCCCGGGTGATCCCGGCCTTGACCGAGAGGCTGCGGGTCGCCCCGCCGGGCACACGATGGACATCCGCGGGCAGGTCCATGCCCATGTCGTCGGCATGCAGCACCACGACCACCGGCCCCGCCCCGGCGAAGGCGGCGAGCGTCCAGTCCGCCACGCGGCGTCCGGCCAGCGGCTGCCACTGCTTGGGCAGGTCGCCGCCGGCCCGCAGCCCGCGCCCGGCAGCGACCAGAATGGTGACGAATTTCGGCGTGTCCTCGGTCATGCCGCCCTGATTAGGAGGATTTGATCCGTTCGGCAATTGCCTCCACCGTCGCACCGTGTGTTCAAAATTTAGGCAAACGCTGACATGTCGGGCGAATTACCGTTTTGTCTTCGTTGAGCTTACCCCGTATTCGGTCTAATCAAACCCTGTTGCACAAGGTTTAGGCATGTCTTTTCCATTCGACACCACCCCCTCGCGTCCCGTCGTCGCCCTGGCCCCCATGGCCGGGATCACCGACCTGCCGATGCGCGATCTCGTCTCGGGCTTCGGCGCGGACCTCGTGGTGAGCGAGATGGTCGCCAGCGGCGAGTTGCTGACCGACCGCCCCGGGACGCGCGAACGCGCCGAACTGGGGCTCGGACGCGCGGCGACGTCGGTCCAGCTGGCCGGGCGCGATCCGGCCGTGATGGCCGAGGCGGCCCGGCAGGTCGCGGATCTGGGCGCCCGGGTGATCGACATCAACATGGGCTGCCCGGCCAAGAAGGTGACGGGCGGGCTCTCGGGCTCGGCGCTGATGCGCGACCCCGATCTCGCCCTGTCGCTGATCGCGGCCGTGGCCGGGGCGGTGGACCTGCCCGTCACGGTCAAGATGCGTCTCGGCTGGGACGACGACACGCGCAATGCCCCCGACCTGGCCCGCCGGGCCGAAGCGGCGGGCGTGCGCATGGTCGTGGTGCACGGGCGGACGCGCTGCCAGTTCTACAAGGGCCGCGCCGACTGGGCGGCCGTGCGCGAGGTCGTCGAGGCGGTTTCGATCCCCGTCCTCGTCAACGGCGACATTGTCGACGGCGCGACGGCCGCCGCGGCGCTGAGCGCCTCGGGCGCGGCGGGCGTCATGGTCGGGCGCGGCATCCAGGGGCAACCCTGGCTTCTGGCCGGGCTGATCGCCTCGCTGACGGGCGGCGCCTTCGCTCCGCCGCACGACGTGCCCGGCCTGATCGCGCGCCACTACGAGGCCGTTCTGGGCTTCTACGGCGCCGATCTGGGCCTTCGCGTCGCCCGCAAGCACCTGGGCTGGTACATGGACCGCGCCGGAACCCCGCCGGACCTGCGCGGCCGTATCTTGCGATCGCGCGACAGCGCCGAAGTGCTGCGCCTGCTGCCCGAGGCGCTGGCCCCGGTCGCCCCCGCGAGGACCGCCGCATGATCGAGGACGATACGGTCTGGAACTCCCTCCCGGTGCCGGCGTTGCTGCTGGATCCCGAGGATTGCATCGTCGCCATCAACCCTTCGGCCGAGGGCTTTCTGAACACCTCGTCCAAGACGATCCGCGGCTCCCGCGTCTGGGAAAAGGTGATGATCGACAGTCCGCTCGAGGCGGCCTTCGAGCGCGCCCGCGCCACCGCCTCGCCGCTCTTCGTGAACGACGTCGACGTGGGCACGGGCGAACGGGCGCCGCTGCATTGCAACCTCCAGATCGCGCCGATGGCGGATCAGCCGGGGCACATGCTTTTCCTGATCTCGCCGCGCGAACTTGCCGGGCGGCTGACTCAGGACCACACGGTCAAGTCTGCCGCCAAGTCCGCGATCGGCATGGCCGAGATGCTGGCGCACGAGATCAAGAACCCGCTGGCGGGCATCACCGGCGCCGCGCAGCTTCTGTCGATGAACCTCAAGGCGCCGGATCGCGAGCTGACCGACCTGATCGTCGCCGAAAGCCGCCGCATCGTGAAGCTGCTGGAACAGGTCGAGCAGTTCGGCAACCTCACATTGCCCGATCTGCGCCCCGTCAACGTGCATGACGTGCTCGACCGCGCCCGGCGATCCGCCCTGCTGGGCTTCGGTGCGCAGATGAAGATCGTCGAGGATTACGACCCCTCGCTGCCGATGGCGGTCGGAGACCCGGACCAACTGCTCCAGGTCGTGCTGAACCTTCTCAAGAACGCCGCGGAAGCTGCTGATAAAGAAGGCGGAACGATCCGTCTGCGAACCTATTTCGAACATTCGTTCCGCCTCCGGCGCTCGGACGGGGAGGGCAAGACCCTGCCCCTGCAGATCGAGATCATCGACGACGGGCCGGGCCTGCCCCCCGATATCGCCGAGGACATCTTCGATCCTTTCGTCTCGGGCAAGGAGAACGGCACGGGCCTGGGCCTCGCGCTGGTGAGCAAGATCATCTCGGATCACGAGGGCTGGATCTCGGTCACGTCGGTGCCGGGCCGCACGGTCTTTCGCCTGTCGCTGCCGATGGACAGGGCCCGCAACCGGAAAAAGAAGCCCAGCAAGGAGAGCTGACCCATGGATGGCACCATTCTTGTCGCCGACGATGACCGGACCATCCGGACGGTCCTGACACAGGCGCTGACCCGTGCCGGTTGCAAGGTGCACGCGACCTCGTCGCTCACGACGCTGATGAGATGGGTGGGCGAGGGCAAGGGCGACGTGGTGATCTCGGACGTGGTCATGCCCGATGGGAACGGGCTCGAGATGCTGCCCAAGATCGCCCAGGACCGGCCCGGTCTGCCGGTCATCGTGATCTCGGCGCAGAACACGATCATGACGGCGATCCAGGCCGCCGAGGCCGAAGCCTACGACTATCTGCCCAAGCCCTTCGACCTGCCGGACCTGATGAAACGCACGGCGCGGGCGCTCGAGGTGCGCCGCCGCACCGCCGCGCCGGCCGCCGCTATCGAGGACACCGACCGCCCCGACGAGCTTCCCCTTGTCGGGCGCACCCAGGGCATGCAGGCGCTCTATCGGCTGATCGCGCGGGTTCTGAACACCGATCTCTCGGTGCTGATCACGGGCGAGAGCGGCACCGGCAAGTCGCTGATCGCGCGCGCCATCCACGATTTCTCGGACCGGCGGTCGCTGCCCTTCGTGGTGGCCTCGGCCTCGGACCTGCAGGACATCGAGGGCCCGGCCCAGGTTCTCGCCCGGTCCCGGGGCGGCACGATCCTGCTGGACGAGATCACCGACATCCCGCCCGAGGTCCAGGCCCGCATCGTGCGCATGATGGACGGACCCGCCGACACGCTGCCGCGCTTCATGGCCACCAGCCAGAGCGATGCCAACCGCGCGATGGAGGAGGACCGGCTGCGGCAGGATCTCTACTACCGTCTCTCCGGCGCATCGATCCATGTTCCGGCCCTGCGGGAACGGGTCGACGACATCCCGCTTCTGGTCGAACATTTCCTCGCCCGCTCGGAACGCGAGGGCGCGCCGCTGCGCAAGCTGACGCCCGAGGCGATGGAACTGGTGCGCAGCCATTCCTGGCCCGGAAACGTCCGGCAGCTGGAGAACGCGATTCGCCGGCTTGTCCTGACCGCGCGCACCGACGAGATCGCCAAGGCCGAGGTCGCCGCCGTGCTGGGCAGTCAGCCGGAAACCGAACCGGCTGCGGGGGTCGAGGACGCGGAAAAGCTCTCGGCCTCGATCGGGCGCCATCTGCGCCGTTATTTCGACCTGCACGGCAACATGCTGCCGCCGCCGGGGCTTTATTCTCGCATTCTCAAGGAAATGGAGCTGCCGCTGATCGAGATCGCGCTTGAGGCTACGGGCGGAAATCAGGCCAAATGTGCCGATCTTCTCGGGATCAACCGCAATACCTTGCGCAAAAAGATCACCGATCTGGATATTCGCGTGACTCGCCGCCGCAAATTGATGTAAAACGGCAACAGAGCAGTGGCGCCGGAGTTTCACCCGGCACGGCCACACCGGATATTACACGGCTGCAGATCGCGGCCAATTTGCGAGGCGGCCTGTGGCGACCCGGGCACGGAACACAGCCTGGACCGTTTTGATGCGGCTCAGGCGCAAGAGGCGTTTGCAGAACGCGGCGACCTTGGGGCTGGTGATCCTCGGGCCTCTGCTGGTGCTTGCCACCTTCCTTGTCCTCGGTCCGTTCGAGCAGGGCGCCTCCTCGCTTCCGCTGCGGCTGGTGCTGCTGGTCGATCTCGTCTACGTGCTGGTCGTCGCCGCGCTGGTCCTGCAGCGGGTCGCGCGGATGGTGGCCGCCCGCCGGGCCAAGTCGGCCGGCAGCCGGCTGCACCTGCGCCTGACGGGCGTCTTCGCGATCATGGCGCTGATCCCCACGGTCTCGGTCGCGATTTTCGCCGTGCTGACGATCAACATCGGTCTCGAGGGCTGGTTCTCGGAACGTGTGCGGCAGGTCGTGGGGTCGTCGCTGGCCGCGGCCCGCGCCTACGAACAGGAGCACCGCGAGGATCTCGAAGAGGACGCGCGCGCGCTGGCCCGGTTCCTCGACAACGCCCGGCGGCGGGATTTCCTGATCACGGATGCGGTGATCCGCCAGCTGCTCGCCTCGGGTCAGAGCCAGATCCAGCGCGGCCTGCGCGAGGCCTACGTCATCGACAGCGCCGGCGGGATCCGGTCGCGGGGCGAACGCAGCTATCTCTTCGATTACGAGGAACCGACCGCCGAACAGATCGAGACGGCCGCGACCGAGGGCTATCTGCTGATCGAGGACTGGGACAACAACGAATTCCGCGCGCTTCTGCCGCTGCAGGCCTATGTCGACCGCTACCTCTATGTCAGTCGCGACGTCGACGGAGAGATCCTCAGCCTGCTGGACGACACGCAGGAGACGGTGCGCCTCTATCAGCAGCTCGAGAACGAACGGGGCCGCGTGCTGTTCGAATTCGGCCTGCTCTATATCGGCTTCGCGGTCATCCTGATCCTGGCGGCCGTCTGGCTGGGCCTGTGGTTCGCCGAGCGGTTGTCGGGCCCGGTCGGTCGCCTGACAGGCGCGGCGCAACGGGTCGGGTCGGGCGATCTGGACGTGCGCGTGACCGAGGATGACGGCGACGACGAGATCGCGATGCTGTCGCGCTATTTCAACCAGATGACGACACAGCTGAAGGGCCAGCGCGAGGCGCTGCTGGAGAACACCAACCAGATCGAACAGCGCCGGCGCCTGTTCGATTCCGTTCTCAGTTCGGTCACGTCGGGTGTTGTCGGCCTCGACCGCGAGGGGCGGGTCACCTTCGTGAACCGCTCGGCCGAGCGGCTGCTCGACTGGCACGACGATCAGGAGAACGTGGCCATCTCGGTCGCCGTGCCCGAGTTCGGCCCGCTTTTCGATCAGCTGCGCGACAGCGGCGGCCAGACCCTGCAAGCCGAGATCAAGGTCGTGCGCGGCGGCCGGCAGGAGGCGCTTCTGGTCCGCATGGCGACACGGCGCAACACCGAGGGCCGGCGCGAGGGCTACGTGGTGGCCTTCGACGATGTGACCGATCTTGTCACCGCGCAGCGCATGGCGGCCTGGGGCGACGTGGCGCGGCGCATCGCGCACGAGATCAAGAACCCGTTGACGCCGATCCAGCTCTCGGCCGAGCGGATCAAGCGCAAGTTCTCGCGCCATCTGGAACAGACCCAGGTCGAGGATCTCGAAGCGCTGACCGAGGTGATCGTGCGCCAGACCAACGACCTGCGCCGCATCGTCGACGAATTCTCGAAATTCGCGCGGATGCCCGAACCCGAGAAGCGGCAGGAGGATCTGCGCGACCTGCTGCAGGGCGTCGTCCTGCTGCAGGAGGCGGGCCAGCCCGAGGTGCGCATCACGTCGGATCTGCCCGCCGCCGCCATGCCGGCCGATCTCGACGCCACCATGATCGGCCAGGCGCTGACCAATCTGATCAAGAACGCGGGCGAGGCGACGGAGTCCCTGCGCGACACGGGCGCCCCCGAAGGCTACCGCCCGGCCATCCGCGTCTCGGCCGAGACGGTCCTGCAGGAAACCGACCTGGGATCCGCACCCTGGGCCGAGATCCGCATCGCCGACAACGGCATCGGTCTGCCCGCCGACCGGGCGCGGCTGTTCGAGCCCTACGTGACGACCCGCGACAAGGGGACGGGCCTGGGCCTGCCGATCGTCAAGAAGATCATCGAGGAACATGGCGGCACGCTCCGCCTGGACGACGCCGAGCCCTTCGAGGGGCTGGGCCATTCCGGCGCCTGCGCCGTCATCCGCCTGCCGCTGATCGCCGGCGCGATCGAGAGGCCGGGAGCCGGACAGAAAGTGAGTGAGGGAACATGAGTGACATACTGATCGTCGACGACGAGCGCGACATCCGCGAACTTATCTCGGACATCCTCGAGGACGAGGGGTACGCGACGCGCCTGGCGGGCAATTCCGACGAATGCATGGCGCATCTGAACACCGAGCCGCCCGGTCTGATGATCCTCGACATCTGGCTCAAGGACAGCCGGATGGACGGGATCGACATCCTCAAGCACGTCAAGCGCGACAATCCGGACGTGCCGGTGGTCATCATCTCGGGCCACGGCAATATCGAGATCGCGGTGGCGGCGATCAAGCAGGGCGCCTATGATTTCATCGAAAAGCCCTTCAACATCGACCAGCTTCTGGTGGTGATCCGCCGCGCGATGGAGACCTCGCGCCTGCGGCGCGAGAACCAGCAGCTGCGCCGCAAGGACAATCAGTCGGCCGAGATGGTGGGCGAATCCGCCGCCTTCCGCGCGCTGCTCGGCCAGCTCGAGAAGGTGACGAAATCCAACGGCCGCGTCATGCTGACCGGCCCCTCGGGATCCGGCAAGGAGGTCGCCGCGCGCCATATCCACGCCCAGTCCAACCGCGCCGGCGGCCCCTTCGTTTCGGTCAATTGCGCGACGATCGAGGCCGACCGGATGGAGGAGGTGCTCTTCGGTCGCGAGAATTCGGAGCGCGGGGTCGAGCCGGGGCTGCTGGAACAGGCGCACGGCGGGGTGATCTATTTCGACGAGGTCGCCGACATGCCGATCGGCACCCAGTCCAAGATCCTGCGGGTGCTCGTGGAACAGCAGTTCCTGCGGGTCGGCGGCTCCGACAAGGTGCGGGTGGACCTTCGGGTGATCTCGTCGACCTCGCGCGATCTCGAGGCCGAGATCGCCGCCGGGACCTTCCGCCAAGAGCTATATCACCGGCTCAACGTGGTGCCGATCGCCGTGCCCAGCCTGGCGGACCGGCGCGAGGACATCCCGGTCCTGGCCGATTATTTCATCGAGACGCTGCACCGGACGCAGGGCCTGCCGCAGCGGCGCCTCTCTGAAGAGGCGGCGGCGCTGATGCAGACGATGATCTGGCCGGGCAACGTTCGGCAACTGCGCAACGTCATCGAACGCATCCTGATCCTCGGCGACGGCACGGGCGAAATCGAGACACGCGAGGTGCCCTCGGACGACGAGAAGCCGGCCGAGGACGGTCGCGTCGTCCTGTCCGGCGCCCTGGCCACCCTGCCGCTGCGCGAGGCGCGCGAGGCGTTCGAGCGCGAGTACCTGCTGACGCAGATCAACCGCTTCGGCGGCAATATCTCGAAGACGGCGCAGTTCGTGGGCATGGAACGTTCGGCCCTGCACCGCAAGCTCAAGTCCCTGGGCGTCGTGACCTCGACCAAGTCCGGCGGACGGATCGCCCGGATCGAGGCCGAGTAGCGCGGCCCGCTCCGGAACCGCCCGCGTCTATCCCGGCGTGACGATCTGATAGCCCGCCTGGCCGCGCGGGATGATGCAGCTCTGCCCTGTCAGTCGCGGCAGCCGGCGGGTCACAGCGGCGGGCGCCGCGTTGCGCACGGCCCCGCTGCAATAGGGCAGGCTGACCCGGTCGAACCCGCGCTCGGCCATGCAGGTGCGGGCGATCAGGACCCGCCGCTCGGCATTGGCGTCCATGGTCTCGAATTCCGGCGGCGCCTGATAGGCCGGGCGGGTCTGGCAGTTGCCCTGGCCGTCGCAGACCTTCCGTGCCGGAACGATCGGTCCGGGCACGAGGATCGTCCGCGGCCGGAACGGCGCCGCCTGCCGGGCCGACAGGGCGCAGGCATCTTCGGCCCGGCGCACCTCGGAGACTGTCGCGCCCTCGCGGAAATAGATGTCCTGGGCACAGCCCGAGAGCGTGACGACAGCGGCCAGAGCGGTCAGCAAGGTGCGGCGGGATCGGAACATGCGGGCAGATTGCATGGAATCCGGGGCGAGGACAATTCGTTTGACCGCCTCATGCCGTTCTGTCATGCGATAGGTTCGGCAGGCAGAACCCGGGGGATAGGGGATGAAGGTCATCATCTGCGGCGCCGGGCAGGTTGGCTGGCAGATCGCACGGCACCTCTCGGGCGAGAACAACGACGTCACCGTCGTCGACAACAACCCCGAACTGGTGCGCCGCGCCACCGAGACGCTCGATGTGCAGGGCATCGCCGGTTTCGCCTCGTATCCGAACATTCTCGAACGCGCGGGCGCGCGCGACGCCGACATGATCATCGCCGCGACCTATTCCGACGAGGTCAACATGGTGACCTGCCAGGTGGCGCATTCGGTCTTCGCCGTGCCGCGCAAGATCGCCCGCCTGCGGGCGCAGAGCTATCTCGACGCGATCTATTCCGACCTCTACCGGCGCGATCACATGCCCATCGACGTGGTCATCAGCCCCGAGCGGGAAGTCGCCGAAGCCGCGCTCCAGCGTCTCTCGGCCCCGGCCGCCTTCGACACCGAGACCTTCCTGGACGGCAAGGCGCAGCTTCTGGGGATCACCATCGACGAGGACTGTCCGGTGGTGAACACGCCGCTGCGCCAGTTGACGGACCTCTTCTCGACGCTGCGCGCCATCGTCGTCGCCGTCCGCCGCGACGGACGGCTCTTTGCGCCGGAATCCAAGGACCAGCTGTTCTCGGGGGATGCCTGCTATGTCTGTGTCCACAACGAGGACGTGGCGCGCACGATGGAGGTCTTCGGCAAGTCCACCCGCACGCAGGAGAGGGTGATCATCGTGGGCGGCGGCAATGTCGGGCTCGCCGTGGCGCAGCGGCTGGAGAAGAAGGGCCGCTCGATCCGCTCGAAGGTCATCGAGAAGACGCGGAGCATAGCCGAGAAGGCCGCGGATGCGCTGGAAAGAACTATCGTTCTGAACGGAGACGGCCTGGACAAGGTCCTGCTTTCAGAGGCCGGGGTGAGCCGCGCCGACGCGATCCTCTGCGTCACCGACGACGACAAGACCAACATGCTGGCGGCCGTGCGCGCCAAGGCCTCGGGCTGCGAGATGGCCATCGTGCTGATCAACGACCCCTCGCTCGTGCCGCTGATGGCGCCGCTGGGGATCGACGCGCATATCAACCCGCGGCAGACCACCGTCTCGTCGATCCTGCGGCACATCCGGCACGGCCGGGTGCGCGGCGTCTATTCCATCGGCGACGCCGAGGCCGAGGTGATCGAGGCCGAGGTCCTTTCGACCAGTCCGATCGCCGGCCGGTCGATCCGCGACATCGACTTCCCCGAGGGCGTGCTGATCGGCGCCATCGAACAGAACGGGAAGGTCGTGAAGCCCGAGGGCAAGATCAAGATCGACGCGGGCGACGTGATCCTGATCTTCGCCCTGTCCAAGGACGTCCCCGAGGTCGAGAGGCTGCTTCAGGTCTCGATCGACTATTTCTGAGCCGATGCGCCTGCGCCTGTCAGACCAGCCCCTGTTTCTCGTCCTGGTGGCCGCGGCCGCCGCCTCGATGTTCGCGCCGGCGCTCATGGCGCTATCGATCGAGGAGTTCCTGACCGCGCGCAGTTTCTTCTATGCCGGCATCATCGGCATCGTCGCGACCTGGATGATCGCCCTGGCGCGGGGCAATCGCAGCTGGACCGGCCGCAACGCCGATCTGGTGGGCATCCTGTCGCTGCTGGCGGCCTATATCCTGATCCCCGCCTATCTCGCCATTCCGTTCCACGAGAGCCTGCGCTCGACCTCGTTCCTGAACGCCTATGTCGAGATGATCTCGGCGCTGACGACCACCGGCGCGCCGCTGTTCGAACCGGGACGGCTGAACCCCGCGCTGGAGTTGTGGCGCGCGCAGGTCGGCTGGATGGGTGGCCTGATGATCTGGGTCGCCGCCGCCGCCGTGCTCGCGCCGCTGAACCTGGGCGGGTTCGAGGTGACGCTGGCCGCCGCCCCCGGATCCTTCGAGGGCGAGACCGACCGCTTTCGCCGCGCAGACATCCTGCGGCGCGTCCTGCGGGGCACCGCGCAGCTGGGGCCCACCTACATTTTCCTGACCGCCGTGCTCTGGGTGCTTCTGCTGGTCAACGGCGACGATGCCTTCGTCGCCCTCTGCCATGCCATGTCGACAATGGCCACCAGCGGCATCTCGCCGGTCGGGGGGCTTCCCGACGGCGCCAGCGGGATCCCCGGCGAGATGGTGATCTTCCTGTTCCTGATCTTCGCGCTCAGCCGGGTCAGCTTTTCCTCGGATACCTCGGTGTCGCGCTTCGGCCTCCACCTCGATCCCGAGCTGCGCATGGGCGCGCTGATCGTCGTCGGCGTGCCGGTCCTGCTGTTCCTGCGCCACTGGATCGCGGCCTTCGAGGTGGACGAGGGCGAGAACCTGTGGCTGGGCCTGCGTGCGCTCTGGGGCGCGCTCTTCACCGTGATGAGCTTTCTCACCACCACAGGGTTCGAAAGCGCGGAATGGGACACCGCCCGGAGCTGGTCCGGTCTGGGCACGCCCGGCATGATCCTGATGGGGCTGGCGATCATGGGCGGCGGCGTCGCGACCACGGCCGGCGGGGTCAAGCTGATGCGCGTCTTCGCGCTCTATCTCAACGGTCTGCAGGAGATGCAGAGGCTGGTCCACCCGAGCGCCGTCTCGGGCATCGGTGTCGTCGCCCGTCGGATCGGACGGCAGGGCGCCTATCATGCCTGGGTCTTCTTCATGCTCTTCGCCATGTCGCTGGCCGCTCTGATGATGCTGCTGGCGCTGTCCGGGCAGAACTTCGAAGACTCCACGGTCCTGGCGGTCTCGGCGCTGACCACCACCGGGCCGCTCCTGACGCTGGCCTCGGAAACCCCCATCGACCTGGCTGGGCTGGGGCTGGGGGGCAAGCTGGTCTTCGCGGGTGGAATGGTCCTCGGGCGGCTGGAACTTCTGGCGTTCATCGCCCTGCTCAACCCGGATCTGTGGCGCGACTGATAAAAATATCGGTCAGATTTCCGTATTGGAAAAATTGCACTGGAAAAGGGGGTCCCCAGCCGACATACTCGCAACCGCTAGAGGGTATGCCGCGGTGCGGTAAAGTGAACAGAGAAAAACAAGAACATAAGGCTCAAAAATGGCTTCTGACAGACAGAACCTGCAGGACGCATTTCTCAATCATGTGCGCAAGACAAAGGTTCCCGTCACCATCTTCCTGATTAACGGTGTCAAACTCCAGGGCGTTATAACCTGGTTCGATAATTTCTGCGTATTGCTGCGACGCGACGGGCAGTCGCAGCTGGTCTACAAGCATGCGATCTCGACCATCATGCCGGCACAGCCGATCAGCCTCTACGAAGGCGAAGACAGCAATTGATACCCCGTGACAGGCCCGATACCCGGGCCTGGGTCCTGCACCCGGACCTTCTGGGCGAGGATCGCCGCCACGCGGCGGAATTCGCCCTGGAAGAGGCTGTTTCCCTGGCGCGTGCGCTGCCGGGGCTCGAGGTCGTGGGCTCGTCCATCGTGCGCCTCGCCAATCCGACGCCGGCGACGCTCTTCGGTTCGGGCAAGGTCGCCGAGCTGAGTGCCTTCTTCGCCGACAACAAGGTCGAGCTCGTGCTGGTCGATGGCCCGGTCACGCCGGTGCAGCAGCGCAATCTGGAAAAGGCATGGGGGGGCAAGCTGCTCGACCGGACGGGGCTGATCCTCGAGATCTTCTCGGACCGGGCGCGCACGCGGGAAGGTGTCCTGCAGGTCGAGATGGCCGCGCTGGCCTATCAGCGCACCCGGCTGGTCCGGGCCTGGACGCACCTGGAACGGCAGCGGGGCGGATTGGGCTTTGTGGGCGGCCCCGGCGAGACGCAGATCGAGGCGGACCGCCGCGCCATCGACGAACAGCTCACCCGGCTGCGCCGCCAGCTGGAGAAGGTGGTGAGGACGCGCGAGCTTCACCGCGCCGCGCGGGCGCGCGTACCGTTCCCGATCGTCGCGCTCGTGGGCTATACCAACGCCGGAAAATCCACCCTTTTCAACCGGCTGACCGGTGCCGAGGTGCTGGCCAAGGACATGCTGTTCGCGACGCTGGACCCGACCATGCGCCGCGTCCGCCTGCCCAACAACGGCCCCGAGGTGATCCTGTCGGACACCGTGGGTTTCATCTCGGATCTGCCGACGCAACTCGTCGCCGCCTTCCGCGCCACGCTGGAAGAGGTGCTCGAGGCCGATCTGATCCTGCACATCCGCGACATAAGCCACCCCGAGGCCGAAGAGCAGAAGGCCGATGTCGAGGACATCCTGAGCGATCTCGGCCTGCCCGAGGAGGTTCCGGTGCTGGAGGTCTGGAACAAGGTCGATCGCCTGCCGCCCGAGGACGCCGGCGCCCTGGCGCGCCGTGCCGAACGCGACGGGACCTTCGTGATCTCGGCGGTGACGGGGGCGGGCCTCGATCCGCTGCTCGACGCGGTGGAACGCACGCTCGACCAGGGGAGCGTGACCGAAGAGCTGACCCTCGGCTTCGACGAGGGCCGCCGCCGCGCCTGGCTCTATGAACAGGGCCTCGTGGTCGAGGAGACCCAGGGCGAGGAGGGGCATCGCATCACCGTCCGCTGGTCGCCCCGCCAGTCGGCCCGCTTCCGTTCGCTCTAGCTGCCCGCCGCGTCCAGCCGCCGCATCTGATCGGCATTGAGCTCGACCGTGGTCGCCGCCACCAGACTGTCGAGTTGCCGGTCCGAGGTGGCCGAGGCGATCGGCGCGGTCACGCCCGGCTTGGCCATCAGCCAGGCCAGCGCGATCTCGGCATGGGCGGCGCCGGTCTCCTCGGCGACCTCGTCCATGGCCGCGAGGATCGCCTTGCCCCTGTCGTTCATGTACTTGCCGATGCTGCGTTCGCCGCGCGGGCCGGTGAGGTCGGCCTCGGTCCGGTACTTGCCCGTCAGGAACCCGGCCGCGAGCGAGAAATAGGGAATCACGCCGATGTCGTTCTCGATGCAGAACCGCGCCAGCGGGCCTTCGAACCGATCGCGGGCATAGAGGTTGTATTCCGGCTGCTGCGCGCCGTATTTCACCGGCCCCGCGGTCTCGGCGGCCTGCATCAGCCCGGCGTCGAAGTTCGAGGCGCCGATGGCGCGCACCTTGCCGGCGCTGATCAGCTTGTCATAGGCGGCCAGCGTCTCGTCCTGCGGCGTGTCTGGGTCCGGCCGGTGCGAGAAGTAGAGGTCGATCCGGTCGGTCCGCAGACGCTTGAGCGAGGCCTCGACCTCCTGTTCGATCCACCTCGCCGACAGGCCGCCGCCCTCGGGCATGGGGCCGCCGACCTTGGTAATGAGTATGATCCGGTCGCGGTTGGCGGGATTCGCGGCCAGCCAGTTGCCGATGATCGTCTCGCTCTCGCCGCCGGAATGGCCTTCGACCCACCTGTTGTAGACATCCGCCGTGTCGATCGTGTCGATCCCCAGATCGACCATACGGTCCAGCATCCGGTGCGATGCGGCCTCGTCCAGCGTCCAGCCAAAGACGTTGCCGCCGAAGACGACGGGCGAGATCATCAGGCCCGAACGGCCCAGTCTGACGGATTGCATGGTATCCTCCCTCGAAACGGTTCACTGCGCCGGGCGCAGCACGGTGATCCCTTCGTTCGCGGCGCGCGCCAGTTCCGCATCCAGCGACATCGGAACGTATTCGCCCCGCCGCCAGAGCTGTGCCAGATCATCGTAGTGCTGCGACAGGAAATGTCCCGACTGCCCGGTCGAGGTCACGAAGACCGAGGAGTTCGGATCGGCGAAATCGTAGACCCCGCGATAGCCGGCGCCATGCACGTTCAGGAACGGGTCGGGCAGGCTGCCCTTGGTCCGCCCCCGCAGCAGCGTGTTGTCGCCGCCGCTGGTCGACTGCCGGATGTTCACGAAATGCCGCAGCAGCGGAACCTCGCCCAGGATCTGGTGATCGTGGGTGGCCTGGTGCGCATCGCCCCATCTGAGGCTTTCCAGGGCGGTTCCGTATGTCTCGCCGATCCAGATCAGCGCGTCGTCCAGTGCCATGCGGGCGATGTCGGAACAGGTTTCCACCGGGCTCGACTGGCGGATGTCGCACCAGGCGCCGGCGCCGTCGATGTCACGGAACACCCGTTCTATGAAGACCGGCTCCACATGCTCGAACTCGGCCGCGAGCGGTCCGAGGTCGTCCTGGATCAGCCGCATCTGCAGCGCCCGCAGCCAGGCCGAGTAGATCAGCGGCTCGGGGAGGTGTTCGTTCATCTCCCCGTTCCACTCGGCCAGCAGCTCCAGCGCGCGTTGCCGCAGCCGCTGGGGCGTGCCGTCCGGCGCGGCCTCGCCGGTGAACCACAGGTCGCGCCCGATGAGCGGCAGCAGCGAGCGCGCGGTGAAGCTGACGGTGTCGAGCTGCGCCTCGATGAAACTGTCGCGCGTGTGGACCTGCCGCGACTGCATCAGCCGCCGCCAGCGATGCACCCGCTGCGTGTCGCCCCAGAGATAGCTGACGTGCTGCGGAAACGGGCGATCCACCACCTTGTTGTTGGTGTTGCCCAGGATGCCGCCCTGCGGGGCGCGGAATTCAGGGTTGTCGGCATAGGGCAGATAGCCCTGCCAGCGGTTTTCCTGCAGCCAACCCTGCGTCGGCAGACGCCCTTGCGACCGGTGCTCCGGGTCGCGGGCGGGCATCCGGCCGACGGTCTTCATCGCGATCGTCTCGCGGTCGGCAAGGGTGATGTTCTGGCTGGGGGCCGAGAAGTCCTCGAGGATCGCGATCGCTTCGTCCACGCTGCCCGCCGACATCAGGCGGATGCCGGCGCCGATGGTCCGGTCGTCGGCCTCGAGCGCGGTCCAGGACAGGGTGGCGACGTGGTTCGGCGGCGTCACCGTTTCGAGATCGTAGTTCTGGCCCGATAGCACCGGCCCGTTGTCCGTCCAGCGCAGCGTGATGGTCACCGGCTCGGCATCCTTCACCCGGATGATCGATCCGCGCTTCTCGAATTCCTTGAACCCGTCGGGCGTGCGGTATTCCTGCGTGTTCTCGGGATTGAGCTGTTCGATATGCACGTCCTGATCGTCCAGGTAGGACGAGGTCAGCCCCCAGCCCAGCCGTTCCGAGCGTCCGGTCAGCACCGAGGGGATCCCCGGGATCGTGCCGCCGATCACGCCGCCCGAGGTCAGCTCGAGCCGGGCGAGATACCAGATCGCCGGCGCGGAAAAGCCCAGATGCGGATCGTTGGCCAGCAGCGTGCCCCCGGCGGCCGAGCGCGAGGGCGCCGCGGCATAGGCGTTGGAGGCCCCGGCCAGGGCCGTGGCGCGGACGGG
The DNA here is from genome assembly GCF_000152725.1 of Pseudooceanicola batsensis HTCC2597. Lineage (GTDB taxonomy): Bacteria > Pseudomonadota > Alphaproteobacteria > Rhodobacterales > Rhodobacteraceae > Pseudooceanicola > Pseudooceanicola batsensis. Next base: position 641,484 of record NZ_CH724131.1, read on the forward strand.
CGAGAGCGGATGGTCCGGCAGGCCGCGCCCTTTCGCATAGCGCGGCAGGCCGGGAAAGAGGGCCGAGTATTCGGGCAGGGCGGCGATCCCCTGGCCGGGCGCATCGGGCATGATGTCCGACAGTCGGTCCGGGTCGGGCAGGGCGAGCGAGGTCCGGGCGCGCATCACCTCGTTCGGCAGGTGTCCGGACAGTTGCAGCGCCATCAGCTTGACCATCGCCACGCTGTCGGCCGGCGTCCAGGGCGCGACCGGCGCGTTGAAGATGAATAGCTCGGGCGCCCCGCGGCCGAGTGCCGAGGTGTTGATTTCGTCCAGCCGCGCGTTCACCCCGGCCGCATAGGCCCGCAGCTTCGACATCGTCTCGGCATCCTGCACCTCGACCGCCTCGCGCGCCACGCCGTAGAGGTCGAACCGGCGCAGCAGCTTGTCGATGTCGAGCGTCCGTGCCCCGAAGACCTCGGACAGGCGGCCCTGCACCGTCCACCGCATGGTCAGCATCTGCCACAGGCGGTCCTGCGCATGGGCATAGCCCAGCCCGTACAGCACGTCCTCGTCCCGGTCGCCGAAGATGTGCGGCACGTTGGCGCTGTCGCGCACGATCTCGACCGGGGCGGAAATGCCTTGCACGATCAGCGTCTTGTCGTAATCGGGCAGGGATCGCGAGGCGAACCAGTAGACCAGGACGGTGACCGCCACGATCAGAACGACAAGACCCGTGGCGATCCGGAACAGCCACAGAAACACCTTGCCCAACATGCCTGACCTCTTGTCTTTGATACGGCTGCCCGCCACAACCTATAGGGCAAGCCGGAAGAGGGGAAAAGACCATGGCAGACGTTGCATTTCTGGGCCTGGGCGTGATGGGCTATCCGATGGCCGGACACCTCCGGGCGGCCGGCCATTCGGTGCGGGTCTACAACCGCACGGCCGCCAAGGCCGAGGCCTGGGTCGAAGAGCATGGCGGCACTTCGGCCGCGACCCCGCGCGAGGCGGCGAAAGGTGCCGAATTCGTGATGACCTGCGTCGGCAACGACGACGACCTGCGCGCGGTCTGCACCGGCGCCGACGGTGCCTTCGCCGGCATGGAGGAGGGCGCGGTCCTGGTCGATCACACCACCGTCTCGGCCATGGTCACCCGCGATCTTGCCGCCATCGCCGCCGAACGCGGCCTCGGCTTTGTCGACGCCCCGATCTCGGGCGGGCAGGCGGGGGCCGAGAACGGGCAGCTCTCGGTCATGTGCGGCGGCGAGGAGGGCGCATTCGCCCGCGCCGAGCCGATCATCGGCGCCTATTCCAAGATCTGCCGCCGCCTGGGAGAGACGGGCGCGGGCCAGATCACCAAGATGTGCAACCAGATCGCCATCGCCGGCCTGGTCCAGGGCCTCTCCGAGGCGCTGCATTTCGCCCAGAAGAGCGGCATGGACGGCGAGAAGGTGGTCGAGGTGATCTCGCAGGGGGCCGCCGGCTCGTGGCAGATGGTCAACCGCCACAAGACCATGCTGGCGGACGAGTACGACCACGGCTTCGCGGTGGACTGGATGCGCAAGGACCTTGGCATCTGCCTCGACACCGCCGACGAGATCGGCGCCTCGCTCCCCGTCACAGCGCTGGTCGATCAGTTCTACAAGGACGTTCAGCGCATGGGCGGCGGCCGATGGGACACGTCGTCTCTGCTGAAACGCCTGACACGGGACCAATGAGGCGCCCCTGCGCGGCAGGTGCAGGGTCACGGGCCGGCGGTGTCTCTCGGGAAAGCGGCGGCTCGGAGTATGCGGTTTCGACCAAGGTTCCGCGCCAGAGGACCTCGCCGGCACGCATCTCGTCGAAGATGGCCGCACCTGGCGCTCGCCTACCTTCCCGTTTGGCAGGCGCCTCCCCGGGGACAGCGCGTGCAACGGCGTGATCTCCGTGGTCATTCAGTAGCTTGCTGGAATTTTGGCTCCGGCGGTAGGGATCGAACCTACGACCAATTGATTAACAGTCAACTGCTCTACCGCTGAGCTACGCCGGAACACGAAGCGGCGTATAGCAACACCGATTCCACGCGTCCAGAGGGAAGTCGACATAACTCCGTTATTTTCCCGTCTGGCCCCCGACCGGCCGGAAGACGGCGTCCGCGGCCAGATCGCCCTCGGGGATGACGAGCTTTTTTGACGCAAGGTCAATGAGATGCGCCAGGACGTTGCGTTCCGCGGCCGGCAGCAGATGTGCCGCGATGTCGGTGTAGACACGCCGCGCGATCAGCTGCGCGTCGGCCGGGCCTTCGGCCAGGGCGCGAAGAATCCCCTCCTCCCGCGTGCGACGGTGCGCGACGAGCCAGTCGAGACGGTCGTGGGGGGCGGTCAGCTCCGGCCCGTGGCCGGGATAGTACACGCGCGCCGGACGCTCGCGCAGCAGGGCGCAGCTCTCCATGAACTGCGTCAGGTCGCCGTCGGGGGGCGAGACGATCGAGGTCGACCAGGCCATCACGTGGTCGCCGCAGAACACGGTGCCGAAGGATTCGCCCTCGAAGGCCAGGTCAAAGCTCATGTGATTGCACTGGTGGCCCGGCGTCCAGAGCGCCCGGATGCGCCAGCCGTCGCCCTCGACGATCTCGTCATGCGCCAGGCGCCGGTCCGGGGCGAAATCGGCATCCACGCCTTCGCCGCCGCCGAGACCGCCCTGCGCGGCGAGCCGGCGCATGACCTCGGACCGACCGGTCTCGGCGTCGCCATGGGCCAGGACCGGGGCGCCGGTCGAGCGGGCGAGGTAGCGCGCCAGGGGCGCGTGATCCGCATGGGCATGGGTGACGAAGATATGGGTGATCCGCTCTCCCGGTGCGAGGGCAGCCTCGATCGCCGCCTGGTGATGCACGTCGAGAGGGCCGGGGTCGATCACCGCGATGCCCGAGCCCTTGCCGACGAGGTAGGTGTTCGTCCCCCTGAAGGTGAAGGCCGAGGGATTGTCGCAGAGGATGCGTCGAATCCCCGGTGCGATCTCCTCGGGCTGGCCGGGCAAGGGGGCGAAGTCATCGGGGTGGCGCATGGGCGTGTCCTGTGTTTCTGTCGCCAAAGGACGACGAGAGGTACCCTATCCATGAGTTTCGCCTGGCTCAAACGCTATGTGCCGCGCGGGATCTATGGCCGGGCGGCCCTGATCCTGATCCTTCCCGTGGTCTGCATTCAGCTTGTCGTCTCGGTGGTCTTCATCCAGCGCCATTTCGAAGGTGTGACCACCCAGATGACCGCGACCATCAGCGACGAACTGACCCTAGTCGCGGCGGCCGAGCCGGAGCGTCGGGCCGAACTGGCCCAAAGCCTGCAGATCGCGGTTCGGGAGGTTCCGCTCAGCGGCGTTCCCGTCCGGAATCAGCGGCGCTGGTACGATCTCTCCGGCGTGACGGTGATTTCGGTACTGCGCGAAAGGGTGCCGCAGATCCGGGCCGTCGAATTGCCGGATGACTATGTCGTGCGGGTCTACATGATCGACGGGGACGAGGCGGTGCGCATGACCTTTCCGCGGGCGCAGGTTTCGGCCTCGAACCCGCATCAGCTCTTGGTGAACATGATGTTCTTCGGCGCGCTTATGACCCTTGTCGCCTATGTCTACCTGCGCAACCAGCTGCGGCCGATCACCCGCCTCGCCACCGCGGCCGAGGCGTTCGGCAAGGGTCATGCCGTCCCCTACAGACCGGCCGGCGCGGCCGAGGTGAGGGCGGCCGGAGCCGCCTTCCTGGCCATGCGGAACCGGATCGAGCGGCAGATCGAACAGCGGACCCTGATGCTTTCGGGGGTGAGCCACGATCTTCGGACGCCGCTGACACGGCTGAAACTCGGCCTCTCGATGCTCGAGGACGAAGAGAGGGAACCGCTGGAGCGCGACGTGCAGGAAATGCAGCGCATGATCGACGAATTCCTGGACTTCGCCCGTGGTGCGGCCGCCGAGAAGGTCGAGAAATGCGACCCCGTTGCCATGGTGCGGGGCATTGTCGAGGATGCCGCGCGGGGGGGCGCGGTTGTCCGGCTGGTCGAGGCGACGGGAGAGGGCCGGATCCTGCTGCGACCCGGCGCGATGCGGCGGGCGCTGGAGAACCTGATCTCGAACGCCGTGCGATATGGCTCGCGCGCCGAGGTCTCGGTGCAGTTGTCGGAAAAGGCGCTGCGTATCCGGGTCGAGGACGACGGACCCGGCATTCCGCCCGAGCAGCGCGAGGACGCCACGCGCCCCTTCGCGCGGCTGGAGCCGGGGCGGAACCAGAACCGGGTGTCGGGCGTCGGGCTGGGCCTTGCCATCGCAACAGACATCGCCCGCACCCATGGCGGTGTGCTGCGGCTGGGCGAATCCGGACGGCTCGGCGGGTTGCAGGCCGATATCGTGCTGGCCCGCTAGTCCGGCGGCAGCATCTCGCGAAGCGTCTCCAGCCGGTCCGCCTCGGCGGCGGGCTTGTCGCGCCGTATGCGGGCGATCCGGGGAAACCGCATGGCGACGCCGGACTTGTGCCGCTTCGACCGGTTCAGCCCCTCGAAGGCGATCTCAAGCACCAGTTTCGGCGCCACCGCGCGGACCGGTCCGAAACGATCGGTGGTGTTCTGACGGACGAAGCGGTCCAGCTCCTTCAGTTCTTCGTCGGTGAAGCCGAAATAGGCCTTGCCGACGGGGACGAGCTGGTCTCCGTCCCACACGCCGAACCCGTAGTCCGAGTAATATCCCGATCGCTTGCCGTGCCCCCGTTGCGCGGTCATCAGCACCGCGTCGATCAGCATCGGGTCGCGCTTCCACTTGAACCAGTGGCCGCGGATTCGTCCGGCCAGATAGGGGCTGTCGCGATGCTTGATCATCACCCCCTCGATCACCGGGTCGGGCGGATCTGCCCGCAGCGCCGCGATGTCGTCCCAGCTTTCGAAGGCGAGGAGGGGGGAGAGATCGAGGCGGGACGGGTCGAACCCGGCAGACAGATGTTCCAACCGGTTTCGCCGGTCTGTGAAAGGCAGGGAGCGGATATCTTGCCCTGCATCGATCAGAATATCGTATATGCGCAAGGCAGCCGGGTGGCTCGCGAGCAGGGTTTTCGGAGCGGTCTTGCGATTCAGCCGCTTCTGAAGATCGCCGAAGGGCGCGACGGCGTCGCCCCGGCGGACCAGCAGTTCCCCGTCCAGTGTGCCCTCGAAATCCAAGGCCTCGATCACGTCGGGGAAGGCCGGTGAGATGTCCTCGCCCGTGCGGGAATAGAGCCTGCGGACACCGCCGTCGGACACCGCCTGCACGCGGATGCCATCCCATTTCCATTCCGCCACGTAGTCCGAGGGCGACAGATCGCGCAGCGCCTCTAGATCGGTCGGCGTCGACAGCATCACCGGCCGGAACGGGGCGAGCGCGGCCGCGACCTGCTTCTCGCCCCCCTCGGCCCAGGCGAAGAGCGAGGCGTAGGGCGGCGCGAGCCCGTGCCAGAGCTCTTCGATCTCGGTGACGGGAAGATCGCCGAACTGCGCCACGGCGAGCCGCGCCAGACGCGCTGAGACGCCCACGCGCATCCCGCCGGTGGCCAGCTTGAGATAGGCATAGCGTTCGCTGGCCGTCATCTCGTCCAGCCGTCCGGCAACCACGCCGGGCAGGGCCGCGCGCCCGGTGGATTGCAGTTCCTCGACCAGGCCGGGCAGGGACGGCGAAGCCGGGGTCTCGGGTTCGGGCCAGATCAGCGCGATGGTCTCGGCCAGGTCCCCGACGAAATCGTAGGACAGGGCGAAAAGCGTCTCGTCCACGCGTTCCGCCACCAGTCCGCGCAGCAGCGAAGGCGTCACCTGCCGCAACCCGAGGTCCCCGGTCAGCGCTGCCAGCCCGTAGCCGCGTTCCGGATCGGGCCGGGCCGCGAAGAAGTCGGTCAGGAGGGTCAGCTTGCCGTTTCGCGCCGGCGTGAAGGCCAGCCGTTCGAGCAGGTCCGCAAAGGCCCTCATTCCGGCGCCTCGTCCTCGTAGCCCACCAGCCGCAGCGGGCGCCCGCGCCGCTGGGTCATCTCGCACCAGCGCATCAGCGCGTCCTCGCGCCCGTGGGTGATCCAGGTTTCCTGGGGGTTCAGCTCTTCCACCGTGCGGGTCAGATCGGGCCAGTCGACATGGTCCGACACGACGAGCGGCAGTTCCACCCCGCGCGCCTTGGCCCGGTTGCGGATCTGCATCCAGCCCGAGGCGAAGCCGATCAGCGGATCGGGAAACCGCCGGATCCATGGGGCGTTGAAGGCCGAGGGCGGGGCGAGCACGATCTCGCCCGCATAGTCCGCCTTTTGCACCCCGCTGTCCGTCGCCGGCCGCAACGCGCCAAGGTCGATCCCCTGCGCGACGTGGTAATCGCAGAGCGCGGTCAGGGCGCCGTGGAGATAGATCGGCCTGTCCCATCCGGCGGCGCGGATCAGCGCAATCACCCGCTGCGCCTTGCCGAGCGCATAGGCCCCGACCATGTGCGCCCGGTCGGGAAAGGTCTCGAGCGAGGCCAGGAGCTTGCCGATCTCCTCCATCGGATCGGGATGGGTGAAGACCGGCAGGCCGAAGGTGGCCTCGGTCACGAAGACATCGCAGGGCAGGGGCTCCCACGGGGGGCAGACCGGATTGGAATGGCGGCAGTAGTCGCCCGAGACGGTGATCCGGACGCCCCGGTACTCCAGCCCGATCTGAGCCGACCCCAGGACATGACCCGCCGGCCGGAAGGTCACGCCCACGCCACCCACTTCGGTCCGCTCGGGTCCGGCGGGCTGGCGTGCGCGGGTGAATTCCTCGCCATACCGCAGCGCCATGATGTCCAGCGTCTCGGGGGTGGCCATGACGGCGCCGTGTCCGGGACGGGCGTGATCGGCATGGCCATGGGTGATCAGTGCGCGTGGCACGGGTGCGACCGGGTCGATATGGAAATCCCCGGGCGGGCAATAGAGCCCCTGCTCCGTGGGGTGGAGAAGATCTTCGAACCGCATTCCGGGAAATTAGCGGGGACCGGCGCGATTGGTAGGCCCGGCAGGATTCGAACCTGCAACCAAAGCGTTATGAGCGCTCTGCTCTAACCGTTGAGCTACAGGCCCGCCGCCTCGTGATTAGGCAATCGCGGGGAACCGGTCAAGCACGGCCGCCACGCGCCCCGGCGCGGCCCGGCAGTGTGATCTTTCCGCCAGGGCGGGGCGGATGCGGGGCGGGGCTGGTTTCTGGACCCTCACCGGTCCTCCCGCTATCCTGACCGCCGACAGGACGGAGGAATGATGCATTACCGGGTCGGAGATATCGAGGTGATCACGCTGGTCGATGGTCACGGCCGGGCGCCGAATGCGCTGTTTCCCGATTACGAGGCCGACCGCGCGGCGGCGGCGGCGCGCCAGGCGGGCGAAGACTATGACGGCGAGACGGTCGAGGTTCCCATCCACGGCTTTGCCCTGCGCCACGGCGGCGAGATCACCCTGGTGGATGCGGGGGCGCCCGACGGCTATGCCGACACCACCGGCGCCTATCTCGACAGTCTCGCCGCGGCCGGCATCGACCCGGCCGGGGTCACGCGGCTGGCGATGACCCATCTGCACGTGGATCACGTGGGGCAGATGGCGGATGCCGCGGGCAAAGCGCGCTTTCCGAACGCCGAACTATTTTCCGGTGCCGGGGACTGGGACCATTTCTTTGGCGATGCGCCCTATGCCGCCACCCGAACGGGCGGGCGCGAGCGTGCCTCGTTCGATCTGACGCGCCATGCCTGCCGGCCCTATGCGGACCGCCGGCACGACGTCGCGGGCGAGACCGAGATCGCGCCGGGCATCACCATGCTCCCCTTGCCCGGTCATACGCCGGGGCACAGCGGGATCCGGCTGAGCGACGGGGGAGAGACGCTGCTGATCTGGGGCGACACCATCCATGCCGCGGCCTTTCAGATGGCCGAACCCGACTGGGGGGTGCTCTTCGATGTCGATCGTGCGGCCGCGCGCGCCACGCGCAAAAGGCTGTTCGAGCAGTTGGCTAATGACGGCACACCGATCCTCGGTCCGCATGTGCCGCGTCCGGGCCCCTGGCGCGTGGAACGGGCGCCGATCGGCTATCGCCTCGCCCCGCTGTAGCGGCGCCCGTGGACAGCGCGGCCCGTCTGGTCTATCGGAAGCCAAACCAGCCGGAGGCCCAGATGAGCGACAAGACCAACGGGATGACCTATGCCGATGCCGGCGTGGATATCGACGCCGGAAACGACCTTGTCGAACGGATCAAACCCGCCGCCAAGCGGACCGCGCGCCAGGGTTCGATGGCGGGTCTGGGCGGCTTCGGCGCGCTCTTCGACCTGAAGGCCGCGGGGTATGACGACCCGATTCTCGTCGCCGCGACGGACGGTGTGGGCACCAAGCTGCGGATCGCCATCGACACCGGCCTGGTCGGCACGGTCGGGCAGGATCTTGTCGCGATGTGCGTCAACGATCTGGTCTGCCAGGGCGCCGAGCCGCTGTTCTTCCTGGATTATTTCGCCACCGGCAAGCTCTCGGTCGATCACGCCGCGCAGGTGATCGAGGGAATCGCCTGGGGCTGCGAGATCGCGAATTGCGCGCTGATCGGCGGCGAGACGGCCGAGATGCCGGGCATGTATCCCGAGGGCGATTTCGACCTGGCCGGCTTTGCTGTCGGGGCGATGGAACGGGGCCGGGCGCTGCCCGAAGGCGTGCAGGCGGGCGATCTCCTCGTCGGTCTGCCCTCGGCGGGCGTGCATTCCAACGGCTATTCGCTGGTGCGCCGGATCGTCGATCACGGCGCGCTGTCATGGACCGACCGCGCACCTTGGTGCGAGCGTGAAACCACCGTGGCCGAGGATCTGCTGACCCCGACCCGGATCTACGTGGCCGACGCGCTCTGTGCCATCCGCGCCGGCGGCGTCCGTGCGCTGGCCCATATCACCGGCGGCGGCCTGACCGAGAACCTGCCGCGCGTCCTCCCCGAGGGGTTGGGCGCCGAGATCGACCTCGCCGCCTTCGCCTATCCCTCCGTCTTCTCCTGGCTGGCCGAGACCGGCGGGATCGAGGATGCCGAGATGCTGCGCACCTTCAATTGCGGCGTCGGCATGGTGCTGGTCGTCGCGGCCGACCGCTGGGAGGCGGTGCGCGCGGCGCTGGACGAGCAACAGGCCGCGGCCGCGCGCGTCATCGGAACGGTCGTCGAGGGCGCGGATATCCGCTATGCCAACGCCCTGGGAGACGGCGGGGCTTGAAACGGGTCGTCATCCTGATCTCGGGCGGCGGATCGAACATGGTCCGGCTGGTGGAAAGCATGACCGGCGACCACCCGGCGCGCCCCGTTCTGGTCATCGCCAATTCGGCCGGTGCCGGGGGGCTGGCACGGGCCGCCGATCTGGGCGTGCCGACCGCCGTCGTGGATCACCGCCCCCACAAGGGCGACCGACCGGCCTTCGAGGCCGAACTGATCCGAGTGATCGACGCCGCCGCGCCCGACATCCTCTGCCTCGCCGGTTTCATGCGGGTGCTGACCGAGGGCTTCACCGCCCGCTATGCGGGCCGGATGCTGAACATCCATCCGTCGCTCTTGCCGAAATACCGCGGCCTCGACACCCATGCCCGCGCCATCGCGGCGGCCGATACCGAGGCCGGCTGCACGGTTCACGAGGTCACGGCAGAACTCGACGGCGGGCCGATCCTGGGGCAGGCGCGGGTGCCGCTGCGCGCCGATGACACGCCCGCGACGCTGGCCGCCCGGGTCCTGGAACAGGAGCACCGGCTCTATCCGATGGTGCTCCGCCGCTTTGCGGAGGGAGACCGGTCCCGACTTGACCTTACGACCGCCTGAGCGCCGCTTTTCAAGCCTCCGTGAATGCCCTATACCGGCCCAATCCCGCGCCGACCGCGCCACCTTTCAGGACGAACCTGACCTTATGCGAACCATCACCACGACCGAAGATCTCGCCGCATTCTGCAACGAGGCGGCCAGCTGCGATTACGTCACCGTCGATACCGAATTCCTCCGGGAACGCACCTATTATTCCCAGCTCTGCCTGATCCAGATGGCCATGCCCGGCGAGGATGACGAGAACGCGGTCCTGATCGACCCTCTCTCGGGAAACCTCGACCTCGCCCCGCTGTACGAGCTGTTCCGGAACCAGGCGGTCGTGAAGGTCTTTCACGCCGCGCGCCAGGATCTCGAGATCTTCTACGTCGACGCCGGCGTCATCCCGCAGCCCCTGTTCGACACCCAGATCGCCGCCATGGTCTGCGGCTTCGGCGAACAGGTGGGATACGAGACGCTGGTCAAGCGGATCGCGAAGCAGCAGCTGGACAAGTCCAGCCGCTTCACCGACTGGTCGCGGCGTCCGCTGACCGAGGCGCAGAAGAAATACGCCCTGGCGGACGTGACGCATCTGCGCAAGATCTACGAATACCTCGCCGACAAGCTGCGCCGCCAGAAACGCGAGGCCTGGGTCGAAGAGGAACTGGGCATCCTCACCTCGCCCGAAACCTACATCGTCCGCCCCGAGGAAGCCTGGCAGCGGGTCCGCACGCGCACCAGCTCGCCCCGTTTCCTCGCGCTGGTCAAGACGCTGGCCGAATTCCGCGAATCCTATGCGCAGCGCAACAACGTGCCCCGGAACCGCGTCTTCAAGGACGATGCGTTGACGGAACTGGCCTCGACCAAGCCGACGGACATCAAGGATCTGTCCCGGTCGCGTCTGCTGCTGCGCGAGGCCCGCAAGGGCGAGATCGCCGAGGGCATACTCGCGGCCGTCAAGGCAGGGCTCGAGATGCCGCAGGACGAGATGCCCAAGCCCGACCGCAGCAACGACAAGCTGCAGGTGGACCCGGCGCTCGCCGATCTGCTGCGCGTGCTTCTCAAGGCCAAGGCGGACGGGGCCGGCGTCGCGCCGCGCCTGATCGCGGCCACCTCCGAGCTCGACGCGCTTTCGGCCGGCAAACGCGACCTGCCCGCGCTGCACGGCTGGCGTCACGAGGTCTTCGGCGAGGATGCGTTGCGGTTGTGCGAGGGCGAGGTCGGGCTTGCCGCGCGCAAGGGCCGCGTCGAGATCGTGGAGCTTTAGCGCCGGGTGGTCAGAACGTTCTGGCCGCCGACGACCTCGATCTGCCGCAGCTCCTCCAGCTCCTGATCGGTAAGCTTCGTGGCGGCGGTGACCGTCCGGGACAGGGTCGTTCCGACCGGATTGACCCGCTGATCCGCCACCAGCACATAGCGCCGCGTGTCGGGGGGAACCTCGACCCCTTCGACCGGCTCGAGCGCCACGTTGTAGGCGCCCTGACGCGCCGAAACGCCCGTGACCTGCACGATGGCCCCGCCCGGCAGGCGTTCGACCGTGAGGCCGGTGATCTGTGCGATCGGTGTCCGGTTGTCTTCCGTGTCGCGGATGCTGAAACCCCTCCGCCGCGGAATCAGCGGATTGCGGGCCGTGCCTTCGATCTCGGTCGCTTCGGCCCGGCCGAACCAGTTGAAGGGGTTGATGCGGCTGTCGCGGATGCGTCCGCAGCTGGTCAGAACCAAAGCCGCAATCAGCAATAGGGGAAGTGTCTTGCGCATGTCCTGACCTCGTTCGACTTGGGTTTGGGTAACGCATTGGCGCGCGGTTGAAAAGCCGTTCCCGCGTCTGGACATGACCGGGATGACCCCTTACCTCCCCTTCAAAGCCGAGGAGAGCGCCCATGGCACAACCCGCATTCGAAGAAATCGTCGAGGATTTCGAGTTTCTCGAGGACTGGGAAGACCGGTACCGGCATGTCATCGACCTGGGCAAGGCGATGGCGCCGCTGGACGACGCGCTCAAGGTCCCGGCCAACAAGGTCGAGGGATGCGCGAGCCAGGTCTGGCTCTATCCGACCACGCAGGACGGCAGGTTCCGGTTCGACGGTGACAGCGACGCGATGATCGTGCGCGGCCTGATCGCGGTGCTGAAATCGCTCTACAACGATCTTCCCGCCGGTCAGGTGCGGTCGGTCGATGCGCAGGCCGAGCTTGGACGGCTCGGGCTTCAGGATCACCTGTCGGCCCAGCGATCGAATGGACTGCGCGCGATGATCGGGCGTATCCGCGAGGTTTCGGCGGCAGAATGACCGGTCGGACCGCCCGCGCGGCCCCTCTGACCGCCCGGGCCCGCTATCTCCGCACGTAACGCCGCAGGCTCTTGACGAAGGACCCGATCTCGGCCTCCCGGTCCGAGCCCGGAAAGAACCGCACCGCGTCGAAATCCAGCGCCTCGGGCATCAGGGTTGCGGTGAGCTGGTCCAGCGTCTCGCGGTCGCGGTGCTCCAGCGGCAGCCCGGCGGCCGCGCTCAGCAGGGCGAGACAGTCCTGAACCGCCCGCATGCCGCGAAAGGCCTCCATCATCGGCGCCACCAGCGCCGGATCGTCGCGCCAGCTCTGACCGGCGAAGATCTCCTGCACGACACGCTGGCCGGCTCCGCCGCAGGAATAGCGGACGCAGCCCGCGAACCCCTCCGGCCGCAACCGGTCATGGATGCCGCAGGCGTGACCGCGCAGGTTGGGGCAGGGGGTGCCCGCCGGTTTGTCGAAGGCGAAATCCTCGCCCCTGTCGAAGGCCAGCGACAGGCAACAGAGCGCCGCGCATCTGCTGCAGTCCTCTTCCAGCGAGGGGATCAAATCGCCGCCTCGAGCGCCGTGGCCAGATCCCCGTAGCCCGTGTAGCGCCGTTCGAACGCCAGCCCCAGCCGGTCCGCCGCGGCCTGTGCCTTGGCGGTCAGATCGGGATCGTCGGTCTGGGCCAGATAGACGAGCTTGCGGTAGTGGCCGAAATACATCGGCAGCAGTTCGGGATGCCGGTCGATCCCGAGCCCGCGCCAGACGAAGGTATCGAACTGTCGGGTCAGGAAGTCGGTGAGATAGAAGGCAAAGATCTCGTCCCGTGCCGCGAAGCGCGCCAGCCCGTCGAAGAAGGCGTAGCAATGCGGGCCCTGGATCATCTCGACCCCCATGTCGGCGCAGGCTTGCGCCAGATCGCCCCCGGTGCCGCAGTCGGCATAGGCGACGAAGACCTTTTCGTACGCTGTCCTGCGCCGGGCGACGGCCTCTTGCACGGCGCCGGTGATCTTCGCGGGGTAGTTGTGCAGGATGGCCGGCAGGCAGTGCAGATCGACGTGCGACCAGCCGTTCGCCTCGATCAGCGCCAGGATCTCGCGCGCCAGCGCGCCGCAGGCGAGCACGAGGATACGGCCCCGTCCGGTCGCGACGAGGCCGTCATCGGTGAGTTGCTGGTCGCTTGGCGTCTCCATCCGGCCTCCGACGGGCCAGGGGCGTCAGCTTGCTACGCCCTGGTTGTGCTTGCGGGCCACCATCAGCTTGGCCGTCTCGACCGCGACGGCGGCATCGCGGCAGTAGGCGTCGGCGCCGATCGCGCGGCCGAATTCCTCGTTCAGGGGCGCGCCGCCCACCAGGACGATATAGTCGTCGCGGATCCCCTGTTCCTTCAGCGTGTCGATGACAACCTTCATGTAGGGCATCGTCGTCGTCAGCAGCGCCGACATGCCCAGGATGTCCGGCCCCTCGGTCTCGATCGCCTCCATGTAGGCCTCGACCGCGTTGTTGATGCCCAGATCCACCACCTCGAATCCGGCGCCTTCCATCATCATCGCCACCAGGTTCTTGCCGATGTCGTGGATGTCGCCCTTGACGGTGCCGATGACCATCTTGCCCATGCGGGGGGCGTCGGTCTCGATCAGCAGCGGCTTGAGAATGCCCATGCCACCCTTCATCGCGTTGGCGGCCAGCAGCACCTCGGGGACGAAGAGGATCCCGTCGCGGAAGTCGTTGCCGACGATGGTCATCCCACCCACCAGCGCCTTGGTCAGGATGTCATAGGGCTGCCATCCGCGTTCGAGCAGGATGTTCACGCCTTCCTCGATCTCGTCCTTCAGACCGTCGTAGAGGTCGTCGAACATCTGTTCGACCAGTTCGTCGTCGTTCAGCTCCGACAGGATGATTTCGTCTTCTTCTTCCGACATGTGCCTACCTCGGTACGGGCGGTGATCTACCGAACCCATGGCCGTTTTGCCGCGGCTCGGCGGGTCCGATTGCGACACCAGATCGCGATGTTCCGACCTTAGGGCGTTTTGGCCCCAAGGCGAATGCGAAAAATCTTCATCTTGATCATTGGTTAGGCTGATCTTCGCCCCCCGTATCTTGCCAATGTTCTCTTAATGTTCCATGTAGGAGGCATGGCAGAGCTGCGCCCCCTGACAGATGGACATGCGATCGACGCCGATGCGCGGCGCGGGCGCGGGGCGTCCACCAACCAGCCCGGCCGGTACGAGACGGCGGACCGGGTGGCTGTCGACGACGGCTGGGATCTCCCCGACGAGGTCGCGCAGATCCGGACCGAAGTCCGCCCCGAGACAGCCCGCAGCCTGATCACCTACAACCGGTCGCCGGATTTGCCCTTCGATCGTTCGATCAACGTCTACAGGGGCTGCGAACACGGCTGCGTCTACTGCTTCGCCCGCCCGACCCACGCCTACCTCGGCCTTTCGCCGGGGCTGGACTTCGAGACCCGCCTGACCGCGCGGGTGAACGCGGCCGAGGTTCTCGAACGCGAATTGCGGTCCCGCAGATACGCGCCCGCCACCATCGCCATCGGCACCAACACCGATCCCTACCAGCCGGCCGAACACAAGCTCGAACTGACGCGCGCCTGCCTCGAGGTGCTGCGCGACTATCGCCATCCAGTGGCCATCGTCACCAAGGGCACGGGCATCCTGAGGGATCTGGACATCCTCTCGGACATGGCGGCGCAGGGGCTGGCCTCGGTCGGCGTGTCCGTCACCACCCTGTCGCCCGATATCGCCCGCCGGATGGAGCCGCGGGTGCCGCCGCCCGCCAAGCGGCTTGCCGTGATCCGCGCGCTGGCCGAGGCAGGGGTGCCGGTCCGGCTGATGGCCTCGCCGATCGTGCCCGGCCTGACCGACACCGAGGTCGAGGCGATCCTCGAGGCGGGGCGCGACGCGGGCGCGCGCGGCGCGAGCTGGATCATGCTGCGCCTGCCGCAAGAGGTCGCGCCGCTGGTCGAGACCTGGCTGCGCGAGGCCTGGCCCGACCGCGCCGACAAGATCCTGAACCGCCTGCGCGAGATGCATGGCGGCAAGCTGTACGAGGCCCAGTGGGGCAGGCGGATGCGCGGCGAAGGCGTCTATGCCCGAATGATCGCCGCCCGGTTCGAGGCGGCGCGCCGGCGGGTCGGCCTGGACGAGAGGATGCCGCCTCTGCGCACCGATCTCTTCCGCCACCCGCCGCGCGTCGGCGATCAACTCGGCCTGTTCGACTGACCCCGCCGCACCGTCCCGGGCGGGCGGAGTTGCGCTACACGGACAGCCGCGCCGCGTGCGAGCCGCGTTCGCGATACGGCGTGGTTTCGTACTGCGCCCGGTAGCATTTCGAGAAATGCGACGGCGAAGAGAAGCCGCAGGCCAGCGCCACGTTGATCACGCTCATGTCGGTCTGCATCAGCAGGTTGCGTGCCTTTTGCAGCCGCAACTCCATGTAATACCGCTTGGGCGACCGGTTGAGGTAGCGGCGGAACAGCCGTTCCAGCTGCCGGGTCGACATGCCCACGTCCCGCGCCAGGACCGCCGGCGAAATCGGCTCTTCGATATGCCGCTCCATCATCTGGATCACCTGGCTCAGCTTGGGATGCCGCACCCCGATCCGGGTCGGCACCGAAAGGCGCTGCGTGTCCTGATCGGTCCGGATCGAGGAATAGATCAGCTGATCGGCAACGGAATTGGCCAGTTCCTCGCCGTGCTGGTCCGCGATCAGTTTCAGCATCAGGTCGATTGACGAGGTTCCGCCCGCAGTGGTCATCCGCAGCCCGTCGACGGTGAAGACCGACTTGGTCAGCTTCACATCCTCGAACTCCTCGGCGAAACTGTCGTGGTTCTCCCAGTGGATGGTGGCCCGCTTGCCGTCGAGAAGGCCGGCACAGGCGAGGGTATAGGCCCCGGTGCAGAGCCCGCCGATCCGCAGCCCCTTGCGCGCCTCGCGCCGCAGCCAGTTGAGCACCGGCTTGGTCGTGGCCTCCTGTACGTTGAGACCGGCGCAGATGACGACCGTGTCATCGCGGCTCAGCTCGCCCAGGCGGGTCTCCGAGGCGAAGATCGTTCCGGCGGAACACGTGACGGTATCGCCGGTTTCCGACTGCACTTCCCAGGTGAAGATCTGCCGTCCCGCCATGCGGTTGGCGATGCGCAGGCATTCCAGCGCCGACGAGAACGACAGCAGGGAGAAATTGTGAAGCAGAACAAAGACGAAGTGGCTCGGTTTTTCGGTCATGCGCATTCCTGACAGGGCCGGCCCGTGGGCTTGGCGAAAACCCTGTCACGGGCCTTTGCGCCGCACAAGTGCCCAATGCCGCATTCCCTGCCGCGCCGGCCCGATTGGCGGTGGCGGAACCGGCCCTGTCTGTTTATAACCCAGCGAACCTGATTACCGGTGGAGGACCGACAGATGACCGGCTGGACCAAACGCGACTGGCGCAACAAACCCCGGATCCAGATGCCCGACTATCCCGATGCGACGGCGCTGGAAACGGTCGAGGGCAAGCTGTCCAACTATCCTCCGCTCGTCTTTGCCGGCGAGGCGCGGCGCCTGAAAGAGGCGCTCGGACAGGCCGGGCGGGGCGAGGCTTTCGTGCTGCAGGGCGGCGACTGCGCCGAGGCCTTCGACCAGTTCTCGGCAGATGCGATCCGCGACACCTTCAAGGTCATGTTGCAGATGGCGATGGTGCTGACCTTCGGGGCCAAGGTCCCGGTGGTCAAGATCGGCCGCATGGCGGGCCAGTTCGCCAAGCCGCGCTCGGCCCCGACGGAAACCGTTGAGGGCGTGGAACTGCCGTCCTACCGCGGCGACATCATCAACGAGCTCGACTTCACGCCCGAGGCGCGGATCCCCGATCCGGCCAAGATGCTGCAGGCCTATACCCAGGCCGCCGCGACGCTGAACCTGCTGCGCGCCTTCTCGACCGGCGGCTATGCCGACGTGAACGAGGTGCACCGCTGGACCCTGGGCTTCACCGAGTCGGACGAGGCCGAACGCTTCCGCGACATGGCGAACCGGATCTCGGACACGCTCGACTTCATCCGCGCCGCCGGTGTGAACTCGGAACGGCAGCACGCGCTGCGGCAGGTGGATTTCTACACCTCGCACGAGGCGCTGCTGCTGGAATACGAAGAGGCGCTGACCCGCGTGGATTCGACCACCGGCCAATGGCTTGCCGGCTCGGGTCACATGATCTGGATCGGCGACAGGACCCGCCAGCCCGACGGCGCGCATGTCGAATTCGCACGGGGCGTGCAGAACCCGATCGGCCTGAAATGCGGCCCCTCGATGACGCCCGACGATCTCAGGACGCTCATGGCCAAGCTCAACCCCGGGAACGAGATGGGCCGCCTGACGCTGATTTCGCGGTTCGGAGCGGGCAAGGTCGGCGAGCACCTGCCGCGCCTGATCGACACCGTCCGCAAGGAGGGCGCCAATGTCGTCTGGGTCTGCGACCCGATGCACGGCAACACGATCAAGTCGAACACCGGCTACAAGACCCGGCCCTTCGACGCCGTGCTCAGCGAGGTGCAGGAATTCTTCGCCACCCATCGCGACGAGGGCACGATCCCCGGCGGCGTGCACTTCGAGATGACCGGTCTGGACGTGACGGAATGCGTCGGCGGTCTGAAAGAGGTTTCCTACGAGGATCTCAAGGACCGCTATCACACCGCCTGTGACCCGCGCCTGAACGCGTCGCAGTCGCTGGAACTGGCGTTTCTCGTGGCCGAACAGCTGACCAACCTGCACCGCGAGCGTCTGGCCAAGGCCGGATAGGTCGCGCAACGCAGCCGCGCGCCGGCGGGCGGCCGCGTCCGAAACGATCAGTCTGGCACTCGGGTCCGGACGATCCTGAGGTAGGGGCGCGGTCCGGGATCGAAGGCGGCGGTCTCTTCCGCCATGCCCCCGGCCGCCGGGGCCGGCGCGGCCACGGGTCGTTCGCGGACCGATCGTTCCGCAGGCGGACGCGTGCCCCCGAGAAGCGGCACGACATGCCGGCCGGCGATCTCGAACCGCCGCGGCGCCCGTCCGACCGCGCCATGCGTGACAAGGCAGCCGAGCACGCGCGAGATGTCGCCCAGATCGCTCTTCAGCGGCAGAAGGATCATCCGGGCGCTCAGGTGCGGCTTGCCGATCCCGCTCTGGGCGCGCAGGTCGAGCTCGGCCGTGGCGGGGGCCGAAAACACCTCTTCCAGTGTCGCGGCCATCTGGGCGCGCGTCTCGGCGGTGATGATGGCGCTCAGCGGCATCCCGCGGATCTCCATTCCCATCAGGGCGGTCAGCTGCGACCCGGCGATGCGCACCCGTCCCAACCCCGTCGCGATGCGTTCCAGGACGAAGGTGTGCTCCAGCGCGGCGCGGAGCCCGTGCGGGTCCATGTCGGACCGGCGGGGCACCAGACGGCCGGCCCGGGCCGCCTGCCAGTAGGCTTCGACCTCGCGCAGCGGCTGAAGCCGCGCGGCGCAGGCGAATCCGGTCAAATCGACGACCTTGCGGTCCTTGTTTCTTTCAATCGGCATAGAGGCAGTCCCGTGAATCTGCGGATTGCCCTCTCGTCCTGCCCCCGCGGACGTATCAGAAGGCGTGATCGTGCTTACTCATCTGTGAAGATGCGATACTCCCGCCGTAATCGGTCAAATTTCTGAACGATTAGTTAACGCACCGCGCAGGAGCCGAGTGACGGAGCGTAACGGACTGGATTTCGCGGGGCGCCGCCGCTAGGTCTGGCGCAGGCAGGGCAGAGACAGGGCAAGGGCAGGGCAGATGCATCAATCCATGACGGGATTCGCCTCGGCGCAGGGGCATCACGGCGCCTATTCCTGGGTCTGGGACCTGAGGTCGGTGAACGCACGGGGGCTGGATGTCCGCGTCCGGCTGCCCGATTGGCTGCCGGGGCTGGATGCCGCGCTCAAGGCGCGTCTCGGAAAGAGGATCGCGCGCGGGAACGTGACCCTCGGCCTGCGCGTCACGCGGAGCGAGGAGACGGCGGCGCTGGCCGTGAACCCCGCCGCCCTCGATCAGGTGCTGATCGCCATGGCGCAGGTCGAGGACCGGGCGATGCAGCAGGGGCTGAGCCTCGCCCCCTCCCGCGCGGCGGATATCCTGTCGCAGCGCGGCGTGCTCGAGACCGCGGCCGTCGAGGAGGACGCCGAAGCGCTGACCGAGGCCCTTCTGGCCGATTTCGACACGCTCGCCCGCGCCTTCGTCGCGATGCGCGAGGGCGAGGGGGCGGCGCTGGCGCGGCTTCTCACCGATCAGCTCGCCCGGATCGAGGACCTGGTGGCGCAGGCCGGCGCCGTCCTCGGGACGCGCCGCGAAGCCATGCAGGAGGCGCTGCAGGCGCAGCTGCGTCGCGTGCTGGAGGCGGATGTCGCGGTGGACCAGCAGCGGCTGGAACAGGAGCTGGCGCTGATCGCCGTCAAGGCGGACGTGACCGAGGAACTCGACCGGCTGACGGCCCATGTCGCCGCCGCGCGCGGCATCCTGGAGAGCGGCGGACCCGCGGGCCGCAAGCTCGACTTCCTCGCGCAGGAATTCAACCGCGAAGCCAATACCCTGTGTTCCAAGTCGCAGAACGCGGATCTGACCGCCGTCGGCCTCGATCTCAAGGCGGTGATCGAGCAGATGCGCGAGCAGGTTCAGAACCTCGAATGACCCGCCCGGCTTGCAAGCGGGCGTGAAATTTGCCAGTTGCTTGACCGGCATGGGCAAGGGGCTCCGCTGCGACCAGGGAGAGGACATGGCAGGACCATCGAACGAGCGGCGCGGGCTGCTGATCATCCTCTCCTCGCCCTCGGGCGCGGGCAAATCGACCCTGGCCCGGCGATTGCGCGACTGGGACGAAACGATCTGCTTTTCGGTCTCGGCCACCACGCGTCCGCCGCGCCCCGGAGAGGTCGACGGGCAGGATTACCACTTCCTGTCGGAATCCGCGTTCAAGGCCCTGGTGGCCGACGGCGGAATGCTGGAACACGCCCATGTCTTCGGCAATTTCTACGGCTCGCCCAAGGCGGCGGTCGAGGAAGCGACGCAGGCCGGGCAGGACGTGCTCTTCGATATCGACTGGCAGGGGGCACAGCAGATCCGCAACTCGTCGCTCGGGCAGCATACGCTGTCGATCTTCCTGCTGCCGCCCTCGATCACCGAGTTGCACAGGCGCCTGAAAGAGCGCGGGCAGGACAGCCCCGAGGTCATCGCCGGCCGGATGCGCAAGAGCTGGGACGAGATCAGCCACTGGGATGCCTACGATTTCGTCCTTGTGAACGACAACCTGGACGACACCGAGGCCAGGCTCCGCGCCATCCTGACCGCGTCGCGCCTGCGCCGGACGCAGCAACCGCGGCTGACGGACCACGTCCGCAAGCTGCAGATGGAATTCGAGGAGACGCAATGACGCTCTATTCGCTCGACGGTCTGAGCCCCGAACTGCCCGAGGACGGCGACTTCTGGGTCGCTCCGGATGCCAACGTGATCGGCCGGGTGATCCTGGAAAGCGCCACATCCGTCTGGTTCGGATCGACCCTGCGCGGCGACAACGAACCTATCCGCATCGGGCAGGGCTCCAACGTGCAGGAAAACACCGTGATGCATACCGACATCGGGTGTCCGCTGACCGTCGGACGCAACTGCACCATCGGGCACAAGGCGATGCTGCACGGCTGTACCATCGGTGACAACACGCTGATCGGAATGGGGGCGACGATCCTCAACAATGCCGTCATCGGCAGGAACTGCCTGATCGGCGCCGGAGCCCTGATCACCGAAGGCAAGGAAATCCCCGACAACTCGATGGTGTTGGGCAGCCCGGGCAAGGTGGTGCGGGAACTCGGTCCGGAATGGGCGCAGCGGCTGGAGACTTCGGCCCTGCACTACCAGGAGAACATGCGCCGCTTTCGCGACGGCCTGACGCCGATGGGCTGAGGCAGCGGCGGGGCCGGCGGCCGTCAGCCGCCGTGCGTCCATCCTCGGGCGCGACCCGAGGGTCCTGTGCCTCTCCGTTCGACAGCAGGTCGGAGATCCCCGGGGTCGAGCCCGAGGAGGGCGGTGGTTGGGCGCGTCACGGCACCGGCGGATTGCGACGCACGTCCCTTGTCGGTTTTCGCGGCGCAGGTTTGCAGGGGGTCGCCCGGGTCCGGCCCGCCGTCGCGCGTCGGCAGGCGGGGCCGTCGCTTTACACGGCCCGCGCTGTGCGGCTAAGGCTTGGCGGCATTTCACGGGACGAAGATGACCGAAGCCTTTCTGACCCAGCTCCTTCAGGCCATTCCTCTCGCTTCGGTCCTGATCGGCCGGGGGGAGCGGATCCTCGCGGCGAATTCCGAGGCCAAGACCCTGCTGGGGTCGGGAATCGTCGGACGCCACTTCATCACCGCGATCCGGCATCCCGCGGTGCTCGACGCGGTCGAGCACTGCCTCGGCGACCGCAAGACGCACCGCGCCCGGCACCTCACCAGTCAGAGCGGGCGTGACCTGACCTACAGCGTCACCGCCTCCTACATCGATTTCAGCGCGGGCGAAGGGGTGCTGGTCTGTTTCGACGACATCACGCCGGTCGAGCAGGCCGGGCAGATGCGGCGCGATTTCGTGGCCAATGTCAGCCATGAACTGCGAACGCCGCTGACCGCGCTACTGGGCTTCATCGAGACGCTGCGCGGCCCGGCCAGCAAGGACCCCGCAGCCCAGCAGCGCTTCCTCGGGATCATGGACCGCGAGGCGCACCGGATGGAGCGGCTGGTGCGCGATCTGCTCTCGCTCAGCCGGGTCGAGGCCGAGGAGCGGGTGCGGCCGGTCACACGGGTCGACATCGTCGCCATCCTCGAATCGGTGCAGAAGTCACTGGAACCCCTCGCCGCCGAGGCCGGCGTCGCCTTTTCGCGGATCGACGACGGAACCCCGATCCACGTGCCGGGCGACGAGGACCAGTTGCGCCAGGTCTTCACCAACCTGATCGAGAACGCGGTCAAGTACGGTGCCAGGGGCGAGAGGGTCGAGGTGACGGTCCACCTCTCCGAGGCGGTGCCGTCGCTCAGGGGGCCGGGGGTTGAGGTGACCGTCCGGGATTTCGGGCCGGGAATCGAGGAGATCCACATCCCGCGACTCACCGAACGCTTCTACCGAGTCGATTCGCACAGATCGCGGGAAATGGGCGGCACCGGCCTCGGACTGGCCATCGTGAAGCATATCGTGAACCGCCACCGCGGCAGGCTGCGGATCGAGAGCGAACCGGGGCAGGGGTGCAGGTTCATCGTGACGCTTCCCCACGAATGAACCGCTGCGGGGCGCGGCAAGCCCTGTCAGCAAGGGGCCGCGGCCCGGCCCGGTGATATGGCGTCTTGCCCGACCCCGTCGCTATACAACTTGGCCGTGTTGTCCAGCTGACCAAACGTCATGCGCTCTGTCGTAAAACCGTTACAAATCTGTCGCAAAAGGATAATGCCCCATCAATAGGAGGCTCCCTGAGGTCACCGGGGATGGTGATCACAGACACAATCAGGAGCAATCCATGTCCATCATGAAACTGACCGCCTCTGCCGTGGCGATCGCTGCCGTTTCCGCAACTGCCGCCGCCGCCCGCGACCAGGTGCAGGTTGCCGGATCCTCGACCGTTCTGCCCTACGCCTCGATCGTGGCGGAGCTTTTCGGCGAGAACACCGATTATCCCACCCCGGTGGTCGAATCGGGCGGCTCCTCCGCCGGTCTCAAGCGCTTCTGCGAGGGCGTGGGCGAGAACACGATCGACGTCGCCAACGCCTCGCGCGCCATCCGCGAGAAAGAGGTCGCGGCCTGTGCCGACAACGGCGTGACCGACATCATCGAGGTCCGCATCGGCTATGACGGCATCGTCTTCGCCTCGCAGCAGTCCGGCCCGGCCTTCACCGCCTTCGAGCCGACCGACATCTTCAACGCCATCGGCGCACAGGTCCTCGTCGACGGCGAGATTGTCGACAACCCCTACAACACCTGGGCCGAGTTCAACTCGGAGCTGCCGGACACCGAGATCGCGATGTTCATCCCCGGCACCAAGCACGGCACCCGCGAAGTGTTCGAGGAAAAGGTCCTGCTGATCGGTTGCGAAGAGACCGGCGCGATGCAGGCCATGATCGACGGCGGCATGTCGGAAGACGACGCCGAGGATGCCTGCCTCGACGTGCGCCAGGACGGCAAGTCGGTCGACATCGACGGCGACTATACCGAGACCCTGGCCCGTATCGACGCCAACACCAACGGCATCGGCGTCTTCGGCCTGGCGTTCTACGAGAACAACACCGACAAGCTGAAAGTGGCGACCATGTCCGGTGTCTCGCCCTCGACGGAAACCATCGCCTCGGGCGAGTATCCGGTCTCGCGCCCGCTGTTCTTCTACGTCAAGAAGGCGCATATCGGCGTGATCCCGGGCCTCAAGGAATACGCCCAGTTCTTCGTGGCCGACGAGATCGCAGGCCCGGGCGGCCCGCTCTCCAACTACGGCCTCGTCGCCGACCCCGAGCTGGCCGAGACCCAGAACATGGTCGCGAACGAAGACACCATGACCTCGGGCATGTAATCCGGCCCGATCGACACCGGGGGCGGCCGGACGTGCCGCCCCCGACCCTTTGAGAACACCCCTGCTAAGAAGGACGCGGACACATGCCGATTTTCTGGCTCGTTCTGATCGTGCTCGCCATCGGCGCGGCCGGATACGTCGCAGGCCGGCGACGCGCGCTGGCCAGCGCCGGCGGAGACAGCCGCCATCTGCATTCCCTGCCGTCCTATTACGGCTCGAACGTGGCCATCAAGGCGGTCGTGCCGGCGTTCCTGCTGATGATCGTCTGGCTGCTGGTGCAGCCGCTCTATGTATCCAACACCGTCTCGGGGATGCTGCCGCAGTCCGCCATTCCCGACAATTCCTCGCGCGGGCTGGTCATGGCCGAGGTGCGTCGTGCCGCGGAGGGCATGAACAACGCCGTGGCACAGGGCCTCATGTCCGAGGAATTCGCCGGCAACGCCCGGGCAGATGTGGCAGATGTCACGCAGCGCCTGAAGGATGCCGGCCAGATCGTGACCTCGCAGGTGACGCAGCCGATCCTGCGGGCGGCGCAGCGCTACCGGGTGATGAATTCCACCGGCGGGCAGATGATGACCATCGCCGTGCTGGTCCTTTCGGTGCTGGGCTCCCTCTGGGGGCTGCGGGAGTCCCAGGCCGAGTACCGCGCGCGCAACATCGTGGAGCGGAGCATCCGGGCGCTGCTCGTCGGCGCGGCCTCGATCGCGGTGCTGACGACGCTCGGCATCGTGCTGTCGCTGGTCTTCAACACGGTCGAGTTCTTCCGCCTCTATCCCGCCACCGACTTCTTCTTCGGCCTCAACTGGGCGCCCAGCTTTTCCGGCCGCGGCGGCAGTTCCGATCTCGGCATTCTCCCGCTGCTCTGGGGCACCTTCTACATCTCGCTCGTCGCGCTAGTCGTGGCGGTGCCGATCGGGCTTTTCGCCGCGATCTACCTCTCGGAATACGCCAGCCCCCGGATCCGGTCTTTCGCCAAGCCGTTGCTTGAGGTGCTGGCCGGCATTCCCACCATCGTCTACGGGCTCTTCGCGCTGCTGACGGTCGGGCCGCTGCTGCTCGGGGTCTTCGGGGACGAGGGCCTGGGCATCATGCAGGCGGGCACGGCGGTGATGACCGCGGGCCTCGTTTTGGGGATCATGCTGATCCCCTTCGTCAGCTCGCTGTCGGACGACATCATCAACGCCGTGCCGCAGGCGATGCGGGACGGCTCTTACGGGCTGGGCGCGACCAAGTCCGAGACGATCAAGCAGGTCGTCCTGCCGGCCGCGCTGCCCGGCATCGTGGGCGCCATCCTGCTGGCCGCATCCCGCGCCATCGGCGAGACGATGATCGTGGTGCTCGGGGCAGGGGCCGCGGCCCGGCTCTCGCTCAACCCGTTCGAGGCGATGACCACCGTGACCGCCAAGATCGTCTCGCAGCTGACAGGCGACGCCGACTTCGCCTCGCCCGAGGCGCTCGTCGCCTTCGCCCTGGGCATGACGCTGTTCGTCATCACGCTCGGGCTCAACATCTTCGCGCTCTACATCGTGCGCAAATACCGGGAGCAGTACGAATGACCGACGCAACCTCCACCCCCGGAAGTGCGACGCCGCGCGCCCACAAGGCGACCTCGCTGCTGACCGTGGACGAGCGCACCCGGCGGCGCAACGCCTCGGAAGGCCGGTTCAAGACCTACGGCATCGTTGCCATCGCCATCGCGCTGTTCTTCCTCGTGGTGCTCGTCGTGGCGATCCTGCGTTCGGGCCTGCCGGCCTTCACGGCCACCGTCGCCGACGTCGAGATCACCATCACCCAGGAGGAGTTCGACGCGGCCGAGGGCGAGCTCTTCAAGACCAAGGCCTATGAACAGCTCTTCATCGGCAAGCTTCAGCGGCAGCTGAGCGAAAACGGGATGCAGGTCGAGTTCGACGCCGCCGCGATCGAGCGGATCATGGGCAAGGTCGGTGGCGACATTCGCGAATTCTACCGCGCCAATCCCGCGCAACTGGGCGAACCGGTCAGCTTCCAGCTGTCCGCCTCGTCGCGTGTCGATGGATATTTCAAGGGGCGCGTGACCCGCGAGGCCCTCCAGGACAGCCGCTTCCTCCAGCTGAGCGATCTCGACCTGGTCGATGCGCTGGAAGAGGCGGGGATCATTCGCCAGTCCTTCAACTGGACCTTCATCCAGGGCGCGGATTCCGGCGTGGACAACCCGGGCGGGGCAGGGATCGGGGCCTCGGTCGTGGGGTCGTTCTTCATGATGCTGGTGGTGCTCTTCCTGTCGCTGCCGATCGGTGTCGCGGCCTCGATCTACCTCGAGGAATTCGCGCCGCAGAACCGCTGGACCGACATGATCGAGGTGAACATCTCGAACCTCGCGGCCGTGCCGTCGATCGTCTTCGGCATCCTCGGCCTCGCCGTCTTCATCCAGTTCATGCACCTGCCGCAATCGGCCCCGCTGGTCGGCGGGCTGGTGCTGACGCTGATGACCCTGCCGACGATCATCATCTCGACCCGGGCCTCGCTGAAGGCCGTGCCGCCGTCGATCCGCGACGCGGCGCTCGGGGTGGGGGCCTCGAAGATGCAGGCGGTCTTCCACCACGTCCTGCCGCTGGCCATGCCGGGGATTCTGACCGGCACGATCATCGGCCTCGCGCAGGCGCTTGGCGAAACCGCGCCTCTGCTGCTGATCGGGATGGTCGGCTTCGTCGCCCGCGGCTATCCGGACGGGATCGTCAGCGGCTTCGTCGATCCGAATTCCGCCATGCCGGCGCAGATCTACACCTGGGCAGCGCGCGCGGACGCCGCCTTTTACGAGAAGGCCTGGGGCGGTATCATCATCCTGCTGCTCTTCCTCATGACCATGAACTTCATCGCCATCGTGCTGCGTCGCCGCTTTGAACGCCGCTGGTAATATGGGAGACACGACAATGTATGACGCCCCCGCTTCGGAGCAGAAAGTGAACCAGCAGACCACCAAGATCTCGGCGCGCAAGGTGCAGGTCTATTACGGCGACACCCATGCCATCAAGGACGTGGATGTCGATATCGAGGATCGCACGGTCACCGCCTTCATCGGCCCCTCGGGTTGCGGCAAGTCGACCTTCCTGCGCTGTCTGAACCGGATGAACGACACCATCGACGTCGCGCGCATCGAGGGCGACATCCTTCTGGACGGCGAGGATATCTACGACAAGAAGGTCGATCCCGTGCAGCTGCGCGCCAAGGTGGGCATGGTGTTCCAGAAGCCCAACCCCTTTCCCAAGTCGATCTACGACAACATCGCCTACGGGCCGCGCATCCACGGGCTTGCCAAGAACAAGGCGGATCTGGACGAGATCGTCGAGAAATCGCTCCGCCGCGGCGCGATCTGGAACGAGGTCAAGGACCGGCTCCACGCGCCCGGCACCGGCCTCTCCGGCGGGCAGCAGCAGCGGCTCTGCATCGCCCGCGCCATCGCGACGGAGCCCGAGGTGCTGCTGATGGACGAACCCTGCTCCGCGCTCGACCCGATCGCCACGGGGCAGGTGGAGGAACTGATCGACGAGCTGCGCGAAAGCTATTCGGTCGTCATCGTCACGCACTCCATGCAGCAGGCCGCACGGGTCAGCCAGAAGACGGCGTTCTTTCACCTCGGCAACCTCGTGGAATACGGCGAAACCGGCCAGATCTTCACGAACCCGGTCGATCCCCGCACCGAAAGCTACATTACCGGCCGGATCGGCTAACAGTCCAACGGAGGACAAGATGACGGAAGAGCAGCACATCACGTCTGTCTACGACCGGGATCTCGAGGCCATCCAGGCCAAGATCATGAAGATGGGCGGGCTTGTCGAAGCCGCCATCCTCGACGCCGCCCAGAGTCTCGAGACCCGGGACGAGGAATTGGCCGAGAAGGTCAGGGTGGGCGACCGGGCCATCGACGATCTCGAGGAGATGATCAACGAGGATGCCGCGCGTCTGATCGCGCTGCGCGCGCCGACCGCGGGCGACCTGCGCATCGTCCTGTCGGTGATGAAGATCTCCAGCAATCTCGAGCGGATCGGCGACTATGCCAAGAACATGGCCAAGCGCACCACGATCCTCAGCCAGATGAGCCCGATTCACGGCTCGCAGACCGCGCTGCGCCGCATGGCGCGCGAGGTGAACGAGATGCTCAAGGACGCGCTGGACAGCTATATCCAGCGCGACGCGGGCAAGGCCCAGGCGGTGATCAATCGCGACGCCGATGTCGATCAGATGTACAACGCCCTGTTCCGCGAATTCCTGACCTTCATGATGGAAGACCCGCGCAACATCACCGCCTGCATGCACCTGCACTTCATCGCGAAGAATACCGAGCGGATGGGCGACCATGTGACCTCGATCGCCGAGCAGGTGGTCTATCTCGTGACCGGCGGCACCCCCGAAGAGGGCCGCCCCAAGGGCGACAAGACCTCGACCGACGCCGCGTATTCGCCGCAGATGTAACGACAGAGATCCGGAAAACAGCAGCATGGCCGAACAACCAACCGTTCTGGTTGTCGAGGACGAACCCGCACAGCGGGAAGTCCTCGCATACAATCTGGAGGCCGAGGGGTTTCGCGTGAACCGCGCCGCCGACGGCGAAGAGGCCCTCATGCTCGTGGACGAGGCCGCGCCGGACATCATCGTCCTGGACTGGATGTTGCCGAGCGTCTCGGGGATCGAGGTCTGCCGTCAGCTCAAGATGCGCACGGAGACGCGTGGTGTGCCGATCATCATGCTTTCGGCCCGGTCGGAAGAGGTCGACCGGGTGCGGGGTCTGGAAACCGGTGCCGACGACTATGTGGTCAAGCCGTACTCCGTGATCGAGCTGATGGCCCGCGTCCGCGCGCAGCTCCGACGGACGCGCCCCTCGACCGTGGGCGAGCGTCTGGAATACGAAGGCATCGTCCTGGACAGCGAGACGCATCGCGTGACGCGCGAGGGTCAGGTGCTCAAGCTCGGCCCCACGGAATTCCGGCTGCTGACAACCTTCATGGAGAAACCGGGCCGCGTCTGGAGCCGTGAACAGCTGCTCGACCGTGTCTGGGGCCGCGACATCTACGTCGACACCCGCACCGTGGACGTCCATATCGGCCGCCTGCGCAAGGCGTTATGCCAGTTCGGCGGCGACGATCCGCTGCGCACGGTGCGCGGCGCGGGCTACGCGCTCGGCTGAAGGCGGAGGACCGACCGGGGGCGCACACGAGACTTGGATGGGACTGTGCCCCAATGTGGGCTCAAGGGTCGTTGCGACAGTTTCCTCTATCTCAGTTTCATCATCTCTTCTCTGAATGCTTCGGTTGGCGTACGCCATCCGAGGCACTTCCTGGGGGTTCCGTTCAGGCGGTCGCAAATCGCCCTCATATTGCGATTTGAGAGCGCCGCCACGGGCGTATCCCGTGGCAGGTAGCGCCGCGCCCGCTTGTTCAGGTTCTCGACGGAACCTTTCTGCCAAGGTGCCTGTGGATCGCAGAACCAGACCTCGGTGCCGATACCGGGCTCCAGTTTGCGCCAGTTCCGGAACTCGATCCCGCGGTCAAAAGTGATCGAGCGGCGGGCAGGCTGGGGCAGGGGTTCCATGACCGTCATCAGCCGGTTCATCAGATGTGTCGTGCTCCTTTCGTTGTTGCGGAACAAGACGGCAAAGCGGGTTTTGCGTTCGACCAGAGAGGCGATGTTGGCATTGCCCTGGGCGCGTTCGAAGATCATCAGGTCACCCTCCCATTCGCCGAACGTCTCGCGGATTTTCACGTGATCGGGGCGCTGATGGATCGAGCGGTCCGGCGGGAAAACAAGGCCACTCGGCCTGCGAGCGTATCGCGGCTGCCGCTTCTTGCGACGGCTGGGCAGGTGGCGTGCCAGTTCTGCCGACTGGCCGTCGGGGCCGAAGACGTAGGTGTAGATCGTCTCGTCGCTGACGCGCGGTCTCCGGCCTTCAAACTGGAGGCGACCGGCGATCTGCTCTGGCGACCAACCCTCCATCATCTGAGCTATCACCGCTTTCCGCAGCTCCGGAAACCGGATGAGCTTGCGTCGCCTGGCCCGCCGGTCGCGGGCGGCCTTCTGCGCGACCATGCCATAGTAGCCGTTCAGATACGGCAGCTCATCGTCGGCAAAGCGGTTGCGCTTGATCTCGCGATACACGCTCGACCGATGACGGCCAAGCTCCACCGCAATCTTGCTTACCGGCATCGTCGCATTCAGCATGTCCTCGATCACGCGTCGCTCACGCAGATCCAGTTCCGTGTGGGCCATCTTCCGTCTCCTTGCTTTTCAGCAAGATAGGGGATTTGTCGCAACCCAGTTTAGAATGTGCCCAAAGGTCGATAATTGGTCGTGTAATCGGTATTATGTGAATATATCGCACAGCCAAGACGCCCGGTAATGCCGCCCCACCGAGTATTTGGCGGCCGAGTCTCGACTCGTGACGCGATGTAAGGGTAAATGCAGCCCTCACCATAGGTTGCTCGATGAACGACACGCCCCGGCCCGAGATACTGGATTTGAGCGAACCCGAGCGGCTTGCCTCGCGGCGCGACTATCTTGAGCGGCTCACCAATGCCCAGACGATCGAGGAACTCTGGCGCCTGCATTGCGACAAGATGGCGGGCTACGGGTTCGACCGCCTGATCTATGGCTTCACGCGATACCGCACGGCGACGTCTCTCGGCGATCCCGAGGATTTCGTGATCCTCACCAACCACACCGAAGCCTATACCGAGGGCTTCCTCGGCAAGGGTCTCTATTTCCACGCGCCCATGGTCCGTTGGGCGCTGGAACACGAAGGCGCGTGCTCCTGGGGTATCCTGGAGGACATGATCGCCTCGGGCACATTGACCGGCAGCGAACGGAAGGTGATCGAATTCAACCGGCAGCATGATGTGCTGACCGGCTATTCCATCAGCTTCAAGTCGATCTCGCCGCGCACCAAGGGCGCCATCGCGCTGACGGCGCGCTCGGGCCTGTCGCAGGCCGAGGTCGATGGGGTGTGGCAGCAGCATGGCCGCGATATCGTGGTGATGAACAACGTCGCGCATCTCAAGATCCTCACCCTGC
This sequence comes from Pseudooceanicola batsensis HTCC2597, assembly GCF_000152725.1. GTDB lineage: Bacteria > Pseudomonadota > Alphaproteobacteria > Rhodobacterales > Rhodobacteraceae > Pseudooceanicola > Pseudooceanicola batsensis. The sequence goes on from NZ_CH724131.1 coordinate 672,099, forward strand.
CCTATGCCGGTCCCGCGCGCGGCCTGACAAAGCGGCAGCGCGAGGCGTTGCAATGGGTCGGAGACGGCAAGACAACGGCGGACATCGCGCTTCTGATGGGTCTGACATCGGCCACGGTCGAAAAGCACCTGCGTCTCGCGCGCGAGGCTCTGAACGTCGAGACCACCGCGCAGGCCGTCCTCAAGGCGGCATTCCTGAACCAGATGTTCGTGCTCGAGGCCTGATCGGCAACGCGCTGAATTCAGGGTAAAAATCGGTCTCTTCGGGTCGTTTTCTGACCGTAAGGTAGGGATTCCCATACTTTCGTAACGTCGCGTCACATTGCACAGTGAAGCTGTTCCGTGAGTGGTGGCTATTTGGCCATGGAACAACGGGATGCTACCCCCCGACATTCCGGGGCTCTGGTGTCCTGCCGGGAAACCGGAGCCGGTCGGGGGCGTATTGATCCGCCCTCGATCCGGCAGTCCGCAGGGCAACCATCCCCATCAGCCCGGCGGATCCAACAGGCGGTGTCGGTCCCTCCGGACCGGCACCGTTCCGGCCCGGATCACGGGCTTTGCCCTTGACCGCGGTTCCCGCTCCGTCACACCATCCTGCATCATCGCACGGGGCATCCGCGGCACGGCCGGAGATCGAAGACATGAGCCAGGACATCACCCTCGGACCGGATGGCAGGCCGAGGTGCAGCTGGGTCCGGCAGACCGAGGATTTCATTCCCTATCACGATGACGAATGGGGCTGGCCGATCGCCGACGACCGGCACCTGTTCGAAAAGCTGTGCCTGGAAAGCTTCCAGTCCGGCCTGAGCTGGCGAACCGTTCTGTCAAAGCGCGAGAATTTCCGTTCTGCGTTTGAAAACTTTGACATGGGCGCCGTAGTTGAGTTTTCAGCTGAAGACAGAACGCGGCTTCTGAACGATGCGGGTATCATCCGCCACGCCGGCAAGATCGATGCCGTGATCAACAATGCCGCCCGGGCACAGGAGCTGGTGGCGGAGCACGGCAGTCTTTCGGCCTATGTCTGGTCCTGGGAGCCCGCGCCCGAGGAACTGGGCGCACCGCAGAGCCAGACCACCTGCCCCTCGGCCATCGCCATGTCGAAGGACATGAAACAGCGGGGCTGGAAATTCGTGGGGCCGACCACCCTCTTCGCCTTCATGCAGTCCATGGGGCTTCTGAACGACCATGCCGAGGGGTGCTGCATGCGGGGTCCGGTGGACGCGGCCCGGGCCCGTTTCCAGCGACCGCAATGAAAAAGGCCGGGGACTTGCCCCGGCCTCGTCCTCGATACTGTCAAGCGGGATCAGCCCTGCGCGGCCTTCGCGACCTCGGCGGCGAAATCCTCGGCTTCCTTCTCGATGCCCTCGCCGACCTCGAGACGGACATAGCCCAGGATCTCGACCCCGGCTTCCTTGGCGGCGGCACCGACGGTCAGGTCGGGGTTCACCACGAAGGACTGGTTCAGCAGGGTGATCTCGGACAGGAACTTCTTCATCCGGCCTTCGATCATCTTCTCGATGACCTGCTCAGGCTTGCCCGACTCGCGCGCGATGTCGATCTGGATCTGGCGTTCCTTCTCGACGATGGCGGAATCGACCTCGGCCTCGTTCAGGGCCTGCGGGCGCGGGTCGGCGGCGGCGACGTGCATCGCGACCTGCTTGCCGAACGCCTCGTTGTCGCCCTTCAGCGCGACGAGGACGCCGATCTTGCCCATGCCCTCGGCGACGGAGTTGTGCACGTAGGACACGACCTGGTCGCCTTCCACGGACGCCATCCGGCGCAGGGTCATGTTCTCGCCGATCGTCGCGATCTTGTTGGTGATCGTGTCCTCGACGGTCTTGCCATCCAGGTCGGCCGATTTCAGCGCCTCGACATCCGAGACGTTCAGCGCGGCCTTGGCGATGTCCTTGACCATCGACTGGAACTCGGCGTTCTTGCCGACGAAATCGGTTTCCGAGTTCACTTCGACGGCGACGCCCTTGCCACCCTCGACGGCCAGGGCCACGAGGCCCTCGGCGGCGGTGCGGCCGGCCTTCTTGGCGGCCTTGGCCAGGCCCTTGGTGCGCAGCCAGTCCACGGCGGCATCCATGTCGCCATCGGTTTCGGTCAGCGCCTTCTTGGCATCCATCATGCCTGCGCCGGTCATCTCGCGCAGTTCTTTCACCTGTGCAGCAGTGATAGCCATATCGGCTCTCCTCATGTTCGGAAACGGTATTGGCCGCGGGCGTACCCGCGACCCATGACGCTTGTGTGACGGTCCCGGAGGACCCGCCGGCTTACGCCTCGGCGCTTTCCTCGACGGCCTCTTCGACCGGCGCCTCTTCCATCTCGCCCACGTCGACGCCGGCGGCGCCGAGCTGTGCGGTCATGCCGTCAAGCGCGGCACGGGAAGCCAGGTCGCAGTAGAGCGAGATCGCGCGGGCCGCGTCGTCATTGCCCGGGATGATATAGTCGATGCCATCGGGCGAGCAGTTGGTGTCGACGACCGCGACCACCGGGATGCCCAGCTTGTTGGCTTCGGCCACGGCCAGCTGCTCTTTCTTGACGTCGATCACGAAGAGCAGGTCCGGAACGCCGCCCATCTCGCGGATCCCGCCGAGCGATGCGGTCAGTTTCTCCTGATCGCGCTCCATGCCCAGGCGTTCTTTCTTGGTGAGACCCTCGGCACCGGCGGAAAGCTTCTCGTCGATCTCGTTCAGGCGGTTGATCGACTGCGAGACGGTCTTCCAGTTGGTCAGCGTGCCGCCGAGCCAGCGGTGGTTCATGTAGTACTGGGCGCATTTCTCGGCCGCCTCGGCGATCGGGGCCGACGCCTGGCGCTTGGTGCCGACAAAGAGCACCCGGCCGTTCTTGGCCACGGTTTCGCGGATGACGTTCAGCGCCTGGTCCAGCATGGGAACGGTCTGCGTCAGGTCGACGATGTGGATGCCGTTGCGCGCGCCATAGATGAACTCGCCCATGCGGGGGTTCCAACGCTGCGTCTGGTGGCCGAAGTGAACGCCGGCTTCAAGCAGCTGGCGCATGGAGAACTCGGGAAGAGCCATGTCCTATATCCTTTCCGGTTTACGCCTCGGCGGGGGTGAGAAGCGGATGCTTCAACCGGTGGACCGAATGGGGATGTCTCTCCCAAGGGCCCGACCCCGCCTGCGGGATTGAGTGGCGGTCCATTACACGGCCCCCTGCCCCTTGGCAACAGGCAAATCCGTCTCACGCCCCCCGGAGCGCCGCTTTTCCAGCGTGACGGTTCGCTGGACCCCGATGTTCGCCAGAAAGCGCGGATCGTGGCTGATGACGAGGATCGCGCCGTCGAACGCGGTCAGCGCGGCCTCGAGCTGGGTGATGGCCTCGAGATCGAGGTGGTTTGTCGGCTCGTCCAGCAGCAGCAGGTCGGGCGCGGACCGGCCGGCGAAGGCGATCAGCATCCCGGCGCGAAGCCGCTCGCCGCCGGAAAGACCCGCCACCGGCTTCTCGGCATCGCTGTTGCGAAAGCCGAACCGGGCCAGTGCGGCGCGGGCCTCATGCTCGGTCAGGTCGGGCCGCCTGCGCAGGACCGTCTCGATCAGGCGCCCCTCTTGCCCGAGATCGGCCAGGTCCTGATCGAGCCGCGCCACCTGATGACCCAAGAGCGAGACCGCCCCCCGGTCCGGCGCGAGTTCCCCGGTGATCATCCGCATCAGGCTGGTCTTCCCGGCCCCGTTGGGTCCGGCAATGGACACGCGTTCGGGTCCGGTGATCGAGAGGGTGACGGGCCCGACGCGCGCCTCTCCCAGCGTGACGCCGGCCTTTGCGATCTCCAGCACGCGCTGCCCCGTCGGCAGGCCCGAGGCCGGCAGGTCGATGCCGCGCGGCTTGAGCCGGGCGATCTCGGCTTCGGCGGTCGCGCGGCTTTCCTCGGCGTCACGGACGCGCCCGGCGCGCATGGTTTCGGCCCGCGACCGGCTGGCGTCGGCGCGCTCGGCCTGCCGGTCGTGCCACATCTTGGGCATCGAACCGGTGGCGCGGTCGCGGCGGCCGCGGGCGCTGCGTTGCGCGTCGCGGTCGCGATCCGCCTGCCGGTCGCGCCTTGCCTTGGCGAGGACCGCTTCGGCCCGTGCGACGGATGCTTCGGCCCGCGCGATCCTCTCCTCCCTCTCCCGCGCGAAGACGGGCCAGCCGCCATGCGTCACGGGCGCGGCCGGCGCGTCGAGATCGGTGATGGTGTCCATGTGGCCGAGAAGCTCGCGGTCGTGGCTCGCCAGGATCACGGGCCCCGCCCATGACCGGATCAGCCGCATCACGGCACCGCGCCCTGCGGCATCCATGTTGTTCGTCGGCTCGTCCAGCAGCAGGATCGCGGCCTCCGACAGGCGTGCCGCGGCCAGCGCGACGCGCATCCGCTCGCCGCCGCTCAGGCCCGTCATCGCGCGATCCGTGGCAAGATCCGGCAGGCCCATCTCGCGCAGCGCCGATCCGACCCTGCCGGTCAGCGTCCAGTCGGCCCGGGCGGCGTCGCCGGGCGTCCCCTCGCCGTCCAGGAGCCGGGCAAGGGTCGCCAGGTTGTCGGCCACTCCGAGGGCATCTGCCACGGTCGGACCCTCAGGCGCCTGGCTGACGAGGTGAACCGGCGCGGAGGCCCGCACCCCGCCGGAGGCGGGCGCGACCCGACCGGCCAGCACCTTCAGCAGCGTGGACTTGCCCGAGCCGTTCCGTCCGACCAGCCCGTGAAGGCCGGGGCCGAATGTCAGATCGAGATCGGAAAGAAGCGGTTTGCCGTCAGGGGTGACGACCGACAGGGCGCGAAGTGCGAGATGGGCAGGCATGGATCACCGGATCGTTACGAAAACCAAGGGTTTGCACGTCAATCCGCGTGTTCATCTGTCTCTCCATCGGCTTGGGAACGGCACTCCGGTTCCCGCGTCCGGATCCTGCGCCTCTGGGCAGCATTGGTCAAGTCGGGTTAACCAAGCCGTAAGAAATTGATTGTTCTGCAAAGACGGAAGGGGAGATTGTTGTTTCGAGATAGAGGGCTAAGCCGTCCAGTTAACGTTCGCCCTTCAGAGGAACGTTCGTTCCGCGGCCCAGTACAGCCCCACGCAGGCGATTGCGGCCGAGGCCGGAATGCAGATCGCCGCGCGGTACCAGCTCTTGTGGCGGAACCAGGCCCCGAGCGCCAGGAAGGCCAGCGCGATCACGGTCAACTGGCCGAATTCGACGCCGACGTTGAACCCCAGCAGCGCCGGGATGAACTGCGCCTGAGGCAGGCCGAAATCCTGCAGCACGCTTGCAAAACCCAGGCCGTGGAGCAGCCCGAAGGCGAAGACCACCGCCGGACGCCACCGGTGCAGGTCGCGCGTCACGATATTCTCGATGGCGACGAAGGCGATCGAGGCGGCGATGAGCGGCTCCACGATGCTCGCCGGAACGCTCACCCACCCCAGAGCGCCGAGCGCCAGGGTGACGGTATGGGCCAGTGTGAAAGCCGAGACCTGCCACAACAGCGGGCCGATGCGCGGCGACAGGAAGAACAGCCCCAGAACGAAAAGGATATGGTCCAGGCCCTGCGGCAGGATGTGATCGAAACCGACCGGGATATAGGACAGGAAGGCGCCCCACCCGCTCGGCGCCGCGCCGCCGCCGATGGGGATCGCGTCGCTCGTCTCGCCCCCCTCGAGATAGGCGGCATAGCCTTCCTCGACCCCGGTCTGGCGAAGGGCCAGCGTGCCGAAGCCGTCGGGCCACGCAAGTTGCATCGTCCGCGCGGTCTCGGGCAGCGGGCCGTCCAGGACGATCCGGCTGGGGCGGGCCAGCTCGACATCTCCGATCTCGCTCACCTCGACCTCGCTCAGGGTCAGGGGCACCGGCACGTCGTCGGCGCGCAGGACGATCCCGTCGCCGATCCGGGGCCAGTCGGCTTCTATTCGGGCGGCAAGCGCGGCGGGCGCCAGCGCGCGCAGCCTGTCGTACCGGTCCGAGCGCGACGAGGCATTGGTGTCCTCCAGCCCGTCCAGGTCGATCCCCGCGACGAAGGCCTCGGCGTTCATCCGCAACTCGAGCCGTGCCGATCCTTCGGCGGTGGACAGCTGGATGATGGTCGGAAGCACTTCGTGCGCCGATGCGGCCGGAGCGACCAGCAGGATGAGCGCGACGAGCATCGTCCTTGACACCGCCAGCAGGGAAAGCACTTTCGTTGCCATGCGCCTGATCCGATCCATCCTGACATCCCTTGTTTTCGGTCTGCCCGGGATCGGGCTGGCCCATGAGTTCTGGCTCGAACCCGATGAGTATCAGTCGAAGGCCGGTTCGGAAATGGCGGTGCGCGCCTACAACGGACAGGATTTCAAAGGCACCGAACTCAGCTGGTTCGACCGCAGGATCGACCGTGTATCGGTCATTCTGAATAGAGAAGGCAGGAAATACAATGGCCTGCCCGGCGATCTTCCCGCTATATCGGTGACACTGAACGAGGGGCTCACGGTGATTTCCTATGCCTCGACCATGTCGAAGCTGACCTACGAGTCGTGGGAAAAGACCCTGAACTTCGCCTCGTCCAAGGGCGTCGAGGATTTCGAACGGGCCCATGCGGCCCGGGGATTGCCGCGGGACGGTGTGACCGAGGGCTACTGGCGGTTCGCCAAGACCCTGCTGGCCGGCGGCTCAGGTGCGGGGACAGATGGCGAAACCGGCCTGCCGACCGAGTTCGTCATGTTGACCAATCCCTATACGACGCGCGGCGACAGCCTGCACGTCCGGCTGCTCTACAAGGGGGCTCCGCGTCCGGGCGCTCAGGTGGAGCTTTGGGAAAAGGCCGGGCGGAGCGTGACCAGGCGGCTCTATCGCACGGACGACGAGGGACACGCGACGCTGGATGTGCGGCCGGGCCACAGCTACCAGATCGACGCGGTTGTCCTGCGCGAACCCGAAAGCCAGGCGGCGATCGAGGCCGGGGTCATGTGGGAAAGCCTCTGGGCGAACATGACATTCGCCGTTCCCGAATAGACGCTTGCCCCCGATTGCACCGGCGGGCAAAGAGTGGGCATGAGCGACACCAAGGACATCGTCTGCATCGGCTCCGTTCTCTGGGACGTGATCGGCCGCTCGGCCTCGGTCATGCGGCAGGGGTCGGACGTGCCCGGGCGCATCACCCGCCTGCCCGGCGGCGTCGCAATGAACATCGCCATGGCGGCGGCGCGGTTCGGCATGTCGCCTGTCCTGATGACCGCGATCGGCCAGGACGCCGAGGGCGCGGAACTGGTGGCGGCCTGCCAGGGGCTGGGCATGAATGTCGATCACGTCTATCGCTCGGACGACCTGCCGACGGACCGGTACATGGCGGTCGAAGGGGCGAACGGCCTGATCGCGGCCATCGCCGACGCCCATTCCCTCGAGGCGGCCGGCGACAAGATACTGCGGCCGCTGCTGAACGGGCCGCTTGGCAGCGGCGAGTCGCCCTTTCGCGGACGGATCGCGCTCGATGGCAACCTCACCCGCCAACTTCTTGAAATCATTGCGACGTCAGCGGCATTCGGAATGGCCGATCTGCGTGTCGCCCCGGCTTCGCCGGGTAAGGCCGAACGCCTTCGGCCGTTCCTGACGCACAGCCGTGCCATGCTCTACGTCAATCTCGAAGAGGCGGGGCTGCTCTGCCAGACCACTTTCGACGATGCCGCCCGGGCCGCCGCCGCTCTGGTCGGGCGCGGGGCCGCGCGGGTCGTGGTGACCGACGGCGGCCGCTCTGCCGCGGAAGCGGGGGCCGCGGGCGTCATAACGGGCACGCCGCCCGAAGTGCTCGTCACCCGTGTCACGGGCGCCGGGGATACCTTCATGGCCGCCCATATCGCCGCCGAGGCCGAGGGCGCGGGACGGGAGGAGGCCCTGAACCGGGCCCTCACGGCCGCGGCGCGGTACGTCTCTGGCGACAATGCTCTCTGAGGACCTCACATGGAAAATCGCCATTCGACCGAAGTCGCCCGCGCCCGCGAGGCCGGACAGGCCATCGTGGCGCTGGAAAGCACGATCATCACCCACGGGATGCCCTATCCCCAGAACCTCGAAACCGCCCGCCAGGTCGAGGATGACGTCCGCCAGGCCGGTGCGGTGCCCGCGACCATCGCCGTGATCGAGGGCCGGCTTCACATCGGTCTCTCGGGGGCCGAGCTCGAGGCGCTCGCGCAGGCCGAGGATGTCGCGAAGCTGTCGCGCGCGGATCTGGCCGTCTGCCTCTCGCGGGGCGGCACCGGAGCGACGACCGTCGCGGCGACGATGATCGCCGCCCGGCTGGCGGGGATCGGGGTCTTCGCCACGGGCGGGATCGGCGGCGTCCACAGGGGCGGCGAGATCAGCCTCGACGTCTCGGCCGACCTTCAGGAACTGGCGCAGACGCCTGTGACGGTGGTCTGCGCCGGGGCCAAGGCGATCCTCGACATCCCGCGCACGCTGGAGGTGCTGGAAACCCTCGGGGTGCCGGTCATCGCCTACGGCCAGGACGCCCTGCCCGCCTTCTGGAGCCGCGATGGCGGGGTGCCGGCGCCCCTGCGGCTGGATAGCCCCGCCGAGATCGCGCTTGCACAGCAGACCCGCGCCGCACTCGGCCTGCCGGGCGGTCAGCTTGTCGCCAACCCGGTGCCGGCGGAGCATGAAATCCCGCGCGACGAGATCGAGCCCATCATCACGCAGGCGCTGGAGGCCGCCGAACGCGACGGCATCGCGGCCAAGGCCGTGACGCCCTACCTCCTCGAGCGGATCTTCAACCTGACCGGGGGGCGTTCGCTGGCCACCAATATCGCCCTCGTGCGGAACAATGCCCGGCTCGCCGCGAAAATCGCACAGGAAATGGTCGTACTCGGGGCAAAGTCCTCAAAATAAACCGTTCCTGCCATTGCTCGTTTCCGGCGCAGTGCCTAATTTCTGGCGGAACATTACGGATCCGCCATGAACGACCCCCTGACCCCCAATTCACCGCGCCCGGGCCTGTTCGCCCGCCTCCGGTCCAGCTTTCTGACGGGCATCGTGGTCATCCTTCCGATCAGCCTGACGATCTGGCTGATCTGGACGCTGGCGGGATGGGTGGACGGCGTGGTGCTGCCGCTGGTGCCCGCGACCTTCCAGCCCGAGAAATACATCGGCATCAACCTGCGCGGCGTCGGCGTGATCATCTTCCTGGTGTTCACCATCCTTGTCGGCTGGATCGCCAAGGGCCTCATCGGGCGGTCGCTGATCCGGTATGCCGAGCATCTCGTCGACCGGATGCCGGTGGTCCGTTCGATCTACAGCGGCGCCAAGCAGATCGCCGAGACGGTCTTTGCCCAGACGGAACGCAGTTTCGAAAAGGCATGCCTGGTGCAGTACCCGCGCAAGGGCATCTGGGCCATCGGCTTCGTCTCGACCGAAGCCAAGGGCGAGGTGGCCAGGCGGGCCGAGACCGGATCGCAGCTCATGTCGATCTTCGTGCCGACGACGCCGAACCCCACCTCGGGATTCCTGCTCTTCCTGCCAAAGGAAGACGTGATCGAACTGGACATGACGGTCGAGGACGCCGCCAAGCTCGTGATCTCGGCCGGGCTGGTCTATCCCAATGCCAAGGACCCGACGGTTCCGCTGATCAATTGAGCATCGCCGGAAGATCGACGGTGGACCTGTGGCCCAGGTTGCTCCGGTGATCCTTCAGGAACCGCTCGGCCGCCCGGCGCCCCGCCATCTTGAGCTGGTTCAGCAGGATCGGGTTCGGCACCATCTTGGTCGCGACGGATAGGTCGCGCATCAGATCGTCATCCGCGATCATGTGGACCAGCACGTTCTTCATCGTGCCCTCGGGCAACTGATGCGCCTCGAGCAGGCGCTGCACGAAGGCGATGGCGCGCAGTTCGCGCAGCAGCGATGAATTGAAGCTGATTTCGTTCACGCGGTTGTCGATCTGCTGCGGCGTGATCGGGATCTCGTCGCGCTCCAGCGGATTGATGTTCACGATCACGACGTCGTTCGGCAGCTCCTTGTCGAACAGCGGAAACAGTGCCGGGTTGCCGGAATATCCGCCATCCCAATAGGCGTCGACCCGCCCGGTCCTGGGATCCTCGATCTTGATCGCCTGGAACAGCGACGGCAGGCAGGCCGAGGCGAGTATGGCATCGGTGGTGATCTCGTCCCGGGTGAAGATGCGCACCTTGCCCGTCCGCACATTGGTCGCGCAGACGAAGAGGCGCGGCCCGGCCCCGGCGCAGACATCGCCGAAGTCGAAGGCCTCCACCACCGGTTCCAGCGGGTTGCGGTAGAACGCCCCGTAGGCATAGGGAGAGGTCACCGACTTGAGCGCATCCGCCGCCAGCACGGGGGGCGAGAACTCGACCGCGGTGGCGAGATCCGAGGTGGTCGGGAAAAACTTTTCCATCGCCGAGACCGGGCTTGCCATCCAGGCGGGCAGCCGCATGTCGTTGACCGCCCCCATGCGATACCACAGGTCGTTCAGCGTCCGGCGTGCGCCTTCGCGGCCGCCGCGCATCCAGCCGGCCTTGTAGGCGGCCCCGTTGAGGGCGCCGGCCGAGGTGCCCGAGATGCCCGCGACCTCGATCTCCTCGTCGTCCAGGATCCGGTCGAGCACGCCCCAGGTAAAGGCACCGTGCGCCCCGCCGCCCTGCAACGCGAGATTGATCCGGGTGACCATCAGGCGGCCGTCCAGCCACCGTCCATGGCGATGGCCTGCCCCGTCAGCTGGTCCGCCGCCGGCGAGGCGAGGAACAGCGCCATCTCGCCCAGCTGCTCGACGGTGACGAACTCCTTGGACGGCTGCTTGGCCAGGATGACCTTCTCGATCACCTCGTCCTCGGACATCTTGTATTCCTTGGCGGTGTCGGGGATCTGCGCCTCGACCAGCGGCGTCAGCACATAGCCCGGGCAGATCGCGTTGGCGGTGATCGGCTCTTTCGCGGTTTCCAGCGCCACCGTCTTGGTCATGCCGACGATGCCGTGCTTGGCGGTGATATAGGCCGACTTGTAGGGCGAGGCGCGCAGACCGTGGGCCGAGGCGATGTTGATCACCCGGCCCCAGCCGGCGCGGCGCATCATGGGCAGGGCCGCCGCCGTCGTGTGGAACGCCGAGGACATGTTGATCGCGATGATGGCATCCCATTTCTCGGCCGGGAATTCATCGATGGGCGCGACATGCTGGATGCCCGCGTTGTTCACCAGCACGTCGCAGGCTTCGGCCTTCTCGATCAGGCCGCGCGCCTGGTCCCCCTTGGACATGTCCGCCTGGATGTACCGGACCTCGGTGCCGAATTCCCGGGCCATGTCCTCGGCCAGCTTGTGGTCCTCGTCCCTGTCGGTGAACGAGTTCAGCACGACCTTTGCGCCGGCCCCGGCAAAGGTCCGCGCGACGCCGAGACCGATGCCCGAGTTCGATCCGGTCACGATGACGGTTCTTTCCTTCAGCGACATGATGACAACCTCTCAGATATCCTTCCGACAACATAAGTGCTGCACCCGCAAAGGAAACCGTGAAGATCGCCGAAGCGGCATGCCGATCGTCCGCATCCGCCGCTAAGGTTTGAACTTCATGCGCAAAATCCCGGGGCGACGATTCGGGCGGCCGCAGGCGCGGGGTCGGACATCATGCAGATGCAGAACGATCCTTGTGACAAAGGCCCGGACCAAAAAAAAACGCCGGCACAAGGCCGGCGTTAAGTTATTGAGGCAGGTTTCATACAGGCAAGAAACCTATCGAGCAGTGCCCCCTTTATAAGCAATCCCGCGCCACGTTCCAAGCTAAAAGTTTGATAAGACGCGAAAGCCTAGATACCGTCAGGCCCAACAAAGACAGGCGGAGCGGGGATTGTTGCCAAAATGAGGCCACATTTTTTCACCAGAAGGATCATTACGGTCGCGGTTTCGCTGCTTGCGCCGGTGGCAAGCCCGGCCCATGCCGAGCCCAGCCATGGCATAGCTATGTACGGGGATCCGGCCCTTCCACCTGATTTTGTGGCTCTCCCCTACGTCAATCCGGACGCCCCCAAGGGCGGCCGCCTGGTCAGCGGCAACGCCGGCGGGTTCGACAGCCTCAATCCCTACGTCATCACCGGCAACCCGCCCTGGCAGCTGCGCTTTCTGATCTCCGAGAGCCTGATGTACCGTTCGCAGGACGAACCCTTCACGGTCTACGGCCTTCTGGCCGAATCGGTAGAGGTTCCCGAGGACCGGTCATGGGTGGAATTCACCCTGCGAGAGGAGGCCCGATTCTCCGACGGGAGCCCGGTCACGGTCGAGGATGTGATGTGGTCCTACGAGACACTGGGAACCGAGGGCAACGCGCGGTATCGCGGCCTCTGGACTCTGATCGAGAAGATGGAACAGACCGGCCCGCGCTCGGTCCGGTTCACCTTCAACAAGATCGACCGCGAACTGCCGCTCGTCACCGGCCTGCGGCCGATCCTCAAGAAGGCGCAGTTCGCCGACCGCAGTTTCACCGGCCTCAGCCTGCAGGAGGCGCCGATCGGCTCGGCCCCCTACCACGTCTCGGCATTCGAACCCGCCCGCTCGGTCACCCTGACCCGCGACCCCGACTATTGGGGAAAGGACCTGCCGATCCGCGCCGGAACCAACAATTTCGACGAGATCCGGATCGAGTTCTATGGCGACAACGCGGTCCTCTTCGAGGCGTTCAAGGGGGGCGAGATCAGTTACATCCGCGAGTTCAACGCCGAGAAATGGAACCGCGACTACGATTTCCCCGCCGTCCGGTCGGGCGACATCGTGCTGAGCGAGATCGACTCGGGCCGCCCCTCGGGGATCACGGGTTTCGTGATGAACACGCGTCGCCCGCCCTTCGACGACATCCGCGTGCGCGATGCGATGCTCCACGCCTTCAACTTTGAATACGTCAACGAGACGCTCACCGGTGGCCGGCAGACCCGGATCACGTCCTATTTCTCGCACTCGGACCTGGGCATGCGCGAGGGCCCGGCCCAGGGCCGGGTGCGCGAGCTTCTTGCCCCCTTTGCCGACACGATCCCCGAAGGCGCGCTCGAAGGATACGCCCTGCCCGTCTCGGACGGCACGCCGCGCAACCGGCGCAACATCCGGAAGGCCGTGGCCCTGCTGGAAGAGGCCGGCTGGTCCGTCGACGGCGGCGTGCTGCGGAACGCCGAAGGGCGGCCCTTCCGGTTCTCCCTCCTGCTGCGGCAGGGCGCGAACGAGTTGCAGACCATCTCGGATCTCTACGTCAAGGCACTGGAACGGCTGGGCATCCAGGTGAATGTCGAGGTGGTGGACAACGCCCAGTACCAATTGCGGCTGACCGATTTCGACTTCGACATGACCGATATCCGGCGCCAGTTCTCGCTTTCGCCCGGCAACGACCAGCGCATCTACTGGGGGTCGGACGTGGCCGATACGCCGGGGTCGCGGAACCTCATGGGCGTGGCCAGCCCCGCCATCGACGCCACGATCGACGCCATGCTGGCCTCGCGCAGCGGCGAGGACTTCACCGCCGCGACCCGCGCGCTCGACCGGCTTCTGACCGCCGGGCGTTATGTCATCCCGATCCACAGCTACGATGTCGGTCGCATCGCGCACGTGGACGAGCTGACCTATCGCAGGGATCACACGCCGCTCTACGGCGACTCGGTCTATTTCCTGCCCGAGGTCTGGTGGATGGAGCCGCAGTAGCGCCTGCGCCATCCGCGGCCGGCGCCTCCCGCTCGCAAAGCCGTGAACGGGCGGAACCGGCGTCGCCACCCCGTGTTCCCCATGAGACACGCACTCATCGGAGGACAAGGCCATGCAATGGAGCCAGATCAGCGAAAACTGGGAAGCTTTCACACCGGCGATTCTGGACCGCTGGCCGGAAGCGCAGGAAGACGACGTGCTGGCACTCGACGGGTCCGCCACCGCCCTGGCCGTCTACCTGTCCGAAGTGACCGGTGAATCCAGCCGCGATACACTCGCCCAGATCGAGGACTGGCGCATGGGTCGCATTCCGACGGATGTCGCGATGGACGAGACGCTCGACAACGAGCACATCCAGGAAAGCGAGCGGCACCTCGATGACGGAGAGGACCCCTCGGACCGGGACGACCTCTTCGGCGACGACAACACGCCCTCGCCCGCCGTCGGTCGCACCTGAATGTCAGGTCAGCGAGGTGACCCAGAGGATCATGGCGTCATCGTCGCTGACCGAAACCACGTTGTGCCCCATGGAGGCGTCGTAATAGGCGCTGTCCCCGCGCCGCATCTCGATCGGCTCGTAGAACTCGGTATAAAGCCGGATCACCCCGGTCAGCACATAGAGGAACTCTTCCCCGTCGTGCCGTACCCAGCCGTCGAATTCCTCCATCGACCGTGCCCGGACCCGGGCGCGGTAAGGCAACATCTGTTTCTTGGTCAGCGTTTCGGCCAGCAACTCATGCTCATAGGTGGCGGTCGGTTGCGCGACCCCCTGCCCGTTCGGCGTCACCACGCGGCGCCCCGTCACCTGCGCGGCCTTCGGCGGCGTGAAAAGCTGCGGCACCGAGATGCCGAGCCCGGTCGCCAGCTTGCGCAGCGCGTCGTAGGTGGGCGACATCTGCCCGTTCTCGATCTTGGACAGCGTCGACCGGGCCAGCCCGGCCTCTCTCGCCGCCTGTTCCAGCGTCCAGTCCCGTGCCTTGCGCAATTCCCGCACACGGTCGCCCAGGACGAGCGGCTCGCCCGTCTCTTCCGAGCCGTTGGTGCGCGCGATGCGAATGAGTGAGGTGGGATCGGTGACGCTCATGACGCGCCTACATAGGATCCCGCCCATGGCCTTGGCAACTGCCCCCTTGCGCCCGGCTGGCCACCTGCCTAACCCTTGCGCCATGCTCTCCGTCTTCGACAAGGGGCCCTTCGCACCCTGCCCCGCGCCCTTCAACCTCGCCGCCTATGTCCTGTCCCATGCGGACCGGCTGGCCGACAAGGTGGCACTGTCGGTGGTGGGGCTGTCGGGCGCCGAGCGCTGGTCCTATGCCCGGCTTCAGGCCGCGGTGCGCGGCACGGGGACCGGGCTGCTGCAGGCCGGCTTCGAACCGGGTGACATCCTGATCATGCGCCTCGGCAATACCGTCGAATTTCCCATCGCCTATCTCGGGGCCATCGCCGCCGGTCTGGTGCCGGTCCCGACCTCGTCGCAACTGACGGCGCGCGAGGTGCAGAAGATGATCGAGGGGCTGCGGCCCGCAGGGATCCTGCGCGACCCTTCGGTGCCCTGTCCCGAGACCGCTCTGCCGGTCCTGGACACCGCGGAACTTCTGGCGATGCGCGACCTGCCGCCCGTCGACTGGGCCATGGGCGATCCGGACCGTCTGGCCTATATCGTCTACACCTCGGGCACCTCGGGCAAGGCCCGCGCGGTCATGCATGCGCATCGCGCCATCTGGGCCCGCCGCATGATGCACGAGGGCTGGTACGGCCTGACCGAAGCCGACCGGCTGATGCATGCGGGGGCCTTCAACTGGACCTATACGCTGGGCACCGGGCTGATGGACCCCTGGTCCGTGGGCGCCACGGCCCTGATCCCTGCGGAAGGGGTCGCGCCCGAGGCGCTGCCGCTGCTCATGAAGCGTCACGAGGCGACGATTTTCGCAGCGGCGCCAGGGGTCTATCGGAAGATCCTGAACCATCATGAATCGCTCGTTCTGCCAAGGCTGAGGCACGGTCTGACCGCCGGCGAGAAGATCTCGGACCAGGTGCGGCAGAACTGGAGAAATGCCGGTGGCGGAGAGCTTTACGAGGCATTCGGGATGTCCGAATGCTCGACCTTCATCTCGGGCTCTCCCTCGGCGCCCGCTTCCCCCGGTGCGCTCGGCCGGCCGCAGATCGGCCGCCGTGTCGCCATTCTGGATCCCGAGGGCGCGCCCGTCCCGCTGGGCGAGGAAGGCGTCATTGCCGTGCACCGGGACGACCCCGGCCTGATGCTCGGCTACCACGGCGCGCAGGACGAGGCCGAGGCCCGGATGCAGGGCGAGTGGTTCCTCACCGGCGATCACGGCAGGATGGACGCGGAGGGCCAGGTCACCTACATGGCGCGCGCCGACGACATGATGAACGCCGGCGGCTACCGCGTCTCGCCGCTCGAGGTCGAGGCGGCCCTCTCCGACCTCCCCGGCATCACCGAGATCGGCGTGACGGATTGCGAGGTCAAGGCGGACGCCAGGCTGATCATCGCCTTCTACACTGCACAAGAGCCGCTGGACGAGGCGGGTCTGAAGATCGCCGCGACCGAACGGCTGGCCCGGTACAAGCAGCCGAGGGCCTTCGTGCATCTGCCCGAACTTCCCCGCAATCCGAACGGAAAGCTGCTGCGACGGGCGCTGCGGGACATCTGGAGCGCACAGAGGGAGGCCCCATGAGCCAGGACATCATCGAACGTCTCGTCGAGACGCATGGCGAGGACGGTGCCGTACCGTCGCGGGGGGACTGGGCCACCATTCTCGACATGCCGGGAAACGAGCCCATATTCATTCTCAATCTGCTGGCCTTCGAGCCGCAGACCGGGCAGGCGAGCTTTGGTCAGTACCTCCACGGAGTCGCCCCTGCCATCGCCGCCGCCGGCGGAGAACAGGTGTTCTTCGGCCCCGCGGGACTGAGCTACGGGACCGGGGGCGACACGCGCTGGGATGCGGCGATGTTGATGAAATACCCCTCGCCCCAGGCGCTTGCGAACATGTGGCTCGACCCGGATTTCATCGAAGCGCATCAATCCCGCGGGGATGGTCTGGCCAAGTCGCTGGTGCTGGTCATTCCGGCGGAACAGGCAAGGATATGACATGGAAAACGGCATGGCGGTGAAACTCGACATTCTCTCCGACCCGATCTGCCCCTGGTGCTACATCGGCAAGGTGCAGCTCGAGCGGGCGCTGGAGGAACGGCCCGAGAATCCGTTCGTGATCGAATGGCACCCGTTCCAGCTCAATCCCGACATGCCGCGCGAGGGCATGGACCGCCGCGCCTATCTGCGCGGCAAGTTCGGGGACCGTGCCGATGACGTCTACGGCAAGATCGCCACGCATTTCGAGGAAATCGGGCTCGAGGCGAATCTCGACGCCATCCAGCGCACGCCGAACACGCTGGATGCGCACCGCATGATCCACTGGGCCGGGATCGAGAAACGCCAGTCCGAGATGGTGGATGCCCTCTTCCGCGCCAACTTCGTCGAGGGGCGCGATATCGGCGACCGCGACACGCTGGCCGATCTTGCCGACGGTATCGGAATGGACGCCTCGGTCGTGCGCCGTCTGCTGGACAGCGATGCCGACGAGCAGATGATCCGCGACCGCGACGTGCATTCCCGCGAGATGGGGGTGAATGCGGTGCCGACCTTCGTGGTGGCCAGCCGCCATGCCGTCCCGGGGGCGCAACCGCCGGACCTCTGGCTCAAGGTGATCGACGAAATCACGGTAACCCCCGGCCAGCCCGACTGAGCCGCCGCGGGCCGCCGGCTCGGCACACCACGAAAATGCAGGATCCGCACTTGCCGGATTCGCGGGGCCGCGCCCCGTGGCCACGCCGGACCGCCCGTGCTAGCAGAGGCCGTCCCGGAGACCGGAGCCTCCATGTCCAGCCGCATTTCCCAGTCAGAATTCATTGCCATGATGGCGATGCTGGTCGCCACCGTCGCCTTTTCCATCGACAGCATGCTGCCGGCGATGCCCCAGATCGCCGAAGAGCTGACGCCCGAGGCCCCGAACCGCGCCCAGCTGGTCCTGTCGGGGTTCCTGGTCGGCATGGGGCTGGGCACGCTCTTTACCGGCCCCTTGTCGGATACCTTCGGCCGCAAGGCGGTGGTCAACTTCGGAGCGGCCCTCTACATCCTGGGCGCCGTGCTGGCCTGGGCCGCCCCCTCGCTCGAGCTGATGGTGGCGGCCCGCGTGATGCAGGGCGTCGGGGCGGCCGGCCCGCGCATCGTGTCGCTGGCCATCGTGCGCGACCTGCATGTCGGACGCGCCATGGCGCGGATCGTGTCCTTCATCATGGTCGTCTTCACCATCGTGCCGGCCCTCGCCCCGCTGATCGGGACGCTGATCATCGACCTGGGCGGCTGGCGGTCGATCTTCCTCGCCTTCCTGATCTTCGCGACCATCTCGACGCTCTGGGTGAACCTGCGGCTCGATGAACCGCTGCCGCCCGCGCAGCGCCGGCCCTTCCGTCTGTCGGGCTTTCGCGAGGCCCTGACCGAGATGATGGCGATCCCGATGGTCCGAGCCTCGATCTACGTGCAGACCCTTGTCTTCACCGTGCTCTTCACCTCGATCTCGCTGATACAGCAGAGTTTCGACGTGATCTTCGACCGGGCCGAGAACTTCGCGCTCTATTTTTTCATCATTGGGATCTTCTGCGCGACCTCGTCGCTGGTGAACGCCGCCTTCGTCATGAAACACGGGATGCGGGCGATCATCTCGCTGTCGATCACCGTGACCTTCGTTCTGACGCTCGTCATTCTCGGCCTGCAGTTCATCGGTCTCGGCGACACGGCGGTTTTCTGGATCTACGTCTTCTGGCAGATGACGCTCTTCTACCAGATGGGCCTGACCGTGGGGAACCTGAACGCGCTCGGGATGGAGCCGCTGGGACATATCGCGGGGCTCGCCGCTTCGGTCATCGGGGCCATCGCCACGATCATCGCCGCCGTCGTCTCGACCGTCGTGGCGCAGCTTTTCAACGGCACGCTCTTTCCGCAGCTCGTCGCGACGCTGATCTTCCTCGGCCTCTGCATTCCCGTCCTGATCCGCATGCGCCGGCTGGACAGGCCCAACCGGCCAGCCGCGCCCGAAAAGTGACGCCCCAGCGAGATCGCGGTGCCGCGCCGGGGCCTGGTTTCTTTCCCACGGATCGGGAATGGGCTAACAAGCGGACAAAGCCACGCAAATCCTCGAGGGGGTCGTCATGAGCAAGATCAAGGTCGAAAATCCGATAGTCGAAATGGACGGCGACGAGATGACCCGCATCATCTGGGCCTTCATCAAGGAAAAGCTGATCGAGCCCTATCTGGACATCGACCTGCTCTACTACGACCTCGGCATCGAGGAACGCGACAGGACCGAGGACCAGATCACCATCGACGCCGCGGAAAAGACCAAGGAGGTCGGCGTGGCGGTCAAATGCGCCACGATCACGCCCGACGAGGCGCGGGTCGAGGAATTCGGCCTCAAGAAGATGTGGAAATCGCCCAACGGCACGATCCGCAACATCCTGGGCGGGGTGGTCTTCCGCCAGCCCATCATCTGCCGCAACGTGCCCCGCCTCGTCCCCGGCTGGACCAAGCCCATCGTCATCGGCCGCCACGCCTTCGGCGACCAGTACAAGGCCACCGACATGAAGTTCCCCGGCCCCGGCAAACTGACGATGAAATTCGTCGGCGACGACGGGACCGAGATCGAACACGAAGTCTATCAGGCCCCCTCGAGCGGCGTCTACATGGGCATGTACAACCTCGACGACTCGATCCGCGACTTCGCGCGCGCCTCGCTCAACTACGGGCTGCAGCTGGGCTGGCCGGTCTACCTGTCGACGAAGAACACCATCCTCAAGCAATACGATGGCCAGTTCCTGCAGATCTTCCAGGAGGTGTTCGAGCAGGAGTTCGAGGAAGAGTTCAAGAAAAAGAAGATCTGGTACGAGCACCGCCTGATCGACGACATGGTGGCCTGCTGCATGAAGTGGAACGGCGGTTTCGTCTGGGCCTGCAAGAACTACGACGGCGACGTGCAGTCCGACACGGTGGCGCAGGGCTTCGGCTCGCTCGGCCTGATGACCTCGCAACTGCGCACCCCCGATGGCAAGATCGTCGAGGCCGAGGCCGCGCACGGCACAGTCACCCGCCATTATCGCCAACATCAGGCCGGAGAGGCGACCTCGACCAACTCGATCGCCTCGATCTACGCCTGGACCGGCGGGCTCAAGCACCGGGCCGAACTGGACGGCAACGCCGCCCTGCTGAAGTTTGCGATGACGCTGGAAAAGGTGATCGTCGAGACGGTGGAGGACGGGCACATGACCAAGGACCTGGCCCTTCTGGTCGGCCCGGATCAGGGATGGCTGACCACCATGGGGTTCCTTGAGAAGATCGACGAGAACCTGGACAAGGCCCTGGCCGGATAAAGCGTTCTGAAAAAGAAAAGGCAGCCGGATCAACCGGCTGCCCATCGTTCTGTTATCTGTAGGACGTCACGCCGCTGCGCGGTCGTGCTTGCCCTCCTGCACCTCTTCGATGATCTTCGACACGAAGGCGTCGAGGTCGTCGGGCTTGCGCGAGGTGACGATCCCCTTGTCGGTCACGACCTCGCTGTCCTCCCACTGGCCGCCGGCATTGACGAGATCCGTCTTGATCGACGGGAAGGAGGTCACCTTGCGCCCCTTCACGACGCCGGCTTCGACCAGCATCCAGGGGCCATGACAGATCGCCGCGACGACCTTGCCGGCATTGTGCATCTTCTTCACGAATTCAACGGCTTCCGGCTTGGTCCTCAGGATGTCCGGGTTGATCTGACCGCCAGGCAGAACGATCGCGTCGTAATCATCGGGCGACACGTCCGAAACCGCGTGGTCGACCTCGGCGTCCTGGCCCCAGTCGGTCTTGTCCCAGCCGCGGATCGTCTCGCCATCGGGAGAGACCACATGGACGGTGGCGCCGGCCGCGCTCAGTTTGTCGCGGGGCACTTCCAGTTCGCTCTGTTCGAAACCGTCGGTGGACAGGATGATGATGCGGGCTTGCTTGATGTCGGGCATTCTTGCCTCCGTATGCTCTGGGTATCGGGCCGCCTCGGGCCCTTCGTTCCGTCAACACGCGCCTTGCCTGCCCGGTTCCTGGGCATCGCGACGGAACACCGCGCCGCCAGCGCATTCCCGCTCGACACCGCGAGGCGGGAGCAGCATGTTCCGGGCCATGCCCGCACCGTTCCCGATCCCGACCGAATACCGACACAAGCACACCTGGCTCGAGGATGCGCAGGGGCTGACGATCTCGCTGCTCGCCGCGGGCACGGGCGTCACCTTCCTCGCCGCGCTCGGCTTCATCACCGGGCAGACGGCGGGCATCGCCCTGATCATCTCGTACCTCTCGGGATGGAGCTTCGGCCTCGCCTTCTTCGTGGTCAACCTGCCCTTCTACGCCTTCGCCTGGAAGCGTCTCGGCGCCGAGTTCACGCTCAAGTCGATCCTCTGCGTCTGTGTTCTGTCGCTGCTGGTCGACTACCTGCCCCTGGGCCTCAGGTTCGACTATCTCGACCCGGTGCTCGGTACCGCGATCTTCGGCGTGCTCACGGGCTTCGGCCTGTTGGGCGCCTTCCGCCACAAGGGATCGCTCGGTGGCCTGGGCGTGGTGGCGCTGATGATCCAGGACCGCACCGGCTTCCGCGCGGGATACGTCCAACTGGCGGCCGACGCGCTGATCTTCCTGGCGGCGGTCTTCCTGTTCGAGACGCGGGTGGTGCTGTTCTCTCTCTTCGGGGCGGCGGTGCTGAATGCGGTGATCGCCTTCAACCACGATCGCGACCGCTATATCGCCGACTGACGCTCAGGGCCGGGAGACCTGCCCGCCCCCCACCGACATCCTGACCCCGGTTGTCGAGGGGCACGAGGTCGGCAGCCCGCGCGCCACCCGCACGGCGAGATAGCCGAAGGCCTGCGCCTCGAGCATGTCCCCGTCGAGCCCGGCCTCCTCGACCGGCAGGACCGGACAGTCGAGCGAGACCGACAGCATCTCCATCAGCACCGGGTTCTTCCGGCCGCCGCCGGTGACGAACAGCCGGTCCGGCGCTTCCGGGCAATGTTCCATGCCCCGCAGCACGGCGGCGGCGGCCATTCCGGTCAGTGTCGCCGCCGCATCCGCATCCCCCAACTCGCCGACCAGCGACATCATCTCGGGAAAGGCGTTCCTGTCCAGCGACTTGGGCGGGATGCGCGAAAAATAGGGATCGTCGAGGAAAAGCTCGAGCGCGCCGGTCTCGACCCGCCCCGTCATGGCCAGCTTGCCGTCCTCGTCATAGTCCAGACCGCGGCGCGCCAGCAGCAGATCGTTGATCGGCGCATTCGCGGGGCCGGTGTCGAAGGCAAGGACCGCGCCCTCGTCCTCGGGCCGCGCGATCCGCGGATCGACCCAGGTGAGGTTGCCGACGCCGCCCATGTTGAGAAAGACCAGCGGCGCGCCGGCCCCGATCCAGCGCGCGCAGGCGTGATGGAAGAACGGCACCAGCGGCGCCCCCTCGCCGCCCAGCTCCACATCCGACGTGCGGAAATCCCAGACCACCGGCAGCCCCAGATCCGCGGCGAGCGTATCGCCCTCGCCCACCTGATGCGTGCCGCGTCCGCGGGGATCATGCGCCAGCGTCTGCCCGTGAAAGCCCGCGATCTCGACGTCGCGGAACCGGCCCATCAGCTCCCGGTGCGCCGCCATCACCACCCGGTTGGCCGGGGCCACGCCCGGATCGTTCGGCCACTGCCCGAGCGCCCGGTGCAGCACCGCGCGCTCCTCGGGGGTGTAGGGCCGGTAGTCGCTTTCGCCGAAGCCCAGGATCTCGACCCCGTCGGTCACCACGACCGCCGCGTCCACCCCGTCCAGAGAGGTGCCCGACATCGCCCCCAGGGCGCGCACCGGCCCTTTCTTGATCCCTGCCTTCGACACGGTCTTTTCCTTGTCCTGCCTGCCGCCTATAGAGTGCCCTGCACCTCAACCCGGGACAAGAGACATGACATACCATCCCAAGTCCGAATTCATGGCCACGATCATGGAGCGCGGTTTCATCGCCGACTGCACCGACTATCAGGCCCTGGACGAGGCCCTGAACAAGGGGATGGTGACCGCCTACATCGGCTATGACGCGACCGCGAAGTCCCTGCATGTCGGCCACCTGATGAACATCATGATGCTGCGCTGGCTGCAGAAGACCGGGCATCAGCCGATCACGCTCATGGGCGGCGGCACGACCAAGGTGGGCGACCCGTCCTTCCGCGCCGACGAACGCCCGCTGCTCTCGCCGGCGCAGATCGGCGAGAACATCGCCGGGATGCAGCGCGTCTTCGCGCAGTACCTCGACTATGACCGCGAAGCCAATCCCGCGCTCATGCTCGACAATGCCGAATGGCTGGACGGGCTGAACTATCTCGAATTCCTGCGCGACATCGGCCGGCATTTCTCGGTCAACCGGATGCTATCCTTCGAGTCCGTGAAATCGCGGCTGGATCGCGAACAGTCGCTCTCCTTCCTCGAGTTCAACTACATGATCCTCCAGGCCTACGACTTTCTCGAGCTGAACCGCCGCCACGACTGCCTGCTCCAGATGGGCGGCTCGGACCA
Source organism: Pseudooceanicola batsensis HTCC2597 (assembly GCF_000152725.1). Lineage (GTDB taxonomy): Bacteria > Pseudomonadota > Alphaproteobacteria > Rhodobacterales > Rhodobacteraceae > Pseudooceanicola > Pseudooceanicola batsensis. The sequence continues at coordinate 695,367 of NZ_CH724131.1, forward strand.
GTGGGGCAACATCGTCAACGGGATCGACCTGACGCGCCGGGTGCTCGATACCGAGATCTACGGACTGACCACGCCGCTGCTGACCACCTCCGACGGCCGCAAGATGGGCAAGTCCGCCAACGGCGCCGTCTGGCTCAGCGGCGAAATGCTGTCGCCTTACGAATTCTGGCAGTTCTGGCGCAACTCCACCGATGCCGATGTCGGACGGTTCCTGAAGATCTTCAGCGAACTCCCCGTCGAGGAATGCGACCGCCTCGGCGCGCTCGGCGGGTCCGAGATCAACGATGCCAAGGTGATCCTCGCCAACGAAGCGACGACGCTCCTGCACGGGGCCGACGCCGCCAGGACCGCCGAGGCGACGGCTCGCGAGGTCTTCGAGAAGGGCGGCATCGGGGGCGACCTGCCGACGCTGGAACTGACGACCGGAGAGGTCGGCGGCGGCATCTCGGTGGTGCAGCTGCTCGTGCGCACCGGCCTCGCCAGGACCGGCAAGGAGGCCAAGCGCCTCATCGCGGACAACGGCGCGCGCCTCAACGACGCGCCCCTGACCGATGCGGGCCTCGTGCTCGACGACGCAAGCCTTTCGGCCCCGGTCAAGCTCTCGGCGGGCAAGAAGCGCCACGCGCTGGTGAAACTCTCGTCCTGACGACGACCGGAGACCGTTGAAATCCGCCGCCCCCGGTCCTATATCTGGGCTGTCCGGCAACGGACTATGGACATAAACGCGCTCGTAATAAGCGGATCGGACCCGGGGGCGGTACCCGGCGGCTCCACCAAATCACCCGTCGTTGGAGGGATCTGGGGCCGAAACAGGATCGACGGACGTCTAAAGGGGTTTGCTTTGTCCCGGTGAGTTACCACCGTTATCGGTACGCTAAGCATAATTGCCAACGACAATCGTGCTCCGGTCGCTCTGGCTGCGTAAGCAGTCCGAAAGACCGATCTTTAAGTCCTAGGCTCTAGCAAGTCTGGGCGGGGTTCGCAGGCACCTGGCAACAGAAGCCTGCATTTTCACGCCCGCCCCGACGACACCGCAAGCAAGGCCGCGCAATCGCGCGCCCGTCTCCGAACCTCGCCGGCCCCTCATTCATCGCATACCCGCATGGCACCGGGCCTCGCTCGCTTCCGATGTGCCGACTTCGGCCCCGGCCCGTGGTCCGCTTGGCTGCCGTGGTTCTTCCACCGGCTCGCCGGGAATGCCTCCCGTGCGGGCCCCCGGCAACGACCGTCCCGCCCCTCTGCGCGGCACCTTCGCGCCCCCGCCCCCCGCGGCTTCGGGCGCCGGTCCCCGCACCGGGCCTTCCATGCCCGGC
>NZ_CH724131.1:696734-731359 GCF_000152725.1 Pseudooceanicola batsensis HTCC2597
CTTGACACCTCGGCCGGGATCCGCCTCCCTGCGCGCGTCGCCCGCGGAAACAGGACCACCCCGTGCCCCCCACCTGGACCGAGATGTTCCGCGCCTTCGGTCGCATCGGCCTGCTCTCCTTCGGCGGACCCGCGGCGCAGATCTCCGTCATGCATGAGGAACTCGTGGCGCGCCGCGCCTGGATGTCCGAAAGGGACTTCCTCGGCGCCCTGTCCTTCTGCATGCTGCTGCCCGGCCCCGAGGCCATGCAGCTGGCCACCTATGCCGGCTGGCGCCAGCGCGGCACCGCCGGGGGGCTGCTGGCGGGGCTGCTCTTCACCCTGCCCGGTGCGCTCGTCATCCTGGGGCTCGCCTTCGCCTATGCGCGATGGGGTGGCATCCCGCTGATCCAGCAGGCCTTTCTGGGGGTCAAGGCGCTCGTGATCGTGATCGTCCTGCAGGCGCTGTGGCGGATCTCGCGCAAGGCGCTCTCCGGGGCGCAGGGCTGGATCCTCGCCGCGCTCGCCTTTCTCGGGCTCTTCGCGCTCGACCTGCCCTTTCCGCTCATCATCCTGGCGGCGGGCCTCTGGGGATACCTCTCGGCCCGCCCCGCGCCGGACGAAGCGGAACGCCCGGTGGCCTCCCGGGCCGCCAGCCTGCGCACCGCACTCATCTGGCTGGCGCTCTGGATGGCGCCCCTCGCCCTCGTCGCGCTCGCCGGACACGCCTTTCTGACCGACCTCGCCCTCTTCTTCGCCAGGCTCGCCGTGGTCACCTTCGGCGGTGCCTACGCCGTTCTGGCCTACATGGCGCAGGCCGTGGTCGAGACGCACGGCTGGATCGGCCCCGACGCGATGATCGATGCCCTCGGCCTCGCCGAGACCACCCCCGGCCCGCTGATCCTGGTCACCCAGTTCATCGGTCATCTCGCGGGGATCGGCCAGGGCGGCCCGGCCCTGGGGCTCGGGGCCGGCCTGCTCACCCTCTGGATGACCTTCACCCCCTGTTTCCTGTGGATCTTCGCCTTCGCCCCGCATGTCGAGGCGATCCTGGCGAACCCGCGCCTCCGGGGCGCCCTGGCCGCGATCACGGCGGCGGTCGTGGGGGTGATCCTCAACCTGTCGCTGTGGTTCGCCCTCCACGTCCTGTTCCGGCGGGTGGAGGACGTGCGGGGCCTGACCCTGCCGGATCCGGCCAGTTTCGACCTTTTCGCCGCCAGCCTTACATGTCTTGCGGCAGGGTTGCTATTCGGGCTCAGGACCGGTCTGATGGTGGCTCTGCCCGTCATGGCCCTCGCGGCCGCGGCGGCAGCCCTGATCCCATGAGCCGGCTGGCATAGGCGCTTCCGTTTTCACGCGAATCCCCTATGCTCGACTCTACAGACCGTGGAAACCCATATGTCGCGTTCGATTGACTACGGAAATCTCATGCACCGCGCGATGCGCGGCCTCATCCAAGAGGTCCTCGCGGACGTCGCCGACAACGGATTGCCCGGGAATCACCACTTCTTCATCACCTTCGACACGACCCACGAGGATGCCCGCCTCGCCGACTGGTTGCGCGACCGCTATCCCAGGGAAATGACGGTCGTGCTGCAGCACTGGTTCGACAACCTCGTCGTGGGGGATGACGGCTTCGGCATCTCGCTCAATTTCGGCGATTCCCCTGAACGGCTGTTCATTCCCTACGATTCCATCCTGACCTTCGTCGATCCTTCGGTCGAATTCGGCCTCCGCTTCGAGACCCAGGACCAGGAGAGCGAGGCCGAGGATGCCGAAGCCTCCCCGCCGCTGCGCGCCCGCCGCGACGAGCCCGAGACCGAGGCCGAAGCAGACGCGGCCGGAGACGAGGACGAGGCGCAGGACGCCGAGGTCGTTCAGCTCGACAAGTTCCGCAAATAGGCCTCCCGGCGGCCTCTTGGCGGCCCCCGGGCGTGAAATTTTTATGAAACCTCATGGAACCGGCTTGCTGCCTCCGGCCGTTCGTCGTTCATCAACCGAAAGAAATCCGAGGAGGGAGTCTTCGAGCATGGCCAGTGATTTCACCGTTTTCCTGGGCGAGTTGATGCGGAACCCGCGCGAGGTTTCGGCCATCGCCCCGTCTTCGGCCGCGGTCGCCCGCAAGATGACCGAAGGCGTCGAGAACGTCGAAGGTCCGATCGTCGAGATCGGCCCCGGGACCGGAAGCTTCACCAAGGCCATTCTCGAGCGCGGGGTCGCGCCGGAACGTCTGATCCTGATGGAGCTCAATCCGCGGTTCTGCGAGGAACTGGCGCGCAAGTTTCCCGGCGTCACGGTGCTCAACCGGCCCGCGCAGGAGATCGAGAACATCGGCTTCTCGAACCTCGGCTGTGTCATCTCCGGCGTGCCCGTCCTGGCCCGTCCGCAGATCCAGCGCGAAGTGGTGGGGCGGGCCTTCAACGTCATGGCGCCCGACGGGGTTTTCGTCCAGATCACCTATTCTCCGAACGCTCCCATTCCCGAGGATGTGCAGATCGACATGGGCATCACCGCGACCAAGCGGGGGACCGTCTGGGCCAACCTTCCCCCGGCGCGCGTCTTCGAATTTCGTCGCAAGGTGCAGTGACCGCCCCGCGCCGCAGGGCACTCACGCCGCTTGTCCCCTTCCATGGGTCATCCCGCGAATCCGTCCTCCTCGGGCCCGACCCGAGGATGCGCCCGCTCGGCAGGATGATGGCGCCCGCGCCTGAAAATGGCTCCCGCCCGTTCGGCGCAACGCCCTCACTTCACCCGGTTTTCCAGCATGTCCAGGAACACCGCCGTGTGCTGGCGCAGCGTCTCGGGATTGTCCGTGCTGCGCGATGAGGTCCAGAGCGCCGCGGAGAACATGGCGATGATCCGCGCCAGCGCCTTGCGGTGCGCCAGGGGCAGCTGCGACTTCTTCTCGCGCTGCAGGGCCATGGTGAATGCGTTCTCGAGCTTGGTGTTGTGCTCCGACACCTTCCGCGCGACATCCGGATCGTGGGGCGCGGTCTCGGTCGCGGCATTGGCGACGAAACAACCCGGCCCGGGCAGCCCGATTCCCTCGGCCATCTCGATCAGCCGGCCGAAATAGGCGGTGATCGCCGGCAGCCCGTCGTGCGAGCTGAACACCGGGTTCAGCACCGGGGCCACCACATGTTCGTGATAGCGCGGAAAACATGCGAGGTAGAGCGACCGCTTGCTGCCATAGTCGGTATAGATGCCGTGGCGGCTGACCCCGGTCTTCTTGACGAGCGTGTCCATCGACGTCGCCTCGTAGCCGCCGTACCAGAATTGGGCGAGCGCGCTGTCGGCGAGACTTTCGGGGGTATGGGAGGGCTTGCGTGGCATACCTCATCTATGTCGGAACACGTGTTCTGACACAAGACGGCAAAAGAACGAAGCGGCGCTTTTTTGCCCGGATTGCGTGCGCGCAGGCGACAGCGTATAGCCGACGCGACGTCATAGCCCGGAGTACCCACGATGACCCAGACCCGCACGGAAAGCGACAGTTTCGGCCCGCTCGAAGTTCCCGCCGACAAGTATTGGGGCGCGCAGACGCAGCGCTCGATCATGAACTTCCCGATCGGATGGGAGAAACAGCCCGTTGCCATCGTCCGTGCGCTCGGCGTCATCAAGCAGGCCTGTGCCCAGGCCAACAAGGAGAGCGGCGCGCTGGACGCCAAGCTTGCCGATGCGATCGTCCAGGCGGCAAGCGAGGTGGTCGAGGGCCGGTTCGACGACAATTTTCCGCTGGTCGTCTGGCAGACCGGATCGGGCACCCAGTCCAACATGAATGCCAACGAGGTCATCGCCAACCGCGCGATCGAGATCCTCGGCGGCACGATCGGGTCGAAGGACCCGGTGCATCCGAACGACCACTGCAACATGGGTCAGAGCTCGAACGATACCTTCCCGACCGCCATGCACATCGCGGCCGCGATGACCGCAAGGGACGTTCTGCTTCCGGGTTTGAAAAAGCTTCTCAAGGGGTTGGAGGCCAAATCCGACCAATTCAAGGACATCATCAAGATCGGGCGGACGCACACCCAGGATGCCACGCCGCTGACGCTCGGCCAGGAATTCTCGGGGTATGCGCATCAGATCCGCCAGGGCATCGCCCGGATCGAGACCGCCCTGCCGGGTATCTACGAACTGGCCCAGGGCGGCACGGCCGTCGGCACCGGGCTGAACACGAAACAGGGCTGGGGCGAGACGGTCGCGAAGAACATGGCCGAGATCACCGGCCTGCCCTTCGTCACCGCCCCCAACAAGTTCGAGGCGCTGGCCGCGCATGACGCCATGGTCTTCATGTCCGGGGCGCTGTCGACCGTGGCGGGGTCGATGTACAAGATCGCCAACGACATCCGGTTCCTGGGCTCCGGTCCCCGCTCGGGCCTGGGCGAACTGATCCTGCCCGAGAACGAGCCCGGATCCTCGATCATGCCGGGCAAGGTCAACCCGACCCAGGCCGAGGCGATGACCCAGGTGGCGGCCCATGTGATGGGCAATGACGCCGCCATCAAGTTTGCGGGGAGCCAGGGCCATTTCGAACTGAACGTCTACAACCCCATGATGTCCTACAACCTGCTGCAGTCCATGCAGCTTCTGGGCGACGTGGCCGACAGCTTTACCGAACGGATGCTGAACGGCATCGAGGCGAACGAGCCGCGCATCGAGAAGCTGATGAAGGAATCGCTGATGCTGGTGACGGCGCTGGCCCCCACGATCGGCTATGACAACGCCACCAAGGTCGCGAAGACGGCGCACAAGAACGGCACCACCCTCAAGGAAGAAGCCATCGCGCTTGGTTTCGTCGACGAAGAGACCTTCGACAAGGTCGTGCGCCCGGAACAGATGATCGGCCCCAAGGCCTGATCCTTCCTCGGGTTTCACCTGTCAGGGGGCGGCTTTCGGGCCGCCCTTTTTCGTGCTGGCGCGGGATCACCCGGCGCATTAGGATCCGGGCATGAGCAAGATCGTGAACCTGAACCGCGCCAGAAAGCAGAAGCAGCGTTCGGACAAGCGGGCGACGGCCGATGCGAATGCGGTCAAGTTCGGCCGCACCAGGGCGGAAAAAACGCAGGAGCGGAGCGAGAGGGATCAGGCGGCGCGCAGGCTCGACGGGCACAGGCTCGACGGGCACGGGCGCGACGATCCGGACGGCTGATGCCGACGCGCCCCGAGAAACACTCCTTGACGCTGCGCGGGCACCGCACCAGTGTCTCTCTCGAACCGGAATTCTGGCAGGCGTTCCGCGATATCGCTGCGGAACGGAATGTGCCGATCAATGCCCTGGCGGCGCAGATCGACGAGCGGCGCGGAACCGACGCCGGCCTGGCCTCGGCCATCCGGGTCTTTGTCCTTGACCACTATCGCGGCTGATTATTCGGCGGCAGTGGCGCTGTCTTCGCCCGACTTGCCGTCACCGTTGCCCGAGTCCTTCTTGGCCCGCGGCTTGCGATTATAGCTCCGCTTGGGCTTCGAGGCGGGTTCTTCGGACCCGCTCCGCGCCTCTTCGGGCGTCTCGACCAGCCCGGATTCGCTGTCGTTGCCCGAGGCATCGATCACATCCGGCTGATCCCCGCCGCCGGGCACCGATTGCTCGGCCTCCTGCTGGTCGGAACTGTCCTGCTTGGCGCGTTCGCGGTCGCGTTCGGACTGCCGCTTGCGGTTCTCGGCATCCTGCTGTTCGCGCTGCTTTTCCTGCTCTTTCTGGGCCGAGCCCAGCATGCGCAGATAATGCTCGGCATGCTGCTGGAAGTTCTCGGTGGCCACCCGGTCACCGCCCAGCTGCGCATCCCGCGCGAGCTGATTGTACTTGTCGATGATCTGTTGCGGCGTACCGCGGACCTTGCCTTCCGGACCCGAAGAGTCGAAGACCCGATTTACGATATTGCCGACAGACCGATTACGGTTCGACTTGTTGCGCGAACGTGATTTCGAAGATCTCATGGGCCTCTTGTGAGCCTTGCTTGAATGGCTGTCGTTCACACCAGCCTGCGCAAAGAAAGTGGCGCGGCGGGTCTTCGACGTTTTGGGCTTACCAAAGTCCGGGCAGATGCATGCCGCATCCGCTGCCGTGACGTACCTAAGGACTAAACATGTCCGAACCCTGAATACAAGGGGTAACTGGGAAAGAAATCCCCAAGGGCCCTATTGTGGTCGCAAAGCAGCCACCACGCGGTCCCGGCCGTCGAGGTCGGGAAAGGTCCGGATCTCCGTCAGTCCCGCATCGCGGAAGAGACCGGCAACCGCCCCGGCCTGGGTCGGTCCGATCTCGACCAGCAGCCTTCCGCCGGGAACCAGCCGGGCCGGCGCCTGCGCCGCGATGGCCCGGTAGGCGCCGAGACCGTCGACCCCATCGGTGAGGGCCTGCCGTGGGTCGAACTTGGTGACGTCGGGGGCAAGGCCGCTCATCTCTTCGGGCGCGATGTAGGGCGGGTTCGACACGATCAGATCGAACGTTCCGTCGACCCCCGCCATCCAGTCGGACCGGACCAGCGACAGGCGGTCGGCAACGCCGCAGGTCGCGGCATTCTCCGCCGCCGTCGCAAGCGCCCCCTCGGAAAGGTCCGACCCGACGCCGCGCGCATCCGCCCTTTCGGCCAGCAGGGAGATCACGATGCAGCCGGTTCCCGTGCCGAGGTCGAGTACCCGGTCGAAGCGCCGTTCAAGAGCGATCTGGACCAGCGTCTCGGTTTCCGGGCGCGGATCGAGGGTCGCGGGCGAGACGTCGAACCAGCGGCCGTAGAACCAGCGGCCGCCGACGATGCGCGACACCGGTTCGTGAAGAAGGCGCCGCGCGATCAGTCCGTCGAACGCCTCCTCGGAGCCGGGGCCGATCTCATCCTGCGCCATGAGCGAAATGCGGTCGGCGCCCACCTCCAGCGCATGGGCCATCAGCCGGCGGGCGTCGCGTTCCGGCGTGCCGGTCCCGGCAGCGGCGAGACGGGCGATACCCTCGGCCATCGCGGCGCGCACGCTGCGCGTCACCCCTCCATCTCCGCCATCAGCATGGCCTGGTGATCGGCGGTCAGCGCGTCGATCACCTCGTCCAGATCGCCCTGCATCACCTGGTCCAGACGGTAGAGCGTCAGGTTGATCCGGTGGTCCGTCACCCTGCCCTGCGGGAAATTGTACGTCCGGATCCGCTCGCTGCGGTCGCCCGTACCCACCTGCGCCTTGCGATCCGCCGCCCGCGCATCGGCGGCCTTCTGGCGTTCCAGGTCGAAGAGGCGCGTGCGCAGGACCTGCATGGCGATGGCGCGGTTCTGATGCTGCGACTTTTCCGAGCTGACGACTACGATACCCGTCGGCACATGGGTGATGCGCACGGCTGAATCCGTGGTGTTCACGTGCTGGCCGCCGGCCCCGCTCGCGCGCATCGTGTCGATGCGGATTTCGGACGGGTCGATCTGGATATCCACATCCTCTGCCTCGGGGAGCACGGCCACCGTCGCGGCCGAGGTGTGGATGCGCCCGCCGCTCTCGGTTTCCGGGACGCGCTGCACGCGGTGCACGCCGCTTTCGAACTTGAGCCGGGCAAAGACGTTCTCGCCCTGGACATTCGCGACGACTTCCTTGATCCCGCCAAGCTCGGTCTCGTTCAGTTCGACCACCTGGAACCGCCATCCCCGTGCTTCGGAATACCGCTGGTACATTCGCAGCAGGTCGCCGGCGAACAGCGCCGCCTCGTCCCCGCCGGTGCCGGGCCGTATCTCGATCATGGCCGGGCGGCTGTCGGCGGCGTCCTTCGGCAGCAGCGCGATCTGCAGCGCCTGTTCCAGCTCGGGCAGGTCGTGCCTGAGCCGCTGGATCTCCTCGTCGGCGAGGGCCCGCATCTCGGGATCGTCGCGCAGGCCCTCGGCCTCGCTCAGCGCGGTCTGCGCCTGCTCCCAGGCGGCGATCGTCGCCACCACGGGGCGCAGTTCGGAGTATTCGCGCGACAGGGCGGCGAAGTCGCCGCCGCCCTCGGCCATGCGCGCCTCGAGATATTCAAAGCGCTGCGTGATCTGCGCCAGTCTGTCCGCGGATATCATGGGCCTGCTGTCCCCTATTCGTGATGCTTGGTCAAGGGCGGGGCCCGTGCTAGCCTTCTTGCATGAGATGGTTGGCCCTTGCCATGGCGCTTGCGCCCGTTCCGGCCGTCGCGGACGGCACTATCGGTGGAAAGACCGTCGACTGCTATTGCACCGACAGCTCGGGCGCCCGCATCGAAATGGGCCAGGTGATCTGCATGGAGGTGAACGGCCGCATCTTCACGGCACAGTGCCAGATGTCGCTCAACGTTCCGATGTGGCGGGAATTGCAGGAAGGATGCCTGAGTTCGCAAGCCCGGCCGATGAGCCCGGCCCCGCCGGATGGACCGGTGCCCGAAGCGCCGTTCAGAGGCTGATGTCGTTGCGCGCGGGGCTGGGGAACCACGACTGGTCGATCTGCTCGTAGCGGTTGACGTAGTTCGACATGGATTTCAGCTCGGCCGGGCGCAGGATGCGGACATAGGGGCGCTGGATCTCGATCAGCCCCTCTTCGGTGAAGGCCTTGAGCAGGCGGTTCACGTAGACCTTGGTCAGCCCGAGCACCTCGGCGATGTCCACCTGCCGGAGCGGCAACCGGAAGCGGCGCCCCATGTCCGGATTGCTCAGCAACAGCCGTTCGTGCAGGTCGAGCAGGAAATGCGCCATGCGTTCCCGCGCCGTGCCCGAGCCCATCATGAACAGCCGATCCTTGAGGGCGACCTGATCCACGCTGGCGACGGCCGTCAGCAGCGCCGCGAGCCGCGGCACCCGGGCGTAGATCCCGGTGATGTGATCCTTGGGAAACGGACAGATGCACCCTTGGGTGACCATCACCACCTCGTGGGCATAGTGGCCGATTCCCAGGCCGGGAAGGCCGATGATCTCGCCCGGAAGATAGATCCGCAGCGTCTGGCTGCGGCCGTTCAGCCTGTCGCTCCTGGCGACGGCCCATCCCTCTTTCACGACGCCGAGCTCGGTCGAGGGTTCGCCGGCCTTGAGGACCACCTCGCCGCGCTTGACCGGCCGCTCGGCCTCTTCCATCCGGGCGACAAAGCCTTTCTCCTCGTCCGTCAGCGGCGCGTAACGTTCCAGTCGGCTGGCAAAGCAGCTGGCTGGGGAATGGCCTCCTCCGTTTCCGTTCTGGCCGTAGTAGCGCGTCATCCGTTGCATCTTCGTTCTCTCGTTCTGGCTCGTCCCGGGTAACCCGCCGGTGATGGAGCACAAACTGGCGAATTGTTCGGGTGGTTCCATGGCTCGTTGCCGCCGCTCTGCCAAGGACTTGCATCGCTGTTGGTTAACTGTTTGATATTTTTGCCTTTAAGCAGTTGCCACAAGATTTTCACCGAATCATGAGGCAGACGTCCTGCTAGATCTCGGCTCGGCCGAGGGCCAACCACCAGATCAGGTGTCTTCATCCGTCTTGCGCTCGATGATGTTCCGCAGTTCGGTGAGGGTGCGGTGCGCCTTTTCGACGGTGGAATCCGCCTCGTCCAGGAACTGCAACACCCTGTCGCCTCCGCCGTTGGTGACCGACCGGCGCAGCAATCGCGCGCAGGCCTGCAGCGCGAAGATCTGGTTGTTGATGTCATGCAGTTTCGTGCGGACCTCGGGGCCGGGCTCCGCCTGCGGCCGGTCCCGCGCCATCCCCTCGGACAGAACGAGCGCCTCGCCCCTCTCCTGGGGCGCCACCCAGATGCGAACCGGGGCGGTCTGCCCCTGGGGCGTCGGCGAAAGCGTGATTGTCCCGCGCGAGCGGGACCTCAGGGCCGACACGATCGCCGCCCTGTCGCGCGCTTCCCAGAGCGACAGCCAGTCCGAGCCGACCATCGGCCCCGAATCGCCGATGCGCGCCACGATCCTGCCATCCGGATCGACCGTGACCGCCGCGCCCTGCAGCGCACGAATCGCCAGCGTGAGCGCGTGACGTTCCACATCGGTGATGCCGGTTTGCAAAGCGGAGGTATCGTGGGTCATCGCGGGTGGGACCTGTTTCCTTTCCGTTCAACGGGGCCTGAATGCCTGTGGAAACGGTACTCCTGTCACCCCGAGCGACCAACGCGGCCCCCGGTTGTCGGTCCGGACTGCCGGGAAAAACTTGCGCGGAATGCAACTCAGTTTAACAGAAGGGCGGATTCGCGGCGTCGACAGGCGGGATTGGTCGAAAGCAACCTTGCAATCGGCTATATTGCCTTTGGAAGGATCGTCAGGATGCGATCGGCCGGATGCACCCAACCCCGAAGCGGGCCGATCCAGGGGCAATTTTGCCTGCAACCGGGGCGTGTTACGGGACATATGCAAACGCGCCTGAGAAGGGCAACGGGACGATGTACGACTTCGACAAGCATCGCCGGGATGTCAGTTCCCGGCATCACAGGCTTTTCGAGCTCCTGCGGACGCGGGACATCCGGCCGAATCGCCTGGCTGCGGAAGACACCCCCGAGCGCGAGGACCTATCCGAGCGGAAAGCCGACCGGCCGAAGCTCGGCGCTTCCAACGCCGATCCCGAAAGCCTCCGTCAGTTCGTCTCGGCGGCCATCGCCTCGCTCCGGCGGGGCTGAACTCATCCGCGAAAGCCGGTGGCGACCACGAATTTCTCCGAGCTGTCGGCGCGCGAGGCGGGCGGCTTCATGTTGGCGACCTTGTCGAACTTCTGCTTGAGCAGTTTCTGCAACTCGCCCTCCGCGCCGCCCGCCAGCACCTTGGCGACGAAGGTGCCGCCCGGGGCCAGCACGTCGAAGGCGAAATAGGCCGCGGCTTCGCACAGCGAGATGATCCGCAGGTGGTCGGTCTGCTTGTGACCGGACGAGGCGGCGGCCATGTCCGACATGACCACGTCGGCCTCGCCCCCCAACCAGGTCTTCACCTGTTCGTCCGCATCGTCGGCCATGAAGTCCAGCTGATGGATCTCGGCCCCCGGCAGCGGCTCGACCTCCTGAAGATCGACGCCGATGATCCGGCCCTGCGCCTTGCCCTGTTTCTCGCCAAGCGCGTTGATCCGCGGGACCGCGACCTGAAGCCAGCCGCCCGGCGCACAGCCGAGGTCCACGACACGCGCACCGGGGACGAGGAACCGGAACTTGTCGTCGATCTCCATGATCTTGAACGCTGCCCGCCCGCGATAGCCTTCGGCCTTCGCGCGCTGCACATAAGGGTCGTTGAGTTGTCGCTGAAGCCACCGCGTGGACGACAGCTTGCGGCCGCGCGCGGTCTTGACCTTCACGGTCAGGTCCCGCTGCCCGCGCCCCGAGGTATTGCGTCCTGTCGGCTTCTTCGCCACGTCCGGTCCCTTTCGAATGGCGCGTGCTTACCCAGTCCCGCCGGTGCAGACAAGCCAGCTGCTGCCCGGCGGCGGCCCGTCAGTAGGGCGCGTCCTCCAGTACCCCGTGCGCCGACATCTGGGCATAGAGAAGCCCCTCGCGCAATCCGCGGTCTGCCACCGAGAGACGGTCGGTCGGCCAGCACCGCAGCAGGGCCTGAAGGATCGCGGCGCCGGACATGATCAGCGTCTGACGGTCCTGCCCGATCCGGGGATCCTTGCGCCGCCCCTCGGGACCCAGTGTGAGATAGTCGCGGATCACACGGTCGATCTGGTCGCTGGTCATGCGCAGCCCGTCCACCTTGGTCCGGTCATAGCGCTTGAGCCCGAGATGCGAGGCCGCGACCGTGGTGACGGTGCCCGAGGTGCCGATGATCTGGAACCCCTCGCGGGCCTGTTCGTCCTTGTAGGGCGCGAATTCGGCCAGCGATTCCTCGAAGAACCAGGACATCAGCGCGAACCGCGCCGTGTCGTCCTGCACATCGCGGAACTGGTCCCGCAGGGTCGCCACGCCCAGGGGAACCGAGATCCAGTCCACGACCTTGGCCGCCGGAAACGGGCTTTCCGACGGGTGAAAGCCGGAATGCAGCCGCATGATCGCGCGCGGCCGGTCGCGGCGCGGCACGGCGGTCAGGTCGATCCAGACCAGTTCCGTCGAGCCGCCACCGATATCCACGACGAGAAGCTGGTCGGTCCGCGTCGAGACCAGCGGCGCGCAGGAGATGACGGCCAGCCGCGCCTCTTCCTCGGGCTGGATGATCTCGAGCGCCAGGCCGGTCTCGCGCTGGACCTGTTCGATGAACCGGCTGGCGTTGCTGGCGCGGCGACAGGCCTCGGTGGCCACCAGGCGCATGTGCCGGACCTTGTGCCGCCGCAGCTTCTGATGACAGACCCGCAGGGCCTGGATCGTGCGCGACATGGAGGCCCGCGACAGATGCCCCGACCGTTCCAGCCCGGCACCCAGCTGCACCGATTTCGAAAAGCTGTCCACGACGTGGAACTGACTGCCCTTGGGCTGGGCAATCAGCATCCGGCACGAATTCGTGCCCAAGTCCAGCGCGGCATAGAGCTCGGCCGGATCGGGTGGTGTGGGTACGGGGCTTTCGACCGGTTTCGGGAACGCGCCCGCACCTTTGGGACGCCTGGGCGCCATCGTCGCGCCCTCCTGTTACGTGTTACCTGAAAACTAGTCCACCGCAGGCGTTTCCGCAAGATACCGTCTCCGGCCGCCGCTCCGACCGCCGCGGGAACGCTCGTTCCCTGTGCACGGCAACCGGGCTCATGACTGTCATGAGAATTCCTCCGACTCGCGGCGCTTCACCCCCGCCGCCGGGCGCGGTACTTCTGCCCGGGCGTCGCCCGTGCGACGCAACGTGTCGAAAACGACCCGACACGCCTTCCTGCCCTCGCATATCAGGGGCATACGGGACGCAGAGGAAACGCGCATGGCCCAGAACGACATCACCCTTGTATGCTGGCGGGACATCCCCGCCCAGGTGATCGTCGGCAAGGGCCGCAAGGCGGCCAAGGCCGTGCTGCCGGAACGCTTCGAACAGGCGATTGACCGGGCGGCGATGAAGGGTGGCGCATCGGAGACCGATGACTACCTGGCCGAATGGCGCAAACTGCCCCTGCCCCCGCAGGAGGGCGACCCCTCCGACGTCGCGGCGCGCGAGATCGCGCGCCTGGATGCCGAATACGATCAGGACCGTCTCAAGGCCCTGATCGCGAACGATGGATGGGCATGAGCGGATGGGCATGAGCCGCCCGAGTTGGAGGGAACCCCTGATGGCAATACTGAACTTCGCCCGCCGGGCGGTGCCCGCACCGGCCGACACCCGCCTCGAAGCCTTCCTGCAGGGCTATTCGATCGAGGTGATGCCCCGCACCGCCGGAAAGGTCGAGGATTTCCGCGCCCTCCTGCCCCGGGGCACCCGAGTCTACGTCGCCCATATCGAGGGCACTCCGATCGCGGACATGGTCGCCACCGCGGCGCGACTCGCGGCCGAGGGGTTCGACGTCATGCCGCATTTCCCCGCGCGCATCATCAAGGACGGCGCGACGCTGGCCGACTGGATCGCCCGCTACCAGGGCGAGGCGGGGGTCGACCAGGGCCTGATCCTCGCCGGTGGCGTGGCCGAGCCGCAGGGCGATTTCCACAGCTCGATGCAGCTGCTGGAGACCGGGCTTTTCGACAAGGCCGGCTTTCGGCGCCTGCACGTGGCCGGCCACCCCGAGGGCAACCGCGACATCGACCCCGAGGGCGGCGAGGCCGTGGTGATGGAGGCGCTGCGCTGGAAGCAGGCGTTTTCGGAGCGCACGGATGCTGAGATGGCGCTGGCCACCCAGTTCGCCTTCGACGCCCGTCCGATCATCGCCTGGGCCGACCGCCTGCAGGAGGCCGGGATCGCCCTGCCGATCCACGTGGGCGTCGCCGGCCCGGCCAAGCTTCAGACGCTGATCAAGTTCGCCATCGCCTGCGGCGTCGGCCCGTCGCTCAAGGTGCTGCAGAAACGCGCGATGGATGTCACCAAACTGGTGCTGCCCTACGAACCGACCGAGGTCCTGGCCGACCTCGCCCGCCACAAGGCGGAAAACCCCGACAGCCTGATCGCACAGGCCCATGTCTTCCCGCTCGGCGGGATTGCCACGGCGGCGCGATGGGTGACCGACAACGCCGGGGACTCCGGCCGGGCCGCCTCGGCCTGACAGACAACATCTCACACACCAAGGGACTGCAATGACTCGTACCGTCATCGAGAGCAAAACGAAAACCGTGGTCATCGGCTTCGATGAACCCTTCTGCGTCATCGGTGAACGGATCAATCCGACCGGCCGCAAGAAACTGGCCGCGGAACTCGAGATGGACGATTTCTCGACCGTGGAACAGGATGCGGTCGAACAGGTCGCCTGCGGGGCCATGGTGCTCGACATCAATTCCGGCGCCGTCTTCACCAACAAGATGGCCGACGATCCGCGCTACGCCGACAACAACTTTGTCGAACCGATGCTGATGCCCGAACTGGTCAAGCGCGTGCAGTCGCTGGTCGACGTGCCGCTCTGCATCGACAGCTCGGTTCCCGGCGCGCTCGAGAACGGGCTCGAGGCGGCCGAGGGCCGCCCCCTTCTCAACTCCGTCACCGGCGAGGAGGAGCGCCTGGAACTGGTCCTGCCGCTGGTCAAGAAATACAACGTGCCGGTCGTCGCGATCTCGAACGACGACACCGGCATCTCCGAGGATCCCGAGGTGCGGTTTGCGGTGGCCAAGAAGATCGTCGAACGCGCCGCCGACCACGGCATT
Source organism: Pseudooceanicola batsensis HTCC2597 (assembly GCF_000152725.1). Lineage (GTDB taxonomy): Bacteria > Pseudomonadota > Alphaproteobacteria > Rhodobacterales > Rhodobacteraceae > Pseudooceanicola > Pseudooceanicola batsensis. Next base: position 711,333 of record NZ_CH724131.1, read on the forward strand.
CCCGCGCATGACATCGTGGTCGACCCGCTGGTCATGCCGATCGGCGCCATGGCCACGGCCGGTCAGCAGGTCTTTACCCTCGTCCGCCGGCTGCGGGACGAACTGGGCGTGAACACCACCTGCGGCGCCTCCAACGTCTCCTTCGGTCTGCCGAACCGTCACGGGGTCAATGCGGCCTTTTTGCCGATGGCCATCTGCGCCGGCATGACCTCGGCGATCATGAACCCGATCCGCCAGGTCGAGATGGAGGCGATCAAGGCCGCCAACCTGCTGATGAACCACGACCCGAACGGCGGCGCCTGGATCGGCTTTTCCCGCGTGGTCGACGCGGTCAAGGAGGGGGCGACCTTCCCCGAAGCGGCCAAGGCGGCCCAGGCCGGAGCGGGCGGGCGCGGCGGCAGACGGCGCCGCCGCTGAGACGCCGACCCGCCTTCGCATGATCGAAAAGCGGTGTCGAGCCAGGCTCGGATCCGATCAGATCGCAGGCGGAACGATCCTTCGTCGCCTGCCACCGACCGGCCGCGACCCGCCTGCGGATCGGCGGACCCCAGACGCGGCCTCGGCTCAGACGAGGCCCAGGTCACGGGCGCGCATGGCTGCATGGGTCCTGTTGCGGGCCTCCAGCTTGCGCGACAGGGTCTTGACGTGGAGTTTCACCGTCACTTCCTGAACGCCCAGCTCGCGCGCGATCTCCTTGTTGGAATAGCCTGCCGCGATCCCGCGCACGACCTCGACCTCGCGCGGGGTCAGGCTGAACGACATTCGCGCGACAGCCTCGTCGGGAAGGAACGTGCCCCCGGCCACCAGCCTGTCCACCGCGCGGATCAACTCGTCCGGGGCCAGCGTCTTGGGCAGGAAGCCGGAGGCGCCGAATCCCATCGCCTGGCGGGCCACCTCGGGACTGGCCGCCCCCGAGATAAGCGCGACGGGGACATCCGGAAAGGCGCGCCTGATCAGCCGCAACCCGTCGAATGCCTCCATGCCCGGCATGCGGTAATCGAGCAGCACCAGGTCGAACGACTCGGCCCGCAGGGCATCCTGCGCCGCGTTCAGCCCCTCGACGGGATGCACTTCGTGCAGGCCCGTCTGGCGCAGGTAGGCTGCGATCGTCTCGCGCACAAGATCATGATCGTCGGCAAGAAGAACTTTGCCCATCCGCTCGGTCCTCCGGTCTCCGACTCGTATCCTATCCAAAAGCACAGCTGAGATCCTAAAAACTTGCCCGGCGGTGCAATGGTGGGCAAGGAATTGAAATTGTTGTTATGATGCCGCGGGCCGCGGGCCGCGCGCCTGCGTCAATGCGGGGGCAGGATATGAAATTTGCGATTGCGGTCATTCTGAGCATCTGGAGCGCCATGGCGCTGGCCGACGAGGGGCTTCCCCCCGTCCACGGCGATCCGCTCCTGACCGTGACCGTCCCCGACCGTACCATGATGCTGGATGCCGAGGGTATCCGCGCCCTGCCCGCCGATGAATTCACCACCACGACGATCTGGACCGAGGGGCCCCAGACCTTCCGGGGCCTGCGCGTCACGGACCTCCTCGACCGCCTGGGCGTTCGGGAGGGGACGCTGGAACTGACCGCGGCCAATGGGTACAGGATCCTGATCCCGGTCGAAAAATTCCGCCCGGACGGGGCGCTCATCGCCTATGAGAGGAACGGCCGCCCGATGACCCTGCGCGACAAGGGGCCGCTCTGGATGGTCTATCCCTATGACGCCGATCCCGCCTTCCGGAACGAGGTCACTTACGTCAACTCGATTTGGCAACTCGACCGGATCGCGATCCTTCCCTAAGCTTTCCGCGGCGCATCTGACAGGAGGGTGAGACGCTGTTCCCCGAGGCCGCAAGCTCAGACGATTCGGCCGGCGCCCAGCCGAAGGGCGAAACCGTCCAAAGCCGACGCGTCCGCAACTGGTTCAGGGTCTGCGCCCTGGGGCTTCTGGCCGTGCTCTCGATCCTCGTGGCCTACCTGATGATCGACGTGCGCGCCAAGCTGGCCCAACTCGCGGCGTCGCCGCAGGATACCATGCAGTGGAGCCTGGCGCAGTTCGAGGTGGAATACCTCGCCTTCGTCGTGGCGGCCGAGCAGGTCGCGGGCGCGCCCCGGCCCTCCGATGCAAAGGCCGCCCTGCCCGAACTTCGGCGGCGGTACGACATCCTCTACGCCCGCACGCAGACGCTGCGCGACAGCGTGATGTCGCGCCCCGCCATCGCCGGCACCGACATCGGCGAGGAGTTTTCCGCTCTGGCGCCGCAGATCTTCGCCATGGCGGACCAGATCGATGCGGCGGACACGGCCCTGATCGCGGCGGTGCCGGAGCTCACACCCCGCCTCGCCCGGTTGCGCGAGCCCGTGCGCCGCATCCTGACCTTCGGCAACCACACGCTCGCCGTGCAGGCCGACGCGACCCGGCAAGACATCGCCAGCGTGCTGACGCGGCTGGCGGCTGCCGTGGCCGTTCTTCTGGTGACACTGGCCACGATGACCCTTCTCTTCCGGCGCGAGGCCGGGGTCTCGGACCGGCAGATGCGCGAGAATCGGGCAACCTCGGCCCGGCTGGAGACGATATTCTCCACCTCGCGGGATGCCATCGTCGTCTTCGATCCGCAGGGCCGCATCCTGAGCATGAACCGGGCCGGCCAGCAGATGTTCGGCACGGGGGGCGACGCGCGTCAGGCGGCGCGGATCGACGACCTGCTGACCTCGGATACCGATGGCGTCGCGAAACCGGTTTCCGGTCGCGAACTGTTCGGAACCGCCGCCGCCGGCCTCAAGACGGGACTGCGTCTCAAGGGGCTGCGCAGCGATGGCCGCGCCTTTCCGGTCGAGATTTCCGTCGACACGGCCGCCCGGCCCGGGTCCGACATCTGCGTGGGTGTGATCCGCGACGTATCGCGCCAGGCCGCGGCCGAGGACGAGCTCAAGCAATCGCGGGACACGGCGCTCGCGGGCGAAAAGGCCAAGGCGCGTTTCCTGGGCGTGGTCAGCCACGAGATGCGTACGCCGCTCAACGGGATCCTCGGGACGGTCCAGCTTGTCGAAGACGAGATCGAGCGCAGCCCCGAGGACAGCAGCACCGTCCGCGACACCTATCTCCCGGTGCTCCGGAACGCCTCGCAGTCGCTACTGTCGCTGGTGGACGAGGTTCTCGATCTGACGCAGATCGAGGGGGGCGTGCGCCTCGCGGCCCGCCCCTTCGATCCCGGCGCTCTCGCCCGCGACCTCGTCCTGGCCGAGTCGGCCCGCGCTGCGGACAATGGCAACGAGATCACGCTGCGCGGCGATCGGGATGTCGGCCCGGTCATCGGCGATCCGGAACGGCTGCGGCAGGTTCTGGGCAACCTGCTGGCAAATGCGGTCAAGTTCACGCGCGACGGCCGGATCAGCCTCGAGATGCATCGTGCCGGGGCGGATATCGTCGAATTCCAGATCAGCGACACCGGGTTCGGAATGTCGCGCGAGGAACTGGACACGGTCTTCGACGACTTCGTGCGGACCGGGGCGGCGGTCGAGAACCAGGTTCAGGGCACCGGGCTTGGCCTCGGCATCGCCCGCACCATCGTCGAGGCCATGGGAGGCGAGATCGGCGTCGAGAGCGAGGCGGGCGAAGGGTCGCTCTTCTGGGTCCGGCTGCCCCTTCCCGCCGCCGCCTTGCCGCCCTGTCCGTCGGAGAGCGCCGCGGGGTTCGAGGCGCCCCGCGGGGCCAGCATTCTCCTGGTCGAGGACAATGCGACCAACCGGTTCATCGCCCGGCGGATGCTTGAAAACGACGGCCATACCGTGGTCGAGGCGGTCGATGGAGAGGACGGGGCGGAGAAGGCCATGCAGGCGGGGTTCGACATGATCCTGATGGATGTCTCTATGCCGGTCATGAACGGAATCTCCGCCGCGCAGCATCTGAGGACCCGCCCCGGACCGAACCGGACCACGCGGATCGTGGCCCTGACCGCACATGTTTCGGAAGGTCTGGATAGCGAACGGACCCAGAGCGTGATGGACGCGGTTCTGCACAAGCCGCTGGACCGCGACCTCCTGCGCCGCGAAATCGCCCTTGCCACCGGCGTGCCGATGCCGGCGGACGGCGCGGCGACTCCGCTGGCTGCGTCCGCCTTCTACGGGATGGACGCGGACACGGCCCTGCGCCTCTCGCAGGCTTTCGTTGCCGAAACCGACAAGACGCTGCCCCGCCTTCTCGACCGCGCACGCGCGGAGGGCCGCCTGCCCGACGCCGCGCTGGCGGAAGAGCTTCATGCACTGGCCGGGGCCGCCGCCAGCCTCGGCATCAGCCGGCTGCACGAGCGCCTGATCCGTGCCGAAGCGGCCGAACGCCACGGCGACACGGCAGAGACGATCCGACTGACCTCGGACCTGAGCGCCGACTGGCCCCGGCAGCGGGCCCTGCTGCTGTCTGCCGGACGCAGCGGCACGGATCGTGCGACCTCGCCACAGGAGGCGTGACCCGGCCGCAGAACACGCCCCCGGCCGGCGAGGCCGCTTCGATCAGCGATATCGCGAGGGCGGTGCGCCGCGGATCGCCACGGCGCCGCACTGGGCAGAGGGTTCGGCCGACCGGTCGCAGTCAGGCCGCCGCCGGATCAGGCGAAAAGTTCGTGCGCCAGGTCCAGCGCCTCGATCAGCACGTCCACCTCGGCCCGCGTGTTGTACATGCCGAACGAGGCGCGGCAGGTCGCCGACAGTCCGAGGTGTTCCATCAGGGGGCCGGTGCAATGCTGGCCGGCCCGCACCGCCACGCCCTTCTTGTCGAGGATGGTCGAGATGTCATGCGCATGGGCCGGACCCTCCAGTGTGAACGAGAAGATCGCGCCCTTGCCCGGCGCGGTCCCCTGCAGCCGCAGCCAGTTCAGCCCGTCGAACCTCTCCGTCGCGTAGGCGGCGAGATCGGCCTCGTGAGCGGCGATGTTCTTCATGCCGACGCCCTCGAGATAATCCAGCGCCGCGCCCATGCCGATGGTCTGCACGATGCCCGGCGTCCCCGCCTCGAACTTCATCGGCGGTTCCGCCCAGGTCACGTTGTCCCGGGTCACTTCGCGGATCATGTCGCCGCCGCCTATGAAGGGCCGCATCTCGGCCTGCCGCTCGGCACGGGCGAAAAGCGCGCCCGATCCTGACGGACCATAGAGCTTGTGGCCGGTGATGGCGTAGAAGTCGCAGCCGATCTGCCGGACATCGACCGGACGGTGGACCGCCGCCTGCGATCCGTCGATGACGGTGACGATCCCCTTGTCGCGCGCGGCCTCGCAGATGGCGCGGACGTCGACGACGGTTCCCAGGACGTTCGACAGATGGGTGACGCAGACCATGCGGGTCTTCGGTCCCATGGCGTCGATCACCTTCTGCGGGTCGAGGGACCCGTCGGGCTCGATCTCCACCCATTTCAGCACCACGCCCTGGCGTTCCCGCAGGAAATGCCACGGCACGATGTTGGCGTGATGCTCCATCACGGTGAGGATGATCTCGTCCCCCGCCTCGAGCCGGGGGGCGGCCCAGCCGTAGGAGATCAGGTTCAAGGCTTCGGTGGTGCCGGTCGAGAAGATGATCTCGTCCTCGGAGCCGGCATTGAGGAAACGCGCGACCTTGCCCCGGACGGATTCGTATTTTTCGGTGGCGAGGTTGGACAGGAAATGCAGCCCGCGGTGAACGTTGGCATATTCCTCGGCATAGGCGCGGGTCACCGTGTCGATGACCGCCTGCGGCTTCTGGGCCGAGGCGCCGTTGTCCAGGTAGACCAGCGGCTTGCCATTCACCTCGCGGGACAGAATGGGAAAGTCGGACCGGATCGCATCGACATCGTACATCACAATTCTCCCGGAGGTGGACCGAGCCCGAGGGCGGCGGACAGGACCGACATGATCAGGATCGTGGCGATGAAGGTCATCACCAGCGTCCCCAGCCCCTTGAGCGTTTCGAACCCGTGGCCGGCGGCGATGAAGACGATGAGGATCCAGAGGCCCCATATGCCGACGACCATGGCCACCAGCCAGCCGATCGCCGGGCTGATCAGGGAAATGAACGAGATCGCGACCTGCGCCAGCAGCCGAAGCCCCTGGAGCCAGACCGTGATCTTGAGCATGTCGGCCATGTCCCCGGCCCCGCCGAGCATCCGGCCGGATATGCGCAGCAGATACGCCATGGCCGCAAGGATCGACAGGACGATCACCGCGATCAGCAGGGGCGACTCGGCCATGGTCTGCGGCACCAGTCCCGCCTCGGCCGCGCCGGGCAGCAGCAGGCCGTAATACAGGCTGTTGAGCACGCCGATCAGCGCCAGAGCGGTCCACAGCACGCCCGTGGGCAGCCGGAAGCCGACGATCTTGCGGGCCGCCTCGCCCGGCGAGACGACCGTCTCGATGACCAGTGATCTGACCTCTTCCGCCGTCATGACCGGCCCCTTTCTGCCGCTACGAGCCCGGCCAACCAGAACCACAGAAACACGCCGAGTGCCAGCAGTCCCGTCAGCGCGCTCTGCGGACCCGTGCCGGCGAAGCCCTGCATCAGCCCGTTCAGCAGAAAGACGGGCCCGGCGGCGAGCAGAGCCCAGAACAGGGCCATCCGCGCGGAATGATGGTCCGCCCGGCCGCCGATCAGCCGGGCGACGAGGTGGCTGATCCCCGCCAGGGCGTAGAGGATGAGCGGCAGGATGAAGACCAGCGCCAGCAGGGCGCCGCCCATCAGCATGTTCAGCTCGGTGCCGCTCTCGTGGGATTCGCGCGCCAGTCGCGGCCATTGCGCCACGAACAGCAGGCCGCAGCCCGCCATCAGGATCGCGAGGGCGCGGTCCTCTCTCTGCCCGCCAGAGAGCCGGCGGCGCAGAACGCTCCCCGGCCCCCGATAGGTCCTGACGATGTCGCCCATCACCGACATCAGGCGCGGCGGCGCTCCAGCCAGGCTTCGAGCCGGGTCAGGATTTCCCCGGCCAGAGCCTCGTCCTCGATCTCCTGCACCGCCTCGGCGAGGAAGGCGAGCGTCAGCAGGTCCGTGGCCCGATCCTCGGGCACACCGCGCGAGCGGAGGTAGAACAGCGCCTCCTCGTCGATCGCGCCCGATGTCGACCCGTGCGAACATGCCACGTCGTCGGCATAGATCTCGAGCTCGGGCTTGGCGAGGAACTGGCTGTCGCCATCCAGCAGAAGCGACTGGCTGATCTGATAGCCGTCCGTCTTCTGCGCGCCTTCCCTGACCAGGATCTTGCCCTGGAACACGCCCGTCGCGCCGTTGCGCAGCACCTTCTTGAAGACCTGCCGGCTTTCGCAGTTCACCGCGTCGTGCGTGACGAAGACCGTGTCGTCGTGGTGGAAATCGCCATCGCCGACACAGGCGCCCGCGACATGGGCCACGGCATCGTCGCCGGTCAGGTCGATCACGCAGTCGTTCCGCGTCAGCCGGCCGTTCGCGGTCAGGGTGAAGCTCTTGAAGACGCTCTCCTGTCCGAGCCGCGCGAAGATATGGGTGGCGGCCTGCCGCTCGTGATCCCGCCCCTGCGCACGGACATGGTGGAAGGCCGCGCCGTCGGCGATGTCGACCTCCATCACCTTGTTGAACCGTGCGGCCGCGGGACCGTTCTCGAGCAGCGTGAAATCGGCGCCCGGGTCCAGCTTGATCACGTGGTGCAGCATGGCGTCCGCCGTGCCGTCCCGCCGCTCGTAGGCGATCGAGACGGGCCTGTCCGCCTTGCCGGTGACGTGGATCAGCACGCCGTCATCCGCGAAGGCGGTGTTCAGCGCCGCCAGTGGCCGGGAGACGGGCGCCTGCCCGTTGGCCTCCAGCGTGCCGTAAAGCGACTTTGCCCAGTGGATATCGGCCTCGGCCGCCTTCGCCAGCCTCTCGATGCGGACGCCGGCCAGATCCGGCGCGTCCGAGGCGTCGGCGTCGAAGACACCGTCCACGAACACCAGCCGCACCCGGTCGATCTTCTGGAAGATGGGCGTCTCCTCGGCGGCAAAGAGCGCGGCTTCGCTCGGCTCGGGCGCGGTCAGCGCCTCGGGGCGGGTGAACTTCCAGTACTCGTCCCGCGCATGCGGCAGGCCCGACTGGACGACGCGGTCGAGCGCCGAAGCGCGCGCCGCCGCAGTCCATCCGGTGTCGCTGATCGGGCCGAGCGCCTCGAGCCGCGCCGCGGTCGCATCCTGTTTCTGCTGTGCGTGCGTCTGTCTTGCGATGGCCATCACGCGCTCTCCGCCATGAGATCGGCATAACCGTTCTTCTCGACCTCGAGCGCCAGTTCGGGGCCGCCCGTCTTGACGATCCGGCCGCCGGCCATGATGTGCACCACGTCCGGCCGGATGTGATCCAGAAGCCGCTGATAGTGCGTGATGACCAGAAAGCCGCGGCCGGCGTCGCGCAGCGCGTTCACCCCGTCCGAGACCAGCTTCATCGCGTCCACGTCCAGACCGGAATCGGTTTCGTCCAGAATGCACATGCGCGGCTGCAGGACGGCCATCTGGAGGATCTCGTTGCGCTTCTTCTCGCCGCCCGAGAAGCCGACGTTCACCGGACGTTTCAGCATGTCGGCGTCGATCTTGAGCGTCTTGGCCTTCTCGCGGATGAACTTGAGGAAGTCGGCCGCCGACATCTCGTCTTCGCCCCGCGCCTTGCGCTGCGCGTTCAGCGCGGTGCGCAGGAAGGTCATGTTGCCGACGCCCGGGATCTCGACCGGGTACTGGAACGCGAGGAACAGGCCCGCGGCCGCGCGTTCCTCGGGGTCCATGTCCAGCAGGTCCAGCCCCTCGAGCTCGGCGCTGCCGTCGGTGACTTCATAGCCCTCGCGGCCCGACAGCACATAGGAGAGCGTCGACTTGCCCGAGCCGTTGGGCCCCATGATGGCATGCACCTTGCCGGCCTCGACGGTCAGGTCGACGCCCTTGAGGATCTGCTTGTCCTCGTCTTCCAGTTTCACGTGCAGGTTCTTGATCGTAAGCATCGTCAGTCCTTTCTCGGCCCCTCAGAGCGGGGCGCATGTCAGTTCGATCACCCGGAGCAGCCGGTCGCTGGGGACAGGCGTCGGGGAAATGTCGAAAACGGCCATCCGGCCGATGATCTCGGGCGTGCCGAGAAACTCTTCCACCGCGTGGTAGGCCCCGCGCGGCACGTAATCGTCGAACAGCAGCGTCAGCGGTTGCCGTGTCCGGAAGGCGCAGGCCAGGGCGCATCCCGCGCGGAACCGCCCGTCCACCAGCACCACGTCCGGAGCGATGTCCCGGTCCCAGACGGCAAGCGGATAGGCCGGAAAGAGCGCCCAGGCCGACGCGTCGGCCGGGTGGCCCCAGTCCCGGGTCGGGCCGATATCCGCATGGATCAGCTCGACCGGGCTCCGGCCGGGGTTCAGGGCGAACCAGGCCCGCATCATCCGGGCCCAGTCGGCATCGCTCTCGACGCTCACCACCTGCTTGCCCGGCAGTTCAGAAGCCAGAACGGTCGATCCGCCCGAGCCGTATTCCAGGATGGCCCGCGCCTCGCCATAGGCGGTGCGCAGCGCCGCGGCTTCCGCCTCGGGCATGGTCAGCTCGGGGCGCGCGACGCCTCGGGAGAGTGCCTGTGCCGACATCTACTCGATGACCACCGCCGTTCCGGAGACCGACACCATCAGCATGCTGTCGCCCACCACCTCGTAGTCGAGATCGACACCCACCACCGCGTTGCCCCCGGCCGCGCGCGCCCGCTCCTCGAGTTCGGCGAAGGCCGTCCGCCGCGCGTCGAGAAGCTTGGCCTCGTAGGCCCCGGACCGGCCCCCGACGATGTCGGTGATCCCGGCAAAGAAATCGCGGACGACATTCGCCCCCATGATCGCCTCGCCCACCACGATCCCGCGGTAGCTGGTGATGCGCTTGCCTTCGATGTTGTTGGTCGTCGTGATTATCATCGGCACGCCCCTTGTCTGTCAGATCGGCATCGCGACGGCGCGGTCAGCCCACGGACCCTTCCAGAGAAATCGCCACCAGCTGCTGCGCTTCCATGGCGAACTCCATCGGCAGCGCCTGCAACACGTCGCGGCAGAACCCGTTGACGACCAGCGCCACGGCTTCTTCCTCGTCCATTCCGCGCTGGCGGCAATAGAACAGCTGATCGTCATCCACCTTGGATGTCGTCGCCTCGTGCTCGACCCGGGACGAGTTGTTCTTGACCTCGATGTACGGCACCGTATGCGCGCCGCACTTGTCGCCGATCAGCAGGCTGTCGCACTGCGTGTAGTTGCGCGAATTCTTCGCCTTGGGGTGCATTGACACAAGCCCGCGATAGGTGTTCTGCGCCTGCCCCGCGCTGATCCCCTTGGAGACGATCCGGCTCTTCGTGTTCTTGCCCAGGTGGACCATCTTGGTGCCCGTGTCGGCCTGCTGCCAGTTGTTGGTGATGGCGATCGAGTAGAACTCGCCCTGGCTGTCATTGCCGCGCAGGATGCAGGAGGGGTATTTCCACGTCACCGCCGACCCGGTCTCGACCTGCGTCCACATCACCTTCGACCGGTCGCCCCGGCAGTCGGCGCGCTTGGTCACGAAGTTGTAGATGCCGCCCTTGCCGTTCTCGTCGCCCGGGTACCAGTTCTGGACGGTGGAATACTTCACCTCGGCATCTTCCTCGGCGATGATCTCCACCACCGCGGCATGCAGTTGCGACGTGTCGCGCTGCGGCGCCGTGCAGCCTTCGAGGTACGAGACATAGCTGCCCTTGTCGGCGATGATCAGCGTGCGTTCGAACTGTCCGGTATTCTCGGCATTGATCCGGAAATAGGTCGACAGCTCCATCGGGCAGCGCACCCCCGGCGGCACGTAGACGAAGGAGCCGTCCGAGAAAACCGCCGAGTTCAGCGTGGCATAGAAGTTGTCCGAGACCGGCACGACCGATCCGAGGTATTTCTTCACCAGTTCGGGATGCTCGCGGATCGCCTCGGAGATCGAGCAGAAGATGACCCCGGCCTTCTTCAGCTCCGCCTGGAAGGTCGTCCCGACCGAGACGCTGTCGAACACCGCGTCCACCGCCACCTTGCGGCCCGTGTCCCGGCCCTGCGCCGGGACCTCCTCGGCCCCCTCGACACCGGCCAGGATCATCTGTTCCCTGAGCGGGATCCCCAGTTTCTCGTAGGTGGCGAGCAGCTTCGGATCCACCTCGTCCAGCGACTTCGGCTTCACTTCCATGCTCTTGGGTCGGGCATAGTAGTACTGCTTCTGAAAGTCGATCTCCGGGTAGTCGACCATCGCCCAGTCCGGCTCTTCCTTGCCCTTCCAGCGTTCGAACGCCTGCAGACGCCACTCCAGCATCCAATCCGGTTCGCCATTCTTCTCGCTGATCAGCCGGACGATGTCCTCGTTCAGTCCCATCGGCGCGTAGTCGGTCTCGATCTCGGTTTCCCAGCCGTACTTGTAGGTGCCGACCGCCCTGACCGCGTCCACGGTCTCCTGATCGACGCCTTCCTTGACCTGGGTGTCATCCACGGTGCTCATCTCGATGTCCTTCCTCACGCGGCGCGCGCGCGATGCTTCTCTCTCTGCGCCAGCCATGCCTCGGCAAAGCGCGTGATTTCCTCTTCGGTCGTGCCGGGGCCGAGCGACACGCGGATCGCGCTCCCGGCGGCGGCCTCGTCGTATCCCATGGCCCGCAGCACCCGGCTCTCGCGGACCTTGCCGCTGGAACAGGCCGAGCCCGCGGAAACCGCGAACCCCTTCAGGTCCATCTGCATGACCTGCGTCTCGCCCTTCCAGCCGGGGCTGATCAGGCAGGTCGTGTTGGGCAGGCGCGCGGCCCCTTCGCCCGCGATCTCCACCTCCGGCGCCGCCTGGCGGAGACGCTGCTCCAGCCCGTCGCGAAGGTCCGCGATCCGCGCCCAGGCGCCGCTCCCGAGCTCCCGCTCGGCCGCCTCGGCCGCCGCCCCGAAACCGGCGATGCCGATCACGTTCTCGGTGCCGGCGCGGCGTCCCATTTCCTGGCCGCCGCCGGTCAGCAGGGCCGCCAGCTCGGTGCCGCGCCGCATCACCAGCGCCCCGACGCCCTTCGGGCCTCCGATCTTGTGAGCCGATATAAGCGCCATGTCGCAGCCGATCCAGTTGAACGCCACGGGAATCTTGCCGAACGCCTGCGTCGCGTCGCAGACCGCGAGACCCGCCGGCAGGTCCTGGACGACCCCGGTTTCGGAATTGGCCAGCTGGAGCGCGCTCCGCGCTGGCTCCGCCGGGCGCGCCCGGCCGGCCCGATCGACCGGCAGATCCCCGCTCACGTGGCTCGCCACCGCGTCATGTTCCACCGCCGCGCCCAGCAGGTCGCGGCCGGCCAGCGCCAGCGCCGCCGCCTCGGTGGCGCCCGAGGTAAAGACGATGTCCGCCCCCTCCGCGCCGAAGGCCGCGGCCACCTGCGCCCGTGCGCGTTCGATCAGCGCCTTGGCCGCGCGCCCCTCGGCATGCACGCTCGAGGGATTGCCCGCCACGTCCATCGCCGCGGTCATCGCCGCCCGCGCCTCCGCCCGCAGCGGCATCGTCGCGTTGTGATCCAGATAGACCCGGCTCATGCCGCGCCCCCGCTTCTTTGGTCCTGCAAGTATCCCCGGGGTGAATTGGCCCGGCACGGGCCAAGAGGGGACAGCGTCCCCTGCCCCCGCAGCCCGCCCCCATGTCGCGAGAGCCGGCTCATGTGCGCACCGCCCCGGCCGCCCCGTCCACCTCGTCGGCCTCGTCCACCACGGCGAAGAGGTTCGGAACCGCGGGACAGGGCGCCAGCCCGTTGCCCACCACGTCCGAAAGCCGGGTCTGGTGCAGGAAGACGTAGACCTGCGCGCTCAGCCCCTCCCAGAGGCGGTTGGTCACCGATTGCGCGCGGGTTCCGGACAGCCCGCCAGTGGCCCCGGCGCCCTTGTGCAGCGCGTCGATTGTCTCGTCCACGGCGGCCAGCACCTCGATCACCCGGATTTCGGCCGCCGGCCGCGCCAGCCGGTAGCCGCCGCCCGGACCCCGGACCGAGGTCACCACCTCGGCCCGCCGCAGCTTGACGAAGAGCTGCTCGAGATAGGGCAGCGAGATGTTCTGCCGCTTCGCCACGTCCGAGAGCGTGACGAGCCCGCCCTCGGGCTGAAGGGCGATATCCGCAAGTGCCACCATCGCGTACCGGCCCTTGGTGCTCAGTTTCATGGCTTCGTGCCCCTGACGAGTCTTGAATTCGTTGACGCCGCCGGAACAAGAGCTTATCTCGCATGAACCCGTCGGCCGCGGCCCGGGGCCGCTGCTTTAGAATCTTTCTAAGGTGCTTGACCAAAGTCGTCAAGAAATCAGGCGCCAAACAGGAGACGTATATGCCCGAGGTGATTTTTCCCGGCCCCGAAGGCCGCCTCGAAGGTCGTTACCACCCCCAGAAAGAACGCGACGCGCCGATCGCCATCATCCTGCACCCGCATCCGCAGTTCGGCGGCACGATGAACAACAAGGTGGTCTACAACCTGCATTACGCCTTCCACCGCATGGGGTTCACCGTGCTGCGCTTCAACTTCCGTGGCGTCGGCCGGTCCCAGGGCGAATACGACCAGGGCGTGGGCGAACTGTCGGATGCGGCCTCCGCCCTCGATTACCTGCAGTCGATGAACAACAATTCCAAGCACTGTTGGGTCGCGGGCTTTTCCTTCGGCGCCTGGATCGGCATGCAGCTGCTGATGCGCCGCCCCGAGATCACCGGCTTCATCTCGGTCTCGCCGCCCGCCAACATGTACGATTTCTCCTTCCTGGCACCCTGCCCCTCGTCGGGCCTGATCATCAACGGCTCGGCCGACCGCGTCGCGCCCCCCGCCGATACCGAGGCTCTGGTGGGCAAGCTGCAGGAACAGAAGGGCATCACCGTGACCCATGAACAGGTCGACGGCGCCGGGCACTTTTTCGAGGATCCGTTCATGGAGCCGATGATCGGTTCCGTCTCGGACTACGTGAAGCGGCGGCTGACCGAAACGACGCGCTGATGTCGGCTTCGCTGGAACGCATCGCCGCCAAGCTCGCCGAGGAATGCATCCGCGTCATGGACGAAACCGGCGACGAGCAGTTCTTCATGAGGGTGGCGGAATCCATCGGCACCTCGTCCCAGACCCTGGAAGAAGCCTTCCTGACCGAAATCCGCATCCGCCTTGCCGCGCGCAAGGCGATGCGGATGATCAAGTCGGCTGGCAAGCCTTCAGGCAAGTCCTCGGGCTGACCGCCCGCCTCAGCCCTTTTCCGCCACGGCCATCCTGGCCAGATCCTGCGCGATGGCGAAGGCGCCCTTGATCTTGTCGGCATCGCTTTTCCAGTCCCGCCGCACGACGATCTTGTTGTCCTTCACCTTGGCCAGTCCCTTCTGGTCCTTGATGAATTCCACCAGTCCCTGCGGATTGGCGAACCGGTCGTTGTGGAACTGGATCGTCGCCCCCTTGGGGCCGCCGTCCAGTTTGGCGATGCCGGCACGCTTGCACATCGCCTTGATCCGGACGACCAGCAGCAACGTGTTGACCTCTTTCGGGAGCTTGCCGAACCGGTCGATCAGTTCGGCGGCGAACCCCTCGAGCTCGACCTTGGTCGAGAGCGACGACAGGCGGCGGTACAGCCCGAGCCGCAGATCGAGATCCGGCACGTAGTCCTCGGGAATCAGCACCGGCACGCCGAGGTTGATCTGCGGCGCCCATTGGTCGTCGGCCTCGGTCAGCCCCTCCAGCTCGCCCGCCTTGATCTTGCCGATCGCCTCTTCCAGCATCGTCTGGTACAACTCGTAGCCGACGTCGCGCATGTTGCCAGACTGCTCCTCGCCCAGCAGGTTGCCCGCCCCCCGGATGTCGAGATCCTGCGAGGCCAGGGTAAACCCCGCGCCCAGCGTATCGAGCGAGCCCAGCACCTTCAGACGTTTCTCGGCCGCCGGCGTCAGCCGCACCCGCGGCTTCGTCGTGAGATAGGCATAGGCCCGTGTCTTGGCCCGTCCCACCCGTCCGCGGATCTGGTAGAGCTGCGCCAGGCCGAACATGTCGGCGCGGTGGACGATTATCGTGTTCGCGCGCGGGATATCCAGCCCCGATTCGACGATGGTCGTCGCCAGCAGAACGTCGAACTTGCCGTCGTAGAAGGCGTTCATGCGCTGGTCGAGTTCCCCGGCCGCCATCTGCCCGTGAGCCACGACATAGCTGACCTCGGGCACTTCGGCCTTCAGGAATTCCTCGACCTCGGCAAGGTCGCTGATCCGGGGGACGACGTAGAAGCTCTGGCCGCCGCGATAGCGTTCCCGCAACAGCGCCTCGCGGATCGTCACCGCATCGAATTCGCTGACATAGGTGCGGATCGCCAGACGGTCGATCGGGGGGGTGCCGATGATCGACAGGTCGCGCACGCCGGACAGCGACAGTTGCAGCGTCCGCGGGATCGGCGTGGCCGTCAGCGTCAGGACGTGCACGTCGGACTTGAGCTGTTTCAGCCGCTCCTTGTGGCCCACGCCGAACCTCTGTTCCTCGTCCACGATGAGCAGGCCGAGATTGTGGAACCGGATGCTCTTGGCAAGCAGGGCATGGGTGCCCACGACGATATCGACCGTTCCCTTGGCCAGCCCCTCGCGGGTGCGGTCCGCCTCCTTCTGCGACACGAACCGCGAAAGCGGGCTCACCTGGAGCGGAAAGCCCCGGAACCGTTCGGCGAAGCCTTGGTAATGCTGCCGGGCCAGCAATGTCGTGGGAGCGATCACCGCCACCTGAACGCCGGACATGGCCGCCACGAAGGCGGCCCGCAGCGCCACCTCGGTCTTGCCGAACCCGACATCGCCGCAGATCAGCCGGTCCATCGGGTGTCCCGACAGCATGTCGGTCATCACGTCCTCGATGGCGGCAAGCTGGTCGTCGGTTTCCTGATACGGGAACCGCGCCTGGAACGCGTCCCAAGCCCCCTCGGGCGGCTCGAGGATAGGCGCGCGCCGCAGGGCGCGTTCGGCCGCGATCCGGATCAGGCGGTCCGCCATCTCGCGGATGCGTTCCTTGAGCCGGGCCTTCTTGGCCTGCCACGCGCCCCCGCCCAGCCGGTCGAGCAGACCCTCTTCGTGCCCGTATTTCGACAGCAGTTCGATATTCTCGACCGGCAGGTAGAGCCGCGCCTCCTCGGCATATTCCAGCACGAGGCATTCATGCGCGGCGCCCGCGGCGGTGATGACCTCCATGCCGAGATAGCGGCCGATGCCGTGATCGACATGCACCACCAGATCGCCCGGGCTGAGGCTCTGCGCCTCGGTCAGGAAATTCTCGGCGCGGCGTTTCTTTCGGGCGCCGCGGATCAGCCGGTCGCCCAGCACGTCCTGTTCCGAGATCACGGTCAGCCGGCGATCCCGCCAGGGCCCCTCGAACCCCGATTCCAGCGCCCAGACCGCCAGATGCAGACCCGTCTTGCCGACGCCGCCCGCGTCGCGGACATGCACCGCGCCCTTCAGCCCCTCGTCCTCGATCAGACCGTCCAGCCGTTCCCGCGCCCCCTCGGAATAAGAGGCTATGACCACCGGCCCCTCGGCCAGCCTGGCCCGCACATGGGTCGCCAGGGTGCCGAAAAGGCTGACGTTCTCCAGCTGCCGCTCGGGCGAAAAGTTGCGCCCGACCCGGCCGCCGCCGTCCACGACGCCCGGCCCCGAGGCGCGCGGCAGAGGCGACATCTGGACAACGCGCTGAACGGCCAGCGCAGCGTCCCAGCCTTCCTCGTCCAGGTACATCAGGGCGGGCGGAACGGGCTTGTAGACCGAATCCATCCGGTCCCGCTTTTGCAGCGCGATACGTCGCGTCTCGTACTGGTCCTGAACCGCCTCCCACCTCGCGATGCGGGCGGCGGTCACCTGCTCATCCAGCATGACCGAGGCATCGGGAAGGTAGTCGAACAGCGTCTCGAGTCTCTCGTGGAAGAACGGCAGCCAGTGTTCGATTCCCTGCTGCTTGCGGCCCGCGCTGACCGCCTCGTAAAGCGGATCGTCCGTGCCGGCCGCACCGAACTCGATCCGGTAGTTCTGCCGGAACCGGGTGATCGCGGCCTCGTCCAGGATCACCTCCGAGACGGGGGCCAGTTCGATCGTGTCGAGCTTTTCGGTCGTTCTCTGGGTCGCCGCGTCGAACCGCCGCGCCCCGTCCAGCACGTCACCGAAGAGATCCAGCCGCACCGGCCCGATCTCGCCCGGCGGATAGATGTCGACGATCCCGCCGCGGATCGCGTAGTCCCCCGGCTCGGTCACCGAGTGGCTCTGCGAAAAGCCCATGCGGACGAGGAATGTCCGTAGCGCGGCCTCGTCGATGCGGTGGCCGACCCGCGCGATGAAGGCCGCGTCCCGCAACACGTCGCGCGCGGGCAGTCGCTGGGTCGCGGCATTGACGGTTGTCAGCAGCACGAAACGCGAAGGCATCCCGTGGACCAGCGCCGCCAGCGTCGCCATCCGCGAGGCCGAAATATCCGCATTGGGCGATACCCGGTCATAGGGCAGGCAGTCCCAGGCGGGAAACTGCAGGACCGGCATCGCCGGGTCGAAGAACCGCAGCGCATCGGCCATCGCGGCCATCCGCTTGTCGTCCAGGGCGATATGAACGACCGGACCGTCGCATTTCGCGGCCTCGCTCAGGACAAGCGCCGCATCGAACCCTTCGGGTGCCCCCCCGAGGGTGACCCTATCCGCAGGTCCCGCCATCTCAGCCTCCCAGAACGCCGATCGAGAAATTCTGGAACATGCCCCAGATCGTCGTGATGAATATCGACACCATGCCGATGACCTGCACCGTCATCCGGTGAATGTGAAGCCTGCGGTAGAGATCATCGCCCTCGGGTTCGTCCCTGCGGATGATCCGGGCCGAGCGGAGCGACAGCAAACCCACCACCGACATCGGGAAGGACAGCAGGAAAAGCGCCTGCGCGAACTCGACCCCGTAGGCGAAGCCCAGGATCAGCATCGTCGTCAGCGCGAAACAGACCAGCACGGTCAGCACCAGTCCCGACACCTCGGCGACATGCAGGATGCGGTTGACGTAGATCCGCACGAGATCCTCGACATCCTGCGTGAAGTGGCCGCCCCGCCGCCGGGCGCGCGCGACCAGATCCCACGGAACCCCCAGGACCCAGTGACTGGCCGTCGACCAGACCACAGCCAGTGCGATCCAGAACCACAGGTTCGAAAAGCTCCGCATGTCGATGACTTCGAATATCGTGTCCGTCAGGCCCAAACGGCTGCCTCCTGCCAGAGGCCCTGAGCCCCGGCGGCGCCGGACGCTGGGTCCTGCCGGGATCGGCCCACTTGTGGTGTAGGGAATTCCATGCCACCCCTTGACCGCCGGATCAAGACAAGGATGGCCCATGCCCGCTCTCACCGCCCCCTACCCCGCGGCACGCTTCCGCCGCGCCCGGAAATCGCCGGCGATCCGCGCGCTGATGCAGGAAAATGCGGTGACGGTGGGCGACCTGATCTGGCCGGTCTTCCTGACCGAGGGGGACGGCGTGGAAGAGCCCGTGCCCTCGATGCCGGGCGTGGTGCGGTATTCCGTCGACCGCGTGGTCGAGGCGGCGAAGGCGGCGGCCGACCTGGGGATCCCGGCCATCTGCCTCTTTCCCTACACGCCCCTGGACAAGCGCACCCGCGACTGCGCCGAGGCCTGGAACCCCGAGAACCTGACCAACCGCGCCATCCGGGCGATCAAGGCGGCGCGCCCCGAGCTTGCCGTCATGACCGACGTGGCGCTCGACCCCTACAACATCGACGGGCACGACGGCTTTGTGGTGGATGGCGAGGTCCTGAACGACGAGACCGTCGAGGCTCTGGTCCGACAGACGCTGAGCCAAGCCGAGGCCGGCGCCGACATCATCGGCCCCTCGGACATGATGGACGGCCGGATCGGAGCGATGCGCGGGGCGCTCGAGTCGGCGGGGCACCACAACGTGCTGATCCTGAGCTATGCGGCGAAATACGCCTCGGCCTTCTACGGGCCCTTCCGCGATGCCGTCGGCGCGAGCGGCGCCCTGCAGGGGGACAAGAAGACCTATCAGATGAACGCCGGCAATTCGGACGAGGCGCTGCGCCTTGTGACGCGGGACGTCGGCGAAGGCGCCGACTGGGTGATGGTCAAGCCGGGCATGCCCTATCTCGACATCTGTTCCCGCGTGAAACGCGAGTTGCAGGTGCCCACCTTCGCCTATCAGGTCTCCGGCGAATATGCGATGATCCGCGCCGCGGCGCAGAACGGCTGGATCGACGGCGACAAGGCCATGGCCGAAAGCCTGCTGTGTTTCAAACGCGCCGGCTGTGACGGCATCCTGACCTATTTCGCCCCCGACATGGCGCGCCTGCTCGCCTGAGGGGCGGCTCGGCGGTCGCCCGCGCAGCCCACCATGGGTGGTGACAGCCGCCACCTGCCCCACTATACTTGCGCCAAGCCGGGACAACCGGCGGGCCGCAAAGGCCGGATCGAGCAACCGGCGCTCCGGCGCCCAGAAACAGGCGATAGCGATGAAACATCTTACCCGACGAACAGTGGCCCTGGCCGCACTGGCCGGCCTTGCACTGACCGCAGCTTGCGGCAACGGCATCGGCAACTCCAACGGCCCGAAGATCGACGCCCGCGTCGATGCCACGCTGGGGCACCTTTATCAGAAATACCCCGAAAGCCGCGAAGTGGCCGCGAAGTCGGTCGCGACCCTGGTGATGCCGGTCATCACCGAAGCCGGGTTCGGGCTGGGCGGATCCTACGGCCAGGGCGCGCTGCGAATCGATGGCGTCACGGTCGACTACTACTCGGCGACGGCCGCCAATGTCGGACTTCAGATCGGCGCGCAGCAATACGCCCATGTCCTGTTCTTCATGACCCAGGATTCGCTTGAACGGTTCCGTCGCAACGAAGGCTGGGCCGCTGGCGCGGATGTCGAATACGCCTTTTCCAATGACGGTCTGAATGTGCGCACCGACACGAACTCCGGCCTGTCGCCGGTCGTGGCCTATGTCTTCGCACAGGCCGGCGCGCGGTTCGGCGCCACGCTGGAAGGGCTGAAATACACCCGCATCATCCCCTGACGGGCCGGGGCAAGGG
>NZ_CH724131.1:731654-786509 GCF_000152725.1 Pseudooceanicola batsensis HTCC2597
GCTGCGTGCTGGGCCTGTTCGAGGGCGTCGTCACCGGCGCGGCGGACGGATATGCGCGGATGGCGGACAAGCCGGCGGCGACGCTGCTGCACACCGGTCCCGGGGATGGCCAACGCGCTGGCCAACATGCACAACGCGCGGCGCGCCAACTCCCCCCATGGTGAATGTCGTGGGAGACCACGCCAGCTATCACCTGCCGCATGATGCCGCGCTGACCACGGATATCGAGAGCCTGGCGCGGCCCATGTCGGGCTATGTGCGCCGAATCGGCAGCGTCGAGGATGTCGCGCCCGCCACCGCCGAGGCCGTGGGCCGGGCGACGCAGGCGCCGGGCGCGGTCTCGACCCTCATCCTGCCTGCCAATTTCGCCTGGGGCCAGGCCCCCCGCGCGTCCCTGCCCAAGGCCATGCGCCGATCGCCGCCCGCGGCCGATCCGGACAGGGTAAGAGCGGCCGGCAAGGCGCTGAAGAACGGTGCGAAAACGGTCATTCTGCTGAGTGGTTCGGCCCTGCGCGCGGAGGCGCTGAAGACGGCGCAGGATATCGCCGCGGCCAGCGGCGCGACGCTGCTTGCCCAGCAGGCGAACGCGCGGATGGAACGCGGCGCCGGGCGGGTGCCGATCAACCGTGTGCCCTATCCGGTCGACCAGGCGATGGCGGTGCTCGACGGCACGGAGCAGCTCATCCTTGTCGGGGCGAAGGCGCCGGTCGCCTTCTTCGCCTATCCCGGCAAACCCGGGAGCCCGCTGCCGGACGGGTGCGAGATCTCGACCCTGGCCGAGCCGGGAGAGGACCTGGCGGGCGCGTTGCAGGCGCTGTCCGACGAGATCTCGGCCGCGCCTGCCGAGATCGGCCGCTCTCCGGCGATCCCCGACCTCGCGAGCGGCAAGCTCACCCCCGAGACCATCGCGATCACCCTGGGGCATCACATGCCCGAGAATGCCGTGGTCTGCGACGAGAGCGTCACCTCGGGGCGGGATTTCTTCCGCTTCACCTTCGGCGCCGCGCCGCATGACTGGCTGCAGCTGACCGGCGGCGCGATCGGCGTGGGTCTGCCCCTCTCGGTCGGCGCTGCCATTGCCTGCCCCGACCGGAAAATCGTCAATCTTCAGGCGGATGGCAGCGCCATGTACACCAACCAGGCGCTCTGGACCATGGCGCGGGAGCGGCTGGATGTCTGTGTCGTCATCTTCTCGAACCGCCGCTACGCCATCCTGCATGGTGAGCTGAAAGGTGTCGGCGCGGGCGAGGCCGGGCGCAACGCGCGGCGGATGCTGGATTTCGACGACCCGGCCATCGACTGGGTCAAGCTGGCGCAGTCCATGGGCGTCGAGGCGGCGAGCACCGAGACGGCCGAAGGTTTTACCGATCTCTTCAAACGCGCCACCCACACCAAGGGGCCGTTCCTGATCGAGGCCGTCATCTAAGGTGCAGAACGCCTTGTTCCCGGTCGGTATCCGGTTGATTGAAAGCAGAAAAAAGGGGCCTCCGTGGAGGCCCCTGAGTGGTCTGGATCAAGCTCGGTCTTGAGTTACCGCCCGAAATTTCTGCCTGCGGCTTGATCCATGCAACGCGGCGGACGAACCACCCGCCGCGCTATTCCGTTTAGGGGCTACCATTCAATTTCTCTGCGACATCGTACCCTTTTAGCGTGAGGCCCAGGAGCGATGTCGAATTGGTAAGCTTCGATAGAATGGCGTGCTTCTTCTTCCCAACTTCAGTCTTCACGTTCTCTGTCGTAACGTTTTGACAGTCCTCAAGATCAGCGAAGCAATCGAAGCCGGTAGCTGTGATATCAACGAGTGTGATATTCGTGGAGTTTTTGGCTTTGATGAATGTCTTCATGGTCCGATCCAGCCTTCCCCTCAGCTACACCCGCTCGTCGCGCCGCAGGTGTTGCATTTCATGCAGGTGCCGTTGCGCACCAGCGTGTAGTTTCCGCAGTCGCCGCAGGCCTCGCCCTCGTAGCCCTGCATCTTGGCCTTGGTCCGCGCATCCATGCTGACCGTGCCGGTGCTGACGGCCGTGCTGCTCTCCATGGTCGAGACGACCGTCTCCGGAACGAGGGTCTGCAGCGCCGCGACCGGATCGGTGCCGGTCATCCCGCCTTGCAGAACGACCAGTTCCTGGGGGAGCCGCTTGCGAAGATAGCCCGTCGACGAGATTTGTTTCAGCACTTCCAACGACCTGCAGGCCGTGGTTTCGCTGATCTCCTCGACATTGGAGACGCCTTCCTGGGCCACGCCCTGGCCGACCGTGTCAAAGGTCGCGCCCTCGGGTTTCACATGCGCCAGGTCGGTCCGGTCGAGATAGGACACGGCCAGCTCGCGGAAGATGTAGTCGAGGATCGAGGTCGCGTTCTTGATCGAGTCGTTGCCCTGGACCATGCCCGCGGGTTCGAACTTGGTGAATGTGAAGGCATCGACGAACTCTTCCAGCGGCACGCCGTATTGCAGGCCCACGGAGACGGCGATGGCAAAGTTGTTCATCATCGCACGGAAGCCGGCGCCTTCCTTGTGCATGTCGATGAAGATCTCGCCCAGGTTGCCGTCTTCGTATTCGCCCGTCCGCAGATAGACCTTGTGGCCGCCGACCATCGCCTTCTGGGTATAACCCTTGCGGCGGTCCGGCATCTTTTCGCGGCCGGCGCGGGCCACTTCCTTGATGACCACCTTCTCGACGATCTTCTCGGCCAGCACGGCGGCCTTCTCGTGGGACGAGCCCGACTCCAGCACCTCGGCGGCGTCGTCGTCATCCTCGACCAGGGCAGAGGCCAGCGGCTGCGACAGCTTGGACCCGTCGCGATAGAGTGCGTTGGCCTTGATGCCGAGGGACCAGGACAGTTCATAGGCCTTCTGGCAATCCTCGATCGTCGCATCGTTGGGCATGTTGATCGTCTTCGAGATCGCGCCCGAGATGAACGACTGGGCCGCCGCCATCATGGTGATGTGCGATTCGGTCGAAAGGAAGCGCTTGCCCTTCTTGCCGCAGGGGTTGGCGCAGTCAAAGACGACCAGGTGCTCGGGGTTCAGATAGGGCGCGCCTTCAAGGGTCATGGTGCCGCAGACATGATCGTTGGCGGCCTCGATCTCCTTGCGGGTATAGCCCAGGTGACGCAGCAGGTCGAAACCGGGATCGTTCAGCTTTTCGGCCGGGATGCCGAGGGTCTTCTTACAGAAATCCTCGCCCAGGGTCCACTGGTTGAAGACGAAGCGGATGTCGAAGGCCGAGGCCAGCGCCGCGTCGATCTTGTCCAGTTCCTTCTGCCCGAAGCCGTGACCGATCAACGAAGTGTGGTTGATCGCGGGCGCATTGCCGATGGAGCCGTGGCCGACCGCGTAAGAGATGATCTCCTCGATCTGGGCCGACCCGTAGCCGAGTTTTTCCAGCGCGGCGGGAACGGAACGGTTGATGATCTTGAAGTAGCCGCCCCCCGCAAGCTTCTTGAACTTGACGAGCGCGAAATCGGGCTCGATCCCGGTGGTGTCGCAATCCATGACCAGACCGATCGTTCCGGTTGGAGCAATGACGGTCGCCTGTGCGTTGCGATAGCCGTGTTTTTCACCGAGGCGCAGCGCTTCGTCCCAGCTGGTTTTTGCCAGATCGACCAGTTTGCCATCGGGGCAGTTGGCGTGATCCAGCGCAACCGGCTTGACGGCGAGTTGTTCGTAGCCGTCGGTCCTGCCGTAGGCCGCGTTGCGGTGATTGCGGATGACGCGCAGCATGTGCTCGGCGTTGCGCTTGTAGCCCGGGAAGGTCCCCAGTTCGCCGGCCATCTCGGCCGAAGTGGCGTAGGAGACGCCGGTCATGATCGCGGTCAGCGCCCCGGCCATCGCGCGGCCTTCGTCGCTGTCGTACCCTAGGCCCATGTTCATCAGCAGGCCGCCGATGTTGGCATAGCCCAGTCCGAGGGTCCGGAAGTCGTAGGAGCGCTGCGCGATCTCTTGCGACGGGAACTGCGCCATCAGGACCGAGATTTCCAGCGTGATGGTCCAGAGGCGGGTGGCGTGGACATAGTCCTCGGCCTGGAACACGCCATCCTCGAGGAAGGTCAGCAGGTTCATCGAGGCCAGGTTGCAGGCCGTGTCGTCGAGGAACATGTATTCCGAACAGGGGTTCGACCCGCGGATCGCGCCGTCTTCGGGGCAGGTGTGCCAGGCGTTGACGGTGTCGTGGTACTGGATGCCCGGATCGGCACAGGCCCAGGCGGCGTGGCCGATGGTCTCCCACAGGTCGCGCGCCTTGATGGTCTTGGCGACGCTGCCGTCGGTGCGGCGGATCAGTTCCCAGTCGCCGTCATTCTCGACGGCCTTCAGGAAGGCGTCGGTCACGCGGACGGAGTTGTTGGAGTTCTGGCCGGATACGGAGGCGTATGCTTCGCTGTCCCAGTCGGTATCGTATGTCGGAAACTCGATGCTGGCATAGCCCTGCTTGGCGTAATCCAGCACGCGCTTGATGTAGGTCTCGGGGATGGCCGACTTCTTGGCCTCGCGCACGGCGGTCTTCAGCGCGTCGTTCTCGTTCGGGTCATAGGCGCCCTCTTCGGTGCCGTCCCAGGTGCGGATCGCCTTGAAGATCGCGTTCAGGCAACGCTCGTGCATCTTGGAGCCGGCGACGATCGAAGCGACCTTCTGCTCCTCTTTCACCTTCCAGTTGATGTATTCCTCGATATCCGGGTGGTCGGCGTCGACGATGACCATCTTGGCCGCCCGTCGCGTGGTGCCGCCCGACTTGATCGCGCCGGCCGCCCGGTCGCCGATCTTGAGGAAACCCATGAGGCCCGAGGACTTGCCGCCGCCGGACAGCTTTTCACCCTCTGCCCGAAGCGAGGAGAAGTTGGTGCCGGTGCCCGAACCGTACTTGAAGAGCCGCGCCTCGCGGACCCAGAGGTCCATGATGCCGCCGTCGCCGACAAGGTCGTCGCCCACGGACTGGATGAAGCAGGCATGGGGCTGCGGATGCTCGTAGGCCGACTTGGACTTCGTCAGCTTGCCGGTGACGTGATCGACGTAGTAATGGCCCTGGGAGGGCCCGTCGATGCCATAGGCCCAATGCAGGCCGGTGTTGAACCACTGGGGCGAGTTCGGCGCAGCCCGCTGGGTGGCGAGCATGTAACGCATCTCGTCGAAATAGGCGCGTGCGTCTTCTTCGGAGGAGAAATAGCCGCCCTTCCAGCCCCAGTAGGTCCAGGCGCCGGCCAGACGGTCAAAGACCTGGCGGGCGGAGGTTTCACCGCCGGTCTCGACTTCTTCACCATCGGCAACGCTGCGCCACAGGAATTCGGGAACGTTCTTTTCACGGACTTTCTTGAGGCTGGCCGGAACGCCCGCCTTGCGGAAATACTTCTGCGCGATCACGTCGCTGGCCACCTGGCTCCAGCTTGCCGGGACTTCGCAATCGTCCAGCTTGAACACGATGGTCCCGTCGGGATTACGGATCTCGGACGAGGTCGTGACGAACTCGACATCCGCATAGGCATCCTGCCCGGCCTTGGTGAATTTGCGCTCGATCTTCATAGAAACAGCCCCTGATCGCTTTATTGCTTCACGCAGAGCCCCGTGCGGGGCGATTTCGTGCCGGCGGATCGTGCAAAGCAAGGGAGTGCCAGTCAGCGCCCGGAGGGCCCTGCCAAGTGCCAATTCCATGGCTGTGGTTCGTCTCAGTCCCTTGCTTGCCGTCCCTCAATATGTGGTGGGTGACCCGGCCGGCCTCCACAATCTGCGGTAAATCGCACGACATCGTCAACGGCATTTTGAGGCGATTTTCCCTTGACGGGGTTCTGCACAGAATCATCGGGACAGGCCGCCGCGCGGAACGCGGCGGAAAGGCGTTGTTTTCACCGCTCTGGCATGACGTGGGGGAAAATTGCCCACAGGCGTATACATCTTAATGATCCTTAACCCTGGCCGCGCTTGGGGATTTGAAGGCGTGGGAATCAGAGAATCGCCCGGAAATCGGACGCAACATGTGGGGGTGCCTGCGGGGTAACCACTACAACTTGTGGGGTGTGATGCGGGCGGAAGCCACGGACCGGCACCCGGCCCTGGAATATGCGGAACACCGAGTGGGAAAAATGGTCGGGGCGGCGAGATTCGAACTCACGACCCCCTGTACCCAAAACAGGTGCGCTACCAGACTGCGCTACGCCCCGGACCGTGGCTGCGTCTCTACCCCGCGCCTCCCGCAATGAAAAGCACTAAAGGCGGGGCCTTCAGCAGGGCCAGGCCGCCGCCTCGATCGCGGGATGGCGCAGCTGCGTCCCGGGGGCGATCCCCAGCGATCCGGCCAGACCCGCGTTGATCTCGAGCACGTACTGGATACCGCTGCCGCCCGGCAGCGCGGTCTCGTCGAAGGGAACGGCCTCATGCGCAATGCGGCGGACGGTTCCGGTTTCATCCGCATAGATGATGTCGAGCGGTATGCGCGTGTTCTTCATCCAGAAGGCGACCGCCGGCTGCGGCCGGGGATAGACAAAGAGCATCCCCGCGCTCCGCGCCATCTCGTCCCGGTACATCAGGCCCTGCGCCCGTTCGCCGGGATCGTCGGCAATCTCGACGTTGAAGGCCGCACGCCCCCAGTCCCCGCGCAGCTCGACGCGGTCGGTCCGGCAGTCGGCCGCGATGCCCCCCGCCGCCCAGAGAGCGAACGTGACCGTTGCCAGGCCGGTTCTCAGCCGCCGGTCCTGTCGTTGAGCGCGGTTTCCCATGTGCTGACTTCCGATGCCATCTTCCCCCGTCGTCCATCGATCACGCGCAGCGCGACCGCCTCGCCGGGTTGCAGATCCGCGAGGCCCGAGGCGCGCAGCACCTCGACATGGATAAAGACATCATCGGTCCCGCCGAAGACATTTGCAAATCCGAAACCCTTGTCCTTGTTGAACCACTTGACCCTTGCGGGCTCGAGCGGAGTGGACCGGAGGTCTTCTGCCGACAGCGACTTGAAGTCGTCGAGCCCGGGCGAATCGGTGCTGATGACCGATTCGACCGCCACGACCTCGACCGCCTGAACGCCGCGCTGCGTGGTCTGCGCCAGTATCGAGATCTTCGCGCCATCCGCGACCGAACTTTGTCCGAAGTTCCTCAAGACATTGGCATGTAACAGGATATCGGGTCCACCGTCCTCTGAGACCACGAAGCCGAAGCCCCGTCCCGGGTCGAACCACTTGACCGTGCCGTCAATCCTAAGGGTGACGTTTCCGTTGGCGTCCAATTTCCTACCCCACATCAATTCTTGCGAATGGATTACATCCACTCGAACCGAAAAACACTCCCTCTTGCGTATAGAATGGGCAGTGTTTCCAACCAGTTGACAATTAACCTTCGCGGCAGTCTCAGGGGTTGAGGCGTGTCACGGACCACGCGTTTCCGACGCCGTTCCGCGTCCATCGGAAGCGATCGTGCAGGCGGAACGCGCCGTCGGCCCAGAATTCGATTTCGACCGGAGCGATGCGGAAACCGCCCCAGAAGGGCGGCCGCGCGGGATCCGTCCCGTGCCGCGCCGTCACCTTTGCCACCTCGGCCATGAGCGCGTTGCGCGATGCCAGAGGCTGCGACTGCCGCGACGCCCAGGCCCCGAGCCGTGATTTCAGGGATCGGGAGCGGTAATAGGCGTCGGCCTTCTCGCCCGCCTCCCGGCTCACATGGCCCCGCACCCGGACCTGCCGCCGCAGCGATTTCCAGTGCATCACGAACGCGGCCTTGCCCGCCGCTTCCAGCTCCTGTGCCTTGGCGCTGCCGTAGTTCGTGTAGAAGACGAACCCGTCATCCTCGACGGCCTTCAGCAGAACGATGCGGGAATTCGGCATGCCGGTCGCATCCACCGTGGACAGCGCCATGGCGTTCGGGTCGTTGACCTCGGACTCTTCGGCCTCGGCCAGCCAGTCCCGCACGATCTGAAACGGGTCCTCGCCCGCGAAAATGCCTGTACGATCCGTCATGCCCCCTCCTTCGGAACCGCCCCGGGGTGAGCGCCCGGGCTTGATGCGCCTGTGCCTATCGCCTAAAGGAACCTGAAGGAAACCAAAGGGCGGGATTGGCAAGATGTCAAATCAGCTGCTTGCAGGCAAGCGCGGCCTCATCATGGGCCTGGCCAACGACAAATCCATCGCCTGGGGAATTGCAAGGGCCTGTGCAGAGGCGGGGGCCGAACTCGCCTTCACCTATCTCGGCGATCAGTTCAAGAAACGTGTCGTCCCGCTGGCGGACCAGCTTGGCGTCGAGACCCTGATCGACTGCGACGTGGCCGACGAGGAATCGATCGACCGGGCCTTTGCCGAGATCGAGGAGAAATGGGGCAAGCTCGACTTCCTGGTCCACGCCATCGGCTTTTCCGACAAGAGCGAACTGCGCGGCCGCTACGTCGACACGTCGCGCGCCAATTTCAAGCTGACCATGGATGTCTCGGTCTATTCCTTCACCGCCGTCGCGCAGCGGGCGGAGAAGCTGATGCCCGAGGGCGGGTCGATGCTGACGCTCACCTACTACGGTGCGGAACAGGTGATGCCGCATTACAACGTGATGGGCGTCGCCAAGGCCGCGCTGGAAGCCTCGGTCATGTATCTCGCCGAGGATCTCGGCAAGGACGGCATCCGGGTCAACGCGATCTCGGCCGGCCCGATCAAGACGCTGGCCGCCTCGGGCATCGGCGACTTCCGCTATATCCTCAAGTGGAACGAGCTGAACTCGCCGCTGCGCCGCAACGTCACCACCGAAGACGTGGGGAAATCGGCGCTCTACCTGCTGTCCGATCTGGGCAGCGGCGTGACGGGCGAGACGCTGCACGTCGACAGCGGCTATCACATCGTCGGCATGAAGGCCGTCGACGCGCCGGACATCCACAAGGGTGGCAAAGAGGACTGAGGACAGCGCCATGAACGACCGCCTCCCCCACGAGAAGGGCTTTCACGTCAGCTGGGACCAGATCCACCGCGACAGCCGCGCGCTGGCCTGGCGGCTGGACGGGCACGGGCCCGATGACGGCAACTGGAAGGCGGTCGTGGCGATCACGCGCGGCGGCATGGCCCCCGCGATGATCGTCGCGCGCGAGCTCGACATCCGGATGGTCGACACGATCTCGGTCCGCTCCTATCACCATCAGGCGCAGGGCGAGGCCGAGATCCTCAACACGCCCGACGCCGGGATGATGGGCGATGGAACGGGCGTTCTGGTCGTCGACGACCTCGTCGACAGCGGCAAGACGCTGGAACTGGTGCGCCAGATGTATCCCAAGGCGCATTTCGCGACGGTCTATGCCAAGCCGAAGGGCCGCGAACAGGTGGATACCTTCATCACCGAAGTCTCTCAGGACACCTGGATCTTCTTTCCCTGGGACATGGCGATGCAATACGTCAAACCCTACCGCGGATCCGACTGACGGCGCCTGTCAGCGCGCCTTGAAAAGCCCGCCCAGGATGCCGCGCACGATGCGGCGCCCGGTGGTGCCGCCCAGCTCCTTGATCACCGCCTTGCCGAGCGCCGAGCCGATCGTTTCGGGCGACCGGCGCGACCGCGAGGTCGAACGCGACACTCGGTTGCCCGAATACCGTCGCGCCGATCGGTATTCGCGTTCCGGTGCGGGCTGCTCCTCCTCTTCCCGCTCCGCCTCTTCGGCCGCGCGGGCGGCGTCCGCCGCGCGACGGGTCAGGATCTCGTAGGCGCTCTCCCGGTCCTTGAGCGTCTCGTATTTCCCGGCGATCGGAGAGGCGTCGATGATCCCGGTGCGCGCGGCGCCGTCGATTGGCCCCAGGCGCGAGGATGGTGGCCGGATCAGGGTGCGTTCGACCACCCCGGGCACGCCCTTCGGTTCCAGGAACGAGGTGACCGCCTCGCCCACGCCGACTTCGCGGATGGCCTCTTCGGTATCGAACCGCGGATTGTCGCGATAGGTCTCGGCGGCGAGCCTCAGCTCCTTGCGGTCGCGCGCGGTAAAGGCCCGCAGCGCGTGCTGCACGCGGTTGCCCAGCTGGCCCAGGATATCCTCGGGCACATCGGCGGGGTTCTGGGTGATGAAATAGACGCCGACGCCTTTGGACCGGATCAGCCGCGCCACCTGTTCCACCTTGTCCACCAGTGCCTTGGGCGCGTCGTCGAACAGAAGATGCGCCTCGTCGAAGAAGAAGACCAGCCGGGGTTTGTCGGGGTCGCCCACTTCGGGCAGCTCTTCGAATAGCTCGGACAGCAGCCACAACAGGAAGGTCGCGTAAAGGCGCGGCGACCCCATCAGCTTGTCGGCGGCCAGGATCGAGATCATGCCGCGCCCGTCGGTATCGGACCGCATCAGATCTGCAAGCTCCAGCGCCGGTTCGCCGAAGAGCTTGGCCCCGCCCTGATTCTCGAGCACCAGAAGCCGCCGCTGGATCGCGCCGATCGAGGCCGGAGAGATGTTGCCGTAGCGCAGGCCGAGGTCGGCACGGTTC
This sequence comes from Pseudooceanicola batsensis HTCC2597, assembly GCF_000152725.1. Lineage (GTDB taxonomy): Bacteria > Pseudomonadota > Alphaproteobacteria > Rhodobacterales > Rhodobacteraceae > Pseudooceanicola > Pseudooceanicola batsensis. Next base: position 742,068 of record NZ_CH724131.1, read on the forward strand.
TCGCCCACCCAGACCAGCAGCGCCTGCAGATCCTTGAGGTCGAGCAGCGCCATGCCCTCGTCGTCGGCCACGCGGAAGGCGATGTTCAGGATCCCCTCCTGCGCCTCGGACAACTCCATCAGCCGCGACAGCAGAAGCGGCCCCATCTCGGAAACCGTGGTGCGCACGGGGTGCCCCTGCTCGCCGAAAAGGTCCCAGAAGAGCACCGGGAACTTGTCGTAGGAATAGCCGTCGAAGCCGATCTTGCCGGCACGTTCCATGAATGCCTCATGAAGCTTGAACGTCTCGGATCCCGGCTCGGCCAGGCCCGAGAGGTCGCCCTTGACGTCCGACAGGAAGACCGGAACCCCGGCGGCCGAGAAACCCTCGGCCATGATCTGCAGCGTCACCGTCTTTCCGGTCCCCGTGGCGCCGGCGACAAGCCCGTGCCGGTTCGCGTATTTCAGCGCCAGACCCTGCTTTTCGCCATAGGCCTCGCCGCCGCCCCCGATGAAGATCCTGCCGTCCATCCCCGCCCTCGCAAACCATCGTCACGGGGCAGCATAATATCTTAACCTTTGCCTGCCAGTATCAAATCCGTCGCCGCTCATGTCCTCTTGCGGCGGCATACTTCCTCCCTGTCAGACTGGCCGTGCCCTCGTGGCACGGCATTTTTTCGCGCCCCCGCGCAGGATGAGGGGCGGCATGGGTGGGTCTGCCCCTAGTGAGGTGAAACCACTCCGATTTTTCACCAAATTGCCTGTTGACGGTCTCACCCAAAGCGCCTAGCGTTCATGGAAACATAAGTCGGCCAGTCCGACAGGGAGAACGCGGAAGAGGGCCAATCAGGCCCTCTTTCTTTTTGTGCCCGTCCGGCCTTTCCGGCCGCTCGTGACGACGTGACCGGTCGCGCCGAGGAAACCGCCTGACAAGGCCGGAGCAAGATGTTAGGTCCGGTGCAAACATCAACTTGCAACGGGACCGAAATGCTCAAGACCAAATCCTTGCTTTCCGTTCTGGCGATCGCAGCCTTCTCCGGCGCGGCGCTGGCACAGTCCGACGACACCGCCCCGGCCGATACCGCCACGAGCGAGACCGCAGCGCCGGCCGACGGTGAAACCCCTGAAACCACCGAAAACGCGGCACAGGATCCGGCCGCCGATCTCGATACCGGTCAGCCGGAGTCGGGCGGCGTGGGCCAGGGCTATGTGCGCGAGACCTTCGGCGACTGGCAGCTACAGTGCGTCCGCCAGGAAGACACCGAAAGCGAACCGTGCCAGCTGTACCAGCTTCTGCGCGGCGCCGAGGACAATCCGGTGGCCGAGGTCATCATCGAGAAACTGCCCGAGGGCGGCAATGTCGCGGCCGGCGCCACGATCCTCGTGCCCTTCGGCACCGCACTCGCCAAGGATCTGCGGATCGCCGTCGACGGCAGCCAGGGCAAGGTCTATCGCTATGCCTTCTGCAACAGCAACGCCTGCTACGCGCGCATCGGCCTGCTTCCGGCCGACATCGCCGCGTTCAAGGCCGGGAATACGGCGAACGTGACCATCTTCGCCTATGAGCGGCTGGACGAACCGGTCGAGTTGACCCTCTCGCTCTCCGGGTTCACCGCCGGTTTCGAAACGCTTCAGCCGGTGACGCCGCCGCAGTGACGCGGTTCTGAACGTCAAAAGAAAACGCCCGCCGATTGGCGGGCGTTTTTCGTTGCGTGTCCGGTCGGCGGGCGGTCAGCCGCCCCAGCTGCGGACCGGTCCGCAGTCCATATGCACGAAATTCGATCCGCTGTAGCGCCCGACGCCGCCCGCGCGACAGGCCGAGGCCGCACGCGCCATCTGATTGACCGAGCGGGACGACAGCCGGAGATCCGCCGCCTGCCCCTTGAGGTGGAGCGAGTTGCGCGCAACGTTCCGCGACCTCGACCGCAGCATCGCGTTGGTCTCGGGCGAGCGGTAGCCGGAGAGCAGCATGTAGGGCTCGTTCACCTCGAGCAGGTTGTGCGAGGCCGCCATGATGTCGATGGTGCGCAGGTCGATCGGCTTGACGATGTCGTTCCGCCAGTCCCGCATGAAATGGCTCACCTCGGTCACGGCATCCTTGATGTAGTGCCCGTCGACCCAGTAGATCATGTCGATCCGCTCGCCCGTCCGGGCGGAATACATGCGGATACGTCGGATATCGCCGGAGTTTTTGAGGAACCCGGCCGCCTTCGTGAAAGTTGGTGCTGATACTATTGCTGTCGCGGCGAACGCACTCAATAGAGCACGCCGCGAAATGCTCGGAGAGCTTTCGATTGCCATGTTTCGCGCCTGTCCCGTCGCTACCTGTACCGCGATGTTACGCGGTCGTTCGTGCACCTCATCCCCAGATGCACGGTTTTTATGCCATAGCCACCGCTTCAGACCAAGGCGCGATTATCAAGCATTTTATGAGAAACAGTTTTTCGGCAGAAAATTGCCAAAAGGTAGGGAAAACCCGAATTGTCGGCCAAGGCGTAACCTGCGTGCATCACCTCTGAAGCCACGGGTTTTTTGAACCTTTTGTGAGTGGACAGTTTCGGCGAGAAGTCGCCACGCTGAACAGTAACGGGAAATCCGGAAAGGACATCTGCATGATCCTCGCTGCCTATGCGCGACACCTGACCCTCTCCGCGACCGTGGCCCTGGCGATGTCCGCCGGATCGGCCGGCGCCCAGGTCGCGACCCCTGAGATCAGGGTAACCCAGTTCCAGCAGACCATCGCCGAGCATGCGGCGCGCGACCGCGACCTTGCCGCCTTTTATCGCGCCACGGAGTTCGCGCCGATCTGGACCGGAGAGGGCGAGCCCTATGTCTCGCGCCGCCGTGCCCTTTTCGAGGCGCTGTCCCATGCCGAGGATCATGGCCTCCCCGGCGCCTCCTACGATCTGCCCGGCCTGATCGAGAGCATGCGCCGCGCCCGCACCGGGGCCGAACGCGGCGAACTGGACGTGCGGATCTCGACGCTGTTCCTTCGCTATGCGGTCGATGTGCAGACCGGCGTGCTCAAGCCCTCGGATGTGGACAGCGGCATCGTGCGCAAGGTCCCGCTGCGCGACCGTCGCGGCTATCTCGAGGGGATCACCTCGGCCGATCCCGCCGCCTTCGTCGCCTCGCTGCCCCCGCAACGGCTGGAATACACCCGCCTGATGCGCGAAAAGCTGCGCCTCGAGCGGCTGATCGCGTCCGGCGGTTTCGGTGCCACGGTCCAGGCCCAGAGCCTGGAGCCCGGCGATACCGGCGAGGCGGTCGTCGCCCTGCGCAACCGGCTGATGACCATGGGCTACCTGCCCCGCCGCGTCGGCGTCACCTACGACCGCGACATGGAAAGCGCCGTGCTGCGCTTCCAGGCCGACCACGGGCTGAGCGAGGACGGCGTCGCCGGCACCGCCACGATTGCCGAGATCAATGTCCCCGTCGAGGAGCGGCTGAAATCGGTGATCGTCGCGATGGAACGCGAGCGCTGGATCAACCGCGACCTCGGCGACCGCCACGTCCTGGTGAACCTGACCGATTTCCACGCCCGGATCATGGAAAACGGCAAGATCTACTTCAAGACGCGCTCGGTCATCGGCAAGAACCTTTCGACGCACCGCACGCCGGAATTCTCGGACGTGATGGAGCACATGATCGTCAACCCGACGTGGAACGTGCCCCGCTCGATCGCGGTCTCGGAATATCTGCCCGCCTTCAAGCGGAACCCCTATTCTAACAGTCATCTCAAGTTGATCGACGCGCGGGGCCGCGTGGTGGATCGCGGCTCGGTCAACTTCGCCGCCTACAGCAAGCGCAACTTCCCCTTCGATCTCAAGCAGCCGCCGTCGTCCCGCAACGCCCTGGGGCTGGTCAAGTTCATGTTCCCCAACGTGCACAACATCTATCTGCACGACACCCCCGCCAAGAGTCTGTTCTCGCGCGATGTGCGGGCGTTCAGCCATGGCTGCATCCGTCTTAACGAACCCTTCGAATTCGCCCATGCGCTGCTGGCCTGGCAATCGGACGATCCCGAGGGACTGTTCCGCTCGACCCTCAACACCGGGCGCGAAACCAAGATCGACCTGGCGAGCCCCCTGCCCGTCCACCTCATCTACCGGACGGCGATGAGCCAGCCCAAGGGACAGATGTCCTATCGACGCGACGTCTATGGGCGGGATGGCCGCATCTGGGAGGCTCTGGCCCGCGAGGGGGTGGAACTGCGCGGCGTTCAGGGGTAATCCCCCACCGGACGCGATGATCCGGGGGATGCGAATGACACCGACCATCAGGCAGATCGCCGAGGCGATCGGCGCCCGCGCCGAGGGGGCGGTGGACACCGTCGTCACCGGCGCCGCCGAACCCGCCGACGCAGGCCCCGACCAGATCGCGCTTGCCATGAGTTCGACCTATGCCAAGGCGCTCGGTGCCGGCTCGGCCCGCGCGGCCATGCTCTGGGCGGATGCGGACTGGAAGGCGCTCGGCCTCGAGGCGGCGATCCTCGTGCCGCGCCCGCGCCTGGCGATGGCCGGGCTGACGGGTCTTCTGGATCCGGGGCAGCGCTATCCTGAGGGCATCCACCCCTCCGCTGTGATCGATCCATCGGCGAAACTCGGCCCCGACGTCTCGGTCGGCCCGATGGCCTGCATTGGCCCCGGCGCCAGCATCGGCGCGGGCAGCGTGGTCGGGCCGCAGTGCTACATCGGCGCCGAGGCCGTGCTGGGGCGCGACGCGCGTCTCCATGCCGGCGTGCGCCTCATGGCCCGCGTGCGCATCGGAGACCGGTTCATCGCCCAGGCCGGCGCGGTGGTCGGATCGGACGGCCACAGTTTCGTGACGCCCGAACAGTCGACCGTCGAACAGGCCCGTGCCTCGCTCGGCACGAATGTCACCGCCGCCCCGCAGAGCTGGGTGCGGATCCATTCGCTCGGTGCGGTGATCGTCGGCGACGACGTCGAACTGGGGGCCAATGCCTGCGTCGACAGCGGCACCATCCGCCCGACCGAGATCGCGAACGGCTGCAAGATCGACAACCTCTGCCATGTCGCCCATAACGTGCGCATCGGGCGCGATTGCCTCTTTGCGGCCTGCGCGGCCGTCGCCGGATCGACGGACATCGGCAACAATGTCATCCTGGGCGGTCAGGTCGGCGTGTCCGACAACATCACCATCGGCGACAACGTGGTCGCCGGCGGCGGGACCAAGATCCTGTCGCGGGTTCCCGCGGGCCGGGTGGTGCTGGGCTATCCGGCGATGAAGATGGACACGCATATCGATACATACAAGGCGCTGAGGCGTCTGCCGCGCCTCGCCGAGCAGGTCGCCCGCCTGCAGAAAGCGGTTTTCAAGTCAGACGAGAACCATTAGATCACGCCTAAATCAGCCTTGAGGGAGGCGGCGTCATGGATATCAAGAACAAGGTCATCGAAATCATCGCCGATCAGGCCATGATCGAGCCCTCTGACGTGACCATGGAGTCCACGCTCGAGGAGATCGGCATCGACAGCCTCGGGCTGGTGGAGAGCATCTTCGCCATCGAAGAGGCCTTCGACATCCAGGTTCCCTTCAACGCCAACGAGCCCGAGAAGAGCGAATTCGACATCTCCTCGGTCGCCGCGATCGTCCGGGGGATCGAGAAACTGGTGGCGGAACAGCACGCGTGAAACGGGTCGTCATCACGGGCGCGGGCACGATCAACGCGCTCGGCCATTCGGTATCCGAAACGCTCGAGGCCATGCGCGAGGGGCGCTGCGGCATCGGCGCGCTCGAATTCCGCGATGTCGAACGGCTCTCGATCAGCATTGGCGGGCAGGTCAAGGGGTTCGAGGCCGAGGCGCAGTTCAACCGCCAGCAGATGGCGCTTTACGACAGGTTCACCCAGTTCACCCTATTCGCAGCGCGCGAGGCGATCACCCAGTCTGGCCTCGAATTCATCGGCGAGCTGGCGGCCAAGGCTGGCGTCGTGCTGGGCACCGCCGGCGGCGGGGTCTCGACCTGGGACGACAATTACCGGGCCGTCTACGAAGAGGGCAAGAACCGCGTGCATCCCTTCGTGGTGCCCAAGCTGATGAACAATGCGGCCGCCTCGCATGTCAGCATGGAATACAACCTCAAGGGGCCGAGCTTTACCGTCTCGACCGCCTGCGCCTCGTCCAATCACGCCATGGCCCAGGCGTTCCAGATGGTCCGGTCCGGCATGACCCCGGCCATGGTCACGGGCGGGTCGGAATCCATGCTCTGCTTCGGCGGGGTCAAGGCCTGGGAAGGCCTGCGGGTCATGTCCAAGGACGCCTGCCGCCCGTTCAGCGCCAATCGCAACGGCATGGTCCAGGGCGAGGGCGCGGGCATTTTCGTCTTCGAGGAGATGGAACACGCGAAGAAGCGCGGCGCCGAGATCCTGGCCGAGGTGATCGGCTTCGCCATGTCCTCGGACGCGGCGGATATCGTCATGCCCTCGAAACAGGGCGCGGCGCGGGCAATCTCGGGCGCGATCGCCGACGCCCGGATCAATCCCGAGGAGGTGGGCTATATCAACGCCCATGGCACCGGCACGGCTGCCAACGACAAGACCGAATGCTCGGCCGTCGCCGATGCGCTCGGCCCCCATGCCGACCGGGTGATGATTTCCTCGACCAAGTCGATGCACGGCCACCTGATCGGCGGCACCGGCGCGGTTGAACTGCTGGCCTGCATCATGGCTCTGCGCGACGGCATCGTCGCCCCGACCATCGGCTACGAAGAACCCGACCCTGAATGCGCCCTGGACGTCGTCCCCAACGAGGCGCGCGAGGCGAGCGTCGAGGTCGCCCTGTCGAACGCCTTCGCCTTCGGCGGCCTGAACGCGGTGATGGCACTGCGAAAGGTCTGAGGGCACCGGCGAGAGCCGGCCATCCATCGACACACCTGCTGCATCCGAGGGCACGCGACGCGCCGACAGGCCGGCCCGGTGCAGCACTTGCCGACGCGCCAGAATCTACCGGATCGAGGATCCGCGGCCTGCGCACGCGGTCGGATCAGCGGCGCGCGCGGCTCATCCGGTCGGCCATCTTGATTGCCATGACCATCGACGAAGGGTCGGCCACGCCCTGCCCCGCGAGATCGAATGCCGTGCCGTGATCCGGCGAGGTTCGCACGAACGGCAGGCCGAGGGTGATGTTCACGCCCTTCTCCAGCCCCATGTACTTGACGGGGATCAGCCCCTGATCGTGGTACTGGGCGACGACCACGTCGAACTGCCCCTTGCGCGCCTGCATGAAGACGGTGTCCCCGGGCCACGGACCGCTGACGTCGATGCCCTCGGATTTTGCCTGGGCGATGGCTGGCGCGATGATGTCGATCTCTTCCCGGCCGAAGAGCCCGCCCTCTCCCGCATGCGGGTTCAGCCCGGCGACGGCCACGCGCGGTGCGCCGATCCCGAAGGCCTGACATCCCCGGTGCGCCAGCCGGATCGCGCGCATCTGCGCCGCAAAATCCGCCTGTTCCACGGCTTCCCGCAGTGACACGTGAATGGTGACGAGAACGGTGCGCAGCTCTTCGTTGGCGAGCATCATCGCCACACGCCCGCCCGACTCGAGCACGCCGCTGTAGCGTTCCAGCATCTCGGTGTGCCCCGGAAAGGGCACACCGGCAAGGGCCAGCGCCTCCTTGTGGATGGGCGCGGTCACCAGACCCGAGACGCGCCCGGCCTTGGCATAGGACACCGCAGCCATGACCGCCTCGTGCGCCAGGCGCCCGGCCTCGGCCGAGATGCGGCCATAGGGATGCGGTTCGCTGCGGCTGCTGGCGATCAGCGGGATGACGCCCGGCTCCTGCGCGGCTTCTTCGGGCGAATCCAGCACCTTGAGCTTCGTGCTGGGGCACACCAGGTCGCGCGCCCGGGCGGCGGCGGCCGGAGGTCCGACAAGCATGCAGAAGGGCGCGTCGGGCTGTGTGACGGCACGCAGCGCGATTTCCGGGCCGATCCCGGCGGGGTCTCCCAATGTCACCGCCAGGGGCGGCCTTTGCGACTCGTTTCTCATGCGGACACACTACCGCAGCGAAAGGTCTGAAAAAGGAAATTTGTCAGCCAGTTAAACTTTTCTCGCAACACAGGCGGGAACCGCCTCACGTAAAACTGTGTTGACCGGTCATGAAGCGGCAGACGCCGCCCCACACTGTCAACGAGAGAGAGTAACGATGAAACATCTTCTGCTCACGACTGCAATGATCGCCGCCGGCGCCGCCGGCACGGCCATCGCTCAGGAACAGAACACCGCATCGCCCTTTGTTTCCGAACGGACCGAAGGCCAGATTCGCGCATCGGACTTCATCGGCATGCGCATCTACGCCGCGGCCGACGCCGGCGAAACCACCGAAGCCGAAGGAGCCCGCGAGAACTGGGAAGACGTCGGCGAGGTCAATGACGTGATCATGGACCGCGACGGCCAGGTCCAGTCGGTTCTGGTCGACATCGGCGGCTTTCTCGGCATCGGCGAACGCCAGGTTGCCGTGACGCTGGACGAAGTGCAGTTCGTTTCGGACAATTCGACCGAAGACGGACAGGACTTCTTCCTGGTTCTGAACGCCGATCCGGCCACGCTGGAAGAGGCCCCGGCCTACGGGATGGACAACCAGTCCGCAGGTGCCGGCATGAACACCGGTGCAGAAGCCGAGCGCACGGAACAGACCGCCGAAGCCGGTAACATGGACGAGAACCAGTCCGGCGATCAGATGGCCACGGCCGACACCGGCGCCACCTCGCAGACCGCGTCGCAGGACAGCGACATGGCCGCGAACGACGCCGAAGACATGGCCGAGGACACCGGTGAAGACGTCGCTCAGGCCACGGATTCGGCCGAAGAGTCGATCGAAGACGGCGCCGAAGAGATGGCCCAAGCTGGCGAGAACGCCGGCGAGACGATGGAAGAAGGTGCCGAAGACGTCGCCGTCGCCACCGAGAACGCTGGCGAATCCGTCGAGGAAGGCGCCGAGGACATGGCACAGTCGGCTGAAAACGCCGCCGACGAAGCCGGTCAGGAACTTGCCGAAGCCGGCGATGCTGCAGAAGCCGAAGCCGAGCAGATGGCCTCGGAAGATGCCGCCACGGACGGGCAGTCCGACGCGCGACTGACCGCCACCGACACCGAGATGGCGGGCACCGAAGCTGACCAGACCGCGGGCACCATGGACGGTGACCAGACGGCAGGCAACATGGACGGTGGCTTTGCCGGCACCGCCGACGGGACTTTCCCCGGTACGCCGGTCGAGAACACCTACCTCACCGCCGACAATCTGGACGGCGCGCGTGTCTATGACGCCAACGACGAGTGGGTCGGCGAGATCTCCGAGCTGATCGTGACCGAAGAAGGCGAGATCACCGACGCGATCATCGACGTGGGCGGCTTCCTCGGGATCGGCGAAAAGCCGGTCGCCCTGAAGCTCTCGGATCTCCAGATCCTGCGCCAGGACGGTAGCGACGACGTGCGCATCTACACCGCGATGGCCGAGGAAGAACTGGAATCCATGCCGGAGTTCCAACAAGACTGATCCTGCTTCGGCAGTGAGTTGCGGGGGTCGCTTCGGCGGCCCCCCTTCTATTGGAACCCTCCCCGCAATAGGGACGTTTCCCCGAAAGTCCCCAAGCGAAAGGCGGCACCGGTACATGATGTTCGAAGTCCCCGAGGCCAAACGGTCCAGCCCCGCCGTCCGCCACGCCTCCGCGACTGACCGGTCCGTCTGCGTGATCGCCAATCCCGGCTCCGGACGCCGGGATCCCGGGCTTTTCGACAGGATCGACGCCGCCATGCGGGCCGAGGGCGGACGGCACGAGTTGCGCCTGGCCGACAAGGGCACCTCGCTCGAGGATCTGGCCCGCAAGGCTGTGGCGGACGGCTTCGATGTCATCGCGGCAGCCGGCGGCGACGGGACCATAGCCGCCGTTGCCTCGGCCATGTTCAATGCCCGCCGCGCGGGCGAGAGGGTCCCCCACCTCGGGGTGATACCCCTCGGCACTTTCAATTACGTCGCGCGGGCCATCGGCCTTCCGCTGGACGATCCCGAAGCCGCCTCGCGGCTTCTGTTCACGGCCGCCCCCCGCCCGCTGATGGTCGGCGAGATCAACGGGCGCGTCTTTCTGAACAACGCCTCCCTCGGTGCCTATCCCGCGATCCTCGACCAGCGCGAGGGGATCTATCGGAAATGGGGCCGTTCGCGCCTCGCCGCCTACTGGTCTGTGGTGCGGGCCCTCTCGACACTGGGCAAGCCGCTCTCGATGAAGATCGACATCGATGGCCAGGAAATCCGCAAGAAATCCCCGCTCGCCTTCGTGGCAAGCTCAATCTACCAGATCGAACAGTTCGACCTGCCCGGCGCGGATGCCGTGCGCGCGGGCAAGTTCGCCGTCTTCGTGGCGCCCGACACCGGGCGCTATGGCCTGATCCTGCGCGCCCTGCGCCTCGCCGGGCGCACCGCCAGGCTGGGCCGCGACATGGAGATGTTCGCCGGCCGCCATGTCACCATCGAGACCCGCCAGAAACGCCGCCTCGTCGCGCGGGACGGCGAAAAGGACGAGATGGCAAGCCCCTTCTGCTTCCGCTTTCACCGCGACGCGTTGACCGTCGTGGGCCCCGAGGACCTGCCCCTATGACGCGGCTGATCCACCTGTCCGACCTTCACTTCGGTCGCGACCGGCCCGAGTTGATGCGCCCCCTCCTCACGGCCGTCAACGACCTGGGGCCCGATATCGTGGCGATCTCGGGCGATCTGACGCAAAGGGCCAGGTCCAGCCAGTTCCGGGCCGCCCGGACCTTCATCGACCACATCGAGGCCCCGGTCCTCTGCGTGCCCGGCAACCACGACCTTCCGGCGCACCGCCCGATCCGGCGCTTCCTGAACTCCTTCGCGAACTACAAGCGGCACATCTCGCCCGATCTCGCGCCGTCGCTGTTGTGCCCGGATCTGGCGGTCATCGGCATCAATACCAATTCGCCCTTTCGCTGGCAGTCGGGCTGGGCCAGTCGTCGCGGCATTCGCAAGGCTGCCGAACTGTGCCGGTCCGGCCCCGAGCACCGGCTGAACGTCGTCGTCGCCCACCACCCGTTCGAGATGCCCGAAGAGAGCCACAAGAGACCGATGTTCAACGCGGAGTGGGGCCTGGCGTGCCTGGCCGAGGCCGGCGCCCATGTCGTGCTGTCGGGTCACCTGCACCGCTGGCGCGTGATCGGCACCGACAAGGCCGAGGGCCCGGGCATCATCCAGATCCATTGCGGCACCGGCCTCTCCACCCGCCAGCGGGGCGAGCCGAACGACTTCGCGGTGCTCGAGATCGAGGGCAACCGTCCCGACAGCGCGCTGACCGTCACCCGCTGGATCGCCGGCCCTGAGAACCGCTTCTCCCCGCGTGAGCAGCACCACTTCGAGCGGAAGCAGGACCGCTGGCAGGCCCGCCCGACCGAGGTCCGCGCCGGCACCTCGTCCTGAACCGGTTTTGCTGTCGGAAAAAATCCGCCATAAGCGGCGGCACCGATCAACCGATTCCGGATCAGAGACATGCACGACATCCGCGCCATCCGCGACAACCCCGACGCATTCGACGCAGCCCTGGCACGCCGCGGAGTCTCTCCCCTCTCGTCCGAGATCCTCGCGCTCGATGAAAAGCGCCGCGCCTGCATTCACGCGGCCGAGAGCGCGCAGGCCGACCAGAACGCCTCGTCCAAGGAGATCGGCAAGGCCAAGGCCAGCGGAGACGAGGCCGAATTCGAACGCCTGCGCGCCCTGGTCGCCGCCAAGAAGGACGAGGTCGCCCGCATGCAGGCCGAGGCCAAGGACTGGGACCGCAAGCTGACCGACATGCTGATGGGCATTCCCAACCTGCCCCATGACGACGTCCCCGACGGGGCGGACGAGGACGACAACGCCGAACTGCGCCGCCACGGCACGCCGCCCGAGTTCGCCTTCAAGCCGCTGGAACACTACGAGCTTCCCGGCGTGCAGGAGGGCATGGATTTCGAGACCGCGGCCAAGCTCTCCGGCTCGCGGTTCGTGGTCCTCTCCGGTGCGGTCGCCCGCATCCATCGCGCGCTGGCCCAGTTCATGCTCGACACGCATGTGTCCGAGAACGGCCTGACAGAGACCTGGACGCCGGTCCTGGTCAAGGAAGAGATGATGTACGGCACCGGCCAGCTGCCCAAGTTCGGCGAGGACAGCTATCGGACCCGCGAGGGCTGGTGGCTCGTCCCGACGGCCGAGGTCACGCTGACCAATATCGTCAACGACGTGATGATCGCCGACAGTTATCTGCCCCGCCGCTACGTGGCCCATACCCAGTGCTTCCGCTCCGAGGCCGGGTCCGCGGGCCGCGACACCGCCGGCATGCTGCGCCAGCACCAGTTCGAGAAGGTCGAGATGGTTTCGATCACCCGCCCGGAGGAGAGCCGCGCGGAACTCGATCGCATGACCGACTGCGCCGAGGGCATCCTGCGCCGGCTTGGCCTGGCCTTCCGCACGGTCGTTCTCTGCACCGGTGATATGGGGTTCGGCGCGCGCCGCACGCATGACATCGAGGTCTGGCTGCCTGGCCAGAACGCCTATCGCGAGATCTCCTCGGTCTCGGTCTGCGGCGATTTCCAGGCCCGGCGCATGAACGCGCGCTACCGGCCCGAGGGCGGCAAGCCGGACTATGTCCACACCCTCAACGGCTCCGGGCTCGCCGTCGGCCGCTGTCTGATCGCGGTCCTCGAGAACGGCCAGTGCGAGGACGGGTCGGTCGCCCTGCCCGAGGCGCTGCATCCCTGGCTGGGGGGCAAGACGACCCTGACGGCAGAGGGTCAGCTGGTCTGACCGCCCTGCCCGCACGAAAGAACCGCACCCCTTCCGGGATGCGGTCCCCTTTTTGGTCGCCGGTGTCGGCCGGAGCCGACGGGCGGACCGGTCAGCCCGATGTGACGAGCCCTTCGTCGACGGCCGCGGTCAGCTCATCCTCGCTCACGTCGCCGCTGTCGTCGGTGTCGATCTCGATGAAGACCTCTTCGGTCAGGCCCGGATAGGCTGTCACCAGCTCTTCCATGGAGTAGGTGCCGTTCGCATCGGTGTCCTCGACCATGGTTTCGGCCAGCGCGGGGGCTGCTGCAAAACCGAGGATCGCGGCGGCGGTGGCAAAGGTCTTGGTCATGTCTTCACTCCTTCTTGCGAGTTGTCCGACGGGGTTTCTGCTCCGTCACGGACAAGGTGTCGCCTGCGATAATGTCGAACAAGGTGCTGAGGTGGCGTGGGAAAAGCCCGGCGCCGTTTGAGCAGACGATTGCCGGATCCGGTCGCGACCCTGGCCGTAACCTGCCGCTCGCGCCCCGTGCCGTCAGGACCCGCACCCCCGGTTCCGGCCGGTCTTTGCCGAAGGCCGGGCCGGTTCCCGCCGGAACCGCGCCGAGGCGTCCGCAGACATCGCGGCGGCAGGTTTCCGCCCGACACGCAGGCACCGAATCCGACGCGCGAGGACGAAGGGGGTGAACCGAACCCGGGCGCTTTGCGTAGACCCGGTATGGAACGCATCAAAGCCATCCTCGTGCTCACCGCCGCCGTCGCATTCGCCGTGTCGCCCCTCATCTCGACCGGCTTCAACGGGTTCTCGCCCGACCAGTTCCCGGTGCCCCAGACCGATCCGCCGATTCAGCCGGCCGGCTGGGCGTTCTCGATCTGGCTGCCGATCTACGCCTGGCTCGTGGCGTCCGGCGGTTACGGTCTTCTGCGGCGGGACAACGACCCGGACTGGGGCCGCACGCGCTGGCCGCTGATCGTTTCGCTGGCGGTCGGCGCGGCCTGGATCCCGGTGGCGAACATTTCTCCGGAATGGGCCACGGCGCTCATCTGGATCATGTGGGCGACGGCGGTGCTGACGTTGCTGCGCAGCCCGGGCCGCGACCGGTGGTGGCTGCGCGCGCCGGTCGCGCTCTATGCCGGGTGGCTGACCGCTGCGGCCAGCGTGGCCTCTGGCCTTCTCGCCACCGGCTACGGGATCGAGCCGGTGGTGACCACCCATGCCGGGTTCCTGCTGCTTGCCCTCGCGCTGGCCTCGATGGTCCTGCGCCTGACCGGAGAGCCGGTCTATGTCCTCGCGATCCTCTGGGCGTTGGCCGGCATAGCCGTGGCGAACCTCGAGCCGCTGGTGACGATCATGGTCCTGCTGCCGGTGGTCGGGGCCATCCTGCTGGCCATCCCCGTGCTGGCCCGGATGCGCCGGTCCTCGGTCGCCTCCTGACCGGCTCATGCCCGGTCAGGCCAGGCTGTTCGAGCCTCCAGTGCCGCGTGCAGCGCCTCAGCCGGGCTTGCCTTTGCCGAGGTGCTTGCGCAGCCGCGACGGCGTCGATTTCTTGCGGCCCTTGTAGGGGTTCTGGTCGGATTGCGACCGCATGTAGAGCCGGATCGGCGTGCCCGGCATGTCGAAATCGGTCCGCAGCCCGTTCACCAGGTATCGCGAATAGCTGTCCGGCACGTCCTGCGGGTGCGAGCACATGACCACGAAGCCGGGCGGCCGGGTCTTGGCCTGCGTCATGTAGCGCAGGCGGATCCGCTTGCCCCCCGGCGCCGGCGGCGGATGCTGTTCCAGCATTCCCGTCAGCCACCGGTTCAGCTTGGCGGTGGAGATCCGGCGGTTCCAGGTCTCGTGCGCCGAAACGATGGCCGTCCGCAGCCGGTCCAGCCCCCGCCCCGTCCGTGCCGAGACCGTTACCAGCGGCGCGCCCCGAAGCTGCGGCAGAAGCCGCTCGAAGGACTCGCGCAGGTCGCGCAGCTTGCCCTGCTTGTCGTCCTCGAGATCCCACTTGTTCACGGCGACCACGACGGCCCGCCCCTCGCGCTCGGCCAGATCGGCGATCCGCAGATCCTGCTGTTCGAAGGGGATGGCGGCGTCCAGCAGCACCACGACCACTTCGGCGAACTTGACGGCCCGCAACCCGTCCGAGACAGACAGCTTTTCCAGCTTGTCCTGCACCTTGGCCCGCTTGCGCATCCCGGCCGTGTCGAACAACCGGACGGGCAGCCCCTCCCAATCCAGCCGCAGCGAGATCGAGTCGCGGGTGATGCCTGCCTCGGGCCCGGTCAGCAGCCGTTCCTCGCCCAGGATCCGGTTGATAAGCGTGGACTTGCCCGCGTTCGGCCGTCCCACCACCGCGACCTGAAGCGGCCGGGCGTCCGACGGCCGCCAGCTTTCGTCCTCTTCGGGTTCCTCGTCCACATCGGTATCGGTCTCGGGCGTCAGCCCCGCATCCGCAATGCGCGCGGCCGCTTCGCGTTCCCGCGCGGCGTAGGCCTCGGCCAACGGGTCCAGCACCTCGATCAGCTCGCCCATGCCCTCGCCATGTTCGGCCGAGAGGCGCAGCGGCTCGCCCAGCCCCAGTTCGTAGGCCTCGAAAAGCCCGGCCTCTCCGGCGCGGCCCTCGGCCTTGTTCGCGGCCAGGATCACATGGGCCGAGCGTTTGCGGAGGATGTCGGCAAAGACGTGATCCGCCGGGGTCACCCCGACTCGGGCGTCGATGACGAAGAGGCAGACATCGGCCATGCCGACCGCGCGCTCGGTCAGCTTGCGCATACGGCCCTGAAGGCTCTCGTCCGTCGCCTCTTCCAGCCCGGCCGTGTCGATCACGGTGAACTTCAGGTGGCCCAGCCGGGCATCGCCTTCGCGCAGGTCACGGGTCACGCCGGGCTGGTTGTCGACCAGCGCGAGCTTCTTTCCGACGAGCCGGTTGAACAGCGTGGACTTGCCGACATTGGGCCGTCCGACAATGGCGAGGGTAAAGGACATCCGCTTCGATCCGACATTCTGGGGCGAAAGCCGCCCCGATACCCCATTCCGGCATCAACGGAAAGCCAGCAATTGCCCCCGCTGCGACACGACATAAAGCGTTCCGCCCGCGACCACCGGGTTCGAGGTCGCTCCGCCGGGAATCTCGACCTGCCCGGCGACCTCGCCCGAGGCCGGGTCGAAGATCCGCAAGAGCCCGTCGCTCGATGCGACGACCAGCCGTCCGCCTGCAAGGATGGGGCCGTAATGGGCATGCACCTCGCGTTGGCGCCGCGGCCGGTCCTTGACGAAGAGCGGCAGTTCATGCGCCCAGACACGTTCGCCGGTTTCTGCCGAGACGCGCACGATCTCGTTGAGGTCGGACATCAGGAAGACCCCGTCCCCGACCGCCCAGACCGGCGACATCGCACCCTCCTGCACCGACCAGAGGCGTTCTCCGGTCTCGGCATCCAGCGCCACGGTCACGCCCGACTGGACCCCGACATAGACCCGTCCGCCCGCGACCACCGGATCGCCGGAGATGTCGCCCACCACCGACTTGGCAAAGTTCGGCCGGCGCCCGGCCACGAGCGCGCCCCAGGTCTGGACGCCGCCCGTGCCCGTGACCGCCTGAACCTCGCCCGAGGAATGCGCGAAGATGACCAGGTCGTCAGTCACCGCCGGTGCGGGGCCGCCCAGCAGGTTGTTCCGGCTGGGCGTTGCCGACATCTGCCAGCGGACCCGGCCGTTCGCCGTGTCGATGGCCCAGGCCGTCGCGTCGCCCGAGACGACGTAGACCAGATCGCCCGCCACGGTCGGAGAGCCGGTGCCGCTGGCGTCGAGGTCCTGTTCCCAGAGGATCTGACCCGTGGCGGGGTCCAGCGCGGTCAGCAGACCGAATCCGGTGGTCACGAACAGCTTGCCGTCGCCATAGGCCAGCCCGCCCCCGGTCGCGTCGCCGCTGCGGTCGTTCGGCGGTGTCAGGTCGCGGTTCCAGACGGTCGCGCCGGCGGTCGTCACGGCCGTCACCCTGGCGGCGCTGTCGAGCGCGAAGACCCGGCCCCCGGCCACCACCGGGTCGGCGGTGATGCGCGCCTTGCGGCTGTCGCCCGCGCCGATGTTCGCCGACCAGATCAGCGACGGCCTGGCCGACAGGGCCGCGTTCCCGACCCGCGTGGCCGGCGTTCCGTGGCGTTGCGGCCAGGAGGCGTTGGTGCGCGCCGGCGGGACCGCAACCGGTGCGCTGCGGTTCTCGAACTCTTCCTCCGGTACATCGCCCGGCACGTCGCTCAGGATGGCGTCGACGCTTTCGCGCTTGCCGGGCAGGATGTTGTCCGGCTCGTTGCAGGCGGCCAGCGCCACGAGCGAAAGGACCAGCGTCGCCCGCAGCGCCGTTCCCAGTCCGAACCTGCGTCCGGTTGCCTCTGCAAGCAGTTCCATGCGCTGCGCCCCCAAAAACTTGTCCTTGTGATCCGGCGGTCTATTCGGTGTCCGCGCCGCCATTTTCGCCCGGAGTTCCCCCGAGCGACACAATCAACTGAGAAACCCGCCGAAGCAAGTCCTGCGTCATCCCCGCCTCGTCCAGCATCGCGTTCAGCTGGCGCAGGGCCTCGTCCCGGTTTCCCTCTTCGATATGGGTCACCGCGATCTGTTCCTTGGCCAGCAGACGCAGGGGCGACCCCGCGCCGGCCAGATCCTCGTATTCGGCACGGCGTTCGGCCGGACCCATGTCATCGGTGCTCAGGGCCAGGGCGCGGAACTTGGCCAGCGACCGGTAGATCAACTGAAGCTCCGGGTTCTCGGCCACGCCCGTCAGCAGGGTCAGCGCCCCCTCGCGATCCCCCGCCGTGCTGCGTTCGCCGGCCTCGAGCATGTCCCGGACGGCCCGTGCATCGGGCGTTCCGGCCTCGATCGCGCTGAGCGCGGTTGCGCGTTCCAGCGGCTCGCCCTGCTCCAGCGCCGCCAGGATGGCGTCGCCGAAGGCGCGGGCCTGCGCCGTCTCGCGGGACCGGTCGTATTCGTACCACGCCGCGCCGCCGACGATCAGCAGGATAACGAGGACCGCGATCCAGCCATAGCGCTTGAAAGTCGCGAACAATCTGTCCCGACGGACTTCTTCGCTGACTTCGTCGATAAATGAATCCGATTGGCTCAACACAGGCTCCTTGGTCCGGGTCGGCCCGTCTTAACCCGTCCCTCGGGACGTGCCAAGGGTGCCCGGCCGCGCGCCGCCCTCGGAATGCGGGCCGCGTCCAAATGCGGCGTTGCAGAAAAGGCGATCTGAACTGTACAGTTCAGAAACATCCTGGAAGCCTCTTGTATCGACGGGCAGGATCGCTACGTCGGGTCAACAGGTTTACATCCGGCCGAGGGACACGGGTTCCATGCGTATCATCCCCATACTCAGCGCGATCCTCGTGACGGCATTCCTCTACGCGATCGTCATCCAGCGCGATGCGATCATGGCCTTCGCACAGGGCGAGGGTCTCGACACCGCGATCGCCATCGCGCGGGGAGAAGAGGCCGAGGGGGACGACGCGCCGGTGCAGACCGCGGCGGTGGCCAACGAGACCGTGACCGACGCCCGGCCCGCCGCCGAAGCCGCAACGGTCGGAGAGCCGTCCGAACCCGAGGCGGTCCGCGTCGTGACGATCCTGTCGCAGGCGCGCGAGATCGACGGCGCGGTCGTCCTGCGTGGCCAGACCGAAGCCGACCGCAGCGTCGAGCTGCGCGCGGAAACCTCCGGCACGGTCGTTTCCGACCCGATCCGCAAGGGCGCCCGCGTCAGCGAGGGCGACCTGATCTGCGAACTCGACCCCGGCACCCGCCAGGACAGCCTGACCGAGGCCGAGGCGCGGCTGGCAGAGGCCCGCGCCACCGTCCCCTCGGCCGAAGCCCGGGTCGAAGAGGCCAAGGCCCGCGTCGCCGAGGCCGAGATCAACGAGAACGCGGCCCAGAAACTTTCGCAGGGCGGCTTTGCCTCGGACACGCGCGTCGCGTCCTCCGCGGCGGCCAAGCGGTCGGCCGAGGCCGCGCTCGCCCAGGCCGAAAGCGGGCTGGCGACGGCCCAGGCGGCCATCCGGTCGGCCGAGGCCGCTGTCGCCTCGACCCGCCGCGAACTCGAACGCACGAAGATCCACGCCCCCTTCGGCGGGCTTCTGGAACATGACACGGCCGAAATAGGCTCCCTGCTCCAGAACGGCGGGCTCTGCGCCACGATCATCCAGCTCGACCCGATCAAACTGGTCGGATTCATTCCCGAGACCGAGGTCGACCGGGTCGAGACCGGCGCGCAGGCCGGCGCGCGTCTCGCCGCCGGAGGCGGGCAGCTTGCCGGCAAGGTCACTTTCCTCTCGCGCTCTGCCGACCCGCAGACCCGCACCTTCCGTGTCGAGATCCAGGTGCCGAACCCCGATCTGGCGATCCGGGACGGACAGACCGCCGAGATCGCCATTTCGGCCCCGGGCACGAAGGCGCACCTGGTGCCGCAATCCGCCCTCACCCTCAACGATGACGGCGCGCTCGGCGTGCGGGTGGTCGGCCCCGGAAACATCGCCGGGTTCGAGCCGGTGACGATCCTGCGCGACACGACCCAGGGCGCCTGGATCAACGGCCCGCCGGACGAGGCGCAGATCATCATCATCGGCCAGGATTACGTGATCGACGGCGTCCCGGTGAATCCCAGCGTGAGGGACCAGACGCAATGACCGGCATCGTCGACTGGGCCGCCTCACGCGCGCGCATGGTGCTGGCCTTCATCGTCCTGTCGCTGACGGCGGGAACGCTGGCCTATGCGACCCTGCCGAAGGAGGGCGAGCCGGATATCGAGATCCCGGCGCTCTTCGTGTCGCTCCAGTTCCCCGGCATTTCGGCCGCCGACAGCGAGACGCTGCTGATCAAGCCGATGGAGACCGAGCTTCAGGACCTCGACGGGCTCAAGAAGATGACCTCGACCGCGGCCGAAGGCTATGCGGGCGTCGCGCTCGAGTTCGAGTTCGGCTGGGACAAGACCAAGATCATGGCCGATGTGCGCGACGCCATGTCGACGGCGGAAAGCAATTTTCCCGAAGGGGCCGAGAAATACACGATCAACGAGATCAACTTTTCCGAGTTCCCGATCATCATCGTCAACCTGACCGGCCAGGTGCCGGAACGCACCATGGCGCGGGTCATCAAGGACCTGCAGGAGGCGGTCGAAGGCATCGATTCCGTGCTCGAGGCCGGGATTGCCGGCAACCGCGACGAGATGGTCGAGGTGGTGATCGATCCGCTGCGGCTGGAAAGCTACAACGTCACCGCGGCCGAACTGATCAATGTCGTGGTCAACAACAACCAGCTGATCGCGGCGGGCGAGATCGAGAACCCGAACGGCGCCTTCGCCATCAAGATACCCGGCTCTTTCGACGGGCCGCAGGACATCTATTCCCTGCCCGTCAAACGCAATGGCGACCGGGTCGTGACGCTTGGCGACCTGGCGCAGATCCGGCTGACCTTCGAGGACCGCGAGGGCACTGCGCGCTTCAACGGCGAACGCACCACCGCGCTTCAGGTGGTCAAGCGCAAGGGCTTCAACCTCATCGACACGGCGGCCGAGGTGAAGCGCGTGGTCGCCGAGGAACAGGAGAACTGGCCGGACGAACTGCGGGCGGCGGTCAATGTCGGCACCTCGAACGACCAGAGCCGCGTGGTCGGGTCGATGGTCAGCCAGCTCGAAGGCTCGGTCCTGACCGCCATCGCGCTGGTGATGATCGTGGTGCTCGCCGCGCTCGGTCCACGGCCGGCGCTGCTGGTCGGTTTCGCCATCCCGACCTCCTTCCTGCTCTGCTTCGTCCTGCTGGGGCTGATGGGTGTCACGATCTCGAACATCGTCATGTTCGGCCTGATCCTTGCCGTCGGCATGCTCGTCGACGGGGCGATCGTGGTGGTGGAATACGCCGACAAGCGGATCTCGGAAGGCACCGGCCCGATGCACGCCTATGTCGAGGCGGCGCAGCGGATGTTCTGGCCCGTCGTCTCGTCGACCGCAACGACGCTCTGCGCCTTCCTGCCCATGCTCTTCTGGCCGGGCGTACCGGGCGAGTTCATGGGGATGCTGCCGGTCACGCTGATCTTCGTGCTCTCGGCCTCGCTGATCGTCGCCCTGATCTATCTGCCGGTCATGGGGGGCGTCACGGGCCGCTTTTCGCGGATGCTGACGCGCCTGTCCGCCGCACTGACCCGCGCCAGCCCCTGGCTGGTCCGGGCCGCCCTCGTGCCGGTCACGCTCTACGGTGTCTTCGTGGGCGCGATGCAGGCCATCAACCCCGGCTATCTCTTCGGCGGCGATCCGGTCGCCCCCGGCGTCTTCGGCCTGATTCCCGGTGCGCTGATCTTCTGCCTCTCGGCCTTCGCCGCCTCGGTCGCCATCGGCGCGGCCAAGATCACCTGGCGCCGCGACCGCATTCGCTCGGGCCACCGCCGCACGGCCTTCGGCTGGTTCATCAGGGCCCTGACCGGCAATCCCGTCATGCCGCTCGTGGTGGTCGCGGTGGTCATCGGCTTTGTCGCCGTCACCTTCCAGACTTACGGCGAGAACAACAACGGGACCGAGTTCTTCGTCGAATCCGAACCCGAACAGGCCATCGTCTATGTCCGCGCCCGTGGCAACCTCAGCCTCGAGCAGAAGGATGAGCTGGTCCGCGAGGTCGAGGAGATCGTCCTGCAGCACCCGGGCGTGCTCAATGCCTTCGCCTTTGCCGGGGACGGCGGCCTGAACTCGAACACAGGCGGCGCGCAGCCCCCTCTCGACACGATCGGGCAGGTCCAGCTCGAGATTGTGCCGTGGGAGGACCGCAAGGACCGGCCCGAGCTGGACGGCGATCGCGTCATCGCCGAGCTGACCGAAGCCATCAAGGACGTCCCCGGGATCAAGGTCGAGGTCATCGCGCCCAACATGGGGCCGGCCTCGGCCAAGCCGGTGCATCTGCGTCTCAAGGGCGACGATTTCGGGCCGCTGCGTGACGCCACCCGTATGGCCCGTCAGAAATTCGAAGAGACCGAAGGACTGCGCCTGATCGAGGATACGCTGCCCCTGCCCGGCTACGACATGGAGATCGACGTGGATGTCGAGAAGGCCGGACGCTTCGGCGCCGATGTCGCCACCGTCGGCGCCATGGTCCAGCTCGTCACCCGCGGCCTGCTGCTCGACACGATGCGCGTCGACAGCTCGGACGAGGAGATCGAGATCCGCGTGCGTCTGCCCGAACGCGACCGCGTGCTCACCACCCTCGAGACCCTGAAGGTCAGGACCACGGACGGGCTGGTTCCGCTGTCGAATTTCATCACCTGGCAGCCGGTGCCGAAACTGGCCCAGATCGATCGTGTCGACCAGAAGCGCTTCTACGACGTCAAGGCGGCGATCACCGACGGATTGAGCACGACCGTCCCCGGCCCGAACGGATCGGAAACCGAAGTGCCCGTCACCGCCAACGAACGGATCGAGCGTCTGACCGACTGGCTCGACAGCGGCGTCCTTCCGCCGGGCATCACCTATGAATGGACCGGCGACCAGGCGGACCAGGAGGAATCCTCGGCCTTCCTCGGCCAGGCCTTCGCCGGCGCGCTCGGGCTGATGTTCATCATCCTGCTGGCGCAGTTCAACTCGGTCTACAACTCGATGCTGGTGCTGCTCGCCGTGGTGCTGTCGACGACGGGCGTGCTGATCGGGATGCTCGTCATGGACCAGACCTTCTCGATCATCATGACCGGCACCGGGATCGTGGCCCTGGCCGGGATCGTGGTGAACAACAACATCGTGCTGATCGACACCTTCCAGGAATATTCCCGCTACATGCCCCGGATCGAAGCGATCATCCGCACGGCCGAAGACCGCATCCGCCCGGTGCTGCTGACCACGATCACCACGATGGCGGGGCTTGCCCCGATGATGTTCGGCCTCTCGCTCGACTTCTTCAACGGCGGCTATTCCATCGACAGCCCGACGGCGCTCTGGTGGAAGCAGCTGGCCACCGCCGTGGTCTTCGGTCTGGGCGTCGCAACCGTCCTGACGCTGGTGGTGACGCCGTCGCTGCTGGCGGTGCGCGTCTGGTTCTGGACCTATGTCCACTGGTTCGCGCAGTTGCTCGCGCGTCTGTCCTTCGGCCGCGGGTCGCGCGCGGCGCGGGACTGGGCCCTGCGGCGCCAGGCTCGCCGCACGCGCCATGCCGAACTGATCTGGCCGCTTGAAGAGGACGCGGATCCGCTCCGGCCCCAGACCTCCCCCCTCCGCGCGGCGGAGTAGCCTTCCAGTCATCCTGCGCCATCGTCATTCTCGGGCCTGACGGGAGAATGTCCCCGCCCCTCATTCCACCAATCGGCCGGGCCGCCTTCGGGCCGGCCATTCTCCCAGCACCATGCCCAGCACGATCAGCCCGCCGCCGATCACCGCGCTCAGGGCCAGCACCTCTCCGGCAAGGCGGCCGATGATCGCCGCCCAGACCGGCTCTCCCGCGTAGATCAGGGTCGAGCGCGTGGCGGTGACGCTGCGTTGCGCCCAGTTCATCGCCAGCTGGATCGCCGCGCTTGCCAGGCCGAGCGCTCCGGCGAAGGCCAGGATCCGCCAGTCCCAGGCCGGCACCGCCTCGCCCGAGGCTCCCATGGCCGTGAACGCCAAAAGCGAGGCGACGGCCAGCTGCACCACCGTCACCCGCGCCGCGTCCACCTGCTGCGCGAAACGCGAGATCAGGATGACCTCGCCCGCGATGGCGAAGACCGAAAGGATCGTGATCAGCTCGCCCGGCGAAAAACCGACCCCGCCGGCTTCGGGCCCTGCGATCAGCATCAGTCCGAGGGTCGCGAACCCGACGCCGAGCCATGTCAGCGGTCCCGGAGGACGGCCCAGGAATATCCATTGCAGGATCGGCACCAACGGCACGTAGAGCGCGGTGATGAAGGCGGATTTGGACGAGGCGATGGATTGCAGCCCCACGGTCTGCATCCCGTAGCCGAGCGCAATGGCCAGGCCGATCCAGCTGCCGGCCCGGATCTCGGTCAGGGTCAGCCGCAGCATCCGCCGCCCGGCGATCACGCCGAGGCAGATGGCGGCGAGCGCAAAGCGCAACCCGACGAAGAACAGGGGCCCCGACCAGGTAAGCGCCGTCTGCACCGCCAGGAATGTCCCGCCCCAGAGGAACGTGACACCGATCAGCACCCATTCCGGGCGCATCAGAGCATCGCCATGCCGCCGTTCACATGCAGGGTCGATCCCGTCACGTATCCCGCCTCGGGCGAGGCGAGATACAGCACCGCGGCCGCGATTTCCTCGGGCGCGCCCATGCGGCCGGCGGGGATCTGCGCGTCGATCTTGGCCTTCTGGTCGTCGTTCAGCTTCCCGGTCATCGCCGTCGCGATGAAGCCGGGCGCCACGCAGTTCGCCGTGATCCCGCGCGAGGCGACCTCGTAGGCGATCGACTTGGTCATCCCGACCATCCCGGCCTTCGAGGCGGCATAGTTCACCTGCCCGGGATTGCCCGTGGCCCCGACGATGGACGAGATGTTGACGATCCGCCCCCATCTCGCCTTCATCATCGGCCGCATTACCGCACGGCACAGCCGCATGGTCGAGGTCAGGTTCACCTCGATCACCTGCGCCCAGTCCTCGTCGGACATGCGCATGAAGATCTGGTCCTTGGTGATCCCGGCGTTGTTCACCAGGATGTCCAGTCCTCCCATGGCCTCGACCGCCTGTTTCGGCAGCGCCTCGACCGCCTCCGCATCGCCCAGGTTGCAGGGCAGCACATGCGCCCGCTCGCCCAGCTCGGCCGCAAGCGCCTCCAGCGGCTCGACCCGCGTTCCCGACAGCCCGACCGTGGCCCCCGCATCATGAAGAGCCCGGGCGATCGCGCCCCCGATGCCTCCCGACGCTCCGGTCACCAGCGCCGACTTTCCCGTCAGATCGAACATCCGCCCATCCCTTTCTTCTTGCTCCAAATATCCCGGGGGGAGTCCGCAGGATGGGGGGCAGCGCCCCCCATCCCACCTCTCCGCCCGTTCAGACCGCGCGGCTTTCGGCCGCCGCGGCCACGTCCTCCGGCGTGCCGACCGCCCGGCAGGCCAGGGTCTTGTCGATCCGCCGGATCATGCCCGACAGAGCCTTGCCGGCGCCGATCTCCCAGACCTCGGACACGCCCTGCCCGGCCATCCACAGCACGCTCTCGCGCCAGCGCACCGAGCCGGTGACCTGGTCGACCAGCAGCGCCCGGATCGTTGCCGGATCATCGACGGCCTCGGCCCGCACGTTCGCCACCAGCGGCACCGCCGGCGCGGCGATCGGCACCTCGTCCAGCGCCTGGGCCATCACATCGGCGGCGGGGGCCATCAGCGCACAGTGGAAGGGGGCCGAGACCGGCAGCAGCATCGCCCGCTTTGCGCCCTTCTCCTTGGCGATGTCGACCGCCCGTTCCACGGCAGCCCTGTGGCCCGAGACGACCACCTGCGAGGGGTCGTTGTCGTTCGCCGCCTGGCAGACATCGCCCTGCGCCGCCTCCTCTGCCACGGCCTGCGCAGTGTCGAAATCCAGTCCCAGAAGCGCGGCCATGGCACCTTCGCCGACCGGCACCGCCTCTTGCATGGCCGCGCCACGTGTTCTCAACAGGCGCGCCGCATCGGCGATGCTGAGCGACCCGGCGGCAGCCAGCGCGGAATATTCCCCCAGCGAGTGCCCCGCGACGAAGGCCGCATCGGTGATCTCGACCCCTTCGGCCTCGAGCGCACGGATCGCGGCCAGCGAGGTCGCCATCAGGGCGGGCTGCGCGTTCCGGGTGAGCGTCAAGGTCTCCTGATCGCCCTCCCAGATCAGAGACGAGAGCTTTTCTCCGAGTGCGTCATCCACCTCGTCGAACACCGCCCGGGCCGCGGGATAGGCCTCGGCCAGCGCTTTTCCCATGCCGATGGTCTGGGCGCCCTGCCCCGGAAATACGAATGCGCGGCTCATCGCGGTCTCCCTTGCTGTCTGCGCGCGGGCATAGCCCGTCGACGGCGGCAAGGCAATGCATCGGCAAGGGGCGCAGGGCGTCCCGAACGCCCCGGATCCGGGCCTGTGCAGCGATCGGAAGGTACGGTGCCGCGTGGAGCCGGGTCAGAAAGGATCGCGGTGCGGACCGGGCGCTGGCGGATGCTGCCGCATCGTACGCCCGAGCGCGAAGGGAACCAGCGGAACCAGCACCAGAACCAGCACGATCCCGGCGGTTTCGGACACCAGGAGAACAGCGGGAACGCAAAGGACAACGAGAAAAACGGCGAGCAGACGAAACCCGTAACGGTCACCGATAACAGACCGGTCCAGGTCTGTCTCGACAGCATGGACCGGAGAATAGATACGTCCCGAAGAGATCGGAACCGACTGGTGTGAGTGAGTCACCTGCTCGCCTTCTGAGTTCGACCGTCCAGCCCTCTCCGGAGCCTGGCGGGGTCTTTGGCTTTGCGCCTTGGAATGCAATCATAGGGTGAAATGTGGCGCGATTAAGGCGATCCCTCTTCCGGGAGAGGCTGCGCGGGACAAGCCCACCCTTGCAGAGATGCAAACGGGCCCGTTCCCCTTGCCTCGGGGCGCGATCCGCTGTATCGGGACGCGTCCTTCCGCACAGGTTATGAACCGCGCGGACTCTCGTGGACGGGCCGCGGAAGGATCTGGCCCGCCTTTGAAACGCGCCCTGACAGAAGTGGAACGCACATGCCGCTCTATGAGCATGTATTCATCGCGCGCCAGGATCTTTCCAACGCGCAGGCCGAGGGCCTCATTGAACATTTCGGCACCGTCCTCTCCGACAACGGCGGCAAGCTCGTCGAGCAGGAGTACTGGGGCGTCAAGACGATGGCCTACAAGATCAACAAGAACCGCAAGGGGCACTATGCCTTCCTGAAGTCCGACGCGCCCGCGCCGGCCGTCCAGGAGATGGAGCGCCTGATGCGGCTGCACGACGACGTGATGCGCGTCCTGACCATCCGGGTCGAGGAACACGCCGAAGGCCCGTCGATCCAGATGCAGAAGAAAGAAGACCGCGACGACCGCCGTCGCGAGCGTCGTTGATCGAAAGCCTGAGGAAAGGAACCTAACACATGGCCGCAAAACCGTTTTTCCGCCGCCGCA
Organism: Pseudooceanicola batsensis HTCC2597; assembly: GCF_000152725.1. GTDB lineage: Bacteria > Pseudomonadota > Alphaproteobacteria > Rhodobacterales > Rhodobacteraceae > Pseudooceanicola > Pseudooceanicola batsensis. Next base: position 768,913 of record NZ_CH724131.1, read on the forward strand.
AGGTCTGCCCGTTCTCCGGCGAGAACGCGCCCAAGATCGACTACAAGGACACGAAGCTGCTGCAGCGCTACATCTCCGAGCGTGGCAAGATCGTGCCCTCCCGCATCACCGCCGTCTCGGCGAAGAAGCAGCGTGAACTGGCACGCGCGATCAAGCGCGCCCGCTTCCTCGCCCTGCTGCCCTACGCCGTCAAGTAAGGAGCCAGAGCAATGGAAGTCATTCTTCTCGAACGCGTCGCCAAGCTCGGCCAAATGGGTGACGTCGTCACCGTCAAGCCCGGCTATGCCCGCAACTACCTTCTGCTGCAGGGCAAGGCGCTGACCGCCTCGAAAGAGAACATCGCCCGCTTCGAAGACCAGAAGTCGCAGCTCGAGGCCCGGAACCTCGAGACCAAGAAAGAAGCCGAAGCGCTGGCCTCCCGTCTCGACGGCGAGACCTTCGTGGTGATTCGCTCCGCATCGGACGGCGGCAATCTCTACGGCTCGGTCACGCCGCGCGACGTCGCCGCCGTGACCACCGAGGCCGGCTACTCGGTCGAGCGCAAGCAGGTCATCATCCCGCTGCCGATCAAGGAACTGGGCCTGCACACGGTGGACATCTACCTGCACCCCGAGGTCGAGGTTCAGATCACCCTGAACGTCGCACGGTCGCCCGAGGAAGCCGAGATCCAGGCCTCCGGCAAGTCCATCCAGGACGCCGCAGCCGAAGAAGAAGCCGCGGCCGAATTCGAGATCTCGGAACTCTTCGACGACATCGGCTCGGCCGCCTCGGACGACGAGGATCAGCCCGCGCCGATCGTCGAGCCGCAGGACACGCCGGACGAAAACGACCGGTAATCCCTCGAGGTATCCCCGGACAGGGCCGCGCAGTTCCGCTGCGCGGCCTTTTTTGCGCCCTATTGCGCGGCCACCCCCGCCGCCGTATCGCCCAGCACGTCGCGGAGCATGGGAAATCGCGCCGCCAGCCTGGGAAGATCATCGGCATTCACGGGCTGTTCCTCGTCGAACATCGCCCGGCTATCGTTTCCGCCATGCACGACCCTCAGGTAATAGGCCCTGAGGTCGTTGTAAACGAGGCTGGGGAACCGCCGGGCGACCTTCTTGTGCGCCACGGAATAGGGATTGGCCCGATCCTCGATGGGCGAGACCAGCGTGAGCCCGAGGTTGGTGTAGGGCATATCGCGCCGGAACAGGCGGGGCGTCTCCTCGTCATCCCGATAGACGACGCTCACCCCCTTGGAGAACGAGACGAAGAAGCGCCGCGCCTCGTTCGGAAGCCGGGTGCGGAAGTGCGCGGCCTCGTCCCGCAAGCGCGCTATGAAGTCGGTCGAGAGCGCATCGTCGTCGTCGAGCACGATCTGCATCATCGTCGAACCGGCGGGAAAGTGGCTCCGGTTGTGCTGGATGAAATGCCGGAACGCCTTGCCCGGCGGCCGCGCCAATACCGCGCCCCGATCCCCGAAATGGTCGCCGACATAGTCGGCAAGCGTCTTCAGATGGTTCCGGGGCAGGTCCTCGGCTGTCAGGATCGCCAGGTGAAAGCCGGTATCCTCCTGCAATCTCAGGGACTGTCCGGCGAATTTTTGGAACAGGTCGAAGCGCTTTTCCAATCGCTCCGGCGCGAACAGCATCTCCTTGGCTTTCGACGCATCCGACCGCCAGCCGGATTCGCCGAAATAGGAATAGCGCATCTGCACGATCGGGATCACGGGAACCTGCCTGTCGGTCGTCTGCGCCGGAACCTGCCACGGAACCGCCGCCCTGTCAGCACCCTGCGGTTGCAGACGTCGGCGCCCGTGGCCGCCCGGTCACTCGGCGAAATTGGCGCCGGTATCCAGCGGTTCCATCCGGATCAGCCGGCTGTCGGAACAGCCCGCCTGGCGGTGCTTCATCGCCTCGCGGTACTCGGGGTCGAAGATCATGTCCACGAAGGCCTGCACGCTGGGGTACTCGGCGATGAAGCACAGATCCCATTGCTCGTCCGAGGGGCCGATCAGCATGTGTTCCATTCGTCCGCGCCAGACGATGCGCCCGCCCAGCCGGTCGAGCACCGGCTGGCTCTCGCGTCCGTAGGCGGCATAGGCCTCGGCCCCCGTGGCGTCGCGGCCGTCCTCGTACTCCGCCCTGTCGCGCAGCCGGACGAGGTTCAGCATGTGGATCGGCCCCGGGCGCTCTTTCTCGCGGAATTCCTTGAAGCTCTCCTTGCTGAATGCGGTGTGCGTCATCATATCCTCCGTGGCTTTCCCGGACTGTGGCCCGGAACGGAAGGCCAGGCAACCGCCCTTGACGCGCCCGCCCCGTGGCGACATGAGGGGGCCGAAAATCCCGGAAAGGCGCATATGGCAGAACGGCTCTGGCCCCGAATTCAGCACTGGTACAGCATGCGGAACCAGCGGATCAGCCGCCGCCTGCTCGACCTGACCGACCGGCCGGCGGTCGAACGGTTCGTGCGCTGGAACGATCACGGCATCTTTCGCGAGCTCTGGACCAATCTTCACGAGGTGGCGCCGGGGGTCTGGCGGTCGAACCACCCCAACGAGCGGCGGTTCACCCGATATCGCGACATGGGGATCCGGACGATCCTCAACCTGCGCGGCGCCGAGGACAACGTGACCTACAGGTGGGAGGAACGGCTTTGCGCCGAGCACGGCATCCGACTGCACGCCGTCCGCCTCGATGCCCGGCGCGCGCCCCAGGTCGAACCGATCCAGCAGGTGCTGGCCGTGCTGCGGCAGGCCGAACGGCCCCTGCTGTTTCACTGCAAGTCCGGCGCCGACCGGGCGGGCCTCGTCTCGGCGCTCTACCTCCTGGTGATCGAGGGGCAGCCGGCGGATATCGCGCGGAAGATGCTGTCGCGTCGGTTCCTGCATTTCCGCAGTTCGATGACCGGTGTGCTGGACCATTTTCTGGAAAGCTACGCCCGGGCACACAGCCGCTCGGGCATCGGTTTCGAGGAGTGGCTGGTCACCGAATACGATCCCGCCGCCCTCCAGGCCGAATTCGACGCGACCCGGCGCTGAGCGTCAGGTCCGGCCGTATCTCAGGCAGAGGTTGCGCTTTTCCAGCTCGACCACCATGGAGCGCGAAACCGGCGTCGAGCGGGAGGCGCGATAGAGACAGTCGCCTTCGTGTGTTCCATCCGGCAGCTGCTCGTAGGCGCAGTGCAGGACCCGGGCATGCAGCATCATCTGCACGATCCGCTGCGCCTCCCGGCCCTCGTCGGTGGTCATCGGCGGGCATTCGATGCCCTTGAGCCGCACGGTGACACCGTCCAGCATGATCGTGTCGCCGCTCACCGCCGCGCGCCGCCCCTCGGCATCGAGCGGCGACGCCAGGGCGATCAGCAGCATCAGCAGACAGGCAGGCAGTCTCACGCGGGGCTCTCCGGTTTCGGCGATCCTAGCAGTGCGCCGCTGCGGGTGACCAGCCCGCAGGCCATCGGAGCGGCGGAACGAAAAAGGGCCGCCCCGAAGGACGGCCCCCAAAATCGGCACCGGATAGGCCGATCACTCTTCCTCGAGCTTTTCCACGGCCTTCTGAAGATCGTCCTTCGAGACTTCCTTTTCGGAGACATCCGCCAGTTCGAAGACATAGTCGACGACCTTGTCCTCGAAAATCGGCGCGCGCAGCTGCTGGCGCATCTGTTCGTTCTGCTGGACGAATTCGAAGAACTGGCGTTCCTGGCCGGGATACTGCCGCGCCTGGTTCATGATCGCTTGGGTCATCTCGGCATCGGTCACCTCGACCTCGGCGCGCTGGCCGAGTTCCGCCAGAAGCAGGCCCAGGCGCACGCGGCGCTCGGCCAGCTTGGTGTGTTCCTCGGTGGTCTCGATCTCGGGGTGATCGTGGCCCTGAACGTCCGGGTTTTCCTCGTGCCACAGCTGATGCGCGATCTGCTTGGCCTCGGCCTCGACCAGGCTCGGCGGCAGGTCGAAGCTGACGGCCTTGTCCAGCTCGTCCAGAAGCTGCCGCTTCATGACCGCGCGCGCGGCGCCGGAATATTCCGCCTCGAGCCGTTCCACCACCTGCTGGCGCAGCGCCGCGAGATCGTCCGAGCCGTACTTCTTGGCCAGTTCGTCGTCGATCTTGGCGGCGACCGGGGCTTTCACCTCCTTGATCGTGCAATCGAAGGTGGCCTCCTTGCCGGCCAGATGCTCGGCACCGTATTCGGCGGGGAAGGTCACCGTCACGGACTTTTCCTCACCGGCCGTCGCGCCGACCAGCTGCTCTTCGAAGCCCGGGATGAACGAGTTCGACCCCAGCACCAGAGGATAATCCTCGGCCGAGCCGCCCTCGAAAGCCTCGCCGTCGACCTTGCCGACGAAATCCATGACGACTTGATCGCCGTCTTCCGCCGCACCGTCCTTGGCGTCGAAATCCTGCGCGTTCTCGGCCAGGTTCTGCAGGGCCTCGTCGACGTCCGACTCCTCGGCCTTGACGACCAGCTTTTCAAGCGTGATGCCCTTGAGCTCGACCTCGGGGATCTCTGGCAGGGCCTCGTAGTTCATGTTGACGACGACATCGTCGCCTTCCTTCCAGTTCTCGCCATCGACCATCTGCACGTCGGGCTGCGTGGCGGGCTTGTCGCCGGTCTGTTCGAAATGCTCGGACATGGCGCCGTCGACGGCTTCCTGCATGGCCTCGCCCAGGATCCGGGGGCCGAACTGCTTCTTGAGCAGCGCCATCGGCACCTTGCCCTTGCGAAAGCCCTTCATCTCGACCTGCGGCTGCGCCTCGGCCAGCTTCTCGTTCACCTTGGCGTCCAGTTCGCTCGCAGGGAGGGTGATCTGATATCCGCGCTTGAGGCCTTCGTTCAGGGTCTCGGTGACCTGCATCTGTTGCGTCCTTCCATAACGTCCACGGGCCGCCCGCGCGCGGGGGCCAAATCAGGCGCCCTTCTATGGGGCGCAACGCCGCGGCGCAAGGCGGTTCGGGGCATTTGCCCCGCCTGCGCGCGCGATTTGTACCGGCGCCGGCGCGAAACCGCGGCCGCGCCGCCCCGCGAGAGGGAACGGGACCGCCGATCTGGGAAAGAGTGGTGGTGCGGGTGAAGGGACTCGAACCCCCACGCCAAAGGCGCCAGAACCTAAATCTGGTGCGTCTACCAATTCCGCCACACCCGCAGTGACGCGCTGAATAGCAAAAGCCCCGGATCGATGCGAGAGGGAATCGCGCCATGCCCCTGCCGCATTCACGCTTTATCCGTCTGGTCACGATGCCCCCGTCCCCTGCCCGTCCGGCGAACCGTGGCAAATGTGGCGAAAACCGGACGCCTCTTGCCCCAATGCCGCACAGAAATCTGGAACCGGGCGAAATTTCGCCCTAATCTGGTGCAAAAACATAGAGGCAGTCAGACAAGGGGAGCAGTCCCGTGAAAACCATCGAAGTATCGATCGCCAAGCAAAACAAGGCCAAGGCCGAGCTGGTGACCGGCATCGCCGCCGGAACCAAGGTCATGACCCTGGATGGCGAGATGCCCGTCGAATTTCTGACCGCAGGTGACCGTGTGATCACCCGCGACACCGGCATGGCCGTGCTCAAGACCGTCCGCACCCGCAAGGTGACCTGCGATGTGGTGCACATCGCCGGTGGCTCGCTCGGCCATAACCGTCCCGAGAACGACGTCGCCGTGCCCTCCGGCCAGGAGGTACTGATCCGCGACTGGCGTGCCGAGGCGCTCTTCGGCAAGAAGACCGCCCTCGTCACCGCCGACAAACTGGTCGACGGCGAATATGTCCGCGCCATGGGCAAGGGCGTGATGACCGTCCACGAACTCGTCTTCGACACCGACCACATCATCTATGCTGGCGGCCTCGAGGTCGCCGCCAAGGCCGACCGGGATCTCGCGCAGGCCTCCTGATCCGCCACCGCTCTTCGGACTGATTGCAACGGGGCTCGCCACGGCGGGCCCTGTCTCGTTACCGGTCACCGTCATCCAGCCGCCGAAAGACGGCCGGCAGACACTCGGGCAGATCCTCGGCTATCATCCCGGGCCCGAAGTCCAAAGCCGCCTCGACGTGCAGCCAGGCGCCGCATTCGGCGGCCTGCATCGCGCCGATCCCCCGCGCCATCAGCCCCGCGATGATCCCCGACAGCACATCGCCCGCGCCGGCGGTCGCCAGCCAGGGCGCCGAGCGGTCGCGCACCGCGGCATGGACCGCCGCCTCTCCGCCGGCCGCTGCGATGACCGTGTCGGCCCCTTTCAGCAGGACCACGGCCCGGGAGAGCGCGGCCGCCTCGCGCGCCGCGTCCACCTTGGAAAAGGCCGGACCGCTTGTGGCCTCCGACGCCGTCCACCGTTCCGCGACATCGGGAAACAGGCGCTTGAACTCGCCCCCGTGCGGCGTCAGGACCACGCGATCCTCGCGCACGAGATCGTAGAGCGCCGCGGGCGCCTCGGCGAAGGCGGTCAGCGCATCCGCGTCCAGCACCACGCGTTTGTCCGTCTCCAGTGCCGCCGCGACCAGATCGCGCGTCGCCGCCCCGACCCCCAGCCCGGGGCCGAGGCAGACCGAGACGATCCGGTCGTCCTCCAGCATCCGCCGCAACGCTTCCGCATCCGGCACTTCGCGCACCATCACCGCCGTGCTCTGCGCCGCGACCTCGGCCACGGCATCCGGCGGCGTCGCCAGCGTCACCAGCCCGGCCCCAGCGCGCAGCGCCGCCCGCGCCGCCAGGCGCGCGGCCCCGGTCCGCGCCGCGCCGCCGCTGAGAACGACGCAATGCCCGTGGTCGAACTTGTGCGCCGCGTGGTCCCGCTTGCCCAGCACCCGGGCCGGCTGCCAGGTGTCCCGGCGGTCCGCGACCAGGCGCGGCCCGACCAGCTTGCAGCGGATCGGGCGCGCCTCGCCGGATTGCGGGGCTCCTGTGGTCCGCCAGGGCTCCAGCCCGATGTCGATCACCTGCAGCGCCCCGCACAGCCGGGGTCCGTCGCCGATCATATGCCCGATCTTCGGGCTGTCGAAGGTGACGGTCAGCGCGGCGAATCCCCGGCCTGCCCCGTATCCGCCGGGGGCGCCGAGTATCCGTCCGGAATCCAGGCACATCCCCGAGGGCGCGTCGATGCAGACCACCGGCGCAGAAGGCGCGCCCGCATCCCCGAGGTGGTCCAGCACCGCGCGGGCCGCGCCGGTCACGGGCCGCGTGGCCCCGGTCCCGAAGAGCGCATCGATCAGCAGATCCGCCTGCCTCGGCCCGCCTGTCGCCGCCCTGAGCGCGTCCAGCGTCAGCGCGGCCACCTGGCCCGACCGGCGCCAGCGCTCGCAATTCTCGCGCGCATCCGGCGGCAACCGCTCGGGATCGCCCAGGCCCAGCACCGTCACCTGCCACCCCATCTCGTGCAGCAGCCGCGCGACGACATAGCCGTCGCCGCCGTTGTTACCCGGTCCGCAGAGCACCACCGCCCGCCGACCGGCAAAGAACCCTGCGTCCTTGGCGTGCGACGACCCCGCGGCGCCCGGCCCCCGCTGTTGCAGCAGCTGCGGCCAGTGCGACAGAACGGCATCAACGACGCCCCGCCCGGCCCGCTCCATCAGCTCCAGTCCGGTCACCGCGCCGCTGTCGATGGCCCGCCCTTCGATGTCGCGCATCTGCGCCGAGGTCAGCAATTCGGTCATGAAGTTTTCAAACCGCCCATAATTTCATCGCACTGCACAAAAAACGGCGCCTCCCCCTTTCCCTGTCCCGGCATTTCGACCAACCTCGGCCTCGTCAATTGTGAGTGTCGGGCGATCATGGTCTGACACCCCCCGAGGGATTAGTGAGGAGTTCCGCGACATGAAGAAACTCGAGGCGATCATCAAGCCCTTCAAGCTTGATGAGGTCAAGGAAGCCCTGCAGGAATTCGGTATCCAGGGTCTTTCCGTGATCGAAGTGAAGGGGTTCGGGCGTCAGAAGGGCCATACGGAACTTTACCGTGGCGCCGAATACGTCGTGGATTTCCTGCCCAAGGTGAAGATCGAGGTCGTCCTGGACGACGACCAGGTTGACGGCGCCATCGAGGCGATCGTCGACGCCGCCAAGACCGAGAAGATCGGCGACGGCAAGATCTTCGTCTCCTCCATCGAACAGGCGATCCGCATCCGTACCGGTGAATCCGGTTCGGACGCGCTCTAAGGACATTCCAGAAAGAAGGAAAACGGGAATGAGCAACAAGGTTCTCAAACTCATCAAGGACGAGGAGGCGGCCTACGTTGACATCCGCTTCACCGATCCCCGCGGCAGGCTTCAGCACGTGACGGTGATGGAAGACCAGGTCGACGAGGATTTCCTCGAAGAGGGCTTCATGTTCGACGGCTCCTCGATCGCGGGCTGGAAGTCCATCGAAGCCTCCGACATGAAGCTGATGCCGGATCTGGACAGCGCGTATATCGATCCCTTCTATGCCGAGAAGACCGTCGCCGTGCATTGTTCGGTGGTCGAGCCGGACACCGGCGAGGCCTATGACCGCGACCCGCGCGGCACCGCCGAAAAGGCCGAGGCCTACCTCAAGTCCTCCGGGATCGGCGATCAGGCCTTCTTCGGCCCCGAAGCGGAATTCTTCCTTTTCGACGACGTGAAATATTCCATGGCGCCGAACAAGGTCTCCTTCGAGGTCGATGCCGATCACGCCGCCTGGAACACAGACGCCGAATTCGAAATGGGCAACCTGGGCCATCGCCCGACCTACAAGGGCGGCTATTTCCCGGTGAACCCCTCGGACGACGGCCAGGACATCCGCTCCGAGATGCTGTCGACCATGAAACGCCTCGGCATGAAGGTCGACAAGCACCACCACGAGGTCGCGACCTCGCAGCACGAGCTGGGCCTGATCTTCGACAGCCTGACCAAACAGGCCGACGAGCTGCAGAAGTACAAGTACGTCATCCACAACGTGGCGCATGCCTACGGCCGTTCGGCCACCTTCATGCCCAAGCCGCTCAAGGGCGACAACGGCTCGGGGATGCACGTGAACATGTCGATCTGGAAGGACGGCAAGCCGCTCTTCGCCGGCGACAAGTACGCCGACCTCAGCCAGGAGGCGCTGTGGTACATCGGCGGCATCCTCAAGCACGCCAAGGCGCTGAACGCCTTCACCAACCCGGCGACCAACTCGTACAAGCGCCTGGTGCCGGGCTTCGAGGCCCCCGTCCTGCGCGCCTATTCGGCCCGCAACCGCTCGGGCTGCGTGCGCATCCCCTGGACCGAATCCCCCAAGGCCAAGCGCGTCGAGGCCCGTTTCCCCGATCCGTCCGCAAACCCGTACCTCTGCTTCTCGGCCCTGCTGATGGCCGGTCTCGACGGGATCAAGAACAAGATCGATCCGGGCGAAGCCATGGACAAGAACCTCTACGACCTGCCGCCCGAAGAGCTGGCCGACATCCCGACCGTCTGCGGATCGCTGCGCGAGGCGATGGCCGAACTCGAGGCCGACATGGACTTCCTGCTGGCCGGCGATGTCTTCACCAAGGACCAGATCGGCGGCTACATCGATCTCAAGATGGAAGAGATCGAAACCTACGAGATGACGCCGCACCCGGCCGAGTTCTTCCTGTATTATTCCTGCTGATCCATCAGGACATGCCGGTAACCGACGGGCGCCCCAGAGGGGGCGCCCGTTTCCGTTCGGCACCTGCCGGCCGGCCGAAGACCAGGATCGGTGTCGCGCCCATACGGTCGGAACAAGACGTCGCGAACTTTTCCGAATGGGCGGATTTTTCCCGGCACTTCGACCCATTTCTTCCCCAATTCGGTCTCAGGCTGAGATCACACAAAACAAGAGGGAAGAAAAATATGACAGCCGAGACACCGCAGGATGCGACCCGCTCAAGCCTTGTTTTCCAAGACGACTGCATGATCGAGATCGCCCCGCTGCGCGACCTTGCCCTCGAGGCGCTGGCGGCCTTCGACCTGAGCCCCGTGGCCGCGGACGACATGCATTTCGACTGGGTCCGCATCTACACCGGCCCGATCTCCCTGCGGGTGCGTATCGAAGACGGCGCGTGCGCTTCGGAAACGCTGCGCCTCCGGGTCGAGGTCGAGACGCTGCGCGAGGGCGAGATCGCACATCCCCAGGCCGAGACTGCCATCCTGGCCGAGATCCTGTCGCTGTTCATCGAGCGCCTGGGCGGCGTCTGCGTCGACTGGGAGCCGGCGGGGCTGGAGATCGGCGCCGCGCGGTTCCAGGCCGCCTTCACTCCGATGCGTCAACGCGGTCCCGACGAGATGCCGCGCGTCATGCCGCGGCGCGTCCGCCCGGGCTGGGCGCGGTCCGAGCCGATGACCACCAAGGCGCTGATCCGCACCCTTCCCGAAAGGGCAACGCTCGGCCTGCGCGACAGCGATGCGGCGCTGAGCGCCGTCTTCCGGATGGACGAGGCGGGGGATCCCGCCGCAGAGGCGACCGCGACCTCGGCCGCGCGCGCCGCCGGCTGGGTGGCCACGGCCTCGGTCGGGATCATGAACCCCGCGCTCGGCATTCCGCTGGCGGCCTACAACGCGATGCGCGGCGCCGATGTGCGGCTCTCCACCCATGCCTTCGCGCTGACGGCCGTTCTCTCCGGGCTCGGCTCTCCGGCGATGGCCTACCTGTCGATGTTCTGAGCAGAGGCGAGCGGCACAACGAACGTGTGGATGCCGAAGACCACCGCCGCGCTGTGCGGCAGCCGCAGGATCGTCTGGCGTTCGGAGCGCAGATAGGCCTGGTCCTTCTCGGCCCCGTACTTCTGCTCGCCTTCATGACGGGGCTGGAACAGCGACGGATCGACATACCGGAGCGCGTTGAACCGCCACAGGGGGCGGCCCGCTTGCACACCGTCGAAGAGGCGCTGAACCCGTTTCGCGATGTCCCCGTCATACTCCGGAACCGGGCGATGAATGCGGTTCAGGGGGCGGCCGATCTTCTCGGACAGGGTCCAGCCGGCGGGAAAACACAGGACCGCCGCCGTCAGAACGTGTTCGGCCCCGCCCTCGGGCTTCTGCATCACGCAGAGATCATCCTGAACCAGCCGCCCCGCGGTTCCCATCGGGTCCGTCCGGTCGATCGTGACCTCGACGCCGTCGGGACGCCGGATCCGGGCGTCGCCGCACCGATAGCCGGGATCCGCCCGGACATGCGCCAGCACGACGTCCAGCAGTTCCTGCGCCGCCTCTTCCGCCGCGCCGGTCATCGCCAGCACCGCGTTCCGGCGGGTCAGGATCAAGCGGTCCCGCAGCGCCATCTGCGCCGCAAAGACCTCGTCCCGCAGGATCCAGTCCGCCGGGTCCAGCGGCGACACACCGGGCAGGCGTCTGGCCGACGTGTCATAGGGAATGCGGTCGTGCAGGATCGGGCTCATCCCGCCAGCTAACCCGGAACCCGGCGCCGAGACCAGAGCGCCGCACCCCTCACCTTCGCGTCAGATCGGCGGTGCGGGCTTGCGCGGGACAGGCGGGCCGCGACACAACAGGAGGAAACGACGAGGACGGACCGATGCCAAGCCGCAAGATCACATTCGAAGGCCATGACGGCCACCAGCTGGCGGCCCGCCTCGATCTGCCGGACGGCAGCGTCCAGGCCCACGCCCTCTTTGCCCATTGCTTCACCTGCGGCAAGGACATCGCCGCCGCCCGCCGAATCGCCCAGCAACTTTCCATCGGCGGCATCGCGGTGCTGCGGTTCGACTTCACCGGGCTGGGCCATTCCGAGGGTGAGTTCGCCAACACCACCTTCACCAGCAATGTCGAGGATCTGCGTCGTGCGGCCCGCTGGATGGCGGGCCAGGACATGGCCCCGGACATGCTGATCGGCCACTCCCTGGGCGGGGCCGCGATGCTCGCCGCCGCCCCCGATATCGCCGCTGCCCGCGCCGTCGTGACCATCGGCGCGCCGCATGATCCGGGGCACGTGACGCAGCATTTCAAGCCGGAAATCAGCAGGATAAAGAGCGAAGGTCAGGCGATGGTGAAGCTTGGCGAACGCACCGTTCCGATCGGTCGCGACTTTGTCGAGGACGTGGCCGGCCAGAAGATCGACGCCGCGATCCGTGACAGCCGCAAGGCTCTGCTGATCCTGCATGCCCCGCGCGACGAGGTGGTCGGCATCGACAATGCCGCGCGCATCTTCGAGGCGGCCCTGCACCCCAAGAGCTTTGTCACCCTCGACGATGCCGACCACCTGCTCAGCCGGGCCGATGACGCGGAATATGCCGCCGACGTCATCTCGTCCTGGGCCGCCCGGTACCTCGATCTCAAGCCCGCACCGCCGCCCCCCGGCGCCCCCGAGGGCATCACCCGCGTCTCCGAGGCCGATCCCGGCGGGTTCCTGCAGGACATCGCCGTCGGTGAACGCCACCAGCTCGTCGCGGACGAACCCGAGGCCTATGGCGGCACCAATCGCGGCCCCTCGCCCTACGGGCTTCTGGCGGCGGGGCTCGGCGCCTGCACCTCGATGACCATCCGGATGTACGCGCGGCGCAAGGGCTGGCCTCTCGAACACGTCTCGGTCGATGTGAGCCATGACAAGGTGCATGCGCAGGACGCCGCGCCCGGCAGCGACGAACGGGCCGACCGGTTCACCCGCGCCATTCGGCTCGAGGGGCCGCTGAAAGCGGATCAGCGCGCCCGCCTGCTCGAGATCGCGGACCGCTGCCCGGTGCACCGCACGCTGGAACGCTCGTCGCAGATCGTCACGACGCTGGTCGGGGATTAGCCCGAAAGATCAAGCGGATCCCGCGTCTCGGCCCGGCCCAGGGCGTCGCGCAGGATCCGCGCGCCTTCGACGATCTGGCGATCCGGGTGCTTCGACAGGACGTCCAGCGATCCGTTCAGCGCCACCACGACCTCGGGATGCCCGGTGCCCGCCCGCGCGATGGCCCCCAGGCTTTCGCGCATCAGGTCCACCCTGTTCAGGTCGGGAACGTAGAGCCGGTCGTGCAGAATTTCCCTCGGGCCCTTGGCGACTTCGTGTCCCAGCAGGACCCGGGCGATCCGCCGTGTCATGTCCACCGCGGTGCCGGGATCGTTGATGCCGGGCGACAGGGCCCGCTGCGCGATCTCGGTCAGGTTCAGGATCGAGAACCCCGGATCCTGCACATAGTTGCGCAAGGACCCGATCGAGACGTTCCGCGTCAGCCCCTCGGCACAGTCTCCTCGCACCCAACCCAGCACCTCGCCCCGATGCACGAACCCCCCGACCTGAACGGCGAGATGGATTTCGCCATCGGCCTTCTCGGCCGCGTCCTGCAGAAGATCCTGGTAGATCTGCTGGACATAGCCGGTGCGGTCGGCAATCACCGGCGTCAGGTCCTCTATGGCCGCGGAATTGAAGGGTTTCCCCCCCAGCGAGGGGTAGTCGCAGCGCAGCGCATAGGCGTTGCGCGCCCTCTCCTCGGTCCGGCTGGCCGTCTCGATCAGGCTGCCCAGCAGTTCGAGGTGTGAAATCCAGCGGATGATGGCCAGCACGATCAGCGCCACGATCAGCAGGGTCACGAAGAACAGCACCACCAGTTCCTCGCCCTTGAAGACCTCGGTTTCGCGCAGGATGATTGTAATGACCGCATACAGGTAGGCCCCCACAAACGTCGCGAGGACGGTATGCGTGGTGGTATCCTCGAGCAGGATCTGATGGGCCCGCGGCGTCCACAGCGACGAGACCGAGCGATGCGAGGCCACCATCACCGTCAGCGAGAACGTGGTCACCGTCAGCATCGAGTTCGCGATGATCGACAGGATATGATCGACCGCATCCGCGCCGATCCTGTCCCCCAGACCGAAGGGAATGAGACCCCCCAGCAGCTTTGCCGCGACGATGGCGATCACCGAAAACAGCGCGATCAGCAGGATCCGCACGATCAGGCGGCGCGAGAATTCGTGCATACGGCGCAAGAGGGCTGGCAGCATTGGAAACGTCCCCGATATGACGCGGCAACGGTAGGCCGCCCCCCGATTTCCGCAAGAGCCGAGACCGCCCGCCCGGTCTGGAAACGACATGTCGTGTCGTGAACATACTTGCCGCGTGGCGGCGGCGCCCCGAGGATCGGCCCAGACAGACGGAGGTCGCCATGAAAACCACAACCCGTGTCGTCGTGATCGGAGGCGGCGTCGTCGGCTGTTCCGTCCTCTACCACCTGACGAAGCTCGGCTGGTCCGATGTGATGCTTCTGGAACGGGCCGAACTGACGGCCGGTTCCACCTGGCACGCGGCGGGCGGCTTCCACACGATCAACGGCGACACGAACATGGCGGCGCTGCAGGGCTACACGATCCGGCTCTACAAGGAGCTGGAGGAGATCACCGGCCTGTCCTGCGGCCTCCACCATTCCGGCGGCATCACCCTGGCCGACAGCCGCGACCGGTTCGACCAGCTGCTGGCGGAACGGGCGAAGCACCGGCACATGGGGCTCGACACGCATATCGTCACGCCCGAGGAGATCCGGCAGATCGCGCCCATCACCAACACCGAAGGCATCATCGGCGCTCTCTACGACCCGCTCGACGGACATCTCGACCCCTCGGGGACCACCCATGCCTATGCCCGCGCCGCCCGCATCGGCGGCGCCACCATCGAGACGCATTGCATGGTGCGCGAGACCAACCCGCGCCCCGACGGCACCTGGGACGTGGTGACCGACAAGGGCACCATCCATGCCGAACATGTCGTCAATGCCGGCGGCCTCTGGGCGCGCGAGGTCGCGGCCATGGCGGGCCATTACGTGCCGCTCCACCCGATGGAGCATCACTACCTCGTCACCGACGACATCCCCGAGATCTACGAGCGCGATACCGAGCACCCCCATGTCATGGATCCGGCCGGCGAATCCTATCTCCGGCAGGAGGGGCGTGGTCTCTGCATCGGCTACTACGAGAAGAAGCCGCGCGCCTGGGCCATCGACGGCACGCCCTGGGACTTCGGAGCCGAACTCCTGCCCGACGATCTGGACAAGATCGGCGACTCCATCGAATTCTCCTATCGTCGCTTCCCCGTCCTCGCCACCGCCGGGGTCAAGCGCGTGATCCACGGCCCCTTCACCTTCGCCCCCGACGGCAATCCCCTGGTCGGGCCCGTGCCCGGCCTGCGCAACTACTGGTCCGCCTGCGGCGTGATGGCGGGTTTCAGCCAGGGCGGCGGCGTCGGGCTGATGCTGGCGCAATGGATGACCACCGGCGAATGCGAGCGCGACAGCGCGGCCTTCGACGTCGCCCGCTACGGCAACTGGATCGGCAAGGGCTACACCCGGCCCAAGGTGGTCGAGAACTACATGACCCGCTTTTCCGTCGCCTACCCGAACGAAGAGAAACCGGCCGCGCGTCCCCTGCGCCGCACCCCGATGTGGGATGTCTTCGACGGCATGGGGGCGGTCTGGGGCCATCAATACGGTCTCGAGGTCGTCAACTACTTCGCCGAAGGCGACGAGCCGCGCCACGAAACCCCCTCCTTCCGCCGCTCCAACGCCTTCGGGGCGACGGGCCGGGAATGCCGCGCCGTGCGCGAGGCGGTCGGCATCAACGAGATCCACAACTTCGGCAAATACAGCGTTACCGGCCCCGGCGCCCGGGACTGGCTCGACCACGTCATGGCCGGCCGCGTGCCGCCGCCCGGCCGGATCGGCCTGAGCCCGATGCTCTCGCCCTCGGGCCGCATCATCGGCGATTTCACCATAGCCTGCCTCGGCGAGGAGAACTTCCGCCTCACCGCCTCCTACGGCGCCCAGGCCTACCATTTCAGATGGTTCATGAACAACATGAAGCCCGGCGTGCAAGTGACTAATATCTCGGACAGACTAACCGGGTTCCAGATCGCCGGTCCGCGGGCGAGAGAGGTCCTGCAGGCCTGCACCCGAGCGGATGTCTCGGAGATGAGGTTCCTCGATGTCCGCCCCCTGACGCTCGGCATGATCGACGGCCTCGTCCAGCGCGTCAGCTACACCGGCGATCTCGGGTATGAGATCTACTGCGACCCGATGGAACAGCGCACCCTCTGGGACCTGCTCTGGTCCGCCGGCCAGTCCTTCGGCATGAGACCCTTCGGCATGCGGGCGATGATGTCGCTGCGCCTCGACCGGCATTTCGGCGCCTGGCTGC
This sequence comes from Pseudooceanicola batsensis HTCC2597, assembly GCF_000152725.1. GTDB lineage: Bacteria > Pseudomonadota > Alphaproteobacteria > Rhodobacterales > Rhodobacteraceae > Pseudooceanicola > Pseudooceanicola batsensis. The sequence goes on from NZ_CH724131.1 coordinate 784,950, forward strand.
GGGAGTATTCGCCCGACTATACACCCGCCGAAACGGGCCTGGAGCGTTTCATCGCCTGGAAGAAACCCACCGAGTTCATAGGCCGCGCCGCGGCGGAGAAGGCCCGCGCCCAAGGCCCGGCCCGCCGGCTCTGCATGTTCGACATCGAGGCCGAGGATGCCGATGTGATGGGCGACGAACCGCTCTGGATCAACGGCGAGGTCGCGGGATTCTGCACCTCGGGCGGCTATTCCCACCATCTCGGCAGGTCCATGGCCCATGCCTTCGTGCCCACGCCCCTGATCGCCCCCGGCCTCGAAGCCGAGATCGAGGTGCTGGGCGTGCGCCGCCGGGCGCACCGGATCGATGCACCGCTCTTCGATGCTGACGGGGCCCGCATGCGCGGCTAGGCTCCGGCCATGGAACTCGCCATTCTTCTGCTGGCCGCCGGCGCCTCCGCGCGGATGCGCGGCCGCGACAAGCTCATGGAACCGGTCGAGGGCGCGCCCCTTGTCGCGACGATGGCCCGCCGGGCGCGGGCAGTCACGCCCCATGTGGTCGTCACCCTGCCCGACCTCGCCCATCCGCGCGCCCGCGCGCTCGAGGGGCAGCCGCTGCGCCTTCTCTCCGTTCCCGACGCCGCCACAGGCATGAGCGCCTCGTTCCGCGCCGCCGCAGCGGCCCTGCCCGCCGAGATCCCCGGCCTTCTCATCCTGCCCGCCGACATGCCCGACCTCACCGCCGACGACCTCGCCACCGTCGCCGCCCGCTGGCGCAGCGCCCCCGACCGCATCCACCGCGCCACCGCCGCCGACGGCACCCCCGGCCACCCGGTGGTCCTGCCAGCCCGCCTGCTGCCCGCGCTGAAAGGGCTCACCGGCGACACCGGCCCCCGCACCCTCCTGCGTCCCGAGACGGTGGTCCCGGTGCGCCTGCCTGCCCGGAACGCCACCACCGATCTCGACACGCCCGAGGACTGGGCCGCCTGGCGCGCCCGCCCCTGACTTCTTTGGTCCGGAAAATATCCCCGCCGGAGGCAGCGCCGCGCCAGCGGCGCACCCCCGCGCAACGGGTCACTTCAGCTGGCTGTCCTTGGACCCGCGCCGGTTGATCCCGCCCCGCGTCACGCCGCGGCCGTCGCGCTCCTGCTGGCAGTCGATGCAGAGCTTGACCCCCGGGATGGCCGCCCGACGCGCCTCGGGGATTTCCTCTTCGCACTCGGCACAATGGGTCAGGCTCGCGCCTGTCGGGACGGATCGGCTCCGCATGCGGTCCAGCTCGTCCTTGATCGAGGCTTCGATCTGTTCGCTTACCGCGCCGTCGCGCGCCCAGCCACCGGCCATCGGCCACCCCCTTCAGAGGGGTTCAAGATAGCCCGGGGCGGCGGCCTCGTCAAAACCCGGCCATGCCGATCCCGCTCGCGGCCACGCAGGCAAGCGCGGCGGATGTCAGGATGCTCCAGCGGAAGACGCCGAGAAACAAGTTCATCACGAACCCCCAGGTTCAAATGTTGCCGGGCAAAATGAACGCCCGCCTGAAACAATTTCGGGGCATGGGATGCCGTGCGGGGTGCAGTGACCT
>NZ_CH724131.1:786728-915191 GCF_000152725.1 Pseudooceanicola batsensis HTCC2597
TGCCGAGTTCCGGGAAGAGCTCGAGGATTTCCTGGCGCTGCGCATTGCCCAGCCCGTCCAGCGTCTGATGCCCCGGCTGGAAGCTTTCTGTCCAGGAGCCGTCCGACAGGATCACCTCGTGCTGATCGAACATGAAGTGGATATACGCGGTCTTCATGGTATCCACCCGGCTCACGCCCGCCAGGCCAGTCAGGTGCTTGGCCGCGACCAGGACCTCGCGCTCCTCGAAATAGAGGGCGGTCTTGTCGTTGTTCACCAGCACCCGGTGGTTGGGCGATACCAGCATGTCGCGTTCCGGAAGCCCGTAGCCCAGCGATCCCTTCTGGATCAGCACCGGCTTGAGGTGCTCCTTCTGCAGAAGCTCGCGGCCCGACAGGTCCTTGTGCCCGAACCAGCGGATCTCCTGGATGCCGTTGTCCCGTGTGATCACCCGGTCGCCTTCGCGCAGGGTCTCGACCGCGACCTCGCCGCGCGGGGTGGCGATCAGGGTGCCCGGCGTGAAGCAGGGGATGACCTTCTCGATCTCCTCGAACTCCGAGGTCCCCACGAGCTTGTCGTCGGCATCGTAGAACTCGACGGTCCCGTTCTCGGGGTTGTCGTCGTAGATCACGTTGATCCGGCCGCCCGTCGGCGCCGAGCCGCGCAGGTCGAGGATGTCGTAATCGTCCCCGCCCGAGCCGCCGTCGATGTCGTCACCCACGGTCGAGCCGAGGAAGACGTCGCGGTCGTTGCCGCCGAACATCGTGTCGGCGCCGTCGCCACCGGTTATGGTGTCGTTCTGGCCGCCCCCGTCGATCGTGTCGTCGCCCGACCCGCCGACCAGGCTGTCGTCGCCGGCGTTGCCCGAGAGATCGTCGTCCCCTGCACCGCCCGTGACGGTATCGTGGTCCTGGCCCGCGGTGATGACGTCGTCGCCCGAGTTGCCCTCCAGGCTGTCGCGCCCGGTGCCGCCGCCGATTGTGTCGTCGCCCTGGCCGCCGAGAACGGTGTCGTTGCCGCTTTCGCCGTAGAGCTCGTCATCGTCGATCCCGCCGTCGATCATGTCGAACCCGGTGCCACCATGGATGGTGTCGTCGTCGTCCTGGCCCTCGATCGTGTCGTTGCCGGCCCCGCCGTAGACCAGGTCCCGGCCGTTCTCGGGCACGAGGTCGGTGGCGTCGGGCTCCTGCCCCCAGAGGAGCGAACTGTCGCCCGAGTTGATCCTGTCGTCGCCCGAGCCGCCGTAGATCGTGTCGGAGCCGTGGCCGCCGATGATCTCGTCGTCGCCCCGGTTGCCCTCGATATAGTCGTCGTCGATCCCGCCGTGCAGCGTGTCGTCGCCCGAGCCGCCGATGATCGTGTCGGCATCATCGCCGGTCTTGATCAGATCGTTGCCCTGGCCGCCGAGGACGGTGTCCTTGCCGTCGGTGGTGTTGGGATCGCTCAGCACGCCCGGATAGAGCGGGTTCGGCAGGTTCGGATCGTCCCCTTCGTAATCCGAGAAGGTGTCGATCCCCGCGATGATCGTGTCGTCGCCGGAATTGCCCTCGATGTAGTCCGCGCCCTGGGGGTCGATGATCTCGTCGTCGCCCTTGCCGCCGTAGACGGTGTCATTGTCGATGCCGGGGTTGATCACATCCTCGCCCGAGCCGCCATAGATCACATCGCGGTCGTCGCCGGTCACGATCGTGTCGTTGCCGGTATTGCCATGGACGGTGTCCCGGTCGTCGAACGGATCGCTGTCGACGGGCGTGCCGGGGAAAATTTCGACATCCGGCAGGCCGTCCGGCCCGCTGGTGATCGAATCGTCGCCCGAATTGCCGGTGATCGAGTCGTCGCCCGGTCCGCCATCGACCGTGTCGTCGCCGGAGCCCGCGATGACGGTATCGTCGCCGCTATAGGCCTCGATGATGTCGTCGTCGCCGCTGGTCGGATCGAGCGCGTCGTCGTTGTCGACCTTGTCGCCCTCGGGATCGCCCTCGTAGTCGTCGTCGATCACGTCATCGCCAGAGGTCCCCTCGACGATGCCGTCGGGCTTGATGCCGTCGCCCACGGTGACCGTCACGGTCGCCGTATCGGTCAACCCGTCGGGATCGGTGACCGTGTACTCGAACGTGTCCGTGCCCTCGAACCCGGCCTCCGGCGTATAGACGATCTGCCCGCCCACGATCTGCGCCGTGCCGTTGGCCGGCGTGCCGACCGACTGGATCGACAGGGTATCGCCGTCCACGTCCGTGTCGTTGCCCAGCACGTCGATGGTGACGGCGGTGTCCTCTTCGGTGGTGTCGCTGTCATCCGCCGCCACGGGGGCGTCGTTCACCGGCGTCACCTCGACGGTGATCGTGCCGGTATCGGTCGCGCCGTCGGGATCGGTCACCGTGTAGGTGATCGTGTCGGTGCCGTTGAAGTCCTGCGGCGGGGTGTAGTCGATCGTCCCGTCCGCGTTGACCGTGACCGTGCCGCCGGCATCCGACACGGGCGTGCCCACCAGGCTCAGCGCGTCGCCGTCGGGATCGGTGTCGTTGGCCAGCGGATCGATGGTCAGCGTCTCGTCCTCGGGCGTGGTGCCCATGTCGTCCACGGCCACCGGCGGCTGGTTGCCGCCGCCCCCGCCATCGGTGACCGAGACGGTGACCGTCGCGGTGTCGGTGCCGCCGTTGCCGTCGCTGACGGTGTATTCGAACGTGTCGTCCCCGGTGAACCCGGCCTCCGGCGTATAGACGATCTGCCCGCCCACGATCTGCGCCGTGCCGTTGGCCGGCGTGCCGACCGACTGGATCGACAGGGTATCGCCGTCCACGTCCGTGTCGTTGCCCAGCACGTCGATGGTGACGGCGGTGTCCTCTTCGGTGGTGTCGCTGTCATCCGCCGCCACGGGGGCGTCGTTCACCGGTGTCACCTCGACAGTGATCGTGCCGGTGTCGGTCGCGCCGTCGGGGTCGGTCACCGTGTAGGTGATCGTGTCGGTGCCGTTGAAATCCTGCGGCGGGGTGTAGTCGATCGTCCCGTCCGCGTTGACCGTGACCGTGCCGCCCGCATCCGACACGGGCGTGCCTACCAGGCTCAGAGCGTCGCCGTCGGGATCGGTGTCGTTGGCCAGCGGATCGATGGTCAGCGTCTCGTCCTCGGGCGTGGTGACCATGTCGTCCACGGCCACGGGCGGCTGGTTGCCACCGCCGCCGCCATCGGTGACCGAAACGGTGACCGTCGCGGTGTCGGTGCCGCCGTTGCCGTCGCTGACGGTGTATTCGAACGTGTCGTCCCCGGTGAACCCGGCCTCCGGCGTATAGACGATCTGCCCGCCCACGATCTGCGCCGTGCCGTTGGCCGGCGTGCCGACCGACTGGATCGAGAGGGTGTCGCCGTCCACGTCCGTGTCGTTGCCCAGCACGTCGATGGTGACGGCGGTGTCCTCTTCGGTGGTGTCGCTGTCATCCGCCGCCACGGGGGCGTCGTTCACCGGATTGACCGTCACGGTCACCGTGGCGGTGTCGGTATTCCCGGTACCGTCATCGACCGTGTAGGTCAGCGTGTCGGTGCCGTTGAAATCCGGATCCGGGGTATAGACGATCTGGCCCCCGACGATCTCGGCCGTGCCATTCGCCGGGTCCGAGACGCCGGAGATCGTCAGCGTGTCGCCGTCGGGGTCACTGTCGTTGGCCAGCACGTCGATGGTGACGGCCGTGTCCTCGTCGGTGGTGACGGTGTCGTCCATCGCCTCGGGATCGGTATCCTGCGGATCGGTCAGGAAACTCTCGATCTGGCTGAAGGCCAGGGTCGAGCCGTCGGAGAAGGTGACCGTCCCCTTGTAGGCGCCCGCATCGCTGTCGTCGGCGCTTCGGTCGATGGTGACCTTGCCCGCCCCGCGCAGGTCGAGGACGTCCTCGTCTTTGGCCTGGTCCGGGCCGTTGCCGCCGGTGATCGCGTCGCCCGCACCCTCGGCCGCGCTGGCGACCTTGAACGTGTCGTTGCCGCCCTCGCCGAAGACCGTGTCGGCCCCTTCGCCGCCCGCAAGCGTGTCGTCCCCGCCCTCGCCGTTCATGCCGTCGCCGCCGGTCGTGCCCGGCGCGTTGAAATAGAGGTCGGTGATCCAGATGCCGGAGTTGGTGCCGCCATCCTGCGTATGCTCGACGACGATCTTCGACACCGGGCCGGGAATCGTCACCTGAAGGTTGTTGGCCTCCGAGTCCTCGTCGAGGTCGCCGATGTTGCTTCGCGCCTGGTCGTGGCCGTCGACGCTGTCGGTGTCGTAGAGGCTCATGCCGGAGCCGCCCGCAAGCTGCACCTCGATCGGCTGTCCGTCCGCGTCGAAGGCCCGGACCGTCACGACGCCGTCGGTGTCCAGATCGTTGATGTTGAACTCGACATTGGTGACGGCCTCCGAGAACTCCCACTGGAAGTCGCCCTCGTTGCCCTTGCCCTTCGTCTCGGACCGCAGGGCGCTGTTGCCGTCGATGGTTTCGCCGCCGGTGTCGATCCCGGAGGTGTTCAGCTCGGTCGTGTCGTCCACCGTCGACTTGTGCGAGCCGGTATCCTTGATCCGGCTGTAGGTGACGCTGACCGACCCGGTGTCCTGCGTGATCGAGGAATCGGCGGCGGCGTCGTCATAGCCCTGCCAGTTGAAGCTCTCGCGCGGGCCTTCGGTGCCGGTGCCCGAGGGGTCCTCGGCATCGTCGCCATAGATCAGGTCTGCGCCCTTGCCGCCCTCGATCTCGTCGTCGCCGCCGTTGCCGTAGATCGTGTCGTCGCCGGACCCGCCCAGCAGCGTGTCGTCGCCCGCCCCGGCATCGCCGCCACCGCCATGGCCGCCGTCGTCCAGGGCGTCGAAGTAGATGTCGGTGACGTTGATTTCCGAAGTGTCGTCGCCGTCCTGTTCATGCGTGATCTCGAGCCGGGTAATCGGCCCGGCGATATTCACGAGGACCGAGTGATCGGGATCGGTGTCCGGCCCCGTGTCGTCCTTGTGGTGGCTGATCACCTCCTTGCCGCCGGCGGCGTCCTTGTCCTTCAGCGTCAGGTGAGTGCCGTGTTCGGCCCTGACGTCGATGTCCACGAGGTGGCCCTGCGCGTCATAGGCCTTGATGGTGACCTTGGAGTCCGCGTCGATGTCGTTGATCCGGAACGACACATTTCCGACAGCCGAGGAAAAGCCCCACTGGTAGGTCGCGCTTTCATCGTCGGAATTGGTCCGCGACGCCATCGAGGAATAGCGGTCCGCGCCGGTGCCGTCGGTGGTGATCGAATGGACCTTCTGCTTGTCGGTCTCAAAGTTGGTGTCCGGGCATTCCTTCGTGGACTTGACCGAGAAGGTCACGTCGACCGACCCGGTGTTCTGCGTGAAGCCGCCGGACAGGTCGTCCTGGTTGTCGATATGGCCTTTGCCGTTCGGATCGGGCGCCTTGTCCCATTCAAAGCTCTCGCGTTCGCCCGAACCTCCGCCGCCGTGGCCGCCATCCGCGTCCGTGTCGCCATGGATCACGTCGTCGCCCTTGCCGCCCTCGACATGGTCGTGGCCCGCATTGCCATAGAGCGTGTCGTTGCCGGTCTCGCCCTCGATGCTGTCGTCGCCGCCGTTGCCGTGGATCACGTCGTCGCCGGATCCGCCCCGGAGGGTATCGTCGCCCGCGCCGGTCACCGTCCCGCCCTTGCCCACGTCGCCCAGGATGAGGTCGTCGTCCTTGCCGCCGTCGACCCGGTCGTTGCCCGCCCCGGCGCGCACGATGTCCTGATCCCCCGTCTCGCCGGGCAGGAGCGCGTCACCGGCGTCGATCCGGTCCCCGTCGGAATCGGCGTAACCGGAGCCGATCACGTCGTCGCCGGATGTCCCGTCCACATAGCCGTCGCGGTTGTCGGAGCTGTCCGAGCCCGAGCCGGAGGTGTCGTGATCGTTCTTGAGCCAGTCCCAGAAGTACAAACCAGTCATAGTGTCACCCTCTCAAGCCATCGAAGCCGGTCGGCCCTGCGGCATTGCGGCCGGTGCGCGTCCCGCGACACCGTCAAGTCAAATTCCTGCGCCATGTTCCGGTAGTACCGTGCAGACGGACACCCCCGGGAACCGGTCACGGTTCACACGGCAGACGGCGGCCGTCCCGGTCGTTGTGCGACCGGTCCCGACATGCGAGCTACACATCCTTCCGGATGCATGACATTGCGTTGGCCGCCCCATGGCCATCTGTCTTGCGCCCCCAGTCGGGCACGATCGGTTTTAATCCTCCAAACAAGTCGAACAAAGGGAAAAACATCGAAAAATTGATGTTGGACCGCGCTTGTGCCGCCCCATTTTCACCCGGATTGAACGCCCTCTTGCCCGGCATCCGCACCCGATTGTTTCCCGGACCCGAGTGCCGCGCCTGGCTCGGAACCAGCAATTTAAGGGTTTTCTTAACCTTTTGCCCGATGCGGCGCTCAACCGGAGGGGGTGCCAAGGTTTACGATACGGAAACAGGCGAGGCAGACCGATTTCCGCCCTATTGCGGGCACAATCCGCCCTCTGACCGTCCCAACTTGTCGCTTGGGCTGCATCAATTCCGGGGCTCCTGACGATATTGGTTCCGCGATTATGGCGAAAACCCAGTGAATCCGGCGAATCATTAAGGGAATCGACAGGAATTTGGCCAACGCCAGGAGCAGCCGCATCGCGTGTCCACAAGGAAGACCCGGGCGTCGCGCTCAGCGCGCCCCGAGCAGGAGCAGCGCCACCTTTCGCCCTGCGCCGTTCATCCGCACCACCATTCCGGCGTCCGTCATTTCCTCACGCAGGAGCTGCGCGGCGCGGGATCCCGCGAGCCAGTCCGACACGAACCCCTCGACATCGCCCTCGGTGATCCGCGCGCCGCAGCCGCCGCAGGCCGCCGCGACCGCCTGCACGGCGCGCCAACGCGGCCCCTCTGCCGGGAGGGCGGACCGCAGGCCGTCCATGCCCTCGAGCGTGAAGCTTCCGAGGTCCTCGGGCACCAGCGACCGGGCGCCCTCGGTCAGCGCGGCATTGGGTTCGAGTGGCGCGACGCCGTTGTCGTCCCGCGCCGCATTGATCGCCGCGACGGCAAGATCGGTGATTGCCCCCTCGCCTGCGGGTTCAGAGGACTTCCCGCGGGACATTCCCGGTCCGGCGAAGGTCTGGACGGCGAAGATCTCGTCCTCGCCGGCCGCCGCACCGAAACCAAACCGCGTCAGCCCCTCGCGCAGGATATTCGCGCGATGTTCCGGGCTGTTCATCCAGCCCTCCTGGAAGGCCTCGATCCGTTCGCGGGACAGATCCCCGCAGCCTCGGCAGCGGGCGATGTTCTCGGCCACCAGTTCCCATTCGCTGCCGCCGGCGGTCAGAAACCGGTCTCTCGGCCCGTTTCCGTCCGGGCCCGTATGGGCGTAGAAGTCGCGGCGCAGCATGTCCTCGGCATGGGCCTGCGCCGACCGGTCGAGCGTCTCGCCCCGGCTCAGCGCCGGGAGGCCCTGCTCGTCCCGGTCGGCGTTGACAAGTTCCAGCGCCCGGGACCGGAGGGTGTCGAGATCCGCATCCTGCGCAACGCCCGGAACCGCCAGCGCGCCGAAAATCGCTCCGATCATAAGGCTGCGGGGAATGAATGCTGAATGCGACATTGGCGGTTCCTTTGCTGCGGCGCGCCTTCCTGAGACGACGTTACCCCCGGGACCAGTCCTCGAGCGCCGAGACGACGGTATCGCCGATGCCCTTGGCATCCACCGCGTCCAGCGGGCAGTCGCGGGAAAGACGGTCCTCCATGTCCGCGACGCCGAAGCCGTCAGCCCGGTCCAGGGTATCGAGTTCGTCCCAGGTCACCGGCACCGCGACCGCCGCGCTCTTGCGCGCGCGCAGCGAATAGGGCGCGACGGCCGTCGCCCCACGTTCGTTGCGCAGCCAGTCGATGAAGACCCGGCCCTTGCGCCGCGCCTTGGACATGGTGGCGACATAGCGGTCGGGGTCGCGTTCGGCCATGATCGTGGCGAAGGTGCGGGCGAAGAACTTCACCGTGTCCCAGCCCGAGATGCGCCGCAGCGGGACGATGACATGGATGCCCTTGCCGCCCGTCACCATGGGCACCGAAGGCAGGCCGCAGGCGTCAAGGCCTTGGCGGATCTCGCTCGCCGCGCGCCGGATCTCGGCAAAGTCCAGCCCCTCGTCCGGGTCGATGTCGAACACCAACCGGTCCGGGCGTTCGATCCTGTCGCGCCTCGATCCCCATATGTGGAACTCGAGCGTTCCCATCTGCGCTGCGCCCACCAGACCGGCGGGCGTGGTGACGTACATGTAGTCCTCCGTCTCGCCGTCCTTTTCCTCGATCGGCAGCGTCCCGATGGCATCGGGAAACCCCTTGCCCGCGTGTTTCTGGAAAAAGCACTCGCCCGCGATCCCTTCGGGGCAGCGCAGTAGCGACAGCGGGCGGTCGCCGGCATGGGTCAGCATCCGCTCTCCCACCCGGGCATAATGCTGCGCCACCTCGCCCTTGGTCAGGCCGGCGTCGGGATAGACGACGCGCCCGGCGCTCGAGATGCGAACCCCCTCGACCGTGTCGTCGCCGCCCTCGGCACGGGCTTCCGTTCCGGCACTCACCTCTCCGGCCTCCTTGTCTTCGCGGCGCCCCTTGTAGACGCCGTGGCGGATCCGCCCTTCGCCCGTGAATTCGGTATATTCCACCTCTACCACGAGCTTCGGCGTCACCCATGTCGCCCCTTTCATCTCCGAGGGCAGATCCTCGTCGAAGGGGGCCGTCTTGCGGGCGAGGCGCTTCATCGCGCCGCTCAGCTCGTCCATGTCGTCCTGATCGAAACCGGCGCCGACGCGGCCGCGGTAGATGAACCGCCCGTTCTCGTAACTTCCGAGCAGCAGAGACGAGAACGACCGCCCCCTCTTGTCGGATGGCGACCACCCGCCCACGACGAATTCCGCCCGGCGCACGCATTTCGCCTTGATCCAGCTGCAGCTGCGCGCGCCGCGATAGGGCGCGTCCAGCCGTTTCGAGACGATGCCCTCGCCCCCCGCCTCGCACATCGCATCGAGCGCCGCCGCCGCATCCCCTTCGAGCACCGGGCTGAGGCGGATCGGCCCGCGCGGCGGCTGGCCTTCGAACAGCGTCTCGAGCGCCGCGCGCCGGTCGGTCAGCGGATCGTCGGTCAGATCCTTGCCGTCGAGGTGCAGGCAGTCGAAGGCGTAGAAGGTCAGCGGATCGCCCGCCTTCAGCGCCTTTTGCAGCGTCGAGAAGTCGCCGCCGCCACTGCCCGCGATCACCTCACCGTCGATCAGGGCGGCGTCGCAGTCGAGCGCGGCGGCCGGTTCGCACAGCGCGGCGAACCGGTCGGACCAGTCCTTGCCGTTCCGGGTATAGAGCCGCACGCCGCCCTTGCCGATGGCGATCAGGCAGCGGTAGCCGTCGAATTTCGCCTCGTGCTGCCAGTTCTCGCCCTCGGGCGGCGCGTCCTTCAGCGTCGCCAGCTGCACCTTGCGAAAGCGCGGGCGGGGCTTGGCGTGCCTCTCGGGCTTCACCGCCGGCTTGTCCGCGGCGATGGCGCGCATAGCGCGGCCGGTGGTCACGCTGGTGCGGTGCCTGTTGGTCAATGCATCCGCGCTGCGTCCTGCGAAATCATCGCGCTGCTTGATCAGCAGCCAGTTCTCGCGCGTCTCCTTCTTGCGTCCCCGCATGCGCACGAGCGTCCAACCACCCTTCATCCGCGCCCCGTGCAGGCGAAAGTTCAGCTTGCCTTTCTTCAGGCCCTCGCCGGGATCGTCCAGCGGCTCCCACCAGCCGGTATCCCAGAGCATCACCGTCCCGCCGCCGTATTCCTTTTCCGGGATCGTGCCCTCGAACGCGCCGTAGGCCACCGGGTGATCTTCGGTCCGCACCGCCAGCCGCTTTTCCGAGGGGTCGGCCGAGGGGCCCTTGGTCACGGCCCAGGACAACAGCACCCCCTCCCATTCCAGGCGGAAATCGTAGTGGAGACGGCTCGCGTCGTGTTTCTGCACCACGAAGGACAGCCGGTCGCCCCCCGCCTCGACCAGTTCGGCGCGCGGCTCGGGCGTGATGCTGAAGTCGCGTTTCTCGCGGTAACGGTCGAGCGTGTTCATGACGCCTTTTTCCTCGACCGGCTGGACCGGGTCGATTTGCCCTTGCTGTCCTTGAGGCTTTTCTTGAGCGCGTCCATCAGGTCGACGACATTCTCGGCCTCGGGCCGGCCTTCCCTGTCACCGACACTGGCGCGCGGGGTCTTCTTGGATTTCATCTTGCGGTCGATCAGGTCGCGCAATGCGGCGGCATAGTGATCCTCGAAGGCCGAGGCGTCGAAGGGCGCGGTCTTCTTCTCGATCAGCTGGGTCGCCACATCCAGCAGCTCCTCGTCCGCGGCATCGTCCTCGATCCCCGAAAACAGCGGATCGGCGCTCCGGATGTCCTGCTCGTAATGCAGCGTCTCCATCAGCAGCCCGTCGCCGCAGGGGCGGATCGCGCAAAGATATTCCTTGCCGCGCATCGTCAACTGGCCCAGCCCGGCCTTCCCGCTCTTGCGCAGGGCGTCCCGGACGACCCGATAGGCATCCTCGGCCAGTTCGTCCGTCGGCACCACGTAATAGGGCCGGTCGAACCATATCGGGGCGATTTCGGTGGCATCGACGAACTGGACCAGCTCGAAGGTCTTCTTGGTCTCCAGCCGGATCGCGTCGATCTCGTCCTTTTCCAGCAGGATATAATCGCCGTCGTCGGTCTCGTACCCCTTCAGGATCTCTTCGTTCTCGACCGGGCCGACCCCCTGCACGACCTTCTGGTAGTGCACGGGCTTGCCCGAGGGGCCGTGGATCTGCCTGAACGACACCCTGGAGCCCGAATTCCGGGCCGAATGGATTTCGATCGGGATCGAGACGAGCGAAAGCCTCAGCTGGCCTTTCCAGATCGCGCGCGATGCCATGAGTGCCTCCGTTCTCGGGACCAGGGACAGAGGCGGATCGTTGCCGCCCACTGGTTGCCAAACCCTTGGCGCGGCAAATTGTTTCAAAACGGCCCATGCAAGGGGTGGCACGTGGGGCGTTTCGGTCCCCATCCTTTCCCGCACCTGGCGGGCATCGTGGCGCGGGCAGAGACCGCCCAGAGAACGGCGGAAAAGCGCGATCATGCAGACCGGCGCGGGCACCGTGCGGAAGTGTCAGGCACGCGTCGGCAACGCATCAGGGGCTTCGAGGTGGCGGCACGGCGTCCCGCGAGGCCCGAGGGCTGATATGGTCCGCGGAGGGGGGCTGCCGGGGATTGCCGGCAAACCGTGCATGATCACGCGGCGACGACCAGGGGCGCAGGCAGGATGTCCGCGCCGCTGTCCGGGATGCTGGTACCCAAGGTCGGACTCGAACCGACAAGGCCGTTAAGCCGGGGGATTTTGAATCCCCTGCGTCTACCATTCCGCCACTTGGGCATCCGGGAGGGCGGCGCACCGCCGGTTCGCATCTCTACTGAAACCGGGGCGGCAGGTCCAGCGGAATGCGATGCTTGACCCGGCCCGGCCATCATGTTTCTTGCATCTCGCGAAGGACAGGAACCCGCCGGATGCGCAAGCTCTATGACTGGACGCTCAGGATGGCGGACCACCACAACGCCCTCTGGGTGCTGGCGCTGGTGTCCTTTGCCGAGGCGTCGTTCTTTCCCATTCCCCCCGATCTTTTGATGATCCCGATGATCATCGCCCGCCCCTCGCGCGCCTGGCTGATCGCGGGCGTCGCCATGGCGGCCTCGGTCCTGGGCGGGTTGCTGGGCTACGCCATCGGCGCGCTCGCCTACGAGACCCTGGGCGAGCCGATCCTCATGGCCATGGGCAAGGGCGAAGCGATGGAGGCCTTCAACGACCGGTTCGTCGATGCGGGGTTCTGGGCCGTGCTCGGCGCCGGCATCACGCCCTTTCCCTACAAGGTGATCACCATCATGGCGGGCTGGACCGGGATGTCCCTGGTCACCTTCATGATCACCTCGGTCATCGCCCGCGGGCTGCGTTTCTTCATCGTCGCCGGGCTTCTGTGGCACTTCGGGGCGCCGATCCGCGGCTTCATCGAAAAGCGCCTCGGCCTTGTCCTCACGCTGTTTTTCATTGCGCTGCTGGGGGGATTCCTCCTGATACGGTACCTATGACCCAGTTCCGCCTTCTCGTCCTGATCGCCGCCGGAGGATCGCTCGCCCTGCTGCTCGGCGCCTTCGGTTTCCAGCACCTGGGCGATCTGGCCCCGTGCAAGCTCTGCCTCTGGCAGCGCTGGCCCCATGCCGCCGCCGTCCCGATCGGCGTCGCCGCGCTGGCCCTGGGGTCGCGCGCACTGGCCTGGCTGGGCGCCCTGGCGGCCCTCTCCACCGCGGGGATCGGCCTCTACCACACCGGCGTCGAACTCGGCTATTGGGAGGGGCCCTCCACCTGCACGGCCTCCGACCCGGGCGACCTTTCGGCCGATGCCTTCTTCGAGAAGGTGATCAACGCCCCCCTCATCCGCTGCGACGAGGTGGCCTGGTCGATGGCCGGCCTCTCGATGGCCTCCTGGAACGCCGTCATCGCCCTCGGGCTGGCCCTGATCTGGATCCGTGCGGCCCGCACGGCCTGAGCGCCGTGATCGGTCTCCGCATCCCCGGTTCGCGTCCCCGCCCCTTGCTGGAAACGTTTCCCGCGGGCAGGATGGGACCAGCGCCCGAGACAAGGGGAGATCGGGCTGCCGCGCCCGGCTCCCCGGCCTGACGGCGGCACCTGCGCGGCCGGTCTCCGGGACACCGGCCGTGCGCCACGAAACCACCGCGAGGCAAGCCGATTGTTTCGCGCAACCGCACGGATGCTGACATGGCGATACCCGAGAACCTGACCGAACTGCGCGCCGACCCCGTCACCGCCAGCTGGGGCGACCGCGAGGTCATGCTTTACGCCCTCGGCATCGGCATGGGCGAGGATCCTCTGAACGAGACAGAGCTGGCCTTCGTCAACGAGGGTTGGATCACCCCGCGCGAGCCCGCGCTCAGGGTGGTGCCGACCTTCGCCTCGGTCGCGACCTGGGAGGCCCGCCCGCCCGCGCTGGATCTGAACCGGGTCATGGTGGTGGACGCGCAGCGCGACATCACATTCCACAAGCCCCTGCCCGTCAGCGCCACCGTGACCGCCGCCAGCCGCTGGGTCGGGGCCTGGGACAAGGGCGACAAGGGCGCGATCCTCGTCCGCGAGACCGAGGTGACGGATCAGTCCGGAGAACCGCTCTACACCCTTCAGGGCACCACGTTCGCGCGCGGCGACGGCAATTTCGGCGGCCCGGCCACGGGCCAGCCGGAAACCCCCGCCGTGCCCGAGCGCAGCCCCGGCATGTCCGTCGACATCCCGGTCCGGCCCGGACAGGCCCTGCTCTACCGCCTCTCGGGCGACCGCAACCCGCTGCATTCCGATCCGGAATTCGCTGCAAGAGCCGGTTTCAAAGCGCCGATCCTGCACGGCATGTGCACCTACGGAATCACCTGCCGCGCGGTGCTGCAAACCTTCGCCGACTGGGATCCGGCCGCCATCCGGCGCCATGCCGCGCGGTTTTCCGCGCCTGTCTATCCCGGAGAGACGATTACCGTGGACCTCTGGCGCGAGGGGCGGACAGTGCGGTTCCAGGGCCGTATCGCCAAGCGCGGCGTGATCTGCGTCAGCAACGGCGTGACGGAGTTGGCGTGACCGGCGGACCCTGTCGCGTTGAACAGATCACCATAGACGTCAGATGGTTACATCACGCAATTGAACGCCTGCAAGAGGCGCGCTCCATCAGCTGATACCCAAGAACCTTCTCGGAAACCTCTGTCGCCTGCCCCCGTATCCGGGCCAGGACCCGGGCGGTTATCTCTTCGACCAGCGCCGACCGGTCGAGCCGCAGCGCCGTGATCGGCGGCACGTGTTCCTCGGCCAGGGCGCTGTCCCCGACCGCGATGAGCGAAATGTCCTCGGGCACCCGCAGGCGGAGGTTGGCCAGCGCGTTCAGGGTCGAGGGAAGGACATGCGTCCCCTGCACGATCATCGCCGTCGGCCGGTCGTCACAGGACAGCGCCGCCTGCACCTCGCGGAAGACGGGGGTGTTCGGTGTCTCAGGCTCGACCCGCGCGCCCGGGGTGAGCCCCGCGCCGCGCATCGCGGCATCGAAGGCGGCATGACGCATCAGCCCGGGCCGCGTGTTCTGATGCGAGAAGACCGGCAGGATCGACCTGTGCCCGAGCTTCGCGAGATGGCCGACCGCCAGGTCCATCGCCGCGAAATGATCGAAGACCAGCCGGTCGGCCTGGATCGGGATATCCCGGTCCAGCACGAAGATCGGTGCGGGGAACTTTTCCAGCAGCTGCACGATCTCGGGATCCTGCTGGTGTCCGGGGGCGATGACGATGGCGTCCATGCCGCGTTCGGCGAAGATCGAGATCGCCTGCTTCTCCCGGTCGAGCTTGCCGGCGCTGGCCGTGATCAGCGTCACGAACCCTTCGTCCGCGAGCCGGTCCTGGAGCGAATTGAAGAGCCGCGTGTAGAGCGGGTTCTCGAGGTCAGAGAAAAGGCAGCCGATCAGCCGAGACGACCGCGATCGCAGCGCCCGCGCCGCGGCGTTCGGCTGATACCCCAACTCGCGCGCCGCGCGTTGCACCGCCTCGCGCGTCTGTTCCATCACGCCGGGCGCTTCATTCATCGCCCGGCTGGCGGTTCCCACCGAAACTCCGGCCTGGCGGGCCACATCGCGAATCGTGATTTTACTGCCGGACACCTGATCACCCCGTTTTCGGCACCCTAGCATAGCCATCAAGAGCCGAGAAGATCCTGTAAACGGTCAACAAAACGCAAAAGCCACACCGGACCGGGCGGATCGTGACCCAGGTCCGCGCACGCCGTTCGAAACGGTCGTGCAACCGCAATGCCGCCCGCCCCGGATCATCAATCCGGTCCGCAGGCCCCGATTGTGAGCGCCCGGCCCCGTCCCGCTCCGTCGCAGCGTGGACAATCCCGGCCCTTCCGCCTTTCGGTTTCCACGCTTGTCAGAGCTATTGACAGGACTGCCGGAGGCGGGGTTTGCTCGCCCTGCGAGTGCGGAAACGGCCCGCATGCAGCACCCATGGCCGTTCCGTCTTCGATACATTGATAGAACAGACATTTTCAGACGAGTGACCGATGACCACAGCCAAGAACAACTCCGCAGAGGCCAGAAACGGCAACGCGACGGCCGCCGGGAAACCGGCCAACGGCGTCAAGCAGAAGGCCGCCGCCCCGGCCGAGGACGCGCCGCAGCTGGACCCCGAGGTGGCCCGCAAGATCGCCGAGTTGCGCACCACCCTGCGCGAGAACTTCGGCAAGATCGTCATGGTGATGATGATGGTGCCGCGCTACCGCGCGCAGATGCTGGCCGATCTCCAGCACATCGTGCTCGACCCGATGCTTCAGGACCGGATCGCCATCGCCTATCCCGGCAAGAAGGACCAGAGCGGCGAGGCCGACATGGCCGGTTTCGCCATCTGGGCCAGCGTCTCGGAAGAAGTCGACGCCCGTATCCGCGAGCAGATCGCCAACGGCGTCTTCCCCGTCCGCCTGAAGAGCGACGAATGGAACAGCGGCAACATCAACTGGCTGCTCGACGTGATCGCCCCCAACCGGTCGACCATCACCACCGTCATCGCGAATTTCCGACAGGTCGTGAAGGACGGCGAGCTTCACCTCCACCCGCTGATCACCCGGCTGGTGGATGCCGACGTGCTCGAGAAGATGGGCGCGCGCAAGGCCTCGGAAACCGATGCCGAGGCGGAAACCGGGGCCGAGGCGGCCAGCACGGAATGATCTAGCCGCCCCCGGCGGGCGCGGCCGTGTCGCGGCCCGCGCGGGCGACGCGTGCAATATAGGTCTCGTGCAGGTCCAGCGTGTCGACCTGCTGGCGCACCTCGCCGGCGTTCATCGCGATATACCGGGTCAGATCGGCGTCGGGCGCGGCATCCACCATCGGATGATATGTCCGCGGCCGCAGCCCCTGCCCCCACATGACCTGCAGCCAGCTGGGAACGTCGAAGAGCTCGGTATTGAAGCGGACGATCCGTCCCGAGGCGCGGAAGAGCTCCATCTTGTCCGACAGGCTCTCGGGGATGGCCATGGTCCGGCAGTACCGCCAGAACTCCGTGTCCTCCCGGTCGGTGGCGTGGTAGTGCAGGATCAGGAAATCGCGGATGGCCTCGTATTCGAAGTCGAGCTGGCGGTTGAACTCCTCCACCAGCGCAGGGTCGCAGGACCGGTCCGGGAACAAGGCCAGAAGCCGTGCGATCCCCGCCTGAATCAGGTGGATGGACGTCGATTCCAGAGGTTCCAGGAACCCGCTGGACAGCCCGAGCGCCACGCAGTTCCCGTGCCACATACGCCGGCGTTTTCCGGTCGCGAACCGGAGCAGCCGGGGCTCGGCCAGCGCCTTGCCCGGAAGCGTTCCGGTCAGGGTGGCGAGAGCCGCCTGCTCGTCCGTGAAGGCGCTGGCAAAGACGTGGCCGTTGCCGGTCCGGTGTTGCAACGGGATCTCCCATTGCCAGCCGGCCCCGCGCGCGGTGGAACGCGTGAACGGGTCGAGCCGCCCGCGACCTTCCGAGGGCAGCGCAAAGGCGCGGTCGCAGGGCAGCCAGTGCGACCAGTCCTCGTAGTCGATGCCCAGCGTCTCGCCGATCAGCAGCGCCCGGAACCCGGTGCAGTCGATGAAGAGATCGCCCGCGATCCGGTCCCCCTTCTCCATCTCCAGAGCCTCGATGAACCCCGTTCCGCCGTTCCGGGTGCAGGACAGCACCTTGCCTTCGCGCCGGGTGACGCCGCGCGCCTCGGCGTAGCGGCGCAGGAACCGCGCATAGAGCGTGGCGTCGAAATGATAGGCCGAGGCCGGAAGCCGCGCCCCGGCCACGCCGGCCCCCGGGCCGAACCGCCCCTCGCGCGCCGCGACGGCATTCGGGCTGAACTCCTCGAGGGGCAGCTCTCCGCCCTCGCCCGCGTAACGCAGCCAGTAGTGATGGAACGGCACGAGCCCTATGGCGCGCCCGACCTCGCCGAAGCCGTGGAAATAGCGCTCGCCCCGACGCCTCCAGTCCACGAACTCGATCCCCAGCTTGATCGTGCCGTTGGTCTCGCGCAGGAATTCCCGCTCGTCGATGCCGAGCCCGCTGTTGAAGAGGCGGATCTGCGGGATGGTCGCCTCGCCCACGCCGACGGTGCCGATCTCGTCGGATTCGACCAGCGTGATGGCGACGGTCCCGCCGAAATACTTCGCAAGGGCCGCCGCAGCCATCCAGCCCGCGGTGCCGCCCCCCGCGATCACCACGCGCATCGGCTTTTGACCAGCGTTTTCCATGGCTTCAGGCTAGCACACCCGCGAGGAACCGCCAGAGCCAAGACCTCGCTTTCCGCGACAGGCTGTATCAGACTTCCGCCATGTCGGACTATACCGCGAATCGCGCGCCCGGGATCCGGGTCATGCCGGTCGGCCGATCGGGCGAACCGGTCCTCGTCATCGACGACGTCCTGACCGACCCCGACCGCCTCGTCGCCGCCGCGTGCCGAGAAACCTCCTGGAACGAACTGCCGCCGGGCGGATACCCCGGTCGCCGTGCCGGGTTGCCGGAGGACTATGTACGGACGATACTCCGGCGCATCGACCCGGTGATCCGGCAGCACCTCTTCGACACGCCGCAAAGGCTCGACCGGTTCGAATGCGCCTTCTCGCTCGTCACGCAGAAGCCGTCCACGCTCCAGGGGCTTCAGCGCATCCCGCATATCGACATCGCGAGACCCGGGCGGGTGGCCATTCTGCACTACCTCTGCGCCCCCGCCTTCGGCGGCACCGCGTTCTTCCGCCAGAGTTCGACGGGCTTCGAACAGATCGGCCCCGACGAAAGGGTCCGGTACCTCGACGCGCGCCGGCGCGACCTTGCCGCGCTCGGCGAGGAGGATCGCTATCCGGGTGAACGCACGCCCGGCTACGAGCGCACCGGCTTTGTCGAGGCGCGGTTCAACCGGATCGCCGTCTATCGCAGTTTCACCCTGCACAGCGGCATCGTCGAGGACGCCGCCCTTCTGTCCGAAGACCCGGCCTGGGGTCGGCTTACCGCGAACTTCTTTGTGGATTACCTGCCGCGCGACGGGTGATCCCCGCCGCACGCGCCCATCACAGCGGATCGAAGAGCGAGGCCACGCCGCCCGACACCTCGCCCGTGATCGTGAGCATGTCGTTGTCCGGCCCGTAGGCAAAGAGCACCGCCGTCGGAAGCTCGCGCACGGCCGAGAGGTTCACATCGGCCAGGGTGATGCCCGTCAGGGTGTCATCGGCGCTCCAGTCGAATATCCGCGTCGCGTCACGCGCCCCGTTGGCCAACGTGGCGGTCATGTCGTAGGTGTCCGCCCCGCCCATGCCGCGCGCCATTTCGCCGAAACCGCCGCCGAAGACGAAGACATCGCTTCCCGCCGTGCCGAGCAGATAGTCGCGGACGCCCGGCGTATCCACGATCACGTTCGGCTCACCGCCTTCGGAGAGGTCCAGTACATTGACCTCCACCTCGGTCGTCACGGATTCGGTCCCGTCCGAGACGGTGACGTCCAGCAGATAGCTGTTGTCGCCGGCGATGCCGCCCGGTGCCTCGTAATCCGGCGCGACGACGAAGAACAGCGCCCCATTTGTCGCGTCGATCTCGAACAGCGCACCGTCCTTGCCGGCCGCGATCCCGTAGGTGAGGGTGTCGCCCTCGGCGTCCGTGGCGGCGATGGTGCCGACCTCTCGGCTGTTCTCGTCCACCTCGAACGGCCCCGCGGCGGAGACCTGCGGGGCGTCGTTGACCGGCTCGACGGTGATGGACAGCGTGGCTTCGACCGCAACGCCGCCGCCATCGTCCACCGTTAAGACGAGGCTGTCGAGCCCCGCGAAGTCCGCGGCCGGCGTGTAGGTGAGCGCCCCCTCGGCCGACAGGGTCACCTGCCCGTGCTGCGGCTCCTCGCCCGCCTTGACAGCAAAGGTGAACCCGGTGCTGTCGACATCGGTGATGTAGGGAAGCAGGTCGATGACCCCGGGCACGTCCTCGTCGGTCGAGAGCGCCGCATCCGTCACCTCCGGCAGATCGTTCACCGGCAACACCTCGATCTCGACCGTGGCGGTGTCCGTCCCGCCGTTTCCATCCGAGACCGAATAGACCGCGAGCACGGTCCCCGTGGCGTCGGCCGCGGGCGTGAATACCAGTTCGCCCCCCTGGAGCGTCAGGTTCGAGCTGACCGGAGCCAGCGTCAGCGCGTCGCCATCGGCATCGCTGTCGTTGTCCAGCAGCCCCGTCAGCACGAGGGGCGTATCTTCGCTGGTGACATAGCCGGTGTCGTCCACCGCGACCGGATCGTCATTCTCCGGCGTCACGGTCACGGCGATCTCGCCCTCGATCTGCCCGCCCCGGCCGTCGCTGACCGTGTAGGTGATGGTGTCGGGCCCGTGGTAGTTCGCGCCCGGGGTGTAGCTGACATAGAAGCCCATGTCCCCGGTTCCGCTAAAGGGCTGACCGAGCGAGACCTGGCCGTTGAGCGCCGAGACGGCCGTGATCGTCAGATCGTCGCCGTCCGCGTCGCTGTCGTTGGCCAGCAGGTCCGCGACGGCAAGGTCGAGCCGGGTGTCCTCGGCCGTCTCGGCGCTTTCGCCGGTGACCACGGGCGGCGTGTTGTCGGGGTCGGTCTCGTCCTCGTCCGTCACGCTGACCGTGAAGCTCTGGATGTCGACCTCGACACCGTCCGAGACCCCCAGCCGCAGCTCGTAGGTATTGTCCGCGCCCGCGGGCGCCTCGTAGTCCGGCGCGGCCTTGAACGACAGCGCCCCCGTTTCGGCGTCGATCACGAACAGGTCGTTATCCGCCCCGCCCGCCTGGAAGCTGAAGCTGAGCGCCTCGCCGTCGGGATCGTAGGCCTGAACCGTGCCGACCTCGACAGTGTTCTCGGCAACCGAGAAACTCTGTCCCGCCTCGAAGCCGGGCAGGTCGTTGGCCCCCTCGACGACGAGTGTCGCCGAAGCCTCGGACGCCAGGTCCCCGTCGAAGACGAGATAGCCGATCTCGATCGTCACGCTCTCACCGGCCTCCAGGCCGCCGAAGGCGCCGGGCACCAGCAGGGCCGTCGCGCCCGAGAAAGACACCACGCCGTTCAGCACCCGCCCGTCCGAAGCGACGGCCGTCGCATCCAGCACGCTCAGTGCGTCGCCCTCGATGTCCGTCGCGCCCGCCAGCAGGTCGATCTCGAGCGGATCGTCATCTTCCGACACCGTCGCCGCGACCACGCCCGGCACCGGCGCGTCGTTCACCGGCGCGATGTTTAGAGTGACCTCGGCCAGGGTCTCTTCCCGTGCATCCGACGCCGAGAGTTCCAGCAGCACGTCGCCGTTGAAGTCCTGCGGCGGCGTGCCGGTCAAGGTCAGCGTCTCGGGGTCGAATTCGATCCAGGCGGGCAGCGCCGCGCCGTCCGGGCCGCGCAGTTCGATCAGCAGGGCGTCGCCATCGGCATCGCTCACAACGCCGGCAGGCAGCGTGATCGAAAAAGCCGTGTCCTCGGTTCCCTCGAGCACCTCGATCGGGGCGATCTCGGGCGCGTCGTTCACCGCCTCGCTCTTGACCCGGACATGGGCCGTGGTGGTGATCCCGGTCGAATCCCGCAGTTCGTAGTCGAAGCCGCCTATCCCGGTGAAATCGACATCCGGCGTCACGATCACCTGGCCATCCTCGGTCAGCTCCACCGCGACGCCGACGGTATCGAGGATGCGGGTCAGTTCGATGGCATCGCGGTCCACGTCGTAGTCGTTCTCGGTCAGCGCGGTGACAAAGATCGTCAGCGACTGGTCCTCCTTGACGACGAGGCTGTCGTCCACGGCCACCGGCGCATCGCTGACCGGCAGCACGTCGATGGTCACCGTCGTCGGCACCTCGAACCCGGTCTCGTTGGTCAACGCATAGCGCAGCACCAGTTCGCCGAAGAAATCGGGCGCGGCGGTGACACGGTAGAACCCGTTCTCGAGTTCGGTCACACCCGGCCCGGTCAGCCCGAGGAACGTCACCTCGGAGCCGAGCGGGATGTCGTCGTTCGCCATCAGATCCGCCGGATCGATTTCGACATAGCTGTCCTCGAGCATTTCGATCCCGGCATCCGAGACCGCGACCGGCACGTCGAACTGGGGCAGCACCAGCACGGTCGCATAACCCGTGCTGCTCGCGCCGTGATCGTCGGTGACGCGGTAGTGGAAGCCGCCGTCGCCGAAATAGCCCTGGCGCCCGGTAAAGACCGCCGTGTCGCCATCGCGCACCACCGTCCCGTTGTCGCCGTCGAAGACATCGACGATCCGGAATCCGTCGCCCTCGACATCGCGGTCGTTGAACAGCAGGTCGGCAAAGTCGATCACGAAGGGTTCGTCCTGGTTGCCCAGGAAATGCCCGTCCTGGTTCGCGATCGGCGCGTCGTTCACCGCTTCGATGTCGAAGGTGACGGTGCCCCGGTCGGTGAGGCGGCCATCGGTGATCGAATAGCTGAAGCTGCGGGTGCCGTTGATGTTCTCGTCCGGCACGAACTGGTAGCGCCCGTCCGGCAGCTCGATGATCCGCGCGTCGCCGATCTCGGACTGGATCGAGACAAAGCTGATTGCGTCTCCGTCGAGGTCGGTGTCGTTGGCCAGCAGGTCTTCGATGGTGAACTCGTAGGGCGTGTCCTCGACCGCCTGGAACACGTCGGTCACCGCCTCGGGCGCGGTGTTGGTGCTGATCACGGTGACACTGACAAGCCCGGTGCTTTCGCCGTGATTGTCGTCGGTCACCCGGTAGGAGAAGCCGGCCTTGCCGTCGAAGTCCGGCGTCGGGGTAAAGACGATGTCCGCGCCGTCGAAGCGCACCGTGCCGTTGAACGGCTCGAGCACGTCGAGGAAGCGGATCGGATCGCCGTCCACGTCATAGTCGTTGGCCGTCAGGTCGGCGGGGGTCAGGGTCAGGGTGCCGTCCTCGAGCACGCTGACCTCGTCCGTCACCGCGACCGGCGGGTCCAGCAGGCTCGCCACGTCGAGCACGACAGTGCCTTCCGAGGTGCCGTCGGTGAAATCCGTCAGCGTGTAGACCAGCGGGTCCTCGCCCGCGAATCCGGGATCGGGGACATAGGTGACGGTCGCGTCCGCATTGCCGTCGAAGGTGAAGCTGCGGGTCTCGGACTGGCTGGTCGTGCCGTCGCTGTTGATGAAGAGGACCTCGAACGTGCCCAGCACGTCCAGCGGCACCGTGGCCGTCATCGCGCCGGTCGCGGGGTCTATCGCGATCCAGTCCGGCAGGTCGGTCCCGTCGGCCAACGTCGCGCTCCAGCTGCCGCCGGAGAGTGGTGTCAGGCTGGCAGGCGCGTCCGCCTCGACCACGCCGAGGGTGACGCTGATCGACCCGTTCGCCGGTTCCGCGAAGCCGGCCACGCGCAGCGTGTCGCCATCGTCGTCGCGGTCGTTCGCCAGAAGCCCGGTCACGGAGAAGGTCACCTGCCCGTTCTCGAACAGCCCGACCAGATCATCGCCCGCCACCGGCAGTTCGCGCTCGGGCGTGACGTTGAAGACGATGATCGCCGGGTCCCCGGACTCGCCGCCCTTTTCGTCGTTGGCGTGATAGGTGAAGGCGAGCGAGCCGTTGTAGTCGTTGGGCGTATGGACGTTGATCCGCTCGGGGAAGTCCGAGATCGTGATGTATTCGTCGCTTTCCGGCACGACCTCGAAGGTCTCGTCCACCACGACCTCGGTGATGATCGACATGGTCGGCAGGTCGCCCGACCCCTCGACATCGATCCGCACGGGCACCGCACCCACGTATTCCGAGGGCGGCATACCCGAGAAGGTCAGCGTCTCGGCGTCGAAGTTCAGCCAGCTGTTCAGCGGCGCCCCGCTTTCGCGCGTCACTTCGAGAGACTGCGCAGCCGAGAGGTCGAGGCCGAAGAGACCGAGATCCTCTAGGGTCGTATCCCCGGCGAGGATCGCGTTGATCGCGTCCAGCGACTGCGTCGGGTCGATCACGAATTCCAGCGTGAAGCCGCGATCGGTCGAGCGATGGACGTTCTCTGCCAGCGCGGGCAGCCCTTCGGGCGTGAAGACGATCTGGATCCGTGCCGGATCCTCGTCTTCGTCCGGCTCGAAGCCGCTATGGACCAGCGACCGTGTTTCCGCGTCGAAGGCCAGCCAGTAGGGCAGCGGGCGGCCGCCGATGGCCTGCGCCGCGAAACTGCCCTGCGCGATGTCGAAGGTCGCGACATCGTCGGTCGCACCCTCCATCGACCATTCGAACGGCGCGCGCAGTTCGAAACCGCCCATCACCGCGTCCTCGACCGAAAGGCCCGCCGCCAGGTCCCCCGCATCCTCGGCATCGAAGAAGAAGCGGAACGGATGCACCGCGCCATTGGACGGATCGGTGACGAAGACCGCGATCTCGACCTCGCCTTCCTCGTCCGCCGGTAAGGTGCCCGAGAAGGTCAGGCTGTCGGCATCGAAGAAGAGCCAGGCGGGCAGGTCGCCGTTGTTCAGCGACTTGGCCTCGACCGTGTAATCGGGCGAGAGGAACCTGGTGACGAAGGCACCCAGCAGCTCCGTCGACTGGAAGAAGATCACGTCGCCGTCGACATCCAGATCGTTGCCGAAGGCCTCGGCCGGGATCACGTATTGCGGCCCGTCCTCGAGACCGGTGACCAGGTCGTTGCGCAGTTCGGGCCCGCTGTTGCGCGGCAGGACGGTGATATAGGCGGTCGCGGTGTCGGTCAGGCCACGCCCGTCGTTGATCGTGTATTCGAAGCTGGCCGTGCCGTTGTAGTTCGGCCGGACGGCGAATTCGATCATGCCGTCGTCCGTCACCCGCACCTTTCCGTTCTCGGCAAAGCGATAGACCTCCTGGAAGAAGACCGGATCGCCGTCCGGATCGCCGTCGTTGGCCAGCAGGACCTGCGGGTCGATCAGGATGATCTCGTCTTCCAGCGCCCGGATGCCACGGTCGTCCCGCGCCCGGGGAGCGAGGTTTTGCGGACGCACCTCGATGTTGAATTCCAGTGTCGCCTCGGCACCGCGCGCGTCGATCACGTCAAAGGAGATCGCCGCCTCGCCCAGCTGTGCGGGCGTGTAGTAGATGATGCCCGCCTCGGCGTCGAAGGTCTCGGACCCGTTCCGCGAGGCATTGCCGTCGGCGCCGATATGCAGACCGACGAATTCGAAGGTGTCGCCCTCGATGTCGTAGACCTTGGACATCAGCTGATCGACGGTGAATTCGGTCACCTCTTCCAGCTTGGCGGATTCCGCGCGATCCCTGATCCGCGGAGCGTCGTTCACCGGCGCGAAATAGATCTCCACATCCGCCGTGTCGGTCGCCCCGTCCTTGTCGGACAGGACATAGCGGAAGCCGGCGAAGCCGAAGTGATCCGGCCGTGACAGGAATTCGATGTACTGGCCGTCGATCTTCCAGGTCGCGTCCGTGGCCTCGCCGTCATACTCGGGTCGCTTGAGGTAGGGGCGCAGCCCCTCGCCCTCGACGTTGACCAAGGGCTGGGCCGAGACGATGCGCAGCCCCTCCATCTCGGCATCGCCGTCCACGTCGTAATCGTTGGCCAGCAGGTTCTCGATCCGGATGCGCAGCGGCACGTCCTCGATCCCGTAGACCAGCGGATCGTCGTTGGCGACCGGCGCGTCGTTCACCGGCGAGAGATTGACCTCGACCCGCGCGGTGGATTCCCGGCCAAGCGGATCCCGGACCGTGTAGGCAAAGAACGCATCGCCGAAATGGTCCTGCGCGCCGAGGAATTCGATCATCCCGTCGTCGTTCAGGCTCACCGTGCCGAACTGGGCGTTCTGCACGGAGAGGAACACGAGATCCTCGATCCCCGCCTCGGCGTCGTTCGCGATCAGGTCGGCCGGATCGATGACGAGCAGTTCGTCCTCGACGCCAAGTCGCACGAGGTCGTCGACCGCGTTGAACCGGCCCTCGCGCAGCCGATCCTCGATCGCGTCGCGATCCCAGACCGTGCCGTCGCCAAAGACGATTTCCTCGATCCCCGTCTCGCGTCCGAGGAAGTGATCGGTGACCGTGACCGTGTCGATCAGGAAGCCGTCGTCGCGTTCGAACTCGACGAAGAGCGTATCGCCCTGCCGGATGAGCGAGACGTCCTTGGTCTCGATCCCGGCGTTCAGGACCAGGCGGTCGATATCCGACGCATCGCCCTGTTCCTCGATCACGTCCTCGGAACTGTCGAGACCGAAGAGATAGCTGTCGGACCCCGCCTCCCCGCGCAGCAGGTCGTTGCCGAAGCCGCCGTCGAACACGTCGTCGCCGGCGCTGCCGGTGAAGGTATCCTCGTGGATCGAGCCGATCAGCTTTTCGATGCTGATCAGCGTGTCGCCCTGTGCCTCGCCCGCCGTGCCCTGACCAAGCGACAGGTCAACGGCGACAGCCTCGTCCGCGCGGGCGTAATCCGCCGTGTCGAACCCGCCGCGCCCGTCGATGTAATCCTCGCCGCGGCTGCCGCGGAACCGGTTGTCATTCGCATCGCCGCGCAGATCGTCGTCGTGATAGCTGGCCTGGATGATCTCGATACTGTCGAAGACATCGCCCTCGGCGTCGCCGCCCGCGGCCGTGCCGGCCGCGAGGTCGATGGTGATCCCCTCGACCGAGAGCGTGTAATCGGCCGTGTCCACGCCGTCGCCGCCGAACAGCATGTCGGCACCGCGCCCGCCGTTCAGCAGGTCGTCGCCGGAACCGCCCGTCAGCACATCTGCGCCGCGGTTGCCGAAGAGCGCGTTGGCGCCGCTGTCGCCTTCCAGATCGTCGTCCAGTTCCGACCCGATCAGGTTCTCGACGCCGGACAGGGTGTCGCCCTCGGCCCAGCCGCCGGACGCCGTGCCATCGGCCAGCGAGATCCGCACCGCGGCGTCCGAGCCGAAGTAGGTGGCCGTGTCGTCGCCCGCGCCGCCGTCGATGCTGTCGCCGCCCGCGCCGCCGTCGAGCAGATCGTCGCCGGAACCGCCCTCGATGGTGTCGACACCACCGCGACCTTCGATCTCGTCATTGCCGTCCAGGCCGCGCAGCAGGTTGTCCGCCGCATCGCCGCCGAGCGTGTCGCCGAATTCGGTGCCCTCGAACCCTTCGATCGAGACATAGAGATCGCCCTGCGCGTAACCGCCCTGCCCGATCAGCGTCGCGAGATCGGCGCGCACGCCGGTGTTCGACCCGGCAAAGCGCACCATGTCGAAGCCTTCGCCGCCGCGAATGTCGTCGCCGCCGTCGCCGCCGTCGATCACGTCGTCGCCGGAGCCGGCCTCGATCAGGTCGTTGCCGTCTCCGGTTTGGATCGTGTCGTCCCCGGCCAGCGCGACGACCCAGTCGTCGCGGCGATAGCCGTGGATCGTCTCGTCAAGCGCGTTGCCCTCGATATAGTCGATCAATGGTGTGCCGGTCAGTTCCCGACCGTAGAAATCCGCAACGGTAGCAAAGGCATAACCGGTATCCTCCAGCCCTTCTTCGTCCGCGATGCGGTATTCGATGATCACGTCGCCCGAGAACCCGTCCTCGAACCGCGCGACGAGGAAATCCTCGCCGCGGAAGGTGACGATCTCGAAGCTGCCCACATCGACGTAGTTGCCCTGCGCCAGTTCCACCGGATCGAGGATCCGGTCCACGCCGACGAAGGTCGGCCGGGCGCGGTCGGGATCGTCCAGGTCGTCGTCGCGCGTGCCGTCCAGATCGTGGTCGGCCTGTTCGATGTCGAAGTCGTTGAAGACCAGATCCGCCGCGCGGATGACCAGCGGCACCTCGAACGGGGTGACGAAACCCGGATCGTCGGTGATCGTGGGGTCGTCGTTCGACGGGATGATGACGATATCGACAAAGCCCTCGGCCGTGCCGTCGGCATTGTCGGTCAGCAGGTAGACGAAGCCGGACGAGAAGTTGGCGTCGATGAAGGGCGTGTAGAGCAGATCGCCGTCGGCATTGAGCTCGAGCGTGCCATTGACCGGACCGACCGCGTCGAAGCCGAACTTGAACGCATCGGGGAGCCCGTTCAGGTGCCGCCAGCCGATGATCTGTAGCGCGTCCTCGGCGTCCACGTCGGTGTCGTTGCCCAGCAGGGTTTCGAGACGGATGACCGTGGGGATATCCTCCGCCACGAAGATCTGGTCGCGGATGGCCTGCGGCGGTGCGCTGCCGGTCGCCTCGAAATACATCGTGACGAACCCGCCATCGACCGCGCCCTCGGGATCGGTGATCGAATAGCCGAAGGTCGCCTCGCCGTAGAAATCCTCGTCCGGGGTGAAGATGACATTGCCGTTCTCGACGACCAGATCGCCGTTCACGCCGCCCGTGGCGTTCTCGAAGGTGACCGCGAAGCCCTCGACATCGTAGTCGTTCTTGAGCAGCTCGATGATCGGGATCGTCAGAACCTCGTTCTGGCGGCCCCGCAGCACGTTGACTAAGGCGTCGTCGCCATAGTGGTCGTTGCGCGCGTTCGGCCGGTCGTTCACCGCCTGGTAGACGATGGTCGCCCGGGCGGAGTCCGTCGCGCCCTGCCCGTCGTCCACGACATATTCGAAGCTCGCCTCGCCGTTGAAATTCGCCGCGGGCTCGAACAGGACAGTCTGATTGTCCAGCAGCGTCGCCTTGCCGCCCACGGTGCTGCGCACGTCGATCAGGGTCAGGTCGTCGCCGTCCTTCTCGATGTCGTTGGCGATCAGCCGCGCCAGGCTGATGACGATCGGGTTGTCTTCGAGGATCGGATCGCCCTGCTGGGTCAGTTCGAACCGGTCGTCCACCGCCTCGGGCTCGTCGTTGACCGGGTTCACCGTGATCGTCACCGTCGAAGACGAGGTCAGGCCGTCCGGATCGGTCGCCGTGTAGCCAAAGCTGGCCTCGCCGAAGAAATCGTCGCGCGGCGTGATCTCGATGTTGCCGGCCGCGTTTATCGACACGAACAGGTCGCCCGACGAGGTGACGGAGCCGACCGAGAGCAGATCGCCGTCGATGTCGAGATCGTTGCCCGTCAGCGCCGCCGGGTTGATGATCAGCGGCGCGCCCTCGTCGGTGACGAAGCCGCGGTCCGCCCGCGCCTCGGGCGCGTCGTTGACCGGCGTGACGTCGATATGGACGATCGCCTCGGCCCGTCCGCCCTCCGGCGTGTTGGCCGCATAGGTGAACTGCGCCGGGCCCACGTAATCCGCATCCGGGGTAAAGCCGATGTTGCCGTCGCTCGACAGCGAGACGGTCCCGTTCACCGCGTCGAACACCTGCCCCACGATCATCCGGTCGCCGTCCACGTCGTTGGACAGCAGCCGTTCGACCCGGATGGTCAGGAAGTCGTCCTCGGCCACGGCGAACCCTGTGTCGTCCAGCGCCTGAGCGACAGGGCGGACGTTGACGTTGATCTCGGCCTCGGCAAAGGCGTTGCGGTCGTCGGTGATGCGATAGCTGATCGTCGTCGCGCCGGTGAACCCGTCCTCGGCGGTGAAACGCAGGTTGCCCTCGCCATCGAGATACGCGCTGCCGTCCGGGCTGCCGTCGACCTCGACCACGCGCAGCGGATCGTTGTCGGCGTCGAAGTCGTTGCGCAGCACATCGGCGAGCGAGATGACGAGTTCGGCCCCGGTCGTAACCGAGAAGAAGCCGTCGTCATTGGCCGTCGGCGCGCTGTTGCCGAGCAGGTCGAGGATCGTATCGCGGGTCCAGACCTCGCCGCCCTCGAAGATGTATTGTTCGATGCCGCGCGCATCCGGCGCCAGCGCGTCGATGATGGTCAGGCTGTCGGTCTCGTTGCCGGCGAACTGCATCAGCACCGTGTCGCTGCCCCGGAACAGGCGGCTGACGGTCGCGTCGTCGGCGCTGAAGCCGATCAGCTCGACGATGTCGGTCTCGCTGGAGGACAGTCCGTCGTCGTCGATCCAGTCGTTGCCGTCGCCGACCCCGAAGACATAGCGGTCCGCGCCCGACCCGCCGGCGGCGAAATCGTCGCCCTCGGAGAAATGGACCACGTCGGCGCCGTCGAAGCCCCACAGGTTGTCATCGCCCGCGCCCTGCACGTCCTCGAGGGTCCGCGCGCGCATCGCCGCGCGATCCCAGACCGTTCCGTCCGAGAATTCGATCAAGAGGCTTCCGGGGCTGCCGTTGACCGCGCCGAGCGCGTCGATCAGCACGATCCGGTCGTCCACCCCGGGCAGTGTCAGCACGAGATCGAGGCTCTGCGGCCCGCCGCGCAGGGCCGAGACGACGTCGTCCACGGCGTAATCCGACAGGATCAGCCGGCTGTCACCGCGGCCGAGCGCGTCGATCCGGTCGTCCCCGTCGCCGCTGGCATAGCGATAGGTGTCGTCCCCGTCGCCCCCGACGATCAGGTCGTTGCCCGTCCCGCCCGCGAGGTCGTCGTCGCCGTCCGAGCCGAAGATCGTGTCGTCGCCTTCGCCCGCCTGGTCATCCACCAGCCGCGCGACGATGTCCGGGATGGTGAAGACCGTGCCCTCGTCTTCCAGCACGATCTGTTCGATGCCGCGCCCGGCTAGGCTGATGCCGTCCGAGATGATGATCTGGTCATCGCTGCCGGTGAACTGAACCGCGATGTCGGTGCTGTCCGTGCCCAGCCGGGTAAACCGGATCTGGGACGCGGCATAGCCCGCGATGACAAGTTGATCGGCGGGGGACGTCGCGCCGTCACGGATGATGTCGCGCCCGTCGCCCGCCGAGAACCGATAGGTATCATTGCCGGCCCCGCCCGAGGTGCGGTCGTCGCCCGGACCGCCCTCGATCGGGTTGTCGAATTCGTCGCCATAGATGTAATCGTCCAGCCCCGTGGGCACCTGCGCCAGCAGGTCCGCGACGGTCCAGACGGTGCCATCCTCGAACTGCACGGTCTCGACCTTGCCGTCGCCGAGCGCATCCTCGATCCGCAGCCGGTCGCCGTCGGTGCCGACCACGAGGATGATCGCGCTGCCGTCGCTGCTCTGCGCGACGCGCACATCGCCGGGCGCGATGCCGGCGCCCAGAACGATCGTGTCGGCATTGCCGCCCGTGTCGCTCACCCGGTCCTGATCGTCGCCCAGGCCGAAGCGATAGGTATCGTCCCCGTCGCCGCCTTCCAGCAGATCGACGCCCGCGCCGCCGCTCAGATCGTCGGCGCCGTCATGGGTGATGAGCCGGTCGTCGCCATCGCCGCCCGCGACGGTTTCCGCCCCGTCGGACCCGTGGATAACGTCGTCGCCCGCGGTTCCGGCCAGCGCCATGTCGACCAGCGTCTGCGCCGTCCAGACCTCACCGGATGCGAAACGCACCTCGCGGATGGCCATGGCCGGATCGGGTGCCCAGCCGAGGTCGATCCGGTCGCCCGTGCCGACGATCTCGAGCATGACGGTCGCCTTGCCCCGCACGAGGCGCACGTCCTCGGGGGTGATCCCGGCGCCCAGCACGACCGCGTTGTCGCCCGCGCCATCCTCGATGACGTCCTGTCCGTCGCCCAGCCCGAACTCGTAGACGTCGTCGCCCCCCTGACCGCGCAGCAGGTCGTCGCCGCCCGACCCCGCGATCGTGTTGGCCGCGTCGTTCCCGGTGAGCGTGTCGTTGCCGCCCAGCCCGTTCAGCGTGTCCCCGACGAGGACCACGAGCATGTCGTCGCCCTCGGTCGCCTCCATGGCCCTGGCCAGCAGCGCCGCGCGGTCCCAGGTGGTGCCGTCGTCGAAGGCGATGGCCTCGATATCCGTGCCGACCGGATCGGCCACGGCCCCGGTGATCAGGACCCGCGTCGTTCCGCCCGCGACCCGCAACTCCAGGTCGTCGCCGATCCGGACAACCGAGACGTCCCCGGGCGCCACATCCGCATCGAATTCGATCAGGTCGGTGCCGCCCGTGTCGGTGACGGTGTCGCGCCCGTCATTGGCGCCGAAGAGATAGATGTCGTTCTGCGCGCCGCCGGACAGCGCGTCGTCGCCCAGTCCGCCGTGGAAAATGTCGTGACCCGAGAACTCGGCCTCGTCCGACCCGCCGGTCAGGGTGTCGTCACCGGCCCCGCCGGAGAGGATGTCGTTGCCCGCGCCGCCGAAGATGTCGTCGTTGCCTTCCTGTCCCGCCAGGTGGTCGTTGCCGAAGCCGCCCCGGATCAGGTCACCATCGGCACCGCCCGCGATGGAATCGGCGCCGCCGAACCCGTCGATCGTGTCGGCCCCGCCATTGCCTAGGATCACGTCGCCCAGGGGACCGCCTGCGATAAGCGAGGCGCTCTCGTCATCGGTGATCGTCGTGCTTTCGGTCTCGATCGACACGCCGCCGAAATTCGCCGCCGTCAGCAGCCCCGCATCGACGCCTTCCAGCCGCAACACCGACCGCCCGGCGCCTTCGCCGTCGTTGACCCGGAGGATCGTGTCGGCCCCGTCCTGCAGGATCTGCACCCGGCCCGAGGCGAAGGGATTGGGCGTGCTCGACACGAGGCGGATGATGTCGCCGTCATCGCCCGGCGTGAAATCGGTGATCACGTCCTCGGCGATGTCCGCCGCAACCGGGTTGACCGGCAGGAAACGGTAGGTGTCGCGCCCCTCGCCGCCCGTCATGCTGTCGACGGCGTCATCGGCGACGATGTCGCCGAATATATCGTCGCCCGAGCCGCCGGACATGGTGTCGGCCCCCGCGCCGCCTTCGAAATAGTCGCCGAGAGAGGTGCCGTTCAGCGTGTTCGCGTCCGCGTCGCCATAGACCGTGTCGCCATCCGCACCCACGTCGGGCCGCACCCGCGCCTCGATGTCCGCCAGCGTCAGCGTGGCGAGGCTGTCGGCGATCACCACCTCTTCGATGGTGGCGGCATCATCGCCGGCGAAGGCGCCGGTCACCACGATCCGGTCGCTGCTGGCATCGAAACGGATGGTCAGATCCGCGCCGTCCGCGCCGGTCTGGCTGAAACGGACATCGTCGAGCGCATAGCCCTCGATCCGCAGCGTATCCGCCGTGGCGTCGCCCTGATCGTCGATCGTGTCGACGCCGTCGCCCGCCCGGAAGACGTAGAGATCACCGCCCGTGCCCCCGACCAGCAGGTCGTTGCCGGCACCGCCGCGCATTTCATCCGCATCGGCGCCGCCGCTCAGCATGTCGTCGTCGGCCCCGCCGTCCAGCAGATCCGCGCCCGCCAGCCCCTCGAGCGTGTCGTCGCCCGCAAGGCCGATCAACTCGTCCGCGCCATCCGTGCCGACATGGGAATCCGGCCCCGGCGTTCCGCTGGTGGCCCTCCGCAGAAGCTCGGCCGCGTCCCATTCGGTGCCGTCCGCAAAGGCGACCGTCTCGATCACGCCCGCGCCCGAAGCCGCATCCCGAAGGGTCAGCCGGTCCTCGGTCTGGCCGATCCGCAGCTCAAACCCCTCGGCCGTCTTCCTGACCGAGACATCCGTAGCCAGAACGCCCGTACCGAATTCGACCCGGTCCGTGCCGCTGGCGTCGTCGATCGTCGACTGGCCAAAGCCGATGTCGAGCAAATAGCTGTCGTCCCCGGCGCCGCCCAGCAACAGGTCCGGCCCCGTCCCGCCATCGAGCGTATCGTTGCCGTCGCCTCCGGTGACCGTATCGGCCCCGGCGCCGCCCGAAAGCTCGTCGTCGCCCGAGCGGCCGTCGATGGCGTCATCCCCCGTCCCGCCGGACAGGCTGTCGGAGATCCCGGTGCCGAAGATAGCATCCGGCGCATCGCTCGCGGCCTGCGAGGCCGCAAGCATCTGCGCAAAGCTCCAGACCGCGCCACTGTCGAAGCGCAGTTCCTCGATGGCGTTGTCGGGGTTGCTCAGCGCGCCCACAAGGTGGATGCGGTCCTCGGTCCCGGCGATGCGGAGGATCAGGTCGGTGCCGCCCGCATCCTGCCGGATTTCGACATCCGTCTCGGCAATGCCGACGCCGAGCTGGATCGCATCCGTTCCCGAGGTGTCGGTGATGCTGTCGGGCCCGTCGCCCGTCGCGAAATGATACAGTTCGTTGCCGCCGGTATCCGTCAGGGCATCCGCCCCCGCGCCGCCGGTGATCGTATCGTTGCCCGTGCCGCCGGCGATCGTGTCGGAGCCTGCGCCGCCATCGATCTCGTCCGCGCCAGCGAGCCCCGAGACCGAGTCGTCCCCCGTCCCGGCCGCGATCGTGTCGGCGCCGGTCGTCCCGGTGATCGTCTCGTGCGGGCCATCGGCCATCTCCGCCATCGCGACAAGCTGGGCATGGGTCCAGACCGTCCCGTCATCGAAGGCGACCGTCTCGATCTCGCGCGACGCCGACGAGAGCACGTCCTGCAAGACCACCCGGTCCTCGCCGCCCGCGATCCGCAGAACCAGGTCCTCGCCCTGCTGCACCACCCGCACGTCGCCCGGCGCGATGCCCGCTCCGAAACTCAGGCCGTCGACGCCCTGGCTGTCGGTGACCGTGTCGGATCCGTCGCCCGGGGCGAAGTCGTAGACGTCGTTGCCCGCCTCTCCGGCGAGCAGATCGCCGCCCGTCCCGCCGTCGAGCGTGTCGTCGCCGCTGCCCCCGAAGAGCATGTCCGACCCCGTGCCGCCGACGATCTCGTCGTCGCCCTGCAGCCCAAGGACGGAATCATCCCCGCCCTGCCCGTCCAGCACGTCGTCGCCGTCCAGCCCAACGATGGTCTGCGCCGCCGCCGTGCCGTCGGTCAGGACTGCCAGCAGATCGGCATGGGACCAGACGGTGCCGTCGGCAAAGGCGACCTCTTCGATCCGGGCGTTCGCGCCCGACATGGCGCCGATCATCTCGATGCGGTCGCCGGAATTCGAGACCTGAAGGATGATATCGGTGCCGCCGCGCTGCGACACGACGATATCGGCCGGATCGATACCCGCGCCGATCGCGATCCGGTCAGCGCCGAGCGCGTCGGTGATCACGTCCACCCCGTCGCCCGAGGCGAATTCGTAGACGTCGTCGCCGGAGCCGCCGAAGAGGGCGTCATCACCCGCGCCGCCGGCCATCGTGTCACCGCCGAGCCCACCGAGGATGGTGTCGTTGCCGCCCGCGCCCGAGATCTCGTCGCCGCCCCCCTGACCGTCGAGGGAATCGTCTCCGCTGCCGCCGGTGATGGTTTCCCCGACCGAGAGCCCCGCCTGCGTCACGCCCGGAACGGCGGGACCGCCCGCCATGGCGAGCAGATCGGCATGTGTCAGGCTGCGCCCGTCGTCGAAGAGAAGCGACTCGATCCGGTAGTTCGCGTTGCCGACCGTGTTCTCGATCCGGATCCGGTCCTGCGTCCCTGCGATCGAGATGATGAGATCCGACGCCGTGGCCTGCACCCGCACGTCTTCCAGCGCGATCCCCGCGCCGAAGGTGATGACATCCGCGCCCGAATTGTTCGACCAGCCGTTGTCCGAGACGATGTCCTGACCGAAGCCGGCCTCGAAATGGTAGGTGTCGCTCTGGTTGCCGCCCCGGAGGAAGTCGTTGCCGAAACCGCCGGTCAGCGTGTCCTCGCCGTCGTTGGTATGAATCGTGTCGTTGCCCGCGCCGCCGTCCACGGCCTCGGCCGCGAAGGCGGTGTCGATCCGCTGGTCGGTATCGCGCGGCGCCCAGGCCATCGCGACGAGATCCGCGCGGATCAGCGTGCGGCCGTCGTCGAAGAGCAGCGTCTCGATCCAGTAATCCGCGTTGCTGACGCCATTCTCGATGCGGATCCGGTCCTCGGTGCCGCTGATCGAGATGATCAGGTCGCTTGCCGTGGCCCGCACCACGATATCCTCGAGCGCGATCCCCGGCCCGAAGGTGATGACATCCGTGCCCGAGTTGTTCGACCAGCCGTTGTCCGAGACGATGTCCTGACCGAAGCCGGCCTCGAAATGGTAGGTGTCGCTCTGGTTGCCGCCCCGGAGGAAGTCGTTGCCCGTGCCGCCGGTCAGTGTGTCCTCGCCATCGCGGCCATAGAGGCTGTCCGACCCGCCGCCGCCCTCGATCGCTTCGGCCGAGAAGCCGGCGTCCGTGCGCTGATCCTCGTCGGTCGGCGCCCAGGCCATGGCCACCAGGTCGGCGTGGGTGAGCACGGTGCCGTCGTCGAAGACCAGCGACTCGATGCGGTAGTCGGCATTGTTGATCGTGTTCTCGATCCGGATCCGGTCCTCGCTGCCCGCGAAGGTCAGGATCAGGTCGTTCGCCGTGGCCCGAACGACGAGATCCGCCGGGTCGATCCCCGGCCCGAAGGTGATCACATCCGCGCCCGAGTTGTTCGACCAGCCGTTGTCCGAAACGATGTCTTGACCGAAGCCGGCCTCGAAATGGTAGGTGTCGCTCTGGTTGCCGCCCCGGAGGAAGTCGCTGCCCGTGCCGCCGGTCAGCGTGTCCTCTCCGTCCTTGCCGTACAGACTGTCCTGGCCTCCGCCGCCGTTCAGCGCTTCGGCCGCGTAGCCCGCATCGATACGCTGATCCTCGTCGGTCGGCGCCCAGGCCATGGCCACCAGGTCGGCGTGGGTCAGCACGGTGCCGTCGTCGAAGACCAGCGACTCGATGCGGTAGTCGGCGTTGTTGATCGTGTTCTCGATCCGGATCCGGTCCTCGCTGCCCGCGAAGGTCAGGATCAGGTCGTTCGCCGTGGCCCGCGCGATGAGATCCGCCGGGTCGATGCCCGGTCCGAACTCGATCACATCCGCGCCCGAGTTGTTCGACCAGCCGTTGTCCGAAACCACGTCCTGACCGAACCCGAGCTCGAACCGGTAGGTGTCGTTGTCGTTCATCCCGCTCAGGACGTCGTTGCCTGTCCCGCCTGTGAGCGTGTCATCCCCGTTGCGGCTCTGGATCGTGTCGTTGCCGCCGCCGCCGTCGAGGGTCTCGGCCTCGTATCCGCCGTGGATGATCTGGTCGGCGTCGCTTGCCGCCCAGATCATCGCGACAAGCTGGGCATGGGTGAACTCGGTGCCGTCGTCGAACCGCAGGAGCTCGATCCGGTAATTCGCGTTGTTGATCGTGTTCTCGAGCGTCAGACGATCATCCAGCCCTTCGAACGAGATGTGGATATCGTCGGCATCCGCCGTCACCCGCATGTCCTGCGGATCGAACCCCGGCCCGAATTCGACCACATCGGCGACGGAGTTGTTCGACCAGCCGTTGTCCGAAACGATGTCTTGGCCAAAACCGGTGTCGAACCGGTAGGTGTCGTTGTCGTTGCCGCCGCGCAGGAAATCGTTGCCCTGCAAGCCCCGGAGCAGATCGTCGCCCCCGCCGCCATTTACCTCGTCATCGCCCCAGCCGCCGGTCAGCTCTTCGGCGGTGCCGTCGCCGGTGATCACCTGCGGCGCCGCCGATGCGAAGGGCGCGCCGTTGAAATTGCCCAGCGTCAGGTCGTTCACATCGACCTCTTCCAGCCGGATCAGGCGCCGCGCGGCATCGAGATCGTGTTCTCCGTCATCGACGAAGAAGACATAGGTGTCCGCGCCCTCCTGCCGGGCGACGACCTCGCCTGCGAGACCCGAGGCGAGCCGGATGTCCAGCTTGTCCCCCAGGTCGCCGGTCTCGAACCCGATGATGGTGATCAGCGCCGCATTGTCGTCCACCTCGGGCACGAAGAACTCGAAGAGATCGACGGTGCCGTCCTGCGCGATGAGCGTGCGCGGCAGGTTCGCGGTGCCGGTGCCGCCCTCTCCGGTGCCGCCGCCGGGTTCGTCTCCAATATCCTCCCCGGCTGCCGCGCGCGAGAAGAGCGGATCTGCGAACGGGGTCGCCCCCGGTACCGACGGATGCAGCAGGCGCTGCGCCGTTTCCTCGGTCACCACCGTGGCGGCCATCTCTTGCGCCGTCAGCGTGAGGCCGTCGGCGAAAACGAAGCTTTCGACCGGGTCCCAGCTGCTCCGGAACTGGTTGCGGATCAGCAACTGGTCCTGGCTGCCGGTGAACCGCAGCAGAAGGTCGTCGTCCTGCCGGGTGGCCACCACCTCGGCCGCGAGGATCCCGGCGCCGAAACGCACCGTGTCGCTCGATCCGTTCCAATCCTGCGCCTCGGAGATCTCGTCGCGCCCGTCGCCCGGGTCGAACCGGTATTCCGTGTCGCCGCGCCCGCCCAGCAGGACGTCGTCCCCGGCCCCGCCCGAAACCGTGGCATCCGCGCGATAGATCGTTCCCAGATCGATCGTTTCGCTGCTCGCATCGCCCGTGGTCGCCCGCGCGAGGATCTCGTCCAGCTCCCAGGTCGTGCCGTCGGCAAAGACGAAGCGTTCGATCGCGGAATCGCGGCCGACATTGGCGAACATGTCGCGAATGGTGATCCGGTCCCCGGTGCCGGCGATGCCGATGACCAGGTCCCGCGGCCCGACGCTCAGGAATTCGATGTCGTCAGGCAGGATCCCGGCCTCGAAACGGATGCGGTCGATGATCCCGTCGGTTTCCCGCTCGATATCCGCGATCGTGTCCTGCCCGTCGCCGAGTCCGAAGAAATAGGTGTCGCCGCCGCTGTGGCCCTGCAACAGCTCGTTCCCCAGCCCGCCATGGACCACGTCCGCGCCGCGCCCGGTTTCCAGCCAGTCGTTGCCTTCGCGGCCGAAGACGTCGGTGCCGGGTTCGGCCCCCGGCGCCAGTGGCCCCGAGCCGATGATGATGTGATCGTCGCCGTCGGTCCCGGGGATCCCGCGCGCGATCTGCGCCAGGCTGAACGAGGTGCCGTCGCTGTATTCAACCGTGCCCACGATGGCGTCGGGATCGTCGACCGGATCGACAAGCGTCAGCCGGTCGTCGGTGCCTTCGATCATCAGGATGATGTTGCCGTCGGCATCGCGCTTGGCGGTCACGTCGCCCGGCGCGATGTCGCTGCCGAACAGGATCTTGCCATAGCCGTCCACGTGATCGCGCGCGACGATCCGGTCCTGCCCGTCCCCGCGCGAGAAGGTATAGACGTCCTCGCCGAAGCCGTCGAAGATCACGTCGTTGCCGAAGCCGGGGCGATAGATCTCGGCCCCGTTGGTGCCCAGCAGGAAGTCGTCGGCGTCGCTTCCGATGGCATTGGCGAGGTCCAGCAGAACGTCACGCGACCAGATCGTGCCGTCGGTGAACTCGACGAAATCGATCACCGCGTTGCGGATGATGATCGCGTCGTTCTCGGCCACGAAGGTCATCAAGAGGTCGTCACGGTCCGAGGCCAGGCGCTCGACCCGCACGTCCTCGGGCCGGTAGCCGGCAAGATAGAGCGTATCGGTGCCGTGCTCGTCCTCGATCACGTCCTGCCCGTCGCCGCGCGCGAACATGTAGGAATCGTCGCCCCGCGCCCCCTGCAGCAGGTCGTCTCCCAGCCCGCCGTCGATCACGTCGGCCAGATCGCTGCCCCGTACCGCATCCGATCCGGCGCTGGTCTGCGCATTGACCGAGGCCTGAACCAGCTCGGCCGCGCCCCAGATGACACCATCGGCGAAATGCAGGGACGGCACGGCACCGGCACCGAGCGCGCCCGCGATCTCGAGCTGGTCCCCGCTGGCCGGGAACGAGACGATCAGATCGTCGCTTGATCCGTCGGCGGCCCGCACCACGGCGGCGCTGCTCGTCAGGTCGGGCAGCACGATGGCGGCGCTGCCGGCGCCCGGCGCCATTTCGAACCGGTCCATCCCGTCGCCGAGCCGGAAGATCACCTGACCGCCCTCGGAGAGGATGTTCAGGTCGTTGCCCTGCCCGGCCGCCAGCGGCACCCCGTCCTCGAAATCAGCGGTGCGCAGGATGTCCTGCGAGGCCGAGCTCTCTTCCGCGCGGATCATGGCGCGGATCTCGGCGATGCCGAGCTCGGTCCCGTCTTCGAATTCGAAGATCTCGACCGGGTTGGCGCTGTAGCCGCCCAGGATGACCAGCCGCTCGTCGGTTGCGGCAAGGCGGATCAGCAGGTCGCCGTCGACATTGGTGAAACTGATGGTTTCCGCCGTGATCCCGGCCCCGAAGACCACCCGGTCGAACCCCGAACTGTCGAAGATGCTGTCGCTGTCGTCGCCATAGCCGAAGCGATAGCTGTCGTCGCCATCGCCGCCCAGCATCGCGTCGGAGCCCGCACCGCCGGCGATCACGTCGTCGCGGTTGTCGAGACCGACAAGCTGTTCGTCCGCCTCGGTCCCCGTGAGCATCCGGTCGATGATCTCGTCCAGGCTCAGCGTGCTGCCGTCGCCAAACCGGAACTGTTCGACCCGCGTCGATCCGAGGCCGCCGACGATCGTCAGAACGTCCGATCCGTTTCCGAGGTCGATGATCAGGTCGTCGCCGTCGCGCGTGATCCGCAACGCGTCGCGCGTGACCGAGGCGCCGAACTGCACAAGGTCGATCACACCCTCGGCGTCCGTCCGCTCGACGATCCGGTCAAAGTCGTAATCCGCGCCGAAAGCGTAGATATCGGCCGCGGTTCCCCCGACGAGCGTGTCGTCGCCCTGGCGCCCGTCGAGCGAGTTGGGATTGTCCGGATTGCCCTCGATCAGGTTGTCGCCGCGGTTGCCGCCCTCGATCTGGAGGTCTTCCTCGACATCCGAGATCAGGAGGAACCCGCCGTCGGCGAATTCGAACCGCTCGACCCCGTTGTCGAGATCCAGGAACTGGTTGCGGATCCGCAGCGTGTCGGTCCGTTCCAGAACCGAAATGACGAGGTCGTTGCCGTCCTTGGTGAAGACAACGTTCTCCTGGGTGATGTCGTCACCGAAACGGACGATATCGTCGACCGGCACGATGATGTCCTCGCGGTCGTGCCAGGAGGCGCGAACGCGGGTATCCTCGATCACGTCCTGATCATAGCCCACGTCGAAGAGGTAGATGTCGCCGCCGTCGTTGCCGATCAGCAGGTCGTCGCCGCCCCGGCCGTCAAGCGTCTCGGAAAAGTTCGAACCGGTGATCGTCTCGGCCGCGTTCGTGCCGACGAGGTCGATGTCCTCGGGGTTGAAATCGGTGTAGTCGAGCGTGCGGTCGGCGAACTGGAAGAACTCGTTCGCATGGGTCTGCCGGTGTTCGCGGACATACTGGTTCTCGAGGATGATCCTGTCGTCGGTGCCGGCGAGCGAAATGATCAGGTCCAGCGCGGTCCGCGAGAATTCCACCTCGGTCGACAGGATGCCGGTGAATTCGATCGTCTCGCTGCCCGAGGTATCGAAGACCGTATCCGTGCCGTAGCCCGCCGCGAAGACGTAGGTGTCGCTGGCGCTCTGCCCTTCCAGCCGGTCATCGCCCAGGCCGCCGTCGATCCGGTCGTTGATCGTCTCGAACCCGTAGATGATGTCGTCGCCCTCTGTCCTGGCGATGTCGACATAGTGCTGCAGCAGCTTCAGATAGTTCCAGACCGTGCCGTCCGCGAACTCGAACTCCTCGATCAGGTTGATGTAGCCGACCAGCAGGATCTCGTCGAGGAAATCGGTAAAGATCACCTCGTCTTCGGTGCCGGTGATCCGCATCGTCAGCGTGTCGCCGCTGCCGTCGCGCAGATAGTCGAAATCCGTCCACCGCAAGTCGTCGGTGAACGTCATCAGGTCGTCCTTGGGCCCGAACAGCGACGAACCGAAATCGGCGTCCAGCACGACATCGCTGCCGTAGCCGCGTCCGAAGATGTAGGTGTCGAACCCTTGCTTGCCGGTCAGGAAGTCGTCGCCCGCGCCGCCGTCCAGCGTGTTGTCGTTCAGCATGCCGTAGATGGCATCGTCGCCGTCCGTCTTGGCGTTCTTGATGACCCGGTCGACGATATCGACGTAATCGAGCGTCGTGCCCTTCTCGAAGATGATCTTCTCGATCAGGTTCGGCGCGACGAAATCCAGGCCGTCATCCGCGCCGATCGCTTCGCTGAACGCCCCGAGGTTGAGCCGCACGCCGCCGAACTGGCCGACCAGTTCCACGCTGTCGCCGGTCGGGTTGCCGTCCTGGTCCAGCACCGTGATCAGCAGGTTCTCGGACGCGCCGTCACGGGTCAGCCGCACCGTGTCCTGGGTGATGTCCCCGCGGAACATCAGGAAATCCATGCCCGCCTGCACCGGCCCGAACGAGAAGTTGCCCAGATCGTCGATCACGTCGTTGCCGTCGCCGGGACGGAAGATGTAGGTATCGCCGCCCGCGCCGCCGCTGAGATAGTCGTTGTTCAGACCGCCCAGCAGGATATCGCCCGAGCCCGAGCCGTAATAGGCATCGACCTCGTCCGCATCGGCGCGTTCGAAGTCAACCACCGCGAAGGACATGCGATAGCGATCCCAGACCACGCCGTCGGCGAAGACGATCTCTTCGACGCCCGTCTGGACGCGGTCGCCGTTGGTCAGGATGATGTTCCGCTCGCCCAGGAACTGTTCGTTCAGCCGGACGAAGTTCGCGCCGTCGTTGTAGAAGAGGATCAGATCCTCGCCGTCGCGGACGGCCCTGACCTCGTCCGAGCGGAGCGAGGTGAAGCGCAGCTGGTCATGATCGCCGATGTCGCGGTCGTAGATGATGTCGTCGCCGGCATCCTTGCCGATGAAGTAGACATCCACCTGGTTGGAGTCGTCGAATGCCTGCGTGTCGGCGTCGTAGCTGCCGATGACCGTCTGATCGCCGCCGGTGATGTAGTAGAAGTTCGTCCCGTCGTGCCCGCGCACTTCGGTATCCGTCTCCTCGTGCGTGACGATCCGCCGCTCGTCCACCGCGAAGGCGTTCGCGATGGCGCGGATGTCCAGGTCGATCGGCGTTTCCTCGTAGGCCGCCAGGATCATCTGCATCACGAACGGCTGGTCGAGGCTCACCCCCTGATCGAAGAAGTACTTTTTGTCGCGAGGGACGTAATCGGGATAGATCAGCGACAGGATCGCCTGCCACTGGGTCAGGTAATCGACGACCGCGTCATCTTCGTTGCTTTCGGGCGCGGCGGCGAAGATCGCCTCGAAGACCGGCGCAAGCTCGCGGTCGGTCGTGGGGCGATAGACGTCTTCCTCGGCATCGTATTCCATCCCCTCGAAAAAGGGTTTCAGCCCGTCCTGAACCGCCAGCCGGACCGCGAAGCGGCGGCTGGCGAGGAAATACTGCTGCATCGAAATCTCGACGAGATCGATCATCGGCGTGATGACGGAGTCGTAGGTATCGACCGAGGTGGAATAGCTGCCGCCCTCGACAACCTTGTAATCGATCAGCCCGGTGTCGTTGTCGAGCGTCGCCGACAGCATCTCTTCCCGGAATTCGATCCCGGCGAGGCTGGTGGCGAAATGGAACTGTCCCGGCGTCAGGATCTCGACCCTGTGCAGGCTGTCGTCCGAGGAATTCACCTCGTCCAGCGTGTCGAAATCGACCTCGTAGTTGCGCAGCGCGAACTCGCGGGAATCCCCGGTCTTGAACTGCAGCTCGAGCGCCCGGTCGAGATTGCGGGCCCAGACGAAGAACGTGCCGTCCTGGTCGGTGACCTCGACCGTGTAATCGACCGTGATGCCGTCGATGACCCGGACCCCGATCTCCTCGACCTCGACCTTGGCAAAGGGATTGTGGCCGATCTCTTCCAGCCGCCATTCCTGGCCCGTATCGCGCTCCAGCGCCAGGATGTCGTCGATGGTCGGCGACGCGATGGCCGCCCCGCCCGCATCGGTGATCTCGCGACCGCTGGCCAGGCGCCAGCTGCCGTCGGCGTTCTGGATGCCGAAGTCGTCGATCACCGCCCGGCCCTCGACGATGCGCATCAGGTAGGGCGCGTTCTCGCGGTGTTCGACCGCGTCCCCGCGGGTCGCGGGCGACCATGCCTGCTCGACCTGCCAGGTTTCGCCGGAGGCGGTGGCCTGCGCGAGGATATCCTCGATCGTCGCGCGGTCGATCACCTGGCCCGCGCCGTCCAGCACCGGATCGCCGCTTGCCAGCGTCCAGTAGCCCCCCAGGTCGTCCTCGAGATAGACCGCGCGATCCGCCAGGCTGATCTTGCCCTCGGCATCCTCGTGCAGCAGCACCG
Organism: Pseudooceanicola batsensis HTCC2597; assembly: GCF_000152725.1. GTDB lineage: Bacteria > Pseudomonadota > Alphaproteobacteria > Rhodobacterales > Rhodobacteraceae > Pseudooceanicola > Pseudooceanicola batsensis. The sequence goes on from NZ_CH724131.1 coordinate 829,536, forward strand.
GAATCAGCTCGCGCGTGGTCTCGAGCGTCTGGCCCCAGTAGCTCAGCGCCGGGCCGGCCTGTTCGCGGATCTTGAAGTAATCCGGCTCGGTCATCGAGGCCGCGGCCTCGGCCACGATCTGGCCCAGCAGGATGTCGTTGGCCATGGCCACGCTGAGATCGGTCATCGAGCCGTAGCCGCGGCTGTCGATATCGAGGTCCTGCTGCCAGGGCGCCCGGCCGGATTCGCCGGCATAGACCGTGTAGGACTCGAGCGATTCGAAGATCGCCTCGAACATCCGCACGGTCGAGCCGTCGTCGAATTCGACAAAGCCCGTGGCCAGCAGATCGGCACCCTGCGGCGTCCGCAGATCCAGCGGATCGTTGGCCAGGTCGATCGACACGATGCCCAGCTCGTCCAGCGAGAAAAGCTCGCCTGCGTCCGTCGCGCCGTCTGTATCGAGATCGCGCCAGATCTGCAGCTCGACCCAGTTCAGGTCAGCCGCGGTTATCCTGCCGTCCCCGTCGCCGCCGTTCGCGACCTGATCCCATTTCGCCAGCTCGGCATAGCCGCCTTCGAACTGGTTGCCGAACATCTCGGATATGTCGTCGATCCGGTCGTTGTTGTTCCTGTCGTGGACCAGGAACCCGTCGTCGCCGTCGAGCCAGCCGGACAGTTCCGCGAAGAGATCGAGGTCGAAGTCGAAATAGACCTGCGCCACTTCCACGGACACGGTCTCGATCCCGTCGCCGTCGAGGTCGATGACCAGCGGATCGGCCCCCGCCGCCCAGAGGCTGTTCTTGGCCAGACGCGTCGCGGCGCCCGCAAGCCAGTGGGCCGCATCGGCCAGCATCAGCGCGTCATAGGCTTCGAAGAGGAAGTTGACGGCCGGCGTCGCCTTGATGATCTGGTCGGCCACCTGGCCGATCCCGCCCATGATGGTCGAGAAGACGTTGGGGAAGTTGAACAGCATCCCGAAGTCGCCGGTCTCGTTCGCGGCGCTTTTCTCGGCGCTCTGGAAGCCGCCCAGATCCTCCCACCACGGCCCGCTGAACGTGTCCGCGGTATCGAAGGTGAAGTCGCGGATGGTCTGGAATCCGGTAAAGCCGACATCTCCGTCGCCAAGGTCGATGCTGTCGGCGATGCTCTGGCCCGTGGCGATGCGGAACAGCAGATCGGTCATGTTGGCGATGACCATCACCGCTTCGCCGGTCTCTTCGTTCTTAGTGGCGATATAGGCGATGTTGGGCAGCCAGGTGTCGAAGAACGTTCGCATCAGCCCGGCGGTCGCGGCGGTGTTGATCAGCGCGAAATAGGTGAAGCCCGTGGCGACCGCATCCAGCGCCTCCTTGCTGCCGGTGATCGCGCCGACGGCGAACGAGACCGACGTTCCGCTCGCGTCGCCGCCGGTCAGCGGCACGCCGTAGAACGACAGGATGTCGTTCTTCTGCGGATCCATGATGGTGGTATCGGGCGCGAACCAGAAATGATCGGCATTGTCGCCGCCGTCATCGTCGCCGAAGCCGCCGATGCCGCCGCCCTCGGTTTCCTGGGTTCCGCTGAACGTGTCGCCGTAAAGCTCGCCGCCCGGCGTGGTGTTGATGATCAGGTCGCGCCCGGCGCCGCCGGCCGTCCGCACCGCCTGGCCGCCCGTGACGATGATGATGTCGTTGTCGTCTCCGCCATCTACGGAAAGGTCCCCGTCCGGCACCTCGCTGATGTAGATGACATCGATACCGCCCATGCCCTTGATGTCGCCGTTCCCGGAATGGCTGCCCTCGTCGTCGCTGGTGATCGAGAAACGGTCGTCGAGATCGGTCAGGGTGACATTGTCGACGCCGGTGAAGGACACCTTGTCGTCGGGGACGAGCAGGTCTTCGACCGCCAGGAGCGCGGCCACGCTCAGCGGTTGCGCGGCGCCCAGGAAGTTGGTCGCCTGATACCCCAGGGTCAGATGCGGGAATGTCACCTGCACATCGCCGTTGCGGTAGAAGACGCCCTGCTGGCCGAAGAACGACAGGTCACGCTGATCGAAGGAGAGCGTGTCGCGCGCGTTCGAATCGGTTTCCTCGCCCAGGTCGATCGTGATCGAGGTGCGGAAGAGGTCGAGCAGGTTCTCCTTGCTGATGACGACGTTGTCGGCCTTGTCCGTCAGCGTCATCTCTTCGGTGTTGAAGACCAGGTCCTCGACGGTGTTCCCCTGAGAGTCGGTCCCCTCGACCCGCAGCTGCACGGTCAGCTGGTCGAACAGCCCGAACCCCTCGCCGGCGATGTCCGGAGAGAGCGTGATCGTCAGGTCGACACCGCTGCTCCCGAGGTTGTAGAGCACCTCGTCGTCGCCATCGCCGCCGATGATCAGGTTGCGGCCGTCGCCACCCGCCATCGTGTCGTCGCCGGTCCCGGCGTTGACCACGTCGTCGCCGTCGCCGCTTTCGATATAGTCGCCCCCGCCCGAGCCGAAGATCAAGTCGTTGCCGAGGGTGCCGTAGATGCTCTCGTCCACACCGGCGCCGACGAAGACATCGACCGAGGCCGAGTTGCCGCTGCCCGAGGCCGGCCCCAGCACCCGTTCGGGCATGTAGAAGGACGTCGCGTCGGCACGCGCACGCATGTGGAAGCGGTCGAAGATCTCGGGCGTATCGGCCCCCCAGCCCCCCATGGCGACATCCGTGGGCGAGGCAAGGCCGGTCCAGCGCAACAGCGTGTCGAACCAGTTCTCGTCCGTCTGGGCAAAGAACGCGTCGCGGAAATTGACGATGTTGATCGGGTCGAGCTTTTCGTCCAGCCCGAGCTGGTCTTTCCAGAGCGCTTCCGACGCGTCGAAGGCCAGGATGTTGCCGTCGTCGGAACGGGTCAGAACGCCCTCCCTGGCGCTCTCGTTGCCCTCGATATCCTGAACCGACAGCGCCGCGGCGTACTGGACGACGAAATCGGCCAGCGCCTGTTTCACGTCCCGGAAGAGCGTCACCCCGCTCAGCCCGATGGAGGGACTGAATTCGATGAACTTTTCGAAGAAATCCGAGGGGTTGCCCGCGATGACCGCACCCAGTTCGTCGGCGTCGTCGAACATCGACCAGATGCCGGTATCGCCGAAGGGCCGTTCGCCCTCGTCCAGCGCGGAATAGGCGATGGCCGAAGCCATGGTGACCGCATCGCTGCCCAGATCCCCCTTGAAGCTCTCGATGTCCGGGATCGTCGCGGCGATCTGGGCATCGAAGTACGCGTTCCAGAGCTGCTTGCCCACGGTCTGCCAGTCGGTCCGGCCCTCGTCCCGCGCCCAGATCAGGTTGATCAGCAGCGGCATGGAATGCAGCGTCACCGGGTCCCGCAGGCCGCCGTGGCTGTCGATCGGTTCGTAATCGCTGAAAAAGGCCGTCCGCAGCGCCGCCAGCACCTCTCCGGTGGTCGAATAGGCGTCGATGCTGGCCCCTTCGAACGGCGGCGGCATGACACCGCCGAAATACCGGTTCCGATAATCTTCGCTGACCTCGGCCAGCGCCCAGAGGACACCCGACACGATCTCGTAGGTCATGTGGTCGAAGATCACGCCCTCTTCGCCGTAGGCCGTCGCCACCAGCCCCGCCAGACCGCCCCCGAGCGAATGGCCCGTGGTGGTGATCTCGCCGAAATCCAGCAGCCCCTCGTCGGCGCTGACAAGGTTGTAGAAGTCCAGCGCGAGCGAGGCCTGGCCGTCTTCGCCGCCCGGCCACCCGCCGCCGGCCGTCCAGCCGTTGCTCACATCCAGCCAGAGCGGAGAGTTGAAGAAATCGCCGTCGAGACTGGGGTTCGTGCCGCGGTACGAGATGACCACGCCGTCGCCGATCGACTCGATCTGACTGGTATCGTAGGCCAGCGCGTAAAATCCGCTGTCCTGCCAGTCGCTATAGATCGCGCCGTCTAGATCGTATCCGTCCCGGGGAAGGAGTGTTGCCGCGCCGATCTGCGCCCCTTCGAGCCGCACGACATCGTCATAATCGCGGTTGTAGACGTCCAGCGACAGAATCGCGAGGTACAGATCTCTGCTTAATGCCATGATCGGAAAACCCCAATATCAACAATGGATTTCCGCGCAAATTGCGGAAAAGACAAATTAATTTCAAACAGCGCGGCGATCCGCCCCCGGGTACGGGAAGGTTTGCCAGCAGTGAAAATGACTGACGCCGCTCCCCTTGATCACAAGTTTAGCGGCGGAAATTTTGCCCTGTCAAAAGAATTGGGGCGCGCGCGCTCTCCCACGGGCGCTGGCAGCGGCGGCATTAAGGTATACTATGAAAACAAATCCGCTATGCAGTGTGTTCATGTCTTGTCTGCGGTTCGCGGATTCTTGCCGCGAAATGACCGGTTTTTCGAAGCGAACGCCGCGAACCGACCTCGATTTGTCGCTTTTTCACACCGATCGCGCGGAGGCCTCGCAGACGCCTCCCGCAGCCTGAATCGCGTTGCATTTCCCGGATTGATCGACTCGTGCAAACGGATTATCTGCGATTCACGGGGCGGCGGTCGCCTCGTGCGATTGCAACCAGCAACCATCAGGAGGGCGAGATGCTGACACGCGACGACATGATCCGTGAATATCGCGCGCGCGGAGCCACGTTCCCGGCGCTGCTTCTCGTCTACATTGTCATCCTGGGCACCATGGGGGCGACGGCTATGGCCATCGTCTGACGGCGTCGGACAAGCAGACGAGAGAATACAATGCACGGTAACGGGTAGGACCAGTCGCTATACGGCGACTGGTCCTTTTTCATTGCCGCGGTCAGACGTTCGCGGACTCTCCGACGTTGTCGACCCCGCGCTCTTCCAGAAGCGTGGTCAGCCAGTTCGGATCCATCTCGGGAACCGAGCTGAGCAGCAGGTCGGTATAGGGATGGTGCGGCGGAGTGAACATCTCGGTCTTGGGCCCCTGTTCGACCACCTTGCCGTGCTGCATCACCACCACCTCGTCGGCTATGGCGCGCACCGTGGCGAGGTCGTGGGTGATGAACATGTAGGCCAGGTTCAGCTCCTTCTGCAGCCGGTCGAGCAGCTTGAGGATCCCCTCGGCCACCAGCTGGTCGAGCGCCGATGTCACCTCGTCGCAGATGATGAACGACGGCTCGGCCGCCAGCGCCCGGGCGATACCGATCCGCTGCTTTTGTCCGCCCGACAGTTCCGGCGGAAAGCGGTCATAGTATTTCGACGGCTCCAGTTCGATCAGGTCGAGCAGTTCGTCCACCCGGCTCTTGAGCGCGGTGCCCTTCAGCCCGGAGTAGAACTGCGCCGGTCGGCCGATGATCTCGGAGATGCGAACCTTGGGGTTCAGCGCCGTATCCGCCATCTGATAGATCATCTGCGCCTGCCGCAGCTGATCCTTGGTCCGGTCGGTGTACTTGGGCGGCAGCGGCTCGCCCTTGAACAGGACCTGCCCGTTCGACGGCGGCAGCAGCCCGGTGATCACCCGCGCGGTCGTCGACTTGCCCGACCCGGACTCGCCCACCACCGCGACGGTCATCCCCTCGTGGATATCGAAGGACACGTCATCCAGAACCTTCGCCCCGCCGGTATAGGAGGCATCGACATTCTGCACCGAGATCAGAGGCGTTGCGTTCTTCGGCCGCTCCTTCTGCGGCCGCTCGAAACTGCGCACCGCCCAGAGGGACTTGGTGTAGTCCTCCTTGGGCGATTTCAGCATCTCTTCGGTCGGCGCCTCCTCGACCTCTTCGCCCTTCAGCAGCACCTTGATCGTGTCGGCCATCTGCGCCACCACGGCGAGATCGTGGGTGATGTAGATCGCCGCGGTGTTGAACTGGTCCACGATGTCGCGGATCGCGGCCAGCACCTCGATCTGCGTGGTCACGTCCAGCGCCGTGGTCGGTTCGTCGAAGATGATGAGGTCGGGACGGCAGGACATGGCCATCGCCGTCATCGCCCGCTGCAGCTGACCGCCCGACACCTGGTGCGGATAGCGAAAGCCGATCTCTTCGGGGTTGGGCAGACGCAGCCGTTCATAGAGCTGGATCGCGTCCTCCTGCGCCTCGACCCGCTTCTGGATGCGGTATTGCAGCGGCGCCTCGGTATGCTGGTCGATCAGCTTGTGCGCCGGGTTGAACGAGGCCGCCGCCGATTGCGCGACATAGGCGATGCGCGATCCGCGCAGCGCGCGCTTGTCGGCCTCGGTCGAGGTGGTCAGCTCGATCCCGTCGAATTCGATCGACGACCCTTCGACGATCCGGGTGCCGTCCCGGGCATAGCCCATGGCGGCGGCGCCGATCGTGGACTTGCCGGCCCCGGATTCACCGATCAGGCCCATGACCTCGCCCCGGTGCAGGGTGAGGTCCACGCCCTTGATGATGGGCACCCAGGTCTCGCCGGTATACCCTTCGATCTTCAGGTCCTTGATCTCCAGAAGGACCTGCTTTTTCAGCCCGGGGGCGATTGCGGAAGTATCGGTCATGATTATTGCTCCTTCAGGCCGGAGGACCGCCACAGCATCCAGTCGACGACGAAGTTGACCGCGACGGTCAACAGCGCGATGGCGGCTGCGGGGATGAGCGGGGTGATGTCACCGAACGAGATCAGCGTCGCGTTCTCGCGCACCATGGACCCCCAGTCCGCCGTGGGCGGCTGGATGCCGAGGCCGAGGAACGACAGGCCGGCGACGAGCAGGAAGACGAAGCAGAACTCGAGCCCGAATTCCGCCACCAGCGGTGCGGTCGAATTCGGCAGGATCTCCTTGCGGATCAGGTACCAGTCCCCTTCCCCGCGCAGCTTGGCCGCCTCGATATAGTCCATCACCACCACGTTGCCCGCGACCGCCCGTGTCAGGCGGAAGACGCGCGGCGCGTAGATGATGGCCACCGCGACGATGATCACCCCGATCTGCGGTCCGAAGATCGACAGCATCAGCAGCGCGAAGATCAGCGAGGGGATCGACATGATCACATCCGCGAAGCGGCCCATGAACTGGTCGAACCAGCCGCCCTTGACCGCCGCGAGAAGCCCCGCGAGCGCGCCCATCAGGAAGGCCGCCAGCGTCGCCAGCAGCGCGAGCCCCACGGTGTTCCGCGCGCCGTAGATGATGCGGCTGAACATGTCGCGCCCCAGCTGGTCGGCGCCCAGCAGCATGTTCGCATCCGCCGGTGCGAAGGCCGAGGAGATCACCTCGCTCTCGCCGTGCGGCGCGATCCAGGGGGCGAAGATGCCCGCGATGGCATAGGTGAAGATCACGAACATCCCGAAGGCGGCGGTCAGCGGCGCGGTCTTCAGCTCCTTCGAGGTGTTCCTGGGGGCGATGATCACCAGGAATTCCTTGAACGCGTAGGAGATGCCGGCCGCGAAGGCCAGCACCGCCGCCGCGATGGCGATGAAGCGCAAGGCCCCCGCCCCGCCGACGATGCCCAGGATGAAGGACACCAGCGTCAGCGAAAAGAGCATCATGAACACGCCGCGCTTTTCGTAGAAGGCCGCGAGGCAGGACGCGATGATCAGGAAGGCGAAGTAGAGTATGACGAAAAGTCCCATGGTCCCGCCCCCTTATTTCGGATGCCGCAGGCGCGGATTGGTGAGGATCGCACCAACGTCGGCTGCAAGGTTGAGCAGGATGAAGGTCGCCGCGAAGATCAGGCAGCAGGCCTGAACGACGGGGAAATCCCTCTTGGACACAGCGTCGACCAGCGACTGACCGATCCCCGGATAGACGAAGACAACCTCGACCAGCACCACGCCGGTGATCAGGTAGGCCAGGTTCAGCGCCACCACGTTGATGATGGGCGCCCAAGCGTTCGGCAGCGCGTGCCGCACGATGACCTTCCACGGCGGCGTGCCCTTGAGCCGCGCCATCTCGATATAGGGCGAGGCCAGCAGGTTGATGATCGCCGCCCGCGTCATGCGCATCATGTGCGCGGTGACGACCAGGACCAGCGTCAGCGCGGGCAGGAACGTCCGGTTCAGCAGTTCCCCGAGGCTGAGGTCACCGCTGAGGCTGGCGATGGCCGGGAACATCTGCGCCTTGACGGCGAGATAGAGGATCAGGATGTAGCCCAGGAAGAACTCGGGGCTCGAGATCGAGGTCAGGGTCAGCACGTTGGCCACCCGGTCGAAGAGCGTGTTGCGCAGCAGCGCGACGATCACGCCGAGCGTGATGGCAAAGGGAACCGCGATCACGGCGGCATAGGCCGCAAGGAAGAGCGTGTTGACGAAACGGTCCGAGATGACGGCGCTGACCCGTTCCCCGGTCACGACGGATTCCCCGAAGTCTCCGGTCAGGGCGCCGCCCAGCCATTGAAAGTACCGCAAGATCGCGGGATCGTTCAGCCCCATCTGCTCGCGCAGCGCGGCCAGGTTTTCCTCGGTCGCGCCCTGTCCCAGCACCGCCTGCGCGATGTCGCCGGGAAGGAGTTCGACCATGAAGAAGATGATGATCGAGATGATCAGCAACGTGATCAGCCCGAGACCAAGTCTCTTTAAGATAAGTGAGGCTATGTCACCCATGTGTGTCCCCGTTGTCTGGCCCGGTTCTGGTGCCGGATCGTTCTGGCGGACCGGGGCGCATCTTCAGGCGCTCTTGCGTGGTCCTCCGTCGGAAAAGGCCCCGGAGTTTCTCCGGGGCCTTTGATCTTCTGACCGCGTCAGTCCGTGAACCACCAGCGGCTCGCAGCGCGGGCGCCGTCGTTCTCCCAGCTCGCCGCCAGCTCCTCGGGCGTGCCGACATTGGCCCGGTTGGCATAGACGAAGTTGTTGAAGAACGGGATGATCGTGCCGCCGTCGTCCTTGGCCAGGATCGCCATCTCGCGGTACATTTCGGCCCGGCGCTCCTGATCCAGTTCGGACTTGGCCATCAGCAGCAGTTCGTTGAACCGCTCGTTCTGCCAGCGGCTCTCGTTCCAGGCGGCGTCGTCCTTGTAGGCCAGCGTGTACATCACGTCCGGCGTCGGACGCGCGCCCCAGGACACCATCTGGAACGGCTTCTTCAGCCAGACCTCGGAATAGTAGCCGTCGTTCGGTTCGCGCACCACGTTGATGTTGATGCCGGCCGCCTTGGCCTGTTCCTGGAAGAGCACCGCCAGGTCGACCGCGCCCGAGAAAAGGCTGTCCGCGGTCGAGATGTTGACCGACAGCCCCTCGGCCCCGGCCTTCTTGAGCAGCGAGCGCGCCTGGTCGGGATCGTATTCACGCTGCTCGATCCCTTCCGGGAAATAGGGCTGCGCGGGCGAATGGTGAAAATCGTTGCCCTTGGTCGCCGCGCCGAACGTGATCTTCTCGATGATCTCGTCGCGGTTGATCGCCAGCTTCAGCGCGTTGCGCACGTTGACGTCGTCGAACGGCGCGGTGTCGCAGTGCATCGGGAGGGTGATCGCGCCCGCCGAGGGGATGTTGTGGATCACGATGTTCGGGTCCCGCTGCAGCAGGGCCATGGTCTTGAGCTCGATCAGCGACACGGCATCGACGTCGCCGGTCACCAGGGCGGTCTGACGCGCGTTCGGATCGTTCAGCGTGATGATGTCGACACTGTCGAAATACGCGCCTTCGCCATGCCATCCGTCGTGGCGCGACAGCGAGATCTGCACGCCCCAGTCGATGTTGTCGATCTTGTAGGGGCCCGAGCCGTCGCCCGACTGCCAGTCGATCGTGCCGTCCTCATTCGCGGGGCAGATCGCCAGGTGGTAGTCGGTCATCAGCCAGCCGAGGTCGGCGTTGCCGCGCGACAGGGTGAAGGTCACCGTGTGGTCGCCGTCGGCGGTGATCTCGGTCACATCGGTCAACAATGCCTTGGCCGCCGAGGTCGTGTCGTCCCCGCGGTGATGGTTGAACGAGGCGATGACATCGGTGGCGGTCACCGGCCGGCCGCTGTGGAAGCTTGCGTTCGGGTTCAGCTCGAAGGTCCATTCGGACGCGTCCTCGCTGGCCTCCCACGAGGTCGCGAGATCGGGGCCCAGCGACCCGTCGCCGTTGATCATCGTCAGGTAGGAGCGGTGCGTATGCGCCAGATAGATCTGCTGGCGCGACAGGTAGGTGCCAGGATCGTGGGTGTCGGCGCTGTTGCCGTCATGCAAACCCCAGCGGAAATGGCCGCCGCTCTTCGGCTGCGCCGCCGCCTTGGTAGTCCAGAGGCCGGTCGCGGTGGTGGCCGTGAGACCGGCCATCAGCGAATAATTCATGAACTCGCGCCGCGAGATGCGGCCCTTGCGGGCCTCATCCGCGATGCGGTCGATGAGCTGTTGATTCTTTTTGGTCATGATAACTCCCTATCGTCAGCGGTCCGCCATTGCCTGCAGACTCGGCTGGTTTCCCCAGTCTTGTACCCGCCAGCGACATGCATTGGGACAAAACCGACACTTTTTGATCAAACCACGAACTGGCCGCTTCTTGAACCCCCTTATGCGAAAGGATTTTCACGGTCGCGTGGGGGAAACCGTGCAAAAGACCGCCGATCCGGAATTCCGGCTTGACCCGGACGTCCCGCCGCGGCCCCGGGTGGTCGAACGAACGAGGCCGCGCCCGGCAGCCCGCCGTCCCGACCGCGGGAGGGGGCGACCGGGCCGGCCCGCCGCCCCTTCGGGCGATCGCAACCCGGTGCCATAGTGCGGATCGGTGGATGCCGGGCCCGCCACCGCGCCGCCCGGATAAGAGGGCGGAATGCGCAGCAGCAAGAGCGTTCACGTCATATCGGCTCATGCCGAGGGAGAAGTCGGAGACGTCATCGTCGGCGGTATCCCTCCCCCGCCGGGCATCAACACATGCTCGACCCGGACGACCCCTGTCCGAGGGGCTATCGCCTCACCGATACCTGGGGGGCGCGATGACAGCGGGGCAGCACCCTCCCGCCTTTCGCCACGAGCATCTCGGCCGCCGCTCAACCCAATGAACGCTCCGATACGGGAGGGTCCGCACGGCCCAGGTGCGCGTCAATCTGCGCCGCGCCGCCGTGCGCCCGCGAGCGTGCAGAAAAGGACCAGCGCAAGGAGGGGCACCAGCCAGGCGATCCGCGCCTGATACCGGTCCACCGGGGCCGACAGCCCGCCGAAGATCGCGGCATTGCCGAGATAGCCGGCCGCCAGTGCGACGATCATGCCCCGTTGAGATCGATCGAGCCGCCCGGAGAGCAGTACCACCAGAAGCAGCGCCGCGCCGATCAAGACGGATGCCGAAACGACCGGGTCCGCCTGGCGAAGAAGAAAACGCCCCAGGGTCTCCGGCTCCGCCTGGGTCCAGGCCCAGCCTTCTGTCATCCCGTCCGTCACCGCGATGTTGCCGGTCCCGACCATCACCGTCTGCCTTGCCAGATTGCCCAACAGCGACGCCGTCTGTTCGACCGGATAGGCGAGGAATGCCCGCATCAGGATCTCTGCCTCCTCCGCGCGGATCCCGTTCATCTGTTCGGGCGTCAGGGAACTCACACCGCCCTCGTCCCACAGGAAGGCGCGGATGTCGGTGGGCACGTCCTTTCCGAAGGCCCTGCAGAAGGTCAGGTCCGCCTCGGGACAGACATCTTCGAGGTACCATTGCGCCGGGCCGTCCTGGATCGAGCGTGCCAGCAGGATCGGCAGGCGGCGCGGCGTGACGCTGGCCTCTTCCAGAACTGCCGCGCTCGCCCCCAGGTTGGCCAGCGGCGCGGCGAGCACCGGCACCAGTGCCACGGCGACCGTCGTCGCCCGCAGCCCGCCGGCCAGCAGGCGCCAGCACAGGGCCGCCCCTATCGCGACGACCGACAGCGGCATATAGCCATAGTGGGTCGAGACCGCGAAGGCCGCCAGTCCGGTCGCGACGGCGATCTGTCGCCACCCGAGCGCCTGGAAACGTCCGGCAACGAGCATGGCGTAGATCACCACGACCGCCGCGAACCCGTCCGGCATCAGATAGACCGTGTACCAGGGCCAGGCGGTCAGCAGGGCCAGCACAGCGAACCCGGCGGCGAGCAGGACGGGCCGGGCCAGAGCTTCCCGCCCGATCAGGGCAAAGACCATCAGGAGGATCACCACGCCCTGAAGCCAGGCAATGGCGAGCGGTCCGCCGGCGGCCTGGGCCAGATAGGCGGCGGCGGAGTACGTGAAAGACCGCCCCACGACGGGCGAACCGCGATCGTTCACGGTCAGGCCAGTGGGTGTGTTGCCGCCGCCTTCGCCTTCTCCTTCGCCGGGCGATGCGGGAGCGTCAGCGAACACCTCCCCAACGATGTCGCGCAGAACCTCCCATATGACAGCCCCGCCGCGGACGTAGCTGCTCGTGTCCGGGAAAACGAACAGCTGCCCGGTGAGCAGCATCGGCCAGCACAGAACCAGCGACAGGACCGCCGCCAGCGCCAATCCGCGCCAGCCGAAAAGCGGCGCATCCGTGGGGGTGGGTGGCACGGGTATCTCCTTGGCTTTCGGCCCGACAGGGGAGCGGAGCGCATTGGTGCGCACTCTGGCATCGGTTCGCGGCGCCGACAAGGTGAGCCTCGTGTCCGGCGAGAGCGGCCCGAGGTCCGTTTCTGCCCCGGCGGAAGGCATGTCGCGGGCTTCGCATGCGATCGCGAATTGTCGTCGCGCCCCGCCGCCCTAACTTGTGTCCGGAACAATGACTACGTCGGACAAAAAAATAGTAACGGATCAGGTTGGCCGACCTTCTCTGGCGGACCCTCCGTGGAGCATTTGCATGAAACCTTCCCCCCAGAAAACTGCGCTAGTTCTCGGTGGCGGCCCGGCCGGACTGACGGCCGCTCATGCCCTGCAGAAGCTTTCCACACCCGATCGCGCGGTGCGGCCCGTGGTTTTCGAAGCCGATCACATCGTGGGCGGCATCAGCCGCACGGAAAGCAAGAATGGCTACAGGTTCGATATCGGCGGGCACCGTTTCTTCACAAAGGAAGCCGAAGTCCAGGCGATGTGGGAAGACATCCTTGGCGACGATTTCCTGACCCGTCCGCGTCAAAGCCGCATCTATTATCGGGGCCGGTTCTATTCCTATCCGCTGAAGCTCTTCAACGCGCTCAACAATATCGGCGTCTACGAGGCCGTGCGGATCATGCTCAGCTACGGCAAATGGCAGGTCTTTCCCTCGAAAAATGAAGACAGCTTCGAGCAATGGGTGATCAACCGGTTCGGCGGGCGGCTGTACATGCATTTCTTCCGGTCCTACACCGAAAAGGTCTGGGGTATCTCGCCCAAGAGCATCCGTGCCGACTGGGCCGCGCAACGCATAAAGAACCTGTCGCTGTCAAAGGCTGTGTGGAACGCCATATCCGGCGCCAACGATACCGCGAGCCTGATCGAGGAATTCAAGTATCCGCGGCTCGGCCCCGGCATGATGTGGGAGAAGACCGCCGCGCGCGTGGAACAGGACGGCGGCACGGTCCACCTGGACACCACGGTCGGCCGGATCCTCCGCGACGGCAACCGCGTCACCGGCGTCGAAGTGACGACGGAGGGTGAAACCCGCCACGAGACGGCGGACCACGTCATCAGCTCTCTGGCGCTCGATACCATGGTGGCCGCCTTCGATCCACCGCCCCCTCCGCACGTGATCGAGGCGGCGAACAAGCTGCGGTACCGCGACTTCCTGATCGTGACGCTGGTGCTCGATCACCCGGATCCATTTCCCGACAACTGGATCTACGTGCACGCGCCCGAGGTCCGGGTAGGCCGCATCCAGAACTTCAGGGCCTGGTCCCCGGAGATGCTTTCCGACCGAACGACCGCATCGATCGGCATGGAATTTTTCTGCAACCGCGGTGACGACCTGTGGGAGATGAGCGACGCCGATCTGGCGGCGCTCGCCGCCGGTGAACTCGAACAGCTGGGCCTGGCCGACGCCAGCACCGTGATCGACTCCTTCATAATCCGCCAGCCGAAGGCCTATCCGGTCTACGACCAGCACTACAAGGATGCGGTCGATACCATTGCCGACTGGATCCGAACGCTGGAAAATTTCGAGACCGTCGGGCGCAACGGCATGCACCGCTACAACAACCAGGATCATTCCATGCTGTCGGCAATGAAGGCGGCCGAAAACGTTTTTGGCGCGGGCCACGACCTTTGGGACGTGAATACCGAACGCTCCTACCACGAGGATTTCATGCGCCCGGACACGAAGAAGATCAATCGGACGGGTGCCGCGACCGAGGCGAAAGAGCGCGAACTTTGGGAATCTGCATGAGGCGTTCGAGCCAGGCGATCGCGTATCCCGCCCCGGCGCAGCAGAAATGCACCCAAAGGACCAACGGAGCCTGAAGCGCAGCCTTTCCCCCGAGGCGACGCCGCACGAGGCACAGAAAGCCGCGGTTCTGCATCGCGAGCGCAGCGAGGCCCGCCAGGGCGATCGCGCCGCCAGCCATCGGCATCAGGGGCAGCATGATCACCCCGAGACCGGCACCCCCGGAGAGCACGACCGAGACCTTGCCGTCCCGGTTGGCGCTCAGCACCGTCGCAGCGTCCTTTGCCTCGGGATCGAGCAGCATGCGCGACCAGGGCAAGGCCCGGTAGATCAGATCGGCGCGCGCCATGGACCGTAGCGTCCACCGCTTGAGATGCGCACCCTGCAGATCCGGGTCCAGCCGGACCCGCCGACCGGCACGCGCCAGCGTGACCCCGAGCGCGACATCCTCAAGCAAGTGACCGGGGGGGAAACCTCCACCGGCGACGAAGTCCGCGCGGCGTATGGCTCCGATCCCGCCCCAGAAACTGGTGACGTCGCCGCCGGCCCGCTGGTGCGTGTGATGATGCAGCAGATTGCGGATGCGGCTGAGCGCGCCCGGCGCCGGTGGCGCGTCGTCATAGCTGCCGATCAGCGCGGCATGATCGGGATGCGTCTCGAAAAATCGCTCGATCCGCTCCCGCCCGCCCGCATGCAGCACCACGTCGGCATCGACGAACAGGATCACGGAAGCCTGTCCCGCGGAGACCCCCGAGTTCCGGGCCGCCGCCGCACCCGGCCCGGCGCTCTGGACAACCCGCGCCCCGCGCTGCCGCGCGATCTGCGCCGTCTCGTCCCGGGAGCGATCGTCGGCCACGATGATCGCATGAGGCGCGAACCCCGCCGCTACGACCCCGTCGATGCAAGCGGGGAGCGTGCGCGCTGCGGAATGCGCCGGGATCACCACGTCCATATCCATCACGGCTTGGCCCGACGCTCCGCCCGGCGCTCGGACAGGTAACCCCCGAGTTGCAGGGCCTGTGCCGCACAGATCAACCCGGTGATCGCCGCTGCGCGCGGAGACGGCCGCCGCAGCGGATGAAACAACAGCCCGACGTAGAAATCGCGGGACGCAAGCGACACCTCCGGTCCGCCCCCTGCCGCGAGCTTGGTGTGGAAACGTCGCGCTCCCCGGCCGTAAGACCAGTTCTGCCGCCAGAACCCGCGCAGCCCCATGCGGTGATGATGGTCGACCACCGCATCCGGGACATGCGACATCTCTCCGCCGCCATCGCGCCATCGACGAGAGAAGTCCCGGTCTTCCGATGCGAAGCGGAACTTCGTGTCAAAGCCGCCAGCCGCCTCGAAATCGACGCGCCGGCAGGCAAGGTTGTTCGTGGAGAAGAAGGCGAACGGGCCCGAGAAATCACCGAAAGCCTCGTAGACGTAGCTCTGAATCGACTGTGCCGCGGCGGAGTAGAGATTGCCCGTGACCGCGTTGACCACGCGGCCGCCCACCAGACGCATCGGCACACCGTCCTGCGCGGCCACCATGCGGCGCGCCCAGTCCGGACGAGGATGGCAGTCGTCGTCGGTGAACAGGATCGTATCGGCGCCATCGGCCGCCGCGACGCCCGCATTGCGCGCGGCTGCCGGTCCTGCATTCTTCTGCCGGATGCATTCGATTTCGATCGGGGCCGCTGCACAGACCGGCGCCAGCGGTTCGGGGCTCCCGTCATCGACCACGATCACCCGCCATGGGCCGCCCTCGAGCTTCGCCAGGGTCTCGAGGCATGCTGCCAGCTGTCGTGGACGGTTGTAACTGGGGATGACGATGGCGCCGGTCATGCGGTTTCCGTGGTGCGTGCGCGGTAGAGATCGCGGATCGCGTGGTGAAGGCCATCCGGCAAAAGACTTGTCACGCAAGCCAGGGCAAGCGTGCGCGGATGCGCCTCGCGCAGAAGCCCGGCGGGATCGCCGCGCCAGGCCCTTGCCGTCAGCCGCCGTGCCGTCGCGTAGTCGCCCGATTGATAGGCCAGCGAGGCCCAGTAGATGCGCAGACCCGCGTGTATCCTGCGCAGTTCCGCCGGCGACAGCCGAAGGCCGTCGCGACGCAGCTTGCGGTGGACATGCAGCCAGGCCCGCCGCATCCGTCGCCAGTCGCCGGTGATCTGTCCGGATCTGCGCCGGTAGTCGGACAAAGCATCCGGCACGAGACGGATTGCACCGGGGCGGCGCTTCACGAGACGGGCAAAGAAATCGAGATCGATATGCGCCCGCAGCGTTTCGTCCAAAGGCCCCGCCAGGTCCCACGCTTCTCGGGAGAAGACCGGGGCATGGACCCAGTTGTTGCGCAACAGTTCGCGCAGCTGCAGTGCCTCGGCGCCGGGAGCGGTCTCGGTGCCAGTATGGCGTCCGGTTTCGTCGATGTAGCGGTACATGGCAAAAGACATGATCGCCTCGCCGCCGAGCGCGGCGACAAGCCGCGAGACGAGGGACGGATGGTAAATGTCGTCGCTGTCGAAAAGCGCCAGGATATCCCCTTGTGCCCGTGCCACACCCGCATTGCGCGCCGCCGCAGCCCCTGCATTCTGCTGTTCCAGCACGACCAGCCGGCGACCGGGGCCGACCCAGTCGGCGGCCGCGGCCTGAAGGATGTCCCCCGATCCGTCGGTCGATCCGTCGTTCACGGCGATCAGCTCCAGATCGGGCCAGTCCTGAACGCGAACCGAATCCAGGGCCGCATTCAGGAATGGCGCCGCGTCGTAGATCGGCATGACCACCGAAACCAGCGGGGCGCTATGATTGCCGGCGCCTTTTGCGACGCTACTCTCTTCATGCAACATGGGGCCGATCTTGCGTTTGCCTCTCTCGAAAGGATCAGATGGCTGTCTCGCACGCCATGTCAATCGCGCACACTCTCCGGGTCGGGCTGGTGACCTCCACCTTTCCGGTCGTCTCCGAGTCCTTCGTCTACGAACTGGCCCTTGCACTGCGCGACCACGTCGGAGCCCTCGAGCTTCTGCCACTCCACGGCGCAGGCCCGGATTCGGTCGCCGATCTGGGCCGTCTCGCCGCGACCGAGGCATTGGTCCGGATGCCGCCTCCGCTTGATCGGACGGGCGCCATCCTGCATGGGCTGGCCAATCCATCGAAACTGCGCGTGGATCTCGGCGCCCCGCGCCGCTGGGGCGGCACGTTCCGCCAGATGCGCCTGTTCGAGAACGCTTCGCCCTACGACGTCGTCCATGCCCAGTTCGCGACCCTCGGCCTGGATGTGCTCCGCCAGATCGACATCGGCGCGCTACGTCCGCGCGGACTTGTCGTGCATGTGCGTGGCTACGACATCTCCAAACACGTCCGGTCACACGGACCTCGCGTCTATGACAGCCTTTTTGCGCGTGCCGATCTGTTCATCGCGAATTGCGAGCATTTCCGGCAGGTGGCAATCGGGCTCGGCTGCCCGCCTGACAGGATCGTCGTCGTCGGTTCCCCCTGCGACACCGATTTCTTCACCCCGCCCGCGACACCGCGCCCGCCGTTCGAAGGCCGCCCCCTGCGTCTGGTGGCAGTGGGCCGGCTGGTCGAGAAGAAGGGCTTCGCCGACGCGGTCGAGGCGGTCGGCCTGCTGGCTGCACAGGGGCGCGAGGTCACGCTCGACATCCTGGGGGACGGGCCCGAACGCGACGATCTCGCGGCCCGCGCCGCCCGCGCAGGGGTCGCCGACCGCGTGACATTCCACGGGGCGGCGAGCCGCCCACAGGTTCTCGAGGCGCTCCACCGGGCAGATATCGGCCTTGCCCCCTCGGTCACGGCCAGCACCGGCGACCAGGATGCACCGGTCAACACGCTCAAGGAACAGATGGCCACCGGCATGCCGGTGGTGGCCACTGACCACGGCGGCATTCCCGAACTGGTGATCGACGGCGTAAACGGGCGGCTCGTGCCCGAGCGCGACCCTGCCGCGATAGCGCGCGCGATCGGTGAATTCGCCGACGAACCGGGTCATTGGGAGGAACTCGGCCGGGCCGGTCGCCGAAAGGTTCTGGAAAACTACGCGCCGCGAATTATCCTTGAACGTACGCTCGCTGCCTATGCACGGGCGGTCGGACATGATGCAATCCCAGGCGAAGAGAGCTGACCCATGGCCAGAGCCACCATCGTCGTCACCCAACGCGAACGCTTCGGCATGACGCAGGAGTCGCTCGAAGACCTCCGCGCGCACACACCGGGGGTGCCGATCGTCTATGTGGACGGCAAGTCGCCCGCCAAGACGGCGCACTATCTGAAGGAACGGGCCGACGCAGGCGAGATCACGCTCCTGCGGCGCGAACGGTTCCTGACCCCGAACCAGGCGCGCAACATCGGCGCGGCGGCGGTGGACACGGACTATATCGTTTTCGTCGACAACGATGTGCTTTATACCGAGGGCTGGCTGGACCGGCTGATCGCCTGCGCCGACGAGACACAGGCCGATGTTGTCGCCCCCCTGACCTGCCAGGGCCTGCCCGCCCACACCGAGATCCATCACGCGGGCGGCGACTATGCCGCTGGCGGCGACATGGCCGGCTTCTTCGCGAACGATCCGGAACAGGGCCGCCAGTTCGAAGAGGTGATGCACGGCCACGCCGAGAAGGTCGCCGACTGGCAGGACCGACTTGAGCGCACGGAAACCGGCATGTCCGAATTCCACTGCGCCCTGGTGCGCCGTTCGACCTTCGAGAAGGTCGGCGGCCTAGACGAGAAGATGCTCTCCACCAAGGAACACATCGATTTCTGCATGACGGTGAAGCAGGCCGGCGGGTCGGTCTGGTTCGAACCCTCTTCGGTGATCACCTACGTCTTCCCCTGTCGCGCCCGCCCCATGGAAACGGCAGACTGGCCGTTCTTCGCGCTGCGCTGGTCCAACGCCCATGGGGTACGCAGCCTGGAGCACTTCATCGCGAAGTGGAAGCTGCGCCCTGATCCCGGCTATGTGCAAGGCAAGAAGGGCATCTATGCCATGCGCCGCAACCAGGGCATTCTCGTGCCGCTCTATCGCATGGTGCCGGGGCTGAACCGCTCCGACTGGTTGACGAGGAAGGCCGCGCGCGCCTCGATGTTCCCGGAGCGGCTGATCAACAACGTGCTGGTGGCACTCGATGACCGCCGGTCGAGAAGGATAACCGAATGAGCCTACATCGCCCCCGCGTGCTCTTCGTGCTGCGCGGCTACCCGCAGATTTCCCAAACCTATGTGAAGACCGAGATCGAGGAGGTGGAGAAATTCGCCGATGTCGCGATCGTCTCGAGGAAACCGGCCGACCGGCCGTACAAAGACCACCGGGACTTTACTCAGGTGTCGTCGCTCGACGAGGCCGAACGGGTCGCCCGCAATTTCCAGCCGGACGTCATCCATGCCCACTATCTCAATCAAGTGGAGTTCACGGCCGAGCTCGCCAGGCGTCTTGGCGTGCCCTTCACGATCCGGTCCCATTCCTTCGACGTGGTGGCTCTCTCGCCGGTACCGCTCAAGGAACGACTTCGGCGGCTGGTGCGGGGCAAGGACAATTCCGTCCGCAAGGCAGAGGGCATTCGCAGCGCTCTGCCTCTGTTGTCGCGCGACGACTGCCTCGGGGTGCTGGCCTTTCCGTACGCCAGACCCTTGCTCGAAGAGGCCGGCGTTCCGGCCGGGAAGATCGTCGATTGCTTTCCCTGCGTAAAGGTCGAGGCGTTTCACGACCGGTCCCCCAACGGACGGGGCGTGATGAACACCGGGGCCGCGATTCCGAAAAAGAAGATGGGCGATTTCCTGAAGTTGTCGAAGCTTGTTCCCGAGACACGCTTCACGCTCTATCCGCTGGGATACAAACAGGACGACATCCGGCGGGACGCCGAGCGCATGGACGCCCCTGTCGCGTTCCACGACATGGTCGAGCCGGGCGAGATGCCCGCCCAGTACAAGCGCCATGACTGGCTCGTCTACACCGGAGACTTCCGCCTGAAGACAGTCGGCTGGCCGATGGCCGTTGCCGAAGCCCAGGCATCGGGCTGCGGTGTCTGCATGCCCAACCTGCGCCCGGATCTGCGCGAATATGTCGGGGACGCAGCCATCCTTTACGACGACATCCGCGAGGTGGTGCCGATCGTTTCCCAGCCGCCGTCCGATGAGATGCGCGAAGCGGGATTCCGCCATGCGATGAAGTCCGACATCCGCACCCATCTGCACAGGCTTACCGACCTCTGGCCATTCGAGATCGAAACGCAGTCTGCGCGCCATGTCGCGGAATAGATGGCTCGTCCCACGCTCACACTGGCGATCACCAGCTATAACAGACCGGACAGGCTCGCCAGCGCCCTGCGCAGCGTGGTGCGCCAGCGGGCGATCGACAAGGTGATCGTTGTGGACGATTGTTCCGACCCCCCTCTCCGCCTGAGGCATGTGCCCGCCGACGTGCGCCTCATCCTGCACGAATCCAATCGCGGTGTGTCAGCGGCACGCAATTCCGCAATAGAGGCCGCGCGAACAAGCCACATTGCCTTTCTCGATGACGATGACAAGCTTCTGCCTTGGGCGGCATTGGCTTGGAAACGGTGGCTGTCCGATGCTGCCGATCCCGATACGATCGTCGCGGGGAGCCTGCTGGTCGGGCCGCCGGGACGCCTCCCCCGGGCGCGACGCACTCCGCCAACGACAGGGCGTGGCGTGATCTGGGGGCTCGATGCGAAGCCCGCGGGCCGGAGCTTCGCCACGAAACAGGCTGCGGCCCTGCCTGTGGCTCTTCTCCGTCGGGTCGGAGGCTTCGACACGGCCCTTCGGTCCCGGGTCACCAGCGAACTGTTCTTCCGGCTGACCGCCGAGGCCCCCGTCGTGGGCCATCGCCTGCCTGTCTATTGGCTCAACCGCGGAGAGCACCGCAGGATCACCACTGACCCCGAAAGGCGCGAGCAGAGCGTGGATTACATCCGCCGCAAGCATGGTCGGCTCTTCGACAACCCTGCACGCAGGGACGCTTTCGAAAGCAACCACGCTGAAATGACAGCGCGTATCAGCGGCGAAGCCAAGACGTCGCGCTGACCAAATCGGCCCGGCCCCTCATGCGCCACGCACACGCCGCACGGCGTTGCGCAACTCATCGACGATCGGATGACGCAGAAGGCCCACCCCCGCCAGCCAGCCGGCCGTCGCCAAGAATAGGGACAGGGCCAGTGTCGCGGCCGAAGACAGATCGGCAAGGAAATGCAATGCCACGGGACCCACGAGTGCGGCCAAGCTTGCCCCTGCCGCACGCCAGGCGATCAGGGCGTATCCTCCATCGGGACCACCGGTGATCCGGTGCAGGTGTCGTGTCGTGCCAATGGCCTTCAGCCAATTCCCCGCGACGTAGGCGAACGCGAAAGCCTCCAGTGACACCAGCGCGCCGGCCAGGGCGAGTGGCACGCGGATCGCCTCACGCGTGACCTCGATGCGCAAAAACGCGTCAGCTTCGCCCAGGGCGATGAACAGGTTCTGGCTCATCTTGGTGGCCGGCAACGCGATCCCCATCAACGCCAGGATGCGCACGATCGGCACCGCCTCGTCCCAGCCGGCGCCAAGCAGCACCGCCACGAGATCCTCGGCAAGGAGCGCGATCAGGGCGAAGGACGGCCAGCACAGGACGGACAGGTAGTCGAGCTTGGCGCGGTAGAGCTGTCGCGGCTCCGCACCCTTGCGCAGCGCGCCGCTGAAAGCCGGCAGGACCACCGGCTTGATCCCGTCCAGCAGCGCCTTGTCGAGTATCCTGTGAATAGTTTGCGCGCGATCGAATATACCGAGACCCGCCGCCCCTTGAAAAGCCGACAGCCCGCCGATCATTGCCAGTTTCGAGAGCTGCGGCAGGTTCTCCATCAACGTCATCCGTTGCCCCCAGACACGCAGCCGGCCCCAGGCCGCGACGCCGGCGCGCAAGCGCGGACGAGCTTGCAGCGCAGGGTCGGCGCACAGGATCAGAAGCAGCGCCACGGCGACCCGAGACGCGAGGATGCCACCCGCCAGCGCTGCCGCACCGAACCCCGCATACGCCAGGCCGATGCCGACCGCCGCGTCGACGGTCACGCCCAGCACCGACCCGACCGAAATCAGCCCGAAGCGCAACTCCCGCTGCAACCGCGCCTCGGGACCCAGCGCGAACGGCTCGACCAGAAGGGCCAACGACACCGGCACCAGCGCCGCCGCCAGCGGGGCCGGGATCAGCCGCCCCCCCATGGTCGCGGCCGTCGCAAGCCCCAGCCCGCACAGGACGGCCCCGATGAGAAGCGACAGGCCCGCGGCAGCGGCGATCTCGTCCGCGCTGTGATCGTCCCCCCGGCTGATGATCTTCGGACGCAGGCCGAAGGATACGACGACTTGCGCCAGCCCGTAGATCGCCAGGGCCACTGCGAAATGACCGAAAGCCTCAGGCGGCAGAAGCCGGCTGAGCACGGCGAAACCGACCGCCATGACCGCAACGGAAACGGCGCGCGCGGCGATGGTATGCGCGAAGGCGACGCGGAGGCTCATGCAGTTCCCTGCCCAGAGGTTAGCCGAGGATCATGACCTCTCTAACTGGACCTGCCCCCCTGCCACGGCAAGCTAAAATCCGTATATCGGCCAACCGTCGGGTCCGGGACATTCGTCGGACCCGATCGAATGCACTGCGATGCGGCGTGGGATCTCGGCTCTACGAGGGCTGAATTCTCCGGCGTCCCGTCGGATGCCTTCCGGAACCCAGGCCATGGGACTGACTTCAGATTCATTGGCCCCTGCGGCGAACAAATCTGCCGCAGCCGGATCGGGAGAACGCTTTCGCGGGGTCAAGTGGCGGAGAGGAAGGGATTCGAACCCTCGAGACGGTTTCCCGCCTACACACTTTCCAGGCGTGCGCCTTCGACCACTCGGCCACCTCTCCGAGGCCGCTCTTACACAATGCATAACCGGGGGTTCAACCGGAATGTGCGCCGCCGGGGCGCAGGACGACAAAAATCTGTCAAAACCCTCTCCGGAACATCCGGTCGCACAAGAGACGTGGGAGACCACGGACGAGCCGCCGCACCATCTGAAAGCGACGGGCTTGGCAAGCTGGCGCGACCTTGGGCACGGGCCGGTCCCTTCAGGGCCTTGCCCCCCCCGCACGAAAAGACCCGCCCCATCCGGGGCGGGTCGAAAGTCGCGTCAGGCGCGATCCTTACCGGATCACGCGCACGATGTTGCGATCGGCATCCACGACCACCGGATTGCCGTTCAGGTAGACGTAGCGATAGTCGCTGTCCGGCACCGCGGTAAGTTCGACCTGCTGCGGGATGCCGGCGCCGACGACGACTTCACCGTCGACATAGACCGGATCGACCGGATTGGCGGTCACGTAGGTCATCGTCTCTTCCGGAACGGACTCGGCACCCGCGATGGCGCCGACAGCCGCTGCGCCGGCCACCGCTGCGGGGCCGCCAACGGCCGACATGGCCAGAGCGCCGGCTCCAAGCCCGCCGATGGCCGCCGCGCGTTCGCGGTCGTCTTCGTTCACATCGACGGTCTCGACATCAAGCCGGTTGAAGTTCTGGTAGACCACGGTCGGTTCGCTTTCCAGCGAGGCGGTCAGGTAGGGGCTGTAGGCCCAGCCGACCGTCCCGTCGTAATCCACCTTGCACCATGCGCCGCCTTCGACGCACTGCTGCACGCTGACCATGGCCTCTCCGGGGATGACGTCGAGGATCTCGCCCCGCGGATCCGGCAGATCGCGCAGGTTCAGGTCCGTCGTCGCCGTCGCGTCCGTCAGGGCGAGAGCGCTGGTCGCGGTCAGCGCCGCAGCGGCGCTCAGTCCGGCAATCTTGGTATACATGATTACGTTCCTCCTTCTTTCCTGGCGCCCGAAGGCGCCGCATCGACGGAAGACCCGCCGATATCCGGAGGGCGAAACACGCGCACCGCCGCACATGTTCCGACGCCTTCGCCGGGCGCCGGCAAGGATTCGCTGTCAAAACGCCTTTTCGTGAACGGGGCGGCCGGGAAGACCCGTTTCCGAGGTCTCCGAAGCCCGGGACCGGCCACGCCGCTACCGGTCGCCCTCGCCCTCGCCGTCATGACCCGGCAGATCGTCCGGGTGCAGCTGTGCCGCACCGGCCGCGGGGTCCTGTGGGTCACCTGCCCCGGGCCCCGCGGGCGCGAGAGGGCCCGGCGGCGCTGAGCGGAGGGTCTCGGGGTTGCGCAGCCAGATATCGCGCTGTGCGAAGGGAATTTCGATCCCCTCGTCCCTGAAACGTTCGGTGATCTGGTGGTTCATCTCGGTCTGCACAACCAGGATCGCGTTGATGTCCCGAAGGATGGCCCGGACCTCGAAATCCAGGCTGTCCGCACCGAACCCCTTGAAATAGACGTATGGCGGCGGGTTGAGCAGGACCATCGGCTGGGCCTCGGCGACCTCCTGAAGGATTTTCTCGACCCTGCGGGTATCCGTGCCATAGGCCACCCCGACGGGCACGATCAGCCGCCCCACCAGGTTGCCCCGGGTCCAGTTGGTCACCGTCCCCGAGATCAGATCGGCATTGGGCACGATCACGTCGGTCCGGTCGAAGGTCTCGATCCGCGTCGACCGGACCGAGATGTCACGGACAAAGCCCATCTGCCCCCCCACCTCGATCCAGTCACCCGTCGCCACCGGGCGCTCGATCAGCAGAATGATGCCGGAGACGAAGTTCGACACGATGTTCTGAAGCCCGAAGCCGATGCCGACCGAAAGCGCCCCCGCGACATAGGCCAGCGCCGACAGATCAAGCCCGGCGCTGGTGATCGCGATCAGCGCCGCGGCGAAGATGCCGACATATCCGATCCCCGAAGCCACGGCGTTCTGTCCGCCCATGTCGAGCTGCGTCTTGGGCAGCACCGATGACCGCAGCGCGCTCTGCAGCAGGCGGGTCGCGGCGTAGCCGATGATGAAGACCACGACGAAGGTCAGGAAATCAGTCGGACTGATCCGCGTCTCGCCGACGGTGAACCCGGCCAGGAACCGATTCCAGAGCTCGGTCAGATCCGTCACCCGGGCGCCCCAGATCAGCGCGAAGAGAGGGATCGAGACGATGGCAAGGGCGAACCCGGCCAGCACCGGCGTCAGCGCTTCGCGCACCCCCTCGCGGTTGCGCGAGAACAGGATGTAGACCTCGTCGACCAGCCGCTGCAGCACGACGATCAGCGACAGGAGCATCAGGCTCGAGATCGTCGGATAGACCAGCGCTTCGCCGGCGTTGAAATACCCGATGGCGGCGAGGACGGGGCCGAGGACCGCGATCCCCATCGTGATCCGGGACAGCAGCGAGACAAGCCGCTGCCGGAACTCCGGCTCCGAAGAGCCCTCGGTCTCGGGCGGCGCGCGCCGCAGCAAAAGCTGGCCGAGGCGCAGCAGCGCCAGCCCCGCCACCACCAGCAGGGGAAAGGTCAGGACGTTGAAGATCTCGGGCGACCAGCCGACGAAATCCTGGATGCGCCGGATCGGCAAGGCCAGGAACAGCACGAGCCCGAGGATCGAGGCGTGAAACCGCCCCTCGGTCCGCTGCGCCGAATCCAGCGACAGCAGCGGCTCATGCGTTTCGGTGCGGGGAAACAGCCGGCCGCCCAGCCAGCGCGCCGCGAAGAACTGGAACCCGGCGGCCGGGAGGGTCGCCATCAGAAGATCCCCACGATCCCCCAGCATCTCCGTCGAGATCCCCGCCACCGCCAGCAGCAGAAGACCCAGCACAGGCAGCAGGATCTGCCCGAGCGAGATGACGAATCCCGTCAGCCACCGCTCGGCCGTCCTGCCCTGGTCCTGCAGCCGGGCGACCAGCCGTTCCACCCAGTCCCGACCGCGCAGCGTGAGGATCAGCGCCAGGGTCAGCAGCAGCACCGTCTTGGGCAGGTTCTGTCGGAAATCCGCGATACGCGCGGGATTGTTCCAGTTCGCGCTGATGTCCTGCGCCGTGTGCCGGAAGAATTCGACCAGCGCCTCGACCGCACGGGGCCAGATCACCGGATTCAGCGGCGTCGGACCGATCCGGAGCAGCCGGTCGGCCTGTCGCTCGCGCAGGATCCGGTCGATCTGGGCGATCAGCGCATCGGCCCGGCTGAAAGCCACCTCGGCCCGCTGTACCGGCGCCCGCAATTCATTGAGCCGGGTATTCAGGATCTCGCGCTGTTCGGCGGTTTCGGCCGGCTCCTCGCCCTCTTCCGGCTTGGGTCCGAGCGCCTCGATCTGGGCCTGCACGGCGTCGATCGCCGCCTCGTTGCGGGTCCGCGCCTCCTGGAAGACCTGTCGCCAGTCGGTAAGCTCCTGCCGCAGCGACTCGAAGACATCCTCCGAGACTTCGCGGCTTTCGATCGCCTCTTCCGCGCGGGTGGCCACGGCGTCCCAGGCGGCGAAATCCGGACCGTCCTGCGCCAGCGCCCCAGCCGCAAACGCCACCAGCAGAGTGGCCGCCAGCAGAACCCGGGCCGCGATCTGGCGCAGGAGCGCGGTCACTCGGTGAACACGCCGGGGATGGAGCGCGGCGCCTCGGTCAGCCAGTCGGGCACGGGAAGACCCTTCTCCTTCAGGAAATCCGGGTTGAACAGTTTCGACTGATAGCGGGTCCCGTAGTCGCAGAGCACGGTGACGATGGTATGGCCCGGGCCCATCTCGCGCGCCATCCGGACGGCGCCCGCGATGTTGATGCCCGAGGACCCGCCCACGCAGAGCCCCTCTTCGGCCAGCAGGTCGAAGACATAGGGCAGCGCCTCGTCATCGGGGATCTGGTAGAGCATGTCGGGTCGGAACCCTTCGAGGTTCTTCGTGATTCGCCCCTGCCCGATACCTTCGGTGATCGACCCGCCCTCGGGCCTGGATTCACCGTCCTTGTAGAGCGAATAGACGCCCGAGCCCATGGGATCGGCCAGCGCCATCTTCACGCCCTTGGGCTGAAGCGCCATGCCCACGCCGGCCAGCGTGCCGCCGGAGCCGACCGCGGCGACAAAGCCGTCGACCTTGCCGCCGGTCTGTTCCCAGACCTCGGGGCCGGTCGATTCGATATGCGCCTGCCGGTTCGCGACATTGTCGAACTGATTGGCCCAGATGGCGCCATGCTGTTCGGTCTTGGCCAGTTCCGCCGCCAGCCGTTCGGAATAGCGCACGTAGTTGTTGGGATTCTTGTAGGGCACCGCCGGCACCTGAACGAGTTCCGCGCCCGCCAGGCGGATCATTTCCTTCTTTTCCTGGCTCTGCGTCTCGGGAATGACGATCACCGTCCTGAACCCCATCGACGCGCCGACGAGGGCCAGCCCGATCCCGGTGTTGCCCGCCGTCCCCTCGACGATGGTGCCGCCGGGTTCCAGCAGCCCCTTCTCGATCGCGTCCTGGATGATCCACAGCGCGGCGCGGTCCTTGACCGACTGGCCGGGATTGAGGAATTCGGCCTTGCCGAGGATGGTGCAGCCCGTGGCCTCACTCACCTTGCGCAGTTTGATCATCGGGGTGTTGCCGACCGCATGGGCCAGATCCTGCGCGACAAGCATAGCCGTTTCCTTTCACATCTCGCCCGCAAGATCTAACGGGCCGCACGGGCCAACTCAAGCCGAGCGGCGCAATCCGGACCGTTCGCGCAGAAGCCACGTCAGGGCGAGGACAAGAGGCATGTTATCGGCTTCGCCGCGAAACAAAAGATCCTCGGCCTGCGGCCATTCCAGAACATGAGTCCGGATGTCCTCGTTCTCTCCGGCTTCCCCGAAATGGCCGGCGATGCCGTCCGGCAGGTCGCAGAGGCCGAGATAGATGTGAAAATACTCGGTCGAATAGCCGGGCGTGGGATAGCCTGCCCCGATCGGGCGCAGGTCGTGCAGGGTCAGACCGGCTTCTTCTTCCGCTTCCCGGCGCGCGGCCTCTTCGGGGGTTTCGCCCGCATCGACACGCCCCGCCACCGGCTCGAGCATCCAGGGATAGGCGGCGCCGCGCCGCCAGGGCCCCATCCGGAACTGTTCCACCAGAAGAATACGATCGCGCACAGGATCGTAGGGCAGGACGATGCTGGCCTCGGCCGCGACGAAGACCTCGCGCGAGATTTCGTCGGACACCCCGCCGCCGAAGCGCGGATGCCGCAGGCGGACGGTCTCGGCGACGAAATAGCCGGCGTGATCCACCGATCGCCCGGCCACCTCGACCCGGTCCGACGGGCAGTCCCACCCGACCTGCGGCCGCGGGGCCTGCATGGCCGCCACCCGGCTCTGCGCCCGCGCCTCGATCTGCGGCCGGCGAAAACGCAGCGCCTCGCCGGAATAGCTGCCCCTGTACCGCATGATCTCCCGCGCCGCGTGGCAGGCGCGCGCTCCCGCCCGGGCGGCCCAGTCCTCCAGCGACCAGTCGCCCGCCGGCGTTCCGGCCTCTTCGTGCACGGGCCGGAACACCTGCGCCCGTTGCCGGCCGCGGTCGGTCAGCACGTCCACGACGCGGGGGGCGTAACCGAAGGCGTCCTCGTAGTGGACCAAGCGGTCCAGTTCATCCTGCGACAGCTCGACCAACGATCCCTCGGCCACGCCCTGCGCCTCTGCCACGAGCACCGGATAGACCTGCCCCGCCACCGCCGCGACGCGCCATCCCGGAAGGCTGGCGGGTTGCTGGCGCGGAGCCCCGCCCGACACGATCTCGAGAAGCGGCTGATGCCGCAGCGTGCCGAACAGGAAGACGCTCAGCGACCCGGCCACTGCTGCCCCGCGGAATGAGAGAGGATGCCCGAGATTGCCCCGCCCGCCACGAGCCAGGTCAGGATGGTGGTTTCCAGCAACACCTGACCATAGCGCACAGCGACCGGGTAGATGCCGTAGATCACCTTCATCGGGTCATGGAACCGGCGTTCCATGCCGATCTGGAAGGACTCGAGCGTGGCATTCGCCAGAAGCACCCAGAAGACCGTCATGGCCATCGCGGTCAGCCCGACGCCGATGGCGTTCAGCATTCCCAGCCGTCCGCGGTCGGCCCTGCGTCCGAGGATCGTCCAGCCGCAGAGCGCGGCGACGATGACCGTGAAGATGACGAAGTTTCCGAAATCGGGGATCTCGTCGGCCAGGGCCTGCTTCACGAGGCCGCTGACCACCCAGGCCACGAAGGCGATACAGACGGCGGCGACGATCCGGGCGGCCGTAGGCATGCGCGATTCTCCTTCTCAGGCGCCGCCCCGGTGCTCGACTCCGGGATCAGGCAGGTCGCGTTATGGTTATTTGCGTGACGTCACAGTTACCGCCCTCGAACGCCGCCGCGCAAGAGGTCAGATAGAAATTCCACATCCGCTTGAACCGGTCGTCGAAACCCATGTCCGCGATCCGGTCCCACTTGTCGTTGAACGTGTCGTGCCAGCGGCGCAGCGTCTGGCTGTAGCTGGGGCCGAACTCGATCGACCGCTTGACCGTCAGCCCGGCCCTCTCGATCTCGCTGCGCAGGACGGTCGGGCTGGGCAGCATGCCGCCGGGGAAGATGTACTTCTGGATGAAATCCACCCCCCTGCGGTAGGTCTCCCACCTCTTGTCCTGCAGCGTGATGATCTGCAGCGTGGCGCAGCGGCCCGGGCGCAGCCGGTCGCGCACCGATCCGAAGTATACCGGCCAATAGCGTTCGCCGACCGCCTCGAACATCTCGATGCTGGCGACGCCGTCATAGGTGCCACGCTCGTCCCGGTAATCCTGAAGCTTCAGATCAACTTGCCCCGAAAGGCCGGCATTATCAATGCGCTGCCGGGCATAGTTCAGCTGCTCCTTGCTGATCGTCAATCCGGTCACGCGCAAGCCGCGCTCCTTCGCGGCATATTCGGCGAACCCGCCCCAGCCGCATCCGATCTCGAGCACGTGGTCGCCCGGCTGAACGCCCATCTGATCGACCATCGACTTGTACTTGGCCGTCTGTGCCGCCTCGAGGCTTTCCTGTCCCGTCCGGAAGAGCGCCGAGGAATAGGTCATCGTATCGTCCAGCCAGAGCCGGTAGAAGTCGTTGCCCAGATCGTAGTGGTAGGAGATGTTCTTGCGCGCCTGCTTGCGGGTGTTGGAATTCATCCAGTGGCGCAGGCGTTCATAGGCCCGGACGAAGGACATGCCGGGAAACCCGTCGTAGAGTTCGTCGTTGCCCGCGTGCAGCAGGTCGAGAAAGGCCTGCAGGTCCGGCGAACTCCACCATCCCTCGAGATAGGCGTCGCAGAATCCCAGGTCGCCTTCGCGCACGAGCCGAGAGAAGGTCTCGGGGTTGTGCACATGCAGTTCCGCCACCGGCCCGGGGCGCGCGCCCTCGGCCCGGAAGACCCGGCCGTCGGGCATCCGGAAATCCAGCCGTCCGACCGGCATCCGCGCCGCCACGTCGAACACGCTTGGGAAATACCGCGGCAGCCCCTTTTCGCCTTTCGTATCCGTCCTGATCATGCCGAAACTCCCGTTTTCAGAAGAAATTTTACCCAGTCAGACGTTTCGGGCAAGTCATTTGATTAACGCTTTGTTAACTCAAGGGGTCCGCCCCCCCGCTCAATCGCCCTTGATGTCTTCATAGGCGGCCAGCGCCCGGCGCCGCCCCTCTTTCAGATCGACGACGGGCTCCGGGTAGTCATCCTCCGGCGACAGGCCCCAGCTTTCGGGAATCGCATCGAAATAGCTCAGCGCCGTGTCCGAGGGGCTACGGCTGCATTCCGCCAGCCAGCGCGCGACGTACCGGCCGTCGCGGTCGAACTTCTCGAGCTGCGTATCCGGGTTGAACACCCGGAAATACGGCGACGCATCGGGCCCGCACCCGGCAACCCATTGCCAGCCCATCGAATTCGAGGCGGGATCCCAGTCGATCAGGCAGTCTTGGAACCATTTCTGACCGATCCGCCAATGCACCAGCATATGCTTGGTCAGATACGAGGCCACGACCATCCGCGACCGGTTGTGCATCCGGCCCGTCACGTACATCTCGCGCATTGCCGCATCGACGAACCGCACGCCGGTGCGCCCCTGCTTCCACCGCCGGACGGCCTCGCTGTCCTCTTCCGACCAGCAGAAGGCCTCCCACCCCTCGCGCCAGTTCTCGTCGAGAAGGCGGGGCGTGTGATACATCAGGTGATAGGCGAATTCGCGCCAGACCACCTCCTTGCGGAAATGCTCGGCCCCCGATTTGCCCTCCGCCTCGCCCCGCAGCGCGGCATGCCAGAGCTGACGCGGCGAGATCTCGCCCAGCGTCAGGTACTGGGACATATCCGAGGTCGCATCCTCGGCGGGCATGTCCCGCCGTTCCTTGTAGTCCTCCAGCCGCTGCGCCGAGAAGGCCCCCAGACGGGACTGCGCCGCGCCCTCGCCCGGCGTGCAGTGCCGCGCGACGATGGCGGCCCCGCGATTCATCCCCGCCCCGAGGTGCCAGTCCTCCAGCGCCTCGCTGTCGGGCCATTTGGATGGCGCGGACAGGTCGGGCGCCCTGAGGGGCCGGTCCACCTCGCGATCCTTCACCGCACGCCAGTAGGGCGAATAGACCTGATACATCTTGCCCTGCTGGGTCTCGACCTCCCAGGGCTCAAAGATCAGGTGGCCGGGAAAGCTGCAGGCCTCGGTCCCGCGGTCGGCAAGCGCCGCCTTGACCCGGCTGTCGCGCTCGATCGCGTCGGGGTCGTAGGCGCGCGTCCAGTAGACGGCCGTGGCTCCGGTCTCGTCGATCAGGCGCTCCAGAACCTCGCGCGCGGGGCCGCGCCGCAGGATCAGCCGCGCCCCCCTCTCCGCCAGCGCATCGCGGAACACGGCCAGCCCCTCGCCCAGCCGCCATTTCGGGGCCGCGCCCAGCCCCGCCACGCTGTCGTCATGGATGAAGACGGGAATGACCGGTCCACGCGCCGCCGCCTGCGTCAGCGCCGGATGGTCGCTCAGCCGCAGGTCGCGGCGGAACCAGAGGAGTGTCGGAAAGGTCTCGCGTGGCATGAGCGGATTACGCAGGTGACGCTCCGCCGGATCAAGCCCCGATCAAAAAAAGAAGGGGGCCTGAGCCCCCTCCTACGCCTGCTTCGCCGCCGGGCGCGGTTCCGTCACCGCCCCGGCGGGACGGCCTCACCGTTTCTGACGTTCCGCGGCAAGTCCCTTGTAGATCGCGTAGCACATGATCAGCAGGACGACCGTGAACGGCAGCCCCGTCGAGATGACCATGGATTGCAGCGACGCGAGACCGCCGGCCGAAAGCAGAAGCACGATGGCCACGGCGCCCTCGAAGATGCACCAGAAGACCCGCTGCGGCACGGGGGCATCGACCTTGCCGCCCGCCGTGATCGTGTCGATCACCAGCGAACCGGAGTCCGACGAGGTCACGAAGAACACGATCACCAGGATGATCCCGACGAGCGAGGTGATCCCCGCCAGCGGCAGTTGCTCGAGCATCTTGAAGAGCTTCAGCTCCAGCGGCGCGTCCTGCGCGGCGGTATAGCCGTCCTGGACCACCTGCTGGATCGCGGTGCCGCCGAAGACGGACATCCACAGCACGCAGACGAGGCTCGGGATCAGCAGAACGCAGATCACGAATTCCCGCACCGAGCGGCCGCGCGAGACGCGGGCGATGAACATGCCGACGAACGGTGACCAGGAGATCCACCAGGCCCAGTAGAACGAGGTCCAGCCCTGGCTGAAGTTCACGTCCTCGCGCCCGACCGGATTGGAGAGCGCGGGCAGGTACTGCACGTAGGCCACGAGGTAATCGACGAAGCCCGTCAGGATCGCGACGGTCGGTCCGACGAACAGCACGAAAAGCAGCAGCAGCGCCGCCAGCCCCATGTTGAGCTCGGACAGCACCTTGACCCCGCCGTCGAGGCCCCGCACCACCGAGATCAGGGCGATGGCCGTGATCGCCGAGATCAGGATCACCTCGGTGGTGGCACCGACCGGCACGCCGAACAACTCGTTCAGGCCGGCATTCGCCTGCGTCGCCCCGAAGCCGAGCGAGGTGGCCAGCCCGAAGAGCGTCGCGAAGACCGCCAGCGTGTCGATGAGATGGCCCCACCAGCCCCAGACGCGTTCGCCCAGCAGCGGGTAGAAGGCCGAACGGATCGTCAGCGGCAGACCCTTGTTGTAGGTGAAGAGCGCGAGCGCCAGCGCCACCACGGCATAGATCGCCCAGGGGTGCAGCCCCCAGTGGAAGATCGTCGCCGCCATGCCCAGGCGGATCGCCTCCTGTTCGTTGCCGCCGGCCGCGCCGAGCGGCGCCCAGTCGGTCCGCGCGCCGCCTTCGACGGCCGTGCCGCCCATGGCCGAGGAGAAGTGGCTCATCGGTTCCGAGACGCCGTAGAACATCAGGCCGATGCCC
This sequence comes from Pseudooceanicola batsensis HTCC2597, assembly GCF_000152725.1. Taxonomy (GTDB): domain Bacteria; phylum Pseudomonadota; class Alphaproteobacteria; order Rhodobacterales; family Rhodobacteraceae; genus Pseudooceanicola; species Pseudooceanicola batsensis. The sequence goes on from NZ_CH724131.1 coordinate 862,879, forward strand.
ATGCCGGCCGCGAACAGCATGGCGAACCAGCCGATGTAGGAATAGTCCGGCGTCGCATCGGCCCCGCCCAGCCTGACCGAGCCGAGCGGCGTCACGATCAGCAGCAGGCAGAAGATGACGAAGAGGTTGGCCGCCCCGAGAAAGAACCAGTCGAAGCCCTTGGTCACTGCGCTGAACAGCCACGAAAAGACCGCGCCCGCCTGATCCGGAAGCGCCAGCGTGTAGAACACGAAGGCCACGATGGCGAGGCCCGAGATCAGGAAGACCGGGTTGTGGATGTCGAAGCCGAAGGGGCCGACATTGCCGTCGATGTTGTCCTGACCGATCTCGTAATCGGTGTCGATCAGGTCCGATGCGCCTTCCGGCGCCGGTATCCCTTGACCCGTCTCATCAGAAGTTTCTGTCATAGTGTTATCCCTATTACCTTTTTTCGGGTCTCGGCCCGATCAACTGTCACGCACCACGAGTACCGAAGCCTTGGCATGGCTGGCGAGCGTGCCGCCGTTCGACGGCCACACGTAATCGGCGATGTTGGGCACATGGCTCGCCATCACGACCAGATCGGCCCCGGTCTCGTCCACCGCCTTCATCAGCGTAGGATCGAGATCGGTCGCCGGGTCATGGCTCGTCATGGCGTGCGCGCCGGTCGTGATCCCGTGCCGTTGCGCCTGTTCCTTCGCGAAGGCGCTGAGCTTCTGCGCGAATTCCTCGGGCGTATGCGCGACCGAACTGGGCGCGGCCGCGGAAACGCCGACATAGATCGTCTCGGCACCGAACTGGCTGGCCAGGGCGCCGGCACAGGCCAGGGCCTTCTCCAGCCGGTCGGCATGGGCCAGGTCCACCGGGACCATGATCTTTTTGAACATGCTGATTCCCTTCCGTTCCTTGCGCCCGGTCCCGGCTCTGCGTCCGGCTGCACGATCGGGCAAGACAGGTCGAACCACACTCGGCCGTTCAACCCATTGGAACAGCGTAACCGGAAACGGCCCTTAACTACAGGCATCGACGGCGAAAAAATGTGCAAATGCGACATTGGGCATGCCGCTTTCCGCGAACGGCCCCACACCACGAAAGAGTTGCGAACGGGTTATCAGCGCTGCACAGCGTCACCCAAGTTACTGTACAGACGCCACTATTTCTTCAGAGGCCCTCGGGAACCGTTGGTTTTTCCACGCGGGACGAAGCAGCACATGCGCATGAACCGGGGAAATAGGTGCGACGGACCCTGGCGCAAGGGGTTCGGAACCTTGTCCACTGTCGCGGAAAGCCTCCCCGGCGCGCCGGAAGGCTCCCAGACCACTTTGGAATGTGTTGCCTTTCTAACGCCTTGCGGACAAAGCTTCATCCAGAAGGGCAACCACCTTTTCCCGTGGCGCATCGGCCGTCACGAAGGCACGCCCGATCCCCCTGGCCAGCACGAAACGGATCTGACCGTCCATCACCTTCTTGTCCTGGCCCATCAGATCATAGAGCGCCTCGGCCGGGGGTAGATCGCCGGGAATGTCCGCGAGATCCGTCTTCATCCCCATCGCGGCGAGGTGGGCCCTGACCCGCGAGGGGTCCTCCTGCGGGCAGAGCTCCAGACGCGACGAGAGCTCGAAGGCCAGCGCACAGCCGATCGCGACGCCCTCACCATGCAGCAGCCGGTCGGAATATCCCGTCGCCCGTTCGAGCGCGTGACAGAAGGTGTGCCCGAGGTTCAGCAGCGCCCGGTCGCCCTGCTCCGTCTCGTCCCGGGCCACAATGGCGGCCTTCATCTCGCAGGACCGGCGCACCGCGTGAATGCGGGCCGCCGTGTCCCCCCGGGCAAGCGCCTGGCCGTTGTCCTCGAGCCAGTGAAAGAAATCGGCATCCCCCAGAAGGCCGTATTTCACCACCTCGCCGTAACCAGCCAGGAAATCGCGGGCCGGCAGGGTCGCCAGCGCGTCGATGTCCGCCAGAACGAGGCTGGGCTGGTGGAAGGCGCCGATCAGGTTCTTTCCCTGCGGCGCGTTGATCCCGGTCTTGCCGCCGACCGAGCTGTCGACCTGCGCGAGCAACGTGGTGGGGACCTGAACGAACCGCACCCCGCGCCGCAGCACGGCGGCGGCAAAGCCGGCAAGGTCCCCGATGACGCCGCCGCCGAGCGCCACCACGACGTCGCGGCGTTCGACCCTCTGCTCGAGCAGCCATTCCACGGCGCGCGAGAACTGCTCCCATCCCTTGGTGGCCTCGCCCGCCGGCAGCGCCAGGGCCGCGGTTTCGATCCCCTCGGCGGCCAGCCCCGCCTCGAAGGCCGCCAGGTGCGTTCCGGCGACGGTTTCGTCGGTCAGGATCGCGACGCGCGGGCGGGACAGCATGGGCCCGATGTAATCTCCGGCATCGCTCAGAAGCCCCTCGCCGATATGAATGGCATAGCTGCGCGCGCCAAGGTCCACCTGCACCGTTTCGGTCATGTCGCCTCCAATACATCCGGCCGCGCCGAAACGGCCCGGGCCACGCGCTCGGCCATGTCCTGCACCGACAGGCCCTGTTCCGCCGGCACGCTTACATCGGCCTGTTCGTAGAACGGCACGCGCGCCAGATAGAGATCGCGCAACGTGCCCCTGGGGTCCGGCGTCCGGAGAAGCGGCCGGGTGTCGCGGTGCCGAACCCGGTTCCAGAGCAGTTCGAGATCGGCGTTCAGCCAGACCGCCAACCCCTTGTCCGAGATCAACCCACGGTTCCGCTCCGCCAGATAGGCGCCGCCGCCGGTGGACAGCACGCAGGGCGCGCTTTCGAGAAGACGCTGGATCACCTCGGTCTCGCGCGCCCGGAAGAACGCCTCGCCGTCACGGTCGAAGATCTCGGCGATGGACATGTTCGCCGCCGCCTCGATCTCGTGGTCGGAATCGAGGAACGGCACCCCGAGCTCGGCGGCGAGGGCCCGCCCCACGGCAGTCTTGCCCGCGCCCATCATGCCGACCATCACGATGGTCTTCTTCAGCACCCAGCCCATGCGCCCCGTCCCGTTGCCCGGTCCCGTTGTCCGGCCCCGGCATTCGCCGTTTCTTTTCCCGGTTCACGGTTGAATGACGTGATCTTGGGCAAAAGGCCAGTTATATTCCTCGAAAAAGGCAGGCAGACAGAGGCAGCTCGAACATGTTTCGGATCATCAAATGGCTGATCGTGTTGATTATTCTCGGCGCTATCGGGCTGACCGGCTATGCCTACATCGGCCCCTACTTCGGCGTGGATTTCACGCCCCCCAAGGTGGAGATTCGGGAACCCGTGGTGTTGGATGCGAACTAGCTCGGCAATTATCCACCGATTTTGCCTGGCCGCGACGCTGGCACTGACCGCCGGCACCGCTCCGGCGCGCGAGCCGATTTCCGCGATAGACTGGCTGGACCGGCAGGACGGCCTCGCCGGACTGGGCGCGCAGCCGGACGGCGACACCACCACGACACCGAACATCGCCGAACCGCCGGTCGCCGACAGCGTCACCACGCCCCAGGTCGAGACCCGACCGCTCGATGCGCCGCAGGCCGGCGCGGTCGGGCTGCTGCCCCGCTCCGTCACCGGGCTGCCGGTGACGATCTGGGAAAATTCGCAGTCCGCCACCCTGACCGGCAAGCTCGAACGCCTGGACGTGACCGGCCTTCCGGCCATGCAGTCGCTGCTCTATTCGCTGCTGCTGACCGAAGCCGAGCCCCCCCGGCAGGATCGGGGCGGCCTGTCCTTCCTGCTGGCGCGGATCGACGCGCTGATCGAACTGGGCGCGGTCGAACCCGCCCTGTCGCTGACCGAACGCGCCGCGCCCGAGACCGCGCCGGCGCTGTTCTCCCGCTGGTTCGACCTCGCCCTGCTGACGGGCAACGAACACCGCGTCTGCCAGGAAATGCGCGACCGCCCCGCCCTGGCGCCGTCGCTGCCCGCACTGGCCTTCTGCCGCGCCAGCCAGGGTCAGTGGGACCTGGCGGCCCTCACGGTCGGCAGCGCCGCCGCGCTCGAGATGATGCCGGCGGCCGAGGAAAGCCTGATGCGCCTCTACCTCGATCCCGACCTGGCCGAAGCCACGCCGCAGATGCCGCCGCCGGCCACCATAACCCCGCTGTCGTTCCGCCTTGCCGAAGCCATCGGGCATCCGCTCCCCGCGACGGGCCTGCCCCGCGCCTATGCCATGGCCGACCTGCGCGGCCTCTCGGGCTGGCGGGCCGAGATCGAGGCCGCGGAACGCCTGACACGCACCGGTGCGCTGGCCGAGAACCGGCTGCTCGGCGTCTACACCGACCGCAAGCCCGCGGCCTCGGGCGCCGTGTGGGACCGTGTCGAGGCCGTGCAGGACCTCGACGCAGCCATCCGCTCCGGCGCGAGCGACGCGATTTCCGCCGCGCTGCCGCCGGCCTGGAAAGCCATCCGTGACGCGGAACTCGAGGTGCCCTTCGCACGGCTGTGGAGCGCAGAGCTGACCAAGGCCGCTCCGACCGGGGCCGCGGCCCGGCTGGTCTTCGAAATCGCCATGCTGAGCCCGGATTACGAGACCCACGCCGCCGCGCTTTCCCCGGTCGGCCCGCGCGAGACCTTCCTCGCCGCGGTCGCCGGCGGCGACCCGTCCTCGGCCTCGGCGCCCGACGCCACCGCCCGCGCGATCCAGCGAGGCTTCTCCGGCACCGGCGCGATTCCCGACAGCATCCGCCTCGCCTTGCGCGGGGAAAAGCTCGGCGAGGCGATCCTCGAGGCCATGAGCCATGTGTCGCGGGCGGCCGAGGGCGCCACCAAGGACATCGCCCCCGCCCTGGCCACGCTGCGCGCGGTCGGGCTCGAGGACACCGCCCGCCGCACGGCCCTGCAACTGATGATCCTGGACCGCCTCCGGTGACCGGGTCCGCCGCGCACCGCTGGATCTCGTCGTTCCTCGAGGCCCAGGCCGCCGAGGCCGGCGCCTCGCGCAACACGCTGCTCGCCTACGGGCGCGACCTCAAGGATTTCGCCGGCTGGCTGGAGCGGCAACACCACGCCATCGACAGCGCCACCCGCGCGGATGTCGAGGCCTATCTGACCGACTGCGACGCCCAGGGCCTGTCGCAGGCCACGCGGGCGCGGCGCCTCTCCGCGATCCGGCAGCTCTTCCGCTTCGCCTTCGAAGAGGGCTGGCGCTCCGACAACCCCGCCATCGAGATCCGCGGCCCCGGGCGCAGCAGGAAACTCCCCAGGACACTGACCACGGACGAGGTGGGCGCCCTGCTCGACGCCGCCCGCACCAAGGGACGGAACGAGAGCGACCGCCTGCGCAACACCTGCCTGATGGAACTGCTCTACGCCACGGGGATGCGGGTCACGGAACTCGTCTCTCTCCCCCTTGCCGCGGCCAGGGGCGATCCCCGGATGCTGCTGATCCGTGGCAAGGGCGGCAAGGAACGCATGGTCCCCCTCTCGCCCCCCGCGCGCGAGGCACTGGCCGCCTGGCTCGCCGCCCGCGAGGCCCGGGACGAGGCCCTGCCCCGCGGTGCCCGCCCCTCGCGTGCGCTCTTTCCCTCGCGCTCGGCCGAAGGGCACCTGACACGGCACAGGTTCTACATCCTGATCAAGGAGATCGCCCTCGCCGCCGGGGTCTCGCCCGCCAAGGTCACGCCGCACACCCTGCGCCACGCCTTCGCCACGCATCTGCTCGAGAACGGCGCCGACCTGCGTGCGATCCAGACCCTCCTGGGTCATGCCGACCTGGCGACGACGGAGATCTACACCCACGTGCTGGAACATCGGCTGCGGGAGCTGGTGGAAACCCACCACCCGCTGAATCGCGCCGCCTCCGACCCGGCTTGATCCCGCGGGCGACGGATCGCATAAGGCAGGTTCTAGCTCCGGGGGCACCATGACCGAACCGCTGACCACCGCCTATGACTCCGCCTTCTGGCTGACAGGGGGCGCCATCCTGCTTCTGCTCGTGCTGTCGGGCTTCTTCTCGGGCTCGGAAACCGCGCTCACCGCCGCTTCGCGCGGCAAGCTGCGGGCGCAGGCCGACAAGGGGTCGCGCGGCGCGCAGCGCGCCCTCGTGATCACCGAGGACAACGAGAAACTCATCGGCTCGGTCCTTCTGGGCAACAACCTGGTGAACATCCTGTCGACCTCGCTCGCGACGGCGCTCTTCACCCGTCTCTTCGGTGACAGCGGCGTCGCGCTGGCGACGCTCGTGATGACGGCGCTCGTGCTGATCTTCGCCGAGGTGCTGCCCAAGACCTACGCCATCACCAATGCCGAGAAGGCCGCCGCCGGCGTCTCGGGCCCGATCCAGTTCGTCGTCACCGTCTTCGCGCCGCTGGTCTCGGCCATCCGGGTGCTGGTCCGCGCGGTCCTGCGCGTCTTCGGCGTGCGCGCCGACCCCGACAGCCACATCCTTGCCGTGCGCGAGGAAATCGCCGGCGCGCTCCAGCTGGGCCATTCCGAAGGCGTCGTGGAAAAGGAGGACCGCGACCGCATCCTGGGCGCGCTCGACCTCTCCGACCGCTTCGTCGAGGAAATCATGCTCCACCGCAGCCGGATCGAGATGATCGACGCCGACAGCCCGGTCGAGGACATCCTCTCGCAAAGCCTGCAGTCCAATCACACCCGCCTGCCGGTCTATCGCGGCGACCCCGAGAACATCATCGGCATCGTCCATGCCAAGGACCTCCTGCGCGCGATCCACAGCATGTCCGTCGAAACCGACCGCTCGCTGGTCGAGGCCTTCGCCGCCTTCAAGATCACCGACGTGATGATGAAGCCCTACTTCGTCCCCGAGACGACGACGCTGGACGAACAGATGCGCCAGTTCCTCAGCCAGAGGACCCACTTCGCGCTGGTGGTCGACGAATACGGCGCGCTGCGCGGGCTGCTGACGCTCGAGGACATCCTCGAGGAGATCGTCGGCGAGATAACCGACGAATTCGACCCCGCGGCGGACCACGACCTGCGCCGCACGGACGACGGCCAGTTCATCGTCGACGGCGCCATGACGATCCGCGACCTCAACCGCGCGATGGACTGGAACCTGCCGGACGAAGAGGCCAACACGATCGCCGGCCTCGTCATCCACGAGGCTCAGACCATTCCCAGCACCGGCCAGGTCTTTTCCTTTCACGGCTTCCGCTTCGAAGTGCTGGCCCGCAAGGACAACCGGATCACCCGACTAAAGATCCGCCCCCTGATGGCCGCCTGATCCGATCGCGCGCCTGCGGCGCATTGCATGCTCGGTTGAGGGGCTCTGCCCCTCGGCCCTCGCGGGCCTCACCCCGGGATACTTCAAAGACCAAAGAAGAGATGGTCGCCCCTGCTTCTTTGGTCCGGAAAATATCCCGGGGTCCGGGGCAGAGCCCCGGTCCCTCGGCATGCAAAAGGCGCGCCCCGCGGGACGCGCCTCAAGTCATTCGGACCGAATGTGCCGGTCAGCCGCGGGCGCGGCCGATCAGTTTCCATGCCGCCGGCAGGATCAGCGCGGCCAGGGCGAGTTTCAGCAGATCGCCGATGATGAAGGGAGTAAGCCCCCACTCCAGGATCGGCTTGTCCCAGCCGTAGAGCATGCCCAGCCAGCCCAGGCCGGGAATGTAGAGCAGGATGTTGCCGAGCAGCATCGCCAGCGCCATCCAGAGCACCGACCGGTCCCAGCCGCGCTGTGCGAGCGCACCAAGCAGGACGGTCGCCAAGACATAGCCCAGCAGATAGCCGCCGGTCGAACCCATCATGTAGTCGACCCCGTTCAGCTCGGCCGTGGAGGACTGGAAGATGTCGAAGCCGAGCAGGCCGATCAGCATGTAGCCCATGATCGTGGTGAGGCCGAGTTTCGCGCCGTAGGCGGCGCCGATGCCCAGCACGGCGAAGGTGCCCATGCCGACCGCGACCGGCGAACCCGGTACCGGGAGCTTGATCTTCGCGCAGACCGCCAGCAGGGCGATGCCCGCGACGACTAGTGCCGCCTGTTTCAGACGCAGGGCCGCGCCTTCGGTCGGACCGAACGCCTCGGTCAGGACGCGTGCCGTCGATGCCTGGGACATGTTTTCCTCCGTTCCCGTCGAACTGTCGTTGCCCCCGTGATGCCCCAAGGGTCGCGGAATCGCAAGCGGAGACGGAGGGCGCTCCGTTCGAAGTTGCAAAGTCGGATTTCGCAAACCGCACCCGTTTGCAAATCCGCTAAGTCGGACCTGTCACCGGGGCATAGCGCGCGACCATCCCGTAATCCTTGCGCGGGCCCGTCACGCGCCAGGCGGTCGACCACAGGGGCCATTGGCTGAAATCATAGGCGACCTCGTAGATGTCGGGAGCGCAATGATGCCGCGTGCCGGGCGCGTCCCCCCCGGCCACGCGATGAAAGAACCGGCCGTCCTCGAAGAAGACCTCGAGACCCGTCGCCGTTTCGCGCCACAGGTACCGCCGGCTCGCCCGCATGGGGCCCTGCCCCTCGATCCGCATTTCGCCGGTTTCGGTGAGGATCAGCCCGCCCGGGTCGGGCGCGAAGACCGACAGGCCCTCGAAGGTCGCATCCGGCCCGATGGTGTTTCGCACGGTGCGACTCATCCGCCACCGCCCTTCGAAGTCGCTCAGCCGCATTGCTCCTCCGCGACACCGGGCCGCCCCCTTCTCCGTCTTGTCCCCCTGATGCCCCGGCGTTAAGACGCGCGCAACCCGGTCCAACAGGAGCGCCCGATGATCCCCCGCTATTCCCGCCCCGACATGGTCGCGATCTGGTCCCCCGAGACCAAGTTCCGCATCTGGTACGAGATCGAGGCCCATGCCTGCGATGCCATGGCCGATCTCGGCGTCATCCCGCGCGAGAACGCCGAGGCCGTCTGGAAGGCGAAGGACGTGGAGTTCGACGTGGACCGCATCGACGAGATCGAGCGCGAGACCAAGCACGACGTCATCGCCTTTCTCACCCACCTCGCCGAACATGTCGGATCCGACGAGGCGCGGTTCGTCCATCAGGGCATGACCTCGTCCGACGTGCTGGACACCTGCTTCAACGTGCAGCTGACCCGCGCCGCGGATATCCTCATCAAGGACATCGAAGGGCTGCTCGCGGCGCTGAAGACACGCGCCTACGAGCACAAGGACACGGTGCGCATCGGCCGGTCCCACGGCATCCACGCCGAGCCCACCACCATGGGACTGACCTTCGCCCGTTTCTATGCCGAGATGGACCGCAACCTCAGCCGCATGCGCGATGCGCGGGCCGAGATCGCGACCGGCGCGATCTCCGGCGCGGTCGGCACCTTCGCCAACATCGACCCGGCGGTCGAGGAACATGTCTGCGACAAGCTCGGCCTCGTGCCCGAACCGATCAGCACGCAGGTCATCCCGCGCGACCGGCACGCCGCCTTCTTCGCCACGCTCGGCGTCATCGCCAGCAGCATCGAGAACGTCGCCACCGAGATCCGTCACATGCAGCGGACCGAGGTGCTGGAAGCGGCGGAATTCTTCTCGATGGGGCAGAAGGGCTCGTCCGCGATGCCGCACAAGAAGAACCCGGTGCTGACCGAGAATCTCACCGGTCTCGCCCGTCTCGTCCGCATGGCGGTGATCCCGGCGATGGAGAATGTGGCCCTCTGGCACGAGCGCGACATCTCGCATTCCTCGGTCGAGCGGAACATCGGACCCGACACCACGATCACGCTTGATTTCGCCCTCGCCCGGTTGACCGGCGTGATCGAGAAGCTGCTGGTCTATCCGCAGCACATGCTGGACAACATGAACAAGTTTCCCGGCCTCGTCATGTCGCAGCGGGTTCTGCTGGCGCTGACGCAGGCCGGTGTCAGCCGGGAGGACGCCTATCGCCTCGTCCAGCGCAACGCGATGAAGGTCTGGGACCAGCGCACCGACTTCCGCGAGGAATTGCTGGCGGACGAGGAGGTGCGCGCGGCGCTTTCAGAAGACGAGATCAACGAGAAGTTCGACCTGGGCTATCACACCAAGCACGTGGACACGATTTTCGCCCGGGTCTTCGGCGAGGGTTGAGCGCGGCTCTCGCCCAGTCGGCGGGCCCGGCCCCGGCGAGAGGGCCCGGGCCGCCCGTTCCCGGCCTATGGACATGCCCGCGTGACGCCCATATGGCTTGGGCCATGTTCCAGACCATAGCGCCGGGGAAGGCCTGAATCATGTGGGGCCGACTCAGCCAGACCAACCGCGCGATCCTTCTGATGATCGGCGCCATCTTCTGCTTCACTGCCATGGACGCGGCGGCCAAGGCGATTTCGATGCAGTCCAGCCCGGTCATGGCCCTCTGGGCGCGGTATACGGGCCAGATGACGCTGGTGCTGATCCTGGTGGCACCGCGCCTGCGCAGCGTCGCCCGGACCGAGTTTCCGAAATTGCAGGTTCTGCGGTCCATCTTCCTGCTCGGGGCGACGGCGTCCTTCTTCACCGGCCTCACCTTTCTGGGGCTCGCCGAGACCACCGCTCTCATGGACATCAACCCGGTGCTCATCACCCTTGGCGCGGCGGTCTTTCTCGGGGAAAAGCTGGGACCACGCCGCATCCTGGGGATCGCCGCGGCGCTGGTCGGCGCGATGATCATCATCCGACCCGGCAGCGGCGTCTTTTCGTGGGCGGCCATCTTTCCGCTCATGGCGGCCGTCTTCTATTCGGCCTATTCCCTGGCCACCCGCTTCGTCGGCCATCGCGAGGATCCCTGGACCTCGCTGCTCTATGCGGCGCTCTTCGGATCGGTCGTGATGACCGGGATCGCCATCTTCAACTGGCACACCCCCGACTGCACGACGATCGCGCTGATGCTCGTCCTTTCGGTCGTCGCCACCTTGGGGCAGCTGTTCCTGATCCGCGCCCTGGCCGGCGGCGAGGCCGCCATGCTAGCCCCCTTCGCCTATTCCGGGCTGATCTTCGCCACGCTCTGGGGCCTGCTCTTCTTCGACGAGTTCCCGGATTTCTGGACCATTGTCGGTGCAGTTGTGGTGGTCGCCGCCGGGCTTTATGTCTGGCACCGAGAAACCCGCGCGGCCCCCGCCCTGGCGCGGGCCAAGGCCGATGAAGGACACTGACGAGGTCACATGATGGAGCCGAAAGACCTCCCCCTGCCACGACGCATCGGGCAGTTCCTGATGAACTTCGTCCTGGAAGGGATGCTCCGCCTCGCGCTGGCCCTGCCCTACGAACGCCGCGTCCCCCTGGCCGGATGGCTCGTCTCGCGGATCGTGGCGCCGCTGGCCGGGTGGCGGCGCCGGATCCGCACCAACCTCGCCCATGCCTGGCCGGACCTGCCCGGCGACGAGGTCGAACGCCTGGTCCGCGCCGTGCCCGACAACGCCGGCCGTGCCCTGATCGAGATGTACTCGGGCGACGACCTGAAGGCCCGGGTGCGCCAGGTGACGCCCGAAGGCCCTGGCTGGGCCGTGGTGAAAGAGGCGCATGCCGAGGGGCGGCCGATCTTCTTCCTCTCCGGCCATTTCGGCAATTACGACGCGGCCAGAAGCCTCGTCGCCATGGAATTCGGCGAGATCGGCGCCCTCTACCGCCCGCTCAACAACGTCTATTTCAACCGGCACTACGTCGAGGCCATGACCACCGTCGCGCGACCGCTCTTTCCGCGCGGCCGCCGCGGCCTGGCCGAGATGATGAAATACGTGCGCAAGGGCCGCTTCGTGGCGATCCTGAACGACCAGCACTTCGGCCACGGCGCGCCCCTGACCTTTTTCGGGCGCACCGCCTATACCGCGCTGTCGATTCCCGAAATCGCCATGAAGCTCGACGCGCTGATCGTTCCGGCCTATGCCATCCGGCAACCCGACGGCCTGTCCTTCCGCGTCGTCTTCGAAGAGCCGATCCCCCACACGTCGCCGGAAGAGGTCGGACAGGCCCTGAACGACTCGCTCGAACGGCGCGTTCGCGACAATCCGGGCCAGTGGCTCTGGCTCCACCGCCGGTGGAAGCCCGGGCCCGCGGGACCGGACGCCCGGACCGGTTAACGCAACCGGGCGGCCGCCTCGATGGGCCCCGGGCCCGCCTGCTGGATCAGCACCACGACGGGCTTGTCGCCCGGCACCTCGATCTCGGCCTTGTAGGGCTCCTGCGCATCCCATTCCGCCAGCAGATCCCAGTCGGTGACGATGTTGGAATATGAAAGCTTGTGCCCCGCATTCTCGCCGCGCTGGATCTCGACCTGCGCTTCGGGGACATACCGCACGATCTGGACGAGCAGCGGCCCCGCGATCCGGTCGACCGCCTCCGCGTCGATCCCGACCCGGTCCGGACCGCGCCGCTCGAGCGTCAGATGCACGCGCACCGGACGGTCGCGGTAGGAGTCGATGAGGTCGGTCACGTCCATTGGGTGATTGCCCACCACATCCGCCTCGCCGCCGATGATCATCTGCGGCGTATAGACGGACCGTCGCCCCGCGGCCTTGGCATAGGCTTTCTGACGTGCCGAGAATTCGGGCGATCCGAAGACGTCCTTCCAGCCGATATAGTCCCAGTAATCCACATGGAGACCGAGCGCGATGACATCCTCGCGCGGCGCGAGCACGGACAAGAACGCATCCGCCGGCGGGCAGGAGGAACAGCCCTGCGAGGTATAGAGCTCGACCACGACGGGCGTATCCTCCTGCGACCGGGCCGGCCGGGGATCGGTCGCGAACCCCAACAAAATCAGCGCTGCTATTCCTATCCTGCCGATCATCCGATCCTCATGTCCCCATTTGCTGTGCATCTTGGTAGTCAATGCGCGCTGAAACAACCAATCAAGGTTTCGAGAACTTCGGCGACCGGCGGCGCATTTCTTCCGAGAAAGTATACAATGGTACACATAACCGCCCGCGCCCTCTTGATCCGTGGCCGGCAATGGGGCAGAAGCAGGCCAGCTACGACCCTCATTTCATTGGAAGGGAGCCACCATGCCCATCACCGTCGGACAGGACACGGCCAAGACGCGTCGCACGCTCAAGGTCGGATCGTCGAGCTATGCCTATTATTCCATCCCCGCCGCCGAAGAGGCCGGTCTGGGCGACTTCTCCGGCCTGCCCGCCGCGCTCAAGGTGGTGCTCGAGAACATGCTGCGGTTCGAGGACGGCAAGACCGTCACGACCGACGACATCAAGGCCTTCTCGGACTGGGGCAAGAAGGGTGGCAGGAACCCGGTCGAGATCGCCTATCGTCCGGCCCGCGTGCTGATGCAGGACTTTACCGGCGTTCCCGCGGTCGTCGATCTTGCCGCCATGCGCGACGGCATCAAGGGGCTGGGCGGCGACGTCCAGAAGATCAACCCGCTGAACCCGGTCGATCTGGTCATCGACCACTCGGTCATGATCGACGAATTCGGCAACCCCCGCGCCTTCCAGATGAACGTCGACCGCGAATACGAGCGGAACTTCGAACGCTACCAGTTCCTGAAATGGGGCCAGGGCGCCTTCGAGAATTTCCGCGTCGTGCCCCCGGGGACCGGCATCTGCCACCAGGTGAACCTGGAATACCTCGCCAAGGCCGTCTGGACCGACAAGGATCAGAACGGCGAAGAGGTCGCCTATCCCGACACGCTCGTCGGCACCGACAGCCACACCACCATGATCAACGGGCTCGCCGTGCTGGGCTGGGGCGTCGGCGGGATCGAGGCCGAGGCCGCGATGCTGGGTCAGCCCATCTCGATGCTGCTGCCCGAGGTGGTCGGCTTCAAGCTGACCGGCGCCATGGTCGAGGGCACCACCGGCACCGACCTCGTGCTCAAGGTCGTCGAGATGCTGCGCGAAAAGGGCGTGGTCGGCAAGTTCGTGGAATTCTACGGCGACGGGCTGGACAAGCTGCCGCTGGCCGACCGGGCGACCATTGCCAACATGGCCCCCGAATACGGCGCCACCTGCGGCTTTTTCCCCATCGATGCCGAGACCCTGCGCTATCTCACCCAGACCGGCCGCGGCGAAGAGACCGTCGCCCTGGTCGAGGCCTACGCCAAGGAGAACGGGTTCTGGCGCGGTCCGGATTACGAGCCGGTCTACACCGACACCCTTTCGCTCGACATGGGGACCATCGTGCCGGCCATCTCGGGCCCGAAACGGCCTCAGGATTACATCGCGCTGGACAAGGCGGCGTCGGAATTCGGCAAGTACATCAAGGGCTTGCGCGAAGGCAAGGATGCCAGCGCCAGCACCGAGGCCCGGTGGGAAGGTGAAGGCGGCGCACCCGAACCGCGCGAAATCCCCGGCAACGAGGGGCACCACAAGCGCGCCTGGTACAGGGACGAGGACGGCTCCACGCACCAGCTGCACGACGGCTCGATCGTGATCTCTTCGATCACCTCCTGCACCAACACCTCGAACCCCTACGTGATGATCGGCGCGGGCCTCGTGGCCAAGAAGGCGCGCGAGAAGGGCCTGACCCGGAAGCCCTGGGTCAAGACCTCGCTCGCCCCCGGGTCGCAGGTCGTCTCGCATTATCTCGAGGCCGCCGGGCTTCAGGACGATCTCGACGCGATCGGCTTCAACCTCGTCGGCTACGGCTGCACCACCTGCATCGGCAACTCCGGCCCGCTGGCCGCGCCGATCAGCGAATGCATCAACGACAACGACCTCGTCGGCGTCTCGGTCCTCTCGGGCAACCGCAACTTCGAGGGCCGGATCAGCCCCGACGTGCGCGCCAACTACCTCGCCTCGCCGCCGCTGGTGGTGGCCTACGCGCTGGTCGGCGACATGAACGTCGATATCGCGAAAAGCCCGCTCGGTCAGGACCAGGACGGCAACGACGTCTACCTCAAGGACATCTGGCCCTCGCAGAAGGAAATCGCCGACCTGGTCGAGAAAACCGTGACCAAGGAGGCTTTCCAGTCGAAATATGCCGATGTCTTCGAGGGCGACGAGAAATGGCGCTCGGTCGACACGACGGACAGCGAGACCTATGACTGGCCGGCCTCGTCGACCTACGTCCAGAACCCACCCTATTTCCAGGGCATGTCCAAGACCCCCGGCACCATCTCGAACATCGAGGGCGCCAAGATCCTGGCGATCCTGGGCGACATGGTCACCACCGACCACATCTCTCCGGCGGGTTCGTTCAAGGAAACAACTCCGGCCGGCAAGTACCTGACGGACCACCAGGTTCCCGTGCGCGAATTCAACTCGTACGGATCGCGCCGCGGCAACCACGAGGTGATGATGCGCGGCACCTTCGCCAACATCCGCATCCGCAACGAGATGCTGGACGGGGTCGAGGGCGGCTATACCCTGGGCCCGGACGGCGACCAGACCTCGATCTACGATGCGGCCATGGCCTACCAGGACCAGGGCACCCCGCTGGTGATCTTCGGCGGCGAACAATACGGCGCCGGGTCCTCACGCGACTGGGCGGCCAAGGGCACCGCGCTGCTCGGGGTCAAGGCGGTCATCGCCGAGAATTTCGAACGGATCCACCGCTCGAACCTCGTCGGCATGGGCGTCATCCCCTTCGAGTTCACCGGCGGCGACACCCGCAAGTCGCTCGGCCTGAAGGGGGACGAGACGGTGTCGATCTCCGGTCTCGACACGATCAAGCCGCTGCAGGAGGTGCCCTGCACCATCACCATGGGCGACGGCTCGACGAAGGAGATCACCCTGAAGTGCCGGATCGACACCGCGATCGAGAAGGAATACGTCGAACACGGCGGCGTCCTGCACTACGTCCTGCGGGACCTGGCGCAGGCCTCCTGATCGCACCCGAAACAGATGATGAAAGGGCCCCTCACGGGGCCCTTTTTTTCGTGCGTAGCCCTAGGGCCGGTACGCGGTCGTGCCCGGTCGCCCCGAGGGCATCCCGACCGTCCTCCGCGATGTCATCCGTCATCCTCGGGCCTAGCCCCAGGGCTCCCCGGCCGATGCGGGCACCTTCGTCACGACATTCTCGGATCAGGTCCGGGGATGACGCCGCTCCACGTCTCCACCGTCTCCTCGTCCAGACGCAGGTCATCCTCGGGCTTGACCCGAGGATCTCCCGACCGTCCCTTGAACCGGCGACACGAAATCCGCGGAACCGTCCCGCAGACGCCGTCTACTCCGCCCGCGCCTTCTCCAGCGCCGGCCGGATCCGGCTCTCGATGACACGCTGCGTCACCGGCCCGGCGAACCGCAGCACGATGTTCCCCCGACCGTCGATCACGTAGGTCTCGGGCACGCCGTAGAGCCCCCAGTTCAGCGCCATGCGCCCCTGGGCATCGGCGCCGACGCCCGCATAGGGATTGCCCAGCTCCCGCAGGAATCCGAGCGCCTTTTCGGGGTCGTCCTTGTAGTTGACCCCCAGCACGGTGATCCCCTCTTCGGCCAGCTGCGTCAGGCTGGGATGCTCGACCCGGCAGGGTGCGCACCACGAGGCCCAGAAGTTCACCAGCTTGACCTCTCCGTCGCGCAGCGATCCGTCGTCGAAGCCCGGCAGATCGCCGAGCGCCGTCATCTCCACCGCCGGCGCCTGCCGCCCCTCCAGCGCGGACGGAAGCTGATCCGGGTCTTCCCGTTGCAAGCCCACGTAGAATGCCGCGGCCAGCCCGGCGAAGATCACCGGCGGCACTGTCATCAGCAGGGATATCCTAGCCATTCCTCACCCGTTCCTCGACCTCGCGCAAGGCGCGGGCGGTCCGGCGCGACCGCCAGACACTGACCGCCACCAGCCCCGCCAGCAGCAGCAGCGACACGCCGTAGGAGCTCAGCACCGCGCCTGCGTATTTCCCAAGTTCCGGCATCATGCCATCCTCTCCCGCGCCAGCAGCGCCCGGGTCCGCCGCGCCCGGATCTCCGTCACCGTCCGCAGCAGCACCAGCGCGACGAACAGCAGGACGAACCCCGCGATGCACAGCAGCAGCGGATGATAGAACACGTCCGCGACGTTCTTCTCCTTGTCCAGGCTCAGCGACGCGCCCTGGTGCAGTCCCTGGTTCCAGAAGTTGACCGCATAGCGGCTGAGCAGCGCGAAGACAGAGCCCACGATGCACAGGACCGAAGTCAGGTCGGCGGCCGTGTCGTCATTCTCGATGGCCGACCACAGCGCGATATAGCCGAGGTAGAACAGGAAGAGGATCAGGAACGAGGTCAGCCGCGGATCCCAGGCCCACCACGTGCCCCACATCGGCTGCCCCCAGATCGCCCCGGTCAACAGCGCGATCACCGTCATCACCGCCCCGACCGGCGCCGCCGCCCGCGCCGCCAGCGCCGAGACATGGTGCCGCCGGATCAGCCAGATCAGCGAGGCCGCCAGCATCATGAGCCATGTGTTGATCGCCATCAGCGCCGAGGGCACGTGCAGGTAGATGATCTTGACGGTCGATCCCTGCCGGTAATCGTCCGGCGTGAAGAAGAACCCCCAGATCAGCCCCGTGGCCAGCGCCACGACCGCCAGCACCGCGAGCACCGGCAGCAGCCGCTCGGCCGTGGCGGTGAACTTCTTCGGATTGGCATATTCCCAGATCGACGCCATGCGCTTCCCTACCCCGACCCCGGCCGGGGCGCCATTCACATTACCGCAGGTTCATCCTTAGAACAGCCGCGCTGGCGAAGGGCAACAGCGCGATGGTGACGCAGGTCACGGCCGCCAGCAGCACCAGCGGCGTCTCGACCGCGAGATCCCCGGCCCCGGCCCGCGCCACCTCGGCCCCGAAGATCAGGGTCGGCACATAAAGCGGCAGGACCAGCAGCGACAGCAGCAGGCCGCCCCGCTTGATCCCGACGGTCAGGGCCGCGCCGAAGGTGCCGATGACCGACAGCGCCGGCGTGCCCACGAGAAGCGAGACGACAAGCCACGGATAGCCCGCTGCCGGCAGCGACAGCAGCACCCCCAGCACCGGGGCGGCGACGACCAGCGGCAGACCCGTGGTCACCCAGTGCGCCAAAGCCTTGGCCGCGCAGACCCCCTCGAGCGGCAGCGGCGAGGTCGCGATCAGATCCAGCGTCCCGTCCTCGAAATCCAGCGCGAAGATGCGGTCGAGCGACAGCAGGCAGGCCAGCAGGGCCCCGATCCAGAGCACGCCCGGCGCGATCCGCGACAGAAGCGCCGTTTCGGGCCCCAGGGCAAAGGGCACCAGCACGACGACGATCAGGAAGAAGGCGAGGCCCAGGCCGAAGCCGCCCCCGGCCCGCACGGCCAGCCGGACATCGCGGATGAAGAGCGCGATCACAGAAAGACCTCGTCGTAATCGCGCGAAACGGTGGCCCGCGCGCGGAATGGCGTCAGGTCCACCACCCGGACATCGAATCCCATGTCGATATGACTGGCGAACACGGCCGTGCCGCCCGAGGCCAGATGCGCCCGGACGGCCGCTCCGAAGAGATCGACGGACTGCTTGTCGAGCGAGACGGTCGGTTCGTCCAGCACCCAGATCGGCCGGCCGGTCACCGCCAGCCGGGCCAGCCCCAGCCGCCGCTTCTGACCTGCCGAAAGCCCGCCCGCCCGCCGCGCGGCCAGCTCTCCCAAGCCGAACCGAGCCACGGCGTCGGCGATATCCGCCTGCCCGTGCACCCGCGCCCAGAACCTCAGGTTCTCATTCACGCTCAGCACCGCCTTGATCCCGTCGGCATGCCCGGCATAGGCGATGGCCTCGGCATCCGGAAGGATGATCCGGCCCGAATAGGGGGGCTGCAGTCCGGCCAGGGTCCGCAGCAGGGTCGTCTTGCCCACACCGTTCGGACCGGTCAGCACGACCGCCTCGCCCGGTGCCGCGGCGAAGTTCACGCCTTCCAGCACGGGAACGCCTCCGCGGGCCACGCCCAGATCGACGACCTTCAGAACCATCCCATCGCCCTAGCTCATTTCCCGACCTCCGGAAAGCGCGATGTCATGCGCTTCTTTGGTCCCGGAAATATCCTGGGGGAGGCGCCCGGCACGGGCGGCGGGGGCGAAGCCCCCTCGCCGGATATCGGATGCGGACCGGTCCGGAAGGGGGCCAGCCCCCTCTTGGCCCGTGCCGGGCCAATTCACCCCCGGGATACTTGCCGGACCAAAGAAGCAGGGGGCGGGTGGCCTCAGACCGGCAGCAGCGCGGCGGCTACGCGCCGGCCTTCGCTGAGCAGCACGTTGTAGGTCCGGCAGGCGGCGGGACTGGCCATCGGCTCCACCCCGATCCCGGCCGCGTCGAGCGCCTGGCGGAAGGCGGGCGGCACGGGGCCCATCTCGGCCCCCGTCCCCACGAAGAGCACGTCGATCTGGCCGGCCAGCGCCCCGGCCGCCTCCGGGTCGCCGAACCCGCCCCAGGGCACAACGCGGTCGGCCGTGACGATCAGCGGCGCCTCGTGCACCTCTCCCCCGATGCGGAAAAACCCGGGCCCGTAGCCGTCGATCGGTCGTGCCTGGCCATAGTCGATCTCGTTCAGTTGCATCCCCGGTCCCTTCAGTCGAACAGCGGCAGGCCCATGATCACGGCCGCCGCGATCAGAAGATAGGCCGTGCCCCGATAGAGCCTTTCAGAGTCGGGCCGGAAGAGCAAATGGCCGAGCCAGGTACCCAGCCCGTAGGGCACCAGCATGATCAGTCCGAGCGGGATCACCGCCCAGGTGACGAGCCCCTGCGCCGCCATCAGCGGCAGCAGCAGGACGCTGGTCACCGTGAGGAACACCAGGGTCGTCGCCCGGCTGCGGGCCGCGCTCTCCCGGCCGGCCAGCTGGAAGACCACCACCACCGGCCCCAGCAGGCCCGTGGCCCCGCCCACGAAGCCCGACCCCAGCCCCACCAGTCCCCGCGTGCCCAGGGTCGGCACGGCCCTGTACCGCCACCCCGAGACGAGCGCCAGAAGGGTCAGCGCGACCACCCCCGTCACGGCCCACCTCAGCACGGTGACGTCCATCACCCGCAGCACCCATATCCCGAGCGATGCCGTCAGCCCGGCCAGCGCGATCTGAAGCACCGTCGCGGGCCGGTCGACCTCGCGCCAGGCGCGCGGCACCACCGTGACGAGCGAGGAGACGGCCGAGATGTTGAACGCCGCGATCGCCACCTCCAGCGGCACCACCCGCGCCGCCACCGGCACGAAGATCAGCGCGGCGCCGAAGCCGGCAAAGCCGTACACCACGCCGGAGACGGTCACCGTCGCCAGCAGGACAACCAGCCCGAAAGCGCTCACGCCTTCGGGCAGCCAGTCAGGCATCGATATTGGCGAACTGGTTGCCCGTCGTGTCCGTGGGCTTGGACCAGTCGCGCTTGACCCCGAGCCGCAGCAGGATGGCCGAGGCGATGAAGACCGAGGAATAGGTGCCGACGATGATGCCCCAGGTCATCGCGAAGACGAAGCCGCGGATCACGTCGCCGCCCAGCACGATCAGCGCGATCAGCGCGATCAGGGTGGTGCCCGAGGTCATCACCGTCCGGCTGAGCGTTTCGTTGATCGAGACGTTCAGCAGGTCCTTCAGCGGCATCTGCTTGAATTTCCGAAGGTTCTCGCGCACCCGGTCGAAGACCACCACCGTGTCGTTCAGCGAATAGCCGACGATGGTCAGCAGCGCCGCGATGATGGCGAGGTCGAACCGGATCTGGAAGACCGAGAACACGCCGATGGTCAGCACGATGTCATGCACCAGCGCCGCGACGGCGCCGACGGCGAACTGCCATTCGAAGCGCAGCCAGATGTAGAAGAGCACTGCCATGATGGCGAGGACCACGGCGATGACGGCGGTCTGGATCAGCTCGCCCGAGACCTTGGGCCCCACGGATTCGACCGACACGAAGCGAATGTCCGGCACGACCCCCTGCAGCGCCGCCTCGACATCCGCCACCACCTGCGCCGAGACCGATTCCTCGCCCTCCTGCGCCTGGATGCGGACCATCGCGACGTTCTGATCCGCGCCGAAGGTCGGATCGAAGACCTCGGTGATCGTGATGTCGCCCAGTCCCAGGTCGCCGATGGCGTCGCGATAGGCGCCGATATCCACCGGCTGCGCGCTTTCGGTGCGGATCGTCGTCCCGCCGCGGAAATCGATGCCGAAGTTCAGCCCCATCACCAGCGTCGCCCCGACCGAGGCGACGATCAGCAGCGCCGACAGCAGCACGAACAGACGGCTGCGCCGGAAGAAATCGATCTTGGTCTCGTCGGGAACCAGTTTCAGGCGCATCTCAAAGCTCCAGCGTTTTCGGGCGGCGGCGGTCGAACCAGATCACCACCAGCAGGCGCGTGACGAAGAAGGCCGTGAAGACCGAGGTCAGGATCCCCAGCCCCAGCGTGATGGCAAAGCCCCGCACCGGCCCCGACCCCATGACATACAGGATGAGCGCGGTAATGAAGGTGGTGATATTGGCGTCCAGGATCGCCGACAGCGCCTTTTCATAGCCCAGCTCGATCGCCCGCGCGGGGCCGCGCCGGTCCTTCTGTTCCTCGCGGATACGTTCGAAGACCAGCACGTTGGCATCCACCGCCATGCCGATGGTCAGGACGATCCCCGCGATGCCCGGCAGGGTCAGCGTGCCGCCGATCAGGCTCAGCAGGCCGAAGACCAGCGCGATGTTCACCAGCAGGGCGATGTTCGCGAAGACGCCGAACAGCCCGTAGGACGCGACCATGAAGAACAGGACCGCCGCCAGCGCCACCACCGAGGCGATGCGCCCGGCTTCGATGGAATCCGCGCCGAGTTCGGGGCCGATGGTCCGTTCCTCGAGGAAATCCAGCCCCGCCGGCAGCGCGCCCGCCCTGAGCAGGACGGCCAGGTTGGTCGATTCCTCCACCGTGAAATTCCCGGTGATGATCCCCGACCCGCCCGCGATATGGCTCTGGATCACCGGGGCGCTGATCACCTCGTTGTCGAGCACGATGGCAAAGGGATTGCCGATGTTGTTGGCGGTGTAGTCGCCGAATTTCCGGGCGCCCGAGGGATTGAAGCGGAAGTTCACCGCCGGCATCCCGTTCTGATCGAACGAGGGCTGGGCATCCACCAGTTCCTCGCCGCTCACCACCGGCGTGTCCTCGAGCACGTAGAAGGTGCCCTCCTCGTCCATCGCGGGCAGCAGCTCGTTCCCCGGCCCCGCCACGGTCTGGTCGTCGGTCGTCCGCCGGACCACCGGCTGGAAGGTCAGCTGCGCCGTGGTGCCGATGATCTCCTTGAGCTCGGCCGCCGATCCGACGCCGGGCACCTGGATCAGGATGCGGTCGGTTCCCTGACGCTGGATCGTCGGCTCGCGCGTGCCGACCTCGTCGATCCGCCTCCGGATGATCTCGAGGGACTGGCGCACCGTGCGGTCGTCCGTCGCAAGCCGCTCGGCCTCCGACAGGCGCACGATCAGCACGTCGCCCTCCGAGGTGACCTCTATGTCGGATTGCCCGGCGCCGGTCAGGCTGACCACGGGGCGGGCGATCTCCTCGACGATGCGCTCCGCCTCGCCGATGGCCTCGGGGTTCGAGATGCGGACCCGCAGCTCGTCGGCCGGGCCCTGCTGCAGCCGGATCGTGCCGACGGTGTCCCGCGCCGCGCGCAGCCGGTTCCGCACCTCGGGCCAGAGGCCCTTCATCCGCGTCTCGTAGACATCCCCGACCCGGACCTCGGCCAGCAGGTGTGCCCCGCCGCGCAGGTCGAGGCCGAGATTGACCAGACCCGACGGCAGCCAGTCGACCCAGCCCTCGGCCGGTGCGCCGACCGCCACCGCGTCGTTATAGCTCTCGACCCTGTTGTAGAAGGCATTGGGCAGCGCAAGCAGAAGGCCAAGCGCCACCGTGCCCCAGATCAGGATACGTTTCCACAGCTCGATCTGCAGCATGATGCGGCCCCTTCACCGTGCGGTTCAGCTGGCCTCGGCCGGTTCCGTCTTGGACTTCACGTCCGCCAGGGTC
Source organism: Pseudooceanicola batsensis HTCC2597 (assembly GCF_000152725.1). GTDB lineage: Bacteria > Pseudomonadota > Alphaproteobacteria > Rhodobacterales > Rhodobacteraceae > Pseudooceanicola > Pseudooceanicola batsensis. The sequence goes on from NZ_CH724131.1 coordinate 885,569, forward strand.
GCCTTGATCACGCGCACCTTGACGCCCTCGGCGATCTCCACCTCGATCTCGCCGTCGTCGCGCACCTTGACCACCTTGCCGATGATGCCGCCCTGGGTCACCACCAGGTCGCCCCGGCGCACGGCCTCGACCATCTTCTGGTGATCCTTCAGCTTCTTCTGCTGCGGCCGGATCAACAGGAAATACATGATCGCGAAGATCAGGATGAGCGGGAGAAACTGGGCGATCGCGCCACCTTCCATGGGGAATTTCCTTCTTGTCTGGCGGGCGTCCCGCGGATTTTGGCGGAACCTATGGTCGGCACGTGGGGAATGCAAGTGCGCGCGCCGCGTCACACGGGCACGGCCCCCTGTCCCGGCCCCGGCTTCTTTGGTCCCGCAAATATCCCCGCCGGAGGCCCATGCGGTTTTCCGGCCCCGGAAAATCGCGGACATGGCGTGCGCCGCAGGCGCGCAACCGGATCACCGGCGCCGCGTCCAGCCCCAGAGGCAGAGGATCTCCATCGCCACATGCGCCCCCGCCACGGCCGTGATCCCGCCGTGATCGAAGGGCGGCGAGACCTCGACCACGTCGCCCCCGGTCAGCCGCACGCCCGCGATTCCGCGCAGGATCGCCGCCGCCTGTCCCGAGGACAGCCCGCCCCAGACCGGCGTGCCGGTTCCCGGCGCGAAGGCGGGGTCGAGGCAGTCGATGTCGAAGGTCAGATAGGCCGGCGCCTCGCCGACGATCTCGCGGATCCGCTCCGCCACCGCTGCCGGCCCGGTCCGGTGCACCTCGGGCGCGTCGATCACATGGATGCCGCAGTGGTCCTCGCAGACCGTGCGGATCCCGATCTGGACCGACCGGTCCACGTCGATCAGCCCCAGTTTCGCGGCCTTGTAGACAAAGGTGCCGTGGTCGATCCGCGCCATGTCGTCATCCGCCCAGGTGTCGGAATGCGCGTCGAACTGGATCAGCGCCAGGGGCCCGTGCCGCTCGACATGCGCCTTCAGTACCGGCAGGGTCACGAAATGGTCGCCCCCCAGCACCACCGTGCCCACGTCCGCCTCCAGCATCCCCGCCACATGGGCCTGCAGCGCGTCCGGAAACTCCCACACCTTGGCGTAATCGAAGGCCAGGTCGCCGTAATCCGCGATGGCGAATTCGCTCAGCGGATCGAATCCCCAGCCATAGGGCGGATCGTAGGGCTGCAGGGTCGAGGCTTCGCGGATCGCGCGCGGTCCGAACCGTGCCCCCGTCCGGTTGGTCACCGCCTGGTCGAAGGGCACCCCCGTCACCGCAAGGTCGAAACCGCTCAGGTCCTTGGTGTATCTCCGCCGCAGGAACGAGGTCGCCCCCGCAAAGGCGTTCTCATGGCTCAGACCCCGCGGGTCCTCTCGCGTCACCGCGTGATCGATCTGCCTCCCGGCGTCTTCCAGCGCCATCCCGCTCTCCCTCTTGCTTCGATACCCGCCGACCTCCGGCCGCCCGGCGCGGCACCACGGCCTCTCTGGACTCCGGCCGGCCCGATGGTCACCTTGGCAGCAAATCCCAAACACGGAGAGGCTGCAATGCCCCGCGACAGGAACAGCGACCCGATCCACGACGTGCCGCCGGGGATGGAGCGGCTCCTTGCCATCATGCGCCGCCTGCGCGACCCCGAGACCGGGTGCCCCTGGGATGTGGAGCAGACCTACGCCACCATTGCCCCCTACACGATCGAGGAGGCCTACGAGGTCGCAGACGCCATCGAGCGCGGCGCCATGACCGAGTTGCGCGGCGAATTGGGCGACCTCCTGCTTCAGGTCGTTTTCCACGCGCAAATGGCTGAGGAAGAAGGGCATTTCAACTTTTCTGACGTGGCGGACGAAGTTGCGCGGAAAATGATCGACCGTCACCCGCATGTCTTCGGGGACGAAAGCCGCGACAAGTCGGCCGAGCAGCAGACCCGCGACTGGGAGACCGTCAAGGCCACCGAGCGCGCGGCCCGGGGCGCGACCGGCGTGCTGGACGACGTGGCCATCGGCCTGCCGGCCCTGCTGCGGGCGCTGAAACTTCAGAAACGCGCCGCCCGGGTCGGGTTCGACTGGCCCGCCACGGATCAGGTCCTGGCCAAGATCCAAGAAGAAGCGGCGGAACTGGTCGAGGCCCGGGACGAACTGGGCCCGGCCGAGATCCAGGAGGAGATGGGCGATCTGCTCTTCGTCATGGCGAATCTGTCGCGCCATCTCGGCGTCGATCCCGAAGCGGCCCTGCGCGGGGCCAATGCGAAGTTCACCCGCCGCTTCGCCAGCATCGAGGCGGCGCTGGCCGAACGGGGCCGGACCCCCGCTGACAGCACGCTCGAGGAGATGGACGCCCTGTGGGACGCGGCGAAGCGCGCCGAAAAACTGACCGAATGAATCGGTTATTGACCTGACCAAAATACTCGGATTTAAGCACGGCGAGATCAACGTCCATTCGGGAGGTATATCATGCTGTCCATCCGTTCATCCGCCCTTGCCGGCGGCATCGCCCTTCTGGCCATGCCCGTCGCCGCGCAGGAGGTGAATCTCTACTCCTACCGCCAGCCGGAGCTGCTGGCGCCGCTGACCGAGGCCTTCACCGAGGAAACCGGCATCCAGGTCAATGTCGCCCATCTCGACAAGGGCATGGTCGAGCGTCTGCAGGCCGAGGGCGACCGCTCCCCCGCCGATCTGGTGCTCACCGTCGACATCTCGCGCCTGGCCGCAGTGGTGAACGCCGGGCTGACCCAGCCGGTCGAGACCGAGACGCTCGAGGCCAACGTGCCCGATGCCTATCACGATCCCGACGGCCACTGGTGGGGCCTGACCACCCGCGCGCGGATCGTCTATGCCTCGAAAGACCGCGTCGCCGAAGGCGAGGTCACGACCTACGAGGATCTCGCCGATCCGAAGTGGGAGGGCCGCATCTGCACCCGCTCGGGCACCCATGCCTACAACGTCGCCCTGGTCTCCGCCTACCTGCACCACCACGGCGAGGAGGCCACCAGGGAGTGGCTGGAAGGCGTGAAGAGCAACCTCGCCCGCAAGCCCCAGGGCAACGACCGCGCGCAGGTCAAGGCGATCTGGTCCGGCGAATGCGACATCTCGATCGGCAACACCTACTACATGGGCAAGATGCTCGAGGATCCGGAACAGCAGGCCTGGGCCGATTCGGTGCGCATCGTCTTTCCGACGTTCGAGAATGGCGGCGCCCACGTGAACATCTCGGGCATCGCCCTGACCAAGGCCGCGCCGAACAAGGAAAACGCCATCCGCATGATGGAATTCCTGACGTCGCCCAAGGCGCAGGAGATCTATGCCGAGGCGAATTACGAATATCCCATCGCGCCGAACTCGGCACCGACCGAGCTGGTGCAGGGATGGGGCAGCTTCACCCCCGACAACGTCAACCTGATGGAGCTTGCGGCGCTGCGCCCGAAGGCTCTGGAACTGATCCAGTCGGTCGATTTCGACGGCTGAGGCAGCCGGCCTGACCGTCGCGGGACGCGCGGTCAGGTCTCCAGGACGATCCCGTCCATGGATCCCAGTTCGGCCAGATGGTCATCGTAACGGGCGCGCAGCAGCGCCCGTTCCTCTTTCGTGAACCGCGCATAGCCGCGATCCGCGCGGTCCCCGGAATGATCCGACACGACCGCCTGCCAGCCCGCGCGGTCCAGCGTGCCGCCGGCCGCATAGACCCCTTGCAGGGCAAAAAGCGCCGCATCGGTCGCCGAGACGTTCAGACGCCGCTCCGGCATCTGCCATCCCCCTTCCGGCAGGTCCGGCACGAGGCGGCGCAGCAGGTCGGCATCGTCGCCCCGCCGGTCATAGCTCCGCACCACCAGCTCCTCCGGCGCCAGAACGTCCCGCAGCGCCGAGACGACGTGCGGCCAGCCCTCCTCCATCCCCAGCAGCGCCGGCTTGATCGTGTCGAAGGGATCGACCGGATTGTCCTCGGACCGCTTGCGGAAGGCCGAGACGAAAAGGGCGTCGTAGGGCCGGATCACGTAGACCAGCCGCCGGACCGGCCCCGGCAGCACCGAACGCAGCAGCCGGAGCCGCCGCCGGATCGCCGGATAGAACGCTCCGCCGTAGAAATGCATCATGCGGCCGGGGATGTTCTCTTCGCTCAGGATCAGCGGCCGGTCGGGCGCCGTCGAATGCACCGCCATCTCTTCGGTCAGGAAGGCGCGCAGCTCGTCCCGCCGCCGACCGCCCGTCCCCAACCCCGGAAGGCGCAGCCGCAGCCGCCCGCCCGGAATGCCGTCGCGCGCCGGATAGGCCAGGTCGTGGCCCATGGCCCGGATCCGCGCGGCATTCGCCGACAGGAACAGCTGGAACGAGGATGTCCCCGTCCGGTGCGCCCCCGCATGTATGTAGATGCCCGCCTCGGCCATGACCCGCACCATGGTCCGGTTCCCGTCGCGGCGCAATCCGTCCCGGCCCATGGACATTGGCCGCGCCCCGCGCCACATTCCGGCCAGCGAACAGGGGGAGCCATGCCGCGCCGCATCATCATCGACACCGACCCCGGCCAGGACGATGCCGTGGCCATCCTGCTGGCCCTCGCCAGCCCCGCCGAGATCGAGATCCTGGGCATCACCGCCGTCGCCGGCAACGTGCCCCTGGAGCTGACGGCGAAGAATGCCCGGATCATCTGCGAACTGGCCCGCAAGCCCGAGACGAAGGTCTTCGCCGGCTGCGACCGCCCGCTGGACCGCGCGCTCGTCACGGCCGAGCATGTGCACGGCCAGACCGGGCTGAACGGCCCGGAACTGCCCGACCCGACCATGCCGCTGCAGGACGGGCACGCGGTCGACTTCATCATCGACACGCTGCGCACCGAGCCGGCCGGCACCGTGACGCTGTGCCCGCTGGGGCCGCTGACGAATATCGCCACCGCCTTCCGGCGCGCGCCCGACATCGTTGAAAGGGTGCAGGAAATCGTCCTGATGGGCGGGGCCTATTTCGAGGTGGGCAACATCACCCCGACCGCCGAATTCAACATCTACGTGGACCCCGCCGCCGCGAGCGAGGTCTTCGCGGCCGGTGTGCCCCTCGTGGTCATGCCGCTCGACGTGACGCACAAGGCGCTGGTCACACCCGACAGGAACGACTCCTTCCGCGCCATCGGCAGCCGGGTCGGGATCGCCGTGGCCGAGATGACCGACTTCTTCGAACGTTTCGACAAGGAGAAATACGGCTCGGACGGCGCGCCGCTCCACGATCCCTGCGTCACCGCCTATCTGATCCGGCCCGAGCTCTTCTCCGGCCGCCACGTCAATGTCGAGATCGAGACGCAGTCCGAGCTGACGATGGGCATGACCGTGGCCGACTGGTGGGGCGTGACCGACCGGCCGAAGAACGCGCTCTTCATGGGCGGCCTCGACGCGCAGGGCTATTTCGATCTGCTGACCGAACGGCTGGCCCGCCTGTGACCGCCCTGCATCTCGCCTCTGTCGACGATCTGTCGAAACTGATGCCGCTGGTCGGCGCCTTTCACGCCGAGTACGGGCTCGACCTGTCCGAGGACCACCGGGAACGCGCCCTGACGCCCCTGCTCGAAGGCTCGCCCTACGGTGCCGTCTGGATCATCGGCCCGACGCGGGCCCCGATCGGCTATGTCATCATCTCCTTCGGCTGGTCGGTCGAGTTCGGCGGCATGGACGGGTTCCTCGACGAGATCTACATCCGTCCCGGCGTCCGGGGCCGCGGCATTGCCACCGAGGTCATGGAGACGCTGCCCAAGACCCTGGCCGACAGCGGGCTGCGCGCGCTCCATCTCGAGGTCGACCGCACCGACGAAAAGGTCATGTCGCTCTATCGCCGGCAGGGCTTCGCCCCGCGCGATCGGTACACGCTGATGACGCGGCTGTTCTGAGCCACTGGATCACCGGCCCCGGGGGCCCTATCTGTGGTCCATGACCCTGCATATCCCCTTCGACAACAGCTATGTCCGACTGCCCGCGGCGCTCTACTCGCGTGTCGATCCGACACCGGTCAAGGCGCCCGCGCTGCTCGCCTGGAACGCCGCCCTCGCGGATGAGCTGGGCATCGCGGGCACGCCCGACCCTGCCGCCTTCGCCGGAAACGCGCTGCCCCGGGGGGCCGAGCCGCTCGCCCAGGCCTATGCCGGACACCAGTTCGGCGGCTTTTCGCCGTCGCTCGGCGACGGGCGCGCACTGCTGCTGGGCGAGGTGGTCGACCGCGCCGGCACGCGCCGCGACATCCAGCTCAAGGGCTCGGGCCTCACGCCCTATTCCCGCGCCGGCGACGGCCGCGCCTGGCTGGGGCCCGTCCTGCGCGAATACGTGGTGAGCGAGGCGATGCATGCGCTCGGCATCCCCACCACACGCGCGCTGGCCGCCGTCTCCACCGGCGAGACGATCCAGAGAGAGACCCGCCTGCCCGGCGCGATCCTGACACGCGTCGCGACAAGCCATCTGCGGGTCGGCCATTTCGAGTATTTCGCGGCGCGCGGCGACACCGAGTCGCTCCAGGCGCTGTTCGACTATGCCGTCGAACGCCACGACCCGGCCGCGTCCGACCCGCTGGCCTTCCTGAACGGGGTGATCCGGCGGCAATCGTCGCTGGTCGCGCAGTGGCTGGGCATCGGCTTCATCCACGGCGTGATGAACACCGACAACACCAGCATCAGCGGCGAGACGATCGACTACGGCCCCTGCGCCTTCATGGATGGCTATCATCCGCAAACCGTCTTCAGCTCGATTGATCAATACGGCCGCTATGCCTTTGACAATCAGTCCAAAGTCCTGCCCTGGAACATGGCCAAACTCGCCTCCGCGCTGCTGCCGCTCATGCCCGATCCCGATGCCGCCATCGCCCCCTTCACCGACGCCGTCCACGCCATGCCCGACCTGATCGAGGCCGACCGGCTCCGGGCATTCGCCGCCAAGATCGGCATCGCCCGGCCGCGAGCCGAGGACCACGCCCTGATCGAGGAACTGCTGTCGCTGATGCAGGCGGGCGGCTCGGATTTCACGAATACCTTCCGCGCCCTGCTCACGGATGACGCCCGCGACCAGATCGCCGACCGCGCGGCCTTCCTCGACTGGACCGCACGCTGGCACGACCGGCTTGCCGACGAACCCGGTGCGCCGGATCTCATGGCGCGCAGCAATCCGGCGGTCATCCCCCGCAACCACCTGGTAGAAGAGATGATACAATCCGCGGTTGCGGGCGACCTGGACCCGTTCGAACGGTTGATGTCCACCCTGGCCACGCCCTACCAGGCGCCCGCGGACACCTCCTTCACCAAACCTCCCACGCAGGATCAGGTTGTCACCGCAACCTTCTGTGGCACCTGACGTTTCTCATCCAGCACCGATCCGGAGCGACCGGGCGAAATGGCCTCACGTCGGCGGCGTCGCCGCCGCGCGCGCCCGCCCGTTCCCCCGGGCGCGCGGCTTGCGGTTGATCAGCACGATCCCGACCGAGACCAGGGTCAGCGACAGCAGCACGGACCAGCGCAGCGTCTCGTCCAGCAGCGCCCAGCCCATGAACACCGCCAGGACCGGCGTCAGGAAGGAAAAGCTCGCCACGGTCGCGGCCGGGTAGCGCTTGAGCAGATAGAACCAGGCGAGAAACCCCAGGCTCGCCACCAGCAGCACCTGGTAGGCCATCAGCCAGATGTGCTCCGGTCCGGGATCCCGCAGCACCGGGCCGAACAGCGGCGCAATGGCCAGAAAGACCACCGCCGAGACCGACAGCTGCCATATCTGCTGCGCCTCGGGCGGCGCCTCGGATATCCGGGTGATCCGCACCGTCAGCGCGATGGCCGCCCAGCCCAGGGCCCCGACCAGCGCAAGCACGTCTCCCAGCAGGCTCGCCTCGCCGCCTGAGCGGTCCGCCAGCACGATCACGACCCCCGCGAAGGCACAGACGAGACCGGCCACCTTCTGCGGCGTCAGCCGTTCCCCTGGGATCAGGAAATGCGCCGCCAGGCTCAGGTGCATGGGCATCGTGTAGAAGATGATCGAGGCCCGCGAGACGCTCGTCATGTCCAGCGCAGTGTAGAGCGCGGCGAATTCGATCGAGAAGAACAGCCCCAGCGCGAGCCCCGGCCAGAAATTCCGCCTGAACGGCCCGAGGCCGAGTCCCCGCACCCGCACCCAGGCCAGGACCACGAGGCAGGCCAGGAGCGACCGGAGACCCGCCTGGAAGATCGGCGACAGGCCGGCGTTGGTCAGCTTCATGACGATCTGATTGCCCGCGAGGACGGTGGTGAACAGCACAAGCGCGGCGAATCCCGCCGGATCGAGATGGTCTTTTCTCATGGCGCGCATCCCATGCCCGCCATACGCCGGCGTCAATCGCTATTTGCGCCGCTTTCGGAAGAACCGGGGATTGCGCGCAACGAATTCGTCGATCATCCCCGTCAGCCCGCCGAGCGCACGGCCCCGCAGGTAGGCATAGCCCACCCCCGCGCCGACCAGCGCGCCCGCCATGTCCACGATCAGGTCGCTCATCGTGTCCCTCAGGCCCGATTTCTGCATGTTGAATCCGAAGGACTGGTCCATGGCGAATTCGAACACCTCCCACATCGCCCCGATGGCCAGGGCGAAGCAATAGGCGAAAAAGGCGATGGCCGAGGGCGGCGCCGCGAACCGGTCGCCCTGGAACATCATGAAGACGAGGACGAAACCGATCAGTCCGAAGCCGATGGCCGATCCGCCGTGCATGGCAATGTCCCACCACCAGAACCGGTAGTAGAAATCGAAGACCTCGCCCAGAAAGATCGTGCCCCCGACAAAGGCCACCACGGCGAGCATGAAGCTCGGCGGCACCCGGATCTCGGCCCATCTGGCGATCAGCACCGGCACCAGCGACAGCGCCAGCGTGGCGAGCGCGATGAAGGCCAGCGACAGACGCCAGGTGATCAGCGCCTCTGCCGCCGCAAAGATCAGCGCCAGCCAGATCAGGCGCGTCAAAAGGCTCTGGTCGCGGAACACGGGGTGACATTCCTCTCGCGGGACTGAATCCTTGCCCAATGAAAACGCCTTCGCTCACCATCGCAACCTGGAACCTGCAGAAATGCGTCGGCATGGACTTTCGCCGCGACCCGGGCCGCAGTCTCGAGGTGCTGCGCGACACCGGGGCCGAGATCGCGGTGCTGCAGGAGGTCGACAAGCGCCTCCCGCCCCGGCCCGCCGCTCTCCCGCGCGAAATGGCCGAGGCGGCGGGATGGACGGTGCTGCCCTTCGGCCGGCTCGGCCCGGGCGGCTCCTCGGTCGGCTGGCACGGCAATGCGATGCTCGTCCGCCCCGGCATCGAGGCCGACAGGATCGACCGGGTCCACCTGCCCGGCCTCGAGCCCCGCGGCGCGATCGAGGCCGAACTGGCCACCGCGATCGGCCCCCTCCGGATCATCGGCGTCCACCTCGGCCTGCGCCGCCGTGACCGGCTCGGGCAGCTCCACGCCGTCGCCACCCATCTCGAACGGCGCCCCCGGATGCCCACGCTGCTGGCCGGCGACATCAACGAATGGGGCAGGATCGCCGTGCTCGACCACGTGCTCGACGGGCTCGACTTCCTCGACAGCCCGCCCAGCTACCCGGCCCTGCGCCCGGTCGGGGCGCTCGACCGCTTCGCCCTCTCACGCGACCTCCGGGCCCTGCACCCGCCCCGGGTCCACCTCGCCCAACCGGCCCGCATCGCCTCCGATCACCTGCCCCTCTTGCTCACCCTCACCGGCGGACAGGAGTGCTGACCCGAGGCACGACGCCGGCCGAGCGCCCCCGCGCACGCATCGCCGCCCGGTCCTCGCCTTGGCTCGAGAAACCTTCGGCCACCCCACCCTCGCCGCCGACCACGATCCCGGAGACCCGACGCCCACCGCCCGAACCGGCTCCGCCCGCCGGTCCATGCGACAGGTTCAGACCGTTCTCCAAAAAAAAGAGAAACGCTCATTCTGCGAGGACCGCCCCCCCTGCGCCGAAACCGCCCGGCTCCCGACAGCCCACAATATGAAGAACACAGACGGCCCAGCACGCGACGGCAGGGCCCCATCCCGGCCGCCCCCCCCTTCTTTGGTCCGGAAAATATCCCGGGGGTGAATTGAGCCGCAGGCTCAAGAGGGGGCAGCGCCCCCTCTTTCCCCTTGATCGCGCACCTCCGGTGCGACAGGGAGCAGCGCCCCCTCTTTCCCCTTGATCGCGCACCTCCGGTGCGACAGGGGGCAGCGCCCCCTCTTTCCCGTTGATCGCACACCTCCGGTGCGACAGGACCATGGCGCCCGTCCGCTCCTCGCCCCGGCCGACGCGCGCACTGGACACCGACCCGCCCGCTGATAGGCTCCACCGAAAGAACAGGAGCCATCCATGACACTCGACGCCGTCCTCTCCCGCATCGACACCGATCTCGACGCCGCGACCGACCGCCTGCGCGACCTGCTGCGAATCCCCTCGATCTCGACCGATCCGGCCTACAAGGCCGATTGCGACCGCGCCGCCGATTGGCTCGTCGAGGATCTGGCCTCTCTTGGCGCCACCGCCGAAAAGCGCCCCACTACAGGCCATCCCATGGTGGTCGGTCACATCGGCGACGGCGGCCCGCATCTGCTCTTCTACGGTCACTACGACGTGCAGCCGGTGGATCCGCTCGAGCTATGGGACCGCGACCCCTTCGACCCGCAGGTCGAGGACACGCCCGAGGGCAAGGTCATCCGCGGCCGCGGCGCCTGCGACGACAAGGGTCAGCTCATGACCTTCATCGAGGCCTGCCGTGCCTGGATCGCCGAGAACGGCCAGCTGCCCTGCAGGATCACATTCTTCCTCGAGGGCGAGGAGGAAAGCGGCTCGCCCTCGCTGATCCCCTTCATGAAAGAGAACGCCGACGAACTGAAGACCGACATCGCGCTGATCTGCGACACCGGCCTCTTCGACGCGAAGACCCCCGCCATCGTCACCATGCTGCGCGGCCTGCTGGGCGAGGAGGTGACGATCACCGCCGCCACCAAGGACCTGCATTCCGGCATGTACGGCGGCCCCGCGATGAACCCGATCCGGGTGCTGTCGAACATCATCGCCGGCCTGCATGACGAGACCGGCCGCATCACCGTGCCGGGCTTTTACGACGGCGTGCCCGAGCTCTCGGACGAGATGCGCGCGCAGTGGCAGGGGCTGAACTTCGACCATGCCGCCTTCCTGGGCGATGTCGGGCTCTCCGTTCCGGCCGGGGAACAGGACCGCACCCCGCTCGAGATGATCTGGTCCCGCCCCACCTGCGAGGTCAACGGCATCCAGGGCGGCTATACCGGCGACGGGTTCAAGACGGTCCTGCCCTCGAAGGCCAGCGCCAAGATCAGCTTCCGCCTCGTCGGGCAACAGGACCCGCACGCCATCCGCGAAAGCTTCCGCGACTATGTCAGTTCCCAGCTTCCCGAGGATTGCGAGGTCGAGTTCCACGGCCACGGCGCCAGCCCCGCCGGCCAGATGGAGATCGACAATCCCGCCTTCGAGGCCGCGCGCAAGGCCCTGTCCGACGAATGGCCCAACCCGGCCGCCTATATCGGCTGCGGCGGGTCGATCCCGATCGCGGGCTATTTCAAGACCATTCTGGATACCGACGCGATGCTGATCGGCTTCGGCAAGGACGATGACCAGATCCATTCCCCGAACGAGAAATACGACCTCTCGTCCTTCCACCACGGCATCCGGAGCTGGGCGCGCATCCTCGACGCCCTGACATGATCCCGGGCTTCGACAGCGGCACCGCCCCGGTCAACGGTCAGCGGATCGCCTGGTCCGCCGGCGGAGACGGCGCGCCGGTGCTGCTGTTGCACGGCTTCCCGCAGACCCGCGCGCTCTGGTCCCGGATCGGTGCGGCGCTGGCCCGCGAGCACCGGGTCGTCGCCGCCGACCTGCGCGGCTACGGCGAGAGTTCGAAACCGGACGGGGTGGCAGACTACACGTTCCGCGAGATGGGCAACGACATGGCCGCGCTCATGACCCACCTCGGTCATGACCGGGGCGGCCGCACCGCGCATCGCATGGCGCTGGACCACGGGGACCGGATCGCCACACTCCAGCTTCTCGACATCATCCCGACGCACCTGCTGCTGACCCGGCTGCGGCGCGAGACGGCGCTGGCCTATTACCACTGGTTCTTCCTCGCCCAGCCCGAACCGATGCCGGAACGTATGATCGGCGCCGACCCGGACGCCTTTTTCGACGGCTGCCTGATGGGTTGGGGCGCGGCGGATGCGGGCGATTTCGATGCCGGTCAGCTTGAGCTCTACCGCACGGCCTGGCGCGATCCTGACACGATCCGCGGCATGTGCAACGACTATCGCGCCGGCGCCACCCTGGATGTCGATCTCGACGCCGCCGACCTCGACCGCCGCATCCTCTGCCCGACCCATGTCCTGTGGGGCGCCGACGGGGTCATGGGGCGACAGTACGACGTGCCCGCGACATGGGCCGACCGCTGCGAGGGCACGCCCCGCGCCACGCCGATCCCCGGCGGGCATTTCTTTCCCGACACCGCGCCCGACGCGACCGCGGATGCGCTGCAAGGCTTCATCGCCGATCACGCCGCCTGAGCGTCAGAAGAGCCCCGTGAACCGCTCGGGCAGGACGAACTGCAGGTCGCGCTCCACCCGGTCGAATTCGTAGAAGCCCGTATCGCCGCGGGGTCCGAAGCTCTCGGCCATCTCCCGGCGATAGGGTTTCATGTCGAACCCTTCGGCCATGGGCAGATCGGCGAAGGCCTCGAAGAGCGCCCGGTCGTCCCCCCGCGCCTCGGCAAACCAGTGCCGTCCGATCGCCGCCTCCGAGACGCTCTCGACGCCGACCGCCTCGGTCACCGCGTTGCGCCGGTCCATCGCCTCGGCATAGGCGGGGAAGTCGCAGAATTTCAGGTGGAAGAGGTAGAGATTGTCCGGCGCGTTGAGCGTGTCGTACTGGGTGTAATGCCCGCCCCGCGCGATCTTGGTCGCGGTCGAGACGACACAGGGTTTCGAATAATGCGGCGCCAGCCGGACATGCCGACGCGGCCCCAGCACGCGGTCGCTCACCGGGTCCGCCTCGCGGTCGATCCGGTGGATCACCTCGAGGCCGAGGGGCGTGAACACCCGGTTCGCCCGGCGCCCGGACAGGAATTGCAGAAGGTTCTTGCCGGTCTGCGGATCGACCGCGACGATCTCGTCCACGTCGCCGACGATCACGTGGTCGTAATAGGACCGCAGCCCCGCGACCAGCCCGTTCAGCAGCCGCCAGCGCTTGGCATCGAAGTTCCGGTGATGCTCGCCCGGGATCCCGATGACATTGGCCTTGCGCGCCATGGTCGCGACACCCTCGCCCCGGCCGTGATTGACGACATAGCAGTTCGCGGGCCCCAGCATCCGCCCGTAGTAGTCCAGCCAGATCCGCAGGAAGAAGAGATCGTCGCGCACCATGGTGATCGCGCAGGCGGTGGATTGCATGGATAAGCCTCTGTCTCGGTCGCCCCTTGGGGGAATGTCCGCTTGTTTCCCGCCACAGGAGAATCGTAAAACGGGACGGACCGCAACCGAGGACGCCATGCTCCCCGACAGTTTTGCCGAAACCGGACGCCATGCCCTTCGGGTCCGCGCTGTCCCGCCCGCCATGTACCAGGTGATCGGCGAACGCGGCTCGGGGACGAACATCCTGCGCAAGCTGATCGACTCCAACATCGACATCTTCCGGACCGAGGCGCTCGGGTGGAAGCACGGATTTCCCCGGATGCTGGCGGTGCCCGACAACCTGCTGACCGTGGTCTGCATCCGCGACGCCCGCGACTGGGCGCTGTCGATGCACAAGCGGCCCTGGCATGCGCATCCCCTGATGCAGCACCTGAGCTTTTCCGATTTCATCCGCGCGACCTGGCGGGCCAGGGTCGACCGGATCAGCGATTTCGAGACGATCCACCCCGAGCTCGACGCCGTCGGCGCCGAGTTGCAGTTCGACCGGCACCCGCTGACCGGCCGCCCCTTTTCCAACCTCTTCGCGCTGCGCCGCGCCAAGCTCGAGTCGCACCTCTCCATGCTGGAGCGCGGCGGAGACGTGGCCATCATGCGGATGGAGGCGGTGCTGGCCGACCCCGAGGCCGCGCTGAACTGGCTGGCGGACAGGTTCGAACTGAAAAGACAGGGGAAGCTGAAAGAGGTCCGCGCCCGCCTCGGCAACCGCTTCAATCCCTCGACCGGCCCGACGCCGCGCCCCGAGACGCCCGGGGCGATGTCGGACCGCGATCTCGAATTCCTGCGCGCCCAGCTCGACGACGCCCTGGAGGCGCGGCTGGGCTACGTCTACTGACGCGACAAGGTGATCTGCGAGGGGGTGAATGGCGCGGTTGACGGGGCTCGAACCCGCGACCTCCGGCGTGACAGGCCGGCACTCTAACCAACTGAGCTACAACCGCGCGTGAGGGGCGGGATAGGCCATGCCCTCCGGGCCGTCAAGTGGGAAATCGTCCCTCCGGCGCCCGCTGGCCGCGCAAAAACAAAGGCGCCCCCGAAGGGACGCCTGTTCAGGGCAGTGGCGCGGTTGACGGGGCTCGAACCCGCGACCTCCGGCGTGACAGGCCGGCACTCTAACCAACTGAGCTACAACCGCGCGGCTGCCGTGGCGGACCTCTTAGGATCAGGACGCGACCGCGTCAAGCGGGAAAACCCGCCGCAACCGCCGATCCCGCCGGGGCGCCCTGTGGCCATCCCCGCATCCCCCGCGCTATCCTGTGCCCGACCCTGCCCGACCGGAGGCCCGATGCTCCTGCGCCTGCTGCTTTTCGTGTTGATGCTGACCCCCGCCGGGGCGCTCTCGCAATCCCGCGCCGAGGTGGAGACGCAGTTCCGCGCCTGGCTGGAAACCACCGTCTGGCCGCGCGCCCGCGCCCGTGCGGTCAGCCGCGCCACGTTCGACCGCGCCTTCGCCTCCACCCGGCTGGACTGGTCCCTGCCCGACCTGCGCCCGCCGGGCAGCGACGCGGACGTGCCGACGCTTCAGCGCCAGTCGGAATTCGGCGCGCCCGCCCGGTATTTCCGCCGCGGCGCTCTCGATGGCGCGACCTCGGTCGGCCGGCAGATGGCCCGCCGGCACGCCGCCGCCCTGACCCGCGCCGAACGCGCCACCGGCGTGCCCGGCCGCATCATCCTGGCGATCTGGGGCCGCGAGAGCGGGTATGGCCGCGCGGCGATCCCGCATGACGCCTTTCGGACGCTCGGCACCCTCGGCTTCATGGGAAGGCGCGCCGCCTATTTCACCGATGAACTCATCGCCGCCCTGCAGATCGCCCAGGCCGGCCACGCCCCGAGCGCCGCGATGAAGACCAGCGCGGCCGGCGCGCTCGGCCAGCCGCAGTTCATGCCCAGCAGTTTCATGAAATACGCCGCGGACGGAAACGGCGACGGCCATGCCGACATCTGGCGGTCCGAGGCGGACACCATCGCCTCGATCGCGAACTACCTCGCGCGGCACGGCTGGGTCTCCGGCCGGGACTGGGGATTCGAGGTCACGGTCCCCGCCTCCGTCTCCTGCGCGCGGGAAGGCCCCGACCGGGGCCGCCCGATCGCAGAATGGGAGGCCCTCGGCATCCGCCGCGTCTCGGGCCGCCCCTTTCCCGGGCACGAACGGGCCGGCGAGGGCTATCTGCTGATGCCCGCCGGCCGCCACGGCCCGGCCTTCCTCGTGACGCCGAATTTCTACGTGCTGAAGGACTACAACATGAGCGACCTCTACGCGCTCTTCGTGGGCCATGTCGGCGACCGCATCGCCTTCGGCTCGGGCGACTTCGACGCCCCCTGGGGCGCCGTCGGCCGGATGACCCGTTCCGACATCGCCACCATCCAGCGCGCCCTGGAACGGATGGGCCTCGATACCGGCGGCATCGACGGCCTGCCCGGTTTCCGCACCCGCCGCGCCATCGGCCGCTGGCAGGAGAACACCGGCCGTCGCGCCACCTGCTTCCCGACCCCGTCGATGGCCGCCGCCTTGAAATGATCACACCGCGATGCAAGGGATGGTGGGTGATGAGAGACTCGAACTCCCGACATCTTCGGTGTAAACGAAGCGCTCTACCAACTGAGCTAATCACCCGTGCGGGTCGCCTTAGCAAACGCACGGGTCCCCCCGCAAGAGGCATATGACCGACCCCGCGTATATCGTCTTCAGCGATCTCGACGGCACGCTGCTGGACCACCACGATTATGGCTGGGCCGCCGCCCTGCCCGCCCTGTCGCGCCTGCGCGCGCAGGGGATCCCGGTGGTTCTCGCCTCGTCCAAGACCGCCGCCGAAATCGCGCCGCTGCGCGCCGAGATGCGCCTGCAGCACTGCCCGGCCATCATCGAGAACGGTGCGGGCATACTCGAGCCCCACGCCGATGCCGATGCCGCCGGCGACGACTATGCCCGCCTGCGCGAGGCGCTGGAGGGCCTGCCGCCCAACCTTCGGGCGCGCTTCCGCGGCTTCGGCGACATGACCGACGTCCAGGTCGCCGAGATCACCGGCCTCCCCGCCGCCTCCGCCACCCTCGCCCGCAGGCGCGCCTTTTCCGAACCGGGGCTCTTCTCCGGCGACAGCGCCGCGCTCGACACCTTCGTCGATGCCCTGCGCGCCCAGGGCGTCCGGGCCCGGCGCGGGGGACGGTTCCTCACCCTCTCCCTCGGCGGCACCAAGGCCGACCGGATGGACGAGATCGCCGGACGCTACGGCGCCCCGGTGACCATCGCGCTCGGCGACGCGCCCAACGACATCGAGATGCTGGAACAGGCCGATCACGGCATCATCATTTCCAATCCCGACGGCACACCCATGCCCGTTCTGACGGGAGAACGGGCAGGTCGCATCCGCCGCAGCGAAAAACCGGGCCCCGGCGGTTGGAACGAAACCGTCCTCAGGCTAGTTTCGGAACTGGCACGCACATAGGGGGACGATCCGTGGCGGATTTTCATCAGAACGGCAATATCGCCACGATCCACAACCTGCGCACACGCACCACCGAGGACCTGACCTACGAACTGGTCAGCTATTCCGCCACCCGCAAGATATCGCTCATCCTGCCCTCGCTCTATTCCGAGCTCGAGGGCGAAGCGCTGCCCCGCATCCTCGAGGAACTCTCGCAGGTCCCCTATATCCATCGCATCGTCATCGGGCTCGACCGCGCCGACGAGGCCCAGTACCGCCACGCGCGCGAATTCTTCTCGGTCCTGCCGCAGAACCACGTGGTGATCTGGAACGACAGTCCCCGCATGAAGGCGATCGAGGACCGGCTCGAAACCCTCGGCCTCGCGCCCTCCGAGCCCGGAAAGGGCAAGAACGTCTGGGGCTGCATCGGTTTCCTGCTGGCCTGCGCCGACAGCGAGGTGGTGGCGATCCACGACTGCGACATCGTCACCTACGACCGGGACATGCTGGCGCGGCTGCTCTACCCGGTGGTCAACCCGAACTTTCCCTACCAGGTGGCCAAGGGCTATTACGCCCGCGTCGGCCATGAACGGATCAACGGCCGGGTGGCGCGGATGCTGGTCTCGCCCCTGCTGATCGCGATGAAGAAGGTGATCGGCGACCGCGACTACATCGACTACCTGCGCGCCTTCCGCTACCCGCTCTCGGGCGAGATGGCCCTCAGAACCGCCGTTCTGCACAACCTCCGCATCCCCTCGGACTGGGGGCTCGAGATCGGCGTCCTCTCCGAGGCCTGGCGCAACCTCGCGCCGAAATCCGTCTGCCAGGTCGAGATCGCGGATCACTACGACCACAAGCACCAGGACCTCTCGGCCGAGGACAAGTCGACCGGCCTCAGCCGCATGTCCATCGACATCTGCAAGGCGATCTTCCGCAAGCTCGCCGCCGACGGCACGGTCTTCAACGAAGAGGTCTTCCGCACGCTCAAGGCCACCTATTACCGCGCGGCGCTGGACCTGCTCGAGGCCTATTACAACGACGCGGTGATGAACGGCCTCAAGGTCGACCGTCACACCGAGGAAATGACCGCCGAACTCTTCGCCGAGAACATCATGGAGGCCGGCCGCGTCTTTCTCGACAATCCTTCCGAGACACCCTTCATCCCGACCTGGAGCCGGGTGCATGCCGCCGACAGTTCGCTGATGACCGACATGCTCAAGGCCGTCGCGGCGGATCTCAAGGACTACGGCTGAGCGGATCGCCCCGGCCGCCCGGCCCTGTCGCCAGCTCCCGTCCGAGGGCGGGGGACGACCCGCACAGCCGATCGAGCCCGGCAGAGGCTACCGCTGGCGCCCCCGATGCCGGACCTCTCGCCCACCACTCCCCGGTAGCGCCCGCCAACCGGTCGATGCGGGCACGCATACCTCCCCTGTACTCCGCAGCCCCGCACGCCGACCCGCCACCTGTCCCCGACTGAACCTGACACTCGCCTTCCGACCGCCGCCCCGCCCCACTTCTTTGGTCGGAAAAATATCCCCGCCGGAGGCACCGCCGGCCCTCCGCAGGAGGGTCGGCCAATGATCGCGTGCGCCGCAGGCGCGCAATCTGGTCACGCCCGGTTGGTGATCCAGCGGCACTGGTAGGGGGCGAAACGGATGCCCGTTTCCGCCGGGTCGATCCTGTCCCCCGAGATCAGGTCCACCCAGTCCTCGCCCTCGATCAGGTTGATCGCGAACGGGTCGATGTCCAGCGCATCCGCCGAGACATTGTGCAGCGCAAAGATCGACTGGTCCCGGTCCAGGCTCTGCCGCCAGAGACCGAAGATCCTCCGGTCCAGCTGCAGCGTGAACTGCGTGGCGTTGGGATGGAACCCGCGCTGGCGCCGGCGGATGTCGATCCGGCGCTTCATCTCTTCCAGAACGACATGCTGCGGCGTCGCCGGGTCGCGCAGCCGGTCCTGCAGCAACCCATAGTCCCACCTGTGCCGGTTGATGGCGCGGTTATGCCCGGACTTCTCCACCCCGTCGTAATCGTTCGGCGTCGCCAGCAGGCTGTGGATGTAGAAGGCAGGGATCCCCTCCAGAGCCATGACCAGCGTCTGCGAGGCCAGGAACCGCGGGATCTGAAGATCGTCCTCGCCGCCCGCCATGGTGCCCTTCATGGCATCGAACCAGGTGATGTTCAGCTCGTAGGGCGATTCCCCGCCCCCCGGCAGGGCCCGCATCGAGACCTTCCCGCCGAAGGCGCGCACCGTCTCGATCACCGCCGCCGTGTCTTCGGGCGACAGGATCCCCTCGGCCGGGCGCATCCCCACGCCGTCGTGGCTGGCGGTGAAGTTCAGATAGGCGCAGCCCAGCTGCGCGGGCGGCATCGCCCCTTGCCAGCGGATCAGCTTTTCCGCCGTTCCCGCCATCATCGCATGCAGCACCAGCGGCGGCAGGGAAAAGTTGTAGACGGCATGGGCCTCGTTCCGGTTGCCGAAATAGCTCAGGTTCTCCCGGTTCGGCACATTGGTCTCGGTGAGCAGAATGATCGGTTCCGTGGCGAAATCCGCCAGCAGCCGCATCAGCCGCACGATGGCATGGGTCTGCGGCATGTGGATCGACTTGGTCCCGATCTCCTTCCAGATGAAGGCCACCGCATCCAGCCGCAGGATGCGCACGCCGTTGTCCACATGCAGCCGCATCACCCGCAGGAATTCGAGCAGCACCTCGGGATTGGCAAAATTCAGGTCGATCTGGTCGTGGCTGAAGGTACACCAGACATGGCGCGGACCGCGCGATGTCTCGACCTCGCGCAAGAGGGGATGGGTCCGGGGCCGCACCACATCGGACAGGTCGTCCTCGGGCGAGGCTTCGAAGAAGAACCGGTCGTAGGGTTCGTGCCCCTGCAGATAGGCGCTGAACCATTTCGACTGGGACGAGACGTGATTCAGGACCAGGTCGGACATCAGCAGGAACTCGGAGCCGATGCGCTGGATATCCGCCCAGTCCCCCAGCACGGGATTCACCGCCCGGTAGTCCGTCACCGCAAAGCCGTCATCCGATGTATAGGGAAAGAACGGCAGGATATGCACGCCGTTCACCACGCCCGCCATCTCGCGGTGGAGGAAATCGCGCAGCAGGTCCAGCGGCTTGTGCTGCCCGTCGACGATGGAATTGCCGTAGGTGATCACCAGCGCGTCGCGTTCGGACCACTGCCGGTTTCCCGGCACGCGCCCGCGCTTACGGCTGGCGGTGCCCTCGGGCCAGAAGGCGTCGATGATCCGCTGCCCCAGGTCTTCGCCGTCGTGGTCGGGATAGATCTGTCCGATCAGCGTCAGCAGCCGGGCGCGAAAGGTTGCATCGATGTCGAGCATTTGTCCTCGGGGCTTTTCCTTCAGATTCCAGATCGCCGGAGGGGAGGCAAGGCAATTGCCCGGGTTTACCGGCCTGCGGAGGCATGTTGCTGATTTCTGCGCGCCGAGACTGCAAACCGCACCCCCGCGCCGACGGAACGTCGCCGGGCGAACCGGCTCGGCGCAGAATGGTCAGACCCATCGACACCGCATCGCCATGAAGCGCGCGCGGGCCAGGACAAGGTGGGGGAATGGTGGGTGATAAGAGATTCGAACTCCTGACATCTTCGATGTGAACGAAGCGCTCTACCACTGAGCTAATCACCCGTAGGCCGGTTCTTTAGCCTCAGTCGCCGCCCTCTGCAACCCCGTCCGCACGGCCTTTCGCCGGTTCGGCCGTGCCGGCATCCTGCCGCACCCGCAGTTCGAGCACGCGCCGGCCGCCGACCGTCTTCGCGCGCTTGGTCTTGATCTTGCCGAGGCCGGGCAGCGACACCGCGCGCCCCTGCCCCAAAGCCACGCCAAGCTGGCGCAGCACCTCTTCGGTCACCGCGCGCACCTTCGAGCGCTTCAGGCCGCCCGCATCGGTCACCGCCGCCAGCAGGTCCTTCATCCGGAAGTCGTCCGGTACCTCGGGTTCGGGCCTCCCGGCCGGGTTCAGCGGCGGCGCCGCAAGGTCGGCGGCACTCGACGCTTCGGGAGAATCGGATTTCCTGCTCGCCATGTCTCGCTCGCCTCGGACTTTTCCGGACCCTAGCGGACTTCGCCCGATCTGGCCAGTTTCGCCCCCGGCCGGCACACGCGGCATGGCCCTCGGATCAGAAGTTGGGCGATCGCGACGTCGCAGGAGGCCCGGTCCGCCTGCCGCGCACCTAGAAACGAAAACTGCCCCGCCGGGTGTGGCGGAGCAGCGTGTCTGTCAGCGAAAAGGCGGTCAGTGCGCGGTGGAACTCTGCTCCGCGCCCGCCGGCATCTGTGCGGCGCGGGCCATGGCGGCCGCGGCGGCGGCCTCCTCGTCCCAGTCGATCGCTTCGGGCTGACGCACCAGCGCCAGTTTCAGCACATCGCGGACATGGGTGACGGGGATGATCTCCAGCCCCTCCTTCACGTTGTCCGGAATGTCGGCCAGGTCCTTCTCGTTCTCCTCGGGGATCAGCACCGTCTTGATGCCGCCCCGCAGCGCCGCGAGGAGTTTCTCCTTGAGCCCGCCGATGGCCGAGGCATTGCCCCGCAGCGTGACCTCGCCGGTCATGGCGATGTCCTTGCGCACGGGGATCTGCGTCAGCACCGACACGATCGCCGTGACCATGGCCAGACCGGCCGAGGGCCCGTCCTTGGGCGTCGCCCCGTCCGGCACGTGGACGTGGATGTCCATCGTGTCGAAGCGCGGCGGCTTGACCCCGATCTCGGGCGCGACGGACCGCACGTAGGAGGACGCGGCGTCGATGGATTCCTTCATCACGTCGCCCAGTTTCCCGGTGGTCTTCATCCGGCCCTTGCCCGGCAGGCGCAGCGCCTCGATCTGCAACAGGTCGCCGCCGACCGAGGTATAGGCCAGTCCGGTGACCACGCCGATCTGGTCTTCCTTCTCGGCCAGGCCATAGCGGAACTTCTTGACGCCGAGATAATCGTCGACGTTCTCGGCCGTGACGGAAACCGACTGTTCCTCGCCCTTGATGATCTTGGTGACCGCCTTGCGGGCGATCTTGCCCAGCTCGCGCTCGAGGTTCCGCACCCCCGCCTCGCGGGTGTAGCGGCGGATCATCTCGGTCATCGCCTCGTCGCCGATCTCGAACTCGCCCTTGCGCAGGCCGTGGTTCTTGATCTGCTTGGGCAGCAGGTGCCGCTTGGCGATCTCGAGCTTCTCGTCCTCGGTATAGCCCGCCAGCGGAATGATCTCCATCCGGTCAAGCAGCGGCCCGGGCATGTTGTAGGAGTTCGCCGTGGTCAGGAACATCACGTTCGAGAGGTCGTATTCCACCTCGAGATAATGGTCCACGAAGGTGCCGTTCTGTTCCGGGTCGAGCACTTCGAGCATGGCCGAGGCCGGGTCGCCACGGAAGTCCTGCCCCATCTTGTCGATCTCGTCGAGCAGGATGAGCGGGTTCGTGGTCTTGGCCTTCTTCAGCGCCTGGATGATCTTGCCGGGCATGGAGCCGATATAGGTCCGGCGATGGCCCCGGATCTCGGACTCGTCCCGCACGCCGCCGAGGCTGATGCGGATGAACTCACGGCCCGTGGCACGCGCCACCGACTTGCCGAGCGAGGTCTTGCCGACGCCCGGAGGGCCGACGAGGCACATGATCGGCCCCTTCAGCTTCTTCGAGCGCTGCTGCACGGCGAGATATTCGACGATCCGCTCCTTGACCTTCTCCAGCCCGTAGTGGTCGGCGTCCAGAACCTGTTCGGCATTGCCGAGGTTCTTCTTGACGCGCGACTTGGTGCCCCACGGGATCGACAGCATCCAGTCGAGATAGTTGCGCACGACCGTCGCCTCGGCGGACATGGGCGACATGTTCTTGAGCTTCTTCAGCTCGCCCTCGGCCTTCTCGCGCGCTTCCTTCGACAGCTTGGTCTCGGCGATGCGGTTCTCCAGCTCGGCGATTTCGCCCTCGCCGTCCTCGCCGTCACCCAGCTCCTTCTGGATCGCCTTCATCTGTTCGTTCAGGTAATACTCGCGCTGCGTCCGCTCCATCTGCGACTTCACGCGGGTCTTGATCTTCTTCTCGACCTGCAGAACGCTCATTTCGCCTTGCATCAGGCCATAGACCTTCTCGAGGCGCTCGCTGACCGACAGCGTTTCCAGAAGCTCCTGCTTCTGCTGCACCTCGATCCCGAGATGCCCGGCGACCAGATCGGCAAGCTTGGCCGGCTCCATCGTCTGGGACACGGCGCTCAGCGCCTCTTCGGGGATGTTCTTCTTGACCTTGGCGTAGCGTTCGAATTCCTCGCCGACCGTGCGCAGCAGCGCCTCGACCGTCTCGGCGTCGCCGGCGACCTCGTTCAGGTACTCGGCCTTGGCCTCGAAGAAATCGGGGTTGTCGACGAAGTCCAGGATCTGCACCCGCGCCGTGCCCTCGACCAGCACCTTCACGGTGCCATCGGGCAGTTTCAGCAGCTGCAGGACATTCGCCAGCACGCCGGCGTCATAGATGCCGTCGGTCTGGGGATCGTCCTCGGCCGGGTCGATCTGACTGGACAGCAGGATCTGCTTGTCCTCCGACATGACCTCTTCCAGCGCCTTGACGGACTTCTCGCGGCCGACGAAGAGCGGCACGACCATGTGGGGAAAGACCACGATGTCGCGCAGAGGCAGGACGGGGTACGAAGGGTTGAGAGGCTCTTGCATGCTCTATCCTTAATCTGGGCAAAGCCCCCGGCCCCAGATATGGCAGCGCGCGGGCTTTCCTGTTCACGTATGTTGAATCTGGGGTGCCTGTTCTCGGATTCAACCGCTTGCCGCACAGTCTGCCTTTCAGCCCCCGCCCGCACAAGCGCGATATGAACGCGATTCGCCGAAAACAGTGCACAACCCTGTGGAAAGAGCGTTGCGCCCCCGGGCCCCGGCCCCGTCCACGCGCCCGGCGCCGGCCCCATCCGCGCAACCTCATCCTCGGGCTCGACCCGATCTCCCCGCACCGGAACGGCCCCGTCGTAACGAGTTGCCCGGATCGGGGCCGGGGATGAGGGCGTTCTGGAGAACGGAAAACGGCGCGCCATGCGACGCGCCGCTTCCTCGTGTGTCGAATTCCGGTCGGGACCGGTCGGGGATCAGTTCAGGGCCTCGTCCGTGATCTCGTGCGTCCAGGCGCCCTCGGGCTCCTTGGTGATCGCGGGATTGTCGGGCGAGACGGCCGACAGCAGGGTCGAGACGGTCTGGTCGTAATCCGCCGGGTCCAGCGCGCCGTCGGTGCCGGCGGTCAGCTTGGCGACCTCGCGGACCATGTAGACCTGGTGATCGAGCGTCTGTGCCCCGGTCTCGTCATTGTCGAGCACGATCTCGGCCGCTTCCTCGGGGTTCTCCTCGGCATATTTCCAGCCCTTCATCGAGGCCGCGACGAACCGTACCATCTTGTCCTTGAACTCCGGATCCTCGAGATCGTCCTCGAGCACGTAGAGCCCGTCCTCGAGCATGCCGAAGCCTTCCTCGAGATAGTTGAAGGTCACCAGCTCGTCCTCGCCGATACCGGCCTGCAGGATCTGGCGGTATTCGTTGTAAGTCATGGTCGAGATGCAGTCCGCCTGCCCCTGGATCAGCGGATCTGCGGAAAACGCCTGCTTGATCACCGTGACGCCGTTCTCGTCCGCGCCGTCGGTCTCGATCCCGAGCGAGGCCATCCAGGCATAGAAGGGATATTCGTTGCCGAAGAACCAGACGCCCATGGTCTTGCCGGGGAAATCCTCGGGCGATTCAACGCCCGTGGACTTGAGGCAGTTGACCTGCAGCCCGCCAGACTTGAAGGGCTGCGCGATGTTCACCAGCGGCACCCCGCGTTCCCGCGCGGCGAGACCGGCGGCCATCCAGGTCACGATGACATCGGCGCCGCCGGCCGCGATCACTTGTTCGGGCGCGATGTCCGGTCCGCCCGGCTTGATCGTCACGTCGAGCCCGGCCTCGTCGTAGAACCCCTTGTCCTGCGCGACGTAGTAGCCCGCGAACTGGGCCTGCGTGACCCATTTCAACTGCAACGTCACCTCGTCCTGCGCGGCGGCGGCCGATCCGAGTGTCAGCGACGCCAGCGCGGCGCCCAGCAATGCATGTTTCATTATTTATACTCCCTGTAGTTACCCTCGTTGAGAGGGGTGCCAGAACGTGACCTTGCGTTCGATGAAGGCCACGATACCGTAGAAGGCAGACCCGGCGATGGCGGCCACGACGATTTCCGCCCAGACCATGTCCAGCGCCAGCTGTCCCACCGATATTGAAATGCGAAAGCCCATCCCGACAATCGGCGAGCCGAAGAATTCGGCCACGATCGCCCCGATCAGCGCCAGCGTCGATGAAATTTTCAGCCCGTTGAAGACGAAGGGCATCGCCGCCGGCAGGCGCAGTTTCCAGAAGCCCTGCCAGTAGCTTGCCGCCCATGTCTTCATCTGGTCGCGCTGCATCTGCGTGGTCTCCTGCAGACCGGCGGTGATGTTCACCAGCACCGGGAAGAAGACCATCACCACGACGACCGCCGCCTTGGACTGCCAGTCGAACCCGTACCACATGACGAGGATCGGCGCCGTGCCCACGATCGGCAGCGCGGCGACGAAACTGCCCACGGGCATCAGCCCCCGGCGCAGGAAATCCCACCGGTCCACCAGAATGGCCGTTCCGAACGCCGCGAGACAACCGATCACGTAGCCCGACAGCGCGCCCTTCACCACCGTCTGCACGAAATCCTGCCACAGGATCGGCAGGCTGGCGGCGAACCGCTCGGCGATCATCGAGGGCGCGGGCAGGATCACCATCGGCAGGTCGAGCCCGCGCACGATCAGTTCCCACATGGCCAGCAGCGTCAGGCCGAAGATCGCCGGGACCCCCAGCTTCGCGGCCTGAGAGCCGGCGGCCGGTCCGTTGGCGATGCGGATGTTCAGCCACCACGCGGCGGCCCAGAGTACGAAGGCGGCGATCACCAGCGGCATGGAAGCATCCTCCCCGCCGCTGCGCACCGGGATTCCGTCTCCACGGTCGGGTGTCCTGCACCGGGCCCGGTCACCGCCCCACCCCCATCCGTTTCAGCGTCGCCCGTTCCATGGCCGCGATCGCCGCCACCAGGACCGCCGCCAGGATCGCCGTCGCGAAGAGGGCCGACCAGATCTGCACCGTCTGGCCGTAATAGCTCCCCGACAGCAGCCGCGCTCCGAGGCCGCGCGCGGCGCCTGTCGGCAGCTCTCCGACGATGGCTCCGACCAGAGACGCGGCGATGCCGATCTTGAGCGAGGCGAAGAGATAGGGCACCGAGGCCGGCAGCCGCAGCTTCCGGAACGTCTGGTCCCGCGAGGCGTTCCAGGTCCGCATGAGGTCGAGGTCCATCGGCGTGGGCGAGCGCAGCCCCTTGACCATACCGACCACCACCGGGAAGAACGACAGATAGGCCGAGATGATCGCCTTGGGCACCAGCCCCTGCACGCCGACCGAGTTCAGCACCACGATGATCATCGGCGCGATGGCCAGGATCGGGATCGTCTGCGAGGCGATGGCCCAGGGCATGACGCTCATGTCCATCGCCCGGCTGTGCACGATCCCGACGGCCAGAAGCACGCCGGCCACCGCGCCGATCCCGAACCCCACGAGCGTCGCCGAAAGCGTCACCCAGCCGTGAAACACCAGCGACCGCTTCGAGGTCACCTTCTTCTCGACCGTGGTCTGCCACAGTTCGATCGCCACCTGGTGCGGTGCGGGCAGGCGCGGCTTGTCCTGCACCCAGGTCTCGGCCCAGATATGCGGATTGCGCGCGGCGAGCGGGATGGCCCCCATCTCGCGCCGGGGGGCCATGCCCTCGGGCGTCACCGGCACCCCCGCCCGTTCCGCCTGCATGGCTGCGAAATGAATGTTCATCGGAATGCAGGCGACGTACCAGAAGGCCAGGATCGCGGCCACCACGGTCAGGACGGGCAGAAGCGACCTCATGCGCGCGTCCTCCGCCCGATGGTGAACCCGTCCCGCTCAGTCATAGGCATGTCCCGCCCGCAGCCCTTCGCGCACGCGGTGTGCCACCTCGAGGAATTCCGGCGTGTCGCGGATATCCAGCGGCCGCTCCTTCGGCAGCGGGCTCTCGATCACGTCGGTGATCCGTCCCGGACGCGGGCTCATCACCACGATCCGGGTCGAGAGATAGACCGCCTCGGGGATGGAATGGGTGACGAAACCGATGGTCTTTCCGGTCCGCTCCCAGAGCTTCAGCAATTCCTCGTTCAGGTGATCGCGCACGATCTCGTCCAGCGCACCGAAGGGTTCGTCCATCAGCAGGATGTCGGCGTCGAAGGACAGCGCCCGCGCGATCGAGGCACGCTGCTGCATCCCGCCCGAGAGCTGCCAGGGAAACTTGCCGCCGAACCCCGCGAGGTCGACAAGCTCCAGCACCTTTTCGACCCGCTCATTCTGTTCGGCCTTCGAAAAGCCCATGATCTCCAGCGGCAGCCGTATGTTGCCGGCGATGGTCCGCCACGGATAAAGCCCCGCCGCCTGGAACACGTAGCCATAGGCCCGCGCCTGCCGCGCCTCCTCGGGGGACATGCCGTTGACGGTCAGGGACCCGCCGGTCGGAGTCTCCAGCGCCGCGACGCAGCGCAGGAAGGTCGTCTTGCCGCAGCCCGAGGGACCGATGAACGAGACGAAGTCGCCCCGGTTGATGTCGAGGTCCACGCCCTTGAGCGCCTGCACGGCGCCGTCGTTCGTCTGGAAGGTCAGATCGAGGCCCTTGGCCTGGATCACAGCTAGATCGCTCACTCAGATCCCCGCCGGAATGTTCATCGGGTCCCGCTCGACCGAGCGCGGCGAGTTCAGTTCCTTCCACTTCGACAGCGCCTTGTGCGCCGAGGCGAAGGGCTTGCGCGGCACGAAGCGGCCGCGGCCCGGCTGCGGCTGGGAGTTCTGGCCCCAGGCCCAGATCACCTCGCCGCGCGAAAGGGTGTAGCGGGGCTGCGCGGTCACCTCGTAGCCCTCGAAGACGTTGTAATCGAGGATGGAATGGTGGTTCGAGGCACTGATCGTGCCGGTGATCGACGGGTCCCAGACCACCACGTCCGCATCCGCCCCGGGCACCAGCGCGCCCTTCTGCGGATACATGTTCAGGATTTTCGCGATATTGGTCGAGGTCACGGCGACGAATTCCTCGGGCGTCAGCCGCCCGGTCTCGACCCCGCGGGTCCAGAGCACGCCGAGACGCTCTTCCAGACCGTTCGTTCCGTTCGGGATCTTGGTGAAGTCGCCGACCCCCATCCGCTTCTGCTCGGACGAGAAGGCGGCATGGTCGGTCGCCACCACCTGAAGCGAGCCCGCCTGCAGCCCGGCCCAGAGACCGTCCTGGTGCTCCTTCCCCCGGAAGGGCGGCGACATCACGCGGCAGGCCGAATGCAGCCAGTCCTCGGACAGGTACTCCTCCTCGTCCAGCGTCAGGAACTGCGCCAGCGGCTCGCCATAGACGCGCATCCCCTTCTGCCGTGCCCGGCGGATCGCCTCGTGCGCCTGCTCGCACGAGACATGCACGATGTAGAGAGGCACGCCCGCCGCATCGGCGATGGTGATGGCGCGGTTCGCGGCCTCGCCCTCGAATTCCGGCGGACGGGAGCGCGCGTGCCATTCGGGGCCCGTCTTGCCCTCGGCCAGGAACTTCTTCTGCATCAGGTCCACCAGGTCGCCGTTCTCGGCATGGACCATGGGCAGCGCCCCCAGCTCCTTGCAGCGCGAGAACGAGGCGAACATCTCGTCATCCTCGACCATCAGCGCGCCCTTGTAGGCCATGAAGTGCTTGAACGAGTTCACGCCGGCATCGACCGCGTCCTTCATCTCGTCGAAGATCTTCTCGTTCCAGCCGGTGACCGCCATGTGATAGCCGATGTCGGAACAGATCTGCGGCGCGGACTTGCGGTGCCATTCCTCGATCGCGTTCCTGATGCTTCCGTCCTCGCCCGGCAGGCAGAAGTCGATCAGCATCGTCGTCCCGCCACAGGCCGCCGCCCAGGTCCCGGTCTCGAAGGTCTCGGCGGCGGTGGTGCCCATGAAGGGCATCTCCAGATGCGTGTGCGGATCGATCCCGCCGGGGATGACATAAGCGTCCGAGGCGTCGATCACCTCGTCGCCCTTCAGGTTCTCGCCGATCTGGGCGATCCGCTCGCCCTCGATCAGCACGTCCGCCTTCCACTGGCGGTCCGCCGTGACGACCGTGCCGCCCTTGATGACCTTGCTCATCCCCTGTCTCTCCTGTTTTCGCGACGTGTCCCGGCCCTGCGCCGGGGCCGCTTGTATGTTGTCAATCCCGCAAGGTCCCGGCGCGGGGCCGGGACGCATTCCGTCAGTCCGGAATGAATGCCGTGATGTCCTGCCAGTGCGGGTTGTGTTCCCCGATCAGCGCGTCCTTCCACCGCCGGCGCCACCGTTTCAGCCTGCGCTCCCGCAGGCGCGCCTCGGCCAGATCGCCATGCGTCTCGAACCAGACCAGCGTGTGGATGCCGTAGATCCGGGTATGCGCCTTCACAGCGCCTGCCCGGTGCTGCGCCACGCGCCGTCGCAGATCGGCGGTGCATCCGATGTAGATCGCGCCATGCGGACGCGACGCCAGGATATAGACGCAGGCGGTCATGTACCCAGTTCACCGCAGAGTGATTAACGGAACCTGAACGCACCGCGCGCCCCTGCCCCGGCCCTGTGCCGGGGTCCCTCCGAGGTTCGGGAACCCGGTGATGTCCCGCAACACGGCGGGGTCCCGGC
>NZ_CH724131.1:915325-979548 GCF_000152725.1 Pseudooceanicola batsensis HTCC2597
ACCCCGGTGAAATCCCGCCACCTCGCGGGATCCCGCCGCTGGGCCGGGACGCGACGGGAGTGGGACCGTGGCGGTCACTCCACGATCTCCGCCGTCTCGACCACCGCGTGGAACAGCACATCCGCCCCCGCGGTCGCCCAGTCCCTGGAGATCTCCTCGGCCTCGTTATGGCTCAATCCGTCGACGCAGGGGCACATGATCATCGCGGTCGGCGCCACCTGGTTGATCCAGCAGGCGTCGTGACCCGCGCCCGAGATGATGTCCCGGTGCGAATAGCCCAGCCGGTCCGCCGCGTCGCGCAGCGCAGCGACGCAGCCCGCGTCGAATTCCACCGGGTCGAAACCGCCGACCTTCTCGAAGTCCACGCCCAGGCCCATCTCGTCGCAGATCGCCTGCGCGCCCTCCCGCAGGCGGCGTTCCATGTCCTCGATCACCGCCAGGTCCGGCGACCGGAAATCGACGGTGAAGACCGCCTTGCCGGGGATCACGTTGCGGGAATTCGGGTAGACGTCGATATGGCCCGCGGCCCCGACCGCGTGGGGCGCGTGGCTGAGGGCGATCTCGTCGACGAGCTGCAGCACCTTCGCCATGCCCAGCCCCGCATTCTTCCGCATCGGCATCGGGGTCGAGCCGGTATGCGCATCCTTGCCGGTGATCGTCACCTGCGTCCAGCTCAGCCCCTGCCCGTGGGTGACGATGCCCACATCCTTGCCCTCGGCCTCGAGGATCGGGCCCTGTTCGATATGCAATTCGAAGAAGGCATGCATCTTGCGGCTGCCCACGGGCTCTTCGCCCTCCCAGCCGATGCGTTTGAGTTCTTCGCCGAATTTCAGACCCTTGGCATCTTCGCGACCCTTGGCCCAGTCCTCTGAATGGACGCCCGCGAAGACGCCCGAGGACAGCATGGCCGGGGCATAGCGCGTCCCCTCCTCGTTGGTCCAGTTGGTCACCACGATCGGGTGCTTCGTCTTGATGCCGAGGTCGTTCAGCGACCGCACGATCTCGAGCCCGCCGAGCACGCCGAGAACGCCGTCGTACTTGCCACCCGTCGGCTGCGTATCGAGATGCGAGCCCACGTAGACCGGCAGCGCGTCCGGATCGGTCCCGGCCCGCATGGCGAACATGTTGCCCATCGTGTCGAGCCCCATCTCGCAGCCCGCAGCCTCGCACCACTGCTGGAACAGCGCGCGCCCCTCGGCATCCTCGTCGGTCAGGGTCTGGCGGTTGTTGCCGCCCGCGACGCCCGGACCGATCTTCGCCATCTCCATCAGGCTGTCCCACAAACGGTCACCGTTGATTCTGAGGTTTTCGCCGGGGGCTGCCATCGGGGACTCCGCAGTTGCACGCATTTTGACCAATCGGTCAAAGAGGAGGCTATCAGAGGTCTCCCGTCAGTCAAGAAAATCGCCCGCCCCCGGTCGATGCGGCATCACCCGCTTGTCCATTTTTTGATCACGGGTAGACTTGTGGACGGTTCTGCGGAACATTGATCAAAAAGCAATTTTCAGAAAATACGAGGCGCGCCGTGAAAGACAGTACCGGGGGGCAGACCCGCATCCAGCGGACCAAGATCGCCACGATCAGCGACGCCGCGCTCGATGTCTTTTCGGCAAACGGTTTCCGCGGCTCGACCGTGGACGAGATCGCCCGGGCGGCGAACCTCTCCAAACCGAACCTTCTGTATTACTTCCCCAGCAAGGAGGCGATCCACACCCACCTCCTGACCGCTCTCATGGACACCTGGCTGGACCCGCTCCGGCAGATCGACCCCGAGGGCGATCCGCTCGAGGAGGTGCTGACCTACGTCCGCCGCAAACTGGCGATGAGCCGTGACATGCCGCGCGAGAGCCGCCTCTTCGCGAACGAGATCATCCAGGGCGCGCCGTGGATGTCCGCCTCTCTCGAACGCGACCTGAAACCCCTGGTCGATGAAAAGGCCGCCGTTATCGCGCACTGGATGCAGAACGGCCGATTGAAACCGGCCGATCCCCATCACCTGATCTTTTCGATCTGGTCGCTCACCCAGCATTATGCCGACTTCGACGTGCAGGTCCGCGCCGTTCTCGGCCCCGAGGTCAGGGATCCCTTCCCCGAGGCCGAAGCCTATCTGCTGACCCTGTTCCGGCGTCTGCTGCGGATCTGATCCGCCGACTGCCGGCCAACGGGCGCATCCCGCGCCCACACCCCCGCAAGCCCACCCGCTTCGCCACCGGCGCAACTTTTCGCGTCGGTCTGGAACCTTCTCTTTCCGCTCCGGTTCAGTGATCCGACAGCCGCAGTTGCCGGCCGGGACGCAGAAGGAGAAGCCATGTTCCATCACTCATCCAAACTCCAGTACGAGGTTCGGGTCGACACGCCCGACCCGCAGTTCGCCAAGTTCCTCCAGCAGGCCATCGGCGGCGTCGAGGGCGAGATCCGCGTGGCGATGCAGTATTTCTTCCAGGCCATGGGCGCGCGGGGTGACAGCAAGTACCGCGATCTGCTGATGATGACCGCGACGGAAGAACTGAGCCATATCGAGTTCCTCGGCCACGCCGTTGCGCTCAACCTCGAGGGCGCGCCGGTGACCGTCCAGGAAGAGGCGGCGAAGGACCCGGTCGTCAACGCCATCATGGGCGGCGCGAACCCGCGCCACATCCTGTCCTCGGGACTGTCGGCGATGCCGGTCAATTCCAATGGCGTGCCCTTCGACATGAGCCATGTCTACGCCACCGGGAACCTGGCCGCCGACATGATGGCCAATGCCATGGCCGAGGGGTCGGGACGCGTCCTGGCCAGCCGGCTCTACAACATGACCGATGACGCGGGGATGAAGGACATGCTGTCCTTCCTGATCGCGCGGGACACGATGCACCAGCAGCAATGGCTGGCGGTGATCGAGGAACTCGGCGGGATGGAATCGGTTCTGCCGATCCCCAATTCCACCTCCGAGAAGCACGAGGCGACCGACCACAGCTATTATTTCCTCAACACCTCAATGGACGAACCCACGCCCGAGGGCCGGTGGTCCAGCGGCCCCTCGCTCGACGGGAGGTCGGAATTCTCGGTCCGAACACCCGAGCCGCTGGGGCAGAAGCCCGATCTCGGAAAGGCCCGCAAGAACAGCGGCGCCCAGAAAGAACAGATGTAAAGGAGACGAAAGATGCCTACGACAGTCGGAACCGAAAACGACGCAACCCAGCTGATCCAGAACCTGCTGCACCTCGAACACGACGCGATCGCCGCCTATGACGCCACGATCTCGCGGCTCGACGACAGCAGCAAGCGCCAGCAGGTGGAAGCGTTCCGCCAGGACCACCTGAACCACGTCGCCCGCCTCGAGGAGATCGCGGCCCGCCTCAAGATCGAGGCGCCCTCGGAAGGCGACATGAAGCAGATGCTGACGACCGGAAAGGTCGCCATCGCCGGTCTCGGCGGGGATGACACCGTGCTGAAGGCGATGAAGACGAACGAGGACGACACCGTGCAGGCCTATGAACAGGCAAGTGAGAACACGGTCGCCGGCACCGACATGCGCCCCGTCTTCGCCAAGGCGCTCGAGGACGAGCGCCGGCATCGGGCCTGGATGGACTCCACCGCCTCGTCTTGAGGCGCGAACAGGGGCCGGGCCGCCCGGCCCCTACTCCGCCGCCTTCGCCGCGCCGGGGTTGTTCGGATGGGTCGTCCAGTTGGCATAGTCGCCGACTTCGCGACCGGTCCGGGGATCCACCGCGCCCTTGTCCATCTGCACCATGGTGATGCAGTCCTCGACCGGGCAGACATTGACGCAGAGATTGCAGGCCACGCATTCCTCGTCGATCACCTCGAAGACCCGGCCCTCGTTCATGCCGATGGCCTGGTGCGAGGTGTCCTCGCAGGCCGCATAGCAGCGGCCGCACTTGATGCACAGGTCCTGGTCGATCCGCGCCTTGGTCACGTAGTTGAGGTTCAGGTACTGCCAGTCCGTCACGTTCGGAACCGCCTGGCCGATGAACTGGTCGGTGGAGGTATAGCCCTTCTCGTCCATCCACTGCGACAGGCCCGAGATCATCTCCTGCACCACCTTGAAGCCATAGGTCATCGCCGCCGTGCAGACCTGGACGTTGCCGCAGCCCAGCACCATGAACTCGGCCGCGTCGCGCCAGGTGGTCACGCCGCCGATCCCGCTGATCGGCAGACCGTGGGTGGCCTGGTTGCGCGCGATTTCCGAGACCATCGACAGGGCGATCGGCTTGACCGCCGGGCCGCAGTACCCGCCATGGCTGCCCTTGCCGTCGATCGTCGGCTCCGGCGCCATCAGGTCGAGGTCGACATGGGTGATCGAGTTGATCGTGTTGATCAGCGACACCGCGTCCGCGCCCCCGGCCCGCGCGGCCTCGGCCGGTTTGCGGATGTCGGTGATGTTGGGCGTCAGCTTCACGATCACAGGGCGGTCGTAGTATTTCTTGCACCACTCGGTGACCATCTGGATGTACTCGGGCACCTGCCCCACGGCGGACCCCATGCCGCGTTCGCTCATCCCGTGCGGACAGCCGAAGTTCAGTTCGATCCCGTCGGCGCCGGTCTCGGCCACGCGCGGCAGGATCGCCTTCCAGCTCTCCTCGTCGCAGGGCACCATGATCGAGGCGATGAGCGCGCGGTCGGGATAGTCCTTCTTGACGCGCGTCATCTCGTCGAGGTTGGTCTGCAGCGGCCTGTCGGTGATCAACTCGATGTTGTTGAGCCCCAGCAGCCGCCGGTCCGCCCCCCAGATCGCGCCATAGCGCGGACCGTTCACGTTGACGACCGGAGGGCCTTCCTCTCCGAGCGTCTTCCACACCACGCCGCCCCAGCCCGCGTCGAAGGCGCGGCGGACGTTGTATTCCTTGTCCGTCGGCGGGGCCGAGGCCAGCCAAAACGGGTTGGGGCTGCGGATGCCCAGGAAGTCTGTCGTCAGGTCGGCCATTTCCAAGTCTCCCAGTTAACTGTTGTCGCGGTCCGCGCCGGCACCGGCGTCCAGTTCCACACCATGAGCCGCGAGCCGCACGCGCGCCGCCTCCCGCACGTCGGCGCTCTCCACGCGGGACAGCGCGTTTCGTTCGGCCGGAGACAGGGACGCGGCGGACATGGGCCCTATCCGATCAGCGTTGCGTGGATGTCTTCGGCCGCGTCGCGCCCTTCGGCCACCGCCGTCACGGTCAGGTCCTCGCCACCGGCGGCGCAGTCGCCCCCGGCCCAGACCCCCTCTGCCGAGGTGCGGCCGGCGCCGGTCACGGCGATCTTGCCGCCTTCGGTCTTCAGCCCCTCGGGCACGCCCTCGAGCACCTGGCCGATGGCGCGGAAACACTGGTCCGCCGGAATGCGCACGGTCTCGCCCGTGCCGGTCAGCCGGCCGTCGATCTCTGCGGTGAACTCGAACTCGACGTCACGCACCGCGCCATTGCCGTGCACCGCGACCGGCTGCACGTTGGTGAGGATGCGGACGCCCCGGGCGGTGGCCAGTTCCTGCTCGTAGACAGAGGCCGCCATGCGGTCCTGGCCGCGCCGGTAGGCGATTGTCACGGTCTCGGCCCCGAGCAGCCGGCACTGCACCGCCGCATCCACGGCCGTCATCCCGCCGCCGATCACCACCACGTCGCGCCCGACCGGCAGCGCGGCCACGTCCGCCGCCTGGCGCAGATCGGCGATGAAGTCCACCGCATCGGCCGTGTTCCCCAGATCGTCCCCCGGCAGGCCGAGCGCGTTGACCCCTGCCAGCCCCATGCCGAGGAAGACAGCGTCATAGTCGGACCTCAGCGCGGACAGATCGACATCCCGCCCGAGCACCTTGCCGGTCTCGATGGTGATGCCGCCGATGCCCAGCAGCCAGTCGACCTCGCGCTGCGCGAAATCCTCGGTCGACTTGTAGCTCGCGATGCCGTACTCGTTCAGCCCCCCCGGCTTGGGCCGCGCGTCGTAGATCACCACGTCATGCCCTTTCATCGCCAGTCGGTGCGCGCAGGACAGGCCCGCGGGGCCGGCCCCGACCACGGCGATCCGCTTGCCGGTCGGCGCGCCCCGTTCGAAGGGATGATCGTTGCGCGCCATCAGCCGGTCGGTGGCGTGGCGTTGCAGCCGTCCGATCTCGACCGGCTTGCCCTCGGCGATCTCGCGGACGCAGGCCTCTTCGCACAGGGTTTCCGTCGGGCAGACCCGCGCGCACATGCCGCCCAGGATGTTCTGGTCGAAGATCGTCCGCGCCGCCGCCTCAGGCGTTTCGGTGGCGATCTGACGGATGAACAGGGGAATGTCGATCGAGGTGGGACAGGCCGTCACGCAGGGCGCGTCGTGGCAAAAATAGCAGCGATCCGCCGCCACCCGGGCCTCGTGTCCGTCGAGCGGCGGATGGAGATCCGCAAAGTTCTGCGCGAGCGCTTCGGCGCTCAGCCTCTGTGCGGCGATACCTGCGGTTCGGGGGGAATGCGTCATCGATCTCTCCGGCGGTCTCTGCCGGTTCAGGGTGACACAGGAATATTTTTTATCAAATGGTAAATTTTCGCGACCCCCCCCCGTGCGGTCCCTCGGGTGGCTCGCCTGATGCTTTTTCGGGCAATCCGGTCGACGGCCCCTGCAGCCACCGCGACGCCAATTCGCAACGTCGGAAAAAGAAAGAGGCCTGACGCCAATTGGCGACAAGCCTCCGGGAAAAAGAGCGACGCCAATAAGCGCCAATTGCCCCTGCAATCGGAAACGGACTATCTCGGCTTGACGATCAACAGATCCTCGGGCGCCGTGCCTTTGGAAACCTGTTCCTTGTACCAATCCGGCTGGCGGCCGCGTCCACTCCAGGTCAGGGCGTCATTTTCGGGATGCCGGTATTTCGGAGGATTGACCTTGCGGCCCCGTCCGCCACCGCTGCCCGTCAGATCGTTGAGCGAGAAGCCCATTTCCGCAGCCTTGGCCTCGAGTTCAGCCAGCGCTGCCTTTTTCTTGCGATCTTCGAAGGTCTTGATCGCGGCATCCACATCCTTGCGGAGGGACTTCAGCTCGCTCAGGTCCATCGAATTCAGATCGATATTCGCCATTCCGTGTTCATCCAATCCATAGTGGCGTAATGGTTAACAACATCGTCGCTTCCATTACCGATATATGGTTATTCGAATTATTACGAGTTTTTCAGAATCGCAAGACCGGAGTTGTGTCAGACGAAAACCGGCGTTTCGGCGCCGGGCCGATACCCTCCGGCAATTCCCGCGACAGCCACCGCCGCCCCAATCGAACGGACCGCAAGAGATGCGGAATCCCCGTGCCAGTTATTGGCGCGGCCCATTGACCGCAAAGAAAACGCCCGGCCCCGGGAGAGCTCCGATCACGCCAAGCGCATGCAGGGAATTGGGTTGAAGCCTTTGCATCACAGGGGCCGGCCGAACCGGCCGCCCCCCGAAAAACGGCATCGCCGCCCTCAGGCCGGGATCTTCCTGTCCCCGGACACGAGGCGGCTCACGACGTTCTCGATCATCCGAAGACCCGCCTCCTGGCCCAGCGACATGATCGATTCCGGATGGAACTGCACCGCCGCAACCGGCAGTTCCCGGTGTTCCAGACCCATGACGACACCATCCGACGTGCGTGCGGTGACGCGCAGGGCCTCGGGCAGGGTCTGGGCGCGCGCGTGCAGCGAATGATACCGTCCGATCGTCACCGTCTCGGGCAGACCGGCAAAGACCAGCCCCGGCTCGGTCACCTGCACCCGCGAGGGTTTGCCGTGCATCGGCACCTCGAGCTGCGCCAGCTCGGCCCCGAAATACTCGGCGATCGCCTGCAGCCCGAGGCAGACGCCGAAGACCGGAAGCGCGCGGGCCAGCGCCTTGTCGATGGTGGCGCGGCAGTCGAAATCCTGCGGATTGCCGGGGCCGGGCGACAGCACGACCAGATCGGGCCGGTATTCGGCAAGGACATCGTCCGGCACCGGTGTCCGCACCGTCCGCACCTCGGCCCCGGTCTGGCGGAAATAGTTGGCCAGCGTGTGCACGAAACTGTCCTCGTGATCGACAAGCAGCACCCGCCGCCC
Source organism: Pseudooceanicola batsensis HTCC2597 (assembly GCF_000152725.1). Classification (GTDB taxonomy): domain Bacteria; phylum Pseudomonadota; class Alphaproteobacteria; order Rhodobacterales; family Rhodobacteraceae; genus Pseudooceanicola; species Pseudooceanicola batsensis. The sequence continues at coordinate 923,334 of NZ_CH724131.1, forward strand.
CCGGCCCGTTTCAAGCCGCCAGCCGTCGCCCGGACCCTCGTTCGCCCGCACGTCGCCCCGGATCGCCGCGCGCATGGCGCTGGCCTTGAGCTCGGTCTCGGCCTCTTCCTCGTCGGGATCGCTGTCATAGAGCAGGGTCGCGCCGGCCCGCACCTCGGCCACGCCGTCCTTGATGCGGATCGTGCGCAGCGTGAGGCCGGTGTTCATGTCGCCGTCGAAGCCCATGGCCCCGACGGCCCCGCCATACCAGAACCGCGTCGATTTCTCGTGCCGTTCGATGAAGCGCATCGCCCAGAGTTTCGGCGCCCCCGTCACCGTGACCGCCCAGGCATGCGACAGGAAGGCATCGAAGGCATCCATCCCCTCGCGCAGCCGCCCCTCGATATGGTCGACCGTGTGGATCAGCCGCGAATACATCTCGATCTGGCGCCGCCCGATCACCCGCACCGAGCCGGGATCGCACACCCGGCTCTTGTCGTTGCGGTCCACGTCCGAACACATCGTCAGCTCGCTCTCGTCCTTCTTGGACTGGAGCAGCTTGAGGATCTGCTCGCTGTCCTCGATGGCGTCCGCCCCGCGCCGGATCGTGCCCGAGATCGGGCAGGTCTCGACCCGTCGGCCCGTCACCCGGACGAACATCTCGGGCGAGGCGCCGACGAGGTATTCCCGTTCGCCCAGGTTCATGATGAACCCGAACGGCGCGGGGTTGATCTTCTTCAGCCTTTTGAAAATGGCCGAAGGGCTGTCCTTGCAGGGCTCGTAGAAAACCTGTCCCGGGACCACCTCGAACAGATCGCCGCGCCGGAAGCTTTTCTTCGCCTCGCGCACCAGTTCCGCATATTCGCCCGGATTGTGATCGCCGCGCGGCACGTCCTGCGGCCCGCGTTCGAACGGCTCGGCCGTGCCGCCGCCCTGCAATCCGGCGGTGCGCATCCGGCCATCGTCGAAATCGTACCGGTAACGGACGGCGCTGGCCGAATAGTGATCGGCCACCAGAATGTCGTCGGCCAGGAATAGCACCAGGTCGCGCTGATCGGCGGGCCGCTCCAGATGGAATTCGATCGGCTCGAACTGGAAAGCGAGGTCATAACCGAAGGCGCCGTACAGCCCGAGGTGATGATCCTCGTCCGATTTGAACAGCGCCACGATCGCGCGCAGAACGGAAAAGACCGACGGCGCGCGCGACCGTTCCTCTTCGTCATAGACCCGGTCCGGATCGCGAAGGCGCAATGCGATCGCCTCGTCGCCGGGATCGAATTCGGCCACCTCCGGCAATTCCTCGACGGCGGGCCGCATCATGGCAAGCAGGACCCGGCCCCGCGGATTGAGAGCAGCAATCCGCATCGCCCGCCCGCGCGCCTCGATCATGACGGGCGGTTCGGTAAAGCCGAATTCCCAGCGGGTATAGCGCCCCGGGTATTCGTAATTCGAGGAGAACAGCGCCCCCCGATGCGAATCCAGCGTCTCGGCAAGGCGTTCGGTATCCTGATGGTAATCGGCGGGGACGGCGCGTCGGGTCACGGTCAGGCCGCCGGCGGTCCGATAGGTCAGATCGGTCATTGAGGTCTCGTTTCGAAAGGCGGGCGCCGGGTCCGGACGCCGCGTTGACAGGAAAAGGGATCAGCTGCGGAGCTTGCCGCGCCATCGCCCTTCGATCTGATTGCCCTGCCAGAGGATGCCGGTCATGGCACGTCCCTTCCGTTCAACGCCAATCGCTTATCAATCGCTCCGGGTCTTGTAAATGCCCGCCCGCGCGCAGCCGTGCATTGATGATCCCGCCGCGGTCTGCGCGCCCACCCTCGACCCCGCGAACCCTCTCGCTTAACGTCCGCCGCAACGCCACCACCACGAGGTCCGCCATGACTTTGCCCCCCCTTCTTGACCGTCCTCTCGACATCTGCGTCTACGGCGCCGGCGCCATCGGCGGCGTCCTCGCCGCGACCCTGACCAGGGCGGCGGGCACGGGCGATCTCGGCAGGGTGACGGTGATCGCGCGGGGGCGGCATCTGGACGCGATGCAGCGGCAGGGGCTCCGCCTGCGGTCCCCCGACGGCAGCCACGAGACGATCGCCGTCACCGCCACGGACGACCCCGCATCCCTCCCGCGGCAGGACGTGGTGATCACCGCGCTCAAGGGCCACCAGATCCCACCCGAGGCCGACCGCCTCGCCGCGCTCATGGCCCCCCATGCCCGCATCCTGCCGGTCGTCAACGGCGTGCCCTGGTGGTATCCGATCCCCGACGGCGCGGGCGGCACGAAGGGCGTCGAGGAGGTCGATCCCGGTGGCGTTCTCTGGCGCACCATCGGCCCCGAACGCGCGATCGGCTCCATCGCCTATCTCGGCGCCTCGGTTCCGGAACCGGGGCTGATCTCCTACGACATTGCCGGCTATCTCGACCTCGGCCGCCTGCCCGGCCAGGACCGTGGCGACGTCGCCCGCATCGCCGCCCTGCTCGAGGGCGCCGGCTGGATGATCCGGCAGACCGAGCCCTTCCAGAACGCCCTCTGGACCAAGATGATGTCGAACTGTTCGCTGAACGCCGTGTCGGCCATCACCCGGACCTCGAACGGCCTCAACCTGAAATCGCAGCCGATCCGGGACTTCACCGCCGCGATCATGGAGGAAGTGCGGGCCATCGCCGCCGCCGAGCAGGCCGAGATCGCCATGGCGACCGACAAGCGGCTGGACCTTGCCGGGCGCAATCCCGAGTTCAAGACCTCCACGCTTCAGGACCTCGAAAAGGGCCGGCCCATGGAGATCGAGCCGATCTTCGCGGCCGCCGTCGCCGTCGGCCGGGCCCGCGGCGTCCCCTGCCCCAACCTGGACCTCGCCACAGAGATCCTGCGCCAGGTCGACCGCAGCCTGGCATCGTAGCCACGACGGACCGACCCGGGCCGCCGCGCTTCTCGGGCCCCGAGGATGACGGAGCGCGGGACGACAAGGGTTGCGACCTGTCTTCCGGCGCACGCGGAGATGCTGTTTCCCTCGCAACGGCTTGCAGCGGCGCGCGCCGAGGTATCAACGCCAGAAGCGCAGCGTATGCCGAGCAAGTCGAGCGACGCCCCGCCTTTGAGCGCGACGCGCACAGCACCGCCGCCAGAGGCATCCCGCGCCCCCCTGATTACCCCACGCCAGTGTCACCCTCGGACCCCGATCCGATGGTCACCCCATCGGGCGCACGGCCAGACCGCAGAGTCCCGGCCCTGACCCGAGGAAAGCAGTCCCTCAGCCGAGCGCCGCGTCGCACCGTCCGCAGACGCCGGGATGCGAATGGGTCCCCACATCGGGCAGGATCTTCCAGCAGCGCTGGCATTTCTCGCCCTCGGCCTTCTCGAAGACCACCGCGACATCGGGCACCTCGGGCAGGCGGTAGGCCTCGGCCGGGGCCGGATCGCCGGTCAGGGAGATGCCCGAGGTGATGCAGACATCCTCGAAGGCCACGGCCTTGAGCGCCGCCAGCATCTCGGGATCCTCGACATGCACCACCGGCGCCGCCTCGAGCGAGGCGCCGATCACCTTGTCGGTCCGCTGCACCTCGAGCGCCGCCGTTACCACACGCCGCGCGGCCCGGACCCTGGCCCATTTCTCCGCCAGCGCATCGTCGCGCCAGGCCGACGGGGTGTCGGGGAAGTCCACCAGGTGCACCGAAGATCCCTCGCCCGGGTAACGCTCCAGCCAGACCTCCTCCATCGTGAAGACGAGGATCGGCGCCAGCCACGTCGTCAGCCGGTGATAGAGCAGGTCGAGAACGGTCCGCGCCGCCCTGGCCCGGGTCGTGTCGCCATCGCAGTAGAGCGCGTCCTTGCGGATGTCGAAGTAGAAGGCCGACAGCTCCACCGTGGCGAAGTTGAAGACCGCCTGGAACATCGCCTGGAAATCGAAGCTGCGGTAGCCCTCGCGCACCGTTTCATCCAGAACGGCCATGCGGTGCAGCACCCATCTCTCCAGCTCCGGCATCTCCTCGGGCGCCACGCGATCCTCTTCGCGGAAATCGGCGAGCGAGCCCAGCATGAACCGCAGCGTGTTGCGCAGCCGGCGATAGCTGTCGGCCACCCCCTTGAGGATCTCCGGCCCGATCCGCTGGTCGGCGGAATAATCCGCCTGCGCCACCCAGAGCCGCAGGATATCGGCACCGTACTGTTTCACCACCTCCTCGGGCAGGATGGTGTTGCCGAGCGACTTGGACATCTTGTTGCCCTTCTCGTCCAGCGTGAAGCCGTGCGTCACCACGTTGCGATAGGGCGCGCGCCCCTTGGTCCCGCAGGCCTGCAGCATCGAGGAATGGAACCACCCCCGGTGCTGGTCCGTCCCCTCGAGGTAGACGTCAGCGATCCCGTCGGGTGCGCCATCCGCGCGGTCGCGCAGCACGAAGGCATGGGTCGAGCCGCTGTCGAACCACACGTCGAGGATGTCGAAGACCTGCTCGTAGCCCTCCGGATCCGCGTCGGTGCCAAGGAACCGCTCCTTCGCGCCGGGCTTGTACCAGGCATCCGCGCCCTCGGCCTCGAAGGCCTCCGCGATCCGGGCGTTGACGGCCTCGTTCCGCAGCAGGAAATCCTCGTCCGTCGGCAGCGCCCCCTTCTTCACGAAGCAGGTCAGCGGCACGCCCCAGGCGCGCTGGCGCGACAGTACCCAGTCGGGACGGGATTCGATCATGGAATAGAGACGGTTGCGCCCCGTCCGCGGATGCCACTGCACCAGCTTGTCGATCGAGGCCAGCGCCCTTTCGCGGATCGTCCTGCCATAGGTGTCGTCGCCCCCGACCGGCCTGTCGATCGCGGCGAACCATTGCGGCGTGTTGCGATAGATCACCGGCGCCTTGGAGCGCCAGCTGTGCGGGTAGGAGTGCTTGATCCGCCCCCGGGCGAGCAGCCCGCCTACCTCGGCCAGCTTCTGGATGACGGCCGCGTTGGCGTCGCCCTCCCAATCGTTCTTCTTGGGCTTGGCCCGCAGGATGCGCTTGCCGCCGAAGAACGGCAGGTCCGCCCGGAACGAGCCATCGTCGAGCACGTTGTAGGTGATGACCTGTTCCAGCATTCCCAGCTCGCGGTAGAGCTCGTATTCCTCCATCCCGTGCGAGGGCGCGCAATGGACGAAACCGGTGCCCTCGGTGTCGGTGACGAACGCGGCGGCGCGGAAATCGCGCAGCTCGTCCCACTCGCCCTCCGACCCCTCGGCGCCCGCAAGCGGATGCGTCAGCCGCATCCCCTCGAGCTGCGAGGGCCGCACGTCGCGCAGTCGCCGGTACATGCCCTCGTCAAGCCGCGCCCGGCCCATGACCTCGGCCGCGAGGTTGTCGGCGAGGATGTAGCGGTCGCCGATGCGCGCCCAGCATTCCTCCGGCCGGCCGGTGATCTCATAGAGCCCGTATGAGATGTCCTCGCCGTAGACCACGGCGCGGTTCGACGGGATGGTCCAGGGCGTCGTGGTCCAGATCACCACATGGGCACCCTCGAGCTCGCGGCGCAGCCGGGCATCGGCCTCGGCCACCGCCGCGCGCCCCTCGTCGGTCTCCTCCTCGTCCGAGGGGATCATCTCGCGCCGGTCGAACTCGGCGACGCGGAACTTGACCCAGATGGTCGGGCTTTCCTTGTCGTGGTACTCGACCTCGGCCTCGGCCAGCGCGGTCTCCTCGACCGGCGACCACATCACGGGCTTCGACCCCTGGTAGAGCGTCCCGTTCATGAGGAACTTCATGAATTCCTCGGCGATCACCCGTTCTGCGTGGAAATCCATCGTCAGGTAGGGATCGGCCCAGTTGCCGGTCACGCCCAGCCGCTTGAACTCCTCCCGCTGCACGTCGATCCAGGAGTCCGCGAAGGCCCGGCATTCCTGCCGGAAATCCACGACGTCCACCGCATCCTTGTCCATGCCCTTGGCGCGGTACTGCTCCTCGATCTTCCACTCGATCGGCAGCCCGTGACAGTCCCAGCCCGGCACGTAGCGCGCATCCCGTCCCATCATCTGGTGCGAGCGCACGATCATGTCCTTGAGGATCTTGTTCAGCGCATGGCCGATATGGAGGTTGCCGTTGGCATAGGGCGGCCCGTCATGCAGGACGAACGGCTCCCGTCCCTCCTTCTCGCGCAGGCGGTCGTAGACCCCGATCTCCTCCCACCTCTTCAGCCAGTCGGGCTCTCTCTTGGGCAGGCCCGCGCGCATCGGGAAATCGGTCTTCGGCAGGTTCAGGGTGTCTTTGTAGTCAGGCGTGTCGGCGCACATGTCTCGCGGTCCGTCTCTTGATCTTCGATTTCTGGGAAAGGTCGGCGCGGCTGTCCATACGCCTTGTCCCGGCGTCTCTGCTCAGAGCGCCGGGCACATAATTCGAATGATGATCACGGTGCGGCCCATCATGCGCGGCCTTATAGGCGGGCGGAGCCTGAGCGTAAAGCCGCGAACGGCCCTCGTCCCCGCATCCCCGCCGCGCGCGCCCCGGGTCGCGCCCTGCGGGCGCGATGCCTCCGGCGGGGATATTTTCCGGACCAAAGAAGCAGGGCCGCGGCGCCCCCTTCTTTGGTCCGGCAAGTATCCCGGGGGGAGGCACGGAACGTGCCGGGGGGCAGAGCCCCCCCGACCGAGGCCGGTGTCGGCCGAACCGCCGGGAACAGCGCGCGCCGGAGCACGGCGTCGTCCGCCACCCGACGCGCGGGGCGCGGCCGGGCACGGCGGACGGGTATGGGGATTCAGCCGCGCGCGCGCCGCCGAAGGGCGCCGAGGCCCGCGACACCGCCCAGCAGGAGCAGGCCCGAGGCCGGCAGCGGAATTGCCGGGGCCGTCGAACTGATCGCGCCGACCGCGTCGATATCCGCGCCGGAGTAGACGCCCTCATGCGGTCCGAGGCCCGGATTGTCCGTCAGCCGCACGTAATAGTACTTTTCGAACGGAACGACACCGGCCTTGGCGTCGATGTCCAGGCTCGAGGGCTGTCCCGAGAAGTATCCGAAGTCGATCCAGCTGGACGCATCGACCGAGATCTCGACCCGGATGGATTCGGTGGCGGAGCCGATCTCGAAGATATGCAGGTCGGGCGTATCGTCTCCCGAGGTGGTCAGCGCATTGTCGGTGAACCGCAGCGTGATCGAGCCGCCGCCGCCCAGCGACACGTAATTGTCGCAATTCCCGCTCGTGAAGTTCGGCGCACCGAGCGCGAGAGACGCGGTCTGGCAATTCCCCGATGTGGCGAAACCGCTGCCGGGCGAATAGTCGTGAACCGCATCCGCGAAGGACACGTCCCCCTCAGGAAAGGTGATCCCGTCGTAGGTGACCGGAGCGGCCTCTGCCGACTGGACGCCGAGGAAAACGGCTGCCGCGCCGAGGATCGAAGTCATGTAATTCATCTTGGAACTCCTTTTGTGCAATGGGTTTTCACTATCGGAAAGAAGTGCGATTCTCAACCCCGCCGCCCGGCCTCTCCGCCATCCCGTCCCCCGTCGGAACCCGCACCGAAGAGCCCCGTGAGGGCCCGGCGCAGCAGGGTCGTGACCCGGGGCCGCCGCCCCTCGCCGAAGGGCATCGGCCGGCAGACCTCCATCGCCGCGACTCCCACCCGCGCGGTCAGGGCGCCGTTGACCACCCCCTCGCCGAAGCGGCGCGAGAGCCGTGCCAGGACGTTCCCGCCGAGGACCGAACCGATCATGTCGTCGCCGATAGCCACCGCTCCGGTGGCCACCAGATGCGTCATCACCGCCCGCGTCAGCCGGAGCGAGCCGAGCGTGCCCGACCGGCCGCCATAGACCTCGGCGACGCGCCGGATCATCCGCACGTTCGACGTCATCGCCGCCACCACGTCGGCGAAGGCCAGCGGGACCAGCGCGGTCACCGTCGCCACCTGCCGCGTCGCCGCCTCGACCTCGCGCAGGGCCATGGCGTCGAGCGGCGCCAGCAGTTCGGCCTCGGCCAGCTGCAGCAGCGCCGGCGCGTCGAACTGCTCGTCCCGGCGGTCCGCGAACCGCTCGTGGTGCCAGCGCAGCTCGTCCCGGCCGCGGTAGAGCGCATCCAGCCGTTCCGCCAGGCGGCGCGCCTTGGTCAGGTCCGCCTCGCTCAGCGCCGCCTCGGCCAGCCGGTGCAGCTCGTCCATCCGCGACAGGCGCGCGAAGGCCGCGAATTCCCTGACCACGATCGCCAGGCAGACCCCCGCGAAGGCCACGAGAAGCGCCGCCACCGCCCAGCCCGCCCAGGGCGTGGCCGCGATCAGACCCGTGACGAAGCTCCAGGCCGCCGCCGTGACCGCCACCCCCAGCACCGCCAGCAAGAGCGACCAGAACCACCGCGCCAGTCGCGACGGGCGCCGCGCGGCCAATGTCGCCGCCATCTGCATCGCCTGTCCCCGCGGGGCCGTGCCGGGCCGGTCGTCGCCCCCCGGGTAAACGGGCCCCGAGGCATCGGGTACGGGCGGCGCATCGGCCGGTCCCGGCCCCGGCTTGCCCTCCAGCTCGATGATGACCGGGCCCCGGCGCTTGTCTTCGCTCATCTCACGGCCTCCGCCTGCCAGACCAGCCGGATGTCCGGCAGCCTCTCGTCATTCTCCGCCCCGTCCGTCCGCCAGGCCTCGTCAAAGCCGAGCCGGTCGTAGAACTTCCGCGCGCCCACGTTGGCGACGAAGGTGTTCAGCTCCAGCCGCGCGCAGGCGGCCATGGCATCCTCGATCAGCCGCCGCCCGACGCCCGAGCCGCGCGCGCCCCGCGCCACGTAGAGGGCGTGGACGAACTCCTCTTCGCGCGCCAGGAACCCCCGGATCGCGCCGTTGTCGGCCACCCGCACCCAGCCCAGGTCGATCAGGTGCCCGACATGGGCGATGTCCTCGGCCGCGCTGTGCAGCAGCGGCATCCACCGATGTTCGCGCACCGCCTGCGTCAGGATCGCCCCGACCGAGCCCGCATCGAGCGGCCGCGCATCCCGGATCACCAGCGGGCTCACAGCCGATCTCCGACCAGGAACTGCGCGGCGCGGTCCAGCCGGATATGCGGCGGCCCCTCGCCCGGTTTCAGGCGCAGCACCGCGGGCGCGAAGCTCATCAGGTCATACTCTCCGTCGAGCCAGCTTTCCTGCCCCGCCCGCGCGGGATTGAGCAGCCGCGCCGGATCCTCCGGCAGCTCGCCGGGGTACATCGCCGCCATCCGGCCCCGCCCGCCGTCCGGGTCCAGCAGGGTGCCGCGCACGCAGTCGAGCGGCCGCCCCTCATGCGTCAGCCTCTCCTCGACGGTGGCGCGCAGGGCGGCGAGGGACATGGCCTGGGTCTGCGCGCCGGCGAACCGCGCCCGGTCCACCGCATCGCGCACCAGCGCCTCCATGATCGCGCTCAGCGCGCCGTGCTGGGAATGGTGCAGGTGATCGGCCTTGGTGGCGGCGAAGAGGATCTTCTCGACCCGCTTGCCGATCAGCAGCCGCGACAGGAACGAGTTCCGGCCGGGCCGGAAGGCCGACAGGATGTCGGACATGGTCTGACGCAGATCCTCGACCGCCGGCGGCCCCTTGTGGATCGCGCCGAGCGCGTCGACCAGAACCACCTGCCGGTCGATCCGCGCGAAATGGTCCCGGAAGAAGGGCTTGGCGACCTGCGACTTGTAGGCTTCGTAGCGCCGCTCCATCTCGCGCCAGAGGCCCCTGCGCGCCGGCCGCTCCTCGGGCGGCAGCGGCGCGAAGGTCAGGGCGGGCGAGCCCGCCATCTCGCCCGGCAGAAGGAACCGCCCCGGGGTGAGATCGGAGTAGCCCGCCAGGCGCGCGGCCTCGAGATAGGCGGTGTAGGACCGCGCCAGCGCCTGCGCCTCCGGCTCGTCCCAACCCTCCCGGTCCGAGGCCGCCTGCGCCGCGCGCAGGAACGCCTCGGCCTGGGGACGCGAGGCCAGCCGGGCCAGCATCTCGGCGGACCATTCGGCATAGCTGCGGTCCAGAAGACCCAGGTCGAGCAGCCATTCCCCGGGATAGTCGACGATGTCGAGATGGATCACCCGCGGCCCCTGCAACCCGCCCAGAAGACCGCCCGACCGAACCTTGAGCGACAGGCGCAGTTCGCTAACCGCGCGGGTGCTCTCGGGCCAGTGCGGGGCGGCGGCGGTCAAGGCGGCGAGATGCGTCTCGTAATCGAAGCGCGGCACGATGTCGTCGGGCTGCGGCTGAAGATAGGCGGTGACGATCCGCCCGTCCGCCTGCGCCACCAGCCCGGGCATGCGCGCCCGGTCCAGCAGGTTGGCCACCAGCGAGGTGATGAAGACGGTCTTGCCCGAACGCGCCAGCCCGGTCACGCCGAGCCGGATCACCGGTTCGAAGAAGGTCTCCGACACCGTGCCGCCGACCGCCTCGACCTGCCGCGCCACGCCATCGGCAATATCGTTTATCAGCACTGCCCCGGTTCCCGTCCTGCCATGGTTGCGAACATAGGCGCCCGCACCCGGCCCTGCCAGTGGTTTCCCCCGGGGGGCCGCCCTCTGGACCCGCCCCGCCCGCCGCGCTAAAGCGCCCTCATGCCCCGCTACGCGCTCCAGGTCGAATATCACGGCGCCCCTTTTGCCGGCTGGCAGAGGCAGGCCGACCAGCCCTCGGTCCAGGGCGCGATCGAGGCGGCGCTGGCCCGTCTGGAACCCGGCCCCCACACCATCGCCGCCGCCGGGCGCACCGATGCCGGGGTCCATGCCACGGCGCAGGTGGCGCAGTGCGATCTGGAAAAGGACTGGGACCCGTTCCGCCTGTCCGAGGCGCTGAACCACCACCTCAGGCCCGCCCCCGTGGCCATCCGCGCCTGTGCGCGGGTCGCCGAGGACTGGCACGCCCGCTTTTCGGCTCTCGAGCGGCGCTACATGTTCCGCCTGCTGATGCGCCGCGCCCCCGCGACCCATGACGCGGGGCTTGTCTGGCAGGTGCCGCACCGGCTGGATCCGGAGGCGATCCGGGCGGGCGCGGCGCATCTCGTCGGGCATCACGACTTCACCACCTTCCGCTCGGTGATCTGCCAGGCGAAGAGCCCGGTGAAGACGCTCGACGAGATCCGGATCGAGGAACACGACGGGTTTTCTGGGCCGGAGCTGCGGTTCCACCTCCGCGCCCGGTCCTTCCTGCACAACCAGGTGCGCTCCATCGTCGGCACGCTGGAACGGGTCGGCGCGGGACGCTGGCCGCCCTCCCGCGTGGCCGAGGCGCTGGAGGCCCGCGACCGCGCCGCCTGCGGGCCGGTCTGCCCGCCGCAGGGGCTGTACCTGGTGGGGGTGGGTTACCCGGACGATCCCTTTGCCTGAGATCGCCGTGGCGCGGGCGGCGAGGGCGGCAGGGGGACGCTGTCCCCCGTCGCGGCGGGGCCGCGACTCCCCCTGGGATATTTGCCGGACCAAAGAAGGGGGGCGCGGCGCGATCGCCATGCCGGTCCGGATGCGGCGGATGTCGGTGCCGGGGTTTGCAGGCGCCGCGCGACAGGCCATATAGGGGGCATGAGCGACTCTCTGTCCCTTCCTGCCGGCCCCATGGGGGCCTGGCCCGCGCTCGAGCCGGGCTGGGTCTGGCTGTGCGGTGCCGGCCCGGGCGATCCGGGCCTCCTGACGCTGCACGCGGTCAACGCGCTGCGCCAGGCGGACGTGGTGGTCTATGACGCGCTGGTGCAGGCCGAGATCCTCGACTGGGCCCCGCAGGCCGAGCATGTCTACGCCGGCAAGCGCGGCGGCAAGCCCTCGGCGAAGCAGCGCGACATCTCGCTGCGCCTCGTCGACCTGGCGCGGGCGGGCAAGCGGGTGCTGCGGCTCAAGGGCGGCGATCCCTTCGTCTTCGGGCGCGGCGGGGAAGAGGCGCAGACGCTGATCCAGCACGGGGTGCCCGTCCGCATCATCCCCGGCATCAGCGCGGGGATCGGCGGGCTGGCCTATGCCGGCATCCCCGTCACCCATCGGGACGTCAACCAGTCGGTCACCTTCGTCACCGGCCACGACCAGTCGGGCGCGACGCCGCAATCGCTGAACTGGCGCGCCATCGCCGAGGGGGCGCAGGTGCTCGTGATCTACATGGGCATGAAGCATGTCGACCAGATCGCCGCTGCGCTGCTCGAGGCCGGGCGCCCGGCCGACGAACCCGTCGCCGTGGTCTGTTCCGCCACCACGCCGGACCAGCGCGTGCTGGAGACCACGCTCGGGCGCATGGCGGCGGATATCGGCGCCGCGGAGATGGAGCCGCCCGCGATCCTGTGCATCGGCCGGTCGGTGCTGATGCGGCAGGTTCTGGACTGGCAGGCGCTGATGGCGGGCGCGGCGCCGCGCAACCTCGATCCGCTGAACCGCGGGCGGCCGGCGGAAGTGTCCTGATCCCGTGCCGGGGCTGATCCTCGCCGCGCCGCAGTCCGGCGCGGGCAAGACGACCCTGACGCTTGCCCTGCTGCGCCTGCTGGCCCGGCAGGGACACGATGTGCGCGGCGCGAAATCCGGCCCCGACTACATCGACCCCCGGTTTCACGAGGCCGCCTGCGGCCGCGACTGTCCCAACCTCGACGCCTGGGCGATGACGCCGGCGCGGATCCGGGCCCTGGCCGCCGGGCCCGGGACGCTGATCGTCGAGGGGGCCATGGGCCTCTTCGACGGCGCCCCGCCCGACGGACGCGGATCGGTGGCGGAGCTTGCCCGGATCCTGGGGCTGCCGGTCGTCCTGGTGGTCGACGCGGCGCGCATGGCGCAGTCGGTGGCCCCGCTGGTCGCGGGGTTCGCCGCCCATGACCCGGAGGTGCGCCTGGCCGGGGTGATCCTGAACCGGGTCGGCTCGGCCCGGCACGCCGCCATGCTGCGCCGCGCGCTCGGACCGCTGGGCCTGCCCGTGGTGGCGGCGCTTCCCCGGCAGGCGGGGCTGGCCCTGCCCTCGCGCCACCTCGGGCTGGTGCAGGCCGGAGAGCGCGCCGATCTCGACGCCTTTCTCGACCGGGCGGCCGAGGCCCTGGCGGCGGGGGTCCCGGGCGAGGAGCCGACCGACCTTTCCGCCCTGCTGGAGCTGGCCGCCCCGCTGCCCGCCCCCAAACACGCGCCCCGCATCGCGCCTCCGGGCCAGCGGATCGCCGTGGCGCGCGACCGGGCCTTCGCCTTCGCCTATCCGCATCTTCTGGCCGACTGGCGGGCGGCGGGGGCCGAGATCCTGCCCTTTTCTCCACTGGCCGACGAGCCGGTGCCGGATGCGGATTTCCTGTACCTGCCGGGGGGTTACCCCGAGCTGCACGCCGGCCGGATCGCCGCCGCCGGACGGTTTCTCACCACGCTGCGCACCCATGCCGCAACCCGGCCGGTGCATGGCGAATGCGGCGGATACATGGTGCTGGGCGAGACGCTGACGGATGCCGATGGCACGCGACACGCGATGGCCGGCCTGCTCGCCCTCGAGACGAGCTTTGCCGAGAGGCGCCTGCATCTCGGCTATCGCACGGTCCGCGCCGACGAAGGTCCGCTGGCGGGGAGATGGCGCGCGCACGAGTTTCACTATGCCACCACGCTCCGCGCCGAGGGCGAGCCCCTGTTCCAGGCCACCGACGCCGAAGGCGCCCGGCTGCCGCCGATGGGGTTGCGCCGCGGCCCGGTCTCGGGCTCTTTCGCACATATCATCGACCGGGCCTGATCGCCGCCGCACAGAGCGACCGTCTTGCGTCGCTCCGCACCGCGGGCTACGAGCCTCGCATGACGGTTTCCGAATATACGCCGGACGACGGCCGCGCCAAGCGCAACGTGGCGGTGCTGGTCATGGCGCAGGCGATCCTCGGCGCGCAGATGCCGATGATCTTCACCATCGGCGGGCTGGCCGGACAATCGCTGGCGCCGAACCCCTGTTTCGCCACCCTGCCCATTTCGCTGATCGTTCTGGGGTCGATGCTCTCGGCCACCCCCGTCTCGGCCCTGATGCAGCGCTACGGGCGCCGCGCGGGCTTTTTCCTTGGCGCGGGCGGCGGCACGCTCGGCGGCATCGTCGGCGCGCTCGGGCTCTACTACGCCTCCTTTCCGCTCTTCCTGCTGGGCTCGCTCTTCACCGGGCTCTACATGTCCGCGCATGGGTTCTACCGCTTCGCCGCCGCCGACACCGCCTCGGATGCGTTCCGCCCCAAGGCGATCTCCTATGTCATGGCGGGCGGGCTGCTCTCGGCGCTGATCGGGCCGCAGGTCGTCAAGGTCACCGCCGATGCGATGGTCGTCCCCTTCATGGGCACCTATTTCGCCGTCATTGCCGTCAACGTTCTCGGATCGCTGCTCTTTCTCTTTCTCGACATCCCCCGGCCGCCGCGCCCGGCCGAGGATGCGCCGCGCGGACGCAGCCGGCGCGACCTGCTCGCGACGCCGCGCATCGCCGTGGCGGTGATCTGCGCCATGGTCTCGTATGCGCTGATGAACCTCGTGATGACCTCGACGCCGCTGGCCGTGGTGGGCTGCGGCTTCGACAAGGCCAACGCGGCCGACGTGGTGTCCTCGCATGTGCTGGCGATGTACGTCCCGAGCTTCTTCACCGGGCATCTGATCGCCCGCTTCGGGGTCGAGAAGATCGTCGCGGCGGGCCTCGTCATCCTTGCCGCCGCCGGGGCCGTGGCGCTGCAGGGCGTGGAGCTCGGGAACTTCTTCCTCGCCCTCGTCCTGCTGGGCATCGGCTGGAACTTCGGCTTCATCGGCGCGACGACGATGCTGGCCGGCGCGCACGAGGCGCATGAGCGCGGCCGGATGCAGGGGCTGAACGACCTGATCGTCTTCGGCGGCGTCACCGTGGCCTCCTTTGCCTCCGGCGGCCTGATGAACTGCTCGGGCGGCACGGCGCAGGCGGGCTGGACGGCGGTGAACCTGGCGATGGCCCCCTTCCTGGTGCTGGCGGGCGGCGCGCTGATCTGGCTGGTGCTGCGGCCGAAGGGCCGGCCGGCCTGAGGCAGGGCCTGCCGCGACGTCCCACGGACATCCCCGGTGAGACGTCGTTCCCCGTGAGACGTCATCCTCGGGCTCGACCCGAGCGTCTTGTGACACGACGTCCCCCGGTCGAACCCGAGGACCACGGCGGTGCCGACTAACGGGAGTTCCTCGGATCGAGCCCGAGGATCACCCGGCGCCGAGGCCGGTCCCGGTCACCAGATCCGCCCCGTCGCAGCCGTCAGGGCCAGCCGCAGCCGCGCCCCGAACGGTCCCGGCTCCAGCGTATCCGCGCGGACCCGATCCGGCTCGGCCTTTGCGCGCCGCAGCACGCCCGGCGTCGAGGCCAGCGGAAAGAACGCGGGTCGCGCCGCCGAGGGGACCGAGGACCAGCCGGCGCGCAGCTCCGCCATCGCCTCCTGCCCCGCTTGCGCCAGCGCGGGCACATCCGCCCCGCCGATATCGAGCGGCCGCCGCCCCGCCGCCTCCAGCGCCGGCACCGCCATCAGCCAGTTCGCCACGCCGAGCGCCCGGCCGGCGGCCCCGGCCAGAGCGGCGCCGCCGCCCAGCCGCCGGGCCGCCACCCCGATCAGCCCGCCCGCCGTCGCTTCGAGATAGGTCAGCAACTCCGCCAGATCGGCAAATCCGCCCGGCTCGATATCCGCCTCGCGCGCCGCGACCAGCCGGTCCAGCGCCGGCACGTCCTCGGCCCGGATCGCCATGGCGAGCGGCGTCACCACCTCGTGCCGCCGCACCACCCCGCCCGAGGCGATTTCCTCGAGCGCGTCGCGCCACCACTGCAGCCGCATCTGCGCGATCATCGGCTCCTGTGTCACCCAGGGCGCACGCGACACCTCGATGTTGAAGGCATAGAGCGGAAAGAGCACCATCCGCGCCGGGACCGGCGCCGCCATCGCCGCCCGGAACCGCACCGGGTCGCCACGCTCGACCAGCGCGGCACAGGCGCCGATGTCATACCCTTCAGACATCGTTCAGGAACGCTTTCACCGCCGCCACCGTCCCCGGTGCATCGACGATATCCAGATGCCCCGCGTCCGGCACGACGAGGTACTCGCCCCGGTCCGTCTCCTTGGTGAATTCCGGCTCGTAGAGCTCGGCCACGAAGGCCTCGTCCTCCGCCCCCGCCACCAGCAGGAACCCGGGCAGGGCCGACACGTCGGACCGCCAGTCCCGGCGCGGCGCATAGCCCTTGTTCAGCCGCCAGGAATAGGCCGTGGTGGCCCGGTGACCCTCCGGCCCCTGCACCACCGCCTCGGGCATGGCGAACTCGATGGCGACCAGATGGTCCAGGGCCGTGATCCCGACCGTGTTCAGCATCGTCAGCCCCACGATCCGCCGGGTCAGCGGCCGCGCCCAGCCCCCGGAATTCTCGCGCTGCATCGGCGCATCGTACTGCACGAAGGGCGCCAGCAGCACCGCCCCGTCCAGCAGACCGCGATGAGCGCCGTTCGCGAACCGGATCACCAGCCCTCCGCCCGAGGAATGACCAAGCAGTACAACCCGTCGGGTCTCATCACGTCTGTAGAAGGCGATCAGATCGGCCAGATCGTCCTCCATCTGCCCGACATGATCGACGTCGCCCCGCCGTTCCGGCTCGGCCCCGTGACCGCGCAGGTCCGGCGCCACAACCTCGGCCACGTCGCTCAACGCCCGGGCAAGCGCATCGAACTGCCCGCCGTCCCAGCCGGACCCATGGGCCATCACCACCAGCGGCGCCCCCTCCGGACCGGCCAGATGCCGCACCAGCGCGGTGCTTCCGTCGCGCATCTCCACCCTCTCGACCGGCAGCGGCTCGACCGACCGGCCCAGCTGGCTTCCGAAGTCCAGACCGCCCGGTCCGGTCGCCGCCGCGCCCCCGGGCCTGTCGCTCACGATCAGCCCGAGTGCGATCCCCCCGGTGACCACCGCCGAGATCGCGAGAAATCCGAGAACCCTGCCGATCATTCCGCCACCTGCGACAGGCCGGTTTCGCGCAGCAGCTTCCAGTTGATCGCGTCCAGCAGCGCCTCGAACGAGGCATCGACGATGTTGGGCGAGACGCCCACGGTCGACCAGCGCCGCCCGGCCCCGTCCTCGCTGTCGATGATGACCCGCGTCACCGCCTCGGTGCCGCCTTGCGTGATCCGCACCTTGAAGTCCACCAGCCGCATGTCCGAAATCGCCTCCTGGTACTGACCCAGGTCCTTCGCCAGCGCGGTCGCCAGCGCGTTCACCGGCCCCCGGTCCGTCCCGTCCTCGTCCATCGACTCGCTGACCGAGAGGCGCTTTTCGCCGTCGACCTTCACCACGACCACCGCCTCGGACAGGCTCACCATCCGGTTGTACTTGTTCTTCCGCCGCTCAACCGTCACCCGGTAGCGCTTGACCTCGAAGAACTCCGGCAACTGCCCCAGCACATCCCGCGCCAGCACCTCGAACGACCCCTGGGCACTGTCGTAGGTATAGCCCTTGTCCTCCCGCGCCTTCACCTCCTCGAGGATCCGCCCCAGCGCCGGATCCCCCGGGGCCACGTCGATTCCCGCCTCGGCCAGCCGCCGCCGCAGGTTCGACTGCCCCGCCTGGTTCGACATCGGGATGACCCGCGCATTGCCGACCACGGCCGGATCGACATGTTCGTAGGTCGACGGATCCTTGAGGATCGCCGAGGCATGCAGCCCCGCCTTGTGGGCGAAGGCCGAGGCCCCGACATAGGGCGCCTGCTTTACCGGCACCCGGTTGAGGATGTCGTCCAGCTGGCGCGACACCGGCGTCAGCTCCGCCAGCGCCTCGTGGCGCACCCCGGTCTCGTAGAGGCTGCGATACGGCTCCTTGAGCAGCAGCGTCGGGATCAGCGTGATCAGGTTGGCATTGCCGCAGCGCTCTCCCAGACCGTTCAGCGTCCCCTGGATCTGCCGCGCCCCCGCATCCACCGCCGCGAGGCTTCCCGCCACCGCGTTGGCCGTGTCGTTATGGGTATGGATACCCAGCCGGTCCCCCGGGATCCCGGCGGCGATCACCTCGCCCACGATGCGCCCGATCTCGACCGGCAGTGTGCCCCCGTTGGTATCGCAGAGCACGATCCACCGCGCCCCCGCCTCCAGCGCCGCCCGCAGGCACTCCAGCGCATAGTCCGGATCGGCCTTGTAGCCGTCGAAGAAATGTTCCGCATCAAACAGCGCCTCGCGCCCCAGGCCCACCAGATGCGCGACCGAGGCGCGGATGTTGCCGACATTCTCCTCCAGCGTGATTCCGAGCGCAGTCGTCACGTGGAAATCATGTGTCTTGCCGACGAGGCAGACACTCCCCGTTCCCGCGTTGACCACCGCCGCCAGCACGTCGTCGTTCTCCGCCGACCGCCCCGCCCGCTTGGTCATCCCGAAGGCCGCCATCCGCGCCCGCGTGGCCGGCGCCTCGGCAAAGAAGGCGCTGTCGGTCGGGTTCGCGCCCGGCCAGCCGCCCTCGATGTAATCGACCCCGAGCCGGTCGAGCATCGCACAGATCTGGTGCTTCTCATGCGCCGAGAACTGCACCCCCTGCGTCTGCTGCCCGTCCCGCAGGGTCGTGTCGTAGAGATAGAGACGCTCCGCCATCACCCGGCCTTCCCAGCTTCATCTTGCCCGAAATACTCCGGGGAGTTTGAGGGGCAGCGCCCCTCATTGCGCGCGCCAGGATCAGCACCCGCCCGGAATCGAGGCACGAAGTGCCGCCGGGCAGCGCCCGACCGCCCCCCGGGCGGGCGCTTGGTCACCGTTTGCGCGGGGATCGAACACGCGCTGCCACGAGGCGATAAACCGAAAACCTCCCCCGGACGAGCGCCCCCCCGCGGTCGGGCGCCGCCCTCCGCCGGAGCAAACCTCAGGGCGGGGTTCACCCCGCCATCCCCGCGAGAGAACATCACACCAAACCCTCCAGCTTGGTAGGATCGAAGTTCGGACTTGGCGTCAGTTCGACGCCCTCCTTGGACATTCGAACTTCAACACCGGCCGCGACCAGATATGCTTTCATCTCGTCGACCGAAGAAAAGTCTTTGGTCTTCATGGCTTGAATGCGCGCTCTCAAGAGCGCTGCCGATATTTCGGAAAGTCTGCTTTCGACATTGGGATCAAGGTCGCCCGACCAACTCACATGTGACACGAAGCCATCGATCTCCTTGCTCACAGACCCCGGAACCCACCAATCCCCGGAAGCTTCCAGGCCGATGAATTCCATCGCAGCCTTCAACTGGCCAGCCGCGTCATGTTGGGCCAAATTCCGAAGCTCGTGCAAAACGCCCGGCGTGTTCAGGTCGTTCGCCAGATATGGCACGACACTCGTCAGGCCGTAGGGGTCGCTCTCGACCCCAGATGTCAGGCGGAACCAGGCTTTGAGCGTTTCTTTGGCTTGTTGTGACTTCTCTTCAGTCCAATCCATGTTGTTCCGGTAATGCGTCCCGAGAAAGACGAACCGGATCACCTCGCCGGGCACGCCCTGGTCGAGCAGATCCCGGACGGTGAAGAAATTGCCGAGCGATTTCGACATCTTCTTCCCCTCGACCTGCAGCATCTCGTTGTGCAGCCAGACATTCGCGAAACCGCCTTCCGGGCGGGCACAGCACGATTGCGCGATCTCGTTCTCGTGGTGCGGGAACTGCAGGTCGATGCCGCCGCCGTGAATGTCGAAGGACGGCCCCAGCAGCTCGTCCGCCATGGCCGAGCACTCGATGTGCCACCCCGGCCGACCCCGTCCCCAGGGACTGTCCCAGCCCGGCAGGTCCCCCGGCGACGGCTTCCACAGCACGAAATCCATCGGGTTGCGCTTGTAGGGCGCCACCTCGACCCGGGCGCCGGCGATCATGTCCTCGACCGACCGCCCCGACAACGCGCCATAATCGGCATAGGAGTCGACCGAGAAGAGCACATGCCCCTCGGCCGCGTAGGCATGGCCCGAGGCGATCAGCCCCTCGATCATCGCGACCATCTGGGGGATGTGGTCGGTCGCCCGCGGCTCATGCGTCGGGCGCAGGGTGCCGAGCGCCTCCATGTCCTGGTGATACCAGCCGATGGTCTCGTCGGTGATCTCGCGGATGGCGCGCCCGTCCCGCTCCGCCCGGGCGTTGATCTTGTCGTCCACATCGGTGAAGTTCCGGACATAGGTCACCGCCTCGGCCCCGTAGACATGCCGCAGCAGCCGGTAGAGCACGTCGAACACCACCACGGGCCGCGCGTTGCCCAGATGCGCCCGGTCATAGACCGTTGGGCCGCAGACATACATCCGCACGTTCTCCGGATCGATCGGCGCAAAGACCTCCTTGCGGCGGGTCTTTGAGTTCGTCAGTCGGATCTCGACCATGTGGGTCCCTCGCGGTTGGTCCGCGGGCGGCTTAGCAAGATCGTCAGGTTTTGGAAACGAAGAAGCGGCCCGCGTGATATCTCAGCAGGCGACAATGCAGCAGATGATGATGCGGCACGTCTTCATGCCTCCCGCATAGCGTGGAACGGACGGTCTGCCAAGGGGGGCCGGCGCCAATGACCCTCGCCACGCGCACCGTCGCCCTTGCACGCCGTCAGCCCCACGCGCCCGCGCACCGTCGCCCTCCCGCGCACCCGTCATCCTCGGGCTCGACCCGAGGATCGCCCGTCACCTCGCGCCGAGGCCTTCCAGCTGCCCGCACGTGCAGCCCTCTGCCAACAGAAGCGGCCCGGCGCCACGCCTCGGATCAGGTCCGAGAATGACCTCTCCCCCACGTGCACCGTCACCCTCCCGCGCACCCGTCATCCTCGGGCTCGCCCCGAGGATCTCCCGCCCTCCCGCGCCCAGGCCCACGCAACGCCCCATTGCCAACGCCGCCCGCGACGCCCAGACTGCCCGCATGAGCCGCGCGATTGTCCGTTCCGTCTGCGAAACCCTGCCCGGGGCCGAGGTCTCGGACCCCTGGGGCGGCGGGCACGACGCCTGGAAGGTCGGCGGCAAGATGTTCGCCTGCATCGGTGCGATGGACCGGGGCGTCGCGGTCAAGACCGCGGATATCGATTTTGCCCGGATGATGATCGAAGCGGGCGATGCGGAACGCGCGCCCTATTTCCACCGCAGCTGGGTCCTCCTGCCCTGGGGCAGCGACGAGTGCCTGATCCGCGACCGCATCGTCATCTCCTACGATATCGTCCGTGCCGGGCTGACGAAGAAGGCGCAGGCCGCCCTCCCGCCGCGCCCGGAATAGGCCCGCGTCCAGACCGTTCGTTCCGGAACGGGAGGCCGCTCGGGCCGCGTGCCCGCCCGGGCCGAACCGACCGCACCGGCATCCGCCAGTGCCCTGACGGCCGCCGCCCTCGCGGAACCGCTTGCCTTAAAACCTTGATCCTGCCCCCCACGCGGATCCGAAGCCGCCTCGGCGGCAACCAGAGGACGCCCTGCCTGCCCGACCTCCGGCACGGCGGACCTCATCTCCACGGGCGAGGCGGGCGCGAGGCAGCACGGCCCTTCTGCTCTCCGGGGCCCGCGGCGTCCGAAAAATCGACCGCCCCCCGACATCGCCCCAGCCCGGCACGCACCGGCACGAGGGCGGCCGTCACGGGGGGCCGGCCACCTGCCCGCCCCCTGCGCCCCCCGCCGGAAACGCACCGGCCGGGTCGCTTTGTGGTTGCCAACCACGTTCGCCCGGCCAATCCTGCCCGCAGAGGATGAAAGGAGCGCCCCATGCACGACCCAGGCCCCGAGTTCCGCCGGCTGCACCGTCCCGGCGATCCCTTCGTCCTGGCGAATGTCTGGGACATCGGCAGCGCCCGGATGCTCGCCGCCCTGGGGGCCGAGGCGCTGGCGACCTCCTCTTCCGCCTTCGCCTTCACCCGCGGCGTGCCGGACGGCGGTCTCGGCCGGGACGAGGCCCTGGCCCATGCCCAGGACATCGTCGCGGCCACGCCACTGCCCGTCTCGGGCGATTTCGAGGACGGCTACGGCGAAGCCCCGGAAACCGTGGCCGAAACCGTGCGCCTTGCCGCCGAGATCGGCCTCGCCGGCATCTCGATCGAAGACAATCCCGCCCCGCCCGGCGCCTGCTATGACCGGGAACTGGCGGTCGAACGGATCCGCGCCGCCGCCGCCGCGGCCCGGGCCCTGCCCCGCGATTTCGTGCTGGTGGCCCGCGCCGACGGCATCCTGAACGGCCATTACGGCATCGACGAGGCCATGACCCGCCTCGCCGCCTTCGACCAGGCCGGGGCCGACTGCCTCTATGCGCCGATTCCGCCCACCTTCGACGACCTCGCCCGCATCTGCGCCCGGACGAGCAAGCCGGTCAACGCCCTCGCCTCGGGGTTCTTCGCCAGCTACACGCGCGAGGATTTCGCCCGCGCCGGCGTGGCCCGCATCTCGCTCGGCGGGGCGCTGGCGCGCGCGGCGCAGCGCCGGATCATGGATGCCTTTACCGAGATCATCGACGACGGCAGCTTTGCCATGCTGAAAAAGACGGTATCCGGCGACAGGGTCGACAGCATGTTGCGGCGCTACATGAGGTGAGCCCCCGGCCGGGGCTGCGGGACGCGGCGCCCGGTCGCTCAATCGGTCCGAGACCCGAGACGCCCCCCTCTGCGAAAGAAAAGACCCGGCGCAGAACCTGCACCGGGCCGAGCGGTCGGACTGTCCGGCAGGGTCAGCTGCGGCGCGCCCGCAGCCGCGAGACGCCGAGGCCGCCCAGGGCGGACAGCATCAGGACGGCACCCGCGGGAAGAGGCACCTGCCCCGAGACGCCTCCATCCTCGAACCCGGGATCGCCCAGGTTGACGCGGAGATAGACCGCTCTCGGGTCGCTGATCGGCTTCATTGGCCCGGAAAAGTCCGAAACAAGGTACAAGAGCCCGTCAGATGCACTCGTCATTTCCCAGACAATCAGGCTGAGGGACCGGCCGATGATCGCATAGGATTGTCCTGCGGTCACGTCGACATCAGAGAAGGCAAAATTGTATGTCTGGTCCTCCGTCACGTTACGGGTCGCCGTTCCCAGCTGGCTGCCGAATTCGCTTCCGGTCCATTCATAGAATGTCAGCTCCAGGTCTGCCGCGCCTGGGCTAGACCAGAAATAGGCATCGATACTGCTGACCTTGCCGGTATTCTGCGCCGAAAAGACGATCCCGGCCTGATAGTCCAAATGACCGATGGTCAGACCCGCGAGCCTGCCGGTCGGCTCGTCCGTTCCGTAGCTGTCGAAAGCGGTGGTGGCAGCGACGGCCGGACCGCCCAGGGCAAGGCCGGCAAACACGCCCACGGCGCGCAGAAAATTTTTCATTTGAGGAACCCCAAGATGCAAGAGCGGTCCGGGCCTCCGACCAGAGGGCTTTTTGGAACGTTGGCAGAGCAGCCGGACGATCATAATAACTGATCCTCAGCTAAAGGCCCGGCTCGAGACCTGTCAACGGCCCCGCCGCCCGAAAGCCGCGGACAGACTGTTCATGAGCCCCTTAAATTCAACCAGTTAATCCGGTCGGGCGATGCCGGCCTCAGGCCAGCATCGTCATCGGCGCTTCCAGACCCTCGACGATGGCCTGCAACAGCTCCGCACCGAGCGCCCCGTCGATCACCCGGTGATCCACCGACAGCGTGACGGACATGACCGTCGCCACCTCGACCGCGCCCTCGGCATTGACCACCGGCTTCTTCACCCCGGCCCCAACGGCGAGGATCGCGCCATGCGGCGGATTGATCACGGCGTCGAAATTGTCGATGCCGAACATCCCGAGGTTCGAGACCGCGAAAGACCCGCCCTGGTATTCGTGCGGCGCGAGCTTGCGATCGCGCGCCCGCGCGGCGAGGTCCTTCATCTCGGTCGAAAGGGTGGACAGCGACTTGGCATCGGCGTCCCTGAGCACCGGCGTGAAGAGCCCGCCCTCGATCGCCACGGCCACCGCCACGTCCGAGGGTTTCAGCTGAAGCACCCGGTCGCCGGCCCAGACCGCATTGGCGGCAGGCACCTGCTGCAGCGCCAGCGCGCAGGCCTTGATGATGAAGTCATTCACCGACAGCTTCACGCCCCGTTTTTCCAGCTGCTTGTTGATCTGCGAGCGGAAGGCCAGCAGGTCGTCGATCCGGATGTCCCGGCGCAGGTAGAAATGCGGGATCGTCTGCTTGGCCTCGGTCAGCCGCGCGGCGATGGTCCTGCGCATCCCGTCGAGCTTGATCTCCTCGAACTCGCGGTCGGCATACATCTTGAGCACCGCATCCGTGGACGGCCCCGCCGGCATGACCGCCGCATCCGCGGCCCTGGCGCCACCTGCCCCGGCCTCCGCGCCGGGGTCTCCCGCCGCCGCCTTGGTCGCGCCGGCCTGGGCGCTCTCCACATCCGCCTTGACGATCCGCCCGCGCGGGCCCGACCCCTTGATCTGTGCCAGGTCCAGCCCCTTCTGCGCCGCGATCCGCCGCGCGAGGGGAGAGGCGAAGATGCGTTTGCCATCGGCATCCTTCGGCGCCGCAGGCGCGACGACCTCCGTCGTCTCTTCACCGCCTCCCGTGCCGGAGCCTCCGCCAGCCTTGCCCTGGCTCACCTGCACCTCGCCCGCGTAACCGCCGGCGGGCTTCTCCCCTTCCTTGGGACTGGCGGGCTCGGTCCCGGTGTCCTCGTCCACGGGCTTGGGCTCCTTCGAGACCTCGCCGATATCCTCGGCGCTCTCGCCTTCTTCCAGCAGGACCGCGATCGGCGAATTGACCTTCACGCCCTCGGTCCCGGCCTCGACCAGGATCTTGCCGATCGTGCCTTCGTCGACCGCCTCGAACTCCATCGTCGCCTTGTCGGTCTCGATCTCGGCCAGCAGGTCGCCCGAGGAGACGGTGTCCCCCTCCTGGACCAGCCACTTGGCCAGCGTTCCCTCCTCCATGGTCGGAGACAGGGCGGGCATCAGGATTTCCGTTGGCATCGCGTCCTCTCCTTACCTGTAGGTGACTTTGCGCACGGCCTCGAGAACCTCGTCGGTCGTGGTCAGGGCCAGCTTTTCAAGGTTAGCCGCATAGGGCATCGGCACGTCCTTGCCCGTGCAGTTGATCACCGGCGCATCCAGATAATCGAAGGCGCGCTCCATGATCACCGCCGACAGGTGGTTGCTGAGCGAGGCGACCGGAAAGCCCTCTTCCACCGTCACGCAGCGGTTGGTCTTCATGACCGAGGCCAGCACCGTGTCGTAATCGATCGGGCGCAGGGTCCGCAGGTCGATCACCTCGGCCTCGACCCCGTCCTCGGCCAGCCTGTCCGCCGCCTCCAGCGCATAGGTCATGCCGATGCCCCAGCTCACGATGGTCACGTCCGATCCCTCGCGCCAGATCCTGGCCTTGCCGAAGGGAATGGTGAAATCCTCCAGCACCGGCACGTCGAAGGACCGTCCGTAGAGGATCTCGTTTTCGAGGAAGACCACCGGGTTGGGGTCGCGGATCGCGGTCTTGAGCAGGCCCTTGGCATCCGAGGCCGAATAGGGCTGCACGACCTTGAGGCCGGGGATATGCGCGTACCATGCCGCGTAATCCTGGCTGTGCTGCGCCGCCACCCGCGCCGCCGCGCCGTTGGGGCCGCGGAACACCATCGGCGCCCCCATCTGCCCGCCCGACATGTAGAGCGTCTTGGCGGCCGAGTTGATGATCTGGTCGATCGCCTGCATGGCGAAGTTGAAGGTCATGAACTCCACGATCGGGCGCAGCCCTCCGAAGGCGGCGCCCACGCCGATGCCCGCGAAGCCGTGCTCGGTGATCGGGGTGTCGATCACCCGCTTGGCGCCGAACTCGTCCAGCAGCCCCTGAGTCACCTTGTAGGCGCCCTGGTACTCGGCCACCTCCTCGCCCATGACGAAGACGTTGGGGTCGGCGCGCATCTCTTCGGCCATCGCGTCCCGCAACGCCTCGCGCACGGTCTGCTGGCGCATCTCGGTCCCCTCGGGCCAGTCGGGCGACGCCTTCGACGTCACCTGTCCCGGGTCCGCCCCGGGACCGCCCTCGGCCTCGGCCTTTGCCTGGCCCGCGTCCGCCCCGCTATCCCCCGCCGTCTTCGCCTCGGCCGGAGCTTTCTCACCCCCGCCAGAGGGCCCCGGCTCGTCGGCCGGGGCGCGCGCCGCGCTGTCGATATCGTCGGCGCTCTCGCCCTCGTCCAGCATCACGGCGATCGGCGTGTTCACCTTCACGCCCTCGGTCCCGGCCTCGACGAGGATCCTGCCGACCGTCCCCTCCTCGACCGCCTCGAATTCCATCGTCGCCTTGTCGGTCTCGATCTCGGCCAGGATATCGCCCGAGGCGACGCTGTCCCCTTCCTTCACCAGCCATTTCGCCAGCGTGCCTTCCTCCATCGTCGGGCTGAGCGCGGGCATCAGTACTTCGGTCGGCATCTCAGTCTTCCTCCAGCGGTGCAATCAGTCCGACGACGTTTCCCTCGCCGTCCTCGACATAGGCGCAGCGGCCCACGCCGGGATAATCCATCGGCGGCAGGGCCTCGGCCCCGCCGTTCTCCAGCGCCCAGCCATATCGGGCGTCGCAATCGTCGACCTCGAAGGTCATGGTGCCGCCCCGGATGGGCGAGCCGGCGGCGGGCGCGGCATCCGCGCGCCTCATCAGGGCGGCCGTCATCGCCGTGGCCTCGGCGATCCCCTCCACCAGGTGGTACTCCACCTCCTCGCCGCCCGGCATCGGCGCAAAGGACCAGCCGAAGAGCCCGCCGTAGAAGGTCTTGGCCCTGCCCATGTCCGAGACGTGGATCTCGAAATGCGGCATCAGGCGTCCTCCGTCTCGTCCGAGGTCTCGATCGCCTCGCCCTGCGGCAGGTCCTCGGCGTAGATGTCGCTATAGAGCTCCTCCACCGCCGGCTCGGGGCTTTCCTTGGCGAACTCGGCCGACTGGTTGACGATCTCCTTGATCTCCTTGTCGATCGCCTTGAGGTCGTCTTCTGAGGCGTGATCCTCGTCCAGCAGCATCTGCCGCACCCGCTCGATCGCGTCCTTCTCCTCGCGCATCTTCTGCACCTCCTCCCGCGTCCGGTACTTGGCCGGGTCGGACATGGAATGCCCGCGATAGCGGTAGGTCTTGATCTCGAGGATATAGGGCCCCTTGCCCGAGCGGCAGTGCGCCACGGCCTTGTCCCCGGCGGCCTTGACCGCCAGAACGTCCATTCCGTCGACGACCTCGCCGGGGATGCCGAAGGCCTCGCCCCGGGTGTAGAGATCGGGCGTCGAGGTCGAGCGTTTCTGCGCCGTCCCCATGGCGTACTGGTTGTTCTCGATCACGAAGATTACCGGCAGGTGCCACAGCGCCGCCATGTTGAACGTCTCGTAGACCTGCCCCTGGTTGGCCGCGCCGTCGCCGAAATAGGTGAAGGTCACCCGGTCGTTCCCGAGATACTTGTCCGCGAAGGCCAGCCCGGCCCCGAGCGGCACGTTCGCCCCCACGATCCCGTGCCCGCCATAGAAGTGCTTTTCCTTCGAGAACATGTGCATCGAGCCGCCCTTCCCCTTGGAATAGCCGCCCTCGCGCCCCGTCAGTTCCGCCATCACACCGTCGGGGTTCATCCCGCAGGCCAGCATGTGGCCGTGGTCGCGATAGGTGGTGATGCGCTTGTCGCCCTCCTCCGCCGCGGCCTCGAGCCCGACGACCACGGCCTCCTGGCCGATGTAGAGGTGACAGAAGCCCCCGATCAGGCCCATGCCGTAAAGCTGGCCGGCCTTTTCCTCGAACCGGCGGATCAGCAGCATGTCGCGATAGTAGGATTTTAACGCGTCCGCCGAGACGTTGGGCTTTGCCCCGGCCGCGGATTTACGGGTCGCCATCAGGCCTCCTCCGATCCGATAGTTTAACGTTGAACTATCTCATAAAGCATTTCCGCCCCGCATGCGAGGACGAAATTGCCCCCGGCACCGGCGCCGCGGCCTCTTGCCGCCGGAAGGCGCACCCTCCCCCGAGAAGACAGGCATCGAGACCCGCGCGTCGCGCCGATCCGCCCGAGCCGCCCGCGACAACCGCAAGCTTCGCCGCCGTCGCCGGAGCCTGCCACGCAGGCCCCGAAGACCCCGCCGACCGTGGGCGGCAGGAGGACGGGAGGCGGCGCCTGCGCCCCTTCTCGACCCGCAAAGCCCCCAAGCGCCCGATCCCCCCCTTTTTCGCCGCCTGCGGCGTCAAGAACCCGACCTGCCGCTAGGCATCTCCCCGCTATGCGGGCCAAGCGGGCGGGCGCCCGAGACGCTTCCGACCGCAACGGAACCCCGCGCCGCCCCGACGGCGCCTCATCCCGGCCGGCCGCCGGCCCCCTCGACTGTTCGAATGCATGCAATACGGGCCCCGAGACCAAGGCAGCCCCGCGCCGCCACGTCCGGGGGTCAGCGAATGACGATCTCGTCCGACCGCATCAGCCCCAGCACATCCCGCGCCTGCTGGTCCAGCAGATCGAGATCGAGGTACTCGTCCGAGAGCCGCTCCGTCAGGTTCTCCATCCGCGCGATATCGGCCTGCAGCACATCCAGCTGCTCGATCAGCGCATCCCGATCCGCCTCGATCTCGGTACGGCGAAAGAGCCCCATCTCGCCCTGGACGGCGGAAAAGGTGAAATACATGCCGACACAGAAAACGCCCGCGAAATAGATCAGCCCCGAAAAGGCGGGGCGTCCCGGATTGCTCATGATGACCTCATCCCGCCTCTTCCGGACGGTGCAGACACAATGCCACAAGCGATTCGCCCTGTGAATCCCTTTTCCGTTAAGCCTGTCTTAAATTCCCATCACAATCACCGCGCCTACCCCCTTCTTTGGTCCGGCAAGTATCCTCGGGGGTCCGGGGGCAGACAGCCCCCGGTCCCGCCATCGACACCCCGCGCCGACGTCAACCCGCGGAAGCCCCGTCCTCCTCAAGCTCCCCAAGGTGCCCTACGACCATCATCCCCGACCTTGACCGACGATCTCCCGCCACCCGCGCCAACCATCATCCCCGGCCCCGACCAGGGATCTCCCGCCACCCGCACCAACCGTGATCCCCGGCCCTGACCGGGGATCTCCCGTCGCCCGCGCCAACCCTCTTCCCTGGCCCCGACCGGGGATCTCTCGTCACCCGCGCCAACCCTCGTCCCAAGGCTCCACCCGGGATTCTCCCCCGGGAGCTCCTCGCAACGCGTCCGAGTATGACATCAGAACAAGCCAGTCCCGGTCCACCGGGACCCTTCGCTCCCCCGGTTCGCCGCCGAAACGAGAGACTCGCTCCCCAGACGCGGCGCTCGATCCCGGGGCTCCGCCCGTTCGCGCCTCGATTGATCCACCGGATCAATCGCCGCTCCCCAGACGCGGCGCTCGACCCCGGGGCTCCGCCCGTTCGCGCCTCGATTGATCCACCGGATCAATCGCCGCTGCGCGGAGCGGCGCTCGACCCCGGGGCTCCGCCCGTTCGCGCCTCGATTGATCCACCGGATCAATCGCCGCTGCGCGGAGCGGCGCTCACCCCGAAACCGAGGCCGCGTGGATCGCGTCCACCGTCTCCGCCAGCACCGCATCGAACTCCGCATCCGACTGCTGCGCCGACAGCCCCTCGGTCAGCGCGCGCGAGAACGACGCGATCATGCCCGACTGCCGCGCCAGCCGCGCGTTCGCCTCCTCCCGCGAATACCCGCCCGACAGCGCCACCACCTTGATCACCCGCGGATGATCCACCAGCGGCTTGTAGTGGTTGTCCACCTCCGGCAGCGTCAGCTTCAGCATGACCTCCTGCCCCTCGGACAGCGCATCCAGCTCGGCCACGATCTCGTTCAGCAGCATCTCCTCGGCCTCGGCCTTGTCGGCGATCGAGATCGTCACCTCCGGCTCGATGATCGGCACCAGCCCGTGGCCGAGGATCCGACGGCCCACCTCGAACTGCTGCGCCACCACCGACCGCACGCCCGCCGGGTGCGCAGCCGAGATGACCGAGCGCATCTTGGTCCCGAAGATCCCCTTCGACACGCCCTTTTCCAGAAGCGCGTCCAGATCGGGCATGTCCTTCATCACCTGCACGCCGTTCTCTTCCCCGGCCAGCCCCTTGTCGACCTTGAGGAAGGGCACGACCTGCCGCTCCTCCCAGAGGTACCGCGCCGTCGGAATGCCGTCGATCTCGCCGTCCATGGTCCGCTCGAACAGGATCGCACCCACCACCTTGTCGCCCGAAAAGGCCGGCGACTTGATGATCCGCGCCCGCATCTCGTGGATCAGGCCGAACATCTCCTCCTCGCCGGAATAGGCATCCTCCCCGATCCCGTATAGGTTCAGCGCCTTGGGCGTCGAGCCCCCCGACTGGTCAAGCGCGGCGATGAATCCCTGGCCCGCGGCAATCTGCTGTTTCTGCTGTGCTTTCGTCATGATACGCCCTGTTTCTTCAATTCCCTGCGCGGCTCGGACCGCCTTGTCGGGTTTCTAGGCCGCGTGGCACGCCCTGGCCAGCCCGTTGGCGCTAACGCCCCGCCTCAACCCGACAATGCGGCGACGCCGGGCAGCTCCTTGCCCTCCATCCACTCGAGAAAGGCCCCCCCGGCGGTCGAGACATAGGTGAAGGCCTCCGCCGCCCCGGCGCCGTTCAGCGCCGCCACCGTGTCGCCGCCGCCCGCGACCGAGGTCAGCCGCCCGGCCCGCGTCAGTTCCGCCGCCCGCGCCGCCGCCGCGTTGGTCGCCGCGTCGAAGGGCGGGATCTCGAAGGCCCCGAGCGGCCCGTTCCAGATCAGCGTCTTCGCCCGGTCCAGAGCCTGCCCCACATGCGCCACCGAATCCGGCCCCGCATCCAGGATCATCGCGTCCGCCGGGCAGTCCTCGGCCTTCACCACCTGGCTCTCGGCGCCCTCCTTGAACTCCCGCGCCACCACCACGTCGCGCGGCAGCAGCAGCTCGCAGCCCGTCGCCGCCGCCTTCTCGGCGATGGTCCGCGCCGTCCCGGCCATCTCGTGCTCGCAGAGCGACTGCCCCACATCCAGCCCCTGCGCGGCGAGAAAGGTGTTCGCCATCCCGCCGCCGATCACCAGCATGTCGACCTTTTCCACGAGGTTCCCCAGCAGGTCGAGCTTGGTCGACACCTTCGCGCCCCCCACGACCGCCAGCACCGGCCGCTCCGGTTCGCCGAGCGCCGCCTCCAGCGCCCGCAGCTCCGCCTGCATCAGCCGCCCCGCGCAGGAGGGCAGGTGATGCGCCACCCCCTCGGTCGAGGCATGGGCCCGGTGCGCCGCGCTGAAGGCGTCGTTGCAATAGACATCCCCCAGCCCCGCCAGCCGTTTCGCGAAGGCCGGGTCGTTCGCCTCCTCGCCCGGATGGAACCGGATGTTCTCCAGCAGGATGACGCGCGCCCCGGCCTGTTCCTCGGTCGGGCTCTCGCCGCCTTCCAGCGTCTCGATGAAGGCGACCCTCTCGCCCAGCTTCTCCTCCAGCACCGGCAGCACCTGCCGCAGCGACATGTCCAGCACGACCCTGCCCTTGGGCCGGCCGAAATGCGCGATCAGAACCGGCTTGCCCCCCCGCGACAGGATATCCCGGACCGTCGGCACGATCCGCTCGATCCGGGTGGCATCCGTCACCCGGCCCGCCTCGACCGGCACGTTTATGTCGACGCGCACCAGCACCCGCTTGCCGTCAAGTTCCAGATCGTCAAGGGTTTTCCATCCCATATCGGCCGCTCCCGCCTGTCCGGTCCATAGTCCCGCGCCTTTTCGCGTGCGCGGCCAGAGGCGTCAACACCGGTAGCGCTCGCGCCGCGTGAGGGGAAACAATGGCCCGGTTTGCCGCCGATTCCACCCCTCCTTCCGAAGCACCCGATCCCGCAAGGGGTCGCCGCCTCCCGGGCAACGCGCGGTTTCCGCCCCGGCCGCCCCCGCCCCGGCGAACCTGCCCGGCCGCACACAAGGGGGCCGACAGGCCCTCGCACTGACACGCGAGCGTTTCCCCCGGCCGTTCAGGGCCACCCCGCCCCCTGTCCCGGCAGTGACATAGACGCCGCCCCGAATGCAGGCCGGCACCGCCCGCGAAGACGCCGGACGATCCCACGACCCCGACACGACGACCACCCGCCCCTCCAACAGGAGCAGTCCTTTCAGGCTCGGCCCGCTCGGCCGGGTCTCGCGGCTCCCCTCGGCACCCCGGAAATCGTCTCCCGCCCGCAAGCGCCGACCCGCCCCCGGCGCGGCGCCCGCGCCGCCGTCCCGCCTCGACCGGCCGCCAGGCCCCTCTCGCCACCCGGCCCGTCAGGCGCCCCACCCCTGCTTCTTCTTGCCCGAAATATCCCGGGGAGCGCGAGGGGCCGGCCCCTCGCTCCGCCCCCTTCCGCCCGCGCGACCGCTTGGCATTTGCCGCCCGTCCGACTACATCACCCGGCAACACCCGGACCGGAGGACCCCATGGCCGAGATCAAAGACCCCGAGAACACCATCCTGATGGAACTCAAGGACGGCACCGTCACCATCGAGCTTCTGCCCGACGTGGCCCCGCAGCACGCCGACCGGATGAAGGAACTCGCCCGCGCCGGCGCCTACGACAACGTGGCCTTCCACCGCGTCATCGACGGCTTCATGGCCCAGACCGGCGACGTCCAGCACGCCAACATGGAACAGGACTACAATCCCCGCATGGCCGGCACCGGCGGCTCCGACCTGCCCGACCTGCCGGCCGAATTCTCCAAGCTGCCGCACGACCGCGGCACGCTCGGCGCGGCGCGGTCGCAGAACCCCAATTCCGCCAACAGCCAGTTCTTCATCAACTTCTCCGACAACCACTTCCTCAACGGCCAGTACACCGTCTACGGCCGCGTGATCGAGGGCATGGAACATGTCGACGCCATCACCCGGGGCGAGCCGCCCGCCAATCCCGACCGCATGGTCTCGGTCAAGGTGGCGGCGGATGCGTGACGCCCTGATCGCCCTGGCGCTGCTGGCCGCCGCGCCGCTGCACGCCACCGGTCTCGACATCGAGATCGGCGGACAGGCCAGCGGCACCGTCCACATCGACCTCTTCGAGGACCTCGCCCCGGACCACGTCGCCCAGATCACCGCCATCGCGGAAAGCGGCGCCTATGACGGCGTCTACTTCCACCGCGTGATCGAGGGCTTCATGGCCCAGACCGGCGACGTGCAATATGCCCATGCCGGCGGCGACATGCGCCGCGCCGGCACCGGCGGCTCCGACCGGCCCGACATTCCGGCGGAGTTCTCCGACCGCCCCTTCGACCGCGGCGTGGTCGGCATGGCCCGGTCGCAGGACCCGGACAGCGCCAATTCGCAGTTCTTCATCATGTTCGACCGGGGGCACTTCCTCAACGGCCAGTACACGGTCGTCGGCGAGGTGACCGAGGGCATGGAGGTGATCGACGCCATCAAGCGCGGCGACGGCCCCAACGGCGCCGTCATCGGCGAGCCGGACCGGATGGTCACGGTCACCGTCACCGACTGACCCACCCCGACCGGCGGCCTTCCGTCCGCCCCGGACCGCACCGAGGCACCGGTCACCCGACACCGACGGAATCCCCGGCCCCGACCGGGGATCTCCAGCCACCTCGCGCGAACCTCATCGCCGGCCGCGGATCTCCCTCCCCCGCACCACCGCCGTGCCCGGTCGCAACTGCGGGTCTTTCGCCAGCCCGTATCAACCTCATCCCCGGCCCCGACCGGAGATCCCGGGACACCCCGCGCCAAAACCGCCTCCCCGCTCCCCCACGACGCCAGAAGAGCGGCAGAGCCGACACGCCATCCGCAAGGCGCCCCTCCGGCGCCCTTCCCCAGCCTCCGCGCGCCGGCGTCATTGAAATCCGCACGTTTCCCTCCAGCTTCTCCTGTGGTTGGATCACCCCGTACCCCGCAGAAGGAGCCGCGATGCGCCTCGCCATCGACGTGAAGATGCACTACCGCTTTCCGGTCCCGAATACGGTCTTCCTCGCGCTCGAGGCCGCCGAGACCGACGGGCAGATCCTCCGCGCGCAATCCCTCCTGACCGGCAACGCCACCCAGTACCGGATCGCGGGCGATGCCGGCGTCGGCGAACGGTTCTGGGCCACGGTGCCGGGCAACGACCTTGTCGTGGACTACGCCGCGACGGTGGACATCACCCGCACCGCCACCCCGCTCGAGATGCTGCCCGCCACGCCCGTCCACCTGATCCCGGCCGAGGCCGCACCCTACCTGCGCCCCTCGCGCTACTGCCAGTCGGACAAGTTCGTCGCCTTCATCGACAAGCGCTTCGGCCATCTTCAGGGCGGGGCCAAGGTCGCCGCCATCCGCGACTGGATCGAGGAGAACCTTACCTACGTGCCCGGCGCCTCGGATTCCGACACGAACGTTCTGGAAACCTTCGCCAGCCGGCAGGGGGTCTGCCGCGACTATGCGCACCTGCTCTGCGCCATGGTCCGCGCCGCCCAGATCCCGGCCCGCGCCGTCGCGGCCTACGGCCCGGACGTCTGGCCGCAGGATTTTCACGCCGTGGCCGAGGTCTGGCTGAACGGCGCCTGGCACCTCGTCGATGCGACGGGCATGGGCGGCCCGGAAACCCTCGCCGTGATCGCCGTGGGCCGCGACGCCTACGACATCGCCTTCATGGAAAGCCAAGCGCCCGCGCAACTGCTGTTGCTGCAGGTCCAGGTCTGGCGGGTGTAGCCGGGCTTGGGCCGCATGTGGGCACCACCCAGCATTGCGTCCTCGTTGGCGGCCGTATCCGGCTTTCAGCCGGGCCCGTCCTGTACTCGGGAAATGGTGCACGCGCCCTGAAGAATTTCTTTTCATGCAATTGCGCCGTTGCAGAAACGCAAGTCGCTGAATATACGATAACATTTTTAGCAATGCACGTATGACGTGAGCCATCTATTCCCGGAACTCGTTTACATGGCAAGCAAGAACATGTTTGGCTGAACGTGTTTGGGACTGAGATTGAACCAGACAAATATTTTATTGGGGGAGATACAATGAGAAGAGAACTTCTGATTGCCGCAGCGATTGCGGCGATCTCGTCGCCTGCATGGGCTGTCGAGATCAACTACCTGGACGGTTCGCAAGGCTGGGACAAGGGTCCGACCAACGCCAACGGCACGGCAGAAATCGTCGATTTGACCGGGGAAGGAGGCGCGCTCGAGAACAATGCGCCGCAGCCGACCGGCGCGGTCAAGCTCACCACGGACGCCACGAACGCCGGACGGGCCGAGGTCAGCCTTGAAGGTAATTTCGGGCTGGTTTCCGACCTCCTCAATGGAGGCCTGACGGTTCAGTATTCCTGGTACGACACGGCGGGAACGCCGGTCGCGGCTCCGTCCCTGAAACTGGCGTTCGACAATCCCACCTACGACGCGGGTGCAGGGAACGATGGTTACGGCCAACTGATTTTCGAACCCTATTGGCAGGGACCGACGAATGCATCGATCACTCCGACCCAGGGCGACTGGGTGACCGAAACGATCAACCTGAACAGCGGCAAGTTCTGGAACTCCGGCATGTTCGGCGTCGCCAGCTCCGCGGGAGGTCCTCCCAACCAGACGATCACGGAGTGGGCGGCCCTGTCCGACCCCGCTTTCCTCGACGCGAACCTTGTCGGAATCTCCGTCGGCCTCGGGTCCTACAATCCGTCCGAGACCGGTTACGTCGACGACATTCGGATCTCGGGAACGCTGCTCGACGGCAACTACGATTTCGAAGCCACGACGCCCGCCATTCCGCTGCCGGCCTCGCTGCCACTGCTTCTTGCCGGGTCGCTGGCACTGGGCGGACTGCGCATGCGGCGGCGCAAAGGCTGACGCCTCGCCGATCGACGGAAGAAAGGGGGGCCTGAACGCAGGCCCCCCTTTTCATTCGCTCATATACCCAAGGGCCTCACCCCCCGAACAGGTGATCCATCGTCAGCGAGGGCTGGTCGCAGCCCGCCTCGCCCACCACCTTCGCGGGAACGCCGGCCACCGTCTTGCAGGAGTCCACGTCGTGCAGAACGACCGATCCCGCCGCGATCCGCGAACAGTGGCCGATGCGGATGTTGCCCAGCACCTTGGCCCCCGCACCGATCAGGACTCCGTCGCCGATCTTGGGGTGCCGGTCCTCCTCTTCCTTGCCGGTCCCGCCGAGTGTCACCGAATGCAGCATCGACACGTTGTTGCCGACCACCGCCGTCTCGCCGATGACGATGGAATGGGCGTGGTCGATCATGATCCCCTGCCCGATCCGGGCCGCCGGGTGGATGTCGATCCCGTAGACCTCGGAACAGCGCATCTGGAAGAAATAGGCCAGGTCCTGCCGGCCCTCCCGCCACAGCCAATGCGCCACGCGATAGGCCTGCACCGCCTGGAAGCCCTTGAAATACAGCAACGGCTGGATGAACCGGTGACAGGCCGGGTCGCGGTCGTAGGTCGCCACGATATCCGCCCGGGCCGAGGCCGCCAGATCGGGATCCGCGCGATAGGCCTCGTCGCAGATCTCCCGCAAAAGCTGCTCGGACATCTCGGAATTGGTCAGCTTCATCGCGATGCGATAGGCCAGCGCGTTCTCGATCGACGGATGATGCAGCAGGGCGGAATGGATCTGCCCGCCCAGGAGCGGTTCCTCCGAGATGGCGTCTTCGGCTTCCTGCGTCATGCGATCCCAGACGGGGTCGACCGCGGTGACCGAGGGTTGCGTATGGGCCATGGCGCATCCTTTCCTGTTCGCCGCCAGCCTAGCAAATAGCCGCCCGGGGTGAAAACGCAATGATGTGATGAGCGCGATTGCGGGCCCGAATGGGTCAGAGTTCCTGTCCCGCCCAGGCCCCCGGCCCGAAGCTCGCCGAGACCTGCGCCACCGTGATCCGCCGCCCGGGGGTCCCCCCGTCCGTCGCCTGGTCCGCCGCCCGGTAGGTCCAGACCGGCGCGTCGAGCGTCACCTCGCGCACCACCTGCGGCCCGTCCATCACGCGGAGCAGATAGCGCTCCGACTCTTCGCCCAGCGGCACGTCCAGCCCCTCCCATCCATCGCCCCCGATCCGGGTCCGGCGCGTCCAGCGCACCACGAGGTCGCCGCCCGAGGGCGCGACCCGGAGATGCACCGGAGAGAGCGGCCGCAGCCCGATCCCGGCGAAGGCATGAACGAGGTGGCGATAGGAGCCGTCGGAATAGCTGCGCCGTGCCGGGCCGATCCGAAAGTGCCGCGCAAGGTTGCGCTGCGCCGGGCTCAGCCCGATCTGCGCGGGCGTGCCGTCGATCAGTACCACATAGGACCCGGCCGGCCGGACGTCCGGCATCTCGGCATCGGTGCCCAACTGCCCCCGCAGACGGTGGCTGAGCAGAAAGAGCCCCTCGCCCCCCGGCACCGCGTCGCGGAACTGGAAAAGCTCCCATCCGCCCGGCGTTCCGTCCCCGATCGCCATCAGGTTCTTCCCCGCCAGCAGCCCCGCGTCCGTGACCGAGGCCACGGCCCCGCTCGTCAGCCGCACCGCCAACGGCACGCCCCGGTCGATCCGCCCCGGCGCGGCGGCGGCCAGCGGCGTTTCCGTTACGCCGATGACCGACCGCGCGTCGATCACCCGGTCCAGCGCGTAATCCGCATCCTCGGCGGCGGAATGGACCGCGACCGTCCCCGGCCAGGGCTGCGCCGTCACCGCCAGGTGCGGCGCATGAGGCACTTCGTCGCCACGCATCAGCGGCAGGTCCAGGAACAGCGGCAGTACCGGCACCGGCGGCACGAAGGCGCTCTGTTTCGGCAGCGTGTCGGCCACCTCGACCGCGCGGTAGCTCTCGGGTTCGACCCGCACCGCCTCGGCGATCTGGAAGGCGCCGCGCTCCACCCGGTCGATCCGGTAGCCCTCGGGCCCCTCGCCGATCCGCACCACGTCGCCCGGCCCCAGATCCGCCAGCGAGGGCGGCAGGGCGAACCGCAGCGTGTCCCGCGCCACCTGCGCCTCGGCCAGCCATCGCTCGGCCACCTGCCGCCCCTCGCCGCGCAGCATCGCAAGCCGCAGCTCCTGCCCGGCTACCACGTCGCTGTCCTCCCGCGGGAGGGTGGCCTCTTCCGCCACCGTCTCGAAATCCGCGCCGTACTCGACAAAGCGGATCCGCACCCGGCCCGCCATCTCGGCCTCGGCCGCGCGGGTCTGCTCCAGCGTGCCGTCCAGCTCCGTGCTGTGGCACAGGCGCTCCGGCGCGATCTCGCGGTCGATGCTTCCGTCGCGCATGGCGAAGCGCAGCGCCCCCTCGCGCTCGACCGCGTCGAAGCCAAAGCGCAGCATCAGCGGCTGGAGCGCCTGCCGCGCCGTCCCGCCCGCCGGTTCCTCGTAGCCCCACACCAGACCGTGCAGCCCGCTCACATCCACGTCCCGCAGCCCCGAGGCCGCGCAGATCTCGCGCACCACGCCGGCCAGCGACCGGGCCGAGGCGCGCCCCGTCAGCCAGTGCCCCCGCGCATGGTTGCCCCCGTCCGACCAGACATCGGAATTGGCCGGGAACCACGGAAAGGGCCGCGCGTCCCAGGCCCAGACATGGGCGCGGGCCATGTCCACCATGGGCGCGCCATAGACCGCCGAGACCGGGTTGTTCGCCCCGTCGCCCCAGTAGGAATGCATCGCCCGCAGGTACTGCATCGCGATCAGGTCGTCGCGCCGCCCGGTCGAGTGATGCGGCAGCGCGGATTCCGACGACTTGGGGTCGAGAAACTTGTTCGGCTGGTTCGTTCCCTTGTCCACCGCCGCGCAGCCCAGTTCGGTGAACCACACAGGCTTCGACTGCGGCACCCAGCCGGTCGGTTCCGCCTGCCGGACCCCGCCGATCCGCTCGTGATGGGCGTTCTCCCACCACGACCGGATGTCCTTGACCCGCCAGACCCAGGGCTCGTCATGGGCGCCATCGGTGATCGGGGTGCGGATCTGCGCCGCCCGCGCCGCGTCGGAATGATAGAACCAGTCGTAGCCCTCGCCGCCTTCGATGTTGGCCCTGAGATAATCGAGGTCATAGATCGACCCGGCCTCGGCATCCGCGTGCCCCTCGCCGTCGCGCCAGTCCGACAGCGGCATGTAATTGTCGATTCCGATGAAATCGATCTGCGGATCGGACCAGAGCGGATCGAGGTGGAAATACCGGTCCGCCGTGCCCTCGGGCTGGTACCCCCCGTATTCCGACCAGTCGGCGGCATAGCCGATGCGCGTCACGGCCCCCAGGATCGCCCGCACCTCTGCCGCCAGCGCCCGCAGCGCCGCCACCGCCGGAAATCCCTGGTCGTCGCGGATCTGCGTGAGTCCCCGCATCTCGGACCCGATACAGAAGCTGTCCACGCCCCCGGCCGCCGCACAGAGCGCGGCCAGGTGCAGAATGAACCGTCTGTAACTCCATTCCGCCGGGCCGGAATAATTTGCCGCCCCCGGCGTCACGGTGAAATCCGACGCCTGGGCCGTTCCGAAGAAGGCCGCCACCTCGGCCCCCGCCGCCGCCGTCCCGTCGGGCGAGCTCTCGATGCCGGGCGCCACGGAACAGGTCATCCGCCCGCGCCACGGAAACACCGGCTGGCCGCTCCCGCCGTAGGGATCCGCCAGCCCGTTCCCCGCCGCCTGCCGCATCAGCAGAAAGGGATAAAGCATCACCTTCCGACCGCGCGCCGTCATCTCGCGGATCGCCTGGATCACCGAGGCGTCGCAGGGCGTCCCGCCATAGAGCGGCTGGCCGTCCTCTCGCGGCACCACCGGCGCGGTCCCCCGCGTCAGCCCGGCCACCGTCCAGGGCATTTCGGCGCCGTCGCTCTCCTGCTGCTCCACCGCCGGCTGCACCGAACACGACCCGCAGCGCAGATCGTCCCCGAACCAGCTCACCACCAGCGAGACATGGTCGCAGCCCGGCAACTCGGCCTCGAGCTGATCCAGCGACGTCGGCAGATCGGCCTTGCCCGAGGGGGAATGCACATTCGCCATCTCGACCCGGCCCGCGCCCAGGTCCCGGCTGACCGGCACCGTCGCCAGCGCGTATTCCCCGCTGCCCGGGATCATCGCCACGCCCCGGATCGCGCGCGCCGGATCGTCCGGCCCGATCTCCTCCGGCGCCGGACGGATCACCTCGAACGAGAACTGCGGGACGCGGTTGCCCCATGTCCCGAGATCCAGGTCCTCGATCATCACGTAGGCCGTGCCGCGATAGGCCGGAACCGCGCCCGCGCCCTCGACCGCCTCCATCTTGGGATCGGGCAGCTGGTCCGCCGCGCCGGTATAGACCCGCATCGCCAGCGAGGTTCCCGCGATCTCGGCCCCGTCCGCCCAGATCCGCCTCACGCCCGCGATCTCGCCCTCGCAGAGCGCGATGGCCAGGCTGACCCGGTAGCTGTAGCGCCGGACCTTGGGTTGCGGCGGCGCGCCCTTGCCGCCGCCGGTCTCGGTCACGATCTCCTCGAACCGGGTGGCCCAGATCACCTGTCCCGGGACGCGCATCCGGCCATGCACCCGCGCCACCGGATCGCCCTCGCCCGCGCCCATGATGCGCAACCGGTCGACCCGGCCCGTCTCGACCGGGTCCGAGCCCTGCCCCATGAGCCGCTGGTCGATGGCCCGTCCGATGACCGCGCCCACGAAGCGGCCCGCCACGACCGAGGACAGGCCGAAGACCGTCCCGCCGAGCGATCCGCCGATGGCCGCGCCGGCGGCAGAGAGTAGAAGGGTTGCCATGGATCAGACCTCCGGAAATGCGAACCGCGCCACGATGCGCCGGCGCCAGGGGCGCGACAGGGGGCTTTCGACGACCCCGTGCCCCGCGTAGGCATGGATGAAGGAGGCGCGCGCGCCGGTCTCGGCCTGCACGCCCAGATGCTTGGCCACGGCCCCGTCCATCATGCGGAACAGCAGCACCTCGCCCGGGCGC
The DNA here is from genome assembly GCF_000152725.1 of Pseudooceanicola batsensis HTCC2597. Classification (GTDB taxonomy): domain Bacteria; phylum Pseudomonadota; class Alphaproteobacteria; order Rhodobacterales; family Rhodobacteraceae; genus Pseudooceanicola; species Pseudooceanicola batsensis. The sequence continues at coordinate 963,910 of NZ_CH724131.1, forward strand.
CCGGGTCCGGTGGCGGGCACCAGGTGCCGCCGCGCCGCGCGCCAGAGCCGTTCCTCTCCGCCCGGTTCGGACCAGTCGCGGCTGTAGGCGGGGATCGCCTCGGGTTCGGCCCCGTGCCGCTCGCGCCAGATGCCGCGCAGCAGCCCGAGGCAATCCGTCCCCGCGCCCCTGACCGAGGCCTGGTGCAGATAGGGCGTGCCGATCCAGCCCCGTGCGATGGCGACCACGTCGGTCATGGGGTTCTCCTTCCTTGTGGCCCTCCACGGGGCCGTCCGGGTCCGATCAGGGTCACGAGGTCCCGGCGCGTCTTTCCGGGGGGGCTTGGTGCGTTTTCCGGGCGTTGGAGCGACTCCCGGGGGGTTGGCGCGTCTCCGCGAGGTCCCGGCGCAAGGCCGGGACACCCACGCCCCACGCGTCCCGGCCCCCGAGCCGGGACCCCGCGGATCGGGATACCTCTACTCCGCCCCGGAACCCCGCCGACCATAAGACCACCGCTGCGCCCCGGGGCCCCGCCGACCGAAAAACCTCCACCGCACGCCGCCATATCACCGCCGGCTCCCGCCGCCGGTCGCGCCGCTCTGCGCGGGCATGACGGTCATCCAATCCTCGCCCGGGATGTCCGGGAAACCTTGGTAATTCAGAAGGTTGTTGAACTTGTACCGGCAGGTTTCCATTCGCTTGTCGCAGCCCGCCTCGATCCGGATACGGTCGCCCACCGACAGCGGCGCGCGCAGCGCCTGCCAGAGGTCGACATGCCGCGCGCCCTCGGCGATCACGTCCCGTTTCACCACGCCGGAAAGCCCTTCTGCCGCGCCATCCAGAACCACCAGTCTGCCACGGGCGAACCACCCGGCTTCGAAATCCGGAAGGCCCGGCAGAACAAGCCGCTGCCCCTCCTCGACCCCCAGCACCTCGGCCTCGGCGGCATAGCCCGGCGCCCCCAGGTCCACCCCGCAGGCCGCGTCCCCCAGCACCGCCCCGCAGGGCGTCTGGTAGACCCGGCCGCGCGGCTGGTTCAGCGCCTCGGTCAGGCCCCGCAGTTCCGCCGTGAAGGCCCCGCCCGCGCGCCGGATCTCTCCGATCGTGCCGCGGAACATCAGCTGCCGCTGCGCCACGTCGGTCCAGTTCACCAGCCAGGCGCGCACCCCGGCCCCGTCGAACCGGCCCGCGTCGATATCCGCCTCGCGGATCGCCGCATCGGTCAGCGCGCCGATGGCCTCGGAATTGTCCACCGCCAGCCCCGTCCCCCGTTGCAGCGCCAGCGCCGAGAGCCCGCTGTCGGCGCGGAAGTCGATGCCCTCGAAGACCAGCCCCCGGTCATGATCGGTGAACCCCATCACCACACCATCCGCCCGGTCGATGGCCCAGGCATGGCAGGTCGTGGTGACGCCGGTGGCCAGATGCGCGGCCAGCCCCTCGTGGAACGCCATCAGACCCGAAGCTCCACCACCGGGACGCTCGGCATGTCGCCGGCCTGGAACGAGGCGACCGAGGTGGCGATCCGGTCGGTGTCGAACCGCACCGGCACGTCGAATTCGAACCCCGCCGTCACCTCGGCCTCGTGAACCGGGGCCTCTTGCAGAACGATCGTGCCGGTCGTGGTGTCGACCTCGAAATGCGCCCCCTCCCGAAGCTCGGACCCGTTCACCCCGACCCGAACGGTGCCCGCGACCGGCTTGGTGATCTCGCGCCGCGCCGTTTGCATGCCGGATCGATAGGTCTTGCAAAGCTGGAAGGTGTCGGTCAGCCCGTCGCCCCGTGCAAGCAGCTGATCGGTATGCGAGATTTCCCCCGTTGGCAGGCAGGAGCGGTAGTCCGACCAGTCCTTCCACCGGAACCCGCAAAGCTGGCCCTGCCGGGCCTCGAAAAAGGCCAGCAGCGTCTCGATATCGTCGAGCGACCGCATCGAGACGCCCGCGTCGTAGCGCCGGCGCGACTGCGACCAGGGCGCGTTGCGTTCCTCGAACCCGTTGGCAAGGGTGACGATCTCGGTCCGCCGCTCCGGCCCTCCGGACGAACCGAAGGAGAGCGCGGCGGGAAAGCGGATATCGTGGAAGGTCATGGGGTTGGCTCCTGTGGTGGATCGGCACAAAGCTCACGGACGGGCATCAAGTCGAGGGCAGCGCCGGCCCGCGGGGTGGCGCATAAGCGCCGCCCCAGGGGGGCGGGTCGGCGCTGCCCGGCGTGAACGCCGGGCGGGACGTTCGACAATGGTGCACTCATGGATGTTATCCCGTCCCACACGCTCAGCACCCCCCTCACCGGTTCCGCTGCCCCCGCGCCAGCGCGCGGCTCATCTGGCTGGCGACCTGCGCCTGGCTGCGGCGAAAGCTCTCGGCGTCGGGCGTCTGGATGTTCATCACCACCGTCACCGGCCGCCCGCCCTGCGCCTTCACGCCCAGCCGTCCGTCCGGCCCGCGCGAGAGCGGCATGATCGCCTCGGGCCCCGCCTCGCCCATCAGCCCGGTGCCGCCGCGCATCGGGAAAGTGACCGGCCCGCGCACCACGCCGCCATCGGCGAAGGGCATCACCCGCCCCTGCGAGAACGCGCCCCCCTGCGCAAAGGGCATCATGGTCTGGAACAGCCCGCCGACGCCCCGGGCGATCAGCCCGCCGAAATGGTCCGTCACCGGCCGCACGGCCGCCGAATAGGCCGAGGAAATCACCGAATTCGCCACGGTGCCGAGCGCATCGGAAAGCTTCGCCCCGTCCATGACGACGGAATCCAGCGCCCGGCGCAGACCGCGCGACAGGCCCCGCTCCAGCGTCTGCACATCCTTGCCCGTCTCGGCCAGCGCGGCGCGCATCCGGCGCAACTCGCTGTCGAAGCCCGCCGCCATGCCCGCCGCCCCGCCAAGCGAGACCTCGAGCGCCTCGACCTGCGACTGAAGATCGCCAAGCCCCTCAAATTCCTCGATCATTCCCGCCTCCTTCGCCATCCGGATAGGCCGCCAGCAATTCGTCCAGCCGCGCGCGCCGCAACGGCGCGGGGGCGGCATCGCCCAGCATCAGCCGCAGTTCCGCCGGGGTCAGCGCCCAGAATTCCGCCGGGCGCAGGCCCAGCCCCTTCACCCCAGTCCGGAGCAGCGCGGGCCAGTCGAAACCGGTCATTCCGCTTCCCCCGGCAGGGCGAAGGCCCGCGTCAGAAGCTCGGCCGCGGCGCGCGACGCGCCGACCGGCCCGCCCGCGATATCCGCCGTCATCAGGTCCGCCGCCGCGCCCTGCCACCCGCCCCCGCGCAGGCCCGCGACGATCAGCGCAAGCACATCGCGCGAGGAAAAGGACGAGGTTTCGAACCGTTGCACCAGGTCGACCAGCGATCCCGCGCCCAAACCCGCCTCGAGTTCCGCCAGCGCGCCGAGGGTCAGCCGCATCACCTGCCGCTGCCCGTCGATCACCAGCGCGACCTCTCCTGCATGGGGATTGGCCATCAGATCGCCGTGAAGCTCAGGGCCCCGGCCGAGGCCAGGGCCATTTCATACGTCGCCTCGCCGTCGTGGGCCCCGGCGTATTCGATCGCGGTCACCTGAAACGGCCCCTCGATGATGCCGAAATCGGGGATGACCACCTGGAAATCCGGCGTCTCCCCGTCAAAGAAGATCTGCCGCGCGCGTTCGTCCGAGCCTTCGTCGCGGAACACCCCCGCCCCCGAGATCGAGGCCGAGCGGACCCCCGCGCCCCCCAGCAATTCGCGCCAGCCGCCCTGGCTCTCCAGGCTGGTCACATCGACCGCCTCGGCGTTGAAGCTGACGCGGGTGGCACGCAGGCCCGCCAGCGTCTGGAATGTCCCGTCGTCGGACATGTCGACCTTGATCAAAAGGTCCTTGCCATTCTGGGCTGCCATCTTTCCGTCTCCTTACAAGGGGTTAATCGTCGTCGAGCAGGGCGCGGAAGGTCATGTCGATCCGCCTCTGCTGCCCGGCCTCGTCGCGCCGCGCGCGGGCCTTCACGAAATTCAGCGTCACCACCCGGCCGCGATCGAGCGCGGGCAAGGCAGAGGCCAGAACGTCCGATACGGCACCGGCCACGGCCTTGGCCTCCTGGAACCCGCCCGCATCCGTCACGACCGAGATCACGAAATCATGCCGCGCGCCCTGCACCGTCCGATCCGACCGCTCGCGCGCCCGTTCGGGGCCGAGCGAGACATAGAGCGCCGGGATCGAACCGGCCGGCGGCGCGTCGAAAACCGCAGTGCCGACAAGGGCCTGCAGGGCCGCATCGGCGCTGAGCGCGGCATAGACCGCCTTTTGCAACGCGACCGAAAGCGCATAGGTCATGCCGCCACCTCCTCGGTCGCGAAACAGGTCAGGAACCGGCCCTGCGGATCGCGTTCCGCCACCGCCTCGATCCGGAAGAGCCGCGCGCCCTCGCGGAACCGCTGCCCGGCCTGCGGGCGCGAGACCACGCCGACCGGCGCGCCGCGCACCACGATGCGATAGGCGGTGCGCCCCGTGGCCACCTGGCCGTATTCCGTGCCCCGCCCGGTGCGGGCGGTGACGTCGGCCCAGACCTCGCCCAGTTCGACCCAGACCTCGGTGAACCCGCCCGAGGCATCCGGCACACGCTGCGGATCCTCGAGCTTGAGCAGGCGGTTGAGATGCGCGGTCATGTCCGGCCCCCGTGCAGCAGGCGCAACGGCCGGTAGCGTTCGATGAGAGAGGTCACGCCGAAGGGCATGCAGCCGCCGCCCAGCCCCGTCGCCTCGCGGTGTTCGTAGTAATGCGCGGCCAGCAGCATCACCGCCTGCGCCAGGTCCGCCGGAAGGTCGGACCACGCGGGGCCGAAGCCGGCGGTAAAGCGGATGCGGATCCGCCCGTCGGCGGGGGGCCAGGGCAACCCGCCGCTCCGGCCGCAGAGCGCGGGAAAGCTGAGGTCCTTTTCCAGCCGGTAGCGCGCCGGGTCGACCACCGTCACGGCTTCGTCGCCGTCCAGCAGCGCGACCTCGATCAGCGCGGTGACCGGCCCGACCGGCAGCACCGCGCGCAGGTCGTCGCGCCAGGTCGGAAAGGACCAGGTGAAATCGCGCGTCATCAGGACCTTGCCGGTCCGCCCCTCGATGGCCGACATGGCGGCGCGCAGGAAGGAGTCGAGCACCGCATCCTGCACCGTGTCGCCGGTGAACCCCCGTCCGAGGCGCAGATGCGCCTTGAAATCCTCGACCGGCAAGGCGGCCGTTTCTACATCGGTGTCTTCGATCAACATTCCCGAACCCTTTCGATTGCCGCCCTCCGGCGCGTGCCCGTCCACGCTGATGCGGACGGAGGGAGCAGCTGGTCAGCGCCTTGTCCGACGGCCACGCGCCCGCCGGAGGCCGTCAGGCCCCCGACGACCCGAGGCCTCAGGAGGCCCCGAATTTCAGCAGCTTGATCGCCGCGAAATCGCTCACGTCGCCGCCGACGCGCTTGGTCGCATAGAACAGAACGTGCGGTTTGGCGCTGAACGGATCACGCAGGACCCGCAGGTCGGGACGCTCGGCGACCGTGTAGCCGGCGTGGAAATCCCCGAAGGCGATGGCGAAGCTGTTCGAGGCGATGTCGGGCATGTCCTCGGCCAGCAGCACGGGATAGCCCATCAGCCGCGCGGGTTCCCCGGCGGCGAGGCTGTCGGTCCAGAGGAACCGCCCCTCGGCATCCTTGAGCTTGCGCACGGCACCGGCGGTTTTGGAGTTCATCACGAAGGTGCCGTTGGCCCGGTAGCGCGCACCGAGCGCGTAGACCAGATCGACCACCGCATCGACCGGATCGTTCAGATCGAACCCCCCGTCCTGCCCCGTGGCGATGTAGCCCAGGTTGCCCCAGGACCAGCCGGCATTCGCAACCGCAGGATGATCGAGCATCCCCGTGGGCTTGTCGCTGCCGTCGCCCGAGATGAAGGCCGCGGCCTCGGAGCGGGCGAACTTGTCGGCAATGCGCTCGGCCAGCCAGGCCTCGATGTCGAAGGCGCTGTCGTCGAGCAGCCGCTGCGAGGCCTTGGGCAGCGCGGCCAGCTCGAAGAGCGGGATCGAGATGCGGTCCATCGTCGAGGTGTCGGTCTCGCTCAGCGCACCGGTTTCCGTGACCCAGCCGGTGCCCACATCGGTGGTATCGACCAGCACGTCATACGAGGTCGCCTCGACCGTCACGACATTGGCCACCTGGCGCAGCGAGGCGGCGGAATGCAGCACGCCCCGGATCGTCTCGGAGGTCTGCGGATCGACGAGATAGCCGCCATCCCCCGCGACGGCGGTGGTCATCGCCTTGCCCTCGAGGTCGAGCCCGCGCAGCCCGTCGTCATCGCCCGAGCGGAGATAGGCGTTGAACGCCTTTTGATGCGGCGCGCCCCGGTCGGCCTCGGTGGCCAGCGCGGGGCGGTGGCCGATGTTCGTCTTGCGGTCAAGCATGGTCATACGGTTTTCCTGTTGTTTCATCCGGTCCGTCACCTGGTCCCGGAAGGTCTGGAATTCGGTCACGAAGCCCGCGACGGCGGCCTTCACCTCGGCGGCCGGAGACAAGGCTTCTCCGTGCCGAGAAATGCTCTCGGGTGTTTCCATCTCTCTGTCCCTTCGGTTCAGCCGGGCCTGCGCCCCGCCATGGTCAGCCGCGCGTCGTCGAAGACCGCCGCCAGGTCGCGCAGCGTGTCGCCCGGGGTATCCCCCTTGGCCGCCACCCGCGCACTGGGCAGCATCGGGAAGGTCACCAGCGACACCTCCCAAAGCTCCAGTTCCATGAGGGTGCGTCCGCCCCCCTCGTTCTTGGTCGCCCGCCGCGTCCGGTAGCCGACCGACAGCCCGTCGATCGCGCCCGCCCGGATCAGAGCGGCGGCTTCTTTCGCCCGGGCCACGCCGTCAAGCAGACGACCCGCGACCCACAACCCTTGATTGTCTTCACGCATCTCGGTCCAGACACCGATCGGCTGTGCCGGATCGTGCTGCCAGAGCATCTTTGCCCCGCGCCCCGAGGCCAGCGAAGCCGCGAAAGCGCCCCTCTGAACCACGTCGCCACCCTGATCCTCGGCCCCGAAGCGCGAGGCGTAGCCCGCGATCCCGAGGTCGTCGGAGACCGAGAGATCGGCGTCGAAGGCGCAGAATTTATGTTCAAGTTCCATTGGTTGATCCCTGTCCCTGTGATCGGAGAAGAGGTAAACTCATCATTAAGGCAGCTGGACTAAGAAGCTCTGGAAGGCTTCTGCAAGTATCACCGCAACCACCCCGTAGACGGTCAGCCACAATCGCCGCTCGAGCCGTTCGATCGCCGTTTCCAGCCGGGCAAGCCGGTCCTGCAACCCGTCGATCTGCAACCTTGAGACGCGTTCATGGGCCTCCAGCCGCAGCGCGGGCGCGCAGTCGAAACTCTCGAATCCGTAACGTCTTGGCGGGCGTTGCTCAGTCATCGGGCGACTCCGCCGGCAGTCCGAGCATCGACCGTTTCTCGGCCCGCGTGAGGAAGTCCGCCGATGCCACCCGGGCCCAGTGCGCGTCCCGTTCCGCCGAGAGAGCGGGCACCCGGTCGAGGTCCGGCGTCATGGCTGCGGCGTCTCCGGTAAAGCCCTGCAGCCAGGCCGAGACCGCCGCCGTCACCCGCGTCGCCAGCGGCAGCACGGTCAGGCGGAAGAACGCGCGATGCGCCTCCTGGTAATTGGCGTAGGTCGCGTCGCCGGGAATCCCCAGCAGCATGGGCGGCACCCCGAAGGCCAGCGCGATGTCGCGCGCCGCGGCCTCTTTCGTGCGGTGGAATTCCATGTCCGAGGGCGAGAACCCCATCGGTTTCCAGTCGAGCCCGCCTTCCAGCAGCATCGGCCGGCCCGCGTTGCGCGCGCCCATGTGATGCGCCTCCAACTCGTTGGAAAGACGGTCGAACTGGTCCGAGGAGAGCGAGGCCCCGTCGGTGGCCCCGTAGACCAGCGCGCCGGAGGGACGGGCCGCATTGTCCAGGAGCGCCTTGGCCCAGCCCGAGGCGGAATTGTGCACGTCGAGCGCCTGCGCCGCCGCCTGGAGGGCCGAGAGGCCGTAGTGGTCGTCCTGCGGGTGGAAATTGCGGATATGCAGCACCGGCGTCCGCGCGCCACCGGCGGGAAAGCGGTGCTTGCGGCCGCCCACGGCATATTCATGGGCGACCGGCCAGCCATCGGCCCCCGGCACCACCGCCATGCGATCGGAACGCAGCACGTGAAGCTCCACCGGTGCGCCCTCCTCCGCCGCGACGGCCTCGAGATAGGCGTTGCCGGTCAGCGCGAGCTGGCCGTAGAGCGCCTCGAACAGCTCCGCCCGGCCCTGGCCCGCGTTCGGACGGGCCATGAGGTCGATCAGCGGGTGCGTCTCGTAGCGGGCGGTCCCGTCCTGACAGGTCAGCGGCAGGGCGGCGGCGGCCTCGGCGATCATCTTGACCGCACGGTGCACCACCGGGTTGCCGGCGAACCCGCTGCGGGTCAGAGAGGCCATGTCGCGCGGCGACCAGGCCACGCGGCCGGCCGAGTGATACGAGATCACCGGGCCCGTGGCGCTGGCCTTGGTCTCGGGCACCTCTGCCTCGCGCCGGAAATAGTCGATCACACCCATGGTCACTCCTTTCGCCCTGCTGGCGTCGCGAGAGAGGTTTTCTCAATAAATCGTTAAAAGGGACTTCCTAGAGCGAACGCACCCTCGGCTCGCGATGCAACGCCCCCGCCTCGATCACCAGTTCGGTCAGGGCCCAGACCAGCGCGTCCAGCCGGTCGGGCGAGCCCTTGCCCTCGTAGCCGCGCATGGTCATGGCGCAGAGCTGATCCTCGAGCGCGCCGAGGCCCCGCAGGTGATGCACCCGCCCCTGTTCGTAGAGCGCCGCGACAGGTTCGGCCCGCGCGGCCTTGCCCCGCGCGGCATGGACCTTTTTCAGTGGAACGAGCGGATCGACCTGCCGCATCACCGCCTCGACCAGATCGCCGCCCTGGTTCACCTCGGCCACGATGCGGTCGCCGCCGTGGCGGTGCAGCGCGGCGATGGCGGCCTCGGCCCATTGCACGGGCGTGGCGGCATGGACGGTGGCGTCTTCGAGCACATAGGCCTTCCAGTCGCCGGGATCGCCGCGCGACACGATACCCGCGACCACGATCCCGCATTCGTCCGATCCTGCGTGCCCTGTCACCGGCGGGTCCACGGCGACGACGATCCGGTCGAGATCGGGGGGCGCCTCGACGCGCCCGGCCTCGAGCATGGCGGGGGTCCAGAGCGCGCCCTCGGCCGCGTCCAGCATCACGCCGTCCAGCTCCTGCCGGCCCAGCCCGGTGCCGGCGTAGCGCGCCCGCACCTCGGCGAGGAACGAGTCGGCGAGGTTGGCGCGGTTGGCCTCGGTCGGGGCATGGGTGGTGACGGTCGAGTCCATCTCCAGCAGGTCCTTGAGCACGCCGACGTTGCGCGGCGTGGTGGTGACGCAGACGCGGGGGGCATCGCCGAGGCGCAGGGCGAATTGCAGCATGTCCCAGCTGTCACGGCCCCGGCGCCACTTGCCCAGCTCGTCCGCCCAGGCGCCGTCGAACTGCGGCCCGCGCAGCCCCTCGGGTTCATGGGCGGAAAAGGCATAGGCGACGGCGCCGTTCGGCCAGACCAGCCGCTTGCGCGTGGCTTCCCACTCCGGGCGGCGGTCGGGGGGCGAACAGGCCATGATCCCGCTGTCGCCGAAGATCATCACCTCGCGCACCTGGTCGATCGTCTCGCCCACCAGCGCGATCCGTTTGCAGCGGCCCTTGTCCAGCGGCCGGTCGCCCTCGACCTGCGCGCGCACCCATTCCGCCCCGGCGCGCGTCTTGCCCGCGCCGCGCCCGCCCAGGATCACCCAGGAGCGCCAGTCGCCCTCGGGCGGCAATTGATGCGGCATGGCCCAGAATTCGAAGAGGTAAGGGAGAGCCAGAAGCTCTCCCTCGGTCAGTTCCTCAAGAAAAAGGTCCTGAACCACAGCATCCTCTGAGGCGATCCAGCTTGCACCCGATCTGATCCCGGGCCTCGCCGAGATCGAATCCGGTGTCTCCTGCAATTCCCAGTTCCTTTCTGCGTTCTTCATTGACCCGTGCCTCCACGTCGTATGCGAGTTTGAGAAATGACCGGACGTCCCCGGCGCATCTGAGCGCCTCTCGGGTGTGGCCCGGCTCTTCGCTCTGCACATAGCCCTGGACCATGCGCAGATCGGATTTGAGCCGTTTTAGCTCGTCGAGGATTTCCTCGATCTGACCAGTGAGTTCGCTGGTCCCCGGCTCTGCTTGAATGAGAGTCATTGTGATTGCCCTTTATTGTTATTGTTGGCCCGCCTCGCGTTTCGGCACGAAAAAAGGCCCGCGGGGCGATATGCCCCGGGGCCTTGCTCATGCCTGTTCCAGCATGGGGTTACTTGTACGTTAATGCGGACGGTCGGTCAAATCGGCGCCGCGGAGGACCGTGCGTTGCGTGGGCAGGCCAGCGGCCAGGGACAATGATGCCGTACCAGGCGAACGATTCGCGTCGCGTCGGGTGCAGTAGACGATCTCGGCCGGCGCTGCGATTGCGTGCAATGTCGGAACGACGCACCACCATGACGTGCGGCACGGTGATTTTTTCCATGAAGTGGCGCAACTTATTGGCACTACACCCGATGCCTCTAATGCTGTACACCGGTTCAAACCCGGGGCAATTGCGTTTTTGCAATCACGCCATTTCAGCGCCGAGCCGTGTTTGCGCAAGGATTCGCCGAGACTCTTTTTTGATTCACGGGGGTTTTGCGGTTAACTTGGTTTCGTATGTATTACTTAGGGGGAAAATTAAATTGACATACACGTTAAAAATGACCGCCGCCACTGCCGTGGCAATCCTTTCACTGGCCGGGGCGGCTTCGGCCGCGACCATGATCGAAACATTCGACACGAACCCGCCAATCGCGGAAAACCAGGCGCCGGGGGTCTACTACGAGGACCGCTATCCGCCGGCCGGTTTTGAATCCGAACACTTCGACGGCGACAACCGCCTGAAGGTGACACTGAGCGAAGATGACGGCGAGGACGGCCGCCCCAAAGCCTTCGATTCGAGCTTCTACAATACGCAGGGCCGGAAACTGGACACGCCAGGGGCAACGGCTGCGTCTATCGACATCTATATCGCTGACGAGTTCACGACAGCCGACAACCGGATCGGCGGCCTCTGGGGTTCGTCCTCCAGCCCGATAACGGCACCCGATCTAGTCTACCCGATCATCGAATTCCACGGAAGCGCCACCGGTGGCAGCTTCAATGTTTGGGATAGCAACAACGGCGGCTGGCAGGATCTCGGCCTGCCCGGAAGCTTTACCAGCGACAACTGGTACACAATCGGTTTCGTGATCGACAGTGTGGCCAACACCATCAATTATTTCCTGGATGGCACCCTGTCATACACGGACACTGATGCTCAGGGCGCGCTTCCTCTGGATAATGTGATCATCCAGGCCATCAACACTCCGGAAGGCATCGACCGGACGATCTACTTCGACAACCTTTCGATCACGACGCCGGCCGTTCCGCTTCCCGCGGGCCTGCCGCTGATCGCCTCGGCGCTCGGCATCTTCGGCGCCCTGCGGCTGAAAAAGCGCAAGGCCGCCTGAACGCGGTCGACAGCGACGCGAACCTTTGGAACGGGGCCCTCGGGCCCCGTTTTCTTGTGGCCACACGCCCGGCCCCTCACCGCGCATCGACCGACCGGACGGCCTCCGGCAAGCCGGCCGGAATGACGTTCGGCCGCGTGGTTTACATTCCCCTTCAGAGTTGCCACCTTTGTGGGCGAAACATCGAGCAACCCGCGTCGTGCGCGGCCTCGACAAATTCACGACTTCCCGAAAGGATATCCACCATGACCCAGGCAAAGCCGGGCGACACCCTGCATCTTCACTATACCGGCAAACTCGACGACGGCACCGTCTTCGACAGTTCCGAGGGGAGCGACCCGCTGTCCTTCGAGCTGGGCTCGGGCCAGATCATCCCCGGCCTCGAGGCCGGCATCACCGGCATGGAGGTGGGCGAGACCCGCACCGTCAAGGTCGAGCCGGAAGACGCCTATGGCGCGCATCAGCCCGAACGGATGCAGGCCGTGGACCGCGCCAGCGTCCCCGACGACATTCCGACCGACCCCGGCACGCAGCTGCAGGTCCAGACGCAGGACGGCCAGTCCCTGAACGTCACCATCGCAGACGTGACCGAGGACGAGCTGATCCTCGATGCCAACCACCCGCTGGCCGGCAAGACGCTGACCTTCGACGTGGAACTGGTCGAGATCGCGTAAGGCGACACCGGCGGCGGCTGATCCTTCGGGATGCCGCCGCCGAGAAGCCTCGCAGTCCAGATTTCCGTTTCGCCGGCGTCCGGCGTGATGGAACCGGCCAGCCCAAGCATCGTCTCAAGGCGACCGCCTCCGGTTCGAGCCTGCGGAAATTCATCCACGAGAGCGCCCCGGGCGCCATTCGGGCGGGTGGCAGCAAGGGTGGTCCTGCCCGCCCGCGACGTCACCACGAGCCAAGCCCGCAGGCATGGCAGGTGAATGCGGTAAGTGACCGCCCCTGATCCCCGAACATCCGCCGGGTGCGCATGACCCCCTGAGGGCATCGCGCCACGTCGCTCTAGGTCCCGGCCGGGCGCGGGACCGTCGCACACCCCGCAGAACGCGACGGTGAGATCGGCGGGGGAAGCCCGCAAGAAGATGTCACCCTTCAAGAGACCGCTACGGCCGTGCGACGGGATACGGGCCGGCCTTCGACACCCTCGCCGAGTTGCGCCGCACGGGGGTCAGCCCGTCCTGCGGCATTCCGCGCCGGGTGGCGCGACCGAGCCGCGGGCGCGGATCATCCGGGGGCCGGGGAAAGTCGGGGACCGGACGTCCGCCCCCTCACTGATCCGCCCGCTCCGCCTCGATCTGGCGCCAGCGCGCGACATTCTCGTTGTGCTCGGCCAGGGTGGTCGCGAAGGCATGCCCGCCCGAGCCGTCGGCGACGAAGAACAGATACTCCGTCTCGACCGGGTTCACCGCCGCCTCGATCGAGGCGCGGCCGGGGTTGGCAATCGGCGTGGGCGGCAGCCCGTCGATCTGGTAGGTGTTGTAGGGCGTCTCGGCATCCAGTTCCGACCGGCGCAGGCCGCGGCCCAGCACGCCCTCGCCATTGGTGATGCCGTAGATCACCGTCGGGTCGGTCTGCAGGCGCATTCCCTCGTTCAGGCGGTTCACGAAGACGCTGGCCACCTGCCGGCGTTCCTCGGCCACGCCGGTCTCCTTCTCGATGATCGAGGCCATGATCAGCGCCTCTTCCGGCGTCTCGTAGGGCAGATCGTCGGCGCGGTTCTGCCAGGCGGCGCTCAGGATCGCCTCCTGCGCCACCTGCATCCGGTCGATCAGCGCCATCCGGTCCGACCCGGCCTGCACCTCGTAGCTGTCGGGCGCGAGCGACCCTTCCGCCGGCACCTCGGCCACCTCTCCGGTAAGCGCGTCGACCCGCGAGAGGGCGTCGACCACCTGCCACGAAGTCACCCCCTCGGCCACCACAACGCGATAGATCGTATCCTCGCGCGCGCGCATGGCGGTATAGGCCTCGGGCGCGGGCGCGTCGGCGGCGGGGTCGAAGCTGGCCTGTTCCACATACCGGTTGGCGGCCGGATCAAGCTCGCGCACCAGGACCGAGGCGCTGTTGACGCCGATCCTGTAGACGATCTCGGTTCCGCAGGTATTGGCGCCGCCGCGGGTGACGATGTCGACGATCTCCTCCATCGAGGCCCCCTCGGGCACCCGGAAGGACCCGGCCTTGAGCTGGTCGGTCCTGTCCGTGTAATCCGCGCCGATGCGCAGGATCGCGGCGCTCGAGATCGCGCCCTGCTCTTCCAGGTCGTCCGAGACCGAGGTCAGCCGCGCCCCGGAGGGCACGCGCACGCAGATCGCCTCGGCCAGGGGGCCGGGACCGGTATACTGCTCCTTGCCCCAGAGGAACGCGCCGCCGGCGAGAAAGATGACGACGATCAGGAGCGTGAGGGCGTTGGAGGCGACGGCCTTCCACATCTAGGCGCGCACCTTCCCGAAGATGATCGAGGCGTTGGTGCCGCCGAAGCCGAAGGAATTCGACAGCGCCACGTCGATCTCGCGCTCTTCCTTGCGGTTCGGGGCGAGCGAGAGCCGGGGCTCGACCGCCGGATTGTCGAGGTTGATCGTCGGCGGCGCCACCTGGTCGCGGATGGCGAGGATCGAGAAGATCGCCTCGATCGCGCCGGCCGCGCCCAGCAGGTGCCCGGTGGCGGACTTGGTCGAGGACATGGTGGCGCGCGCGGCCGCCTCCTCGCCCATCAGCCGCTCGACCGCGGCCAGCTCCAGCGTGTCGGCCATGGTCGAGGTGCCGTGCGCGTTGATATAGTCGATGTCGGCGGGGGCCAGGCCGGCCCGTTCGATCGCCGCCTTCATCGAGCGGAAGCCGCCGTCCATCGTCTCGTCCGGCGCGGTGATGTGATAGGCGTCGCCCGACAGGCCGTAGCCCAGGTACTCGCCATAGATCTTCGCGCCGCGCGCCACGGCATGTTCGTATTCCTCGAGCACCACGATGCCCGCGCCCTCGCCCATGACGAACCCGTCGCGACCGGCGTCGTAGGGGCGTGAGGCCCGTGTGGGATCCTCGGCCCATTTGGTCGAGAGCGCCTTGCAGGCGTTGAACCCGGCGATGCCGATCTCGCAGATCGCCGCCTCGGCGCCGCCGGCGACCATCACGTCCGCGTCGCCCCACTGGATCAGCCGCGCCGCGTCGCCGATGGCATGGGCGCCGGTGGAACAGGCGGTGACAACCGAATGGTTCGGCCCCTTGAAGCCGAAGCGGATCTGCACCTGGCCCGAGATCAGGTTGATCAGCGCGCCGGGGATGAAGAACGGCGAGACACGCCGCGGCCCCTTCTCGGCCATCAAGAGCGTCGTCTGTTCGATCGACTGCAGCCCGCCGATGCCCGACCCGATCATCACCCCGGTCCGCAGGCGGCTCTCCTCGTCCTCGGGCGTCCAGCCGGCGTCACGCACCGCCATCTCCGAGGCGGCGATGCCGTAGAGGATGAAATCGTCGACCTTGCGACGCTCCTTCGGCTCCATCCAGTCGTCCGAGTTGAACGTGCCGTCGCTACCGTCGCCGAGGGGAACCTCGCAGGCGTATTTGGTGGTGACCCGACCGGCGTCGAACCGCGTGATGGGGCCCGCGCCCGACTGCCCGTCCAGGATCCGCGACCAGCTTTCCTCGACCCCGCTGGCCAGCGGCGTGACCAGCCCAAGCCCGGTGACAACGACACGACGCATGAATTCCGTCCCCTCTTATTCCGTCAGATGCTCTTACCCCGCCGCCCCCCCGAGGGGCAAGGGGTCGCGCCCACGCCAAGGCGCTTCTCTGCCACCGCGGAATCCGGATGCGCGCCTGCGGCGCATTCGATTCCATCGCGCGCTGCCGCGCGCCCGGCGGAGGGCGCCGCCCTCCGCACCTCCCGGGATACTTGCCGGCAAGAAGAAAGGGTGCATCGTCTTCATCTTGCCCGAAATACTCCAGGGTGAGGCGCGGCACGCGCCGAGGGGCGGCGCCCCTCTACCGGCCGGGAGCGAGCGCCGCGAGGCCGGCCAGTTCGAACAGCATCTGCGCCCCCGCCTGCGCCGTGTTGGAGGTCGGGTCGTAGGAGGGGGCGACCTCGACC
>NZ_CH724131.1:979855-1636951 GCF_000152725.1 Pseudooceanicola batsensis HTCC2597
CGCGCCCTCGAGCACGGCCTGCCGGAACGACCCGCCGTGGTGGAACTTGGCCCCTTCGTAGACGCCGGAGGTATCGGCATGGGCATCGATATGGACCATGCCGACGGACCCGTGCCGGCGCGCCAGCGCGGCGATGACCGGGCGCGAGATCGAATGGTCGCCCCCGACCGAAAGCGGCAGCAGGCCGGCGCCCACGACCCGGTCGTAGAAGGCCTCGATATCCTCGTGGCACGAGGTCAGGTCATAGCGCGACCGCATTGGCACGTCCCCGAGGTCGGCGAACCGCAGGGCCTGCAGGGGCGCCACGCCGAGCACGCGGTTCCAGGGGCCGATCCGCTCGATCTCGCGCACCGCCTTGGGGCCGCGCCGGGCCCCCGCGCGGTTGGTCACGCCCAGATCCATGGGCACGCCGATCAGCGCCACGTCGATCTCGTCCGTCCGCCCGCCTGCAACGAGAGCCTGCGCGATGTCCGGCCGGTAGGGCGCGTCAAGCAGCGTCGACACCCCGGCGAAGGGCCAGGCGCGCCGCCCGCCCTCGCCGAACTGAGCATCCGCCACGGCCTTGAGCCGGGGGTCGTGGAACACCGCGCCCCGATCATTTCCATAGAGCTCGCGCAGTTCCTCGAGTGTCTTCGCCATGCCGGCCTCCGGTTTCCCCGGCGACAGGGAACCCCGGCGCCGCCGGGAAGACAAGCCCCGCCGGGGCGCCTGCCCCCGGCGACAGGCGCTATTTCCGGCCGGCCCCGGCGGGGTTGTCGATATCCCCGTGGTCCACCACGTCCCACGGCAGCCCCGCGTTGCGGTAGATGCGCTTGCCCAGGCGCGGATAGTCGCCGACGTCATGCGCCAGCCGCTCGCCCACGACGATGCATTTCAGCGGGCCGGCGCCGGTATTGCGGATCGTATGCGCCAGGCCGCCCTTTCGGTAGCCGATGAAATCGCCCGGGCCGATCGCGTGTTCCGCCTCGCCGATCACCGCCGTCGCCTCGCCCTCGAGCACGTAGACGCATTCGTCCTCGAAATGGTGGAGATGATACTCCGTCGTCTCGTCCCCCGGCTCCACCGTGATGAGGTGAAAGCCGAACCCGGTGATCCCCGTGCGGTCGCCGAGCGACCGGTTCACCCGCCTGGCCCTGTCGTTGAGGAAATGCGTCTTGTGCAGCCCCTCCATCGCCGCGATATCCGCGGCCTTCAGCAGGTACGTCTCCTCGCGCATCGCGCCCTCCTTCTTTGGTCCGGCAAATATCCCCGCCGGAGGCATCCGGCACAAGCCGTCCCGCGGCCCGGCCGGGCACGGGGCCGTCCGGAACGAGAAAGCCCCCGCGAAACGCGAGGGCTTTCGATCACCGCAAGGGCGCCCGAGGGATCAGGCAGCGTCCTTGATGAACTTCACGGCGTCACCGAAGGTCTGGATGTTCTCGGCGGCGTCGTCGGGGATCTCGATGCCGAACTCTTCCTCGAAGGCCATCACCAGCTCGACCGTATCGAGGCTGTCCGCACCCAGGTCGTCGATGAACGAGGCGTTCTCGGTCACCTTGTCTTCTTCCACGCCCAGATGCTCGACGACGATCTTCTTCACGCGTTCCGCGACATCGCTCATGGGATTATCCCCTCATATCTCTGTGGGCCACTGGCCCGGTTCTGCCCTCGCCCCGGTCGGGGTCGTGCTGTGATGCCCCCGCGGGGGCGGTTGATCCCGCATACTGCGAGTGGCCCGGGCATGGCGACATGCCCCGGCTGGCCTGCGCCGCCTATAGCATAAGCGACAGGGGACGCAAACGGTTTCGAACCTGCCCGACATAGGGAGGCTGCCGTGCCGATACCACCCCCGCGATGCATCAATCTGCTGCCTGCGCGGGGCGGCCGGCGCCGGAGTACGGGGCGACGCCCCTGCCGGTCGCCGTTCCGGCCGCACGAGGGGACAGGGGGGCGGCGGGCGGACGAAGGGTGACGCCGGGCCGCGGCCCTCGGGGGCGGTCGCGGGAGTGTCCATCGCAGTGCCGGCAGCGCCGACCAGGGCGACGCACGCAAGTGTCGCCGTGGGGCGACGCGCGCAAGTGTCGCCGGGGCCGCTCGACCGGGTGCAGGGGTGCTACAAGGTACGAAACGTTCTATGCCGGATACCTCGGCCCGTGGTAATCGAGCCGCACCGGCAGGCAGGAAAGCCTCTCTCTGCACCCGTCGCACGCATTCACCGGGATCGCCTGCGGAACGGCGCCGAGCATTTCCGGCGCATCATCCGATGCTCGCGGTCCCGATACCGTCCCCAGCCGAACCCGTCGCACGCATTCACGGGGTCGCCTGCAGAACGGCGCCGAACGTTTCCGGCGCATCATCCGATGCTCGTGGTTCCGATACCGTCCCCGGCCGAACCCGTCGCGTCTTCCCCGGGACCGTCTGCAGCGCCCCTGCCCGGCCCCCGCGAAGCCGGACACCGTCCCGCCCCGCCCGGCTTTCGCGCCGACCCAGCCTCTCCGAGCCTGCGCAGAGCCGCCGGGTCCGGCTCCGCCGTCCCGGCGGGCGCCGGGCTCACGCCGCCTCGGCCTCCTGCCGGGCCCAGAGCGCGGCATAGCGGCCGCGGCGGGCGAGAAGCTCGGCATGGGTGCCTTCCTCGGCGATGCGCCCCGCCTCGAGCACGACGATCCGGTCGGCATCCGCGATGGTCGAGAGGCGGTGCGCGATGACAAGCACCGTCCGCCCCTCGCCCGCCCGGTCGAGCGCGGCCTGGATGCCCCGTTCGGTTTCGGTGTCCAGCGCCGAGGTCGCCTCGTCCAGCAGCAGCACAGGCGGGTTCTTGAGCAGCGTCCTCGCGATGCCGACCCGCTGCTTCTCGCCCCCCGAGAGCTTGAGCCCGCGTTCGCCCACGGTGGTGTCGTAGCCGTCGGGCAGCGAGGCGACGAACTCGTGGATCTGCGCGGCGCGGGCGGCGGCCTCGATCTCCTCCTGCGTAGCGCCGTCGCGACCGTAGGCGATATTGTAGCCGATGGTGTCGTTGAAGAGCACCGTATCCTGCGGCACCACGCCGATCTGCGCGTGCAGGCTGTCCTGCGTCACCTCGCGCAGGTCCTGCCCGTCGATGCGGATCGCCCCCCCGGTCACGTCGTAGAACCGGAAGAGCAGCCGGCCGATGGTGGACTTCCCCGACCCCGAGGGACCGACGATCGCCACCTTCTGCCCCGGTTCGACCGTCAGGCTGAGGTCCCGCAGGATCGGGCGTTCCGGATCATAGCCGAAATCGACCCGGTCGAATTCCAGCGCGCCGCCCCGCACCTCGAGCGCGGGGGCGCCCGGCCTGTCCCGTATCTCGGCCGGCTGTTCCAGCAGATCGAACATTTCGCCCATGTCGACCAGCGCCTGCCGGATCTCGCGATAGACCGTGCCGAGGAAATTCAACGGCATCGTGATCTGGATCATGTAGGCGTTGACCATGACGAAATCGCCCACGGTCAGGGTGCCGTTGCTCACCCCGATCCCCGCCATGACCATGACCGCGATCAGCCCGCCGGTGATCAGGAAGGACTGGCCGAAATTCAGGAAGGCCAACGAATACTGGGTCTTGAGCGCGGCGCGTTCGTATTTCTCCATCGCCCGGTCATAGCGTGCCGCCTCGCGCGCCTCGGCGCCGAAATACTTGACCGTCTCGAAATTGAGCAGGCTGTCGATCGCCTTCTGGTTGGCGTCGGTATCCTGGTCGTTCATCTCCTTGCGCTGCTTCACCCGCCATTCCGTCACCCGGAAGGTGAAGGCGACATAGCCCCAGATCACCACGGCGACGACGACGAGATACCAGATGTCGAAGGCCCACCACAGGACCACCGCCACCATCAGCAGCTCCAGAACGAGCGGTCCGATCGAGAACAGCAGGAAGCGGAGGAGGAAATCCACCCCCTTCACGCCACGTTCGATGATCCGGCTCAGCCCGCCGGTGCGCCGGGTGATGTGGTAGCGCATCGAGAGGCGGTGCATATGGGCGAAGGTTTCGTAGGCCACCTGCCGCAGCGCCTTCTGGCCCACGGGGGCGAAGACCACGTCGCGCAGCTGCTGGAACCCCACCGACATCAGCCGCGACAGCCCGTAGACCACCGTCAGCGCAATGGCTCCGAGCGACATCAGCCAGGCCGCGCTGTCGCCCTCTCCGGCCAGCGAATCGACGGCGGCCTTGTAGAAGAAGGGCGTGCCGACGGCGATCAGCTTGCCGATGAAGAGCACGGTCAGCGCGATCACCACGCGGCGGCGCACCCAGGGCGCGTCCGATGGCCAGAGATAGGGCAAGGCACGGCGCACGATGGCCATGCCGTTCTGCGGCATCTCCGTGGTGGTGAGCTTCGTCGGCCCGCGTCTGCGCATGGGAGGGTCCTTGACTGGCTTGCCGTATCGGTCCGGCTGGCGTATCACTGCAATAGTTCAACGATTCATGAGTAGTTGAAATATGGAGCAGGCACAAGCCCTCGGCGCGCTCTCGGCGCTGGCCCACGAGACCCGGTTGCAGATCGTCCGCCTGCTGGTGCCCTGCGGCCAGAGCGGCCTCTCGGCGGGCGAGATCGGGGCGCATGTGGCCTGTTCCGCCTCGCGCCTGTCCTTCCACCTCTCGTCGCTGGAACAGGCCGGGCTGATCGCCGCCCGGCGCGAGGGCCGCCGGGTGATCTACAGCGCCCGGCGGCGACGGATCGGCGGTCTGATCCACTACCTGCTGAACGACTGCTGCGCCGGAGATCGCACCGTGGGCGAGATGTGCCGGCTCCACGCGCCCGACTGCAACTGCGGCTGCGGCTGAAACGGGGGCCAGTGCCGCCGGGGGGCATCCTCGGGCGCGACCCGAGGAGCTCCCGACCGTCCCGCATCGCCGAGACCGGCAGCAAGGTCCCTGACGGTGCCGACGTCAACGCCCTCGACCCGTGGCTCTTTCGGCCGCTCCTCACCGCCGCGACCCGCAGCTCGTCCGGTCTTCCACACTACCGCCATCCACAAATTCGCCCCGTGGTTCGCCGTCCCTCGGCGACCGGTAGCTCTTCCGGTCTTCCACACCGCCGTCATCCTCGGGCGCGACCCGCGGATCTTCCGTCCGTCACGTATCGCCATCACCAGCAGCTCGTCCGGTCTCCCTCACCGCCGTCATCCTCGGGCGCGGCCCGCGGACCTCTCCCCCGCCCCTCGCGCCAACCGGCCGGAGATCCTCGGATCAAGTCGGAGGATGACGGGCCTCTGGGAAAACGCCCGGTTCGGGCAGCCCCGACGACGCCGCGCCGTGGCTGCGAGCGTTTGACAGATCGACCGGTCCGGCTGGAAGAGACCATCCGAACCGATCGCGACGGGGGCGCGGAGTATGTGAGAGATTCCCCGCCGCGAGCCCGAGGAGGCCGGGGCGCCGTGCGCGACGCCCCCTCGGCAGAGCCGCAGGGCCGTCTCGAAGAGGCGATGGGACCGCTCGGCCCCGGTCCCTGCCGGAACACGTGCTCCGCTCTTGACCGGACGCTTGACGACGTCCGGCCATGGCGACCCTATTCCGTATCCGTCCCGGCGGTGTCCTCGTCCTCCGGCTCGGGAATGGTGAAGACCTGGCCCGGATAGATCAGGTCGGGGTCGCGGATGAGGTCGCGGTTGGCTTCGAACACCCGCACATAGAGGATCCCGCGGCCGTATTTCTCGCGCGCGATGGCCCAGAGGGTCGAGCCGGGCTGCACCGTCACCTGCCCGAAGGGCGTCCGGGGCCGGCTGTCCGGCGCGGCGGCCGCCACCTTCTCGGGGGTTTCGCGCTTGAAGGGCGTCTCGATCCGCGAGGTGACCTCGCCCTCGGCGTTCAGCTCGTCGACCCGGAGCGTGTAGACGCCGCCGGCCACGTCCTCGAGGCTGGTGGTCCAGCTGCCGCCGGTGTCGATTTCGGCCAGGGCCACGGGGCTGTCGTCGAGATAGACGCGCACGAACTGGCCGACGCGGCCCCGACCGGCAAGGTCCACCCCGCCCGTTTCGGAATAGGTGATCGCGTCGATCGCCACGTCTTCGGTCGGGCTGGCCGGGGACTGGAGCACGCGCACGCCATCCTCGTCAGCAAGCAGAACGGTCGGTGCGGCGGGCTCTGCCGGGGTCTCCGGCGTGGCCGGAGCGGCCGGTTCCGGCCCGGCATCGGCCATGGTCAGGGGCTCCGCGGGCGGCTCTTCGTCTGTGCGGGACGCTGCGGCGGCGCCGGTCGCGTCCCGGAGCGGGGTCGCCGCGTCCGTCCCTGCGCCCGTGCCGGGCGTGGCCCCGGCGGCAGTCGCGCCAGGTTCCCCGGCCTCCGCGCGCCGCAGGTCCGTCGCCTCGGTGGCGGTGCCAGTCGCGGTCTGCGCGGTGCCGGTCGCGGTCTGCGCGGTGCCGCCGGTAGCGGTGTCGCCCCCCGTCGCGCCGGCCTCGCCCGGAGCGGGGGTCTCTGCCGTTGTCGCCGCGTCCGCGACGTCGGTTCCGGAACCATCCGGCGCCCCTGTTGCGGGCTCCGAGCGGGATCCGTCCGTCCCGTCACTTCCGGTCGGGGCCTCTGCCTCGCGAACTTCGCTCTGGCCGCCCGCGGTCTCCCGCACGGTCTGGCCGCCCTCGTCCGGCGTGGAGGCGGGGGGTCCGGCGGGGGCGTCGACACCGGCGGCGGCCTCCGCCATCCGGTCCTCGGTGGCGCTCTGCGCAGCGGCCCCGGCATCCCCCGCGATCTCAGCGGTTTGCGTGGTGCCATCGGCGCGCTCGCCGTCGGTGCCCCCCGCGATCGCGGCGGGAGCGTCACCTCCCGCCGGGTCGGCGGAGGGGGTCGCGGGGCTCTCGTCCAGAGGCTCGATGGCAGCCATGCGTGACGGTGCGGACCCCGCGTCGGGGTCGCTCCGGGCCGGGCTCTCGTCTCCCGGCGCGTCCCCGGGGCGCCCGCCTTGCGCCGCGTCGCTCTCCGGCGCGGTTCCTGCCGATGCATTGGCCCCGCCCGCCTCGTCCCGAGCCGACGACCCCTCCGTCTCGGTTCCGGAAGACCGGGGCAAGGCCGACGAGGCATCCCCCGGGGCCTTGGCCGTGGCCAGTTCCCCGCCGGACGCGGGGGCCGGATCGGCTGCGTCCGAGCTTCGCCGTCCCTCGTCTGGCTGGGATGACCGGTCTGCCGGCTCCGTTCCTGCGGTCGCGACCTGCTGATCGGTGACCCCCGAGGCGTCACCGGGCGCGTCGCCGGTCGCGGACGAGGCGGTCTGGCCGGTCGAAGCCACCGCCCGGTCCCCGTCGCCCGACCCGGAACCGTCTCCGGGGGGCGTTGCCCCGTCCCGGGCGGTGCGCGGCGCTGCCCCGGTCCGGTCCGAAGCCGGACCCTCTGCCGAGGGATCCGTGGTGTCGGATGGGGCGACGGAGGCCACGGAGGGCGTTTCGGGTGCGGGGTCCGGGGCGCGCGACCCGGCCTCCGGCGCGCCCGGATCGGGGCTGTCTCCGGGGGCGAGCGTCGCGACCTTCGGCGTCTCCGCAGCCGCTTCGTCGCCCTCCGCGGCCGGTCCGGCATCCGTCCCGTCCGACGTGACGGTGGCGTCCGCCGCCGGTCCGGCAGAGGCGAGCCTATCGGCAGCCGTTTGCGCCGCACCGCCCGAAGGCGCGTCACCCGCTGGCTCTGCCGTGTCGCGCGAAGAGGCGGTGCCGGTCGCATCGGCCTCTGGCTGAGCCTCTGCCACGACGGGCGCGGCGATCGGCCGGTCCGCCATGTCCGGGCCCTCCGCGCCGTCCTCTGCCGTGCCGCTCGGAGAGGCGGTGTCGGACGCATCAGCCTCTGCCCGGGCCTCGGTGCCGGCGGGCGCGGCAGTCGGGTCGTCCGCGCCGCCCGTACCCACGTCCCCGGCCGCGTCGGTCGGGGAGGCGGTTTCGGGCGCGGCGGCATCCGGTGCGTCCGGCTCCTGATCGGGCAGCAGCGCCAGCCGGTCGCCGCCCGCGTCGTCGGCGCCCGCGGGCTGCGGATCGGTCTCGGCTCCGGCCGGGCCGGCGGTGTCGCCGACCGGGGCCTCTGCCGTGTCCTCGACCGCCTCGGCCACCTGCGGCGCGGCGGTCGGCCCGAGGAGGACCTCCTGCACCGAGGCCATGTCTCCGCCCGCGCCGGTCATCGACAGCGTCAGGACACGCGGTGCCGCGCTTGCGGGAATGTCGAGGAAGGCCACGAACTTGCCGTCGCCGCCCGCCCGTTCCCGGGCCACGACATGCCCGTCGAGCATGACCGAGACCTCTGCATCCGGCGCGGCCTTGCCGGCCACCAGCGCCGAGCCGTCGGGCTCGACCCGCACGATGTCGAAACTCGGCGGAGCGGTGTCGGGCGCGGGGGACTCCGTGTCGGCCACCGCCGGCCCGTCGCCGGCCGCGTCGCCGCTGCCGCCGGTCCCGGGCATCTCCGCATCATCGGCGGCGGTGCGTGCGGCCTCATCGGTGCCGGGGCCGGCCGATGCCTCGTCTGCGCCCGGCTCCTCGCGGGCCGAGACCTCGGGGTCGATGCGGGGAAGTCCCAGATCGGAATCGAAAACGCCACTGAAATAAGCGCCGGCCGCCACGATCACGGCCGTGACAACCGCACCGGCCGCAAGGCCGCCCCCCCCGTTGAATTTCCCCGCCACCCAAGCTTCCTTTCGTCAAGGCACGGCCCACGTCTGGCCTGCACGGTTGAGCACGTATATCAACAAGCCCGACACGGGTCAAAAGCCCCGGATTCGCTGAAAAAGGACCCCTGATGACCTCCGATGCCCCCGCCCTTTCCGTCTGCGTCTTCTGCGGGTCGCGCCCCGGCGCGGATCCCGCCTATGCCGAGGCCGCCGAGACCTTCGGCACAGCGCTCGCGCAGGAGGGCTGGCGGCTGGTCTACGGGGCGGGCGACGTCGGGCTGATGGGCGGGGTCGCGCGGGCGGCGCAGGCCGCGGGCGGCGAGACCTTCGGCGTGATCCCGGTCCACCTGCTGCACGCCGAGGTCGGCAAGCGCGACCTGACGAATTTCGTGGTGACCGAGAACATGCACGAGCGCAAGAAGGTCATGTTCATGAACTCGGACGCGGTGGTCGTCCTGCCCGGGGGCGCGGGCACGCTGGACGAGTTCTTCGAGATCCTCACCTGGGCGCAGCTCGGGCTGCACGCCAAGCCGATCATCCTGCTGAATACCTCGGGGTTCTGGACGCCGCTCGTCGCGCTGGTCGATCACGTGATCGAGCGCGGCTTCGCGGCCGAGACGCTCAGGGCGCTGGTGACCCTGGCGGAGAACCCCGCAGCGGCCATGCAGGCGCTGCGGGCCCATGAGGGTCAGGCGAGTTCGGCCCGCAGCTGATCCTCGATCTCGTTGATCGGGTGATTGGTGAGGGTCTTGGGCACCTCGTTTATAACCCTGGATTCGACCTCCTTGTGCATCTTCTTGCGGAGCTCGCCGAGCACCTTCGGCGGCGCCACCAGCACGATCTTCTCGAACTTGTGCTTGTGCGCCTGCTTGTAGAGCAGATCGGCCAGATCGTCGGCGAACCGTTCCTTGGCGAGTTCGTGCCAGTCGGTATCGTCCATGGCCGACACCTGCTGCACGCCGCCGTCCTGCTTGCGGCCCGGCCGGTTGGCCGACTGGTCGATATCCTTGGGATTGTCCTGCTCTTCCTTGCGCACCACCTCGAGGTTCGGGTTCTCCTCGTCGGTGATGTTCTTGAGAAACAGCGCCTTTTCGCCATCCGCGATCAGGACCCAGCCGTCATGGGGAATGCCGCCCATTACATCTTCTCCTTGTCGCCGCTTTCGTTCTGATCCTGTGCCAGCGGCCGCGTGGCCCCGGCCGAGGTCTCGTCGAGCCGCTTCTTCTCGTCCCGCTTGCCGACCTTGCGCTGGATGTTGCCGCCCTTGGCGCCCTCGTGGCTGGGGGTCTCCTCGAGGTTCTCGGGCTTCTCGCCCAGGATTTCCTCGGTTTCGCGGCGGCCGTCTTTCGATTTCTGGCGCTCTGCCATGTCTCGATCCTCCATCATGGTTCTGTGGCTCAACGGATCGCGGCGCGCGGCGGTTCCGCCGCCCCCGGGGATCGTGACCGGCCGGAGGGAGCTTGCCGATGATCCGCTCGCCGGGCCGTCGACCCGGCGCGGTGGTGCCCGAGGCCGCCCGCGGGCCCCGATCAGCCCCGGACGAGTTGCAGGGGTGCCGGGCGGCCGTCCCGCGCCATCTCGTCGCGCAGCCAGTGCCGGAAGGCGCGGATCATCGGCTCCCCGGCCCGGGCCTCGGCGCAGGCGAAGGAATAGATCACGAAAGGCAGGGTGACCTGGTCGAAGAGCCGCACCAGGCGGCCGCTCGCCAGCGTGTCGCGCACCATCATGTCATAGGCGAGAACCACACCTCCGCCCTGCTCGGCCGCCGTGGTGGCCAGCTCGCAATTGGGAAACTCGGGGCCGCGGGGAAACTGCGGCGGCGGAACCCCGGCGAGAGCGAACCAGTCGGCCCACATGTCCATCGTTTCGTCGTGCATCAGGGTCGCGCGGTAAAGGTCCTCGGGCCGGGCGAGCCGCAGTTCCTCCTTGAGGGCGGGGCTGACCACGGGGTAGCGGCCGGATTCCATCAGCGGTTCGACCAGAACCCCCGGCACCGGCGCATCGGCCCAGTGGATCACCACGTCCGCGTCGTTGCTGGCGAAATCGGTCGAGGGCGCGCCGACCGAGACGCGCAGCCGCAGAGCGTCCGCATGGGCGAACCGCGCCATGCGCGGCACCATCCAGCGCGCCGCGAACCCCGGGGTGCAGAGCACGCGCAGCACCGGCGGGCGGACCTCGGCCCGCGCGGCCTGCGATGCGGCCTCGATGCCGTCGAGCAGACCGGTCAACCGGCCCGCGTAGCCCTGCCCCGTCAGCGTCAGCGCCAGCGCATTGCCCCGGCGTTCGAAGAGCCGGGTGTCGAGATAGTCCTCGAGCGCCCGGACCTGGTGGCTGACGGCCGAGGGCGAGAGGCACAGTTCGGCGGCGGCGTCCTTGAAGCTCATGCGCCGGGCCGCGGCCTCGAAGGCGCGGACGGCGGCGAAAGGCGGGAGCTTGCGTCCCATGGCGGATGAACCCCGTTCAACCGTTGCTGAAAAAGCGTCTTTTGCGTGCGGTTCGGTCACATCCTAGCATCTTTTCACGTCCATACAAAAACCCCCGCCAAGGAGAGACCGATGTCGATCCCCACCCGCGTCAGCCGCTGGCTGACCGCGCCGATCCTCTGCGCGCTTGTCGCGGGCGCCCTTCACGCCGGCGACACGGATGCGCCGGTCCGCATCACCCTCCGGCCCGCCGGTGTCGATGCGGTGGCGGATGCCGGACTGCTGGACCGGCTGAACGCCTGGCTGGATGCCCATGTCGACTGGCCCGCCCCCGACCGCGCGCCCGCGATCCGCTATGTCACACCGCGCCAGGCCGCGCGGATGGCGGGCGCCCCGGCGCTCGGGCACGGGCGGCACCGCGGGCTCTACGATGCCGCGACCGGGACGATCCACCTCGTCACGCCCTGGTCGGCGGACGAGCCCGGGGACGTCTCGGTCCTGCTGCATGAACTGGTCCACCACCGGCAGGCGGATCATCATTTCTATTGCGCCGCGGCGCAGGAGCCCGCCGCCTACCGCGCGCAGGAGGCCTGGCTGGCGGAACGCGGTCTCACGCTCGAGGTGAATTGGCTGGCGATCACATGGGCGGCCGGTTGCACGCGGCGGGACATCCATCCGGACTGAGCCGCGCGCCGCACCGCGAGCGGAGGGTCTTCCCCCGCGCCAGCGCGCCGGGACGGGTCCGCCGGAGCGCCGAACGCGGTGCGATGTGCCCGCCCCGTTGGGGGCGCCGCCCCCGTCATGCGGACATCGCCCCCGCGTGCGCTACGGCCTCCCTGCCGCAGCCGGCCCGATCAGGCAGGGCGCGTCGCGGCGACGGTCCGAAGCAGGGCGTTGATCTCGTCCGCCAGGATCCGCGGGTGATCCTCGGGGGTGAAATGCAACCCGCCCTCGATCCGGCGCAGCGGCGCGCCGAGATCGGCGGCAAGCCTTTCGCCATATTCCACCTTCTGGAACTCGTCGGCTGCGCCCCAGACGATCCGGGCGGGGAGACCGAGCCCGGACAGCTGTCCGGCGATGGTCTTGGTGTCCTCGACGTTCAGGGATTGTGCCTGGCGGACGAAGGCCTCGGCCTCGCCGTGGCGGTCGTAGTGCGGCGCATGCGCCTCGAAGGCCGCTTCGGCCGCCGCCTCCGTTTCGTGCCCCTTCGAGAACATGAGCTTGAGCAGCTGGTGAAAGGAGCTGTCCGGCGCGTGCTTTGCGATCGAGCCGGTCTTGGCCACGGCGGCCACAAGCGGCACGGGCCAGGAATCATAGCAGATCGCATTGGTCAAAAGCAGTCCGCTGACCATCTGCGGCGCCCGCACGGCGGCGATCTGCGCCACGCCTCCGCCCAGGTCGTGCCCGACCAGGGTCGCGCGCTGAATCCCCTGGCTGCGCATCCACGCGATCAGGTAGTCGGCCTGAGTCGCGACAGAAATGTCGCGGTCCCGTCCTTCGGGAATGGATGCGCCGTAGCCCGGCATCTCCCATGCGATGACCCGGTGCCCTTCGACAAGCGGCGCGACCTCGCGCCAGAGGGCGGGACAGGTCGGGATGCCGTGGAGCAGTATGACCGGGTCTCCGGGCCCCCTCTCCTCCCAACGCATGGCGATGCCGTCGACGGTCGTGCTGTGGCTTTGCATGGTGCGATCCTTCTTTCCGGAACTGAGGGTCTCCCCCTACCAATCCGCGCCGGTCAGGTTCGTTCCCCCAGCCCCTCGTCCGACGTCGCGGCGCGGGCAGACACCGGGCCGACTTCGGCCGCACGCCCAGAATGGCCGGCCGCCTTTGCCGCAGGACCGGGCGCGCCCCCGTTCCCGCAGCCTTGCCCCGCCCGGGAACGCAAAAGGCCCGCCGGTGTGCGGCGGGCCTTTCGGCATCGGCATGTCGAGGGATCACATCCGCGAGGCGACGTTTTCCCAGTTCACCAGCTTGTCGAGGAAGTTCGACAGATAGGCCGGGCGCTTGTTGCGGAAGTCGATGTAGTAGGAGTGCTCCCACACGTCGCAGCCCAGAAGCGCGGTCTGGTTGAAGCAGAGCGGGTTCACGCCGTTCTCGGTCTTGGTGACCTTGAGCGAGCCGTCCTGGTCCTTGACCAGCCAGGCCCAGCCCGAGCCGAACTGGCCGGCACCGGCGGCGGAGAATTCTTCCTTGAACTTGTCGACCGACCCGAAGGCCTCGGTCAGGGCCTTCTCCAGCTCGCCCGGCATCTTCTTCTCGCCTGGCGCCATCATTTCCCAGAACTGGTTGTGGTTCCAGTATTGCGAGGCGTTGTTGAAGATGCCGTTCTGCGCGACGGCGTTCGGATCGTAGGTGCCCTTGATGATCTCTTCGGCGGACTTGCCTTCCCACTCGGTCCCGGCAATCGCCTTGTTGCCGTTGTCGACATAGGCCTTGTGGTGGATATCATGATGATATTCCATCGTTTCCTTGGACATGCCGAGATCGGCGAGCGCGTCGTGGGCATAGGGGAGATCGGGAAGTTCGAAGGCCATGGTGGGCTCCTTTCCTTGGGGAATTGCTTTGCCCCTAGATGTTACCCTTCCATCCGAAACGTCAACCCTCCGGCGCCGGGACGCGGTTGCAGGGGCGGGCCCGACAAAAAGCGGGGCCGACGATAAGCGGGGCCTGCCATCCCGTCCGTCCCGCCTGGAGGAAAGAGCTCCGCCATGCGCCCGCCGGACCCGTCGGCCCCGCGCGGGCCGTCGCGAAGACGCGGGCGCCAACGCCCCGCACCCCGGCCGTGCGGCTGCACGCGCTGCGGCGGCCGACCTGCGCCACTGCCGGCTTGGTCCCCGGCGCGGGACCGCTGATCGGAACGCGGAAAAGAGGCGAGAGGCTATCCGGAGCGGCAGGACGCTGCGCATCGGGCCGGAGCGCGACCTGCCCGACCGCGTGGCGCTTGCCGTCGATTGCGAAACGGCATTGGCGGACCGCTTCGGCGACAGGCCGGAGATCGAGGGCGACCGGGCGGTGCCGATCGACACCGCCGCACCGCTGTCACCGAGGCTGCCGACATCTGCGGCGCGCCGACGCCGACCTGCCGCAGGTGGCGGCGGGTGGCATGTCGGCGTCGGCCTGCCGGTAGCGGCGGCGGTCCAGAGCGCGGCGACAGGTCGGCCTGATCGGTCACGACATGGGCCCGCGAGGGGGCCGGTCCGGCCGATTGTCGCAGTGCCCCGGCACCGGACGCCCCTTGCAGGCTGCGAATGGCGAGGGGGCGCTGCTTTGCCGTTATTTGCGGCGCCCCCGGCGCGACGCTGCGGCAGCTTGACCCGTCGAACCTTCGACCCGAATGTCATCGAGGTTCGAAACGTGGAGGGGGGCCCAGCTCTGCCGCTATTTGCAGCGCCCCGGGCGCGACGCTGCGGCAGCTTGACCCGTCGAACCCTTCGACCCGAATGTCATCGAGGTTCGAAACGTGGCGAGGGGGCCCAGCTTTGCCGTTGTTTGCAGCGCCCCAATGCGGACCGGCGCCGTGCGTTGCACCGTCAAAACATCGCCCCGACGGTTGCCCCGGTTCGAAACGTGGCGAGGGGGCGCTGCCCCCTCCGAGCCCGGGCGGGCTCTCCTCCCCCGGGATATTTCCGGCAAAAAGAAGGTCAGGAGATGCGCGGGCTGGCGGCCGCCTGCGCGAGCAGGTCGAAGGCGTAGCGCGCGACCGAGCGGAAGCAGATCACTTCCACCGTCCCCGGCGCGGGCATCCAGAAGGCGCAGGCGACCTGCGCCAGCCGGGTGCGGCGGATCTCTCCGGTGGCGAAGGTCGCCATGTCGACCGGCGCCAGGCGGGCAAGCACCTCGCGCAGGGCCGCGTCCTCGCCCGTGAGGCGCAGGAGCGCGCGCGCATCGGACATGTCGGCGGCCAGCGCATGGGACGAGGCGAGCGTCTCGGTCAGCCCGGCCAGCGTGGCGGCGAGGCGCGCGCGGGGCAGGATCAGCAGGGCTTCGTCCGGGCTCATCCAGGCGAGGCGCTTCTCACCCTCGACCGCGATGCCGCGCCGGTCCGGCACGGCGAGGCCCGCGGCCCGGGCCAGCGCGTCCGAGACGGTGGCATCCGAG
Source organism: Pseudooceanicola batsensis HTCC2597 (assembly GCF_000152725.1). Lineage (GTDB taxonomy): Bacteria > Pseudomonadota > Alphaproteobacteria > Rhodobacterales > Rhodobacteraceae > Pseudooceanicola > Pseudooceanicola batsensis. The sequence goes on from NZ_CH724131.1 coordinate 994,947, forward strand.
AGATCGCCACGCAGGGTGATCATGCCGCGCGGCGCGAGATCCTCGACGCGGACGGAACCCTCGACGGTCAGGCCGTGCAATGCGGATACGGGGTCAGACATTCTTAGTGCCCTCCTTGTCGTAGAAGACCGGGTCGACGATCTTGGCGGGGACGGTGCTGCCGTCGACCTTGTTGAAGGCGACGGTTTCGCCCATCCGGTCCGGCCCGTTCAGCACGAGGCCCATGGCGATCCCCCGCCCGAGCGTGGGCGAGTGGTAGGTCGAGGTGACCCGCCCCTGCACGTTGCGCTGACCATTGGCGTTCTTCCCTTCGGCGAGCGCATAGGCGCCCTCGGGCAGGACCGAGCCGTCGGACGTTTCCAGACCGATCAGTTTCCAGCGGTCAGGGCGCGTCATGTCCGCGCGCTGCTGCGCGCGTTTGCCGATGAAATCGTCCTTCTTCTTCGAGATCGCCCAATGCAGGTTGAGGTCCTGCGGAATGACCGTTCCGTCGGTCTCGTCGCCGATCATGATGAAGCCCTTCTCGGCCCGCATGACATGCAGAGCCTCGGTGCCGTAGGGCATGACGTTCCATTCCGCGCCGGCCTCGTGCAGCGCCTTCCAGAGGGCGAGGCCCTGCCCCGCGGGCACCGCGATCTCGTAGGACAGCTCGCCCGAGAAACTGATCCGGTAGACACGCGCCTCGATCCCGGCCAGCCGGTGATCCTGGAACGACATGAAGGGAAAGTCCTCGTTCGCGATGTTCCGCGCCCCGAGCTTTTGCAGCACCGCGCGCGCCTGCGGACCGACCACGCCGATCTGGGCGTATTGTTCCGTCGCGTTGACGGTCCAGACCTTCCAGTCCCACCACTCGGTCTGGAGCCATTCCTCCATATGCGCGTGGATGCGGTCGGCGCCGCCGGTGGTGGTGTGGCACATGAACGTGTCCTCGTCCCATCTGGCCACGACGCCGTCGTCCATCAGGAAGCCGTTCTCCGAGCACATCAGGCCATAGCGGCACCGGCCCGGTTTCAACGTGGACATCATGTTGGTGTACATCATGTCCATGAACCGGCCCGCATCCGGCCCCTTGACGATGATCTTGCCAAGCGTCGAGGCGTCGAGCAGGCCGAGCGCGCCGCGCGTCTGGGTGATCTCGCGGGTGACGGCGGCCTGCCGGTCCTCGCCGGGGCGGAGGTAGGTGTAGGGGCGGCGCCACTGGCCGACCGGCTCCCAGTCGGCGCCGTTGGCGGCGTGCCAGTCGTGCAGCGGGGACCGGCGCAGCGGCTGGAACGTCTCGGCCCGCGCCTCGCCCGCGATGGCGCCCATCGAGACCGGCGTATAGGGCGGGCGGAAGGTGGTGGTGCCGACCTGCGGGATCGGCGTGTCGAGCGCGCCGGACAGGATCGCCAGACCGTTGATGTTGGAGAGTTTCCCCTGATCCGTCGCCATGCCGAGCGTGGTGTAGCGCTTGGCGTGTTCGACGGACTCGAACCCCTCCTGCGCGGCAAGCTGGACGTCGGTCACCTTCACGTCGTTCTGGTAGTCGAGCCAGGCCTTGGCGCGCAGCGCCCGCCCGGCCGAGGCGGGCATGAGCCAGACCGGCTCGATCGGGTTGGTCTCGGGCGCGGCGGGCGCGTCGGGTGCGGCGACCTCTCCCGCCTTGCCGAAGGCACGGGCCGCGGTCAGTCCTGCCCTGGTCGCCTGCGACAGGACGTCGGCGGCGTCGAACACCCCGAAGGCCGCGCCGGCGCAGGAGACGAAGGCCCGTCCATCAGCGCCGGTCGGCGCGCGGTCGGGATCGGGGCGGAACATCGCCTGCGCGTCGTCCCAGGTCAGCTTGCCGCCGCAATGCGACCACAGATGCACCACCGGGGACCAGCCGCCCGACATGGCGACCGCGTCGCAGGCGATCTCTTCGACCGGGGCGCCCTCGCCCACCTGCTTGCAGAGCACGACGCCGGTCACCCGCTTGCGGCCCTTGACCCTGGCGATGCCGTGGCCCTTGAGCACCCGGATGCCCGCCGCCTCGGCCTCGGCCCCGAGCGCACCGGCGCCGCCATGGCGGGCATCGACGATGGCGGGCACGGTGAGCCCGGCGCCGGCAAGGGCCAGCGCGGTGCGGTAGGCGTCGTCGTTGTTGGTCACGACCACGGTGCGGTCGCCGGCCGAGACGCCGAACCCGACCAGATAGTCGCGCAGGGCCGAGGCCAGCATCACCCCGGGCACATCGTTGCCCGCGAAGGACAGCGGCCGTTCGATGGCGCCGGTGGCGGTGATCACCTGCCCGGCCCGGATGCGCCACAGGCGGTGGCGCGGGCCGGACTTGTGCGCGAGGTGATCCGTGAGGCGCTCGTAGCCCAGCACATACCCGTGATCGTAGACGCCGGCGCCCATGCAGCGGGTGCGGATGGTGACATTCTCCATCGCCCCGATCTCGGCCGCGAGCGTCTCGACCAGCGCGGCGCCCTCGGTTCCCTCGTCCACCGGCGCGCGGCCGCCCAGCACCGGCTCCTGTTCCAGCAGGGTGACCCTCGCCCCGCCGGAGGCCGCCGCGCGGGCCGCGGCCAGCCCGGCCAGCCCGCCGCCGATCACCAGCACGTCGCAGAAGTGGTAGTAGTGCTCGTAGGTATCCGCGTCGCGGTCCTTCGGCGCCTTGCCGAGTCCGGCGGACTGGCGGATGAAGGGCTCGTAGACGTGTTTCCAGAAGGCGCGTGGCCAGAGGAAGGTCTTGTAGTAGAACCCCGCCGGCAGGAAGCGCGACAGATGCGCGTTGATCTCGCCCACGTCGAATTCGAGCGACGGCCAGTGGTTCTGGCTCTGCGCCTCCAGCCCGTCGTGAAGCTCCTGCATGGTGGCGCGCTGGTTCGGTTCGAACCGGCCGCCCTGCCCGATCCCGAAGAGCGCGTTGGGTTCCTCGGTGCCGCTGGCCACGACGCCGCGCGGGCGGTGATACTTGAACGACCGCCCCATCATCATCCTGTCGTTGGCCAGCAGCGCCGAGGCAAGCGTATCGCCCGCATAGCCCCTGAGCTGCTGGCCGTTGAACGTGAAGGTGACCGGCCTCGACCGGTCGATGCGCCGGCCGCCTGTCTTCAGTCGGGTGCTCATGTCTTGGGCCTCTCGGAGTCTCGGATCGTCATCGGTGCGGGGTCAGGCAAGGTCGCGCCAGCGCCAGCCGGGGCGCTTTGCGCGGATGGTTTCCAGCAGGTCTTCGGGCGGCCGGGTGGACTGGGCCGGATAGGTGCCGAAAACCTCGAGCGTCGCGGTGTCACGGGCGGCGTGGAACCACTTGCCGCAGCCGTAGACATGCCGCCAGCGTTCGAAATGCACGCCGCGCGGGTTCTCGCGGTGAAAGAGGTAGCCTTCCAGCGCCGCGTCGTCCGATCCGGGCCCCTCGCGTTTCAGATGGGCCTCGCCGCCGCCGTGGAACTCGGTCTCTTCGGCGGTGACGCCGCAACAGGGACAGGTGAGGATCAGCATGACACCTCCTCGCCCGCGGGGCGCGGGACGAAAAAAGGCCGGACGCGAAAAGCGCCCGGCCGAGTTGACAGGTAAGGGACAAGGGAAATGACGGCCAGTGCCGTCTTCCCAGGCAGTGAAGGGGAAACATTCCGCGCGGGGGAATTGTTCCGGGAGAACGGGGCGCGCCGGCGCTTTTTTGCATACGCTCGTTCGGTGGAAGCGGCGGGGCGCGCAGAGAGGTGGTTCACCGGCGTCCCGGCCTCGCGACGGAGCCTGCCGGGGACGGCCGTCGCAGGGCGCACCGCCCGGCCATGGGAGGAGAGTGCAGCCGCGCCCGCCGCAGGCGCAGGACGGCATCCGAGGGCCGCGGCGCGGATCGGTCTACCGCGCCGATCGGCAGCGACGACCGGTGTCGCGCTGCCGTGGCCGGCCGGGTACATGCAGAACCCCCGGCACCCGGACGATGCTGAGGACCGGGGGCTGGCGGTCAGCGCGTGCCGGGTCTCAGTTCTCGGCCGTGGCCGCTGCGCCGGACGTGGCTTCTGCGTTGTCGGTTTCGGCCGTGGCGCCGGCCTCGGCGCCATCGTCGACGGCTTCGGCTCCGGCGGCGCTGTCGGACGTGGTGTTGATCTCGACGTCGGTATCCGCCGGCACGCCACCCCCCATGAGAACGCCGTCCGAGAAGACGACATACGCAAGCGCAGCGACGAGGACGACGAGACCGCCGACGATGAAGGCGAGGGCACCGGACGAGCGCGATCCGCCCGTGGTGCGGTTTTCGTTGATGTTGCGATCGGCCATGACCAGATCTCCGGTTCCGTTTCGGGTGTCCGGTGAACGGGCAGGAGCGGGAAATGGTTCCCCGACGGAAGGATCCGGCGGTGGCGGGAAGCCGCCGGAAAACGCCGCCAAGCGGAACCCGCGAGAGCCCGGAGACGTTTTGCCACTGAATTCGGCAGCACCGGAAAAACCGACGGCTTGCAGTACGGTTCCGCTAACGGAACCACCATATCTTGTGGTATTCCGAGGCCATCCCCCTCGCCAATCGCCCCGACGAAAGAGGCCCGAGCATGCAGTCCAAGATGATCCTGAAGACAGGCCTCCGCCCCGACAGCCGAAAGCTTCCTTTCGTGGTGCATCGCGACATCAGCAGCCTGCCCCACCGGCCGGGCCTGTTCGTCCTGCTGGGGCCCGGTCAGACCCGTCGCGACCGGCCGCTCTACTTCGGCTATGCGGATCGCAGCATGCGGGACCAGTTGCCCTACGACCCCGGTTTCGCCCATGCGATCCGGTATGGCCCGCTCGACTTTGCCTCGGCCTATGTGCCGGGCGGAGAGGATCCCGCGACGCTGGTGCATGACCTCGCCGTGGCCAACGACGCCCCGGTGAACGCCGCCGCCGACGCCCTGGCCGAGATCGAAGCGGCGCAATCCACCATCCAGGCTCAGGCGCTGGCCCGCAAGATCGCCGCCCAGTAGAGGGCGTGCGGCCGGGCCGCGAGAGGCCGGAGTGCTATGCGGTGCCGGGATCATCGCGCCCTGCCTAGTGCGCCACGCCCGCGGCGACGCTTTCGTCGACGAAGCGGCCCTGGCGGAACCGGTCCAGCCCGAACTCGGCGCAGAGCGGCCCCGGCCGTCCGTTCGCCATCATGTCGGCCATGGCCCAGCCCGAGCCGGGGATCGCCTTGAACCCGCCGGTGCCCCAGCCGCAGTTGATGTAGCAGCCGGCGAGCGGCGTGGGTGAGATGATCGGCGAGCGATCGCCCGTCATGTCCACGATCCCGCCCCATTGGCGCAGCATCTTGAGCCGGGAAATCATCGGAAAGGTCTCGACCAGCGCGCGGGCGGTCTCCTCGATATGATGGAAGGATCCGCGCTGCGTATAGTTGTTGTAGCCGTCCGCGCCGCCGCCGATCACCATCTCGCCCTTGTCGGACTGACTCATGTAGCCGTGGACCGTGTTGGCCATCACCACGACGTCCATGCAGGGCTTGATCGGCTCCGACACAAGCGCCTGGAGCGCCACGGATTCGATCGGCAGCCGGAAGCCCGCCTTTTCCGCCATGACGCCGGAGTGTCCCGCCACCACGATGCCCAGCCGGTTGCAGCCGATCGCGCCCCGGGTGGTCTCGACCCCGGTCACCTTGCCACCCTCCTGCCGGACGGCGGTCACTTCGCACTGCTGGATGATGTCCATGCCCATGTCGGAACAGGCCCGCGCATAGCCCCAGGCCACCGCGTCGTGGCGCGCGGTCCCGGCGCGCGGCTGCCAGAGCGCCCCCAGCACCGGATAGCGCGGCCCCGAGATGTCGATGATCGGCACCAGCTCCTGCACGCGCTGCGGCGTGATGAATTCGGTCGTCACCCCCTGCAGCGCGTTGGCCTGCGCGGTCCTGCGATAGCCCCGCACCTCGTGTTCCGTCTGCGCCAGCATCATCACGCCGCGCGGGCTGTACATGATGTTGTAGTTCAGCTCCTGGCTGAGCGTCTCGTAGAGCGAGCGCGCCTTTTCATAGATCGCGGCCGAGGGGTCCTGAAGATAGTTCGAGCGGATGATCGTCGTGTTCCGGCCCGTGTTGCCCCCGCCCAGCCAGCCCTTCTCGAGCACGGCGACATTGGTGATGCCGTGGTTCTTTCCCAGATAGTACGCCGTGGCGAGGCCATGTCCGCCCGCGCCGATGATGATGACGTCGTAATGCGCCTTGGGCTGCGCCTTTTCCCACGCCCGTTTCCAGCCCGTGTGGTCCCGCAGGGCTTCCCGGGCGAGGGCGAAGGCGGAATAGCGTTTCATCGGGCGACTCCTTGACGGTCGGAACAGCATGAGGTGAGCCATATCAGTCATGCCGCCGGCCCCCCGCCGCAATACGTCATTTTCTGACACGAACCCGACAAGGAACGATTTGCCGGGTGCGTCATCTTTGCGCGGATCGCGCGGCCAAGACAAACCGTCGCTCCCGGTCTTTTGCCCTTTTTCCCGGCGCACCGCGTCGCTAGATGGGGCGGAGGGAGTGTCGCGCCATGCTTGAATGGATCATACCGGCCCTGATGTCGCTGGCCGTCGCGCTGATGATCGGGCTGTCCGTTCTGCGGGCGCGCGACGCGGCGGGCGCCGGCGAGGATGCCGGGCAGGACCTGGCGCTCTACCGGAAACAGCTGGACGACGTCGCCCGCGACCGCGCGCGCGGCACCATCCCCGAGGACGAGGCCGAGCGCCTGCGCGCCGAGATCGCCCGCCGCCTGATCGCCGCCGACACCCGGGCCGCCCGCGCCCGCCCCGAGCGGGAGCCGCTGCGCCTCCGCCCCGCGCTGGTGGCCTTTCTGCTCGCCGCGCTCGTCGCCCTGCCCCTTGGCCTCTATGCGCGGATCGGCGCGCCCGGTTACGGCGACCTCGCCCTGGGCGACCGGCTCGACATGGCGCGCGAACGGCGCGAGGGCCGCCCCGACCAGCGGACCGCCGAAGCCGAGGTGCCGCCGATCGCCGTCCCGCAGCAGGAAGACGCGCCCGCCGATTTCGAGACCCTGATCGAGAAGCTGCGCCTAGCCGTGCTGGAACGGCCCGACGATCTCGAGGGGCAGCAGCTTCTGGCGCGGAACGAGGCGGCGCTCGGCAATTTCCGGGCCGCATACAAGGCGCAGGAAGAGGTCCTGTCGCTGAAGGGCGACGAGGCCACGGCCGCCGATTTCATCGCCTATGCCGACATGCTGATCCTGGCTGCCGGGGGCTATGTCTCGCCCGAGGCGGAAGAGGCCCTGCGCGCCGCTCTGGCCCGCGACCCCGAGAACGGGCCGGCGCGCTATTACATGGGTCTGATGATGCGCCAGAACGACCGCCCCGACGTGGCGTTCCGCCTCTGGGACCGGTTGCTGCGCGACGGCCCCGAGGATGCGGCCTGGATCCCGCCGATCCGGGCGCAGATCGACCGCGCCGCGCAGCTGGCGGGCATCGACTACGACCAGCCCGCGCCCGCCGACACGCTCGCCGGCCCCTCGGCCGAGGATATCGCCGACGCGGCCAACCTGTCCGAGGCGGCCCGCGCCGAGATGGTGCGCGGCATGGTCTCGCGCCTGTCGGACCGGCTGGCCACGCAGGGCGGCAGCCCCGAGGAATGGGCCCGCCTGATCCGCGCCTACGGCGTGCTGGGCGATACGGCCCGCGCCCGCGCCATCGCGGCCGAGGCCCGCCAGGTCTTTGCCGCGGTACCCGAGGCCATCGACCGGATCGCCGCCGCCGAGGCCAGCCTGTCGGAGGACACGGCAGAGGACACGGCAGAGTCCGCGGAAGGCGGGGAAGCCGGGGAAGACGCGGAAGAACCGGTGGAGCGCGATCCGGCCCGGGACCCGGATGAGGCCCCGGACCGGGCGACGGAAACCTCGCCTCCGGCCATCCCGCCCTCGGCGCCCGGACCGGAACAGATGATCGGCGACGACGCGACGCCCGAGGTCTCGCAATGATCCACGAAACGGTCGAGGAGTTCGCCGCCGCCCTGCCCCCGATGCGCGCCATTGCCGGTCTCGACTTCGGCGACAAGACGATCGGCGTAGCCGTCTCGGACACCTTCCTGTCGGTGGCCACCCCGCTCGAGACCATCCGGCGGCGGAAGTTCGGTCAGGATGCGGACGCGCTGTCGGCCCTGCTGGCCGCCCGGACCATCGGCGGTCTGGTTCTGGGCCTGCCGCGCAACATGGACGGCAGCGAGGGACCGCGCTGCCAGTCGACCCGGGCCTTCGCCCGCAATCTCGCGCGTCGCCCCGATTTCGCCGATCTGCCCCTGACCTTCTGGGACGAGCGCCTGTCGACCGTGGCGGCCGAGCGCGCGCTGCTCGAAGCCGACACCTCGCGCCGCCGCCGCGCCGAGGTCATCGACCACGTGGCGGCGGGCTATATCCTGCAGGGCGCGCTGGACCGCCTGCGCCACCTGAAAGGCGCCTCATGACCGACGACATCTGGAAACGCGACGAGGTCGAGAGCCCCTGCATCAAGGTCTGCGTCATCCATCCCGAGACGCGGCTCTGCACGGGCTGCCTGCGCAGCATCGACGAGATCACCGCCTGGGCCCGCATGAGCCCCGGGGCGCGCCGCGCGGTGATGGAGGACCTGCCCGCACGCAAGCCCCTGCACGAGAAACGCCGCGGCGGCCGCGCCGCAAGGCTCGGCCGCCGCAGGGCGAAACCCGACTAGGATCAGGCGGCGAGGTCGACCTCGTCCTCGCAGACCAGTTCGATATGGTGGGCGCGCACCGTGCCGAACCCGCCGAGCACCACGGCCACGCAACGCCCGCCAAGCGTCACGGCAGCGCTGCCCGGCCGGAGCGGATCCTCGGCGATGCCGATCCGCCCGTTCCCGGCCTCGCCCGGGCGGTAGGCGATGAGAAGCTGGTCCTGTTCGGGGTCGAAGTCCTCGACCGTGGGCGCGTCCCGGGTGTCGAGCCCGGCCGCGGCGGCCGGTGTCTCGACGGCGGGCGCCGGCGCGGTGGTTGGCGCGGTGGTCGGCGCGGAGGTTTCGGCGGCGGGCTCTTCGGTCAGCGTGTCGGTCGCGAGGGCGGCGCGGACGTCGTCCCAGTCCTCTTCCCACTCCTCTTCCCGGGCTGCGTCATCGGCCAGGCCCACGTCTGCGCCACCGTCCGCGTCTACGAAACTGTCCTCGATGTCGTCCGCGGCCTCGCCGTGCAGGTTCTCGTCATCGGCCATGTCGATCTCGGCCAGGATGCCCATGACCAGTTCCTGATCGCGCTGGTCGTCCTCGGACATCAGATCCGCGTCGCCCTGCAGTTCCTCATCGTCGTGCGGGCCCTCGGCTTCCGGCTCGTCCTCGTCGGTGGCCCAGACGAAGGCATCCGCCGTGTCCGCGCTGACCGGCGTCACCTCGCGGTCGTCCTCGGCGAAGGTGTCGCCCGCATCCCGGTCGCGACGCGACTGGAGCGGCTCGGGCGCATCGAGATCCTCGGCGGAGCCCCGGAAACTGGCCAGCGTATCCGCCCCGACCGCATCCTCGGCCAGCCCGACCATCCTGCGCATCTTGCGCGCGACGACGTCGATCCCGAGGATGCCGATACCGGACTGACCCTCGGCGTCGTTCAGCGCGTCCTTGGCGGTCTTTTCGGCCATGGCCTTGCTCTCGGCCTCGCCGGTGGACGAGGTGTAGATGACCCCGATGGTCGCGATTGTGATCAACACCAGCAGTTCAATCATGGCCCGGCCCTTTCGGTATTCTCCACCCTCGACTCTCATGGGCGAATGGGGCCGGGCCGTGGCACCAGTTAGGCGCTATCGCGGAAATCTGACACACGCTATGGGTGAATCGAACAGATTTCGGCCATGTTTGCCGCAGTACGTGCCCGTCCGGGAACCACAGTGTTCCCGTTTTCGGAACAATGGCTTCAGCCGAACCAGACCCGGCGCAGCATGTTCGCGGCGACGAGCAGCAGGAAGATCCCGAAGATCCGCTTGAGCGGGCCGGCATCGGTGGCATGGGCCAGCCGCGCCCCGAGCGGCGCGGTGATCAGCGTCATCGCGATCACCACGGCGAAGGCCGGCAGGTTCACCGCCCCGATGGTCAGCGGCGGCCGCGTCTCGGCCGGCAGCGAGACCAGCAGGAAGCCGATGACCGAGGGCACGGCGATGATCACGCCGAACCCTGCCGCGGTCGCCACCGCGCGGTGGATGGGCCGGCCGTAGAGCGTCATCAGCGGCACGCCGAAACTGCCCCCGCCGATCCCCATGAGCACCGACAGGAACCCCACGAGCGGCGACAGGAGCCATCGCACCGGCCCCGTCGGCATGGCCTCGGCGATCCGCCAGTCCGACCGCCCGAGCGACAGATAGAGCCCGATCACCATGGCGAGGATGCCGAAAAGCGCCTGCAGCGCGTCGGACCGCAGCGCCGCCGCGGCCAGCACACCGATCACCGCGCCGATGGCGATGCCGGGGCCCCATCCTCTCAGGATGTCCCAGTCCACCGCGCCCTTGCGATGATGCGACTGCACCGACCGCAGCGAGGTGACGATGATCGTCGCGAGAGAGGTTGCCAGGCAGAGCTGCATCAGCTTGTCCCCGTCGAACCCCAGCGACTGGAAGGCGTAGAAGAATGCCGGCACCAGCACGATCCCGCCGCCGACCCCCAGCAATCCGGCCAGAACCCCGGCGAAGGCGCCGATCACGGCCAGGAGGCCCAGCATGGCAAGTACCGCTGTCGGCTCCATTTTCCATCTCCTTGTCAGACCGCTCACAGGTGCCAGCTTTCCCCGACCTGCGCAAGCGGTGCCGCAGCGCCGCAAAAACCGCCGGAGCGCCGTTGCACCGCCACGGAATTGACCCGGCGCCGGAAGACCGCTAGCCCGCTGAACCATCCGGTTCAGGAGTTCCCCATGGTTCGTCTCGCCCTCATTCTCGGACTGCTGTCCGCCGTCGGGCCCTTTGCGATCGACATGTATCTGCCCGCCCTGCCCGCCATCGCCGCGGATCTCGGCACGACCGAGGCGGGCGTGCAGCTGACCCTGACGGCCTATTTCATCGCCTTCGGCGTGGCCCAGCTCTTCTACGGGCCGCTGGCGGATGCCGCGGGCCGCAAGCTGCCGCTGCTGCTGGGCCTGGGGATATTCGCCGCCGGCTCGGTCGGGGCGGCCTCGGCCGGGACGATCGAGGTCCTGGCGGCCTGGCGCTTCGTGCAGGGGCTGGGCGGCGCCGCGCTGATGGTGGTGCCGCGCGCCGTGATCCGCGACCGCTATACCGGGACCGAGGCGACGCGGCTGATGGCGATGATCATGCTCGTCATCTCGATCTCTCCCATGCTGGCGCCGCTGGCCGGATCCGGCGTGATCGCCTTGGCGGGATGGCGCTGGATTTTCTACGCGCTCCTGCTGGCGGGCGGCCTGTCGATCCTGCTGCTGACCTTCGGCCTGCCCGAGACCCTCGCCCGGGAAAGCCGCCAGACACCCCGCCTGGCACCGATGCTGGCCGGGGCGAGACGCCTGCTGACGGATCCGATGTTCATGGGTCTGACCTTCGTCGGCGGCTTCGGCATGGCCAGCTTCTTCGTCTTCATCGCCTCGGCCAGCTTCGTCTACACGCAGCAGTTCGGCCTGACGCCGACCGGCTTCTCGATCGCCTTCGCGATCAACGCCATCGGGTTCTTCGGCGCCTCGCAGGTGGCTGCGCCGCTGGGCGCCCGGATCGGCATCGGCCGTCTGGTGCGGATCGGGGTGAGCGGCTTCGCCACGGCGACGGTGCTGCTGGCGGCCGTCACCCTGGGGGGGCTGGCGTCGCTGCCGGTGGTCGTCGGCGGGCTGCTGGTCGCCAACGCCTTCATGGGGCTGGTGATCCCCACGACCATGGTGCTCGCGCTGGAAGACCACGGCGACATCGCGGGCCTGGCCTCGTCGCTGGGCGGGACGCTCCAGATGCTGGCGGGGGGCATGATGATCACGCTGACCGGTCCCTTCTTCGACGGCACCGCCACGCCCATGCTGCTGGCCATCGCGATCTGCGGCCTGCTGGCGGCGGGCCTGTGCTGGACCGTCCTGCGCCCGGTGCGCGACCCCGCCCGGGCCTGAGCGGGACCTGAGCGGGGCCTGAGCGTCGGAGCGCGGGCGCGCAATTGCGCCCGTGACCACCTTGGGCGCATGAGCACCGTCATCCCCTCCCCGACCGGGGATCTCCCGCCAACCTCATCCCCGGCCCCGACCGGGGATCTCCCGGTCTACGGTGGTACCGAACTCCAAAACATCAATCCGGCCCGTAATCGCTCTTCACGAGCCGTGAGACTTCCCCGGCGCAACGCGTTCCGCCCGGCAGCACCGCCGCCCCGTTCGCAGGGCGGCGCCAATGCGCCACCCCGGGCTCCGTCGCCGCTCCTTTGCATCGAACTGCCGAACGCATCGCAGAGATCGGTACGGAGGGCCGGAGCCACCCGTCCACCCACGGCCATTCCCGGCTGCATCACCGTCGGCCTTGAGGCCGGCCCCCCCCGACCCAAGGCGCACGACAACCGGCAAGAGGCCCGAGGATGACGGCACGCCGCGGCGGACCGCTCACGCCGCCTGCAGAACCGGTTCCAGCGCCTGTTCCACCAGTTCCGGCCCGGCGCCGGGGCGGTGCGCCCCCTCCGAGAGGATACGGCGCCAGTGCCGCGCCCCGGGGCGCCCCGCGAACAGCCCCAGCATGTGCCGCGTGACCTGCCCCAGCTTGCCGCCGGCGGCCAGATGCGCCTCGATATAGGGCAGCATCGCGCGGGCGACGGCGACCGCATCGGCATCCTCCCCCGCGCCGAAGATCCGGCGATCGGCCTGCGCCAGCATGGACGCCGGGTCGTGATAGGCCGCGCGTCCCACCATCACCCCATCGAGCCCCGCCTCGAGGAACCGCTCCGCCTGGTCGAGCGATACGATCCCGCCGTTCACCGACAGGTGCAGGCCGCTGAACATCCCCCGCATCCTCTGCACGAGGTCGTAGTCGAGCGGCGGGATGTCGCGGTTTTCCTTCGGCGAGAGCCCCTGGAGCCAGGCCTTGCGGGCATGGATGATGAACCGCCCGCATCCGGCCGCACCGACCCGCGAGAGGAATTCCGGCAGCACCTCCTCCGGGTTCTGGTCGTCGACGCCGATCCGGCACTTGACCGTGACCTCCACCTCGACCGCCTCGCGCATCGCCGCCACGCAGTCCGCGACCCGGCCGGGATCACGCATCAGCACGGCGCCGAAGACGCCCGACTGCACCCGGTCCGACGGGCACCCGCAGTTCAGGTTGATCTCGTCATAGCCCGCGGCCTGCCCCAGGCGGGCGGCGGCGGCCAGTTCCTCGGGGTCCGATCCCCCCAGCTGCAGCGCCACGGGATGCTCCCGGGGCGAGAAGTCCAGCAGATGAACCGCCCCGCCCCGCACCAGCGCCGGCGCCGTCACCATCTCGGTATAGAGCAGCGCGTGCCGCGACAGCAGCCGGTGCAGGTACCGGCAATGCCGGTCGGTCCAATCCATCATGGGTGCCACGGAAAGCCGCGATGCAGCGCAAGCATCTGATTTCAAAGCAGTATTCATAACGATAGCTGCTGCCTCAAGAACTCGGAATCAGCGCATTTCTCCGCGTTATGCCGGGTTTTCCCGGGTTCCACGAGCAGAGTTGCTACGCCGTAGCAATTTGGTCGGTCAACTTCCTTCACGGTCAAGAGGACCTCCGCGAAAGCCTCAGCACCTCGATTTCCGGGTTTCCGGACCCGGACCAACCTTCCGCCTGAGACAGAATAAGGAAGCTCCACATGTCCGCAGAGATCATCACCTTTCCCAACTCCCAACTGACTCCCCGCCCGGCAACCTCTGTCGCAGGACTGACGGTCGATGCCGAAGCCTCGCACAGCGCAAAGCCACCTCTTGATACTTGCTCTCGGGCATCGGCCGACCGGCGCCGCAAGAAGAAAGGTAGATCTCGCAGTGTCGAGCCGAACATTCAAGAGATCCGCGGCAAAAACGACAAGCTGTCCTATCGTGTGCAGATCCGGAAAGCCGCCTCTGGGAAAAGCATGAGCTTCACCAAGACCTTCTCTAAGCTCGCGATGGCGAGGAAGTGGAAGAAGCGAAAGCTTGCCGAGATCGAAATCGATGGTGTCGAGTTTGTGGCCCGAAATGGAGATACGGTGGCTGACGCAATTTCTGCTCGCTTGGCCAAGCACAAGAACCTGGGCCGATCGGCGAAGCAACAACTCGTCTGGGTCATGAAAAGCGACTTTGGAAAGAAGAAGCTGTCCGACTTATCCCTGGAAAGTCTGACTGAGCTCGCGGACGACATGCTTGCGGAAGAGCGGCAACCGCAGACCGTTGCGGGGTATCTCACGATACTTGTGAACACGCTGCAATGGGCCTCGAGGCGTGGCTTCTCTCTTCCAATTGCCGCCATGAGAGAGGCCATGGAACACCTATGGGAAGACGAGATACTCGCCCGCTCAGAAGAACGGGATCGCCGACCCACGATCGATGAACTGAACAGGATTCTTGACGCGGCGGCTGCCAACAAAAGACAGAAAATTCCCCTCGCGAAGATTATCGTATTCGCCATTTATAGCTGTCGGCGTTTGGGAGAGATATGCCGGCTTCGCTGGGAGGACCTACGCGTCGAGAAGCAGGAAATCCTGGTTCGAGACATGAAACATCCGAAGAAGAAGAAGGGCAATGACGTCTGGTGTAGTCTAACCGACGAAGCCATGGCGATCATCCTCTCTATGCCTCGAGACGGTGAGTTCATATTTCCATTCAAGGCAGCATCGGTCGGAACAGCGTGGCGTCGCCACCGCGACTCGCTCGAGATTGAGGATCTACGTTTCCACGACCTGCGACACGAAGGTATCACCCGGCTTTTCGAGATGGGGATGGCAGCAGCTTTCGTTGCCAAACACTCGGGTCACAAGAATGGCGGATGTCTTTATCGCTATGAGCACGTTGAGCAGGAAGGAGATAAACTTGCAGGATGGCGATGGACCCTGCGGGCGGCAGGGTGCGTAGATTCTGCGTGACCTTTCGGCGATCTCGATCCCTGCTGGCGATGTTGTCGACCATCGCTTTACACGGGGACAAGGCGGCTTGGTCGTGGTCGGCCTCTTCCTATTGCGCGCAATACAACCTGTGCAGGGTTTCCAGCACCGCCGCGGCCTCAGTTCCCGACAGGCGATAATAGATCGTCTGGCTGTTCCGTCGCCTCTCGATCAGGCCCGCATCCTTCAGCCGCTTGAGTTGCTGGGACATGGTGGGCTGAGCGACGCCGCAGGCCTGCGCGAGCTCGCCGACGGAGCGCTCGCCTTCCACCAGGCGGCATAGAATTCGCAAGCGGCCTTCGGAGGCCAGCATCTTCATCAGCTCCGAGGCTCTTTTGATGTCGCCCTCGAGCAGGTCGTCGCCGGACATTACATTCTCCACCTTGAATATTCATAATTAGATATATATTGGCCGGTAGACGACATCAAGCGCGCTCGCTCCTGCGCGCCATCACGGAGCCGAGAGATGGAAACCACGTTTACCCCCTGGCTGTCGCTTGGCGGCGGCATGATGATCGGCGCGTCGGCGGTGCTGCTGATGGCCACCAACGGCCGGATCGCCGGCATTAGCGGTCTGACTTCGCGCATCTTTGCGCGCGGCAGCGATGGCGAGGCGCGGGGCGTTTCGGCCTTGTTCATCCTGGGCCTGCTGCTGGCGGCCCCGCTGTGGCTGCTGATCGCGGGCGACTGGCCGCAGCAATGGGTGCCGTCGAGTCCCGTCCTGATGGCTGTCGCCGGCCTTCTTGTGGGCTTCGGCGCCGTGTTCGGAAGCGGCTGCACTTCGGGCCATGGGGTCTGCGGCATCTCCCGCGGCTCCGCCCGCTCCATCGTTGCGACGCTCGTGTTCATGGCCGCGGCCTTCGCGACCGTTCTTATCACCCGTCACCTGATCTGAGGCTCGCGCCATGAAACAGCTTTTCGCCCTCGTCTCCGGCCTGATCTTCGGCCTCGGCCTGATCGTCTCCGGCATGGCCAACCCGGCCAAGGTGCTGAACTTCCTCGACCTCTTCGGCAGCTGGGACCCGAGCCTCGCCTTCGTCATGGGAGGCGCGATACTGGTGACAGCACCGGGTTTCGCCTGGCTCACACGAACGCGTGAGCGGCCGTTCTTCGACAGCGAGTTCCGCATCCCCCAGAAGAGCGATCTCGAGCCCAAGCTCATCGTCGGCGCCACGATCTTCGGGATCGGATGGGGTTTAGGCGGCTTTTGCCCGGGCCCGGCGCTTACCGCCCTGCCGATCGCGGCGACTGGCACTCTTGTCTTCGTTCCCTTCATGCTGATCGGCATGTGGGCCGCCCGCCACGTCCCCGACAACCCGTTCTCACCGAAAGGAGCCACTCAATGAGCGATCCGTTGAAGTCCCGCGTCGTCCGCCACTCGCCCTCCACCGGGACCGGCAGCCCCGATGTGTGGGGCATCTACGAGCCGGACACCGGCTCAATCCAATATATCTGCGCCGACCCGGTGACAAAGAAGGCGGCGTTGATCGACGTGGCCTGGAACTTCGACCACCGGAACTATCGCTTCTCGACCGAGAGCATGGACCAGGTGCTGGATCTTGTGCGCGAGAATGGGTTGGAGGTGGAGTGGGTTCTCGACACCCATCCGCATGCGGACCATGTGATGGCCTCGGCGCACCTCAAGGAGCGCACCGGCGCGCCCAACGCCATCGGCGCACTGGTTCCCGAAATCGCAAAGATCTGGGCCGATCTTTACAACCTGCCCGAGGCGTTCGACCCGGAGCGCGACTTCGACCGGCTGTTCGAAGAGGGCGAGACCTTCAGGATCGGCGAACTCGACGTGAAGATCATGCTCTCGCCGGGCCACACGCTCGGGTCGATAACCTACCTCTGCGGCGATGCGGCTTTCGTGCACGACACGCTGATGCAGCCTGATGTCGGCACCTCGCGCTCCGACTTCCCGGGGGGCAAGACGTCCGAATTGTGGGACTCGATCCAGGACATCCTGGCCCTGCCGGGCAACACGCGTCTCTTCGTCGGCCACGACTATGGCGGACCCGACCGGGACGAGCCGATGTGGGAGGCGACGGTCGACGAGCACAAGGCGCACAACAAGCACGTCAAGGACGGCACGGACCGCGACGACTACATCAAGCGCCGGCAGGAGCGCGACGCGACGCTGCCGCTGCCCGACCGCATCCTCGCCGCGCTGCAAGTGAATTTGCGGGGCGGGCGCCTGCCGCCGGCGGAGGATGACGGCAATCACTACCTGAAGCTGCCGGTGAACCGCTTCGACTGAGGCTTGGGCGGGCGGTCTCAGGGCCGTTCGCCGCTCCAACAAGATTTCGGACCTGATGCCATGTCACTGTCACGCTACTTCCCGATTCTCGACTGGGGCCGCCGCTATGATCGGACCGCCCTGACCGGCGATGCGGTGGCGGCGGTGATCGTGACGATCATGCTGATCCCGCAGTCGCTTGCCTACGCACTGCTGGCTGGCATGCCGCCCGAGGCGGGCATCTACGCCTCCATCGCGCCGATCCTACTCTATGCGATCTTCGGCACGTCCCGGGCCCTGGCAGTGGGACCGGTGGCCGTGGTCTCGTTGATGACGGCGGCGGCGGTGGGCAACATCGCCGAGAGCGGCACCGCAGGCTACGTCGCCGCGGCCCTAACGCTGGCGGCGCTGTCCGGCGCGATGCTCCTCGCCTTGGGGCTGCTGCGGTTGGGCTTCCTCGCGAACTTCCTGTCGCACCCTGTCATCGCGGGCTTCATCACCGCCAGCGGCATCCTGATCGCCGCCAGCCAGCTACGGCACATCCTGGGAATAGAGGCCGAGGGCCACACACTGCTCGAGATCGCGAAAAGCCTTTGGGCGCATCTGGACGAGGTAAACGTCATCACCCTCGCGCTCGGCGCCTCGGCCACGGCGTTCCTCTACTGGGTGCGCGGCGGGCTGAAGCCGCTGCTGCGCCGGGCTGGTCTCGGCCCGCGGGCGGCCGATATTGGCGCCAAGACCGGACCTGTGCTGGCCATCGTGGCAACCACCCTTGCGGTTTGGGCCTTCGATCTTGAGGCGCGGGGCGTGGCCATCGTCGGCGAGGTGCCGCAAAGCCTGCCTCCGCTCACCGTGCCCTCTGTCTCGCCGGAGCTGCTTCGGCAGCTTGCGGTGCCCGCCCTGCTGATCTCGATCATCGGCTTCGTCGAATCCATCTCGGTCGCCCAGACCCTGGCCGCCAAGAAGCGCCAGCGCATCGATCCCGACCAGGAGCTGATCGGCCTCGGCGCCGCCAACATGGGCGCGGCCTTCACCGGCGGCTTCCCGGTGACAGGCGGCTTCTCGCGCTCCGTCGTTAATTACGATGCGGGGGTCGAGACGCCGGCGGCCGGGGCCTTCACCGCTATCGGCCTTGCGCTGGCGGCGCTGTTCCTGACGCCGCTGATCCACTACCTGCCCAAGGCGACGCTGGCCGCCACCATCATCGTGGCGGTGCTGAGCCTGGTAGACCTGTCGATCCTGACGCGCGCCTGGACCTTCAGCCGCGCAGATTTCGCCGCCGTCTCGGTCACCATCCTGCTGACGCTGTTTGCCGGGGTCGAGTTGGGGGTGACAGCGGGGGTGGTGACTTCGATCCTTGTGCACCTCTACAAGACCTCGCGGCCGCACATGGCCGTGGTTGGCCGGGTGTCCGGCACCGAGCACTTTCGCAACGTGCTACGGCACGAGGTAGAAACACAGCCGCACGTCCTGTCGCTGCGGGTGGATGAAAGCCTCTATTTTCCCAACGCGCGCTACCTTGAGGACCAGCTGGGCGCCTTCGCCGCCGACAAGCCGGATCTCACCGACGTGGTGCTGATGTTCCCGGCGGTCAACGAGGTGGACCTGTCGGCGCTGGAGTCGCTCGAGGCGATCAACACCCGCCTGCGCGATGCCGGCATCCGACTGCATCTGAGCGAAGTGAAGGGACCTGTCATGGATCGCCTCCAGCGCAGCCATTTCCTGGACGAGCTGACGGGGGAGATCTTCCTGAGCCAACACGAGGCCGAGCTTCATTTAAGGAATCCGGAGGCCGCGCGAGCCCCTGCGAGCTCGGGCGTCGCGGCGAAAGGCGCAGCGCGATCGGCGGAATCGCTCCGGTCAGGTGGAGCAAGCCGGAACGGTCCATGAAACGAGCAAGTTAATTCACAAGGAGGACCTGTCATGACCCTGCGTTTCGAACAGATACTGGCCGACGGCGTCGCCGAATGCTCCTACCTGCTCGGCGACGACTCGGCCCACACCTGCGCCGTCGTCGACCCGCGCCCCGACGTGGAGGTCTACCTCGAGACCGCCCGGCGCTTAGGCCTCGCCATCACCCATGTCTTCGAGACCCATATCCATGCGGATTTCCTCAGCGGCGCGCGCGAGCTGGTGGACCGCCTCGGCGGTCAGGCCAAGCTCTATGTCAGCACCGAGGGCGGGGCCGAATACGGGTTCGAGCATGAGCCCGTGCGCGACGGCGACGAGTTCACCTTCGGCGGCATGCGTATGAAGGCGCGATATACCCCCGGCCACACGCCTGAGCACGTCTCCTACCTGCTCTTCGACGGTGACACCGAGACGCCGTGGGGCGTGCTCTCGGGCGATGCCTTCTTCGTGGACAGCGTCGGCCGGCCTGACCTCCTGGGCGACGACCAGTCCGAGGAGCTGGCCGAGAAGCTCTTCCACACCGTCCGAGATGTCTTCATGGCGCTGCCCGACGACGTCATTATCTACCCCTGCCACGGCGCGGGGTCGGCCTGCGGGCCCGACATCGGCGACCGGATGTCCTCGACCATCGGCTATGAGCGGCGCTTCAACAGCTACGCCCAGATTGAGGAGCTGGAGAAGTTCAAGAAGGCGATCCTGGGGGACGCCCCTCCGGTGCCGACCCATTATCCGCGCATGAAGAGGGTGAACGCAAAGGGCCCGGAGGTGCTGCGCAACCTGCCGCGGATCGAGCCGATGACCGTGGAGCGCTTTGCGGAGGCGGCGGAGGGGGGCGCGCAACTTCTCGACGTGCGCGACATGATGGATTTCGGCGCGGGCCACGTGCCCGGAAGCCTGAACATCGGCGCGCGGCCGGAGCTGTCGGTGTGGGCCGGCTGGTTGCTCGATCCAGAGAAACCGATCTACCTCGTCCTACACGAGGATGCTGAGCTTCCAGACGTGTTGCGCCTCCTCTGGCGCACCGGCTTCACCGACTTCGGGGGCTACCTCGCGGGCGGCATGGCGGCTTGGCGCGAAGCGGGGCGGGAGTTCGCGCAGATCCCGCAAATTTCCGTGCATGAGCTGCACAAGGCGAATGACTTGCAGCCGCTCGACGTGCGCAAGCCCGATGAGTGGGAGGGTGGGCACGTCCCGGGCGCCCGCCACGCCTTTCTCGGAGAATTGCGGGAGGAGATGGACAACCTCGATCGCTCCACCCCCTACGCCACCTATTGCGCCAGTGGTTTCCGCGCCTCGATCGCCGCCAGCCTGCTGAAGAAGAACGGCTTCGAACAGGTGTGCAACGTGCCGGGTAGCTGGAAGGCCTGGAGCGCCGCTGGCTACGACGTCGAGAAACCGAGTTAAGGAGAACACCATGCAAGATACGGTTCAGATCAACGATCGCTTCACGATCGCCAAGTTCGCGCCCGAGGCCGATCAGGTCCGGCAGGCCGCGCAGGAGGGCTTCAAGTCGCTCATCAACATGCAGACCGATGACGAGGACAAGAAGCTGAAGATGAAGCCGCAGGAGGAAGGTGAGACGGCGAGAGAGGCCGGTCTGACCTTCCTGCATCATCCGGTCGACGGCGAGAAACTCTCCGAAGACCTTGTCGATGACTTCCGCCGAAAGGCCACCGACCTGCCGGCCCCGGTGCTGGTTCACTGCGCCTCTGGCAAGCGGTCCGGGGCCTTCGTGATGATGCACATCGGCTGCGAGCAAGGCCTGACCGGCGATGAGGTAATCCGCAAGGCCGAGGAAATGGGCTTCGAGTGCGACACGCCGGAGCTGGAAGACTTCGTGAAGAGCTACGTGAATAGCCACAACGGCAAATGACTGCACCGGGCCGGGGACACCTACCCCCGGCCTTGGAGCCCCCATCCGTCCCCGAGACGGGGCCTGCACCTCCAGCCGCGATATCAGGCGCTATTCTTCGATATCACGCTGACTTGCCCATTGCGTTCCAGATGGGCCTCCTCGACCTCCAAAAGATCCCGCAAGCCGTTCAGGCGCAGCAACTCAGTGATGTCGTTCTCACCGAAATGAGCCCTCCGAAAAGCCTGCCGGTCCACCTTCCCATCGCGGACAAGGGTTATGGGACGTCCCTTGACGAGGCGGGAGATCAGCTTCGAACGCGGTGCCAGTGCTGTGACGCCGACATAAAGGCCTACCAACAAGCCGGTAGCGACGAGGGTAGGTAGTAGCGGGGCATTCCCTGTCAAAGCGCGGCTCAGGCTCGATCCCAGGATCACGGTCAGGACGATGTCTTGAGCAGATAGGTTCGAGAATGATCGTCTCGGGGCAAGCCGGTAGAGCAGGATCGCGTAGAAAAAAATGATGACGGCGCGGAGGCTCATCGTAACCATCCGGCGTGGGCCGCGGTCAGGCGGCTTTGCTGCGCTCCGACGATTGCCAGTTCCAAGGAAGCAAATCCGGCACTCGAGAGGCGGTTATCTCTGGCAAGCGAGCGAGCACATCGGCAAGCCATGCTTGGGGATCGACGTCGTTCATCTTTGCCGTGACGATCAGGGAATACATGAAGGCCGCGCGGTCGCCGCCGCGCTCAGAACCAGCGAAGAGCCATGACTTCCGACCGAGGGCGACGCCGCGCAACGCTCGTTCGGCTGCATTGTTCGTCAAGCAGATCCGGCCATCGTCGAGGAAGCGCGTGAAGGCTTCCCAGCGGTCCTTCTTGAACATGTAGGTGATCGCCTTGGCCACCGGGTTGTGCTTCGACATCGTGTCGCGTTCGCTGTGCATCCAATCGTGAAGATCATCGACCAGAGGGCGCGACCGAAGTTGTCGGACTTCGAGACGCGATCCGGCATCCAGGCCGTTGATCTCCCGTTCGATGTCGAAGATGGCATCGATCCGCTTCACCGCTTCCAGCGCGACGGGCGAGATGTCGTGGGCCGGCTTCTTCTTGCGGGCATTCTCCTTGATGTCGGCGAGTTCGAAGAACTTCCTGCGGGCATGACTCCAGCACAGCGCGCTGCTCGCCGGACCGGGATCACGGTCGCCGCGATAGAGATCGTTGTATCCGCCATAGGCATCGGCTTGCAGGATACCTTGCCATCCCGCGAGATGCCGGTTCGGGTGGGTCATCTCCCTGTCCCGGGAGAAGTGGAACACTGCCGCGGGCGGCGCGCCGCCCGCAAACGGCCGGTCGTCGCGGACATAGGTCCAGAGCCGCGCTGTGCGCGTACCGCCCTTCGCCAGAAGCGGTACCGTCGTGTCATCGCCGTGCAACCGCTCGGCTTGCAGGACATGGGTTGCGGATCAGCGCATGGATGGGCTCAAGCGCGGCGGCACAGGCGCCCACCTGGTCGGCCAGGGTCGACAGGCTGAGATCAACACCTTCCCGGGCATAGCGCTCGGCCTGCCGGTTCAATGGCTGATGCTGCCCGAACTTCTCGAACAGGATGGTCGCCAGAAGGTTCGGCCCGGCCCATCCGCGGGGTGTGGCGTGGAACGGCGCCGGGGGCTGGCTGATCGTCTCGCAGTGGCGGCAGGTAAACTTCTCGCGGACGGTCTGGATAACCTTCCAGCGGCGCGGAATGACTTCCAGCGTCTCGGTGACATCCTCGCCCATCTTCACGATGCGCTCGGAGCCGCAGCATGCGCAGGACGATGGCGCCTCGATCACGACCCGCTCCCGCGGCAGATGCTCCGGAAAGGGCTTGCGGACCGGGCGGCGGCGCTGGAACCCCGCGACGGAGGTGGTCTTTGCCGCCTTCTCGGCGGCGAGTTCGTCCTCGGTGGCGGCAGCCTCGAGCTCCTCGAGTTGCAATTCCATCTGGTCGATCAGGCGAGCGCGGCGCTCCGAGCTATGTCCGTATTGCTCCCGTCGCAGCTTGGCGATCTCGAGCTTGAGGTGCTTGATCATCGCCTCGGAGGTCGAGACCACCGCGCGGGCCTGTGCCAACTCGTTCTCGGCCGTCTCGGCGCGGGCCTCCGATGCCGCGAGCGCGGCACGCAATCTGGCAATCTCGGAGGTCGCATCAGGCATGGCCGAAACCTACCACGCAGCTCCCGGAAAGCCCATGAAAATAAGGGCTGCCGAGTTGTTTCATCCTGCTTTTGCAGGGAGTTGCGTCCAGCGCGGGTTGCGCCAGTCGATCCCCTCAAGAAGATAGCCGAGCTGCGCCGCTGAGACCTGAACAGCTTCTCCGCTACGGCTGACCGGCCAGATGAACTTCCCCGCCTCGAGCCGCTTGGTGTAGAGCGACATGCCGACCCCATCGTGCCAGAGCAATTTGACCAGGTCGCCCTTGCGCCCACGGAAACAGAAGATCTCGCCGGCGTGGGGATCGCGTCCGAGCCCCTGCTGAACCTGTAGCGCGAGGGTGTTCATACCGCGGCGCATGTCGGTGACCCCGCCCGCGATCCAGACCCGCACCCCGGCCGGAAACGCGATCATGCCCGCTCCAGGATCTGCACCAGTCGTGCAAGAGCCGACGCTTCGAGCGAGGCGTCAGCAAGCAGTCGTCGTCCGTTCTGCAAGACGATCTCGAAGCGGCCAGAGCACGCATCGCCGCGCTCGGTCTCAGCTCGCTGATCCGCGTTCGCTGTGATCGCCACCGGCGCGAAATGCATCTCGGATTCCGGCGCAGACAGCCGCCCCTGGCGTGCTTCCCGCCGCCATCGCGTCAGCAGCGAACGAGAGATGGCATGTCGCCGCGCCGTCGCCGCGGCCATCCGCGGTGCTGAATAACTCTCCTCTACGATCCGGAGCTTCTCCGCATCCGTCCATCGACGGCGCCGACCAGTATCCGTGACCGAAAGAACTTCTACTTGGGGCATGAAGCTATGGTCTGTCATAGGTTCAGACCCTTAGCTGAAATCCAAACCCGTGTTCAGGCGGCCCTCGCCGGAGGCGTACGGCTCATCTGCCACCACGCGATATGCGGCGTATCCTGCCCGATCAGATAATGGAATGTCTCCATTCTTTCGGCTCCCTTTTCCCAGGCAGGATGCCACGGCTCGGGAACGGGCGAAACCGAGGGCGGAATCGCCTTGCCTCGCAGCGCCTGAGAAGGATGCCGTCGCTACACTCCGGCGATACTCGGCTGCTGCGCCGGGCCGTCATCGCTCGTCGAGTCGAGCGTGAGTGGCAGCTTCACGGCGAACCGAGCACCTCCGTCCGGGCTGCGCCCCCAGGTTACTTCGGCCTCAAGCTTCTGTGCCATTGCCTGGAGAATGACCATGCCAAGACCCTTGCTTTTGTGCGGGTCGAAATCTTCCTCCAGTCCGGGCCCATCGTCGTCGATCAGCAGTCGCAGATGCCCTTCGGTCGCATCACCCTGAAGGCCGATACGCTGAGCGCCGCTCTTGACCGAGTTCAACACGAGCTCGGTGATAAGGTGACCCAACGAGACCAATTGGCCCCGGTCCAGCTGAAGCGATGGACATTCCACCTCGATCAATCCGCCTTTGGGGCACAGCGGGAAGAGTTCACGGCCCAGCACCTCCAAAAATAGTGCCAGATCCCCGTGCTTCGAGTGGCCGGGTAGGCTCTGCTGAATATGCCGGTTGGCCTGCGCGATGGCTCTAATGCGCGCGGCGATGTCGTTGAGTTCTGTTGCGACCACCCCGTCATGCTGCGCCGCCTTGCGCCGCGCGACCGAAGAGATGAGCTGCAAGCTGTTCATGATCCGGTGCTCGACCTCCTCAGCGAGAAGTTCCTTCTCCCGCACCTCTCGCCGCAGCGCTTTGTGCATGTCGATCGCCTCGCGCCTCAACTCGAGCTCGTCCATGACCACGGCTGCCAGCTCCTCGAGGATCGCCGTCTGCGCGGACGTGATCTCACGCGGCTCCTTGTCGATGACGCACAGCGTGCCGAGGCCGTAACCATCCTGGGTCCTGAGCGGGATACCGGCGTAGAAGCGGAGCCCGAACTCACCCGCGACCAGCGGGTTGGCAAGGGCCACCGGCTCAACGGAAGCGTCGCTGAGAATCCACGGGCCGTCTTGCAGGATTGCAGAAGCGCAGAGCCCCGGGTCCCGGGGAATTTCCTCCACGCCGTCCAGCCCTTCATGGCTCTTGAACCAGATGCGGTCCTCATCAACGATCGAGATGATGGCGATTGGAACATCCAGCAATCGCGCGGCCAATCTGGCGACTCGATCAAAGGCACCGTCGGGGGGCGTATCCAGCACAGCATACCTGCGCACCGCTGAGAGCCGTGCTCTCTCTTCCTGAAGTGGCAGGTCGAAGTGATTCATGATGGCTCACATGCAGTGGTTCATTGAGCCAGGATATAGGGAGGGGATGAAGGCGACAAACGCAATCTGCCGCTTCCCGGTAGCCGCGGTCTACTACGCGCTGATCGACATGCAGCCACAAGCAGCGTGACCCATACTTATCAGCCTCCAAGGAAACCGGGGCGATTCATGACGTTGCGTAAGGGTGATTTTTTGCCAATGCGGACTGAACCCAGATCCTGAGTATCCTAATGTGGAGGCTCAAATGGATACTACGGAACTGCTTCTGAAACACTACGGCTTCCGACCGTATATCCCTCTGGCGGAGGCCGGATCTCTTTGGGGGCATACGGAGAAAACCATGAAGGACAAGATCGACTCCGGTGAGATCCGATTACCATACTTCACCTCGGACGGGAAACAGAAGTCCGTAAAGCTCGTTCGCGTGGCGAATATCGCTACCATTCTTGATCAGCGATCGGCTGAAGCTGACAGAGAGTTTGCGAAGCTTTGGAGTTGACAAACTGAGTCACGACCTTCGAATTCCATGTCTCTATAGGCGTCAGGCAAAGCGAAATCGTTGCTGCGGGGGGCTTTCGTGTCTCTTAACGGCATAGATTCAGTGGCTCTTTGGCCAGGGTTACCCTGGGTCGCAGATACCGCAGTGCGCGTCGTAAACTGAATTTGAGGCAATTAGCTTGGTCGTGACCGCAGGGAAGGATGGCCTCTGGTCAATCGCCTGCCGGCTCCAGCAACAGAAAAACAGATCGCACCTGCACCTGTGCTTACAGTCATCCCATCCAAGAGAGAGGGCAGCTTCGCTCCGTCAAGGCGACGCGCCCGGAGACGCGCCGTGGGGCTCATTGGGCTAAGAGCGCGCTGGTTATCTCCAAGGCATAGGCCGCATTCAGGGCGCCCTCTACTTCACTGGCGAGGTCGACGAGCTCCGCCTGGAAGTGCTGAAGGCCGCCCGCCCGGGCGGTCCGCACAGGTGCGTGATAACCACAGTCCGGGTCATGCTCGTGCCCTCGCCAAATGAGCGTCGTCCCCTCCTCAACCTCTCGCTCGATCCGCAGCGTGAAGGCCTCCAAATCCCGGAGAAATTCCTCGCTCACGATATCGCGTGCCGCGATCCGCCGGCTGATGTTGCCAGCGAAAGCACGATCCCTTGTCTCGAGCATCGGAATGATCTTCTCGTCGAGGCATTTCCCGACGACGCGAGCCTGCCGAAGCGCGTCGGCAACGCGTTGTGCAATGAGGTCCATCATGCTGCCTCCCCGATTGCCGCGGCGGCGCAGGCCCGCAAAGCCTTTAGGCCGCGCTCGAGAGCTTCGGCACATAGCCGGGCGTCGTCGGCGCGTGGATCATCTGGATGTAGCCCGATGAAGCAAATCGCTTCCGGACTATCGAGGTCATCGGTGAAGTCCAGCATCAGAAGGCGATGCAATGCGATAAGGTCGTCTTCGATCTCCTCAGGCTTCGATTGATCGGCCAAGGCATCGATCGCCGATTGAGCCTTGGCCGCCCAAGGCGCCCCACCAAGCAGGTCAGCCGCCGCGACAAGTCGATCACCATCGGCCTTGAGCCAGGCGATGAACTGGCGACGGATTTCTGCGGCCAGAAGCGTGGCGCGCATGTCGTTTTTGATATCATGGTGCATATCAGGGATCTCCTTCGAGAATTCCCAAGCCTCCAGTGGCTCGGGTCAAGTGCGGACCGCGCTTCCGGTCCGAAATCGTGAAGCCTCCGGGTGTATCTTCTGATTTTTCGACGTGCGGGCGTTGACCGCGCCCTCCGAACCGGGCGCGGTCAACAGCTGCACGATCCACAGCTGCCTTCTGCCGGCCACCATGTCCTGATGCTGCACTTCAGTGCACAGAATTTACTGAGCTATGGTGAAGCCGCCTCGGTCGCTTTGAGCACGGCTCGACGGCGCAGCGGGGCCCCGCCTCTGTATCAGCGGACCGACTGCGCCGAGACAATCTCTCGCACTTGGCTCCAGATTTTTTGTGACGCTGCCCCACCACATTCGGCGCGATAGGGTGCGGTCGACCGGCGGTCGGCGTGCCCAAGATGCGTGGCGATGACATCAGCGGCGTGTGCCGGATCATGACGTCTCATGTAATCCGCAGCCAAAGTTCGCAGGTCGTGGGAAGGAACGCCAATCGCGGCCGTCGTCAGCTCGGTGGGAAGGTTGCGATAGGGCTGGGTGTAATTGAGCGAAAGCCAGTTCTGGCCAACGAGTTCGTTGTAACGAACATGAACGAGACGCTCGGGACGACCGCCGAGAACCCACTCATCCAGGATGTCGCAGATCTCCGGCCAGATAGCTCCGGTCTCCGTGGTGCCTCCTGTCTTCTCCTGGTCCCATTCGGCGCGCCAGGTCCCGTCCATTTCACGGACAAGTTCTTCACCGAACCGCCACGAAACGAGGTCGCCCTTCCGCGGCGGCTTGTTGAGAATGACGGCACAGACGACGGCCTGCTGCATGCAACGCCGTCCAGCCGCACTATGCGCGGGCAGATCTTGCGCGCGCGCTCTGAGTTCGCCGATCCTGTCCGCGACGTGCGCATACCCTCCTCTCTCCATCAGTTCCGATAGCCGCTCATACTTGTCCTTCTCGTCGAGCGCGGCCTGATCCCGCAGGTCCCGCCAGATGACCCGCATTGCAGTCAGGCTCTCCTCAGCAACCCCACCTTTGGCGCCAAGGGCGATCAAACCGGCGATGTAGTTGGCGGCGGTGACCGGCTTCACGCGCCGGGTTTCGTCGGGATGGAACATGAACGCTTCAGCCAGTTCACAGGCTGCAACGAACCCGTGCCTCTCCGAAGCCAAGCCCTCGGCGACGACTGCGGCGCATCGATCGATGCTGGCGAAGTAGCGCTTCCGGGTGCTGACCGCCATCGGTGCGGCATCGAATTCCCGTTTTAGCTGCTGCCAAGATGCAGGCCAGTCGGCCCCCACGGGCTTCGACGCATTCGAGGCAGCCTTTGCAGACGATTTCTTTCGCCGGGCATACCATTCTTCGCTGACGCGCTTGGCGGGTGCGGTGGACAGGTGAGGCGCATATGCACTCAGGGCACGTAGCAGACAGCGGAATGTCGATTCAGAAGCGGCGGCGGCGCGGTAAGCCTCCGCGGGTGGCATCGACAGGTCGCCCCTGACCGCGCGGACAGCCGACCAGAAGCGCCCCATGACCTGCGCTGCGCCTGGTTCGAGATGCTGAGCGTCGTCAGACATCGCCCGCCTCACAGCCGCAGGCGCATCCTTGAGGACCTTAGAGAGATCGAGCTTCATGTCATGTCCTTCGTTGCATGCGCGCAAAGACGTCGGGATGCTGCGCGAGCAAGGACTCGCGCACGGCCACCGCCGCGGCCTCGCCGCTGTCCTTGCCGTAATGACGGCGCGCGACTTGTTCTGTGTTCGCAAGAACCGAGGCGACATTCGCGAAATCGCCCGGCCGGACCGCGAGCATCAGCGTCGCGAGCGCGTGGCGACACTGATGCGGCGTCAGTCCGAGGCCCAGCTGCCGGTCGCCGAGGTCCCAGAGCTCCATGATCGACGCGACGGACATGCATCCCGTCGGCAAGTTCAGTCCTGATTTACGTAACCTTGGACTGGCGGTGCCTGGAAAGAGATACGGGGATGGCTCGATGCCGCGGAGCTTAATGAGCTTCGGCCGGTCGACCTGGTCCCATTGCCACAAGACTTGGGCGTCCTCGCCGTGCACGTTCACGATTACACTCTGGCCGTTCTTCACTTCGCCCCCCGAGAAGCGGATCTCGGCATGCTCTCCGTCGACAATCCAAGTCAGGTTGCGTGGGCAACCCGGAGTCGCCTTGCGGCGGGTCATAAAGAGATTGGCCGGACGTAGCGCTCGGCTGACCTGAACGGCGTAGGCTGCGGCACAGGCAGAGAGGCGCAGACCGCGCTCCATCGCGAATGTGCTCGACGCAGCCTCAAGCTCCCTGTGCGAAATGGCAGCGAGGCGCGCCGGCGCATGCACGAATGCGGCCGCAAGCTGCGGAGATTTGCGCAACCGGTCGCATATAGCCTCCGCATCTGCGGTCATCTCGTCGGGCGAGAGAATATAGTCCGCGTAGAACAAGCGGACGAGACCGATCCGGGCCAAGATCTCGGGATCGCGCAGACCGTGTCTGGCGACGGTCGTGAGATTTGTAATACGTGACCAGAGGGTCGAGCTCTCGTCCGCATCCTTGAGAGACACGGTCGATGCGCTTCGCGCGATCTGAGCGTCGCATGCGGCCTCCAAGGCATCGGTGGTGAAAAGATCGCGCAGCGCCGCAAGGCCGGCGAAACCGGCCTCGGGTGAGTAGCTTTCGCGCAGAAGCCAGGTTGTGGCTTGCCGGTAGCCGGCCGTCGCCGAGTCGATGTTCTTGGGCGGGCGATCCTTCTTGCCCACGCGCTCTGCAATCTCTTTGTCGACCTCGACAGCAGTCCGGCCGAGCTTTATCTGCTCCTTCGCCCACGCCTTCAGGTCCGCCGGCTGGCGCAAAGTCTGCCGAAACACGTCTTCGGCATCCGCGCGAAAGGATGCCGGCAGTGATTGCCACACGATACGCCGCGCCCGGTCCGACGCGGCCGGAACGATGAAGTCCTCGGGCGGGAGCAGGTCCGCAAGCTCCGGCCAGGAATTGTGGCCGCGTCGGAGCGCAGTAATGCGCTGTGCGAATTTCCGCAGGGTCTTACGCCCATCGGGAGTAGCGTCGTGCCAGAGACGGTCGAACTCCTCCTGGTCGAGGTGCGGCAGGGCAAGGCGAGCCCGCGCCCGGACCAGAAGGAACGGTTTGTGCGTGCTCGTCGAAAAGAGCGCGCTACGGTCGACGAATCCCTCATTCTCTTCGATGAACGCGATCGCCTTGTCGTAACTCGTCTGGATGTCCGCGTTCGAAGTGACATGGCCGCGCGCTCCGAGAAATCGTTGCAGGGCCGAACGGACACGGGAATTCCCGCGGTTGCGGGCTTGCTCGAGGTTCTTCGAGCGGGACACCGCACCGTAGGGCGAAACCGCGATCACCTTCTCGAAATAGCCAAGCTCTGCCGGAATGAGATCCAACTCTTCTTTGGTCAGGTCGAGCCGCGTGGCGACCTTCTCGATTTCATAAACGGTGTCGCGGCTCTCGTCGGCCTCCTTCGCCCAGTCCAGAAACTCAGAGAACATCGGCGGGGCGGCGTTGGTCAGTGTGCAGTCGTGTTTCATCTTTTCGATCTCCAGGGGTGGGGCCTCTCGGGCCGCCTTCACGCGGAAAGGCGGCTCGTGTGGCCCGAGCCATGGACCTCGTTCGGTCCCTTCAGGAGATCGCGCCCGGCGGAGCGTCTCGCACAGTCTGTCGTGATTTTCCCGCGTTCCGCAGGATCGCCCCCAAACATAACGCCAATTTATGTTCGGGGACGGATGTGCGACAGCCGGGGTCGCCCCGCTCGTGTCGGGATGATCCCTGTCCCATCTGTGCGACCGAGAGGCGAGGTCACGTCCACCATCCCACGGGAAGATCGACGCCCCGCAGCTTCAGCCAGTCGGTCACGTCATGAGGGTTGCAGCGCACGGCACCGAAGACGCGGCGCGTGGGCATCCCATCGTCAATCCACCGCTCGACGGTGCGCACGCTGACGCGGAGTGCCCCGGCAATCCGCTTCTTGCAAAGCAGGTCATCCTGGTAGCGAGTAATCCGAGAGCGTTTCGGCATCGGTCCGTCCTCGCAGGCCCACACATCCGGCCAGGCGAGACGGAAGACCCGGCCGATGCGGATCGCCTCGATATCACCGGCCCGGATCTTGCGCCGAACCGTGTCGGGACGCAGACCGTAGTGTTTAGCAACTTCCTCAACCGACAGCATTTTTTCCTCCTCACTTTGGACCTGAGAAGGAAATAGTCCCCAATGCGGCCGGCAAAAAACGCGTCGGTGCTGCAAAGGTGTGCTCTGCCAATTGATATCTTCAATTGAGCGACAACACCTTTGTAGCTGCGACAGGGGACAGGGCAGCACGACGCAGCAAATTTTTCCGCGACAGCACCTCGACCCAGTTCCTTCCAAACGAAGGAGCACCGAGTGGACCAGTCACCAAAGTTCGACCTAAGCAGATCAATCCCGTCCTGGAGGGATGTCGATGACGCGCGGCGGGATCTCGCCCGCCTGATAGAGGACTTCGTCGCGCAATCCGTGGAAGCGCACAACACCGAGGACCCGGAGCCAGTCTTGGCCGTGAAAGTCACGGCGGGAACCGGCAAGACGGGAGCGGCACTCAATGCCCTCGCGCACCATGCGGAGCGACTACTCGCTCAAGGGCATGTTCTTGTTCACACACCGACACTCGAGCTTGCGTCCCGCGCTTGCGCGGACTTCCGCAAGATCGCCCCCGGTATTCCATCTGCCGTCGTGCGGGGTCGCCAAGCCGCTGATCCTTCTCGCATCGGCCACAGGATGTGCGATCGGCATGAACTGGCAGCGCGGCTGGAGGGACTTGTTCCGTCGCTTACGGAGGCGATGTGCTACGCTGAGCAGGAGGACGGGACCGCATACGAGGCGCCATGTGCAGCCCGATGCCCGTATCTGGCCCAGAAATCGGAGGGGGGTGCGAAAGTCTACTTTCTCTCGCACGCCTATTTGAAAGCTCGTCCGCCAATTGACCAGAACCACCCCGTGGTCCTCCGCATAATCGACGAGAAGGTCTGGCCGACCTTGTCACAGACGATACCGATATCTATCGAGAATTTCATGCGAGCCCCGGCCTTAGGTTTCTCCCACGTTCTGAGACCTGGCTTGAACAAGGCGCGCTCGGCGATCCTACATGCTCTGCAAACCGGCGCACCCCTTGCCGAGACCCTCGCAGATGCGAAAATCGGGGATCAGGCGCTCAAGAATCTCAGCAAGGAAGAGGCAGCGTCACGGGTCGCCCTCGATATACGACCGTGGGACTCGGATGAGCAGGCTGCGCAGAAGCTCTCTGTATTTCAGCTGACCGACTTCAGGGCCTCACGGCTTCGTCAGCGGGTCTTCGAAGAGATTGGCGAGCGCCTTCCTGCATCGTCAATCCGCCTGAGCTATTGCGATGAACTCGAACGCGGTGAAGCTCGCCAGTTTATCAAGTTTCATGCCTTGGCTCTCGTGCCGCGAGATGCACCGGTTCTTTTGCTCGACGCGGACATCGATGACGAGATCGTGGAGAGGATTGCTCCAGGGGCCCAGATCCGCCAAATCGAAGTGAAGCCGAAGGCGAATGTAATCCAGATTGCGGATCGCAACCTGTCAAACAGTTGGCTCTTGAACCCGGAACATGGGCCGAAACGGCAAGCCGCTATTCTCGATGTTGTAGCCCGGGAGGTCGATCGAGCTCAGGGCGGTGGCGTCTTGCTTGTTGCGACCAAGGCGGTCTTGAAGGCGTTACATGCAAAGGCAGGACAGCCCGTGGGCGAAGATGTAGAAGAAGGCCTCCGCCAAGATCTCTGCGGTGCGTCAGCACGATGGTTTGGACCAAGCACCCAGGGCGTGAACGACTTCGAAGGCTACACGACAATCATTGTCGTT
The DNA here is from genome assembly GCF_000152725.1 of Pseudooceanicola batsensis HTCC2597. Lineage (GTDB taxonomy): Bacteria > Pseudomonadota > Alphaproteobacteria > Rhodobacterales > Rhodobacteraceae > Pseudooceanicola > Pseudooceanicola batsensis. The sequence goes on from NZ_CH724131.1 coordinate 1,027,839, forward strand.
GGTCGTCTACAACCGCGACCGTCGGCAATCGAGGATGCGACGCGTTGCATTTTCGGTGATGACGAGACACCTCTGGTCCCGAATGGCCCATTCATGCTGCCAGAACGACCGGCTTGGCACCTGATGGACAACGACGATCTAATCAAGACCAGTTGTCGGACCCACAGTGATCCTCGCGCTTGCCGCGTTCTCTCACAGATGCGTGAATGCCAAACCTTGCAGGCGATCGCACGCCTTCGACTCGTAAGTCCGAGCAAGCCGAAGCGTGTTGTGGTTCTGAGCAGCCTCCCTCTTCCGGGGTTCCCGGTTACCCAGCTCGTGCCTCTCGAAGCCGTGCTACGGGGGATTGAGCAAGAGGCCGATGTTTCCGGATACATTCGCCTGGAACGGGCGCTGCGCGCGACGCGGGGTAAGTCGGTTCGGGGAACACGCCTTTCAGCGGCCGGTCTCGCGGCAGACCTGCCGAAGGACTTCACTTCTGTAGATATTGCCCGAAATTTTCGGCGCGGTCGGACATCTCACATGCTTCTGCGTATGGCAAAGCGGATTGCAGCAAGGAACGGATGGCCGATCTCTGTCCTTTCCCTCCGCCGAGCTGGAGGTGGCAAGCCCACACCAGCGATTGTCTTGTGCTCAAGCCAGGATGCGGTGCCTTGGGCAAAGAAGCTCTGGCCAGGCCTGACGGCAAAATAGCACTGCGTCATGGGCACGCCTCCGCGGCATTATCCGGGTCGTTAGTATTGGCCTCGGAGCCGATCGATGTTGCGATGGCAGGAGGCTGAGTAGCAAGACGATGCACTGCCTTGGCACGTATGGCAGCAATCACCAAGCTCTCGCCTGCCTCTGTGTGCTTTCTATTCGCCAGTTTTCCGATGAAGATCAGGAGGATGCCTAACTGGATGCCATAGGCGTGCAGCCAAGTCGCCTACCCCGAAATCTGGAGAAAAGTTTTTTTGTTTGCGAGGAAGAGACCAATCTTCATGACAGAAGCAACATTGAGCCCAGGTTTGTCAAACCGGGTTTGACAAACCGAAAGGCAAACCTGCCATGACAAAGTCCGTGAAGAACAAGACGAAAACCGGCGGCCGCCCTCACAGTTACGATCCCAACCTCGTGCACCAGATCATCGCCGACGGCCTCGCCGGCGGAACACCTGCGGCCAAGCTGGACGCTCCTTACGTCAAGGAGAAGCTGTGCACAGAGCACGGCGTAAACGGCACGATCCGCAAAGAGGCCCTCGAGGCCTTGGTTGATACCGTCCATGCAGAGCTTGCGGAAGCCGAAAATGTTGCGCTCCTGAAGTCTCTGCCCGAAGGCATCGCATCTGCCGTCGACGCCGCTGTCGCGGCTGCGGGGCGCAAATTGCAGCTGGTGGTGGCCCGCCAGCACGCGGCTTCTCAAGGCATCGCGGACAAGTCGTGCGAGGAACTGCGCGCCGACAAGCGCATTGCGCAGCATCGCGTCGCCGAACTTGAAGGCGATCTCGCCGACGAGAAGAAAGCTCGCATAAGGATCGAGGAAGAGCGTGACGCGCTTGCGAGGCAATTGGCCGACGTTCAGGAAGAGCTAAGAGTCGCTCGAGCAGAGGTCGATCGGCTTGGTCGCGAGTCCACCGGCTTTGACCGCCTACTCGCTGAACTGCGCAATCCGGACAACAAGGCCGACATTCGTGCGGCCGTCTCGGACATAATGGCTACCTCGTCACCAGAACCGGCAGAGTAAGGCGAGGACAGCGCCGGGAGGCGGCCGCCCATTCGGGCGGCCGTTCCCCCGTTCAAAGGATAGGTTTCTCGGTCGAGCGCCAGCCGAATTACATGGGTCGAAGCCAGAGCGAACAAGATCCGGTGCCAAGATCCATGGCCCGGGGGGCCGCATGGGGGACGGGCCATGCCGCTGCTTGGCTGGTTGAAACGTGACGAGGATCTGAGAGCGGCGGATCGCGCAGGTTGCTGGACGAGGTGTCCGAGCTCAGCCACGGAGAGGGCAGAGAGAGCCTACTGGTCCTGGGCGTCGTTCGCTGCGGCCGCGAACCGTCCGGCACTAAGGGCGGATACCGGTCTTTCGCTGCACCTCGCATGAACGGCAGCTATTCGGATGTCCTTGCTACCCGTTCTGGAACGGCCTGCCCCTCGCTGAGAACATCGAGCAACGGGCAGTCAGGGGTGTCGGTGCCGGTGCAGCGTGCGATCGTTCCGGCGAGAACGGCTTCGATCATCTGGAGGTCGCGGATCTTCGCGCGGACGACGTCGAGGTGGTGGCGTCCCATTCGTTCGACCTCGGCGCAGGTATGGCTACCGCGATCGACGAGGGACAGCAGGCCGCGGATCTCTTCCATGGTGAAACCAAGATCCCGGGCGCGCATCACGAAGTTCAGCCGTTCCACATGAGGTGCGCCGTAGCGGCGATGGCCCGACGCCGTGCGCGGCGGATCGGGCATCAGGCCCACGTTCTCGTAGTAGCGGATCGTCTCGAGATTGCAGCCCGTCAAGCGCGCGAGATCCGAACGCTTTAGGTCGCTCGCAATGGCGTGACTATCGGACATGAGAAAACCCCTTGATCCTGTAGTTGCTACAGATCCTATCTTGCCTGTCATCAGGCGACAACCACGGTGAAGCGATGAGCGAGATGACTGAGATCGAGCGACAGGCACAAAACCATCCGGACAGGTCGGGATGGGCTGCCACCGGCGCCGGGGTGCTCGGCGCGCTGGCGATGACCTCCTGTTGCATCCTCCCGCTGGTGCTTGTCAGCCTCGGCGTCACCGGCGTGTTCATCGGCCAGCTGACCGCTCTCTACGCCTACAAGTGGATGACATTTTTCCTCGCTACCGCGGCTCTCGGCTATGGTTTCTGGAAGGCCTATCGCCCGGTGACCGAGCACGTTTGCGACACCGGCGCCTGCGCCCGACCGGTGGATCGGGGCGTGATGCGGGCGCTTCTTTGGAGCGCATTGGCCGTCGTGCTGTTGGCCCTGGTTTTTCCCTATGTCGCCCCGCGCATCCTGACCTTCTGATACGGAGACCCCGATGAAACGAACACTTCTTGCCACAGCTCTGGTGCTGGCCCCTGCGATGTCGCTGGCGGACGAGGCCGAGACCAAGCTGCACGTCACCGGGCTAACCTGCCCTTCATGTAGCTACATCATCGCCACCGCTTTGAAAAAGGTAGAGAGCGTCCGGATCGCCGAGTTTACCGAGGGCGAGGCCGAGGACGGCACTTACCTGCTGCAATATGACGACGCCGTCACCGATCCCGAAGCTCTGATCGCTGCCGTGACTGGCGTTGGCTACGGCGCGGCGCTTGCCCCCGGAGGGGGCTCGTGACCCAGCCCGAGACGCCCGCAGGCAAGAACGACCGCCTCCTGAAATTCGGGCTGATCGGCACAGTCGTCGTGGCGCTCTGCTGCTTCACGCCGATCCTCGTGATCCTGCTGGGCGCGGTCGGGCTGTCGGCCGTGCTTGGCTGGCTCGACATCGTGCTCCTGCCGGCGCTTGCGCTGTTCATCGGCATCACCCTCTACGCGCTTTGGCGGCGCCAACGCATCAACTGAAGAGAGACCGACATGAGAGATTGCTGCACCCCCGAGGGCGGCGCCTATGACCTTGCCGTGATCGGCGCAGGCTCGGCGGGATTTTCGGCCGCGATTACTGCCGCCGAAGCCGGGGCGCGGGTCGCCCTGATCGGCGACGGAACCATCGGCGGCACATGCGTCAACGTGGGCTGCGTGCCTTCCAAGGCGCTGATCCGCGCGGTGGAAGGTCTGCACCATGCCCGGGCCGCGAACCGGTTCGACGGTATCCAGGCCGAGGCCCGCGTGACCGATTGGGCCGCGACAGTGGCGCAGAAGCAGGTGCTCGTGGAGGAGCTGCGCGCGGTGAAATACGTCGACGTGCTGCCCCGGCACGAGAACATCGACTACATAGAGGGCCGCGCCAGCTTCGACGGCGAGGGCCGCCTGACAGTGAACGGCGCGGTCTTTCCGGCGACCAAGGTCGTCATCGCGACCGGCTCCCGACCGCATATGCCGGCAATTCCGGGCATCGAGGAGGTCGACGCCCTCGACAGCACCTCGGCACTGGAGCTGACCGAATTGCCAGCCTCGATGCTGGTGCTCGGCGCGGGCCATATCGGGGTGGAACTGGCGCAGCTCTTCGCCCGTGCGGGTGTCGAAGTGACGCTGATCAGCCGCCGGGGCGTGCTGCCGGAAGCAGAGCCAGAGATATCACAGGCGCTGGAGGGCTATCTGTCCGAGGAAGGCATCCGCCTGGTGCGGGTCGCGGGCTACGAGAGCGTGACCTGCGACGGCGATACCGTGCGTCTGACCACCACGGACGGCGCCATCTTCGACGCCGAGCGGCTGCTGCTCGCCACCGGACGGGTGCCGAACAGCGACGGGCTGAACCTCGGCTCTGCTGGGATCGAGACCGACGTGCGGGGCGGGATCGTCACCGACGCGCAGATGCGCACCGCCAACCCGAACGTCTGGGCCGCAGGCGACGTCACCGGGCGCGACCAGTTCGTCTACATGGCGGCCTACGGTGCCAAGCTCGCGGCCCGCAACGCGGTGGCGGACGAGGTGCGCAGCTATGACAACGGCACGATGCCCTGGGTTGTCTTCTCCGACCCGCAGGTGGCGGGCGTGGGGCTGAGCGAAGCACAGGTGCGGGCTGCCGGGCATGAGGTCGTGACCTCGGTCCTGCCGCTCGATGCCTTGCCGCGCGCGCTCGCCGCCCGCGACACGCGCGGGCTGATCAAGCTGGTGGCGGAGGCGGGAAGCAAGCGTCTCTTGGGCGCGCAGATCCTCGCCCCCGAAGGGGCTGACAGTATCCAGACAGCGGCGATGGCGCTGAAGGCGGGGCTGACCTACGAGGAGCTGGGCGACACCATTATGCCCTATCTCACCACGGTCGAGGGGCTGAAACTCGCCGCTCAGACTTTCGAGAAGGACGTGGCCGCGCTCAGCTGCTGTGCAGGGTGACCTATGAGTGACAAGTCTTCGCGCGATCTCCTTGGCTCCGCCAGCGGCTCTGTCATCGCTTGGTGGCTGCCCATCGGGGCCATGCTCCTGGCGATCCCGCTCTCCGATGGCCCCAAGACGGTGATCTGGCTTGTGGCGCTGGTCTGGATGGGCGGCGCCTGCTTCCTCAACGCCCGGCGCTGCGGTCGTGTCCATTGCCGCTACACCGGGCCGTATCTGCTGGCGATGACGCTTCCGGTGCTGGGCCATGGCACTGGGCTGGTGCCGCTGGGCGACGGGGGATGGCACTGGCTCGGCCTCGCGGTCGGCGGAGGCACCGCGGCGATCTGGGGGCTGAGCGAACGCATCATGGGCAGATACCGCTGAGCGCAAGGAACCTACCCATCCGACCGGCAAAACAACGAGGAGCAGACATGACAGGGACACTCGACCTGATCGTCATCGGCGCCGGCATGGCCGGGATCAACGCCGCGAAGAAATGCAGCAAGGCCGGCTGGTCGGTCGCCATTGTCGATGAACTTCCTTACGGCGGCACATGCGCGCTCAGGGGCTGCGACCCAAAGAAGATGCTGCGTGCCGGTGCCGAGGCGATCGAGGCCGCTCGGAGACTTGAGGACAAGGGCATCACGGGGGCGCCCCAGATCGACTGGCCCGCGCTGATGAGACACAAGGAAAGCTTCACCGATCCGGTGCCCGAGAACATGGAAAGCGGGCTGCGGGAGGCCGGGGTGCGAACGCTGCACGGTCGTGCTCGCTTCACGGCCGAAGATCGGATCGGGGTCGAAGGTCATGGCGAGATCGGCTTTCGCCACGCGCTGATCGCTACAGGAGCAAAGCCGCGGCCGCTGAACTTCCCCGGCGCCAAAAAGTTGATCGACAGCACCGACTTCCTCAACCTCGCTGAGCTGCCCCACCGTATCGTCCTTGTCGGCGGCGGCTACATCTCATTCGAGTTCGCCCATATCGCGGCGCGGGCGGGGGCGGAGGTGACGATCCTCGACCGGGGTGCGCGGCAGCTGAAGATGTTCGATCCCGATCTTGTCGACATGTTGATCGAGCGCAGCCGCGCGGCCGGGATCGAGATCATCTCTGAGGCCGTGATCGAGCGGGTCGAAGAGGCAGAGGGAGCCCACTGCGTGGTTTACCGGAAGGGGGACGAAAACCATGCCATCGAGGCGGACCTCCTCGTCCACGGCGCCGGTCGGGTGCCTGCCCTCGACCATCTCGACCTCGCTGCTGCCGGGATCGAAACCGAGCATGGCGGCGTGGAGGTCACACCCTGGCTCCAATCATCGTCGAACCCGCGCATCTTCGCGGCAGGCGACGCCGCCGCATCCGGGGGCAAGCCGCTGACCCCGGTGGCGGTGTTCGAAGGCAAGATCGCGGCCTCGAACATGCTCACGGACAAGCGGACCGAGCCCGACTACACCGGCGTGCCGAGCGTGGTGTTCACCATTCCCGAGCTTGCGCGGGTTGGCCTCCTCGAGGAGGAGGCGCGAGCAAGGGGCGAAGTCGATGTCAGCTTCACCGACACCTCGGACTGGTTCTCGCAGAAGCGGCTGGGCGAAAGTCACGCGAGCGCGAAGGTCATTACCGGCACGGACGGCAAGATCCTTGGCGCGCACATGTTCGGCCCGGACTACGCCGAGTTGATCAACGTCTTTTCTCTCGCGATCAAGCTGGGGCTGACGGCGGCGCAGGTGAAATCGATGCCCGCGGCCTATCCGACTGGGGCGTCGGACATCGGGTCAATGTTCTGACCGGCGGCCATCTGCCCGGATTGCCTGCACGTCGACCAAGAAACCGAATAAGACGAGGGACATGGAGTTTTCTGATCAATCGATCCTGCTTGCCCTTGGCCTCGGCCTCCTCGGCTTTATTGAGCCCTGCACCTTCGGGGCGCATATGCTGTTCCTCTCGGCCCAAGAGGGACGTAGGCTGCGACAGCGTTTAAGCGCGGCAGTGGTTTTCCTACTGGCGCGGCTTGTCGTCATGGGCGGGTTCGGCGGCCTGATCGTCCTCCTCGGCCAGCGCCTGATCGGTGTTCAGACCGGGATGTGGCTGGTCTTCGGAGCGATCTACCTCGGCTTCGGGATCGCGATCATCGCGGGAGGTGACAGTGGGCTTCGCCGGCGGGTCCGGTTCGCGCCGGACCGCTGGAAGATCGCCGACGCGCCGCTCCTGCAAGGTGCAGCCTTCGGGTTGAACATCCCCGCCTGCGCTGCGCCCATCCTGTTTGGGCTGATCGGCACCGCGACCGTCAGCGGCTCGGCCGCGAGCGGCGTGCTGATGATGTCCGTCTTCGCCCTGGCGCTCTCGCTGCCGCTCATTCCCCTATCCATCGCGCCCGGACTTGCAGGCGGGCTCGACCGGGTCGCGAACTGGCTGAGGCCGCGCCGTTGGCTCCTGGGCGCGGTTTTCATCGACCTGGGCCTGTGGTCGATCTGGTTCGGGCTCTTCGTTGATCCGGCGGACTGGAGCGGCAGGTGACCCCCTGCCGCCGGTTCTGGCATGTCGCGGGCGCCGGCGCAGCATTTCAGGCCGGCTCGGCGGCGGTGGACAGCGCCACTGTAATGTCGGCGTCGGTCTTCCAGCTGACAGGCAGCCCGGTGGCCGTAGGCGCAGTCTCCACGAGACTGCGGCTCGGCTGGCTCCTGCCGCAGCTCTTCGTGGGCTACCTTGCCGGGCGCAGTGGCTCCTCGATGCCGTTCTACGTCCTCGGCGCCTTCGGGCGAACGACAGCCATCGCCGCGCTCGCTGGCGTCCTGTGGATCGGAGCGAGCGCAGGATGGAGTTCGGCAACTCTTGGCGCGGTCACGCTCGGTTTGTGGGCCGTCTACGCCTGTCTCAGCGGCATCGTCGGCGTGCCCTACAACGACATCGTGGCACGGTCCGTGCCATCCCGCCAGCGGAGTAGGCTCCTCGCGGTCCGCTTCTTCGGGGGAGGCCTTGTGGCCCTGCTTGTCGCCGCCGTCGCGGACAGGCTCCTCCGGGCGCTCGACTTCCCTGCTTCCTACGCGGCGGTTCTGGGTATCGCCGCCGTGTTGATGCTGGTGTCGTCCGTTGTCTTCACCTCGATGGGGGAACCTGTGAGAGCCACTCCGCCGAAGGCGGCCGCCAGCTTCGGAGCCTATCTGAAAGAAGGTGCCGAGACATTCCGCAGCGACGCCGTGTTCCATCGCTTCGTCTTCGCGCAGTGGTGCGGCGGCGCCGTGCTCGCCGCAGCGCCCTTCTTCGTGGTCGCAGCGGACTCGCTGGGCATGAGCCTGCAAAACGTGGCGCTTCTGCTGGGAGCCCAGACGGCGGGCGCCTTGCTCAGCAACCCGCTATGGGGCTGGTGGGGCGACCGGTTGGGCAAGCTCAGCCTGATGCGCGTGATCGCGGCCAGCCGCATCGCGCCGCCGGTCGCGCTTCTCGCGCTGCTGATGGTTCCAATTTCACATGCTGCGCTCATGCCGGCGCTGCTGGCTGTCTTCCTACTGCTTGGCGCCCTGGCGAATGGCTTGACCATCGCGGTCATCGAACTGCTCATGGAGATATCGCCGGAGGAGCGCCGACCCGCATACAGCGGCTATTTCAACGCGCTTACGGCGCCGGCCTTCGTGTTGCCATTCGTCGGCGGATTTGCTGTCGCTGCGCTGGATACCTGGATCGTCTTCCTCATCGCGCTTGCAGCCGCACTCGGCCAGTCACTTCTGCTCGACCGCATCGAAGCTGGACAGGGCCGGGAAGGGCATTGAGTTCAAAGTTGGAAAACCGAATAAGGCCCTTGTTGCAGTCGAGCGGGGTCCATCCGTGGTGCGCTTCATAGATGCCCATGCCGTTTCCCCATGCAAATGTCGCACGATACCACCGTAATCCGGTGCCTATCCGATCGCTCCCAAGGCCGGAAACGTCTCGAGCAACCAGTAGGAAAAGACGGTCAGCTGGCCGGTCATCATCGCGAGCCCCATCAGTATCATCACCGCCCCGGCGACCCTGTGCAGGCCGCGCCCCAAGCCACGGACCCTGCGCAGCCTCGTGCCGGCCTGCTGGATAAAGGCAGCGACCAAGACGAAGGGCACGCCGAGCCCGACGGAGTAGACCGCGAGGAGCGCCACTCCTTCGCCCATGGTCGTCTGCATGGCGCTCGCCATGAGGATCGCGCCGAGGATCGGCCCGATGCATGGGGTCCAGCCGAAGCCGAAGGCGAGGCCGAGGACATAAGACGCCATGGGCTGCCCGCCGGGAATATCGAGATCGAAGCGCAGGTCGCGCTCCAGCGCACGAATACGGGCCGCGCCCAGCATGAACAGACCGAACAGCGCGACGATCGCCCCGCCGAGGATGTTCAGCTCAAAGCGCCATCGCAGCAGGGCCTGCCCGAGCGCGGTGGCGGAGGCGCCAAGCGCGATGAAGATCGTCGAGAACCCGAGCACGAAGCACAGGCTCAGCCAGATCATGGCGGCCCGACTCGGCGCCTTGCCCGGTCCCGTGCGCCCGGCGATGTAGGAGACATAGCCGGGCACCAGCGGCAGGACGCAAGGCGACAGGAAGGACACCGTGCCGGCCAGAAGCGCGGCGAGAAGGCCGAGGGTCTGGATGTCAGGCATGGCTCACTTCCGCCACGCGCGCGGGGAGGTGGCGCCGAGATAGGCTGCCGTGGGCACGACGAGCCATTGCAGGAACGGCGTCAGGCCAGCATCGATGACCGGGATCACCGGCATGATGTCGCGATAGGCCCAGGCCTCCCGCACGACGATGTTCAGCCACTCGCTGAAAACGGTGTATCCAACTCCCATTACCACGGCGGCCAGGAGCACCGGGATTGACCGCTGCTTTGGCCACTCCGCGCGTCCGAACAGGAACAGCGCCAGAAGCAGGGTGCTGAAGGCGATCATCAGATCGCCGCCCGTGCAATGCACGATGGCGAAAACGATCTCGCCCGCGCTGCCCTCGGTCCAGATCGTGTAGAGCGGGATGTGGGCGACTTCCCAGAGCAGATGGCCGATGAGGGAGAACAGAAAATAGCGCCGTAGAACCCCCAGCCAGTCCGGGGTCGCCGCGACGCTTGCTGAATTTGTCACCGTCATTCGAACCACCCCAGCGCCCTGTCGAGAATGCCTTCGGGTTCCGGATGCGGATGCGCGTTGGTCAGCCCGTTGATATGCATGAGGAGATTGAGCGGCTCGAAATCGGTCCCGTGAAAGATGCCGACATGGCGGCCCTGCCGGTCAAAAAGGTGGATCATCGTCGCCTCGTCCGAGCGCTCTGAGACAGCAGCGAGCCGCGCCTCGAGATCCTCAAGGCCGCCCTGCGACCGCACCATCGACCAGTTCTCGGCGTCGAGCGTATCAATGTCCGCCGCATCCTCGACCACGGTCACGAAGCCGACCATCTCGCGCATGGGGCCCGCATTGAGCGAGGTGACGGTCTTCGCCAACCGCTGGTGCTGCGCGTCGCAGGCCTCGGTGCAGGATGCCTGACGGAAATTGACCACGAGAATGCGCCCGGCGAAGTCTTCCAGGCTTAGTGTTTCCCCGTCCTCGGTGACGAGGTCGGGTCCGGGCCGGAAGATCGCCTCGAAGCCCGGTTCCTTTTCGGCCGTGACTTCGTTCAACCGCTTCCCGGGGTGATCGGCCGAGGCTGCTGAGCCAACCATGGCGGCTGTCATGGAGATGAGAATTGCCTGTCGCATCAACTGCGCCTCTCCTTGTCCAGTCGCATTTCGATTTCCTCGGCGAGATCCTCGGGCGGCTGATCCCCCTCGAGGAAGACGGCCTCGAACCGGCCATCAGGGCGCATCAGGTAGATGTGCCCGGCATGGGCCATGGTGTATCCGTCCTGCGCCTCCGCATCCGCCATATGCTCGTGATATACCTTGAAGCTCTGCGCGGCCTCCGCGGCCTGGGCCGGGCTTCCCGTCAGCCCCACCAGCCGGGGATGAAAGTTCGCGACGTAGTCCGCCATGACCTCGGGCGTGTCCCGTTCGGGGTCGACGGTGATGAAGAGCGGCGCGACATGGTCCGCGTCTTCGCCCAGCAGGTCGAGGGTAGTGGCCATGTAGGCCAGGGTTGTCGGGCAGACATCCGGGCAGTTGGTGAAACCGAAAAACACGAGCTGCCAGCGGCCGGCGTAATCCGTCTGGGTGACCGGGCGTCCCGTATGGTCGACAAGTTCGAAGTCGGAGCGAATATCCGCCTCGCCGCTATAGACGACCTGTGCGGGCGCGGCCTGATCTCGCAGGAGCAGCAGTCCGGCGGTGGCAACGGTGAGGACAGCGGCTCCGCTCCAAAGGAGGAAGCGCAGCCGCTTGTGAAAGGTGTCGGGAGAGGAAGTGGGCATCTGTCTGTCTTTCTGTTTGGCCGGCCCGGGCCGGAGCCCGGGCGGGCCTTCGATCAGCCCTGATCGGCTTGATCGGCCTGGTCGTGATGCTCCTGCATGTGGGTGTTCATCGTCTCCATCATCTCCATGCAGGCCTGCATGTGCTTCATCATCATCGGCATCATGCCTTCCATGCCTTCCATTCCGGCCATGCCCTGCATCCCCGTCATGTCGCCACCCATGTGGCCGCCTTCCTTCGTCTCCTCTGCGTCCGCCGGGGCGGTATCCTGCGCGTAGGCCACGGGCGCGAAGGCGAGCAGGGACAGGGCCACGGCGCTGCCGAACTTGGTAATGGTCTTCATGTCGTATCCTTTCGAGGTAGGGTTCAGTCTGTCGGGGTGTCCGGCTTGCCTGCCGGAGCGGTCTTGTTGGCGCAGGCGGACGAGCCCCCGCGCATGCAGAGCCCCAGCGCGCACATCGCGGCGCAGGGGGCAAAGCTCAGGATCAGGGGGGCCGCGCCAATGGCAGTGAGCCAGCCCCAGTTCAGGGCCATGCCGGTGCCGATGACGGCCAGCGCCACCAGAATCCATCCACGCCTGCCCAGGCCGGGAAGCCGGCTTGCGGGGATCGTCCCGATCGCGTTCGTCGATCGCTCGCTCATGTCCTGTTCTCCGTTTGAAGCCGGCGCACGACCGGCAGGATTTCTTCTTCCAGCGAGCGGCGGTCGAACGGACCGACATGCTTGTAGGCAACGCCGCCGCGTGCATCGATGACGAAGGTTTCTGGAAGCCCGTAGCCCCCCCAGTCGAGCGAGGCGCGCCCGGAGCGGTCGGCTCCGATGCGGGTGTAGGGATCGCCCGTCTCGTCGAGAAAACGGAGCGCCGCATCCGGCGCATCCTTGTAGTTGATGCCGTGGATCGGGACCGTGTCCCGCGCGGCCAGCTCGACCAGGAGCGGCATCTCGACCCGGCAAGGCACGCACCATGAGGCCCAGACATTGACGATCGACACCTCGCCTTGCAGGTCCGCAGTCGACAGGCCGTCGGCGCGGCCCTCGATGGGAGGCAGGTCGAACTCGGGAACCGCTTTGCCGGTCAGGGCCGAGGGCAGCCGGTCGTCGGAGTTCATGAGGCCCCAGTAGAACGCCGCCGCGAGTGTTGCGAACAGCGCTGCCGGAAGGAGCACTAATACCCGACCACGGGGCCGCTTGCGCGGTTCCTGTTCCGCCGCGCTCATGGCTTGCCCTCGGCACCGGCCGAGACCTCGGCCTGGAAGGCGCGTTCGCGCTTGGACCAGCTGGTCTTGATATAGGCCAGCACTGCCTTGATCTCGTCGTCGCTCAGCAGCCCCTCGAAGGCGGGCATATCGCTCTCGTAGCCCGGCACCACCGCGCCGACGCCATGCTTGGTGATCGTGAACAGGTCCCGATCGGCATGGTGCCAGGTGTGGCCGCTGTCGTCGTGCGGCGGCGCGGGCATGCGCCCGTCCTCGGTCCGGCGGCGCCAGTCCGGCTGACCCTCGAGTTTCGCGCCATGACAGGCGGCACAGCTCTCGGCATAGATCTCGCCACCTTGCTCGACCATGTCACGGGTGACCGGCTCTCCGAGAACGGAGAGCCCTGCGATCTCCTGCGATTGCTCGGGCGCTTTTGCTTCCTCCTCCAGCAGGCCCTGCGCCACCGCCGCGATCGCGGCGGCGCCGGCCAAACCGGAAACGAGCCCCAGCGTCAGGCCGCGTCTCATCGCGGGCTCCTGAGGAACTTGACCAGCGCGATCAGGCTCAGGACCAGCACGGTCAGCACCAGCAGCAGGACCAGCCCGCCTCCGAGCATCATGGTGCCCATCATCGGGCTACCCATCATCGACATCATGCCCTCCATGCACTCATTCATCGGAGAACACCGTGATGTCATCGCCCGAGAAGGCGTAGGTCTTGAGCGTGCCGCTCTTGCCGGCCATGCCCGGGGCATTCATCGGCATGCCGGGCAAGGTGATGCCGGTGATCTCGGGACGCTCCGTGGTCAGGCGCTCCACGATCTCGGCCGGGACCAGCCCGCTGACATAGTAGCCGTCCACCTGCGCGAGGTGGCAGCCAAGGCCCTGCTCGGGCACGCCCGCCTCGATCGAGCGCTTGTCGAAGTCCGGGTCGTCAATCCGCGTCACGTGATAGCCGTTCTCCTCCATGTAGTCGGCATAGGCGTCGCAGCAGCCGCAGTTCCGATCGCGCCAGATCGTCATCTGCTTTTCGGCCGGGACGGTGGCTTCGGCCGGCGCGTTGGCGGTGTTGTCGGTTTCGGCGGTGGTGAAGGTCGCGGCGCCAATGGCGGCGGCAGTAGCGAGGGCCGCTGCGGCGACGGTGAGAAGCTTGCGGTTCATGTCAGCTGTCCTTGGATTGATCGAAGGAACTCCAGGTGGTGCCGCCGTCGCGTGAGACGCGTAGCCCGGAGGGTCCGGCTGCGATCACGTGGAGTGGATCGGCGGGATCGACGGCGAGCGCGGTGACGGGGGCGAAGGTGACTTGTGCCCAGTTCACCCCGGCATCCGTCGACAGCCACAGCCCGGAGGGCAGCGCGGCGAGGATGCGCTCGGGCGCGTCGGGCGCAAGGGCGAGGATCTCGACCGGCTCGCCAGCGGGCAGCGCGGCGGCCTCGGTCGGCGCATTGCCCGCGACCAATGCATCCATCGCGTCTCCCGCGACGACATCCTGCCAGCGGCAGAAGCAGTCCGGCACCCGCGTCAGCCCGGCCTGCGTGCCCGCATAGAGCCAGATGCCACCCATCCCGGTCTCGTTGGCGACCGAGACGAGGCTGACCACGTCATGCTCCGCGCCGTCGAGATAGGGACGGTCCATGACGAACGCCCATGTCTTGCCGTCATCCTCGCTGCGCCACAGCCCGTCGCCCTCGAGAGAGGCATAAAGGGTGTCGGGCGCATGCGCGGCCATAGTGAGGGACAGGATCGGCGCACCGGGCAGTCCGGCATCCGCCACGGTCCAGCTCACGCCGCCGTCACTGCTGCGGCGCAGGCTGCCGTCCTTCCATCCGGCGAAGATAACACCAGGACGGGACGGGTGGGTCGAGAGAGTGTTGGGCGGCTCCACGTCGCCGAGCTTCGTCCAGCTTTCGCCGTCGTGCCGCAGCAACCCGTCGGGCTTGGCGGCAAGAATGGCGGAGCCGTCGAAGGCCAGGGCAAAGGCCGGGTCGAATGCCAGCGACGGGCCTGATCGGGCAAAGCCGGGGGCAAGGATCGTTGCGCCCAGCACGGCCAAGCCGGAGGACAGGACGCGACGACGCGAAAGCGCGCGTGCGGTAAGGGCAGTCATGGAAGATATCCTGAGAAGGGATCGGTCGGTTCACGGCCTGCCTGTCCTGATCGGACAGGCACGGCGTTACCAGGCCGTCACCTATGCGGTGCGGCCGGTCAACTCAGGATAGTGGTTCGAGGGGGCGCGGGATCGAAACCCGGTCGACGTGTTCGCAGCGCCGTATCGTCCGGACGCGTTATGCCCCGCGTGGCAACGGTTTGCGGCAGGATTTCGGGCGACCCCTCGGTCGACAGCAGGGGCGCGGTGCAATCGAGATCGCAGACCAGTTGCTCGCTCGCATCCTGATCGCAGGCAGGGCAGAGATCGTCCTGCGCCTCGGCGACTGCCGATGCCGCCATGTCGAACGACATCCGGGCACCGGCCGCGTCATGCATCATCACGCCGCCCAGAAGGGCGATCGAGAGGCAGAACGAGACAAGGCGGACCCATAGGCGCATGGCACAGATCTATGAACGGACGGGACGCCTGTCCACTGGGCACAGTCAGAAATCAGTCACGAGGCCGTCAACCGGCGGTCCGTTGCCGATACGGAGGTAGCGACGGAACGTCATCCCGGCCGCCGTGGTTTGTCCTGGCACTCAGCAGAGGAGCAAGACATGCAAGTCCAAGACATCATGACGAGCAACCCCACCTGCTGTGGGGGGAACACCACCATCCAGGAAGCGGCGAAGCTGATGGCCGAGCAGTCCATCGGTGCCTTACCCGTGCTCAACGAGGCGGGTGAACCAATCGGGGTCGTCACCGATCGCGACATCTGCTGCGGGGCCGTGGCCGAAGGCAAATCCGGTGCGACCGCCGTTTCGGACGTCATGTCCACGGACGTGCTGACCACGACGGCAGACGAGGAGGTCTCGTCCTGCTGCAACAAGATGGAGGAGCGTCAGGTGCGTCGTGCCGTCGTCACCGACGAGGAAGGCAAGTGCTGCGGCATGGTCGCGCAAGCCGACGTTGCGCGTGAGGCGCAAGGGGCAGAAACGGCAGATCTCGTGCAGAAGATTTCGCAGCCGGAAGGCCGTTCCGGCTGCTGCTGACGAAACGGGCGGAGCATCATTGTGGTGCTCCGCCCCTTACTCGGCCTCGGGGCCGGTGGACGAAGCCATCGTCCATGCCGGGGACCAAAAAGTCCGAAGGTCCCCGCAAGTATCGACGCGGACATAACATAGGAAGACACAGATGATGGACGGCGGAATGATGTTCGGCATGGGGATCTGGGGTCTTCTGATCCTCGTGCTGGTGATCCTCGCGATCTTGGCGCTGGTGAAATATCTACGCAAATAGGTAAGGCACCGGGCAAATTCGTCACTCTGGTCACCGACACCAGCGGCTACCTTGGAGTAGCGGTCGTTCGACGCCTGCACGAGAAGTATCGCGTTGTGGGGCGCGCGATTGCCATGGCCCCTGAATCATCAGGCTTCGGGTGTTAGCTTGCAATCGCACCTCGTTTGCTATGTGGCGGCAACCTGTCCTCGAAGCCTCCTCGGTAGCCTTTCCAGCTCAGCACGGATCATCTTTGGCCGCCACATGCCCGGCTCGGCGACACGCATTACAACACGGCAGCCGGGACTGATACGAAGATTGCAGTCTCAAAGCTGAGACACGAACTGGTTGCCCCGAAAATTGAAGCGACAAGACTTTCCGTTCCTCCCTCTGGGGGCTGTAGGTAAGTGGTTCCGCTGTTCTCAGCATAGCAGACGTTGGAGACAATGGTGGCCAACGGCAGCTTTGGGCCGAAAGGCGCGCTATGTGCGATCTACGACCTGGTGTAGGGTCAACGAGATACGAGGAGGAGGCAATGGCCCAGGACAGGCCGCACGAAGGACGAAGACCCGGATTTGCGACCGGCCAGGAAATGCATGCGCGTCTGGCCAGAAGCGGGCCGCCACTCGACATCACCACCCAGGGCCTTCCGAAGCGTCGCCAGCCCCGAATGGATATCGATACCGCATTGTCTCGGCCAAAGAAGAGCACCGACCCCAACAAGAGCTGACACCTCCGCACCCTTTGCCTGTCTGTCTTTCTTCTTGATTGACAGATGATGCGCCATCATATTGCCTGCAATATGCAAGCAACCGGTGGAAGCATGGCTCAGCTTACGGTCCGAAATGTCGATGATGCGATTGCCGCGGCCCTCAAGGAGCGCGCCGCGAAGGCTGGGCGCTCTGCCGAAGCGGAGCATCGCAAGATACTGGAGGAGGCTTTGGGCCCTGCCCGCAATGCCGACTTCTTCTCGGAAGCCCGATCGCGGCGCATGAAGCTCGTCTCGGGTGCGCCCACAACCACGGAGCTTCTCCGCGCCGACCGGGATCGAGACGAGATCAGATGACCACAAGGGCGGGCTTCGTTGTCGACACTTCCGTCACGATCAAGTGGGTGATCGACGAAGAGGGCAGTGACGAAGCCGACCTTCTTCAGAACGCCGACATGGTGGCGCCCGCCCTTCTCCGGATCGAAGCCGCGAATGTCCTGCGCACCATCGCCGCGCGACAGACCGTGACCGGCCCCCAGGCGGTCGACCTCTTCCTGCTCCTCCAGACCGCACCTGTCACGATCATAGATGCCGACGACATGCTCGAGCGCCGCGCCCTGGAGCTCGCCCTCGAGCTACGGCACCCTGTCTATGACTGCGTCTATCTGGCTCTCGCAGAGCGCACGGATCGTCGGCTGATCACCGCGGACAGGCGCTTCCTGGGCGCTCTTGCCGACACTGCACATTCATCCCGAGCCATGGACTTGGCCGACATCCCGAAGCTGTTTTCCGGCTGACCCGATTTTGGCTCGGCACCCACCGGCCAATATCCAGTGAAGACGCCCTTATTTGAGTGAGACCCATGAACCCGACCGACATCTACGAAGCCC
The DNA here is from genome assembly GCF_000152725.1 of Pseudooceanicola batsensis HTCC2597. Taxonomy (GTDB): domain Bacteria; phylum Pseudomonadota; class Alphaproteobacteria; order Rhodobacterales; family Rhodobacteraceae; genus Pseudooceanicola; species Pseudooceanicola batsensis. Next base: position 1,045,299 of record NZ_CH724131.1, read on the forward strand.
TCGACACCCTCGCCAAGGCACCCTTCGATCCGGTCGACTTCGGGTTCTCCTTCGCGGAGGCTACCGACAATGCACGCGCCACGGTGTCCAAGTTACGCGGCGGCTCCCTCAATCGATTTGACCTGCCCCCCGCGAGGTCCCTCAGTCTGATGTAGAGTTTGCTCAACCGCGAAGGAGCAGACGAATGAGGAAGAGCCGTTTCACCGAGGCGCAGATAATCGGAATGATCAAGGAGCAGGAGGCCGGGATGCCGACGGCAGAGGTGTGCCGCAGGCACGGCCTGAGTCCGGCGACGTTCTACAAAATGAAGTCCAAGTATGGCGGCATGGAGGTTTCCGAGGCGGTCAGGCTGAAGGCGCTGGAAGACGAGAACGCCAAGCTCAAGCGCCTGCTGGCCGACACTATGCTCGACAATGTCGTCCTAAAGGATCTGCTGGGAAAGAACTGACGACATTGACCAGGCGGCGAGAGGCGGCGCTCAGGGCAATGCGGGACCATGATATCTCGCAGCGCCGGGCCTGCCAGCTTGTCGGTGTCGATCCCAAAACGGTCCGGCGCACACGCCCGCCGGACTGCCCCGAGATCCACGAAGAGATGAAGGAGATCGCCGGGAAGCGGCGCCGGTTCGGCTATCGCCGGATCGGCATCCTGCTCGAGCGCAAGGGCATGCTCATGAACCACAAGAAGCTGTATCGGCTCTACCGAGAAGAGGGACTGTCAGTGAAGCGACGGGGCGGGCGCAAGCGGGCCCGTGGGTCACGCACGCCGATGCCGGAGGCGGCGCATCCCAATGCCCGCTGGTCGCTCGACTTTCTGGCCGACAGCTTCGGCGCCTCGCGCAAGTTCCGCATCCTGGCGGTGATCGACGATTGCTGCCGGGAGAACCTGTGCCTGACCGCCGACACCAGCATCTCGGGCGCCCGCGTCGCCCGCGAGCTGGATGCGCTGGTGCGGATCTACGGAACGCCCGCTTGCATCGTCAGCGATAACGGCACCGAGTTCACCAGCCGCGCCATCCTAAAGTGGGCCGACAAGAACGGGGTGCCCTGGCATTACATCGACCCGGGCAAGCCGCAGCAGAACGCCTTCATCGAGTCGTTCAACGGCAGCCTGCGCGACGAGCTTTTGTATGAGGAGATCTTCGATACTCTGGAGGACGCCCGCCGGAAGCTGGCGCTCTGGCGCTACGATTACAACGCGGTCAGGCCGCATTCCTCGCTCGGGAACCAGACCCCGCTCGAAGCGCGCCGGACACTTGAGCAATCTGAGGGCTCCGCGCCCGGCGCGCTTGCCCAGAACGACCGCCCAGACTACCAATCTCGAACCCGCAAACTCTACATCAGACTGAGGGACCAGCGGGGGGCAGGTCATCTTCCATCTTGTTGTAGCAGTTGTCGAGCTCCTCGTCGGGGGAGGTCGTTACGACTTTCTCCGACATCACGTCTGATACCTTGGTATCTGCGCCTTTTCCTTCTGCAACAGCGCGGCAGCAGATGTCTCGGTCCGTAGCGATACCGACCGGCCGCCCGTCATCGTCGATCAACGGGATGGCGCCGATGGAATTTTCTGTCATGACTTTTGCCACGTCCTGGATCAAATTCTCGGGCCCGCAGCAGGTCGGCTTAGATGTCATGATGTCTTGCACTTGCACGATTTTTTCCGGTTGCTCCCTCCGGGAAGGAGTAGGTAGGGAGGCATGTTCCGGGGAATCTGACCTGTCGGCGGCGATGCGCTGAGGATACGGCGTCATCGCTTACGCCAGTTCTGCTCGACATCACTGCGATCCAGCTATGTTGAGGAGAGTAGCAATAGCCGTCCTGCAAACGTGGTGACCCCGGTGCTAAGACGCAGATTTCTGAAAAGCGCACTCGCGTCCCTTGCGACGCCGGCATTGTGCGGACGCGCCTTCGCGGAGGCGGCTCCCGGAAACACGCTGCCGATCCCTCCGCTCATGGAAGTCGGGGAGGATGCCGGCAATCGCCTCGATGCGATCTATGGCACTCACGCGTTTCTCGAGGGCGCCGAGGCTCGGACCATGGGCTGGTCTCAGGATTTCCTTGGGCCGACGTTGAGGCTCCGTAGCGGGCGCACAGCGCGCCTCACGGTTGGCAATGGGATCGAGCACGCTATCACCTCTCACTGGCACGGTTTACATGTGCCTGGGTGGAACGACGGAGGACCGCAGTCACTGATCGCTCCGGACGCCGTCCTCGAACAGGCCCTGGAAATCGATCAGCCCGCCGGCACTTTCTGGTATCACTCACACCCGCACGGCACGACCGGCGACCAGGTCTACCACGGGCTCGCTGGCCTGCTTTTGATCGAGGACGAGCAACCGGGCGAGAATGCGCTGCCTGCCACCTACGGGATCGACGATATTCCCCTGATCATACAGGACAAGTCTTTCTCTCGGCGCGGCAGGCTTCGCTACGATGACGACGGAATGACTGCGATGCAGGGATTCCGCGGCGACCGTATCGCGGTCAACGGAGCGCTCGAGCCGGTCGCTCAGGTCCCTCCCGGGCTGGTGCGCTTCCGCCTACTGAACGCCTCGAACTCGCGCGTCTACGTCCTGAGCTTTGATGACGGCCGGGCTATTTATCAAATCGCCAGCGATGCCGGCCTGCTGCCAGCGCCGGTGCGCCTTGATCGCCTTCAGCTCGCGCCTGCGGAACGTGCGGAGATACTCGTCGACTTTTCGGATGGAGCGAGTAGCCGGCTGATATCGCAAGACGTCCCGGTGCAGATGATGGGTGGCATGATGGGCGGCCGGATGGGGGGAGGCATGATGGGCAGGAGCGCAGGCTCCGATAGCCCGAACGGCACCTTCAATATCTTGAGCCTGACGGTTGACGAGAGCCGACAGGCCGCGGTTTCCGACGTGCCGCGGGAAATCAGAGGCGCTCATATCCCGGACCTGGGGGAGCCGGTGCGTCGCCGCCGTTTCGAGCTCAACATGATGATGGGCATGGGGATGATGCGAGGCATGTTCGGGGGCCGCCCCACCCTGGGGATCAACGGCCGGACCTACGACATGGAGCGCATCGATGAGCAGCTGCGCATAGGCGAGACGGAGATCTGGGAGATTTCAGCAGACATGATGTCTCACCCGTTTCACGTGCACGGCACTTCTTTCCAGGTCCTCAGCCAGAATGGCAGACCCGTCAGTTTCGCCGAAACCGGTATGAAGGACGTGGTCTGGGTGGAAAATCACGCCGAGATTCTCGTGCGGTTCGACCATCCGGCGACGCCCGAGGCACCCTACATGTATCACTGCCACATTCTCGAGCATGAGGACTCGGGTATGATGGGCCAGTTCACCGTCACCTGACCCGGGCCGACCTTCCCAAACCCTTGGCTGCCCACCTTAGCTGTCGCGGGCTTTCTCCAGCAGCGTGACCATCTCCTGGAATTTCGCGCGCTGCTCGTCGGGGTCGCCTGATTGTATGGCCGCCTCCAAGCAATGCGAGGTGTGGTCTTCGATCAGCAAGCGTTCAACGGCTTTCAGTGCCGAGCGCACCGCCGCCGTCTGCATCAGCACGTCGACGCAGTAGCGGTCTTCCTCGACCATGCGCGACACGCCTCTGATCTGCCCTTCCAGCCGCGCGAGGCGCTTCTGAATCGCTGCTTTGTTTTTCTTTTCTTGCATCTCGACGCCTCCGGCCTTGGAACAATAAGCGCGCCGACAGGTTTCCGCTATACCCCATGCGGGTATCTTGCACAAGAATACCCCCAAGGGGTATCTTGCCCGCAGCAGCGCCGCGTTGGCGCTGTCGCAACGAGGAAACCGCCATGAGCCACTCTCACGCGCACTCCCATGACCACGCCCTCCCGGGCGATCGGACAGCGACCGACCCGGTCTGCGGGATGACGGTCGAGGTCGAGACGGCCAAGCATGTCTCGGAACATGAGGGGGAGACTTTCTATTTCTGCTCGGCCGGATGCCGAGAGAAGTTCGGAACCCGCCCAGAGATCTTCCTCGACCCTGCGCTGAAGGCGGACCCGCCGGCACGCGAGGACGAAGTCTACACCTGCCCGATGCACCCCGAGATCGAGCAGATCGGCCCCGGCTCCTGCCCCATCTGCGGCATGGCGCTCGAGCCCAAGGGCATTCCAATGACGGAGGGGCCGAGCGAGGAATATATCGACTTCCGCCGCCGCTTCGTGGTCGGTGCGGTGCTGACCGTGCCGCTGGCTATCGTCGCGATGGGCCGGCATTTCGCGCCGCAGGCCTTCGCCATCATCTCGGCCTCCTGGCTCGACTGGATCGAGCTGATATTGGCGACCCCGGTGGTGCTGTGGAGCGCCTTGCCCTTCTTCGAGCGCGGCTGGGCCTCGGTGAAGAGTCGCAACCTCAACATGTTTACGCTGATCGCCCTCGGCGTCGGCGTGGCCTACGTCTACTCGGTGGTGGCGACTGTCGCACCGTGGCTCTTCCCGCCGCAGTTCCGTGGGCATGAGGGCGAGGTTGGCGTCTATTTCGAGGCTGCGGCGGTGATCGTGACGCTGGTGCTGCTGGGCCAGCTCCTGGAGCTGCGTGCGCGAGAGCAGACCGGCGGCGCGATCCGGGCGCTGCTCGATCTCGCGCCCAAGACAGCGCGGCTGGTCGACGCGAATGGCGAGCGGGACGTGCCGCTCGACATGGTGCGCTCGGGCGACCGGTTGCGCGTGCGCCCGGGCGAGGCCGTGCCGGTGGACGGCATGGTGCTGGAGGGGCGCTCCACCATCGACGAGAGCATGATCACCGGTGAGCCGATTCCGGTGGAGAAGGAAGAAGGCACCGAGGTCACCGGCGGGTCGATCAACCAGACCGGCAGCTTCGTGATGGAGGCCCAACGCGTGGGCGCGGACACGATGCTGAACCGCATCGTCGCCATGGTCGCCGAAGCGCAGCGCAGCCAGGCGCCGATCCAGAAGCTGGCCGACAGGATCTCGAGCTACTTCGTGCCCTTCGTGGTCGGCGTGGCGATTCTCGCCTTCGTCGTTTGGAGCTTTTTCGGCCCCGACCCGGCGATGGCCTTCGCGCTGGTCTCGGCGGTCTCGGTGCTGATTATCGCCTGCCCCTGTGCGCTCGGCCTCGCCACGCCGATGTCGATCATGGTCGGCGTCGGGAAGGGCGCGGGTCATGGTGTGTTGATCAAGAACGCCGAGGCGCTGGAGCGCTTCGCCGCCGTGGACACGCTGGTCGTCGACAAGACCGGCACGCTGACCGAGGGCCGGCCGGCGCTGGTCGAGGTCGTGGCCGAGGGCATGGGCGAGGACGAGCTTCTTGGCCTCGTCGCGGCATTGGAGGCGCAGTCGGAGCACCCCTTGGCGCGTGCCATCGTCGAGGGAGCCGAAGCGCGGGGTGTCGCTCTGCCCGAGGTCGAGAGCTTCGACAGCACCACCGGCAAGGGCATCTCTGGCCGTGTCGAAGGGCGGGCCGTGGCCGTGGGCAACCGCGCCATGATGGAGCAGGTCGGCGCCGATCCGGGCGTCCTTTCTGACCGGGCCGATGCCGCGCGGCGCATGGGACAGACCGCTATCCTGGTGGCGGTGGACGGCCGCGCAGTCGGCCTGGTCTCCGTCGCGGATCGCATCAAGGAAACGACCCCGCGCGCCATCGAGGCGCTGCATGACGAAGGCCTGCGTATCGTCATGCTCACCGGCGACAACGAGATGACGGCGCAAGCCGTGGCCGATGAGCTCGGGATCGACGAGGTGATTGCCGAGGTGTTGCCCGCTGACAAGCAGGCGGCGGTCCGCAGGCTGCAAGCGGAGGGCCGCACCGTCGCCATGGCCGGTGACGGGGTCAACGACGCGCCCGCGCTGGCGGCGGCGGACGTCGGGATCGCCATGGGCACCGGCGCCGATGTTGCGGTTGAGAGCGCGGGCGTCACGCTGGTGCGCGGCGACCTCACCGCGCTCGTCACGGCGCGCCGCCTGAGCCGCGCCACCGTGCGCAACATCAAGCAGAACCTCGCCTTCGCCTTCCTCTACAACGGGCTCGGCGTGCCGATTGCGGCGGGCCTGCTCTATCCCTTCACCGGCCTTCTGCTGTCGCCGATGATCGCGGCGGCCGCGATGAGCCTGTCGTCGGTCTCGGTGATCGGCAACGCGCTTCGCCTGCGGGCCACCCGAGTGGGGTTTGACGCTTAACTTCGACGGCGGGCGGCGTTGGCCGCGTCGCCCTGTCGTCATTCGATAGCGAGTAACAGGGAGACAGACCATGCCGAGATCGAAACCCGTCGCACTGGGTGTGCTGATCGGTAGTATCGCCACCGTTGGCATCGCCGCCGTCGCCGGCATCGCCTATGTCTACTCGGGCTCATACAACGTTGCCGCAACCGAGTCTCATGCGCCGACGATGCGATGGGCGCTCGACACCAGCTATGAAAATTCGGTCCGATCCCGCGCCGAGACGATCGAACCTCCCGCCGAACTGACCCCCGAGATGGTCGAGGCCGGCGGTGAGCGCTACGCCGCGATGTGTGCCCATTGCCATGGGGGGCCGGGCGCCGAGCCTGCGGGTTGGAGCCGTGGCATGCGCCCGGAACCGCCGATCCTGTGGCATGCGGCCAGCGAATGGGAGAGCCGGGAGGTCTTCTGGCTGGTCAAGCACGGGGTCAAGATGTCCGGCATGCCCGCCTTCGGAACCGATCACGAAGACGCGGCGATCTGGGAGATCACGGCCTTCGTGAAGGAGCTTCCCGCGATGCGGCCCGAGACCTACGAAAGCCTGACAGCCGGGGCCAATGGCCACGGGCAATCGACAGAAAGCCATTCTGAATAGAAGGAGAGTTTCATGTCCTACTGGCGCTTCGCCGCAATGATCGCGACCTCGACCGTGGTCATGTTCATCTTGATGTATCTCAACACATACGCATTCGAGCATATCTTCTTCAGCGAGACCCGAACCTACATGGCGCTGCTGATGGGGGCCACAATGGCGGTCATCATGCTCAGCTTCATGCTGTCGATGTATGAGAGCAAAGCGATTAACATCGCCATCTATGCTGGTTCGATTGCCGTCTTCGCGCTGACACTTTGGCTGGTGCGCAGCCAAGCCACGGTGGGCGACACCAGCTACATGCGCGCCATGATCCCGCACCATTCCATTGCGATCATGACTTCGGAACGCGCCAACATTTCCGATCCGCGCGTGAAAAAACTGGCCGATGAGATTATCGCGGCGCAGCGCAAGGAAATCGGGGAAATGCGCTACCTTATCGCCGATATCGAGGAGAACGGCGACGCCGCCGAGCCTGCGCTCGGGGAGCCGGAGGCTCCCCCAGCCGAAGGCAGCGTCGAAGAGGCATTAGGATCGGCGGAACTCGCCGGGCTCGATCCGGCAGGCCTGAAGCCCGAAGAGATCGAGGCGGCGCTGGAGACGGAAGCCGCCTGCGAGTTCCGGCGCACGAACGAGGGCGAGCCGATCCTGGCGATGGCCGGCGAAAGCGGCGCGATCAAGCTCTCGGGCACGCTCGTGCCGCTCGCCGCCGACGCACCGATCGCCGTGGAGACCTTGACCGACGGTGCTCGGTTCACCGCTTCGGGAACGGAGATCACCCTGATGCCCGACCCCGATGCGAACTGGACTGAGGAAAACCCCGGCCTTCGCCGCTCCGATGCCGAGATGGTCTTCCACCTCGACCAGGGCCTGACGGTCGGCTACCGCGGCTTCCTCGACTGTTCGGTCTGAGGCCGGATGGAGGTAACGGCCGCCCTGGCGGCGGCCGAGACCCTGAAACTGCAACGGTTGCGATATCTCTCACGTCACCTCGAACCATCCCATCATGCCGGACTGCTGGTGCGAGAGCATGTGGCAGTGCAGCATCCACTTGCCGGGATTGTCGGCGACGAAGGCCACGTCGACCGTCTCGTCCGCACCCACCATCACGGTATCGCGCACGTCGCCCGGCTGGTTGAAGGCACCGCTACGGGGCTGAACTTCGCAGTGGTGGCCGTGAAGGTGGATGGCGTGCGGGAAGAAGGTGCGGTTGGTCAGTTGTAGTTGCACCGTCTGGCCCCGCTGGGCGCGGAACATGGGCGCCTCCAGGCCATGCGCGACGCCGTTGAAGGCCCAGACAATGCCGTTCGCCGCGAGGTCACGAAAGCCCATCCTCTCGCCTCGGAACGACGCTCCGTCCATTCCCCGCATGGCGCCGCCTTCCATCACCACCGCGGCGCGCAGCGGTTCGGTCAGGTCGGGAGCGGCGAGCGTGCCCCACGCCGGCAACGGACGGACCTCGCCCGGCTCCGGAACCACCGGATCGCCGTCGAGCACGAAGCCCGCGATCCCGGACCACTCGCCGTTGCCCGGATTGAGCTGGAGCGAGAGGGCGGCGGAGGCCTTCTGAGGCGCGTCAATAACGACGTCGGCTCGCTGGGCCGGGCCGAGCAGGATGGTCTCTACGGCACGCGGCGGCACAGGATGGCCGTCAAGGGCGACCAGGCGCGGTGAGAGCCCCGGCAGAGCCAGCGGCATGACTCGGTCTGTCGCGGCGTTGATGAGCCGCAGCCGGACCCGCTCCCCGAGGCGCAGATCGAAGGCAGGCCGCGTCTTGCCGTTGACGGTGATGGTGTTGCCCATGCGCCCGCTGTGCGAGGCTGCGTGGAGATCGTCCCACCGTCCCCCGACGATGGCCGCATCGTCGTCCAGCAGCCAGTCCGCCAGGAGCAGCGTAAGCTCGCGAGTCGCGGCGCCCGGCTGGCCCAGCCACGGATCGCGCTCCTCCACGATCAGGGGCCCGGCCAGACCGCGCCCGATCTGCTCGGTGCCGTTGTGGTGGGCGTGATACCAGTAGGTGCCGGGGTCGGGCGTCTCGAACGCGTAGTCAAAGGTCGAGCCCGGCTCCACCGGGGTCTGTGTCAGCGGCGCCGCTCCGTCCATGGCATTGGCGATGCGGATGCCGTGCCAGTGCACGGCCGTGGACTGCGGCAGGTCGTTGACCAGCCGGGTGCGCACCCATTCTCCAGCGGTGACACGGATCTCCGGCCCCGGAACCGTGCCGACGCCCTCCGTGGCATAGGCCCAGACCGGAGTGGCTGGGTATTGGCTGGGGACGAGCTGCGCGTTCGAAGGCGCTGCGCGCAGGATGGGCGCGGCGGCCCGGGCCAAGGCGTTCCTTGGCAGTAGCGCGACACCGCCGAGGGCGGCCGCGCAGACGAGGAAGGTGCGTCGTGTAGAATTGATCATAAGAAGTCCGTTCAGAGGTTCGCCGGAGGTGTTGTGATGGTCGTGAGCGCCGCGGTCGCCATCAGGATCAGGACGACAACAACGCTCTCGAGCCGTATGGCGCGCCGCAAGCGGCTTGGGGCGGATGGGGTTTGGGCGGCGAGCGCGGGCACCAGCCTGAGCTTGTTCCGCGCGGCGAGGCCGAGGAGGCCCGTCACGGCAGTCAGCTTGACGATGAGCATCCAGCCGTAAGCGGTGCCGAAAAGCCCGCCGAGCGAGCCGATCGTCAGCCAGGCGAAGGTCAGCCCGAGCAGGACGAGGGCGGCGACCGTGCCTCCGGCGATGATGCCGAAGCGGTGCAGGAGGTCCACGCCCTCGACCCTGCCCGCCGCGCGATGGAGCGGGGCAAGCGCGCCGACCCAGAAGGCCGCTGCCAGCAGGTGCAGGCCGAGGAGGCTTGCCAGAAGCCAGCGCGGTTCACCCAGGGAGTGCCCCACCTGCGTGTAGGACCAAGCCACGAGCAGCGCGCCGAGCACCCCTCCGGCCAAGGTGAGCGTGCTTCTGAACACCAGGCCGAGGATCAGCACTTCACCCGCGCCGCGCCAGAGCGCTGCCGTTCCGAGCGGGCTGTCCCAGACCAGGCCGAGCATCATGGGGTCCGTCGCCCCCGCCAGCCCTATTCCCGAGATCCGGGCGGAGCGGATGCCGAGCCGCAGCGCCAGCACCACGAGCCCGAGAAGCGCCGCGAGGGCGGCGGCCCTGCGCGCGAGGCGCAGAACCTCTTCCGGCGCCTCGCGGAAGGTTGCGATGAAGAGCGGCCCGCCCATGGCAACGAGCGCAGCCGCATAGCCGGCAGCCTTCGCGGAGATCGCGAAGACTGCCCAACCGTCGACCGGGGAAAGACCCTCCATCGGTCAATCCCCGACGGTAAAGGCGAAGGTGCCCTGCATCGGATGACCGTCCTCGGACAGACCGCGCCAATCCACCTTGTAGCCCCCGACGACCACCTCCTCTGGCAGCAGTGCCCGGAACTCCGGAACCGGCTCGAGACCCGTCTCGCGGGTCAGCTCGACCTCCCCTTCCGGGCCGGTGAGGGTGATGACGGTGATCCGCATCGGCATGTCGAAGCGCAGCTCAATCACCTCGACGGTTTCGACGATCGCCCCTTCCTGCGGGGTCGTCTCGTTCGAATTCGAATGTGCCAGCAGGGCCGAGGTGGTCAGCGTGAGCGCGGCGGCGAAGATGATCGTTTTCATGGTCTGTTTTCCAGTTCGTCGTGCCTGGCGCGGATCTCCTGCGGCCAGGTGGATTTGATGTAGCTAAGGACGGCGATGATATCGTCGTCCGTGAGCACGCCCTCGTAGGCGGGCATGTCTGACGGGTAATCGGTTTCACCGATAAGAGCGCCGACTCCGTATTTCGTCAGGCGGAACAGGGTGTCGGCATCATGGTGCCAGGTGTGGCCGGTCTCGTCGTGCGGCGGCGCGGGGAGGCGACCCTCAGGGGTGCGCTCGCGCCAGTTCGGCTGCCCTTCGAGATCGCCTCCGTGGCAGGCGGCGCAAGTCTCGGCGTAGACCGCCTGGCCCCGAGCCACGACCTCGGGATCGGAGGGCGCAAGGAGGCTCGACGGCTCGGTGTCGGACCCCATGGTCACGATGAGGGCGATGGCCGCGAGAACACCCGCGGCCCCGAGACCCGCCAACGTGCGCCGGTTCACGACCCCGCGCGGAAGAACACCTCTCCCTCGCCCGCTTCCCCGCCGAAGGCAATGACGTCGTAGCGGGCCGCCGGATCGTTGCCCATGCCGGGTGAGCCGGCAGGCATGCCAGCCACCGCGATCCCGTCGATCGCAGGCCGCTCCTTGAGGAGCTTGGCAATCGCCTCGAACGGCACATGACCTTCGACGACGTAGCCGTCGATCACCGCCGTATGGCAGGCCCAGAGCGTCCCGGGCACGTCATGCTCCTGCTTCGCCAGGGTGATGGCGCCGGTGTTGGTCACCTCGACCTCGTAGCCCTCTTCGCGAGCCAGTTCGACCCAGGCGCCGCAGCAGCCGCAGGTGGGGCTCTTGGTCACGTGCATCGTGCCATGCTCGGCCATGTCTGCGTGGCTCTCGGCATGGACACCGTTCACGGCGGCAAGGGTGGTGATGCCGAGCGACAGAGCAGCCGCAGGCACGACGGCGAAGAGCGTCTTGATCGGTTTCATGGATGATCCTCTCGATAGGATTGCGCACGGGCACAGCCCGTTTGTCTTTGGGTGCAAGGTGTAGCCGCGCCCCGGAAGGCGCAGAGAAGGCTACGACGCGCGAGGAGGTTCGAGAGGGCTTGGCGGATCGATGCCGGTTAGCATGCTGTGGCTGATTGCGAACACGAGCCTCCGCGCATTCAACCCACCAGGTGAGGAATCAAGGGGGGAAAGCAGAGCCACTGTGAGATGGCAACTCTGACCACGTTCGGTGCTTTCGGAGCAGCACCAGGGCTCGTCATCTGCCATGGGCTCGTTATAAAAATGTTCGTGCCCGTCAACTGCATGGCCGGTGCTTGCCCCTCCCGCCACCGCAGTGGTGAGGACCAAAAAGACCAGCAGGACAGCACGAAGAAGAGCCATGCCCGATACCTAACAGGGGTATACCTGCCAAAGCAACCAGGGGCGCGATGCGGGATAGCCTATCATGGACATCCGCCGTCCCGCCCGCTCCTCCCTGAAGCAAAGGCAGAAGCTTTTAAGATTTGCGCTATAGCATTGATCCTATGCCCGACGCCCAAGACGGATGGCTGCTGGCATCGCCTTTATTTAATCGGCGGCACGAGCATGATGCGCGCTTCGTATCAGCTTCAGACGATGTAGCGATCCCAACTACCGTAATGCTCGGAACTGCGACTGCGCCGAGGCAGGCTTAGAACGATAAGGCTCAGACCCGCCAACACCCCCAGAAGGCTTCCCGCCGCCATCCAGCAGCCAAAGGGCCAGGATTAGCCAAAGTCCGAACAGAATGTTCAGAATGCGCAGGGGGCGGGCAACCTCGGCCCATGCGATCACGGCTGTGGTAAGGACCAGCGCGCCCACGAGATGATCACTTCCCGCAAGCGGCATCACGTTGCCGAAAAATCTCCCGCGACAGCATCAGCATCACCCCGATGGCGGCGCTGAGACCAAGCGTCCAGGGCACGGTGACGCCCCGGAAGTCGTCGGCGTATTTTGCCCAGGCGGAGCTCGACCGCCCGTCGAAGCGATGATCGCGTTCATCGATGACCACCGCAACGTCCATGGGGTCGAGCCGATCTGCCACCTGCTGCCGATCGCCCCGTCGACGTATCATGCGCATCGGGCGCGGCGGGTTGATCCTTCTCGCCTCCCCGACTGCGCCAAGCGGGACGCCGAGCTGCGCATCGAGATCGCCCGCGTGCATGCCGAGAACTTGGGTGTTTACAGGGCTCGGAAAGTCTGGCGGCAGCTGCTGCGCGAGTCTCATGGAGCAGACCGAGCCATGGACCGTCCAGCGCGAACGCTACATGACGCCGGAAACGCTCGCACCGGTCTGCAACGATCTCATCGTCAGCCTGCCTGCCGCGCACACAGACTGATCAGCTCGGCCCGCCGACATCCATCTCGTCAAGAGCTACACCACGCGGTGGGACACACTCTCTCGTTCACAAGATGCCCGTCATTCCGCAGGTGCCAAGTCACCTGGCAGACACCGAGGAACGGCTTCTCCAGGAACTGCTCGCCGATCTGCCGCATCAGAGTTGGAGAGGTGCTACAGATCTGCTACGACGATGTAACGTGCCTTGCAACTATCGAATTTTAAATGATTTTCGAGATGTCGGTCCAGTCCATCATCGGGGCGACGGACAGGCGGGCGGCGCCGCAAAGATCAGTTTTCCCTTGTTTCATTGGCCTTCGGACTGGTGGCGCAGTGCTGGTTTCGGGGCCCGAAGGCTGAGATTGCAGCCGTTTCCGACACGAGGGCCTACAAATGTAGGCCCGAGAGACGCCTTGTAGGCCCGAAGCGACGGTCCATAGCACCTTACAGGCTCCAACGCAAAGGACTGGTATCCGTTCGCCTCAGAGGACCGCCGCGCAACCCCGTGCACGCGTCGGTTCCTCTGGACGAGCGGCGGATTTTTTTCCGCAACTGGATGAACCGACTTCCCTCCCGCCAGACCAAGAAGGGAAGTTACCCATGGGACAAATCATCGAACGCAGCCGGAAAGACGGCAGCATAACCTACACCGCGCAGGTCCGACGCAAAAAAAGCGGCAAGACCATCTTCAGCTTCGCGCAGACCTTCGATAAGAGGGCCGACGCCAAAGCATGGATGAAGCGAAAGGAGCGGGAACTCAACCAGCCCGACGGCCTTGCGATCGCCCTCAAGAAGAAGACGGCGAAGACGCTTGGCGAGGTCATCATCGCCTATATCGAGAGCCAGAATGGTCAGATCGGAAAGTCGAAGCTCCAGAACCTGAGGGCGACATGCCGGTTTGAGATCGCCAACGAGAACGTCGAGGCTCTCGTCGCATCGGACTTCGTAGCCTTCGCACAAGAATTGCTGAAGGGGACGCAGCCTGCGCCCTTGGACCCCAAGTCCATCCCTCTCGACTACTACGAACCTAAGCCCCGATTGCCCCAGACTGTCGGCGGCTACATGACGCATCTCGGCGTCGTCCTGCGTCACGGAGGACCATTGGTCGGGCTGAAGCTGCCAAAGGCAGAATTTCTCGAGGCAATGGAAACCTGCCGTCATCTCGGAATTGTGGGACCTTCAGACAAGCGTGACCGCCGACCTACCGTTGAAGAACTCGATCAGCTTATGGCCTACTTTGTCCGCTTCAGCGATGATGACCCTCGCGCAGTTCCAATGCACATGATGGTATTGGCTGCCATCTTTCTTACTTATCGTCAGGCGGAGCATACCCGGCTTCTTCGGTCGGACGTCGAGGCAGCACTGACCGATGAGGAGCCCACACTCACGATCCGCAACATGAAGCATCCCCGGAAGAAGCAAGGGAACGACATTACGGTTCAAATTCGCAGTGAAGGATTAGCAGTTATAAGGGCTATGGATCATGACGACAGTCGGATCTTTCCTTATCATCCTGATACTGTCAGTCGACGGTTCACTCAGGCCTGCAAGGTGCTGGGAATCGAGGACCTTCATTTTCATGACCTGCGTCATGAGGGGATCTCACGTCTCTTCGAAATGGGCCTCCAGATCCCGGAAGTAGCGGCCGTCACTGGTCACCAACACTGGCTGACGCTCGAACGCTATACCCACCTCAAAAAGAAGGGTGACAAATTTAAGGATTGGCGGTGGTTGTGTCTGATCGGACTTTAGTTCCTATCAGTTTAATGATCGAATCTCTCCAACGCGGCCTCGTAGCTTGAGGCCGCGCAGCTGTGCCACGGCGTCCGCCGCATCAACGAGCGGCTCGTTCCTCAGAGGGATGAGGCGCTGGCGCACGTCGTTGTGCAACACGATGACCACCATCTTACCCTCGGCTTGCAACGTAGCCACGCCGGCACATAGGCCGTCCGTGAGTGCCCCGCTCTCTGGCGCCAGCAATATAACACGTGACGGTCGCGACCAATGCTTCCGCCCCCTTGCCGGGGCGCACGTGGCCTCCAATCACCGCAGCGCGAGCACGCCCTTTCGCTCAGACTCGTTGCAGATCGCCTGTCGAGCGCGTGGCGTCCCGATCCGCCTTCGAATGGGACCCGGAGAACGACCGATACATCTGCCCCGAGGGCCATGAGCTGAAGCAATTCCGCCGGAACTACTCCGATACCGCCCGCGGCAGAGACTTGACCGGCACCCGCAAATACCGCGCCCTCAAGGCCGACTGCCAGGCCTGCCCGTCGAGGCACAGGTGCTGCTCGAACATGGAGTTCCGTGCGGTGACCCGCGAGGAGCACGAGGACGCCCCGCCATGTGGCCGGGGCCTGCCGGACGACGAAGGGATATAGGGTCTCGCGCGACAAGCGGAAGAAGGTCGAGATGCTCCTCGCCCATCTCAAGCGCATCCTGAACCTGACGCGGCTTCGATTGCGGGGGCCGAAGGGCGCCAGGACGAGTTCCTCCTCGCCGCCATTGCCCAGAACCTCCGGAAGCTGGCGAAGCCGAGGCCTTCGACGTTGGCAACGGCATGATCTGAGGGGCGGCGGCGTTGATCCAGTGAGGGAACAGCTGCATCGCAGCGCCTATCAGGAGTCCCGTCCCGGCGGCCAGGCGGTGCGTCGGAATGCGGCGAGTTCTTCAACAGAAGCGGCTCGAAGGAGACATACAGAAGCCAGCTTTGATGCTGCGGTCTCAGCCCGCATTGCCGTCATACATTTAGCGCGCAAGGGGTAACAGGGCAGGAGGCGGCCGACCTCGAAGGCGGTTGTGGAGATCAAATCGTTGTTCCAGTAGGTAAAGACGGCCCTGCGCTGATAAGGGACTCCCAACTCCACAGACGAGAATTCTATTCCTTAGCACCCAGCAGGAACGGTAGGTCGAGCCCGAAATAAGATGACTGAAATCACGAACCGTAGCCTCCGAGCGCCCAACGATTGGCAGGAGTTTGAGCGGCTTACCTACGATCTGTTCCGGCGGGTTTGGGAAACCGACGACGCCCACATGCACGGTAGAACCGGCCAAGAGCAGCATGGCGTCGATGTCTACGGCACGGACCGACGGCAAGGAAAGCGAGTCGGTGTCCAGTGCAAAGGGAAGAACGGCGATTACAACAGCGCCGTGACCGCTGCCGAGCTCGCAGGCGAAGTCGAGAAGGCCAAGAGGTTTAAGCCTCGCCTCGATCGCTTCGTTCTTGTGACCACCGCGCCGAATGACGCGAAGATCCAGTCGCAAGCACGAACGCTCAACGAGAAGAACCAGAAGGTCGGCCTCTTCGAGGTCGACATCATGGGATGGGAGGAGATCAAGCATCTCATCCAGGATCATCCCGCGGTCTTCGAGGCCTACTACAGCGGTATGTCTCCTGGCGTTCCGCAGAGGGTGATCGCAGCAATAGAAGAAGATGGCGAACGCACCCGCGCTCACTTCACGAGCGAGATGGAACGAAGGTTCCCAGCGTCCGCGCATCGCGACGACGTCAGAAGTTCACAGGCGACGGCACCTGACAGCTCGCCCGCGGAAGACCCGCTCGGGCGGCGCATCACGGATACCGCCGATCTACTCAAGGACACGCCTCCACGGACTGTGCTCACGCGCTTCGAGAAGCTGTGGCAGGAGGAGGCGGCGACTGCCTCTGACCGAAACCGATACCGGATCAAGGCGAATATCGGTGCGGCATACTGGATTCTTGGGGACTACCCGGCAACCTGTGCCAGCTTCCGCGAAGCTCATGACGAGCTGCCCGAAGAGCCCGACGGGATAGCGATCCTTGCCTCAGCAGAGATGCTCGAAGGCGACCATAATAAGGCCTTTGAGCTCGCTCAGCAGGCGCTTGCGGGCGACAAGGACTCCGAGCGAGCTGCGGGCGTGCGTGTCGAGACCGCACCCGCAGAACTCCCCTGGCAGGACGTTCAGAGTCTCCTGCCCGACAAGTTCCAGCAGAAACCGATGGTGTTGATGGCACTGGCCGAACGTGCTCTCGCACAGGGCGACACGAAGGAGGCCAAGAAACTGTCTTCCTCAGCGCTCAGGCGCGAGCCCGAGAATTGGCGCATTCTGGTCAGAGCGGGGTTGCTCGAGTTCGGCAAGGTTGCGGAGAAGGATGAAATCCGCTTCCTCCGCATGCTTCGAGAGGCGGACCGGAAAGTCGTGGAAGACGCCTCCTCCCACTTTGGCGACGCCTGGTCGGCGATCAAGGAGACCGGATGGCCAGCGCAGGGCGACTGGATTGCCGCCAATCGAGTATCGACGCTGTTGCTCCTCGGCGATGTCGCGTTGGCCGATCAGGTGCTCGAGGAGGCACTCGCCCTCTGCGGAAGAACGCCGTCGCTGCTTCGCGTGAAGGCCTTGCGCCACATGGTCCTGGACGAGTGTCATGAGGCGCGACGCGCCCTCAGCGACCTAACTGAGCAGGAACGTGATCCCAACGATCGGCTGATGCTGATCCAAGCTCAGATCAGAGACGGTGCAGCCGAAGAGGCCCTGGAAGCCGCCGTGAAGCTCTACGACGACGCGGACGGGGATGAACTCAGGCTATCGGCCGCCAGCTGTCGGCTTCTTGGTGCCTCGCAGTTGTCCGACGATGCCTTGGACGCTGAGGCTTCCGCCCTCCTCGAGGTTCATGGGGACTCCGTCCTCCTTATCTCGACTTACCTGGGTTTGAGGCCTAAGGCCCCCAACAAGGAGGAGCTCAAGCAGCGCCTTCTCGATACGCTTCCCAAGGACGCCGACACCTTCACGAAGGATCGCGCGGCGCATGCACTCTACGAAGTCGGAGAACACTCAGCAGCGGCTGACCTCTTCATGGCGGTGTGCGATCCGAGCACTGACAGTCACCAGCTGCGGCTGGCTTTGAGATCTCTTACGCACGCTCGCCGCCTCAAAGAGGCGAGAAAACTCTACCAGAAGCTCGACAGACGCATCCGCGACAAGAAGGAAATCCGGCGGATCGGGACATGGATCTTCGAGGAATCTGGACAGCTTGAGCAGGCGCGGAAGGAGTTCGAGCCATGCCTGACCGGAGCAGATGAAACTCTTGAAGACCGACTTCTTTGGCTGAACCTCTGTCTACGGATTCCGGACCTTGAGGCCGCCGAGGAATACCTTCGGGAGGTCAGCGTCGGCATCGTCGGTGAGCCGCGGACACGGATGCAACTCGCGGTCATCATGGACCGGATACTCGATGATCCGCTGAAAATTCTCGAGATAGGCTATCGGGCTCTTAGGGACGACTACACCGACCCGCAGCTCCATGCCGCGTTCATCATCCACCTCTTTTTCATGGGACGTGCGGGGCGCAGGGCTGATCTTGAACGGCAAGTCGTCGAGCCGGACACCGCAGTCGTTCTGTCTGGCAACAACCGTGACGACATCGTTCGGATCATTGAAGCCGCTCCGGCCCCTCAGTCGACCCGGGACGAAATCGCACCAGATGATGCGCTCGCTCAGCGCCTGATGGGCAAGAAAGTGGGCGATCAGATCGAGATGGAAGGGCTGAACGGCCCCTACGCCCTCACGATCAAGGAGATCGTCAGCAAGTTCGTTCACGCCCAAGCTCGCGCCCTCAGGGACTGCGATCGCATGTTTCCCGAGAACAGGTTCCTCGGCGCCCTTCGTCTCGACGAAGACGACGTCGAAGGTAGCCTCAAGCCCGTCTTGGAGAGTGCACGGCGGCGCCGAGAGACCGTAGAACGCATCGAGGAAGCCTACCGCACCGGGAACATGCCGCTGCCGCTACTGGCTATCATCGGGGGAGGCACGCCCTTCGACTTGTGGGATCACATCAGACACCATCCCGAGCTTCGCTTCCAAGTCGCTGTCGGTGACGGCGCAGAACGCACAACCGCGACACGCACGCTTCGGAAATCCTCGAGGGCCATCATCGACCCGGTGACCCTCTACGGTCTGGCGGGACTTGGGGTCCTCGAAACCTTCGTGGCCGCTCGCCCTGACCTCATGATCACCCGCAGCAGCATCGATCTGCTGCAAGAAGCGCTGGTCGATCGCGACGACTCGTTTCGCGATCCGGACCGCCAAGGTGTGCTCGTTCCTGTCGGCGATCATTTCCAGATCATCGAGCGGTCGAAGGACCTAACGGAGATGCTTGTCCGACAGCTCTCGCAAACCCTCGATGCCGCAAGGAAGCTCGAAGTTATCATGCCCGAAGCCGGGATGAGACTCAGCCCCGAGGTGGAAGAGCTCTTCTCGAAGATTGCCCCCTGTTTCATCGACTCGATGATCGTCGCCAAAGAGCAAGGAGTGCCCCTGCTTGCAGACGACCTCGCACTCCGAAAGATCGCCGCTCTCGAGGGTATCTCATCGGCCTGGTCCCAAGCGGCGCTGCTCACCGCGCGTAATACAGGAGGGATCGATCCCGGATCGTATGCAGATGCCGTCCTAAACTTGCTGGAGGGCACCTACGAATACACCAGCGTGGACACGGCGACCCTTCTCCACGAGTGGAACACGGCAGGCCACGACGAGAGCGAGCGGCTTCAGAAGATCATGGATCAGGTGGCAGCGCCGAACAACGAGCTGGGCAGCGTGACCAACCTTCTCGCCGGAGCCCTGATGGAGACTTGGAAAGGCGAGGGCGGGCAGGAAAGGTGCACTCGGCTCGCGGAGATTGCGCTTCGCGCCTTTGAGACCCAGCAAGGGCGAGAAGCTGCGGAGAAGGCTCTGGTCAACACAGTGTTGCGGGCCGTTGCCCGGCACCAACGGGCCGGACGAACTCCTGTCTTGCCGGGGCGACTGCGCGCAACAACGTCACTAACTCCCCCGGATGCCCTCACGCCCGATGTCGACTATGTCCGCCGAAAAGAGGTCGAGGAAACCATCGGAGCATCTGTTCTCGTCGCACTTCGACGCGATATCGAGAACGAAGCGGAAGCCACATCATGACCTCGAAGCGATCCAGTCAAAGTTCAAGGATGTTGAGAGTTTCGAGATCACGCGAACCGCGGTGAAGACAGCAGACGAGCTCGGCTTCGGCCTCGAAGACATCGTGGAGGCAGTTCAGGACCTGGAAAGTGCAGACTTCGTGAGTTCAAGTCCTGCGCACAGTCCTCCGATCCCTGGCGTCTGGCACGACACGTATAACATGCGCTGGGGGGGCATCACCTCTACATCAAGTTCGCAGGCCAGACGATCGTCGACATCACCCTGGTCTCGTTCAAGGAGAAGAACGGATGACGGGAACTCGTATCCATCCGGTGACCGGAAAAGCGCTGACCCGACAGGTCCGCGCTCAGGTCGTCAGCTTCGGCTCGATGAGCGAGCGCGTGTAACCGCCGCTCGTAATCTCCCCAGAACCGCCGTTTGAAAATTCCCCAGACGCGAGCGGCGTCGTGAATTTCCGGACCTCATTTATCCGGAAATTTGCGTCGCCGCGGACCACTGGCCTGATGCCCTCAGCGCAGAGACGGGGGCGGCAGGTGAAGGGACTGAGGGAGATCGTCTTGATCCATGATCTGAAGAAACAGGGGCTGAGCATCAGCGCCATCGCGCGGAAGGTGGGCTGCGACCGCAAGACCGTCCGCAGGCATCTCGACCGAGGTCTGGAGGCTCCTGTCTACGGACCGCGGGCGCCGCGACCGCGGACCATCGAGCCGTTCGAGGCGTTCCTGCGGGAGCGTGTTCTGGCTTTCCCTGATCTCAGCGGGGCCCGGCTTCTGCGCGAGATCAAGCAGATGGGTTACGCGGGCGGCTACACCGCAGTGACCGACTTCCTGCGCGAGGTTCGGCCGCCGCGGCAGACCCGCTTCGAGTGCCGGTTCGAGACGCCGCCGGGCCGCCAGGCGCAGATGGATTTCGCCGAGTTCGCTGTCGAGTTCAGCGACGCGCCCGGCACCGTCCGGAAGGTCTGGCTGTTCAGCATGATCCTTGGTCACAGCCGCTGGCTCTGGGGCCAGTTCGTCGCCAGCCAGAACCTGCAATCGGTCCTGCGCTGCCACGTCGGTGCCTTCGAGGCGATGGGCGGGGCGCCGGAGGAGGTTCTCTATGACCGGATGAAGACCGCGGTGATCGGCGAGGACGAGGCCGGCGTGATCACCTACAACGCCGCGCTGGTGGCGCTGCTGAACCACTACGGTGCCGTGCCGCGCGCGTGCCGCCCCTATCGGGCCAAGACCAAGGGGAAGATCGAGAGGCCGTTCCGCTACATCCGGCAGGACTTCTTCCTGGCCCGGACCTTCCGGAACCTCGAGGACCTCAACGCCCAGTTCGACAGCTGGCGCCGCGAAGTGGCCAACCCGCGCGTCCACGCCACCACGCGGCGGATCATCAACGAGGCTTTCGTCGAGGAACGGCCGAGCCTCAAGCCGCTGCCCACCATCCCCTACAACGCAGTGCTGACGGTGGAGCGCCGCGTCAGCAAGGACGGCATGATCTCGGTCGGCGGCAATCTCTATTCGGTGCCGGACACGGCCCGGCGGCGCACGCTGGAGATTCAGCACCATGTCACGGAGCTCAGGATCTTCGAGGATGGCCAGCTGATCGCTCGCCATCCCGTGCTCGAGGGCAAGGCCCTGCGCCGCATCGACCCTACCCACCGCAAGGCGCCGCCACCGCGACTGCCGCACCAGATGCCCATCCAGGGGCTGCGTCGGCCGCTGGAGTTCTATGACGCCGTCGGCCGCCGCCTTGCGGCGGGCGCCCCGCAATGACCGAGCTCCTCGATCGCATTCGCGGCGCGCTGGTCGGCCTCCGGATGCCCCGAGCGCTGGAAGCTCTGGATCACACCCTCCAGCAGCTGGAGAAGGGCGAGATCACCGCCATCGAGGCCATCGACGGTCTGCTCAGCGAAGAGTTCATCACGCGGGAGAGCCGCCGCATCGATATGGCCCTGCGCACCGCCAAGCTGATGCCGGTCAAGACGCTGGAAAGCTTCGAGTTCAGCTTTCAGCCTTCGCTCGACCGAGACCGGATTGCGGCCCTGGCCCAACTCGACTTCATCCGGCGGGCAGAGGTGGTCCATTTCCTCGGCCCTCCCGGAACCGGCAAGAGCCATCTCGCCACGGCTCTCGGCGTCGCGGCAGTGAAGGCGGGCCGCAGCGTCTACCGCGCCACCCTCGCCGAGCTGATCGAGGGGCTGGCCCAAGCCGAACGAGAGGGCCGCCTACCGGAGAAGATCCGGTTCTATGCCCGAGCGTCTCTGCTGATCGTGGACGAGATCGGCTATCTACCCATCACCCGCGGCGGCGCCAACCTCTTCTTCCAGCTGGTGAACGCCCGCTACGAGAAGGGCGCCATGATCCTGACCTCCAACCGCGGCTTCGCTGAATGGGGTGAGGTCTTTGGCGATCCTGTCGTCGCCACCGCGCTGCTCGACCGGCTCCTGCACCACGCTGTCGTCATCCAGATCGAGGGCGCCAGCTATCGCCTGCGCGCGCACGCGGACCTGATCCCCGAGCACGTCCGAGCCAACGCGCCCATCTCGCCGCCTCCACCGCCCAGGCGCAGGGGGCGACCGCTGAAACCCAAGAATGGAGCTGCAAATCACTGACTGCCGGCCGATCGCCGGCCCCGCCGAAGTGGGGAATTTTACTTCGGCACTTCTGGGGAAATTTACCTCGGCGTTGACAAGCGCGTCGATGTTCCCGGCTGGTATCCGAAAGACGACAGCGACTCGATCCATTCCGGAGCGGACCTCGCGGTAAGAGAAGAGACCCTCGCAAGGCTGCGCAAGGACTACGGAAACCATGTCCGAGGAATCCGCAAGGCGTTGCGCCTCACGCAGAGCGAGGCTGGAAACATCGTCGGTGGCGGGCCCCGCGCCTTCCAGAAATACGAGAAGGGCGTCATGCCGCCCAGCGATGCCGCCGTTGGTCTACTGGAGATCCTGAAGGACGACCCGGGCAAGATCGAGATACTCAAGCGGCTTCGAGAATCTCACTCGCCGGTGCCGGTTCAGGGGTCCGGATCATCTGGTCGGAGAGACGGCGCGACAGCGTAGGTGTTGGCAGCTGCCAACTGTAGGACGCGAGCGCCCCAAGCCAGGAGCATGACGATGTCGGTCAGGGAAATCGCGGAGAAGCTCGGACCGGTGCACGAGGTCAAGAGGCACACCTCCGGTTCGCAGGAGGTCGTCGTCCTGCGGCCATCCAGGGCTGGAGAGCCGATCAAGGCCATCGTGGCAGCCCTGGCACTCGCTCGATGCGGCACCTCCCTTCCCGCGGCGAAGCGAGCCATAGAGCGCGTCGTCGACGCAGGTGACGCGACAGTCATCCTGCCGACAGTCTTCGCGCGCCATGATCTCGCCCGGGCGCTCGCATCTACCGGGATCGACGTGGCGTTCAGTTCCGAAGTTGGCAGCTGCCAACTTTGACAAGGCACCTCAGCGACGTCCGGTGCCGCAGCTATGTCAGTGGATCGGCCAAAAGCTGTCCTACGGGCTGCCTTGGAACAGGTGGCGAACAAAACACCATCAGTGGTGTTGCCCTGAGGGTAGTAAGCTCATATATTGTGCAGGTGAGCAAGTTGATTGAGGGAGGCAGTTGAACGAGCTCGAAGGGAAGGAGTTCGTCATGCCCCTTGGTAATTTTTATCAACGCAGACGCCCGGACGGCGTCACCCCTCACTTCGATATTCGGTCGTGTGAGACCCCCTCTTTTAGGTCGGCGCTGCCGGGCGCCCAGGTGCATCGGCATGATCGTCTGATTTTCGGAGCGTGGAAAGCGGACCCATTTCCAGCATCAGTGCACCAAGTCGGCCTTGTTGGTTCTTCGTCTGGCCTCACGCACCGGGGAACCAAGATCTCAGCCCACCTCGCACGCTGCCATGCGCCGAACACTAACGTGAAAGGTCTCCAGTAGAATGACGGTCCCCAACGCCCGCTTCACCGAACTCTTGCAGGACATCGAGCCAAGCTCGACGACCAAGTCTCATGCCTCGACAGCCCACATCAAGATGCGGGAGCACCTGCGCACGCAGTCAGACTTCAAGGACCTATACACTGGCAGCTTCCTGTCAGGGAGTTCCGCTCGCGACACGGCGCTGCGGCCCAGGACGTCCGCAGGCCAAGTCGAGCGGCCCGACATCGACATCATCGTGGTCACGGACTTTTCCACCGACGATGACCCCGAGTGGGTTCTCAAGAAGGTCTGCCGGGCCATCGAAGACAAAGGAATCGGATATCCCGTCGAGCGCATGAATCGTCGCTCGGTCCGTGTGAATACCTGGCGGGCTGAAATGGACATCGTCCCTGTGGTCGAGGATGGGACGGAAGGCTACTGGATCGCGGACCGCGAGAGCGGGACATGGCAGTTTACGAACCCGCCGGTCCATAAGACGTGGAGCGCCGAACAGAATGCTATCTTCAACGGGCGCTTCACGCCCATGGTGAAGCTCTTTAAGTGGTGGCGCCGGATTAACCCGACGAGCGGCAAGCGGCCGAAGGGCTTCGTTTTGGAGCGACTGGTTTCCCTCCATGCGCCAGTCGGAGAGGCGCATTACGGGGAGGCGTTCACTCAGCTCCTCGAAAATATCCAGAGCGCTTACGAGATCAATGCGGCACTCGGAATGAAACCCTTCATCTCGGACCCTGCCGTTCCTGGCAACGACATCCTCTCGAGGGTGACCGTCGCCCAGTGGCAAGAGTTCATCCGGAAGGTCGCGACCTACGCCGCCATCGCGCGCAAGGCGCAGGATGCTGACGATCTCGACGAAGCCACGCGTCAGTGGCGCCGTGTCCTCGGAGACCGCTTTAAGACCACCCAGAAGACCAAGGCCTCTGCGTCCGCTTTCGGCACTTTTGCAACAGCTACTCCGGCGCCCGGCTATTCATTCCCGGACGCCATGGCGGCGCCGACCACAAAGCCGCGCGGGTTTGCATGAAGTTCTGGTGGCTGGTGGACAGCGCGCGTCTCGCCGCTGAAAGGCGCTCTATCGAGCAGGCGGCCGCCGGCGAGTGGTTCCGTTTCGCTCGCTGGACGCTGCACCACGGCCTGGTCTGCGTCGAGGGCGAAATCCTCGCCCACGACAACACCTATCCCGTCCGACTGATCTACCCGGACCAATTTCCTTTGGTTCCGGCATGGGTTGAACCAGCAGAAAAAGCTCGGTGGAGCAGTCACCAGTATAGCGGCGGTAGCCTGTGCCTCGAACTTAGGCCGGACAACTGGATTCCGACCGCGACAGGGGCTGACGTTCTGGAAAGCGCGTTCAACCTTCTTCACACGGAAGATCCCCTCGGGGAGGGAGGCGCCACCGCACCTTCCGATCACCGGGTCGGCGAAGTTCAGACCTACGGCGACTTGCATCTGCCTGCGCTGATCGGAGCAGGGTGTCTCGATCGACTGAAAAAAGGGGAAAGGAACGATGTTCGCGCATTGCGGTGGCACTACGTCGACGACACCCTCCCCCTGCATATTCATGACGCTGAAGATCTGGCAGCGCAGAACCGCCCGCCTGACCCAAGCCAAGAAGCCGGTCTCAATACCGTCCCCCTGTATATCTCCGCCAAGGAGGCTCCAGACGCGGTCAACGATCGCACCGCTCTCCTTGAGGCGAGCGAATGGGAGCCTGAAGAGGCTCTGGCCATTGAACTGACTCACGGAGCCGAAGTTCTGTTCCTCGGAGGTCCAACGCCCAGCATCTTTAGTCTGATCGCGGAGAAGACATATCGAAGGGAGCTCTACGTCCTGCCGGACGAAGGCGGCCTTCGGGCGGCAGCCAAGTCTCCACGAGACGACAAATCCGTGTCGATAGTGGGCGCAGGATCTGTAGGTTCAAAGATTGCTGAGTCACTGGTGCGCTCCGGTGTCCGTCGCCTCCAAATCGCCGATGGTGACGTCATGCTTCCCGGGAACTTGGAGCGGCATGTTCTCGACTGGAGGGATGTCGGAGGACGGAAGGTTCATGCGCTGAAGAAGCGGCTGCTGAACATAAGTCCAGGGGCCAGCATCAGCATTACCCCCAGCAACTTGAACTGGCAGCGGTCAGCTGTCGCCCACGCCTGGCAAGTCGAGGACATTGCCGAGGGAAAGGTCATCGTCGACGCCACCGGCGACCCGGCCACATCCTTGCTTCTTGGTGCCATCGCGCACGCGAACAAGCGCCCCTTCGTATCCGTTGAGGTGTTCGAAGGCGGCATCGGCGGTCTCGTCGCGGCAGTCATCCCGGAACGTGACCCCCCTTTCGCCGAAGGTCGGGCCACCTTCCTAAGCTGGTGTCATGAGCAGGACCAGCCGCCCCCCGCCGCCGGGCCGCGGAGCTACGAGGCTCTGACCCCGGATGGGATTCCGATGGCTGCCGACGACGCCGCAGTTTCCACCATCGCCGGGCACGCCGCGCGCGTCATCCTGGACGTTCTCGATGGGAATCCGCCGCGACCGGAGGCGGCGTGGCTCCTTCTCGGTCTGCAAGAATCCTGGCTGTTTGAGGGGCATGGTCACACCATCCGTTTGAGCGTCGGTTTTCAAGCCGAGACCCCAGTCAAACAGGATGATGAGGAAGCGAAGAAATTTGCACTCGAGCTCCTGAACGGGGCCCGCAGTGCGGATTAGGATTGCGCCCGATCAAGCCAAGAAGCTCCGTATGGCGTTGAACGAGGGAGGACACCGAGAGATCGGCGGACAACTCTTTGGCGAGCAACTGGCTCCGTCCCAATTCCTTGTGACCAACCTTACGGTCCAAGCTCGTCGGGGGTCCTATACGCGCTTCATTGTCGATCTCTTTCAGGCGGCGCGTGATGCCATGCGCTTCTTTGACAGCACGCAGCACGACTACACCCGCCACAACTACATTGGCGAGTGGCATAGCCATCCGAGTTTCAAGGTTCGTCCAAGCGGAACTGACCTGACAACCATGCGCGAGCTTGTTCGAGATCCGGGTTTCAAGGGCACCTTCGCTGTCCTCATGATCGTCCGACTGGATGCGGATTGCATTGCAGCGGCCGCCTGGAATTTCGACCCCCTGGGCCGGGAAGGCGTTGCTCAGCTGGAGATCGAGAATGACTGAGGAGACACTGGGTCACGCCCTCACTGACAAGAAGGGGATGGGCGGCGTCACTGCTCAAGATGGGTTCGACTACCAGATGTGGGACGGGCTGAGGCGGGTCCCTGGCTGGCTTGCCAATCCTGTCTTCGAACACCTGCTTTTCGAGGGGCTCGAAGACTACGAGGCTCGCTTTTTCGCCCCACACGCCCCGGAGCATCACGTTCTCGAGCGCTATCAGGCGAAAGGGAATGATCTTGGACCGGCCGACATTCGAGAGATCCTCGAGGGTTTCCATGCCTTCGATGAGCGCTTTCCTCAGCGGGCGCGCCTGCACGCACTGGTGACGCCACGCCTCCCCCCGACTCTACAATGGCTGGGAAAACACACCGATCGGGTTCGGCGCGCCCGCCCCTTCTATTCGCCGTTCTCGGACATCGCCGCGGTGAGCGACGCTGAGTTGAACCGTCGTATCTCCGGGCACTTCGATGAACCGCTGGCTTCCTTCATCGCCAATGCAGTCGAGTTCAGCGAGCAAAACATCCCAGACTTGGACGGAGCCACACGGGCATTCGACACTGCCTTGGGCGAGGCGTTTCCTGCGCTCGACCCCCGATCCAGCCAGGTCAAAGCAGCCTTCAATGCGCTGATCGAGCTCGCAAGAGGCAATCGCGGTCGACCCTTACCCCGGAACGCGCTCATCGATGCCATCGAAGCAGGGCTGGGTGAGCGGCTACCTCAGCCTGCCTGCTTTCCTTTACTCATGCGCTCCGATCGGAACGAGTCCAACGAGCTCGCGCTCGAGATTGACGGAAGTCCGTTCTCCGGAGGTTCGGCCAGATTCCCCCAGACAGGACAGTGGCAAGATGATCTGGTATCGCCGCTCCGGCAGGCGGCGGTTTGGCTCCGTCGGAATGATCAGTCTCGGATCGCCGTCCAAGGGTCCTACCGGCTGACGAGCGCGATGGTGCTCGGACAATCGCTACGTGCCGCCCACGGTTTCGAGATAGAGATACCCACGCGCGAAGGCGTCTGGAGGACCGATGATCACGGCAGTGCACAGGATGCGTCGGCTGACTGGAAGATTGTGATGCCCAGCACCTTGGCAAACGGTGAGCTCACAGTTTGCATCGGTGTGATAAGAGACCCTTCTGCCGCGATCTCTCAGACAGCCGGCACCTCGCACGACGCGATGCTGGTGGCCCATCTCCCGAAGGCGATCACCTCGGGAAGGGAGGCACAGAACGGCGTGGCTCTGATAAAGGACAGCGTGACGAAGACGGTCACTTCACTAAATCCGCAAAGAGTGCGGCTCTATATCGCTGGACCTGCCGCCTTCGCCGTCGCCCTCGGGCATCGGTGGAACGCAATGCCACCGACCCAACTCCACGAGTATCTTGCCGATGAGCAGCGCTATATTCCCACTGCGAGCATCTGAGCCGTCGGCTCATGTTTGGAGTTGGCATCTGCCAAACACGATGCACTGCCCAGATGAGGCGACCGTTCGATGAGCAGTGACAGCAAGTTCCTTTCGAGGGTTCTCAGACATGAGCCCGAACTGATCGCGATCCAGCTCGACCCCCAGGGCTGGGTATCGGTCGACGATCTCCTACGTCGGTTGAAGAAAGTCGGCCACGGCATGAGTAGAGAGCAACTCCGCGAGATCGTGGAGACGAACGACAAGCGTCGCTTCACCTTGAGCGCTGACGGCCGGCGAATTCGGGCGGCACAGGGACACTCCGTCGACGTCGACCTCGGCCTCACGCCGCTTGTCCCGCCGGAATTTCTGTATCACGGCACCGCGGCCCAGAACCTCGACGCGATCTTCGAGACGGGTCTCAATCCCGGCCGTAGGCGGCAGGTTCATCTCTCTCCCGAACCCGAGACAGCGAACCGCGTCGGCCAGCGGCATGGCAAGCCGACAGTCCTGCGGGTCGAGGCGAGCAAGATGCACGCCGACGGCTTCGTCTTCACCTGCTCCGACAACGGTGTCTGGCTTACCGATAGCGTTCCTGCCGCCTATCTCGGCTTCGGCGTCATGCTCTGACCCCTGTTGGCAGCTGCCAACAGCGCGGTCAGGGCAGAGCGTCAGGCGGCCCGGGGTGCCCAGAGAATGATCGCGGCACCAGCAAGGCAGACAGCTGCCCCGACGAGATCCCACTGGTCCGGGCGATGCCCCTCCACGAGCCAGAGCCAGAAAAGCGACGCGGCGATGTAGACCCCGCCGTAGATGGCGTAAGCGCGGCCGGCCTGGTCAGCCGGACTGAGTGTCAGAAGCCAGGCGAAGGCAGCCAGAGACGCAATCCCCGGCACGAGCCAGAGCGAGGAGTGCCCCATTCGGAACCAGGCCCAGAAGGCAAAGCATCCGGCGATCTCCGCCAGCGCGGCCGCGCAGTATGTCGCGATGGTCATCATGTCCTCAGTGGATGCGATCGCACCGAAGATGCGGCAGTTCAAGATCCGCTGCGGTTCCGTAGGCCCGCCGGACATGTTGATGCGCGCGATGTTGGCCGCCACGACCTGATGCTCGGCGAGGCGGTCGGCGCCATCTCTGTGCCGGACCTCGTGGCACACGTGCTGGTCGAGCCCAACGATGGCAGCTGCCAACGTCTCGCTGCCTGCCGCTTTAGGGTGTCGGCATCTGAATCTTGGCACCGGATCTTGATCGGCCCGGCTTCGACCCATGTATATCGGCTGGCCCTCGACCGAGAAACCCTTCTTACTGAACGGGAAACGGCCGCCCGAATGGGCAGCCGTTTCCCTTCGTTCGTCTTCGCCTTACGCTGCCGGTTCTGGTGACGAGGTTGCCATTATATCCGAGACGACCGCACGAATGTCGGCCTTGTTGGCCGGATTTCGCAATTCAGCGAGCAGACGGTCAAAGCCGGCTGGTTCACGGCCAAGCCGCTCGATCTCTGCTCGTGCCACCCGTAGCTCTTCCTGAAGATCAGCCAATTGCTGCGCAACAGCGTCACGCTCCTGCTCGATCTTGTGGCGAGCAGTCTTCTCTTCGGCGAGATCACCTTCGAGTTCGGTGACGCGATGTTGCGCGATGCGCTTGTCGGCGCGCAGTTCTTCGCACGCCTTGTCCGCGATGCCTTGAGAAGTCACGTGCTGGCGGGCCACAACCAGCAGCAATTCGCGTCCGGCAGCCGCGACAGCGGCGTCGACGGAAGATGCGATGCCACCAGGCAAAGCCTTCAGGAGCGCACGGCTCTCGGCCTCCGCGATCTCGGCATGGACAGCGTCAACCAGGGCCTCGAGGGCCTCCTTGCGGATCGTGCCGTTCACGCCGTGTTCCGTGCACAGCTTCTCCTTGACGTAGGAAGCGTCGAGCTTGGCCGCGGGTGTGCCACCGGCGAGGCCGTCGGCGATGATCTGGTGCACGAGGTTGGGATCGTAACTGTGCGGGCGGCCGCCAGTGTTTGTCTTGTTTTTTGCGGTCTTTGTCATGGCGCGTTTGTCCTTCGGTTTGTCAAACCCGGTTTGTCAAACCCCGGGCTGAACATTTCGACTGCCATGAAGATTGGTCCGTTCTCAGGAGAACAAAAAATTCTGAGGCAGCCCGACACCATGTGCTGCCGTCCCAAGGAGCATACGTGGGCGTGCTACATGTCCAGATCTGCGATAGTGGTGTCGGGGTCCTACTGGCTTCCCCGACCATCGCCGGCTTCGGCGGTCGCCCCCAAGATTGTCACAAGAGCGCACGCGCGTGCTCTGTGAGACCGAGGCGTCCATCACGTGTGCAAGTGGTCAGCCGGAACATCTACAGACGGAGCATTCTCATCCACGCGCGCCGGGCTCACATTCGCGCGCATACATTTCCCCAGGGTCAAGGTCTCCCATCCCCACCGACCGCTGCTACCGCGGTGTGCGTTCATGATCCGATATCTGGCGATTTGTGGCATTTCCCTCCCTTCCTACCCTTCTATCACTTCAGCCGCACGAAATAATCGACTTATCAGTTAGTTAGAGCAAGCATACCGACCGAATTGAGGGGTGGCTTGGCATCGTTGCGGGAACCGGCGCCGAAAGTGCGGGCAAAATGGACATCGTTGCGGTGAATGTCGACCAGACAGCGGACCCCCGCGACATTTCTGTATCGATGCAATCGCACCCACCTTCCGCCTCCACACCATAGAAGGAGGCACTCCATGCCGCTCGACAACGGAAAGGTCATGATCCCATGGCCACTTGCCGAAAGGCTTCTCTCATTCGACCTTGCAGCACCGACGCTGCGCCTGACCATCTCGATGCTGCACCAACTCGATCTTGCCGGCGTTTGTGGCCCGGGCAGTCCCCGGGTTTGCCCGGTCACCTGGGCAAGTTGCGCGGATCTCCGGGAGCGGGTCGGTCCGAAGGGAAGTAATAGCGCCCGCGAAATCCGCAACGCGGCCGCGGCCTTGAGCACCTCAGGACTGGTTGATCAGATAGCGTTGTTACACAACGCTACGAAGCTGCAATGGCAGTTCAGTGAGGTCGTCTGGGAAGCCATGCGTGTCCGAGACACCAGTAACTACGTGCTGATCGACTTGGAAGAACTCGGCCAGTTCCGCTCCCAGTTCCAAATCAGCGTCTACATGAACGCGACGAAACGGAGAAGGTCCAAGGCGCCGGAGTTCTTCGTCCCCTATGATTCCCGGGTATCTGAAGAAGCGAACATTCGGCGGCTCACCAAGGCTTTAATGTCCGTCGCAAAAGTGTTGGACTGGGTGTGCTTCACGGCACTCGAATTACAAGAGTCCTCGCCGGAGCCGGAACACTTCAAGGTGCGGATCATCCATTCCGCTGCGCGATGGCGCTATCACGCCTACCTGTTGTTCAAACGGCCAAAAGCGGTCTGGAAGGTCGATCGATCAGGAATAACGAAGTTTGATCCCAAGGTCGTTTGCGATGAGCGGGCTGATCTTGTTCAAGCCGACGACATGGGTTTGGATCATCAGGTTGTTGACCCCGTATAGCAGTATTTTGCTATCCGATTTGCGGGTCGACCGAGCAATCCTCATGCGGAGGATGAAATCGGCCGCCCCGTTTTGGAAGTCTGCCGGATCTTCCTATTTCCCCGTCGCCATCAACGGAGGAAACCATGTCGGCACCAAAATACTACTCTGCCAAGAAGCTGGGCGAAATCTTCGAGCGCGACCCACACACGATCCGGGACTGGATCAACAAGGGCTGTCCGACGCCGGACGGCCCGGTGAAATTGCAGGCGGTGAAGCTGGGGAAATCCTGGCAGGTCAAGGACGAATGGCTCGCGGTCTTCGAGCTTCGAGTCCGGCCTGACACTGGAAGGCCGGATCTCGAGCTCGACTGAGCCGGTCGCCAGATCAGGAGACAGACCATGACCCTCGTCGAAACCTTGAAGAACTACCTCGAAGCCAGCGGGGAATCGAAACGATCGCTGTCAGTCCGCTCCGGTCTCGGCGAGAGTGCAGTGAAAGACATTCTTCGCATCCCCGGCCTGAATCCTCGAGCTACGACGCTCGCGGCCCTATCGCGCACGACGGGAACTGATCTCTTCGCGTGCTTGGAGCACCCGCCCATCTACTACTCAGACCTTCTTGCCCGCTTCGACGCGGAGGGCGAGAAACGCAAGGCGGCCAGGGTGCGGTGGCTGACGCGCGTGACTGGTTGGGTTCCTGAAACAACTATCGTGTGTCGTCGCGAGGTCGTCGAATTCCTCCGAACCCATCATTCTGCGGAGTTCAATCTGACGAAAGGCAGCTACGCGACCTATTCGAGCGAGGCGATCGACATCGTCAGCCAGTTGGGAGTGCGCAACCGGAAGCGTGGTTCTCGTGATCTTACCGGGGAGCATGCGGACATCCTGATGGCGATCTCAGACGATGAGAGCGGTCTCCGAGAATGGCAGGTAGGTGTGGCTCGTCCTTTCCTGGTGTTCCTGCATGACCGGAAGATGCAGATCCGGGATGTCACGACGGATACGCTCGCAGCCTACTATTCAGAGCGGCTCGAGGTGTCGTCGAAGACAAAGGAAAAGTGCCGGCAACATGTCATCGAAGTCGCCAAGTTTCTGAAGGATGCCAGCGGGAACGCGGCCTTGCAGACTTACGGCTTTCGACCCGTGGAGCACCCCTTTGGCAAATACTCTGGTAAATATGGCGTTGCGGACGAAGTCGTCGCCGACCTGATGAAGGAATTTGATCGGGATGTGGCGCCGTGGGCCATGGGTGAGATGTCCCGGACAGGTCAGTCGCTTGCTGCGTTCATCGAGGACTTGGACAAACGCGAAGGATCGGTTTCCGAACGGAAGGCGCTGTTGCAGAAGCGGCGTGCGGAGAAAGCCGCGCGTCCTGGTCAGAAACCGGTCGAGGAGACACGGACGAATGACGATGTATTGGCAGCGAACGGATTCTTAACCGACAAGGAGAAGTGGTCGACGAAGACGCTGGAAAAACGTCGGGGCTACATCGTGTCGCTGGCGAAAGCGACCGTCGCGACCGTCGACATCGTGCCGGAATCCATGGAGGAACTGCTTGATCCGGACTTCCTGGAGACCGCCGTTGATGGCATCAGGGAGGCCAACGTGGGTGAATTTTCAAGCGGGTATCTGGGGGGCGTTCTGAAGTGCGCGCGAAAGATCGCCAAGGGTTTTCAGCGCCGGTCAAAAGATGACCTGGTGCGGATCGACAATTTGGTCAGAATACATGACCGCAAGCGCAGGGGCATCGCGCCGCGCAACAAGGCAAAGTTACGCGAATTCGACGAACAGCGAATCCAACGCACCATCGATCTGGGCGACGAGATCATCGCCGACGTGAACGCCGAGATCGATCGTCGGCGGGTGGCCCACCGCAAGAAGCACGGGGTGCTGCCCGCCCGCGTCGATGTCATCGATGCCGAACTGGGCAGGAAGGTCATGGCGGCGCTCGCGCATGAGATCCTGCTCCGGAACGCGCCTCGCAGCGACAACCTGATCAATGCCCGAATGGACTGGATCAGCTGGCAAGGCGAGCAGGCGCGCATCACCGTTCCCGCGGTGCACGTAAAAATGCGCGGCCCGGATGACGAAGACCTCACTCTGTTCCTCGATGGGAGGCAAAGCAAGCTCCTGAGGTCCTACCTCGAGACGGTGAGGGCAAAGTGCCTCGTCAGCGGCGATGATCGGAATCCCTACCTTTTCCCCGCACAAGTCCGGAAAGAGGAGGTCGGGCAGCCTTACAAGACCATTCTGAAGCGCGTCACCCGCGTGCTCAACGAGAAGGTTGGCACCAGGATCAATCCGCATCTCTATCGACATCTCATCGGGTGGATCTGGCTGAAACAGAGCATCGACAACTTGCCCAAGGTCAAGCGGATGCTGGGCCATACGCGCCTCCAGACGACGATAGACTACTATGCCGAGCTCGATCCAAGCCTCGTCTTCGACGCCTGGAACGAACATCTCAACAGCAAGTCCACTTCCGGTAAGGTCAGGGCCGCATAGGCGCCCTGACCGACGCGGCTCGACAGGAGAATAAGCATGAATCCCCATATCGACATGCTCGCCGACTTCCGGTCAGCCGGGCCCGCGCAAGCCGTTCCCGGCATGAGCGAGCTGTCCGAGCATCTGCACGGGCGGATGGCGGCGGTCGGTGAGGTCGCTTTCCAGGAGTTCGCATACCTGCAACATGTCGCCGCCGCCACGTGGGGACCGGAGCGGACAAGCCACTTCGCGGTTGTCTTGCGGCAAGCTCGTGTCGCGGCGAAAGCTCCCAAGGTCAGCCGATGGAAAATGGCCAGCACCGCGATCGAGCGCCTACCTCCGGAATGGCAGAGCTCGCTACGGGAAATTCTCGACCGATCCGAGGCAGGTAAGGTCACGTCCGGTCTCCCCATTCTGAGCTCAGACTATCTCGGGGCGGTCACGACCGCGCTTGGTCGCTATGTCGACTATGCGCGCAGTTGCGGCGCCGGCTTGATCCCATCGGGGTCGGACCTGCATTGCTACGCGCTATGGCTGACCAACCCGACCAACACCGACCACGGGGTCTCAGTCAGAACGGCGGCGGACTATCTCTCTCGGATCAAGGCGGGGCTGGCAATCATTGCGCCCTGGGCCGACTCGTCCGCGAGGGAGTTCGTGTGCCGCTACTGGCGCGAAAAAGGCCGCGCGGGCGGGTCTCCGACGAAGACCGGAGACCAACTTGTGGGCGCCGTCGCTATCTACGACCTGGGGTTTCGGCAGATCGAGGAAGCGCAGAGCAAATCCATCCGTGGCGTCCGAGCGGCGACGATCTTCCGCAATGGGTTGATCTTGGTCTTGGGCACCGCCTTGCCGCAGCGGGCACGCGCAATCTCGGCGCTCCAGGCGGGAACAACTCTTTGGTCCGAGCAGCCTGATCGCCTGCATGTCCGTATCCCTGCGCGGATGTTGAAGAGGCGTGAGGACCAAAAGGCCGGCGACCCCTTCGACATCGTGTGGCACAACGCACGCCTCGTGGCGGCGCTGGAGGAATACTACCGCTGCTACCGGCCGCTTTTCGATGACGGCTCTTGTCTCTTCCCTTCCGTTCATGCGCCGGGCCAGTCGATCAGTGAAAAGCGGATTGGGCGATTGTCGGCGGAGATCACCGAGAAGAAGCTTGGAGTTCGTATCCCGATCCATCGACTGCGGGACAATGTCGGCACCGATGCCGCGGAAAACCTGGTCGGAGGCCGTCTCGCGACGAAGGCGCTGCTCGACCACGCCGACATCGGCACCGGCGACCACTACGACCATTCGACCGCAGCAAAAGCGGCTGCCGAGTTCGGGCACTATATCGACAGTTGCCGCACCACGCCGACGGATCTCGCCCTATGATGCAGACCGAATTCAGTCCCCGCCCACCGCTGAGTGTCGCCGCAATTTCCGCTATTTCCGCATCGAGTTAAAAACGGGGTGTCATCATCCGCACGGGATGACGGCACCCCGTTTTCAACTTCTTCCGCCGACCGCTGCAACTTCCTCGAACCACCGTCCTTTTGGCACCGCATCATTAACTCGCTTCGCAGCGATCAAGCATCGACTTTCATCGAAAATGCGTTGGATTGTGGACCTGCTCGGTCCGCGCCCCTCTCATGAGGGCGCGGCCAAGCCGGCCACTATCAGAATGAGGAGAAGAAACAGAAGGAGAGTTCATCGCTATGCCGGACCGGAAGCGCGGTTCGGGCTTGACGGGTCATCTGGACCCGGAATCCTCGAAGGAGATTCAGTATGAACGACAACAGCAAAAGCATGCGCGCCACGCTTCGGGCCGCTGAACAACGCGGCGAGTTCGTTGCTTGGCTCCGAGCCGATTTTAATCGGCTCGTTGCGGCAGCCGACCTCCTCGGCGGAGAGCCTTGGACACGCCGTGCGGGCGTGGTGGCCGAGGCCATGGCAAGCGGAGCGTCGCCCGAGGTGGTGGAGGAGGAACTGATCGAACTGCACCGGCTTCTGACGTTGGAATTCGCGGATGACATCGAAAGCGACGAAGCCGCCCGCTTCGCCGCGGTGCATCCAGACGACCCAATTGCCGATGACGCGCGCGTTTGCGCCGAGGCTCTGGAGAGGGGCCTCCAGGCGTTGCGAGCGTTTCCTGCTCTGGCGGTAAAGGAGGCGGCATGATGGACAGAATCTCGGAGATCGTCGCCGACGCCCTCGGTCAATCCCGCCGCGTGCGCAAACGCCTCGACGTGAAGATCATACCGATCCTCGATCCGCGACATCGCACCTTCGCCGGTGACATCAGTCGCAGGATCGCCTCTCGCAACATTGTCAATGAAGCTTTCCTTCGCGACATCGAAACACTCATCCTTCGCGTGGGCGAGGAGGCGGAGAGGGAGACTTCCTACGCGTGGCACGGTCACGAGCATGATCCTGAGTGCGGTTACAAGGTGGCCGTCCGCAGCGAACGTGCAGGGGCGCTACAGCTTGCGCAGGATGAACTCGTCGAGCTGGCCACCCTCGTGCAGGCGGCACTCGACGCCGTCCAGGCCTGCGTCATCGCCAATCAGCTCTTCGACCTGTGACTCC
Source organism: Pseudooceanicola batsensis HTCC2597 (assembly GCF_000152725.1). Classification (GTDB taxonomy): domain Bacteria; phylum Pseudomonadota; class Alphaproteobacteria; order Rhodobacterales; family Rhodobacteraceae; genus Pseudooceanicola; species Pseudooceanicola batsensis. Next base: position 1,082,001 of record NZ_CH724131.1, read on the forward strand.
GCGGCGCATCGCGAGATGCGCCGTCTTGACTGCACGTTACGGGCCACCGTCGGAAGCCGCTTACAGGAGAATTACAGTGAAACTGCAACTGGACCTGAGCGAGGTCCGCATCTCGCGCAATCTCGAGGCGCCGCGGCTGAGAGCCTGCTACGCGGGCGCACGGTTATCGACGACGCGGACCGAGAACTCTCTCCGTGAAGATGAGGTTACCGGAAATTACACTGCGACTTGGGTCGCGGTCGTCGGTGCCTGCAACAGGATGGCTAACAAAGTCCAATGCGCATGTCTTGCAGCAGCATGTATGGCCGGTCCGAAAAGTTGCGGCGTCGAACGGCCGCTACTGCGGGATTACCATGTCGCGTGAAGGCCGTTTTCTCAGCCGCGTTCTGCGTCATGAGCCGGAATTGCTTGGGCTAACACTGAAACCCGGTGGATGGGTCGAGGTTGACCTGCTGCTGCGCGCCCTGAGACGGGCTGGTCGGGGAATGTCGCGGGGGCATCTCGTCCGGCTTGTTGCGGATGATAACAAGAGGCGCTTTACCCTCTCCGAGGGAGGAGAGCGTATCCGAGCCGCCCAAGGGCACTCGCTCGCGGTCGACCTCACCCTCGCTCCCCAGAGCCCGCCGGCGGTGCTCTATCATGGCACAAACAGACAATCACTGGATTCGATCTTTCAGTCTGGATTGCTCTCGGGGCGACGCCAGTTCGTGCATCTCAGCGCCGATGTCGACACGGCACTCGACGTGGGCACGCGTCACGGCAAGCCAATCGTGCTCAGCGTGGAAGCGGGCGCGATGTCGCGGGGCGGGCATCAATTCTGGGTAGCCGACAACGGTGTCTGGCTTACCCGACAGGTCCCCGCGCAATTTCTCGCCTTCGCGCCAAGGCACGACCCGTAGCTCCGCCCGGACAAGCGCGCTTCAATACACACCAGAGCCCCGCCTAACATACTGCCATAGTTCAGTTTTTTGCGCGGCACAATGAGCCCCATGCGGGCGCAAAACGACCAAGCAAAAAAATTTCTCCCGCCTTACCTGAACCGCACCCACTCTTCTGGCAGCGGCCCATGACGGCGGCGAACAATTGGACAACTGACATGAACCTACTGCCATACACGCTGATGACCATCCTTGCCTTCAATGAAGGCGACCCTCTCGTCGATCTGGAGAGGATCGCCACTCACTACTTCGATACTTCGGTGGAGAAGTTCATGCGAAAGGTCAGAAAGGGTGACATACCCTTGCCAATCATGGAAATGGAGCCTGGAAATCGAAAATCCCGGAAAGGCGTATTGGTCACCGATCTCGCAAACTACCTCCACGACCGCGCTGAAGAAGCACGCAAGTTGGCAGTGAAGCGAGCGGCATGATCCGATCAACATCTGATCTCGAAATCGCGCCTGGAGATCGCGTGTCAGGCTCGCGCTGGCCAGCCTGACACCGTTAACCCAGGTTGGGCGCACATCCGGCCCGCTGCCGCGCATCTTGGCTGGCCATATGCAGCGATCGGGCGATCCGTTCCGCCCGCTCGATCACATGCACAGCGCCCTCCGGCGTGCAGACCTCGCCGGCCGTCTCCCGGAAAAGCTCGAGCCAACGCTCGAAGTGAGCCCAGATCACGGGCAAACCCTCGTGCTTCGGCACCGGCGCACCGTGATAGCGCCCGGTCATCAGAGCGACAGATGACCAGAAGTCGACCATCTTCTCGAGATGGGGTCGCCAGTCGGTAATCCGTTCCGCGAAGATCGGACCAAGCACCGGATCGAGGCGGATCTTGCCGTAGAAGCCATGCACCAGGTCGGTGAGCACAGCTTCGCTGAGACCGGTCCTCTCCATCATTTCCAAGGTCATGGCAGGACGTGTGGAGCGGATCGGCGGGATAGAGGCTTGCGTCTGAGACATGGCTGACCTGGCGTGAGCGATTGTTGCGGGAGCAGGATAGAATTTATAATAGGTATTGGAAATACTTATTCATAGCGGGGTCGCCAGATGCGCCTGACCAGTTTCACGGATTACGGGCTTCGGGCGCTCATGCGCATGGCCAGTGTCCCGGAGCGCGCCTTCTCGACGGCGGAGATCGCGGACGAGTTCGGTATCTCCCGCAATCACCTGAACAAGGTCGTTCAGCGCCTCGCTCGGCACGGCTTCGTCGCCACGCGCCGCGGCGCCGGCGGCGGTGCGATTCTTGCACTTCCCGCCAGCGAGATAGGACTTGGAGATCTCGTGCGGCTCCTCGAGCAGGATCAGGCACTCGTCGAGTGTTTCTCTCCGGACGGAGCCTGCTGCGTCACCCCGGTCTGTCGCCTGAAAGGCAAGCTCTACGCTGCGGAGGCGGCTTTCCTGGCTGAGCTTGACCGCTCGACGCTGGCCGACGTCGCCTTGCCGGCGCCTGCGCCAGCCGTGGCTTGAAAGGAGAGCGTCATGAGCAACGTGACTTTCAGCACCGATGGCTTTGTGGTCGACGCGGAGACAGTGAGTGCTGCTTTCAAACTTCCGCCTGCCGACGTCCCCGCAAAGCTCCGTGCCGGAGAGATCACCAGCCGGTGCGAGACCGGTATCGACGAGGACGCCGGCCGCTGGCGTCTGACCTTCTATTGCGGAGGCCGCGCGTTGCGTCTCGTCGTCGACCGGAGCGGCACGATCCTGTCGCGCGCGACCTTCCCTGCACACGCGCCGGCCGCAGGTCCGATCGACCTCGCGACCATGAGCGCGAAGATCTGATCACCAATCCCTCACAATAAAGGGGCATCCATCATGCTGTCCTCCCTCCCCCGCAAACCAGGCCTTGGCATCGCCCTCGCGCTCACCGGCGCGCTGGCGCCGGCTGCGGCCTCGGCCCATGTGAAGTGGTTCGCGCCCTACATCGTCGACGCGGCGCCGGCGCCAATCACCCGGACCCTGGCTGATCCCTGGTTCTGGACCGGAATCGTTCTGGTGCTGGTCTTCTTCATCGCCACGCGTCTCGTCGAGCGCACTGCCGCCGGAGAGACGGCGCTCGACGCGATGGATCGCGTCACGAACCCGCTCTGGTTTAGGCTCGATGACTTCGTCCGTATCGTGGTCGCGGGCTTCTTCGTCGCGATCTTCTCGGTTGGCGGCGTATACCTGACGCCCGACCTCAAGACCCCGGCCGAATGGGTGAGCTGGCTTCAGCTCCTGATCGCCGCCGGGATTGTCTCGCGCAAGACCATGCCGCTTTCGGCGGCCGGGATCATCTTCCTCTGGGTGCTCGCCCTGCGCGATTACGACCCGTTCCACCTGCTCGATTACCTGGCGCTCGGCGTCGCCGTGGCGGCCTACCTGGTCCTCGAGTCCTCAGAGCGGGAGGACTGGCGCAAGCACCGTTTCGAGGTGCTCCGCTGGGGTGTCGCGATCGCACTGATGTGGTCGAGCCTGGAGAAGTTCGCCTACCCCGAATGGTTCTACCCGCTGGTCGAGGAGAAGCCGTTCCTGACCTTCGGCATCCCGCGCGACATGTTCATCCCGATGGCAGGTGTCGCGGAGTTCACCATGGGCTTCGGCCTGCTTGCCACGCCACTGGTGCGGCGCCTATCCGCGATCGCGCTCTTCGTGATCTTCAATGCCGCAGTCTACCCCTTCGGTCGCGTCGACCTGATCGGCCACGCACTGATCATGGCGATCATTGTCGTGATCGCGGTCGACCATACCCGAGAACTGCATTTCTGGTCCTGGATCAGGCGCGCGCTTGTCGGTGTTCCGATCGGCTTGGCGGGCGCGCTGGTGATTTTCGCCACAGCCTACTGGGGCCTGCACGCGGCCTTCTACGGCACCGATACCCGGACGATGGCCGAGATAATGGCTGAGGAGGGCGAGATGGCGACGCACTCCTATTCGCTGGAGCATCCGCACGGGCCTCAGGCCATGGAGACCCTGCGCGAGGGCGATGAGCTCCCGCCGATCACGCCGGCCGAGCTTGGCGACACCTCCGTCGCCGACGCCTATGCGCAGTCGATGATGGGGATGCACGACGAGATGATGGCCGGCCTCCGGCACGAGGACCCCGACGTGGCCTTCGTGCTTGGAATGATCCCTCACCACCAGGGGGCCATCGACATGGCCCGCATCCAGCTCGCCGCCGGCACCGATGCCGAGAACATGGGCCTGGCCCGACACATTATCGCTGAACAGCAACAAGAGATCGACGCCATGCGCGCTTGGCTTGACGCGCGCGGGATCGAGATGCCCGGCGGCTGATTGCGTCTTTTCGGTGCCGCATCTCGATGCGGCACCGGATCACGTCTGCCGCAAAGGAGCCGGATTCCGCTATATGCTGCGGACGACCCAGTCACTTCTGGGAGATGTCCGCTATGAGCCGAGACTGAACGAAGCGCTCCAGCCCCAGTCTGCATGTGCAGCAACGTGATGTCCGGTGTGAGCGGCCCCAACCAGCCATTCTTCGGGGCTGGGCACGCTGCAATGCAGCTTCACCGAACCGGCCATTCGCTGTGCTCGCTAAAGGGGTGCGTTGTCGCGCTTCGGGAAAGCGGGTCTTTCCGGACCTCCGCTGCAACTGCAAGGTGTGGAATATGCGCAGCGACCTGACGGCGATCCTTGTGCCCTCAGGCAGCCTCGTAGCTTGAGAAGATCTCCGTGCTGCCATCCTTGCGGATCAGGAACACATCGTAGGCTTCGCGCTCATCCTCTGGACCCATGCCCGGCGACCCGTAAGGCATGCCGGGAACGGCGAGCCCGACGGCATCGGGGCGCTCGGAAAGCAGCCTATGAATGTCGGCCATCGGCACGTGTCCCTCGATCATGTAACCGCCGATCTCGCCGGTATGACAGGAGGTCATGCTCTGGGGGATGCCGTTCTCGAGCTTGTGCCGGATCAGGAGGGTGCCGAAGCTGCGCTCGGTGGTGACGGTAAAGCCGTCCTCCTTCAGGATCTCGATCCAGGCGGCGCAGCATCCACAGTTCTGATCTTTCAAGACGTGGATCGAGGGAGCATCCTGGGTCAGTCCGGCGGTCGGCGCCACCGCGGCAAAGCTTGCGGCGTAGGCTATCATGGCGCGGCGGGTAAGGATCATCGGTGTCTCCTTTTCAAGTCGTTGCGGATGTGTGATCGGGGCGGGCCTTCCCGGCGTTCCGACCGACGCGCCCCGTGGATTTAGGCGTGCCGGTGGGTTGGAAGAACAGCAGTCGGAGCGCGTTCATCGTCACAAGCACGGTGGCGCCGGTGTCGGCGAGGATAGCGATCCAGAGGCCGGTGATCCCGAGCACGGTAGTCACGAGGAATACCGCCTTGAGCCCGAGCGCGATCGCGATGTTCTGGCGGATGTTCGACATGGTTGCCCGGGCGAGCCGGACCTTGCCCGCCACGTCGGTCACGCGATTGCGCAGGATCGCCGCGTCGGCCGTCTCGAGCGCCACGTCGGTGCCCGAGCCCATGGCAACGCCGACATGCGCCGCCGCGAGCGCGGGCGCGTCGTTGATCCCGTCGCCGATCATCATCACACGGGCGTCCGTCGTCAGATCGCGGATCGCCGTCACCTTGTCTTCGGGCATGAGCTCCGAGCGATGCTCGATCCCGAGCCCCTCGGCGATGGCCTGGGCCGTGCGCGGGTTGTCCCCGGTCAGCATGACCGAAGAGATGCCGAGCCCGCGCAGTTGCGCGACGGCGTCCGCCGCATCGGCGCGCGGTTCGTCCCTGAGCGCGATGAGGCCCTGGGGCACGTCATCGCGCAACACGATGACCACCGTCTTGCCTTCGGCTTCCAGCGCCGCCACGCGGGTCCGCAGGTCGTCCGTGAGTGCGCCGCGCTCGTTTGCCAGCCGCGGGGAGCCCACGCTGACGGTTACGCCGTCGATCGACGCTTCCGCCCCCTTGCCGGGAAGCGCGCGACCTCCGGTCGCCGCCGCCGCGTCCACGCCCCGCCTTTCGGCCTCGGCGGAGATCGCCTGTCCGAGAGGGTGGCTCGCGCCGCTCTCGACCCCGGCGGCAAGCGCCATGAGATCGTCGTCGCTTCCACTCAACACCGAGACATCTGTCACGCGGGGCTTGCCATGCGTCAGCGTCCCCGTCTTGTCGAAGGCGACATGGGTCGTGCGGGCCGCCGCCTCGATCACAGCGCCGCCCTTCATCAACAGGCCGTTGCGGGCCCCGGTCGACAGCGCCGAAGTGATCGAGGCCGGCACCGAGATCACCAGCGCGCAGGGGCAGCCGATCAGCAGCAGCGCCAGCGCACGATAGACCCATTCGCCCCAGGCCAGGCCGAAGGCCAGCGGAGGGACCATGGCGACGAGAACAGCTGCCCCGACCACGGCGGGCATGTAGACCCGGCTGAACCGGTCGATGAAGCGCTCGGTCGGCGCGCGGGCGCTCTCGGCCTCCTCCACGAGCCGCACGATGCGGGCGATGGTGTTGTCCTCGGCCGCCTTCGTGACCCGCACGCGCAGAAGCGCCTCGGCGTTGATCGACCCGGCGAAAACCTCCGCGCCCGGCTCCTTGAGGCTCGGGACACTCTCGCCAGTCACCGGGCTCTCGTCGACACCCGACGTGCCATCAATCACCTCGCCGTCGCAGGGGACACGGTCGCCGGGACGGACCTGAACGACCTGGCCGACCTGGAGCTTCTCGGCCGAGACCTCACGTGTCTTCCCGCCCACTTCGAGCCGCGCCGTCTTCGGCACGAGCTTCGAGAGCGCCCGGATGCTGTCGCGTGCCTTGCCGGCCGAAACACCTTCGAGAAGCTCGCCCACGGCGAAGAGGAAGACGACCAGCGCCGCCTCTTCCGGCTCGCCGATCACCAGCGCGCCGCCGGCGGCGATGGTCATCAGCATCTCGATGGTGAAGGGCATGCCGGCCCGCGTCATGGCGAAGGCGCGCTGCGCCACCGGCACGATCCCGACGAGGGTTGCCAGGACGAACACCCAGTGGGCAATCTCTGCCGGGAAGATGAGGCGGGACGCCCAAGCCGCGGCAAGCAGTGCGCCGGTGCCGATCACGAGGCGGCCTTTGGAGGATTTCATCCACGATCTCGGCGCCTCTTCGGCCGGCTCGTCGTTTTCCTGCGGCTCGCTGTCGGTCGCCGATCTCTCCGCAGCATCTGGAAAGGCTCCGTTCGGCAGGACGAAGCCGCCCTTGGGCTTTTCCGGGCGCGCGCCTTTGGGCGCGATGCCAAAGCCGACGCCACGCACTGCCTTCTCGATGCGCTCGGGCGGTGTCTGGCTCTCGTCCAGCGTCAGGCGCAGCCGTTCGGCCATCAGCGCGACGTCGACATCCGCCACACCAGGCAGACGTTCGACCGCCCCGCGCACCTTCGCGGCGCAGGACCCGCAATCCATGCCCGTCACGCGCCACTCGCGTTGTCCTGCGCTCCCGTCGGCCATGATGGTTCTCCGTCGTGATTCCCGATCGGATGTGGATATACGACCTACAGCAACTGTAGGTTCAAGCCGAAATGAGGAATTCATCCGGCTCTGGCGTTGTCAGCGCTTCAGCTGGTCCCGTCTTACTGCGCGCCCATCGCCCGCCGGATCTTTGGGAGAGCAAACTCACGCGGCTCGTGATAGTCGATGATGCTCACGTGGCGCCCATCGGCATCGAACAGGAAAACACCCGATGTGTGGTTCATCGTGTAGCCGCCGCCCTCCATCGGCCTCTTCTCGTAGCGCACCCGGAAGTCGCTTGTCGCCTGATCGACCTGCGACGTCGTCCCCGTCCAGCCGCGGATCGCAGGATGAAAATAGCCGACATACTCGGCGAGCGCCTCGACCGTGTCGCGTTCCGGATCGACCGTGATGAGCACGACGTTCAGATCCGCCGCGTCCTCGCCGAGCCCATCGAACCAGATTGAGATGTCAGACAGCGTCGTCGGACAGACCTCCGGGCAGTAGGTGAACCCGAAGAAGACGAGCGAGGCGCGACCCAGGAGAGTCTGCGGGCCGACAGACTTCCCCTCGTGATCCGTCAGCCGGAAGGACATCTCGGTCAGTGGCAGGGGGCGTTTGCCGACCGGTGCATCCGCGCCGGGACCGTCCACCCGCCACCAGCCGATCCCGAGTGTCGTTGCGATCGCGCCAATCCCGGCCACGCCGTAGATCAGAAAGCTCCGCCTTTGCATCAGTCCGCCGGAACGCGCGCAGCGATGCCGAGGATCGGGACCTCGACGGAGATTTTCTCGCCATCAGAGAAATCTACGGTCAGGGAAAAGATCTCGCCTTCGACCATCGGGCGCTGAAGGTCCATGAGCATCAGGTGCAGCCCGCCAGGAGCGAGCGCCACGGCCTCGCCAGCCGGGATCTCAAGCTCCTCCATGTGCGTCATCCGGGAGACCCCGTGCTCATCCGTGGCGGTGGCGTGGATCATCGGCATCATCGCGAGATCGGTGCGCAGTCCAGTCACCACGACGGGCTCGCCCCCGTTGTTTTGCAGTGTCATGTAGGCCGCGCCGGGTCGGCTCGTCCCGATCGAGGCGCGTGACCAGGCGTCCCTGGCCACGACGTCTTCCCCGCCGGCGAGAACAGGGGGCGCCGCGGTCAGAAGCGCAAGGGCCAGGGCTGTCGTCGCAGAAAATCTCATGCGTAGTCTCCAGATGCTTTGAATCGTCCGTTCAGGTCCCCGCGCGGCGGACCTCTTCCGCGACGAGTGCGCGGAGTTCGGCCTCCCCGAAGGGTTCGAGCGGACGTTCGTTCACGAAGAAAGTGGGGGTTTGACGGACGCCGACCGCCTCGACGTCGCTGCGGTCCCGATTGAGGACGGCGACGATGTCGGGCGCACGGATCTGCGTCTCGGCCGCCGCGACGTCGAGCCCGGCCTCGCCGGCGATCGGCATGATCAGGTCGGGTCGCATTCCGCCATGGGATGCCCAGCGGGGCTGCTCGCGCATCAGCGCATCCATCACCGGCTCGAAGACGCCCTGCATCCGGGCGGCTTCCAGAACGCGGATCGCGACTTCGGAGATTTTGCCATGAAAGGGCGTGTAACGCACCACGACCCGCACGGCGTCGCCATGTTCTGCCATGATGTCTTTCACGATCGGGTGGAAGGCGCGGCAGGCTTCGCAGGCGGGGTCGAAGAACTCGACGATGGTCACGGGCGCCTCCTCGCGGCCCAGAACCGGAGACCACGGCCGCACCAGCGCCTCGGCCACCTCGGGCGGCACGGTTTCGGCCCCGGCATCCGAACGAGAGACGAACCATGCGGCACCCGCGAAGAGGACGAGCGCGAGCGCGAGAATGGACAGGATGATCGGTCTGCGAGTCATGCGGAAACACCCTTTTGCGAGAGGGCACAGAGCGCCGCGATGGCAAGGAAGGACAGAAGAGCCAGCGCCGGGAGCGGCACGCCGAGGATCAGCTGGTTGGCGTCGGTGCAGGAGGGGCCGCTGGCCGCGCAGGGCTGGATGCGCTCCGGGATCAGCCCGGCATAGAGTGCGACGTGCCAGAGCGCGATCGCGGCGCCGGCCAGCGCGAGCACAGCGCCGTAGCGGCCGGCGCCAAGGTCGCGCCACCAGAGCCCGAGCCCGAGCAGGACGGCCAGCGGAAACATGAAGGCGCGCTGGAACCAGCAGAGCGAACAGGGTGTCTGGCCCAAAACCTCGCCGATGAACAGCACTGCAAGCGAGGCTCCGAGCGCCACGAGCCATGCCAAGAACAGGGCCGTCTCACCGCGCAAGCTATCCATGCGCGTCGATCCGCGCGCGGAGGTCTGCGGTTATCTCTGGGGCGGGTGTTCCGTAACCGTAGAGCCGCACGAAGCCGCCATCCGGGTCGAAGAGGAACACCTGGCTCGTATGGCCCATCGTGTATCCGTCGGGCGCCGTGTCCTCCGGGACGCGCTCGTAGAAGATCTTGAAGGACGCGGCGGCGTCCTTGATCTGCTCGGGCGTGCCGGCAAGGCCCAGGATCGACGGATGGAACTGCGGCACGTATTCGGCCAGGTCCCCCGGGCGGTCGCGGTCACTGTCGACCGAGATGAAGAGCGGCTGAACCGCTTCGGCTTTCGGACCGAGATCATCCAGAGTCTGCGCGATCTCCGCCAGCGTTGTCGGGCAGACGTCGGGGCAGTTCGTGAAGCCGAAGAAGACAAGCGTCCACTTGCCCTTGAAATCATCCTCCGTGCGCATGACACCGTCGTGGCCCGTCAGCTCGAAATCAGCTTTCACCGACGGGGCGGCGCTTGCCGTGCCGTTCGGCGCGCGTGATCCGTAGGCCGCAAGTCCCGCCGCGGCGAGCGCGGCGACAGCCACTGCCGCCCATAAACCCTTCTGAAGTCTCGTCATCCGCCCGGAATACCTCGCAGTTCTTCGGTCTGGCGGCTGCATACAAGCTACAGTGGGTAGAGGTTCAAGAACTTTCCCGGTTGGAATGTCGATCCTTACGGGTTCGTGAAGCTCTTGTCTGATCTGGGCAATAAACCTACACAGACTGTAGCAATCAGGAGGCTTCCCATGCTGCCGATCGGCACGCTCGCCAAGCGCACCGGCACCAAGGTGCAGACCATCCGCTATTACGAACAGATCGGGCTTCTGCCCGAGCCGGGACGGACCGAAGGCGGGCAGCGCCGCTATGGCGACAAGGATCTCGACCGGCTCGCCTTCATCCGCCATTCCCGGCAACTTGGCTTCTCGCTGGAGGCGATCCGGGAACTGCTTGAACTCTCCGACAGCCCGGAACGGTCCTGTGCGCAGGTTGATGCGGTCGCCCACAGACAGCTTCGCGAGGTCGAGGCGCGCATCGACCGGCTCGAAGCGCTCCGGAGCGAACTGCGACGGATGATCAGCGAGTGCAGTGCCGACAGGGTTGCCGATTGCCGCATCCTCGAGGTGCTGCGCGACCACGAAGAATGCCTCGCCGATCACCACGCGACCGGCGCTTGATGTCGGCCGCCTTCGTCTATCCTCTCGCCGCGCTGGCCGAAATCGCTGGATGTTTCGCCATCTGGGCCTGGTGGCGGAACGGCGCCTCAGCGCTTTGGCTCATGCCGGGCGTAGCGAGCCTCGCAATCTTCGGCTGGCTGCTTGCACAAGTCGAGACGGGCTTCGCGGGGCGCGCCTTCGCCGCCTATGGCGGGGTCTACATCGCCGCCTCGCTGCTCTGGATGTGGACCGCCGAGGGGCAGAGGCCGGATGGGTGGGACATAGCCGGGGCTACCCTCTGCCTCATCGGCGCCCTCGTCATCCTTGCGGCGCCGCGAGCCGCGTAAAAAGGACTTGAAGCTACAGTCGCTGTAGCAATCACCATGATCATGATCCGATTCGATGGAGCCGATCATGATCGACGAGACCCGCTTGCTTGACGCCACCCCGCTGCTCGACTTCCGCTCGGAGGGCATAGCGCGCCTGATCGAGGACCGGGGGTGGCTCCGGCTTCCCGAGCATGACCGCATCGGGGCCACCTACGACTTCGTCCGGGACGAGATCCTCTTCGGTTACAACCGCGCCGACGACATCCCCGCCTCCGAGGTGTTGGCGGACGGCTACGGCCAGTGCAACACGAAGGGCACGCTCCTGATGGCGCTGCTGCGCGCGCTCGGCGTGCCCTGCCGCCTTCATGGTTTCACCATTCACAAAGCACTCCAGCGCGGCGTGGTCCCCGAAGCCGTCTATCCGATCGCGCCGGACGAGATCCTGCATTCCTGGGTCGAGGTCCAGACGGATGGGCGGTGGGTCGAGCTTGAGGGTTTCATCCTCGACAAGGCCTTCCTCGGTTCTCTTCAACAGGCGTTCGCGGGCACGGAGAGCTTCTGCGGATACGGCGTCGGAACCGACTGCCTGAGCGCGCCGCCGGTCGAATGGGCCGGGCGGGACACCTACATCCAGAAGACCGGCATCGCCCGCGATTTCGGAACATACGATACGCCGGACCTGTTCTACATCGAGCATCGCCAGCAATTCGGCCCGCTTCGAGATCTGATCTACCGCGGCATCGTCCGGCACTGGATGAATGCCCGGGTGCGGGCGATCCGCTCCGGCCAGGTTCCGCGCATCCCCAGGCTCAAACGACTCGGGCCACTCGGCAAGGAGGTCGCGGATACAGTAAATCGGCGTGCTCCGAAGGAGGCCTGATTGGATAACCGGAAACAATGGCTGCGACACGGGCGATACGTCGAAATCGCCAGCCTGGTCTACAATGCCATCGAGGTTGCCATCTCGCTGACTGCGGGTTTCCTTTCAGGCAGTGCGGCGCTGATCAGTTGGGGACTCGACAGCACCGTGGAAGGAGCGTCCGCGGGAACAATGATCTGGCGACTGCACGGAGAGGAGGCGGAGATCAGCCGTAGAGACCTCGTGCGGCGGAAGAAAATCGCTCTTTCCGTGGTGGCGGCGGCCTTCTGGATCGTGGTGGCGTTCATTCTCTACGAGGCGATCGGCAAGTTCATCTCACAGCAGGCTCCGGCGTTTTCGTGGCTCGGCATCGGAATCCTAATCGTGGCTTTGTTGGTTAATCCGTTCCTGGCGTGGGGCAAATACCGCTACGGCAGTAAGCTGGACGCGCCGTCGCTCAAGTATGACGCAAAGGACACCCTGATCTGCCAGTATCAAACAATCGTGGTGTTGGCGGGCCTGATCCTTACCGAGACTATGGGGTGGTGGTGGGCCGATCCCGTCGCGGCTCTGGCCATCGTGCCCTACGTCGCATGGGAAGGCATTGAGGCGACCCGCGATGCGTGGCGCGTGGACCGGGACGAAGTCGACGGAGAAGCGCAGGCTTGATGGGCACCCGGGACATATACAGGAGCAGCCCGGGAGGTGTAGCATGACCTTAGAAAAATTTTCTTCAGAACTCGAGCTCAGCCGCGCATAATCGATGCCCTCCATGGACACCCCGGCTACACCGCCGGCGCGGTGCCAAATTCCACCACGTGCTCGGACACTGCCCGAATATGCACGAACTGACCGCAAGAAATGCACTGCGTTAGTGGGCCCCCACAAATTCGGAACGACTTTTCAGGAGTGCCGAACAAGTCCTATTTGAGAGAGACCCGAATGTCTGCTTCCATTTGACCGGCGTGCTTGCCTCGCTTTTGCAGAAAATGTCCGCATCCCGCCCTTCGTGCCGATCATGTGTATGCCGGACTGGTTTACTGGCTGAACGTCCGCTTCGTGCTTACCACCGGAGCGCCTGTGCGCACGTAGCGAATGGCCGGAGTCCGCCCTACCTCACGGTGAACTTCGCGGCCGCGGCACAAACTGAGCATGCGCGGCGAACGGGAGTAAGGTCCGCATACCCGGCATCCGACGCGACCGCGCGCTCGCAGATTTCTGCGAAGCAGCGCGTTTGCTAAAAGCCCCTTTGCAGTTGGGACTTGGCGCTGGCCATACGAGACGTCTGGTAAGGGGCTTGCTCGGCGTCGTCCGCCCTCATGGCACCAACGGACGGTGCCAGAAGATCGCGGGCCGCGTCGCGCCCTTGATAAGCACGCGCGGAGCGCCGATATTCCGAGTATGACCAAGTTCAGGCTTCATACGAGGTTCCTGCTTTACGCAGGAAGCACACTGAACCGCCGGTAGCCCCGGGCGGGATCAGGCCGCTTGCCTGTCCGCGCCTCGGGGTTTCCTCGATCTCATACAGATCAGTCGAAGCGACGAACGCGCCATCGTGAGCGGTCGATCCTGTCAGTTCGCAGACGGGTCGACGGCAGTGGTGCGGAAGTCTCGGTTCAATTCCTCGCCATGGAGCACGTCATGCACCTTAACATGTTCAAGCCAACCCCTCCTCATCTCCCAGCTAACCGAATACCTGGTCAGCACAATCGCAAGTCGGGGGCTTTTTGGGAATGGTTCCGGACCGCATTCCGCAATCGGGAGCGCCGGAAGATGATCCAAACCCTACAAGGAATGGACGATCGCCTGCTACGCGACATCGGGATCGAGCGCAGCGATATCCCGCGCGTCGTGGATGTTTTTACGGATCGCGAATGGGCCGTGCGTCCGGTCTCCCCGGACGTAGAGCAGAGCTACAGGCTGCGTTGCGACCGCGCGGCATAGCTCCACATTCTCGCATAGGCAATCGCACCATTGCATCGCAATGGTGCGCATCCTTCCCAAACGGTCCGAGGTGGAGAGAAAGATGTGATGTCCCAGATGTTGAAAGCGGATTCTCGTGGCGGCGTTTTCGATCTCTGGTTCGGAAACCGCTCCGGCTTCAATCCGGACGATAGATTACCGTCCCGTCGTTGCGCAGTCGCGCTCCTTCCGACGGCCGGGCCGCGTCGATCCGACCGGGAGCCATCAGATGCTGGACCTTGTGTCCGTGAAGCAGCAGGTAGTCTGTGATGATCCGACGGTGGCAACGCCACCAGACGGCCTCCGAGCACATCATCGCAAGGGACTGGTCGCGGCCGAGCTGCTCGAGATCGGCCAACGCTTGCTGGAAATCGTCGCTGAGGGCGTAGTCCGCGTAATTGTGGAAGCTCCGCACGCGCCAGAAAGCGTTCAGGTCGTCGTCAACACCGGGTTGCTTCGGGCGACGACCGCCGAGGGCCAGCATGTGACGGTAGCCGATCTGATGATCGGCCAATTTCTGAGGAAAGCTGTCATCATTGAAATCCGGATTGGTCCGCGACTTCGGGAATGAGCGCACATCGATCAGGAGCCGGACCCCGGCCTCGCGCAGCATGTCGATGACCGTCTGCGGCGACCGGTTGGAATGTCCGATGGTCGCGAACCCCCCACTCACGAGTCGAGCTTGGTCAGCGCGTCCTCCTTATGCGCCGCGATATGGTCGGTCTTGTCGCTCTCGATCTCGTATTGCGGCTCCTCCTTCGACGCGCGCCGACGATGGCCCTTGTAGTCGAAATCCGCCTCGTGGACCTTCACGATGTGGCCGCTCACGCGGCCCGCCTCGGAACTCCAGCTTACATGGTCGCCTTTAGAAAATTTCGCCATCGGTCACCTCCTTGACCTGCTCAACAGCTGTGCCTCTTGATCCGTTCCAGATCGGGTCCGATGCCCGCGATTGACAGCCTGTCCCCAATGGCTAAGCTCTCCTCATGGTCACGCACGAGAACCTTTTCCGGTTTCTGCTTCTGAACCGCCCGGGTCCCCGGGCGGTCTGCGCATAAGCGCGCCTTCGACCACCCGGGGCTTTCTCAAATCCTTGAATTGAGAACGCGGGCTTCGCCGCCCCGGGAGACACGTCATGACCATCACCAGGATCACCCATCTGCCTGCGGGCAGTGACTTTCGATCACTCTTCGAGCGCTCCGCTGTCGAGACAGGCTTTCTCCTCACCGTTGAGGATCGGCTTGGCATCGAGCGCCTGCTCCGCCACCGCGGAACCAAGAATGCGCCCAATCCACCGCTCTTGAACGGGCTTCTGCGCCACAAGCTACGGATCTCGCGCGGAGCTCCGGAGCCGGCTCCGCCCGAGCTCGTCGTGGCCGGATGCCACGTCACCTACATGATCAGCGGTGAGGGAGCGCGCACAGGAGCGCTTTCCATGAGCCCGGTGCCGATCCCGGGTCACGTTCTCGTCGCATCCTTGCTTGGGGCGACCCTGATCGGGATGCGAAAACTACAGAAGGTGCCGCTCCTGCGGGACGACGGTCAGATCGAGACGGTCGTCGTGCTGGATGTGCATCCGTCTCCGGACCATGCCGCGGCCTGATGCTTTGATCCGTCCCGTGGCGGGTCAGGGACTATCGCCACCCATAATTCACTCACACCACCAGTAGTTGGAAAGGAAACTACGATGAACAAACAACGCTCCACCTCTCGCGGCACCGGCCTGCGGCCCAAGGTCGTCATAGGTGCTGACTGCCTGAGAAGGCTCGAGGCACTTGCAGAGGGCGCGATCCAGCGCAATCCGGACCTTGCCGACCGGCTGCTCGGCGAAATCGGGCGGGCCCGTATCGTTCCGGCGGCGAAACTCCCGCAGAACGTTGTGGCCATCGGTCGCGCGGTCACCTATCGCGACGAAACGACCGGTCAGGAAAAGAGGGTAACGCCAGTGTTTCCCGAGGACGCCGACATCGCACGCGGCCGGATCTCGATCCTGACACCGATCGGGGTTGCCCTGATCGGACTGGCAGAGGGCGCATCGCTCCACTGGGACACCAGGGACGGAGAGCGGCGGGTTCTGACCGTGCTTCACGTTGCGTCCCGGGATGTCCCCGAAGGCCTGGAGGCACAATGAACCGACATTCCCGGGGCCCTGCCGAAGCCCATGTTCTGCCCGGAAGGAGCCGCTCGATGCGCTGACGAAGCCACGACGCTCCTTCCGGGATTTCGGCAATCGCCGCTTCGGCGCCTTCCCTTCCCGTTGAAAGAGGGTCTCATGAATCGTCACCTTCCGCTTACCTGCCCGTCCTGCAAGACATCGCTTCCCCGCGCAGCCGCTCATCGCTGCCCCACCTGTCGGCACATTCTCGGCGACACCATTCCAATCATTCGGCTTTCCTGTCGTCGCTGCGGCTCCGCTGTCGAGCGACACGCCGGCGCCACCGTGACCTGCCTCCGGTGCCGGTTTCATCGGCCATCACAGCTCGCGCGACAGGGCTGCTGACATGAACCTGGTCTCTTATCTCCGACGGCTGATCTGGCCTTCGATCCTGCTTCTTGTCGCCGTCGGCCTGTTGATCCTTGACCGGGAGGTCGAGCAGCGGGTCGGGCTGTCTGTCCGCTTGGCAGGCGGCGTTGTCGGTTGCCTCGCCGCGGCCTGGCTGGGAAGCCGGCTGTTCGGCCTGTTCGCCGATCGCCGGAGGCGCCACAAGCGCCCTTACCCGCGTCTGTTCCGGGATCTCGTGGCCGTTCTGCTGTTCTTCGCCGCGGTCGTTGCCTCGGCCGCACTTCTGCTTGGCCAGGGTCTTCTTGGCGCGCTGGCGGGCTCGAGCCTGATACTCGCGATGCTGGGATTCGCGATCCGGAACGTCGTAGCCGACACTTTGTCCGGCATCGCACTCGGCATTGAGGCGCCCTACCGGATTGGGGACTGGGTGGAAATCGAACAGGTCGCGCGCGGCCGGGTCATCGAGATCGGCTGGCGCACGACGCGGGTGCTGACGCAGGACTCGACCTACATGATTCTGCCGAACAGCCAGATCGCCCGCAGACGCATCACCAACTATTCCGCGCCGAAACCGCAGTATCGTGCGCAGTTGTCGCTGAAGCTAACGCGTGAACTTCCGGTGGATACCGCGAAGGCGCTGATCCTGAAGGCCTTGCGCCAAGCACGTGTGATCCAGGCCGACCCGCCCCCGGATGTGCGGGTGCAGGAGTTGGGAAGCGACAGTAACTCCTATGCTGTCCGCTTCTGGCTGTCCCGTTTCGAGCGGGACGTCGACTGCCGCGACGAGGTTCTGTCCCTGATCGACCACGCGATGCGGCAGGCGAAGATCCCTACCCCGCGCATGCAGATCGAGTTGAACCGGCCACGTAGCGCGGAAATCGACCCTCTGGCGCATGACGCGGAGGTTGCGCGGGTCTTCGCAGAGCCGTCCGAACGAAAACGTCTCGAGGCGTGACGAGGAACATGATGAAGGAGCCCCGATGCGGAACCGCATTGCCAGTCGCCACGTCGTGATCTCCGGCTGCTCGGGTGGCGGGAAGTCGACGCTGCTGGTTGAACTGAGACGGCGCGGTTTCGAGACCGTCGAGGAGCCCGGCAGGAGGATCGTCGAGGAGGAACTGCGCGGGGACGGCAGGGCGCTTCCCTGGATCGATCTCGAAGTGTTCGCGAGGCGGGCCATCAAGGTGGCGGCCGCCGACCGAGCACGAATGAGGCGAACGGAAGGATGGGTCTTCTTCGATCGCGGCCTTCTCGATGCAGCCGTCGCACTGGAGCATGCATCCGGCGTGCCAGTGTCCGAGACCCTGTCCGGACATGACCGCTTCCATCGCCAGGTGTTCCTGACCCCGCTCTGGCCGGAGATCTACCACAGGGACAGTGAACGCCAGCAGGATCTGAGGGAAGGCGCCGCCGAGTATCATCGCCTGGTCCTGGCTTTCGACCGGCTCGGATATGAGCCGGTCATCTTGCCTAAGCTCAATACGACAGCGCGAGCCGACTTCGTTCTGAACACGCTTGCCTGACAGAGGATCAAGCAGGGCCCAACGGGGGCGAAGAACAATTCTCTCTTCCGGATTTGACCCGCCCTTCCGAGACGACTACATGCAGATTGGAAGGCAGCATGCGATGGCGTCGCGGTTCCGCTGCCGCAACTCCGATACCCGCAATCTATGTCCCGAACGCCCGGACTTCCCCGCACAGCTCATGCGGGTTCTGAAGTAACGAGGTGGTGTCATGATCTTTGCCCAGCCCAATACATCGACGACCCAGTGGACAGGGTCGTCCGCAGGAATGACCTGCATGGCCGCGGCGATGCTCCTGCTACCGCTGGGCGACACGTTGTCGAAGCTGCTGACGGAGACACTGAACCCGATCGAGGTCGCGACCGTGCGCGTTCTCGCCCAGGCGGCCTTCCTCTTGCCGGCGGCGGTGGTGCTGCGGAATCGTCTCAGGGGCGCAATGTTCTCCCCGATCGTCGCGCTGTCCGGTCTTCTGGTGATGATCACGCTCATCTGCCTGATCGGCGCCTTTGCGGTCATGCCGATTGCTACCGCGATCGCCATCTTCTTCGTCGAGCCACTGATCCTGACGGTGCTGGCGGGCCCACTTCTCGGCGAGATTGTCGGGGCGCGACGACTTGCGGCCGTCGGCGTCGGTCTCTTGGGCGCGCTGATCGTGATCCGGCCGGGCGCCGAGTTCGAGATCGCCGCGCTCCTGCCACTCATCGCAGCCACTTCCTATGCGCTCAACATGATCGTCCTGCGTCGCGCCTCGCGCACCCGCTCGGGGCTGACGGTCCAGTGCGGCGCCACGATCTATGCCTGCATCGGCATGGTGGTCCTCAGCTTCGGTCTTCAGGAAGCGGGCTTTGTCGCGCTCGACCCTGGCGCTCTGACTGCCTCTGGTTGGGCTCTGATCTTGGGAAGCGGCTTCTTCGCAGCCGCGAGCTACGTCCTGATCGCCGAAGCCTTCCGCCACGCCGAAGCCGGTCTCCTGGCGCCGTTCCAGTATCTCGAGATCATCGGTGCCACCGCCGCCGGCTATCTGGTCTTCGGAGACCTCCCGGATGGCATGACGTGGGCCGGGATCGCGGTCATTGTCGCTTCCGGTCTCTACGTCGTCTATCGCGAGCGATCACGCGCGCCGGCATCCCTGGAACCGACGGCCCACAGGAGCCGCAGGATTCGGCCACGGTGACGCAGATATCAAAGGTCTGGCGGCTCCGGGTCGAGAACGCCCATGTCAATGCTGACGACCTGTAGGTGATGGGCCATGGCGCTATGCGCGGCAGGACCGTCGCCGGCCGCAATCGCGTCGACGACCTGTTCGTGATGATCACCATGCACTCTGGTGAATTCTTCCACGCCGACCCGGCGATAGGTGCGATCCCACTCCCTCTGCCATACGGCGCGGCAGCGGGCGCTGGAGAAATGTCGCAGAAGGGCGATCAGGAGCGGATTCCGCGCGACCTGAGCGATCGACTGGTGAAAGGCGTCATCCGCACGCTCGCAAGCCGCACGATCGCGCGCCGACCGACCCTCGGCAACGCGCTTGCGCAGAAGGGCAATGTCAGCCTGAATCCGCCGCGTCGCGGCGGCCCGCGCCACCTGCGGCTCGAGCAGGCGCCGTGCGTCCATCAGGTCCGAGGGCGTCGTCGCCTCGAGAAGTAGCGTATCCTTCACCGGCCGGCCGAGCGGTGCCCGGCCCCGAAACGTGCCCTGTCCGACATGCCGCCAGATTTCGCCCTGCGCCTCGAGAGCCGCCAATGCTGCGCGAAGAGTTTCACGACTGCATCCGACCAGGTCCTTCAGCACCCTCTCCGGCGGCAGGCGATCTCCCGACGCAGGCGCACGCTTCTCGAGGACGTGCCAGAGCCGCGCCTGCGCCGTCTCCTTGTCTGTTCGCATGCCATTCTCCTGATCGGACCAATTTTCAGACCCCGCCTCACTGAAGGCAAGCGGCAGACCCCGTGCAATCAGCCGTTTCGATCCAGAGCTTCTCCGCAGAATCCCGGTCCCGGCATCCGGAAAGAGACAGGACCAACGTTCTTTTCATCACGCAGGGCCGTTCCCATTCTGCCGTCATATGAGGCATATGGCTCGATATTCGCCCGCTTTGCGGGCGAGTCAGGAGATATCCCACATGCGGGCATGGCATCATCTCTATCCGGCTTTGCCGGCATTTCACGGCGGCGAGCAGCTGCGGGCCGGCATCGGCGCCATGCTCGGGATCAGCCTGTGCGCCCTCTTGGTGAGCCTGGCTGCCAGCCTTGAGCTGTCTTCCATCTATCTGATCGCGCCACTCGGAGCGACGGCGGTGCTGGTCTTCTGCGTTCCGAACTCGCCCCTCGCCCAACCGTGGTCGGCTGTCGTCGGCAATGTGACGGCGGCACTCGTCGCGCTCCTGGTGCTCCAGGTCGTTGCCGGCCCATGGTCGGCCGGCGTCGCAGTCGGCGCCGCGATCACAGCCATGATGTTCGTCCGGGCCCTGCACCCGCCGGGAGGAGCCGTTGCGCTGCTGACCGCCCTCGATCCGGCACTGGCACTGGATGCGGGACCGCTCTTTGCCTTGGTGCCGGTCGGGGTGACCACCGCCGTGCTGGTCCTTGCCGCTATCGCCTACAACAGGGTCACGGGGCGGATCTATCCGTTCCGCCAGCCCGAGACGGATGACACCGGAGATCCCGCGCTGCGGCTGGGGTTGTCGACCGAGCAGCTGGGCGAGCTGCTCGAGCGGTTCAACCAGTCGACCAACCTCGGTGTGGCGGACCTCGGCCGCTTGCTGGCGGCAGCCGAAGCCGAGGCGGCGCAACACCGTTTCGACGGCACAACCTGCGCCGACATCATGACCACCGGTCTCATCACGGTGCGGCCCGGCATGCCGCTCCCGGAGGCGGCGCGTCTGTTCCGCAGCCATGCCATCAAGAGCCTTCCCGTCGTGGACGGCGACATGAACCTGCGCGGCCTGGTGCTCCAGGCGGATCTTCTCGATGCGGTCGCAGCGCAGGACCACCCGGCGGCCTGGCGGCAGCGATCCCCGCGTCGCACCGTATCAGACGTGATGCGACCCGCCGACCGGGCGGTATCGCACGATCTGCCCGTGGGCGCTCTTCTGAGCCGCCTGGCGGCCCAGGGAAGCGAGGTCGTTCCGGTGACCCGGGAGGGACGACTCGTCGGCATCCTGACCCGCTCCGATATCATGCGGCTGCTGCTTCATGGGGCGGAGGAGCGTCCTGCGGCGTAAGAGCCGCTTGAAAAACCGGCATCCGGAACACATCATCGGGGCAAGCGAGGACGACCTCGCCCGGCCAGACGGTCAGCACGCGGGACGGCCCGACCTACAATCGGAGCCAACCAATGCGCAGCACCGCGGACCGTATTCGTCACGCCATCAGCTTCGAGTTCATCGGCATCCTGATCGTCACGCCGCTCTTCGCCTGGGCCTTCGACCACCCGATGGGCGACATGGGCGTCTTGGTCGTGCTGGGCGCCACGGCTGCGACGGCCTGGAACTACCTCTTCAACCTCGGGTTCGATCATGTGCTGAACTGGCGCCGCGGCGATGTG
The DNA here is from genome assembly GCF_000152725.1 of Pseudooceanicola batsensis HTCC2597. GTDB lineage: Bacteria > Pseudomonadota > Alphaproteobacteria > Rhodobacterales > Rhodobacteraceae > Pseudooceanicola > Pseudooceanicola batsensis. The sequence goes on from NZ_CH724131.1 coordinate 1,103,539, forward strand.
CGCAAGTCGCTGCCGCTCCGGGTTGTCCATGCCGTGCTCTTCGAGGCGACGCTCCTGGCGCTCCTCCTGCCGCTTTTCGCGTGGTGGCTCAATGTCTCTCTGCTCGCCGCGCTGTTGATGGAGATCTCTTTCGCCGCCTTCTACATGGTTTACGCTTTCGTCTTCACCTGGGGCTACGACAGCCTGTTCCCACCGCAACGAAGCCAACGGGTGTCCGCATGACAGAGGACGAGACCGGCGGAGGCAATGCTCCCTGCTTCGCTCACCTCCTTGTTGACGGGCATCCTGTCGACCCGGAGATGGCTCAGGACGTGGCGCGGTTCAGACGCTCCGAGCGGGCGCGGCTGATAGCGGCGCGCGCCCTCTCATCGGAAGAGCGCGAGAGGGCGACGGCGGCGCTCGTCACAGGTCTCGACCGGATCGTGACCCTCGAGGCTGGCATGAACGTTGCCGTCTACTGGCCAATCCGCGGCGAACCTGATCTCCGCTCCTGGATGGAGAGGGCACATGCTGCTGGTGCCCGGGTCCTGCTCCCTGTCGTCGTCGAAGAACACGCACCCGTTGAGTTCCACGCCTGGTCTCCGGGCTGCCGCATGACCCGCGGATTCTGGAACATCTTGGTGCCGGCCGATCGAGAGGACCATGAGCCGGACATTGTCATCGCACCACTGGTGGGCGCCGACGAGAATCTTTACCGCCTCGGCAATGGCGGAGGTTACTATGACCGCACGCTGGCGCGGCGCGCCCCGCGGCCACGGGTTATCGGCGTCGGGTTCTCCGGCTGTCTCCTGCCGACCATCTACCCTATGCCCTGGGACGTGCCTATGAGCGAGGTGCTATTGTCGGATGGGACGCATTTGAAGCGATAGGGCGCTTGAGCGCCCGTCGGTCAGATTGCGAAGAACACCACCGTCAGCACAGCACCGATGCCGACGATCAGGGCGCGGAGAGATTCAGTGTCCCGTATGCGACGCGCCTGCCGGGCCCCGATGTATCCTCCCACCGTCGTCGAGATCGCCAGGACCGCCGCAGACTCCCATGCGATCAGGCCGGCGGTCGCGTAGATCGTGACCGAGACCAAGGAGAGCACGGCGGAGAGCAGGTTCTTGAGGCCGTTCATCCCGTGCAGGTTCTGGTAGCCGACCAGGCTGAACACTGCCAGCAACATGATCCCCAGCCCGGCGTTGAAGTAGCCGCCGTAGCCGGCCACGAGGAAGATCGCGAGAGCCGAGAGAGCCGGCCCGATCATCAGCCCCCTCGCGCGAACGACTGCCACGAGACGTGGCCCTGCGGCGAAGAGCAGCGTGGCAGTGAGCAGGAGCCAGGGAACGGTCCCGACGAAGGCTTCGCCGGGCGTGACCAACAGAAGACCCGCGCCCGCCAGCCCCCCAAAGGCCGCGACCGTGATAATGCTTCTCAGCCTTAGGCTTCCCTCGGCGTGGATGTCATAGCGGTAGGCCCAGGCACTCCCGATATAACCCGGTAGCGCGGTCAGTGTCGCCGTGGCGTTGGCTATGATCGGAGGGACACCAAGCCAGATCAGGGCGGGGAAGCTGAGCAGTGTGCCGCCGCCGGCGATGGCATTGACGATGCCGGCGAGCAGGCCTGCGATGACAAGCACAATGATGGAAAGCACTTTGATGCCCTCATGTTGAAGGCCTCTCGATATCCATCGATTGATTTGGTCTGAAAATTGGTCCAGAATGCAGAACGATTTCTTGCCGCCTGGCAACTTGAGCCGCGAATTGCGGAACTCCGCGGAAAACGTCATGGCGCTGCGGGGGAATGCCCCCGGGTCAGAACCAAGCCGCAGCATTAGCGAGGGCGAAGGGATGCTAAATTCACTCCTCCCGTCGGATACAGCAAGAGGTTCGCATCGGCATTGGGAGCCGGATTCCGCGTTGCTCACGGGCGAGAGCTTAAAGAGCACGGACCGGGCCGGGCCTACATTTTCGGCCTACAAGGGTTTTCTATCCGCACGACGAAGGCAACGAAATAAGGCAATTCGCTGCAATTCTATGATCCCTCGGCATTATCCATCATGGGTGCAACGGAAAGCCGTGCGGCCCGCTGGACGTCCGAAACCCCTTGTTTTGCTGGCTCTGCGCGCATGGTCACCTGACCGGTCTTCCTCTGTTTTCGGGCCTTTTGCCCCCGTTTTCGGGGGTAGTGCAACAAATGTTGCACCGAATCCCGAATTGTTACACCGCCCTCCAGCTCCTTCGGAGCCTCGCCTCGTCGCTGCGAAGGCGAGGTCTCCGCCGGGTGCGCCGGTGAGATATCGAACCCTGGACAAAGTTCCGACCGGCGCGCGCCGCTCGGTTCGATCTCCCGACCATCGGCAACGATTTCCCGAAAGGAGACCCGGATGGGTACCATCATGGCGCGCCAGAAGAAAGACGGCGCGAAGCGCTTCACGGCGGTGATCCGCGAGAAGAAAGGCGGCAAGATCGTCCTCACGCTCAGCCAAGACCGAGCGGGGTCCGAAAGGCGAAGGCGCACTCGACCGGGCCGTCGCGGCGCGGCACCGCAAGACCTGGTCGGGCGTCATCCGGGAATACAGCGACGCCCCGCCGGAGACGTTCGGCAAGACGAAGACCGCGAATCTCGCGTAACTCCAGCGGCTCGATTTCGGAAAGATGATTGTCGAGGAGACCGGGGAACACGACTTCTTCCGCCTGGCTCGGGATCTTCTGCGGGGCGTGCAAGCCCCGCCGGCGAACCCTACGGCGGACTGTCCAGAGCATTACGCCCTGAAGCCTCGCATGCCCCAAACTGTCAACAGCTACATGGCGACGCTGCGCACGGTGGTGTCCTACGGAGGTCCGATCAGCAAGGTCCGGATGCCGATCGGCGACTCCGAGAGTGCCATGCGCACGCTGAAGCACCAGCGAATGGTCGCTCGGTCGGCGGTTCGGACTCGCCGGCCTACGCTCGATGAGCTCGACAGGCTTCTGACCCACTTCCACAATCGCTACCTGGCCAACCGCCGAACAGTCCCGATGCACAAGGTGATCGGCGGCGCGATCACCCTCGCCCATCGTCAGGAGGCGTTGTGCTCCCTTCCCTGGAGGGACCTCGATGAAGAGAAGGCCCGCCTTATGATCCGAAACATGAAACACCCGCGCCAGACCCAGGGCAACGACATCGAAACGTGGGTCACGGCAGAGGGCATGAAACTCGTTTTGTCGATGTCTCGCAAGAAGGACCGGGTCTTTCCCTATAGCCCGGACACCATCAGTCGCCTCTTTACGGAAGCATGCCAGATCCTCGGCATCGAGGACCACCACTTCCACGATTTACGCCACGAGGCGATCTCCCGGTTTTTCGAGACCAGTCTCGGCGGTGGAAGCCGTGACGTCGTCATGAAGTATACCGGGCACTCTCCCGCTGGCAGCCTGTCCCGCTATATTCATGTGGAACAGATCGGCGACAAATACGCAGACTGGAGATGGGGGCCGATCTTGTTTACCCCGTTGTAGAGATCACCAAGGGGGGCCTCCAGCGATCCTGCCCCCCCCTTGGTCAATTGCCGATAGTGAACAGAGGCCGTGGGTAGTGTCCGAGGCGGAGGCAAACCTCTACGCGGCGCTGAAAACTGAAGACATGGCGACGTAACTAACCGCAACCAGCCTCCGGCAAACCCGGTGCGGTTCAGAGAGGGTTTGCTCAGCATTGATGTAATCACCAGAGTTCCGCACGCCCTCGCGTAGGAGTAGTTCAATGCCAGCTCTGTCTGCTGCCCCTATGATCAACCCGCCGCTGGGAAGAGATGAAGGGAAGTGTTCGAATGGTAGCCGGATGCTATCCTCTGCATGCGCTCGTAGCCGGCGAAATTGATTGAGGTGCAAGAATAGGTGCAACATAATTCGCATGCCAGCGTTTCGGCCAATAAAACAAGGCCTCTCAGGATTCCTCGGCACCATCCATCACCGTACTTGAGGTTCGAAGCCCCTGTCCTACCGACAATGGCTTCATCGAAGCGTTCAACAGCAAGCTCCAGACAAAATGCCTGAACGCCCCTTGGTCTATACTACCACTGCACCTCTGGCGGTGCAGTGATCGGTCCGGCAGTCAGGATCCCGCAGGCCGAGATGATCAGGTTCTCGATCGCCAGTTCCGAGGACCAGAGCTTACCGCCGGTGGGATCCTGCTCAAACGCGGCCTCGCGCGCAGCCAACGTGGAGCCCATGAAGAGGTCCATAAAGATCAGCCGCTGGTTCAGGACCGACTTCGGGATGCCCGGCAGCAGCCGATAGATATGGTCGATGCAGCGCAGATAGCCCGAGTTCCGGTGCCCCGTGAGCGCCTGCATGAAGACACGCCGGTTGTTGATCTGCAGCCCCATGACGAAGCGCATATGTCCGGAACTGGCCCCCATGGCGCCGCCGCTGCCGACGCCGCGCGGCGTGGTCTCGACCTCGACGATCAGGCGGATGATCTCGGCGACCTCCCGTGGCCCGCCGGCGGCCTCGATCTCGTCCAGCCGCCGGATGCGGGCGCTGTCGCTCAGGTGCGCGCATTCGAGGATCAGCGCCCGGACAAGCGCATCCTTGGAGCCGAAGTAGTAATGGAGCGAGGCGTTGTTGCGCGCCCCCGCCTCGGCCACAATCTGGCGCACGGTCACGCCGTCGATTCCACGGGCCGAGAAGAGCTTCAGCGCGGCGTCCTTGATCCGCTCCGCCGCCGATTCCGCCTGGTCGTGCCTGCTGTCCTCTGTCCTTTGCCGCTGCGCCATGGCGTACCGTTCCCTCCGTTCACAGGCCGGATGCCTTACCCGAAGACAGCCGGAAGATACATGACCAGCCCCGGGAAAAGCACCAGCACGGCCAGAAGCACGAGGTCCATGACCAGGAACCACCAGATCCCGCGGAAAATGGCGGCAGTCGTGATATGCGACGGCACGATGCCCTTGATGACGAAGACGTTCATCCCGATGGGCGGCGTGATCATCCCGATCTCCAGCAGCTTGGTCACGATGATCCCGAACCACAGCAGGTCGAAGCCCGCGCCATCGATCACCGGCAGGATGATCGGCAGGGTCAGCAGCATCGCCCCGATCGGTTCAAGGAACATCCCCAGCAGCAGGTAGACGAGGATCACGCCCAGCAGGATCGTCATCGGCCCCGCGCCCGACGCGAGGATCGCCCCGCTCAGGAAATCGCCGGTGCCCGACAGTGCGAGGAACCGGGTCAGCAGGCTGGCGCCGACCCCGATGATGATCAGCGCGCCGGTGGTCAGCACCGTCTCGGTGATGGCGTCGGTGAAGCGGCGTAGGGTAAAGCTGCCCTTCAGGATCGCCGTCAGCGTGGCCAGCGTGGCCCCGACGGCGCCCGCCTCGGTCGGGGTGAAGACCCCGCCGAACAGCCCCGAGAAGATGCCCAGCATGATCAGCAGCACCGGCCAGGTCTCGCGCAGCGCCGCGATCCGTTCGGACCACGAGGCGCGGTCGTCGGTCGAGGGGGCCAGCAACGGGTCCAGCGTCACCCGGATCATCACCACGGCGATATAGCCGAGCGCCGTCAGCACCCCCGCCGCGATGCCGCCAAGGAACAGGTGCGTCACCGGCACCTGGGCCACGATTCCATAAAGGATCATAATCACCGACGGCGGGATCAGCGCCCCGATGGTCCCGGCGACCGCCACCGTGCCCGTCGCGAGCTGCGGGTGATAGCCCGATTTCAGCATCTCCGGTACTGCGATCCGCCCCATGGTCGCCGAGCAGGCGATCGACGAGCCGGACACCGCCGCGAACCCCGCGCTGCCCAGAATGCTGGCGATCGCCAGGCCTCCTGGCAGCACCGAGAGCCACGCCCGCGCGGCCCGGAACAGCCCCTCGGTCAGCCGCGTCTGGTAGCTGATGAACCCCAGAAGCAGGAACATCGGCACCGAGGACAGCACCCAGTTGGCCGCGAAGTTGTGCGGGATCAGCCCCAACGAACCCCACGCGATGCGCCAGTTGGTGAGCTGCCACAGGCCGAGGAAGGACACGCCGATCAGTGCCACGCCGATGGGCATCCGCAGCGCGATCAACACGATGAGAAGCCCGAGCACGGCGAGTCCCAGTTCCACCCCGGTCATTGCGGCAGCTCCCGTCCGTCATCGCCGGTCACGTAGGTGGCGAAGCGCAGAACCAGCAGCGCCGTCATCAACCCCGCCCCCGCCGGCAGGGCGAAGTAGGCGGGCCACACCGGGATCGTCGAGGAGCCGCTGACCTGCGCCGTCCCGCCGCGGAAGGCATCCATCGCCGCGCCGAAGGTCCGCCATGTCAGCAGCCCCGTCACTGCCGCCGTCGGCAGCAGCATCACCCCTGCGACGTGGCGCTGAACCCGCTGCGGCAACAGGTCGGTGACGAACTCGACCGAGATATGGGCCCGCCGCTCCTCGGCCAGCGCCAGCGGGATGAAGGCGGCGATGACCATGTAGTAGTAGCTGACGAGCGTGAGCGTCGCGGGCAGCGGATGGCCGAAGAGATGGCGCAGGGCGACGGAGAGCGTCACCTGCAGCATCATCAAGGCCACGGCGAGGCCGGCCAGAGCCGAGCTCCACCGTGCGGCGCGCGAAAGGATGAACGAAAGGGTTTTCATGGGCGGCCCGTGCAGGTGCGGGGGCCCCGGACGAGGGCCCCCGCATGTCTCTTACTTGACGCCGTACTGGCTGACGTCGACCTTCGAGAAGATCTCCTCCCAGTACAGATCGCCGTAGCCCTGTTCGGGATCCGCCTCGCCGATCAGGCCGACCCATTTCTCCAGCAGCGCCGTGAAATCGTCGAGCATCTCCTCGCCGCGCTCCACGCCGTATTCCTCCTGAAAGTAGGCGACGGTCGACGCGCGGTCCTCGGCGATGAACTCCTGCGTGGCCTCGACCACGGCGTCATCCGCCTGCATGATCTCGACACCGTTCTCGCGCGCCGCGGCTTCCACCTCGGCCGCGCCCTCCTGGTAGCGTTGCGAGGTCCAGGCCGACCCGTGGGCCATCGCCTTCAGAAAATCGGTGCGCTGCTCTTCCGACAGCTCGTTCCAGCTGCTGATGTTCATGTTCGACATTGAGGCGAAATAGGCCCCCCCGGGGGCGCCCTTGGTGATGTGAGTGACGGAATCGCCCATGCCGAAGTTGTAGATGTCCGGCGTCGACAGGATGATGCAGTCCAGCACGCCCTGGTTCAGCGCCTCGAGCATCTCGTTGCCTGACATGGTGATCGGCGCGGCGCCGATCGCCTCGGACCAGCGCGCCCAGTTGGCCCCGCCGATGCGCAGCCGTGCGCCCTGCAGGTCCTCCATCGTGGCCACCGGTTTGGTGCAGTTCAGCACGTATTGCGGCGTGCCCGCGCCCCCGGTGAACACCTGGTTCTGCGCGGCGAATTCCTCGACGCACTCCGGACACTTGGTGAAGACGAACTCGGACACGGCGGCGGCGAAGGCCGGCCCCTGCACCTCGGTCGCGCCCTCGCCGAGGGTCTCGAGGATCATCGAGGATTCGATGATCAGGTTCGTGTGCGGGAACTCGGCCGGGAAATAGGGCGTCATCACGGTGCCCACGTCGGCCAGCCCCTCGCGCAGGCCGCCCATGGTCTCGGCCATGGAGAGCAGCGACATCGGGTAGACCTTGAGGGTCATGTCGCCGCCGGTCGCCTCGTTGAACTCTTCCGAGGCCCGTTCGCCCCCCTTCACGAGGTAGGACACCGGCGGATGCCCGATGGCAAAGCTCAGTTCGCGCGCCTGCGTCGCCCCGGCCAGCAGCCCGGTGCAGAGCGCCGCCGCGGAAACGGCGGTGGTCAGTCCTTTCAGTTGAGTCATGGTCTTCCTCCCTATTTGACCTATGGTCGTTCTGTGGTTCAGCTCCAGAACCCGTGGCGATCCTCCGTCGCCCCGAGACATCCGTAGGTGGCGTCGATCAGCGACTGGCCGCGTTCGTTCAGAAGCAGCCCACCGCCCAGACGGTTCATCGTGTACCCGAAGGCCAGCCCGCGATCGGGATCGGCGAAGCCCACCGATCCGCCCATGCCGACATGACCGAAGGCGCGAGGCCCGATCACCAGCCCCTCTTCGCCCACCGGCGTCGGCCGCCGCCCCATCGCCAGCATGAACCCCGGCCCGAAGCGCGTCGGCGCCTGCAGCGTGGCGTCATGATGGGTGGCCGAATTCGCCTGCGCGAAGCTTTCGACGGTGACGGGATCGAGGCCCAGCGCCTCGCCCCCCGCGGCAAGCGCCGCGAACAGCCCGGCCAGACCGCGCGCGTTGGTCACGCCGTTGGCGGCCCCGATTTCGGTGGCGCGACCGGCACGGGTGTTCACCCCCTTCACCGCCCAGTCCCCGCTGTTGAAGACGAAGAGGTTGGGGATCGTCCCCTCCTCCATCGCCGCGCGGAGGAAGGGCATGCCTTGTTCCTCCCGGCTGGGGCGATAGGGCACGACCGGCGCCACGCGCGGCTCGTCCTCCTCGGGCAGGCCGATGGCGAAATCCAGCCCCAGCGGCCGCGCGATCTCATCGCGGAAGAAGGCGCCGAGCGACCGGCCCGACACCCGCCGCACGACCTCGCCCACGAGGAAGCCGAAGGTGACGGCATGGTATCCCACCTGAGACCCCGGCGCCCAGAAGGCCGTCTCGGCCTCGAGGTGGCTGACCATGTAGTCCCAGTCCTGCAGGCAATCGGGCTTCAGCGGCGCGCGCAGCGCGGGCAGCCCGGCAGAGTGGTCCAGTAGCATGCGCAGGGTGATCGCGTCCTTCCCCTGCCCGGCGAACTCGGGCCAGTAGCGGGCGACCGGCGCGTCAAGTTCGATCTCGCCGCACGCGGCGAGGACGTGCAGGCACAGCGCCGTCGCGGCCTTGGTGCAGGAAAAGACCACGCCCACGGTATCGCGCTGCCACGCGGGGCCATCCGGTTCGGTGACGCCGCCCCAGAGGTCCACGACCCGCCGGCCCCCGACCGTCACGCAAAGCGAAGCGCCCAGTTCCCCGCGCTCGGCGAAGTTCGCCGCGAAGGCGTGTGCGATGCACGTGTAGTCCAAATGCACCTCTCCCGTGATCGCGGCGGAGAGCGGCTGAGTCAGCGCTTCCGTCACCGGCAGCATGTCCATGGGCCCTCCTCACAGAACGAAACGAACCGCATTAAGTCATTTGGTTAAATCATATGATCAAGTCTATTGACTTACGTCAAGTCCAAGGTTCATTCTTGCCGAAATCGCAGCCCGGCGTGCTGGCCGCGAAGACGACAAGGAGGCGCCGCTCCATGGCATTGGCAGAGACGAAGCAGACCTGGACAGACTGGGACAGCCGCCTGAAAAAGGCGGTCGGGATCGCGAACGTGCCCACGCTCCTGCTGGTGCTGGTGCAGATGACCGGCGCCCCCCGCTGGCTCGAGCCGCCCTACGCCCCCCGTCGCGGCCGGGGGCTGGACGACAACGACTCCGGCGGGCTGCCCAAGGAGACGCAGGACGAGATTCGCACCGCCGCCTTCCAAGCCATCCGCGCCTGGCACAACGGCGCCTCCCTGGCCTGGCCCGACCCCTCGCCGTCGATGCTGGCGCACATGCTTTCGGTCTCCATGGGCGAGGACGTCTCCGAGGACTACGGCGACATCATCAAGGCCGAGCTTTCCGGCACCTCTTTCGACCAGCATCCGGTGAACGCCCCCGAGAGCTTCCGCGCGCTGATCATCGGGGCCGGCATGTCGGGCATCTGCGCCGCGATCCGGCTGCAGGCGGCGGGTATCCCTTTCGACATCGTCGAGAAGGACGGCGATTTCGGCGGGACATGGCGCGAGAACACCTATCCCGGCGCCGGGGTGGACACGCCGAACCACCTCTATTCCTACTCCTTCGCGCAATACGACTGGTCGCATTACTTCGCCCTGCGCGACGAGCTCTATGACTACTTCCGCACTGTCGCGACGGACTATGGCCTGTCGGAGCACACCGCGTTCCACACCAAGGTCAAACGCGCGTCCTACGACACCGACAGCCACGACTGGCAGGTGCAGATCACCGGTCCCGACGGGACAGAGACACGGCGCTACGGCGCGATCTTTTCGGCTGTCGGCGTGCTGAACATCCCCAAGGTGCCGCCGATCAAGGGACTCGAAACCTTCTCCGGGCGCAGCTTCCATACCGCCGAATGGCCCGACGACGTTGACCTGACGGGCAAGCGCGTCGGCATCGTCGGCAACGGGGCGAGCGCCATGCAGGTCGTACCGGCGATCGCCGGGCAGGTCTCGCACCTGACGATCTTCGCGCGTTCCAAGCAATGGGCCGCACCCTTCCCCAAGTTCCGCCAGCCCGTGCCCGACGCGATCCGCTGGCTGATCCAGGAAGTGCCGCTTTACCAAAAATGGTATCGCCAGCGGCTGGCCTGGACCTTCAACGACCGCGTCCACGGCTCGCTGCAGCGCGACCCCGAATGGGAGGACAGCGGCCGCGCCATCAACCCCACCAATGAATCGCACCGCAAGTTCTTCACCGACTACGTGAAGGAAGAACTTGGCGACCGGCAAGACCTGCTGGACAAGGTCCTGCCCGACTACCCGCCCTTCGGAAAGCGCATGCTGCTGGACAACGGATGGTTCCGCACCGTGGCGCGGGAGGACGTGACACTGGTAGACGAGCACCTGAAGGAGGTCCGCGGATCGACGCTGGTGGCCGGCGACGGAAGCGAACACGAGGTCGACGTGCTAATTCTCGGCACCGGCTTCCACGCGACCGAGCTTCTGGCCTCGCTCGACGTGGTGGGCCGTGACGGCCAGGCGCTGCGCGAGGTCTGGAACGACGACGACGCGCGCGCCTACCTTGGCACCACGGTGCCCGGCTTCCCGAACCTGTTCACCCTGCTGGGGCCCAACATCGGCCTCGGTCACGGGGGCAGCGTGATCACGCCTGTCGAGGCGCAGATCAACTACGTCATGGACCTGCTGGAAAAGGCATTCGCCCGCGGCGCCCGCGCCGTCGAGGTCCGCGAGGACGTCCATGACGACTACAACCGCCGCGTTGACCACGCCCATGATAACATGGTCTGGACTCATCCCGGCATGGAGAACTGGTACCGCAACTCGAAGGGACGCGTGGTGGCCATCACCCCATGGCGTCACGACGACTTCTGGCGCATGACGCGCGAGGCGGACCTCGGAGACTACGAACTCGACACGCCCTGACCGGGCGGTCCGGCGGCTGGAGGAGGCCGCCGAAACCAGGGAGGAGAATATGCTGGAAGTGCTCGAAAGCCCGACGTCCGAAGAGACGTCCGACCCCCGGGTTCCGGCGCGCGACAGCGTCGTCACCCGCTACCTGATCGACCGTTGGGCACGGGAGCGGCCCGACAAGATCTTCGCCAAGTTCAACGACGACGGCGAGGAATGGAGCTATGCCGCCTTCCGCGAGTTGATCGTGCAGACCGCCGTCGGCCTTCAGGCGCAGGGCGTCGCGCAGGGCGATCACGTTCTGGTCTGGATGCCCAACTGCCGCGAACAGATCCGCATCTTCTTCGCGCTGAACTACCTTGGTGCCGTGTACGTGCCGATCAACACCGCCTACAAGGGCGGGCTGCTGGAGCATGTCATTGACATTTCCGACGCCCGCCTAGCCGTGGTGGACGCGAGCCTTGTCGACCGCCTTGAGGGGGTCGATCACGGCCGGCTGGAAAGCCTGATCGTCACCGGCGGCAGCGTGGACAAGCCCCCCCTTCCCCACGTGCACTACGCCGAGGCGCTGCTGCCCGAAAGCGGCCAGCTTCAGCCCCTGACCCGTGCGATCGATCCCTGGGATTCCATGGCGATCATCTTTACCTCGGGCACCACCGGTCCGTCGAAGGGGGTGCTGACCTCCTACCTGCACCTCTTCTCGAACGCGGGCCCGGAAAGCTGGCCCTTCGTGACGGAAGACGACCGCTACATGATCAACGCGCCGATGTTCCACATCGGCGGCATGGGCCCGATGTTCTGCATGCTGGCGCGGGGCGCTTCGATCGCGTTCGTGGACCGCTTCGACACCGCGACTTACTGGGAGTCGGTGCGCAACACCGGCAGCACAGTGGCCTTCCTGCTGGGCGTCATGGCCAGTTTCCTCGAAAAGCAGCCCGTCGGCCCGCAGGACGCGGACAACCCCCTGCGCCTCGTGCTGATGGTGCCACTGGCCGCGAACTCGGAAAGCTTCTCAAAGCGGTTCGGCGTGGACGTCTACACCATCTTCAACATGACCGAGGCCTCCACCCCGATCGTCTCGGAGCCCAACCCCACCGTACGCGGCACCTGCGGCAAGCCCCGCGATGGGGTCGAGGTGCGTCTGGTAGACGAGAACGACTGCGAAGTGCCCGTCGGCACCATGGGCGAGATGATCATCCGCACCGACCGCCCCTGGGCGATGAACAGCGGCTATTACAAGATGCCCGAAGCGACGGCGAAGGCCTGGCGCAACGGCTGGTTCCACTCGGGCGACGCCTTCGTGCGTGATGAGAAAGGCAACTTCTTCTTCGCTGACCGGATGAAGGATTCCATACGCCGCCGTGGGGAAAACATCTCGTCCTTCGAGGTGGAGTCCGAGGTCCTCGCCCACCCCGACGTCTTCGAGGCCGCCGCCGTCGCCGTGCCGAGCGAGCACAGCGAGGACGACGTTATGATTTGCATCGCGCCCGTGGAAGGCAAGACCGTCGATCCGGCGCAGCTGATCGACTTCCTGAAAGATCGGATGGCCTACTTCATGGTCCCGCGCTATGTCCGCACCCTCGACACCCTACCCAAGACGCCAAGCGCCAAGGTGCTCAAGCACGAGCTGCGCGCGACAGGCGTAACCGAGGACACCTGGGATCGCGACGCCGCCGGTGTCAGCCTGAAGAGCGAAAGGTTCGCGCGCGCCTGAGAGGCCCGCACAGCCTGCGTTATGTATTTTGAGAGGGAGGAAACCATGACAACACCCAGCACAGGCATGGTGGTGATGACATCGACCGAACGGGTCCGCTTCGGCGAACGCGCCGCGGCCTCGATCGCCGCCGAGGCCGAGATGATGGATGCCCAGCGGGTCGTGCTGATCGCCAGCCGCTCGCTCGCCACCGGGACCGACGAGATCACGCAGGTTGAACAGGCGCTCGGCGCGCGCCACGCGGCCACCTATTCCGGCGTCGAGCCGCACGTGCCCCGCACCAATGTCATCGAGGCAACTGGGATCGCGCGCGAAGCCGGGGCCGACCTGATCGTCTCCGTGGGCGGCGGATCCGTCACCGACTGCGCCAAGATCGTGCCGGTGATGCTCAAGCACGACATTGACCGCCCCGAGGATATGGAGGACTATCACATTACCGTGGACGACGCCGGCGCGATGGTCCTGCCGCAGTTCGCGCCGCAAGAGATCCGCACCATCTGCGTGCCAACCACCCTCTCCGGGGGCGAGTTCAACCCGCTTTCCGGCTCCACCGATCCGGTGAGCAAACACAAGCAAGGCTATCAGGAACGCATGATGGCGCCTGTGGCGGTCGTCCTCGATCCGGCGCTGACGCGGCATACGCCCGAATGGCTTTGGCTATCGACCGGGGTACGGGCGCTGGATCACGCGATCGAGACACTGCAGTCCTTCCAGTCCAACGACTTCTGCGACGGGCTGGCGGAAAGCGCGCTCAGACTCCTGATCGAGGGGCTCCCGCGAGTGAAGGCGAACCCGGAAGACCTCGACGCGCGGCTGAAATGCCAGATGGGCGTCTGGCAGTCCATGCTCCCAATCATAGCCGGGGTCCCGATGGGGGCCAGCCACGCGATCGGGCACGTGCTGGGCGGCCTCTGCGACGTCCCGCACGGCTACACCTCCTGCGTGATGTCGCCGTTCGTGCTGGAATGGAATTCCAAGGTGAACACGGAGCGGCAGGCCCGCATCAGCGCCGCCTTCGGCCAGCCGGAAAGGCCGGCGTCCGAGCTTGCGGACAGCTTCATCTCCGGGCTCGGGATGCCTCGATCGCTCTCGGCCGTCGGCGTTAGGTCGGATCAGATGCAGAAGGTCGCCGAATACACAATGGACGACATCTGGGGAAAGACGAACCCGCGGACGATTTCCGAGCCGGAAGACGTGATGGAGATCCTCCGCTTGGCTGAGTGAGGGCAGAGATGCTCCGCTGCCTTCGCGGTACCCCATCCCTTCTGCGGGCGGCGGCGGACTGTCCATCATCCTCCCGAACCTGTCGATCTTCGCCGTGCCCGAGGATGCCAACATCGGCCATCTCGGCGACCAAGACAATGGTGATCGGGCCGCTGCTGATCCTGTCTCGTTTCCCAGCGCCGCTTCCTGCAGGCCTTCCTGTGTGCCGGGACCAATTTAAAGCTGATACGACCTGGGAAGACACCCCGGCCCTGCGCCACCTCGCAGTGAACCCGCTGGCGCGCACTCTTGGCGAGGCCGTAGGGGAGGATCCCGATGTCAAGGGCCGCACTGGGCTGCTGTACCCGATTTTTTTTGAGTAAGACCACCGCCGCCTGCGCCGCGGCGTCGAGGGGAGCAGGGTCAGGGGTGCTGGCAAGGAGCCCGAGCCGTGCCGTTTCGAGCCCGCGCGGATCGAAGGGAACGGCGCTATCGTTGTCGCGCCATGCCTGATCGGCATGCTGCTTGACCAAGCCATCTCTATGGGCGGACAGAACAACAAAGAGTGCCGTGTCCAACAAGACTAGAGACGCCCATGAACGACTCGGAAACTCCGACAGCCTCGCATTGCGATGAGCTGATCAGGAGGAGTTCGGAAGGAAATGTCGCATGACAATCGAGATTATCGGCGAGGACTTCGTCGCCCCGACCCAGCAAGCGCAACGCCTGTTCACCGATCTGGGCCAGTCAAGCTTCCAGGCCGCTCTGGAGGACGGTCCAACGTGGGCGGCCCTTATGAACCATCGCGGTCGGCGTGTCCAGCATAGTCCTCATGCTGCTCTCCACCGTCGACGACGCTATCAACCTGATCGATCGCGCCACGCGCGACACTGTCATGATGGGCGTCGATGACCTCAATGCCGTGCTCGAATCCGCCGGTGCTGAAAGTGATATTACCACCTCGAATGCCGCACGCTCCTCCTGCCCAAATCTGCCACCGACGAGATCGTCGATGCCATCATGGCCGAATTCAGGGAACGGCAATCGTAAGGTGGCCATGGCTAAGGTGCAACAATCGGTGCAACAGATTTCGTTGGGCAGCGTTTTGATAAATAAAACAAGAGCCTTTAGGACTCATCGGCACCATCCATAATCGGGGCGACGGAAAGGCGCGCGGCCGCGCGGATGCTGGATACCCCGTGTTTCATTGGCTGTCCCGACAAGTCGCGCATCCGGCATTTCCGTCGTATTGACCGCGTCGCGCGGTATTTCATCCATATGGGACCACACATAAGGGCCCGGGACCGGATTGGTAGTCCCGGTGCGAGGCTCATAACAGCACGTGTCCGCGGCTTCAAACCTGGCGATCGCAGATCGAGGCGGGAATGGTCCCGGGTTCATAGCATATAGAGGACCGCATCCACCCCGAGGGCCCCGATCAGCCGGCGATGCACTGGCAAACCAAAGATGCGTCGCCGTTCTCGTCCTGGCGCGCTGCCGGCCCCCGATACGTCTCGCGGCATCTTTGCCGGAAGAGGCATCGCGGAGTGCAGGAAGGGCTGTCGGCAGGGTCCGTCGGGTGACAGCGGCACCCGAGGATGAATCGCACCGTGGCCGCGTCGCGGAGGCGGCGGGGCAAGCGGCACAATCTGGCGCGATCGTTCAAGCGCCGGGAGCGATTCACGCGCAGTCTCTTCTCCGGAACAAGGAGAGAGATCATGGAACTCGAGATCAACGGCGAAACGGTCGCGCTGCCCGACAGGCTGCAGCATGCGCCCTTGCTGGATGTCATACGTGACCACCTCGGACTGAAGGGCACCAAGTTCGGCTGTGGAGCCGGCCTGTGCGGGGCCTGCACGATCCATGTGGACGGCGTGGCGACCCGCTCATGCCAGATGACCCCCGCCTCGGTCGCGGGCGCCTCGGTCCGCACGATCGAGGGGCTCGCCGGCAAAGACCGGCTGCATCCCGTCCAGCGGGCGTGGATGGCGGAACGCGTTCCCCAGTGCGGCTATTGCCAGCCCGGGCAGATCATGACCGCGGCGGCCTTCATCCAGGAGGTGCCGCAGCCTTCCGATGCCGAGATACGTCAGGCGATGCAGGGCAACCTGTGCCGCTGCGGGACCTATCCCCGCATCCGGGCCGCCGTGGCGCGCGCCGCAAGGGAGGCGCGGCATGACTGACGGACGCACGCTGGCCGATCCGGGCCGCCGCCGCCTCCTGCGGCTCACCGGCTGGGCCGCCGCGGGTGTCGCGGTGGCCGCCGCCGCGTGGTCGGCGCGTGGCGCCGTTCCGGCCATGCCCACCCTGGCCGGCCCCGAGCCGGACGAGGCGCTGACCTGGATCCAGATGCTGCCGGACGGCCGCGTCCGCTTCTTCTGTCCGCGCGCCGAGATGGGACAGGGTGCGGGGCTGGGCCTGTCGCAGGTCGTGGCCGGGGAATTGATCCTGACGCAGCAAGAGGTGGAACTGGTACGCCCCGACACCTCGCAGGTGCCGCCCTGCATGCTGACGGTGGGGAGCGACAGCCTGCGTCTCTTCTTCGGCCCCGTTTCGCGCGCGGCGGCCCTCCTGCGCGAGCACCTGAGGGACCGCGCGGCCGCGGCAGAAGCTCTCGCCCCCGGGGACCTGGCGCCGGCAATGGGTGGCTTCACAAGGCCGGACGGCGCCCATGTCCCCTACGCGGCGCTGGTCTCGGGCGATCCCCTCGTGCTCGATGCCGACGCGGGCCCGCCGCCCCGGGACGACCCGGCGCGCGACGGCACAGCGTCGGCCGTCGGCGCCGCCTGGGCGCATCCCGAGCTCGAGGATATCGTGACCGGGCGGGCGATCTACAGCCGGGACGTGGCGCGCGAGGGGATGCTTTACGGTGCCGTGGCGCATCCCCCGTCTCTCGGCGCGCGCCTGCAGGGGGGCGATCGCCTTGCCGCGCGCAGCCTGCCCGGCGTGATCGACGCCGTGGTCGACACCGGGGCGGACTTCGCCGGGGTGGTCGCGCACGATCCCTTCCTTCTCGTCAGGGCGCTCGAGGCCCTGGGAGCGCGATGGGCCGAGCCGGCCGGCGCGGAAGGAAAGGACCTGCTACGCGAGGTGGATCTCGCGCGGCTGCGCAAGGCCGGGGACTTCGAACACGTCCTGGTCGATGAGGGCAGCGACGACAGGACGGACGCGCCGGACGACCGGGCCGCCTCGGCCATGTTCACCACGGCCATGGCGGCCCACGCCGCGATGGAGCCGCGCGCGGCCGTGGCGGATGTGCGTGCGGACAAGGTAGAGATCTGGTGCGGGACCCAGGATCCCTATTTCGTCCGGGCCCGGATCGCATCGCTTCTGGGGCGCGCGACGGAGAGTGTCGTCATCCACCCGCAGCGCATGGGGGGCGCCTTCGGCGGACGGGTGGCCTGCGGCGCGGCCGAGCAGGCGGCGCGGCTCTCGGCGGCTGTCGGCCGGCCCGTGCGCGTGCAATGGAGCCGGGAGGACGAGTTCCGCAACGGCTACATGCAGCCGCCCTTCGCGCATCGTGTCTCGGCCCGTGTGACGGCCGAGGGCAGACTGACCTCGTGGAAGCAGGATTTCGTTTCCGCTCCGATCACCACCGGGCCGGTCTCTGCGCTTGGCGGCGGGCTCAGCCGGGTGATCGCGGCGGGGATCGACCGGTTCTCAAGCGATGCCGGCACGGCCCGCGGCGCGGTCCATCCCTATGCCGCGGCGACCCGGCGCATCCGGTATTCCGACATCCGGACCCCCGTCCCCTTCGGCCCCTGGCGCGGCCTCGGGGCGGGACCCAACACCTTCGTCACCGAATGCGTCATGGACGAACTGGCCGAAGCCGCGGCGATGGACCCCTGCGCGTTCCGGCTGCGGAACTTCGCACCCGGACAGGAGCGGCTGGCCCATGTGCTGAACCGGGTCGCGGCGCTCTCCGGCTGGCGGAAGGGCACGGGCCGCGCGACATCCGCGACGGCGCGGGGCATCGCCTGCGGCAGTTACAAGGGGATGACCCACGTGGCCGCCGTCGCCGAGGTGGAGACCGTTCCCGCGCGGCGCGAGGTTCGGGTCCGCAAGGTCTGGTGCGTCCAGGACTGCGGGCGCGTAGTGAACCCCGACCAGGTCCGGGCCATGGTCATGGGCAACATCGTCTGGGGCTGCGGCATGGTGCTGAGGGAACGGCTGACCCTCGAGGGCACGCGCATTGCGCAGGACAACTTCGACACCTACGAGATCATGCGCAACGAGGACTGTCCGGAGGTCGAGATCGAACTGGTCCCCTCGGAAGAGCCTCCGGCGGGCGCGGGGGAATCCGCCCTCGTCGCGGTTGCGCCGGCGATCGCGAACGCGGTTCATGCCGCCACGGGACAGCGCATCCGGCGCTTGCCCCTGAGGGCCGAAGATGTGTTTCCTGAGCCGTGAACGACCATGCAAGGAACTGCGCCGTGCAGGATTTCGCCTCCGCGAGCCTCGTCACCCTGATCCGGGCCTGGCTGGACCGCACCGCACCGGGAGCCGCCGGCGCATCCCGGGTGGACGCGCTGCGCGAGGGCCGTGTGCCCCCCGAGACCAAGCGCGACCTGCTGGCACGCGTCGTGCGCGTCTCGGGTCCCTTCGCGCCGGCAGAAGTGGGCGGGATGCTGGATCACATCGCCTATCACCCGATCTGGGCCGCGGCGCTCCGGTCGGCCACGCCCGGCGTGCTCTTCGACAAATGGGGCCGTTTCGAACGGTTCGGGCACTCGACCAACCGGCTGGAGATCACGCGACCGCGCGAGGGCGTCGCGCTCTGTCGCCGCACCGCGGTGGACGGCTCGGCGCCGACCGATACCGAGAGCCTCTTCATCTGCGGCCTGATCGTCGCCCTTGTCGAGGGCATCGGCTGCCACGGCGTGACCTGTCACATGCGCCGGGTCGACGGGGGCGAATGGTGCCTCCGCAAGGGGGGCCGGTTCGCCTTCCCCGCCTCGCTCGCGGGGCTGGACACCGCGCACTGGCGCCTGAGCTGGCAGAAGGGCGAGCCCGGGCCGCCGGACAACCTCGGCCGGGCCTGCCTCCCGGTCCTCGCACAGGCCCCGGCAGAGGCCGGAACGCTGCGCCGGGTGGCGGCGCTGCTGGCACGCGATCCGGGACAGCGATGGAGCCTCGGCGACCTCGCGTCCGAGACCGCGCTCTCCGTGCGCACGCTCCAGCGCCGTCTCGGCGGGGCCGGGTTCCCCGTGTCGCGCCTCACGCGCCTGATCCGCGTGGAAGAAGCGTGCCGTCTGCTGTCCTCGGGCGATCTGAGCGTCACGGCGGTCGCCTTCTGCGCAGGCTATTCAGACAGCGCGCATCTGAGCCGGGATTTCCGCGCCGTGATGGGAATGAGCCCCAGCACCTATCGTAACCTGCAGGCCGCCGCCCCTCCGAAGAATTAGCGGCACCTGCATGAGCGCCTCTACCCGGTGCGGAGGCGCCAAGCCCGGTGCGGGTGCCGGGTCGCCCCGATCGCTCCGGGGCGGACGACCGGGGGCACACCCGGCAAAGGGCCCGCTCCGCAATCCAACCTGTGATGTCAGAGCGACTGCGGGGCCTCACCGCAGGGAAAGACGAGGCGATAAGCCACCCCCTCCGGATGGTGATCGAGGTTCACTTCGCCACCCAGTTCGGCCCCCACGATCGTCTCCAGCAGGCGGGACCCGAAGCCGCGCTGTTCCGGCGGCGCCACCCGGGGGCCGTCGAATTCCTGCCAGTGCAGCACGATGCGTGGCTGGCCTGCCCCCTCCTCGCGGTGCCATTCCAGTTCGACGCGGCCCTCCGGAACCGAGAGCGCGCCATGTTTCGCGGCATTGGTGGCCAGTTCGTGCAAGGCCAGCCCGATCATGCGGCCCTGCTGCGCGGAAAGACCGACGGCCGGTCCCGCGAGGGCGATCGCCTCGGCGCGGGCCTGTCGATGCGGCGCAACCACATCCTCTGCGATCCGGCGCAGGTCGACGTTTTCGCCGCGGTCCTCGAAAACGAGGCTCTCGGCCGCCGACAGGGCACGGAGACGGCCCAGGAACTCGTCCCGGAAGTCCACTGCCGAGCGGCTGTCGGCAGAGGTCTGCTTGGCCAGCGCCTGCACCAGGCTCAGGACGTTCGTCACCCGGTGCCCGAGCTCGCGTGCGAGAATGGACTGCTCCCGCGCCTGTCGCTCAAGTGCCTCGTGCTGGCGCATCCGTTCGATCGCCGCGGCGAGCAGGTTGGCATAGGTTCTGAGAAACGCGATCTCGCCCTGCCCGAAATCGCAGCGCCCCTGCGCATCCACCTCGAGCACGCCGAACGGGTCCTCCTCGCCGACGATGATGACGTTGATCATGCTCTTCACGTTGTGGCGGAGAAGAACCTCCGGGATCTGGAACCGGGTCTCGGTGTCGACGTCGCGGGACACGACCGGCTCGCCCGAAAGCAGCGCGTAGCCGGCTGGCGAGTTCTCGTGGTCGGCAAAGGTCACATGGCCCACGACGCCGGGCGCCCAGTTCACGCCGGCGCGGAGCAGGAAGTCGCCCTGTTCCGGCCGGTGCTCCAGCACCTTGACGAGTTCGACCCCGAGCGCCTCGGACACGAGTTCTGCCGCGCGGGTCAACAGTTCGTCGAGGTCCCCGCACCGGAAAGCGAACAGCCCGAAATCGGCAAGCGCCGCACGTTGGGCCTCGTATTCGTTAGCCAAGCAATGTCCTTTCGCGCCACCGGAATCGCGCGCCACCCTAGGACAAAGCCGGGCAACAGGCCACATCCCGCCTGTGCGTTCCGCGGTCGCATGGCGAGCCGGTCTGCAGCCCGCCCGGGGGCGGCGGCCCACGCATGCGATCTGGACCCGGCGGCGGGCTTGTACCGGCCTATCGGCCAGGCGTCGTTTCGCAAGGAAGGCCACGGTCGGCCTTGCACCTTTCCGGCCATTCCGCACCAGGCAGTCCGCCTCATCACGACCGATCCTGCCGTTCGGCCAGGGCGGCGCGGACCGGCCCGAACGGCGCGGCCTGCGAGCAGCGGTCGCGCGGGAGTGTCGCCCGCTCTGCCCGGCGGGCCGGCGTGCCATTGCAGGGGCCGCAGGCACGGCCATTCTGGAACATGCCGCCGGTTGCGGTGTTGGCCCTGCAGTATTTGACCAGGACCGAGGGCATGATGAGCGATCAGAGAGCAATCGGAGCGCGACCGTCCGCCGCCGCGATTCCGGACGGAAAGGCCGCCGGATGGTGACCGGCGACACCGAAGCATCCTCGAAACCGCTGATCGTCGTCACCGGCGCGGGGGGCAGCCTCGGCTCGGCGCTGACCCGACGCCTTGCGGGCGATTACGAGGTGATGGGGCTGGACCTCGACGAAGGCGAAGGGATCATAGGGTGCGACATCACCGACCCGGAGTCGGTCGACGCTGCCCTGGAAACGATCCGGGACACGCATGGCGACCACATCGCCGCCGTCATCCATCTGGCCGCCTATTTCGACTTTTCGGGCGAGGAAAGCCCGCTTTACGACAAGGTCAATGTCGAAGGCACGCGCAACCTGCTGCGCGCGCTCGGTCGCTTCCGCGTCGACCGGTTCATCTATTCCGGCACCATGCTGGTCCATCGCCCCGGCGCGCCGGGGATGCCCATCGACGAAGAGACCCCGATCGACCCCGCCTGGGCCTATCCCATCTCGAAGGCGCGCACCGAAGAGGTGATCCGCGACGAGCACGGCGGCATCCCCTATGCGCTGCTGCATCTCGCCGGGCTCTACGACGAGCACGCCGCCGTTCCCACGCTGGCCGAACAGATCCGCCGGATCTACGAACGCGATCCCAAGGGGCACGCCTATTCCGGCGATCTCTCGACCGGCCAGTCCTTCCTTCACCGCGAGGACATGCTGGAGGCCTTCGCCCGCACCGTGGACCGCCGCTCGGACCTGCCCGAGGAGGTGACGATCCTGATCGGCGAATCCGAGGCCATGGGCTATGACGCCCTGCAGCGCCGCATCGCCTGGCTGATCCACGGCACCGAGGACTGGCAGACCCTGTCGGTTCCCAAGCCGATCGCCGCCGCCGGTGCCTGGGCCCAGGTCAAGGCCGAGCCGGTGGTGCCGGACGCCTTCGACCAGGGCGAGGAGCCCTTTATCAAGCCGTTCATGATCCGCATGGCCGACGATCACTACGAGCTCGACACCTCGCGCGCGGCCGACCTGCTGGGGTGGTCCCCCCGTCACAGCCTGCGCGAGACCCTGCCCGCGATGATCGCCAACCTGAAGGCCGATCCCGCTGGCTGGTACGAGGCCAACGGCCTGACGAAACCCCACTGGCTTCAGGTCGCGGAAGAACGCGGCGATCCCGAAGCCCTGCGCAGCCGCCGCGAGGAGGAGTTCCGCACCGCACATGCGCGGAATGTATGGGCGCAGTTCCTGAACATCGGCCTGGGCGGGTGGATGATGACCGCGCCGGTCATCCTGGGCTATGGCGGCGCGACCTGGATGACCGTCAGCGACGTGGCCGCCGGCCTTCTGGTGATGATCGGCAGCTTTATCGCGCTCTCCTGGCGCGCGGCGCTGGTCAGGTGGGGCGTCGCCGCGGTGGCGGCCTGGATCATGACCGCGCCGCTGATCTTCTGGACCGAAAGCGCGGCGGCCTACCTGAACGGCACGCTCGCCGGGGCGCTGATCTTCGCCCTCGCCGTCTGTGTCCGGCCCGCACCCGGCGTCGGAACCATGGCGGCCACGACGGGGCCGACCGTGCCGCCGGGCTGGGACTATTCCCCCTCGGACTGGACGCAGCGGATGCCGGTCATCGGACTGGCCTTCATCGGGCTCTTCGTGTCGCGCTATCTCGCGGCCTACCAGATGGGGCATGTCGACGGGGTATGGGAGCCGTTCTTCGCCGGCAGCGCCCAGGACCCGCAGAACGGCACCGAGGAAATCATCACCTCGGACATCTCCGAGGCCTGGCCGGTTCCGGACGCGGGCCTGGGCGCGCTGACCTATCTGCTGGAGATCCTGATCGGCTTCATCGGCTCGGCTCGGCGTTGGCGGACCATGCCCTGGCTGGTGCTGATCTTCGGCATCATGATCGTGCCCCTGGGGGTCGTCTCGATCACCTTCATCGTGATCCAGCCGATCCTGCTGGGCACCTGGTGCACGCTCTGCCTGATCACCGCCGCCGCCATGCTGATCCAGATCCCCTATGCGGTGGACGAGCTGATCGCCACCTGCCAGTTCCTGCGCCGCCGCAAGCGCGCGGGCGCGCCGCTGCTGCGGGTCTTCCTGACCGGCGACACGGACGAGGGGCCGGACGACCGGACGGACGAGAGTTTCGAACGGCGCCCCCTCGCGGTGGTGCGCGACATGCTCGGCGGTGGCGTCAGCGTCACCTGGGGCCTGCTGGCCAGCATCGCGATCGGCGTCTGGCTGATGTTCACGCGGCTGACGCTGGGCACCGAGGGGATGCTGGCGGATACCGACCACCTGATCGGCGCGCTCGCCGTCACGATCGCCGTCAGCGCCATGGCCGAGAGCATCCGCGCGGCGCGGTTCCTCAACATCTGCCTCGGCGCCGCGCTGGTGATCTGCGCCTTCGTGATGGAGGCGACCTGGCTTCAGAGCGGGGCCGACATCGCCGCCGGCATCGCGCTGATGATCGCCAGCATCCCGCGCGGCCCCGTACGCCACAGCTACGGCTCGTGGTCCCGCGTGGTCGTATGAGCGGCTGGATCGAAAGCCTGCCGATCGGCCTCAGCGCGGCGCTGTTTCTCGGCGCCGCCGTGGTGGTCTGGATCGCCGGCACGCGCCTGTCGCGGCTGGCGGATGCCATCGCGCGCCGGACCGGGATCGGCCAGGCGACCCTGGGCGTGCTTCTGCTGGGCGGCGTCACCTCGCTCCCCGAGATTGCCGTGGCGGGCAGTGCCGCCTTCGCCGGCAACGGGCCGCTGGCGGTGAACAACCTGCTGGGCGGCTTCACCATGCAGGTGGCGATCCTGGCGCTCGCCGACGCGGTTTACCGGCGCGGCGCCCTGACCACGGCCGTGCCGGACCCGGTGGTGCTGCTGCAGGGCACGCTGGGCGTGATCCTCATGGCCCTGGTGGTGGCTGCCATCGCGGTCGGCGACCATCTGGTTCTGGGCGCGGGCCTCT
Organism: Pseudooceanicola batsensis HTCC2597; assembly: GCF_000152725.1. GTDB lineage: Bacteria > Pseudomonadota > Alphaproteobacteria > Rhodobacterales > Rhodobacteraceae > Pseudooceanicola > Pseudooceanicola batsensis. The sequence goes on from NZ_CH724131.1 coordinate 1,127,686, forward strand.
GGAGCTGGGGCATCTTCACCGTCTTCCTCGTCTCGCTGCGCCTGCTGTCGTCGGCGCAGGGCCGGCTCGACTGGAAGGTGGTCGGCGAACCCCCCTCCGAGGACCTGCCCGACATCGAGACGCCCGACTTCGGCAAGAAGAGCCTGATCCTGCGCACCGCGGGGGTCGCCGCCGCGATCTTCGCCGCCGGCTGGCTGCTCTCGTCCACCGCCGAGACGCTGGCCGAGCGGACCGGACTGGGTCAGAGCTTCTTCGGCGCCGTCTTCGTGGCGATAGCCACCTCGCTGCCCGAGGTCTCGACGGTCGTCTCGGCGATGCGGCTCAAACGTTACGTCATGGCGGTCTCGGATATCCTGGGCACCAACCTTTTCGACATCGCGCTGATCCTTGTCGTCGACCTGGCCTATGTCGGCCCCGCGGTCCTGGGCGAGGCGGGCAGCTTCTCGATCCTGGCGGGCGTGCTCGGCATCCTCGTGACGGCGATCTACATGGCCGGCCTGCTGGAACGACGGGACCCGGCGGTCGCGGGCATCGGCCATGATTCGCTGGCCGTGGCGATCGTCTATCTCGGCGGCATCGCCCTGCTCTTCGGCATGCGGTGACCGGTGCGATGCGCCCGCCAACCGTGCGGCGCGGCGCCGGTGCGGAAAAGAAAACCCGGGATCGCATATCGAAAACTTGACTAATTTGATCGGACATTGAAAGAGTCGGGGCCATAAATCCGAGTCGAATGCTCGGATATTCGCATTCGCACCTCGGCGGTGCAGGTCCCAGCCACCCCAAGCGGCAGCCCGGACGTCAGAAACATGGAGAAACGGAATGACACCGGACCCGAACGGAACGGCCGACCAAGTCATGGCGAGGGCGCAATGGGCCTGATGCAACACGTACCCGCGCCAGAGTCCTGCAACGAAGCGGACGGAACCGTCACCTACGACGCCGAAGCGCTGATCCCCAATGGCGTGAAGGCCCAGATCGTCCTGGGCGGTCAGACCTACATCCTGCGGATCACCCGCGCCGGAAAGCTGATCCTGACCAAGTGACGCCCCGCGCCGGACGCACCGGACCGCCCCGCGCGACCGGTGCCGCCCGCGATCGATTCCGCCAGCCGAGAGCCCGCAGCAAAATGAGATTACCGCCCGTGTCATTCCCCCGTGCCATCCGGAGCCTTCCGGTCCTCGTCGCCGCCATCGGCCTGATGAGCCAGCCCGCCGCCGCCCAATCCGCCGCCCAACCCGCCGCGGAACAGCCCGCCGAGACCGGCGGACATCTCAGCATTCAGCTGAACGCGCTCGACCCCGTCGATGACGCCTGCCGCATCAGCTTTCTCATCCGGAACGGCCACGACCGCGACATCGCGCAGGCGGTCTTCGAGACGGTCCTCTTCGACACCGAGGGACGGGTCGACCGGTTGACGCTCTTCGATTTCGGCGACTTGCCTGCCAGCCGTCCGCGCGTGCGGCAGTTCCTCGTGCCGGGCCTCGACTGTGCCCGGCTGGGCCGCGTGCTCATCAACGGCGCCGAGACCTGCACGGGCGAGGGTGTCGAAGCGGCCGCCTGTTCCGACGGGCTGCAACTCGACAGCCGGACCGAGGCGGAGATCATCGGATGATCGAGACGCTGCAATCCGCCATCTTCCGCATCGCCGAACTGGGCGGTCCGGTGGTTCTGATCCTCGGCGCCCTCTCCATCCTCGTCCTGACTGTGGTGCTCTACAAGCTCTGGCAGTTCGCCGCATCGGGCGTCGGCCGTCACCGGGCGCTGCGCGACGCGATCCGCGCCTGGGACGCGGGCGAGCGGGCGGGCGCGCGGGGCCATCTCGACCGCTCCACCAGCTACCTGCGCCCGGTCGTGGCCATGGCGCTCGACGGACAGTCCGACGCCCCCCGGCTCGAGGCCGAGGCCGAGGCCCGGTTCGCCCGGCTGGAAAGCGGCTTCCGGCTGCTCGATTCCGTGGCGCAGCTGGCGCCCCTGCTGGGTCTCTTCGGAACGGTTCTCGGCATGATCTCGGCCTTCCAGGCCATGCAGGAGGCCGGCTCGCAGGTCGACCCTTCGGTCCTTGCGGGCGGCATCTGGGTCGCGCTGCTGACCACCGCCGTCGGTCTTGCCGTGGCCATGCCGACCGCCTTGGTGCTGAGCTGGTTCGAGGCGCGGATGGACGCCGACCGCGTGCTCGCCCAGACCGCGCTGCGCACGATCCTCGCCCCTTCGGGCCGGGCGGAGCACGCGCCGGACGGGGCGCAGCCCCTCCATGCGTAGACCCAAGGCACGGCGCAGGCTGTCGATGACGTCGCTGATCGACGTCATCTTTCTTCTGCTGCTCTTCTTCATGCTGTCCTCGACCTTTACCCGCTTTGCCGAGGTCGAGCTGGCCGCGGCGGGCGCCGGCGCGGGCCTCTCCGATGCGCGGCCGGTCTTTCTGCGCCTCACCCCCGGGACGCTGACCGTGAACGGCACCGAGAACACCCTCGCCGACCTGCCCGCGACGCTGGACACGCAGCGGCAGGAGGGGGCCGACCTGCCGGTTCTAGTCTCGCTCGGGGGCGAGGTCACGTCGCAGCGCCTGACCGATCTCCTCGTCGCGCTGCGGGCCGTGCCCGGCCTGCAGGTGACCGTGCTGGGGGCCGCATGATCCGCAAGCGCGCCAAATCGCAACGCGAACCCACCATCGCGCTGATCAACATCGTCTTCCTGATGCTGATCTTCTTCCTGGTGACCGGCACCCTGGCACGACCTCTGGACAAGGGGCTGACGCTGGTCCGCACGTCCGAACTGGAAGGCGCGGCGCCGCCCGATGCGCTGGTGATCCACGCCGATGGCCGCATGAGCTGGCGCGGCAGCGACATCTCCGAGGCCGGCGCGGTCCTCTCCACCCTGCCCGAGACGGACCGCGCCGTCATACGCCTCGTGCCCGACCGCGACCTCCCCGCCTCCCGCCTGGTCGAGATCGGTCGCACGCTGCGCGCCGCCGGGGCGGGCAAGGTGGTGGTGGTCACCGAACGGGGCCTGGAATGACCCGCTCGTCCCGCACCGCCAAGATCGCCGCCCTCTCTGTCGCGGTCGTGGCCCACGGGGCCATGGCCCTGGCCCTGATGCATAGGGAGGAAACACGCATGGAGGGGGCGAGCGGCGCCTCCGAGGTCCGCCTCGGCAATGCCTTCGAGGACCTCGCCACGGGCACCATCGCCCCCGACGCCGCCGAACGCGAGACCGAGCGAGAGACGCCCGACCGGATCGAGGCCGCGCAGCCCGACACCGTCGCGCGCGAAACCCCGCCCGATCCCGTCGAGACGCAGGCGCCCGACGCGGCCCGGCCCGCCACCGCCGAACCGGTCGAGGCGGAGCAGCCCGTCGCGACCGAGCGGACGACGGCCGAACGGGTTCCGGCCTCACCCCCGGCCCGGCCCGATCCGCAGACGCCCGCGATCCCCCTCACGCCCGAAGGCGCCCTGCCCCTCGCCGCATCGCAGGCAGAGGCCACAGACCGCGCCGAGGCCACGCCCGAAGCCCCCGCCGAGTCCGTGCAACCGGCCCAGGCGCCGGTGCAGTCCGCCGCCCTCGCCCCCAGACCTGAACCCCTGTCCGCCACGCGTGCCGCCCCTGCCGAACGGATCACCGGAACGACGCGGGACACCACCGCGCCGCCCGTCTCCAAGCGGCCCGCCCGCAGGCCGGAAAGCCTCGAGACAGCCGAGCCCCGCCCCGCGCCGAAACCCGCCCGGCCCGCGCGGCAGACCGCGCAGCCCTCGGCCCCCGGCAATGCCGCGCAGAACGCCCGCGCCGGCCAGGCCTCGGGTCAGGAACAGGCGCAGGCGCGTTCGAGCGGCAGCGGCGGCCGCGCGCAGGAGGCCGGCAACGCCGCGGCCAGCAACTATCCCGGCCTGGTCATGCGCAAGCTCTCGCGCGCGCGGAAACCGAACATCCGGACGCGCGGCACCGCCACCGTCGCCTTCAGCATCGCCGCGAACGGCCGTCTCTCGGGCGCGCGGATCCTCAGCAGTTCGGGCTCGTCCCGGGTGGACCAGGCGGCGTTGCAGGTCGTCCGGTCCGCCGCCCCGTTCCCGCGCCCGCCCAGTGGTGCGCAGCGGAATTTCTCGACACAGGTCATCTGGCGGTAGGACCGCCCCGGACACAACAAGAAGGGAAAATGACATGACGATGACGCAGACCGGAACCTTCCGGACCCCAAATGCCTCGCGGTATCTTCAGCAGCTCTGCAAGCATTTCGAACACAAGATCGCGGTGGACTACGACGACCGGAAGGGCAAGGCCGCCCTGCCTTCGGGCGAAGCGACGCTGGCCGCCTCCGACGAGGCGCTGACCGTGACCGTCTCGGCCGAGGACGATCCGGGGCTGGAACGCGCCCGGTTCATCGTCGACGATCACCTCAAGCGCTTCGCCTTCCGCGAGGACTGCCAGGGCATGGACTGGCGGGCGGACTGAACCCCGCCCGGCGGGCGCCTCGGCCCGCGTCGATCCCGTACCCCTGACCGAAACGAAAACGCCCCCGCCGATCTCCGGCGGGGGCGTCTGCATCGGGACGTCGCCCCCGCGGTCAGAACCGCATCGTCGCCGTCAGCGAGATCGTCCGCCCCGGCTCGTTCAGGGCGATGGCGTTCGGGGCGTTCACCCCGTCCGCGGACCGGCGGACGTAGGTGCTGTCGAAGACGTTCTCGACATCCAGCCGCAGTTCGAGCCCCGCGACGCTTTCGGGCTTGTAGCTGGCAAAGACGTTGACCACCTCGTACCCGGCGAGCGAGGCGGAACTGTCGGCAAGCGCGATCTGCGCATTGCCGCCGAGCCGCACCTCGTTCGTCACGTCGTAGCCCGCCTCGAACCCGAAGACATGACCCATCGGGCGCCCGTAGTAGTAGGAGGTCGAGGTCAGCGGCCCCTCGGACCCGGTCAGCGTCACATCCGCGTAGGTATAGTTCAGCCGGGCGAAACCGCGCGCGCCCGTGAAGGCGATCGAGCCGTCGAAGCCCTGCGAGGTCAGGTCCGAGGTCGCGCCCCGGCGGCCGCCGGTCGGCAGGATGTCGGCGATGTCGTTGATCTCGGTCCGGAAGAGCGCACCGCTCACCGACCACCGGCCGTCATCGTAGCGCAGCCCGACCCGCGCCGTCTGCGACTGCGAGGCCTGGAACCCGGCATAGCCCCACGGGGTGATGAAGTTCACCAGCGCCGCTTCGCCCAGCTCGTACCCGCCCCAGCTCGTTGCGAGGCCCGCGTTCAGGCTGACGGTGTCGGTCAGCGCATAATCGAGCATCCCGTTGACGCTAACGCCCGTGTCGGAAAGCTCGGTCCCGTCCGCCCCGGTAAACGCCTGGTAGTCGAAGCGCCCGCCGTAGGAGACCGACAGCCGGTCGGTCAGATCCTGCCGTGCCTGCGCGAAGAGGCCAACGCTCGTCAGCTCTTCGCGGCCGCTGTAGGTTCCGGCGAAGGGGCCGGCGGGGATGAAGGAGCGGCCCTCGCCCGTTTCGTGGAAGAAGTCGATCCCGGCCGTCACCGTGCCGTTGCCCAGCTGCCATTCGTTCTTGGCCACGCCGCTCAGGCTGGTGTTGGTCCCCTGGACGTCGCCGGCATCGGTTTCCTGCTCGTTGTAGCTCAGTTGCAGCGTGGGCGCGAACCACCCCTCCGGCGCCTCGTCGGTATAGGTGAGCGTATAGGACCTGCGGCTCGAATAGGCGTTGACCGGCACCGTCACGAGCCCGGGCACGCCGGTCAGGTCGGGCCGGATGGTCACGAAGCCGAAGACCGGATGCGCCTGCCCGCTTCTCACGCCGGTATCCTCGGTATGCGAGGCCGCGAAGGACAGCCGCTTGCCGGTGTCCGAGGTGAAGGCGATCTTGGCGACCAGCGCCGAGACGTCCGGAGCGGTGCCGGGCACCGTCACGCCGTCGCCGTCCTCGTAGGCGTCGCCGGTGTGGCGGGTGCCGCTCAGCAGCCATTCGAATCCACCCTGCCGGCCGAACAGGGTCAGCGACCGGCGGAACCCCTCGCCGTTGGTGCCGGCCCGCAGCGTCGTCAGCCCGCCGAACGTCTCGCCCGGGGCAAGGAAGTCGCGCGCATCCTTGGTCTCGTAGGCGAGACCGCCGGCCAGGGCGTTCGGTCCGGCATCCGCCGGCGCGATCCCCTCGCTCACCTCGACCGACTTCAGCAGCTGGGGATCGAGGAGGACGTTGCCCGAATGGTGAAAGGCGGACTTGTTCTGCCGCGCCCCGTCGATGGTCACCGACAGGAGGCTTTCCTCGATCCCGTTGACAAAGACCTTCTGCGCGATGGCGGCTCCGCCGCTGGCCGTCACCGACGACTCGCCGACGAAGACATCCGCGGCCGAGGCCGGATTGCGGTCCTCGATCTCCTCTTCCGTGATCTCGGCGTTGCCCAAAAGGGTCTGCGCGCCGGCGGTGTCGATCCGGAGCGTGCCCAGGAACTGGGTGTCGGCCTCCTGCGCCGTGGCGGCGCCGGCGAGGATGGTGGTGGAAAGCAGCAGGGCGCTGCGGGCTGTGGTGATCATGCTGATGTCCCTCGAAGATTCCTGCGTGGCTCGAACGACGGCGAGGGACGGCGTTGTGGCTGCGTGACTGGAGGCGGGAATAGTTGATAAAAACCGTCAGATCAATGACATTGTCCGGAATTCGCCGAGGCGGATCCCCGATGTGCATGAATTCCGGTCAGAAGCATCAGGGTGCGCGCGAGGTCGCCCCCCGGATCGCCGTTTTGCAAGAGAAGTGAAATAAAATCCGTTCCGAACGCCGCAAATCACACCAGAAAGGTTCGAATTTGGAAAGGTGAGACCGAGAACCGAACCGGGCCCCGATCCGAACCGGCTGGCGAACGCCCCCCCTGCAACGCCGGCTTCGCAACGAAAAAGGCCCGCCGCGTGTCACGCGCGACGGGCCTTGGAACCGGTGGTCCGACGGGATCAGTCGATGATCTCGTTCAGCGTCTTGGACGGCCGCATGACCGCGGCGACCTTGTCGGCGTCGGTGTGGTAGTAACCGCCCAGGTCCGCCGGCTTGCCCTGCGTCTCGGCCAGTTCGGCGAGGATGTCCTTTTCTCCGTCCACCAGCGCCTCGGCGATCGGTGCGAAGAAGTCGGCCAGTTCACCGTCCTTGTCCTGCCGCGCCAGCGCCTCGGCCCAGTAGCGGGCGAACCAGTAGTGGCTGTCCCGGTTGTCGGGTTCGCCGACCTTGCGCGAGGGGCTGCGGTCGTGATCCAGGATGCCCTGGGTCGCCGCGTCCACCCCTTCGCCGAGGATCCGCGCCTTCTCGTTCCCGCGGGCGTCCGCGAGAAACTTCAGCGACTCGCCGAGCGCGCAGAACTCGCCCAGGCTGTCCCAGCGGAGATGGCTTTCCTCCATCAGCTGCTGGACGTGCTTGGGCGCCGAGCCGCCCGCGCCGGTCTCGAACAGGCCGCCGCCGTTCATCAGCTTGACGATCGACAGCATCTTGGCCGAGGTCGCCAACTCGAGGATCGGGAACAGGTCGGTCAGGTAGTCGCGCAGCACGTTGCCGGTGATCGCGATGGAGTTCTTGCCCGAGGTTATCGTCTTGAGCGTCTGCACCGTCGCCTTGGCGGGCGACATGATCCGGAACTTCGAGGCGACGCCCTTCTCTTCCAGGATCGGCTTGACGTAGCGGATCAGCTCCGCGTCATGGGCGCGGTCCTCGTCGAGCCAGAAGATCGCCTCGCAGCCCTCGGCCTTCTGACGGTCGATGGCCAGGTTCACCCAGTCCTCGATCGGCGCCTTGCGGGCCGAGGCCGAACGCCAGATGTCGCCCTTCTCCACCTCGTGCTGATGCAGCACGGTGCCGTCGTCGAGGATCATCTTGACGGTGCCCGCCTGCGGGATCTCGAAGGTGGTCGGGTGGCTGCCGTATTCCTCGGCCTTCTGCGCCATCAGACCGATGTTCTGGACGGTGCCGGCGGTGGCCGGGTTCAGCTTGCCCTGCGCCTTGAAGAACTTGATCGTCTCGTCATAGACCGGCGCATAGGAATTGTCGGGGATGACGCAGGTCGTGTCATGCTGCTGGTTGTCCGGTCCCCAGCCCTTGCCGCCGTCGCGGATCAGCGCGGGCATCGAGGCGTCGATGATGACGTCCGACGGAACGTGCAGGTTGGTGATCCCCTTGTCGGAATTCACCATGTACATCGGCGGCCGCGTCGCACGCACATCCTCGATCGCCTTCATGATCTCGGGCTCGTCCTTGACCTTCTCCAGCAGCGCGCCGAGACCGCCGTTGGGATCCACCCCCAGCTCGTCCATGCGGTCGCCGTACTGGTCGAAGACCGGCTTGAGCCACTGCTTGACCGCATGGCCGAAGATGATCGGGTCCGAGACCTTCATCATCGTGGCCTTCATGTGCAGCGAAAAGAGCGTGCCCTCGGCCTTGGTCTTCTCGATCTCTTCCGCCAGGAACGCATCGAGCGCCCGGGCCGACATGTAGGTCGCGTCGACCACCGTTCCCGCCGGGTACGAGACGCCCTCCTTCAGGACGGTCTCTCCCTCGGCGGTCTCGAGCACGATCTTCGCCGTCGCCGCCCGGTCGAGCGTGGCCGAGACCTCGTTCGAGGAAAAGTCGCCGCCGTCCATCGAGGCGACGCGCGTCTTGCTGTCCTTCGTCCATTCGCCCATCCGGTGCGGATTGGCCTGGGCGTATTTCTTGACCGCGACGGCGGCACGGCGGTCCGAGTTGCCCTCGCGCAGGACGGGGTTCACGGCCGAGCCCTTGATCGTGTCGTACTTGGCACGGACGGCCTTCTCGTCCTCCGTCGCGGGCTCGTAGGGATAGTCGGGCAGCGCATAGCCCTGCCCCTGGAGTTCCTTGATCGCGGCGACGAGTTGCGGGACCGAGGCCGAGATGTTCGGCAGCTTGATCACGTTCGCCCCGGGCGTCTTGACCAGTTCGCCCAGCACGGCGAGATCGTCGGTGATCCGCTGCTCCTCGCTCAGGGCCTCGGGGAAGGTCGCGATGATCCGCCCCGCGAGCGAGATGTCGCGGGTGCCGACGCTGACACCCGCGGCCGCCGCGAATTTCCGGATGATCGGCAGAAGCGAGGCCGAGGCGAGCTCGGGCGCTTCGTCGACCTTGGTATAGATGATGTCGGGGGTTTTGCTGTCAGCCATTGGTCCACGCCTCGGATTGTTCTGCCGGACGCTTAACGCAGTGCGGAGGCGAGATCCACAGCGACCCGTGGCTGCGCGTCATTTTGCTGCATACATTGGCATACAATACCCGCCATCGGCGCGAGCCCCCGGTCGCGGACGGGCGAAGGGTCATCCTCGGCCCCGCGCCACCGACGTCGTCGGGCTTGATCCGAGGACCACCCGCCACCCCGCGCGCACCCGTCAGACTATTACACGCCTTGAGCACTTCCCGCCAATCGCAACCATCTCCCCAGGAGCCGAGCCCCGAGGTCCCCGGATCAAGTCCGAAGACGACCTCCCGCGGGGCCGGAAACGCACCGGCCGATCTCGTTGCAGGCGGAGAGCCCCATCAGGGCCCTTCGGTCCCTACCGCTCACGTGGCATCGCAGAAGGTGTCCCGGCCTTGCGCCGGGACCCCGCAGGCCATGCAACACGGCGCAGTCACAGGGCCACGCCCCACGCCGGCCCCCCGCAGGGCAACGCCACGCGCGCAGTCGCAGGGCAACGCCTCGCGCCGGAACCCGGCAGGCCATGCAACGCGCCGCAGCCGGAGGGCAACGCCCCGCGCGCGGTCGCCGCCTCAGCGGGGCCACGTTGGCCCGCGGGGCCCCGGCGCGGGGGCCGGGGCGCGATGGCGTTGCGCACGAGTATCACATCCCGCTGCATGCTTCCTTGAGGGCGCCTGGACGGGCGCCGGCCCGGTCCGGGGCCGGCGTTCGGGCGTCACTTGCGCTTCCCGGCCCCGTCGATCTCTCCCACGGTCAGCACGGGCGAGGCGTCGATCAGATGCGCGTCCAGCATTCCCGCCACACGTTCGAGCGAGGCGACGAGCTGGGCCTGTTCCCAGTCGGCCAGCTGGACGAATTCCCGCACGTACCGCTGTTGCAGGGCATCCGGCGCCTCCTCCAGCGCGGATCGCCCGGTCACGGTCAGGATGACGTTGGTCTGCCGCCGGTCGGTCTCGGACGGCACGCGCCGCACGTGTCCGCGCGCGACCAGCTTGTCGACGACCGAGGTCACGGTCGCCTGGGTCACGCCCATCCTCTGCGCCAGCGCCTTGGGCGTCGCCGTCTTGTCGGTCTGGCCGGCGATGATCTGCAGGACGCGCAGCTGCGCGGGCGACAGGCCCGCCGCGGAGGCGAGGTCGCGCTCGTACTGCTCTGTCGCGCGCAGGATGCGGCGCAGCGCGATCAGGCTCTCGTCAACTCGGTCCGGGTCGGTCTCGCTCATGTCGTCCTGTATGGCATTCGGCGGGGTTTCTTTCAATATTCAAAGCAATGAAGATAACCTTATGAAATTAACTTCATGCCTCGAAGTTTCCACATGGCCCGCAATACAACGGAATTCAACGGTTTTTCCACGATGCGGGACGGGTCCAGCCGAGATCGGGGAAGAAAATTGCTTAGACGGTTGAAACTTTCATGTCCTGAAGTTAGTTAGATAAGCGAAGCAACAAGAGGGCCAGACGAAATGCCAAAGGATCTTGAGCAGACCCGAAGTCGCAAACCCGTGCTGCGCAAACCCGAGACGACGGATGGTTCGGCCATCTGGGCGCTCGTGCGCGAGTGCAAGCCGCTCGACGAGAACTCCATGTACTGCAATCTCATCCAGGCGGACCACTTCCGCGACACCTGTGTCGTGGCCGAGGTCGACGGAGAGATTCTCGGATGGATTTCCGGTCACATGATCCCCAACGACGACGCGTTCTTCGTCTGGCAGGTGGCGGTCAGCCCCAAGGCCCGCGGAATGGGTCTGGGCCGCAAGATGCTGACGCATCTGATCGAACGTGACGAATGCGGCGAGGCAAAGGCCCTCAAGACCACGATCACCGAAGACAACGATGCCTCATGGGGCCTTTTCCGCAGCTTCGCCAAACATGTGGGCGGCGAACTCACGGACGAGCCGCACTACCATGAAGAAGATCACTTCGACGGGCACCACGACACCGAGCACATGGTGACGATCTCGCTGCCCGAAATGGACGACGACCTGGCGAAAGCCGCCTGATCCGTCCGGATCCGACTGCACGAATCCCGAACATGATCGGCGAGGCGCGGCCTCGCCCGACCCCTCATTCGTCCCGAAAGGACTGATCCGATGCCGAAAGACATGACACCCGACACCACCATCTACGAACGCCGCGAGAGCGAGGCACGCTCCTACTGCCGCTCCTTCCCGACGACCTTCGTCAAGGCGCAGGGCAGCGAGATGACCGACGCCGACGGCAACACCTACATCGACTTTCTCGCCGGCTGTTCCTCGCTGAACTACGGCCATGGCGACCCCGACATGAAGGCCGCGCTGATCGAGCACATCAGCCGCGACGGCATCTCGCATGGACTGGACATGCACACCGACGCCAAGGCGGACTTTCTCGAAGCCTACGAGAAGCACATTCTCGAGCCGCGGGGACTGGACTACAAGATCATGATGACCGGACCGACCGGCACCAATGCCGTCGAAGCCGCCATCAAGCTGGCCCGCAAGGTCACCGGCCGCCGCAACGTGATCGCCTTCACCAACGGCTTCCACGGCATGACGCTCGGCTCGCTGGCGCTGACCGGCAATTCCGGCAAGCGCAACGGCGCGGGCGGCGCGCATCTCGGCGACGTGACCCACCTGCCCTACGACGGCTCGATGGGCGACGGCGTCGACACGCTGCAGTTCATCGAGGCGATGCTGGAAAACGGCTCCTCGGGCGTCGACGCCCCCGCGGCCTTCATCTTCGAACCCGTGCAGGGCGAAGGCGGTCTGAACGCGGCCTCCGACGAATGGATGCAGGGGGTGGCACGGCTGGCGAAACGGCTCGGCGCGCTGCTGATCGTCGACGACATCCAATCGGGCTGCGGCCGCACCGGAACCTATTTCGCCTTCGAGCGCGCCGGGATCGAACCGGACATGGTGACCCAGGCAAAATCGCTTTCGGGCTACGGCCTGCCCTTCGCGGCACTGCTGATCAAGCCCGAGCACGACATCTGGAAGCCGGCCGAGCACAACGGCACCTTCCGGGGCAACAACCACGCCTTCGTTACGGGCCGCGTCGCGATCGAGAAGTTCTGGGCCGACAAGTCCTTCGAGAGCGAGCTCCAGTCGAAGGCCACGGTGCTCACCACCGGCCTGCAGGAGGTCGCGGATCTCATCCCCGGTGCCAAGCTCAAGGGCCGCGGCCTGATGCAGGGCGTCGACGTGGGATCGGGCGAACTGGCCGGAGAGATCTGCGCCCGCGCCTTCGAGAAGGGACTGATCATCGAGACATCGGGCGCCGACGACGAGGTCGTCAAGGTGCTCGCCCCGCTGACCACGCCGGACGAGATGTTCCGCAAGGGGCTCGGCATCCTGCTCGAGGCGGCCCGCGACGTGACCGACAACAACAACAAGATTGCAGCGGAGTAAATCGACATGATCGTACGCGACTTCAACAAGATCGTTCAGGAAGAGAAAGACCGCGTCGTCTCGCACGCCAACTGGACCTCGGTCCGGATGCTGCTGGCCAGCGACAACATGGGCTTTTCCTTCCACATCACCTTTCTCGAAGCGGGATCGGAACACACGTTCCACTACAAGAACCACTTCGAGAGCGTCTATTGCATGCAGGGCACCGGGCGGATCACCGACCTCGCCACCGGCGAGACCCACGAGATCAAGCCCGGCGTGATGTACGCACTGGACAAGCATGACAAGCACACTCTGGTGGCGGACGAGGAACTCGTCATGGCCTGCTGCTTCAATCCGCCGGTGACCGGCGACGAGGTGCACCAGGCCGACGGCTCCTATGCCGCCCCGGTGGAGACGGCCTGAGGCGAAGCAATGACCCATACTGTCGAAAAGATCGGCGGGACTTCGATGTCCCGCGTCCATGAACTGCGCGACACGCTCTTCATCGGCGGGCGCGAAGGCGACGACCTCTATGGTCGCATCTTCGTCGTCTCCGCCTTCGGAGGCATCACCAACCTCCTGCTGGAACACAAGAAGTCCGGCGATGCGGGTGTCTATGCGCAGTTCTCCAACGCCGACAACGATCGCGGCTGGCACGAGGCCCTCGATCGCGTGACGCAGAAGATGATCGAGGCGCACGAGACCGTTCTGGATCACCCGGCGGACGTCGAACGCGCGACCGACTGGGTGCGCGGCCGGATCGAGGATGCGCGCAACGCGCTGACGGACCTTCAGCGGTTGTGCAACTATGGCCATTTCCGCCTGGCCGAGCACCTGCTTCAGGTGCGCGAGCTGCTCTCGGGCCTGGGCGAAAGCCACTCGGCCTTCGTGACCACGATGCTGCTGCAACGGGCTGGCGTCAACGCGCGCCTCGTCGACCTCTCCGGTTGGCGGGACGAGGGCGACATCTGCCTCGAGGACCGCATCACCAAGGCCATGGCCCGCGTGGATCCCGCGACCGAAATGCCCATCGTCACCGGCTATGCCCAGTGCGCCGAAGGGCTGATGCGGGAATTCGACCGCGGCTATTCCGAGGTCACCTTCTCCAAGCTCGCCGCCCTCACCGGCGCGAAGGAGGCGATCATCCACAAGGAGTTCCACCTCAGCTCCGCCGACCCCAACCTCGTCGGAGAGGGCGCGGTGCGCAAGCTGGGCCGGACGAACTACGACGTGGCCGACCAGCTGTCGAACATGGGGATGGAGGCGATCCACCCCAAGGCGGCCAAGACCCTGCGCCAGGCCGAGGTGCCGCTGCGGGTGACGAACGCCTTCGAGCCCGAGGACCCGGGAACCCTGATCGACGACCAGCCGGCGGATGAGCCCTCGGTCGAGATCGTCACCGGTCTCGACGTGATCGCGCTGGAAGTCTTCGAACAGGACATGGTCGGGGTGAAGGGTTACGATGCCGCGATCCTCGACGTGCTCAAGCGCCACGACGTCCGGATCGTGTCGAAGCTCTCCAACGCCAACACGATCACGCATTACGTCGACAGCTCGCTCAAGAAGATGAAGCGGGTCGAGAAGGACATCGCCGACCTCTACCCCTCGGCCGAGATCCGGTCCCGCACGCTCGCCATGGCCAGCGTCATCGGCCGCGACCTCAGCACCCTTCGCGTCCTGCAGCGCGGCCTCTGCGCCATCGCCGACAGCGGGCACGAATGCATCGGGGCGACCCAGGGCCCGCGCAACGTGGACGTGCAGTTCGTCATGGAACGCGATGTGCTCAAGCCCTGCATCAAGGCGCTGCACGACGCCTTCTTCGAGCCCGAGACGGCCGAGCTGAAATCCGCGGCCTGATCCCGCCGCACCGAGATGACGGGGCGCTTCACCCCGTCCAGCGGCCCGGCAGCGTCATCTGGCCCGATGACTGCCGGGCCGTTCCATTGTGCGCCGGCGCCCCCGATGCTACCGGGGGGCCATGGCGCGGACGATCCTCTTCAACAAGCCCTTCGACGTGCTGTCGCAGTTCACCGACGCCGGCACGGCAGGCACGCCGCGCCGGACACTGTCGGATTTCATCGACCTGCCCGGCGTCTACCCCGCCGGCCGCCTCGACCGCGACAGCGAGGGGCTGATGATCCTCACCGACGACGGCCGCCTCCAGGCCCGGATCGCGCATCCGAGGTACAAGGCCGCGAAGACCTACCTCGCCCAGGTCGAAGGCCTGCCCGACCACGCCGCGCTCGAGGCCCTGCGCCGGGGCGTGACGCTCAAGGACGGCCCCACCCGTCCCGCCCGCGTCCGCCGCATCGATGTGCCGGAGGACCTCTGGGACCGGGATCCGCCCGTCCGCTACCGCAAGAGCGTGCCCGACTGCTGGATCGAGCTGACCCTCACCGAAGGCCGCAACCGCCAGGTCCGCCGCATGACCGCCCATGTCGGGCATCCCACCCTGCGCCTGATCCGCATCCGCATCGGCGACTGGCAACTGGACCACCTGCCCCCGGGCCACTGGCGCGACGCCTGACCGGTCCCGCCGGTGCCGTCCCCCGCAGGACACCGGCGCTGCTCCCGCACCGCGGCCCCCACCACCGTCATCCGCTTGCTCGACCGCAGGATCTCCCGCCGCTCCGCACCCGCATCGGCCCCAGGCCGCCGACACCCCCAGGCCCTCGGATCACGTCCAAGAATGGTCCCAACCGCCTTCCGCGATTGCCCGCCCCGCGTGACCCCGCTAGCCTGCGCCGGAAACGAGGGGCGCCGATGCAGCAGCTGACAGACCTTTTCCGGATCGACTGGCGGCAGGAGGCCGTCGGGCTGATCGGCGGCGCCCTCTTCTTCGGCTCCTGGCTCCTCCAGGCGTGGGAAAGCCGCCGCGCCGGACGATCCGTCGTCTCCACCCGCTTCTTCGTGATCCGCGCCCTGGCCGCCGCGCTGCTGGCCGCCGAAGGACTGCGCACCGGCTCCTTCTCGGTCTTCGCCGTGATGGCCGCCACGGGCCTGCTGATGCTCTACAATCTCCGGCTGACGCTCAGAACGCCCCGCGACTGACGCACCCCCGCCGGCCATCCGCCTGCGGGCCCAGCTTCTTTGGTCTTCGAAATATCCCGGGGGGAGTCCGCAGGACGGGGGGCAGCGCCCCCCCGCCACCTCAGGCCAGCGCCCGCCGGCGGGTCAGCACGGCCGTGCTGTCCGGCAGGGGCAGGCAGACCGCCAGCCCCTCGTGCCGCGCGATCTTCAGCCCGCTCGCCTCGGCGGCGACCTGGTAGCGCTTGCGCCGGAAGTCGTCCAGAAGGATCATTCCGCCCGGCGCCAGCCGGTCCGCCGCCTCGCGAAGGCAGACCTCGCGCGCGCGCCCGTCGATGACGATCAGATCGAGCGCTCCGGGCACGTCGCGGATCGCCCGCACGTAGTCGTCGAAGTACTGCCCCGCGAAACCGGCCTTGCGCGAGGCGACCTCGCCCGCGGCCTGTGCGGGGACATGGCGCAGCGCGACATGGGCACATCCCGCCAGTTTCCGCGCCACCATGTCCGACCACTCCGGGTCGTGCTCGACCGAGATCACCTCGCCCGCGCGCCGCGACAGCCAGAGCGTGCTGGCGCCCGAACCCCATTCGAAGACCCGCGCCTGCGGACGGCCCGCCAGGAACCGCTCGACCGTGTCGATCGCATCGAAGGTCCACCAGGGGAGATCCAGCCGGGCCAGATCGTCGAAATCGTAGATCGCGAAGAGCGAGCGGAGCCAGCGGCTGCGCCGGTGCGGACCCGCCTCGAGCCGATCCAGAACACCCGTTTTATTCGCCACGACGCGCGCGCCGCGGATGGCCGAGACATAGCCGCTGCGGATGGTCCGATGCATCATGGCCGCACCTCCTCGATCACCGCGGGGGCGGCGTCGCTTTCGCCGAACCTCTGGTCGATGACGTATTTGTCGCGCTCGCGCAGGCCCGCCGCCTGCAGCAGCTCCGCCACGAGACCCACGCCCAGAACCTGCGTTCCGGTCACGGTGAAGAGGATGCCGATCAGCAGCAGCGGCCGGTTGCCGATCGGTCCCATGTCGAGAATCCAGAGCGCCGAAAGGTAGGAGATGAAGGCCAGCCCCACCAGCAGCAGCGGCAGGCCGAGCATGGCGAAGAAATGCAGCGGCCGCGACTGGTAACGGGTCACCAGCTTGACCGTCGCGATGTCCAGCAGCCCCTTGATCAGCCGTCTGGTGCCGTATTTCGACTGCCCGTGCGCCCGCGGATGATGCTCCACCGCGATTTCCGCCACCCGGTAGCCGGCGGCGTGCAGCAGGGCGGGCGTGAAGCGGTGCAACTCGCCATAGAGGTTGAGATGCCGCGCCGCGCGGCGGGAATAGGCCTTGAAGCCACAGTTGATGTCATGCAGGTCGACGTCGAAGAGCCGCGCCGTCATGCGGTTGAAGATCTTCGACGGAAGGGTCTTGCCCACGGGATCGTGCCGGGTCTGCTTCCAGCCCGAGACCACATCGTACCCCTCGTCCAGCTTGGCCAGGAAGCGCCCGATCTCCTTCGGATCGTCCTGGAGATCGGCGTCCATGGTGACGATCACGTCGCCCCGCGCCTCGGCGATGCCCGCCGACAGGGCGGCGGCCTTGCCGAAGTTCCGGGTGAAGCGGATCACGCGCACATGCGCATCGGTTTCGGCCAGCGCCTCGGCGATCAGTTCGCCCCCGTCCTCGGAGCCGTCGTCCACCAGGATGATCTCGTAGGCCGGTCCGAGCCCGGCCAGCGTCGCCGTGATGCGTTGATGCAGAACCTCCAGCGTCTCCGCCTCGTTCAGGAAGGGCACCACGACCGAGACCCGGCGAACCGGCCCGCGCCGCGCCGCCCGGTCCCGCAGGGCCTTCTGGAGCTGTGGAGAAACATTCATTCTGGAACCTCGGCAACGCGTCGGCGGCGGCGAAACGGCCACCGGATCGCCGCCCATTGTTTCCACAAACTTGGTAATTTTATGGCAACGGCCCGGGGTTTGGTGCAGATTGCGCGGAAAAGCGAAACGGTGAGGGCAGAGGCATGACCCAGGCGATCGGCCCGACGGGCTGGACCCGCGCGTATCTCTATGCGGGGCTGAGCGTCGTTCTGCTGGGCCTCTACACGATCGCGGAACCCTTCGGCCGGGACCAGGGCATTCACGCCACGATCGCCTTTGCCTGGGGCGAGGGCCTGACCACCTATCGCGACGTCTACAACATCAAGCCGCCCCTCACCACGCTGATGCACCACCTCTCGCAGGCGGCGTTCGGCACCCATATGCAGGCGATCCGCCTGTGGGACCTGGGGTTCGTCCTGCTGGCGGTGCTGGGCCTGGTGCGGGTGATGCAGCGCCTGGGCCGCAGCCCGGCCGAGGCGGGCTTTTCCGGTCTCGGCTTCGCGCTGATCTACTATGCGCTGACCTACTGGGAACACGCCCAGACCGATGGCTGGGCCGGGATGACCGTGATCCCCTCGCTGCTGTGCCTGCTGGCGGGATGGGACCGGTCGGGCTGGCCGCGGGTCCTTTGGATGCTGGCGGGCGGCGCGGTTCTGGCCGTGGGGGTCGGGTTCAAGTACACCGTCGCCGCCTCCGGCCTGCTGGTCTTCCTCCCCCTCGTTGCCGGCGGGGCCGCTGTGCGCTTCCACCTTTCAGACCTGCTGGCCTATGTCCTCGGGGGCGCTTGCGTCCTCGGGCTGATCGGAGTTTCGCTCCACCTGGCGGGCGCCCTCGTCCCCTTTCTCGAGATCCAGGACTACATCCGCGGCTATATCGCCTACGGCTCGCAGGCGCCGGGGATCCTGCGCGAGGTGGTGGCGATCCTCACCCCGTCGCCGGTGATGGCCTGGATCACCGTGCTGGGCCTGCTGCCCTGGCTCGCCGCCCTCATGCGCGGCGAGAGCCTGTTTGTCTACTCGCTGCTCGTCTGGGGACTGACCGCCTTCCTGTCGGGCCATGTCCAGGGCAAGGGCTTTGCCTATCATTTCATGCCGCTGATCCCGGTCTACGCGATCCTCTGGGGCCTCTTCCTCGCCGCGCTGCACGGCGCTCTGGTGCGGCGGCTGGTCGGCCCGGCGACAGCCCGGGCGCTGATCGCGCTCGGCCTGGCCTGGGTGATCGTCTCGACGCCGATCTGGGGCCGCAGCATCAAGTCGCTCAGCCTCTGGCTGCGCCAGGCCCCGCTGACCGACTACCATGCCATCCACCCCATGCCGCCCGATTTCGACATCGTCGATACCGAGGCCTTCGCCGCCCGTCTCGCCGCGCACCGCGCGCCGGAAGACGGGCTTTTCGTCTGGGGCTACGAGACGATGCTCTACCTGCTCGTCGGAGAGCCCCCGCGCTACCGTTATCCCTATGCCTGGCCTTTCGTCGTGGATTTTCACGACGGCCGCTATACCGGCGACCTGATGACACGCCTGGTGTCCGACCCGCCCCGCCACATCGTGGTCCAGCATGGCGACGGGACGCCCTGGGTGACGGGCCGGCCGGAAAGCTCGGCCGAGTATCTGGAGCAGTTCCCGGTTCTCGATGCCTTCATCCAGGGCGGCTACACCGAGATCGACCGGACCGAGCGTTTCCGCCTGCTGGAACGGCGCGACTGAGGGGCACGGCGTCGCGGCGCGGAAGGGTCGCGGACCGGCGAACGGCCCGTTATGCGGGCGGACGCAGCATACCGGGCAGGAAGCCAAGGCCCTCCGCTGTCCGCCGCGTCCCGCACCGCCCCGCGCACCTGTTCCGCCGGCCTGACCGCCGGCCAGCGTCGCCGCCCCCCATTTCGCCGAAGCCCTTGGCTCCGAAGTCGGCGCCACTGCGCCACCCTCGGCCGGGCGCCGTCCTCTCCGCATTGCGCGGGCCGGAGCGTCCCCGGGTCGGAACGGGTGAGCACGTTGTTTCCAGCAACGTTCGGATCGGAATGAACTCCGTGTCGTGAACCTCGGCCTTCGGATCATGTACTGCCCGGCCGCACGAAGACGACCTCGGCTCCGACGACCGCGCCCCTGCGCCACCCTCGGGCCGGGCGCAGTCCTCTCCGCATTGCGCGGGCCGGAGCGCTCCCGGGCCGGAACCGCGGGATCGGGCGGTCAGGCCAGGGACGGCAGCCAGAGCACGATGCCCGGGAAGGCCACCAGCCCCGCGATGGTCAGCGCGTCCGCCACGAAGAAGGGCGTCACGCCGCGGAAGACGTCCTGCACCGAAAGCTCCGGCCGCACGCCCGCGACGACGAAGCAGTTCAGGCCTATGGGCGGCGTTATCAGACAGAACTCGGCCATCTTCACCACCAGGATCCCGAACCAGATCGCGCACATCGGCCCCGACATGCCGAAGGTGCTGTCGGCCGCCGACACAAGATCGCCCCCGTTCAGCGCCATCACCGCCGGGTAGACCACCGGCAGGGTCAGCAGCAGCATTCCGATCGCGTCCATGAACATGCCCAGCACCGCGTAGGCCAGCAGGATCATGATCAGCGTCACCATCGGCGACTGCTCCAGCCCCTGGATCCAGTCCGAGAAGGCGCGCGGCAGGTTCGCGAAGCCGAGAAAGCGGACGTAGATCAGCACGCCCCAGATGATCGTGAAGATCATCGTGGCCAGCTTGGCGGTCTCGAGCAGCGCATCCTTGAGCTGCGACCAGGACATCCCCTTGATCAGCGCCATGGCGAAGATCAGCGCCGCGCCGAGCGCCCCGCCCTCGGTCGGCGTGCCGAGCGGGTCGCCGAAGGGGTTGTAGATGAAGGAAATGATGATCAGCACCACGAAGAAGATCGGGAAGGCCGGGCCGAGAGACCGGAGCCGCTCGCCCCAGGTGAAGCCCCGGATCGGCGGTCCGAATTTCGGCATCGTCAGCGCCAGCCCCACGATCAGCCCGCCATAGACCACGGCCGAGAAGACGCCGGGGATGAAGCCCGCCAGCAGCAGCTTGCCCACGTCCTGTTCGACGATGATCGCGTAGATCACCAGGATCGCCGAGGGCGGGATCAGCGAGGCCAGCGTGCCGCCTGCCGCCACGACGCCCGCCGCGAACCGCTTGTCATAGCCGAGCTTCAGCATTTCGGGGATGGCGATGCGGGCGAAGACGGCCGAGGTCGCCACAGAAGCCCCCGACACCGCCGAGAACCCCGCCGTCGCGAAGACGGTCGAGACCGCCATGCCGCCGGGCAGCCAGCCCAGCCATTTCTTGGCCGCGTCGAAGAGCGCCTTGGTCAACCCCGCGTAATAGGCCATGTAGCCGATCAGGATGAAGACCGGGATAAGCGACAGCTCCTGGCTGGCGATCTTGGAGTGGGGCACCTGCCCCGCCGTCTTGACCGCCACGCCGAGCGCCCAGCTGAACTCGTCCCAGGCGTAGTCCTTCTTTTCCCAGAAAATCCAGATCAGCCCGACCAAGCCCGCCGTGCCGGCGGCGAAGGCCACGCGCATTCCCAGCAGGACCAGGACCAGCAGCCCGCCCGAGACCCAGAGCCCGATTTCGATACTTGTCATCCCGCAGCCCCTACCTGTCGAGGCCCGAGACGTGCTCGGCCTCTTCCGCCGCCAGTTCGGCGGCCGATTTCATCAGCGGCACGCCGATCGGCCTGTCCCCGCCGTGGACCAGCGCCCGCACGTAGCCCCAGAGCTGGAGAACGAGGCGCGCCGCCATCACGCCGAAGGCGATCGGCACGATGATCTTGGCCGGCCAGATCGGCAGGCCGATGTCGATGGTGCTGTCACGGCTCCAGTTCGGCGCGTCCCAGTCGAAGGACCGGCCGAAATGCGCCCAGCTGCCCCAGATCAGCAGCGCGATCAGCAGCAGCGTGGCGAGGGTCGTGAGGAACTCGGCCGCCCAGAGCGGCCGGCCGTGCAGCCGCCCGATCAGGATGTCCATGCGGATGTGCCCGCCGTCGCGCTGCGCGTAGGAGATCCCCAGAAAGGCGATCAGCGGCATGGCCAGCTGGATCCAGTCGACATAGCCCGGCAGCGGCGCGTTGAAGAAATGTCGCCCCCCGACCGAGAAGACGGCCAGCAGCATCAGGGCCAGCACCGCCAGCCCGGATATCACGCCGAACACCTGCTCAAGCCGGTAGAGAGCCCGCTCCAGCCGGCTGAGCGCCGACCCGTCCTCGAGTACCGCGGCTGATCCGGCCATGGCCGCCCCCTCTCATGTTCCCGTTCGAAAAAGCGGAGGCCCCGGTCGCGAACCGGGGCCCCCTGATCCCGGCATCCGGCCGGGATCACATGCCGTGCATTTCGGCCAGCTTGGCCTTGACCATGTCATAGAGCTCCTGCGCGGGGATGCCCTGCGCGCTCTTCTCCTCGATCCACTGGTCGGCAATACCTTGCGTCGCCTCGCGGAACTTCTGCAGCTCCTCTTCGGAGAACTCGACCTTGGTCACGTTCTTCTCTTCCAGGATCTGGTCCCACTGTTTGAGGACGTTGTTCTGATAGTTGTCGACGTAGTACTCGATCGCCTCATCGACCGAACTGTCGAGCGCCTCGCGGTGTTCGTCGGACAGCCCCTCGTAGGCGTCCATGTTCACCACGATCGGGCAGTTCACGGTGCCCGGGTTCAGGTTCGCCGTCCACCAGGTGGCCTGGTCGATGGTGCGGAACGACAGGTGCGCGTGCTGGGCGAAGGCCACGGTGTCGACCACGTTGGAATCCATCGCGTTGTAGGCCTCGTTCGAGGGCACGGAGGTCGGCACGGCGCCGACCGCGCGGAACGCCTCGCCGAGGCCGCCGGTGGCACGGACGCGCATGCCTTCGAAATCCTCGACGGTAGAGCGCGGATCGCCGGTGCCGACGATGTTGTACTGCGGCATCGGCGAGGTCATCAGCAGCTTGGCGTTCCACCGCGCGAGGTCTTCCTGCACCGCCGGATGATCATAGATCATGTGGCTGACCGCGACTTCCTCTTCCAGGTTGCGCACGCCGAGGAACGGCAGTTCCAGCACGGTGATCGTGGGGTTCTTGTCCTCGTGGTAGCCGGCGCAGAACTGCGCCATCTCGAAGGCGCCGATCGAGATCCCGTCGAGGTTCTCGGTGTTCTTGGACAGCCCGCCATAGGAGATGTTCATCGTGAACTCGCCGTCGGTCTTTTCCGACACCAGTTCGGCCAGTTTCTCGACATGTTCGGTGAAGGCTCGGCGCTTGCCCCAGACGGAGACGTTCCATTCCTCGGCCACGGCGGGCGCGGCGATGGCGACGGAAAGCGCAGCCACGGCTGCACCCTGAAGGTACTTGGTCATGATATTCCTCCCGGTATCCGGCCTCATCATGGGCCGGTTCTTCCAAAATCGTACAGCGCGATACTCAATTCGCAAGCAGAATCAAAGGCGGAATCGTGGCGGAGCCGAACATCGCTCTCTCCGCGTGCATCGCGCATGCCCCCTGCCGCGAAGGGGATGCGGGGGCGGGATCGTCGGCGGCACGGCGCGGCCCCGTCCGGTCAGGCCACCCGCGCGCCCTGCACCCAGACCCCGCGCACGGCCGGCACGCCGCCGGTCATCGCGAACCGAACGATATCGGCCCGTTGCCCCGGCTCGAGCATGCCGCGATCCGTCAGGCCGGCCGCGCGCGCCGGGCCCGAGGTCACCGTCGCGATGCCGCGCGCCATGTCGCCCCAGATCTCGCCCAGCTGCACGGCCGCCAGCAGAAGCGCCGAGGGCACGTAGTCCGACGACAGGATGTCCAGCAGCCCGGCCTGCGCCAGATCCCGCGCCGCGACATTGCCCGAATGCGACCCCCCCCGCACGAGGTTCGGCGCCCCCATGATCACCTTGATGCCATTGGCGTGACAGGCCCGCGCGGCCTCTTCCGTCGTGGGGAATTCCGCCATTCCCACGCCATGCGCCGCCGAGGTCGCGACCTGCCCGGCCGTGGTATCGTCGTGACTGGCCAGCACCGCGCCGTAGCGCGCCGCCGCCGCGACCGCCCCGGCCTCGTGCTCGGCCCCCAGCCGGTCGTGCAAACCGGTCAGGAAGTCGCAATATTCGCCGAACCCCTCCTTCGACAGGCCGTGCTTGCCGCAGACATAGTCCTCGAACTTGCGGATATCGCGGAACTGCCGCTGCCCCGGCGTGTGATCCATGAGCGATACGATGCCCACGCGATCCGCCTCGTCGAACTCGGCCAGTTCCTCCAGCAGGGTCTCGGAACAGGTCTCGGCCCGCAGGTGGAGGTGATGGCTGATCCGCAGCGCGCCCAGGTCCCGCATGGCGAGGATCTCGTCCGCCATCGAGCGCGCGTATTTACCGTACCGCTTGTTCTGGTCCGAGACGATCGACCCCACCCGGATCGCGTCGAAGACGGTGGTGATGCCGCAGCCCGCCAGTTCCCGGTCATGCGAGACGATGGCGGCGTGATGCGGCCAGTTCACCCCGGGACGCGGCTGCATGTGCCGTTCCAGGTTGTCGGTGTGCAGCTCGACCAGCCCCGGCGCGATCCAGTCACCGGCACAGTCGATGCCCTGCGCCGCGTCGCCCGTTCCGATCTCGGCCACCCGGCCGTCGCGCAGGACCACATGGCCCTCGATCACCTCGCCCGGCAGGATCAGCCGCGCATTGGTCAGGACGGTTTCTCCGCCCGGCACCGTATCTCTCATTCCGTCACCTCTGTCCCGGCGGGGTCCAGCAGGGCCAGCACCTCCGCCACCGTGTCCTCGAGCGCGCCGCCATTGTCCACCGTCATCACGCGGTCGAGCCCCGGGGGCAGCGCCCTGTCCGCGCGCTCCAGGCGGCGCGCGATCTCTTCGGCGCTCTCGCGGCCGCGGCCCGCCAGGCGCTGCGCCAGCACCTCGGGCGCGGCGGTCAGCGCCAGCACGGCAAAGCGGGGAAACCGCGCCTGCGCCTGTACCAGCACCCCGCGCGAGAGGTTGACCAGGGCGGTCCGCCCCTCGGCGATCATTCCCTCGACGGCGCGCGGGATGCCGTAGCGCAGGCCGTGCGCCTCCCAGTGCAGCGCGAATTCGCCCGCGGCGGCGCGTCGGGCGAAAGCCTCTTCCGACACGCCGTCGAAGGCCTCGCCGCCGGCATCGCCGGGCCGCGTGATGACCCGCCGGACCAGCCGCACCTCCGGCCGCGCCGCGGCGACGGCCTCCATCACCGTGTCCTTGCCGACCCCCGAGGGCCCCACCACGCCGATCAGCCGCCCCGCCACGGTCATGCCGCCCGCGCCGGCGAAAAGCCGGTCACGTCCACCACCCGGTCGCAGACCCGGTCGCGGGCCGCCTCGTCGTGAAAGATGCCCACGATGGCGGCGCCGCGCGCCTTGGCCTCCTCGATCAGCGACAGCACCACGTCCCGGTTGCGCGCGTCCAGGCTCGCCGTCGGCTCGTCCAGCAGCAGCGCGGGATAGTCGTGGGCAAAGCCGCGCGCGATGTTCACCCTCTGCTGCTCTCCGCCCGAAAACGTCGTCGGGCTGAGCGTCCAGAGCGTCTCGGGGACGTTCAGCCGCCTGAGCAGTTCCTCGGCCCGGCGCCGGGCGCGCTCGCCCGGCACGCCCACGGTCCTCAGCGGTTCGGCCACCACGTCCAGCACCGGCACGCGTGGCACCACCCGCAGGAACTGGCTGACATAGCCCAGAACCTCGCGCCTCAGTTGCAGGATCTCGCGCGGGTCGGCCGCCGCCACGTCGGTCCCGCCCACCCGGATATGCCCCGAGGCCGCGAGGTAGTTGCCGTAGATCATCCGCATCAGCGTCGACTTGCCCGCCCCCGACGCCCCGGTGAGCGCGACGCACTCACCCTTTTCCACCGTGAGCTCCGCGCCCTCCATGACCGGGATCACGGCCCCGCCCTGGTTGTGCAGGGTGAAGGTCTTGGACAGGTTCTCGATCCTGATCATCATGGTCTTCCTTCTAGCTTGCAGTGCGCGGCCGCGCGCGGGTGCCGTGTCCGTCCGACGCCGTCACTTGTCGCTTGGCGCGCCGTGTCTCCGTCCCCGCGCCGGCCCGCGTCCGGCCCCTGCCCTCGGTCACGCACGCTCATACCTGCAGCACGCTCGACACCAGCAGCTGCGTATAGCCATGCTGCGGGTCGTCCAGCACCTGGTCGGTCAGCCCCGTCTCGACCACATGGCCGTCCTTCATCACCATCAGCCGGTCCGCCAGCAGCCGCACCACGGCCAGGTCGTGCGTCACGATCACCGCCGAGAGGCCCATCTCGCGCACCAGCCCGCGCAGAAGGTCGAGCAGCCGCGCCTGCACCGACACGTCCAGCCCGCCGGTCGGCTCGTCCATGAAGACCAGACGGGGGCCCGTCACCAGGTTCCGCGCGATCTGCAGCCGCTGGCGCATCCCGCCCGAGAAGGCCGAGGGGCGGTCGTCTATCCTGTCCCCGGCGATCTCGACCCGGCCCAGCCAGTCGAGCGCCTGGTCGCGGATGTCGCCGTAGTGCCGCGCGCCGACCGCCATCAGCCGCTCGCCCACGTTGCCGCCGGCCGAGACGTTCATCCGCAGCCCCTGGTGGGCATGCTGATGGACGAAGGCCCAGTCGGTCCGTCCCAGGCGGCGCCGCTGCGGCTCGGGCATGGTGACCGTGTCCACGAGCACGCCCCCCTGATCGAAAAGGACCGCCCCGCCGTCCGGCTCCAGCTGCCCGGCGAGGCAGTTGAGCAGCGTCGTCTTGCCCGATCCGCTCTCGCCGACGATTCCCATGACCTCGCCCGGCCAGAGATCGAACGACACATCTGCACAGCCGATCCGCGAGCCGTAGCTCCGGCTCAGCCCCTCGACCCGCAGCAGCGGTTGCATCACCCCGAGATCCTTCATGCCATCTCCTCCGCGGCGAGCCGCCCGCGATGCCCCGCCTCGCGCCGCGCGCGGCAGTAATCCGTATCGGAGCAGACGAACATCCGCCCACCCCGGTCATCGACGATGACCTCGTCGAGATAGCTGTCTCCGGCCCCGCACATGTCACAGGGATGCGCGGCCTTGGACGGGTCGAACGGGTGATCCTCGAAATCCAGGCTGACCACCTGCGTATGGGGGGGCAGCGCATAGATCCGCTGCTCGCGCCCGGCCCCGAACAGCTGGATCGCCGCCATCTCCATCTTGGGATTGTCGAACTTGGGGATCGGCGAAGGGTCCATGACATAGCGCCCCTCGACCTTCACCGGGTAGGCGTAGGCCGTCGAGATATGCCCGTGGCGCGAGATATCCTCGTAGAGCTTGACATGCATCAGCCCGTATTCCTCGAGCGCATGCATCTTCCGCGTCTCGACCTCGGAGGGTTCGAGAAAGCGCAGCGGCTCGGGAATGGGCACCTGGTAGACCAGCACCTGCCCCTCCTTCAGCGGCTCCTCGGGGATGCGGTGGCGGGTCTGGATGACCGTCGCCTCCGCCGTCCGCTCGGTCACCGCGACCCCGCCGGTCTTTTCGAAGAACTTGCGGATCGAGACCGCGTTGGTGGTGTCGTCCGCCCCCTGGTCGATCACCTTGAAGGTGTCATCGGGTGTCAGGGTCGCGGCCGAGACCTGCACACCGCCCGTCCCCCAGCCATAGGGCATGGGCATCTCGCGGCTGGCGAAGGGCACCTGATAGCCGGGGATCGCCAGCCCCTTGAGGATCGCCCTGCGGATCATCCGCTTGGTCTGTTCGTCGAGATAGGCGAAGTTGTACTCAGACATGACGCGTCCCCCGGTCTGGACGAGGCGCGCGCCCGCCCTTCGAATTCTGATCGGCCCGTTCGCCGTGATCTGGCCGCGCGTCGCGATGGTCCGGCTCCGGCTCGTCCCGCGGCCCGGCGATCATCCCGCGCTCGGATCTGTCTCGCCGACCTGCCCGTCCGGCCTGATCTTCGCTTTCCTCGTCCCGCGCCAACGCCGGCGCCGGCGCGAAAGCCTCGAGGGCACGATCGCCCCCGACGGCGCGCCGCGCTCCGCTTGGGATGATCCCGACGCCACGCGCCGCCACCCCGACGCCGATCCGACACCGCGCCGGAAGCTGGACGATGCCGGGGAGCGGGGAACCGCCCCGCCTCTTCATCTTGCCCGAAATACTCCCGCCGGAGGCGACTGCCCTCGCCACTGGCGCCACGCCGACACTCATTCCGCCGCCTCCCTCTGCGCGTCTCCGCCCCGTTCCTCGGCCTCGCGGCGCAGCTTGCGGATCAGCTCGAGCTCGGACTGGAAGTCCACGTAATGCGGCAGCTTGATGTGTTCCAGGAACCCCGTCGCCTGGATGTTGTCCGAATGGTAGAGCACAAATTCCTCGTCCTGCGCCGGCGCGCCCACGTTGTCCTCGCCCAGCTCTTCCCATCTCAGCGCCCGGTCCACCAGCGCCATGGAGATCGCCTTGCGCTCGGTCTGGCCGAAAACCAGCCCGTAGCCGCGCGTGAATTGCGGCGGCTCGGTCTTCGATCCGACGAACTGGTTCACCGTCTCGCATTCGGTCAGGACGATCTCACCGATCTCGACCGCGAACCCCAGCTCGGGCACCTCCATCTCGACCGGCACCGTCCCGATCCGCAGTTCGCCGACGAAGGGGTGGTTCCGCCCGTAGCCGCGCTGCGTCGAATAGGCCATGCCCAGGACGAACCCCTCGTCCCCGCGCGTCAGTGCCTGCAACCGCAGCGGCCGGTCGGCGGGAAGCTCCAGCGGCTCGCGGGTCAGATCGCGCGGGCGATCGTCCCCGGGCATTGTCTCGGTCTGAAGCAGCCCCTCGCGGTCGAGGAAATCCGTCACATGCGGCACCGGACCCGGCGCCGCCTCGGCCCGCGCCGCCTCGGGTGGTTCGAGACCCTCGGCCTCCAGCGCAAAATCCAGAAGCCTGTGCGTATAGTCGAAGGTCGGCCCCAGCACCTGCCCCCCCGGCGCGTCCTTGAACGTGGCCGAGATCCGGCGGTCGCAGTCCATCGCCCCCGTCTCGACCGGCTCGGACGCCCCGAACCGGGGCAGCGTCGTGCGGTAGGCGCGGATCAGGAAGATCGCCTCGATCAGGTCGCCGCGCGCCTGCTTGATCGCCAGCGCGGCGAGATCGGGATCGTAGAGCGACCCTTCCGCCATGACCCGGTTCACCGCAAGCGCCAGCTGTTCGCGGATCTGGGCCACCGACAACTCGGCCACCGCCGGATCGCCGCGCCGTTCCTCGTCCAGCCAGCGATGCGCATTGTCGATGGCGCGCTCGCCCCCCTTGACGGCCACGTACATCAGGAAACCTCCGTCGTGCGCGGCAGCGCGGCCAGCCGCGTCCCGCAGGTGAAGAAGAAATCGAGGCCCAGCGGAAAGAGCTGCCGGTTCGCCACGAAAGCCGCGCGCTCCGGCAGGGACAGCGCGGCCGTCTCGCGGATCCCCGGCCCCCGCAGCATGGCGCCCGCAGGCTCCAGCCCGTCCAGTTCGACGATCAGCGTCGCCGAGCGATCGGGGTATTCCGGCGTGCCGACACGAAAGCGGTCCAACGGCATCAACTCGTCCCAGTGGCCGACGGCGAACAGGGCCTCGCCGGCTTCGACCAGCGGTGCGCCGGCGTGGAACGTGATCCATTCCCGCAGCTCGGCCCGGTCGAAGGCGCCGGCGAGGTGCACCGGCGTCTCGGGATCGCAAAGCGTCAGAAGCAGGGTCGAGGCGGCCACGGACAGCGGCGCCGGCCCGGCGCCCCCGGCGATCTCGTCGATCCGACCCGGCCGCGCCATGCATTCCATCGCCGCGCGGAACGCCTGCGCCGACTGGATCGGCGCCTCGGCGAACCCGCCTTCCAGAGCGTCTGCCGCCATCACTCCCCCCGTACCATCGTAAAGAAATCCACCTTCGTCGCCGCCGCCCTGGCCGCCCGATCCGCGCGCCGCCCGGCCTGTGCCGCCGCCAGCGGATCGAGGATCGTCGCCCGGACCTCGTCCGCCTCCGAACCCTGCATCAGCGCGTCGACCAGAGCCGCGATCTCGGCCTTCCGGCGGTCACGCCCCTGCGCCACCGCGTGACCGACCCGCCCGTCCTCCAGCTTCAGCGAACAGCGCGTGACGGTCATCTCGCCCAGGTTGAAGGCGGCGCCGGTGGCCCCCGCCCGGCCACGCACCATCACGCCCCCGGTTTCCGGCGCCCGCAGCCAGGCGAACCCGGGCGCGACCCCCGCCGCCGCCCAGAGCGCGGCCAGCTCGGTCGCCGGGGCGCGCGCCAGCAGACCCATCCAGGCCTTGCGCCCGGTCGCATCGTCTTGGGGAAGTTCTTTCATCTAGACACCTTGCCGAGTTGTCTATTTACCTATACAACTAGACAAGTGATAACCCGGTTCGCCCGATCACCTCAACCCCGTCCCGGTGAAAGTTTCGTGACACGAGAAAAGACGCCGCTCTGGCAATCCATCGCCTCGGCCCTGACCGATGACCTCGCCGCGGGCCGCTACATGCCCGGCGACCGGCTCCCGACCGAGGCGCAGCTGTCGGCCCGTTTCGGCGTCAACCGCCATACGGTGCGGCGGGCGCTGCGCGACCTCTCCGACCGCGACCTCGTCCTGTCGCGCCGCGGCGCCGGCGTCTTCGTCACACAGCGCCCCACGGATTATCCCATCGGGACGCGGGTGCGCTTTCACCAGAACATCCGCGCCGCCGGGCGGCTTCCGCTGCGCCGGATCCTGTCGCAGGAGACCCGCGCCGGCGATGAAGAGGAGACCGGAGCGCTCGGCCTGGCCCAGGCCGCGCG
Organism: Pseudooceanicola batsensis HTCC2597; assembly: GCF_000152725.1. GTDB lineage: Bacteria > Pseudomonadota > Alphaproteobacteria > Rhodobacterales > Rhodobacteraceae > Pseudooceanicola > Pseudooceanicola batsensis. Next base: position 1,157,814 of record NZ_CH724131.1, read on the forward strand.
GGTCCATGTCTCCGAGGGGCTCTCCTTTGCCGACGACCTGCCGATGGCCTATTTCCGCTCGGTCTTTCCGGCGGCGGACCTGCCCGACCTGCCGCACCACCTGCTTGCCACCGGCTCGGTCACCGCAGCGCTTGGGGCCTGCGGCGTTCCGGACTACACCCGCGCCTGGACGCGGATCACCACGGAACGCGCCACCGCCACCCTGGCCCTCCACCTGCAATGCCGCGAGGGCGACCCGCTCCTGCGGACGGTCTCGGTCAATGCCGCGACCGGCGGTCGCCCCGTGGAATTCGGCCGGACCTGGTTTGCCGGCGACCGGGTGACGCTGACCCTCGACCACGAGCGCGACCCAGACCCCGGGCCCGGATCGGCCCCCGGCTGAGCCGAAACGCCCGCCGGTGTCACGCCGACGATACATTGTTCGTTTATCCACAGGCGAAACACGATGAGCAGGCCGAACCCGATGTCGATGCCACTCCCCGCCCTGCGCTTCACCGGCGCGGAGATCCTGCGCGACGGCGAAATGCAGTCGCGTTCGATCGCCATCGCCGGCGGGCGCATCACCCGCGGCCCCCTCCCCGAGGTCGATCTCTCGGGCTATCTCGTCCTGCCCGGCATCGTCGATCTGCATGGCGACGCCTTCGAACGCCACATCGCCCCCCGCGCCGCCGCCCCCTTCGACATCTCCACCGGCCTGCGCTCGACCGACCGCGAGGCGGCGGCCAACGGAATCACCACCGCCTACCTCGCCCAGAGCTGGAGCTGGGAGGGCGGCCGGCGCGGCCCCGAACAGGCGGTCCGGATGATGCAGGCACTCGCGCGCTACCGCGCACAGGCCCTGACCGACCTGCGCCTGCAGATCCGCTGCGAGACCCATACCGTGGGAACCGCCGACCGCCTTCTGTCGGCCATCGAAACCTATGGGATCGACTACGTGATCTTCAACGATCACCTCGACCAGGCCGATCACATGGCCGCCTGCAACCCCGAGGAACTGGCCGCCTGGGCCGCCTCCGCCGGCCGCACCGCCCAGGAGCACCTGGCGGTCATCCGCGAGGCGCACCGCCAGAAGCACCTCGTCCCGCGGTACCTCTGCCGCCTGGCCGAACGCTTCGACGAACTCGGCGTGATCTACGGCAGCCACGACGACCCCGATGGCGAAACCCGCGAGATGTTCTCGATGATCGGCGCGAAGATCTGCGAATTCCCGACCGCCCGCTCGGCCGCCGCCCTGGCCCGCGCGGTCGGCGACCCGGTCCTGATGGGCGCGCCCAACATCGTGCGCGGCGGATCGCAGTCCGGCAACATCGCCGCCGAGGATCTCGTCCGCACCGACCTCTGCCAGGCGCTGGTCTCGGACTACTACTATCCCGCGCTGCACCTCGCCGCCTTCCATCTCGCCGACGAGGACATCCTCCCGCTGCCCCGGGCCTGGGAGATGATCTCGGAAACTCCGGCCCGCATCCTGCGTCTGCCGGACCGCGGCCGGCTCGACCCGGGCCGACGCGCCGATCTCGTCGTCGTCAACGCCGCGACCCGCGCCATCGAGGCCACCATCGCCGGCGGCCGCATCACCCACCTCGCCGGCGAGGCCGCGCACCGCTTCGCCCTGGCCTCACTGGGAAACGCGCTCGCCGCGGAATGACCGACGACCTGCCCTTCTTTGGTCCGGAAAATATCCTCCGGGGGTGAATGGGCCGCAGGCCCAGAGGGGGCGGAAAGCCCCCTGTCTGGCACCGGGATCGCGTGGCCCCGCCGCGCGGGGCGTCCGCCGGTTCACCCGCCGTGCTTCTCGAGAAAGGCCGCGGCCGTGAGCGCGCGGAAATCCTCCAGCGCCGCGCGCAGCTCCGCGTGGCTCCAGTCCCACCAGGCCAGCGCGATCAGCCGCTCGGCGATGTCCGCCGGCTGTCGGCGCCGCAGGACACGGGCGGGCGTGCCCGCGACGATCGTGTAGGGCGCCACGTCCTTCGTCACGACGGCCCCCGCCGCCACCACCGCGCCGTGACCGAGAGTGACCTCGGGCTTGATCATGCAGTTGTGGCCCAGCCAGGTGTCGTGCCCGATCCGTGCCCGGCGCGACCGCCGGTGCGCGAAGAAGGCCGGATCGTCCTCCGCATCCTCCCAGTAATCGGCCGAACGATAGAGGAAATGATGGCAGGCCGCCGTCTCCAGCGGATGGTCCGTCGCCCCGATCCGCGTGTAGCTGGCGATATTGGCGAACTTCCCGATGCTGGCATTGGCGATGTCGGCGAAGCGGTCGCAATAGGAATAGTCGCCGAACTCGGATTGGGCGATCCGGCTGCCCTGCCCGACCTCGCAAAAGCGGCCGAACCGGCTTTCGGCGATCGCGCAGCCCTCATGGATGACGGGTCCGTGGTCGGAGAGGCGGGGCATGATCTGGCTCCTTCGGGATGCGGCGCCGCCGGACGCCTCCGGCGGGAGTATTTTCGGCAAGATGAAGAGGGGCGCGCGCGCTCAGTGTCCGCTGTCGTCGCCCCTGATCAGGCGGCGGCGCAGCCAGCCCGAGAACCAGTCCATGGCGAAGACCATCAGCACCACGAGCACGATGTAATAGGTCACCTCTTCCCAGTCCTTCTGGGTGATCATCGCCTGGGTCAGCAAGAGCCCGATGCCGCCGCCGGTGATCGCGCCGATCACCGTGGCCGATCGCGTGTTCGATTCGAAGAAGTAGAGCACCTGGCTCAGCAGCACCGGCGTCACCTGCGGGATCACCCCGAACCGGTAGCGCTGGACCGGTTTCGCGCCGGTGGATTGCAGCCCTTCGATCTGGCGGCCGTCGACATTCTCCAGCGCTTCCGAGAACATCTTGCCGAAGCTGCCGGTGTCGGTCACCAGGATCGCCAGCGCCCCGGTCAGCGGTCCCGGCCCGAAGGCGCGGGCCAGCACGATCGTCCAGATCAGCGCGTCCACGCCCCGGAAGAAATCGAAGAACCGTCGTGCGACCTGCTGGACGATCATCAGCGGCGTGAAGTTCCGCGCCGCGAGGAAGGCCAGCGGCAGTGCCACCAGAGCCGCGCCGAAGGTGCCGAGGAAGGCCATCAGAACCGTCTCGAACAGCGCCCAGGCCACGTCGGCGTGACGCCACATGCGATTGTGCCAGAAGTCGTTCCAGATCGCGGGCAATTCGCCCGACATCGCGCGCGCGGCGATCTCGCCCGGCCCCACGCCGTGATAGGGGCTGTCGAGGGTGAAGAAGAAGAGCTCCCACCCGGTTTCATAGCGGAAGACTTCGGTTTTGCGCCGGGTGATGGTCAGCCGCGCCTCGTCGGTGGTGATCGCCACGCGGTTCTTCGAGGCGTTGATCCACTCGGGCAGCTCTTCGGTCGGAAAGGTCGCGTTGGCCCCGCCGTTGCCGGGCCGCGCGGTGACGAGGCCGTAGCCGGGAATGTCGTAGCTCACCTCGTCCGGCCCGAAGGTGACGATGCCGCCGCCGTCGAGCGTGATCACCGTCGTCTCGCCGAGCGCGACCCAGCCGGGTGCCGTGCCGTCGGGATATTGGCCCTTGCGCTCGCCCTCGATCGCGACCGAGACCTCGCCGGACCGGTTGTCCCGGCTCACGTGCGTCTTGTAGCTGTAGCTGTCGCGGATCAGCGTGCGCCCGTTCTCGGGATCGGCCGTCCGGATCAGCCCCGGCACGTCGAAGGCGAAGACCGCGTAGACGAGGTAGACGAGCACCAGCAACGGGATCCCGAAGGCGGTCAGCCGCTTGCGCCGGAACAGCCGGCCCGCCTGCGCCCTGAGATCCGGCGCGTTATCCGCGGTCATGGTCATTGGTGCAGCATCTCCGACTTGCGGCCATGGGTGAGGCGGTCACGGGCGAGGGACGAGACCTGGTCGAAGGTCACGATAGTGGCGAAGAGCAGAAGGAAGATCGCCGCGCTCTCGTCGTACTGCCCCTGGCCCCAGGACATGGCGTTCTTGAGCTCGTAGCCGATGCCGCCCGCCCCCACGAAACCGAGGATGGCCGAGGCGCGGATGTTGATCTCGAACCGCAGCAGCGCGTAGCTGAGGTAGTTCGGCGCCACCTGCGGCATCACCCCCAGCACCATCCGCTGGGTCCAGGTGGCCCCGACCGAGGCCAGCCCCTCGACCGGTTTGAGCGAGGCATTCTCGTTCACCTCGGAGAACAGCTTGCCGAGGGCGCCGACCGTATGGAAGGCGATGGCGATCATCGCCGGCACCGGCCCGCCCCCCAGCACGAAGATCAGCACCAGCGCGATGACGATCTCGGGGATGGCGCGCATCACGTCCATCATGCGGCGGAAGAGCGGGATCAGCCGGGGCCAGCGCGCCAGCCCCCGGGTCGACAGCATCGACAGCAGCGCGCCGCCCAGCACGCCGAACAGCGTCGAGACGGCGGCGATGTTGATCGTCTCGATCAGCGCCGGAAAGAAGGCTATCAGATGTCCCGGCAGTTCGCCGGCCTTCTCCGCCGCTTCCGCCACCACCACGCGCGGAAAATCCAGCACGTTGGTCCAGCCGTCCCAGAACCCGCCCGCATTGCGCGCATCGGCCACCATGAACCCCGAGACCATCAGCGCCACGAAGACGGCCAGCAGGATCCCCGAATAGAGGCGCTTGCGGCGCGTCAGTTCCATGTAGTCGTCCCGGACCGCCGCCACGCGGCCGCCGGACATCCCGCTCGTATCTGCCATTCAGGCCATGCCCCCGCGAAGAGGGCGGACCCGCAAACGGGCCCGCCCGGTTCGGTCCCGTGTTTACTGGGACTTGGATTTGCGTGCGTCGATGATCGACAGATAGGCGTCGTGGCTGATCGGATCGAAGCCCAGGGATTCACCGGCCGAGATGTTGTAGGTGCAGTCCCGGTCCTCGTCGTACATGCCGTCGATCAGCTGGGTCATGGTCGCCTTGACCTCCTGCGGAAGGGCCTTGCGCAGCACGATCGGGCCTTCCGGGATCGGCTTGGAGCGCCAGATCTCCACCAGGTCATTCATGTCGATGAGGCCCGCGTCCACGGCCTTGCGCAGCGCGCCGGAATTGTAGCCGTCTTCCCAGTTGCCCTGGCCGTCCGCCCAGGTCACGCCGCCGTCAACGTCGCCGTTGTTGACCGCGACGATGGTCTGCTCGTGACCGCCGGTGAAGACGACCTCGCCGAAGTAGTCGCCATTCTCCATCGTGGCCCCGGTCTCCTGCGGGATCTCGATCGAGGGGATCAGGTAGCCCGAGGTCGAATTCGGATCGCCGAAGCCGAATTTCTTGCCTGCCATGTCATCGAGCGAGGCGATGTTGCTGTCCTTGCGGGCGAACCCGATGGAGTGATAGCCGTAGGAGCCGTCGAGGTTGATCTTGACCAGCACCGGCTCGACCGCCTCGGGGTCGTCGAGGTAGGTCTTGGCGTAGGCGCTCGCCCCCAGCCAGGCCATGTCGATCGTGCCGCCCAGCAGGCCCTGGATGACGCCATCGTAATCGGCCGGTGCAAAGAGCTTGACCGGAACGCCGAGCGCCTCTTCGGTGTACTCCTTCAGGCATTCGTGGCTGTTCAGCCGGTCCTGGGCGTTCTCCCCGCCGAGAATGCCGATGCGGAATTCCTCGATCCCGTCCTGGGCCAGGGCGGCGCCGGTCAGCGCGGTGGTCGCCAGTGCGGCGGCAATCAGTGTCTTCATCTCAGGTCGTCCCCTTGGTGTTGAGCCGCCGGGCATTCCCCCCGCGCGGCGGTTGGAAATCATGCGGTCAGACGATGGCCTTCGCCCCGTGGACCGCGCGTTCCGGCGCCGTCTCGACCGGCTCGATCGCCGTCGATGTCGCCGCTTCGGAAAAACCGGCATCCGCGCCATAGATGTCGCGCGCCACCCCGGTGGTCAGCTGTTCGGGCGTGCCGTCGAAGACGATCCGTCCGTGCAGCATCCCGATCACCCGGTCGCAATAGCGCCGCGCGGTATCCAGCGTGTGCAGGTTGGCGATGACGGTGCGCCCGTCCTCCTCGTGGATGCGGCGCAGCGCATCCATGACAATTTGCGCGTTCATCGGATCGAGCGAGGCGATCGGCTCGTCGGCGAGGATGATCTTCGGATCCTGCATCAGCGCCCGCGCGATGGCCACCCGCTGCTGCTGCCCGCCGGACAGCGCCTCAGCCCGTTTCGGCGCGTGTTCGGCGATGCCCAACCTGTCCAGGATGTCGATGGCGCGGTGGATGTCCGCGGCCGGGAAAAGGTTGAACAGCGTCGCCAGGGTCGAGCGCCGGTTCAGCGTCCCGTGCAGCACGTTCGACACGACGTCCATCCGCGGCACCAGGTTGAACTGCTGGAAAATCATCGCGCAGTCGGCCTGCCAGGCACGCTTCTCGGCCCCGCGCAGCGCAGTCACCTCGCGCCCCTCGCAACTCACCCGGCCGCTGGTGTGGTCGGTCAGCCGGTTCAGCATCCGCAGCAGGGTCGACTTGCCCGCCCCGGATCGCCCGATGATGCCGATCATCATCGGCTTGTCGACCGCGACGGTCGCCGCATCCACGGCGGTGTTCCGGCCGAATGTCTTCGTCAGCTGCTCGATGCGAAGCAAGAGGTCACCCCTGTCTGTCCCGCAGCCGGTGCTAGGGGCGCGACGCCAAGGTTTTGTATCGGTTCCGCGAAACTTTTGTGACGCGGGCCACCCCCGCTCCGGGCCGCGATGCCCGGGCCGGGCAATCCGCGCCGCCCCCCGCTTCTTTGGTCTTGGAAATATCCCCGCCGGAGGCACCGCGATCCTCCGCGGGAGGAGCGCCTGAAATCGCGTGCGCCGCAGGCGCGCCGGCGGATCGCGCCCCAGCTATTGCGCCCGCACTATTGCGCCGCCAGGGTTTCCGCCGCAGGTTCCAGCTCGACCGAGAAGACCGCGCCCCCCTCGGGGCGATTGCGCCCCCGGATCGCGCCTCCGAAGCTCTGGACCAGCCCGTAGCTGATCGACAGGCCCAGCCCCATGCCTTCCGAGGCGCCGACCTCCTTGGTGGAATAGAAGGGATCGAAGATCCGCTCGGGCTGCGCGATGCCCGGCCCCGTGTCCGACACCCGGATCACCGGACGCGGCCCGACCGCGATCTCGATCGTCAGTTCGCGGCGCGCGCGCCCGGACATGGCGTCGGCGGCATTGGTGATCAGGTTGACCAGCACCTGCACCAGACGCACTTCGCCGGCCAAGGCGGCGACCGGCCGCTCCGGCGGCTTCCACGTCAGGGCGATCCCCTCCTTCGCCAGCCGGGCCTCGGTCATCTCCAGCGCGGTGCTCACCACCTGGACCAGATCCACCCGGCGCGCCGGCTCGCTCTCCTGCCGCGCGAAGGCGCGCAGGTTGCGGATGATCCGCCCCATCCGTCCCGCGAGGTCGCCGATCCGCACCAGGTTCTGCGCCGCCTGGTCCGTCCGGCCGCGATCGACCAGCAGGCTGCCGTTCTCGGCGAACTGCCGGATCGCCATGAGCGGCTGGTTCAGCTCATGGCTCAGCCCCGCCGACATCTGCCCGAGCGCCGAGAGCTTGCCCGCCTGCACCAGTTCGGCCTGCGCCCGTTTCAGCGCCGCCTCCGCCTCCTGCCGTTCGGCCACCTCGCGGCGCAATGTCTTGTTCGTCGCCGAGAGCTCGGCGGTCCGCGCCGCGACCCGGCTTTCCAGCTGCGCGTTCGCCCGCGCCAGCACCCGGCGCCGCTCGGTCGCCCAGAAGAGCGCTCCGGCAAAGGCCAGCAGGATCAGCCCCGCCACCGCGCCCTGCAGCAGCGCCAGCCGCCTTGCCGGAGCGACGTCGATCAGCGCCGTGGCCTGCAGCCCGACCTGGGGGATCCCGCGCGACAGCCGCAGCGCCGGGGCCGGCAGGTAGGGTCCCAGATCCGCCCGCCAGATCTCGTGCCCCCCGGTGACGCCGCGATCCAGCGCGACCGAGGCGCCGCCGGGCCAGACGAACCGCCCCTTCGTCAGCCGGCCGAAGAGAAGCTCGGAGCGGTTGGTGACAAAGACCTCGCCCGTCGCGTCGGTGAAGAAGACCGCCGGCCGGTCGCCCCGCCAGGCCTGTTCGACGTGGTCGATATCGACGGCGACCACCAGCAGGCCCTGCACGCCGCCCGTCCGGGGATCGAACCGGGGCGCGGCGAAAAGATAGCTGCGCGGCCGGTCCGGCCCCGCGGGCCCGATCCCGCTGCCGAGCGCGCCGCTCAGCGCCCGCTGGGCGACCGCCCCGGGCACCCCGCCCTCCAGCCCCTCGCCGTCGGGCCGGGCCGAGGCCAGCACCTCGCCCTCGTCCGACATGTAGAGCAGGTCGAGCGCCGTGGTCCGGTCCGCCGCCGCCAGCAGCAGGTCCTGCGCCTGCACGCGCAGTTCGGCGCTCTCCGGCGCCTCCGAAAGAGCGGAGAGAAAGGGATGCCCCGCCATCAGCACCGCCATGTCCTGGTATCGCTGCAACTGGCCGGTCAGCCGGTCGACCGTCAGGGCCAGATCCGCCTCGCCCCGTTCGCGCAAGGGGGTCAGCGCCTGCCGATAGCCCGCCACCGAGACGCCCCAGGCAAAGGCGAGGGCGAGCGAGAGGCTCAGCAGGATCGCGGCGGCGCGCCGCAGGGGGGCTCGGTTCATCCCGCCCTTATAGCGATCCGGCCCTTGCCATGGAATGCCGCGCCTCTCTAGATGGCCCCATGCGCCTCAGACAGTCTCCGACCGACCCGCGGTTCGTCCAGGATCCCTATCCCTTCTACGCCCGCGCCCGTGCGCAGGGCGACCTGCACTGGTGGGAGGACTACGACCTGATGGCCGCCTTCAGCCACGACGCCGTGCAGACCATTCTCAAGGACCGGCGCTTCGGACGGGAGGTCCCGGCGGAACTGGCCGAACCGGTGCCCGCGCACCTCCGGCCCTTCTACGCGATCGAGGATCACTCGATGCTGGAACTCGAGGCGCCCCGCCACACCCGGCTGCGCGGTCTGGTCCTGCGCGCCTTCACCTCGCGCAGGATCGCCGGCCTGGCCCCCGAGATCGAAGCGCTCGCGCATCGCCTGATCGATGCCTTTCCCGAGGACGGGTTCGACCTCCTGCCCGCCTTCGCGGCCCCGCTGCCGGTGATCGTGATCGCCCGCCTTCTCGGCGTGCCCGAGGCCATGGCGCCGCAGCTGCTCGGCTGGTCGAACGCCATGGTCGCCATGTACCAGGCCCGCCGCGATCGCGCGGTCGAAGAGGCCGCCGCCACGGCCGCCCGCGACTTCGCCGCCTATCTGGGCGACTATATCGCCGCCCGCCGCACCGATCCGTGCGACGACCTGATCACCGAACTGATCGCCGCCGAGCAGGAGGGCGAGCGCCTGTCCACCGAAGAGATGATCGCGACCTGCGTCCTGCTGCTGAACGCCGGTCACGAGGCCACCGTCCACACCATAGGCAACGGCGTGGCGAACCTGCTTTCCGCGCCCCTGCCCGCGCCGCCCGCCACATGGCTCGCCCCCGACCGCGTCGACGGCACGGTCGAGGAGATCCTGCGCCACGACCCGCCGCTGCACATGTTCACCCGCCACGCCTACGAAGAGGTCACGCTCTTCGGCCATACGTTCCGGCGCGGCGACCGGGTGGCGCTGCTGCTCGGCGCGGCCAACCGCGATCCCGCCGTCTGGCCCGAGCCGGACCGGTTCGACCCCGGCCGCCCCGTCAGGACCGGCAGCGCCTTCGGCGGCGGGGCGCATTTCTGCCTCGGGGCGCCGCTGGCGCGGCTGGAGCTGCGCTGCGCCCTGCCCGTCCTCTTCGCGCGTTGCCCGGAACTCGCCCTCGCCGCGCCGCCGCGCTACGGCGACACCTACCATTTCCACGGGCTCGACAGCCTGCCGGTCCGCACCCGCTGAGGTTTGCGCGGCGCTCGGGGGAAACCCGACCCGCGAATGCCGAAGCCCCCCTCCGGCTCGGGTGGCTCTCAGCGCACACTTTTCGCTTTCGCGGTACGTTTTCCGCCTCGCGTCGCGGAGAGGTCCTCGGCACATCGGAGGGCCGTCCCGGCCGGCGACACTTCCGGACCGCGCCGGTCCCGGGCCAGTGCTCGCGCCCGCCCCTCGGCATCGACGGATGCCGCCCGTTCATCGAACGACCGCCGAGCAAGCGTCCGTCAGGCGCCCCCGCACCGCGCTAGAGCAGCGCCAGACGCGCGTTCAGATGCGGATAGGCGCGCAACGCGGGCTCCACCACCACCTCGCGCACGAGCGTCCGCAGCTCCCCCGCCACCGCGCCCGGAACCTCGTCCAGGATCCCGCGCCGCGCCATCAGCACGATGCGCCGCGAAACCGGGGCGAAGGGCAGATCCAGCAGGTCCAGCCCGCCGATCAGCCGCCGCGCCCGCATCAGCGCGAGCGGCGGCAGGATCGTCCAGCCCACCCCCTGCCCGACAAGCGCAAGGATGGCGTGATAGCTGTCCAGTTCGAACCGGTGCGCCAGGGTCAGGTTCTGCTGCGCGAGATGCGTCGCGATCAGCCGCCCCATGTGATGCCGGGTGGTGTACTGCACCAGCGGATGCGCCTTGAGCTGCGCCAGCAGGTCGCCCGAGCCGTCGGCCATGCCCCTGGGGGCCGCCACGACGAAACCTTCCGCGAGGATCGGATGCACCTCGGCCCAGGGCGGCGCCTCGCCCATCTCGGCCGCGACGATCACGTCCAGCGCCTCGGCCTCGAGCTGATCGTAGAGCCCGTGCGACGCCCCTGTCTCGAGCAGGAACTGGCAGCCCTCGAACCGGTCGGCCATCCGCACGAGCAGTTGCGGCGTCACATCCGCCTCGAGATCGTCGATCATGCCCAGCCGCAGCCGGCGCAGCGTGGGCGATCCGGCCACCGCCAGTTCCGCCCGGGCCTGGGCCGCCTCGTTCAGGATGGACTGGGCGCGCCGGCGGAAGCTCTCGCCCGCCGGCGTCAGCGTGACGGGGCGCGCGTTACGCACCAGCAGCGTGGCGCCGAGCGCCGTCTCGAGGTTGGTCAGCTGCTGCGACACGGCCGAGGCGCTGGCCCCGAGCCGCCGGGCCGCGGCCGAGATCGACCGCTCTTCCGCCGTCGCCACGAAGACCTCGACCCCCCAGAGCGTGATGCGGCCGGGGCTCGACTGCATCGGCCTAGCTCATCTTGTTCAGCTTGCTCTGAAGCTCGGCCAGTTGCTTCTTGATGGTGTCGAGGTCGTCGTCCTTTGTGCCCTCGGCCGCCGCCGCCCCCTCGCCGCCCTCGGGCGGCTTCCAGCCCGGGAACCCGCCGGACATCGCCTTGAGAAACGCCTCCTGCTGGGCCTGCATCGCCTCGAATCCCGGCATCTTCGACATCGGGTTCATGGCGGTCATGTTCTCCATCATCTTCGACTGGCTGTCGCGCAGCATCTCGAAACTCTGGGCCAGGAACTGGGGCACGACGGACTGCGCCTGCGTCGTGTAGCTGCGCACGAGATCCGTCAGCACCCCGAGGGGCAGCACGTTCTCGCCCCGGCTTTCGTGTTCCGCGATGATCTGCAACAGGTACTGCCGGGTCAGGTCGTCGCCGGATTTCAGATCGACAATCTGCACCTCGCGGCCGTCCCGGATGAACCCCGCGATATCCTCGAGGGTGACGTAGTCGCTCGTCTCCGTATTGTAGAGCCGGCGCGACGCGTACCGTTTGATCAATAGCGGTTTTTCGGTGTCAGCCACGGGCCATCCCTCCCTATGCAGCACTGCAGCGCAGCTTAGGGGCTGGGCGCGGAATTGCAAAAGGTTTTCCCCGGCGAAGCCGCGGACCCATGGTCCGTCACCAGAGCTTGGGTTGCGCCTGGACCTCGTAGTTCGCATCGTAGGCCGCGCCGTCAAAGCCCGCGTCCACCTCGCGGACGAAGTCGCCCGCGCTCGGAACCGTGCCGCTCAGATCCTGCCCGGCCCAGAGGTCCGACCGCATGAGCGCCTTGGCGCACTGGAAATAGACCTCGGAGACCCTCACCATGACGACGGTGCGCGGCCGCTTGCCGCCCCTGTCGAACGAGGCGAGCAATTCGGGATCGGCGCTGACCTCGGCGCGGCCGTTGATGCGCACGACGTTCCTGCTGCCGGGCACCATGAACATCAGGCTGGCACGCGGGTCGCGCACGATATTGCGCAGGCTGTCGATGCGGTTGTTGCCCATCCAGTCCGGCAGCAGAACGGTGCGGTTGTCGGCGATGCGCACGACCGGGCCGTCATCCCCACGCGGAGAGGCATCGGTGCCCTCCGGCCCGACGGTGGACAGGATGACGAAGCGCGAGGCCTCGATCCAGCGGCAATAGCAGGGCGAAAGGTGGTCCAGCACCTTGGTGATCGACCTGGGCACCGGGTCGCCGTAGATCGCTTCGAGCGTTTCGATATCGGTGATGGTCATGAGGCCCCCGCTTGTCCCGGCAGAGGCCCGGCGGCCCCGCTTCGCCTGCGCGGCAACGATTAGGCAAAGAGAGCGCTCGAGGCAAAGAAAAACGCGCGGCCGGCGCCCGGCCGGCTGGCCGCCGGCGCAATCGACAGGGGGACCGACGAACGAAAAAAGGGCGGGTCCTTTGCGGACCCGCCCTGAACGTCGCGCTCCAATCAGGGAGGGGATGGGAGCGCGGCGGCTGTGTCTTCGCGGCGATCGTTACTTCGCGGCGGAGGCCTTCTTGGCGGCCGCGGTAGTGTCCTTCGTCGCCTTCTGAACGGCGGCCGAGGTTTCTTCCGCCATGTCCTTGCCGGCGGCCATCATCAGCTCGACGGTTTCGGTCTGGGCCTTCTTCGCGATTTCGGCGAAGGCGGCCATGTTCTCGGCGGCCATCTCGGCCGAGGCGGTCGCGAAGTCCGACATGGCTTTCGCGTAGTCGGCGGGCTCGGACTTGACCTTGGTCAGGTCGGCCATGCGCGACAGCGTGTCCTTGGTCCACTTGGAGGACAGGTCCGAGGATTTCTCGGCTGCTTCCAGGGCGACGCCGGACAGCTTTTCGTTCAGCGTGGCGGAGGTCTTGAAGGTATCCTCGAACGACTTGGTGTCGACCGGGAATGCGCCCATCATGTCTTTCATGATCGTGGTGAAATCTTGCGTGTTCGCCATTGTTCCATTCCTCTCTTCGGGTCGGCCCCGCGTCCATTCGGGGCCGTATTGCGTTTCTGAGAGGGAATATGGATGCTGCATCGCAGCAAATCAAGACCTTTTCGCTGCAATGCAGAAAATCGAGCCTGTTCCGCAGGATGCGGACCGGCTCAGACCGGCAAGGTTGCCCTTACGTAGCTTCCGGGGGCCGCACCGAGGGCAGGATGGGACGAATCGCCCGGTTCCCGCGCGGGCACCTCCTTGCCAGATTGCGCCTTGATCCACTCGCCCCAGCGGGGCCACCAGCTGCCTTGGGTGAAGCTCGCCGTGCGAAGCCACTCATCGGGTTCGAGTGTCAGGTCGTCGTTGGTGTAGTGGCCGTATTTCTTCTTGCTCGGCGGATTCACGATCCCCGCGATATGGCCCGACTCGGAAACCACGAATGTCTTCTGGCGCGACCCCATCTTCTGGATGCCGCGAAAGCTCGTCTTCCAGGCGGCGATGTGATCGGTCTCGCAGGTGATCGCATAGACCGGCAGCGTGATGTCCGAGACATGCAGCCTCTCGCCGCAGAGCTCGATCCCTTCGGAGGCGAACTCGTTCCGCTGGCAGAGCTGGCGCAGGTACTGCACGGCCATCTTCGCCGGCAGGTTGGTGCCGTCCCCGTTCCAGTAGAGCAGGTCGAAGGCGGGCGGCGCCTCGCCCAGCATGTAGCTTCGGATCGCCGGCCGATAGATCAGGTCGTTGGACCGCAGGAACGAGAAGGTGCGCGCCATGATATGACTGCGCAGCATGCCCACATCGGCCACCTCGGCCTCGATCCCGTCGATGAAGTCGTCCTGCAGGAAGGGTGTGAAATCCCCCTGATCCGAGAAATCGGTCAGCGCCGTGAAGAAGGTCGCCGTCTTGATCGACTTGTCCTTGCGGTGCTTCATCAGCGCGAGCGTCATCGCCAGGGTCGTGCCGCCGATGCAATAGCCGATCGCGTTGACCTGCTTCTGCCCGGTGATCTCCTTCGCCTCGCGGATCGCGGCAAAGTATCCTTCTTCGATGTAGTCCTCGATGCCCGTGTCGGCATAGCTGCGGTCCGGGTTCGCCCAGGAGACGACGAACAGGGTGATCCCCTGCTCGGTCACCCACTTGATGAAGCTGTTCTGCTCTTTCAGGTCGAGGATGTAGAACTTGTTGATCCAGGGCGGAAAGATGATGAGCGGGATCGCGTGCACATTCTCGGTCCGGGGCGCGTACTGGATCAGCTCCATCAGCCGGTTGCGATAGACGACCTGCCCCTCGCTCGCGCCGATGTTCTCGCCGACCTTGAAGGCTTCGGTGTCGGCCAGCCGGACCAGCAGTTCGCCGTTGTTCGCCTCGATATCCGCGACGAGGTTCTCCAGCCCCCTGACCAGGCTTTCGCCCTCGGTCTCGACCGCGCGCTCCAGGGCGTCGGGGTTGGTCGCCAGGAAATTGGTCGGCGCCATCATGTCGATGATCTGCTGGCTGAAGTACCGCAGCCGCTTGCGTTCGGTGTCGTCCAGCCCCTCGGCATCCTCGACCGCGTTGCGGATCGCCTCGGCGTTCAGCATGTACTGCTGCTTGATGAAGTTGAACCAGGGATGGCTCTTCCACAGGGGATTGGCAAAGCGGGCATCGTCGGGGGTGTGATCTTCGGGCGCGGTTAGCGAGCCCTTGGCCAGGGCCTGCTGCGCCTCGAGGAAATGATGCACCGACTTTGTCCAGAACTCGGCCTGGTGTTCGAAGACGCGCGCGGGGTTGTTGATCATCTCGGTCCACCAGGCGCCGGCCGCGCGGGTGAAGACCTCCGGGTCCGGTGCGTTGAGCGCCACGTTGGTGGGATGTCGCCTGGTCAGCGCCGCGGTCAGCCGCTGGGTCAGGGCATCCACCCGCGCGAGGTTCTCGTTCAGCCGCTCGAGCGCTGCGCGGCCGTCTTCGGTTCCAAGCTCTCCGCCGTCGCCGGCATCAGTATGAGTTGCCATGTCAACAAATCCCCCCTAGGTTGCTGCTATGCAGCATTCGGCGCTGTCACCGCGGTACCGTCTGGAAGTGGCCGGGCACAACGTCATGTTAACGCCGAACTGACCCGTTCAGAACCCCCGGGAGACGCACATGCGCTATATGGCAAACTACGATTTTATGGAGTCGATCCGCAACACCCAGCAATGGCTGGGTGCGACGGCGAACTCCATGGCCTCCTACCCCGCCTTCGCCCTCATGCCCAATCCGGCCCTGCACTGGATGGCCGCCTGGGGTCAGGTCACGGAACGCGCCTTCGAACGGATGGTGGTCAAGCCCGACTGGGGGATCCGGTCGATCACCTGCAACGACGGCAAGGATCACCTCGTCTCGGTCAACCCGGTGGTCGAGCGCCCCTTCGGCGATCTGATCCATTTCGAAGTCCTCGGCCGCGAGGAACAGAAGCGCAAGGTCCTGCTGGTCGCGCCGATGTCGGGCCATTACGCGACCCTCCTGCGGTCGACGGTGGTGTCGCTTCTGCCCGATGCCGAGGTCTATATCACCGACTGGCACAACGCTCGCGACATCCCCGTCTCGGAGGGCAAGTTCGATATCGAGGATTACACCCTCTATGTTGTCGATTTCATGAAGGAGCTGGGGCCGGACATCAACGTCATCGCCGTCTGCCAGCCCGCGCCGCTGGTGCTGGCGGCCACCGCCTATCTGGCCGAGATCGATCCCAGTGCGCAGCCCAACACGCTGACACTGATCGGCGGGCCGGTCGACCCCAACGCGACCCCCACGGAAGTGACTGATTTCGGCCACTCGGTCACCATGGGCCAGCTCGAGGAGCTGATGATCCAGCGCGTCGGGCTGCGGTACAAGGGCATCGGCCGCCGGGTCTACCCCGGCCTGCTCCAGCTGACCTCTTTCATTTCGATGAACGCGGAACGCCATGCCCAGGCCTTCTCGGACCAGATCTTCCGCGTCATGGCCGGCGAGGCCTCGGAGCACGACCACCACAACCGGTTCTACGACGAATACCTCGCCGTGATGGACATGACGGCCGAGTTCTATCTTTCGACCGTGGAACGCATCTTCAAGGCCGGCGAGATCGCGTCAAACGACTTCGTCGTGGCCGGCCACAAGATCGACATCGGCAAGATCACCAACGTGGCGGTCAAGACCGTCGAGGGCGAGAACGACGACATCTCGGCCCCCGGCCAGTGCGTCGCGGCGCTCGACCTCTGCACCGGCCTGCCGGATGAGCTCAAGGCCAGCCATCTGGAACCCGGCGCCGGCCACTACGGCATCTTCGCCGGCTCGTCCTGGCGCAACAACATCCGCCCGCTCGTGCTCGAATTCATCGACGCGAATACCGGCGGCTCGAAGACCGCGAAGACGGGCAGAGGCAAGGGCGCGGCCAAGGCGAAACTGGCAGTCGCGAAGTAACCTCGCCGCCGGCGACGCGGAACCGCGGCTCCGACCGGGAGGCGTCCTGTCCCCCGGCCCGTCAGCCGACAGGAGTTCCCGGCGTCGAGCCCGAGGGCGCCGGGCACGCCCGAATCGCCCGCCCGGGGCGCGGTTTCAGATCGGCCGACGGAGGCCCCCCTGCCCCTGCGCCGACGTAATCCGGCGCAGAACCGAAACCTCCCGGTCCCCCGGCTCATCAGCCGGCAGGAACTCCTCGGGCCGAGCCCGACAACGACAGGCACGCCCGAACCGCCCGCCCGGGGCACGGCTTCAGATCAGCAGACCGCCCGCCCCTTCCAGCCTGAGCAGCCCGACCTTCGTCTCGACCCCGCCGGGCGCGGAAAACCCGCCGAGCCCCGTCGCGCCCAGCACCCGGTGACACGGGACGATGACCGCGACCGGATTCCGCCCGCAGGCCCGGCCGATGCCCTGCGCCGGCTGGCCCAGCTCTTTCGCGAGTGCGCCGTAGGTGCGTGTCTCGCCGAAGGGGATGGCCGAGAGCGCCGCGCAGACCGTCCGCACGAGGTCGGGCGCCTCGATCTCGATCGGCAGGTCGAAGACCGTCAGTTCCCCGGCGAAATAGGACCTGAGCTGCACCACGGCGCGGTTCAGCAGTTCGGACCCTGCCGCGCCTTCCATCGCGCGCCAGCCGCCCGCGACGATGGCGCCGTCGCAGTCGCGCAGGTGGTATCGCCCGAACGGCGTCTGAAGATGCTGCACGGCCCCTGCCATGCGGCCACGCTGATCCCCGACGGCCGTCCACGCAAGAGTTCCTTACGTCACATGCCCGAAAACACCGTTGGAGCGCGTGACACCCGATGCGGCAGATGCCAAAGTCGCTGCGACGAATACCGGCGTGACCGACCGGGCGGCAGACTGGCCGCCCCAGCGTCGGCCCCGATGCCGCACCAGAGGGAGGACATCGAATTGGCATTGCCAGAACAACTCAAGCACCTGCGGATCCCGCTGATCGGCAGCCCGCTCTTCATCATCTCGAACCCCGAACTCGTGCTGGCCCAGTGCAAGGCGGGGATCGTCGGCTCCTTTCCCGCACTGAACGCCCGCGAGAAGGAGGGCGAGGAGATCGAGCTCGACAAGTGGCTGACCCGGATCACCGAAGAGCTTGACGCCCACAATCAGGCCAATCCGGACACCCCCGCCGCGCCCTATGCGGTCAACCAGATCGTCCACAAGTCGAACGCCCGGCTGGAGCGTGACGTGGAGATCTGCGTCAAGCACAAGGTGCCGGTTTGGATCACCTCGCTCGGTGCGCAGCCCTGGGTCTACGAGGCCGCGCATTCCGTGGGCGCCATCGTGCTGCACGACATCATCAACGACATGTTCGCCCGCAAGGCCATCGACAAGGGCGCTGACGGCCTGATCGCCGTTGCCGCCGGCGCAGGCGGTCATGCCGGGGCGCTGTCGCCCATGGCGCTGATCCAGGAGATCCGCGAGTGGTTCGACGGTCCGGTCTACCTCTCCGGCGCCATCGCCAAGGGCGACTCGATCCTCGCCTCCCAGGCCATGGGGGCGGACGGCGGCTATGCCGGCTCGATCTTCATCGCCACGGAAGAGGCGAACGCCCAGCCCGGCTACAAGGAAATGATCACGCAGAACGGCGCCTCGGACATCGTTTATTCCAACCTCTTCACCGGGGTCTGGGGCAACTACCTCAAGCCGTCGGTCGCGGCCGCCGGCATGGACCCGGACGCGCTGGAACGCTCGGACCCCTCGGCCATGAACTTCGCCTCGGCCGGCGAATCGAAGGCCAAGAAGTGGAAGGACATCTGGGGTTCGGGCCAGGGCATCGGCGTCGTCCGCGACATCCGGCCGACCGCCCAGGTCGTCGACCAGCTGGCGCGCGAATACGAGGCGGCCCAGCATCGTCTCGCCGACACGCTCGGCTGGCCGGGGCTGGCCAAGGCGGCAGAGTGACCGAACGGCTCGGACGGCTGATCGACCACCTGGACATCCGGGTGAGCGATCCGGCCGCCGCGCTGCCCTTTTACCGCGCCATCCTCTCCGCTCTCGGCCACGAGGTCGAAGAGCTGGGGGATGCCATCAACACCGATGAACTCTACGTCACGGCCGCCGCACCCGGCGGCCGGGTGACAAGCGGCCTGCACCTCTGTTTTCAGGCCACCGACCGCGATACTGTCACGGCCTTCCACGCCGCGGGCCTTGCGGCCGGCGGCCGCGACCACGGCGCCCCGGGTCTGCGCGACTACCATCCGGGCTATTTCGCGGCCTTTCTGCTCGACCCGGACGGCAACAACATCGAAGCCAAGGTGGACGAGCGGATCGCCGCCCGTTCCGCCCCCGGATGACCCGCGCGACAGGCTGACCGCCGCCCCCGCCGTTTGCCGTCTCGCTGCGCCTGTGCTCTACTCCCTCCAAACGCGACAAGCGGGAGGAGAGCAGCATGATCCCCAGACGACAGTTCCTCGCCCTGACGGGCGCCGCCACGCTTGCTTCCTGCGGCGCGGCGCCCGTTCTGCCCGGCCGCGCGCCCGAGGCCGTGGCCGACGATCTGCGCCCCGTGCCCAATGCCGGATGGGACGCCTGGGTGGCCGCCTTCCGCCCGCGCGCCCGGTCCGCCGGCATCACCAGTGCGACCCTCGACGCCGCCTTCCGCGGCGCGGGGTTCATCCCCGGCGTCGTTACCCGGGATCGCAGCCAGCCCGAGAGCTCCTACTCGCTCGAGGACTACCTCTCCATCGCCGCCTCCGATGAACGCCTCGCCAAGGGCCGCGCGGCGTTCGCCCGTCAGCGCGACACCCTGACCGCGCTCGAGTCGCGCTATGGCGTCGACGCGGAAATCATCTGCGCCATCTGGGGCCTGGAAAGCCGGTACGGAGAGCGGCGGGGCACCGTCCCGGTGATCTCCGCCACCTCGACCCTCGCCTTCGACGGCCGCCGCGGCGCCTTCTTCGAGAAACAGCTCATCGCGGCCCTGCGCATCCTGCAATCCGGCGACGTGACCCCGGCCCGCATGGTCGGCAGCTGGGCCGGCGCCATGGGCCACACCCAGTTCATCCCCACCTCCTACCTCGCCTATGCGGTCGATTTCGACGGCGATGGCCGACGCGACATCTGGTCAGAGGATCCGACCGACGCGCTCGCCTCCGCCGCCGCCTATCTGGCGAACGCGGGCTGGACCCGCGGTCTGAAATGGGGCGGAGAGACCGGCGCCCCCGGCACGCCCGCGGGGACCACCATCACGCCCCAGGCGGGAGGCCCGTCCTTCACGGTCACCTCGAACTTCCGGGCGATCAAGCGCTACAACAACTCCGACCTCTACGCGATCGGCATCGGCCACCTCGCCGACCGGATCGCCGGCGGCGGCCCGATCCGCGGCCGCTTTCCGCCCGATGCCAACGGGCTGACCCGGGCCGATCGCATCGCGCTTCAGGAAAGGCTCACCGCGCGCGGCTATGACACCGGCGGCACCTCTGGCGTCATCGGGCCGAAAAGCCGCGCCGCGATCGAGGCGTATCAGTGGGACGCGGGGCTGGGCGTGACGGGCGTGCCGTCGCCGGCCCTGCTGGCACAGCTGGGGTGACCGGGGCGGTGCGTGCAAGCACGCACCTACGCCTTCCGGGGTGACGGCGGCGGGTGTGCGGGCCCGCGCCCTGCGCCCGCCTGTCGGGTGCGTGTTCACACGCACCGCGACCCGCCCTATTCGGCAGCCTCGCGCCGCAGCCGGCGGCCCTGCCCCTCGGCGTCGAACCCCTGGAACGAGGTGTTTTCCGCCACGTCGCGCCGCACCGACTTCACGTCGTTCGCCGCGAAATCCCGGTCCGGCCAGCCCAGGGCCACGCAGGTCAGGATCACCTGATCCTCGGGGATCTCCGCACATTCCCGCACCACCGGCGACTGCATGATGCCCTGCCCGTTGATCACCGCGCCCAGCCCCTTGGCCCAGGCCGCCAGCACCAGCCCGTGGACGGCGGCGCCGGCGTCGAAGATCGCCACCGGGCCGTGATCGTTCAGCGCCCTGTCATAGGTCACCACGACTGAGACCGGCGCATCGAACTGCCGGAACCCGCGCATCACCCAGTCCTGCCGCCGCTCGGCATCCTCGCGGGCGATCCCCATGGCGGCGAATAGCTGCTTGGCGATCTCGACCTGCCGGTCGCGATGCACCCCTTCGTATTTGCCATGCGCCGGGATCTCGCGGCTGGGGGGCACGCCGCCGAGCATCCGTTCGGTGTTGCCGCGGCGCACGTTCTCGAGCACCTCGCCCGTCAGCACGTGAAAATGCCACGGCTGCGTGTTCATGGACGAGGGCGCCATGTTCGCCGCCGTCAGTATTTCCTCCATCAGCGCCCGGCTCACCGGCTGGTCCGTGAAACCGCGGATCGACCGCCGCTCCCGCATCGCTTCGAAAAGATCCATCCTGTCCTCCTGTCGCAGAGCGCGGGCCTCGGCGCCGCGGCTCCCTTTCGTCATGTACGGGTCTTTTCCCCGCCGCTCCCCAGCCCCGCGACCCAGTGCCACCGGGCGGCTTATTCTATGCCGTCTCCTGCGCCGCTCGGGCCAGTTCCTGGTCCCGCAGCATCTTGCGCGACGCCTTGCCGACCGCGGTGCGGGGCAGCTCGTCGCGGAACTCGAGGTGGCGGGGCATCTCATGCCGCCCCAACTTGTCCGAGAGGAAGTCCTGAAGCTCTTCCAGCGTGAACCGCTCGGCGCCGGGATTCAGCATCACGAAGGCCTTGGCGCTTTCACCGCGGTAGGCATCGGGCACGCCGATCACCATCGCCTCAAGCACCGCCGGGTGCTGGTGTATCGCGTTCTCGATCGTCAGCGGATAGACGTTGAACCCCCCCGACAGGATCAGGTCCTTCTTGCGGTCCACGATGTAGAACCAGCCGTCCTCGTCCATGTAGCCGATGTCGCCGGTCAGGAAGTATCCGTCCCTGGTGAAACAGGCGGCGTTTTCCTCGTCCGGCCGGTTCCAGTAGCCGCTGGTGACGTTCGGCCCCTTGATGACCATCTCGCCGGATTGGTTCGGGCCCAAGATCTTCTCGCAGTCGTCCACGTCGACGATCATCATGTCGAGACCCGGCACCGGCACTCCGATGGTCCCGAGCTTTTCGTCCGGCATCCCCTGCGGCACCGTCGTGCCGCCGGGCGAGGTCTCGGTCATCCCCCAGCCCCCGCGGAGCTTGAGCCCCGTCAGCTGCTTGACCCGGCTGTAGACCTCGACCGGCAGGGGCGCTCCGCCCGAGGCGACGTAATCCAGCGACGACAGGTCCCGCTTGTCGATGTCCGGCTGGGCGAGGATGGCGATCCACGTGGTGGGCACCCCGGCGAGCGCCACGATACCCTTCTTCTCGACCTCGTCGATAGCGCTGGCCGCATCGAAGCGCAGACGCAGGCAGAGCGTCCCGCCCTCGCTCACCCGTTTGATCATGCCCGAGCTCAGCCCCATGATGTGAAAGAGCGGCGAATAACCCAGGGCCCGCGTACCGGGCAGCGCGGAGGCCTCGTTCTTGCCCATCTCGGAATACATCTGCGATGTGGTCGCAAGATTGGAATGTGTAAGTTTCGCCGCCTTCGGAACCCCTGTCGTGCCCCCAGTATATTGCAAAAGTGCAAGTTCCTCGGGCGTGACCGGCGCGGCATCCATGGGATCAACCGAGTGTCCGGCCAGAAGATCCTCGACCGCGTGGGCGCCCGGTATGACCGGGCATTCCCGACCCCGGGCCGAGATCGGATCGGGGCACAGGTAGAGCGGCGGGCAAACGCCCTCGTCGATCAGGGGTGCGAAATGGTCTGCGAACTCCGGCGTCGTCAGCGAAATCACCATCTTCGCACCGCTATCCGTCAGCTTGTGCTCGATCTCCCGCCGGGCGTCGAGGGGCGAGAGATGCGTGACCGCCGCCCCGGACCACAGCGTGCCGAAGAAGAAGATCGGGTGCCACGGGCAGTTTGGCAGGTGCAGAGCGACCCGGTCGCCCTTTTCGATGCCCGCCGCCTTCAGCGCCCGGGCCACCTGGCTGATCAGCCCGTGCATCCGGGCATAGGTGAATTCCTGGCCATAATACTCGATCATGACCGTCTCCGGCCATGTGGCGAAACTCCGCGCCAGCCGGTCGTTCACCGTCTCCGGAACCGGCTCGAAATACGGATCGACACCTTCCGCATACCACTTGTACCACGGACGCTCCGGTCTGCTCATCAGCCCCTCCCTCTCTACCGTCCCGCGAGACCGGGCCTCTCGGCCGGTGCCGGCGGAAACGGCGTGCGCGCGAGCCTCTCCCGACCCGGGGTCCCGCGCCCGTGCTTGAGCCGTTCGTCGAGGGTAGCACTCCCCCGGGCGCCTGCCCAGCACACCTGCGGACCGTCCGGGCGGACGGAGAAACTGCCTTCGCGCACCTGTCCTCCCCTCACGCGATGTTCCGCATTGCAGAATATTGTTTCGCGCTCTTCCGGCACGCTAGACCATGCCCGACACGGGCGTCAATGGCTATCGGCCCGAGGATCGGAGAGGGAAGACGATGCGCGTAACCGCGGCGGACGGGACGGTCGACATGGTCCTCAGGCAGCAGGTGCCGGGCGTCGAGGGTCACATCCCGTGCGGCCGATGGATCAGGTACGGCGACGTCACCCTGCGGCAGCCTGAGAGGCGGCTTGGGGGCCGAAGAGAGCCCCGGTCGGGACCGGGAATGACGGAAGTGCCGGGTGGCGGTAGGTCCCCGGGCGGGGCAGGAGCAAGGCAGTGCGAGGTGGCGGGAGGTCCCCGGGCGGAGCCGGGGACGGCGGCGGACCCTTGCGCCGCGCCCTACTTCGCCGCCTGGATCGCCGCCCAGACCCGGCCGGGAGTGGCGGGCATGTGGAACTCGGTCACGCCGACCTGCGCCAGGGCATCCATCACCGCGCTCATTCCCGCGGCCATGCCGCCGACCGAGCCTGCCTCGCCCACGCCCTTGACGCCGAGCGGATTGAGACCGGTCGGCACCTCGTGGAAGCCGCAGTCGTACTCCGGCAGATCCGCCGCGCGCGGCATCGCGTAATCCATGAACGAACCGGTCAGGAGCTGGCCGTCATCGGCGCCATAGGTCATCTCTTCCATGAAGATCTGCCCGAGCGCCTGCGCCACGCCGCCCTGAATCTGCCCCTCGGCGATCTGCGGCTGCAGCACGCGGCCGATGTCCTCGACCGCGGCATAGCGCATGATCTCGAACCGCCCGGTTTCAGGGTCCAGTTCCACCTCGCAGATGTGGCAGCCGTTCGGAAAGGTCGGCGCCTCGGGCGAGAACTCGCCGTTCGCGGCCAGAGGAATGCCCTTTTCACCGGCGACCCGGGCGACCTGCTCCAACGAGATCTCGCGATCCGTCCCGGCAATGCGGAAGGTGCCGCCGGAATATTCTATATCCGCCACATCGGCCTCGAGCTCTTCGCCCGCGATCCCCCTGGCCTCGGACAGGATCGTCTCGACCGCGCCCATGAGCGCCGATCCGCCCTTGATCATCCCGCCCGAACCGCCCATGCCGCCGCCCTTGGGCATGACATCGGTATCGCCCTGGGTATAGCTGATCCTGTCCGGCGCGATCTCGAACCCCTCGGCGGCCAGGTCGATCAGCGCCGTCTCGACGCCCTGCCCGGCCGAGAACGCGCCGGCCGCGACCGAGATCGTTCCGTCGGCATGCAACTCCACGTTGGTCCAGTCGGCGCCGCGCCGGCCCCACATGCCGCCCGCCGTCTCGATGCAGAGCGCCAGCCCCAGCCCGCGAACCCGTCCCTTCGCCTCGCTCGCGGCCCTGCGGGCGGGATAGTCGTTCAGCCGCGCCCGCTCGATCCCGGCGTCCAGGACCTGTTCGAAGGCGCCGCTGTCGTAGCCGAAATACCAGATCGGCGGCCAGGGCATCCGGTCCTCGGGAATCAGATTCTTCCGGCGCAGCGCGATCCGGTACTGCCCCAGTTCCCGCGCGGCCTTGTCGATCAGGCTTTCGATGATGAAGGTCATCTCGGGCCGCCCCGCCCCGCGATAGGGCGCGACCGGCACGGTGTTGGTCAGGTAGCCCTCGAGCCGGCCCGCGATCACCGGGGTCGTGTAGACACCCGCGACGCCGCCGAAGTTCAGGACCGGCGGCAGGGACCGCGCAGAGGCATAGGCGCCCATGTCTACCCGCAGCGCCACGGTCAGCGCGGTAAAGGTGCCGTCCCGGTCCAGCCCCAGCTCCGCATCGAACTCCACGGCGCGTCCGCCCTCGTCCGACAACAGCGCCTCGCCCCGGTCGGCCCGCCAGCGGACGGGACGGTCCAGCTTGCGCGCGGCCCAGAAACACAACACCTCCTCGCGCAGCGGGCCGGACTTCATCCCGAACGAGCCGCCCACGTCCGGGCCGACGACGCGGATCCCGGAGGGGTCCATGCCGAAAGCCTCGGCCAGCGCGCCGCGCATGGCGGGCGGGTTCTGATGCGACAGGTAAAGGCCGTAGCGCCCGCCCGGCTCGGGCCGGGCCAGGGCGGCTCGCGGTTCCATCGTCGCGGCCGCCACGCGCGAGATCGGCGCCGTCAGACGGACCCGATGCGCCGAGGCGGCGAGCGCCGCTTCGGCCGCCGCCCAGTCGCCCCGGCTCCATTCCGCCGCCAGGTTGCCGGGGCGGTCCGCGTGCACCGGTCGCGCCCCCTCGGCCCGCGCATCGGCGATGGTCACGACCGGATCGAGATCCGCGAGATCCGGCATCACCGCCTCGGCGGCGTCCATCGCCGCCTCGCGGCTCTCGGCGACGATCATGGCCAGCGGTTCGCCGACGAAGCGCACCTCGTCCCGCGCAAGCAGGTGACGCGGCGTATGCTCCCACGTCCGGCCGTCCGGCCCCTCGAGCGCCATGGCGGTCTGCACCGGCCCCACCCCGTCGGCCTCGAGATCGGCGGCCGTATAGACGGCGACGACCCCCGGCATCCCTGCCGCGACGCCGGGGTCGATCCCCTCGATCCGCGCCGCGGCATGGGGAGAGCGGACGAAGACGGACCAGAGCGCGCCCTCGACCCGTATGTCGTCGGCATACCGCCCGGTCCCGGTGGTGAGCCGGTAATCCTCGACCCGTCCCTTGCGGCGCGTCTGCATGTCTTTCATCCCGTTTCTCCTCGGCTGGGCGTCCCGTGCAGGATGAGGGGCCGCCCGCCAATGGTTAGTGATATCGCGGGGACCGTCAAACGGATGCGGGGCGCGCGGGTTTGCACAGTGAGCCGCCCGCGCTGTGCGGCATGCCGAGCGGCCCCCGCGCTCCGCCCGTAGGGTGCGAGCCCGCACGCACCGCTCGCACGCACCGCCCGCACGCGCCCGGCGCCACACGCCGGAAACGCCCCGCCCGCCGCAAGGGCCGGCGAGGCCGCGTCCCGCTATCCGCCGTAGAAGAAGTTCAGCACGGCTTGGCCCGCCCGCTCCCGTAGGGCGCGTGCCCGCACGCACCGCACGCGCCCGGCGCCGCACGCCGGAAACGCCCCGCCCGCCGCAAGGGCCGGCGGGGCCGCGTGTCGCTATCCGCCGTAGAAGAAGTTCGGCAGGAAGAGCGCGATGTCCGGGAAGAGGATGATCAGCAGCACCCCGACCAATGTCACGATGACGTAGGGCACGACCGAAGCGTAGATGTCGCCCATGCTCACGCCCGGCGGCGCGACCCCCTTGAGATAGAACAGGTTGAACCCGAAGGGCGGTGTCATGTAGCCCACCTCCATCATGATGATGAAGAGGATGCCGAACCAGATCGGATCGAAGCCCGAGGCCTCGACCACCGGCAGGAAGACCGGCAGGGTGATCAGCATGATCCCCACGGGGTCCAGCACCATTCCGAAGAGGAACAGCACCAGGAGCATGAACGCCAGCGCGCCCCACTTGCCGCCCGGGATGAAGCTCATCAGGTTCGAGATCAGCGACGAGGCCCCGAGCGCGGTATAGGCGGTCGAGAAGGCATGCGCCGCAAAGAGGATCCACATGATCAGCGCGGTCAGCTTGATGGTCGCGATCGCCGCCTCGTGGATCACCGTCCAGTTGAGCTGGCGGTTGACCGTGGTGGCGAACAGCGCGCCGAAGACGCCGATCGCCGCCGCCTCGGTCGGGGTGGCGAATCCGCCGAAGATCGCGCCCAGCACGATGGTCACGATCAGGATCGGCAGGATCACCGCCCTCAGCGACCGCAGCTTGGGGCCCCAGCCCGCGCGCTCTTCTTTCGGCAGGGCCGGGCCCATGTGCGGCTGGAACCAGCAGCGCACGCCGATATAGATCGACACCAGCACGAAAAGCGTCAGCCCCGGGCCGACCCCGGCCGCGAAGAGCCGGCCGACCGACACCTCGGTCAGCAGCGAATAGAGCACCATCAGGATCGACGGCGGGATCAGGATGCCCCACCCCCCGCCGGCGTTGATGGCCCCCAGGGCCAGTCGTTTGTCATACCCCCGTTCCAGCATCTTGGGCAGTGCGATGGTCCCCATGGTGACGACGGCCGCCCCCGATATGCCCGACATGGCGGCGAAGATCACGCAGATCAGCACCGTTCCGATGGCCAGACCGCCGCGCAGGCCGCCCCACCAGACATGCATCATCTCGTAGAGATCGTTCGCCACCCCCGACTTTTCCAGCAGGATCGCCATGTAGACGAAGAGCGGGATCGCCATGAGCGTGGGGTTCGACATGGATTCCCACATCTTCGAGGCCAGCAGGTAGAACCCGATCTGCCCCATCTCGAAATAGAGGAACACCACCGAGATGCCGCCCAGCACGAACGCCAGCGGCGTGCCGAGCATCACGAACAGCAGAAGCGATCCGAAGAAGAGGAGGGTGAGAAGTTCGACGCTCATTCCTGCGCCTCCCCTGCTGCGGCTGCATTGGCGTGCGAATCTGACGGGGCGGGCACGCCGA
Source organism: Pseudooceanicola batsensis HTCC2597 (assembly GCF_000152725.1). GTDB lineage: Bacteria > Pseudomonadota > Alphaproteobacteria > Rhodobacterales > Rhodobacteraceae > Pseudooceanicola > Pseudooceanicola batsensis. The sequence continues at coordinate 1,185,122 of NZ_CH724131.1, forward strand.
AGACATCTTCGGGAACCGGCTTGCCCTGCAGGACGCGGATATCGGACCAGAGGCGGACGAAGCCCTGCAACAGGAGCAGCACCGCCGCGACCGGGATGAAGGCCTTGGTGGGCCAGAGATAGGGTTTCCAGATCGAGTTCGTCTGTTCCTTATCGACGAAACTCTCCCAGGCGATGTCCCAGCCCTGCCAGAGCAGGACGCCCACGAAGAGCAGGAACAGCGGATAGGTGAGGATATCCAGCAGCGCCTTGCGTCGGGGCGAGAAGCTTCCGTAGATGATGTCGACGTTCACGTGGCCCCGCTCGGCCAGCAGGAACCCGCCGCCCAGGATGGCGTAGACCCCGAAGATCAGCGTCGCGAGTTCCGCGGTCCAGATCGTGGGCTGCCCCACGAGATAGCGCATGACCACGTCGGCCAGCAGGAACGCGAATATGATCAGAACGGCAAGCGAGAGCCACTTCCCGATGAACCGGTTCAGGCGCGTGATGCCGCCCGCGATTTGTAGCATTTGAGAACCTTCCCGGAGAACGATTCAGGACCGCTGGAAACGCGGTCCGAAACCCTGGACCGCGTCAACGCCTCGACCGTTGGCACGACTGCGGCGGCGCGGGTCGCCGGACCCGGCGCCGCCCGCGTGAGGTCGAAAGATCAGGCGTAGCCGAGATCCGACATCATCGACTTGTAGAGATCGGCGGCCCGCGCCGCGATCTCGCCCTTCTCGGCCTCGGAGGCGAGGATCTGGGCCGAAGCCTCTGCCAGCATCTCGAGCACGTCGTCGGGAAGCTGCACGACCTCGACCCCCTGTTCCGCGATCCCCGACGAGAGGGCCTGCGCCTCGCCCAGCTGATACTCCGACGAACGCTCGTAGAAGCGGGTGGCAAGAGCCGTATCCAGCACGCCGCGCAGGTCGTCCTCCAGCCCTTCGTACTGGTCGACGTTCATCAGGAAGCTGTCGGTCGTGAAGCCCAGGGCGGGCTTGTAATGGTACTTGCAGACCTCCCAGAGCGACATGGACTTGGCACCGATCGCCGCACCCCAATGCGCGCCGTCCACCACACCCGAGCTGAGCGACTGGTAGAGTTCCGAGCCCGGGATGTACTGCGGCGCCGCGCCGGCGGCCTTCAGATAATCGAGCATCGTGCCGGAGGACCGGATCTTAACGCCCTGGAAGTCCTCGGCGCTCTCGATCTTCTTCGACAGCACGAATTCGGTCGGATAGACCTTGTCCGTCCGGACCATGACGCCGTCGGGCACCAGTTCCTCGTTCACCATCTCCTCGAGGCCGCCCTGCTTGGTGGCGTACTGCACCTCCCAGCTTTCGCGCAGCGTACCCGGAATGCCGTAAAGGAACGAGGCTGCCTGCGCCTTTTCCTGGAAATAGGACGGCGAGGCGGTCCCCATGGGCACGACGCCCTTGCGGATCAGGTTGTAGATCTCGGGACCCTTGGCGAATTCGCCCGCACCGAACAGTTCGAACTGGAACGCGCCGTCGGTCTCTTCCGTGACCCGCTGCGCGAGCACGCCGAGGCTGTCGTCGAAGGACGACGAGGCCTTGGGCCAGTGCGACTGCACCCGCCAGGTCACCTTGCCCTGTGCGATGCCCTTGCCGACCAGTGCCGGTGCCGCAACGGCCGCCAGACCGGCGCCGCGCAGGATCGTCCGGCGATTCACGTTCTTGTTGGTCATGCTTTCCTCCCTTGACCATCATCCCTGGGAAGCGGCTTCGTCGTCCGCGGTCCCGCGATCTTACGGGCGGACGTTTCTGTCAAGAGCCCTCCCCCTGATGCACTCACCAGAACATCTTTCTACTCGCGCGTCAACGAGTTGCGCCGCAGTACGGGCATGGTCCGGCGGGACAGCTAAGGGTCGAAAGAGTTGAAATTTTTTCCGTCCCGTGCAATTCCCGCATGGCGGAATATGCGACAGTGAACGGTGGGCTCATGGCCAGTTGGAACGGTGCGATCGCCTCGCGTGAGGAAATACGGGAAATCAAGCGTCGGGCGGCGCTCAGGGTCGCTGCGCGGATCTTCAATGAAAAAGGGTATCACGCCACGTCGCTCGACGAGATCGCGGACGAGATCGGCGTCACCAAGACGGCGCTCTACTACTATTTCAAGAACAAGGAACAGCTGCTCTACGAGTGTCTCAAGCTGACTTACGATTGCGGACAGAATGCCCGGCGCGAATGCGAGGCGATGGAGGGGTCGGCCGTCGAAAAGCTGAGGCATCTCTACCGGCGGTTCATGGAAAACCTGATGGAAGAGCGTGGCGCCTATACCACCATGGCCAACATCCGCGCCCTGACCGAGGAGCAGCAGGCAGAGCTGCGCGAGCGGCGGATGTGCTTCGACGGGTACAGCCGGATGCTGCTCGAAAAGGCGATCGAGGATGGCACGGTCCGGCCGGTCGACGTGCGTTTGACCTCCAGCTTCTTCCTGGGGTCGGTGAACTGGATCCTGCGCTGGCATAGCGAGAACGACGCCATGGCCCCGGCCGAGATCTCGGACCATTTCCTGGACCTCTTCATGCTCGGCATCGTCCAACGCGGCTGACGCCGGTGGTCACGCCAGCGGCTCCTCGTCCATCGAGGCGAGCCCTCGCTTCCACCTGGACAGCCACCAGGCATAGGGCGCGGGCCAGGCCTCCCAGTCCGGAACGCCCAGTCTCTCCGCCGCATGATGGGCCCAGTACGGATTGAAGAGCGATTGACGGCCGATCGCGATCAGATCCGCCTGCCCCTCCTGCAACAGCTGCTCGGCCAGGTCCGGCGTCCGGATCAGGCCGACCGCCTGGGTCATGATCCCCGTCTCCTCGCGCAGCAGCTTGGCGAACTGCGCCTGATAGGCCGGCCCCCGTGCGAGGTTCGAATTGGTCGCGCCATGCAGCATGTTCCCGCCCGAGGAACAGTCGACCACGTCGACCCCCGCCTGCTTGAGCGCCTTTGCCAGAGCGACGGAATCACCGGGCTCCCACCCGCCGTCGATCCAGTCGGTGGCCGAGATGCGGGTGAAGAGCGGCACGTCATCGGGCAGCGCCGCCCGCACCGCCCGCACGACCTCCAGCGGATAGCGCATGCGGTTCTCGAGCGATCCGCCGTATGCGTCCTCGCGCCGGTTGGCCAGCGGGGTGAGGAAGCTTTGCAGAAGATAGCCATGCGCCATGTGGATCTCGACCATGTCGAACCCGGCCTCGAGCGCCCGCTGCGCCCCGGTCACGAAGGCCTCGCGCACCTCGTCCATGTCGGCGCGGTCCATCTCCCGGGGTTCCAGCCAACCCTCGGTGAAGGCGACGGCAGAGGGGGCGATCGGTGTCCAGCTCTCGTCCCCGGCCTCAAGGTTCTCCTGCGTGAGCGGGCCGTTGCCCTCCCACGCCCGCTGGGTCGCCGCCTTGCGGCCGGCATGCGCCAGCTGCAGGCAGGACCGAAATCCCAACCCCCTGATCTGGGCGGTGATCGGGCGGAACGCCTCGACATGGCTGTCGTGGTAGATGCCGGTGCACCCGTTCGAGATACGGCCGGTGCGCGTTACGGCCGCGGCCTCGACAAAGATCAGGCCCGCGCCGCCGAAGGCGAACTTGCCGTAATGCGTGCGATGGAAGTCGGTGACGTGCCCGTCTTCGGCGCAGTACATGTCCATCGGCGGGATGACCACCCGGTTGGGAATGGTGACGCCGCGGATGGTGAGCGGCGTGAACAGTATCGGCTGGCTCATGTGGCTCCTCGATGGCCGTGCGGGGCGAGGATCTGGCGCAGGGCGCGCCCCTCGGCCAGCTTGTCGAACCCGGCGTTCACCTCGTCGAAGCCGAGGTATCCGTCGATCAGCCGGTCCACGGGCAGCGCCCCCGCATGGTACATCCGCAGAAAGCGCGGGATGTCCCGGACCGGCACGCTCGATCCCATGTAGGACCCGATGATCGCCTTCTCGTTCGACACCATCTCGGCGTGGTCGATGCCGAATGTCGCGCCCGCGGGCGACAGCCCGGCGGTGATCAGGCGCCCGCCCCGGCGCAGCACGGAATAGGCGCCCTCGAGCGCCTTGACCGCGCCGGCAAGCTCGACCGCCACGTCCACGCCGCCGCGGGTCAGGTCCGCCACCTTGCTCGCAAGTTCGGGGTCGGCCGCATCGAAGACATGGGTGGCGCCCAGTTCGGATGCCTTCCGGCGTTTCGCCTCGACCGTGTCGACGCCGATGACCACCTCGGCACCGCTGGCCCTGGCGCCCATGATCCCGCAGAGCCCCACGCCGCCCAGGCCGAAGACGGCCACGGTCTCGCCCGCCTGGAGGCGCGCGGTGTTCATCACCGCCCCGGCTCCGGTCATCACCGCACAGCCGAAGACCGCCGCATCCACCATCGGGATCGGATCGTCCACCACGACCACCGAGCCCCGGCTCACCACGGCGTATTCCGCGAAACAGGAGATGCCGGTGTGATGATGGATCTCCTCGCCGTCCGCACCCCTGATGCGGGTCCCGCCGGAGAGCAGCCCGCCCTCGGCCCGCGCCTTCACCGCGGCTTGGCAGATCTGGGGACGGCCCGACTGGCACATTTCGCATCGGCCGCAGGACGGCGCGAACTGGAACACCACCTTGTCGCCCACCCGGACATCGTCGATGCCCGCGCCGATCTCGACGACCTCTCCGGCGCCCTCGTGGCCCATCAGCATCGGCACCATGCGCCCGCGATTGCCGGTGATCACCGACAGGTCGGAATGACAGAGCCCGCCGCCCATGACCTTGACCACGACATCCGTGGCTTTCGGCGGCAGAAGCGTCACGGTCTCCAGTTGCAGCGGCGCGCTTTCGGCGAACGGCGCCGGCCTCTCCAACTCCCGGAGAACCAGCCCCTTGCAGGTCAGTGTCATTGTCGTCCTCCTTTGTCGGCGCCCCCGATCCGCCCTGCGGGACCATAGGCGCGAGGTCCCGGCGCGCGCAACGGCATGCCCATTTCCCAATCGGTCGTCCCTCAGCGCCCCGCGCGCTGCCACGTGTCCGCCGTCACGCCCTCGCTGCGCATGACATGCTTCTGGATCTTGCCGCTGGCGGTCTTGGGCAGTTCCTCCATGACCCGGACATAACGCGGCACCATGAAACGCGGCACCCGCCCGGCGAGCCATTCGACGAGGTCCGCCGGATCGATCCGCCTGCCCTCGACCGGAGTGACGACGATCAGCACCTCGTCCTCGGTATGCTCGGATGGCACGGCGACGGCCGCGCATTCCCGGACCGCCTCATGCCCGAGCACCTCGCCCTCCAGCGCGAAGGAGGAGATGTTCTCGCCCCGCCGTCGGATCACGTCCTTCGCGCGATCCACGAAATAGAACCGTCCGTCTTTGTCCTGGCGAAAGCTGTCCCCGGTATGGAACCACCCGTTGCGCATCGCCTCGGCCGTGGCGTCGGGCCGGTTCAGATAGCCCTTCATCAACGCCCAGGGGCGCGACGACCGTAGGATCAGCTCGCCCACTTCGCCGGGCGGCACCTCGATGTCGTTGGCGTCGACGACCCGCGCCTCCATCCAGGGGCGAAGCCGCCCCGCGAGCCCCTTTTCGGTGATCCCCGGCCCGGCATGGATGGGCGAGGAGATTTCGGTCATGTTGTAGACCGTGTAGACGTCCACGCCGAACCGTTCGGCAAAGGCGGGCCCGTCCTCGCCGAAGGGCACGATGAATACATGGGTCAGGGGATGCTCGCGGTCCTGCGCGGTCACCGGCGCCTTGAGCAGGAAGGCCGCCATGACCCCCAGCAGCAGCGTGTAGGTCGATCCGGTCTCGCGCACCGCCGGCCAGAACTGGTCGGTCTTGAACTCGGCCATCATGCCGATCGAGAGCCCCCGCGCCAGCATGGCGTAGACATAGAGCGTCGAGCCGCAGTGGAAGATCGGGCCGCAGATCATGCAGCGGTCCTGCGGGCCAACGCAGTCGAAGGCGTCCGGCCCCATGGTGTAGAGCTGCGTATAGCTGGAAAGCACGCCCTTGGCCTGTCCCGTCGTGCCGGAGGTGTACATGATCGCCTGGGTGTCCCACGGCTCGATCGGCCGGTCGGTCTCGACGGGCTCCGCCTGCTCAGGGTCGCTCAGCCGGCGCAGGTCGAGCCCCGGGATCTCGGGCGTCTCGCCCTCTTCCACCAGCAGCACGGTCCCGAGCGCGCCGCGATTGATCCCCTCCAAGCGCGCCGCGAGGGACGGGGCCGCCACCATGACCCGCGCCCCGCTGTCGGTCAGGATATGCTGCAGTGACCCGCCCAGAAGCGCGGTGTTGAGCGGCACGTAGACCGCCCCGAGGTAGTTGATCGCGAACCAGGTGACGAGCAGGTCGGGCCCGTTGCCGAGGAAGGTCAGAACCGGATCGCCCTGCCGCACCCCTTCGTCGCGCAGCGTCGCGGCGCGGCGCCGGACACGGTCGAGGACCGTCCGGTAGGTCCATTCCGGGCCGCCGTGAAAGTGAACGAACGTCTCGTCGCCGCGCGCCTCCGCATGCCGTTCCAGCATGTACCGCAACACGGCGCTGTCGCGATCCAGCGCAGCCTCCAAAGCTTGTCCTCCCTCTGCACCGGCGACGTGCCGGGTCGCGGTGAAAGTGGATGACTGGCAGGCGGTTGTCCAGATCGGCCGGAGCCTGCGGGCCGCCCCGCGGTCGGATCGCGTGGCCAGACCGCGGGGTCAGACCGCCTCGGGTCGCATCAGGTCAGGAAATCGGATGCCGTGATATCCGCCGGTGTCAGGCTCGCCCCGAAGAGGTGGATCGTATCCGTCGTCGCGCCGTTGAAGTAATCCAGCCGGACGCCCTGCGCCGTGTCGACCTTTGCAAAGCTGGCATGGGTCAGCCCCGAGCCGCGCAGGTCGATCTTGTCGAAATTGTCCTGCCAGTCGAGGACCAGGTCGCGGCCCCAGCCGGCGGTGTCGAAGACAAACGTGTCCGCGTTCCCCCCGCCCACGAGAACGTCGTTCCCCACGCCGCCCTTGATCGTGTCCTCGCCATAGAGCCCTTCGAGCCGGTTGTCGGCCCCGTCCCCGGTCAGAGTATCGGCCGCGTTCGACCCCACCACGTTCTCGACGTTGACGATCGTGTCGCCCTCGGCCGCGAAACCCGATCCGGTTCCGGCACCCAGATCGATCGTCACCGAAGAGGTGTTGGCATAGCGCAGCGTATCGGTCCCCGCCCCGCCGTCGATGGAATCCGCTCCGCCTCCGGCATTGATGGTATCGTCGCCGAACCCGCCCCGGATCGTCGCGTTGCCGCCGAAATCGATCAGGGTGTCGTTGCCGCCCGCCCCTTCCAGGATCGGGGCGAACCCGCCGCCCACCAGTTCGTCGTCATGCCCCGAGCCGATGATCCCTTCGACGAAGATCAGCCGGTCGCCTTCCGCCGTGCCTCCGGAACCGGCGCGGAAGATGCCGATATTCACCCCGACGGCGCTGTCCTGATAACTGGCCGTGTCGATGCCGGCGTGCCCGATGAGCGTGTCGGCACCGTGCCAGCCGCGCATGAGGTCGTCACCGTCGAGGCCCTGGATCACGTTGGCTTCGGCGCTTCCCACCAGGGTGTCGCCGAATTGGGAACCGACGAGGTTCTCGATGCCGTAGAACGTGTCGCCCTGTGCCTGACCGCCGGCACCGGTATTGGCCGCGAGATTGACCTGGACGGCGGCAGAGGACACATAGCGCACCGCGTCGGTGCCGACACTTCCGATCAGGACATCCGCCCCGTCGCCGCCGTCCAGCGCATCGTCCCCCGATCCTCCGTTCAGCGTGTCATCGCCGCCCAGCCCGTAGAACAGGTCGTTGCCGCCGATCCCGCTCAGCGCATTCGCGCCGCTCGTGCCGATGAACACGTCCGCAAAGCGCGATCCGATGGCGTTCTCGATATTCCGGAGCACGTCCCCGTGGGATTCCCCGCCCTCTCCCGGCGTCCCGCCGAGCGAGATCCGGCGCGCGCCCGAAGCCGCCCCCGCGTAGGTGACGAAGTCGTCGCCAGAGCCGCCGTCGAGCACATCGGCATGCGACCCGCCGTTCAGCCAGTCGCCCCCCGCGCCCCCGAGCAGGTGATCGAGGCCGAGATCGCCGAGGATCGTGTCGTCGCCCTTGCCCCCTTCCAGTGTGTCGTCCCCCGCGAAGCCGAAGAGGTTGTCGTCGCCGCCGAAGCCGAAGAGGCCGTTGGCCCCGTCATGCCCGTAGAGCAGGTCGTTCGTGCCGAGGCCGCCGAGTTTTCTGGGCGTGCCGTCCTCTTCGAAATAGTCCGGGTCCCGCGGGTCGAAGACGATCGCGGACTGCATGTCCGGGTTGATGATGCGCATGGTCTGTTCGCGCGTCGTCGCCACAGGGGCCGGCGCCGAGACGAAGAGCGGCCCGGCGGTGGACTCGGTCACGGTGACGCGGAACGTGTCCTCGATGAAGGCCGCGCCGGCAAAGTCGATCGCAGTGTCCTGGACATAGGTGAAGCCGCCGTCGGCGCCGACCTTGGCCGTGCCGTAGCGGCCCTGCGTCTCCAGGGTGACGGTGTAGCCGTCGCCTTCGGCATCCGAGACGCGGACGCTGCTGTCCACCGTGCCGCCGGGCGACAGCGGAAAGAGGACATTGGCGATCTCGGGCGCGTCGTTGACGGGGGTGATCCGGAAGGACACGGTCTGGCTTGCCGCTCCGTCGTTGGCGGCGCCATCCGACGCGAAGTTGGCGTCGGGGGCGAGCGTTCCCGAAAGCTGCCGGAAGCCCACGTCGTCCCGCACCGTATAGCGGAACTCTCCCGCATCGCCGGAAAAGTCCGGATCGGCGCGGAAATGGAGCCGCTCGAGCTGATCGGGCGTCAGCACGTCCCCCGCGCTCACCGCGGTTTCGACCGGGAAGGTGATGCCCATGGCAAGAAGTTCGGCGTCCGGGGCCATGAAGAACACGGTGCCGTTCCCGGGCACCTCGTCCACCGTGATGGTGAGCGCATCGCCATGCTGGTCGACGAACTGCGTGACCGAGATGGCAGGCGCCGGGGCGGCGGGCGGCCCCGCCACCTCGGGAAGCGGAAAGGAGACGCTGCCCAGGGCCGGTCCGTTGACGGCGATCATGTCGCTGCCGCCGGAAAGCTCAGGGATCCCGGCGGTGTACGAGGGATCGACCTGCCAGTTCGCGACCAGCCCCGGCACGGTGCCGGGGTGGTCGATCTGGTGAAAGGCGGTGCTCTCGATCTCGGCCTGGGACCGGACGGTGTTCCACACCCGGATGTCCCCGAAATCGGCGCGGACCTCCTGTCTGGTGTCGAAGCTGCCGCCGACCGAATCCTGCTCTTGCCCGAAGTTGAAACTGCCCCCCGCCGCCATCGCGAGAGGGCCGTTTCCGTCACCGGTGAAGACGGCGACGCCGTCGACATAGAGCGTCGCGACCTGCTCGGACACGTCGAGCGTCACCGAAATGCGGTGCGGCTGTCCGTCCATGATCAGCGCACTGGACACGCCGGTGTTGAAGCCCGGATTGCCCGCGATGCCCATGCCGATCGTGCCGGCGGAGTTCGTCCCGTCGACATACATCAGGAATTCGTTGTTCGAGTCCGGCACCGCATAGGAGGCAAAGTGCTGGCGTTCCGAGAACTCCTCGGGCCGGTCGAGCGCCTGCATGACGAATTCGATGGTCGCATCGCCCGTCGGCATGGCGAAGGGGTTGGCCTGCACGTACTCGGTCTGGTTGGGATGGGCATTGACGCGGACGGTCGGGATCACCGTGGCCACCGGAGCCGCCGGATCGACGGCCGAGACGATCTTGGGCGCGTTCATCAGCTTCAGATGCGTGTCGCCGACGGCGTTGACCATGACGCCCTGGTTCGCGGGATCGGCCTGCCAGTAGGCGGCAAGGGACGCTTCGGCTCCCGGATCGGCGATCTCGGCAAAGGCATCGGCGCGGATCTCGGCCTGACTGCGCGCGCCGCTCCAGATCCGGATGTCGCCGAAGTCGCCGTTGATGGTCTGGTTGACATTGAAACCGCCGCCCGGACTGTCCTGCTCCTGCCCGAAGTAGAGGAACCCGCCGTTGGTCACGGAGCCGAGCGAGCCTGCGACCTTGTCATGAAAGACCTGCTCTCCGTCGACGAAGAGCGTGATCTCACCGGCATCGGACGCGAACACCACCGAGACGCGGTGCGCCTCGCGATCGAACAGCTGCTCGATCCGGTAGCCGGTGTAGATGTTGGTCCCGTTGAAGGCCAGTTCGAGCCCGCGGTCATCGGTGTGCCCGAAGAGCATGACCTCGTTGTCATTGCCGCTGACGTTGTAGGACATGAAGACCTGCGCGGGCCCGTCCGGATCGTAGGCCCCGGCCGAACGGAACAGGAATTCCACCGTGACCGGGCCCGCGCCGAAATCGCGGAAATTGCCGCCGTCCGCGTATTGCAGCTCTTCCGGCGTCGAGGCGGCGCCGGTCACCGGGTTCAGCCGCACGAGCGGGATCTCGGCCGTCGGCTCCGTGGGGGGCGTGGTGGTGACCTCGACCTCGGTCCCGTGCGCGGTGAGGCCGAGAGCGGTGCCGCGCACCGTCTCGGGCAGCATCTTGGTCCGCGCCTCTTCCGCCGGATCGCCCTGGAGCCGGTATTGCACGGAATCGCGCGAGGGATCGAAATCCTGGCCCGGCACGACGCGAAGCGCTGCCATGTCGGCGGCGGTCACGCTGTCTCCGACCGACAGGGCCGCGCCCGAGGCCAGCACGAGCGTCGCGGTCTGCGGCAGGGCGAGGATCTCGAACGTCGCGCCCGCGTCCATGTCCGCCTGTGCAATGTTGAGGTTCAGTTCGTAGGGATCGATGGCATCCTCGGCCAGCACCATTGTCTTGTCGGCATCCACGACCGGATCGGCATTGTCGATCCGGATCCGCTCTCCATCGATCTCGACGATCTCGACATTCCGCAACCAATAGGACGCGACGGCCGATTTCAGCGCGTTCTGCTGTGCCGTGAACTCGGGGGTGTCGCGCAGCGACAGGCTCTGCGGGCCCAGTTCGGGGTGGACCCACTCGAAGGTGTCGTTCTCGAACTCGGGCGACGGCCGCTCGGTCACCAGAACGCCCGAATTGGTGATCTGGAAGGTGACGTAGTTGCCCCCCGAAAAGACCACCGTATCCTCATCCGCGCCGCCGTCGATCGTCGTCACCCGCAGGGCCGCGTCGATGCCTTGAAGCCCCAGGGCGTCGTGTTTCAGTATGGTGATCGTGTCGTCGCCCGCCCCGCCGGACAGCGTATGACCGATGTTTCTGAGCGTGGCGGTGTCGTCGCCGGCGCCCAGGGAGATGTCGTGCGCCCCCAGCCCTTCGACGATCACCGCATCGTCCCCCGCACCGGTGTCCACCTCGGTTCCGGTCGCCAGGTTTGCGGGATCGAACGCGGCGAAGGTGACCGTCTGCACGCCGGGAACCGTCACCGGCACCGACCCGTTCAGGGTGCTGTATTCGAACGCCACCTCGAAGGTGGTCGCGATCTCGGCCGCCTGCCCTTCCAGAATGAACAGATCGCCGTGGTTAGAACCCTCGAACCGCTCGAACTCTTCGGCCAGGTCGCCCGTCGCATCGCCCGTGCCGGTGACGATCTCGCGCGCATTGTCGAGAACGAAGCCGCTTCCCTCGCTGCGCAGGTTCAGGGTCACGCCCTCGTCGGCCAGGGAATAGGCGGCGGTGTCGAAGCCCGCCCCGCCCCGCATCTCGTCTGCGCCGTCCAGCCCTTCGATCCGGTTGTCGTTCCGGTCCCCGATCAGCACGTCGTCGCGGCGCGATCCGATGATGTTCTCGACGCCGTAGGTCGTCGCGAAGCTCTGCCGGGTGCCGGCCGGGTCGTACCACCCTGCCCGGCCGTACTGGATCTGTTCACCGGTGTAGAGGTTCGTCGGCGCGGCGGAAGAGGCGATGTTCAGGTCGACCACGGCATAATTGGTAGAGAGGTCGGGATAGAAGCTGACACCGCGGTCATAGCGCATGTCCAGCGTGTCGATCCCGCCCTGCCCCCAGAGGAACGAACCGATGTCCTGCACAGCGCCGCCCGCGCTGATCTGGATCTTGCCGACCGGCGTCCAGTCGTTCCGGCCATCGCTGGATTCCGTGCCCTCGGGGTTGAGGTACACGAGACGCTGTTCGATGTCGTAGAACAGGCGCGAGTCGCTGCCGGGCGCCTGGACGCCCGAACTGCCCGGAAACGAGAAGACGTCGGACAGCGCCTGCCCCTCTCCGAAGCCCAGCCGGTCGTCGCCGCCCCCACCCTCGAGCAGGTCGCTGCCGCCGTTGCCGAAGAACGCGTTCGCGGCGCTGTTGCCGGTGATCCGGTCGTTCCCGCGCGAGGCGATCATGCCTTCGATGTTCTGGACAAGCTCGCTTCCGAACTCGCCTCCGCGGACACTCGGGGCGCCCGACGTGCTGTCGACCGTTCCGCTGCCGAACAGGGAATAATAGTCGCCGCGCGTATAGTTGATGTTGTCCCCGCGCAGGTTCGAGAGAGACTGATCCGAGATGTTGATATTGTAGTTCGTGGTCCGCTTGTCCCAGTTCAGATCCACCGCGCTGTTGCGCGACCCGTAGACGGCCTGACCTTCGATCCTTGTGGCGAGGAAGCGGCCGCTGGCGTCGTCCTCGATATAGCGGATGGTCCCGGCGCCGGTTTCGTCCAGTTCCAGTTCGACATGGGCCGACCTCTCGTAGCGGTACGAGATCTTGATGTCGCGATAGGCCGTCTTCTCGGTCCCCGCGAAGGCGCCCTCCTTGAAGGTGAACTTGCCCCCGTCGTCGGCCGTATAGCTCCCGGTCTGGCGGAAGGGGCTGAAGACGTCGACCGCCACGATGTCGAACCCGTCGCCGCCGTCGTAGAGGTTGGCCTTGGCATTGGACAGCGTCGCCAGCGTCCCGCGATTGAGCAGGTCGTCGCCCTCTCCGCCCGAGAGCGTGTCGGTGCCGCCCTGCGACTGCAACCGGTCGTCGCCCTCTCCGCCGGCCAGCGCGTTGGCGGCATTGTCGCCGATCAGGATATCCTCGTAATCCGACCCGACGAGGTTCTCGACCCCGTCCAGCACATCGCCCTGCGCCTCGCCGCGGAAACCGCGGCCGGTGCCGCCGAAATCAAGATCGACGAAGACGCTGGTCGCGGCGCCGGAATAGTCCGCCGTGTCGACGCCCGCTCCGCCAGTGAGCGCATCCGCCCCCGCGCCGCCGATCAGCACGTCGCGGCCCGCGCCCCCATAGAGGCTGTCGTTGCCGTCCCGCCCCACGAGCGTGTCGTCGCCCAGCCCCCCGCCGAGAAGGTTGTTGCCGCCGTCGCCGCGGAAGGTCTGGTCCTCGTCGCGATCCGCATGGGCGGCGACCGCCTCGAAATTCCGGTAGATCTCGCCTTGGCCCCCGATCCCCGTCATCAGGTCCAGATCGCCGTCCACCTCGAGCCGGTCGAACCCCGCCCCGCCGTCGAACAGGCTGCCGGCGGCGACCGGCGCGTAGGAGGTGGCGAGCACATCGTCGCCCGCGCCGGCATGAACGGTCACTGGCGCCAGCGGCAGGCTGTCGGTCGTATCGAGGGTGATGCCGTCGTTGCCCCCCCGCGCCTCGTAGACCGAGACCCCTGATCGTTCGTCACCCAGACGTCATCGGCAAAGTCCGGTGAGGATGACCCGTTCGAACCCGCGGGCCTCATGGGACGGAAACCCGGACCGCCTGCCCCGCATCTTCCGAGGACGACGACTAGCACGTCGCCGCGGGCAACGACGTTGAACCCGTCGTCGCGGATCAGCGGCTCCAGAAACACGCCGAGCCGCTCTCCGGCCGTCACGCGGCGGATGTCGAATTCGCCGAAGACCGAGGTGACGTGGCTCGCCGCGACCTGCCGCTGAAGGTCGGAGAGGTCCAGCGTGTCCTCTCCTGATCCGCCCTCGACCGTGTCGGCGCCGCGCCCGAGATGGACGACATCGTCGCCGCCGCCCGCGTCGATATTGTCCTCGCCTGCGAGGGCGATGATCTCATCGTCCGCCGCCGTGCCGGTATGCGTGTCATCGCCCGGGCCAAGCACGACCGCGTCGCCGTAATCCGAACCCTGCGCCGGCGCCCCGAGGACGAAGTCGGTGGTCTGGCTCTCCTCGATCTGGAAGCTGCCGTTGAACAGGTCGACGATGTCGAGGTTGAGAAGCTCGAATTTCTCTTCGAACAGCGGGCCGAGGTCGAATTCCAGCCCGGCGCCGATGGTGAAGGGACCTATGTCGTAGGCCGCCTCGAAGGTCGCGCTTGCCGCGAGGCCGGACAGAAGAAGCGCGAGATCGAATTCCAGCCCCGTGCGGTTGGTGACGATCGGCACGGCCTTTGAGACCACCTCGACGAAGGTTTCCGCATCGTCATAAACGAGGTTCAGCGCGTTGAGATCGTCGAGGAAGGGCGTCTCGGTGATGAAGTTCGAGGTCTCGACGATCTTCTCGACATAGACGCTGTCCGACTTGTCGAACGTGATCTCGTAGTCTTCCTGCACCTCGGAGGATCCCGACCCGATGAACAGCCGGTAGCCGAGCCGCGTATCCTCGGCCAGCGTCAGATCGACCGTCTGGTCCTGGCCGAGGGCCGGCGCGCTTTCGGCGATCGGATCCGAGGCATTGGTGAACAGTTCGTCCCAGCTATCGCCGCCGTCGCGGCTGATGATCATCCGTCCCCCGATCGAGGCGGTCTGCCCGGTGAAGGCGCCCGCGATACCGGCGTCGAAGTCGATGAAGGCGTCGATGTCCTGCGCATAGAGCGCGTTCCCCTCGGCCAGTTGGCGCAGCCGCGCCTCGACCGCCGCGTCGCGGAACGTGCCGGTCTCGTCGAAGCGCAGCACCTTCTGCTGCATCTGAACCTCGACCAGCTTGGCGGTGTCGACCTTCTGGCCAGCGCCGTCCGTCTCGTAGAACTTCAGCTGTGTCTGCAGCTTCGGGGTGAGCGTGAACTCCTGTTCGAGCGGCAGCGCCGCCTCGAGTTCGACATCCAGCAGGTTGTAGGAAAAGCCCGCGTCCACGTAGACGCCGCCGATCTTACCGTCGAGAATGTCGAAGGGGCCCAGTTCCAGCGGCGGAAAGGATCCCCCCGTCGCATAGGTGATGAGCCCGTCGAGATCGAGCGTCAGCGCCGCCAGATCGTCCCGGTTGCCCTCGCCTAGGTTCTCGCCCTCCTCGTCCAGGTCGTCCAGACGGTCGATGCTGGTCCGGTTACCCTGATCGTCGTAATTGTACCGGGCCTTCTTCGTCGGGTCGGTGACGAAAATCTCGCCGTCGAAGGACGACACAGTGTTGATGTTGGGCACGAATACCTCGATCCGGCCCAGGTCGATGTCGGTCAGATCGAAGCCCGGATCGTCGTCTTCCTCCTTGTCCGGCGTCTCCTCCCCCTCGGGCGAGGCGTCCTTTTTCTCCGCGTCCTCGGTCTCGGGCGCGCTGACGAACGTGTTGAGCGGAATGCCGATCCCCGCGAATTCGCCCGCATCGTTGTAGGCCGGGTCCAGACCGTCGATCTTGTCGACCAGCTCGGGCGTGGTGATCCCGAAAAGCTCGATCGGATTGGCGTCGCCCGCGGAAAGCTCCGGGTCCTCGGCCTCTTCGGCCGCGGTGATTTCCCGGTTGGTATCGACCGAGAGGATCGACAACAGGGTCTCGGGCACCACGAAGTCGAGGATCTTGAAGGTCCGGTTGTTGCCGAAGGCCCCGATCTCGGCCGCCAGTTCGACCAGAAGCTCGGTGACGATGCCGATGTCGAAGGTGAACGAGGGAAATTCGGTGGTAAAGCCGCTCTCCGCATGCGCCCCCGGATCGAAACTCGCCCCTAAGAAGAGATCGACCACGTCGCCCTCGGAGAGGCCGGCCGCGTCGACGTCGGGAAAGGCGACCAGCGTCTCGTAGGGCAGGACGGCATCCACCGACCCGGGATCGAGCGACGAGGTGATCTGCAGACCGAACTGCGCGCCCAGTTCCCCGAAAAGCCGGGCGCGGAAGATCTCGGTATCGCCCCGGAAGGGAATGTCGACCACCACCGGGCCGCCGATGCTGAAGGTGTCACCCACCAGGTCGTCTTCACCGACCCCGAAGAATTCGTCGTACTCGAAGCCGGTGACCGTTGGCCCGAACTGCCCGCCGCTCGGCGTGAAGACGAGATCGCTGATCCGCGTGATATAGGTTTCGCCGAAGTAGACGCCCTGTTCGGACAGCTCCTCCGAATGCCCGGTCTCGGAAAACTCCGTCATTCTTCCGGCCCCCCAGCCCAAATTGTCTTGAGCGCAAAGGTGCCCCTCCCCCTCGGGCCGGGTTCAAATCACTTCACCCCAGACGCATCGATAATGTCGGGATCATGCCACTGATCGGGCCCGCTGAGTATACTTTTTTAACTTTTCCGACACCTTTCCGGGGTCGCTCCCTCGGGCCGCGCCGACGCGCGTGGCGAACCGAACGACGAACCACCTCAAGATCAACGACTTGGCACCCTCGCCGGCGCCTCCGGCCATTGCGGATCGCCCGGCGCCTGTCATCGGCACAAAGGGAAAAGCGGTGATTGCCAGCCGCACCGTCCGCATGCAAAAGACCCTCGGGCCCCGCAGTCCCGCCGAAGAAAATCCCTTCGCGTTCCGAACGTTCCGGCGCCCCGACACTACAGGCTTGCGCGGTAACGGCAATCGCGCCGCCATGCAGATACCTTTTCCAGGGAAACTTTGGTGCCCCCACACGGACTCGAACCGCGGACCCACTGATTACAAATCAGTTGCTCTACCAGCTGAGCTATAGGGGCATGCCAAGGTGGCGCGTGTCTACGCGCTCGCCCTCTCCGGATCAAGTGCATTCGTCAGCGGTTCGCCCGTGCCAGCAGGCCGACCGCGACCAGCCCGACCAGCATGATCAGCACCGCCCCCGGGCTGGCCCGCGAAAGCTGTTCCAGGCTGGCCTGTTCATGCACCCGCGTCGCCAGCGTGTCGTAGTTGAACGGCCTCAGCAGCAGCGTCGCGGGCAGTTCCTTGACGCAGTCCACGAACACGAGCAGCAGCGCCGAGGCGAGCGAACCTCGGATCAGCGGGGCATAGACCTCGCGCAGGACGCGCCGCGGCGTGCGGCCCAGCGACCGCGCGGCCATGGGCAGCGACGGCGTGACCCGGCCGAAGGCCCCGTCCGCCGCCCCCTGCGCGATGGCGAAGAAGCGCACCGTGTAGGCCAGCACCAGGGCAAAGGCCGATCCCGTCAGGACGAGCCCGATGTCGAAGCCGGTCACCGCCTCCACCCCGTCCGCCATCCAGTGGTCGATCCGGGCCAGCGGGATCAGGATGCCGACCCCCAGAACCGCCCCCGGCGCGGCGTAACCGATCGTCGTCACCGGCAGGAGCCGCCGGGGCAGCGACTGGCCCGATAGACGCACCCCGTAGACCAGGAACACCGCCGCGAGGACCGTCACCGCCGCCGCGATGCCGCCGACGGCCACGGTGTGCCAGAGCGCGAGGATCAGGCCGGGCTCCGCCCAGAAATCCAAGTGCCCGATCGCATGCGAGAGGATCACGCCCGCCGGCAGCAGGAACCCCAGGAAGATCGGGATGAAACAGAGCAAGGCCGCGACCCAGCCCGCCACGCCGCGCAAGGGCTGCCGAGTGACCGGCCGGTGCCGGCTGGACAGCAGGTAGAAGCGCGAGCGCCGGCGCGAGACCCTCTCGACCAGCAGAAGTGCGACCACGAGGGCCAGCACCACGCAGGCGATCTGGGCGGCGCCGGGGGCGGAGTTGGCCTCGAGCCAGGTGGTGAAGATGCCCGTGGTCAGGGTCTGGACGGCGAAATAGTCCACCGTGCCGAAGTCGTTGACCGTCTCCATCATGACGATGGCGACACCCGCGGCGATGGCCGGCCGCGCCAGCGGCAGGGCCACCCGCCGGAACCGGCCGAGGGGCCCCACCCCGAGAGACATGGCGACCTCTTCCCCCCCGCCCGACTGTTCGCGCAGCGCCGCCCGGGTCAGCAGGTAGACGTAAGGATAGAGGGCCGCCGACAGCACGACGATCGCCGCGCCGAGCGACCGGATCTCGGGAAACCAGTAGTCGCGGGCCGAGTTCCAGCCCATCAGCCCGCGCAGGAAGGTTTGCACCGGTCCGGCATATTCCAGCAGGTCGACCAGCGCATAGGCCCCGACATAGGCGGGAACCGCCAGCGGCATCAGCAGGGCCCATTCGATCCAGCGCGCGCCCGGGAAGCGGTAGCGCGCCACCAGCCACGCCGCCCCCGTCCCGACCATCGCAGTGGCCAGCCCCACGCCGGACATCAGCAGGATCGTCGTGCGCAGATAGCGCGGCAGGGTCGCGGGCCAGACCTGTACCAGGTTCTCGCCGCCCAGCACCGGCGAGAGCGCGATCCAGATCACCGCCAGGATCGGCGCAAGCACCACGCAGGCGATGACGGCCGCGCCCGCGGACCAGAGCGACGGCAGCCGGAGAAGCGTCCGGGAGGGGGCGGATCGGGCGGTCTGCATGACATGCCTGTTGCCCGAAACAGGTTTTACTGTCCAGCCGATCCTCTATAGTCGTCCATCGGACAGGGACCGGACAGGAGGACGCCCCGGCATGAAGATCGTGCTGCACCTTGGGGCACATTGCACGGAGGAGGGCAAGCTGGCCAGGGCGCTGGCCCGCAATCGCGACGACCTGCTCGCCCGTGGCGTCTCGGTCCCGCCGCCCGGGAAGTACCGCGTTCTCCTGCGCGAGGCGATCCACGCGCTCGACCGGGTCGACCCGTCGGACGAGGCCGGCGACGTCCTGCTCGACGCGATCCTGGACAGCGACGAGGCCGAGCACGTCATCCTGTCGAACGAGAATTTCTTCGGCGTGCCGCACATGTCCATCGGCAAGGGCCAGTTCTACCCGCTGGCCGAACAGCGCCTGGCGGATCTGCGCCAGCTGTTCCCCGACTGCAGGATCGAGCTGTTCCTCGCCATCCGCGATCCCGGCACCTTCATTCCCGCCGTCCATGCCGCCTCGGCCGGAACCTCGCTCGAGAAGGTGCTGGGGGGGACGGATCCCGGCACGCTGCGCTGGTCCGACCTCGTCCGGCGCATCCGCGTCATCGCGCCCGACATGCCGCTGACGGTCTGGTGCAGCGAGGACAGCCCGCTGATCTTCGGCGAGATCGTCCGCGCCATGGCCGGTCTCCCCGAGGGACAGAAAATCCGCGGCGCCTTCGACCTGCTGAGCGAAATCATGTCACGCGAAGGGATGAAGCGGTTCCGGGCCTATTTCGCGGCCAATCCCACGATGACCGAGGCGCAGAAACGCAAGGCGATCCTCGCCTTCCTCGACAAATACGCCATCGAGGACGCGCTCGAGGAGGACATCGAGATGCCCCCCTGGCCGCAGGAGGTCTTCGAATATCTGACCGACGCCTATGAAGAGGACCTGGCCGAGATCGAGGGCCAGGACGGCGTCCGCGTTCTCAGACCCTGACCGGTCAGCTCATGCCCAGGGCTTCCTTGTACATCTCAAGAACCGCCTCTTCCTCGGCGATGTCGTCCTTGTCGCGCTTGCGCAGGGCGATGACCTTGCGCATCACCTTGGTGTCGTAGCCGCGCGCCTTGGCCTCGGCCATGACTTCCTTCTGCTGGTCCGCGATATCCTTCTTCTCGGCTTCCAGCCGTTCGTACCGCTCGATGAACTGGCGGAGTTCGCCTGCGGTCACACGGTAGTTCTCCGTACTGTTGTCGATCACGTCCGGATTGTCGGTCATCGCCCCTGGCTCCTGCTCTGTCATGCCGTCGGAAAGGTCTTCTGACTAGCGCCCCGCCCGGGGCTTGGCAAGCGCGCGGAGATGGCTTAGGCGGAGGCCGACCGAGGGCGGGGAAAGCATGACATGGACATCCTGATCTGGATCGGCGCGGCGGTCTCACTCGCCGGACTCGCGGGACTGGGCTACTGCATTCTGCGGGTGCTCCGCGCCAAGCGGGCCGGGCTGGACGACGAGGCGCTGAGGGCCGAGGTCGCCAAGGTGCTGCCCCTGAACCTGGGCGCGCTCTTCCTGTCGGTGATCGGCCTGATGATCGTCATCCTGGGGATCTTCCTGGGCTGAGAGCAGGGCCGCGCCGGCAGGGTGCAGTGCCCCGCCCCGCACGGATCCCCGTCAGGTGGCGGCAAGCACAAGGGCCGCACGCATGCCGTGCGGCCCCGGTGGCTACAGATCATTATGGACGAGCACCCTACACAGGCACGTTCTCGAAGCGGGATTCGACCGCCTCGGTCGTCAGTTCGTCGAGCAACCGGCGCAGCGTCGCCGGCGCGGCGCGGCCTGCGCGCGTATAGGCCCCCATCACCTGATGCAGACGGCCGAGGTGATGATGCCGGTTCCCCGGCGCCTTGTTGGCGATCTCTTCGATCAATGCGTGGGTCTCGCGTTCCAGTTCGTCAGCAGTCATCCGTCGGTCTCCTCCCGAATGCAGGTCTGGGGATCGGGCCCTGCCCGTCCCTGTGGCCCGTCGTCTGCCCCCAAGCAGCTGCAATGGCCGTAATGCGGAACCACCGAAAGCCCCATCCTCCCTCGGGCCTTCGACGTGACGTCAGAATAATCCGGACCGGGCCAAAAGCCAACGACGGAATGCAACCGGGGGTCGAAATTCGCGGTCCCTCGCCAACCACCGCCCGGGAACCGGAACAACGCCCTTGCGATACATTCTGAAAACGATATATGTACACCCGAGCCACAAGGAGCGCACCATGAGCCCCGAAGTCACCGCCTTTTTCGACGAGGCCACGAACACCATCTCCTATGTCCTGCGCGACCCGCAGGGCACCGCCTGCGCCGTCGTCGATTCCGTCCTGGATTTCGACTATGCCTCGGGCCGTACCGACACCCGGTCGGCCGATGCGATCATCGCCTTCGTCAGGGACAGGGGCTATGAGGTCCAGTGGCTTCTGGAAAGCCACGTCCACGCCGACCACCTCTCGGCCGCGCCCTACCTCCAGCAGGAGCTTGGCGGTCGCATCGGGATCGGCGAGAACATCCGCCTCGTGCAGGACACCTTCGGCAAGGTCTTCAACGAAGGCACCGAGTTCCAGCGCGACGGATCGCAATTCGACCGGCTCTTCCGCGAGGGCGACAGCTTTCACATCGGCCAGTTGCGCGGCGATGTCCTGCATACCCCCGGCCATACCCCGGCCTGCCTGACCTATGTGATCGGCGACGCCGCCTTCGTGGGCGATACGCTCTTCATGCCCGATTTCGGCACCGCGCGCTGCGATTTCCCCGGTGGCTCTTCCGAGATGCTCTATGCCTCGATCCAGAAGATCCTCGCCCTCCCGGACGAGACCCGCATCTTCGTCGGCCATGACTACAAGGCCCCGGGCCGCGACGAATATGCCTGGGAGACGACCGTGGGCGAGCAGAAGGCGCGCAACGTGCATGTCGGCGACGGCAGGTCGGCGGACGAATTCGTCCGGATGCGCGACGACCGCGACGCGACGCTGGCGATGCCCCGGCTGATCATCCCTTCTCTGCAGGTGAACATGCGCGCGGGCCGGATGCCGCCCCCGGACGAGAGCGGCGACGTCTATCTCAAGGTGCCGGTGGACAAGCTCTGAGTCCCGGGCGACAGGGGGACGCGCGACGGTGCGGCAAAGAAAACGAAAAGGATTGACGACATGCAACCGGAATGGATCATGGGCCTGATCGGCGGACTGCTGATCGGCCTGGCGGGGGCCGTGCTGCTGCTGGGCAATGGCAGGATCATGGGCGCCAGCGGCATCATCGGCGGGCTCGTCGATGGCAGCGGCCACGGCGACCGATGGACCCGCATCGCCTTTCTCGCCGGGGCCTTCCTGGCCCCGCTTGTGCTCATGGGCGTGGTCGGCACGCCCGAGACCCGGGCCACCGAGAACCTCCTCGTGCTGGTGGCGGCGGGGCTTCTGGTGGGCACCGGAACCCGCATCGCCAATGGCTGCACTTCGGGTCATGGTGTCTGCGGCATCTCGCGCTTCTCGCTGCGCGGCATCGTCGCGACCGTCTTCTACATCCTGGCGGGGGGTCTCACGATCGCCCTCTTCCGCCACGTACTGGGGGTGATCTGATGCGCCTGCTTCTCGCGTTGCTGTCCGGGGCCCTTTTCGGGGCCGGGCTCTATATTTCGGGCATGACCGACACGACCCGGGTGCAGGGCTGGCTCGACGTCTTCGGCAACTGGGATCCCACGCTCGCCTTCGTCATGGGCGGCGCGATCCTCCCGATGACACTGGCCTGGCGGCTGACACGGGTGGCCGGCCGACCCGTCGCGGGCGGGCAGTTTCCCGCCGCGCCGATGCCGGAACTGGACCGGCGGCTGATCCTCGGCTCGACCCTCTTCGGCATGGGCTGGGGACTGGCCGGCCTCTGCCCCGGCCCCGCCATCGCCTCGCTCGGCTTCGGCGGGATCTCCGGCATCGTCTTCCTTGCGGCGATGCTGCTGGGCATGATGGTCGCGCCGGGCCTCAAGGCGCGTCTGGACAGCCCGGTGCCGGCGGAATAAGGCTGGATCATGGATATTCGTCAGGTCACCCCCCGCTACAGCGTCTCGCCGCAGATCGCGCCCGAGGACATGGAGGCGATCCGCGCCGCCGGTTTCACCACCGTCATCTGCAACCGCCCCGACGCCGAGAACCCGCCTGAATGGCAGGCCGCGGCAATGGAAAAGGCCGCGCGGGACGCCGGTCTGGAGTTCGTGGATATCCCGCTGACGCACCAGACGATGACGCCCGAGAACATCGGCCGCCAGACCGAAGCGATCGAGGGGGCCGCCGGTCCCGTGCTGGCCTATTGCGCTTCGGGCACCCGCTGCACCGTGATCTGGTCGCTCGGCCGGGCTGCCGAGGGGATGCCGGCGGACGAGATCCTCGCTACCGCCGGCAAGGCAGGCTACGATCTCTCGGGCCTGCGCCCGCGGCTGGAACAGGGCTGACCCCGACCGCTTCCGGGCAGGTCGGTCTACTTGACCCCGCAATCGAAACCACCTCCGCGGCCTCCGGTGCCCCATCCGACACCACGGCCCCCTCGGCAGAGGGTCCGGAGGCGGATCGGACCGGGGCAGCGCCGCGCACCGCCCAAAACGGCGTAACGACCGGCGGAGCCGGTTCCGGGGTCAGGCGACGGGAACCGGGCGGTGGCTTCGACCGGCCGGTCTGCCTCGCCCACGACCGGCGGCGCGCCCGGTGCGACGCGCCAATGCGGCCGGCTCGGCACCGGGCCACTGCTCGCGCCCGGCAAGGGCAAGGGAACCGCTCGAAGGACACCCGGACCATTCATCCGGCGAAGCGTTCGCAGCCCCTGACCGGCGGGGTGACACCGCGCACGCGCCGTCCTTTTCCCCATGATGTGCAATCGCGATGAGCACCCCTACGATTGTCTCACCGCAATCACTCTAGCCGCAGGGAGTTGCCATTCCGTTACCGCGTCACGGTACCCCTACTGCGCCGCCATCGCGTCCCGAAGCGGCAGGGTAAGGCGGAAGGCCGCGCCCTGCTGCCCCGGAAGATAGGTGATCGACCCGCCGAGGCGCACCATGATCTCGCGGCAGATCGCCAGCCCCAGCCCGGCCCCGCCGGCCTGCTGGTGGCCGATCCGGCTGAATTTCTCGAAGATCATGTCCTGCGCATCGGCCGCCACACCGGTTCCGTTGTCGGTAAAATCGACGATCAGCAGCCCCTCCATCTCGCGGGCCGCGATGGTCAGGACCGGCGTCCGGGCGTCGCAGTATTTCTGCGCATTGGCAATCAGGTTGATGAAGACCTGCGCCAGCCGGTCCCGGTCGGTCGCGATCTCGGTCTCGAGCGCGCCGCCCGTCTGGATGGTCAGCCGGCCGCGATCCACGCCGGAGGCCGCGATGGCATGATCGAGGATCGGACGCAGGCGGCCCGGCGCGATGTTCATCCGCACCTGTCCGTTCTCCAGCACCGACAGATCCAGCAGGTCGTCCAGCAGCCGGGTCAGCCGCACGGCCTCGCCATGGATGATGTCGGCGTATTTCGTCTTTTCCGCCGCATCCAGCGTATCGGTGTCCCGCAGGATCTCGGAAAACGCGCGGATCGAGGTCATCGGCGTCCGCAGTTCGTGGCTGATCTGCGACAGGAACGCATCCTTCTGCACCGACAGCGCGGTCAGCTTCTCGTTCGCCGCCCGCAGCTGCCGCGCGGTGCGGGCCAGTTCATCCGACTTCGCCTCCAGCTGGCTTGAATGCTCCATGATCTGCGCCGTCTCGTCCGCCACGGCGAGAAGGTCCTCGACCGAGACATTGGCGCCGCCGGTGATCTGCCCGATCATCGCGTGCGCCGTCGCCGCCCCGACCGAGCCTGACAGCTCCCGTTCGAGCATCTGGAGGAAATCCGACGTCGGCTCCGGCAGGTAGCCCTGCAACCCCTGCGCCCGCGCCGCCTGCCGGAACAGCGCCTGCGCCTCGGTCGCGCCGAGGATGCGCTGCGCCATGATCATCAGATCCTCGCTTTGCGCCATGCCGCCCGACCAGCCGCGCGTCGCGGCGCTGTGGTCGAAGATGTTGACGAACTGCGCGCCCTGCAACCGCTCCATCGGGGTCGGAAAGGTCGCGAGCGATGCCATCACGAAGACCACCGTGTTCAGCAGCAGCGACCAGAAGACCCCGTGCACCAGCGAGTCCAGCCCGACGATGCCGAACAGCGCGTAGGGCCGCAGCCAGCCCAGGCCGAAGGGGCCTTCGGTCATCGTTCCCGAGCTCAGGATCATGTCCGGCCCGAAGCTCGGCAGGAACAGGCACCACAGCCAGATCAGCCCCCCGACGATCAGCCCCGCCAGCGCGCCGATCCGGTTCGCGCCGCGCCAGAACAGCCCGCCCAGCAACGCCGGCAGGAACTGTGCCACCCCCGAGAACGAGATCAGGCCGATGGCCGCCAGCGCGGCGCCACCGCCCGAGATCCTGTAGTAGAGATAGCCGAGCGCGAGCACCCCGATGATCGACAGGCGCCGCGCCAGGATGACCACGTACCGCACATCCCCCGAGACCATCGCCCCACCCGCCTGCCGCGACAGCCAGATCGGCATGACGATATGGTTCGACACCATGGTGGACAGCGCGATCGAGGCCACGATCACCATCGAGGTCGCCGATGAAAAGCCGCCGATGAAGGAGAAGAGCGCCAGGTTGCTCCTGCCCTCGGCCAGCGGCAGCGACAGGACGAAGAGATCCGGGTTCGCCCCCGCCGGCAGCACATCGAGCCCCATGACCGCGATCGGCACCACGAAGAGGCTCATCAGCATGAGGTAGAGCGGAAAGGCCCAGGCGGCGGTGCGCAGGTGGCCCTCCTCTTCGTTCTCGACCACCATGACCTGGAACATCCGCGGCAGGCAGAGAAAGGCCGCCGCGGACAGCGCCGAGAGCGCCAGCCACCGGTCCGGCACGACGTGCCACTCTCCCAGCGGCGAGGCGTCGATCCGGGCCAGCGTCTCGCCGATGCCGCCGCCGATGCCCCAGACCACGAAGACCCCGACGGCCAGCAGCGCGAAGAGCTTGACCACCGCCTCGACGGCGATCGCCATCACCACGCCATGGTGCCGTTCGTTGGCATCCAGGTTGCGCGTCCCGAAGAGCACGGTGAAGAAGGCCAGCCCTGCCGCCACCCAGAACGCCGTCGAGTTCTGGTCGGGCAGCGGCCGCGCCGTCGCATCCGCCTGCGAAAAGCTCGCCACCGACAGCGTCACGGATTGCAGCTGAAGGGCGATATAGGGCGTCGTCCCCACCACGGCGAGCAGCGTGACCAGCACGGCCAGCAGCGTCGACTTGCCATAGCGGGACGAAATCAGGTCGGCGACCGATGTGATGTTCTGGCTGCGCCCGATCCGCACCAGCTTGCGGACCGCCCAGAACCATCCCACCATGACCAGAGAGGGCCCGATGTAGATCGTCAGGTACTCCATCCCCGACCGCGCCGCGTAGCCGACCGCGCCGTAGAAGGTCCAGGCCGTGCAGTAGATCGACAGCGACAGCGTATAGACCAGGGGCGAGCGCAGCCAGGCCGCCCGCCCCCGCAGCGCAGCCCGCTCGGCGCCGAAGGCAACGAGGAACAGCACGGCTACGTAGCCAAGGCAGACGGCGATCAGCAGGTTGAGCGAGACCATCAGTCCCCCCGGGCCGGGTCGCCGGCCTCGGCGGGCGGCTCCTCGCGCGTGGCGGCGTCGAATGTCGGGTCGAGCCAGTGCGACAGCAGGGCCGCCAGCACCGTCAGCAGCGTCCACACGCCGAAGATGTAGATCATCGCCACCGAGGTGGGCGGTGTTCCCGCCTCACCCGCACGCGGCCAGAGCAGCGGCAGCGCCATCAGGATCGCGCCCAGCACCGGCATCAGCCGCGCCGCATCCGCAAGGCGGCGCTGGCGGTAGCTTACCCGCCCGAGGAACAGGGGACCGCGCCTCTCGCTCATGGGCGGACGAGCGCGTTGGCCGCCTCCAGCACCTCGGCGTTGGAAAACGGCTTGGCCATGAAGCGGCTCGCGCCGAGCGCGGCCGCCATCTCGCGGTCCTGCGCCTGCCCCCGCGCGGTCAGCATCAGCACCGGAAGGTCCGCCGTCCCCGCCCCGGCGCGCAGGTCGCGCAGGATGTCGAACCCTGAGCGCCCGGGCAGCATGACATCGAGTATGACGAGATCCGGCTTGCGCGTCTCGATGGCCCCCACGGCATCGACACCGTTGGAATGGGTGGCCACGCGCCATCCGTCGCGCGACAGGATGAAACCGATCGCCTCGATGATGTTGGGCTCGTCCTCGATCAAGAGAACCGTTCTATCCATCCCGCCCCCTCCCACGGTACGGATCGCCGGCAGGCCGGTCGGATGTGAAGCCTGCCCGATGATCACGCGCGTGTCAAAGCCCCGTCACGCCCCGCGCGCCATGATCGAGGGCTCGCGCCGCGAGGCGCAGGTCTCGCGCGGGCAGATCCGGCAGGTCACGCCGACGCGAGGGGGCTCTTCCTCGTCGTGGTCCGCGGGCCAGATCAGCATATGCGCGCGCAGCCCCGGGTCGGCATCCGCACGCAGCGCCTGGTCCGGCTCGGCCACGGCATGGGTGAGGAACGTCCCCTCGCTGCGCCCGGCAAGCCGGAGGCGCTGCCGGATCGGGAACATCGGCCGCGTGAAGGCGGCGAAGAGCGGCCACAGCGGGCAGGCCGCCCCGTAACGCGGCAGGGAGAACCCGGCGGCCTCGCGCCGGTAGAGCAGCGTGCCCGAGGCATCGGCGATGACGAGCCCGGGCGCCGCCGGCAGCAGGCGGTCCTGCAGATCGTCCGGCAGGGCGACGAGCCGCCGCATCACGAGGCCGGGCGACACGCCCAGATGCTCTGCGAGCACCGTGGGATCCGGCCCCTCCCGTCCCGCCGCGTCCTCCGGAAGAGCGTCCAGCGCCTCGGCCAGGCGCTCCAGCGGCAGCCGCGCCGCATCCGTCGCGATCCGGCCCACCCGGTCCCGCGCGAGGGCCCGGGCCGCCGTGGTGCCGAAATCGACCTCCGCCAGCACCTCCTCAGGTCGCCCGCCCGCCTCGAGCGCCGGGAAGCTGTGGCCGGCCGCGTCCAGGAAGGCGTCGACCTCGTCCTGGGGCGAATTCAGCGTGACCTCCCGCCGCTGCCCGGCGTCGAGTTCGTCCACCAGGCGCTGCGCCCCCTCGGCCAGGCGCGCGCTGTCTTCGTGGATGTTGCGGTGGAACCGATCGCGCCATTCCGGTTCGATCTCGCGGGTCTCCACCAGGATCGACGCCGAGGAATGGATCGCCGTCACGGTCGAGAGCACTTCGTGGAGAGAGGCCGCCAGGTGCGGGTCGTGCGCCAGCCGATCGGTCAGCGCCTCGACAGCCTGCTCCAGCCGTCCGATCCGGGCGTTCTGATCCGCGACCAGCCGCGCCCATCCCGGAAAGCGCCCCGCGAATTCGTCCGCCGTCTCCACCTCGGCCCCGGCCGTGGGCTGCGCGGCCGAAGCCTCGCGCAGCGTGGCGACAAGCGCCGCCTCGGCCCCTTCTGAGAGGTGTACCGGCTCGACGCCCAGCACGGCGGCGATGTCCAGCAGCAGCTTGCCGCCGATTCTGCGCCGGTTGTGTTCGATCAGATTGAGGTAGGAAGCCGAGATCCCCACCTTCCGCGCGAGATCGGCCTGCCGCATCGCCACCATGGTGCGCCGCTCGCGGATGCGGCTTCCGATCAATCCCGACCCCGGCATGGCATTTCCCCTGCCGTTTCAACGGCTTTCTGCAGTGCGAAATAATTTCTTTACAGAACCTACCACGACCCTGTGCATTTGTTTACAAAAAAATTCAGCGTTTCAAACAGGTTGTTGCCCGGTTTACGCGGCGTCTGTCATAACATCTTTGCACAATAGTGCCGACGGGCCCGCAGAGGAGGCGGGCCCGCATCCAAATAATCGGGAGGATACTCATGACCAAACCGACTCTGTCGCGTCGTGGCGTACTCAAGACCGGCGCTGCCGCCGGTGTGGGTCTCGCGCTGCCGACCTACCTGTCCGCCGCCAGCCACTCCGGCTTTACCAACGCCCCCCAGGGCGACACCGTGACCCTCGGTTTCAACGTGCCCCAGTCCGGCCCCTACGCGGATGAGGGCGCCGACGAACTGCGCGCCTACCAGCTGGCCGTCGAGCACCTGAACGGTGAAGGCGACGGCGGCATGATGAACACCTTCAGCTCGCAGGTGCTCGAAGGCAACGGCATCATGGGCAAGAAGGTCGAATACGTCACCGGCGACACCCAGACCAAATCCGACGCCGCCCGCGCCTCGGCCAAGTCGATGATCGAAAAGGACGGCGCGGTCATGATCACCGGCGGCTCGTCCTCGGGCGTGGCCATCGCGGTGCAGGGCCTCTGCCAGGAGGCGGGCGTCATCTTCATGTCCGGCCTGACCCATTCGAACGACACCACCGGCAAGGACAAGAAGGCCAACGGCTTCCGTCACTTCTTCAACGGCTACATGTCCGGCGCGGCTCTCGCCCCGGTGCTTGCCGCGCAGTACGGCGAAGATCGCAAGGCGTATCACCTGACGGCCGACTACACCTGGGGCTGGACGCAGCAGGAATCGATCGCCGCCGCCACCGAGGCGCTCGGCTGGACCACGGTCGAGAACGTGCTGACGCCGCTCGCCGCCACGGACTTCTCGTCCTATATCGCCCCGGTCCTGAACTCGGGCGCCGACGTGCTGGTGCTGAACCACTACGGCGGCAACATGGTCAACTCGCTGACCAACGCCGTTCAGTTCGGCCTGCGGGAAAAGATGGTCGACGGCAAGCAGTTCGAGATCGTCGTCCCGCTCTTCTCTCGCCTGATGGCACGGGGCGCGGGCGAGAACGTCAAGGGCATCCTGGGCTCGACGAACTGGCACTGGTCGCTGCAGGACGAGGCCTCGCAGGCCTTCGTCAAGTCCTTCGGCACCAAGTACGGTTTCCCGCCGTCCCAGGCCGCGCACACCTGCTATGTGCAGACGCTGCTCTATGCGGACGCCGTGGCACGGGCCGGGTCGTTCAACCCCTGCGCCGTGGTCGAGGCCCTGGAAGGCTTCGAATTCGACGGGCTGGGCAACGGCCCGACCCTCTACCGCGCCGAGGACCACCAGTGCTTCAAGGACGTCCTGGTCGTGCGCGGCAAGGAGAACCCGACCTCGGAATTCGACCTTCTCGAAGTGGTCGAGGTCACGCCGCGGGCTCAGGTCGAGTACGCACCCGATCACCCGATGTTCGCCGGCGGCAACCTCGGGCAGTGCAACCCGGGCGCCTGACGCTCCCGCAGGGTGGGTTTCAGACCCACCCTGCATTCCGCACGCAGTCTCCGCAGTCGCGGCGGACCGGAACCGGCCTGAGAAACCGGACCGGATACATGCATTCAAAACGCCAGATCTAGGTGGGGTCCATGGACGCAATCATCCTCCAAATCCTGAACGGCCTGGACAAGGGATCGGCCTATGCGCTGATCGCCCTTGGACTGACGCTGATCTTCGGCACGCTCGGCGTGGTCAATTTCGCCCATGGCGCGCTCTTCATGATCGGGGCGTTCTGTTCGGTCACCCTCAGCAAGCTGCTGAACCTCAGCTTCGAGACGGTGGATCCGACACAGAAGGATTTCCTGGGCAACCCGCTGAAGGTCAAGACCCCCTATGTCGAAAGCTGGTTCGGCCCCGAGGTGGGCGCCACCATCATCGACTGGTCCGTCCCGCTCGCCATCCTCTTCGCCATCCCGATCATGCTGGTCATCGGCTATGTGATGGAGCGCGGACTCATCAAGCACTTCTACAAGCGCCCCCATGCCGACCAGATCCTCGTGACCTTCGGCTTGGCCATCGTGCTGCAGGAGATCGTCAAGTTCTACTTCGGCGCCAATCCGATCCAGACCCCCGCCCCCGACGCCCTGTCCGGCGTGGCGAACCTGGGCGGCGCCCTCGGCCTGCAGATCGCCTATCCGATCTGGCGTCTCGTCTATATCGGTTTCTCGCTGCTGCTGATCTTCGGCGCCTTCGCCTTCCTGCAGTTCACCACCTTCGGCATGGTTGTCCGCGCCGGCATGGCCGACCGCGAGACCGTGCAGCTTCTGGGCATCGACATCGACCGTCGCTTCACCATCATGTTCGGCCTGGCCGCCGCCATCGCCGGCCTGGCGGGCGTGATGTACGGGCCGATCAACGCGCCGAACTATCACATGGGCATGGACTTCCTCGTGCTGTCCTTCGTGGTGGTGGTCGTGGGCGGCATGGGCTCGCTTCCCGGGGCGGTCCTGGCCGGTTTCCTGCTGGGCATCCTCGAGGCCTTCGCCTCGACCACCTGGGCCACCACGACGATCCCCGGCATCAACCAGATCATCATCTACCTCGTTGCAATCATTGTCCTTCTCACGCGGCCGCGCGGCCTGATGGGCAAAAAAGGCGTGATGGAGGACTAATCCAATGCTCGGCCTGAAAAAACACGACCTCAGCCTGCTGATCATCGTCGCCATCCTGACGATGGCGGCCCCCTTCCTCCTGAACCCGTTCCCGACGGAAAGCGGGATGGCCCAGTTCAACGCGGGCTACCCCGACCTGATGCAGAAGTTCGTCATCTTCGGCATCTTCGCCATCGGCTTCAACATCCTCTTCGGCCTGACCGGATACCTCTCCTTCGGGCACGCCGCCTTTCTCGGCGTGGGGTCCTATGCCTGCGTCTGGATGTTCAAGCTGCTGGGCTACAACGTCCTGCCCGGCATCCTGTTGTCGATCGTCGTCTCGGGGCTCTTCGCCCTGCTGATCGGGGTGATCACCCTGCGCCGCTCGGGGATCTACTTCTCGATCCTCACGCTCGCCTTCGCGCAGATGTCCTTTGCCCTCGCCTATTCGGTCCTGTCGAACCCCAAGTTCAACCTGACCAACGGAGAGACGGGGCTTCAGGTCTATGCCGACGATCCGCAGTGGTTCCACAGCGACCGCCTGCCCGACCTGCCGCATCTATTCGGCCTGTCGATGCGCGCGACGCACCGGATGGAACTGGGCGCATGGGAATTCCAGTTCAACGTGGGCTACTACATGTGCGCGGTGATCATGCTGCTCTGCTTCTACCTGGCGATCCGCATCTTCCGCTCGCCCTTCGGGCTGATGCTGCGCGCGGTCAAGTCGAACCAGCAGCGCATGAACTACACCGGCCTGAACTCGCGCCCCTACACGCTGGCCGCCTTCGTGATCTCGGGCATGTATGCCGGACTGGCCGGCGGGCTGCTCTCGGCCGTCGACCCCCTGGCGGGGGCGGAGCGGATGCAGTGGACCGCCTCCGGAGAGGTCGTGCTGATGACCATTCTGGGCGGCGCCGGCACCCTGATCGGGCCCGTGCTGGGCGCGGGACTCATCAAGTATTTCGAGAACATCTTCTCGAAGATCAACGAAAGCGTCCTGCACGGCTGGTTCGGCTTCCTGCCCGACGGGCTCGAGGACTTCGTCATCACCCTCGTCTATCCCTTCGTGGGCAAGGGCTGGCACCTCACCCTCGGCGTGATCTTCATGCTGGTGGTGATCTTCCTGCCGGGCGGCCTGGTCGAGGGCGGCCAGCGCATCGGCCGCCTCTTCCGGGGCAAGAAACCCTCGGGCGCCGCCAAGTCGGCCACGACCGAACCCGCCGAATAAGGAGCGAGAGACATGGGAATTCTCGAAGTCAAGAACGTGAACAAGCGGTTCGGCGGCCTTCAGGCGCTCGGCGACGTCAACCTGAGCGTGGCGGAGAACACCGTCCATGCCATCATCGGGCCGAACGGGGCGGGCAAGTCCACCCTTCTGAACGTGCTCGTCGGCAAGCTGATCCCCGACACCGGATCCGTCATGTTCGACGGCCAGTCGGTGCTGGGCCGCAAGCCCTACGAGATCAACCAGATGGGCATCTCCCGCGTGTTCCAGACGCCCGAGATCTTCGGCGATCTGACGGTGATGGAGAACATGATGATCGCCTGCTTCGCGCAGCGCGACGGCGCCTTCCGGATGCACGCCGTAGGCTCGATGTGGAGCGAGAGGGACATCGTCGCGACGGCCGAGGACATGCTGGAGAGCATGAATCTCCAGGACAAGCGCGACATGCACTCGGCCTCGATGTCGCGCGGCGACAAGCGGCGGCTCGAGATCGCGATGTGCCTTGCCCAGTCCCCGCGCCTGCTGCTGCTGGACGAACCGACCGCCGGCATGTCGCGGTCGGACACCAACAACACGATCGACCTGCTCAAGAAGATCAAGCAGGACCGCGACATCACCATCGCCATCATCGAACACGACATGCACGTGGTCTTTTCGCTGGCCGAACGGATCACGGTCCTGGCCCAGGGCACGCCCCTGGTCGAGGACACGCCGGAGAAGATCAAGGGCCACCCGAAGGTGCGCGAGGCGTATCTGGGCGAGTCTCAAGTGGCGGCCTAGGCCGGACGGGGTGGGGCGGACCCCCACCCTACAGGTTATTCATGGGGCGGGATCGCCTCCCCGTCGCAGGACAAGGACGAAAGACATGAACGTCAAACCCGACTTCTCCAAGGGCAGGAACTATGCCGAGACAGCCCCGGCCTTCCTGTCGGTCTGGAACATGGAAGCCTATTACGGCGAAAGCTACATCGTGCAGAACATCTCGTTCAACGTGCACGAGGGCGAGATCCTCGCCCTGCTGGGCCGCAACGGCGCCGGCAAGACCTCGACCCTGCGCGCCATCGCGCGGATGGACAATCCGCAGGTCACCCATGGCGAGATCTGGCTCGACCACCAGCCGCTGCACAACATGGCCTCGCACCAGGCGGCGCAGGGCGGCATCGGCCTCGTGCCCGAGGACCGCAGCATCATCCCCGGCCTCACGGTCGAGGAAAACCTCCAGCTCGCCCAGATCGCCCCGCCCGTCGGCTGGTCGATCAACCGGCTTTACGAGCTCTTCCCCCGCCTCGGCGAACGCCGCAAGCAGGAAGGCGTGACGCTGTCGGGCGGCGAACAGCAGATGCTCGCCATCGCCCGCGCCCTGGCCCGCGACATCAAGGTGCTGCTGCTCGACGAACCCTACGAGGGTCTCGCGCCGGTCATCGTCGACGAGATCGAGAAGACCCTGCGCGTCATCAAGGAACAGGGCATCACCACCATCCTCGTCGAGCAGAATGCCGTCCGGGCCCTTGAACTCGCCGACCGTTCCGTGATCCTTGATACCGGCTCCGTCGTCTTCGACGGCAGCGCGAAAGAGGTGCTCGGCAACGCCGAACTGCGCGAAGAATACCTGGCCATCTGAGGATGGCCCGCGCCCCGCGCCGGTGAGGAGCGGCACGGGGCACCGCCTTGCAAGGCACGTAAGGCACGTCATGCACTGGAAGAATGGAGGATCTGTGATGACCGATCAGACCTACCCGCCCTCGGCCGAACTCGTGAAGAACGCCCATGTCGACATCGCCGGGTACGAGAAGATGTACAAGGCCTCGATCAGCGACCCCGAGACGTTCTGGGCCGAAGAGGCCCGCAAGCGCCTCGACTGGATCGAGCCCTTCTCGACGGTCAAGAACACCGACTTCACCCTCGGCAACGTCTCGATCAAATGGTTCGAGGACGGCGTCCTGAACGTCGCGCACAACTGCATCGACCGCCATCTCGACACCCGGGGCGACCAGACCGCCATCATCTTCGAACCGGACGAGCCGGGCGACGAGGCGCAGCACATCACCTACAACCAGCTGCACGAAAAGGTCTGCCGTTTTGCCAACGTGCTGCTGGCCCAGGGCGTGATGCGCGGCGACCGCGTCGTGATCTACCTGCCGATGATCCCCGAGGCCGCCTATGCCATGCTGGCCTGCGCCCGCATCGGCGCGATCCATTCGGTCGTCTTCGCGGGCTTCAGCCCCGACGCGCTGGCCAACCGGATCAACGACTGCGAGGCCAAGGTCGTCATCACCGCCGATACCGCCCCGCGGGGCGGCAAGCGGACCGCACTGAAGTCGAACACCGATGCCGCGCTCCTGCATTGTTCGGACAAGGTGCGCTGCCTCGTCGTCAAGCATACCGGCGACCAGACCACCTGGATCGAAGGCCGCGACGTCGACGTGAAGGCGATGATGGAGGACGTGGCTCCGGACTGCCCCGCCCGGCCGATGAACGCCGAGGATCCGCTCTTCATCCTCTACACCTCCGGCTCGACCGGCAAACCCAAGGGCGTGGTCCATTCCTCGGGCGGATACCTGCTCTACGCCGGAATGACGCAGCAGCTGACCTTCGACTACCATGACGGCGATGTCTTCTGGTGCGGCGCGGACGTGGGCTGGGTCACCGGGCACACATACATCCTCTACGGCCCCCTGGTGAACGGCGCGACGACGCTGATGTTCGAGGGCGTGCCGACCTATCCCGACGCCTCCCGCTTCTGGCAGGTGATCGAGAAACACGGCGTCAACCAGTTCTACACCGCGCCGACCGCGATCCGCGCCCTGATGGGGGCCGGCGACACATTCGTCGACGGCTTCGAGATGCCCTCGCTGAAGGTGCTGGGCACCGTCGGCGAACCGATCAACCCCGAGGCATGGAACTGGTACAACGACAAGATCGGCAAGGGCCGACTGCCGATCGTCGATACCTGGTGGCAGACCGAAACCGGCGGCCACATGATCACCCCCCTGCCCGGGGCCACGCCGACCAAGCCCGGCTCGGCCACCCTGCCCTTCTTCGGCGTCCAACCCGTCGTGCTGGAACCGACCAGCGGCGAGGAAATCGAGGAAACCAAGTGCGAGGGGGTTCTGGCCATCAAGGACAGCTGGCCGGGACAGATGCGCACCGTCTGGGGCGATCATGAACGGTTCGAGAAGACCTATTTCTCCGACTACAAGGGCTATTACTTCGCCGGCGACGGCTGCCGCCGGGACGAGGACGGCTATTACTGGATCACCGGCCGGGTCGACGACGTCATCAACGTCTCGGGCCACCGGATGGGCACGGCCGAGGTGGAATCCGCCCTTGTCGCGCATTCCAAGGTCGCCGAGGCCGCGGTGGTCGGCTATCCCCACGACGTGAAGGGCCAGGGCATCTACTGCTACGTCACCTTGATGAACAGCGAAGAGCCCTCGGACGAGTTGAAGAAGGAACTGCGGGACTGGGTCCGCACCGAGATCGGCCCCATCGCCTCGCCGGACCTGATCCAGTGGGCCCCGGGCCTGCCCAAGACGCGCTCGGGCAAGATCATGCGCCGGATCCTGCGCAAGATCGCCGAGAACGACTATGGCGCGCTTGGCGACACCTCGACGCTGGCCGACCCCTCGGTGGTCGACGACCTGATCGAGAACCGCATGAACCGCTGACACCACCCGTCCACCCGGATGGCGGACCGAAGCGTGAGGATCACGGTTCGGTCCGCTGCCCTGCGGGACCGACCGCCCCGAGGCGCCGGTCCGGGCCTCGCTCCGGTCGCCTGAGCCGCCCGGGCGACCGTCGCGGAAGCCCGGGATCGAAGATCGTCGAACCGCGCTGCGGCCTACGTCCGGAGGCGCCCGATCCTGGAACCGGCGTGTTTCCACCGTGAACTATCTTGTGATGGAACCCGGCGATTCCCCATCGGCAGCGAACTGCCCCGGACTAAATATTCCAATGAGTTACCGTGCCACATGGCTGCGACACGCGCGTTCACAGGACACAATTCCCCTTTCTACGGCATCGCTCCCGCAAGTTCTCGCCGCCGCGCCATATCGGGTTGGAACGATACCCTCCGCGCGGTGTTGGTCCGGCGAAGCAGAAAGGAGACTAGCAATGACCAATCTCAAGACCCTCTTGATGTCCGGTGTTGCCGTGATCAGCCTCGCCGCACCCGCAGCCGCCCAGTCGGTCGATACCTCCAACATCGGGTCGTCGGATGTCGATTCCACCGCAAGCACCTACGGGGTGGACACGCAGTTCGACGGCAGCACCTCGGCGGATGCCGAAGCCGACACGGCGACGGACGAACTGAACACCAGCACCACCGCGAACGCCGAAATCGACGCGGCCACGGACGACGCCGACACCACTGCGTCCGCTGATGCCGGCTCCGACGCGGCCACCGACGAATTCGACACGGATGCGACCGCCGACGCCGGGACCGACGCCGGCACGAACGCGAACGCCTCGGGGTCCGCATCGGTCGATACGCAGACCGCGCAGGACGACAGCCAGATGGATGATGGCTCGGCAACCGCAGATGCCGCGACCGGCATGAACGCCGAGACCGATCTGGCGGACGACGCGACGGATACCGACATCACCAATGACACGACGGCCGATACCGGCACGACCGACATGGCGGAAAACGACGCCGGTCTGACGGGCGGCGCAAGCAGCGAGACGACCGCAGGCACCCTGATCGGGCTCGACGTCGCCAGCTCGGCCGGGGAATCCATCGGCGAGATCGACGATGTGGTCGAGATCAACGGTGAAACCATGGCAGTCGTCGGTGTCGGCGGGTTCTTCGGACTGGGTGAGCACAATGTCGCTCTTCCGGTGACCGAACTGATGTACGACGGCGACACCATCACCGCCCGGGGCTACACGAGCGAACAGCTCGAGAGCATGGCCGAATACAACGACGAAACCGCGACCTCGCTCGAAAGCGATGCGACGGTCAGCCTGGGCCGCTCGTAAGAAAATTACCATGACCTTAGGGGGCTGCCGTTCCGGCGGCCCCTTTTTCATGCCGGGGCCGCGCCCGACCCGGCGGGATGACCGGCCCCCCATGTCCGGCGCCGCGGTCCCGCCGCGGCCGCGAGAGACCGGCACGTGCCGTCTGCGCTTTTCTCCCCCGGAGACTTGCCTTATAAGCGGGCCAATTATGAGCGACAAAGCCGCACAAGACGGCCCGTAACCTCTGGCGAGGATCTGCATGACCAACAAGACGACCGAAGCCGACGTGGCCTTCATCAAGGCGCTGGCGGAACTGCTGCGCGACAACGAACTGACCGAGATCGAGGTCAAGCGCGACTACGGCGAAGACGACAGCCTGAACGTCCGGGTTTCGAAAAAAGTCGAATACGCGGCCCCCGCCCCGATGCCGGCGCTTGCCCCCGCGGCCCCGGCACCGGTTTCGGCGCCCACGGGCGATCACGGCGCAGCCCCGGCCACGGCCGACGCGATGGACGATCCGGCCCAGCACCCCGGCGCCGTCACCTCGCCTATGGTGGGCACGATCTACATGCAGCCCGAACCGAACGCCCCGGCCTTCGTCAAGGTCGGCGACAGCGTCAGCGAGGGGCAGACCCTCCTGATCGTCGAGGCGATGAAGACGATGAACCAGATCCCCGCGCCGCGCGCCGGCGTGGTGAAACGCATCCTCGTCGAAGACAAGGCGGCCGTGGAATACGGCGCGCCGCTGATGATCATCGAATAAGGCCCGCGGCGCATGTTCGAGAAGATACTGATCGCAAACCGGGGTGAGATCGCCCTGCGGGTCATTCGCGCCGCGCGCGAGATGGGCATCCGCTCGGTCGCCGTCCATTCCACCGCCGATGCCGATGCGATGCATGTGCGCATGGCGGATGAATCCGTCTGTATCGGCCCCCCCTCGGGATCGGAAAGCTATCTGCACATCCCCGCGATCATCGCGGCGGCCGAGGTGACGGGCGCCCAGGCGATCCACCCCGGCTACGGCTTCCTGTCGGAAAACGCCGCCTTCGTGCAGATCGTCGAGGATCACGGCATCACCTTCATCGGCCCCACGGCCGAACATATCCGCGTCATGGGCGACAAGATCACCGCCAAGGACACGATGAAGGCGCTCGGCGTGCCCTGTGTGCCTGGCTCGGACGGCGGTGTCCCCGATCTGGCCGCCGCGCGGAAGCTGAGCGGCGAGATGGGCTATCCCGTCATCATCAAGGCGACCGCCGGGGGCGGTGGCCGCGGCATGAAGGTGGCCCGCTCGGAGCAGGAACTCGAAAGCGCCTTTCAGAACGCGCGCTCCGAGGCCAAGGCGGCCTTCGGCAACGACGAGGTCTATATCGAGAAATACCTCACCACGCCGCGGCATATCGAAATCCAGGTCTTCGGCGACGGCAAGGGCCAGGCGGTCCACCTGGGCGAGCGTGACTGCTCGCTCCAGCGCCGCCATCAGAAGGTCTTCGAAGAGGCGCCCGGCCCCTGCATCACCCCCGAGGAGCGCGCCGAGATCGGCCGCGTCTGCGCCGATGCCGTGGCCCGGATCAACTATGCCGGCGCCGGCACGATCGAGTTTCTCTATGAAAACGGCGAGTTCTACTTCATCGAGATGAACACCCGCCTGCAGGTCGAACATCCGGTAACCGAGGCGATCTTCGGCGTCGATCTCGTGCGCGAACAGATCCGCGTGGCCGAGGGGCTGCCGATGTCCTTCACCCAGGACGACCTGACCATCAACGGCCATGCCATCGAGGTCCGGATCAATGCGGAAAAGCTGCCAGAATTCGCGCCGCGCCCCGGCAGGATCACCGCCTATCACGCGCCCGGCGGCCTCGGCGTGCGGATGGATTCGGCGCTCTACGACGGCTATTCCATCCCGCCCTATTACGACAGCCTGATCGGCAAGCTGATCGTCCACGGCCGCGACCGCCCCGAGGCCCTCGCCCGGCTCGACCGCGCGCTCGGAGAGCTGATCGTCGATGGTGTCGAGAACACTGTGCCGCTGTTCAACGCCCTGCTGCAGGAACCGGACATCCAGTCCGGCACCTACAACATCCACTGGCTCGAGCACTGGCTGGCCCAGGGCAAGCTGGGCTGACACGGGGGGCCTGTCGCGTGCAATGGTGCGCCTGGAATACCCGGCAGGTGCCGCACCAAGCGTCGCGAGATACTCGCTTTCCGCCAATCGCCGTGTAAGATGAGCAACGGACAGGTGGAAAACCGGGGCTGACATGAAAGACCACGACGCCAGCGATCTGACGCCGGACCTTTTGCTGCATGCCTACGCGTCGGGTATCTTTCCGATGTCCGAGCACCGGGACGACCCCGAGATCTTCTGGGTGGAACCGCGCCGAAGGGGCATCATACCGCTCGACGGGTTCCGCACCTCGCGCTCGCTCTCCCGGGCTCTCCGGCGCGACGACTATAATGTTACGATCAACCGTGACTTCACCGGCGTCCTCGACGGCTGTGCGGATCGTGACGAGACCTGGATCAGCGGCCGCATCGTGGCCCTCTACCACCAGCTTCACCTCAGCGGCTATGCCCATTCGCTCGAGGTCTGGCGCGAGGGCGCGCTGATCGGCGGCGTCTACGGGGTCGCCCTGGGCGGCGCCTTCTTCGGCGAAAGCATGTTCTCGCGCCGCACCGATGCCTCGAAGATCGCCCTCGCCTGGCTGGTCGCGCATCTACGGAACGGCGGGTTCGAACTCTTCGACACGCAGTTCCTGACGCCGCACCTCGCCTCGCTCGGCGGGATCGAGGTCAGCCGTGCCGAATACCGGTCACGCCTGGCCGAGGCGCTGGTGCATCCGGCCGCCTTCACCACGCCCGCCCTGCCCGCTTCGGGTCAGGAGGTCGTGCAGCTCAACACCCAGACATCGTAGCGGAAATGGTCCAGCGCGTTCAGCGCGGGGGACGAGGCCACCATCCAGCCCGAGAAGATCGGATCCGAGGATTTGGCCGGCTCGGTGATCGTCATGAAGGCGTAGGCGTCGCCCGCCGGATTGCCCGCGGGATAGCGGCATTCCCACATCGTGATCGACAGCTTGCCCACCATCACGGCCGTCCCCGAGGGGACCGAGACGTCGCGCGTCTCGCCATTCATCTTGTCCAGCCCGCGCAGCACCGCCCCCGTGCCGACCGACACGTCCTCCTGCGCGCGGAGCGGTGCGACCGGCGCGGCCAGGGCGGCCAGGGCCAGGCCAAGCGCAAGGGCGGCGCCGCACCTCATTGCCCGTCGCCCCCCGCGACGAATTTCATGAGCAGCGACACCAGGCTCACGGCGCCCTGCGTGTCCAGAACCTCGTCGCCCTCGGCATAGTTGAACGGGGATCCCCCCGGCAGGATCTCGACGAAATTGCCGCCGAGCAGCCCTTCCGAGGAGATGACGACCGAACTGTCGTCGGGTATCTCCACGCCGTCGCGCACGGTGAAGGTGGTCCTTGCCCGGAAGGTCGCCGGGTCGAGGTCGATGCCCGTCACCGAGCCGACCTTCACCCCGGCAAGACGCACGTCCGTTCCGAGGGCGACCCCCTCGGCCGACCGGAAGGAGGCGGAGAGCGGATAGCCCGCGGGGCTGCCGCCGATCCCGGCGATCCGGCCCGCATGGACCGCGAACCCCAGGGCCAGGGCCAGCACGGCCCCGCCGACGACGACTTCGGTGGTGGTGCGGGACATCGCCCCTTACTCCGGGCTCCAGGCCTCGTAATCCTGCCGGGTGGCAGGTTCAGGCCGCCGGATCGAGCCGGCGGGCGCATAGGCCTGCGGTGTGCCGGTCAGGTTCGGAAGATGGGGCTTTTCCCAGTCCTTGCGCTTGAACGGCGTCTCGCTCGGAACCTCGTCATAGGTGTGGTGCAGCCAGCCATGCCAGTCCGGGCTGACCCGGCTCGCCTCGGCCTCGCCGTTGTAGATCACCCACCTCTTCTTGCCGTCGGCGGTCGTGTAGAAGGTGTTTCCGGCATCGTCCTCGCCGACCTTGGTCCCCTTGCGCCGGGTATAGAGCATCGTGTTCAGCGTGGCGCCATGCCACCACGTCGCCGCACGCAGAAGGGAGTTGAGAATGCCCATGCCAAGCCTCCGAAGAACTTTCCCCTGATATGGCCCATTCCCGCCGCGAGGTCCAGCGCAAGGGTGCCGCGATTTGCCGATGGACCGGCGCACAAGCGCCGCCCCTGCCCGATCCTTGCGGCCAGCGCCGTCCTCAACACCACCGCCGTCGTTACCGGGCCCGACCCGAGGATCTCCCGGCCCCCGCGCGACGCCCGTTCCGTGCGCCTTGCGGCCCGAGGCTTTCCCTGACCGGCTTCCTCCGGCTCCCCACCCGCGGGTCTGCCGAGCCGCCGCGCCTTCTCGGATCGGGGGGATCCTCGGGTCGCGCCCGAGGATGACGTCGCGCCCTT
This sequence comes from Pseudooceanicola batsensis HTCC2597, assembly GCF_000152725.1. GTDB lineage: Bacteria > Pseudomonadota > Alphaproteobacteria > Rhodobacterales > Rhodobacteraceae > Pseudooceanicola > Pseudooceanicola batsensis. The sequence goes on from NZ_CH724131.1 coordinate 1,226,568, forward strand.
GAACACGGGTGGGCTTGGGCCTCACCCGGCCAGCGCCGTTACCTCGATCTCGATCCGGTATTTCGGGTCGATCAGCCCGCATTCGATCATCGTCGCCGCCGGCGGATCGTCACCGAAGGCCGCGGCGAGGATCGGCCAGCACGGTTCGAACTCGGCCCGGTCGGGCAGGTAGTATGTCACCCTGACCGCATTGGCGAGCGACGTCCCCGCCCTGTCCAGCGCGCTCCGGACGGTTTCGAGCGCCGCCCGGCACTGGTCCTCGACGGTTTCGCCCTCTCCGACCGTGCCCGCGACATGGACGAAGCCGCCCGCGACGACGGCGCGGCAATAGCCGACCTTTGTCTCGTAGGGTCCGCCGGAATGGATACGTGTGATCGTCATGATCCCCTCCACGAAAAAGGGCGGGGAAAGTCCCCGCCCGTTCGTCACGGTACAGCTCCGTGATCAGCCCGCCGTCGCGCCCTCTTTCTTGGCGTCGGCATAGATCATCAGCGGCTTGGCGTCCGAGGTCACAGCCTCTTCGTTCACCACCACCTCTTCGACATTCTCCATGCTCGGCAGTTCGAACATCGTGTCGAGCAGGATGTCCTCGAGGATGGAGCGCAGACCCCGCGCGCCCGTCTTGCGTTCGATCGCCTTGCGGGAGATGGCCGACAGCGCGTCGTCGGTGAAGGTCAGCCGCGCATCCTCAAGCTCGAAGAGCCGCTGGTACTGCTTGACCAGAGCGTTCTTCGGCTCGGTCAGGATGGTGACCAGCGCCTCTTCGTCGAGGTCCTCGAGGGTCGCCAGAACCGGCAGACGGCCGACGAATTCCGGGATCAGGCCGAACTTGAGCAGGTCCTCGGGTTCGAGATCCTGGAACACCTCGCCCACGCCGCGTTCGTCGTTGTCGCGCACATCCGCACCGAAGCCCATGGCGCTGCCCTTGCCACGCTGCGCGATGATGCGGTCGAGCCCGGCGAAGGCGCCGCCGCAGATGAACAGGATGTTGGTCGTGTCCACCTGCAGGAATTCCTGCTGCGGATGCTTGCGCCCGCCCTGCGGCGGCACGCTCGCGACCGTGCCCTCCATCAGCTTGAGCAGCGCCTGCTGCACCCCCTCGCCCGAGACGTCCCGGGTGATCGAGGGATTTTCCGACTTGCGGGTGATCTTGTCGACCTCGTCGATGTAGACGATGCCGCGCTGCGCCTTCTCGACGTTGTATTCCGAGGACTGGAGCAGCTTGAGGATGATGTTCTCGACATCCTCGCCGACATAGCCCGCCTCAGTCAGCGTCGTCGCATCCGCCATGGTGAACGGCACGTCGAGGATCCGCGCGAGCGTCTGCGCCAGCAGCGTCTTGCCGCAGCCCGTCGGTCCGATCAGCAGGATGTTCGACTTGGCGAGTTCGATGTCGCCGCCGGATTTCGCCGCGTGGTTCAGACGCTTGTAGTGGTTGTGGACGGCCACCGACAGGACGCGTTTCGCGATCTTCTGGCCGATCACGTAGTCGTCCAGCACGTCGCAGATTTCCTGCGGCGTCGGCACGCCTTCCGAGGATTTGAGCCCGGTCGACTTGGTCTCTTCCCGGATGATGTCCATGCAGAGCTCGACGCATTCATCGCAGATGAACACCGTCGGGCCGGCGATCAGCTTGCGGACCTCGTGCTGGCTCTTGCCGCAGAAGCTGCAATAGAGCGTGTTCTTGCTGTCGCCGCCGGAGTTGTTCGCCATCTTACACCTTTCGCCCCAATTGGCGGGGCTTTGCCTGTCCTGGCCGGCCACTGCCGCCTCCGGCCAAGACCTTTGCGGACAAGCCTAGGGCAGCCCCCGGGCATCCACAATGTCAAAAATTCGTCACTTACCGTTCGTGACCGCTGCGTGACTATGCGTCATCGCCGTCCGCTTTCGGGCGGCTTTCGAAGATCTCGTCGATCAGCCCCCAGTCCTTGGCCTCTTCGGCTGTCATGAAGTTATCGCGTTCCAGCGCATCGACAACCGTCTCGAAATCCTGGCCGGTGTGTTTCACGTAGATCTTGTTCAGCCGTTCCTTGAGCTTCTCCGTATGGCGGGCGTGGATCATGATGTCCGTCGCCTGCCCGCGATAGCCGCCCGAGGGCTGGTGAACCATGATCTCGGCATTGGGCAGCGCATAGCGCATCCCCGCCGCGCCGCCGGCCAGCAGCAGCGACCCCATCGACGCCGCCTGGCCGATCACCAGCGTACCGACCTTGGGCTTGATGTATTGCATCGTGTCGTAGATCGACAGCCCGCTGGTCACCACGCCGCCGGGGCTGTTGATGTACATCGAGATGTCCTTGGTCGGGTTCTCGGCCTCGAGGTGCAGAAGCTGCGCCACGATCAGGCTGGACATGCCGTCATGCACCGGGCCGGAGACGAAGATGATCCGTTCCTTCAGCAGGCGCGAGAAGATGTCGTAGGCCCGTTCGCCACGGCTGGTCTGTTCGACCACCATGGGGACCAGGTTGTTCATGTAATTTTCATAAAGGTCGCTCATGCCGAACCTGCCTCCTGCTACCCGTTCGATCCCTATCGATCAGGATCTAACAGAGTCTTAGTGACGCGCATGGCGGGCTGCAAGGGCACGGGGTTCATTCCGTAACCCCACCGTAAACGTCGCGGCCGGCAACGTTCGTCCACGCCGGGTCTTCCGTCCCGCTCGCGCGGCGAACACGACATCGCGACCGGCGGCGTCCCGGGCCGAACTTGCCCCGCCGATCATAACGAACTAAGCACCCGACATCCCGAACGCACCCGGGCGACCGGCCCGAAGCGCAGAAAAAATCACTGACGTGCAAGGCACGCTCCCCCCCCCGATGGCGAAGACAGAGACGCAGAGACGATGGCCCTACCGCACATGAGCCCCGACATCACGGATGAGGACATGGACCGCATCGCCGGCAAGGCGACCGAGGCGTCTAATTTCCTCAAGGCGCTCAGCCACGAAGGCCGGATGATGATCCTGTGCCACCTCGTGAGCGGCGAGAAATCCGTCACGGAACTCGAAGAACTCCTCTCCGCGCGCCAGGCCGCCGTCTCGCAGCAGCTCTCGCGCCTCCGGCTGGAAGGGCTGGTCGTGCCGCGGCGCGTGGGCAAGGCGATCTACTACAGCCTCGCCGACGACCGCCCCCGGCGCACGCTGGAACTCGTCTACGACATGTTCTGCGCCGACGGGGTATAGGCCCGGCGGGCCGATGCCACTGTCATTCGGATGTCACGGATGCCGGAGAGACAGGGCGCCATGACCCATTCACGCTACGCGATCTACGTCTGCCCCGAACCCGGTCCGTTGGCCGCGTTCGGCGCCGACTGGCTCGGCTGGGATATCGAAACCGGCCGCCCCCGCCCCCATCCCGACATCGCGGGACTGCCATTGCCGGTCTCGGAAATCACGGCCACCCCCCGAAAATACGGCTTTCACGGCACGATCAAGCCGCCCTTCCGCCTGGCGTCCGGCCAGGACCCCGAGGCCCTGCGCGAGGCTGCGCGCGGGCTCTGCGCCGCGCAACCCGAGGTCCGGCTGGAGGGGCTGCGGCTCGAACGGCTCGGCCGGTTCCTGGCCCTGGTCCCCACAGGCGGGACCGAGGCCCTCTCCGCCCTCGCCGCCAGCGTGGTGGACAGGCTCGACGGGTTCCGCGCGCCGCCGGACGACGCCGAACTGGCCCGACGCCGCGCCCGGCCACTGAGCCCCCGGCAGGACGCCCTGCTGGCCCGCTGGGGATATCCTTACGTGATGGAGGAGTTCCGCTTCCATCTGACCCTGACCGGCCCGCTGCCCCGCCCGGACATGGACCGGATCTCCGACCGGCTACGGGAGGTCACGGCACCGATTCTTCCGGCACCCTTCGTGATTCGCGACCTTTGCCTGGTGGGAGAACGCCCCGACACCCGGTTCGAGGTACTGGAACGCCTGAAACTTTCTTCATCGAATCCATGGCGATGCGCGCAGTAAGTTTGCATTTTGGACCAACAAGTCAAAATTATGGCAAAAATGGTTCGAAAACTGTTACACTCCCTAGTCATAAACATAGGAAATTCCTTTCCATGACCAAGTATGCGGCGGCCTCTGAGCCGCCGCTTTTACGTGCCCCCCTCGCCCCCGCATCCCGAGCCTGCCGGAGGCGCGGGCATGAAGCGCCCCGCCTGCCCGATCCGCGTTTGCATCTTTCCACCCGCAGCCGTTCCGCCTAGGTTGCGCGGCGACCGGACAGGGACAGGAGGACGGGCATGAGCACGGCACAGGTGAACGGTATCGAAATCTGGTACGAGGAGCTCGGCCCCGAGGATGGCAAACCCATCCTCATGATCTCGGGCGTCGGCACGCAGAGCACGCGCTGGAAGGCCGATTTCGTCGACCTGCTGGTCGCGCGCGGCTACCGTGTCATCAAGATGGACAACCGCGACATCGGCCTCAGCCAGAAGTTCACCGACCACGGGCTGCCGGACTTCAAGCGGGTCATCGCGGACAAGGCGGCCGGCAAGACGCCGGACATCCCCTATACACTCTCGGACATGGCCGCCGACGGCGCCGCGCTGCTCGATCACCTCGGGATCGACAAGGCGCATGTCTGCGGCTTCTCCATGGGCGGCATGATCGTGCAGCTGATGGCGATCGAGCACCCGGACAAGGTGCTCTCGATGAGCTCGGTCATGTCGAATTCGGGCAACCCGGACCTTCCCAAGCCGACAGACGCGGCGATGGCGGCGCTGACCCGGCCCCGGCCCGACGCGCTGAAGGATCGCGACGCGTTCATCAATTCCCGGATCGAGACGGACCACGTGATCGGCTCGCCCGCCTACCCCATCCCGGACGAGGACCTGCGGGCGCAGGCCGAGGCCGATCTCGACCGATCCTACCATCCCACGGGCTTTGCCCGGCAGTATGCCGCGATCCTCGCCACGCGCGACCGGCGCGCGGAACTGCGGAACCTGACGATGCCCGTGGCGGTGATCCACGGCACCGACGACCCCCTCGTTCCCGTCACCGGCGGGCGCGACACGGCCGAGAATTGCCCGACCGCGGACCTGATCGAGATCCCCGGCATGGGCCACAACTTTCCGCACGAAGTCTACGAGGCCGTGCTCGACGGCATTGAAAAGGCGACCCTGCGCGCGTGACGCCCCAGCCGATGCGGGCCCGATGCGTGGCCGGGCCCGCGCCGTTCTAAAGCTTGCGCCGGATCATGCCCTCCTGGGCAATGGTGGCGACCAGCCGCCCGTCGCGGGTGAACACCCGGCCGCCGGTCAGCCCGCGCCCGCCGCCCGACCAGGGGCTGTCCATGCAGTAAAGCAGCCAATCGTCCATGCGCAGATCGCCGTGGATCCAGGTCGCGTGATCGAGTGAAGCGACGCGCATCCCTTCCGTGAAGAAGCCGACCTCGTGCTTGGCGAGCGCCGCGCCGATCAGCCCCATGTCCGAGGTATAGACCATCGCCGCGCGGTGCAGCGCCTGGTCGTCGGGCATCGGCGCGTTGGCCCTGATCCAGCGATAGGTCTCGCCCTCGGGCGGCGTCATGTCATAGGGCGGAATGAGAGAACAGGGCCGGATCTCGACCGGGCGGTCCCACTCGAGAAAGCGCGCCAGCATGCCGGGCACCTGATCGCTGTACTTCTCGGCCAGCTGATGCTCGTTCAGAAGGTCCTCCGGCTCGGGGATGTTCTCGGGGAACGGATCGGTATGCGAAAACCCCTCTTCCTGAACCTGGAACGAGGCCGCGAGATTGAGGATGGGCTGACCGTTCTGGATCGCGATCACCCGCCGCGTGTTGAACGAGCGGCCGTCCATGTCGCGCTCGACCCGGTAGAGCACCGGCAGGGTGGCGTCGCCGGGCCGCATGAAATAGGCGTGGAGGGAATGGTTCAGCCGGTCGCCCTCGACCGTGTTCGCGGCCGCCATCAGCGCCTGACCCAGAACCTGCCCGCCGAACATGCGCCCCTTGCCGTTCGGGGTTTCGCGCCCGCGAAAGAAATTGTCCTCGATCCGCTCGACCGTCAGGATCGGGGTCATCGCATCGTCGGCACGGGGCAGAGCGGGCTCGGGGGTCTGGTCAGTCATGTAGCTCTCGGAACCTGTGAAATCTGCCTCTGGTTCCGCCAAGACCAGCGCGATTGCAAGGCGTTTCTGACCTGGCACCGGGTTTGCGGCGCCACCGGACCGCGACGCCGAGACAGCAGCCGACGCCGCTGGAACCCCGCTGCGACGCGCCGAATCCGCGCGCAACCACTGGGTCGCGGCGTCAGTCGTGCGAGGGACGCCGACCCGATGGCGCGCGATACGGCCGCGTGACGTCGCGCAGTCGCAGTTCCGGCGCCTCGACCGTGACCCGGATCGCCCCGTCCCCCGCCAGAGTCAGCAGCACGTCACCGCCGGGCGCCTGTTCGTCCAGCTCGAAGCTCACGGACAGAAGGGACAGCACGAGCCCCTCGTCGCGCCGGTCCACGCCTTGGCTGGCGACGGCCATGGCATTTTCGATCACAAGGACCGACCGGACGCGCTCGGGCGCATGGCGGCCGGCGCCGCGGTCCTCCCATCTGAATCGATTGAGCAGGAGCGAGACACGCCGCCCCGCCTGATCCCACTGGATATCCGTCGCCCCGAAGACGGCATCCTGCACGAGCGCCGAGAGGATCCCGATATCCTCGGCATCCTCCGCCCCCAGGTTCAGCGGGGCTTCCCGCCCCTCTTCAAAGCGCGCGTCGGTCATGTTCCCTGCACCCGTTCGATCTTGGCGCCGCACGCCTGTAGCTTTTCCTCGACCCGCTCGTATCCGCGATCGAGGTGATAGACCCGGCTGACCATGGTCTCGCCCTCGGCCGCCAGCCCGGCCAGGATCAAGCTGACCGAGGCCCGCAGATCCGTCGCCATGACGGGCGCGCCCTTCAGCCGCTCGACGCCGGTGACTGTCGCGATGCCGCCCTGGACATCTATGTCGGCGCCCATCCGCAAGAGTTCGGGCGCATGCATGAACCTGTTCTCGAAAATCTTTTCTTCAAGCACCGAGACTCCGTCCGCCGTGCAGAGCAGCGCCATCATCTGCGCCTGCAGGTCGGTCGGGAAACCGGGAAAGGGCTCGGTCGTGACGTCGACCGCCGAGACCCGGTCGCCCCGGCGACGGACGGTCAGCCCCGCTTCGGTCTCGGTGACCTCGACCCCGGCGGCGTCCAGCCGTTCCGCGAAGGCGGTCACCAGTTCCAGACGTCCGCCCAGACAGGTCACCTCTCCGCCGCAGATCGCCGGGGCGAGCATGTAGGTACCCAGCTCGATCCGGTCGGTCACGACAGGGTGCGTCGCGCCGCCCAGCCGGTCGACGCCCTGGATGGTGATCGTCGACGTCCCCTCGCCCTCGATCTGCGCGCCCATCTTGCGCAGGCAGCGCGCCAGGTCGACGATCTCGGGCTCACGCGCGGCGTTCTTCAGCACCGTCGCCCCCTTCGCCAGCGTTGCTGCCATCAGCGCGTTCTCGGTCGCGCCGACCGAGACGAACGGAAACTCGACCACACCGCCCTTCAGGCCACCGGGCGCCCTGGCGTGCACATAGCCTTCGCGCAGGTCCAGCTCGGCCCCCATGGCCTCGAGCGCCCTGAGATGGAGATCGACCGGGCGCGCGCCGATCGCGCAACCGCCGGGCAGCGAGACCTCGGCGCGGCCCGTGCGCGCCAGAAGCGGCCCCAGCACGAGGATCGAGGCCCGCATCTTGCGCACGATGTCGTAATCGGCCCTGTGGTTGTCCAGACCGTGCGACGACAGTGCAAGCACCTTGCCGTCCTGCAACGGCGAGACCTCGGCCCCGAGCGACTGCAGAAGCGTCGTCATCGTGCGGATATCGCTTAGCCGGGGCGCGTTGGTCAGGGTCAGCGGCTCGTCCGACAAAAGCGTCGCCGGCATCAGCGTGAGACAGGCGTTCTTTGCCCCCGCGATCGGAATGTTGCCGTTGAGAGGGCCATTGCCCGTGACGATGATCTGATCCATGCTGCCCGCCTTTTCTGCCGGGTCACTCCCCGGCCTTGTCGCCTGTATTGGTCTTGTCCGTCCCGGCCCCGCGCGCTTTCGCCTGCGCCTTGCGCTTCGCGAGGTTCGCCTTCAGCGCCGATTTCAGCCGGTCCTCGCGCGCCTCGCCCGGCTTGGCGCGCCCATCCGAAGGGGTCTTCTTATCACTCATGGGACCTCTGTAAATCAGTCCGGAAAAAGCGTCCAGATTGCGCTTGCAAGGTGTGTCGATACCGTCTAATCACCCGCCACGGCCAACGGCCCCCCGCCGCAGTAGCTCAGTGGTAGAGCGCACCCTTGGTAAGGGTGAGGTCGGGAGTTCAATCCTCCCCTGCGGCACCATGAATTTTCTCAAGATCAACTAGACCGGATCGCTGCGGTTCGCCGGCCCCGTATCCTCCGTCGCAGACGGACGACGGCAATATCCAGCACCCCCCCCCGCGCCGAGCGCGAGGGCCGAGGACTGGCCCGGGCGGCCTAGTGCCGGTGCGGGATGCGGACCATCAGGTCTTCATAGCCCCGCACGAAGACCGAGAACGACCGTTTCGGTTCTTCGAGCACCTCGATCACGGGGAACCGCTTGAGGATTTCTTCCCACAGGATCTGAAGCTGCATCTCGGCGACGCGATTGCCGAAACACCGGTGGATCCCGAAACCGAAGCTAAGATGAGAACGGACATTCTTGCGCGTGATCTCATAGGCGTCCGGATTCTCGAAATGCCGTTCGTCGCGATTGCCCGAGAGATACCACATGACGACCCGGTCGCCCTTGCGGATCGTCTTGCCGTGCATCTCGACATCTTCCTTCGCCGTCCGCGCCATATGCGCCAGCGGCGTCTGCCAGCGTATGGTTTCGGACACCATCCCGGGAACCAGAGACGGGTCGCCGCGCAGCAGATCGTACTGCCGGGGGAACCGGTTCAGCGCATAGACCGAGCCCGAGAGCGTGTTCCGCGTCGTGTCGTTCCCGCCGACGATCAGCAGGATGACGTTGCCGTAAAAGACATGACGCGGCATCGAGGCGGTCTGTTCGCCCTGGGCCAGCATCGAGACCAGGTCGAACCCGCCGTCCCGCGTGGCCCGGTCCTTCCAGAGTTGGTCGAACGCCGCGAAACAGGCGTCCATCTCCTGCTTCTTGTGCTCCCAGCTTTCCACCGGTCCGTGACCGGGGGCATTGGTGATCATGTCCGACCAGTGGGTCAGCTTCCGACGCTCCTCGAAGGGAAAGTCGAAGAGCGTGGCGAGGGTCATCGCCGTGAACTCCTTGGAGACGAGGTCCACCCAGTCGAAGGGCTCTCCTATGGGCAGACGGTCGAGCAGATGGGCTGCTCTCTCCCGGAGCAGAGCCGACAGCTTCTTCAGGTTCGGCGGTTGCACCACGGGACCGACAGCCTTGCGTTGCGGGCCGTGGTCGGGCTGGTCCATCGTGATGAACCCGACGCCGTCATTGCTCTGATACCGGTTGAATTCGATCGTCTCCGCCGTGCGCAGGGTGATCGCCTCGGCCGAGGAGAACCTCCTGTGATCGAGATCCACGGCGGCGATGTCGTCATAGCGCGTGATCGACCAGTGCGGTTCGTAATTGCCCGTCTCGCACCAGTGCACCGGATCCTCGTTGCGCAGGCGTTCGAAGAACGGCAGTTCCGTGTTCGTGGCAAAGAGCGAGGCCCGCGCCGCGGTGAATTCCGCCAGCGGCGCCGCCAGCGCCGCCTGCTGCGTCTCGTTCAGCCTACCGTGAATCGCGTCATCCATGTCCGAGCCTCCCTTCCCGAACGCCCCGGACCCCGGGACGCGCCCCCATTGGACATGCCCGGAAGAGTCGGTGCAAGTCCCGCCTGGTATCCCCTTGCGTCACTTGGGAAGGCCGAACCGGCCGCGGGGCAGATCGTCGCGGCGCGACATACACGGGGCGCGCCCGAGGCCCGCTCTGCCCGCCGCGGCCTGCTGGTGGCGCGGCGGCCGTCGGACCGCCGCGACCGGATCAGTCGGCCCAGACCCAGGGCCGGGTGAACTTGCCCAGAAGCGCGTTGATCGCCATCTCGTCCACGTCGCCCGATTTCTTCACCTTTGCGGTCAGGCCGGTCTTCTTGTCGTCGACCACCTCGACCACCTCGGCCGGAATACCCGCATCCGCGAGAGCCGCGTTGTAGACCCGCGTGATCGCCTTCTTCCGCAGGTCGGGCTTGAAGATCTTGCCGACAGCCGTCTTCGGCAGCTCGTCCATGATCTCGAGGTGCTTGGGATGCGCCGCCCGTTCGTGGACATGGGTCTGGGCATATTCCATCAGCTCGTCCTCGGTCACCGTCGCCCCGCCGATCAGTTCCACATAGGCGCAGGGCACCTCGCCCGCATGCGCATCCGGCTGGCCGATCGCCCCGGCAAAGGCCACCTGTTCATGCCCCAGCAGCGCCTCTTCGATCTCGGCGGGGTCGATGTTATGGCCGCCGCGGATGATCAGGTCCTTCGCCCGCCCGGTGATGAAGATGTAGCCGTCCTTGTCGATGCGGCCGAGGTCGCCGGTCCGCAGGTAGAGACGGTTGGTGTCCGGGCGCGAATGATAGAGGTCCTTGTTCTTGACCTCTTCGGTATAGGTCGAGCCATCGTTCACGCCGGGGTTCGAGACGCAGATCTCGCCCACCTCGTCGGCGGCGCATTCGGTCACGGTACCGTCCGCGCCACGCTTGAGGATCTTCACGTCCGTATAGGGGAACGGGATCCCCACCGATCCGATCTTCTTCTCGCCTGCAACCGGGTTGCACGACACGAGGCAGGTCGCCTCGGTCAGGCCGTACCCTTCCACGATGGTCACCCCCGTCGCTTTCTCGAACCGGTTGAACAGCTCCAGCGGCAGCGGCGCCGAGCCCGAGAACGAGGTCTTGACCGTCGAGACATCCGCATCCACCGGCCGCTGCATCAGCGCCGAAATCGCGGTCGGCACGGTGATGATGAAGGTGATCTTCCAGCGCTCGCACAGTTTCCAGAAATTGTCGAACACCCCCTCGCCCCGGTAGCCGGCGGGCGTCGGAAAGACCACGTGCGCCCCGGACTTGAGCATCGACATGAAGATGACGTGGCAGGCGAAGACGTGGAACAGCGGAAGCGGACAGATCACGTTGTCCTCTTCGGTGTAGAGCAGCTCGTGCCCGATCCAGCCGTTGTAGATGATGCCCGAGTTCTTGTGCTGCGCGACCTTGGGCATACCGGTCGTCCCGCCGGTATGGAAATAGGCGCAGACCCGGTCGACGGCGCGATCCTCGAAGGACAGCGTCTTGGGCTGCTTCGCGCATTCCGCGTTGAAATCCTTGATATCCGCGTGATGCGACACCGAGGTCTTGGGGCGGATGAAGGGCACGATCCAGCTTTTCGGCGGCGACAGATAGCGGTTGAGGTCGATCTCGAGCACGGCCTTGACGTTGGGCGCGAACTTCACCGCCTCGGCGGTCTTCTCGGCGACGTCCGACTTGGGAAAGCCCTTGAGCGTGACGACAACCTTGGCCTGGGTCTCGCGCAGTATGGCCGAGATCTGTTCGGGATCGAGAAGCGGGTTGATCGGGTTCACGATGCCCGCGACCATGCCCGCGACCGTGGCGATGGCGGTCTCGTTGCTGTTCGGCAGGACGAGCGCAACGACATCCTCTTCCCCGACCCCCAGCGAACGGAACAGGTTCGCCGCCTGACAGGTCTTTTCGTGCAGTTCCTTCCAGGTCAGGGTCTCGGCCTTGTCCTCCGGACCGGACTGCAACTGGAAGGTGATCGCGTTGTGCGACGGGAACTTGTCCGTCGTGCGCTTCAGCATCTGGTAGACCGTCACCGGTAGATCGCGCTCCTCGTAGGGCATCGCGTTCTGAATCTCGAGATTGTCGGCGAGCGACGTCATTACCATAGGCCTATCCTCCCAATGCCTGTACCGGTTGTCCCGGGTTGCGCGAAAATGGGCGAGATTGGCCGTTATGGCAAGGTTTACGGCACGTCGCCGGCCGGAACCGCCCCCGCGGAGTGCGCGTTTGTCACGTCACTTTCGACGTGGGGCAGCAGGCAGAAGACCGGGGCGACCGCCCGCTCGGCCCGGGTTCGCCGGGGCGCGACGCGGGGACCGGACGTCGATGCGCCCCGGAATGCGAGCGTACTGATTGTCGCATTCATCCAAGTCCTGCTGGGATTTTCGCGCCAGATTGCAGCCAAGAAATCGCGAAATGAAAACCGGCCAGCGTTCAGGCGGCCGAGATATCCGCACCGTCACCCGTGAATTGCAGTCTGGCGAGCCGCGCATAGAGCCCGCCCTGCCGCACGAGCTCATCGTGCCGCCCTTCGGCGACGATCCGCCCCTGCTCCATCACCACGATGCGATCCGCCTTCTTCACCGTGGACAACCGGTGCGCGATCACGATCGTCGTTCGGCCCCGGGCCACCCGCTCGACCGCCTCCTGGACCAGCCGCTCGCTCTCGGCGTCCAGCGCCGAGGTCGCCTCGTCCAGCAGCAGCACCGGCGCGTCGCGCAGGATCGCCCGCGCGATGGCGATGCGCTGTTTCTGCCCGCCCGAGAGCATCACCCCCCGCTCCCCGAGCGGGCTGTCGTAGCCCTCGGGAAGAGCCATGATGAAGTCATGCGCCGCCGCCGCCCGCGCCGCCGCCTCGACCTCGTCATCGGTGGCCTCCGGCCAGCCGAAGCGGATGTTCTCGCGCGCCGATGCGGCGAAGATCACCGGGTCCTGGGGCACGAGAGCCACGGCGCGGCGGAAATCCTCGCGCGTCAGGTCGCGCAGGTCGATGCCGTCCAGCCGGACCACGCCGGCCTCGGGGTCGTAGAACCGCAGGATGAGCTGGATGATCGTGGTCTTGCCGGCCCCCGACGGCCCCACCAGGGCGACGGTTTCCCCGGGCGTCACGCGCAGCGAGATGTCGTCCAGCGCCGGAACCGCCGGACGTGACGGATAGTGAAAGGTGACGCCCTCGAAGGCGATGGCGCCCCGGACCGGCGCCGGCAAGCGCGCCGGAGCGGCGGGATCGCGCACCTTGTCCTCGACCCGCAGCAGCTCGACCAGCCTTTCGGTGGCGCCGGCGGCGCGCTGCAACTCGCCCCAGATCTCCGACAGGGCGGCCACCGACCCGGCGACCATCACGGCATAGATCACGAACTGCACAAGCGCGCCGGTGGTCATCGCGCCCTGCCGCACGTCATGCGCCCCGATCCACAGCACGCCCACCACGCCGGTGAAGATCAGGAAGATCACGATCACCGTCATGATCGCCCGCGCCCGGATGCGCCGCACCGCCGAGCCGAAGCTTTCCTCGGTGATCGTGTCGAACCTGTCGCGGCTGCGCCGTTCATGGGTGAAGGCCTGCACGGTCTGGACCGAGGTCAGCGCCTCGGAGGCATTGCCCGAACTTTCCGCGATCCAGTCCTGGTTCTCGCGGCTCAGCACCCGCAGGCGCCGCCCCAGCGTGAGGATCGGCACGATGACGACCGGGACGATCAGCAGCACCAGCCCGGTCAGCTTGGCCGAGGTGAAGAGCATCAGCACCAGCCCGCCGGCGAAGATCAGCACATTGCGCAGCGCCACCGAAACCGAAGAGCCTATCACCGACTGGATCAGCGTCGTGTCGGTGGTGATCCGGCTGAGCACCTCGCCGGTCATCGTGGTCTCGTAGAAGGCCGGCGACATCGACACGACCCGTCCGAAGACCGCCTTGCGGATATCCGCCACCACGCGTTCCCCCAGCCGCGAGACCAGCGCATAGCGCAGCCCGGTCCCGATCGCCAGCAGCCCCGCAAAGCCGACAGCCGCCGCGAAGTACTTGTCCAGAAGCCCGGCCGCGTCGCCGAAATTGTCCACCACGCGGCGCACCGCCAGCGGCAGGATCAGCGATACCGTCGCCGTCAGGATCAGCGCCAGCGTCGCCGCCACCAGCATGCCGCGATAGGGCCGGAGAAACGGCCAGAGGCTGGCCAGGGCGCCGACGCGGCGGCTTGCCTCTCGGTCATCCGCTCCGGGCGTGGGGCTCGGCTGTCGCGCCATGTCAAGTCCTCGTCGGTCGTGCCGGCCGACCTGCACCGGCCCGCGCTACATGGCCGGGCCGGCGGATCGGGTCAACCCGAAGGGCCACGGGGCAAGACGCCGCATCTCCCCCCTCGCCGGCACCTCCGTCGGACGCCACCGCCGCGGTCCTCGGGGCACCTCGGGTTGCAACGCGATCACCACCTGTCCGCACCGTCGGACCGCCGGCTCGGATCGTGAAGGTCGAATCCGGAGGCCCGGCCCACAAGATCAGGCACCACACGCGACGACACGGCGGGGCTCAACGGCACGGTGGTCGTGCTCACATGCCTTCGGCGACTATCTTTCGGGAACATTCTTCTGGAGCGGGCGACGGGAATCGAACCCGTATCATCAGCTTGGAAGGCTAGCCAGAAATTCTCATTTTCTAGAGAATTTTCAGTAACATGTTCGCTGATGCAAGGAGATTTTGTCGGCGATGTGTCGGATAGTTTTTGCTGGAGCGGGTAGCGGGAATCGAACCCGCACGACTAGCTTGGAAGGCTAGGGCGCTACCGTTACACCATACCCGCTCGGCAGTTCTTGAGGATATTTCACACCCTCGGGCATAGGTCAAGAAGGCTGAATGCCGGCCTTCCGAGAGCCGGCTTCGCAAGTTGTATGCTCCTGCCGCTACTAAAAGAGGGGCAACGTTTTGGCCTGCGCTCAACTGCTTCAGAGGGTCTCTGGAGCGATATCTTGCAAGGAGCGAAAGCTCGCTGATTTCCGCCTCGAGTGCTGCCAACGCAGTCGCTCGCGGCCCTGAGCGGACATCCACCGAAGGCAGAAATGCTGCAGCACACATGCCCGAAAGCAGTCGTTACAACGGCTAGGTTTTTGTTATCAGCATTCAGTCAAAGGCGGAGCAAAAGTCGGCCAGTTTTGCGATGCGCACCTTGGAGCGTGCGGCCCCCGAGTAGTAGGCAATTTCTAAGGCGCATTGGCCGTCGAGCCATTTCTTGTAGGCTCAGTTTCCGGATTTTGCGAGGCGGGCGCGGTTCTGGTTGAGGCGGTAGCTTTCGCCGTTCATCTCGAGGATGTTGACGTGATGATTCTGAGCTACCCCCCGAAATTCGGACACTGACATAAGCTACGATTTGCAGTCTGCTGATCTTCGACGAGAAGGAGATCAGAGATGTCGAAACGCAAGCAGCACGCGCCTGAGTTTAAGGCCAAGGTCGCGCTGGAAGCCCTGAAAGGTGAAGAGACAGCGGCCGAGCTGGCGAGCCGGTTCGGGGTTCATCTGTTACCGGCAGGTGTTTGCTCTGCAAACACCGAGAGGCGACGATGATCCATCAATGGAAGAGGGCACTGCTCGAAGGCGCGTCCGGCGTGTTCGAGCGCGGGGGCCGCAAGAAGCCCGAGATTGAGGAGGAGCAGGTGAAGGAGCTTCACGCCAAGATCGGGGAGCTGGCGGTGGCCAACTCTTTTTTGGAACGAAAGCTGAAGCCCTGGGGCGGGAAGTGAGGCGCGGCATGATCGAGCCTGACCACCCGGATCTGTCGATCGGGCAGCAGTGCAAGCTGCTGTCAATCGCGCGCTCGTCCTATTACTACGAGCCGAAGGGCGAGACCGAGCAGAACCTCGGCCTGATGCGGCGGATCGACGAGCAGTTCCTGGAGACCCCGTTCTTCGGCGTTCGGCAGATGACCTGGCATCTGCGTAACGACGGACACCTTGTGAACGAGAAGCGCATCCGGTGGCTGATGCGCCTGATGGGGCTCATGCCGATTTACCAGAAGCCCAACACGAACAGGCCGACGAAGGGGCACAAGACCTATCCCTACCTATTGAGAGGGTTGCGGGTGGAACGTCCGAACCAGGTCTGGTGCTCGGACATCACCTACCTGCCGATGCGCCGCGGGTTCCTCTACCTTGTGGCGATCATGGACTGGCACACCCGCAAGGTTCTGTCCTGGCGGATCTCGAACACGTTGGAAGCCCAGTTCTGCGTCGACGCGTTGAACGAGGCCATCCACAAGTTTGGCCCGCCCGAGATCATGAACACCGATCAAGGAAGCCAGTTCACATCCTTCGCCTGGACGGATCGGCTGCGTCGATCTGGCGTGCGGATCTCCCCTCTCGCGCATGAAAACATGCGCTGCCGGGCAGCGGATGGACGTGAAAGGTCGGTTCCTCCCCTCTCATGGTTTGCAAGCAAACCATTGTCGGGCAACGGACAACATCTTCATCGAGAGGCTGTGGCGCACCCTGAAATACGAGTGCGTCTACCTGCATGCTTGGGAGACCGGTTCGGAGACAAAGGCGGCCATCCGGAAATGGATGACCTTCTACAACCACCAGCGCCCGCATTCAGCCCTCGGCGGCAAGCCACCGGCGCTGGTCTATTGGCAGAGAAATGATATCAACCAACCCGATCAGCAGGTGCAACGAGTAGCTTAAATTACGCCAGATCCTGTCCAACAGATGGGGAGTAGCTCATTCAGCCGGTCCAGGAGCGCGCCGGTCAGGCGCTCGGTTCCGAAGGTTTCGGTTCCTCGAAGGGCAGATTCGAGGTGATCACGATCATCCGTATTCTGCATCAAAGCATGGATGTGGAACGGCACCTGTAAACCGCCGGAGTGAGGCCCCACACCGGCAAAGCGGAAATGGTCAAACCTGCAAAATGCGCTTCATGCCGCTTTCGACGAAATCGACGTAGATCTCGATAATCTCGGGGTCGAGCGGCTTGATTAACGTGCCCGCGTCTGCATAGCGCATGAACAGAAAGGATCGCGCGCCCATCAGCATCGAAGCGACCATTTCCATTTTCTTTTCGTCCAGCGCATCGCCCCCCAGAATGCGGCGAAATGATCTGACGTAGCCTGCGACCAGCAGATCGTGATGCCGTTTGAAGGCGACAGGCGCGTATTGGCTAGCCTCGAACATCACACGATAGACATGGGGGTTGTCGACCAAATAGGCGATATTGGCTGCGATGCCTTTGCGCTCGACCTCGGCCAGAGTCGTCGCGCCGCGCACGGCCTTGGCGATTTCGGCCACCATCTCGGTTCCGATCTCGGGCAGCAGAACGTCGAACAGGGCCTGCCGTTTAGGGAAATGCAGATAGAATGCGCCCTGCGCGATGCCTGCACGTTCGGTCACCCGCGAGATCGAGCATCCGGCATAACCATGCTGACCGACGACGTGCCCGGCACTTTGGATGATAGCACGGCGCGTCTTTTCGTTACGAGCTTGCTGGGCAGGAGAAATTCTCCGCTGTCGTTTCGAACCTACTGTCTCCATGCACCTTGCGACCCGCAAATCCACATCTTTTTCCGACCGAGACCAACCGTCAGATCAGCGATCCGATCCTAGGCACGTTCCGCGGCTGACGAAACGTATTCTGCGATTTCTTTCCTCAGCAGGTCCTTACGAACCTTACCCGAAGATGTTCGCGGCAAGTCCGTCACGTACCGCACGCATTCCGGAAACTTTTGCCGCGCCAGCCCACATCCGTCAAGAAAGTCAACCAAAAACGCAACGTCGGGCTGATTGACCCCCGATGGAATGACAAAGGCGCACACGGTTTCGCCAAGCCGTTTGTGAGGCATCGCAACAACAGCCGCTTCTTTGATGGCCTCGTGCGTATGCAGAACGTCCTCGATTTCCTTGGCCGACAGGTTTTCACCGCCCCGGATGATCAGGTCCTTCTTGCGTCCGGTGATCACCAGCCCCTTGCCACTGACAAAGCTGCCGATGTCCCCGGTGCGGAAATAGCCCTGTTCGTCCTCAGCGCCGATGCGATCCTGCGGCGACAGATACCCAAGGTATTGCGAGGGCCCTCGCACCAGGATCTCGCCCTCTTCGGCCCCGTCGTTGCCGTGGTCATCCACGATGCGAACTTCGTAATCGATGATCTCTCCGTCTGTGTCGGCGGCAAGGTCCGCCGTATCGTCACCCAGATAGCCGAGTGTCACCACCGGCACTTCGGTTGATCCGAAAATGCGGAATGCGCAGGTATTGGCAAATGTGGTATTCGCCTTGCGGATCAGGGCCGGAGGCACAGCCGCGCCGCCACATCCGAACACCCGCAGGCTTTCCAACCGGGACCCGGCAGTTTCCGCGGCCGAAATGAGTTCGGCCAGGAAAGGTGTGGCGCCGACGGTGGCAACCACGTTGTTCTGATCGATCAACTCGGTCGCCCGCGCGGCATCCCATTGTTGCATCAGGATCGTGCGTGTCCCGGCAACCAAGGGCCATTCGATCCCGTAAGAAAAACCCGTGACATGCGTCACCGGCGACGGCATCAGCACCCAATCGTCGGTCTGGATACCCCAATGGTCGAAACAGGCGTGCATGGCGCGGGCCATGGTTTCGTGACTGTGCAACACGCCCTTGGGGCGTCCGGTGGTGCCCGACGTATACATGATCATCTTCACGGCCTCAGGACGCTGATCCGGCCATGGGATATCCGTGTCGGTTGTTGCCAGCAGATCATCAAAGGACGACATCCCGTCCCGGGGCGTCCCGCGCACCACGATCACATCGTGAAGATCCGGCAGGTTAGGGCGCAGCGCATCGACCATGTCCGCGTGATCGACGCTGCGGAAAGCTTCCGGGATAAACAAAGCGCGAGCGCCGCAGTCTTTGAGGATCAGCTCAAGCTCGGCGTTTCTGTAGATCGGGACGATTGGATTGACCACCAACCCCAGCATCACGCAGGCGATGTCGAGGATCACGGCCTCGGTCCAGTTCGGCAGTTGAAAGCTAACGACATCTCCGGGCCTCAAGCCCCGATGGTACAACCCGGCCGCCAGTTTCCGTGCCTTGCCATAAGCATCGCCTGCGGTCAGCCGGTTATCACCTTCGACCCAAAGAACCTTGCTAGGCTCTGTTTTCGCCAGCTCTTCCGCGTCCTGAGCGATGGTGCGGTTACGCCAAACACCGCTGTCGCGGTAGGCTTTTCTGGTGTCCTCGTCCGGTTCTATCGCGCGTAATTCGTCGGTCAGGGTCATCGGAAGCTCCTATAGTACGAGATAGCGGTCGATCAGGTCGGTGTTGGCATCAAATTCCGGCCAGGTACCCGAGAACACGACAGACCCCACGTCCAAAACGTACAGCCTGTCGGTTGTCTGGCGTGCGAAATCGACATTCTGTTCTGTCAGGATCATGCCCCGTGTGCCGCCCTTGCGAAGTGCGTTGACGGTGTCCGCAAGTTCATCGACGATCACAGGCGCAAGCCCTTCGGCAGGCTCGTCAAGCATCAGCAGGCGGGGATGGGAAACGATCCCACGCGCGATGGCCAGCATTTGCTGTTGTCCCCCGGACAACTGATAGCCCAGTCGCGACAGCAGCGGCTTGAGCATCGGGAACATCTCGACCACGTCATCAAGCGTATAGCGGGGATTGTTCTTACCCGCCGCATGACCGCCGATTTCGATATTCTGCGCCACGGTCAGCATGGGGAAAATCCGGCGATCCTCGGGGACCAGCGCCATTCCCATCTGGGCACGCTTGTGGGTCTGTATCTGGTGAAGATCCTCCCCGAGCAGATTGACCTGACCAGTCACCGTCGGCCCCGCGTCGATCAGAGATTTCAGGAAGGTGCTTTTGCCCGCCCCGTTCCGACCCAGCAGGGCAACGCTTTCCCCTTCGGCCAGATGAAAGTCGATACTGTGCAGAATATGGCTCTGGCCATAAAACGCATCGAGATTGTGAGCTTCAATCATGTCTTGAATTCCGGCCAAGGTAAATTTCGCGAACGAGTAGGTTCTTGCGGACCTCTTCGGGCGCGCCGCTGACGACCAGTTCGCCATAGTGCAGCACAGACAGGCGAGTGCCGAGCTGGAAGACCACGCCCATATCATGCTCCGTCAGGATCAGGGTGATGTTGTTTTCCGTCACGATCCGGTCGATCAGATCAACTGCAGCCGCCCGGTCGGTGGGTGACATCCCCGCCGTGGGTTCGTCCAGCATCAAAATGCGCGGCCGCAGGGCAAGGATCATCGCAAGTTCCAGCCGCTTGCGGTCGCCGTGGCTCAGTTCGCTGGCCAGCGTGTTCTGCTGGGCGCTCAGGCCCAGATGCGCTAGCAGGCCGACGGCCTCGTCCATCACTTCGGGCGACGTGGAAATCCTGAAAAAGCCCGCGCCTCTGCCTTCATGACCATGCCGCGCCTCGACCGAGACGGCGACGTTGTCGAGGACGGTCATCTCAAGAAAGACGCGCGCCACCTGAAACGACCGGCCCACGCCCCGGCGCACCCTGCGGAACCCGGTGTGGCGGCTGACGTCGTCGTCACCCATACGGACCGCGCCCTTGGTTGGGGGCAATTCGCCTGACAGGACCTTGAACAAGGTCGTCTTGCCCGCGCCGTTTGGTCCGATAATGACCAGCCGTTCGCCCTGGATCAGTTCAAGGTCGATGTTTTTCAGAACCGGGATCGCGCCGTAGTTCAGAAAGACGCCCTTTGCTTCCAGCAATGTGGTCATGTCCGATCCTCCGCCAGTCTGCCTTCTGTCCGACCCGACCTTCTGATGCGTGTCAGTCGGATGATCAGTCCGAGCACGCCGCCGGGTACCGCAAGCACAACCGCCAGCAACAGCCCACCGGTCAGCAGGTCGGAAATGCCAACCAGCGTGCGGGTGCTGTATTCTAGGAAGCCGAACAACACGGCTCCGACGGCCGGGCCGAAAAAGGTCGAGGTGCCGCCAAGCAAGGCGAACAGAAGCGGTTTGGTCGATTGGCTCCAATGAGCAAGGTCGGGCGTCACGATCTGCGCCCAAGGCGCGAACAGCGCCCCACCCAGAGCCGTCACCGCGCCCGAGATGACTAGGGCCTGAAGCTTGCGGCGATCAGTGTCCGTTCCCAGAAAACCCGAGCGCATTTCGTCGGACTTCACGGTCTGAAGCGACCGGCCGAACCGGTTCGACCAAACGACCCAGAGCCCGGCAATCAGCAACAGGCAAACGACGAGGATGAAGTAATAATAAGCGTTGCCCTGGCCTAGGTCGATTTCAAACAGACCAAAGTTCAGCGTCGGCCGATAGACACCGACCAGCCCGTCGTTCCGCCCCAGAAAGGTCAGTTTCGTAACCAGCACATGGATCAGCTCACCCACGGCCAGCGTAATAACCGCGAAATAGACACCGCTGGAGCGGCGCAGGGCCAGCAACCCAGTGATCATGGCAAGGATAGCGCCGGACAGGCCCGACAGCAGGATGACCATCAGGAAGGGTATCTGCGGAACCTGCGTCACCAGATAACCGGTGGTATAGGCTCCTGCCGCAACGAACATCGCGTTGCCGAACGACAGGATCCCGGCCTTCTGGAAGGCAAAGTTGAAGGCGATGCCATAGACCATGTTGATCGCTACGACGCCACCCAGAAAGACCACCCCGCGGTTGGCAACCATGGGCAGCAGCAGTCCTGCGATTGCAAAGGCCGCCAGGCTGATGAAAAAGGTAGAGCGATTGATGCGTGTAATGCTCGTCATGCGGCAGACTTTCCAAAGATACCGCCGGGGCTGATGATCAGCACCGCAGCGATCGTGGCAAAGAACAGGACACCGGGATAATCCGGCAGAAAGACCGCGCTGAGGGCTTCGACCAGTCCCAGCAGGATCGAGGCCACGAAAGCCCCCCGGATGGACCCCATTCCTCCGACGATCACGACCCCGAAGGCTTGCAGCACAAAGATGCCCGCAAGATCGGGGGACAGGCTCTGGTTCGCGACCAGCAGCCCACCAGCAAGCCCCGCCAAGGCGAACCCTGCGATCATCGTCCAGCGATAGACAGAGCTGACGTCGATGCCGATCACACGCGCCATCCACGGATCAACCGCAATCGCCTGAAGCGTTCGGCCAATCGTGGTGTGGTTTAAGACCGCTTCCAGCAGCAGGAAGGTCAGGATCCCGCAGCCGATCACAAAAACCGAGAAGGTCGGCAGGATGGCGTCGGCAAAGAATATCGCCCCGCCAAGCCCTTCGGGCGGTGAGACGCTTAGGTAGTTCAGGCCCCACACGGCCTTAACAAACCCGTTGCACACCAATAGCAAGGCATATGTCGCAATCAGGACATAGATACCGTCTAGGTTTTTAAGTCTTTGAAATATCAGGCGATCAACGCCTGTACCGGCGGCTCCGACCACCACAGCGGCCAGAACCGCCGCGATAAGGTAGGCCCATAGCGGAATGTCAAAACCGAATTGCACCAGAACGGTGTGGGCCACATAAGCCCCGATCATGAAAAACCCGCCGTGGGAAAAGTTCAACACGTGCAGAATGCCGAAAACCAAGGTCAGGCCCGACGCCACAAGAAACGTCGCCATGGCCCAGTTCAGCGCGTTGAATCCGATCGTGATGATGTCACCGATCATAGCTGCCTCGCCGCTTTGAAGGAAGGTCGGGGATGGCGCGCGGGTCGAGTGTCCGCGCGCCAAATGCGTGTCAGTTGGCGGACCGAAGTTCGACCGCCTGCCCCGGCGTTGCGGGTTCGATCACCGTGTTGCCATCAACCTTTTTGTAGTCGGTCACGGCATAGCCTTTTTTGGCCTCGGCATCCGGCTCGATATAGATCAGCTCTACATCCTTGATCGCTTGGTTGTCTTCGGCCCGCATCACGCGTTTGCCTGTCGCCGTCTCCCACTCCAGACCTTTCATCGCTGCGATAACCGCGTCCGTTTCGGTCGACCCGGCCTTTTCGATCGCGGCGGCATAGGCAAGAATCCCGGCGTGGGCTTCGGCGACCCAGCCCATGGGGGTATCGTCGCCCGTCAGCTTCACATAATCGTCGAACAGCGCATCGCTGACCGGGTTGCCGGCGTTTGTCTCGTGATACCAGTGGATCCCGGTCCAGTGCTTGGGGGTCTTGGTGCCCAAGGCCCCTGCGACGATGAATTCGTTGGCCGAGTCCATCAGGACGCGTTCCTCGAACAGCTTGAACGGCTGCGCCTGCTGGAACAGGGTCACAGAGTCCCCGCCGTAGGTCGAGTTGAAGATACCCGTCGCTTTCGAACGCGCGGCCTGCGTGATGAAGCTGCGGTAATCGCCCGCGCCGTAAGGCACGATGATCGGGTCGAGGATCTCGGGCTCTTTCCCGGCGATTTCCGGGTAGAATTCCAACAGGCCATCCACAAACACCGCCCAGGTCGTCCGGCCATATTCATGGTCCGGCACAAAGCCTGTCCAACTGGTCACGTCGGGGTTCAACCGCGCCATCAGCTGGGCCTGAGCCCGCATCCGCATGAAGGGCCCATCGCCCGGACGGAAGACATTCGGGCTGTAGTTTTCGTGGTTAATCTTTTCCGACCCTGCCCCGCAGGTGATCATGATCCCGCCTTCCTGGGCCATCAAAGGCCCCATGGCGAGCGCGACACTGGATGAAATCGTGCCGATCTGAAGGTTCGTGCCATTGCCGATCAATTCGCGTGACGCGGTGGTCGCATCCGCAGGTGACACCCGGCTGTCGCGCGTCTCTAGCGCCAGGGGTCTGCCCAGAACGCCGCCCTTGGAGTTGATCTGGTCGACCGCGATTTTGCAGCCGTTCACCACGAAGGACCCGATGAACTCTTGTGCGCCGCTCAGCGCGGTCACAACACCGATGTTGATGGGGTCCCCGCCTTGGGCAAGCGCCATGCGGCTGACAAAAGGCGCGGTCAGCGCTGTCGCGCCCAGCCCGGCCAGAACTTTACGTCTCTTCACTTCAAACATGAGGTCTCCTCCCTCGGTTTCAGCGCTGCTGCGCCTTCTGCGAATTCGCTTCCCTCCCCGGAAGCGGTCACATCATCGTCCGGTGAATTGTGGCTCTCGCTTGTCCCGGAACGCATTCACGGCTTCCTGGTGATCAAAGCTGACGTTCGACACCGTCTCGTAGGCGATCCCCGCATCGAAGGACGCATGCATCGCGGCTTTGAGTTGCAGGTTGACGGAAATCTTGGTCCAGCTGATCGCCTTGAGCGGGCCAGAGGCGATCCGTTTCGCCAGCCCGTATGCCTCGGCTTCCAGCTGATCCGCCGGAACGACCTTGGTGATCAAACCGATGCGTTCCGCTTCTTCGGCGGTCATCAGGTCGCCCGTCATCAGGTAATACTTGGCCTTGGCATAGCCGACGTTCTGCGGCCAAAGCACTGCACCGCCGTCGCCCGCGACCAGACCCATCAGCACATGCGGATCGCCAACCTTGGCGCGGTCGCTGGCAATGATGATGTCGCACAGCAGGGCAATCGTCGCGCCAAGGCCGATGGCATGGCCGTTCATCATGCAGATCACCGGCTTTTCCATGTCGAGCATGCTGAAGACGATATCGCGGGCCTCACGGGCGGTGCGTTCAAACCGGGTCGGCTCGTCGATGCCATCCTGCATCCAGTTGACATCACCACCCGCCGAGAAGGCCTTGCCCGCCCCGGTCAACACGATCACGTCCACATCGTCATCGTAGGAAAGATCGGTAAAGATCCGCGAGGCTTCTCTGTGCAGAACCGCATCCGTGGCGTTCAGCTGGTCCGGGCGGTTAAATGTCACCGTCATGATACGGCCATCGCGCTCGCATTTGATGGTCTTGTAGTGATCGTAGCTTTGCATGGGTTTCTCCTGAGTCATGACGCACTTACCGCGCGCATCTGGCGGTATCTTTCTGCATTCCATTCGGGATCTCCGAACAGCGATTCACACATCAAAAGGCGTCGGAAATATCGGCTGATCCGGGTCTCGTCGGTCATCCCGATCCCGCCGTGCAGTTGAACGGCCTGTTCGGCGACATACCGCGCCGCCCGTCCGCCAACGATGCGTGACAGGACGATGGCATGCAGGCGGTCTTGGCCCTCGCCCGCGTCCAAAGCACCGTCCAGCGCGCCTCTGGCCTCTTCCAGGTGAAGCAGCATGTCCACCATGCGATGCTGAAGAACCTGAAAGGACGACAGCGGCTGACCGAACTGGTTTCGGATTTTAAGGTATTCGGCCGTTTCGTCGATCACGACCTGCATGGCCCCAATCGCCTCGGCGCTGATCAGGATGCCCGCATTCTCGATCACGCCTTCGACCAGCTCCCCTGCCCCATCGACATCCAGTCGCGCCGTGGCCGGAAGGTGACATTGGTCCAGTGTGACGGCCCCCAGCCCCCTCTGATCGACAGAGCGGAAGGTTTCGACACTGACACTGGGCGTGTCAGGCGCCACGGCGAAGACCCCGGTTTTGCCATCCGGATCACGCGCCGTGACGATCAGCAGGTCGGCCCCGACCACGTCGATCGCCGGAGCCTTGGGCGCTGTCACGACGAACCCGCCGTCCTCGGCATCGCACTGGCTGGACGACAAGCCACGGTCGAACCCCGCGTCCCGTTCGAAATGACACAGAACCGCGGTGGTCTTGCCCGCCACAACGTCGCGAAGGATGTCCTTGGCCTGCGGCGTGTCGAGACCGGACAACAGCGGCGCGACGATGCCACCGACGGACAACACCGGCTCCATCACCAGGCCGCGTCCGATGGCTTCCATGACCGCCGCCATTTCCGGCAGCCCGCCGTCCGTGCCGCCACATGCCTCGGGCGCCAGAACACCCAGCCAGCCATGTTCGGCAATTTCCGAATTGGTGGATGCGTCAAACCCCGTGGAATTCTGCCGCCCGATCAGCTCTCGCGTTTCATCATAGCTGTTGTCGATCCACCGGAACGCGTGGTCACGGATCAGATCTGCGTCGCTTTGGTCATTCATGCTCAAAACCCGAACCTCGCCTTGGCAACGATATTTCGCTGCACTTCGTTGGAGCCGCCGTAGATGGTGGCCGCGCGCTGTGACAGGAACTCTGTCAGGACGCCTGACAATTCTGCTTCGAGTGTGGGCGCTTGGTTGCCGCGGACATCGTCAAAGAACGGCGCGAGCGGAAGCCCGGATCGCGCGGACAACCGCACCCCCAGCCCCGTGATCGACTGCAACAGCTCTGAACCGCGGATTTTCAGCAACGACGCCTCGAACGTTGGTTGCTGACCGTCGGCCAACTTCCGAAACAACGACCGGCAATAGGCTTCCAACGTATCAAGCGCGATCTGGACCTCGTTGATCTCCCGCGCCACCACCGGGGCCTGCGACAGGGGTTTGCCCCCTTCCCGCGCCGTGTCAGCAATTGCACGCACCTGCCGCAGCATCCTGCGTGCCTTGCCAGTTTCGGCCACGATCAGCCGTTCGTTCGACAGCAAAAACTTGGCGATTTCCCAACCCGCGCCTTCCGCTCCGACAAGGTTGTCAGCCGGAACCTCAACGTTTTCCAGAAACACCTCGTTGACGTGATGACGCATGTCCATCGTCACGATCGGGCGCACGGTCACACCGGGCTGGCGCATGTCCAACAGCAGGAACGAAATCCCCCGCTGTGGCCGATCCTCGTCCGAGGTCCGGGCAAGGCAGAACATCATGTCGGCCCAATGGGCGTAGGTGGTCCACAGCTTCTGACCGTTCACGATGTAGGTGTCACCCTTCCGCACGGCCCGTGTTTTCAGACCCGCAAGATCGCTGCCTGCTCCGGGTTCGGAATAGCCCTGACACCAGCTTGTCCGCGACGCGATGATGTCGGGCAGAAACCGGTCCTTCTGGGATTGCGTACCATATTCGCTGAGTACCGGGCCGACGTAGGCGGGACCAAAGGGCAGCATCCATGGGGCGCCCGCTTCGGCCAGCGCCTGCTCGAACATATACCGTTTGAGCGGCGACCAGCCTTGCCCGCCGTCCGCTTCGGGCCAGTGGGCGCAATACCAGTTGTTGGATTCCAGAATTTTCTGCCAGCGCAGGAAATCCTCATGTTCCAGATCGACATTCAGCCTGATCTTCTCGGCAAGATCGAAGGGTAGTTTCGCCTCTACGAATGCCATGACCTCGTCATAAAAGTCGGCATACGACTGCTTTGACTTGTTCATCCTCGCGGCCTCCCCTCCACAAATCATGAATTGTGATTCATAATTCTTATTTTGAAGTTTGTGTCAACACTTCTCTTGGTGTGAGCGCTGAACGGCAGGTCACTGGGAGAAGCCCGAATAGGAATGCCGGACGTTAGGATCTGGAGAGGCCTAGTACCGCCGAACCCGCAGCCAATGGCCATGTCGCGCCCTCAACGCAAAGGCCGATAAGGAGGTCCTTAGCCTGCCCAGCAAACCCCTTTAATATTACGGAAAAATTCGGCCGCAGCCGGATCGGGAGAACGCTTTCGCGAGGGCAAGTGGCGGACCGGACAGCACCGGCGTCCAACGTTCTCAACCCGAAAACACGATGCATGACGCCCCTGCCCCCGGCATTGCGCCGGAGGCAGGAGCGCGACCCGGTCACACCAGGAAGTTGCTGGCGTCGATGTTCCCCGGCGACAGGGTCGCCCCAAACAGGTGGATCGCATCCATCGTGCTGCCGTTGAAGTAATCCAGCCGGACGCCCTGCGCCGTGTCGACCTCGGTGAAGCTGGCGTGGGTCAGGCCCGAGCCGCGCAGGTCGATCTTGTCGAATTTGTCTTGCCAGTCGAGGATCAGGTCCCGGCCCCAGCCGACCGCGTCGAAGACGAAGGTATCTGCGTTGCCGCCGCCAAGGAGCACGTCGTCCCCGAGGCCGCCCTTGATCGTGTCCTCGCCATAGAGCCCTTCGAGGCGGTTGTTCTCGCCATCCCCGGTCAGCGTGTCGGCCGCGTTCGATCCCACGACGTTCTCGACATTGACGATGATGTCGCCCTCGGCCGCGAAGCCCGATCCGGTGCCCGCCTCCAGGTCGATCTGCACCGCCGAGGTATTGGCATAGCGGATCGTGTCGATACCCGCGCCGCCATCAATCGTGTCAGAACCGCTTCCGGCGTTTATCGTGTCATTGCCATTTCCTCCCCGGATAATGGCAACGGCACCGTAATCCATCAGAAGGTCGTTGCCGCCCCCGCCTTCGAGAATGGGGGCCACCCCCCCACCGACGAGGATGTCGTCATGTCCTGAACCCAAGAGCCGTTCGACCTGGACCAATCTGTCACCCTCAGCCGTTCCTCCGGAACCGACAAGAAAGTGGCCGATCCGGATTCCCACACTGCTGTCCTGGTAGGAGGCGGTGTCGCTGCCCTCGCGGCCAAGGATCGTATCGGCCCCCATTCCGCCACGTATGTGGTCATCGCCGGCGAGGCCTTCGATCCGGTTTGGCTGACCGTTGCCGACGATGGTATCGGCCTCCTGCGATCCCACCACGTTCTCGATGCCGAAGAAAACGTCTCCTTCAGCCTGTCCGCCGACTGCGGTATTGGCGGCGAGATTGATCGAAACAGAGGAGGAGGACGCGTAGCGGACCGTGTCGACACCTGAGCCGCCTATGATCGAATCCGCGCCTGCTCCACCGTTGATCACATCGTCGCCCGATCCGCCGTCGAGCGTGTCGTTTCCCGCCTCGCCGATGATCATGTCGTCGCCGCCCAATCCGGTGAACCGGTTGGCTTCACTGTCTCCGACGAACAAATCCGCATGGACCGAGCCGCGGACATTGAGAATGTTGAGCAGTACGTCCCCCTGCGACTCACCGCCTTCGCCCGGACTACCGCGGAGAGAGATGCGACGGGCACCCGAGGTCGCGAATTCATAGCTGACCCAGTTCTCGCCGATCGAGCCGTCCAGTCGGTCCGCACCGGGCCCGCCGATCAAGGTATCGTTGCCCGACCCTCCGAACAGCCTGTCGTCGCCGCCTCCTCCGTATAGAAGATCGTGATCGCTGCCCCCGGACAATGAGTCGTCGCCTGAACCGCCAGTCAGAGTATCATTGCCATCCCGCCCGCCGAGGCTGACGCCGGTTCCGCCTGTCCCCACGAACGAGTCGCGGCCCCTGGTCCCCCATGCCCCCTCGACGTTCATGGCGCGCACGTCACCGTAGACGCCGCCGGTGCCGGTTCCAATCCCCGTATCACCGTTCAGCGTGAAGGTCGCAGCCGAATACACAGTACTACCGAAGTCGATAACACTGGTGCCCGAACCGTTGCCTCTATTGAGCGCCTCGATGAAGAGGCCTGTCCGGTCGCTGGCAATTGCATAGGCGAATTCATCGGCCTGACCGAGAACATTGACCGTTGCCGGGACGTCGTAAGCTCCTGATTCTCCTACCGATACGAACTTATATCTCGTGCCGGCGCTGATATATCCGTTTTCTATCAGGATATTGATTTCGGTTTCCTGATCGATGTCGATGTCGCCGCTCGTTACGAACGTGCGTCCGGCGTCGTGTGTCTGCGCGTCGAAATGAAAATTGATGGTCCCGGCTTTGGAGGTGAAACCGCCCACGATTCGCTGTACCCCGGACAGCACGTCCCACGTACCGCCTTCCAGATGAACTCCAGTCTCCTCCGCGTCGAGTTTGGCATAGCCGGTGACCAACGTACCGCCGGGGCCGATCTTGATCGCTCCGGCCTCGAGCGTGCCGTCTTGTAGGATGGTCAGCGTACCGTTGCCGGAGCCGATCAGCTGGCCGCTTGCGATCTCCTTGCCGCCGACGATCGCGAGGTCATCGACGCTGATGTGCGAAGTTGCTCCGGATATGAGAGCATGAGCCGGTTCGGTCCGGGTCCCGAACCCGACGGCAAAGACACTGCCGGCCCCGTCCATCGGGCCCTCCAGCGCCCCTGCGGCATCGCTGATCTCCACGGCGGCCCCCGTGAGCACTTCAAGACTTGCGCCCGCCGTAGCGGAGTCCCCGACCGACAAGATCGCGGTGTGGCCGCTTATTGTAACCAGCCCCGAGCCGGACACAGTTGCATCGCCGATTCCGCCGAAACCCACAAGAATAGAGGCGGCGCTCTCTCCGGTCGCGCTGATTTTCACTGACGAGGCGTCGACATCGAGAACGCCGGAGCCGCTGTTTCCTCCGACGACCAGTTCGGCGATATCGCCAGTTTCGCCGGTTTCCGAAATGACCTTAAGGGTTGAACCGCTATCGAGCCTTGTGGTGCCGGTGCCTTGGCTAACGCCTATTTCGAAGGACGCGCCCGACCCCCTCACCGTAATCGTGGACGCGGAGGCCGACACTGTGCCGGCTCCCCCGCCCAGGCCGATCCGAACGCTTTCGCCGCCCCCGTCGCCGCTCCCCGTCGTGCCAACAAGGTCCTGAACGAACAGGGCCGCCCCAGAAGCCAATTCGAGGGTTCCCATGCTGCCCGAGCCCTGTCCGACGTGAACAGAAGTCTTTGGCGTCACGCTTCCCTGGCTTGTGAGAATGAGACCTGATCCGGAACCGGTGATCAAGGCGGTTCCGGTCCCGCCGTTCAGCCCGATGCGGACCTTCGGTTCCGAGGCCGCGTCGGTCGCCTCCAAGTGCAAGACCGATCCGTCATCAATAACGATCGATCCGGCCCCCGCAGTCCCGTAGAGGTAGTATCCGTTCGACGAATTCTCTTGAAAAACTCCCGCCCTTTTTACGGCCATGGCACTTTTCCAATTGAGTCGTTTTGTGTTGAGTAGTTGTAATGAGACTAGACAGTCATGTCCCGAAAAAACGAACAATCTCTCAATGCGCGAAGGCGTTCATGCCCGGGGGAGCAAGCTCCGCCGGCTCAGAATGCGCCGACGTCTTCCGCAGGTTCTCTTCGCCCGCGTGACGTCGCGGCCTGAGTTCCGCCTCGAGTGCTGCCAACGCAGTCGACGTCGGCCCAGAGCAGCCGTTGACTAGCCCCTGACGGGCGGGCGGAAGCCGGCCTGTGTCGCAAACACGCCAGCGCTTCGCCCGCCGTCCCTCGCAGGTCACAAGGTCTGCGAGGGACGGATGCGTTCCAAAGCCCGGACGCGGACGGAATTGCAGGGCGTCCCGTCCGCGCGACCGCTATCGGACTGCAGTTCTAAGGCGCTCCACACTCTCGGCGACCCAGTCGAGTTCCTGCCGTCGTGCCGTCGCGAAATCACCCGGCCAAGGAAGCCAATGCTCGTAGATCACGCTCATGTCGCGGCGCCCCACGGCGTCGAGGACCGCTTCGATATCTGTGCGACCGGTGCCGAGCGGGGTGCCGTGGATGCTGAACCCCACACCGTAGCCATCGGGTTGGATGACGTAGTCCTTGAGGTGGAGATTGATCGTGTGCGGCGCGAGGATGCCGACGGTCTCCATCGGCCATTCCCCCGCACAGATCGAGTTGGCGACGTCGAGACATACGCCGATCTGGTCGTCCGACACGCGGTCCAAGACATCGACGACGCGCCGGGACGGAAAGTTGAAATGGTTCTCGATCGCGAGCCGGATGCCGGCCGATTTCAACGCCGGCAGAAGAGAGCGGAACTCTCTCGCCAGGTCAGCGACCGGCCGTGCGGCGTCTGGCGCATCGAGGGCGACGCGCAGTATGCCCGCGCCGATCCGCTCGCCTATGCCGATATAGAGTTCCACCTCCTCCGCATCGAAGGATTGCGTGCCCAGCTCCAGCGCGATGCCCTTGCTCTTTGCCGCGGCGGCGAGAGCGTCGAGGTCGTCCGCATCCAGCGTGTGCAGCGGAAGGTTGTCCGCGTACTGCACCACGCCCAGCCCGTGACCGGCCGCGACCTCGAGCACCTCCATCGCGGTCATCGGCCTGTCGGGACGGCGGTCCTTGTGACCGATGGACCAGCGGAACGCGTAACTGCCGAGTCCCGGTTTCATCAGAGCAGCGCCTTGATCAGGTCGCGCGTGGTGCGGGCGCTGTCGCCGCTCTCGACAAAGCGCCTGATCCGCTCCGGCCCCATCTTGGCCAGCAGTGCCCGAAGGTCTTCCATCGTCTCGAACGTGTGACCGACGGCCTCCGGGCCGTCGCCTGCGCGGGTGAAGACATCGTAGGCGATCCAACCGTCATAGCCGAGGCTGTCCATATAGTGGATCGTCTCGAGCGTCTCCCAGAGGTTGACCGACGCCACCGGCATGTCCCAGTCGGCCTGCCGGTTATTGTCGTTGAAATGGACATAGAACAACCTTCCCGCATCGAAGGCGACGGCGAGTTCGGCGGCGGGACTTTCATGCTCGATCAGGGCGTGCCCGAGGTCCATCGTGACACCGAGGTTGTCCGCCCCGACCCGGTCGCAGAAATGCAGCGTGCGCCCCATCGAAGGAAGAACGATCCGGTTGCGGACCTCGTAGGCCTTGTACTCGATGCTGACCTTCACGTCCGGCCTGTGCGCGGCGACCTCTTCGAACGCTTCGATCGCCCATCGCCATTGCGCCATGTGATCGACGTGAAAGGCATGATCGCTGCCGTCGATCAGGGGGCAGACGGAAATCATGTCGGCGCCGAACTCGGCCGACATCTCCATCGCGCGCTTCATGTAATCCACCGCCGTCTGCCGCACGCCTGCATCGGGATTGGTGAAGGATCCGGCGCGGAAAAGGTCCTCGCCCTTGAGGTTCACGTTGACCGCGGACACGGCCAGGCCGCTTTCCTTCAGCAGTTCGACATGCTCCCCGTCATGACCGAGGTCCTGGGGATAGACCGGCTCCACCCCGTCGACGCGGGCGATCGTCTTCGAGATTTCGAGCCGTTCGGAAAAGCTCCGGGCGGGCTGATAGGTGTGAAACCGGTCGGAGTACTTGCCCAATGTCCCGAGCAGAATGGAATTCTTCGTCGCCATGTGTCTGGTCCTGTCTCAATAGTCATAAAGTGCTTGCGGGATTGCCAGCACGAGTTGCGGAAAGAAGGTGATCAGCAGAAGCACCGCCAGATGAACCGCGATGAACGGCAGGATCGCCCGGCAGATCTGCAGGATGGTGATGTTGGCGATGCCGCTCGCGATGTAGAGCGACAGGCCGACCGGCGGGGTGACCGTTCCGATCATCAGGTTTACCGTCATCATCACTCCGAAGAAGACGGGGTCGATGCCGAACGCCTGCGTCACCGGCAACAGCACGGGGGTGAAGACGATGATCGCCGACCCGCCGTCCAGGAAGCACCCGGCCACCAGAAGCAGCACGTTGATCACCAGAAGCAGCACCAGGGCGTTGGTGATGTGATCGGAGAACCAGTTGGACAGGGCCAGCGGGATCTGCTCGATCGTCAGCACATAGCCCACGAGGTTCGCGACCCCGACGATCACCATGACCACCGCCGTGTTCAGGGCCGCGGTCCTGAAGATCCCGGGCAGCTGCCGAACGGTCAGTTCGCGATAGATGACGAGACCCGCGATCAGCGCATACACCGTCGCGACCACGGCGGCTTCGGTGGCGGTGAAGATGCCGCCCAAGATGCCGCCCACGATGATCAGCGGCATGACCAACGCGCCCGTGGCCGACAGGAAGCTTCTGAACAGCCCCTGCATCGAGAACGGTTCCGTCTCGACCTCCCAGTCGCCGCGGCTGGCCTTGATATAGATCAGGACCATCAGACCGACGGTCATCATGAGGCCCGGCACGATGCCGCCCATGAACAGCGCCCCGATGGAGACGCCCGAGATCACACCGTAGAGGACCAGCGGAATCGACGGCGGGATCACGGGCCCGTTGACCCCCGAGGCCGCCACCACCGAAGCCGCGAAGGCCGGATCGAAGCCGCGCCGCTTCATCATCGGGATCATCGTCGAGCCGATGGCCGTGGTGTCGGCCACCGCCGAGCCCGAGATACCGGCGAAGATGGTCGAAGCGATGACGGCCACATGTCCCAGCCCGCCCCGGATCCATCCCACCAGATAGGAAGAGAAATTGACGAGGCGGCGCGAGATCCCGCCACGCTCCATCAGCGCGCCTGCGGCCATGAAGAACGGAATGGCGAGCATCGGGAAACTGTCGAGCCCGGCATAGATGCGCTGCAAGACAAGTTGCGAGGACAGCAGGTCGTTCGCCTGCAGCACGACGAGAGCCGCCCCCATCAGCGCAAAGATGATGGGCGTCCCGATGACGAGCAGCAGAAAGAAAACCCCGAACAGGATGGAAAGGGATATCATGGCTTCGGTCCGTCGTCGTTCGCGCCCGGGGCCTGCTCGGGGCTCGTGCCCGGCCCGCCGCGCAGGTGAGGTGCGCCCCTGACCGCGTCCCGGCCGCTCGCCAGCATCGTCAGGACGAGCCAGGTCAGCAGCAGACCGCAGGAGACAAGGATGAGACTGAAGATCACCCCCATCGGGAACTGCAGGGCCGGCGTGCGCTGATCCCACTCGCGCAGGAACGTGGCCCAGGCGCCGCGCACCAGAAAAATCGAACAGATGAGCCCTACGAGACTGGCCAGCGCATCGGCGGCATGACGAGCACGGTCCGGCAGCATATCAGTGAATATGGTCACCGTCAGGTGTTCACGCCTGCGCGCCAGAACGGCCGCGCCCACGAATATCAGGGAGATGAAGAGAAGCCGCGCGACCTCCTCGGACCAGATCAGCGCCGCATCCAGGAAGTAGCGCGACAGGACCTGAAGGAACACCACGCCGATCATCGCCACGAGCAGGCCGATCAACAGCCACCCCAACACGTCCAGGAGGACGGTCTCGGCGCGCGCGAGCGCGCCGAGTTCATTGCTTTGGCCGGGTCGGGTCACGTCAGTTCGCGGCCCGTGCTGCGTCGATCATGTCGAGAAGTTCCTGAGCGGCATCCCCGAACTCTTCGACGGCATCGTCCCGCAGAGGTGCGACCGCCGCTGCCAGCGCCTCGCGATCGGGGCGGGTGACCTGCATGCCCTTGGCTTCGAGTTCCGAGAGCAGGTTCGCATCGTCCTCGGCGACCTTTGCGCGCTGCACCTCGGCACTGTCGAGCACGGCCTGGCGGACGATCTCCTGGTGTTCCTCCGACAGGTCCCCCCAGAGCTCCCCGGAATAGAGAACCATGTGCGTCAGGTGCAGGTGACCCGTCAGCGCCAGATGATCGTTCACTTCGTAGAAGGCCGCGTTGTAGATGTTGGACAACGGGTTCTCCTGGCCGTCGACCACGCCCTGCTCCATCGCCGTGTAGAGTTCGTTGAAGGCCATCGGCGTGGCATTGGCGCCCATCATCTCGAGCGTGCGAAGGTGATAGGTCGCGCGCGGCGTCCGGATCTTCAGGCCCTCGATGTCGTCCGGCGCGTTCACGGCCCGCTGGGAATTGGTCAGATGACGCATGCCCGCTTCGTAGAAGCCCAGAAGCTCGACCCCTTGTGGCTCCACCAACTCGGCGACCTTGTCGCCCAGAGGCCCGGCGAACGCGCGGAAGGCGTGCTCGCGGTCCTCGAAGAGATAACCGATTTCGAGCGTACCCAGCACGGGTTCCCACGACCCGAAGAAGCCGGTCGTCACCCAGGTGATCTCGAGCGTGCCCGAGCGAAGCTGTTCGACCATCTCCCGCTGGTTGCCGAGCTGCGCATCGGTGAAGACACGGACATCGATCTCGCCGTTCGACCGCTCTTCGACGAGCCTTTCGAATTCGCGCGCACCCACGTTTTCGGGATGATCGCCCGAGACGACCGTGCCGACCTTTATGGTCACATCCTGGGCGAGAGCCTGACCGCCGATGGCGGTCGCCGCCATCAAGGCGAGCGTTGAGGTGAAGTGCTTCATTTGGTTTCCTCCCTTGGTGAAGCCTTGATCGGCATGACGTCCGCATGCCGCCGGACGAGCTCGAGAAGCTCTTCGGTCGTCCGGTTCCAATGATCGTGATAAAGCTGGCTCAGGCGCCTCGTATCCCGTGCGGCGATCGCCTCGTACATGGCGCGGTGCTCCTCGGCGGAGCGGACCGGCAGAGGCCTGAGGTGCAGTGAAAAATACCTCGCGCGGTCCGTAAGGGCGCGGTGACCCTGGTAGAGGTCCGCAAGGCGCCGATTTCCGCAATTGTCGACGATCGCCTGATGGAACCGGCTATCGGCTTGAACCCACGCGTCCCGATCTTCCCGTTCGAGGGCCAGCTCCATGTCGGTGACAGCTTGCTCGACATCCCGGATGTTCCGGTCGTCCCGTCCCGACAGCAGCAATGCGGCCTCTAGTTCCAGCGCCTTGGCGATCTGGTGGATCTCACGCACGTCGTCGGTTCGCAGTGGAAGCACGCGCGTGCCGCGGCGCGGCTTCACCTCTACCAGCCCTTCTGCCGCCAGACGCTGTATGGCCTCGCGGATCGGCGTGCGGGACAAGTTCATCCGCTGCGCGATTTCGCGATCGGACCAGAGCGTATCTCCCGGTATGCGCCCGGTCAGGATCTCCTCCCGCAGAGCCTCGTATGCAGCTTCCGTCATGCTCATCGGCGCTTGGCTTTCATAGTCAAAATCCGCATCCCTTAGTGACACACCATCTGACATGCCAGATGTAATGTCAAGGCCGCGCCGACCGGGGCCGCCCTGCGATTTCTGCTTTGCGCCTGTTGGCGGAAACCGCGGATCAAGCCGCGAGGGTCGGCCCGAAGGTCCGTTATCCGCCTAGAATCCGTGCAATCTCGTCCCTGCGCCGGATGACCGTCATCGGGCGAAAGTCGTCTGGATTCCGTTGCTTACCTTCGCAAGCCAACCGATCCCGCGCGATTTCGCGGCGCGCCGCTTGCGGGACGCCACGCCGCGGCGCCGCAAGGTCGCCTCATAGCTTTGACAGGGTCGTTTCCGTGGAAAAGATCGTGCGGCCCGCGCAAATGAGGCCGAAGCCTCCGGCGCCGATGCCTGGCCCCTCGGGCCATTCGCATTCGCCTCGCGCGACCTGCCGCCCGGCCGCTCTGGACGAGGCGACGCCACCGGCGAGGCGCCAGGTACAGATACCCCCCTTCGCAGAGCCGCCGCCCGGGACGGATACCGTATCCATAGACCTGCGCCATGCGGGTCAGCAGCTCGGTACCTCGGGCAGGTCGCGCCGATCATCACCGCCTTCCGCTCGCCCGGCTCGACACCCGGCTCCCCCTTCAGCCGCGCGGCTAAGAACGGGGGGCGGTCGACTTTCGCGGAATCAGACTGGGGGTGATCTTTCTCACGACCGACTCCTGCCCGTCTTCGAACAGCAGTCTCAGGGCTACTTCGGCCACGCGATCGAACGGGACGCGCACCGTGGTCAGCGGCACCGGGAGGCGGCTGACGATCGGTATGTCGTTGTAACCGACGAGGGAAATGTCGCCGGGCACGGAAAGCCCCTCCTGGGCGATGGCGGACATGCTGCCGATCGCCATGTTATCGTTGATGGCAAAGATCGCGGTCGGCGGATCCGGCAGCGCAAGAAGGGTGCGTGCGGCCGTCTCTCCCGATTCGATGCTGAACGTCGTGGCCACGATCAATTCTTGCGCCTGGGGTATCCCGGCTTCTGTCAGCGCCTGCCGATAACCGGCCAAACGCCCGAGGGCGCTCGTCGCGTAGTCCGGCCCAGCGAGAATGCCGATACGCTTGTGCCCCAGGTCGAGCAGGTGCCGCGTGGCGAGATATCCGCCGAGTTGGTCATCACCGACGGACGCGGCGCTGGTCCCGTTGTGCCGCAGCGCGAAGACGAACCGCACCCCCCTGTCCCGCAACTCGTCGGCAAAGTGATCCCCCTCGCGCGCCGTCGTCAGGATCAGACCGTCGACCCCGCGCCGGATCAGAGCCTCGGCAGCCTTGCGGCTGGCGTCGGGGTTGTCGTCCGTCGTCGCAACGATGGCAAAGCGGCCCTGCTCTGCGGCGGCGGCGCTGATGGCTTCGTAGAGCATGGCCATGACGGTATCGGTGAGGCGGGGCACGATCACGCCGATGGTGCCCGTCGTTCCGCGCCGCAGGCTCGCAGCCGAGACATCCCGGACATATCCGAGCCTCTGCGCGACCTCCCGGACCTTTCGCGCCCGGGGCGAGTCGGAATTCGGCAACCGTTCGTCCAGCATTCGGGATACGGTCGACTTCGAAACTCCGGCCTCGCGCGCCACGTCGTGAAGGGTAACCCGCGCCCTTGTTCTCGTTGACGTTTCGTCGTCCGACACTGGACCAACCTCGCTGCACAACCCTGCCTGAACCGAAACTACCACTTGACAGTCCGGACTGGCAATGCATTTCTGGGAACGTTCCCGCAATCGTTCCCATATGCGCACGACACGGCGGATCGAACGGAATGAAAAACGCATCTGGAGGAATCCCCGACATGCAACCCATGGATCTTCGCGGCCTGAACCCGGCCCCCGTGACCGCCTTCAACCGTGACGGATCGCTCGACATCGAAGCGAACGTCCGGATTGCCAAGTGGCTGGCCAGCTTCGACGAGGTGAAGTCGCTCGTCATTCTCGGTCACGCCGGGGAAGGAACGTTCCTGACCGCGGACGAGCGTCTGGAACTGATCCGCGCCTACAAGGACGCGGTCGACATTCCGATCGTCGCGGGGATCACCGGCGAAGGCACCAAGGTCGCGGCCGAAGAGGCGAAGCGGTCGCTCGATGCGGGCGCCACCGGCGCGCTGGTCTACCCGAACCACGGCTGGCTGCGCTTCGGCTTTCAGAAAGGCGCGCCGCAAGACCGCTACAAGGCGATCTACGAGGAAGGCGGCCTGCAGACCATCCTGTTCCAGTACCCGGACGCGACCAAGGCGAACTATGACCTGGACACCCAGATCGAGATTGCCGCCCAACCCGGCTGCGTCGCCACCAAGAACGGCGTGCGCAACATGAAGCGCTGGTACACCGAGATCCCCGAGCTGAAGAAGGCGCAGCCCGACCTGCAGATCCTGTCGTGCCATGATGAATGGCTGCTGCCGACCATGTTCGACGTCGACGGCCTTCTTGTCGGTTACGGCAATATCGCGCCCGAGCTTCTCATCGACCTGATCGCCGCCGGCAAGGCGCGGGACTATCCGCAGGCCCGCAAGATCTCGGATCAGCTTCTGCCGGTGACGCAGGCCGTCTACCACCGCGGCTCGCACATGGAAGGCACCGTCGCGCTGAAAATCGGCCTGCGATATCGCGGCTTGCTGGACCACGCGACGATCCGCGAGCCGCTCAAGGACCTCGGAGAAGCTGCCGAGCGCGAGATCGAAGCCGCGTTCGACGCCGCGGGGATCGGTCGGGTCGATCAGGCCATGGCGGCCGAATAATAACCGAAGTGTTGTTTGCCTCCGGCCCGGAGCCGGAGGCATCCTTAACCAAGGGAGGAAACCATGATCAACTTCACTCTCCGGCGCGTGCGCCTGGCCGCCACGGCGACCATCGCATCCGCCATCGCTGCGACTTCGGTCGCCGCACAGGATATCCGTATCGGCGCGATGCGCGAAGGATCGGCCTGGTACGTCTTCGCGGCAACGCTCGAACAGATCATCGAGCCGATCCTCGGGGACAACTCGGTCGAGGTCATCGCCCGTGGCGGCGGCGTCGCAAATCCGATGGTCGTCCAAGGTGGCAAGGCCGAGATCGCCCTCTCCAACGTCGCCTCGGCCGTCTGGGCGAAGAACGGCGGAGACGTCTACGAGGGCATGTCCGCTCCGGACATCCGCGCCCTCGTCGGCGGGCTCAACAGCGTCTATGTCGGCGCCATGGCACGCAAGGCCTTTACCGAGGAGATGGGCACGACCGACCTCGCCGAGATCTTGTCCTCGGGCAAGCCCGTGCGCGTGCTGATGAAACCAGTCGGCTCTTCCGCCGTGCCCGTGGCCCAGATGATCTTCGAGGGCCTCGGCACTTCGGCCGACGAGATCAAGGCAAACGGCGGCGACATCATCCAGGTCGGAACCGGCCAGATTCCCGACCAGATGCGCAACGGCAATGCCGACATCTACATCGACACGATGATCAAGGGGCATCCGGCGATCACCGAGGTCGCGCTGACCACGGATGTCGTCTTTCTCGACATTCCCGAACCTGCCATGGCGCTTCTCGAAGAGAACGGCCTCACCCCCGGCAGCTACGGACCGGACTGGTACAAGGGGCAGAGCGACGCGACATCCGGGGCGAACCTCGGCACGGTACTGATCGCAAATGCCTCGCTGGACGAGGAAACGGCGTATATGATCACCAAGGCCATCATCGAGAACGCCGACAAGCTCAAGTCCTCGCACGGCGCCTGGTCGAGCTTCGACCCGAAGGCCGCGATGAAGCCCGAGAACATCGGCATCGATCTGCACCCCGGGGCCGTACGCTACTACCGCGAAGCCGGCCTGATGTAAGCGGACGGGCGCAGCCGACCCGTCGGCCGCGCCCACCCTGACCGAACCACGGCCGCACAATGGAGGAGACCATGCGCGCCACGCTTCTTCGCAGCCCCGCCAATAGTGCCGCTTTCGTGATTGGTCTCGGCCTGATCGCATTCCAGATCTGGCTGCTGTTCGAACCCCAACAGCCCCTGATGGAGCGGCCTGTCCACCTGACCGCCGCTCTTGTGCTCCTGTTCATCTACAAGCCGCTGACCGCGCAGGCCATTCCGCGCTGGCTGCGGATCGGTATCGACACCGTCCTGATCCTCGGCGCGGTCGCTGTCCTGATCTACTACCTGACCGGGTTCGAGCGTCTGACGACGCGGATGGAGAACGTCTCTCCGATCTTCAACATCGACATCGCCTTCGGTGCGCTCTTGGTCTTCCTGTTGCTGGAAGGATCGCGTCGCGCGGTCGGATGGGTGCTGGTCTGGGTCCTTCTCGCCTTTATCGCATATGCCTTCTGGGGGAACGTCTTTCCCGGCTGGCTGAACTTCCGCGGTTTCGGGGTCGAAGCCGCGACCGAGATCACGACGATGACCACCGCTGGCGTGCTGGGGATCACCACCTCGACATCCGTCAGCTTCGTCTTCTACTTCATCCTTTTCGGCGCCTTCTATTCGGCGGTCGGGGGGGGCAGCTCTTCATCGACCTCGCCATCCGCGCCGCGGGCCGCGCCACCGGCGGAACCGCGAAGGCGGCGATCATCGGGTCGTCGCTGATGGGCTCCATCTCGGGCTCTGCCGTGGCCAACGTCGTCTCGACAGGGGTCTTCACCATCCCGCTGATGAAGCGGACGGGACTCACCGCACACCGCGCGGCCGGGATCGAGGCCATCGCCTCGACCGGCGGACAGCTGATGCCGCCCATCATGGGCGTCGCGGCCTTTATCATGGCCGAGCTTCTGGGGATGCCATATGCGCAGATCGCCCTGGCGGGCCTGATACCCGCCGTCGCGTTCTACCTCGCTCTGATCATGGTCGTGGACCTCACGGCCCGGCGGGAAGGCGTCCGGGCCCTGACAGCGGCAGAGGTTTCCGAGACCGAGGCCATCGGACCACGGCTGCACCTGATCCTGCCGCCAATCGTGCTGATCGGCTTGCTGGTCAGCGGCTCTTCGGCCTCCTATTCGGCCGTCATCGCCGCCGCCTCGTGCCTGGTCGTGCCCTTCCTCCGCGCCGGCACCCGGATCGGTGCCAGGGAAGTGATCGATGCCCTGCGGGAAGCGCCGAAACAGGCGG
Organism: Pseudooceanicola batsensis HTCC2597; assembly: GCF_000152725.1. Lineage (GTDB taxonomy): Bacteria > Pseudomonadota > Alphaproteobacteria > Rhodobacterales > Rhodobacteraceae > Pseudooceanicola > Pseudooceanicola batsensis. The sequence goes on from NZ_CH724131.1 coordinate 1,267,757, forward strand.
CCGAGGTGGCGGTTCCGATCGCCGCCATCGGCCTGATCATCGCCGTCGCCGTGCAGTCGAACCTCGCGTTGAAATTCGCCGGATCACTCCTGTCGCTGTCCGAAGGGTCTGTCTACCTGTCGCTCATGCTTGCGATGGTCGGCTGCATCATCATGGGCATGGGGCTGCCGACGGTGGCCGCATACATCATCGGCGCGGTTCTCTTCGTCCCGGCCATCCAGGACCTGGGCATCGCACCTCTCGCGGCCCATTTCTTCATCTTCTACTACTGTGTCCTGTCGATGGTGACCCCCCCGGTGGCGCTGGCCTCGTTCGCGGCGGCGGCGGTCGGGCAGGCTTCGACCATCAAGACCAGCCTCTCGGCGTTCGGCCTGAGTCTCGTCGCCTTTTTCGTGCCGTTCGCCTTCGTCTTCGACCCGGGCGTTCTGGCGCAGGGCAGCGCGGTGCAGATCGGCTTCAGCGCCCTGTCGCTCCTCGCCTCCACGTCGCTATGGGCGGTGGCCTTCGGGGGTTGGGCCGGTCGTCCGCTTGGCGGGACACTGCGCGGCGTGATCGGCGCGGCCGGCCTGGTCGCCGTGATCGCACCCTCGGGGTCCTCCCTCTGGCTGGCCGCTCTTGTCTCGGGCTGGGCCGTCACACTGGGCGTTGCGGTCCTGTCCCGGCGCGCGCCGGGACGCCTTCCCCGTCCGGCAGAGTGAACCATGACCCGACCGACCCTGGAGTCCGAAAGCCGGATCGTCGGCGAAACCGACAGGGTGACGATCCGGCAGGTCACGGATCACCCGTCGATTCATCATCATCCGTTCTTCTTCGTGGACGCCTGGGACGCGGCGATGGCCTTCCTCGTCCTGATCTCGCATCGCACGGGCAAACCGCAGGTCTACATCGAGCGCGAGGCCGGGGCCGGACTGATCCGATTGACGGACGAGCCCGCGCTGGCCGAATGGTCCGTGATCCCGTCCAGGGACGGCCGCTGGATTTACTACGTCGCCGGACAGGAAGGCAAACGCGTCTCCCCGCGCGATGGCACGGTCGAGGTGCTGGCCCATTTCGACAGCACCGAAATGCGCGAGGCCGGCATGGTCGGAGCGGCCATGGGCACCACCGCCCTGTCTGCCAGCGGCCGCTACTGGGCCGTTCCGGTCAAGGCCGGCAAGGTCAGCCAGTTCTGGATGATCGACACCGAAGCCGAAAGCGCCGGGGTATTCTTGGAGGCGCCGACCATCGGCCACCCGCAATTCTGCCCCGATGACGAGGACCTGATCCTCTATGCCGGTCCGATGACCGACCGGGTCTGGGTCACCGACCGCGCCGGCAACAATCGCCGCATTTTTCGACGTGAGCATGACCTGCAGTGGATCACCCACGAGGTCTGGCGACCCGGCCACCGCACCGTCCTTTTCGTGGACTGGCCGAACGGGATGGGAGAAATCGATCCGGACAGCGGAGCCGTCGTCCCGATCACTGATTTCCCGGTCTGGCACGGCGCGCCGGATGCAACGGGAAAGCGGCTGGTGTGCGATACCAACTTTCCGGATCGCGGACTGCACCAACTGGACCTGTCCGGCGCCTTTGCACCCAGCTTCCTGACGGAACCGAAAGCGACATCTCAGGGTGCCCACTGGGCCCACCCCTTCCCCTACAACAACGGGCCGGTGAAGGTGCACGCTCCGCAACACACCCACCCGCACCCCCGGTTCTCCCCCGATGGACGACGGATCGTCTATACCTCCGACGCCAGCGGCTTCGCTCAGGTTTTCGTCGCCACGTTATCCTGAAAGGCCCCTCCTCCGCGGACCGGCCTGCCGGGCGTTCACCTGCACGTTTCCGTGGCCGGCCTGCGGCACACATTCATCGCACCCGATCCGGTAACGCTCATTCGGCACGCGAATTATCTGCTCTTCACTGAATTGGCCGTGTCGCCCTGCCGGTTTCGCATGGAGACCCGTCTGCATCGAGCCGCGGCCTCTCAAGGAAATTTCCTGCTTCGCTTCTCCCGCCGCCGGACCCGGATGTCTGGACAGGCCTGACGAGGACAGCGCCCCCACCCCAGCCGGTCGGGACGCGGGGACAAGTCTCCGAACGGCGCCTTGCCAATGATGAAGCGGGGCGGCAAGGATACCGCGACCCCGTCCGCCCCTCCAGAGATGATCTTTCCGACCGATGAAACACGATTTCGAGAAACTCTTCCTGGCCGCACCGTCCCCGTTCGTGTTGCTGGACCGCGACCTCAAGATGGTCTGGGCGAATGACGCCTACCTTCACGCCACGGGGCGCAGCCGCGAAGGCATCATCGGCCGCGCCATGTTCGATGAATTCCCGTCCCAACCGGAAAGCGGACCGGGCCGCATGCTTCGCGCGTCGTTCAAACGCGTCTTCGAGGATGGCGTGACCGATCACCTTCCGCTCATTCCCTATCCCATTCCGGGGCCCGACGGAGCGCCGATGGAGCGATATTGGAGCGCCACCCACACCCCGATTAGCGGGGCCGGAGGCGAGGTGGAATTCATTCTGCAGAACACGCAGGATGTGACGGAACTGTATGAACCGGCGCGCCGCACTGCTTTGCCGGCGCCCGACCTTGCCGACCTGCTGCGGCGCGCGGACCACGTCACGCGCCAGATCCACGAACTGGATTCCACCGCCGAATTCTTCCGGATGATCTTCGATCAGGCGCCGAGCTTCATGGCGATCCTGACCGGACCTGAGCACGAATTCCGGATCGTCAACGACGCCTACATGCAGCTGGTCGGCCAACGAGACCTGATGGGCAGGACCGTTCGTGACGCGCTGCCTGAGGTGGAAGGCCAAGGTTTCTTTGAACTTCTCGACAAGGTTTTCCGCACGGGCGAGCCGATAACCCTCAAGGGGGCGGAGATCGACTTGCAGCGCACGGACCGCGGACCGTCCGAACGCGCCTACCTCGATTTCGTCTACCAGCCGTTGACGGGCCGGGACGGCAGCACGATCGGCATTTTCGTCCAGGGCCATGACGTCACCGCGCAGGCGGTTGCGGAGGCCAACCTCAGAGAGGCCGAGGAACGGTTCCGCACCATGGCCCAGACGATGCCCGTCCATGTCTGGACGGCGCGGCCGGACGGCGGGCTCGACTGGTTGAGCGACCAGGTCTACGGCTACACCGGCGGGACCGAGGCCGAACTTTCGGGCACCGGCTGGGTGTCCGTGGTACACCCCGAAGACCGCGACCGCGTCGGCGCCGTCTGGGAGCGCGCCGTCAAGGAGCGGACGACCTATGAGACCGAGTTCCGCGTCCGCCGAGCGGACGGCGCCTATCGCTGGCACCTCGTGCGCGCGACCCCCATCCTCGACGATCGCGGCGGGATCATCCGCTGGATCGGAACGAACTCGGACATCGACGAGCAGAAGGCGATGTCCGAGCAACTGGCCGACCTGAACGCCACGCTGGAGGACCGCGTGGAGCAGCGCAACCGCGAGTTGGAGGAGATGCACGCGAAGCTGCGTCAGAGCCAGCGGATGGAGGCCATCGGAAACCTTGCGGGGGGCGTCGCACACGATTTCAACAACATCCTGCAGGCTCTTTCCGGCAGCCTCGCGATGGCCAGCCGCGAGCTCCCGGACGAGGCCCCGGGACGCGCGCGCATCGAGGCGGCCATGGGTGCGGTCAAACGGGGCGCCAGCCTGTCCTCGCAGCTGCTTGCCTTCAGTCGACGTCAGGCACTTCAGCCCAGACCGCTCGATCTGCGCGACCTGCTGCAGGACATGGATCAGATCCTCCGCAGCGCGATCGGCGAAGCCGTGGCGCTCGAGGTCGAGGCCCCCGACGATCTCTGGCCGGCTTTCGTGGATGCCTCCAGCACCGAGAACGCCGTGCTCAATCTCGCGATGAATGCACGCGACGCACTGGCGGGGCGCGGTTGCCTCCGGATCGAGTTGTCGAACCGTCATCTCACGGATCAGGACGTGGCGGGGGACACTGAGATGCGTGCCGGCGATTACGTCGAGCTGAAGGTCATCGACGACGGCCCGGGGATACCTGCCGAGACACTCAACCACGTCTTCGAACCCTTCTTCACTACGAAACCGGTCGGCAAAGGCACCGGCCTCGGTCTTTCGATGGTCTACGGTTTCGTCCGCCAGTCAGGAGGCCGTGTGACGATCGAGAGCATGCCCGGTGCCGGAACCGTCGTCACGCTCTCGCTTCCCCGGGCCGAGCGCGCGCTCGAACCCCTCCGTTCGCGCTATGCCGGAACCGTGCCCGGCGGCCACGAATCCCTCCTGCTTGTTGAGGACGATCCTGACGTGCGGGACTCCACCGCTGCCATTCTGGAGGAACTCGGCTACTCGGTGCGCACCGCGCCGGACCCGGGCGCAGCGCTGGAAATCATGAAAGCGTGGGATGCGCTCGACATGGTCATCTCCGATGTGGTGATGCCGGGCGACATCGGCGTCGGAGCAATGGTCGACGCCCTGCGGGCGCGCCAGAAGGATTTGCCGGTCCTGTTCATCTCGGGATATTCGCGCGACGCCATCGCTCGGGACGGGCGTGTCGATGCGGGGGTGCGACTTCTGATCAAGCCGTTCTCGCAGGAGGAGCTCGCCGTCAAGGTGCGTGAAGCTCTCGACGCCCGAGGGAACGCTTTTGTCGGCGACGGACCGACGGAGGATCCCGTGCCGCCGGCGTCGCTGGAAACATGCAGGGTCCTGGTGTGCGAGGACGAGGTCCTGATCCGCATGGACATCGTCGCCGTCCTCGAAGACCTGGGCGCGGACGTCAGCCAGGCGGCGACGGGCGGCCAGGCGCTGAAGGCGCTCGAGGATGGCGAATTCGATGTCCTCATGGTGGATGTGGGGCTTCCTGACATGACGGGTGTGGAGGTCGCCCATGCCGCTCGGGCAGCGCGACCCGAACTCGCGATCGTCTTTTGCACTGGCCGCAGCGAAGTGGCATCCGCCGATGAATTCGAACGGTGCGCCGTGCTCCAGAAACCGTTTTGCGACAAGGAATTGACCGCCATTGTCAGACGGCTCTGGATCTCCGGAACGGAACCCGGCGGCGGCGGCGTGCACTGAAAGCGGTCTGCGCCAGCTGACCTGCCGGCGCACATCCGGCAACTGCCCGCGTCGTGAGACGCGGCGCGGTCTCGCGCCCCGCCCGCATCAGAGCCGCGCCAGCCCCTGGCTAATCTGCCGGGCGATTTCCAGCGCGTCAGAGCCCATCCGCTCCGCCGACACCCGAAGGCCCATCAGGTCCGACTGGTACTTCCGCGCCAGGCTGACCGGATCGTTGCCCGGGCCGATATCGCCGGCCGCCTGGGCCTGGCGGAACAGATCGGCAAAGCGCGCCTCCATTCGGCGCAGGTGCTTGTCGGCACGGGCGGCAAGGGGATGGTCGCGCCGGTGCAGCTCGATCAGCGTCTTGGCCAGCATGCAGGCGCAGGCCGGAGCGGTCGAATCTTCGAGAATGAGCACCGGATAGCGCTGCAGAGCGCCGAGCGCACCCAGTTCGGCGGCCAGCGCATCCAGCCGCTTGCCGCCGTCCTGTGCGTAGCGGTCCAGCGCCAGTCCGAACAGCGCGTCCTTCGACCCGAACGCCGCGTAGAAACTGCCCGGTTTCATCTGCAGCGTCGCCTCGAGATCCTTCAGCGACGTGCCGGCCCAGCCCTGCCTCCAGAACAGGTCGCGGGCGCGGTCGATCAGTTCGTTCCGGTCGTAGGAAGGCTTGCGAGGCATTGGTCACTCATTCTTGAACGATCACTAAAATATATACTTGAGTGATCACTCAAGAAACCCTAAATTGAGAGCGCAGACATCAAACACCCAAAGGATCCAGTATGTTCGACTTTCCCTCCCACGATCACGACTCCGCTCCCGAAGGGTCCAAGCCGCTGATCGAATCCTCGCAGAAGGCTTTCGGGCGCCTACCGGGCCTGCACAAGGTGCTGGCCGAAAGCCCGCAGGCCTACGAGGGCTACCAGGTGCTGCACAAGCTGTTCACCGAGACCGAGTTCGACGCAGAGGAACTGACCGTCGTCTGGCAGTCGATCAACGTCGAGAACGAATGCCACTACTGCGTTCCCGCGCATACCGGCATCGCGAGGAACATGAAGGTTTCCGACGAGATAACCGAGGCCCTGCGCAACGAGACCCCGCTGCCGACGCCGAAGCTTGAGGCCCTGCGCAGGTTCACCGTGCAGATGCTGCGCAGTCGCGGCAATGTGACCGAAGCCCAGATGCAGGCCTTCTTCGACGCGGGCTACGGCCACCGCGCGGTGCTGGACGTGATCCTGGGCATGGCGCAGAAGACGATCTCCAACTACGTCAACCACGTGGCCGAGACGCCGGTCGACAAGGTGTTCGAGCCGCTGAAATGGTCCCGCGGGGACAAGCCTCTGGACGTCTGATCGGCTCCGGCCCGGCCGGACCGCCCTGACAAGTGCCCCCTGCACCGTGACCGCGGTGCAGGGCTTTTGCGTTGCGGATCCGCCCGAGTGCGGATCGAGCAGGCGAAAGTTCCGCCATCTCGGCCCCCACGCGAATAGGTCCTCTCCGCCCCACGGCCGGGAACCGGACCAGCCGCCCCTCCTCCGCCGCCCACAATCGCCGCCGTCTCAGGAACCGGTTCGGCAAGCCCGCGTTGGACCGGAAGGAGGATGTGCCAGTGTCATTTCGAAAGTCCCACATCACCAGGCCGATCTTCGATTGGGCCAAGGGTGCCCTGCCGACCCTCTCGGAGACCGAAGCCGAGGCGATCAGCGCGGGAGACGTCCACTTCGAGGCCGAGCTGTTTTCCGGCAAGCCGGACTGGAGCAAGTTGCGCGCCATGAAGGCGCCCGCCCTGACGGAAGAGGAGCGGGCCTTCATCGACGGCCCCTGCCGCGAGTTCTGCGATATGGTGGACACCTGGGTGATCGACCACAGGACCGGCGATCTTTCGTCCGAGGCATGGGACCACATGCGCGACAAGGGCTTTTTCGGCATGATCATCCCGAAGGAGCACGGCGGGCTGGGCTTCTCCGCCTACGCCCATTCCGAGGTCGTCCGCTATATCGCCAGCCACTCGGTCGTGGCGGCGGTGACCGTCATGGTGCCCAATTCGCTCGGCCCGGGCGAACTCATCCTGCAATTCGGCACCGACGAGCAGAAGAGCCAATGGCTGCCCCGGCTGGCCCGCGGCGACGAGCTTCCGGCCTTCGGTCTGACCAGCGAGGACGCCGGATCGGACGCCTCGGCCATGACGGACGAGGGCGTCATCTGCAAGGGCGACTGGAACGGACGGGAGGTTCTGGGAATCCGGCTGAACTGGGCCAAGCGCTACATCACGCTGGCGCCGGTCTGCACCGTTCTGGGGCTGGCCTTCAAGCTGCGCGATCCCGACGGCCTGATCGGCGAGACCGAGGATATCGGCATCACCTGCGCCCTCGTCCCGACCGATCTGCCGGGCGTCGAGACCGGCCGCCGCCACCTGCCCTCGGGCACCATGTTCCAGAACGGACCCACCACCGGCAAGGACGTCTTCATTCCGCTGGACCACATCATCGGCGGCCCCGACTACGCCGGACGGGGCTGGATGATGCTGATGAGCGCACTGGCGGCGGGGCGCGGCATCTCCCTGCCCTCCCTGTCCGCCGCAGCCACGGCCATGGCCGCGCATACCACCGGCGCCTATTCGCGCATCCGCAAGCAGTTCAACCTGCCGATCGGCCTCTTCGGCGGCGTGCAGGAACCGATGGCCCGGATCGCCGCAAGCGCCTACACGATCGATGCGGGGCGCCGCCTGACCACCGCCGCCCTCGACGAGGGGCACAAGCTGGCCGTCATCTCGGCCATCATGAAATACCACGCCACCGACCGGATGCGCGACGCGATCAACGACGCGATGGACGTGCATTCCGGCAAGGCGGTGATCGACGGGCCGCTGAACTACCTGCAACCGATCTACCGGACGATCCCCATCGGGATCACCGTCGAGGGTGCCAACATCGTCACCCGCAACCTCATCATCTTCGGCCAGGGCGCGATCCGTGCGCATCCCCACATCCTGGACGAGATGCAGGCGCTGCAGGAACCCGACCGCGAAAAGTCCCTCGATGCCTTCGACACGCATTTCTGGGCCCATGTGAAGCATTCGGTCCGCACCGTCTTCCGCGCCGGATGGGCTGCCTGGACCGGCCGCGCCGACGCGCCCGCGGATGCCGGCGCCGTGGCGCCGATCTATCGCCGGCTGTCGCGCTGGTCCGCGGCCTTCGCGGTCACCGCCGACATGGCCTTCCTCACCCTGGGCGGCGCGCTCAAGCGGAAAGAGATGATCTCGGCCCGGCTGGGCGACGCGCTGTCCGAGATGTACCTCATCGCCGCCACGCTGAAACGATGGGAGGACGAGGGCCGCAACGAAGAGGACCTGCCGCTGGTCCGGCACGCCGCGGAGACCGGGTTCGCCCGGATCGGGCAGGTGCTGGACGAGACCATAGCCAACATGCCCGCCAGGTGGGTGAACTGGCTGCTGCGTCCGGTGCTCCGCCCCGGCGCGCATCCCCGCGGCCCCTCGGACAAGACCACCGAAGAGGCCGCCCGGATCATCTACGAGCCCAACCCGGCCCGTGACCGTCTTGTCACCGGCTTCCATCCGCCGCATCCCGACAGCGGACTGGGCCTGCTCGAGACCGCCTACCGGCTGGTGCTCGAGGCCGAACCGATCGCCAAGCGCCTGCGCGAGGCCCGCAAGACGCCACGCGCGGCGCTCGAGGCCGGGCTTCTTTCGGATGCCGAATTCGACCAGCTCCGGCGCGTCGACGAGGCCGTGCAGAAGGTCGTGGCGGTCGACGACTATTCCCCCGACGAGCTGCAACAGCTCTTTCCCGACATGCGCCGGTTTACCGGCTGGCAGGAGGCCGCAGAATGAGCAGACCCGTCTACCTCGTCGATGGTGCCCGCACACCGTTTCTCAAGGCGCGCGGGCAGCCCGGCCCCTTCACCCCCGTCGACCTCGCGGTTCAGGCGGGCCGTCCCCTGCTGATGCGTCAACCGTTCGAGGCGACGGCCTTCGACCTCGTGATCCTGGGCTGCGTCAACGTCATCCAGGACGAGATGAACCCCGCGCGCGTCGCCGCGCTCCGCCTGGGCATGGGGGAGGAACAGGTGGCCTTCACCGTGCAGATCAACTGCGGCTCGGGGATGCAGAGCATCGACACCGCCATGCGCTACATCCGCGACGGCAGCCACGAGATGATCCTGGCCGGCGGCACCGAGGCGCTGAGTCACGCCCCCCTCGTCTACAGCCGCGAGGCGACGGAATGGTTCGGCGACATGGCCCGCGCCAAGGGGCCGCTGGATCGTGCCCGCGCGTTCGCGGACGTGCGTCCCGACTTCTTCTCGCCCGTCATCGGGCTGGAACGCGGGCTGACCGATCCGATCACCTCGCTCAACATGGGGCAGACGGCCGAGGTGCTGGCGCATCGCTTCGGCATCGACCGGGTGACCGCCGACACCTATGCCAAGGAAAGCCACGACCGCCTGCACGCCGCGCAGCAGGAGGGCCGGCTCAAGGGCGAGGTCCTGCCCGTCTTCGACCGCGAGGGCGAGGCGCATGAACTCGACGACGGCGTGCGCCCCGACTCTTCGGTGGAAAAGCTCGGCCAGCTCAAACCCGCCTTCGAAAAGCCCTACGGCAAGGTGACACCCGGCAATTCGAGCCAGATCACCGACGGGGCCTCCTGGGTCATCCTCGCCTCCGAGACCGCGGTCGAGGCGCACGGGCTCGAACCCATCGCGCGCATCGTCGACAGCCAGTGGGCCGCGCTCGACCCGGCGATCATGGGGCTCGGGCCGGTTCTGGCCTCGACCCCGCTGGCGCAGCGGCACGGGCTGGACTGCGGCGACATCGACCTGTGGGAGATCAACGAAGCCTTCGCCGCGCAGGTTCTGGCCTGTCTCGCGGCCTGGCAGGACGACAGCTTCTGTCAGGATGTGCTGGGCTACGACGCGGCCTTCGGCCGGATCGACCGGGGTCGGCTGAATGTCGACGGCGGCGCGATCAGCCTGGGCCATCCCGTCGGCACCAGCGGCAACCGCATCGTGCTTCACCTGGCCAATGCGATGAAGGCCCGCGGCGTCACGCGCGGAATTGCAACGGAATGCATCGGCGGCGGCCAGGCCGGGGCGATGCTGCTGGAGGCCGCATGACCGACGTTCTCGACGAAATCACCCCCGACGACACCACCGAAGCCCCGCGCGCCCCCGACACCGTCAACTGGCGGCGCGAAAGCGCGGAGGGGAGGCTGACCCTCTGGCTCGACTGCGAGGATACCGGGACCAACGTCATCTCCGAGGCGGTCCTGCGCGAACTCGACACCCTGCTGGACGAGGCTAAGCAGGCGCAGCCCGACGTTCTGGTGATCCGCTCGGCCAAGCCCGGCGGCTTCGCGGCGGGCGCCGATATCGACGGCTTCGCCGACCTGCGCGGCGAGGACGCCGTGAAGATGCTGCGCCGGGGGCATGACGTGCTCGACAAGCTGGCCGCCCTGCCCGTGACGACGGTGGCCGTGATCCATGGCACCACCCTCGGCGGCGGGTTCGAACTGGCGCTGGCCTGCGACCACCGCATCGGCATCGACGGGGTCAAGGTCGGCTTTCCCGAGATCCAGCTGGGCCTGCACCCCGGCCTGGGCGGCACCTTTCGCCTGACGTCGCTGATCGACCCGGTCGAGGCCATGCAGATGATGCTCAAGGGCAGCAGCGCCCATGACCGCAAGGCGAAGAAGCTGGGCATCCTCGATGCGCTGGTGCCGGAACGCCACGTGGACGCCGCCGTCGCCGCCGCCGCCTCGGGCGAACTGGAGCACGAGGGCGGCGGCTTTCGCGCCAGCGCCCTGCGCACCCGCGCCGCCCGCAGCCTCGCCGCCAACCGGATGCGCGCGGAAAGCGAAAAGAAGGCCCCGCGCAAGCATTTTCCCGCCCCCTTCGCCCTGATCGACCTGTGGGAGGATCACGGCGGCGACGCGGCCGAGATGCAGAAGGCGGAAATCGCCTCTTTCGCCGAACTGCTCGACAGCACCACCGCGCAGAACCTGATCCGGGTGTTCTTCCTGCGCCGTCGCCTCAAGTCCTCGGGCGGACGCGAGGACGGCATCGCCCATGTCCATGTCATCGGAGCCGGCGCCATGGGGGGCGAGATCGCCGCCTGGGCCGCCATGCAGGGCAAGCGCGTCACCATCGAGGATGTCGCGCTCGATCCGCTGGGCGAGACGATCCGCCGCGCCACCCGCGTCTACGACGGGAAACACCTCAGCGGGATCGAGAAACGCGACGCCCTCGACCGGCTGATGCCCGATCCCGACCGGCTGGGCCGCGCCCGCGCCGACCTGGTGATCGAGGCCGCCCCGGAAAAGCCGGGCCTGAAAGAGGACATCTACGCCGAACTGACCGACGCCATGAAGCCCGGCGCGATCCTGGCCACCAACACCTCGAGCCTGCCGCTCGCCTCTCTCGTCGATGCCGCGCCCGATCCGGCGCGCTTCGCGGGGCTGCATTTCTTCAACCCCGTCAGCAAGATGCCTCTCGTCGAGATCGTCTCGCACGACATGGCCTCGACCGAGACGCTCGACCGGCTGGCCGCCTTCACCGTGGGCATCGACCGCCTTCCGGCCCGGGTCACGGACTATCCCGGCTTTCTCGTGAACCGGATCCTCGCCCCCTACATGATGGAGGCGATGCTGATGCTGGACGACGGCCACGACAAGGCCGAGATCGACCGCGCGGCCCTGGCCTTCGGCATGCCGATGGGGCCGGTCACCCTGGCCGACCAGGTGGGACTGGACATCTGCCTCGAGGTCGGGAAGTCGCTGCAGCAGGGGCTCGACACGCCCGTTGCCGCCCCCCCCGACTGGCTGCGCGACAAGGTCGAGAAGGGCGAGACCGGCAAGAAGGCCGGCAAGGGCCTCTACGATTACGACAGCGAAGAACCGCCGCAGGAGCCCGCGGACGATCCCGATCAGGGCGTGATCGACCGGCTGATCCTGCCCATGTGCAACGCCGCGGCGGAATGCCTCCGCAAGGGCGTGGCGCCGGATGCCGAGACGATCGACGCCGCGATGATCTTCGGCACGGGCTGGGCCCCCTTCCGGGGCGGGCCGCTCCACTACGCCCGGGTGCGGCGCGACGTACCAGACGTGCTGAGGTCGCTTCAGGACCTGTACGGCGACCGCTTCGCCCCCGACGAAGGCTGGTCCGACCTTGGCTGAGGCGCGGACCGCCGACGCCATCGCCGCCGAGATCATCGACCGCACCGGGGGCGACATCCGGCTCGCCCTGCCCCTCGGGCTGGGCAAGCCGGTGACGCTGCTCAACGCGCTGACCCGCGCCGTGGCCGACCGGCCCGAGACGCGCCTGTCCATCCTGACGGCGCTGACGCTCGAGCGGCCGGACATGTCGGCGGGCATGGCCCGGCGGTTCATGGCCCCGGCAGCCGACCGCCTCTTCGGCCGCTACCCCGAAATCGACTATGCCCGCATGATGCGCGCGGGCACCCTGCCCGGGAACATCGAAGTGTCGGAATTCTTCATGCTGGCGGGCCGCTGGATCGGCGTCACCGACGCGCAGCGCCGCTATATTCCGGCCAATTACACCCATGCCTACGACGTGCTGGCGGCGTGGCGGCCAAACGTCCTGATGCAGCTGCTCGCGCCGCTCGACGGGGGTTACAGCCTGTCCTGCAACACCGACATCTCGGCCGACCTGCTGCGCGAAAGGCGCGCGGGACGGCTGGACTTCCTCGTCGCGGGCGAAACCAACAGCAACCTGCCCGCCATGGCCGGTCCCGAGGCAGCGCTCTCCGCCGATGAGGTCGATCTCTGCCTCGAGCCGGGCGAAGATTTCGACCTCTTCTCGGTGGTCAAGCGGCCCGTGGGTCATGCCGAACACGCCATCGGGCTGCATGTGGCCCGAACCGTTCCCGACGGCGGCACCCTGCAGATCGGCATCGGCGCGATCGGCGACGCCGTCGCCCATGCCCTGATGATGCGCCAGCGCGGCGACCTCTCGGACGTCACCCGCCGGACACCCTTCGCCCCCGACCCCTTCGACGAGGACGGGCCTTTCGATACCGGCCTCTATGCCGTCACCGAGATGCTGGTCGACGGCCTCCTCCGGCTCTTCGAAGTGGGCATCGTCCGGCGCGAGGTCGACGGAGCGGCGATCCACGCGGGCTTTTTCGTGGACTGCCGCGACTTCTACGAGAGGCTGCGCGCCCTGCCCGAGGCGCAGCGGCGCAGGATCCGCATGATGCCCGTCTCGTTCACCAACCAGCTCTACGGCGACGAAGCCGCCAAACGCGACGCCCGCCGCGATGCGCGCTTTGTCAATTCCGCCATGAAGGCCACCCTGCTGGGCGGGATCGTCAGCGACATCACCTCGAGCGCGCAGGAGGTCAGTGGCATCGGCGGCCAGTTCAACTTTGTCGAACAGGCCTTCGCGCTCGAGGGCGCCCGGGCGGTCCTGACCCTTCCCGCGACCCGCACCCGCAAGGGCGAGACGGTCTCGAACATCGTCTGGAGCCACCCGCACGAGAGCGTGCCGCGCGCCTACCGCGATCTGATCGTGACCGAATACGGCATCGCCGATCTGCGCGGAAAACGCGACGAGGACGCGATAGCCGAGATGTTGCGGATCACCGACAGCCGGTTCCAGGACGACCTGCTGGAGCAGGCGAAATCGGCCGGCAAGGTCGCGTCGGACGTCCGCATCGACCCGCAGTGGCGCGACAACACCCCCGAGCGCCTCGCCGCCTGGCTGGCCCCCCACGAGTTGCCCGCATTCCCGTTCGGCACGGACTTCGATGCGACGGAACGGCAGCTGCTGCCCGCGCTCGACATCCTCTCGGACATCCAGGGCAGCCGCAGGGGCATGGCGCGGCTGATCTGGCAGGGCCTCACCGCGACGCCCCCGCCCGAGGCGATGGCGCGGATGGGGCTCGACGCCCCTGGCTCCCTGCGCGAACGGGCCGAGGCCTGGGCGCTGGCGGGCGCCCTGCGCCGCGCCGGGGAGTGACCGGCGCACCCACGACGCTCGGCACGGGGGGCCTGACGAAAGCCGCGGCCCTCAGCGGACGAGCCCGCAGCCCCCGAGCGGCGCGCGCCGGTCTCCGCCGTCTCGGCCACGTGCCGGACCGCATGGTACGGCAGCGATCTTCGGATGCGCCCTCCGGCGAAGACCGCTCGCGGGTTACGCCAGCAGCCAGGCGATATAGGCGATGTAGGCCGCCAGCATGACGCCGCCCTCGCGGCGTCCGATCCGCCAGCCCGTCCAGGCGAAGAGCACCAGCAGCAGGCTTGCCCCGCACATCACCCAGATGTCGAAGGCCAGGATCTCCGGCGGCATCGCCAGCGGGTGAACCAGCGCCGTGACCCCGAGGATTCCGAGGATGTTGAAGATGTTGCTGCCCAGCACATTGCCCAGGGCCACGTCGCCCTGCTTCTTGCGGATCGCGATGACCGAAGTCACCAGCTCGGGCATCGACGTGCCGATGGCGACGATGGTCAGCCCGATGACGGTTTCGGAAATGCCGGCGGCCTCTGCCAGCGACACCGCACCCGAAACCAGGTAGCGCGCCCCGAAGATCGTCACGACCAGCCCCCCGACCGCCGTCACGAGGGCCAGCCAGACGGGCTGCTCCGGCCCCGGCACGGCCTCGGCCTCGGCCGCGTAGACGCGCGCGGCCTCGGACCGCGCCGCCCGGCTTTCCACGATCAGCGTGAAGGCGAGATAGGCGGCCAGCGCCACGACGAACCCCGCCCCGACAAGCCGCCCGGCCTCGCCGCTCCAGACCGCGCCGAGGCAGAGGGCGCTCGCCAGGATCATGACGCTCCCGTCGCGGCGGAAGGCGGCGGGCTGCACCGTGATCGGCGCCAGCAGGGCCGTCAGGCCGAGGATCAGCAGCACGTTGCCGATGTTGCTGCCCACCACATTCCCCACGGCGATCCCCGGCGCCCCGGCCAACGCGGCCTGCAGGCTCGTCACCAGTTCCGGAGACGAGGTGCCGAACCCCACGAGCGTCAGCCCGATCACCAGGGGCGGAAGCCCCAGCCGGTTCGCCACCGAGACCGCCCCGCGCACCAGCAGTTCGCCCCCGATGATCAGCCCCGCCAGACCCAGAACGACAAACCCGATTGCAGCCATGATCTTCTCTCCTCCGCCGTCCCCCACAGATACGGCGCGGCGGCGGTCGAACAAGGGGTCACGGCGCGGCGCACGGCATCAAACCGGCCGAAGCCGCCCCGGCACCAGTGAATGGCGCGGCCGTCGTGATGCTCAGCCTGCGCCTCTGGCGCCCGCGACCCAGGCCAGGATCGCCTCCGTCTCGGCCGGCACCATCTCTCCGAGGCCGTCCGAGAAGTCGCGAAAGGCGTCGAGGTTCAGGGGGTTGACCACGGTCAGGGTCGGGATCCCCCGCTCCAGCGCACGGCCGATGGCCGCGCGGAAGCCGCGGCCCTGCGCCTCCTGCGCGCCGAACTTGTTCAGGATGAAGACATCCGCCCCGGCCGCGATCTGCGCCTCGACATAGGCGACCCCCGTCTCCAGCGCCGCCACATCCATCCGGCAACCGCGCGAGCCGCGCCCGAGCTGCTGCGCGATGGGAAATGCCGGCCCGTCCGGCAGACATTTCAGGTCCATGTCGCAGGGATGCGCGCCCTCGCCGGGCGCGCGCACCTGGATCAGCCCGGTCACGCAAAGCCCCTGCGCCGTCAGCATCGCGGCCACCTCGGCCAGCACGGCATTCGGCACGCCCCGGTCGGCGGTATGGATATAGCCCAGCATCGACCCGTCCTTTCGCCACGCCCTCGCGGTAGCGCATGCCGCGCCCTCTCGCAAGCGGGCGCGCGGCGGCGACCGACGACGGCCCGGCCGGTGTCAAGCCCCCGGCGCGCGCATCATTCACACTCCGTGAACCTTTTGCGCGTCAAATCCTCGCAACGATCGCATCACCGCCACGGCCCGCCGTCCCGACCGGCCCGCCGACGCGCGGCAGACGTGGCAAGGCAGAGGAGAGCCGCATGAACGCCGACCGCATCCACCCGGGGCACGATCCCCGTCCCCGCCCCGGCCCGGGCACACCCGGCTTGGCGCCCATGTACAGCCGTCGCGCCTCGGCTATAGTCCCCCTCGGCCCGGGCGGCTTGGCACATGCCCCGACGTCCTGTAAACTTGTCACGCGTAAAATCACGCACGACATCATACCGCTCCGCGACGCGCCTCCGGCTGCAGACCGGAACGCACCGCACGAGCGACGGGAGACCTTCGGCCATGAGCCATGCAAAGATCCGCAACATGGAGGAATTCGCGGCGCTGAGCGGCATCTCGCGCCCGACCGTCTCCAAGTTCTTCCACGATCCCGACAGCGTCCGCAAATCCACCCGCGAACGGATCGAGGCGGCGCTCGAGCAGTACAACTATCGCCCCAACATCTACGCGGTGAACCAGAACCGCCGGATGACCAAGAATTTCGGCATTGTCGTCCCCTATCTCGCCGACCCCTTCTTCGCCGAAATCGCCCGCAACATCGAGGAGCTGGTGATCGCAGCCGGCTATCGCCCCATCCTCATGAGCTCGCACGGGGAGCCGGCCAACGAGGTCGAGAACCTCGATGCGCTGCGCGCCATCAAGCCGGCCGGCGTCCTCCTGGCGCCCCTGGGCCGGGCCTCGGACCGCGACGCCGTCGCCGCCTTCTGCCGGGATGTGCCGACCGTTCATTTCGACAGCAATATCGAGGGGATGGGCGATGTCTTCGTCGGCCATGACAACGATCACGCCACCGCCCTCATGGTCGATTACCTGGCCCGCACGGGCGAGCCGCCGGCATTCTTCGAGATGCGCACCCCGACCAATCCGAACGCCGGCAAGCGCCGCCGCGCCTACATCGCCACGATGGAGCGCCTGGGCCACGAGCCGCAGATCGTCCAGGTCGAGGGGCAGGACTGGGAATTCGAGCGGATCGGCTACGAGGGCGGCCTGCGCGTCCTGTCCGATCGCTCGCTCGCGACCGACACGGTCTTCTGCAGCAACGACCGGCTGGCCATCGGCTTTCTCGCCGCCGCCTTCGAAAAGGGCCTGCGGGTCGGCCGCGGCGAGGGCAGCGCCCTGCGCGTGGCGGGACACGACAACCACCCCTTCACGCGGTACACATGTCCGACCCTGACCACCGTGGCGCAGAACTACCGCGCGATCTCGCGCAAGAGCGTCGAGGAAATGCTCGCGCTGATCGAGTCGGACGAACGCCCCGCCACGCGCGAGACCACGCTCTTCGACGGGGAACTGATCGTTCGGGCCTCGGCCTAACCCACGGATTTCTTTACCCGCGCCCACTTTTTCTTTACGCGCGTCAAATTTTCGTTGACGATTTCGCAAGCCTTTGCCTAGTATGATGGCGCACCTGAGGAGAGGTGCAGAACAGTTCCGAGGGAGGAGCCCCAATGAACCTGACGACCGTACTCCGTGCGGCGACCGCCCTGTCGCTCGCCGCCTCCGGTGCAGCCTTCGCCGACACGATCACCATCGCCACCGTCAACAACGGCGACATGATCCGCATGCAGGGCCTCACCGACGATTTCACCGAAAAAACCGGTCACGAGGTGGAATGGGTCACGCTCGAGGAGAATGTCCTCCGCCAGCGCGTCACCACCGACATCACCACCCGCGGCGGCCAGTTCGACATCATGACCATCGGCATGTACGAAACGCCGATCTGGGCGGCCAACGACTGGCTCGTGCCGCTGGACGACCTGCCCGAGGATTACGACGCCGCCGACATCCTGCCCGCCATGCGCGACGGCCTGTCCCACGACGGCACGCTCTACGCCGCGCCCTTCTACGGCGAAAGCTCGATGATCATGTACCGCACCGACCTCATGGAAGAGGCGGGGCTCGAGATGCCCGAAGCGCCGAGCTGGGACTTCATCGGCGAAGCGGCCCGCGCCATGACCGACAGGGACAACGAGATCTACGGCATCTGCCTGCGCGGCAAGGCCGGCTGGGGCGAGAACATGGCCTTCCTCACCGCCATGTCCAACAGTTTCGGCGCGCGCTGGTTCGACGAGAACTGGCAGCCCCAGTTCGACAGCGCGGCCTGGTCCGAGACGCTGAACTTCTACCTCGACCTGATGAACGACGCGGGCCCTCCGGGCGCCTCCTCGAACGGCTTCAACGAAAACCTGTCGCTCTTCCAGCAGGGCAAGTGCGGCATGTGGATCGACGCCACCGTCGCGGCCTCCTTCGTGACCGATCCCGACGATTCCACCGTGGCCGACAAGGTTGGCTTCGCCCTCGCCCCCAGCAAGGAGGGTGTGGACCGGCGCGGCAACTGGCTCTGGGCCTGGGCGCTCGCCATCCCCGCCGGAACGGACAACGAGGCCGCGGCGAAGGAGTTCATCCAGTGGGCGACATCGAAGGAATACATCGAACTCGTCGCCGAGAACGAAGGCTGGGCCAATGTCCCGCCGGGTGCGCGCACCTCGCTCTACGAGAACGAGAACTACAAGGACATCCCTTCGCGCAGATGACGCTCAAGTCGATCAACGCGGCCGATCCGCTCAACCCGACCGTCGAACCGGTGCCCTATGTCGGCGTCCAGTTCGTCGCGATCCCGGAATTCGCGGGCTTCGCTACCGAGGTCGGACAGGAATTCTCGGCCGCGCTCGCCGATCAGCAAAGCGCCGAAGAAGCGCTGGAGAAGGCCCAGGCCCTCACCACTGATGCCATGGAAGCCGCAGGCTACTGACAGGCACCTCCCTGGCCGGGGGACGGGCATCGCGCCTGCCCCCCGGTCCTTTGGCCCCGGCCGCCCTATGCCGGCCCCCTGCCCGCCCCCGGAGGACATCGCCATGGCGACCCAGCATTCCCGATCCGCGGCCCGGTTCATGATGGCCCCCGCCGTGATCCTGCTTCTGGGCTGGATGCTCGTGCCCCTCACGATGACCCTGTGGTTCTCGTTCAAGAAATACCTGCCGTTGCGCGGCGGCGACCTCGGCTGGGTCGGCTTCGACAACTACGTCCGCTTCGTCTCGTCCTCGTCCTTCTGGCCCGCGGTGCAGGCGACCCTGGTCATCGTCCTGGGCGTGCTGGTCGTCACCGTCTGCCTCGGCGTGCTGCTGGCGATCCTGCTGGATCAGCCGATGTGGGGCCAGGGCGTGGTCCGCATCCTCGTCATCGCCCCCTTCTTCGTCATGCCGACCGTCTCGGCGCTGGTCTGGAAGAACATGTTCATGGACCCGGTGAACGGCCTCTTCGCCCACCTGTGGAAGGCCTTCGGGGCCGAGCCGATCTCGTGGCTCAGCGAGGCCTCGCTCTTCTCGATCATCCTGATCGTCTCGTGGCAGTGGCTGCCGTTTGCCACGCTGATCCTTCTGACGGCGATCCAGTCGCTCGACAGCGAACAGCTCGAGGCGGCCGAGATGGACGGCGCGCCGGTGCTGAAACGCTTCTGGTACATCATCCTGCCGCATCTCAGCCGCGCGATCACCGTGGTGGTGCTGATCCAGACGATCTTCCTGCTGTCCATCTTCGCCGAGATCTTCGTGACCACCCAGGGCTCCTTCGGAACCCGGACGCTGACCTACCTGATCTACCAGCGCGTCCTCGAGAGCCAGAACGTCGGCCTCGGCTCCGCCGGCGGGGTGTACGCGATCATCCTCGCCAATATCGTCGCCATCTTCCTGATGCGGATCGTGGGGAGGAATCTCGATGCGTGAGCGCCCCCGACATCGCGCCCCGGACCCGATCCGGGGCCTCCCAGCCACCGACGAGGTCCCGGGTCACACCCGGAACGGAAGGACCTGAGCCATGGCCCGCAGCGTCACCACCAACCGCAAGCACGCCAATACCGTCCTCGCCTGGGGCGTCGGCCTGCTGATCTTCTTCCCGATCCTCTGGACGATCCTGACCAGCTTCAAGACCGAGGCGCAGGCCATCGCCAGCCCGCCGGTCTTCCTGAACTTCGACTGGACGCTGGAAAACTACGCCATCGTGCAGGAGCGCTCGGACTACATGCGCTTCCTGTGGAACTCGGTCATCATCGCCGGCGGCTCGACCCTGCTCGGCGTGATCATCGCCGTGCCCGCCGCCTGGTCCATGGCCTTCGTGCCCTCGAAACGGACCAAGGACATCCTGCTGTGGATGCTGTCCACCAAGATGCTGCCGGCAGTCGGCGTGCTCTACCCGATCTACCTGATCTTCATCCGCCTCGGGCTGCTCGACAGCCGCGTGGGGCTGGTGATCGTGATCATGCTGATCAACCTGCCGATCATCGTCTGGATGCTCTACACCTACTTCCGCGAGATCCCCGGCGAGATCCTCGAAGCCGCCCGGATGGACGGCGCCACCCTGCGCGAGGAAATCCTGTATGTGCTGACGCCGATGGCGATCCCCGGCATCGCCTCGACCATCCTGCTGAACATCATCCTCGCCTGGAACGAGGCGTTCTGGACGCTGAACCTGACCGCCGCCAGGGCCGCCCCCCTCACGGCCTTCATCGCCTCCTATTCCAGCCCCGAGGGGCTTTTCTACGCCAAGCTCAGCGCCGCCTCGACCATGGCGATCGCGCCGATCCTCATCCTCGGCTGGTTCAGCCAGAAACAACTGGTGCGCGGCCTGACCTTCGGCGCGGTGAAATAAGGACAAGACCCATGGGACGTATCACGCTGGACAATGTCACCAAGAGCTTCGGGCCGGTTCAGGTCATCCCGCCGCTGAACCTCACCATCGAGGACGGGGAGTTCACGGTCTTCGTCGGCCCCTCGGGCTGCGGCAAGTCGACCCTGCTGCGGCTGATCGCGGGGCTCGAGGACGTGAGCTCGGGCGAGATCCGGATCGACCGGCAGGATGCCACCCACGTCCCGCCGGCCAAGCGGGGCCTGGCGATGGTCTTCCAGTCCTACGCGCTTTATCCGCACATGTCGGTGCGCAGGAACATCGCCTTTCCGCTGCGCATGGCCAAGATGGACCAGGCCGAGATCGACCGCCGGGTGAACAGCGCGGCCGAGGTGCTGAACCTCGGCGACTACCTCGACCGGCGTCCGGGGCAGCTTTCGGGCGGTCAGCGCCAGCGGGTCGCCATCGGCCGCGCCATCGTGCGCGAACCGGCGGCCTTCCTCTTCGACGAACCGCTGTCGAACCTCGACGCCGCGCTGCGTGTCGGCATGCGTCTCGAGATCAGCGAGCTGCACGAACGGCTCAGGACCACGATGATCTATGTCACCCACGACCAGGTCGAGGCC
This sequence comes from Pseudooceanicola batsensis HTCC2597, assembly GCF_000152725.1. Classification (GTDB taxonomy): domain Bacteria; phylum Pseudomonadota; class Alphaproteobacteria; order Rhodobacterales; family Rhodobacteraceae; genus Pseudooceanicola; species Pseudooceanicola batsensis. Next base: position 1,288,996 of record NZ_CH724131.1, read on the forward strand.
ATGACCATGGCCGACAAGATCGTCGTGCTGCGCGCCGGCGTGATCGAACAGGTGGGCAGCCCGCTCGAGCTCTACCGCACGCCCCGCAACCTCTTTGTCGCGGGCTTCATCGGCTCGCCGCGGATGAACCTGATCGAAGGGCCCGAGGCCGAGAGACGCGGCGCCCATACCATCGGCATCCGCCCCGAACATATCGAGGTGACCGAGGGCCCGGGGGCCTGGTCCGGCACCGTCGGCGTGGCCGAGCACCTCGGTTCGGACACCTTCTTTCATGTCCACGAGACCGGCCTGGCCGAAACCATCACCGTGCGCGCCGGCGGCGAGGTCGGGTTCGATCACGGCGACCGCATCCACCTGACTCCGCGTGAGGACCTGATCCACCGGTTCGGCGCCGACGGGCTGCGGTTCGAATGAAACGGCTCGACGGCAGGACCGCCCTTATCACGGGCGCGGCGCGCGGCATCGGGCGCGCCTTCGCCGAGGCCTACGTGGCCGAGGGCGCACGCGTCGCCATCGCCGACATCGATTTCGGCCGGGCGCTGGAAGCCGCCGCCGCACTCGGCGAGGGGGCCATCGCCGTCGGGATGGACGTGGCCGATCAGGACAGCATCGACCGCGCCGTCTCGGAAACCGTGGCGGCCCTGGGCCGGATCGACATCCTGGTGAACAACGCCGCCGTCTTCACCGCCGCCCCGGTGGTCGAGATCGGGCGCGCCGACTTCGACCGCGCCTTCGCGATCAACGTCGCCGGCACCCTCTTCACCATGCAGGCCGTCGCGCGCCACATGATCGAACACGGCATCCGCGGCCGCATCATCAACATGGCCAGCCAGGCGGGGCGCCGGGGCGAGCCTCTGGTCGCCGTCTACTGCGCGACCAAGGCGGCGGTCATCAGCCTGACCCAGTCGGCCGGGCTGGACCTGATCCGGCACGGCATCAAGGTCAACGCCATCGCCCCCGGCGTGGTCGAGGGCGACCACTGGGACGGGGTCGACGCGCTGTTCGCGCGATACGAGGGCAAGAGGCCAGGACAGAAGAAGCAGGAGGTCGGCGCGGCGGTGCCCTACGGCCGCATGGGTCGCGCCGAGGACCTGACCGGCATGGCCGTCTTCCTCGCCTCGGACGAGGCCGAATACATCGTCGCCCAGACCTACAACGTCGACGGCGGCAACTGGATGAGCTGATGACCCCCAAGGAACCGGCCCGCGTGAAACTTTCGAACGAGACCCTCGCCAACCTTCCTGAGACGATCGCCCGCCCGGTCTACGACCGCGGTGCGCTGAGCCCCGGCATCGTGCATATCGGGCTGGGCAATTTCCACCGGGCGCACCAGGCGTGGTATCTGCACCGGCTGATGCAGCAGGGCGAGGCGCTCGACTGGGCGATCATCGGCGCCGGGGTCCGCCCCTATGACGAGGCGCAGCGCCGGCGGCTGGCGGCGCAGGATCATCTCACCACGCTGATCGAACTCGACCCCTCCGGCACCCGGGCCGAGGTGATCGGCCCGATGATCGACTACCTTCCCGTGACCGAAGGCAACGGCCCCCTGATCGACTGCATGGCGGCGCCGGAGATCCGCATCGTCTCGCTCACCGTGACCGAGGGCGGGTACTACATCGACCCGGCCGGCGGCGGTCTGGACACCGAACATCCCGACATCCGTCACGACGCCGCCCATCCCGAGACCCCCCGCACCGCCTTTGGCGCGATGGTGGCCGCGCTGAAACGGCGCCGTGCGGCGGGCCTCGGCGCCTTCGCCGGACAGAGCTGCGACAACCTGCAGGGGAACGGGGCGATCCTGCGCCGCACGGTGGTCTCGCTCGCGCGGCTTTCGGACCCCGGTCTCGCCGACTGGATCGACGCGAACGCCAGCTTTCCCGACGCGATGGTCGACTGCATCGTCCCGGCCACCGGTGAAAAGGAACGCGCCCTCGCCGCCGCGCTCGGCATCGACGATCTCGTCCCGGTCAGCCACGAGAATTTCCGCCAATGGGTGATCGAGGACGATTTCTGCGCCGGGCGCCCGGACTGGGACCGGGCGGGCGCGCAGTTCTCGGACGATGTTCACGGCTACGAGATGCAGAAGATCCGCATCCTGAACGCGGGCCACCAGATCATCGCCGCCCCCGCCGAGGTGCTGGGCATCGAGACCATCGCCGAGGCCATGGCCGACGCCCGGATCCGCACCCTCTATCGCCGGGTCGCCACGCAGGAGATCGCGCCGCACGTGGTGCCGGTGGCGGGCATGTCGCCGACGGAGTACATCGACCTGATCGAGCGGCGTTTCGCGAACCCGGCCATCGTCGACACGGTGCGCCGCGTCGCCTTCGACGGCTCGTCCCGGCATCCCGGGTTCCTGCTGCCGACCCTCCGGGACGCCCTGGCCACCGGCGCCCCGGTCGAGGGCCTGGCCCTGGTCGAGGCGCTCTGGGCCCGCATGTGCCAGGGCACGCGCGAGGACGGCAGCCGGATCGCGCCCAACGATCCCTGGTGGGACAGCCTGACCGCCGTGGCCGAGACCGCCCGAACCCGCCCCCGCGCCTGGCTCGAGATGCGCCGGATCTACGGCGACCTCGCCGATGCCGGGATCTTCGCCCGGGCCTTCGAGACATGGCTGGCGAAGATATGGCAGGATGGCGTGGCCCCCGCCATCGACGGCTATCTCGCCCGCTGACGGCGGCGCGGGCCGAGGCGCCCTGATGCCACCGACTGGAACCCCGACCCGAGGCCCGACATGATCCTCTGCTGCGGCGAAGCCCTGATCGACATGATCCCCGCCCCGACCGACGCCGGGCGCGAGGGGTTCGTGCCCCACTCCGGGGGGGCGGTCTTCAACACGGCCATCGCCCTGGGACGGCTCGGCGTGCCGGCGGGGATGCTGACCGGCCTCTCGACCGACATGTTCGGCGCGCAGCTGATGGGCGATCTCGCGGCCAGCCGTGTCGATACGGGTCACGTCATCCGGTCGGACCGCCCCAGCACCCTGGCCTTCGTGCGGCTGACCGGGGGCAAGGCCGACTATTCCTTCTTCGACGAGAATTCGGCCGGGCGCATGCTGACGCCGGACGCGATGCCGGACCCGGCGCCGGGGGTGCGGGCGATGTTCTTCGGCGGCATCAGCCTGGCCTGCGAGCCCGCCGCCGGGGGCTATGCCGATCTCGCCACGCGCCGGGCCGGGGACCGGGTCGTCATGATCGACCCGAACATCCGCCCCGGGTTCATCGCCGATCCCGCCCGCTACCGCGCCCGGCTGGAGGCCATGATCGCCGCGGCGGATATCGTCAAGCTCTCGGATGAGGATCTGGACTGGCTGGACCCCGGCCCCGAACCGGCCGCGGAGCGGATCGGCGGTCTGCTGCGCAGGGGCCCCGCCCTCGCCATCATGACCCGCGGGCGCGCGGGCGCCGTCGCCGTCCGGTCCGACGGCACGAAGATCGAGGTGCAGGGCCGGGACGTCACGGTCGTGGACACGGTCGGCGCGGGCGACACGTTCAACGCCGGCCTGCTGGCCAGCCTCGACGGCCAGGGCCTTCTGACTAAGGCCGCCCTCCGCAGCCTGCCGGAGGGTGCCCTGCGCGCCGCGCTTTCCTTCGCCGCCGAGGTGGCGGGGGTCACCGTCTCGCGCGCCGGGGCAGACCCGCCCTGGGCACATGAGGTAGGGGGTGGCGGGCGTTCTCCGGACTGACGGCTGTCGCGCAGGATGGCAGAGGACGGGGATGCGGGGAGACCGGGAGATCCCCGGTCGGGGCCGGGGATGCCGGGTGTGCAGGACCCGCTGACCTCGGACCCGGTCGGGGGGCTGTCTGCCCCCCGCCGCGCGGGCGCGCGGCTCCCCCCGAGGATATTTTCCGGACCAAAGAAGCGGGGGCGGGCGCGGGTCGGGAGGTCGCGACGAGCGGCCGGGCCTCCGTCTCGATGCGGACGGTCCGGAGTGGGTCGGTCGAGGCGGCGCGATGGCGAGGCGCGCGGCGGCGGTCGTGGCCGGGAGGTCGCCGGGTGTCACGGGACGGCCCGTGGCGGCCCGTGGCGGTCCGCTTCCAGCTCGTGACAGGCGGCGTGCCGGGTGGCGCGGGCCGCGGCCTCGCGCAGGGGGGGCGGCCTGACGGGCCGGAGGCCTCGGGGCGGCCACCGCGGGCGGGACGATCCGCGCCCGCCTGTCGGGTCGACGCGGACCGTCGCCCCCTTCACGGGACATGGCAGCCGGGCGCGGGGCCCCGGGAGCACGGCACGCGGGATCACCCCGCCGCGGCGCGGTTCCAGCGGATCGAGGACCAGAGCGCCACGCCGATCAGCAGGGCGCCGCCCAGACCGGTGATCACCTCGGGGATCTCGACGAAGGACTGCAGGAACATGATCACGGCGAGGATCGTGATCGCGTAGAAAGCCCCGTGTTCCAGGTAGCGGTACTGGCTCAGCGTGCCCTTCTCGACCAGCATGATGGTCATCGAGCGCACGTACATCGCCCCGATCCCCAGGCCGATGGCGATGACGAAGAGGTTCTGGCTGAGGGCGAAGGCGCCGATCACCCCGTCGAAGGAGAAGGAGGCGTCGAGCACCTCGAGATAGAGGAAGGCCCCGAGCCCGCCCTGCGCGCCCGTCTTCATCGCCTCGTTCCGGTCGAGGATCCCGCCCAGGACCTCGACCGCGAGAAAGGTGATGAGCCCCCAGATCGCCGAAACGAGGAAACTGTGCCCCTTGTCCCCGCCATGCAGCTGGCTGATCGCCATCACCACCCCCAGGACCAGCGCGATTTCGATCCCCTTGACGCTGGCGTAGCGGGCGATCCGCTCTTCCAGCCAGCGCACCCAGTGGATGTCCTTTTCGTGGTCGAAGAAGAAGCCCAGCCCCACCATCATCAGGAACGTGCCGCCGAAGGCCGCGATCGAGAGATGCGCCTCGTGCATGATCCGGGCGTAGGCTTCGGGCTCGCTCGCCGCGAGGCGGATGGCCTCGACGGGCCCGATGTCCGCCGCCACCACCACGATGAGCAGCGGAAACACGATGCGCATGCCGAAGACCGCGATCAGGATCCCCCAGGTCAGGAACCGGCGCTGCCAGACGGGCGACATGTCCTTGAGCTTGTTGGCGTTGACGATGGCATTGTCGAAGGAGAGGCTGATCTCGAGCACGGCGAGCACCGCGCATATGAAGAAGATCGTCAGCGTTCCCTCGACCGTGCGGGACCCGGCCCAGCCCAGCCAGCCGCCGAGGATCAGGCCGGCCGCGGTCACGGCGAAGGCCCAGAAGAAATAGCTTATCGCGCCCCTGTCGCGGCGCTCCGGCAGAGGGCCGGTATGGTGTGAAGACATGCGTACCCGTCGTGCGGCTCGGTCGCGTTCGGTGCCGACATCACGAACGCGCCGCCACGTCCGCCAGAGGGGCCCGGTCACCACCCTTGGGTTCGCCCGATTGTCGCATCTGCCGCGCGGCATGCAAGGCCCGCGCAGCAGATTTCTTTTGCACGCTCAGGGCCGGGGCCGCATGGCCGAGCGCGCGGCCGCCCCGGCGCCGAACCCCTGCGCGAAGGCGGCGCCGAGCCCTCCGGCCGTGAGACCCGCCGCCGCCGCGGGCGGAGGCGCCACATGGGGCCGGCGCGTTCCGAGGGCCACCACCAGGGCGCCGAGGCCGAAATAGGCACACCCGATCACCAGCGCGGCGAACTGCGCGTCGCGCGCCGCGGCCAGCGCGATCCAGGCGGCGACGGTCAGGAACCCGGCCCCGATCAGCATGAGAAAGGCGCCGGCCAGCCCGAAGCCGGCGCGCCGCACGGACAGTCTGAGAGCGGTCAGCATCTGGCCCGCCCCGATCAGCGGCGCGCCGAGATCAGCCCGAGCAGAAAGCCGACGCCCGCCGCGATCCCGACGGCGGCGGTCGGATTCTCGCGCACGGCGCTTTCGGCCTGCGCATAGCCGGACCGGAGCTGCGCCTCGGCGTCGTGGCCCATCTTCTCGGCGCGGGCACGCATGTCATCGGCGGTGCGGTTGGCGGCCCGGCGGGCCTCTTCGCCGCGGGCGCGGCCGTAGCCGGCAACGGCGCGGGTCAACTCGGCCACATCGGCCTGCAGCGCGGCGATCTGTTCCTTGACGTCGTCGGCGCTGGCGCCGGCCTTGGAATTCTTGCCGCCGGTGCCGTTCGAGGTCGCGGTGGTGTCTGCCATCGGGTCTCTCCTGTCTGTTCGGATCCTTTCCGCAACAACGTCATCAACAACCGATTGTTCCCGAAACGCCGCCCCTCACCCGCCGAATGCCGGATCTTCGACCCATTTTCGACGCATTCGAGCTTTAGGAATTCCCAAACCCTTCCTTGAGACGTTCATGGGGAAATGACGCACATGCAAGCAATCCTGTTCCGCCCCCTCGTCCTGCCGCTCGCCCTGGTGGCCGGCCTCGTCATGTCCAGCGCGACACCTTCGCAGGCCGGTCTCTTCGACTGCTTCTTCGGAGGCTGCTGGAACTGGGGCGGCGGCGGGGGCGGCGACGATGACGACGGTGGCGCGGCCAACGAGGATGTGGCCCCCACGGGGATCATCCATCCCGTCTACATGGTGGGGTCGTCCTTCTTCCCCGACCGCGTGCATGCCCAGCCCGGCGACGAGATCAAGTTCTACAACCTCGCCTATACCAGCCAGAGGATCCGCGCGGACGATTATTCGTGGGAAAGCGACTATCTCTCCCGGAACGACTCCTGGTCGCTGATCGTGCAGGCCGACACCGAACTCGAATTCCGCAAATCCGGCTATGGCGGAACCTATTACGGCGAGATCAAGCTGCAATCGCCACCCTCGGCGGTCGATTTCGGCGACCTGGTGGATCCGGACGGCAATGTCGTGGGCAAGGATGGCAGCGCGATCGGCCTGGCCGAGGGGCTGGGCGAGACGCTGGCGCATGTCGGCGGCAGCCTGCGCGATGTGGGCGGCGGCCTGACCTCGGCGCTCTTCGGAGACGGCAATGGCGGCGAGCTCGGCCTCGGCACACTCGGCCTCGGCAACAACTGACCGTCACCCGGCCAGCGGGTCGACCAGCCCGGCGCCGGAGGCACGGTTCGAGTTCACCTCGGTCCCGACGCGATACATCGCATAGACCGCGTCGGGCGCGGCCCGCATCAGAGGTGCCGCACCCCTGCCCTCTTCGCCCAGCCACAGCGCCCAGTCCTTCGGCTCAAGTATGACCGGAATACGGTTGTGGATGTCCGCCATCGCGCCCCCGGCCTCCGTCGTGACGATGGCGCAGGCCGTCAACGCCTCGTCGCCCCGCGCCCATGCCTGCCAGATGCCGGCCACGACCATCGGCGCCCCGTCGCGCCGGTGGATGAACCAGGGCAGCTTCTGCCCGCCGGCGCGGTCCCATTCGTAGAACCCGTCCATCGCGATCAGGCAGCGCCGCGCGCGCGCGGCCTCGCGGAAGGCCGGCTTCTCGGCGATCGTCTCGGACCGGGCGTTGATCAGCAGCGGACCGTCGGTCGGCGTCTTGTACCAGTGCGGAACGAATCCCCACCTCATGGCGGTCAGGCGCCGCCGCCCGTCGCCGAGAGAACAGACGTTCACCGGTACGGTCGGGCAGACGTTGAAGTTCGGCACCTCGGCCAGGTCATTGGCGGGCGCCGCCTCGAAGAGCTGCGCCATCGCCTCCGGAGGCAGGGTGACCGCGAACCGCCCGCACATGCCGGGCTCAGCGCGCCCAGGCCTTGCGGGCCATGTCGATCCGCGCCTCCATCATGGACATCGACTTCATGATCTCGGTCCGCTTCGTCCGATCGGTCACGCCGGCGAGTTCCGCCCGCAGCCGCCGGAGTTCGCGCCCGAGCGAGACGAATTCCGGCTCGGCCCCGTTCTCTTCCATGATGCGGCGGATGAGGGCGTTCTCGGGATCGTCGACGCGCGGCAGCGGCTTGCCCGCGCCCGGCAGGTCGTCGAAGGCGCCGTTCTTTTCGGCCTCGGCGATCCGGGCCGAGATGAGGTCCATCAATGGGTGATCCATGGCACGAAGATAGGACCGAAAGGGCCGGAGGGAAAGAGCGCCGCGCAAGTCGGGGGGCCCGGCGCGAGGGACCGGGCGCGGGTCATCCTCGGGCTCGACCCGAGGTTCTCCTGCCCCCATGCGGCACATCCCCGACGAGATCGTCGGGGCGAGCCGGGGATGCCTCTCGCACCGGGGCGCCCATGCGGCCCCGAGGGGCCATGACGGATTGCACGGGGCAGCTTGACCCCGGACCCGGCGGGATCATTTCCTTACCGCATGACACGCTGGCTGCTCCTCACCCTCGCCCTCGCCCTCTCTCTTCTCGCCGCCTGCGGCCGTGGTGTGCCTCAGGATGCGCGGATCGTCGTCGCCGGAGATTCGGTCATGGCCTGGAACCGCAGCGCGGGCGCTTCGGTGGCGGACCGGCTCGAGGCGCGGCTGGGAGAGCCCGTGGGCGATGTCTCTCTCCCGCTGGCGCAGGTCACAGGCGGACGCGGGCCGCTGAACATCCCCGCGCAACTCGACGGGGTCCGGGCGCCCTGGGTGGTGCTGAACGGCGGCGCCAACGACCTGAGCGGCTGCGATTGCGCGCGCTGCGAACCGGTTCTCGACCGGCTGATCTCGGACGATGGGAGACGCGGCGCGAACCCGGCGCTGGTGACCGATCTGCGCGCGCGCGGATCGCGGGTGGTCTGGGCGGATTACTACACCTCGCCGCGCTACGCGGGTACGGCCTGCGAGGCGCCCTACCGGGTGCTCGAAACCCGTCTGGCGCGCATGGCGGCCTCAGATCCCGGGGTGACGCTGGTCGACATGGACAGGGTGTTCAGCCCCGACGACCTTTCGCTCTTCGCGTCGGACCGGACCCACCCGTCGCGCAAGGGATCGGCGCGCATGGCCGACACGATCGCCCCGTTGCTGCGACGGTGAGAGCCGCGCGTCCGCGCCCCCGGGGCGGTCCGCTTCCCCTCTCGCGGTGAGCTCTCCCACCCCGGCGCGACAACGCCGCGCCAGAACCGGGCCGACGCCGTCCCGGCCGTTCCGGTTCCTGTGGTTGCCCGACGATCGCGCACGAGGGCGGCCCGCGAGCACCGCCCCGAGCGGCGCGCCGGCACGTCCCGCCGGGCGGGCCGGGCGGGCGACCGCCCCGGTGTGCCGCGCACATTCGGGTGTTGCGGAACCTGTCGCTCGGCACCCCCTCCAACCTCGGCGATGCCCCCGCACCCCCGCCCAGAGGGTGCGCCGGACCAGCCGCCTCACCGACACGGGACCCCGATAAAAAACGCCCCCGCAGGCCACTGCGGAGGCGTCGGGAGCCGGCGGTCGCTCCACCAGCAGATGATGCGCCCCGCCGGTTTCGTCCGCGAGGCCGGGCCAGTGCCCCTTACTTCTGCGTGATCCGGCCGTCGGTATAGGGTGCGTAGGGCCCCTGCTCCGCCAGGTATTCCGCCGTCACATCGGCCAGATCGGGGCCGAAGTCATAGGCGTTCTCGGCATCGCGGAACATGGAATAGCCGTCGCCGCCGTTGCGGACATAGTTGTTGGTCACCGCGAGATAGGTCTTCTCGGGGTCGATTGGCACGAATTCCTCGCCCTCCTTCACCATCACGTCCGACACGCGGCTGCCCGGCTCGGCCGAGGCGTCGAAGGTGAACTTGAGCCCCGCCACCTGCGGGAAGCGGCCGGCGCCGTCCTCGATCTGGCTGACGCCGTTCTCGAGCGCCTCGACGATCGTCGCGCCGGAGGCCTCGAAGGTCGACAGCGTGTTCTGGAACGGCAGCACCGTCAGAACCTCGCCCATGGTCACCTCGCCCGCGTCGATCGAGGCCCGCAGACCGCCGCTGTTGGCGATGGCGATCTGCACGCCCTGATCCGCCACGCGGTCGAGCATCGCATCGGCGACCAGATTGCCCATGCTGCATTCCTGCGCACGGCAGACGTCCCGGTTGCCTTCGATCGCCTCGGAGGTTTCGGCCACGACCCGGTTGCGAATCTCGTCGAGCGGCGCGGCGGCTTCGCCGATGCGCGCCTTGACCTCTTCGTTCTCGGTCACGGCGGCATCCATGATGATCGGCGCGCCGCTGGCCTCGGTCACCTTGCCCGCGTCGTCGAAGGTCACGTTCAGCTCGCCCAGGAACTTGCCGTAGGCATAGGCCTGCACGATGGCCGTATCGCCGATCATGGTGGGATAGGCGCCCTCGGCCCCGTCCATGTCGCCCAGCAGCGTGTTGGAATGGCCGCCGACGATCACGTCGACGCCGGTGGTATTCTCGGCCACCTGCTTGTCGACGTTGTAGCCGGAGTGGGAGAGCACGATGATCTTGTTCACGCCATCGCCGGTCAGCTTGTCGACCTCGCCCTGCACGGCCTCTGACGGGTCGGTGAAGACGATGTTGGGCCCCGGCGAGGCCAGTTCAGGGGTGTCCTGCGGCGTCAGGCCGATCAGGCCGATCCGCTCGCCGCCCTGTTCGATCACGGTGGATTTCATCAGCACGTCCGCCAGCAGCGCCTCGCCCGAGACGTCGGCGTTGGACATCAGCACCGGGAACTCGACCGCGTCCATGAAGCCGCGCAGGACCTCGGGGCCGTCGTCGAATTCGTGGTTGCCCACGGTCATCGCGTCATAGCCCATCCGGTTCATCATCTCGGCGGCGAGCTTGCCCTTGTAATAGGTGTAGAACAACGTGCCCTGGAACTGGTCGCCCCCGTCCACGAGGATCGAGTTGTCCGACCGCGCGCGGGCCTCTTCGATGGCGGTGACCAGGCGGGCCGAGCCGCCGAAGCATTCGCCGGCGTCGTTGTCCTCGGCCGAGCAGCCCGAATCGTATTTCGAGATCGGTTCGAACCGGGCATGGAAGTCGTTGGTATGCAGGATGGTGAGCGAATAGTCGGCAGCGGCGGACCCGGCCGTCAGGGCCAGCGCGGCGGTACCGGTAAGCAGACGCGTCAACATGGGGAACCTCTTCTGTTGGATTATGCAGCGATGGTGGCGCGGCGCGCGGGGATAGTCAAAGGCGATCGTAGCGGCAAGCCGCGATCCGCGCGGCCCGGAGCCCGCCATGCCCGCTCCGGCCCCGTTCCCGCGCCGCGGGGCGCGGGTCGCGGGTGACGTCGTGGCCCCGCGCCGCGCCGGGGATTGACCGTCGCAGCGGTCTGGGCCATGCCACGCCCATGGCGATCTACAAGATATTCCGGCGCGCCGAATGGGACGACCTGGCGCGGCACGGCGAGACCGCGGGGGCGCCGGTCGACCTCGCGGACGGGTTCATTCATTTCTCGACCGCCGCGCAGGCGCCCGAGACCGCGGCGAAACACTTCGCCGGGGCCACCGGGCTGGTGCTCGCCGCGGTGGAGGCCGAGGCCCTGGGCGATGCGCTGAAATGGGAGGTGTCGCGCGGCGGCGCGCTGTTCCCCCATCTCTACCGGCCCCTGCGGCGCGCGGATATTCTGTGGCAGGCCGACCTGCCGCTGGTGGACGGGCGCCACGTCTTTCCGGACCGCATGACATGAGCCTCGCGGAACGGATCGGACTGAGGGCGCTGCGGTCGGTCGATCCCGAAACCGCGCACCGCCTGGCCCTGAAGGGGCTGAAACTCGGGCTCGTCCCGCTGCCGGGCGCGATCACCTCGCCCCGGCTTGCCACCGAGGTCGCCGGGCTGGACCTGCCCAACCCCCTCGGGCTTGCGGCCGGGTTCGACAAGAACGCCGAATGCCTGGCACCGCTGGGTCGCGCCGGGTTCGGCTTTGTCGAGGTCGGAGCGGCCACGCCCCGGCCGCAGCCGGGAAACCCGCGCCCGCGGCTCTTCCGCCTGCCCGGGGACGGCGCGGTGATCAACCGCTTCGGCTTCAACAACCACGGGATGGAGGCCATCGCCACCCGGCTCGAGCGCCGGCCGCAGGGCGGCATCGTCGGCCTGAACCTCGGGGCGAACAAGGACAGCGCCGACCGGTCCGAGGACTACGCCCGCGTGCTGGCCCGCTGCGGACCGCATGTCGATTTCGCCACGATCAACGTCAGCTCGCCCAACACCGAGAACCTGCGCGACCTGCAGGGGGCGGCGGCGCTCGAGGCGCTGCTGCTCAAGGTGACCGAGGCGCGCGACTGGCTGCCCCGGCGCATCCCGCTATTCCTCAAGATCGCGCCGGACCTGACCGAGGCGGAACTGGCCGATGTCGCGCGGATCGTGATCTATCGCGGCATCGACGGCATCGTCGCCACCAACACGACGCTGAGCCGCCGGGGCCTGACCGACGCGCACCGCACCGAAAAGGGCGGGCTTTCGGGCGCGCCGCTCTTCGCGCCCTCGACCCGGGTGCTGGCCCGGCTTCACGACCTGACCGGGGGCAACGTGCCGCTCATCGGCGTCGGCGGCATCGCATCGGCGGAAGACGCCTATGCCAAGATCCGCGCCGGTGCTTCGGCCTTGCAGCTCTATACCGCCCTGGCCTATCAGGGCCTGTCGCTCGCCGCCGGGATCCTGCGCGGGCTGGACGCTCTGCTGCAACGCGACGGCTATGCCAATGTGGCCGAGGCCGTCGGGACAGGACGGAAGGACTGGCTTTGATCCTCTGGCACAACCCCCGCTGCTCCAAGTCGCGCCAGGCGCTGGCGCTGATCGAATCGCATGGCCACCGGCCCAAGATCCGCGCCTACCTGCACGACGCCCCGAGCGAGGACGAGATCCGCGGCGTCCTGGCGAGTCTGCGCCTGGCCCCCATCGGCATGATGCGGCGGTCGGAGAAGAGGTTCGCGGAACTGGGCCTGAGCGCGCAGTCCGAGCCCGACACGCTGATCGCCGCCATGGCGGAGAACCCTATCCTGATCGAACGTCCGATCCTGATCGTGGGCTCGCGCGCCGCCATCGGCCGGCCGGTCGAGAACCTCCTGCCGCTGCTCACGGACTGACCGAACGGACCCCGCCCCGGGTCGGGCCCCATTGAGACCTGTGGCGCACGGCGCATTCCCCGCTGCGCGGGCGCTTGCCGTTCGGGCGGCGCCCCCGGCCCGACCGCGCGGGGCTCTGCCCCGCACCCCGGGATATTTTCCGGACCAAAGAAGCAGGGGCGCGCGCATGGGCCGGGGGGGCGGTCTCAGGCGGCCTCCGGCGGCAGGTCGGCCGAGGCTTCGAGCGCGGGGTATTTCCAGGCCAGGGTCGCGCCGCGGGCGATGAAGGAGACGAGCAGCGCCATCCAGAGCCCGTGGTTGCCGAAGGCCGGGATCAGCGTGACCACGGCGAGGCAGTAGATCGCGAAGCTGACGGCCATCATGTTGCGCATGTCCCGGGACCGCGCCGCGCCGATGAAGATGCCGTCGAACATCCAGCTGGCGCAGCCGGCGAGCGGCGCCGCCACCATCCAGGGCAGATAGTCGCGCGCGGCGAGCCGCACCTCGGGCGCCGTGGCCATCAGGTCGATGATCATCCCGCCCGCGAGGGCGAAGACCAGCGCCATGAGGACGCAGATGGCGCCCCCCCAGATGCCGGTCATCACGCCGCCCCGGCGCAGGGCCGCGCGGTCGCGGCGGCCGAGCGCCTGGCCGACGAAGGCCTCGGCCGCGAAGGCGAACCCGTCCATCGCATAGGCGGTGATGAACATGAACTGCATCAGCACCTGGTTCGCGGCCAGGTGCACGTCGCCGAAATCCGAACCGAAGTAGATGAACGAGACCAGGATCATCTCGAGCAGCAGCGACCGGATCAGGATGTCGCGGTTGACCACCGCCATGCGCGTCAGCCGGGCGCGGTCGAAGACCCGGGGCCAGTCGCGCCAGGCGGGGACGCGGAAGGCCGCGCGGCAGAGCCAGAGCCCGACGAGGCAGCCGGTCCATTCCGCGATCAAGGTGGCCGTGGCCACCCCCGACACGCCCCAGTCGAAGCCCAGCACGAAGAGCAGGTCGAGCCCCATGTTGAGCCCGTTCATCAGCACCTGGACGACAAGCACCGCGCCGGTCCTTTCCTGCGCGATGAGCCAGCCGGTGATGCCGAAGACGGCGATCGCCGCCGGCGCCGACCAGATGCGGATGCCCATGTAGGCCCGCGCCAGCTCCTCGACCTCGGGCGAGGCGGGCGAGAGGGCGAAGGCCGCGCCGAAGATCGGCCCCTGCAGGAGGATCAGCGCCAGCCCGCCGGTCGCCGCGATCAGCAGGGCGCGGGTCAGCAGGGCCGCGACCTCGTGGCTCTGGCCGGCGCCGATCGCGTTGGCGGTCAGGCCGGTGGTCCCCATCCGGAGAAAGCCGAACATCCAGTAGATGGCGGTGAGGGTGATGCCGCCGATCCCCACGGCGCCGATCGGCGCCGCCGCGCCCATCTGCCCCACGACGCCCGTGTCCACGGCCGCCAGCAGCGGAACGGTGGCGTTCGACAGGACGATCGGCAGGGCGATCCGGAGCACGCGGCGATGCGTGATCGGATCAGCCATCGCCGTCTCCGTCCCCGGGACGGCGGGGCATCAGGAAATGGCCCGTGGCCTGGGCGAAGGGCCGGTCGCGGTTGTCCTGCCAGGCCTCGGCCTGGACGCTGGCGTAGCGGCGGCCCGACCGGGTGATGCGCGCCCGGGCATACCCGTCGCGCGGCAGGCCCGAGCGCAGGTAGTCGATGGTGAAGTCGATGGTCTTGGGCAGGCGCGGCATCCGGTCATCGGCGGGATCGAGCGCCCCGCTCTCGACCTCGTCCCAGAGCATCGACCAGCCAAGCTCGACCACGGCCGCGATTTCGAGAAAACCCGCGATCACCCCGCCGTGCAGCGCCGGCAGCATCGGGTTGCCGATCAGCCTGTCGTCGAAGGGCAGGATGGCGGTGAGCTCGTCCCCGCGCCGGTCGAAGCGCACGCCGAGAAACTGCGCGTAAGGCACCCGCCCGACGAGCGCCGCCAGCGCCGCATCGCGCCGCTGCTTGATCACCTGGACCGGTTCGGGCCGGTCCTGTGGCCTCTTCGCGCTCATGACGCCGCCGCGAAGGTGAAGGCGCCGGTCGCCGCCGCCACGGGCCGCTCGGTGTCGTCGTCCAGCGCCTCGGCCCGCACGAAGGCGACCGAGCGGGTGACGTGATAGCATTCGGCCCGCGCGATGACGGCCTGACCGGGCGTGGCGGCGCGCATGTAGTCGATGCGCAGATCCAGGGTCGCCGTGCCGCCGGTATTCTCGGGATGACAGATCACCGCCGCGCCGCAGGTCGAATCGAGCAGGGAGGACACGGCTCCGCCGTGCAGCACCCCGGTGTCGGGATCGCCCACGAGTTCGGCGCTGTAGGGCAGCAGGAATTCGGCCCGGCCCTCCCCGAGGCTGCGCACCTCGAGCCCCAGCGCCTTGGCGTGCGGCAGCGCCTCCATGAACTGGCGGGTCATCCGGATGACCTCTTCCCGGGACCGGCGCCGGGACGGTTTCGAAGGCTCGGGGGTATCGTTCGGCGGCATGGCGGCTCCTTTGCGGGGACTATGCTCGCCAAAGCGCAGGAGGGGCAAGCCCCGCCCGCCGTTACCCGGCCACCACCTTGCGGCGAGGCCGGATTCGGGACAAGATGCCCCCGCGTCAGAATCCAAGGCGTTCAGGCACAACCAGGGCGGAGACCCGGCAGATGACCGAATCACGCATAAGTTTCAAGGAGATGTGCGCCAAGTTCGACGTGACCCCGCGGACGCTGCGGTATTACGAGTACATCGAACTGCTCAGCCCCGAGCGCGAGGGCCGCTCGCGCTTCTATTCCTCCCGCGACTGCGCCCGGATGAAGCTGATCCTGCGGGGGCGCAAGTACGGCTTTTCGCTGGAATCCATCCGCCAGTGGCTCGACATCTACGACGAGGAGGGCTCGGCCGCCCAGATGAAGATCTGGATCGAGAACGCCGACGCCCAGCTGGACGAGCTGCGCCGCCAGCGCGAACAGATCGACGAGACGATAGAAGAGCTTCAGGCGCTGCGCGACCGCACGGCGGCCTCTTCCGAGGCCTTTCGCGAATCGAAGGACGCGGTGGCGGATATCGTCGAGAAATAGGCGCGCCGGTCGCGCCGGAGACCCTCGCGATTTACAAAAGTTTCACGAATGGCGGGTTTACCTTGCTTGATGTTACGTCAACTTTGAAATGACGCGACGTACCGCTTACGCTTGCGTCAACCACCGTTGTATCGAGAGCTGTGTTCTGGTTTTTGACCATTTGATCAAAAATCGTCGGAAGTGAACCATGAACACCCAAGACCAGATGACGATCCGCGAGATGTGCGAAGCCTTCCAGGTCACCGCGCGCACCCTGCGGTTCTATGAAGCGAAGGAGCTCTTGTTTCCGATCCGTATCGGCCAGAAGCGGCTTTTCACCCGGCGCGACCGGGCCCGGCTGAAACTGATCCTGCGCGGCAAGCGCTTCGGATTCAGCCTCGAGGAAATCCGCCAGCTGCTCGACCTCTACGACATGGGCGACCAGCAGCACACGCAGCTGATCCAGACCTACGAGGTCGCCGAGCAACGACTGGCGGACATGGAGAAGCAGCGTGACGATCTGAACGCCGCGATCGCGGAACTGAAAGAGCAGATGGACTGGGGCGCCAAGATGATCGCGTCCCTGAAACAGGACAAGAAGGCGGCGGAATAACCCCTCCGCCGACAAAGGGAGAGAGCCATGCCGACCTTTACCGCCCCCGTCAAGGACATGCAGTTCATCCTGCACGACGTTCTGAAGACGTCCGAGCAGGATGTGACCGGGTACGACGATCTCGACCGGGACTTCACCGCCGCGATCCTCGAAGAGGCCGGCAAGCTCGCCTCCGAGGTCTTCGCGCCGCTGAACGCCGTCGGCGACAGCCAGGGCGTGACGCTTGAGAACGGTGTGGTCCGCACCCCCGAGGGCTTCAAGGAGGCCTTCGAACGGTTCCGCGAAGGCGGCTGGGCCGGGCTGGACTGCGACCCCGACTACGGCGGCCAGGGCCTGCCCTACCTGCTCTCGACCGCCACGGGCGAGATCTTCTCGTCCTCGAACATGGCCTTCATGATGTACCCGGGCCTGACCCACGGCGCCTATTCCGCCATCCATGCCCACGGGACGGACGCGCAGAAGCAGACCTATCTGCCCAAGATGGTCAGCTGCGAATGGACCGGCACGATGAACCTGACGGAGCCGCATTGCGGCACGGACCTGGGCCTCATGCGGACCAGGGCCGAGCCGCAGGACGACGGCTCCTATGCCATCACGGGGCAGAAGATCTTCATCTCCGCCGGCGATCACGACATGTCCGAGAACGTGATCCACCTTGTCCTCGCCAAGATCCCCGGCGGTCCCGAAGGCATCAAGGGCGTGTCGCTCTTCATCGTGCCCAAGTTCCTCGTCAAGGACGACAACACCCCCGGCGACCGCAACGCCGTCTCGGTCGGCAAGGTCGAGGAGAAGATGGGCATCCACGGAAACGCCACCTGCGTGATGAACTACGACGGCGCGACCGGCTACCTCCTGGGCGAGGAGCACAAGGGCATGCGCGCCATGTTCACCATGATGAACGAGGCGCGCCTGGGCGTGGCGATGCAGGGCCTCTCCCAGGCCACCGTCGCCTACGAGAACGCGCTGGCCTATGCCAAGGACCGTCTGCAGGGCCGCGCCGTCACCGGCGCCGAGAACCCCGACGGCCCGGCGGATCCGCTGATCGTCCACCCCGACATCCGCCGGTCGCTCATGGACCAGAAGAGCTTTGTCGAGGGCGCCCGCGCCTTCGGCCTCTGGTCCGCCTCGCTGATCGACCGCTCGCATCGCATGGGCGACGACCAGGCCGAGGGGCTCGTCTCGCTCATGACCCCGGTGCTCAAGGGCTTCCTCACCGATCAGGGCTTCGACATGACCGTGCTGGCACAGCAGATCTACGGCGGTCACGGCTATATCGAGGAATGGGGCATGTCGCAGTTCACCCGCGACGCCCGCATCGCCATGATCTACGAAGGCGCGAACGGCATCCAGGCGCTCGACCTCGTCGGCCGCAAGCTGGCGGCGCAGGGCGGCAAGCCCGCCATGGCCTTCTTCGAGGAGATCAAGGGGTTCATCAAGGAGAACTCCGATGACGAGGACCTGAAGGCCAACTTCATGGACCCGCTCAAGACCGCGTCCAAGCAGCTGCAGGAAGCGGCGATGTTCTTCATGCAGAACGGCATGAAGAACCCGAACGAGGCGCTCTCGGGCTCCTACGATTTCATGCACCTCTTCGGCCACGTCTGCCTGGGCTACATGTGGGCCCGCATGGCGGTCGTCGCGAAGGCCGCGCTGGCCGCCGGTGCCGAGGACCGAGACTTCTACGACACCAAGCTCGCGACAGGCCGCTATTACATGGCCCGCCGTCTGCCCGCCTGCGCCATGCACGTGGCCCGGATCACCTCCGGCGCCGAAACCGTCATGGCACTCGACGCGGCCAACTTCTGAGCCGGGACCAACCCGCGCCATGCGATCCGACGGGGGGCGTCAGCCTCCGCTCACGGGATCCGGCGGCCCACCCGCCGGTCGAGGCAGGGATGTCCGTGCAGGGGGGGCTTGCACGGACATCCGAACGCCCCAACTGCGGTCATGGAGGACAGACCCGATGCCGAAACGCTTCCGCCTGACCCGCCGCTTCCCCGTGGCGATGACCGAGGACGGCTACCGTAGGCTGAAACGCTTTGCCGGGGAGGCCGGCCTGGACGAGGGCGAGGCGCTCTCCTTTCTCTTCGAGAACTTCGACAGCGTGACGGACGAGGACAACCTCACCCACAGGCTGCGCCTGTTCAATTCGGAACTGGAGGACCGCAAGCGGTGACGGAGCCGCGCACATCTCGGGCCTCGTATTGGCGGTTGCGGCGGGATGCCTCCGGCGGGAGTATTTCCGGCAAGATGAAGAGGCAGGCGCGCAAGATGATCCACCCCGTCCCGCTCCACGCGATTGGTTACCCGATATGTCGGGACGGGGCTTCACCTTGCACGTCCATCGGCTCTCCAGCCTGTGACGCGGATGCAGTATGGGCGCATTAACCTTAACGCGGGATGAATCCCCCTTCATCTTGCTGAAATACTCCACGGGGGGCGCGGGGGGTGTGAGACCCCCCGCCTGCGCAACGGTCAAGGGAGGACGACCATGATCAAACTCTACTGTTTCGGGGAAAGCGGCAATGCCTACAAGGCCGCCCTGCCCCTCTCGCTCTCCGGTCTCGACTGGGAACCGGTCAAGGTGGACTTCTTCGGCGGCGAGGCGCGCAGCCCCGAGTACCGGACGCTCAACAACATGGGCGAGGTCCCCGTGCTGGTCGACGGCGACGTCACGATCACCCAGTCCGGTGTCATCCAGATGTACATCTCGGAAAAGACCGGGAAGTTCGGCGGTTCCTCCGAAGAAGAGGAGCGCGAGGTCCTGCGCTGGATGTTCTGGGACAATCACAAGATGTCCTCGCAATGCGGCGTGCAGCGCTTCCTGATGAATTTCCTCCCCGAGGAAAAGCGCCCGCCCGAGGTGATCGCCTTCAACGCCGGCCGTCTCAACTCCGCCTTCAAGACGCTGGAGACGGCGCTCCAGGGCCGCGACTGGCTGGTGGGCGACGGACCGACCAATGCGGATTTCTCGTGCTGCGGCTATCTCTTCTATCCCGAACCCTTCGGATTCCTGCGCAACGACTGGCCCGAGATCGACCGCTGGCTGAAGAACATCCAGTCGCTGGACGGCTGGAAACACCCCTATGACCTGATGCCCGGTCGGCCTTCCGACCGCGGCCTTTGAAACCAAGGAGGCAGACATGACAGACGCCTATATCTACGACGCCGTACGCAGCCCGCGCGGCAAGGGCCGCCCCGACGGCTCGCTGCACGAGGTGACCTCGGTCGCGCTCGGCAAGCAGATGCTGAACGCCATCAAGGAACGCTCGGATCTCGATGGTCACGCCGTCGAGGACGTGATCTGGGGCAATGCGACACAGGCCATGGAACAGGGCGGCTGCCTCGCGCGGACCACCGTCCTTGCCTCCGACCTCGACGAGCGCATCCCCGGCCTTTCGATCAACCGCTTCTGCGCCTCCGGCATGGAGGCGGTGAACCTCGCCGCCAACCAGGTGAAGGGCGGTGCGGGCGCGGCCTATATCGCCGGCGGTGTCGAGATGATGAGCCGCGTGCCCATGGGCTCGGACGGCGCGGCCGTGGCGGTGGACCCGACCGTGGCGCTTGACGACTATTTCGTGCCGCAGGGCATTTCGGCCGACATCATCGCCACCGAATACGGGTTCTCCCGCGATGACGTCGACGCCTTCGCCGTGGAATCCCAGAAGCGCGCCGTCGCCGCATGGGAGGACAAGCGGTTCGACAAGTCGATCGTGACCATCCGCGACGTCAACGGCCTGCCGATCCTGTCCTACGACGAATACATCCGCCCGGGCACCGACATGCAGGCGCTCGGCTCGCTCAAGGCCTCGTTCAGGGAGATGGGCGAGGTCATGCCCGGCTTCGACAATGTCGCCAAGCTGAAATACCCGCATCTCGAGCGGATCAACCACGTCCACCATGCCGGGAATTCCTCGGGCATCGTGGACGGCTCGGCCGCGGTTCTGGTGGGCAACAAGGAGTTCGGCGAGAAATACGGGCTCAAGCCCCGTGCCGTGATCCGCGCCACCGCCAAGATCGGCACCGACCCGACGATCATGCTCACCGGCCCCGTCCCCGCGACCGAGCGCATCCTCGAACAATCGGGCATGTCGATCTCGGACATCGACCTCTTCGAGGTGAACGAGGCGTTCTCGGCCGTCGTGCTGCGGTTCATGCAGGCCTTCGACGTCGATCACGACAAGCTGAACGTGAACGGTGGCGCCATCGCCATGGGCCACCCGCTCGGCGCGTCCGGCGCGATCATCATCGGCACCCTGCTCGACGAGATGGAGCGCCGCGGCCTGGGCACCGGCCTCGCCACGCTCTGCGTCGCCTCCGGCATGGGCGCGGCAACCATCATCGAGCGGGTGTGACGGTGCGCCGCCAGCCTCTCCGGATCGAGGGACGCGCCCGCTTCCGGGCGGACGCACCCGTTCCGGACGTGGCCTGGCGGTTCGTCCCGACACAGTCGGACCGCGGTCGTGCGGCATTCCGCAGCGCCGATATGCCCTCCCGGAGAGAGGGTCGGGCGCGTCCCGGGACTGGACGCCCCGGGACCGGAACCGACACCCGTGACACTCGAAATTCCACCCTGTCGAAAGGGATCTGAAATGACCGAATTCACCATGGAAAAAGGCGCCGACGGCGTCGCGATCATCACCTGGGACCTGCCCGGCCGGTCCATGAACGTTCTCACCCTCAAGGGCGCCGAGGAACTCGAGGCCGCCGTCACCGACGCGCTGGCCGACGACGCGGTCAAGGGCATCGTCATCACCTCCGGCAAGGACAGCTTCGCCGGCGGTATGGATCTCAACGTCCTCGCCGGAATGAAGGACAACGGGGCCGAGGGCGTCTTCGACGGCGTCATGCAGTTGCACAACATGCTGCGCAAGATCGAACGCGCGGGAATGGAGCCCAAGACCAACAAGGGCGGCAAGCCGATCGCGGCCGCCCTGCCCGGCACCGCCATGGGCATCGGGCTGGAGCTGCCGCTGGCCTGCCACCGCATCTTCGTCGCCGACAACCCCAAGGCCAAGCTCGGCCTGCCCGAGATCATGGTCGGCATCTTCCCCGGCTCCGGCGGAACCACGCGGCTGGTGCGCAAGCTGGGCGTGATGGGCGCCTCGCAGTATCTGCTGCAGGGCAAGTCGGTCGATCCGAAGAAGGCCAAATCCGCCGGCATCATCGACGAGGTCGCCGCCGATCCGGTCGCCGCCGCGAAGGAATGGGTCCTGAGCGGGCCCAAGATCGTGAAACCCTGGGATGAGAAGGGCTACAAGATGCCCGGCGGCGCGCCTTACCACCCGGCCGGCTTCCAGACCTTCGTCGGCGCCAACGCCATGGTGAACGGCCAGACCTGGGGCGCCTTCCCGGCGGCCAAGGCGCTGCTCTCGGCCGTCTACGAGGGCGCGATGGTCCCCTTCGACACCGCCCTCAAGATCGAGGCGCGCTGGTTCACCAACGTCATCATGAACCCCTCGTCGGGGGCGATGATCCGGTCGCTCTTCCTCAACAAGGAAGCGCTGGAGAAAGGCGCGAACCGCCCCGAGGCCCCGGACCAGACCGTCAAGAAGGTCGGCGTCATGGGCGCGGGCATGATGGGCGCGGGCATCGCGCTCGTCTCGGCCCAGGCCGGGATCGAGGTCGTGCTGATCGACCAGAAGCAGGAGGCCGCCGACAAGGGCAAGGCCTACGCGGAATCGTATTTCGAGAAGGGTATCAAGCGCGGCAAGTCCACGCCCGAAAAGGCCGAGGCGGTCCTGAAGAAGATCACCGCCACCACAGATTACGACCAGCTCAAGGATGCCGACCTCATCATCGAGGCGGTGTTCGAGGATGTGGGCGTGAAGGCCGAGGTCACGAAGAATGTCGAGGCCGTGGTCCCCGAGGACTGCATCTTCGCCACCAATACCTCGACCCTGCCGATCTCGGATCTGGCGAAGGCCAGCAAGCGGCCCGAGCAGTTCATCGGCATCCATTTCTTCTCGCCGGTCGAGAAGATGGCGCTGGTCGAGATCATCAAGGGCAACGAGACGGGCGACCGCGCGGTGGCCAAGGCGCTCGATTACGTGCGCCAGATCCGCAAGTCGCCGATCGTGGTGAACGACGCGCGCTTCTTCTACGCAAACCGCTGCATCATCCCCTACCTGAACGAGGGGGCGCGCATGGTGGCCGAGGGCGTCGAACCGGCGCTGGTCGACAATGCCGCCCGCCTTCTGGGGATGCCCGTGGGGCCGCTGCAACTGATCGACGAGACCTCGATCGACCTCGCGGTCAAGATCGCCAAGGCCACGAAAGAGGCGCTCGGCGACAAGTATCCCGCCGACAACAAGCCCGTCGATGACCTGATGTTCGCCCTCTACGATCAGGGGCGGCTGGGGCGGAAGTCCAACGCGGGCTTCTACAGCTACGACGAAAAGGGCAAGCGCGAGGGCCTATGGGAGGGGCTCGACGATCTGACGCCCACCCAGGACGACCAGCCCGACGTGACCGAGGTGCAGCATCGCCTGATGTTCGCCCAGGTGCTCGAGGCGGTCCGCGCGCTCGAGGAAGGCGTGCTGGAGGATATCCGCGAAGGCGACGTGGGCGCGATCCTCGGCTGGGGCTTTGCGCCCTGGTCCGGCGGCCCGTTCAGCTGGCTCGACATTCTCGGTGCGGAATACGCCGCCGAGCGCTGCGACCAGCTGGCGCAGAAGTTCGGGCCCCGGTTCAGCTGCCCCGACCTGCTGCGCGACATGGCATCCAAGGGCCAGACCTTCTATGGCCGGTTCGGGCAGAACGCACAGGCGGCCTGACCGTCCCGAACCGACCGAACTGAGAACGGAAAACCGCGGCCAAGGTCGCGGTTTTCGCATTTTGGCAGCGATCGTGAAAGCCTGCGCCTCTTGCCGATCCCGGACGGTCGCGGCGGCAAACGCTCCGGCCTCTGCCCGGCCGCCCTAGGCAGAGGGAACCATTCACATTCTTTGAGTGGCCGGAATCGGCGGATCGGAGTATATTGGTGCCGAGGCGAGCAGTCGTTTTTCTGGGAGGAACTGGAAATGACTATGGTCTCGTTAAGGGCGCCCGCGCGCCTTCTTGCATTCGCACTGGCCCTCAGCCTGCCGTCATCGGCGCAGGCCACGACCGTCACTTCGGGCCAGCTGAAACTGGCGCTCGCCGGAGGCGAGGAAGTGCTCATCGACCTCGCCCTCGAGCTTCTGCTCGAGGGGATCAACGGCTCCCGCGGGGCGGCCGCCATCGCGGTGGTCAAATCCTACGGCGACAGCGACGCGGCCGGCTGTCCGGGCTGGGGCTGCGACACCGGAGAGGTGACGGCCAATGCGGCCGATGCCGATGGCTCGGCCGAGGCGCGCGCCCGCAGCAATCCGCCCCTCGGCGCCTTCCGTGGGGTCCGCGCCAAGGCCAGCGGCAAGGTCGCGTCCTCGCGCGCGGCCATCACCTGGAAGGGCAAGGTCAAGGCCGAAGCCGAAGGCAACCTGCCCGCACGGCTGAACGGCGCCTTGCCCGACGCAGCCGATGTGAACCAGGCCGTGGCGACACTCAACTACGTGATGCCCGAGCTCGACATTCTGGCCGAAAGCCAACGCGGAAGCTTTGCGCTGACGCATGACTGGAACGGGCTGAGAACCTTCGACGGAGGTCTGCACTTCGACGAAACCGCACCGCTGCCGGTGTTCTCCGACGATCTTCTGGGCTATGAATCCGCCTTCACGAACAGCGCAGGGTCGATAAGCTCGTCCGCGCTGATGGTGACCCAGTCCGTCTCCTTTGCGATCGACTACGCCAGTTTCCTGGCGGATCAGTCCTTCGTCGCCGATTTCGAGGGCGAGGCCGAGGCGCGCGCTTCGGTGGTGCCCCTGCCTGCCGGGATCCTGCTGTTGTCGGGGGCGTTGATCACCCTCGGCATCGGGCGCCGCCGGCCCTCGGGGCGGAAGGCATGATCCCTTCGCTCTGCGCTCGGGGCGGCGGGGCGATGGCCGCCGCCGCCCTCGGCGCTCAGCCCTGCAGCCGCTCGGCCCAGCCCGCGAAGATCTTTTCCAGCGCGACCACGCCGTAATAGAGCAGGATGCCCAGCACGGCGAGCGCGATGAGAACGGCGAACATCAGCGGATAGTTGGAATTCGTCTGGCCCGACAGGAACAGCGCCCCCAGGCCCCGGCCATGGGGCGAGATGATCTCGACCAGGTTGGTGCCGATGAAGGCCAGCGTGACCGAGACCTTCAGCGCGCCGAAGAATTCCGGCAGGGTCTTGGGCAGCGCGATCTTGCGGAAGATCGTCACCTTGCTGGCACCGAGCGACCGCAGGATGTCGCGGTATTCCGGTTCCAGCGTCGACAGCCCGATCCCGACCGAGACGGCTATCGGAAAGAACGAGATCAGGAAGGCCATCAGCACCGTGTTGAAATTGTGCTGTCCGATGAAGAGCAGCGCCAGCACCGGCACCAGCGTCGCCTTGGGCACCGCGTTGAAGCCGACGAGCAGCGGATAGAGCCCGTCCCGAGCGATGCGGCTGAACCCCATGATCATGCCCAGGAGCGTGCCGAAGATCACCGCCAGCCCCAGCCCCGCAACGGTCCGCCAGAGCGTCTGCCAGCTGCCGACCAGGAACAGTTCCCAGAACCGGGCATAGGCCTTGGGCAGGTCCGAAGGCGAGGCCATAACGTAGTCGGGCCAGCCGTTGGCCCAGACGAGGAACTCCCAGAAGGCGACGAAGAGGCCGATCGCCAGGATCGGGACACCGATTTTCTGTGCCATCCGCATCAGTGCACCGCCGGTCCGGGCTGCCGCCCCTGGGCGATGCGGATCTGGTCCCGCAGCGTCGCCAGCATCTCGGCGCATTGCGGCGTGTAGAGACCGTCGAGCTGCCGCAGCCCCTCGCCCGGGTAGCCTACGTCGAGAACGAACTGCGTCGTGGCCGGCCGGCCCGAGAGCACGATCACCTGGTCGCCCAGATACACGCTTTCGCGCAGGTCGTGGGTGATCAGCACGGCGGTGAACGGCTCATTCGCGCGCAGCTGGTGCATGGTCTGCCAGAGATCCTCGCGCGTGAAGGCGTCGAGCGCGCCGAAGGGTTCGTCCATGATCAGCACGTCGGGCTTGTGCACGATGGCCCGGCAGAGCGAGGCGCGCTGGCGCATCCCGCCCGACAGCTCCGACGGGCGCTTGTTCTCGAACCCCTCGAGGCCCACCAGCGACAACAGCTCCATCGCCCGCGCCTTGCGGTCGGCCGAGGGCATCGAGGGCGCGACGATCTCGAGCGGCAGGATCACGTTCTGCAGGATCGTCCGCCATTCCAGCATCACCGGGTTCTGAAAGGCCATGCCGACGGTCTTGCGCGGCGACTTGACCAGTTCGCCGTGCAACCAGACTTCGCCGCGGTCGGGCTTCATCAGCCCCGCGACCAGCCGGGTCAGCGTGGACTTGCCGCAGCCCGAGGGGCCGACGACGGCGGCGAATTCGCCCTCCGGCACGGTGAGGTTGAGATCGTCCAGAACCGGCAGCGGCCCGTTCGGTGTCTTGTAGGCGTGGGTCACGCCCTTGATGTCGATGAGATTGTCCATGCAGATACGGTGGGGCCGGCAGGGATGCCGCCGGCCCCCGGGCCCTTACTCGAGCATCCGGCTGCCCGCGTCGGGCAGGTAGCTGTCGTCGAAATAGAGCGCCGCGTCGGGTTCGTTAGTGAACTCGTAGACCGATTTCGTCTGTTCGATCGCCGCGTCCATGCGGGCCGGGTCGATGCCGCCGATGCCGTTCTCGGCGACGTAGTCGGTCAGGACATTGGCGTCGATCGCCATCTGCAGGCGCTCGGTCTCGAGGTCCGCATCGGCGGCCGGGTTGCGCTCGATCAGCGAAGTGATGGCGCCGGAGGGATCGGCGATGGCGCCCTTCCAGCCCCTTGCGATGGCGGTCAGGAAACCGGTCACGGCCTCGGGGTTCTCGGCGGCGAAGTCGGTGTTCACGATGATCGCATTGCCGTAGAGTTCCACCCCGTGATCGGCCATCAGGATGACGCTGATGTCATCCTCGGGCACGCCCAGCCGCTTGAGGTTCAGCGTCGAGGAGAACGAAAAGCCGGTCACCGAGGCGACCTTGCCCTCGGCCAGCATCGGCTCGCGCGTGGGGAAGCCCACGGGCTCGACCGTGATGGCCTCCATGTCGAGGTCGTTCTCGGCGGCGAAGATCGGGAACTGCGCCCAGGCCCCGTCCGGCGGCGGCGCGCCCAGCACCGTCCCCTCGAGGTCCTTCGGAGCCTCGACGCCGAGCGACTTGCGGCCGACCACCGAAAAGGGCGGCTTGTCGTAGACCATCATGACGGCCGTGACCGGCGCATCGGGGTTCTGGTCCTTGAACCGCATCAGGCTGTTGATATCGGCGAATCCCACGGGAAAGGCGCCGGTGGCGACCTTGGGGATCGCGTCGAGCGACCCCTTCCCTTCCGAGATCTCGACCGTCAGGCCGGCGTCCGAGAAATATCCCTCGTCGATGGCCAGGAAATAGGGCGCGGCCGGGCCTTCGAACTTCCAGTCGAGGGCGAAGGGCATGTCGGTATCCGCCTGTGCCCCGCCGGTGGTCGCGGAAATCGCGAGCGACGCGGCGAAGGCTGCGGAGATCAGTCTGTTGAACAAGGGATCCTCCTGTGAATTGATCCGCCCGCTTGTCGCCCGGATCCGCGCTCCGGGGGAGCGCGGCGGCACGGCCATCGGCCTCTCCGAACGTCGAGGGGCGGCTGCATGCACAATAATTGGACATGCAGGTCACAAATCAAGCAAAACGCGCAAGCCGTGCGAAACCTCCGGGGTCGGTGCCGGAATTTTCACCGGCCCCGCCCTGCGCCGGAACGAAGATCGGGAGGACACCGGGGGCGGCGGCGGAAAGCGGAAAAGAAAAGGGCCACGGAGGGACCGTGGCCGAGTTGCCCCCTTGTCGACGCAAGGGGCCGGTTCGCACTGAGACAGGTGCGAGGGAAAAGGTGCGGAAAGGTCCGGCTCAGGCCGCCTTGGCGAAGCCGCCGTCCAGTTCTTCGCGGATCCGCGCGACCATGGCCGCGTCGGAATAGGCCTTGACCGTGCGGTATTCGCGGCCGCCCTCGGGGCGGTTCAGCAGGCCCTGCAGATCCGAGCGCGAGGGACAGATGCACATGGCGCCGGAGCCGGCGAAGACGACCTCGTCATTGTCGAACTCGAGCGTGATCACCGTGGCGGGCGCATTCGGGGTCACGCGGGTGATGCCGCGGATGCCCTCGAGGTCCTTCGCCTGCATCAGGATGAAGGGGTCGCCGAAGGCCTCTTCGGCCGCGTCGCTTTCGACAAGCACGGACTGGTGCGGCAGCAGCACCATGTCCTGCGCATTGCCGACCGCGCCGGCGGGAACGAAAAGCGGCTGAAGGGCGCGGGGGCAGTCGCCGGTGGCGAACCAAAGCGGCTCGCGGCGCACGGTGCGCACCTCCTGCAGGCCGTTGTCGAAGGTCACGACGCGGGCACCCGGCTCGAGCGTCTCGATCCGCTGGAACCCCATGGCCGTGGCGATCCTGGTGCCTTCCATCAGACCCGAGCAGGCGCCGAGGACACCGCCGTCATAGGCACCGGTCATCTCGGTCATGCGGCGTGCGAGGGGGGCGCTCTTGTCGAATGCTTGGGTCATTTTTTCCATTCTCCCGTCGATCGGCGTTTTGCCGTTTCTTGACAGGATCAGTTAGCGCCGGGTTGAGGGCCAGAACGGGATGGAAATGGGGCAGTTTCGGGACTTTGGCCGCGTTTTCGACACGGTCCGGCCCCTGAGCGGCCCATTGTCGGCCGCCGTGCGACAGTCAGGGCCCGTCGAAGCCGTATCCGAACCGCGCGATGTCCCGGGCGCAGCAATCGGCCAGCAGCGCCGAATCGCGGTCGTCGTAGAACCTGCGGTAATCCGCCCCGGCGCCGGTCACGTTCTCCTGCGGCAGGGCGAGGGCAAAGCCCAGGTGATCGAAGAGCGGCGCGGCATCCGTCTCGAAATGTTCCAGCCGGATGAACAGGGCCGGCCGTTCCCGGCCGCTGGCGTCGGTGACGTAATGCGCGGCGGGGCTGACGCGGAAACTTTCCCGGATCAGGCGGTGGTTCAGAAAGCCGCTGAAATCCCGCGTTCGGGCGATCCGCACCGCCGGGTGATCGAAGGTCTGTTTCCGCAGCCAGTGATAATAGCTGACTGCCCGCGCCCAGGGATTGCGCACGAGGGTGAAGAGGAAAAGATCGCCGATCTCCTCCATGGCGACCAGCCCGTCCAGATCGGCGAGCGTCGAATGCTTCCACAGCCGCCCGCGGCTCTCGATCCCCCTGACGCGGCCCCGCCGGTTGCGTGCCTTGGGCGTGTCGCCCAGCATGATGTCGTCCTTCATCGCCCGCGACTCGAGCGCCAGCGCCAGCGAGGTGCCGCCGGTCTTGGGGATGTGGATGAAGAGATAGCGGCGCCCGCGCGACAGGATCATGGCCCCGGTTACCCCGCCCGCCCGACCCGGGGCAAGACCGGAGCCCGCCCCGCCGCCGCCTTCGCACCATGCCCGTTCCACGTCCGGACCCGATCTCCCCCGCACCCAAAACCGAAGGTGTCCCCGGCTCCGCCCGGGGACCACACCGCCACGCCATACCACCGTCGCCCCCGGCTCCGCCCGTAGATCCCCTCCACCCCGCTCCACCGTCGCCCCCGGCCCCGACCGGGGACCTCTCCGCCACCCCGCACCAGAGTCATCCCCGGCTCCAGCCAAGGATCCCCACCACCCCGCACCAGGATCATCTCCGGCTCCGCCCGAGGACCTCCCCGACACTCCGCACCACCGTCGTCCCCGGACCCGCCCGGGGACCTCCCCCAACTTCGCACTACCGTCATCCCCGGCTCCGACCGTGGATCTCCCCCACTCCGATCCGCCGTCGTCCCCGCCCCGGACCACGCGGCTCTCCCCCGTCTCGCTTGCGGCCCGCCCGCCGGAGCGCTATCGCGGGTCGGACACCTACCGGACCCGCAATGGACCCCGTCTACCTGCTCGTTTTCGCCGCCGTGATGGTCGGCACCGCCAAGGGCGGCCTCTCGACCGTCGGATCGGTGGCCGTGCCCCTCGTCGCGCTCGTGATGAACCCGGTCGTCGCCGCCGCCACCTTGCTGCCTGTCTATATCGTGACCGACTGGGTCGGCGTGGCGCTCTATCGGCGGACCTTCTCTCTCGCCAATCTGAAGATCCTCGTGCCCGCGATGCTGCTCGGGATCGCCATCGCGACCGTCATGGTCACCGTCGCGCCCGAGGCGCTGCTGCTGATCATCACCGGGCTGATCGGCCTGTGGTACTGCCTGCGGTCCTGGCTGCGCCGGAGACCGCCGGTCAAGACCGGACCGGCCCTGGTCCCCGGTCTCGCCTGGGGCACGCTGGCGGGTATCGCCAGCTATCTCACCCACTCCGCCGGCCCGCCCACGCAGGCCTATCTCCTGCCGCAGCGGATGCCCAAGCTGGAATATGCCGGCACCGTCGCCATCACCTTCGCCTTCGTGAACCTGTCGAAACTGCCGGGCTATGCGCTCGCCGGCCAGTTCGACGATCTGGACTGGTCGCTCATCCCCTGGCTCATCCTTGCGGGGGTCGGCGGCACGGCCCTCGGGAGCTGGCTGACCGAGATCCTGCCCGAGGCGATCTATGTCCGAGTGATCGAGGTCTTTCTCTTCCTGCTCTCGATCATCCTGCTTGCCAAGGGAACTGCCGCCCTGCTGGCCTGAGACCATCGCGCGGCCACGGCCGAAAGCCTCCTCAACCCGCTTCCCCTCGCCCCGCCTTCTGCGCTATTGCGGATGGCGGACCTGACAGGGAGGATGCCATGGGCTGGATGGCCGACGAAACCGGGCTGGAAAAGTGTGCCGCCAATTACGTGCCGCTCACTCCGCTCAGCAACCTGCGCCGCGCCGCGCGCATCTGGCCGGGGCGCGAAGCGCTGGTCTACGGCAGCTTCCGCAAGACCTATGCCGAGTATCACGAGCGCGTCACCCGCCTCGCCTCGGCCCTCGCCGGGCTGGGCGTGACGCCGGGGGACGTGGTCGCCACGATCCTGCCCAACCTGCCCCCCCATGCCGAGGCGCATTTCGGCGTTCCCGCCTGCGGCGCCGTGCTCAACGCGATCAACACCCGGCTGGACGCAGGCACCGTCGCCTATATCCTCGACCATGGCGGGGCCAAGGTCGTGCTCTGCGACAGCCAGTTCGTCTCGGTCCTGGCCGAGGCGATGGAGCGGATGGAGGGGCCCAGACCGCGCGTCATCGAATGCCCCGACGATCAGGCCGGGGTCCACTCGCGCTCGGACTACATGACCTACGAGGATTTGCTGGCCCGGGGCGACCCCGCCTTCGACTGGATCATGCCCGAGGACGAATGGGAGAGCATCGCGCTCAACTACACCTCCGGCACCACCGGCCGGCCCAAGGGCGTGGTCTATCACCACCGCGGTGCGCATCAGAACGCGATGGGGCAGATCCTGTCGTGGCGGATGCAGCTCTACCCGCGCTACCTGACCATCGTGCCGCTCTTCCACTGCAACGGCTGGTGCCATACCTGGATGATCCCGCTGCTCGGCGGCACCGTGGTCTGCTGCCGCGACATCACCGCACCCGCCCTCTTCGCAGCCTTCGCCGACGAGGGCGTGACCCATTTCGGCGGAGCGCCCATCGTGCTGAACATGCTCGTCAACGCCCCCGAGGATCAGCGCCGGCCCTTCGAACAGACGGTCGAGGTCTTCACCGCCGGCGCGCCCCCCGCCCCCGCGACGCTCGCCCAGATCGAACCGATGGGCTTCAACGTCACCCAGGTCTACGGCCTGACGGAAACCTACGGCCCCGCGACCGAATCCACCTGGGACGACGACCTATGGGGCGATCTCACCGGCGACGCCCGCGCCGCGAAGAAGGCCCGCCAGGGCGTGGCCATGCCCGCCTACGAACACATCACCGCCATGACCTCGGACATGGAGCAGATCCCCATGGACGCCGAGGCCACAGGCGAGATCATGATGCGCGGCAACGGGGTGATGAAGGGCTATCTGAAGAACCCCGAGGCCACAAAGGAAGCGTTCAAGGGCGGCTATTTCCATACCGGGGACATCGCGCTCCAGCATTCCGACGGCTATCTCCAGATCGCCGACCGCGCCAAGGACATCATCATCTCGGGCGGCGAGAACATCTCCTCGGTCGAGGTCGAGGGCGTGCTGATGGGTCACCCGGACGTGCTGCTCTGCGCCGTTGTCGCCAAACCGGACGAGAAATGGGGCGAGGTCCCCTGCGCCTTCGTCGAACTCAAGGACGGGCGTGAGGGCGACGAGGCCGCACTGATCGCCTATGCCCGCGAACGGCTGGCCGGTTTCAAGACGCCCAAGAAGGTCGTGTTCCGGGAATTGCCCAAGACCTCGACCGGAAAGATCCAGAAGTTCGAACTGCGCCGGCAGGTTCGCGAGGGCTGAGGACCGCACCCGGGTCGGATCGACGGACCGGGGCGCGTCCCGGCGGCGATCGGCCGCCAGGGCGGGCTGCAAGGGCGGGCCCGGTCGATCCGATCGCCGCAGTCCGGCGCGTGCGCCCCCGGCAGACGGCGGATCTGCGGATCCGGCGCGCCGACCCGGCCCCTCCCCGGCATTGGGGTCGGCGCGCCCCCGTTCGGACGGTACATTCGGCAATGACAGGTTAAAGGACGCGCCGAGAATCCACCCCGGCCCGGTTCGGGCGTTTCTTGCCGAGACATGGGCGGAATTGCTCCGATCCGGGACCCGTGCTAGCTTGACACCAGAGGCAGAGCAGGCCCGGAACATGACGGCATTCACGCAATACCAGCAGCTCAGCGCGGCGGGCCTGTGGCGCGATACGCCCGAGGCGCAGCGCCGGGACGTGACGGCGACCATCGGCCAGGAGACGCTGACGCTCACCGATCCGCAGGGCCGCCCCCTCGCCCACTGGTCCATCGCCGCCATCGGCCGGGCCAACCCGGGCGAGACACCGGCCGTCTTCCACCCCGACGGCGACCCCGGCGAGACGCTGGAACTGGACGAGACGCAGGCCGAGATGATCGCCGCGCTGGATCGGATGCGGACGCTCGTGGAGCGCCGCCGGCCCCATCCCGGCCGCCTCCGCCTGGTGATCCTCGTGGCGGTCCTGCTGGCGGTGGTCGGCGGCGGCGTGTTCTGGCTGCCCGACGCCATGCGCCGTCATGCGGTTTCGGTCGTGCCCAAGGCGAAGCGGGCCGAGATCGGCGAGATGCTGAAGGACGAGATCGCCCGCGTCTCGGGTCCGCCCTGCAACCGCCCCGAGGGACAGGCGGCGCTGGACCGGCTGGCGCGGCGTGTCGCCCCGGACGAACCCGGCCTGAACGTCCAGGTGGTCCGGCAGGGCGTGACCGGCGCGCTGCTGCTGCCCGGCCGGGCGATGCTGCTGAACCGCGCCCTGATCGAGGATTACGAGGAACCAGACGTGGTCGCCGGCTACATGGTGGCCGAACTTCACCGCGCCGCCTCGGGCGATCCGCTGGCGGGCCTGCTGGACCGGGCCGGGCTGGCGGCCTCGTTCCGCCTGCTCACCACCGGCGACCTGCCGCGCGGCGCGCTGCGCAACTACGCCGAACACCTGCTGACCGGCAACCGGGCGCGCCCGCTCGCCGAGGCGCTTCTGCCGCGTTTCGAGGCGGCGGGGGTGCGGTCCAGCCCCTATGCCTACGCGCTGGACGTGACCGGGGAATCCGTCCTCGAACTGATCGAGGCCGATCCCCATGCGGGCGAGGCGCCGCCGCCCCTGCTGCGCGATGCCGACTGGCTGCGGCTGCAGACGATCTGCGGCGCGTGACGCCGGTGGCGGTTCCCGCACCCTGACGGCAGCGCCGAAGCGGGGAATCGGCTATGCTGGCTGCATGACACGGATCTCCGCCACCCCGCCCGAGCCGGGCCTGACCGACGGCCCGGGCTGCTACGACGCGTTTTTCTCGCGAGATGGCCGGATGCGCGGACGTCTCTGGCTGGGGGTGGCGACCACCGGTATCTTCTGCCGGCAAGGCTGCCCGGCGCGGCGCCCAAAACCCGGGAACTGCCGCTGGTTCGGCTCGGCCCGGGCGTGTCTCGACGCCGGATTCCGCCCCTGCAAGCGCCGCCGACCGCTGCACGACGATCCGGCGCCGGCCGGGGCATCGCGGCACGGCTGAACGCGCCGGAACATCAGCCGAACGTGGCAACGGGCGGAGAGCGGGTCAGGGGCTCTGCCCCTGCCCGACCCCGCAGGCGGGCCCGGGCCACCCCGGGATATTTTCAGGACCAAAGAAGCCGCTGGGTTGGGGCTAGCGGCGCGGAAACGCGTCGGAGAACCCCGCGCGCCGGGCGGTCGAGAGCGCGCGCCCGAGGTCGCGGTCGTTGCCGAAGGGCCCGGCGAGAACGACCTGCGCCGTGCCCGAATGCCGGAGCCGCACCGGCAGACCGCTGGCCGCCAGGCGCCGCGCCACCGCCTGCGCATTGGACGGGGTGCGGAAGGTGCCCACCTGGATGTACTGCGCCCCCCGCGGGGCCGCCGGTTTCGCGCTGCGCGACGAGACGCGCGCCGTGGTCGCCCGGTCCCGCGGCGCGATCTCGACCGGGACCAGCCGGCGGGGCACGGTCTGGGTCCAGACCATCTCCATCCGCCGCTTGCCCGCGAGGGTCTGTTCCGCGCGGCGGGGGTTCAGGCGATCATCCTCCCAGACCCTCTTGTAGCCCTCGGGCAACGCGATGCCCTCCTGGCTGAGCAGGCGGTTGCGGTAGACTTGGTCCGGCACGACGCGCGCCCGGGGAGAGATCTGCGCCTGCGTCGTAGTGCGGGCGCGGGTCACGCGCTTGACCTTCTGACGCGGCACCTCGAAAACCTTTGCGCCGGGCGCCTCGGGAACCCGCGCGTCATAGGCCGGCACGGAGGAGGACGCCGCGAGAGGCACGGCCTGGCCCGGCACGGCGACGCGCGGGGCCGCACCCGCGGGCCGTGGCAGGTGCCCGGGCGCGTAACCGGCCTGCGGGCCGCAGCGCAGGCCCGCCTGGCCGCCATATCCCATGTAGCGCTGCCCGGTCACCGAGAGACCCGGGCAGACCCCGGTCACGCGGGTGGCGGCGTGCGGCGCCCGACCGGGCGCGACGGCCCGGGGCCGGGCCTCCACGGCCGGGGCGGCCGGCACGCGGCGGGTGCGCGCGATGGTCACCGGAGCGACGGACGGCCCGGTCACCACCGGCGCCGGGCGGCTGGACCGGGATGGCGCGGCCACCGGCGCGGCCGCCGAAGACGGCCGGGCCTCGGGTCGCCTCACCGCAGCGCGCGGCGGCGCCGGGGCGGCCGTCTCGGGCCGGGCCGCCGTGATCACCGTGACCTCGGCCGCCGAGGAGGCCGCCGGGGCCGAGGTCGCGCCGGCCACCGGGGTGGGCTGGAAACCGCAGACCGGCCTGCGGTTGCGAGACATCCGGGGCACCCAGACCACGTTTCCGTCGATGCCCGCGCGCACGAAGACGCAGCCGGCGCTGTCGACATACTGCGTGCCCTTGAAGCTGGCGGGGGGGTATTCGGCCGGGCCGCGCGAGCCCTGGGCCAGCGCCGTCCCGCCCCCGGCGAGCACGGTCAGCAGGAGCAGCGAAAGGCGGCGCGAAAATCTGTTCATGAATACCCCCCGGTTTCCCCGCGATCCTGCCCGAGTCCCGCCTTCGAGTAAAGTGAGCGCGGCCTATTTTGTGCCGAACATCCGGTCGCCCGCATCCCCTAGACCCGGAACGATATACCCCTTGTCGTTCAGGTGGCTGTCGAGCGCGGCGGTGACGATCGGCACGTCGGGATGGGCCTCTTTCATCCGTTCGACGCCCTCGGGCGCGGCCAGCAGGCAGAGGAAGCGGATGTTGGTGGCGCCCGCATTCTTGAGCAGGTCGATCGCCGCGGCCGAGGAATTGCCCGTGGCAAGCATCGGATCGACCGCGATCACCAGCCGGTCGTCGAGCCCGTCGGGCACCTTGAAGTAGTACTGCACCGGCTGCAGCGTCTTCTCGTCGCGATAGAGACCGACGAACCCGACCCGCGCCGAGGGGATCAGCTCCAGCACGCCGTCCAGCAGCCCGTTGCCCGCCCGCAGGATCGAGATCAGGGCCAGCTTCTTGCCCTCGAGCACCGGCGCGTCCATCGGCCCGAGAGGGGTCTCGGTCCGCTGCGTCGTCATGGGCAGGTTGCGGGTGATCTCATAGGCCAGCAGCTGGCTGATCTCGCGCAGGAGCTGGCGGAAGACGGCGGTGGAGGTCGACTTGTCCCGCATGATCGTCAGCTTGTGCTGGACAAGCGGGTGTTCGACGACGGTGAGATGATCGGTCATTGCGGATGGTCCTTCAGCTTTTCGGCGATCTGGGCCCTGGTATCCGCATCGCAGAAGGCCGCGTCCAGAGCGGTTCGCGAAATTTCCAGGAAATCCGCCGGCTCCCAGCCGAAGGTCCGCTCGAGTTCCGCGTATTCCCGCGTCATCGTGGTGTGGAAGAAGGGTGGATCGTCGGTCGAGACGGTGACCCTGACGCCGCGCTCGCGCAGCTTCTGGATCGGGTGCGCGCCCCACGAGGGATAGACCCCGAGCGTCACGTTCGACCCCGGACAGACCTCGAGCGTGATGCCGTCCTCGGCCAGCCGGTCGACCAGTGCCGGATCCTCGATGGCGCGCACCCCGTGGCCGATCCGCTCGACATGCAGATCGTCGAGCGCGTCGCGCACCGACTGCGGCCCGCCCCATTCGCCGGCATGGGCGGTCAGGTGCAGCCCCGCCTCGCGCGCCATGTCGAAACTGTAGGCGAAGTCGCGAAGGCTGCCCTTGCCCTCGTCGCCGCCGATGCCGAAACCGGTGATCCAGTCGCCCGCGGTTTCCGCCGCGCAGCGGGCCGGGGCGCGGGCCCTTTCCGGCCCGAAGTGCCGGATGCAGGTGACGATCCCCTGGCTGACGATGCCGAGGCGCGCCTCGGCGCGCTCCGCGGCCTCCTTCATCGCCAGGAGGTAGTCCTTCCAGGCCTCCACGTCCGATCCGCCGCAGAAGTCCGGCGACACGAAGGTCTCGGTGTAGATCACGCCCTGCGCGGCGCTCTCTTCGAGCACGGCCGTCAGCAGGCGGGCGTAATCCTCCGGCGTCTGCAGGACCGAGGTCGCGGCCTCGTAGACGCTGAGGAAATGCACGAAGTCGCGGTAGTCATAGCTGCCGTCCTCCCGGAAGACACCGCCCAGATCGACCGATTTCTCGCTGGCGAGGCCGCGGATGAAATCGGGCGGCGCCGCGCCTTCGATATGCAGGTGAAGTTCGAGTTTCGGCAGGTCCTGAACGCTCATGTCGTATCGCTCCTTTATGTCGCACCGCCTGCGGCGGCACGAGGCCTCCGGCGGGAGTATTTGCGGCAAGATGAAGACCCGGGCGCGCGCCCCTGCTTCATCTTGCCGGAAATACTCCGGGGGAGTCCGCAGGACGGGGGCAGAGCCCCCAGCTCCGGCCAGGCCGACGCGGTGCCGGTCAAGGGCCGCGGGCGGCTCACATCCGCACCCCGAGATGCGCCGCCGCCAGCCCGGCCACCCCGGTGAAGGGCATCAGCCCCAGTTCGCCCGCGCCCTGCCCCGCAACCAGGACCGGAACCCGTTCGCGGGTGTGATCGGTGCCCGTCCATGTCGGATCGTTGCCGTGATCCGCGGTAAGGATCATCATGTCGCCGGGGCCTAGCTTCGGCAGGATCTCCCCGATCCCGCGGTCGAAGGTTTCGAGCGCCCGGGCATAACCCGAGACGTCGCGACGGTGGCCGTAGAGGCTGTCGAACTCGACGAAGTTGGCGAAGGTCAGGCTGCCCTCTCCGGCCATGTCCACGGCCCGGGCGAGATGGCGCATCAGCTCGGCATCCGAGCCTTTCACCACGTCGTCGATCCCCTGCATCGAGAAGATGTCGCCGATCTTGCCGATCGCGTGCACCGGACGCCCCGCCGACCGGACCCGGTCGCAGAGCGTGGGCGCCGGGGGCGCGATGGCAAAGTCCCTGCGGTTGGTCGTGCGTTCGAAATCGGCGGGCCTGGCACCGACGAAGGGGCGCGCGATGACCCGGCCCACCTTCATGTCGTGCAGGACCGGCGCGAGCGACCAGCAGAGGTCGAGCAGACGCTGCAGGCCGAAGCTCTGCTCGTGCGCGGCGATCTGGAAGACGCTGTCGGCCGAGGTGTAGCAGATCGGCCGGCCGGTGCGCAGATGCGTCTCGCCCAGCTCGCGGATGATGGCCGTGCCCGAGGCGTGACGGTTGCCGAGAATGTCCTCCGTTCCGGCCAGCCGGCAGACCTCGGCCACGAGGTCCTCGGGAAAGGCGGGGGTCGTGTCCGGAAAGTAGTGCCAGTCCCAGGGCACCGGCACCCCGGCCAGTTCCCAATGCCCCGAGGGCGTGTCCTTGCCGGGCGAGACCTCGGTCGCCGCGCCCCAGAGGCCCCGCGGCTCGGCCTCCAGCCCCGGCGCCTCGGCCCCCGAGGCCAGCCGCACAGCCGCCCCGAGACCGAGCGCCTCGAGATGCGGCACCCGAAGCGGCCCCGAGCGCCCCTCTTCCGCCATGCCGCGGGCGCAGGCGCGGGCGATATGGCCGACCGTGTTGGCGCCGGTGTCGGGCACGTCGCCGTTGAAGAAGCGGCCCGCATCCGGCGCCCCGCCGATGCCCACGGAATCCATCACGCAGAGAAAGACCCGCGCCATCAGCCCACCCCGTCGCGGATCAGCGGCGGCACCTCGGGCGTCCCCTCGCTGAGGATGATCGCGGCCTGCACCTCGCGGGCCGCCTGCGCCGCGCTCTCCATGCGCGAGGCATGGACCCGGCCGAGCGTGTCGCCCCGGCGCACCCGCGTGCCGAGCGGCAGCATGTCCGACAGGCCGACCGCATAGTCGATGGCGTCCGATTCCACATGCCGCCCGCCGCCCAGGTCGACGACGGTCATGCCAAGCGCCTGCCCGTCGATTTCCGCCACGTAGCCATCCGCCGGGGCGGGAATTTCGCGGATCACGGTCGCTTCGGGCAGGTAGCGGGCAGGGTCCTCGATGAACTGCACCGGGCCGCCCATGGCCGCGACCATCCGGCCGAAACGCTCGGCCGCCGCACCGGAAGAGATCGCGGCCAGGATCGCGGCATGGCCGCCGGCCACGTCCTCCGCCAGGCCAGCCCCCGCCAGCACGACCCCGCCCAGCGTCGCCGAGAGGTCGAGCAGCGCACCCTCGGACCGCCCGGTCAGCACCTCGCAGGAGGCCGCCACCTCGAGCGCGTTGCCGAGCGCGGGCGCGAGCGGCTGGCTCATGTCCGAGATCACCGCGGCCGTGCGGCAGCCGGCCTCGTTCGCCGTGGTCACCAGCGCCTCGGCCAGCGACTTGGCCTCGTCCATCTGCTTCATGAACGCGCCCGAGCCGATCTTGACGTCGAGCACCAGGCCGTCGAGCCCCGCCGCGAGCTTCTTGGACAGGATCGAGGCGGTGATCAGATCGAGGCTTTCCACCGTCGAGGTCACGTCGCGAATGGCGTAGAGGCGGCGGTCGGCCGGGGCGATATCCGTCGTCGCCGAGACGATGGCGCAGCCCGCCTTGCGCACGACCTCCCTGAAGCGGGTCTCGTCGAGCGCGGTGACGACCCCGGGAATCGCCTCCATCTTGTCGAGCGTGCCGCCGGTATGGCCGAGCCCCCGGCCCGAAATCATCGGCACATGGGCGCCGCAGGCCGCGAGAGCGGGCGCCAGCACCAGGCTGACGCAATCGCCCACGCCGCCCGTGGAATGCTTGTCCAGCACCGGCCCGTCGAAATCCCAGTGCAGCACCCGGCCGCTGTCGCGCATCGCCATGGTCAGCGCCACGCGTCCCTCGTCCGCCATGCCGTTGAGCAGGGCCGCCATGGCGAAGGCGCCCGCCTGCGCATCGGTGACCTGCCCGTCGGCGAGCCCCTGCGCGAACCATTGCAGTTCCGCGCGCGCGGGCGTCTCTCCGTCCCGCAGGCGTGCGATGATCCGGCGCGCATCCATCTCAGCCGGCCTCCAGGTGGTCCGCCGCGAAACGGCCCGGCAGGATCTCGGCCAGGGTCAGTGTCAGGGTCGCCCCCCCGAGGGTGGCCATGGTCACCGGCACCTCGGGTCCGCCGAATTCCGCCAGCTTCTGCCGGCACCCCCCGCAGCAGGGCACGGGGCTGGGGCTGTCGGCGATCACCGCAACCTCGGCGATGACGGTCTCTCCGGCCGCGACCATGGCGGCGATGGCCCCCGCCTCGGCGCAGGTCCCCTCGGGGTAGGCCACGTTCTCGACATTGACCCCGGTATAGACCTTGCCCGACCCCGCGCGGATCGCCGCGCCGACCTTGAAATTGGAGTAAGGCGCATAGGCGTTCTCGCGA
The DNA here is from genome assembly GCF_000152725.1 of Pseudooceanicola batsensis HTCC2597. Lineage (GTDB taxonomy): Bacteria > Pseudomonadota > Alphaproteobacteria > Rhodobacterales > Rhodobacteraceae > Pseudooceanicola > Pseudooceanicola batsensis. Next base: position 1,328,903 of record NZ_CH724131.1, read on the forward strand.
ACCTCCCGCGCCGCTTGCAACATGTCCATCGTGACCTCCCCTGTGGGAGTCGCAGTCTTGGCCCGCCCGCCCGCCATTGCAAGGGGTCTCCTCGGGTCCGGGCGGGAGCGACGTCGCGGGGGCTCCGCCCCGGGTCACCGGCGCGGCGATCACGGCGGAAGATCCTGTCCGGAGAACCTCGGGTCGAGCCCGAGGATGACCTCTTTCCCGCTCGTGCCCGAATCCTCGGGTTCGGCCCGGGGTTCTTTCGTCGGGAAAAGCTGATGGCGATCCCTGCGGCAGGCGCGCACCATGGCGGCCGAGGCGCGGGCGGCGCCGAGGGGACGCCTCCGGCGGGAGTATTTCCCGCAAGATGAAGCGGGAGAGCCGCGTCGTGCCGGCCCGGGCGCGGGGCGGGGCCGTGGCGGCAGGTAGCCGGGCGGCACGGGACTTCCGCAGCGTCGCGAATTCGTTTAACGCTCAACCATCCTTCGGAGGAGGCCGTTTATGTCGACCGAAACCCCGCGTGCCGCGCGCGAGATCCTGCGCCAGGCCGCCCTGACCTATCACGAGACGCCGCGCCCCGGAAAACTGGAAATCCGCGCCACCAAACCGCTGGCCAACGGGCGCGACCTCTCGCTCGCCTATTCGCCCGGCGTGGCCGAGGCCTGTCTCGAGATCCGGGACGATCCGGCCAATGCCTCCCGTTATACCGCGCGGGGCAACCTGGTGGCGGTGGTATCGAACGGAACGGCCGTTCTGGGTCTTGGCGACATCGGCGCACTGGCCTCGAAGCCGGTGATGGAGGGCAAGGCCGTGCTCTTCAAGAAATTCGCCGGGATAGACTGTTTCGATATCGAGGTGAACGAGTCCGACCCCGAGAAACTGGCCGATATCGTCTGTGCCCTCGAACCCACATTCGGGGCGGTCAACCTCGAGGACATCAAGGCGCCCGACTGCTTCGTCGTCGAGAGCATCTGCCGCGAGCGGATGAGGATCCCCGTCTTCCACGACGACCAGCACGGCACCGCCATCGTCGTCGGCGCGGCCGCGACCAACGCGCTTCACGTCGCCGGCAAGGCCTTCGAGGACATCAAGATCGTCTCGACCGGCGGCGGGGCGGCGGGCATCGCCTGCCTGAACATGCTGCTGAAGCTGGGCGTCCGGCGCGAGAATGTCTGGCTCTGCGATATCCACGGGCTGGTCCACGAGGGCCGCGCCGAGGACATGAACCCGCAGAAGGCGGCCTATGCCCAGGCCACCGAGCTGCGGACGCTGGACGAGGTGATCGACGGCGCCGATCTCTTTCTCGGCCTTTCCGGACCGGGCGTTCTGAAACCGGAGCAGGTCGCCCGCATGGCCGGGAGCCCGATCATCTTCGCCCTGGCGAACCCCACCCCCGAGATCATGCCGGACGAGGCGCGCGCCGTCGCCCCCGATGCGATCATCGCCACAGGCCGATCGGACTTTCCCAACCAGGTGAACAACGTCCTCTGTTTCCCGTTCATCTTCCGCGGCGCGCTGGACGTCGGCGCGACCGAGATCAACGACGAGATGGCGCTGGCCTGCATCGATGGCATCGCCGCCCTCGCCCGCGCCACGACCAGCGCCGAGGCCGCCGCCGCCTACCGGGGCGAGCAGCTGACATTCGGCCCCGACTACCTGATCCCCAAGCCATTCGACCCGCGCCTCTCCGCCACCGTCTCGACCGCCGTGGCCGAGGCCGCGATGGCCTCGGGCGTGGCGGCCCGCCCGCTCGAGGATGTGGAGGCCTACCGCGAGAAGCTGCGGTCGTCGGTCTTCCGGTCGGCGCTGCTCATGCGGCCGGTCTTCGACGCCGCGCGCACCGCCTCGCGACGGATCGTCTTTGCCGAAGGCGAGGACGAGCGCGTGCTGCGCGCCGCCCAGGCCATCCTCGAGGAGACGACGGAGCAGCCGATCCTGATCGGCCGCCCCGAGGTGATCGGGGCGCGCTGCGAGAGGGCGGGTCTGAAGATCCGCCCCGATACGGATTTCACCAACGTCAACCCCGAGAACGACCCCCGCTACCGCGACTACTGGACAACCTACCAGGAGATCATGGCCCGGCGCGGCGTCACCCCGGACCTCGCCAAGGCCATCATGCGGACGAACACGACGGCCATCGGCGCGATCATGGTGCACCGCGAAGAGGCCGACAGCCTGATCTGCGGCACGTTCGGCGAATATCGCTGGCATCTGAACTATATCGAGCAGGTGCTGGGCAATGCCGACCGGCATCCGGTCGGGGCCCTGTCGATGATGATCCTCGAGGACGGGCCCCTGTTCCTCGCCGACACGCATGTCCGGTCCGATCCGACTGCCGCGCAGCTGGCCGAGGCGACTGTCGGGGCGGCGCGCCACGTCAAGCGCTTCGGTCTCGTGCCCAATGTCGCGCTCTGCGGGCGGTCCCAGTTCGGCAATCAGGAGACCGAGACCGCCCGCCGCCTGCGCGACGCCATCGCCATCCTCGACAGCGAGCCGCGCGACTTCTGCTACGAGGGCGAGATGAACGTCGACTCCGCCCTCGACGCCGAACTGCGCGAAAGGGTCTTTCCGGGCAACCGCATGCGGGGGGCGGCGAACGTTCTGATCTTTGCCCATGCCGACGCGGCCTCGGGCGTGCGCAACATCCTCAAGATGAAGGGCGGCGGTCTGGAGGTCGGTCCGATCTTGATGGGGCTGGGCAACAGCGCCCATATCGTGACCCCCTCGATCACGCCCCGCGGCCTGCTGAACATGGCGGCGATCGCCGGGACGCCGGTGGCGCACTACGGGTGAAGGCAGGACCACGGTCGCGCGACCCGCGGGCGCCTGCCTGGGCGGCCGGACAGCTTGGCTGAAACCCGCGCCGGAAGCCACTACCCCTTGCGGATCGCTGGCACGCAGGGCCCGGCGCAGTTGCCCTCGCAAACCGCGGCGACGCTGGTCATGCGCGCCGCGGCCCTTGATCACGACCTACTTCTTGATGGTCTTCGAACCCGGTTTGACGGGTTTTTCCTTCTTGTCGCCCATGGCGACCTCCTCCGGTGTCCGGCACGGCACGATGCCGCGCCTGAAACGAAATGTCGCCCGTTCACGCGGTTTGGCAAGACGGATTTCGCGGCGCATGGCTCGCTCTCGGCTGGCGTGAGCCACAAGCCGCCGATGGTTGCCGGTTCCGCCCGCGCAACCCGCCCAGCAGGGTACGTGATCTCACGCACCTTGATCGGGGCCGCGCCGCAGACCGTTCGCCCCCGGAGCGCTGTCTCCACCCGTTCCGTTCCCGATTCCGCCGGCTCGTGATTTTCCGCGCCAAAGCGCCGCGTCAGCGCCCTTGCAACTTGCGCACCGAAGATCCTTCATCCTACCACGGCGCAAACGCCGGAGGAGGAGGACACCCCATGGGTTACAAGCACGTCTACGACAGCTGGAAAAGCGACCCCGAAGCCTTCTGGATGCAGGCTGCCGAGGCCATCGACTGGGACCGCAAGCCCAGCCGGGCGCTGGATGACAGCAACGCGCCCCTTTACGAATGGTTCACCGACGGCATGGTCAACACCTGCTGGAACGCCGTCGACCGCCATGTCGAACAGGGCCGCGGCGATCAGGTCGCGATCATCTACGACAGCCCCGTCACCGAAACCAAGCGCGAGATCACATTTCGCGAGTTGCGCAGCCGCGTCGCCACCCTCGCCGGCGCGCTTCGCGCCAAGGGCGTTGAAAAGGGCGACCGCGTCATCATCTACATGCCGATGGTGCCCGAGACGATCGAGGCCATGCTGGCCTGCGCCCGCATCGGCGCCGTGCATTCCGTGGTCTTCGGCGGCTTTGCCAGCCACGAACTGGCCGTCCGGATCGACGACTGCACCCCCAAGGCGATCATCGCCGCCTCCTGCGGGATCGAGCCGGGCCGCACCGTCAAGTACAAGCCACTGCTGGACGGCGCGATCGAGCAGGCGACCCACAAGCCCGACTTCTGCATCGTCTTCCAGCGCGATCAGGAGATCGCCCCGCTGACCGAGGGACGCGACCTCGACTGGCACGATGTCCAGCAGGGCGTCGCCCCCGCCGACTGCCTGCCGGTCGAGGGCAATCACCCCGCCTACATCCTCTATACCTCCGGCACCACCGGCCAGCCCAAGGGGGTGGTCCGCCCGACGGCCGGTCACCTCGTGGCGCTCAACTGGACGATGAAGAACTTCTTCAACGTCGATCCGGGGGACGTCTTCTGGGCCGCCTCCGACGTCGGCTGGGTCGTCGGGCACAGCTATATCTGCTACGGCCCTCTCATCCACGGCAACACCACCGTCGTCTTCGAGGGCAAGCCCGTCGGCACCCCCGATGCCGGCACCTTCTGGCGCGTGATCTCCGAGCACAAGGTCCGCAGCTTCTTCACCGCTCCGACCGCCTTCCGCGCCATCAAACGCGAGGATCCCAAGGGCAAGTACCGTGAGAAATACGACCTCTCCTGCCTGCGCACGCTCTATCTGGCCGGGGAACGGGGCGATCCCGACACGATCAACTGGGCGAAGGACCTGCTCGGTATCCCGGTGATCGATCACTGGTGGCAGACCGAGCTCGGCTATCCCGCAGTCGGCAACCCCATGGGGATCGAGCCGCTTCCCGTAAAGATCGGCTCGCCCTCCGTGGCCATGCCCGGCTATGATTTCCGCATTCTCGACGAGGCGGGCCAAGAACTCCCCCGGGGCGAGCTCGGCGCCATCGTCACGCCGCTGCCCCTGCCCCCCGGCACCTTCTCGACCCTGTGGAACGCCGAGGCGCGGTTCCGGAAAGCCTATCTCGACCGCTTTCCCGGCCACTACGAAACCGGGGACGCGGGAATGCTGGACGAGGACGGGTACCTGTGGATCATGGCCCGCACCGACGACGTCATCAACGTCGCGGGGCACCGGCTCTCGACCGGCGGGATGGAAGAGGTGCTTGCCGATCATCCGGACGTGGCGGAATGCGCCGTCATCGGCATCAGGGACGAGCTCAAGGGTCAGCTCCCGGTCGGTTTCCTCTGTCTGACCAAGGGGGTGAACCGCCCGCACGATGAGATCGTGAAAGAGGTCGTCGCCATGGTCCGCGACCAGATCGGCCCCGTCGCCGCCTTCAAGCTGGCGGTGGTGGTCGACCGACTGCCCAAGACGCGGTCGGGCAAGATCCTGCGCGCCGTCATGGTCAAGATCGCGAACGGAGAGGACTACAAGGTCCCCGCCACGATCGACGATCCCGCCATTCTCGACGAGATCGGGGATGCGCTGAAGACGATAGGATACCCCGCATAGGCGAAACGGCTGCCGCCAAGCCGCGTAGGGTGCGTGTTCACGCGCACCGCCCCACGCACCGCCCCGGGACAGAGAAAGGGGCGCGGCCTCTACCGCGCCCCTTTCATCTAACGTCAGGCAGCCGGATCAGTGCCGCGCGGCAAAGTCGTCCACTTCGCGTTCGGCCTCTTCCTTGGCGTAGCCATAGCGCTCCTGCAGCTTGCCGACCAGTTTCTCGTGGTTGCCGTCCACGACATCCAGATCGTCGTTGGTCAGCTTGCCCCATTGCGACTGGGCCTCGCCCTTCATCTGTTTCCAGTTGCCTTGAATTTTATCCCAGTTCATCTCTGCATCCTCCTTTGGTTGCCATTCGAAGGATAAACCGCAGAGGGCCCGGAGGAGTTCCCGGCCCGATCGGAGGCCGCGCCCCCAGGCTTGACCGTTCAGATCGACGCCGGACGAAGGGTGCGCCGCCACTTCGATGGGCGTAAACACCCGGGATCGGGACATCTTCCGGGCCTCCGCCAGCATGTCGTTTGTCAACACTTCGATACGGCGGCCATCGGCCTCACGGAAAAATCGGAGGCATTGATCAACCAGTTTACCGCCGATCCCAACGCCCGTGCAGCGGACGAAGGTCGCGGAACCGCACAGGGGCCGCGGGACGGGCGCTCCCTCCCCCCGGTCCCGGCGATATCCGCGCTGTGAGGGGGCCCTGCCCCCGGACGCGCCGGCCCAATTCACCTGGCACGAGGGGGCGCGAGGCGGACCGGGCCCCCGCCTGCGTCAGACGAATTGCTCCTGGATCAGCCGTTCCTCCAGCCCGTGACCGGGATCGAAGAGCAGGCGATGCACGATCTTGGGCTCCGACGCGATCTCGACCGAGATCACGTTGGGCACCGAACGGCTGTCCGCGTCCGCCATGACCGGCCGCTTCTCGGGCTCCAGCACGTCGAACTGCACGCGCGAGGCCACGGGAATGAGCGCCCCGCGCCAGCGCCTGGGGCGGAACGGCGCGATGGCCGTCAGCGCCAGCACGTCCGAGTCGATCGGCAGGACCGGACCGTGCGCCGAATAGTTGTAGGCGGTCGAGCCGGCAGGCGTGGCGACCAGCGCGCCGTCGCAGACCAGCTCTTCCATGCGGACCTTGCCGTCGACGCTGATCTTGAGCTTGGCCGCCTGCGGCCCCGCCCGCAGCAGCGAGACCTCGTTGATCGCCAGCGCCTCGGTCGCCTTTCCGTCGGCGCGCGTCGCCCGCATCCTCAGCGGGTTGATCAGCGCCAGTTCGGCATTGTCCAGCCGCGTCAGCAGATCGTCGTCGTGGTATTCGTTCATCAGGAAACCGACGGTGCCGCGATTCATCCCGTAGACCGGCGTCCTCAGATGCTGGGTCCGGTGAAGCGTGGCCAGCATGAACCCGTCCCCGCCAAGCGCCACGATGGCATCGGCCTCGTCCTCGGCCGCCTGTCCGAACCGCGCGATCAGATGGTCCCGCGCCTCGCGCGCCTTCGCCCCCCGGCTGGCGACAAAGGCCAGTTTCTTCACCATCCCGCCGATCCCCTGCCGAAGTTTCCGATCTCGCCCGCAGCGTTCCGAAACAAGCACAATCTCCCGTCCCGTGCCACCCCTGCCGCAAACATGGCCGAAAGCGTCACTTTCGCCCCTTTCTCCCCTGCCCGGTTTTCGCTAGGACCATGCCGAACCGGACCCGCAGGAGACGCCGCCATGAAAGACATCAAGGACGCAGGCTTTTTCACCGAAGCGCTGGAAACCCGTGACCCCGAGATCTTCGGCGCCATCCGCAACGAACTTGGCCGCCAGCGCGACGAGATCGAACTGATCGCCTCGGAAAACATCGTCTCCGCCGCCGTGCTCGAGGCGCAGGGGTCCGTGATGACGAACAAGTACGCCGAAGGCTATCCCGGCAAACGCTACTACGGCGGCTGCCAGTTCGTCGACGTGGCCGAGGAACTGGCCATCGAGCGCGCCAAGCAGCTCTTCGGGGCGGGCTTCGCCAACGTCCAGCCGAATTCCGGCAGCCAGATGAACCAGGCGGTGTTCCTGGCGCTGCTGAGGCCCGGCGACACCTTCATGGGGCTCGACCTGAATTCCGGCGGCCATCTCACCCACGGCTCGCCGGTGAACATGTCCGGCAAGTGGTTCAACGTCGTCTCCTATGGCGTGCGCCAGCAGGACGAACTGCTCGACATGGAAGAGGTCCGCGCCAAGGCGCGCGAGCATCGGCCGAAACTGATCCTCGCCGGCGGCACCGCCTATTCCCGCGTCTGGGACTGGCAGGCCTTCCGCGAGATCGCGGACGAGGTCGGCGCCTGGCTTATGGTCGACATGGCCCATATCGCCGGGCTCGTCGCCGGTGGCGCGCATCCCTCTCCGGTCGGCATCGCCGATGTGGTGACCACCACCACCCACAAGTCGCTCCGCGGGCCCCGCGGCGGCATGATCCTGACCAATGACGAGAGCATCGCCAAGAAGGTCAACTCGGCCGTCTTCCCCGGCCTGCAGGGCGGGCCCCTGATGCATGTCGTCGCCGCCAAGGCCGTGGCCTTCGGCGAGGCGCTGCGCCCCGAGTTCAAGGGCTACGCGGCCCAGGTCGTCGCCAACGCCCGCGCCATGGCCGATCAGCTCATGAAAGGCGGGATCGACGTGGTCTCCGGCGGCACCGACAACCACCTCTGCCTTGCCGACCTGCGCCCCAAGAAGGTCACCGGCAAGGCCGCCGAGGCCGCGCTCGGCCGCGCGCATATCACCTGCAACAAGAACGGCGTCCCCTTCGATCCGGAAAAGCCCTTCGTGACCAGCGGCATCCGCCTCGGCACGCCGGCCGGCACCACCCGCGGCTTCGGCGAAGACGAGTTCCGCCAGATCGCCGATTGGATCGTCGAGGTGGTGGACGGACTGGCCGCCAACGGCGAGGACGGCAATGCGGAGGTCGAGGCCAAGGTGAAATCCGAGGTCGCCGGCCTCTGCGCCCGCTTCCCCCTCTACGCCGGCATATGACCTGCAGGCGGTCGCTGCCCGCACCCGCAACGACCGCCCCCGCGCACGACCTGCGCATCCGGCGCCGCGACCCTGCTTCACCTTGCCGAAAATACTCCGGGGGTGAATTGAGCCCGCAGGGCTCAAGAGGGGGCCGCGCCCCCTCTTGGTCCTTCTGATTGCGCACCTCCGGTGCGACAGGGGGCCGCGCCCCCTCTTGTCCCTTCTGATCGCGCACCTCCGGTGCGACAGGAAACAGCGCCTCCTTCTCCTCCTCGTCACCCCCCGAGCGACCGGAAACAGCGCCTCCTTCAGCAGTCCGGGCCGGACTCGCCGGCCACCAAGCCTCAGACCCACCCCTGCCAGAGCGCAAACAGCAGCCACAGAACGAAGAGCAGCAGGAAGTTGAAGGCCAGCGAGGCCAGCGCCCCCAGCATCCAGCCCCGGCGCCGGTCGTTGCGGTCGATCCCCCTGGCCCCGGCGATCAACCGGTCCAGTTCCCGGTCCACCTTGAGCGGATCGATCTGCTGGCGCAGCTTCGGATGTCCGGCCAGGTCCTGCGCGGCCAGCACCGCCTCGCCCGCCTTGCGCGCCCGCGACGGAAGCCGCCGCCCCGCCCGCTTCAACGCATCCCGCAGGGTGTCCGGCTTGCCGCCGAACGCCTTGCGCAACGCCTCGCGCGCCTCTTCGGTGCGGCGGTTGAAATCCTCGTCGTTGAAAGCGCTCTCGGTCATCGTCTCGGGAATACAGCGAACTGCGAAAAGGCTCAACGGGGCCGATGACGCTCTGGCGAAGCCCCGGGTCGCCGGATAGGGTCGCGCCATGCTGAACATGCTTCGCCACGACGGCCCCGAAGGCTCCATCCCCCTCGTCATCGCGCACGGGCTCTTCGGCTCGGCCCGGAACTGGAACGTGATCGCCAGACGCCTGTCGCGCGATCGCACCGTGATCGCCGTCGACATGCGCAACCACGGCGAAAGCCCGCATTTCGACAGCAACGCGTATCAGGACATGGCCGATGATCTGGCCGAGGTCATGGCCCCCCTGGGCGAGGTCGACCTGCTGGGGCATTCCATGGGCGGCAAGGCGGCGATGACCCTGGCCCTGACCCGGCCCGAACATCTGCGCCGCCTCATCGTTGCCGATATCGCACCCGTCACCTATCCGCATTCCCAGACCGACAAGATCGAGGCCATGGAAGCAGTCGATCTCGCCTCGGTCACCCGCCGCTCGGATGCGCAGGAGCAATTGGCGCGACATGGCATCGAGCCCGCGCTGCAGGCCTTCTTCACCCAGTCGCTCGACCTTGCGGACCGGCGCTGGCGCTACAACCTGCCGGTGCTGCGCCGCGACATGGAGAAGATAATCGGCTTTCCGCAGATCGAGGGCCGGCACCAGGGACGCACGCTTTTCCTCACCGGCGCCGAGAGCGACTATGTGCAGCCCGGGCATCGCGACACGATCAAGCAGCTTTTCCCCCGCGCCGTATTCGCCAAGCTTCCCGGCGCCGGCCACTGGCTGCACGCCGACAAGCCGCGCGAGTTCGAGGCCGCCGTCACCGCCTTCCTCTCGGCGGGAGAGTGACCGCCAATCGCGAGCCGTGAGCCGAGCGCAGGCGGCTTGTATCGCTGCACGGAGATATTCTGTCCGCGCTCCCGTACCGCGGGCAAAATCTGGTCACACGACAGACAGGACTGCGCCAAGGCTGCGCGGACGGCTCACCCCTCACGGGACCCGGCTGCAAAAATGGCGATCGCCGGCCGCCCCCCCGATCCGGGCGGACAGCCTCCCGGGAGATCGCCCCGAGCTACAGCGCGTTACCGATCGAGAGTTCCGCCTCGACCAGGCCCTGAGCGGCCTCTTCCGACGCCTCCTCCGAACCCGTCGTGGGGGCGTCGCTCACGGGATCGCCTGCATCGCCCACGGGATCACGCGCCCGCCCCTCATCGGCGGGTTCGGCCGGACCGGAGGCGTCCGCGCCCGGCGTGGCGGGGAACTGTGCCAGCACCTCGGCCAGTGCCGCGTCGACTAGCGCCTCGATCCCCGGAAGCGACGGGTTGGTGGCGGCGATCACATCCACGATGTCGGACAGCGCCTGTTGCAGAGCCTCTTCCGGCACATGCCCGAGCTGGGGATTGTCGATGCGGCCACGGGCCAGCCGGGTCGACAGAACCTCGCGCCCGGCCAGTGGATCGGGCCGGGTGAAGGGCCAGCGCGGTCCGCCCATGTAGACGGCCGCATACATGGTCTTGGCCCGCCGCTCGGGCGTGCCCCCGACGCGCAGCGCCTCGTAGAACATCCGGTGCGTGTCCCGCCAGGGCCGCGTGTGGAAATAGGTCGTGCCCTCGTTGCCGACGCCGCAATAGCTGTCATGCACCGCCGCCGCCTTGGCAAAGGGCGCGCTGGTCGGTCGCCCCACCACCGCCACGAAGGCCGGCGGGATCGAGGCGCCGTCGGTCAGCGTCCCCTCGGGCGCCACCCAGAGCTGCCCCGTCGCATCGACGAAGTTCAGCTCCGCCGCCAGCGGCTTGAACGGATAGGGCCGCCGGGGCAGCCGGACCACATTCTGCGCGAGCCTCAGCGGATCGTTGATGAAGGCGCAGATCGCGCTGCGCGGGTCCGAGCAGAACTGGCTGTCGTCGCGGCGGTCGTCGTCGGACACCTGCATGCAGGCGGAGAGGGCCAGACAGGCGGCCAAGGGGGCAAGAGATCGGATCATGGAAAAGGCACTGGACAAAGGGAACCGGAATGGCCCGAGTGTTTCCGATTTCGCGACACTCGGCAAGAGCGCCGGCCCGCCCTCCTGCCTCCGGAGTCGAGAGCCTCGCGCGCGGCTGGGTGCCGGCCCCACGTGCCGCACCGTCTCCGTCGTCGGGACCTCCGCCGCCTATCAGCCGGGAGACCGTTCGCCCGCGCCTGCCGGGGCGGGAGGCCTCCGGCCGATACCCACGCCACGGCGAAAGCCGCGCCCGCCGCGCCCGCGATGCATGTGGCCCGCGATGCACAAGGCCCGCTATGCGAGTGGCCCGCGACGGCACGAAGCGCGGTCGCGGGCTGCCCGGTAGCAAAACCGTCCCGCAGGCGGGGCTGGCCCCGGGAGGCGGCCGGCAAGAGTTCGGTGCGCCTAGCGCTCCAGCCGGAAGCCCAGTTTCACGCCGACTTGGAAATGCGCCACCTCGCCATCCTCGCCCACGTGGCCGCGGATCTGGGTGACTTCGAACCACTCGACATGGCGAATGGTCTGGCTGGCGGTCGAGACGGCCTTGCGGACGGCATCGTCCACGGACGTGTCGGACGAGCCGTAGATCTCGGTCACGGGATAGACATGGTCTGACATCGGGAAACCTCCTTTGATGGTGTGCAGATGAAAGTAGGGCGGAGGCGACGGGGCGGTAGGCGGGGTTCACCGGCACGAGGTTCGGTGCGTGCACGCCCCATCCTGCGGGCCGCCGGCCATGTTCCGCGCATGCCGCACGACGGTACGGAACATGCCGCGGCGCGGCGCATTTCCCGGATACGGCAACCCCAAGGAGTGACCGATGCTGAAACTGATGTTCCTGCCCCAGATGATGATGCTGAGCTATTTCGACACGCTGACCCGGATGATGCGCAGCTATGGCGAACGCGCGCGGGAAGCCGGCGACCGTTCGACCGACATGGCGGAGAGCGCGACCGAAGCCGCCGCCGAGGCCACCCGCACCGCCACCCGCGAAACCGCCGGCGCGGCGCGGGCTGCGGCGCCCGGCAAGACGCCCTCGGTGGAGAGCAAGGAGGGGGATGCGAAGACGCCGGTTTGACGGGTGCTATGGCCGCAACGGCGCCTGCCGGGCGCCGGAACGGACACCCCTGATCGGGCGCTAAGACCGCAGGGTGCGTGAGTCACGCACCTTGCCGCGCCGTTGCACGCTTTTATGTTTTGTCAATTTGGCCCGCCTGCCTCCCGCGCCCCGCAGGCTGCGTGCTTGCACGCATCGCTTGGAAGGCGCAGGGCCGATGCGTCACAGGTCTGGCGCAGGGCGGCGGTGCGTGCAGGCACGCACCTTATGGGCGGACCGGCCTCAGCTGTCCATCTTCAGGGCGGAAATGAACGCCTCCTGCGGGATATCCACTTTCCCGAACTGGCGCATCTTCTTCTTGCCGGCTTTCTGCTTGTCCAGGAGCTTGCGTTTCCGGGTCGCGTCGCCGCCGTAGCATTTCGCCGTCACGTCCTTGCGCAGCGCGGCCAGCGTCTCGCGCGCGATCACCTTGCCGCCGATGGCCGCCTGGATCGGGATCTTGAACATGTGGCGCGGGATCAGGTCCTTGAGCTTTTCGCACATCGCCCGGCCCCGCATCTCGGCGCGGTCGCGGTGGACCATCATCGACAGCGCGTCCACCGGCTCGTCGTTCACGAGGATCTGCATCTTGACGAGGTTGTCCTGCCGATACCCCTCAAGCTGGTAGTCGAAAGAGGCATAGCCCTTGGTGACCGACTTCAGCCGGTCGTAGAAATCGAACACCACCTCGTTCAGCGGCAGGTCGTAGACCGCCATCGCCCGGCCGCCCACATAGGTCAGATCCAGCTGGATGCCGCGCCGGTCCTGGCAGAGCTTCAGCACGTCGCCCAGGTAATCGTCGGGAACCATGATCGTCGCCTTGATCCGCGGCTCCTCGACATGGTCCACGTGGGTCGGATCGGGCATGTCCGCCGGGTTGTGCAGGTCGATCTTCTCGCCGTCGCGCATGTAGACATGGTAGATCACCGACGGCGCGGTGGTGATCAGCTCGATAGCGTATTCGCGCTCGATCCGGTCGCGGATCACCTCGAGATGCAGCAACCCGAGGAAGCCGCAGCGGAAGCCGAAGCCGAGCGCGGCCGAGGTCTCCATCTCGTAGGAGAACGAGGCATCGTTCAGCGCCAGTTTCTCGATCGCGTCGCGCAGGTCCTCGAACTCGGCCGAATCGACCGGGAACAACCCGCAGAACACCACCGGGACCGAAGGCTTGAAGCCCGGCAGCGGGGTCTCGCAGCCCTTCTTCTCGGTGGTGATCGTGTCGCCGACCTTGGTGTCGCGCACCTGCTTGATCTGGGCGGTGAGAAACCCGATCTCGCCCGGCGCCAATTCGTCGACCACCTGCATGGCGGGCCGGAAGACGCCGATCCGGTCGACCGAGTATTTCGCGCCGGTCTGCATCATCTTGATCTGGTCGCCCTTCTTCAGGACGCCGTCCATGATCCGCACCAGAACGACCACGCCGAGATAGGGGTCGTACCAGCTGTCCACCAGCATCGCCTTGAGCGGCGCGTCGCGCTCGCCCTCGGGCGCGGGCAGGCGGGCGATGATCGCCTCGAGCGTCTCCTCGATGCCGATGCCGGACTTGGCCGAGACCAGCAGCGCCTCGGAGGCGTCGATGCCGATCACGTCCTCGATCTGCTCCTTCACCCGGTCGGGTTCGGACGCTGGCAGGTCGATCTTGTTCAGCACCGGCACGATCTCGTGATCCGCGTCGATCGCCTGATAGACGTTCGCCAGCGTCTGCGCCTCGACCCCTTGCGTCGAGTCGACCACCAGCAGCGAGCCCTCGACCGCGCGCATGGACCGGCTGACCTCATAGGCGAAATCCACGTGGCCGGGCGTGTCGATCAGGTTCAGCACATAGGTCTCGCCGTCCTTGGCGATGTATTCGATCCGGACCGTGTTGGCCTTGATGGTGATGCCCCGCTCGCGCTCGATATCCATCGCGTCGAGAAGCTGTTCCTTCATCTCGCGGGCCGAGACGGTGTTCGTCGACTGGATCAGACGGTCGGCCAGGGTGGATTTCCCGTGGTCGATATGGGCAACGATCGAGAAGTTGCGGATATGTGCGAGGTCGGTCATTCGCGCCAGATACCAGAGGTTCGCGAGGCGTGGAAGATGGCATGAATTGGCCGACGCGATTTGACCGCGCGACGTGTCCGTGCACCTTTGTCGAAAGGAGGCGGACCATGAACATGGGCACCTGGATCGCCATCGGCATCGGTCTCGGCGCCGGGCTTGGGGTGGCGATGGACAACCCCGGCGCGGGCATCGCCATCGGCACAGGAATCGGCGCGGCGCTCGGCGCGGCGACCTCCGGCTCTGGCTGAAACGACCGGGACGGGCGATGACGCCCCTGCCCCCGTTGACGCATTCGTGAAGAGTCTCCGGGGAGGCGCGCGCTAACTCCCCGGGAAACACCCAGGGAGACGACACCATGCTGAACCGACGCACCCTCCTGCTTACCGGCGCGGCCGCGACCGGCGCGACCCTCATCCGCCCCTATGCGGCCATGGCGGAAAGCCACGGCGAGATGGGCGGCGACACATACCCGACCGACGGCGGAGAGATCACGATCCACCCGGTCTCGCACGCCTCTTTCGTGATGGAGACCCCGGCGGGCGTGATCTATGTCGACCCGGTCGGCGGCGGCGCCCTCTATGACGATTTCCCGGCTCCCGACCTCATCCTGCTGACCCATCACCACGGCGACCATTTCGACCCGGAGACGCTCGAGACGCTCTGGAACGACGATATCGAGATGATCGCCAACCCCACCGTCTTCGAGAAGCTGCCGGAGAAGATGAAGGCCAAGACCGCCTCGATGTCGAACGGCGACACGGGCGAGGCACGCGGCCTCCCCATCGAGGCCATCCCCGCCTACAACACCACCGAGGACAGGCTGCAATATCACCCCGAGGGCCGCGACAACGGCTATATCGTGACCATCGACGGCCTGCGGGTCTATATCGCGGGCGATACCGAGGACATCCCCGAGATGCGCGCCCTCGAGAACATCGACATCGCCTTCGTGCCGTTCAACCTGCCCTATACGATGGACGAGGAACAGGCCGCGAGCGCGGTCGCCGAATTCGCTCCGCGGTTCGTCTATCCCTATCACTACCGCGACAGCGATCCCGAGCTGTTCAAGCGGCTGCTGAACGAGGCCAACAGCGACCCCGAGGTCAGGATGGGCCCCTGGTACGGGCAGTCGATCTGACGGGGTGAATTGCCGGACCGGCGCCATGGGCCCGGTCCGCGACCGGCGGCGACGCGAGGGCGCGACGCCGGTGCCCGGGCCCCGTCGAACTGGGCGAGGAACACGCCGCCCGGGGTGCTCCAGATGCCGACATGTGGCCGGTCGCCCCGCCGGCCCGCATGAGCAGCGGGTCGATCGCATCGGGATTCCCGGCTGTGAAGGTCTGCACGCGCCCGTCACGGGCTCGACCCACCTGCGCGTTCGGCAGTATCGAAATGACGCAGTAGGCATCGGGCAGGATCGTGTCGGCCACGACCTCCCGGGCGGTCAGGGCCGCGGTGGCCGCGGTGGCGGAAATCATTCAGTGCATGTGCCAGTTCCCGGAAATCGATCTCAGGTACCGCGAACGACACCGATGAGACGTGCCGGATGATGTCCATCAGCCGAAGCTGATTGCCGAACCGCCTCTGCCTGCCCTCGCCCGTGCCTCGGACAGGCGGCATTTCGCGCAGCGCGCCTGTGGATATGTTGAAATTTGCCCTGCTTTTCGGCATAAGGGAAACGCGCTGTTTCCGGCGCGGGGACTATAACAGACGGTCGGACGAACCGGCCAAGGGACAAGGCAGTAGAATGCGCTTTTTTCTGACCGCGGCCACCGCCGCACTCTTCCTGACCACCGCAGCAGCAGAAGCCGGACCGGTGAGCCGCGCCTGTCTCGCCTCGGACCGGGGCGCGCGCAACGCGCAGGTCTGTGGCTGCATCCAGCATGTCGCGAATTCGACGCTCGACTGGTCCGACCAGCGTCTGGTGGCCAAGATCTTCCGCAAGCCGCAGATGGCCCAGGACATCAAGATGTCCGACAGCCGCCAGCACGAGGTTTTCTGGAAGAAGTACAAGGCCTTCGGGGCGACGGCATCCAGGGCCTGCTCCTGACCCGAGCCGGCAGCTGGTGCTGACGCGGGCCGCGGCGCGCGAGGCAAAGCCATCGGCTGTGCCGCAGTGAACCGCACGCCGTGCCCCCGCCCGGCGCGCGGCCTGCCCTTCTGACCCCGCTCCGGAACGACGGGTCCGGGCTTCGGGCCGGACGTTCAGCGGCGCACGCCCCCCCGACCGCAAGAGATGCCCCGCTCCGCCCCTGCGGACAAAGAGCATTCGATCCGGCGCGGCCTTGCGCTAGCCTTGTGACGAGATCGAAAGGGGGCACGAAGATGGACAACATCGTCATTCTGACCGGGGCCGGCATCTCGACCGAAAGCGGCATGGGCACCTTCCGCGGCGCCGGTGGCCTGTGGGAGAACCGGCGTGTCGAGGACGTGGCCACCCCCGAGGGCTTCGCGCGCGATCCCGAGATGGTGCATCGGTTCTACAACATGCGCCGGCAGAAGGCCGCCTCGGTCCGGCCGAATGCCGCGCACGAGGCGCTCGCCCGCCTTCAGCGCGAACATCCGGGCAAGGTCACACTGGTGACCCAGAACGTCGACGCGCTGCACGAGGCCGGCGGCTCGGACAGCGTGATCCACATGCACGGCCGTCTCGCCGGCGCGCTCTGCGCCGCCTGCGATCACAGGTGGGAGGCCCCGGACGAGATGCATCCGGGCTTTCCCTGCCCCGCCTGCGCCGCGCCTCACGCCCGCCCCGACGTGGTGTGGTTCGGCGAGATGCCCTATCACATGGAGGAGATCTTCGACGCCCTGTCGACCTGCACGCTCTTCGCCGCCATCGGCACCTCGGGTCAGGTCTACCCCGCCGCCGGGTTCGTGCAGGAGGCCTTTCGCGCCGGCGCCCATACGGTCGAGATCAATCTCGAACCCTCTGCGGTGGTCTCGGATTTCGCGGAAACCCGCTTCGGTCCCGCCACCCAGACCGTCCCGGCCTGGGTGGACGAGGTCCTGGGGCGCTAGTCGCCCATCTTCATATCGCCGTGGCCGTGGTGCGCATCGTCCTGCCGCTCGAGGTCGACGGGAATATCGACCGCGATTTCACCGGCCTTCTCGAAGACCAGCGTCACCGGGATCGTGGCGCCCTGTTCGAACGGGTGGTTGAGCCCCATGAACATCACGTGATCGCCGCCGCGCTTCAGCCTGTGATGGCCGCCGGCCGGAACTGGAAACCCGTCCTCGACCTCGCGCATCTTCATCACGCCGCTGTCGTCGGAGAGATGGGTATGAAGCTCGACCCGCTTCGCGGCATCCGAACGCACCGCGATCAGGCGGTCGTCCTCGTCGCCGCTGTTGACCAGTTCCATGAAGGCGGCGCCGGCCATGGCCATCGGACCGGAGGACCGTGCATAGGGATCGTTGACGGTGATCTCGGCCATGGCGGCCGAGGCAAGGGCAAGGGTGGAAAGCCCGGCAAGGGCAAGGGTACGGGTGAACATGCTACGTGTCCTTTGATCTGAATGTCTTGGTGAACCGGTTCAGATCGCCGCCGGAGGCCCCCGCGCCCGCAGCACGTGATGCCGGGGCCCTGCCACGGCGTGGTCGCGCAGACGGGTTCCCGCCGTCTCGCCGACGCCCGCCACCGGCACTGCCGCGACCGGGGGCAGGTCCAGCGCGAGAATCAGCGACAGGGCGTAGTCGGGACAGAAGACCGGATCGCCGATGGGGGTCCCCTCGGCATCCACGTAGACCATGACCGGTCCGCTGCCGGTGCAGAGTTCCATGGTACCCGAAGGCCCCGGCGCCGCATGCGCCACCGCCGCCGCCTGGGCGGTCAGCAGCATCACGAGGCTCAGCAGCCCGGGCAGGATATGACGGCAGGCATGTCTCACGCGGTCTCTCTACACGCCGGGCGCCCCCATGCCATTGCGACAAACGGAAACAGCCCCGCATCCGAAGGGGATACGGGGCTGTCCGGAAACCATCGCGAAAGGGATCAGGCGGGCGCCTGGACCTTTGCGATTTCCTTTTTGACTTTCAGCGCATTGGCGGACAGCTCGCTGTCCTTCGCCTTGGCAAGGAACTTGTCCAGCCCGCCGCGATGATCAACCGTCCGCAGGGCGGCGGCGGAAATCCGCAGCTTGATGTTGCGGCCGAGCGCTTCCGAGCGCAGGGACACGTCGTTCAGGTTCGGCAGAAACCGGCGGCGGGTCTTGTTGTTGGCATGGCTGACATTGTTGCCAGTCATCGGGCCTTTACCGGTCAGTTCGCAACGGCGCGACATGGGTCACTCCTCGTCTTGGTCGTAGGGCGAAGGTCGCGCCCTCTGTCGGAAAACAAACGGGCACAGCCACAGACCGTGCCCCGAAATCGGTCCGGGCCTGATACCCCCCTTCCCCCGACTCGTCAAGACCCGCTCCGGCCGATTCCGGGCGGGCCGCGGGGGCCCGTTCAGCGCAGCCGCGAGAGCATCTCCTCGGCCGCCGCGGTCGCGGTCGTCCCGCCCCCGGCGACCTCTTCCGCCAGGCGGTCCATCTCGGCCTGCATCTCCGGCGCATCGAGCCGCGCCAGCAGCCCGTTCCTGACGTCCTCGCGGAACCAGTAGCGCGCCTGCTCCGCGCGCCGCCCCTCGAAGAACCCGGTCTCGCGGCGCCACTCCGTCAGGGCCTGCATCTCGTCCCAGGCCGCCGCCAACCCCGTCTCCTCGACGGCCGATACCGTCATCGCCTTGGGGAAGCCGTCCGGATCCTGCGGCCGCTTGCGCAGCAGGCGCAGCGCGCCGGAATAGTCGGCACAGGTCCGTGTCGCCGTCGCCCTGAGATCGCCGTCCGCCTTGTTCACCAGGATCATATCCGCCATCTCCATGATGCCGCGCTTGACCCCCTGCAATTCGTCCCCGCCCGCCGGGGCGAGCAGCAGCAGGAACAGGTCGGTCATCTCGGCCACCATGGTCTCGGACTGGCCCACGCCCACGGTCTCGACCAGGATCACGTCGAATCCCGCCGCCTCGCAGAGCGCCACCGCCTCGCGCGAGCGTCGCGCCACGCCGCCCAGCTGGGACTGCGCGGGCGAGGGCCGGATATAGGCGTTCGGCTCGCGCGAGAGCTGCTCCATCCGGGTCTTGTCGCCCAGGATCGACCCGCCCGACCGCGCCGAGGAGGGATCGACCGCCAGAACCGCCACCCGCAGCCCCCGGCCGCAGAGCATCATCCCGAAGGCTTCGATGAAAGTGGACTTGCCGACGCCCGGCGTTCCCGACAGGCCGATCCGCAGGGCCGGCGCGCGGTCATTCCTTTGCACCAGCCGTTCCAGCAGCGCGACCGCCTGGGCGCGGTGATCCGCACGGCCGCTTTCGACCAGGGTGATCGCGCGCGACAGGCTCCGCCGGTCGCCGGCTGCGATCTTCTCGGCCATCGCCTCGATTTCCATGCCGCCCCCTCTGCGCAGATAGCCCTGTTCCGGGTCCGCTTGTGTATGCCCGCCGCCGCAACCGGCGGCAACCCGTCTGGCCTCCGGTCCCGCGATATCCGATAAGGCGGCATGCCCATGGACCGCCTGCCCATCGACGACGCCCTGCCCGACCTGCTCGCCGCCCTGCGCGAAACCGGCCGCGCCGTCCTTCAGGCGCCGCCGGGCGCGGGCAAGACGACCCGTGTCCCCCTCGCCATGCGCGAAGCCGGGCTGACCGCGGGCCGTATCCTGATGCTCGAACCCCGCCGCCTGGCCGCCCGTGCCGCCGCCGACCGCATGGCGGCGAGCCTGGGGGAAAAGGCCGGGCAGACGGTCGGCTACCGCATCCGGGGCGAGAGCGTGACCTCGGCCGACACCCGGATCGAGGTGGTGACCGAGGGAATCCTCACCCGCATGATCCAGTCCGACCCGGAACTCGCCGGCATCGGCGCGGTGATCTTCGACGAATTCCACGAACGCTCCCTCAACGCCGATCTCGGCCTCGCCCTCTGTCTCGAGATCGCCGGCGCGCTGCGCGACGACCTGATCCTGCTGGCCATGTCTGCGACGCTCGACGCCGAACCGGTGGCGACGCTAATGCAGGCCCCCGTCATCACCTCCGAGGGCCGCGCCTTTCCCGTCGACATCCGTCACCGCGACGCGCCCCTGCCCCGCGACGCGAGGATCGAAAGCGCGACGGCCGAAACGGTCCTCGCGGCCCTCGCCGAGACCGAGGGCGGCGTGCTCGTCTTCCTGCCCGGCGAAGGCGAGATCCGCCGCACCGAGGCGCTGCTGCGCGACAGGCTTCCCGGGGGGGGCGATGCCGTCCACCTGCACAGGCTCTTCGGTGCCATGCCCCTGCCGGCGCAGCGCGCCGCCATCCGCCCGGCCGAAACGGGGCGCAAGGTCGTGCTGGCCACCTCCATCGCCGAAACCTCGCTCACCATCGAGGACGTCCGCGTGGTCGTCGATGCAGGCCGCGCCCGCCGCGCCAGGTTCGATCCCGGCTCCGGCATGTCGCGGCTCGTCACCGAACGGGTTTCACGGGCCGAGGCTGCGCAACGGGCGGGCCGCGCCGGCCGTGTCGCCCCCGGCACCTGCTACCGGCTCTGGACCCGGGGCGAGGACGGCGCCCTTCCGGCCTTCGCCCCGCCCGAGATCGAGACCGCCGATCTCGCCCCCCTCGCCCTCGAACTCGCGCTCTGGGGCGCCGGCCCCGAGGCCGTGCCCCTCCTGACCCCGCCCAACCCGGGCGCCTATGCCGAGGGCACCGCGCTGCTGGGCGACCTCGGCGCCCTCGGGGCGGACGGGCTGATCACCGATCACGGCCGGCGCATCGCCCGTCTGCCCGCCCATCCCCGGCTGGCCAACATGCTGATCCGCGCCGGGAAACCCGCCGCACCGCTCGCCGCCCTCCTGGCCGACCGCGATCCCCTGCCGCGTAGCGCCCCGGTCGATCTCTCGCTCCGGATGGACGCCCTCGCCGATTCGCGCGCCTTTGCCGACCGGCACCCCTGGCAGGCCGACCGGGGCGCCATCGCCCGCATCCGCGACGAGGCCCGGCGCCTCGCCCGCCTGGCGCCCGACGCCGCGCGCCTGCCCCTCGCCGAAATGGCCGCGCTGGCCTATCCCGACCGCGTCGGGCAGCGCCGCAAGAGCGAGGCGCCGCGCTACGTGCTGTCGGGCGGCAAGGGGGCGATCCTGCCCGAGGGCGATCCGCTCTCTGCCGAGGGCTTCATCGTCGCCACGGATCTCGACGGCAACCCGCGCGAGGCCAGGGTGCGCCAGGCCGTCCGGATCAGCGCCGCCGAACTGCGCGAGACCTTTCCCGACCGCATCGCCTGGACGACCGTCTGCGACTGGTCCCGCCGCGATCGCCGGGTCGTGGCGCGGCAGCAGGAACGGCTGGGCGCGGCGGTGCTCGACGACCGCATCTGGAAGGACGCGCCCCCCGAGGCGATCGCCCGCGCCATGCTGGACGGCGTGCGCGATCTCGGCCTGACGGTGTCGGACAAGGCGAGGCTCTTCCTGGCGCGCGTCCGGCTGGCGGGCACCGGGACGGATCTGCCGGACTATTCCGAAGAGGCGCTGATGGCAGAACTGGAGGACTGGCTCCTGCCCTACCTCGACGGCGTCCGCGACGCGGCCGCCTGGCGCAGGTTCGACATCCTGCCGGCCCTCCGGGCGCGCCTCGACTGGGACAGCCTGCAGGCGCTCGACCGGATCGCCCCGGCGGCCTTCACCACCCCGCTGGGCCGCAAGATCCCGATCGACTATGCATCGGACCCGCCCGAAATCACGCTCCGCCTGCAGGAGCTCTTCGGCCGAACGGAGCATCCGACGATCGGCGGCACGCCCCTCAAGATCACCCTGCTCTCGCCGGCCGGCCGACCGATCCAGACCACGGCGGATCTGCCCGGCTTCTGGGCCGGCAGCTATGCCGATGTGCGCAAGGACATGCGCGCCCGCTATCCGAAACACCCCTGGCCCGAAGACCCCGCGCAGGCCGACCCCACGCTGCGCGCGAAGCCCCGCAAGCCGGGCTGAGCCGCGATCCCGTTCGGACGGGACGGCATGGCGGGGCGGCGCGTCCAGCCCGACGGACAGAACGCTTCCCGCAGTCTCCATCCGGCCGGCATCCTCGGGTCAGGCCCGAAGTCTCCGTCCGCCGGTCGCCCGCTGGCCGGTGAGCTCCCCGGGTCAGGCCCGAGGATGCCCCGCGCCGGGGACCAGCCGCCAGATCAGACCCCGAGGCACCAGCGCATCACGGCCTTCTGCGCATGCAACCGGTTCTCGGCCTCGTCGAAGATCACCGACTGCGGCCCGTCCATCACCGAGGAGGTCACCTCCTCCTCTCGATGCGCGGGCAGGCAGTGCATGAAGAGCGCCTCCGGGCTCGCCGCGGCCATCAGGCGGTCGTTCACCTGGTAGGCCCGCAGCAGGTTGTGCCGCCGCTCGCGCGAGGACTGGGCATCGTGCATCGAGACCCATGTGTCGGCGACCACCAGATCCGCCCCGTCCACGCCCTTCCAGGGATCGCGCTCGATCCGCACATTCGTGCCGGCCGCCCGCGCCTGGTCCAGAAACTCCCTGTCGGGATCGAGCTGCTGCGGTCCGCAGAAGGTCAGGTTGAAGCCGAACTGCGTCGCCGCATGGAGGAAAGAGGCGAAGACGTTGTTGCCGTCCCCCAGCCAGGTCACGTTCTTCCCCGCGATCGATCCGCGATGTTCCTCGTAGGTCATCACGTCGGCCATGATCTGGCAGGGATGCGTCCGGTCCGTCAGGCCGTTGATGACGGGGACCGAGGCATAGTCCGCCATCTCCTGCAGCACGGCCTCGTCGAAGGTCCGGAGCATAATCAGATCGACGTAGCGCGACAGGACGCGCGCCGTGTCGGCGATGGTCTCGCCGTGTCCCAGCTGCATGTCCTGCCCCGAGAGCACCATCGTCTGTCCTCCCATCTGCCGCACGCCCACGTCGAAGGAGACGCGGGTCCGGGTCGAGGGCTTCTCGAAGATCAGCGCCACCATCCGCCCCGCCAGCGGCTGTTCGTCGTCCGGTGCGCCGCGGCTGCGGCCGGCGCGGGCCTCCTTCATCGACCGGGCCTGGTCGATCATCTGCCGCAGCGCGGCCCGCTCGGTGGTGTGGATGTCCAGGAAATGATTCATCGGCTGGTCCTTTGGCGGAGCGGGGAAAGGGGCTCTGCCCCTTCACGGCAATTCGGGGAATTGCCGCTCACCCCGGGATATTTTCATCAAGAAGAAGATCAGGATCTTCGCGTCACCCGTTCGGCATGAAACCCGTCGTCATCGCGCCCGCGGCCGCTGGAGGGAACCCGGCGCGGCCGCAAGAGACGGTCGCGCGGGCAGGTCGCCGGGTCAGGAGCCGGTCAGGACAGGTGCGGTCGCCGCCCCCGGCCCCCCGCCGAGACGCGGGATCGCCGACGGAGAAGCGGAAACATCGGCCGCCGCGCGGCTGGCGGGAGTGGCAGGCCGCGTCACGGGCCGGCCGGTCCGCACAGCGACCGGTCGTACTGCCGAGCGCCGCGGCTTCTCGGTCGGGAGCCCCCCGCCACGCCCGGAGATGGGGGCCGACCGGCGCGCCCCGCTGCGTCGGCACGGCCTCCGGTGCTCGCGGCCTCGGCGTCATCTCAGCCATGTCCGGCCACCCGCTTCGCCACACGATCCAGCCGGTCCGCCGCCTCGGCGATCTCGTCGTCGCCGAGCGTCAGCGCCGGCAGCAGCCGGATCACGTTGTCGGCCGCCGGCACGGTGATCAGCTGCTCCTCGTAGCCCGCCTTGACGACGTCGCCGTTGGCCGGCCTGCATTTGAGCCCGAGCATGAAGCCCGTCCCCCGGACCTCCTCGAAGACCTCCGGGTTCCCGGCCACCAGCCCTTCCAGCTTCTGGCGGAAGAGCGCCCCCTTGCGGCGCACCTCCTCCAGGAACCCCGGCGCGGTGATCGCCTCCACCACCGCCAGCCCCACGGCGCAGCCCAACGGATTGCCGCCATAGGTCGAGCCATGGGTGCCCGCCGTCATGCCCGACGCCGCCGCGCCGGTCGCCAGCACCGCGCCGAGCGGAAAGCCTCCGCCGATGCCCTTGGCCACCAGCATGATATCCGGCGCCACCCCGGCCCATTCATGCGCGAAGAGCCGACCGGTCCGGCCCATGCCGCTCTGGATCTCGTCGGCCATGAGCAGCGCGCCGCTCTCGTCGCAGAGCGCCCGGAGTTTCTTGAGCACCGTATCCGGAGCCACGTTGATGCCGCCCTCGCCCTGCACGGGCTCGATCAGGATGGCGGCGGTCCGCTCGCTGACGGCGGCCTCGAGCGCCTCCATGTCGCCCCAGGGCACCTGGACGAAGCCGGGCAGCAGCGGCCCGAACCCCTTGACCATCTTCTCGGTCCCGACGGCGGCGATCGCGGCCGAGGACCGGCCGTGGAAGGCCCCCGAGAAGGTGATGATCTCGACCCGGTCGGGCTCGCCCCTCTCGTAGTGATACTTGCGCGCCATCTTGACGCCCAGTTCCATGCTCTCGGTGCCGGAATTGGTGAAGAAGACCGTATCGGCGAAGGTCGCCGCCACCAGCCGGTCGGCCAGCGCCTGCTGCTGCGGGATCTCGTAGAGGTTCGACACGTGCCACAGTTTCTGCGCCTGGTCGGTCAGCGCCTGCACGATCGCCGGATGGGCATGGCCGAGAGCGGCCACCGCGATGCCCGAGCCCAGATCGAGAAAGCGGCGCCCGTCCTCCTCGATCAGCCACGAGCCTTCGCCCTTCACGAAGTGAAGCGGCGCACGGGAATAGGTCGGCAGAACGGACGGGATCATCGCGTCATCCTCTGGTCAAAAGAGCCTTGAGGAAGCATATCCTCGAAAGCAAAGTCAATATTTTCAGGGTGGAATGCGCCGGGCGTGGCGCGGACAGGCAGGCGGGACGTCAGGCGCGGGTGCGTCGGCGTCGGATCGCTGGGATATGGGACAGACCTGTCATGCCCCGCTCATACAGCCCGCCGCCCGCACCGCCAAGCGGAAATCGCGCCGCCGCCCCCTTCTTTGGTCCGGCAAGTATCCTGGGGTGAATTGGCGCCGCAGGCGCCGAGAGGGGCAAAGCCCCTCATTCCGTCGCCGTCGCCGACGCCTCGTCCTCGCCGGAGGTCGTCTCGCCCTCTTCGGCCTTCAGCGCGCCGTTGATCCAGCGACCGCTCTCCTCCTCGCCCGAGGCGTAGCGCATCGTGCCCTGCCCCTGGCGGCGGCCATCCTCGAAGAAGCCCTCGTAGACATCGCCGTTGGCATAGGTGGCGACGCCCTGGCCGGTGATCGCGCCTTCCTCCCAGCCGCCGGTATAGGTGAACCCGTCCGCCATGGTGATCGTGCCCTGCCCGTGGCGCTGGCCGTCGACGAAGTCGCCCTCGTAGACCGTGCCGTCGGCATAGGTGGCCGTGCCCCGGCCCTCGCGCTCGCCCTCGACCCACTCGCCCTCGTAGCGATAGCCGTCGGGATAGGTCATGACCCCCTGGCCGTGGTTCTGCGCATTGCGGAATTCGCCCTCGTAGGTCAGCCCGCTGGGATAGGTCGCGACGCCCTGCCCGTGGATCACCCCGTCCTGCCACTCGCCCTCGTAGGTCGCGCCGTCGGGATAGGTGATCCTGCCGATACCGTTGGCGAGGTCGTCGCGGAACGCGCCCTCGTAGACCGAGCCGTCGGGATAGGTCACGCGGCCCGTTCCCTCGATCTTGCCGTTCACCCACTGGCCGGCATAGACATAGCCGTCGGCCCCGGTGAACCGGCCCTCGCCGTGGCGCAGGTCGTTCTCGAATTCGCCCTCGTAGACGTCGCCGTTGGCATAGGTGACCTTGCCGCGCCCCTCGCGCTTGCCCTCGACCAGCGCGCCCTCGTAGACATCGCCGTTGGGCTGCGTCAGCGTGCCGACCCCGTCGATCTGGCCGTTCTTCCAGGTGCCCTCGTAGATCAGCCCGTCGGGCATGGTCAGCCGCCCCTGCCCCTCGCGCGCGCCGCGCACGATCTCGCCCACGTAGACCGCGCCGTCGGGATAGGTGATCGTGCCCTCGCCCTCCTTGACGCCATTGACCCAGTCGCCGTCGTAGACATAGCCGCCGGGCGCCGTCATCACCCCCTGACCGTGGTGCATGGCGTTGCGGAACTGACCTTCGTAGGTCGTGCCGTTGGCATAGTTGGCGATGCCCTGGCCGTTGATCTTGCCTTCCTCCCAGTCGCCCTCGTAGGTGCCGCCGTCCGAAAACACGATCTTGCCGACGCCATGCGGCTTGCCCTTGGCGAATTCCCCCTCGTAGACCGAACCGTTCGGGAACCTGGCGGTACCGCGACCGCGGATCTCGCCCTCGACCCAGTCGCCGGAATATTCATACCCGTTGGGCAGGGTGTAGGTGCCGGTCCCGTGCTGCAGCCCGTCCTTGAAGGTGCCCTCGTAGACCCCGCCGTCGTCGTACTGCTTGGTCTGCACCGCACCGTCCTGCGCGGCGGCCGGCGACGCCAGTCCCGCCGCGAGGGCGGCGCTGCAAAGAAGGGTGGTCAGATGTCTGCGTGGCATGGTCCCTGCTCTCCCGGGTCTCCGGCCGTCCTGCGGGCCGGACCGATCAAAACCTAGTCGGCGGACCGCATCGCCGCAATGCCTTTTGGCCAAATCACCTTTTCCTCACGCACACGTGCCGGTAATCAGGCCCGAGACATGAACGAGAGGCCGACATGACCGACAGGTTCCGCATCACGCTGTGCCAGCTCAATCCCACGGTCGGGGACATAGCGGGCAATGCTGCACTGGCCCGGCAGGCATGGGAGACGGGCAAGGCCGCCGGCGCCGACCTCGTCGCCCTGCCCGAGATGTTCGTCACCGGCTACCAGACCCAGGACCTGGTCGGGAAACCGGTCTTCCACCAGGCGGCCCTCGCCGCGATCGAGACGCTGGCGGCGGACTGCGCCGACGGCCCCGCCCTCGCCATCGGCGGCCCCGCGCTCGAGGGGGCGAGCCTCTTCAACGGCTATCACATCCTGTCGGGCGGGCGCGTGATCTCTCGCATCCTCAAGCACAACCTGCCGAACGAGACCGTCTTCGACGAGGTGCGGCTCTATGGCAGCGCCGCCCCCGCCGGGCCCTATTCCATCGGCGGCGTCCGCATCGGCTCGCCCATCTGCGAGGACGCCTGGCACTCCGAGGTGCCCGAGACCCTGGCCGAGACGGGGGCCGAGATCCTGCTGGTGCCGAACGGCTCGCCCTATTACCGGGGCAAGATGGAGACGCGCTACAACCACATGGTCGCCCGTGTGGTCGAGACCGGCCTGCCGCTGATCTACCTCAACATGACCGGCGGCCAGGACGACCAGGTCTTCGACGGCGGCAGCTTCGGGCTGAACCCCGGCGGCCGGATGGCCTTTCACATGCCGGTCTTCGACCAGCAGATCACCCATGTCGACCTGACCCGCACCCCCGAGGGCTGGCGCATCGACGAGGGCGAAAAGGCCGCGATGCCGGACGAATGGGAACAGGATTACCGCTGCATGGTCGAGGCCCTGCGCGACTATTGCCGAAAGACCGGTTTCGGCAAGGTGCTGCTGGGCCTTTCGGGCGGGATCGACAGCGCCATCGTGGCCACTATCGCCGCCGACGCGCTCGGGCCGGAGAACGTGCGCTGCGTGATGCTGCCCTCGGAATACACCTCCGATCATTCGCTCGAGGACGCCCGGGCCGTGGCCAGGGCGCTCGGCTGCCGGTACCACGATCTTCCCATCTCGCAGGGGCGTCAGGCCATCACCGAAACCCTCGCCCCGCTCTTCGAGGGCACCGACCCTGACGTGACGGAAGAGAATATCCAGTCCCGCCTGCGCGGCCTGCTGCTGATGGCGCTGTCGAACAAGTTCGGGGAAATGCTGCTGACCACCGGCAACAAGTCCGAGGTCGCGGTCGGCTATGCCACGATCTACGGCGACATGGCGGGCGGCTACAACCCGATCAAGGACCTCTACAAGACCCGCGTCTTCGAACAGTGCCGTTGGCGCAACGCCAATCACCGCGACTGGATGATGGGCCCGCCCGGAGAGGTCATCCCCGACCGCATCATCACCAAGCCCCCCTCGGCCGAACTGCGCGCGGATCAGAAGGACAGCGACAGCCTGCCCGACTACCCCGTGCTCGACGCGATCCTGAACATCCTTGTCGACCTCGACGGCTCGGTCGCCGATTGCGTCGCGGCGGGATACCGCAGGGAGGACGCCAAGCAGGTCGAGCGCCTGATCTACCTCAGCGAATACAAGCGCTTCCAGTCCGCCCCCGGGACGCGCCTGACGAAACACGCCTTCTGGCTCGACCGCCGCTACCCGATCGTCAACCGCTGGCGCGACCCCGGCTGATGGCCGCCCTTCGCTCCGCCATGGCCGGACGCGCCTCATCCCCGGCCCCGACCGGGGATCTCCCGCCACCCCGCACCACCGTCATCCCCGGCTCCGACCGGGGATCTCCCGGCCGCCGGCGCGCCTCTCGGCCGGAGATCCCCGGGGCGAGCCCGAGGATGTCGCGCCGCGTCGATACCGGGGTCCGCTGACATGCCGCGCCTGCTGATCGTCTACCATTCTAGAACCGGCGGTTCGCGCCAGATGGCCGAAGCCGCCCATGCCGCCGCGCGGGCGGAATGCGACACCACCCGGCGCACCGCCGCCGCGGCCGGCCCCGAGGATCTTCTGTCGCACGACGGCTACCTTTTCTGTGCGCCGGAAAACCTCGCCGCCATTGCCGGTGTGATGAAGGACTTCTTCGACCGCTGCTATTACCCCGTTCTCGGCCGGATCGAGGGGCGGCCCTATGCCCAGATGGTCTGCGCCGGGTCGGATGGCGAAAACGCCGCGCGCCAGACCGCCCGCATCGCGCAGGGATGGCGGCTGAAACAGGTGCAGGACGCCCTGATCGTCTGCACCCACGCCCAGACCCCCGAGCAGATACTCGCCGAAAAGGTCATTCCCGAGACCGAGCTGGAGCGCTGTCGCGAGATCGGCGCGGCGATGGCGGCCGGGCTCGCCATGGGGGCGTTCTGATCCGGCGTCCTCAACCCCGTCGAGAGTGCCGCCCATTGGCCCGATCGTGCCTGACCGGGATGCTCATTCCCACCACGGGTCGATCTCTGCGATGGCGGCGTCCGACCAGCCGAAGTGGTGGGCGAATTCGTGCACCGTCACGTGGGTGATCAGGTCGTCGAGCGCGACATCGCCCCGGTCGCGCCATTCGTGCAGGATCGCCGCGCGGAACAGCCAGACCGTGTCGGGCTGCTCGACGATGTCCCATGTGGACTTCTCCGTGACCGGGATCCCTTCGTAGAGCCCGGTAAGGTCCAGCGGATCGGCCATCCCCAGATCGTTCAGCATTTCAGGCTCGGCCTGTTCGGCCACGATGATCCGCACCTCCTGCGCGGCCGGGCGGAAGGCCGCCGGAAAGCCGTCGACGGCGCGTCGCGCGACGGTGAGGAAGTACTCGGCAGAGTGATCGGCACCGGCAGCGTCGCGAGGGGGCCGGCCTGAGGGAATGGCGCACATGCCAAGGCTATCGCACGCACCCGGACGGTCGGCAAGGGCGGCAACGGCGGCGGGATCGTCCGGCGCGAGAAACGGCACTGTCAGAGCGAGACGCGGCGGGCCGCCCGGTCGCGCAGCAGGCCCGTGACCCGTGCCACGCCGCCGCCCGTGTTGCGGCCCGATCGCTGGTCGGCGCGCAGCGCGTCCACCGCGTCGAGCAGGACGGTATCCCGCGCCGCGCGGGCCACACCGCGCAGGAACTGCGTCACGTAGTGCACCGTCGGGGGGTCCGCCCCCTGCTCGAGCCGGTCGGCCATCGCCGCCATGTCGTCGCGGTAGGCCACGGCATCGGGTTCCACATCGTCGGGATCGACCGGCCGGGGCCCAGCCGGCCGCCGGTCTTCCGGCACCTGGGTCAGGATCGCGTTCTGGAAGGCCGCCAGTTTCTGCACCGGCTTTTCCAGGAAGCCGACCGCGCCGGCGTCCAGCGCGGCCTCGCGCAGCGCGGCGTCGCCGGAGGTGGCCAGCAGCACGTCGACCCGGGGATTGGCCCGCCCCATCTCGGCGATGAGGTCGAGGCCGGAGCCGTCCGGCAGTCCCAGATCGACGATCATCACCGTGGGCCGGTAGACCTGCAGGTGTCGCCGGGCCGAGCCGAGGCAGTCCGCCCGCCGGATACGCGCACCGGACCGGACGCACATGAGGCGCATCGCCTCGCTCGCGTAGCGGCTGTCCTCGACCACGAGGATGGTCATCCCCAGCAATGGCCGGGACGTCGTCGGGACGTTGTCGCGAAGTGTCGGTTCCTTGTCGTTCATCGCACTTTCCTTTCCGGGACGTTCGTGCCCCTCGTGCATGACGCTACAGGCCCAATTCTGAAAAGCCCGTTAACGCGGCGTGCGGTGCCCCCGCGTCCCCCTGCCGCGCTTGCCTCGGCGACGCCGCGGCCCCATAACATCGCAAAGCCAGAGGAGACCCGCCCATGATCGGCCGCCTGAACCACGTCGCCATCGCCGTCCCCGACCTGACCGCCGCCGCGGACCAGTACCGCACCGCGCTCGGCGCGACGGTCGGCGAACCGCAGGACGAACCCGACCACGGCGTGACCGTGATCTTCATCGAGCTGCCCAACACCAAGATCGAACTGCTCTATCCGCTTGGCGAGGGCTCGCCCATCCAGGGATTTCTCGACAAGAACCCCGCGGGCGGCATCCATCATGTCTGCTACGAGGTGGACGACATCATCGCCGCGCGCGACCATCTGAAATCCACCGGCGCCCGCGTGCTGGGAGACGGAGAGCCCAAGATCGGCGCCCATGGCAAGCCGGTGCTCTTCCTGCATCCCAAGGATTTCAACGGCTGCCTCGTGGAACTGGAGCAGGTCTGATGGGTCCGACCTCGGCCGTCGTGCTCTTTGCGGTGATCTGGTTCATGACGCTGCTGGTCGTCGTGCCGATCCGGCTGAAGACCCAGCAGGACATGGGCAAGGTGACGCCCGGCACGCAATCGGGCGCGCCGGAGATCCATCACCTGCGGGCCAAGCTGTGGATCACCACCGGCATTTCCGTTGTGCTCTTCCTGATCATCGGCGGAATCATCGTCTCGGGCTGGTTCACCGTCGAGGACCTCGACTGGTTCGGCCGCATGGAGACGCCCTACCCCGACAACTGACGTCCGGCGTGCGGTGACCGGGAGATCCCCGGTCGGCGCCGGGGATGCCGTTGTGTCGGATGACGGAGGTGCGGGAGGCGGCCGAGGCGGGCCAGCTGCGCTAGCGGGACAGCCGGTGATAGATATGCGTGAACGTGGCCGCGCCGATGATCGGGATCACAAGGTTCAGCAGCGGCACCGACAGCGGCATCGCCATCAGCGTTCCGGCCACCCAGATCGTCGGCATGTGCCTGCGGCGCAGCACCTGGGCCTGATCCCGCCCCACCCGGCGCGTCGCGGCCAGCGTGTAATATTCGCGTCCCAGCAGGAAACCGTTCATCCCCCAGAAGATGAAGAGCGCGAAGGGCGGAAAGATGGCGTAGAGCGCCAGCGCCAGCAGGTTCGCCAGGATGATCACGCCGAGGAACCCCAGCGTGTCCAGCACCGCGTCGCCCAGCCCCGTGCGCCCGGCCGGCGGCAGATGCGGATAGTGCCGGTCCTCGACCGCCTCGGCCACGTCCTCGAGGAACATCGAGGTGATCGCCGAGGCCACGGGGACCATCAGGAAGACCGACAGGACGATCATCACCCCGACCGAGGACCAGGTGAGCAGGTCGTCCAGCCAGGTGACCTCGCCGATCAGGGGCAACGTCGCCTCTTCGCCGACCACCCATTGCAGGAGCCCCAGGAAGGCGGCATAGGCGCCGAAGAGCAGCGCGACGGTCAGCCCGACACCGAGCAGCAGCACGCGCCGGAACCGCCGGTCGCCGATCTGCCCGAGCGCCGCGAGGAAGGACGAGAGAATTACGCCGAGAGCCACGTTGTGATGTCCTTGACCTCGGGGCGCGGCCGTTCGGCGGGGGCCGAGGCGAAGCTGCCGATATGAACGATGCCCGCCACCTGTTCGTGGCTCCTTAGCCCCAGCCCCTGTTCGACGAAACCGCGATCGAACGAGACCCAGCCTGTCACCCAGCCCGCGCCCCAGCCCGAGGCCAGAGCCGCATTGACGAGGCTGAGGCAGACCGCCCCCGCGCTCAGCGTCTGTTCGCGCGGCGGCACCTTCTCGGCCTCGACCGGGCATTCCACCACGGCCACGGCCAGGTTGCCCCGGTCGAACTGCCCGCGGCCCTTAGCGACCGTCTCCTCGTCCTTGCCGAGCGAACGTCCGCGCGCCTCGGCCAGCTCGGCCAATCCCTGCATCGCGGGCTGTTCTATCACGACGAATCGCCAGGGGATCAGCGCCCCGTGGTCGGGGCTGCGGGCGGCAATGGTCAGCAGCTCTTCCAGCTGCGCCCGGTCAGGGACCGGTTCGGTCAGCAGCTTGGGCGGATGCGACCGGCGGGTCGCGAGAAAATCGAGGGCGGCCTGGTTCTTCTCGGGCATGGGATCTCCGTTCCGTTGCCGCCTATGTCGGGGGTCCGGCGCGAAGGGTCAAGAGAGCCGGGGCGCGGAAGACCGGGCCGTTCGGGCTGACGGGGGGCCGACGGCGTTCCCGCGGACCGTGATCCGAGGCATCGCCCGGGCCGAAGGCGATGGTGAAGGACCGGGCTGCACGCAACCCCTCGGTTTGCCCGGTCAAGGGCGCACCGCGCGCCGGCCGTTCCGGCTCATCGCATCGGCGCAGGGTCGGATCGCCCCGGTGGCGGATCACTCGAAGAAATACGCCTCCATCCCGCCGATCAGCCCGCTGAAGAAGGCGTCGGACCGCCCGTTCGGCTGGCGCGCATGTGCCGTGGAGGCCACCGGATCCGGCGCGATGCAGGATGACCCCGACAGTTCCTCGAGCACGCGGTGACCGCAGAACGGCACGTAGGCCTCGGAATAGCCGCCCTCGTGCACCATCAGCAGGCGTCCGTCGCAGAGCCGGTCGGCCGCGCCCTTCACGCGCGCCGTCATGACGCCGAAGGTATCCGCCGTGCAGAGCATCCGGGCGAGCGGATCGAAAAGCCCCGCGTCGTATCCGCAGGCCACGACGATCACGTCGGGGCGGAACCGTTCGAGCGCGGGCAGGATCAGCCGGTCCATCACCTCGAGATAGGCGACGTGCCCGGCACCGGGCGGCAGGGGAATGTTCATGTTGCACCCCTCGCCCGTGCCCGTGCCGCGATCCGAGACATCGCCGGCATCCAGCGGGTAGTTGTGCTCCTGATGGACCGAGATCGTCAGCACGTCGTCGCGGTCGTAGAATATGTGTTCTGTCCCGTTTCCGTGGTGCACGTCCCAGTCGACCACCGCCACCCGCCCGGCCAGCCCCTCGGCCTGCGCGGCGGCAATGGCGATCGCGATATTGTTGAGCAGGCAGAAGCCATTGGGCCAATCGGGCAGGCAGTGGTGGCCCGGCGGACGCGAGAGGGAATAGGCGTTCTGGACCCGGCCCCGCATCACGTCGAGCAGCGCCTGCCTGGCGAGGCCCGCCGAAAGCGCCGCGATCTCGTAGCCGTCCTTGCCGAAGGGCGTGCGGAGGCCGAGTTCTCCGCCGCCGGCGTCCGACATCTCCTTGAAGCGGTCGAGGTAGCTTTCGGGATGGATGCGCATCATGTCTTCGCGACCGGCGGGTTCGGCCGAGGTCATGACGAGATCGCGGGAAAGGCCCGTGACGTCCATCAGGTTCCGCAGCCGCCGCTTGGTTTCGGGGCTTTCCGGAAGCCCCCCGGCCGCCAGAGGCTGCACCAGCCCCCCGACGGGAAGCGTGAGGGCGTAGCTTCCGCCCGAATGCCAGAAACAGCGTTCGTCCCAGTAGAAGCCCGTCGACATGCCGTCACCTCCCTTGATGCCTGGCCGACCTTGGCCCGGCACCCCGCCGCACCGCAACCCCCCGGACCCGCCCCGGCCGGAGACCGAGCCGACCTGCACGTCCTTGCGGGTCCGTGCGCCGGACGCGCGGGGCCCGTCAGGGCAGGAAAGGCCGGATGAAGTGCGCTCCGGCAGCCGCATCGGAAGACGGGAAAGCCAGCGTCGCGGTGGCGAAACCTCCGGCCGGACGCGCGGGGCGACCGCGACGCGGCCGCGCCTGCACGGCGCCGCCCCCGCCCCGAGACCGGACGGTTTGCGCCGCTGCCCCCTAGTCCTGCTCGGACCGCACGAGCGAATAGCTGCCCTCGGGCAGGTTCATCGCGGCGGCCAGGTCGCGCAGCTGAGCCATGGACAGGGTGATCTTCTGCACCACGTCCTGACGTGCGTCGTATTGCTCGACGGTCACGCATTCGGAGAAAGCGTTGATGATCACGTCTTCCTGAAGAGGCACCCCGCCGTCATCGACGATGGTGATGAGGGTCGAATCGAATTCGTGCTCGATGGTGAACATGAGCCCGAGCCTAGGTCGGCCCCGGCCCGGCACGCAAGCGGCAGGACGCCATAGCGGAATGCGGGCCGCACAACGACAACCTTGCGTGGTTGCAAGGGCGGGCGAAAACCCGGATAGAAGGCGCGGAAAAACGGGAAGGTCCGGATGATCGCACGGTTTCGCATCACAGTGCTTTTGCTACCGCTGCTGGCCCTGCTGGCGGGGTGCGACGTGCCCGGCACCGGCCCTGTCGCGCGGCCGCCGGCCGGCACTATCGATATCCCGATTTCGGTCGATGCGGCCGCCCGGCGCTTTGTCAGCGTGGCCGAACGGGTCGAGCCGGTGGCCGAACGGGTCTGCCGCCGCGATGCGCCGGATCTCAACTGCGACTTCCGGATCGTCGTCGATGACAACCCGCAGGCCCCGATCAACGCCTTCCAGCTGGTGGACAAGTCCGGACATCCGGTGATCGTCGTGACCGTGCCGATGATCGCCTATGTGCAGAACGACGACGAGATGGCCTTCATCCTTTCGCACGAGGCCGCCCACCACATCGCCCGCCACCTCGACCGGCGGCGGGAATCGACCCGCGCGGCCGCGCTGATCTTTGCCAGTGCCGCCGCGCGGGGCGGCGCCTCGGGCGCGGCGCTGGATACGGCGGCGCGGCTCGGCGCCGTGCTGGGCTCGCGGGTCTATGCCAAGGACTACGAACTCGAGGCCGATGCGATCGGCGCCCGCATCGCCCGCGACGCCGGGTTCGATCCGATCAACGGCGCGCGGTATTTCGAACGCTCGCCCGATCCGGGCAACCGGTTCCTCGGCACTCACCCGCCCAATTCCAACCGGGTCGAGGCGGTGCGCGCGGCACTGCGCTGAGCGCGCCAGCGTCGGTCCAACCGGGCTCGGGGGCGAAGACGGGCCCCGCCTGCCCCGTTCGGGAGAGGATAGGGACAGCCGGCGCATCGGCATCCGAGGTGCGGTCCGCCGGACCGCCCGCGCCGACCCGGCCGGCACGAAACCGCTATGATCGCAGCCGAAGGCCCCAGAGATCGTATTCGCTGGCCTCGTCGACCTCGACCTCGAGAATGTCGCCGGGGGCGAGCCCCTCGGTATCCTCGTCCAAGAAGAGGTTACCGTCGATCTCCGGCGCGTCGGCCATGGTCCGGCAGGTCGCGATCCCGTCCTCGTCGATCTCGTCCACGATCACCTGCTGCACCGTGCCCACCTTGGCGGCGAGCTTGGCCGCAGAGATGGCCTGCGCCTTTTCCATGAAGCGCTCCCACCTCTCCTGCTTGACCGTGTCGGGGACGTGGTCCGGAAGGTCGTTCGACCGCGCGCCGGCGACGTTCTCGTATTTGAAACAGCCCACGCGATCGAGCTGTGCCTCGTCCATCCACTCGAGCAGCGTGGAGAATTCCTCTTCGGTTTCGCCCGGATAGCCGACGATGAAGGTCGAGCGCAGGGTGATCCCGGGGCAGATCGAGCGCCATTCGGCGATCCGGTCCAGCGTGCGTTCGGCGGCCGCGGGGCGGGCCATCCGGCGCAGCGTGTCGGGGTGGGCGTGCTGGAAGGGGATGTCGAGATAGGGCAGCACCCTGCCTTCGGCCATCAGCGGAATCAGCTCGCGCACATGCGGATAGGGATAGATGTAGTGCAGGCGCACCCAGGCACCGAGGCCCCCCAGTTCGCGGGCCAGGTCGGTGATGTGGCTGCGCACCTCGCCGCCCTTCCAGGGCGAGAGGTCATGGCGCCGGTCCACCCCGTAGGCCGAGGTGTCCTGGCTGATCACGAGCAGTTCCCGGACCCCGGCCTCGACCAGTTTCTCGGCCTCGCGCAGCACGGCATGGGCGGGCCGCGAGGCGAGCCGGCCCCGCATGTCCGGGATGATGCAGAACCTGCACTTGTGGTTACAGCCCTCGGCGATCTTGAGATAGCTGTAGTGCCGCGGCGTCAGCGTCACCCCCGAGGCGGGCAGCAGGTCGATGAACGGGTCGGGCGCGGGCGGCACCGCCCCGTGCACCACGTCGAGCACCTGTTCGTACTGGTGCGGCCCGGTCACGGCGAGCACCTTGGGATGCGCGCCGGTGATGAACTCGGGCTCGGCCCCGAGACATCCGGTCACGATCACCCGGCCGTTCTCGTTCAGCGCCTCGCCGATGGCGTCGAGGCTTTCGGCCTTTGCGCTGTCGAGAAAGCCGCAGGTATTCACGATCACCGCATCGGCCCCGGCATAATCGGCCGAGATGGCATAGCCCTCGGCCCGCAGGCGGGTCAGGATCCGCTCGCTGTCGACCAGCGCCTTCGGACAGCCGAGGGAGACCATGCCGATCGAGGGCTGACCGGGGCGGCGCGTGTCGCCGAGACGCGCCGCGGGCGCGATGTCGGGGCGGAGGTTCGGGGGATTCTGGACCATGCCGCCGCCTATACGCCCTTGCCGCGCTTTTGCAACCACCGCGACGGGATGTCCGCGGCGGCGGCTTGTGGCGCGCATCGGCCATGATAGGTTGACACCGTTCAACCGCGCGGAGGTGGCATGCGGCTCATTCGGCTCGTGATCGGGATGATCATCGCCTTTTCGCTGGTCTTCGTGGCCGGGCTGTTCCTCGTGCCCGGCGAGAGGATCGCGCAGGTCGCGGCCGACGAGCTCGGCCGCCGGACGGGGCGCGAGGTGCGGATCGGCGGCGAGGCGCGGTTCACGCTCTGGCCCGATCTCGGCGTGACGGTGGACGGGCTGCGGATCGCCAATGCCGACTGGTCCGACAATGGTCCGATGTTCCAGGCGCAAAGGGTGACCATCGGCGTCGATGCCGCCGCGCTGATCCGGCGCGACATCCGCATCCGGACGCTCCATGCCGAGGCCCCGCAGATCCTGCTCGAGCGCAACGCGGACGGCGAAGGCAACTGGGAGGTGGGCGGCAAGGCGGCGGTCGCGGCGACCGAGGCGCAGCCCTCCGGCGCGGCACCGGCGGCCACCGCGGCAGCGCCGGTGCAGCGCCCGGCCTTCACGATCGACGATGCGGTGATCACCGGCGCCTCGGTCTACTTCGCCGACCACCGGACCGGCACCGAGGTCAGCCAGCGCGACATCGACCTGACCGTCGCCTATCCGGAGGCGCGCGGACCGGCGCGGATCGACCTGACCCTGCGCCCGAACGGCGCGCCGATCCGCCTCTCCGGCACGATCGCCGACCCCCGGGCCTTTGCCGAGGCGCGCATCTCTCCGGTCGTCTTCGACCTCGAGGCCCCTTCGGCCTCGGGTCGGTTCGAAGGGCGCGCCTCGGTCGGCCCGGAAGCCGAAGGCGCGCTGAGCCTGGATATCGCGGACACGGGCGCCCTCGCCCGCGCCCTGGGCCGGGCCGATCCGGGGCTGTCCCGCGGGCTGGGCCGCGACCTCGACCTCGCGGCGCAGGTCACGCTGACCCGCGTGGGGCTGCTCGCCCTGCGCGAGGGGCGGATGAGTTCGGGCGGCAACGCGGCGACCGTCGCCGCGGACCTCACGACCGGCGGCCCCCGGCCCCGGCTGAATGCGCGGGTGGATGCGGGCCCGCTGGACCTGTCCGCCCTGACCGCGGGCGGCGCCCCGGCCTCCGTCAGCGGCGGCGGGGCCGCGCGCTCGGGCTGGTCAACCGCCCCGATCGATGCCGGGTCGCTGAACCGTCTCGACGGCGAGATCGCGATCTCGGCCCCCTCGCTCGACCTCGGCACGACGGAGATCGGCCAGACCCGCGTCCTCGTCACCATCGACCGCGCCCGGGCCGTGGCCACGCTGCGCGAATTGCGCGCCTTCGGCGGCCTGGTGACCGGAGAATTCGTCGCCAACAACCGCAACGGCCTGTCGGTCGGCGGTGATCTCAGGGCCGCCGACATCGCGCTGGACCAGGCGCTGACGGAACTGGCCGGCGTTACCCGCTTCACCGGCTCGGCGGCGGCGCGCGTCAGGTTCCTCGGCGTCGGACAGTCCGTCGCGGCCATCATCAATTCGCTCTCCGGCGATGGCGGCATCGACACCGGGCGCGGCACGATCCGCGGCATCGACCTTGACCGCCTGTTCCGCGGCGGCGACCCGAGCGGCGGCACCACGATCTTCGACGAGACCCGGGCAACCTTCTCCATGGAGGACGGTGTGCTGTCCAACACGGACCTGCTGATGACGCTGGGCGGCATCGAGGCACGTGGAGAAGGCACGGTCGGGCTGGGCGAACGGCGGATCGACTATCTCTTCACGCCGGTCAGCCTGAAGGCGCGCGACGGGCGCGGCATCGCCCTTCCGGTGTGGATCCGCGGCCCCTGGTCCGCCCCCCGGATCACGGTCGATGTCGAGAAAGCCATCCAGCTGAACGCGGCCGAGGAAAAGGCCGCGTTCGAACAGAAGCTTCGCGACCGGGTCCGCGACGAACTGGGCATCGAGCAGCGCGACGGCGAAAGCACCGAGGACGCGCTGAAACGCACGCTCGAAGAGGAGGCCCGCAAGGGCCTGCTGAAACTCTTCGACCGCTGATCAGGCGAGCCGCGCCGCCAGGCTGTCGCGCAGGGGCGCGTCTATCCCGATGTGATCGAGATAGGAGACCGGGCCGCCATAGGTCTTGTCGAGGTGATCCATCACGGCGCGCATCGTCTCCGGTTCGGAGGCGAGGATGCGGTCCGTCCGCTCGGGCGTGGCCCCGCGCGCCCGGATGCCCGTCCGCAGCCTGTCCATCAGCGACGCCCCGAGCCGCTCGGTCAGGGCGTATTCCGCGATCACGATCTCGCGGTCCACCCCGGCGTTCGATAGCAGAAGCATGGCGATCAGCCCGGTTCGGTCCTTGCCGGCGGTGCAATGGAAATAAAGCCCGCCCGGCGGTGCATCGGCGATGGTCCGCATGACCCGCGCCATGTTGTCCTGGCAGTCGTCCAGCGCGCGACGATACCGGATACCCATGTTGAACCCGCCGCCGGCCTCTTCGGCCATCCGGTCCAGCGGCGCCAGCCCGTCGAACAGCGGAATGTTCACGTAGCTCACACGCGGATCCCCCGCGAGAGGGTTGGGCGCGGCGGCGATCTCGTCCGCGCGCCGCAGGTCGATGATCGTCGCGAGGCCACGGGTCAGCAGGTCCTCGCGCTCCGTGTCCCCGATCCCCGTCAGGGCGCAGCCCCGCCAGATCGCGTCCGCCCGCGTCGTCCCGCCTCGACCGGTCGGGTACCCTCCGAGACAGCGGATGTTGTGGACCCCGGCATAGGGCAAGGCGACGGTATCGAGAGTGACGGTCATTGCGGCTCCTGTGCGGCTCCTGCGGAATTCGCCTGCAAGGTAGACATTATCCACCGGGGGGCAAGGACCTGCTGTCGCCTCACACCCGGCCCGGCGGGACGATCTGGGCCTGCCCGACATCGCCCCGGGCCACCGCCACGCTCTTGATCACGGCATAGCAGGACTGGCCGGGCGCCAGGGCCAGCCCCTCGGCCGAGCGGCGCGTGATGCGTGCGAGGATCAGGTCCTCTCCGCAGCGGCACTGGACCATGACCCCCGGGCCCTGCCCCGGATGCAGCTCGGCGATGGTGGCGGGCAGGATGTTGAGCGCCGAGACCCGCTCGGGCCGCGACAGCGACAGCATCACGTCCTGCGCGGCGATCCGGATCCGCAGCGCCGCGCCGGCACCGGCGTCGATGCGGGGCAGCAGAAGACGGCCGCCCGAAACCGCCACCTCGGTCAGCCCGTCCTCGTGCTGCGCCTCGACCCGCCCCGGGATCACCGCCCCCGCCGCCCGCGGGCCGAGCGCGGGCGCGAGCCCCGGATCGGCGAACAGCGCCGCGGCGGGGCCGGCGCGCACGACCCGGCCACTGTCGAGTACGACCAGCGTGTCCGCCAGCCGCGCGACCTCTTCGACCGCGTGCGAGACATAGAGGATCGGGATCCCCGCCTCGTCCCGCAGCCGTTCGAGGTAGGGCAGGATCTCCTCTTTCCGCGCCTGGTCGAGCGAGGCGAAGGGTTCGTCCATCAGCAGCATGCGCGGCTGCGACAGCAGGGCGCGACCGATGGCGACCCGCGCCTGTTCCCCGCCCGAGAGCGTGCCGGGCCGGCGACTAAGCAGCCCCCCGATGCCCAGCAGGTCGCAGACCCGGCCCAGCCCGGCGTCGCCCCCCGCCCCGTAAAGCAGGTTGCGGCGCACCGTCATGTGCGGAAACAGCCGCGCGTCCTGGAACACATAGCCGAACCGGCGGCGATGCACCGGCAGGTCGGTCCCGGCCTCGGCGTCGAACAGCACCTCGCCATCCAGGACGATCCGCCCGGCGTCGGGCCGCACCAGGCCGGCCACCGCGCCGACGACGGTCGTCTTGCCCGCGCCCGAATGACCGAAGAGCGCGGTGACGCCGGCGGAGGCCGAGAAATCGGCGACCAGCTCCATCCCGCCCAGCCGGTGACGGATCGCGACCTCGAGGCTCATGACCCGACCCTTCGGGTCATGGCCCGCGCCAGCGCCTCGGAGGCGACGAGGGCCAGGGCGGCCACCGCGACCGAGACCACGACGAGGCGCAGCGCCGCCCCCTCGCCGCCCGGTTGCTGCAGGAAGGCGTAGATGGCGGACGGCAGGGTGCGCGTCTCGCCGGGGATGTTCGAGACGAAGGTGATCGTCGCGCCGAATTCGCCCATGGCCTTGGCAAAGCACAGCACCGCGCCCGCCAGCACGCCCGGCAGGGCCAGCGGCAGGGTGATCGTGACAAAGACACGG
Organism: Pseudooceanicola batsensis HTCC2597; assembly: GCF_000152725.1. Lineage (GTDB taxonomy): Bacteria > Pseudomonadota > Alphaproteobacteria > Rhodobacterales > Rhodobacteraceae > Pseudooceanicola > Pseudooceanicola batsensis. Next base: position 1,370,128 of record NZ_CH724131.1, read on the forward strand.
ACCCGCGAGGCGCCGAGGGTGGCGGCCGCCTGCTCGAGCCGGGGATCGACCGCCTCGATCGCCAGCCGGATCGCGCGGACCATCAGCGGGAATCCCATGACCGCCGCCGCCAGCGCCGCCCCCGTCCAGCGAAAGGCGACCTCGACCCCGATGGAGGCGAGGGCCCGCCCGACCGGCGCGGCGGGAGAGAACGTCTCGAGCAGCAGATAGCCCACCACGACGGGCGGCAGGACCAGCGGCAGGTGGACGACGACGTTCAGCGCCTCGCGGCCCCGGAACCGGCCCCGCGCCAGCAGCATCGCGACCCAGAGACCGAGCGGCAGCGATACCAGGGTGGCCCAGAAGGCGACCCGCAGCGACAGCGCCACCGCGGCCCATTCCTCGGGCCCCAGCCAGCCGGTCACGGGGCCGGCACCACCTGGAAACCCGCGGCCCGGAACAGCGCGCGGACCGGGCCGCTCGACAGGTGGTCGAGAAAAGCCGCGGCCTCAGCGAGGCTGCCGCTCATCGCGGCGGCGGGATAGGTGACCGGCATGTGCGCGTCGTCGGGGAAGACGCCCCGCAGATGGACGCGCGGCTCGGCCTGCGCATCGGTGGCGTAGACGATCCCCCAGGGCGCCGCCCCGACCGCCACCAGCGCCAGCGCCGCCCGTACGTTGTCGGCCTCGGCCAGCTGGTCCTTGACCGCGTCCCAGGCGCCGAAGCTGGCCAGCGCCTCGCGGGCATAGACCCCTGCCGGAACCGCATCCGTCAGCGCGACGGCCAGGCGCTGGCCGTCCAGCAGGCCGGGAAGGTCCATTTCCGGGTCCAGCTGCATCTCGGGTCCCGCCGCATGCGACACCAGCACCAGCCGGTTCCGCCACAGCACCCGGCGGGTGTCGTTGTCGACGAATTCCTTGGCCGCCAGGTCGTCCATCCATCCCTCGTTCGCCGAGAGGAACACATCCGCCGGCGCCCCCGCCTCGATCTGCCGCGCCAGCGCCGAGCTGCCGGCATAGGAGATCACCACATCGGTGGCGTTCTCCGCGTTCCAAAGCCTGGCCGCCTCGTCCAGGGGGCCGGCTAGGCTCGCCGCCGCGAAGACAAGCAGGCGATCCGCCTGAACGGGCAGCGCCAGACCGAGCAAGATGAGGAAACTGAACAGAATTCGTCTCATGAGTGCAGGCATGTCATCCAAGCGGCGCCCGGAATTCAAGCACTATTCCGCGGCAGCCGCGCTTGCGGCTCGGCGCCGCCGCGTGCATATCCGGGCCTCGAACCATTCACAGCCCCGCCATGCCCGTCACCCTGACCGCCCTCAAAGCCCTGGCCGACCTGCCCTTCGATGACATCATCGACGTGCGCAGCTCCGCGGAATTCGACGAGGACCACGTGCCGGGCGCGATCTCGCTTCCGGTGCTGAGCGACGCCGAACGCGCGCGTGTCGGCACGATCTACAAGCAGGTCGATCCCTTCGAGGCCCGCAAGATCGGCGCGGCGCTGGTGTCGCGCAACGCGGCGCGGCATATCGAGGGGCCGCTGTCCGACCGCACCGGGGGCTGGCGCCCGCTGGTCTATTGCTGGCGTGGCGGGCAGCGGTCGGGATCCTTCGCGGTGATCCTGAAACAGATCGGCTGGCGCGCCGACACGGTCGAGGGCGGATACCGGGCCTACCGGCGGCTCGTGGCCGCGCTTCTGCACGACGACCCCCTGCCCTGGCGGCCGGTCCTGATCGACGGCAATACCGGCACCGCCAAGACCCGGTTGCTTGCCCATCTCGCCGAGGAAGGCGCGCAGGTGATCGACCTCGAGGGGCTGGCCCGGCATCGCGGCTCGCTCTTCGGGGGATTGGCGGGGCCGCAGCCGGCACAGAAGATGTTCGAAAGCGGGCTGGCCGCGGCCCTGACCGGGTTCGACCCGGACCGGCCGGTCTATCTCGAGGCCGAGAGCAACAAGATCGGCGACCTGCTGATCCCCGGTGCACTCTGGAAGGCGATGCTTTCGGCCCCGCGGATCGAGATTGCCGCGCCGCGCGGCGTCCGGGCCCGGCACCTGATCGACACCTACGCCGAGCTGACGGCCGACCGCGAGGAACTGGGCGCGATCATCGACCGGCTGCGGCCCTACCACCCGGCCGGGCGCATCGCGGACTGGCAGGCGGCCGTCTCCGGCGGCGACTTCGCCACGCTCGCCACCGCCCTGATGCGCGACCACTACGATCCGCGCTATGCCCGCAGCACGGCGCGCAAGGGGCGCGCGGTGTCGTCCCACGATCTGCGCGATCTCTCGGACGCCACCCTGCGCGACACCGCCCGGCGCATCCTGTCGGCCCAGGGCCTCTAGCCGCGGAGCACCGAAATACCGACGGGACCGGCCGCCATGTGTCCGATGTTCACCGCCGGCACCCCGTCCGCGGCAAGCCCCGCCAGGATGCTTCCGGCCGCGTCCGGCGCGACCGCCGCCAGGAAGCCGCCGGCCGTCTGGGGATCGTGCAGCAGCGCGGTGCGCGCATCCTCCGGTCCGAAAACGGGCGCATTGGCGCGGTTCGCCTCGTAAAGCGTCGAGCGCACGCCGCGCCCGGCCAACGCCAGCGCCCCCTCGTGAAGCGGCACCGCCGCCGGATCGATCTCGGCCCCTAGGCCCGAGGCGCGGCAGATCGCCATCAGGTGCCCGGCGAGGCCGAACCCGGTGACATCCGTCATCGCATGCGCCCCCTCCAGCGCCCGCAGGTTGCCGGGTCCGCGCGCCATGGCGGACCACAGCGCGGCGACATCCGCGCCCCGCGCCTCCTGCCGCATCTCTCCGGCCAGCAGGACACCGCTGCCGATCCGTCCCGTCAGGATCAGCGCGTCGCCCGCGCGCGCCCCGTCCAGCCGGACCGGATCGCCGTCGCAGAGCCCGGTCACGGTGAACCCGATGGTGAGTTCGGCGCCCATCGTCGAATGCCCGCCGAGGATCACCGCCCCCTCCTGGGTGAAGACCTCGCCCGCGGCCTCCATGATCTCGCGCATCATGCGCGCCTGCAGCGCCTCGGAGGCCCGGGGCAGGATGATCTGCGCCAGCGCGGACTGGGCCCGCGCCCCCATGGCCCGGACATCGCCGAGCGCGTGCTGCGCCGCGATCCGCGACATGAGCCCCGGATCCGCGCAGAAGGCGCGCAGGTGGTCCGTGGTCAGCACCTGCCGCGCGTTGCCCATCCTCAGGATCCCCGCGTCGTCGCCGGGCCCCGCGAGCACGTCCGCGCGGTCGGGTTGCGGCAGCCCCTCGAGCACCTGGCCCAGCATCCCCGCCCCCACCTTGGCCCCGCATCCCGCACAGAGCGGCGCGGCGGTCATCATCTCGCCCACCCCCCGGGCCGCGTTGCGGGGGACCGGGGTCGTCATCACCGGCAGCTCGGTCAGCTTCCGCATGAAGCGGCGGTCGATCCGATCCTTCCAGCGCCAGACCATCGCCCCGGCGGGCGCCACGGGCAGAGCGGGCCATTTCTCGGCCGCGGCCCGGCGTTCGCCAAGCGAGACCAGCCGCAGGAAATGCCGCTGCGGCCGAAAGGCCCCCATCCCGCCGCCCGCCACCGCCGCCCGCAGGTTCCGGTCCAGCACCCGGGCCGCGCGCACCGCGTAGACCCCCGCCCTGGGGCGCGGCGCATGGGTGAGCTGTGCGCAGTCGCCGGCCGCGAAGACCTCGGGATGCCCGCGCACCTGGAGCGTCGGCCCGACCTCCACGAAGCCCTTGTCGAGCGGCAGGCCCGTGCTCTCCAGCCAGCGCTGCGGCGTGGCGCCCCCGGCGCCGACGGTGAAGGCCGAGGCAAGCGCGCGCCCGCTGTCGAGCACCACGCGGCCTTCGGTGACGGCACTGGCGCGGCCGGGCACGAGCGTGACGCCCAGCCGGTCCATCTCATGCCCAATCCGACGGTTCAGCGCGGCCCCCGCCCGCGCGACGGCACCGCCGCCGACAACCGTGACGCGCCCCGGCCCCAACCGGTGCGCCATGGCCATGGCGACCTCGGCCCCGCCCAGCCCGTTGCCGATCACGACTGCCTGCCCCGCTCCGGTCGAGAGGAACCGACGCCAACCCGCCGCGAACCGCGCGAAGGGCTTGACCGGCGTGCCGTGCGCGGCGAACCCCTCGACGTCCGGCAGATCGCCGGTGATCCCCACATCGAGCGACACCACGTCATAGGCGATGGTCCGGCCGCCCGCGCGCACGGTCCTTTCGCGAAGGTCGAGACCCTGCGCCGGCTCGAGCACGATGCGGGCCCCGGCGAACCGGCACAGGCGGGCCAGGTCGATGGCGATCTCGTCTTCGGAATAGTGCCCGGCGACGTGGCCCGGCAGCATGCCGGTATAGGGCGCGACCGGGCGCGGATCGATGAGTGTCAGACGGACACCCGGCACAGGCTTCATCCCCCACATCCGCAGAACGAGCGCATGAGCATGTCCGCCGCCGATCAGCACCACATCGCGGGTCAGGGGGATTTGCGGCTGCATGAGAGGGTCCGGTCCGGCTGTCCAAGGGTTGCATCGTTGCTAGCGCCGCGCCCGCGCGAGGTCCATGGGCGGCGCGCGGGCACGGGACACCCGGCGCGCGGCATCCGCGCGGTGCAAAGCTCAGGGGCCGAAACATTCGCCCCCTCCGGTCGGTGCGCCACCGAAGGCGGCCCGCAGCCTTGCACTGGTTCGAAGCCCCCCGGCGCGGTCCTTTCCGCAGGCGGACTGGTGCGGCGGTGCGGGGCAGACCGCCTCTCCCCGCGTCGCGGCCGCTGAAAAACCGGGCAGGTTCGAAGCCCGAGATAGAATTATGGGCGCATCGTGTTAGTTTGAGTCGTCATCGCTTCCGAGGCGGATTTTGCTAAACCAAAACGGGGCAGTAGGCTGGGGACATGAAAGACGAAGATATCTTCGATGAAATGTGGGGGCGTCACGAGACGCTCAGACAGCCGTACAATCTGTTCAAGCACTGGTTCGACGGAGAAGAGCCCGCGCGACTGCGCGCCAAGCAGCGCGAGGCCGAAGAGCTCTTCCGCCTGACGGGCATCACCTTCAACGTCTACGGCCGCGCCGAGGCCGAGGAGCGGCTGATCCCCTTCGACATCGTGCCGCGCATCATCTCGGGCCTGGAGTGGCAACGCCTCTCGCGCGGGATCGAGCAGCGGGTCCGCGCCATAAACGCCTTCCTCCACGACATCTATCACGGACAGGAGATCATCAAGTCGGGCCGCCTGCCCGAACGGATGATCGCCGACAACGACGCCTTCCTGCCGCACATGATCGGGGTGAATCCGCCGGGCGGGGTCTATACCCACATCGTGGGGATCGACCTGGTCCGGACCGACGACAACCAGTTCTATGTCCTCGAGGACAATGCCCGAACCCCCTCGGGCGTCAGCTACATGCTCGAGAACCGCGAGACCATGCTCCAGATGTTCCCCGAGCTCTTCGCGTCGAACCGGGTCAAGCGGGTCGAAACCTACCCCTCGGACCTCCGCTCGTCGCTTTCGGCCTGCGCGCCCCCGGGGGCCGGCTCATCGCCGACCGTGGCGGTCCTGACGCCCGGCATCTACAATTCCGCCTATTTCGAACACGCCTTCCTCGCCGATCAGATGGGCGTCGAACTGGTCGAGGGGCACGACCTGAGTGTGGTCGACGGCCGGGTCGCCATGCGCACGACCCAGGGCTACCAGCCGATCGACGTGCTCTACCGGCGCGTCGACGACGATTTTCTCGATCCGCTGAACTTCAATCCGGACAGCGCGCTCGGCGTTCCCGGCATCATGGATGTCTACCGCGCCGGCGGCATCACCATCGCCAACGCGCCGGGGACCGGCATCGCCGACGACAAGGCGATCTATTCCTACATGCCCGAGATCGTCGAATTCTACACCGGCGAGCGGCCGTTGCTGGAAAACGTGCCGACCTGGCGCTGCTCGGAACCCGATGCGCTGGCCTATGTGCTCGACAACCTCGAGGAGCTCGTCGTGAAGGAGGTGCACGGCTCGGGCGGCTACGGCATGCTGATCGGGCCGACCGCCACCCGCAAGGACATCGCCGAGTTCCGCAAGAAGCTTCGGGCGCGGCCCGCGAACTATATCGCGCAGCCGACGCTGGCCCTCTCCACCGTCCCCGTCTTTTCACGGGCCGGGCTGTCGCCGCGCCATGTCGACCTGCGCCCCTTCGTGCTCGTCAGCCCCCAGAAGGTGAACATCACCCCCGGGGGGCTCACACGTGTGGCCCTGAAGAAGGGGTCGCTGGTCGTGAACTCGTCGCAGGGCGGCGGGACCAAGGATACCTGGGTACTGGAGGACTGATGCTCGGCAAGACGGCAAACGGCCTCTACTGGATGTACCGCTATCTCGAACGGGCAGAGGCCACGTCGCGACTGGTGGAGACCGGCCAGAGGATCGCGCTCACTCGACTGGGATCCTCGGATGCGGAATGGCGGTCGATCCTGCAGACCGCCGGGATGCTGCAAAGCTTCGAGGCCAGCGATGAGGAGGTCACGAAGGATGCCGCCATCGACTGGATGCTGCGGTCCAGGGCGAACCCCTCGTCGGTCCTGACCTCGATCGAGGGCGCCCGGCAGAACGCGCGGCTGGTGCGCACCGCCTTGACCCATGAGGTCTGGGAGGCGGTCAACGGCTGCTACATGACGGCCAGGGAGGTGCTGGCGCGCAAGGTGGGCGAGCGCGATCTGCCCAAGGTGATGGGGGAAATCCGGCAGCGTACAGCGCTGGTCCGGGGCGCGACCCACGGCACGATGATGCGCAACGACATCTACAACTTCGCCCGCATCGGCACCTTTCTGGAACGGGCGGACAACACCGCGCGCATCCTGGACGTGAAATACTATGTCCTTCTGCCCACGGTCATGTCGGTCGGCTCCTCGATCGACAACGTCCAGTGGGAGACGATCCTGAGGTCGGTCTCGGCCCGCGGCGGGTTCCGCATGACCTATGGCAACGATTACGATCCCGGCGATATCGCCTCGTTCCTCATACTCGACCGGCGGATGCCCCGCAGCCTCGCCTTCTGCGTGGGCAAGATCCGCGACAATCTCGAACACCTGTGCCGGACCTACGGAACGACGCCCGAATCGCTGGCCCGGGTCTCCTACATCCAGGACCGCTACCTCACGCGGGACATCGATTCGGTCTTCGATGACGGGCTGCACCAGTACATCCAGACCGTGCTGTCGCTGATCGGCGGCCTTGGCGCGCAGATCGAGATCGACTACCGGTTCTACGAATGACGATGCAGCTCACCATCGACCATACGACGACCTACCGCTTTGAAGAGCCGGTGCACACCGGTCTTCAACAGTTGCGCCTGACGCCGATGACAACCCACTTCCAGACGGTTTCGAACTGGGTCGTCTACGTCGACGGCGGGCACCTGGACCTGGGCTTCTTCGACCATCACCGCAATCATGTCGACCTCGTCACCCTCGACAGGGAGGCGACCGAGGTGGTGATCCGCTGCCGGGGCGACATCGAGACCACCGACACCAACGGCGTGGTCGGCCGGCACTTCGACCCCGCGCCCCTCTGGCTCTTCCGGCGGCAGACCGACCGGACCCGGATCGGACCCGCCATCCGCCGGCTGGCCCGCCAGGTCGAGGGAGAGACCGAGCTCGCCCGGATGCATAACCTCATGGCGGTGATCGCGGGGGCCGTGGAATACAACACCGGCTCATCCGCGCCGGACTGGACCGCCGAGGACGTCGCGACCGAGGGCCACGGCGTCTGCCAGGACCATGCCCATGTCTTCATCGCCTGCGCCCGCGAGCTGAACATGCCCGCCCGCTATGTCTCAGGATACCTGATGATGGACGACCGCGAAGAGCAGGACGCCATGCACGCCTGGGCCGAAACCCATATCGAGGGCCTCGGCTGGGTCGGCTTCGACGTCTCGAATGCCATGTGTCCCGACGAACGTTACGTCCGCGTCGCGACGGGGCTGGACTATCCCGACGCGGCGCCTGTAACTGGCACCAGGATCGGCGGCAGCTCCGAAGCGCTCTCGGTCCAGATACAGGTGGCACAGCAGCAGTAAGGGCACGGGCGCCGCAGATGACCTATTGCGTGGGAATGGTCCTGGATCGCGGCCTCGTCTTCATGTCCGACACCCGGACCAACGCCGGGCTGGACAACATCTCGACCTTTCGCAAGATGACCCACTGGGAGGTCCCGGGCGAACGCATCCTGACCGTGATGACCGCCGGCAACCTGGCGACCACCCAGGCGGTGATCAGCCTCCTCGACGAACGGACCAAGGCGCCGGACGACCGCGAGCCATCGCTGCTCAAGGCACCCTCGATGTTCCAGGCGGCGCGTATCGTCGCGGACACGCTCAAGGACGTGATCGCCAAGCACAACAAGAACGGCCAGCAGGCCGCGTCCGCCTTCAACGCGACGATCATCCTCGGCGGACAGATCAAGGGCGGCCCGACGCGTCTCTTTCTGGTGTACCCCGAGGGGAATTTCATCGAGGCCGGCGAGGACACGCCCTTTTTCCAGATCGGCGAGATGAAGTACGGCCGCCCCATCCTGGTGCGGGCCTACGAACCCGGCATGTCCTTCGAAGAGGCGATGCGCCTGCTGCTCGTCAGCTTCGATTCGACGCTCAAGGCCAACCTGACGGTCGGCCTGCCCTTCGACTACCACCTCTATTCCGACGGCAGCCACGAACTGGGCAAGAACGGCCGCATCGGCGTGGACGATGCCTATTTCCAGACCGTGTCCCAGGGCTGGGGCGACGCCTTGAAAACCGCGCTCGACAGCCTGCCGACCTTCGACCTGGACTGAGCCCTCGCCCCTGCCCAGTTGTTTCGCGGGACGGTGAAGGACGGCCGGAGAGGCGCGCAGCGCCGACCCTTGCGGTTTGCCGCGCTCGGTGCCCAATTTCTGATGGGGGGACTTCCCGCAGGATAAAAGGGGCGTCGTTCAGGACAAAGCTCGAACGAGGCCGGCTCTCGCGAAGTCTGCGAAACCGCCGCCGCTCATGTCTGCTGTTCGAAGAATCGCCACTTTGCTTCGCAAAGTGATTTGGTGCGGTCGAGAAGACTCGAACTTCCACTCCGGTTAAGGAACAGCGACCTCAACGCTGCGCGTCTACCAATTCCGCCACGACCGCACTGTCATGTGGTGACGGGCGTATAGCGACCCCGTCGGCCAATGTGAAGGGGAAAATCGCCCTGTGCGGCAGCCTCCGGAAAAAAACGCCGCCCCGGTGAGGGGGCGGCGCCACGTCTCAACGCATCACGTTGAACTCATTGCTTCAATTCGAAGGTCGGCAGGGCCGCCGGCTGCGGTTCGGCCATCGGCTGAGCGGCCGCGCCACCGTTGACGGCCGCCTTCAGCAGATCGACCCGTTCCGCCTGGCCGGGGGCGTAGACCGGGGCCGCGCCGGCGTCCAGCGCGCCGATGGCCATCTGGTACCAGTCCTTGGCCTTGGTCATGTCCTCGTCCGTTCCGAAGCCCTGCGCCATGTGATGCGCGACGGTCTCGGCATAGGGCGTCTGGCCGGCGCCGACCAGCAGCAGCGCGGCGCCGAGCGCGACGTCCTGCTTGTCGCGGCGATAGCCCGAGTAGAGGCAGATCGCGCCGGTGGACTGAAGCTGTTCGATCGACATGTTGGCGGTCAGGGCGAATTTCTTGACCTGCGAGGCGACCTCGGCCGCGCTGCTGGTGGCCAGAGAGGCGACATAGGGGGCAAGCGCCGGACCGAAGGCGTCGCACTGCGCATCCACCTGCTCAGTCGACATGCCCGAGACCTGCTTCATCATCTCCTCGCCCCGCGCGATCGCGTAGGTGCGGGTCAGGCAGAGCTGTTCGCTCAGCGCGAAACCGGGATCGGTGACCGAGGCGGCGGTGGTGTAGCCTCCGTTGGAGTTGGTCAGCACGCTGACCTTGTTGCAGTAGCTGGCCATCGAGGGCGCGGCCTTCTGCGCACCGCCGAACATCGGGATGGCCGCGATGCCGCCGCCCGTCGCGGCCGAGCCCGCCGCCGCCATCGTCGGCGCGTTCGAGGGCGCCTGCGCCTCGGGCGCCGCGGGGGCCGGTGCCGGGGCGGCGACCAGCATCGGGTCGTTCATCTTGCAGCCCGCGTAGTCGCACTGGAAATCGGCCGTGGTGATCTTGTTCGAGCGCTGCGGGTTCAGCTTGTACATGAACTGCTTGCGCGCATAGCCGTCCGAGGTCGAGGCGAAGAGCAGCGTCGCGCATTCGGTCTGCCCGCACCAGAAGGTCGACCCCGTGACCGACGTGTCGATGACATAGTCGTTCTTGCCGTCCTGGTTCAGGTCGGCGGTCTGGATGAAGCCCGCCCGCTGGAGCAGCTGTTCGGCCGACGGCTCGGCGCTTTCGGCGATCTCGTCGACCGCGTCCGAGACCTCGATCGGCAGCCCCGCATAGCCGAAGCCGCCATGCCCCGCCGCGGCGAGCGTGCCGCCCATGCCGCCCTTCTGCATCGCCTTCAGCAGCGCGCGGGGGCCCTCGTTGCTCTTCTGCATGACCTTGACCACCTGCGGATCGCCGATCTGCGCGCGGTTGTAGGAATTGACCAGAATCTGGCGCTCGTACTCGCTCAGATGACCGGTGGCCGGAAAGCCGAGATAGGCCTGATAGCGCGAGATGGCCGCCCGCGAGCGCGAGCCCAGCACGCCGTCCGCACCGCCGGCGTTGAACCCGAAGTAGTTCAGCGAGGTCTGGACTTCCCGGTTCTGCGCCCGCGCCGCGCTGTACTTGGGCGTGGACTTGCGCACATAGACCTTCTTTTTCGGCTGTGCATTCATGATGGCCCCGCCGATGATGCCGCCGACGATGGCGGCGCCGAGGTTGTCGGCCATGGCGGCGACAGGGGTCGTGGCGATGATGGTGGCGGCCAAAAGGCCCTTGACTGTCCGGCGTGTCATGACTCTCTCCAATCTGCAAAGCTCTTGACCCAAGGCTAACCGGAATCGGCCCGCGCGCGAAGCCCTTTTGACGCGCATCAGGGTCAGGAATACCGGACCGGAGACAACCAGTATACCATGCAGCCGCGCGCGCGGTCGCGCGTCGGGCAGCAGACGCCCCGCCTCCGGCACCGGCAGGCCCGCGCTGCGCAGATGGCGGCGCGGTCGTCATGGGTCCGGGCCCGCATGCGTGCGGACTGGCCCTTCCCTCGGTGCCGCCAGTAGGGTACGGCCATGACCGTTGGGTCGGGGCGAATGTCCGCGGCCCGGTATCCGCCGGCCCCTTCGGCCCGGAACGGCCGTGAGGCCGCGGTCGGCCCGAGGCGGTGTCCGGCCATCTAGGAGGCGGGGCAGCTGCTCCGGGAATGCATGGTGGAATGGCGCGTCACCCCCGGGCTCACCGGTTACGAGGACGCGGTGCGGGTCATGGAAAATCGCGCCGGCGCGATCGCCGCCGGTGAAGCCGGAGAGATGGTCTGGCTGGTCGAGCATCCCCCGCTCTATACCGCCGGCACCTCGGCCAGACCGGCGGACCTGCTCGCCCCCGACCGGTTCCCCGTGTTCGAGACACGGCGCGGCGGCCAGTATACCTATCATGGCCCCGGACAACGCGTGGTCTATGTCATGCTGGACCTCAACCACCGCGGCCGCGACGTGCGGAAGTTCGTCGAACAGCTCGAACGCTGGGTCATCGCGACGCTGGATCAGTTCAACATCCACGGCGAGATCCGTCCCGGCCGGGTCGGCGTCTGGGTCCCCCGCCCCGAAAAGCCCCCCCTGCCCGACGGCACCCCGCGCGAGGACAAGATCGCCGCCATCGGAATCCGCCTGCGCAAATGGGTCAGCTTCCACGGCATCTCGATCAACGTGGAACCCGACCTCGGCCATTTCGACGGCATCGTCCCCTGCGGCATCGCCGGCCATGGCGTGACCAGCCTCGTCGATCTGGGCCTGCCGGTCACCATGGCCGACCTCGACACCGCGTTGCAGGTGAGCTTTCGCGACACGTTCAGCGAATGATCGTGCGACAATTCACCAGCATCGCGCCCTGTTGATGAAACGGCGGATGTTCTATCTATGCGTCAGACGCGCACAGCAATCCGAGGAAGCCAAATGACACGTAGCCTGACGATCGCAGCCGCACTGGCCGCCCTTGCCGCCCCTGCCTATTCCGATGGCGACGCCGCCGCCGGCGAGAACGAATTCCGCAAGTGCAAGTCCTGTCACGAGATCGCCACGGCGGACGAGACCCTCGTCCGGGGCGGCAAGACCGGGCCCAACCTCTACGGCGTCGTCGGTCGCACCGCCGGCACGGTCGAGGGCTTCAACTACGGCGACGACCTCGTCCGCGCGGGCGAGGCCGGCCTGGTCTGGGACGAGGCGCAACTGGCGGCCTACATGGAAGACCCGCGCGCCTTCCTGCGCGACTACCTCGGCGACAACAGCGCCCGCTCCAGGATGACCTTCCGGCTCCGCAAGGGCTCCGAGGACGTCGCCGCCTATCTCGCCACTGTCGGCGACGAGTGACCCGAACACATCGGGCGGTCCGGGCCCCGGAGAACTTTCCGCGTTCTGTCCCGTTCCGCCGCGCCGCGGATGAGCTTTCGACGGAGCGACCGACCGACCCGGCCCGCCGCTCCATGTGCTTCGGACCGCCGGGCGGCGTCCGCCACCCTCAGGCCAGCAAGACGTCGCCCGCGAAGGTGATGTGCGACAGGTCGTCGACGCCCCAGAAATAGAGCTTGTCGCGCCCGCCTTCCAGCGTCACCTCGGTGAAGCCCGTGAAGGATCGGCTGTCCGCGATGGCGAGGCCGTTCAGGTCCACGATGTCGACCCCCACCTCGTAATCGTCGACCGAGAGCGTGTCGCGGCGGTTGCCCGCGACGACCGAGGCATCGACGACGATCGTGTCGGCCCCCTCGCCACCGGTGAAATTGTCCCGGCGGCCGCCCTGCCAGACGAAGGTGTCCGCGCCGACGCCCGCGTCGATCTTGTCGTTCCCGGCCCCGTCCATCAGCAGGTCGCTGCCGGCGAGGCCGTTGATCTTGTCGTTGCCGCCCCCGCCGACGATCTTGTCGTTCAGCGCGCCTCCGTCGAGCTTGTCGGCCTTGTTGCTCCCCGCGATCAGGTTGTAGAAGTCGAAGCCGACGATCACCGGGTCGTGGTCGGAATACCGGGTCGCGGTGTCGCCGGTATAGAGCGAGGGATCCTTCCCGAAGTCGAGGTTGTAGTCCAGCGCGTCCGCCTCGTCCGAGTTGATGTTCCACTCGGTCGCGCCCGCGAAATCCTCGAACAGCGCGCCGTTGGCCAAGGCATAGTCCAGCGTGCCGACCTGCCCGTCGAAGACGTAGGAATAGGCATCGGGGTTCGCCGCATGGCCCAGATCGACATAGCCGTCGGCCTGCAGTGCCTTGATCGGGTCCTCGCGGGCATAGGAATTCAGGTCCCCCAGGATCAGCACGTTCTCGGCGCCCTGCCCCGTGGGATCGGTGGCCAGCCAGTCCGACAGCATTTCGGCCGCCGCCTCGCGGGTGGCGTTGTTGTTGCCCTGGCCGTCGCCCTGCGCGTCGTCCGCCTCGAGACCCGAGAGCGAGCCCTTGGATTTGAGGTGGTTGACGCTGACGGTCAGCGTCTCGCCGGAATTCAGATCCTCGAATGTCTGCGCGATGGCCGGACGGTTCAGGGGCCGGCCCGCCCCCAACGGGTCGTAGAAGCTCCGGCCCTCGAACTCCTCCAGGATCGCCATCTCGCCCACCAGCGCCACACGGTCCGTCCGGTAGATCAGCGCATTCGAGATCGCATCGCCGCCCACGAACTCCTGCCCCGGATCGACCCAGCCGAAGACCTCGTCGCCAAGCGCGGCGTTGACCGCATCGACCAGCACCTGGATCGTCGGATCGCCCAGGGATGTCGCCCCCTCTTCGGGCGAGACCCCGCCCGCGCCCAGGAAATCGTTCTCGATCTCGACCAGCCCGAAGATGTTCGCGTCCATCGCCACGATGGCGTTGACGATCTTGTCGAGCTGCCGCTGGAACTCGGCCTCGCTGTTGGCGCCGCGCGGTTCGGTGTCCCCGTCGGGGCCGATCACGTCGGGCCCGTTGTTGCTGCCCGGGTTGGTGTCGAGCGTGGAGAAGAGGTTCAGCACGTTCATCGAGGCGACGCGGAAGTTGCCGTCCACCTCCTCCGGGGTCTCCGGCCGGTCGTTCAGCTTGGTGTAGTCGCCGGTGCCGTTCTGAATCCGGAATTCCGAGAACCCGTAGCCCAGCACGCCCGAGACGTTGCCGATCTGGTCGCCCATCCGGAAATCGTCGGCGGCGGTCAGCACGCCGTCATTGCCGTCGACGATCTCGAGAGGATAGTCGTTCTGGAGGCTGCTGCCGTCGTCCATGACGATGCTGCCCTGCGCCATCTCGCGTAGGAAGGCGTCATAGGCCCCCGCGTCCGGGTCGTTGGACTGCGTGAACTGTTCGTACCGCTCCAGACCCAGCCGATATTCCTCGAACCGGTCGAGGTTGAACATCTCGGTCACGACGAAATCGTTCGGAAGGTTGACCAGCATCCCCTCGTAGGCCTCGAGGTTGGCGACATAGGACCCGCCGTCGACCTGCACGCTGGCCACCGGGAATTCGACCTCGACGGCGGTCGGCAGCGCGTTGCCCGAAGACAGGATCTCGATCACCACGTTCTCAATCTGGGTCTGGCCGGAATATTCATCCACGACGCCGGTGACGCGCACCTTGTCGCCCACCTGGACGTCCTGCTCCGGGGCGTAGCCCTCGAAGATGAAGATGCCTTCCGAGGTCAGATCGCTGAAGTCGTAGTCGGTGATCTCTTCCTGGACGTAGAACCCGCCCATGTCGCCGCCCACGCCGAACCCGCCGCTCTGGAAATCGGCGGTGACGACGGCCTCGATCGTGACCGTCTCGCCGGCAAGGACCGAGACGTCGTCGACGCCCACGACGGCCCCCGCCTCGGTTCCGTTCGCACCCTGGATCTCGTGAATCCGGGTGATCACCACCTCGTCGTTCTCGACGACGATCTCGGCGGTCGCATCGTCGAAGCCGGGCGCCGCGGCCGTGATCGTGACGGGCTGATCGGCATCGGCCTCGGCATCGTCGATCGCCGTCACCGTGAAGGTCGCGGTCGCCGAACCGGCGGCGAAGGTGACCGTCGCCGGGACCGTGGCCTCTGAGGTGTCGCTGCTGCCAAGCGTGACCGTCAGTTCGGCCGAGATGTCGCCCGTCCGTGTCAGCGTCGCGGTCACGCTGCCGCCGTCCTCGGGCATCGTGTCCGCCCCGAGCGTCAGGCTCAACGCGGGATCCGTTTCGCCTCCCCCATCGAACGTATGTGTCCCGAGGTTCGAGACATCGTCCTGCGGCAGGACCTCCCATTCCAGCGCGGCGTCGAACGCGTCACCGATATCGGTGTCGCCCTCGAAGACCGAGGCCTTGCGGACGAGCGTGTCGTTCTGCCCCCCGCCCGGCCACTGGCTTCCCGGATCGGTGCCGACCTGACCGAAACTGTCGACCACCTCTTCGCCCTTGAACAGCACGATCGCATCGTCGCCGTTGAAGAAGTTGCCGCCCGGCGTCACGTCCGCCTCTGCGAGGATCGCGGCACTTGCGCCGTCATCCGCGATCACGTGGACCGCGCCGGCGGCCAGCGTTCCGGACAGCACCACGGTGGTCGAGGCAGCGGTGTTGCCGTTGAAATAGATCGCGACGGAATAGGCCGACAGGTCCACATCTGCGCCGGTCCCGTTGAAGATCTCGATCGCCTTGTTGAAGGACGAACCCTCGACGATCTCCGAGATCAGCAGGTCGCTCGCCGTTCCCTGCGCCGCGCCGGTCGTGAAGTTCCGGATCGGAAAGCTCGAGATCGCGGTTTCGTTGCTCGTCTCGCCATCGAGCGCGTTCGGCCCCGAAAAGGTCCATTCCGAGATATCGAAGACAGGCGACGCCTCGGAGCCGCTGACGCGATAGGCCCAGCCGTCCAGATGCTCCCAGGGCTGGCCGGTGCCATCGGTGTCGATATCCCCGAAGAGATCGATCACCGTTCCGTTCTCGAACAGTTCGATCGCGTCGTCGCCGTTGATGTTCGCCGCGCCGGCGGTGAAATCGGGCGCGAAGCCGAAATAGTCCGTGAACCCGTCGGTTTCCGAGGCGATGTAGATGTGATCCCCTGCCGTGGCACTGCCGGAGAGGGTGAATTCCTCGCCATCGGAGCCGCCACCGTTGTTGGCCGACCCGATGCCGTAGATCGACAGGTCGGCGACATCTTCGGTCACGAACAGTTCGATGGCCTTGGGCAGACCGCCCGGCAAAGGTCCGTCGATAACACCGGAAATGATCAATGACATGGAGTATTCCCTCGGCTGATGAAACGCTGTGTCCCAGTTGGCAGAGCATTGCGTACGGGATGTGACAAACGGGAAATTCCGCCCGCTCCCGCGTGACCGCTCCGGTATCACATTTGCAGGGACCGCACCGCCGCGCCAGCCGCACGGTGACCGCGCCGCGCGATGAGACGTTTTCCGCCTGTCTGACGAGCGCCAGACCCGCGACGGTCGGAAACGGATCTCGGGCCGCACCCGCGTCGATCTTCACGCTCAGGACACGACGGCGTGGCGCAGGGAAGAATAACCGTTCCACCTATTCCGCGACCCACGCGGTGAAAAGCCGCCGCACCGCGTCGATGCCAGCCCCGGTCAGCGTGCCTTCGCTCAAGCGGAAATTGTCGTCGCAAAAAGTAGAACCCCGGTCGCAATCGCCGAGGTCCCAGTTGAACCAAACTACTCGTTACTGCGGCGCTTATTATATCTGTTCGCCCTCTACCTAAAAGTGTGTTCGTGAAATGCGGCGAAATTAGGGCGCCAATACCGCCCGATATCGTTGTGACGCTGCGGAACTCGAACAAAAATCAAGAAGCCGTCATTGCGTTATCGGACGGGGCGAAAAAATGGGCACGACGTCACCTCGCCCAATAGTAAAGGCGTGGAAAGTTGTCAAAGCCAACAATGAAGTTGCAAATGTCAATCAATCCATGAATCGGATCGGTGCAGATTCTCGTGAATAAAATTCCAGTTGTCGAAAATGAAAATGCGTCATAGCATTGCTCGCGTCGACCTTGTTTCTTGTTGTGTTCGGTCGACTGTAACGAGTGACAAAGTTTGGTGAAGAGAAATGGCTGTTGTTAACGTAGATCTCGGTTCGAGCGACCGGACTATAGATGGCTCCGTCGCGCAGAACGGAGATACGCTCAATATCACGGCACTTGGGTCCCAGACGCTGACCATAGACGGTGTCAGTGTCGCCATAAGCAATATCGCGTCGATCACCTCCGGCGCCGCACTGACCGTCACCACGGTCAACGGCGCATCCTTGCTGTTCGACCAGGGCCTCCTGAACGGCAATCTGCTGTCGAGCCTGGCATTCGAGGTGAACGACACGTCGTCGATTTCATTCGACAGCGGTTCGGTCTCGGTCCTCTCCTCGCTGCTTTCGGACTTCAGCGTCAGCTTCAACGGCACCGAAGACGGCTCCTTCGAATACGAGCCCGCCGGGCTGGGACTGCTGTCGGACGTCAACGTGGATGTGTCAGGTATGGAGAGCCACGATCAGCTCGAGAAACAACCTCCAATTCAGCTACGACTCGGGCACGCAGACAGGGATCATCTCTTCGGCGGGCACCCTCGGCCTTACCCCCGATGTGAGCTTCAACATCAGCGGGATGACCCAGGGCCAGGCAGACGTCATCGCCGCTGATATCGCAGATGTCGATGTCGATCTGTGGGTGACCAACGACACGATCATCATGCCCGTCTGCCTGGCCGCCGGAACCCGGGTCCTGACCACGAGAGGCGAACGCGCGATAGAAAACCTCGCCGTGGGCGATCTGGTGGTTACCGCTGATCGAGGCGCCGTGCCGATACGCTGGATCGGCAGTTCCACGTATCTGGCACGGGATTTTGCAGTTGATCCACGACATCTTCCGATCCGAATAAAGGCGGGATGTCTCGGCAATGACGTTCCGTCCCGGGATCTCGTGGTGTCGCCCCAGCACCGCATCCTTCTGGCCTCGAAGGTGGTGGAACGCATGTTCGCCAACGACGAGATTCTCGTTCCCGCCAAGAGGCTGCTGGGACTCCCGGGGGTCGAGGTCATGCGGTCGTGCCGGGAGGTGATCTATATGCACCTTCTTTTCGACGAACACGAAGTTTTCTTTGCCGAACACACTCCTGTGGAAAGCCTTTTGATGGGACCGATGGCAATGCGGTCATTTTCCCGAGAACAAGTCGAGGAGATCAAAGCCGTTTTCCCGGAATTGGTCGGAGCCGATACTGTCCCGGCCTCGGCAAGACCGATGCCGCAGGCCGGACGGGCGAATAGGCTTGTGAAACGTTATCTCAAGAACGAAATGCAGCCGTTGGAACTATAGAGCTTATGGCCGACGTTGCGTGGCGTGGGGCACGGGCAGCAATGGCCGTCCCGCGCCGCATGCTTCTCCCCATGGTTGTGCCTCCGTCCCCGCGCCGGAACACCGCCGTCGGAAAGAGGACACACGACCGATCAGCGCATGGCGATCCGGAGCCGCGGAAAGGAGGAAGAAGCCGCACGTCGCCCCAGGGCGGACGAGCCAAGCAACCGCAGGGCAAGGGCGAGATTTGGTGGCGCACCTGGGCGGACAAAGTCGCAACGCTACAGCCCTCGCGGTTTGTCCCGAACCGCTGTCGCTCAAATCTGCTGTTCGGAGGTAGGTCACTTTCCTGCGGAAAGTGTGGCGCGCCTTGAAGGAGAAAGTTCGAACTCCTTCTTCTCCGATCTGGAGCACTGGGAAGAGCAGCTCAAGCCGCATGAAGCCTCGCTGCCGGAGATGGAACCATGAGCCATCTCTCCCGAAAGTTCACTGTCACCAACCCTGTAACGTCTTCGACGCCTCGGAAGCGAAAGCACCGTCAGAAGACTCCGCCGCCATTCTCACTTCGCCTAACCAAGGACGAACGGGCAAAGCTGGAAAAGGCAGCAGCGGGGATGCCCCTCGGCCCGTTTATCAAGGCCAAGCTGTTTGATGGTGATCTGTCGCCACGCCGAACACGCGGGCAAGCTCCCGTCAGAGATCATACAGCTTTGGCACGGGCGCTCGGTCTGCTCGGCAACTTGCGTCTGGCGAACAATCTCAACCAACTTGCCAAGGCTGCTAATAAGGGCGCGCTGCCGCTGTCTCCCGAAGTTGAAGAGGAACTGTTTGCAACCTGCGCAGCGGTGTTTGCCATCCGCATGGAACTGATGAAGGCGCTTGGCTATGAGAGCGAGGATCGCCCATGATCATGGTCGGAAACCAACGCGGCAACGGTCTCAAGCTGGCTGCCCACCTGATGAATATCCACGACAATGATCACGTCGAGGTGCACGAGCTACGCGGATTCACAGCGGAGAACTTGCACGGGGCGTTTCAGGAAGCCGATGCGATCTCCAAGGGGACAAAGTGCCGCCAGTACCTGTTCTCACTAAGCATCAGCCCGCCTGAGACCGAGAAGGTTTCGACTGCCGATATCCTAATTGCCGTTGAACGGGCCGAACAGAAGCTTGGTCTGAATGACCAGGCAAGAGCGATTGTCTTCCATGAGAAGCAAGGACGGCGACATGCCCATGTCGTCTGGTCACGCATCGATGTGATGGAGATGAAGGCCATCAACCTGTCCTTCTACAAATCCCGCCTGAACGATGTCTCGAAAGACCTCTTTCTGGAACACGGCTGGCGACTGCCTGACGGTTACAGGGACAGGAACAACCGCGACCCTCGCAACTTCACGCTATCCGAATGGCAACAGGCAAGGCGGGCAACGAAAGATGCGAGAGAAATCAAGCGCACCTTCCAGGAAGCATGGTCGGTCTCGGACACCAAAGACGCCTTTGCCCATGCCCTGGAAGAAAAGGGTTACGTCCTCGCCCGTGGTGATCGACGAGGCTTTGTTGCGCTTGATGTTCACGGCGAGGTCTATGCCGTCCCGAAATGGACGGGACTGAAAACTAGGCAAGTACGAGAGAAGCTTGGCGATCCGAAAGAACTGCGTTCGGTCGATGAGGCCAAGGCGCATGTAACAGAAACCATGCACCCTGCTTTGTCACGCTGGCAGGAGGAACTGGAAGCCAGGCAGCAAAAGCTGAAAGAGGCACAGGAACAGCAGCGGCGAAAGCTGATCAAAAAGCAACGCACGGAGCGGCAACGCCTCAAACAGAAATTGGAAGAGCGGCAAACCCACGAAGCCCAACAACGACAGGCACGCTTCCGCAAAGGCTTGCAGGGACTGTGGGATCGTGTGCGCGGTGAACACTCAAGGATCAGAAAAGAGAACGAAGCCGATGCCTGGGCAGCACATCTGCGTGATCGGGAAGAGGCCGACGAGATGATTTTTCGTCAGATCGAAGAGCGAAAGAAACTAAAGCATGAGCGGATCAGAGCGATGTCCTCCATTAGGGGTCAGGCTCAAGACCTTGCATCAGATCGTGAGAAATTCAGGGAAGCGCGCGGCAGGCCGTCAGGCATGGCGCGCGACGGCCCGTCTTTCGAGCGCTAGTCAAAACAGGGAATACTGGCGGCTGTCTTCGACGTACTTCTTCCACGCCTTCGAGTTGGCTTCCTCGTCAAGCCATGCCGTGACCTGCTCGACCAGCGTGCCTTCGTTTTCCTCGACCGTTCCCACGGGATGGTAGTGAGACTTGTAGCCCGTTTCGGCAATCGGAAGCGGTGCGCGCTCGGGGTCAATGGTGCGCACCTCCAGATGAGCAATGGCTCCGCCATATGCTTCCGGCTCATAGGTCAGCTCGATCTCGATGCCTTCCCATGTGAATCTGTGTGTCTCGGTGCTCATGCTAGTTACTCCAGAATACGTGGACTTGCTCGAAGCCCGTCTGGATGATGAACACGTCACAGATTTCCATGTCCCGCGCCATGCGCTCATAGTCGATGTAGAAGCGAAGGCTTTCAGGGACTTGGCCTGTTTCCTCGGTCAGTTCCTCCGCGAAGTCTGCCAGCGAACGATACTCGCCTGCATAGGCGTCCTCGATCGCCTTGCGCGCTTCGCCAAGATCGCCGAAATGTCCGACCAGCTTGCCGCCGATCTCGCCGTGCTCTCCGATGAACGCCGCCAGCTCTGCAACGTCGTCAATGCCCATGTACTCGGACACGTGCGCCCCTTCGAAGCCTTCATGGTCATGGATTGCCCACTCTTCGGCGTCTTCGATGGGTGAAGCCGCCAGCATCGCGCGGATGTCCGCATAGATGTCGTAGGCGTCTTGCTCAGCATCGATCCAGCACCCATGCAGAATGCCGTTGTTATATGCCGCCAGACAGGCAACATAGATTTGAATATCTCCTTGTTCTTGTTTCATTGTTTTCTCCTTCCGTAAGGGTTGGGGTTGCTCCTGCAACCCCTGCCTCGTGGCGAACAGTGGGTGTGCAAGCGGAAGGGAAAATCGGCGAAAGATTCTGTCGTTGTTGGGGGCAACCTTCAGGGGGAGCCGACAACGATCATAATCTGTTCGATCTGTTTTGCCTGAAGTGCGCCGAGGGCGAAGCCCTAAGCCTGCTTCTAAAGGAAAGACACTTTCTGATGGAAATACCTACGCCCGGAATGCTTGGCGACAACCAAACTTGAAGGCTCGGCTAATGACGCGCCAAGTCTTCCCCAACAACCGAACGCAGGAGTTCAAGAAGCTCAACACGATTTGAACTTGCCGACGCAGAGTGCAGAACTTCATCAAAATTAAAGAGCAATCCAGAATTTCGTCTTGGGTTGAGAAATAGACACTCAGTCCAAACGTCTTCCGAGCGTTCAATCGATGCTGAGTACTTCATTAGCCAGTACATCAAAACCTGCCTAAAGTCTCTTGATGTAAAATTTCTATCTGTGTGTTTCACTTCGATCAGGACATCTCCAAGCGAGAAGTCTCCATAACCTGATGAAATCCAGCCCAACCCTGGAATAGCTGGAGAAACCGTCAATTCCAAACTTCTGTGCTGCTCTTGGACACTATGGATCATATGAACTAGGTTATTTGCCGCGTGTTCCGACAGATCAATGTCGGCTTGCTCAAGCTGACCTGGAACCTTAGCGTCGAAATGCTTTCTCTGTCTTTCTACAGCTACAGCCAGAATCTGTTTCCAGTCAGGTTTATCCTCTCCTTCCAAGATTCTTTCAGCCCGTGCCATTGAAAGTTCGAAGAGCATCGCTTTGTGAAGATGGCTGTCAGCGACTTGCTCGTCTGAAAGCGGGGCGATTCCATCAAATGTGAACATTGTGCGATTGAGTGCAGCAACAAGGCCACCAGTTAGCCTTGGGAACAGGATATCAAGTACGCCAGGAATATCTCGCGCAACCGTTCTAGGGTCTCGAAGTGGCAGCCTTCTAGCCATTTTCCTGAACCCAGTCTCGATAGCAGCCTCCAAAACTGGCGGCGTTGTTTGCTTCAAAGCCTAATCGCCAAGACCCTGCCAGGGTTGCTCTAAGTTGGTTTCTGGCATGGGTGCCGTCGTCACCAAACTCCCCAGCTGCCATCCAAAGCATCCTCTGTTCATCTGTACTTAGATTTTGCCATTGGTTTCGCAGCCGCATGAAGCTTGCACGATCCTTCCAGTGTTTCCAGCAGTCAATGCAGGCGCGTCTTACGGAGCTTGACGGACTTTGATCGTAAACCTGCCTCACGAACCTTCCCCTCGCCTCGGTTCTTCGAAATCGAATAGCTCGAAGAAAATGCAGGGTGTTTGCCTCGGGCATTAGAAGGTGTGGCGTCGCAGCAGGAAGCCTGTCGAGCAAATCATCGATTTGCTCAAAGACAGCTTCAAATTCCTCATTTGCACGAACTGCGTAGACGCCGCGGAGTATCTTAGACCATGATGCTCGGAACGAATCCAGGTTGTTGGGGTCCAGCAAGGTCGCGCAGAGCTGCGCGGCAACTTGAGGCTTTTGGAACTTCAACGCTCTCCCGATCTGAGCCATTACAAATGCATCGGGTTGAGATTTATCCTTCTCTAATTCTAAGAGAAACTGTATATCGATCGCGTCAAAGGACTTCTTAAGCTCCTCATATTGAGCTTGCGCAGCATCTGAATACGGGTCGAAATGTAGATCAAGTTCGCGCAGTGCAACTGTCGTTTCGTCACCCTGGCCAAGCTGCACCGCGATGTACTCTCTATAATGCTTCGCACTAAGAGTCGTTGTCTTAGTTCGGTTAAGTGACAGTCCATAATCAGCTAGTGAGTTTGAGAGGATCGACAGCGCAGCATAAGCGTCCTGCTGAGAGTTGCAAATTAAGGTGAAATCATCGACAAAACGATGCCAAACTATTCCAGCATCAGAGAGAGATGCATCGATTGGCGTCATTAACACTTCCGCGAGTACTCTTGCGCACTGACCCCCAACAGGAAGGCCAAACGATCTCCCTGACGATAGCTTGCTCAGTATTCGGTCGATTTGGGTTGCGACGGTTGAGTTGTCGGGAGCAAGATCGTCGACAGCGTTTTCTAGCCTATGATGGTAAATGTGCTCGTAGAAGCTCGATATGTCGGTCTGAACAACCACACAGCCATCATTTTCCAGCGCAGGCTCTTGTATAGTCGCCTCTTTGTATGTCCTCCAGGACCGGGTCTTGTCGAATAAGTCATTACCATTGGTGCTCAGTCGGTAGGAATGCACGCGATCACTGCGGTTGCCTTCGTTGGCTTCTGCAATCGCAAAACCAAGTCCATTCAGGTATAAGTTCCAAAAAGGGTTTATCTTGGTGGTAATGCGAAACCCATGTGACCCCACAGGGACCAAAAGCCTTTCGGAACCGATGGTTAGTTCGTTAAGAAAACGCGCGGCATTTTGAGGCCTTCTAGCGTCGATATCTTGAAACAGCCGAAAGCAAATTTCTGATAGTTCTTCAGCCTTATCGCGGATAAAACTGGCATCGATATCATAAGGAAGCGTATCATTCTCGCCACTTTGGCCAATTTCAAGCGCCGCCCTTCTAAAGTGCTCATTATTAATTGATATCATGCCACCGCCCTTGATTTCACTTCGTCGATCACTTTCACGAGCTCTTTGACCACGTTCAATTCGAAGACTCCGCTGACGCCTTGGTCGTCAATATCTGTGAACGGGCTCTCGTAAAGGCGGCGGGGCTCTAGTACGCCCCGTTCAGTTAGGTGGTCGATAACGAGGTCAATAAATTCAATCTGGTTGGCTGTTAGTGCTTTGCCATGAATGAAACCTGAAAAGGCTGCTTTGGCGGCTTCACGATCCAAGCCGATCAGTGAGCGGATGAAAATGCCAAGACCGCCTTCTCCGCGTATGCCTTCAAGTTCAGCATCGTTGGCAACGCCCTCTTCGAGGAAGATACGCTCCAGCTCTACAATGTCCTGCTTCGTAAGCTGCTCGTTGCGCCTTAGCTTCTGCAAGGTGATGTGATCGCTATGCTCCTGAAGAAAATGCCTGACTTTCATCATAAAGCGAGCTTTGTTGATGCCATTGCCAACGTCAGGCAGAACGACATCACTGCCTTCACCGATCTCATCTTGGAAGTCCGTATAGACGATCTTGCGGGACGCAGGCTCGATGAGCTTCACGAGACCGCGAAGCTTCCGGCG
Source organism: Pseudooceanicola batsensis HTCC2597 (assembly GCF_000152725.1). Classification (GTDB taxonomy): domain Bacteria; phylum Pseudomonadota; class Alphaproteobacteria; order Rhodobacterales; family Rhodobacteraceae; genus Pseudooceanicola; species Pseudooceanicola batsensis. The sequence continues at coordinate 1,394,683 of NZ_CH724131.1, forward strand.
TACATCTTCAAGTATAGGCAGGGTAACACCTTCCCAATACTCGTCGGTTTGGAGTTCAAGGATCAGCGTCATCTGCGCGGCGACCATCGGCACATTGGCAAGCTCTTCAAGTGAAGAGGCGATCCCTTGGATACGCTCTTGGTATTTGGTGAACGTCGCATCGCCGCGTAGCAGAGCAAGCTGAGCTAGGAGAACCAGGTAGTCGAACTGCTTGGCTTCAAGCTCATCATCTTTTAGCGCGCTTGGCAGGCCAGCGATATGCTCTGTCAACTCTTGGCGGGCTTCGATGTCTAGTTGCCCCCAGGCATCGCGATTTTGGAATTTCTCCACGTAACGACGCTTTGGTCTTACGATGAAGTTGTCGAGGTTCATGCCGACAACCTCGTCATACAGTCGCTGCTCCAAAGTGTCTCTCAGCTCTTCAAGATCGCTTTCAGCCGCGCCTTGCCCTTTCGCGATCTCATCTATGAGATCAACGCGGGCAATGAACAGTTTCTCACTGATCGAAGGAGCAAGCGCGCCATCGGTTGCGTTCGGGTTTTGATTGAAGAATTCGAAGTTCTGACAGAAATCAAAAACCAAAAAGTCTTCTTTGTGCATGTCAGGCCCGAAGAGGTCCGGACAGAGACGCGTTCCGCGCCCAATCATCTGCCAGAACTTGGTTTTGGAGCGCACGATCTTGAAGAACACGAGATTGACCACTTCTGGCACATCGATCCCGGTATCGAGCATATCAACCGAGATGGCGATGTGTGGCGGCTTTGCTGGGTCCGAAAAGTCATCAATCAAAGACTGCGCATAATCGACGCTGTAGTCGATGACCTGCGCGAATTGCCCTTTGAGATGCGGGTAGTTTTTGTCAAAGCGCTCCGCGATGAAACGGGCGTGCTTGCTGTTCTTTGCAAAGATGATCGATTTTCCGAGACGATCACCTTCTTCGACTTTCAGGCCGTTGGTCATAAGGTGTTCCAGCACCTTGTCCACGGTATCCGCGTTGAAGAGCCATTTGTTGAGGTCGGACGCTTCAACCCTGTCAGGCCGTTCCTCACCGTCCTCTGTCCATTCCAGCGCGTCCCACGCTTCCTTTTCTTCCTCGGAAAGATCATCGTAGTCGATGCCTTCCCGCTGGAACTTCAGAGGAACAGACACCGCACGCGGTGGAACAAGGAAACCGTCAGCTACAGCCTCATCGAGGTCGTAGGAGTCGGTCGGCACGCCTTTCTCCAGTTCGAAGAGAGAATAGGTATCGCGGTCGATCTCGTCTCTAGGCGTTGCTGTGAGCCCGACCAAGAAGCTGTCGAAATACTCGAAGATAGCTCGATATTTGCGATAGACCGAGCGGTGCGCTTCGTCGATCACAACGAGATCAAAATGGCCTGGGCCGAAGCGCCGCGCTCCATCTTCCACCTCATTGATCAGGCCCATCATGGTTGGATAGGTCGCAAGGCAAATTCGCGCCCCGTTATGATCGTTCTTTTTAGGGTCGTGCTTTTTCAGAAGGTTCGCACTTGGCGCAGACGGCAAGTGAGCTTTGAAGGCACCATGCGCTTGGTTGACCAGCGCAATCCGGTCAGCCAAGAACAACACGCGCTTCACCCAATTTGCGCGCATGAGCTGATCAGTCAACGCGATCACCGTGCGCGTTTTTCCTGACCCCGTCGCCATAACCAACAGAGATTTTCTCAGGTGATCTTCTTCGAATGCTTCACCGACACGCTTGATCGCGCGAGTCTGGTAGAAGCGTCCGGCAATATCAGAATCGACTTCGACCTTGGCGAGTGCCTTGCGGCTTGATCGCCGTTGATGAAGCAGCTCCAACTCGGGCTTTTTGTAGAAGCCTTGCACAGGTCTGGGTGGATAGCGTGTGTCATCCCATAGCCAATGTTCGTATCCATTACTCAAGAAGATGACAGGGCGCTGCCCAAACTGCGCTTCTAGACAATCTGCATAGAGCTTCGCTTGCTGCTGACCGACGCGGGAATCTTTCTTCGTTCTCTTGGCTTCGATCAGCCCTAGGGGCTTCCCGTCGTTCCCCCATAGAACGTAGTCAACAAAACCTTCGCCTGTGTTGTTTGGCATTCCGACGATAGGAAACTCTCGATCACGCTCCTGATCGAGTGGCCAACCTGCTTCATGCAAAAGCAAGTCGATGAAGGCGTCACGTGTCTTTTCTTCGTTATAGTCATGCGTATCGGGGGCAGCCTGGTTGGCCTTTTTCGTTGCTGCGATTTCAGCCTGAAGGCGCTTGATCTCTTCATTGAGCTTCTCGCGTTCGGCCTCGGTCGCAAGCCGTGCTTCACGCTCTTTATCCAGAGCTTTTTCGCGCGCATCAAAGTCCTCGCGCATCTTCTTGATCTGCTGGACGGTGCTCGCTGTGATGGTGAGTGTTTTCTGGAGACCATTCGGATCAAACTGAATGTCGGCAGCGGGCTTCACCCCTTTGGCATAGGTGCGCACGAGCCAATAGGAAAAGTGAAACAGCTCGCGTATGGCCGTGATCGAAGACTGCTCGCTGATCTTCTTATGACTGTCGTGAACGGCGCGATTGCCAAGGTCTTTGATCAGCTTCGCCTTGGTGACAAGTGCATTGCCAGCAAGCTGCCTGAAGCTCGGCTCGTGAATGAGTGCCGACAGCGCGTCATCATAAGGACTGCGAAGTGAAGGGTCGGCCTCGTACATCCATTTGATCGCTGTCTCCAAGGCCAGTCGTGCGTAGAAACAAGCACCTCGCGGATCAGACAGCGCAAGCTGCTCAGCTTTTCTTGCATGAGCAAAGACGGGAGAGAAATCGGCCTTGAGGAACTCGAACTGACTCACGCGGCAACCTCGCTTCCGAGCTGCCGCTCAAGTGATTGTCGGATCAAACCAATAACATACGGGAGGTCGGCATGGGCATCGAGTTTGACCTCGACTTCACCATTGCCCCATCGCCCCAGCCCCGACACGTCTCTGCATAGTCCGCGCGGATCGTTGATGTCGGCAAAGCGCATGTTCAGTGACAGCCGAAGCTGTTTAGATAGTGGAACGACATCGACGAAGTTGGTCTCGGCCTTATAGGCCACATAGAGCTTCAGAAATTCCTCAGAGATACAAGGGTCAAGCGCGAGCACCTCCTTGCGGAAGGAAGCAAACAGATCGCTCAAAGCTTCCCCCTGCAAGTGGGGATGATCTTCAATCCTGTACTGCTCCCGTATGGTAGCTTTGGGGCGATAGGCTTCGACAATTTCCTTGGCCAGCTTGGGCGCAGGCCAAACACCAACGGCGGTCTTGGCAAGTCTTGCTGCGCGTTCTTTGATGGCCTCCTCATTCCAGGTGTCCAGCTGACCGAGCCCAGCGTTCACTCGAAGCGGGCTCTGCGCGAAGCCACCCTCCATATCGCGCTTCTCAATAAATGGCTTGTCGCTGTACTCGGAGTTGTAGCCTGTCAGCGTCAAGTTCCCGAGGGTGTGGAGCCATGTCTCGTGTACGCGCTGCCACTCTGGGCCCAGCGTCGTCTGCCATGCCTGCGACAGCTCTTGGTTCTGCGGCATTATGTGCTCGATGGTGTATTCATCTACCGATACACGCTCCTTGCGCCCAAAGTTTTCGAAGCGACGGAGCCAATAACTACGGCTGCGGAAGTGATAGAGATCGCGAGTCTGGATATCGCGCTCGAACTCCTCATCGCTCGGGAAGCGGCGATAGGACGGAAGGTTGATGAAATGCGCCTGAATGCTCTCCAGATAGCGGTCCTTCTTAAGCGCCTTGGTGAAGGTCGCGAAGGTCTTGTTCATCGAGTTGGTCGGGATCGCGCAGATCGCGCGACGGAAGACGTAAGCCTCGATAAGGCGGATCGCCTCGGCAAGTTCGTCCTTGCTCAGCAAGCCCGTCGAATAATCATGATAGAGCTCAAGCAGGAAGGGGTAAGCCACATCAACCTTCAGCTCTCGGAGGTCATGGAAGGCTTGGATCAAATCGGGATCGGTCTCTGCACCGAGCGCCATTGCACAGTAGTAGCGAGCGTAGTCGCGGATTTCCTTGACTAGCGGCTCGACATTATCGCCCGTCGCGCCAATGGCGCGCGCATGTGCCTTGAAGGCTTCATACACCTCATCCAGCCTTGGGATGTCGCCCGTCTGGACGGTTAAGTAGTGTCGCATGAAGCCGTCGAAATGCGTGTTGTAGGCTTCCTGACCGAAGGCGATCTCCATCGGTCGCCAGAACTCCTCATACAGCCTCGTCTGTAGAACAGGCTCCAGCCCCATCAGGATGAAGTTGCGGATCAGATCAGCTTGACTGAGCTCGCGGCCTGTCGAGTTCATGCTCTCGAAGATGAGCTGCGGATTATCTTGGTCGCGGTTGAGCGCGATATCAACAACGACGAGCTTGGCAAGCCCGTTGCAGATAGCTGCCAGATCACCCTTGCAGCCAGCGATCAGCTCCTGGAACAGCGCGAAGTTTTCTGTAACGCGGATCGAATGCTCGGCGGGTTGCTCTTTGCCGCCAACAATCGCCTTCAGCGTCTTCTTATCGGTCTGGGAGAGGAGCAGCTTGTAGTGCCGCTCGCCCGTTTCTTCGGGGTTGAGCAAATAGTAGTTGCGCAGCTTGCGGGCGGAAAACCCGTCAACGGGTTCCTCATCGCCAAGCGCGTTGGCCAGCGCGGCGAGCAACAGTGTCACGGTGGTCAGGCGTTGCTGGCCATCGATCACCAGTAGCGGAGCTTGGTGTGAGACTTGCGACAGGCCTTCCTCGATGTAGACAATCGAGCCGACAAAATGTACAGATATCGCATCGTTCTTGCCCGTGCGAATGATGTCATCCCAGAGCTGGCGGCACTCTTTTTCGGTCCATGAATAGGTCCGCTGATAGATCGGGATCACGAACTGCGGCGATTTTTTTAGGAACGCGAGAAGTTTGGCTTCAGTTGCTTTCATCGATTAAAGCTCCCCTCGAAATGCACGGCTTTGCAGTGAGGCAAAAAGCTCGTTGAAACTTGAGAGAGCCCGATGATACGTGATCTTTCGCTCAGTTATTTTATTGAGCTTTGCAACCAATTCCGTCTGAACTGACAGCGGAGGAATTATCGCTTCCATGCGCTTGAGAAGGCTTAGTGTTACAGTCTTTTGAGCAATACCTGTCGCTCCAACATCCGCTTGATGACGAAGACTCGGACTTTCGAGGAGATACATCAAGTAATAACTGTCAATAAGGTCTGGGTTTGGCTTTAGGTGAGCGATGTGCCGCTGGAACAAGAACTTCTCACCTTCTGGTACAACCGCGGCATGGCCGTATGATCCAACTGAAGTGTAGAGAACATCGCCAGGTTCAACTTTTGTGTTTCTAGTTAGCTCATCGTAAGTCTGCTCAGAGATGAATTTCTCAGTTTCAAAATCAATTTCCTGATTGCGGATATTTGAAACAAAAAGAAATGGCACTCCACTAGTTGCCCATTTGGGAGATTGGTGGGTTCCGTCAGTGATCTTGGCGCAAACTTCGCCTAATGTTGTGTTCTCACCACGTAGGCTCTTTTGATGCCCGTCAAACCAAGCTTTTCCCAAAACATCGAGGCGGTCAATGGCGCGTTGGCGCAAGCGGCGCAGCGCATCTGCCCGATCGAGGATCGCCGCAATCCGCTTCTGTTCGTCGAGCGATGGGAGGGGGATTGTCGTTCGCTCAAGGTCTTTCTTGTTGAACCCCGCTTGGGCGGCCCTTCCACCTAATCCCAGAATGTAATTTTGAAATTTGGGCGAACTGAGAAAATGGCTAAGATAACGCCGGTCAATCAGATCATCATTTGGTATAGTCTTTACTAGGGCAACGTTATAGGCGCCAGATTTCCCCTGTAGAATTCTTCCAATAGACGCACCATATCGCGCAATCATTATATCGGATTCATCACAGGTTTTAAGATTGGAAGCCCTTGGTACATAGACTGGGTTATCATCACTTTTAAAATCACGGATTTGAAGTAATCTTATGTAATTGTCAGATGGTTCCTGCTTGAAGGTACTCTTTGGTGGTTGAGTTCCTCCTTGAATATCGCAAGCATCTAAGAACGGCACTTCCCTCACGACAGCATCTCCTCCAACTGGGTAAGTCCGTCACTAATGTCATTCTCGATGGATCGCAGTTCGGCTATGATATCTGCTGGTGACTGATGCTCAGCTTCTACATACTCAACCTCCTTGTAGCGGTTGAGCGAGAGGTCGTAATCGGAAGCGGTGATTTCCGCGAGCGATACACAGAAGCTCTGGGCCGTGGGAGAGTTCGCGGTCTCGCTCCCGTCCTTCTCTGCCCATCTCCTCAGCAGGTCGGGCAAGTTGTTCTTTTCATGCTCCGCGTCGCTCAGCGCCTCGACTGGAACAGGTCCCATCTTCTCGGGGGGCAGAAGCGGCGTGCGCTTGTCATCGAGAGAGATACCGTCGGCCTGCAAATCATAGAACCAGACGTGATCGGTGCCGCCAACGCCCGTCTTGGTGAACACTAGGATCGCGGTAGAAACACCCGCATAGGGGCGGAAGACGCCAGACGGTAGTTTGATGACCGCATCTAGCTTGTGATCCTCGACCAGCATGCGGCGAATTTCTTTGTGGGCCTTTGATGCGCCAAACAGCACGCCGTCGGGCACGACCACGGCCGCGCGACCGCCTGTCTTTAGCAGGCGCAGAAAGAGCCCGACAAACAGAAGCTCAGTCTTCTTCGTCTTGACGATCTTCTGGAGGTCCTTGGCGGTGCTGTCGTAGTCCAGCGATCCCGCGAATGGGGGATTGGCAAGGATCAGGGAATACTTACCCGCATCTGCGTTGTGCTCTTCGGCAAGGCTGTCACGGTAGGAAATATCGGCATCCTCGACGCCGTGCAGGACCATGTTCATCGCCCCGATGCGGAGCATGGTCGGGTCGAAGTCGAAGCCGTGGAACATATCTTTGTGAAAATGCGCGCGCTGCTTTTCGTTGCGGAAGAGTTCGGGGTGGTTGGCGCGCAGGTACTCCCCCGCCGCGACCAAGAAGCCGCATGTGCCCGAGGCGGGGTCGCAGATCACGTCATCAGGTGTCGGTGCGGTTAGCTCGACCATCAGCTGGATTATGTGGCGCGGCGTGCGAAACTGGCCGTTCTGCCCTGCGCTCGCGATCTTGCCGAGCATATATTCGTAGAGATCGCCCTTGGTGTCGCGGTCATCCATCGGGATTTGGTCGAGCATCTCCACGACTTTGGACAAGAGCGACGGACTGGAGAAGCCAAGGCGGGCGTCCTTCATGTGCTTGCCGTAGCTGGAGCCTTCTTCACCAAGCTGGCGAAGGAATGGAAAGACGTGCTCATCGACGACTTCCATCATTTCGCGGGCTTCAAAATTCTTGAAGCGTGACCAGCGCATATCTTCGTATGCGCGGCCTTTGTCGTCATTACCTTCAGGGAAAATGCGGCGCTCCATTTCGAGGCCGAGCGTTTCCGCCTTACTTTCTTCGAGCGTGTGAAGGTCATCGAGTCGCTTGATGAAAAGCAAATAGGTGATCTGTTCGATCACTGAGAGCGGGTTCGAAACACCGCCAGACCAGAACGCATTCCAGATTTGGTCAACCTTGTTTCGAATTTCGCCTGTCAGCATGCTCGTCCCTGCTTTCGTTTTTCGTGTTGTCTTGTGAAGGTACGGGGTGGCTTTCGACATAAGCGCGCATGAACTCACGGATGACTTGCGCGGCTGGTTTGTCGTCGGCCTGGCATGCAATAAGGAATTCATCACGCAACTCGCGACTAACTCGGACCCGCATGCCAACGGCCTTCTTCATCGGGCTAAGTGTAACCAATGGTTACACATTTTGGAAGCGCCGATTGCCTCTCGTCGAGAAGAAAAAGCTCGACGCAGTCGTTTCCATGAAATGGTCATGGGGGTATCGGGGGTAGCAGGAACGCTCCCCTGATCGGTGATCAACCTGGCGACAGGTTGTCCATGGTTCGGTGCAGGTGGAGAGGGACGTCTCCAAGTCCTGCGAGTGGGTTTCAAGGGGGCGCGATAGCTCCTTTGATCGATGGGTGCAGGGAGAGCGAAGTTTCCATGCTCGTGGCCTAAGCGGCGAAACGCTTCTGGCTGGGTGATGGGTTCAATACCCTGAGACCAGCCACAGGCCGGGGGGATGCAACGGGGGCGCGCAGCGGGTCCCCTTGCCAAGATGGTGTTGTACTACAACACACATCTTGCGTTCGTCGCTAAGTCGAAAACCTGGCTCTGACTCCGTAATAAGTGATCGCTTCAGTCTTGGTGCAGATCGGCGCTTTGACCTAAGCTGGTTTGTGCAGGAGTACCCGACATGATGAAACAAAACAGGGGGCCGTCCCACGCCCGTCATCTATCGACTCTCGCTGATCTGGCCGCGAAGAGCTGGCGCGATCTGTTCGAGGGCAAGCAGCAGATGCCCCGCGAGATGCGTGAGGCCCTGCTGGAGAATTCGCTCGATGTGCAGAGACGGTATGCCGAAAAGGCCATGCGCGGCGGCAAGGCGAAGTCGATCCGGACGAAGAACATGAAGGGCTTTCAGGGGCTGCTCAATGACGTGGCGTTCATCCTGCACGCCGCCCGCGTGAAGCATGGCAGGCAATACTCGAAGGCGATGCAGGCCGAGATTGACCTGAACTTCTCCCAGAGTCGCGCCCATCACTTTCCGTTTGAGGAGACGGACGCATGAGCTTCGCCCCAAAACATACCCTCGGGGGCAAGCCACTCGATCTTACCCATGATCTGGAAGCCCTCGCCCATATCGAGGCAGAGACGCAGGAGATCATCTTGCGCTCTGTCGCGCCCCGTCATGTGGCCGCTGTGTGTCAGGCCCGCGATCTGTTCTTGAGACGGCTTGCAGCGGCGTATTCGTGGAAGCACCAGCAGAACGCCCGCCCCAAGAAGGAGGGCAAGGCATGAACGAGCCGGAACCCTACACCCATGCGTGGTGGATGCAGAAACCGCCTGAGCCGCTAGCCGACATGGTGCGTCGCTTTCAGGAGCGCGGACATCTCCAGACGCCCGCGGTGCAGAAGGTCTTGCGGAAGAAGCTCCCGCCCCTGGAGGTGGCCGAGGAGATCGACCGCGACGTGGCGGCGCTCTGGAAACGTGTGCAGCGATGAGACCCTTGCTTGTGGTGATCGTCGTCGGGCTGATCGGATGGGCGGGGTTCACCTATGTCGATCATACCGTCACAGAGAGCCTGTTTCGGGAGAAATGAGCCGATGGCGGGCAAGCCGCTGAGAGCAAAGCAGATCGTCGCCGATCTCAAATCCTTGGCAGAAGAGACCGCCTTTATGTATGCCTATATCGGCGGAGACGAGGCCATACGGCACGAGCGCAATATCAAGGTGGTCAAGTTCTTCTGGGACACCTACGCCCACAACCAGCGGCGCAGATGGGAGATGCAGCGCGGAAAACGGCTTCCTTTCGATCCAACAAAGGTTTTCAAGCCGTGAGCCGCAGCCCCTACCGCAGCATGATCGACCGCGAGCTTGCCGCCCACATCTGGAAAGAGAACGGGCGCTACACGGTCACGCTGGAGCCGCCGGAACTGGAAGGGGCCGATATCCTGCGTGGTGTCCGTCTTCTGGAACTGGCTTATAGCCGCATCATCGAATGCGAACGCGCCGATGAGCTGGACGCGCAGCGCGACGCACGGAAGGCATCGAAGCAGTAGGCGGGAAGAAAGCCGCGTTTCAGGCTCACCAAATGACGGAGCAGCATAACAGTTTGCCCGCACTTGAAGTATTTATCCTAAACGCTTTAAAGGTATGTCACCCAAACCTTTGATGAGGCCGCAGGCATGGCAACGAAGATCAATCTCGACAAGCTCGATCTGGATGAACTCAAGCAGCTTCAGAAAGACGTTACCAAAGCTATCGACCAGTATGAGGCCAAACGTCGGAATGAAGCCCTCGCCGCAATCGAAGCCACGGCCAAAGAACACGGTTTTTCTGTTGCAGAGTTGACGGGCAGTGTTTCTGCCAGGAAAGGTAAGCAGCCTTTGCCGCCGAAGTATGCTCATCCTGAAAACCCGTCCCTCACATGGAGCGGGCGCGGTCGTCAGCCAGCCTGGATCAAGGAAGGTCTGGAAAGCGGCAAGTCGATGAATGACTACCTGATAAAGTAGCTATCAGACAAGCACGTGGCCGCTTTCGATTAGAGCGGCAATATCGACATTATTGGTATTGTTCAAGATTACCACGGGCTCAAAATCAAAACGTCCGCCTTGACCGTCACGGTCCACGGCAATGATTGAGGTCGAATCCATCTCCACAACATCGAATCCACTTCCGCCAGTCATTACATCGTTTCCGTAACCACCCCGAATAAACACATCTTTGGAAGAGTGGGATTGATTAAGAAAATCTGCATCGTTACTGCCGTGACGATATATTACATCCTCGAACTCGAACGCTGTCGTTGATGCACCTTCCTGCGCGTTACTAAGCCTGTTCAGATAGAAATCTTCGACGTGAACAATATCGTACCCACCTTTCTTTACTAATAACCTTGTATCTGTTCCGCCAGCAGCTTGCTCGAAAACTACATCCACATAATCCAAGTCTTGAAAATAGACTGTAGTAAGATCAAAAGATGCAATATCGTTGTTGACTTCAAGTTTTCCGTGCTCGTCTAGTACGGGACCGTTCCACTCAAGGATGATCGTGTCGTGGCCGCCACGTTTATGGAATTTATTAAAGTCTGTAACGCCGCCATCATAAATATAGGCCGTAAATGTATCATTGCCGGAACCGTCCAATAAACCCATATGGCCGGGGTACTCGTCGGGATCATTTGGTACAGTCGTGCTGCCGTCGTTCCAAGGTGTATAATCACGAAAATCATAACCAACTGCGTTCATTACGGAATTTACAACGGAACCACTATTTGGCCCTAAAAGATCATAATCAATATCGCGTTCGTAAAGCCCGTGTTGATTGGCCATTTGACTGCCAAGGGTCAGAGCGAAATCCCACATATCATTGAAGGCATTGGTCGCGGCCGCACCACTTAACAACAGCCGAAAATCCTGATCGGCGGGGGTTACCGTAGGATCGCCAAAACGATAGTCATAAGAATTTCTGGCATCGCCCCTTAACTCAATGATAATATTTGAACTTGTGACATCAGGATCACTGGAATATGCGGGAACTTTATAACTGCCTGAATAGTTTTCTTTTGGACCACCCCGAATGATTTGTTGATCATCTTTTGTTCCCAAATCTCCATCAGTATCATAAAATAAATAGGTATGATCATATCCTGTATCCAATCCAAATATAGGATCAAGGACATCATATCCTCCGATGTAAAGTTTAGCGCTCAATGTTAAGTCCTTTTCTAGCGTTTTGATCTAATGTATTTCTTATTTCTATGAAATTTTGGTGAAACCCACTTGCGAGTAACTTATTACTTTCATTAAATATAAAAGACATGCGCGCGCCTCCTTTCATATCTTGCATATATTGAGGATAAAAGTATGTGCATTCATTTATCCAATCACTGCATCCATATTTTTCGACACCGCCAGCTTTCACTAAGACCCGCTCTACGAACGCTTTTGGTGTGCCGGGCGGAAAGAGTTTGCGAAACGCGTCTATCAATTCTTCATGTGTGCCATAATCTCTGAAACTGAATCTGTCCGAGTCGAACCGCGGATCGGCAGGATCGGTGATTTTGAAGAATGGCCCAACATAACCGTAATAGCGTGCAGCGCCGAAGCTCGACGCGACGAGCAAAATAAGCAAACTTAGAAGAATTGTCTTGGTTCTGATTGGCGTGTCCTTCTATTGGTGTACTCGTCAAAAGAATTTCCATCGCGACGCCGTCGCTTGCTTCTTGATAGCTGTCCGCTTATCGCAGCATGAAACTTTCATTAAAGAATACTTCTATTATGAAATTAGTATGACTTTGATTTTATTAATTGTAAAGACACCGGATCTTGCTACTTTTTGCGATATTGAAGAAGCGATGATTTAATGCCGCCGATGAAAGTTTTCTCGCGTAGTAGAGCCAGCACCTTTTGAAATTGCTTCGCCCGAAGCGTGTTGCTTTCTGCGCGATCATACTCCGCGATACGGTGCTCATGCGCCGCGAGTGCGGTATCTCTATCCTCGCCCCGTTGCTGGATGGCTTCGAGAACGAGATAGGTAGAGGCCGCATTGAAGATGCGGCGGCGCAGCCAGTCATTGCGCAGGTTCAGGAAGCCTTGCCTGATCTCAGTGGCTTCATCCTCGTCCATGGCGCGGGCACTTAGCCTGTCCCAAGAGCGTCCGACAGGGCCTCAAGGAACGAGGCCTTGTTGGCGAGATTCCACTCGATGCGCTCGCCGTTGAGGAAGATCGCAGGCACTTGCCCCGGCGGGTCGAGTTCAAGGCTCTGCGCCACGTATCCTTGCAGAACGCCCATGAGGTTGTCGCGCAGCTCGCCCTGCTGGAAGCAGGCGCGGACCTGATCATCATTCAGGGCGTAGGTGCTGCGAAGGTTATCAAGCACCTGCTGCATGCGCTCGGGCGAGAGGTAGGGCCACACCTCCCTGTCTTCGGCTGTATCCAGATTGAGATAGGCCACATAGATCGCCGCCCACGTTTGCAGCTCGGCATAGTCATCTTCGAAGTGGGAAGCACATCGGGACATTAGAGCGAAATTGATTGAGTGCCGCATAGCGGATTGCCGTGTGGCATCTCCTCCCTGTTCCTCGGTTGGCGCTTGCATCGCGGTCGGCACGGCACGGATGATGATGTACAGGCGTCCGTCCGAGAGCGGTTCTTCCAGCCCCGCCTGAGTCAGCTCGTAAGCGAAGGCGAGACAGGAGAAACATCCCGGGGAGAGATAAGCGACGAGCGTGTTCTCGGCACTCTCTTGCAGTCCGATCACTGTATCTATGGCAGGTTCAACGGGCGGATACGGGAGCGTGCTTTGCGCGCTTGCTCCTGTGCCGATCAACAGAGCGCTGCTCAACAGCACAGAACGTAGTGTCCGTGTCATCGGGAAGACCTCCTGCGGCGGATGAGGAACGCAGCCAGTGCCCCTAGCAGAAGGGCCTGGATCAGAACGGGAATGAGGCTCCAGGTGCTGCCTCCCAGAAGCGTCCAGAGATGCGGGATCGGGAAACGCAGCAGCGCGAGCAGGAACGGCATGGGCGGGCCGTCCATCTGTAATACGGCCTCCGCGGAGAACCCGCGCTCTACCAGAGAGACGGCGGCGTCCTGATCGGCGGCAAGCGTGCCCAGATATCCCTGATACAGGGCGAAGTACGCCCCCGCATAGAGAAGCGCGACGCCAATACCGATGATCAGAGACGTGCGCGACACGGCATCATTCCTCAACTTTTATCCAGAAGTTGAGGTGATCGCTGAAGGCCCGAGTAACAGCGACTTCTTGCCTAGTTTTGAAGCTCGCCCGTACCTCTAAGAGGTTGACGCGGCGTTGAATACTCCCGTATGTCAACTTCTGGATATAAGTTGACATGTCCGGCACGGGGGTGTTTGTGCTGGTCTATGTCACTGGAAAGACTCCGCAATTCCAATCACCCGAAATCAGGCTCGACCACGAAGGTGGAGCCGATCCGTGATCTGGCGGCGATTGCAGAGATCAAGAAAAAACTATCAGGCCGTCCTCGTGACCTGTGCCTGTTCACGCTTGGCATCAACACGGCCTACCGCGCCAACGAACTGCTTTCGATCCGCGTCGGTCAGGTCGCCCATCTGCGCGCCGGAGACGTGCTGTCTCTCAAGCAGAGCAAGAACGGGCGCTACCGCACGATTACGCTGAACGGCGTTGCCGTCGAAGCCATCCAGACCTGGCTGGAGCATCATCCGAAGCCGGAAGAAAACGCGCCGCTCTTCTGGTCGCAGCGAACGCGCAAGAGCCTCAGCGTCTCACCCTTCATCAACATGGTCAAAGGCTGGTGTGCGGAGGCAGGTCTGAAAGGAAACTACGGCTCCCATACCCTGCGCAAGACATGGGGCTATCATCAGCTACGCGGTAACACCAAGACACCGCCGCATCTGGTCCTGCCCCTGCTCATGGAAGCCTACGGACATGCGCGCCAGCAACAGACGCTGGAATATCTCTGCATCCAGTCCGATGAGGTCGCCAGCCTGTTCATGCAGGTGGAGCTTTAGTATTCTTGCCTGATATCACTTCATGGTATGATCACTAGAAACAGGATTATCGGGAACCCCAAGGAAGATCAGAATGGAAAAGATATCAGAAGCGAAAGCTGCGAGACTCTTGGAGGATGAGAATTATGTGTCCGACCTCCAGCTTTATCAGGAGAGTTTTGACAAAGCCAAAGATATACTAGAAGAAACCAATGGCTGGCCCGAGAGGAAGTTTACGCCCGAAGACTGGAAAGCCGTAGAGGACTTTCACGACTCTTTTCGCAATGCCGTCATTGCCCACATGGGGTCGCAGCACGAAACTTACTGGATCGATGTAAGGTATGACTCCCCTGTCATGGCGATGCGAGTGCGTCCTTTTGCGGTCTATAGGGTGCTCCCGACACTCCAATCCACCATCGGAAACATTCTGGTCATCATCCGCATGATTGGTATGACAACTGTGACTTTCTCTATCGAGGCCGCCATTGTCGGCCAGCAAGTCGGAGAGGTCATTAAAAAGATCGTTGACGGATACGTGGCGATTGAAGACCCGAACGAGCGAAAGATATTTGAAGCAATACTGAAATTGCGTTCAGAACTTGTCGTTGTAAATTATGACGCGCTTCACAGCGAAGATTACAAGAATGCTTACGGCAAAATCGATCCGAACGCTGATCGTATCACCGAACATGTAGCTGAAAATCTGTCTGCAACTGACGCCAAAGCGGCTCTAGATAGCCTTTTAAATAAGGGCGTCGTGAAAAAATCAAAACATGGATACAGGTTTGTCTTCTAGTTTTTGGCATAGGCGCATATGCTTGATAGGCCAATACCGTATCGGAACTAAGAAGTTCGGTACTTAGTGCTGATTGTCTTTCCCCTGAGATTCTCTCTAATTTAGGTTAATCTCAAGTTGGGCGCCACAAGTGCTACCTTGACCTTGAAGGTATAAGCGCTGGTTCTCGTCGTAAAAATTCTTGTAGCTAGGCACGACGTTGGCATCCACAAGAATGTGCGAACAATCCTTCTCGGCGTCGCGCTGGACACATGCCATAAATTGTTGCTTAGCGCTTGTGTCGGGAAGAAAGCGTTCGATCAAGTCAATCGGCGGATAGCGTTTGTTTTTGATTTTTCCCGGCTTTGAGTGGACAGCCATAATGATTGCAAATCGCAGCCTCGTTACGCTGCTTTCACCATTATGAATGGACGGGATCAATGCTTGCTCGATGGGATTATCCGGCAGTAGATGGTTATATATGGCCCGTCTCGCCTTGTATTTGTACGCAGTATCCCAATTTGCGAAGCCGCGGAAAGAACCCCATAACTTATAGCAGTCACCCCTTTCTTTCAATATTTCTGTTTCCCTGACAGTTGAATGCCACGCTTTCTCAAGATCTACTTTCTGGTCCGCGTACGAGTATACAGGCAAAAAAATAATAGCGATTGCCAAGTATTTGATCCACTTACTCATGCGGCAAACTTTCTTCTTTGCGCTCAGC
The DNA here is from genome assembly GCF_000152725.1 of Pseudooceanicola batsensis HTCC2597. GTDB lineage: Bacteria > Pseudomonadota > Alphaproteobacteria > Rhodobacterales > Rhodobacteraceae > Pseudooceanicola > Pseudooceanicola batsensis. The sequence continues at coordinate 1,410,264 of NZ_CH724131.1, forward strand.
TGATTCTTTGACAAGCCTCGCGTGCCCTTTATGGAATCTAATAACTTTATCAACACTATTCTTGTCTGCTAGACGCAACATCATATAAGAGCCGGAGGGGTTGCTAACTTCTATCTTTACAAATGCTGCTTTGTCGCGGCGCAAACATATCGGGTACTTTTCTGAACGGTCTTTCTGAAAAATAGCTGAAGACCCAAAAATCTCTCCATTCCCGATCTCCATTATCTCGACAGTGCTTGGTTCGGTCAGGAACATAAGCAACCAAGACCATTCCGATGATCTCGCATTTCCATTCGGAAGATTGAACTCATAATTTTTTGGTCGTTTGAAGATAGCGGACAGTGGAACGGAGTTGTCCAGTGAACCGGACTCCTTGAGGCAAACATAATTCCATGCGCCAGGATGCAACGATGAGACCAACGCGGATTGGTCAGGTGCGCTCAAGTGCCGCTTGACGTGCTCGATGAAATGGCTCCCTGCCTCTTCGGCGGGTGTGCGGTGGAATATGCCAACTGCAACTATGAGAGCTATAACTGCAAAAAAAGAACTGTTGTGTATTTTAATACCTTCACGAAAACCATCTAAACCATTGATCTCTATTCCAGATAGAACTCGCTTGGCTCATTATCTGTATAATCCAGCCGAGAAGGATCAGGTTTAAGATCGTCATACATGGTATCGAACAGAATTTGCTTACCGCGCTCATTGTTGAACGCCTGCGCATGATCCATTGCAACACGCTCATTGGCATCCGTGATCCATGGATCGAAGCCCTCCTGTTGTGCGGCAGCAGCCAGAAAATCGTTGCTGTGTTTGGCAGCGGCAATATGAACGGGAGTCATGTCTAACTGCTTGCGGTGCGGGGTTGAAAGGGACTGACCTGCGGCAAGTGCGGCAAGCATTTCTGCGACATCATTCGTCTCGGCAGCGTGAAAAATATCAGGGTCTTTGTCTTGTGGGTTCAATTTCTTATCCGTATTACTCATTAAAATAAGTATCCTTTATAACACTGTTGAAATATTTCTTCAAAATTTTCGCTGTATTTCTGCTCATTAAGAAGAGCGAGTTTTGGCGCTGATTTTTGAAGTCCGTGCTGATCTGTTTCGTGAAATCTTTGATCTGCAGAATCCAGAGTTGTTGCAGGTGAAAGAATGCTTGTTGGCTGAAGTATGTTTATATTGACGAAAGCATGCTCCGTCATGGCACTCAGAAAACCATACTCCATCTTTCCGTCCGCACAGCCATTGACCAGTGAGCCTTTCATCTGCGGGCGGAACAGCTTAACCCGGCACATCCAGCTATCCGAGTTCATACCTTTCCATATAGGTTCGGCATCTCCGCTGTCTTCCGGAACCGGAAAGATGTAGCCCTCGTAAAATAGTAGGTCATTGTGATCTGGTTGTAGTGTTCTGGTAAAAATATTGGCCTTACAGTAAGCCAAGGTAACCTTGATCACGCCTCCTACGGCAAAATCAATCCGCATAATAATGTGTTTGTAAAATGAGTCTCCGAGCGGCTGGGTGTAGAGGAAGCGGCCTGATACCTCCAGTAGGTATTCCATCATTCCTTCCTTGATCCGTCTGCGCTGATAGACATCGCTAAATGATAGCGCGCTCTGCTGATCGTGGATGGCTTTGGCTTCTTCGAAGACCTCCTCATATTCAGGCGTAATCGAGATTTTTCTGACGAAGCGGTCAACAAAGCGAAACGCGCTATCCGGGATATTTCCGTGCCGTGCCCAGTCTTCCAAATGATTGCGCGTGAGGGCGTTGTCGCGGGCAGCGAGCTTGCGGCCTGATGAGTCGTCGAAGTCCTGCATGATGGCGTCTCAAACCGCCATCCAGCCAAACTTAGCGCGACCGAGCCTCTTCTTCTCGACGTCTTTGTAGATTTTCATTATGTCGAGACAGGCTCCTTTCCATGCGGGCGCATAGCCGCGAAATGGTAGCGTCTTTGCAGGCTTTGATTTGTGGTGTTTTTCCACAAATGCCGCAAACGAGATGGTGTTTCCTGAAGCCATGCCCCGTTTCTAACCTCACGGGGCGGAGCAACCAAGAGGAGAACCCCATGTCCAAGACATCGACCTTCAATGCGGGAATGAAGATGGCGCAGAGCGGCAAGCCGATGCCCGGCACCAGCGGCCTGAGCTACCGGAGCCGCCAGGACTTCACGAGCGGCTACAAGTTTGGCGCGGGCAAGTGATGTCGGCCTATCGCCGCACCCTGTGTCCGCTGTGCCTGCCGGACAAACGCGGGCGCTGCATCTGTCGGCCTCATATCGGGGTTGATCGTCGGGCACGAGGCCGCAAGGCAGCTCACACCTAACCACTCAAGCTGATCTCAGCTTCTCAGTCGGTCCTGCGTCCTCCCGCAGGGCGTGGGTCCGGCTTGTCTTGTCTCATCTTATCAGGAGGACGGCCTATGCCGGGTCCGAATAAACCAACCCCTTTCATGGGATCGCTTGGCAGCATCACTTGGGTGGTCGCTGTTCTGATCACCTTCGCCACCCTGCCTACAGCCTATGGCATGAGCTTTGATTGGGTGCTCAGCATCGCGAGCATCTACTCTTCATCGACGGGCTTTACGAGCGCGATCATTCTGATCTGGCTCGCTCTACTGGCGGTGCTGATCTACAGCGCCGTGCGCGGAGCGCTCTCCGCAGCGCTCTCGGCCCTTGGCCTGTTCATCATTCTGCGCCTCTCCGGGCGCGAGTAGATGGCGATGTCCACTCACTTTGAGAATGAGGAGCACCCCTTCGGCTCCGCCGAGATGGCAAGTGCTCATGACGCGGCGCGTGCGGGCATGTTCAGGAAGAGCGATACCGCCATCTATTGCGGTGAACTGGAGGGGCGTTCCCTGTTCTATGACGGTGAAGGCGGTATCCTGCTCGTCGCTGGTGCGCGCTCCGGCAAGCTGCGCGATATCCTCGCCTATACTCTGTGCAAGGGTATCTGTGACGGTCGTACCATCATTGTGCTCGATCCCAAGGGCGAACTGGCAGCGATCTCCCGTGACCAGATACTGGAAAGCGGACGTGGCAAGAAAGTCCTCACTTTCAATCCGCGCGGCCTGCACAATCTGCCTCAGCACAAGATCAATCCGGTCGGATATCTTAAATGGTCATCGCCGACCCTGATTCCCGATCTCAAGCTGTTTCTGGAAAACTGGATCGCAAAGAGCGGTGCGGCACAGGCCGAATACTTCGAGCATAATGCCCGCCGATGGGCGGAAGCCATTTGCCTGAGCCTTATCAAGACGCACGGCGAGCTGGAACTGCCGCAATTCTACCGCGTGGTGAACCTGCTCTCAGGCGGCGGTAAGGAGTGGATCGACTTTGCTTATGAGATGCACACAAGCGGCATTCAGGTCTCCCGCGATATTGAAGAAGAAATCGCAGCGATGCGCGAAGACCGCTCGGGTGGGTTTCAAGGCATCATTGGCGAACTTCAAAAGTCTGTGGCCTGCCTGTCCGACCCGCTGCTCTCTGAGGCCGTCTCGGGGCCTGTAAGCTATGATCTGAGCGAACTGTGCGAAGACGGCATGCCCGTCCAGCTTTATCTCGTTGTCCCGGTGGAGATGATCCCGCTCTGGGCACCTGTGCTCAAGAGCCTCTTTGTCGGCTGCCTAATCGAAAAATCCCGTGAGCCAGAGGCCCGGCGTCAGCTCTGGATACTCGATGAATGCGGACAGCTTGGCAGCTTCCCGGTGGTGCCGCAGATGTTCACCTACGGCGCAGGCATCGGCATCCAGCCCTATGCCGTCTTCCAGTCCACAAGCCAGATGGACGCTCTCGCTCCGCAGGCCCGCCAGCTGATTACCTCCAGTGCCAGCCTGCAAATGTACTTTGCCACGCGCGATCTCGGCTCCGCCAAGACCGTCTCAGAGGTGCTGGGCACACAGACGCTGCGGACGGACGATCCGCTCACGCAAAGCCGCGCGAAGCTCAAGAAAGAGCAACTGATGGCAGCGCTGCTCGGCGGCGGTGATCCCTTCCGGCTTGCCAGCCAGATTGCCCAGCTGGGGCACGAGACGGGACATACGAGAAAACATGCGCGCCAGCTCCGCACGCCCGATGAGGTGATGCGCACAGCCAAGGACGGCATGTATCTGCTCTGCGATGATCTGCCGGGACCGCTCTACGCGCAGCGCAAGCCATACTGGACACGGAGATGGATGGCAGGGCGCTATCACCCGAACCCGTATCATCCGCCGTTGGAAAGTGTGAAGGTCGCGACCTTCTGGGGGATGCGCCCGCGCAAGATCATCACGGAAGATGTGCCCGCTCAGTATGCCCACCTGCCGCAATATCGAGGCGGCTCCTGGTCGTACGTTGAGGGGTTCCGGCCATGACAGGATGCAGTCTACGCGACCTTGGGGACGATACGGCCCTGAACGAGTTCAGCCAGATCAAGGTGATCGCCAAACTTGGCGTGGAAGGTGCGCATGTCTTCTTCCGATCTGTCCATTGCAAAACAGAGATGGCGCAGGGTCTCAACAGGCCCCTGAGCAAAAGCGACATCAAAGCTATCCTGATAAATCATCGCGGCAACAGTCTCGGGGTCGGCCCCGTCCGCAATAGCCTGGTTGGCAAGTTTGCGAACCTCAGCACTCAGAGCGTCATAGTCAAACTCATCGGAAGGTTGGGAATTGGTCATTAGGTCTCCAATCACTGGTGAAAAAGAAATCGTACCAGAGTTCGATTCCGCGCGGCAAATTTCGCTGCAAGATGAATTGCGCATGCGCATTGAACTGGTGGCTGACCCCGCTGCGCGCGCGGAACTGGAACGGGGCTATCAGCGCTGTGAGCGGCGGGATCAACTCCTTGGCGCGGTGCTGCAAAGAGCAGAAGCCCGCTACATTGCCGAACACCTGAAGCCGGATGCCCGCCTTAACTTCACCCCCGTCGAGTTCGAGCGCTCCTATGCCGATGAATTGCGCCGCGTGAAGACGGCCTATCATGCGAGACCCGAGATAGATGCTCTCAAGGAACGCGCAACGGCACGTAGCCGAAACGGATGGCGAACCCTCAGCCATGCTGCGCGCGAAATCGCCCGGCACCAGCAAGACACCCACCTGTCGAAAGAGGCGTTTTCGCAAATGCGCAGCAATCGCGCCGAGGTAAGTCGCAGCTTTCAAAGAGCGGTCGGACGATAGCGCATATCAGCAAGCGCTAATGTGTTGTGCTGCAACATTTTTTGCGTTGAAACCGAGGTCATCAATATGATATGTTCACTCTTTGTTCTTGTCCGCAAAAGCGTCAGAGAAGAACAAGAAACAAATCCCGAAAACTGAAACCCAACCAAGGAAAGGAGTACATTCCATGGACAGAACACCTGCATCCAATCAACCGCTGGAGACCCTGCGAGACGGGCGTTTGAAAGCGACCCTGTGGGAGAACCAGAGCGATAACGGCCCCTATCACACCGTCACGCTTGCCAAGGTCTATGAGGACAAGGACGGGCATCTCCAAGAGACAAGTTCGTTCTCGGCCTCAGAGTTGCTGCGCGTGGCAGAGCTTGCCCGCGAGTCTCACGGCCTGATCCGCGACCTGCGCCGCGAACACAATCTCGACCGTAGCGCCGATCGAGACACCCCAAAACGGGATGAACGTCCGCATCGCCCGCGCAAGGCGTCAGCGGATCGCTTTGCCGGACGCGAAGGTCCGTCACTGGATCGGTAAATCATCGGGGCACGGGTGCCTGGCTGTGTGGGGCCGCCCCCGTGCCTCCTTCAAGACGAAGACGTGCAAAGAGAACAACGACATCCACCAATAACAAGAAAGGACAACAGCATGGAAGATAGAGGAAAAATCAACGGCAAGGTTTTGCAGCATGGTGCAGCACGAGCCCGCCCGTCGCCGCAGCAACTTCTGGAGTGCTACGGGGATCAACTTGACGGCGAAACGCTGAATGATGAGCAAGCCAAGGAGTGCCTGAGCGCACTGTGGTCGATCATGGTTGCGTTTGTTGATCTCGGTTTCAGCGTTAAGGCTGGGGATAAACTCCATCCCAAAAGCGACATCGGCATGGACGATGTGCTACAGTATCTGTGCCTTGAAGATACAGCGCCTGAAACAGTGGCATCCTCCAAAATCACTTACAAGAAGGAGCCAAGATGAGCGCAAAACCATCCGCTATTTCCGATTCAGATATTCAACAGGCCGTCATTTACTGCCGCGTCTCTTCCGCCAAACAGACCACGCGCGGGGATGGCCTCTCCTCTCAAGAAACCCGTTGCCGCGAGTACGCGAAGTACAAGGGCTATGAGGTCGCCAAGGTTTTTGCCGATGATATGTCGGGCAGCCTGACGGCACGACCAGGCATGACCGCGATGCTGGCTTATCTCCGCCAAAACCGCCGATTTGCTCCTGTTGTCATCATCGATGATATTTCTCGTCTTGCGCGCGGGCTGGAAGCACACCTCCAGCTCCGCGCCGATCTGAACGCTGCTGGTGGACGCCTCGAAAGCCCGTCCATCGAGTTCGGCGAAGATTCCGACTCCATCCTTGTCGAGAACCTCCTCGCCTCTGTCTCGCAGCACCAACGTCAGAAGAACGGGGAACAGACCATCAACCGCATGCGGGCGCGAACGCTGAACGGCTACTGGTGCTTTCAGGCTCCGGTTGGATACCGCTATCAACGCACACCCGGTCACGGCAATCTGCTCGTGCGGGATGAGCCTCACGCTGCGATACTGGCTGAAGCTCTTGAAGGATTTGCCTGCGGGCGGTTCGGCTCTCAAGTCGAAGTGAAGCGCTTCCTCGAATCCCAGCCGGAGTTTCCGCATGATCTTCCCAACGGCGAAATCCGCAACCAGCGCATCTATGAGTATCTGACGCGCCCGCTCTATGCGGGCTACATCGAAGTGCCGAAGTGGAATGTCTCGCTGCGCAAAGGCCACCATGAGCCTCTGATCTCTTTCGAGACCTACCAAAAAATTCAGGAGCGTCTGACTGGCGAGCGAAAGGCCGTCGCGCGCTCAGACATCGCCGAAGACTTCCCCCTTCGCGGCTTCGTTGCCTGCGGCGAGTGCGATCATCCGATGACGTCCTGCTGGTCGAAGAGTAAGACGGGCAAGAAGCACCCCTACTACATGTGCTTCAACAAGGGCTGTGACTCCTATCGCAAGTCGATCCCGCGTGACCGACTCGAAGGCGAGTTTGTAGCCGTACTCAAAGGTCTCACGCCCTCTCGCAAGCTGTTCGGCATTGCGCGCGCGATGCTGCGCACTCTGTGGGATGAGCGTCTGGCGCGCGCCACTGATGCCGCAAAGGCTGCCAAGCGCGACGTAAAGAAGCTTGAAGCCCAAAGCGAGCAATTCCTTGATCGTCTGGTCGAAGCGGACAACCCGTCCGTCATCGCGGCCTATGAGAAGCGGATCGCCAAGCTGGAGCAGGAAAAGCTACTGCTGTTGGAAAAGGCGGAAAACGCGGGCGCGCCGAAAGCCACCTTTGAGGAACTGTTCGAACTCTCCATGAGATTCCTCGTAAGCCCCTGTAATATATGGGCTTCGGGTCGGATCGAACTGCGTCGCACGGTGCTAAAACTGGCCTTTGCTGACCGCCTCGCATACGTGCGGAATCAGGGGTTTCGAACCCCGGAAATATCCAGCCCGTTCAAGCTGTTAGGTGCATTTGAGAGTGGGAAATGTGAAATGGCGCACCCGAAAGGATTCGAACCTTTGGCCTCTGCCTTCGGAGGGCAGCGCTCTATCCAGCTGAGCTACGGGTGCCGCACCGGCGGCTATAGGCCATCGCGCCGCCGCCCGCAATCGCAAATGCGTCGCAGGCCGCACGGACGGCGGTCACGCCGCCCGGCGCCCCACGGCGACCTTGGTCATCTGCGGGATCATCTCGACGATGTCGACCTTCTCGAACCCGCCCTGCGTCAGTTCCTCTGCCAGCGTCCCCGTATCCACCGACCGCGCTTCCGGCGTGAAGGCCGTGTGCTGCAACTGCCAGAGCGCGGCGAGTTCCGGCCCGCTTCGGTCGGCCTCGACCATGAAGTCGTGGATCACCACCTGCCCCCCGGGCGCCAGCGCCGCCCGGGCATCCGCGATCAGGTCGGTGTGCGCGTCGCCCGGCACCCCCGAGAACAGGTAGGACATCAGCACCGTGTCCTGCCCCTCCGGCCAGTCCGTCGACAGCGCGTTGCCCTCGACATAGGTGATCCGGTCCGACAGCCCCGCCTCCTCGACGTATTTCCGCCCCAGCGTGGCGACATTGGGAAATTCGACCACCGTCGCCGTCAGCTCGGGAAAGGCCCTGCACAAGGTGATGGCGAAGGCACCGGTCCCGCCGCCGACGTCCAGCAGCCGCCGCGCGCCCGACAGGTCCACCTTTTTCGCCAGTTGCCGCGCAGGGCCCAGCGATCCGGCGTGCTGGCTCTCGGAATAGAGCCGGGCCTGGTCGGGATCCGAGAACCACTGTTCGTAACTCGCCGTGGCACCCTCGGTCATCTCGCCCTGCACCGCCGCGTCCAGCTGGTCCAGAAGCCCGTACATCTGGCGCCCGACCTGCAGCCGCAGGTAATCGCCGAAATCGTACTTGGCCCCCTTCACCAGAAACGAATCGGCGGCCGGCGAATTGGCGAAACGGCCCGCCTTCACCGTCAGCAGCCCCAGGCCGGTCAGCGCCGTCAGGAGGGTTTCGGCCCGATCCCTGTGGATACCCGTGGCCTGTGCCATCTCTTCGGCCGTTGCCGACCCTCCGGCCAGCTTCGTGAACACGCCGAGGTCGAGCGCGACGAAGAGCGCCTTGGACCCCATGAACCCGAATGCAATGGCGGAAATCTCGTCGGCTTCGGTCGCTGGATGCATGAAGTACTCCTGTTTCAATGACCTGCGGACAATAGCGGTCGCCCTGCCGGGGGCCAAGCTCCGGAAGGAAAATAACCCCTTTCGGCCCGCTGCCGGCCCAAAGACCGGGCACCGGGGCGGAGTGCGAAACGGGCGTGAAACCTGCGCGCCGATAGATTATGCCTATCAAGGCAACGTGACTCACGCAGGATATCATGATCGCAAAGCTCGAAATGCTCATCGCCCTCGCCCAGGAACGCCATTTCGGGCGCGCAGCCGAGAGCCTCTCGATCACTCAGCCGACGCTCTCGGCCGGTCTCAAGCAGCTCGAGGACCATCTGGGCGTGAAACTGGTCGAACGCGGCTCTCGCTTCGGCGGCCTGACCCCCGAGGGGCACCGCGCCCTGGTCATGGCCCGCCGCATCGTCGGCGACACCCGTCGCCTGCGCGACGAGATGCGCGCCAAGAAGGACGGGCTTTCGGGAAAGCTGCGCCTCGGCGTCATACCCACGGCACTCACATGGGCCTCCCGCCTCGCCGCCCGGCTCACCGAGCGCCACCCCGGCATCGGCTTTTCGATCCGGTCAACCTCCTCGCAGAACGCCCTGACGATGCTCGAAAATCTTGAGCTGGACGCCTGCCTGACCTACCTTGACAACGAACCGCTCGGCCGGGTCAGCACGGTTCGCCTCTACCGCGAGACCTATCGCCTCGTCTGCCACCGCGCCCACCCCTTCGCCGCACGCGGCCGGGTCGGCTGGGCCGAGGTCGCCGAACAGAAGCTTTGTCTGCTCACGCCCGAGATGCAGAACCGCCGGATTATCAATCGCAACATGCTCGAGGCCGGGAAGACACCCGAGGCCCTGATCGAGGCGAACTCCACCGTCGTCCTCGCCGCCACCGTGGCGCGGGGCGACTGGGTCACGATTCTGCCGGGCGACATCGCCGACTTTCTCGTCGCTGGCAAAGCCATGGCCGCCGTCCCCATCGACGATGCCGGCCACGCCCATGCCGTTGGTCTGATTACGGAATTCCAAGAACCTCACACGCCCGTCCTGACCGCCCTCATGCAGGAGGCCGCGCGCCTCGCGGAGGCGTCATAGAAAATTCCTATCGGACAACGAATTTGCGATATTGATTCCCCCATGCCCCACGCGGCACGCGGGGCATGAGAGACTGACGGATAGACAGATGCGCCCAGCACCGCCCCCGACGCCAGACGACATCCAGGCCGTGATCGACACCGAACGCCATCGTGAAGGTGCGCTTCTGCCGATCCTTCACGCCCTTCAGGAGGCCTATGGCCACATCCCCGAGGGCGCCTATCCGCTGCTCACCGCCACGCTCGGCATCACCCGGGCCGAGTTGCACGGGGTCGTCAGCTTCTACCACGATTTCCGCGACGTCCCCGCGGGCCGCCATGTGGTGAAGGTCTGCCGGGCCGAAGCCTGTCAGTCCGTGGGGGCCAATGCCATGGCCGCCACCCTCCTCGACAGGTTCGGCCTCGACTGGCACGGCACGACGCCCGACGGCCGCGTCACGATCGAACCGGTCTACTGCCTCGGCCTCTGCGCCTGCGGCCCCGCCGCAATGGTGGACGGCAAGCTCATCGGCCGGGCCGATCCGGCAAAACTCGCCGCCGCCCTGTCGGAGCCTTCCGTGGAGGAGGCCCCCGCATGAAAATTTACGTCTCTCTCGACAGCGCCGCCAAGGCCCTCGGCGCCGATGAGGTCGCCGAAGCGATCCGCCACGAGGCCCGGGCCCGCGGCATCGAGGTCGACCTCGTGCGCACCGGCTCGCGCGGGATGATCTGGCTCGAACCGCTGGTCGAGATCGACCGCGGCGCGGGCCGCATCGCCCACGGTCCCGTCACCCCGCAGGACGTCCCTGCCCTGTTCGACGGCACCGCCGACAGCCTCGGCCCGACGGACGACATCCCCTTTCTCGCCGGCCAGACCCGCCTGACCTTCGCCCGCTGCGGCATCACCGACCCGCTCTCGCTCGCCGATTACGAGGGCCATGGCGGCCTCGCCGGCCTGCGCCGCGCTCTCGGCATGGAGGCGGCCGCCATCGTCGAGGAGGTCAAGACCTCCGGTCTCCGCGGTCGCGGCGGCGCGGGCTTCCCGACCGGCATCAAGTGGGACACGGTCCGCCAGGCTCGGGCAGAGCAGAAATACATCGTCTGCAACGCCGACGAGGGCGACAGCGGCACCTTCGCCGATCGCATGATCATGGAGGGCGATCCCTTCTCCCTGATCGAGGGGATGATCATCGCCGGCCTCGGCACCGGCGCGACCAAGGGCTTCGTCTACATCCGCTCGGAATATCCCGACGCCATCGCCATCATGGACCGCGCCATCCGTCTCGCCCGCGACGGCGGCCTGCTCGGCCCGGATATCCTCGGCTCGGGCCGGGCCTTCGAGATGGAGGTCCGCATCGGCGCCGGCGCCTATGTCTGCGGCGAGGAAACCTCGCTCCTGAACTCGCTCGAGGGCAAGCGCGGCGTGGTCCGCGCCAAGCCCCCGCTCCCCGCCCTGCAGGGCGCCTTCGGCAGGCCCACGGTCGTCAACAACGTCCTCTCGCTCGCCACGATCCCGGTGATCTTCGAGAAGGGCGCACAGCATTACGCGGATTTCGGCCTCGGCCGGTCGCGCGGCACCATGCCGATCCAGATCGCCGGCAACGTGCAACACGGCGGCCTCTACGAGACCGCCTTCGGCCTCCCCCTCGGCACCCTCGTGAACGAGATTGCCGGCGGCACCGCCTCCGGCCGCCCGGTCAAGGCGGTGCAGGTCGGCGGCCCCCTGGGTGCCTATTTCGCCCCGCACCAGTTCGACACCCCCTTCGGCTACGAGGAATTCGACGGCGCCGGCGGGCTCATCGGCCATGCCGGGATCGTGGTCTTCGACGATACCGCCGACATGGCCGGCATGGCGCGCTTCGCCATGGAGTTCTGCGCCGTCGAATCCTGTGGCAAATGCACCCCCTGCCGCATCGGCGCGGTGCGCGGCGTGGAAACCATCGACCGCATCGCCGCCGGCGATCCCGACGCCACCGCGATCCTCACAGATCTCTGTGAGACGATGACGGCGGGCTCCCTCTGCGCGCTCGGCGGCTTCACCCCCTACCCCGTGATGTCCGCCCTGCACCTCTTCCCCGAGGACTTCGGACAGGCGAGGGAGGCCGCCGAATGATGCCTGCGCACCTCCCTTCTTTGGTCCTCCAAATATCCCGGGGGGCTGCCCGCAAGGGCAGCGGGGGCAGCGCCCCCTCCCCGCTCTCCAGCCAGGAGATCACCGCATGAAAGACTTCATCCTTCCCCCGAAGGACTGGGACATGGGCACGCCCCTGCCCGGGTCCGACACCCCCGTGACGCTCAAGATCGATGGCTTCGACATCACCGTTCCATCCGGCACCTCCGTCATGCGCGCCGCCATGGAAGCGGGCATCAGGATCCCCAAGCTCTGCGCCACCGACAGCGTCCAGGCCTTCGGCTCCTGCCGCCTCTGCCTGGTCGAGATCGAGGGCCGCCGCGGCACACCAGCCTCCTGCACAACCCCCGTCGCGCAAGGGATGGAGGTCCGCACCCAGAGCGACAAGCTCCACAAGCTCCGCCGCGGCGTGATGGAGCTCTACATCTCCGACCACCCGCTCGACTGCCTGACCTGCTCGGCAAACGGCGACTGCGAGCTTCAGGACATGGCCGGAATGGTCGGCTTGCGCGACATGCGCTACACGCCGGGCGACAACCACTATGCCCCCACCATGGCCGGCGGGCTGACCCAGTCGGACCTCCGCGCCAGGACCCCCGACGCCGCCACCAACGCCCGCTACATCCCGAAGGATGACAGCAACCCCTACTTCACCTACGACCCGGCGAAATGCATCGTCTGCTCGCGCTGCGTCCGCGCCTGCGAAGAGGTCCAGGGCACCTTCGCGCTCACCATCGAAAGCCGCGGCTTCGACAGCCGCGTCTCCTTCGGCGCGAAATCCGACGACGCGCTGCATTCCGACTGCGTCAGCTGCGGCGCCTGTGTCCAGGCCTGTCCGACCGCCACGCTCCAGGAGAAATCGGTCGCCGAGATGGGCACGCCGGACCGCGCCGTCCTCACCACCTGCGCCTATTGCGGGGTCGGCTGTTCCTTCAAGGCCGAGCTCAACGGCGACAAGCTGGTCCGCATGACCCCCTACAGGCACGGCAAGGCCAACCGCGGCCATTCCTGCGTCAAGGGCCGCTTCGCCTACGGCTATGCCGAACACCCCGACCGCATCCTCAACCCGATGATCCGCGACACGATCGACGACCCGTGGCGCGAGGTCTCCTGGGACGAGGCCATGGACTTCACCGCCAAACGCCTGACCAGGATCCGCGACGAATACGGCCGCAAGTCGATGGGCGTCATCACGTCCTCCCGCTGCACGAACGAGGAAACCTACCTCGTCCAGAAGCTGACCCGCGCGGTCTTCGGCAACAACAACACCGACACCTGCGCCCGCGTCTGCCACTCGCCCACGGGTTACGGGCTGGGCCAGACCTTCGGCACCTCCGCCGGGACCCAGGACTTCGACAGCGTCGAAGAGACCGACATCGCCATCGTCATCGGAGCCAACCCGACCGACGGCCATCCGGTCTTTGCCTCGCGCCTCAGGAAACGGCTGCGCCAGGGCGCGAAACTCATCGTCATCGACCCCCGCCGGATCGACCTGCTCTCGACCCCCCATATGGGCGAGAAATGGCACCTCCCCCTGCGGCCCGGCACCAACGTCGCCGTCGTCTCCGCCCTAGCCCATGTCATCGTGACCGAGGGGCTGGCCGACGAAGCCTTCATCCGCACCCGCTGCGACTGGGACGAATACCAGTCCTATGCCGACTTCATCCGGGACGAGCGGCATTCGCCCGAAGCGACCGAGCTGCTCACAGGTGTCCCCTCCGCGACCCTGCGCGACGCGGCCCGCGCCTTCGCCCGGGGCGGCAACGGCGCGATCTACTACGGCCTCGGCGTGACCGAACATTCGCAAGGCTCGACCACCGTCATGGGCATCGCCAATCTCGCCATGCTCACCGGGAACATCGGCCGGCGCGGCGTGGGCGTAAACCCGCTGCGCGGCCAGAACAACGTGCAGGGCTCCTGCGACATGGGCAGCTTTCCGCACGAACTGCCCGGCTACCGGCACGTGAAGAACCCCGAGGTCCGCGCGATCTTCGAGGCGGCCTGGGGCGTCGAGATCGACCCCGAACCGGGCCTACGCATCCCCAACATGCTGGATGCCGCGGTCGAAGGCACCTTCAAGGCGCTCTATTGCCAGGGCGAGGACATCCTGCAGTCCGACCCCGACACCAAACACGTCGCCGCGGGCCTCGCCGCCATGGACTGCGTGATCGTCCACGACCTCTTCCTGAACGAGACGGCGAACTACGCCCACGTTTTCCTGCCCGGCTCCACCTTCCTCGAAAAAGACGGCACCTTCACCAATGCCGAACGCCGCATCAACCGCGTGCGCGAGGTGATGAAGCCGAAGAACGGATACGCCGACTGGGAGGTGACGCAACGCCTCGCCAACGCCCTTGGCGCCGGCTGGCACTACACCCATCCTGCTCAGATCATGGAGGAAATCGCCGCCACCACCCCCGGATTCGCGAATGTCACCTACGACCTTCTCGAGGAACGCGGCTCGGTCCAGTGGCCCTGCAACGACGCCGCCCCCGAAGGCACGCCGCTGATGCATGTCGACGGCTTCGTCCGCGGCAAGGGCCGGTTCATCGTGACCGAATACCTGGCCACCGACGAAAGGACCGGTCCGCGCTTCCCGCTGCTGCTGACCACCGGCCGGATCCTGTCGCAGTACAACGTCGGCGCCCAGACCCGCCGCACGGCGAACAACGTCTGGCATGCGCAGGACGAGCTCGAAATCCACCCCCACGATGCCGAGAACCGCGGCATCCGCGAGGGCGACTGGATCCGCCTCGCCTCCCGCTCGGGCGAGACGACCCTGCGCGCCACGATCACCGACCGGGTCAGCCCGGGGGTCGTCTACACGACCTTCCACCACCCGGACACCCAGGCCAACGTCGTCACCACCGACTTCTCGGACTGGGCCACGAACTGCCCGGAATACAAGGTGACGGCGGTGCAGGTCGCCCCGTCCAACGGGCCCTCCGACTGGCAGGAGGACTACGCCGCCCAGGCCGCGCAGTCCCGTCGCATCATACCGGCGGCGGAATGACGGCGACCCTTGCCACATCCGCCCGCGCAGAGGCCCTGCGGATCGGCGGCGGCACCACCGCCCCCACCACCCGCGCCCTGCCGGAAGAGGTGCCCGTGGCTCTCGTCTACGACGGCTCCACCCAAGCGGTGATGATGGCGACCCCCTCGGACCTCGAGGATTTCGCCATGGGCTTTTCCCTCACCGAAGGCATCGTCACAGCGCCGGACCAGATCACCGAGCTTGCCGTCGAACCCCATGACGCCGGGATCGAGATCCGCATGTGGCTCGCCGACGCGCAAGGCAATGCGCTCACCCGGCGCCGCCGCGCCATGGCCGGGCCCGTCGGCTGCGGTCTCTGCGGAATCGACAGCCTGCAAGAGGCCACGCGCCCCCTCCCGAAGGTCGCCGCCCGCCCCGACCTCACGATCGGGCAGATCGCCCGAGCCACCGACCTCCTGCGTGCCGCCCAGCCGCTGCACGACGAAACCCGCGCCGTCCATGCCGCCGGCTTCCTCGCGCCGCAGGGCCTTGCGCTCGCGCGCGAGGATGTGGGCCGCCACAACGCCCTCGACAAGGTCATCGGCGCGCTCGCCCGCCAAGGCACGGACCCCGCCACCGGCGCCTTCGTCCTGACCTCCCGCGTCTCGATCGAACTCGTCCAGAAGACGGCCCTCGCCGGCTGCGGCCTGCTCATCGCCGTCTCGGCTCCGACCGCCCGCGCCCTGCGCACGGCGGACGAGGCCGGCATCACCCTCGCCGCCCTCGCCCGCGACGGCCGGGCCGAGGTCTTCACCCGTCCCGACCGCATCACCGGAGCCGCCACAGGAGCCGACAATGTCGCCTGAGAAAATGGTCACCATGGCCAACCAGATCGCCACCTTCTTCGCCTCCCAGCCCGGCGACGATCAGGCCCTCCGCACAGCCGCCCATATCAACGATTTCTGGGATCCCCGGATGCGGCGTCACCTGCTCGACCACCTCGCGGCCGGTGGAGAGGGGTTGAAGCCCCTGGTGCGCGAGGCGCAGCCCCATATCGCCGCGCCCGCGGCAACCGCATGACGCCTCCGGCGGGAGTATTTCCGGCAAGATGAAGAGGGGCGCGCGCCCTGCTTCTTTGGTCCCGAAATATCCCGGGGAGCGCGAGGGGCTGGCCCCTCGCCCGGGGCGGCGGCGGCAGCCGGCGCACCTTGTGCGATCCGCACCAGGTTGATGTCCCGGCGGCGATCCACCGACCGCAGAAGGCGCAGCTTGCCGACCCACAGGGCGACCCCGCAGTGCGGATTTTCTGTGGCGACGAGGCCGCTTCTCGTGCCGGCAGTTCTGATCCGCCGAGGCACAGTCGAGGCACAGGCGAGGAGCAAGCCGCACTCCGCACCGCCTTCACGGCCCTCGCCCGGGGCGGCGCGGGTCGCGGATTACGGCCGGACAGCCTGGCCGGCAGGGGTTCAGCGGGCGCCGATCACTCCGCCGCGTCGGCGGGCTTGGCCTGCAGCTGGCCATATTTCTCGGCGCCGAGCTTCGCGAAGAGCTCCAGTTGCGTCTCGAGAAAATCGATATGGCCCTCTTCGTCCGTGATCAGGTCTTCGAACAGGTTCTTCGAGACGTAATCGCCGACGGAATCGCAGTGTTTCCGCGCCTCGATGTAGAGGGTCCGCGCCTCGTGTTCGGCGGCGAGATCGGATTCCAGGGTCTCCTTGAGATCCTCGCCGATGCGCAGCGGATCGAGCTTCTGCAGGTTCGGGTGACCGCCGAGGAAGATGATGCGGGCGATCAGCTTGTCGGCGTGGTGCATCTCTTCGATGCTTTCCTCGCGCGACTTGTCGGCAATATGCCCGTAGCCCCAGTCCTCTTGCAGCCGATAGTGCAACCAGTACTGGCTGACGGCGGTCAATTCGCTCCGCAGCGCGTCGTTGAGGTATTGGATGACTTTTTCATCGCCCTTCATGACCGGTCCCTCTCAATGTCACATTCTGGGAGCATATACGCGCTTCCGGCGTAGACTCAAGCTCAATTTAGAATTATTCCAAAAAAGAAGAATACCAACAAAAACTGTCACTTGAGCGATGAAACCCGTCGCCTGGCGCGCATGTTGCGCAGCACCGAGGGCACGCCCAGATTGTCGGATTTCACCATCGTCCCCACGAAGAGATCGAGGCATCCGCCGCAGTCCGGCGTCTTGCCGAGCGCGTGATAGATCTTGCCGGGCGTGATGATCGTGTCGGGGTCGGCGGCGCGCATCCAGTCGATGGCGGCGTGGATGTCCCGGTCGGAGATCTGGGTGCAGTGACAGACGATCATGGACTTCTGCTCGGTTCGGCCGGCTCTGGACGCCCCGGCCCTGTTGAAGGTTTCGCAATCGGAGACGGCGTGCGGATCATCCAGCCATTCCGCCCCCCGCCCCCGATCTGATCGGGCTCATCTGCCGCCACCGCGCGTTCAATTGAGCAACCGGCGGGGCCTGGGAGCCGTCCGCGCGAGGTCGAGCCCGAGGGTCTGGGCAAGCGAGACGGCGATCGGCGCGACATCCGCCCGCATCAGGAGACAGGCGATCATCATCGCCTCTTCCCGGTCGTTGAGCGCCTGCGAGCAGAAGAGCGCGAAGACCGCCTCGTCCGCTCCGACGCATTCGCAATCGAGCCCGTGGCGCATCATGCGCCGGCGGCCGTGCTCCAGGATCAGCGCCATGAGGTCGGTGAACCGGCCGAAGATTTCCTCGACCTTCCGGGACCCGCAGCGCATCGCGATCTGGTCGCGCAGCGCCTCCTGGCCATCGGCGCCCGAGCACCAGAGCCGCAGGGCGCGCACCCACCAGGCCTCGCCCTCGGGCAACAGCCCGATCTGGCCGACCGCCATGGCCCCCGGCTCAACCCGCATGGGCACGTCCGGCACGACGAAGGGCGCTGATCTGCAGTTGGTCAATTGACATGTGGCGATTCCGTTCCCTATGCCTTTCCTGACTATTTTGCTCACCGAAGTCAATTCCGACTTTTTCGATCAACTATCCACGCGGCATTTTCCGCCGTTGATTTCGGCATATCCGCTGATAAAACCACCCGACCCCGGCGGGAGGAGAGGCAACATGGCAAAGAACGAAGTTCTGATCGCGGGCGGCGGGATCGGCGGGCTGGCCATGGCGCTCACGCTGCACCAGATCGGCGTGCCGTGCCGGGTTTTCGAAGCCGTCGAGGACCTGCGCCCCCTCGGTGTCGGCATCAACCTTCAGCCCAATGCGGTGCGCGAACTCTTCGACCTGGGCATCGAGCGTGCCGACCTCGACCGCATCGGCCTGCCCATCCGCGAATGGGCGCTGCTCGGCCTGCGGGGCCAGGAAGCCTATGCCGAACCGCGCGGAGAGGAGGCCGGGTACAACTGGCCGCAATACGCGGTGCACCGGGGCCGGTTGCAGATGCTGCTGCTTGCCAAGGTGCGCGAACGGCTCGGCGCCGAAGCGGTGGTGCTGGGGGCCCGGGTGACCGGCTACGACCAGACCGCGGATGGCGTCACCGCCCGCATCGAGCGCGCGGGCGGCGCGACCGAAACGGCGACCGGCCGCCTGCTCATCGGCGCGGACGGGCTGCATTCCGCGATCCGGGCGCAGATGTACCCCGATCAGCCCCCGATCCAGTGGGGCGGCGCCGTCATGTGGCGCGGCACGACCCGGACACGGCCGTTGCGCAGCGGCTCCTCGTTCCTCGGCCTGGGCACCAGCCGCCACCGGATGGTGCTTTATCCGATCTCGCACCCCGATGCCGAGGGCCTCGTCCTGATGAACTGGATCGCCGAGGTGACCGTCGACAATTCCGCAGGCTGGCGGTCCGGCGACTGGAACCGCAAGGTGACCCATGACGAGTTCGTGCATCACTTCGCGGGTTGGGAATTCGACTGGCTCGACGTGCCCGCCCTGCTGAGATCGACGCCGGATGTCTGGGAATACCCGATGATCGACCGCGACCCGGTGCCCAGCTGGCAGGACGGCCGGATCGCGCTGATCGGAGATGCCGCCCACGTGATGTATCCGACCGGATCGAACGGCGCCTCCCAGGCGATCATCGACGCCAGGATCCTGGGCGCGAAGATGCTCGAGCGCGGCGTCGCTCCGGCCGCCCTCGCGGACTATGACGCCGAGCTGTGCGAAAAGGTCTCGGCGCTGGTCCTGCGCAACCGAGGCGCCGGCCCTTTCGCCCTGCTGAACCTGATCGACGAGCGCTGCGGCGGAGAGTTCGACGATATCGACGCCGTGGTCTCCCCCCGCGAGAAGGCCGACCTCATGTCCGTCTACAAGACGGCCGCCGGCTTCGCCATCCAGACGCTGAACGCCGCCCCGCCGACCATCCCGCCGGGGGCTCGGGTCGGCGCGACGGCGGCGGGCTGACCGCCGCCCCTGCGATCAGGTCGCGAGGTCGCGCCGCCCCTCGGCGTAGGTGATGAATTGGTCGAAACTCTCCGGGTTGGCCATGGAGTCGCGGTTGACGACCTTTTCAGGATCGTGCCCCAGCAGCAGCTTCTTCACCGGAACCTCGAGCTTCTTGCCCGACAGGGTGCGCGGCACATCGGTAATCTCGACGATCTCGTCGGGCAGGAACCGGGCCGAGACGCCGTTGCGGATCGACAGGTTGATCCTGTCGCGCAGCGCGCTGTCGAGAGGCCCCTGCTTGGGAACGACGAACAGCACCATGAAGCTTTCGCGACCCAGGAACTCCAGGTCGATGACCAGAGAGTCCAGCACCTCGTCCAGCGCCTCGACCGCCCGGTAGATCTCGGACGAGCCCAGCCTGAGCCCCCGGCGATTGATCGTCGCGTCCGAACGGCCGTAGATCACCGCGCCCCCCTCTTCGGTGATCTCGATCCAGTCGCCGTGCCGCCAGACGCCGGGATAGGTGTCGAAGTAGCTGTCGTGCAGCCGCGACCCGTCCTCGTCGCCCCAGAAGAACAGCGGCATCGACGGCAGAGGTTCCGTGCAGACCAGTTCGCCCACCTCGCCGGTCAGCTCACGCCCCTCCTCGTCGAAGGACCGCACGGCGTTGCCAAGGGCGCGACACTGCATTTCGCCCGCGCGCACAGGCATCATCGGATTGCCGAGGACAAAGGCGCCGGCAAAATCCGTCCCCCCCGAGATCGGCGCCAGCCAGACGTCCGACTTCACCTCGGAGTAGATCCAGTCATACCCCTCCTGGCTGAGCGGCGACCCGGTCGAGCCGAGCGCCCGGAGCGACGACAGGTCGAGCTCGGCGCCCGGCCGCGCGCCGGCCTTCAAACAGGCCTGGTAGAAGGCGGCGCCGGCCCCGAAATAGGTGAGCTTCTCGCGCGCCACCATCCGCCAGACCTCGAGCATGTCGGGATGGTTGGCCGCCCCGTCGTGCAGCGCGACCATCGCCCCCTGGTTCAGCGAATTGACCTGCGTGTTCCACATGATCCACCCCGAGGAGGTGAGCCAGCAGAACCGGTCGTCCGGGCCGGTGTCCTGGTGCAGCGCCTGCTTGGCGCCCTCGACCATGACCCCGCCGTGGCCGTGCACGATGGGCTTGGGATTGCCCGTCGTCCCCGAGGAATAGACCACCCAGAGCGGGTGCGAGAACGGCACCATGCGCGCCTCGGGCGCCTGCCTGCGCGACAGCATCTCGCCCCAGTCCGACCAGCCGGCACCGTCGCCGACGACCGGCACGATGATCTTGTGCTCGAGGCTGGGAAGACCCGCCGCGAGATCATCGAGAACCGCCCGCTTGTCCTGGGTCCTGCCCGCGTGGACATAGCCGTCCTGCGCGATGAGCACCTTGGGCTCGATCTGGCGGAACCGGTCCAGAATGGCCGAAAACCCCATGTCCGGCGAACAGAGCGACCAGATGGCCCCCAGCCCGACCGTCGCATAGATGGCGATGATGGCGTCGGGAGTGTTGGGAAGCACCGCGACGACCCGGTCGCCCTGCCCCACGCCCATCTCTTTCAGCGACGCCTGCAAAGCGCCGACCCTGTCGGCCAGCTCGCGCCATGTCAGCTCGACCCGGCCGAAGGTCTCGGACTGGCAGACCAGCGCGGGGGCCTCGGGCCGTTCCTCGGCAAAACGCAGGAGCGGGGCGGCCAGGTTCGTCTCGGCGCCGGGAAACCAGTCGGCGCCCGGCATCTTGCGCTCGGGCAGCACCTCGCGCCACCCCGAGATCGGCAGGTCGCAGAACTCGACGATCGAGGTCCAGAACCCGTCCAGATCGCGGACCGACCAATCCCACAACTGCTGATAATCGTCGAACTGCAGGCCCCGGTTCTCTTCGAGCCACGCGATATAGCGCGCCATCCGCGTGGCCGCCGCCCGCTCGGCTCCGGGGGTCCAGAGTATCGGTCTATCCTCTGCCATGATGGCCTCTCCTTCTTGTCGCTCGATTTCGGGCAGCGCAGCCTCTTCTCCCGCGAACGTCTCCGACCCTCAAGCGATTTCCCCGACCGAGAGGATCGCCCCCTCGCTGCGCAGCACATCGCGCACCGCATCGGGCGAGAACCTTTCGGCCGCGGTCAGCGCCGCCGCCACGCCCGCCGCCTGTCCGGTGGCCATGGCCGTCCCCATCACTCGGATCGCGGCCCCGCCCTTGCGGTCGCCATCGGCCAGTCGCCCCGCACAGAACAGGTTGGGCGTGTCGACCGAGTGCAGACATCCCAGCGGTATCTCGTAGGCGCCCCGGTCCGGCGGGTAGTCGAAGGACGAGACATAGCTCGCCCTGTCGTGCCACTCGGCGCCCCAGGCGCCGAGTGCGATGCAATCGTCGAAAGAGCGTCGCGCCTCGAGATCGTCCCATTTCAGCTGACGGCGGCAGTCCAGATGCCGCGACTCCCGCGTGCCGATCTCGGGTCCGGTCGACGCGAGGTAGGCGCCGGAGCACCCCGGCAGGGACCGGACGGCGTCGAGATAGGCCCAACTCTGCCGCCGGGCCGAGATCTCGGCCGCGCTCAGCGACGCCGCGTCGCGCGGATCGTAATCGGCCGATGCGAGATAGAGGACCAGATCGTCCGATCCGGGCAGCCGCACGATGACGCACCTGTCCTTGGTGACGGTGCCCGGCGGCACGTCGAGCGCAGCGACAGCCTCGGCGATCTGCGCCGCACTGACCGTGACATCGCCCGGGATGCCGCCGAAACGCGTGCCGAGCGTGCCGAGGTTCACGCCGTCGGAATTGCCGTAGCGCGTCGATGCCCCGCCCGCGTGGGCCAGGTCGCCGTCTCCGGTGCAATCGACGAAGGCGCGCGCCTGCACGGTGCGGGACCCGCCGTGGTCGGCGTAGGTCACGCTCGCGATGCGGTCCTCCCGGCGCGCGGCACCGGTCACGAAACACCCGAAACGGACTTCGACGCCGGCTTGGATCACGAGCTGGTCGAGCACCGCCTTCATCGCCTCCGGCTCGAAGGCCGAGAAGACGCCGCGAAACCGCTGCGGCGGCGTCACGGCCCCGCGTGCCGCGAGCGCCGCAACCACCTCGGCCGCGATTCCGCCCACCACCATGCGGGAGGGTTCGCCCAGCGTGTACAGCCCGCACAGCGTCAGAACGTTCCGCACCGTGGCCGCCCCGCCGAGGCAGCCGTGGCGTTCCAGCAGCAGCACCCGCGCCCCCGCCCGCGCGGCACCGACAGCTGCCGCGACACCGGCCGTTCCGCCGCCCGCGACGATCACGTCATGGCTCATGTCCGCCACCCCAGAACCCGCCGCTCGATCATGCCGATGGCGCCCGAGACGATCACGCCCAGCAGGGACAGGATCACCACGCCCGCGAAGAGCCGCTCGAGATCATAGAGCGATCCGGCCTGGAGGATGTAGGCCCCGATTCCGAATTCCGCGCCCAGCATTTCCGCCGCGACCAGCAGGATGATCGCGATCGCCAGGCTGATGCGGAGCCCCGACAGGATCCCCGGCATCGCCCCCGGCAACACGATCTTGCGCACGATGGACCACCACGACAGGCCAAAGCTCTGCCCCATCCGGATCAGCGTCCGATCCACGTTGTCCACCGCGCCGTAGGTGGCCACCACCGTGGGCGTGAAGGTCCCGAAGGCGATCAGCGCGTATTTCGACCCTTCGCCGATCCCGAACCAGATCACGAAGAGCGGCAGGAGCGCGATTTTGGGAATCGGGAAGAGCGCCGCCACCAGCGGCACCATGCCCGCCCGGATATACGAGAACAGACCGATCAGGACACCCACGCTGACCCCGACCGAGACGCCGATCAGCGCGCCGACGGCGAGCCGCGCCAGCGACGGCCCCAGGTGCTTGAAGAGCATTCCCGAGGCGTAGAGTTCCTGAAACGTCCCGAAGACGTCCGAGGGCTTCGGCAGGGTCAGGGCGGAGATCCACCCCGCCCGCGTCCCCCATTCCGCGATCAGGATCAGCAGCACGAAGACGACGACGCCGACCCAGCGGCGCGGGCGCGGCGCGAAACCGCCGCCGCGAAAGGCGACCGGCCTGCCCTGAGCCCCGGTCCCGGCCGCGCGTGTATCCATCGAAAGGGTCGCGTCAGACATTCAGCAACTCCGCATCCGCAGCCCGGGCCTCGTCCCGCATCAGCTGCCAGAGGTATTTCTGTTTGGCATCGAGGTCCGCATCACCGAACTGGCGCGCCTCGAGAGGCTTGTCGATCTCCACGATCTCCTGGATCCGGCCCGGCCGCCGCGACAGCACGACGATCCGGTGGCCCAGCCGCACCGCCTCGGCCAGGTTGTGCGTCACGTAGACGGCGGTGAACGGCTGGCGGGCCCAGAGCGAGATGAGGTCATCCATCAGCAGCTCCCGCGTCTGGCTGTCGAGCGCCGATAGCGGCTCGTCCATCAGCATGACCGCAGGGTTCACCGCCAGCGCGCGCGCGATGGCGACCCGCTGCTTCATGCCGCCCGAAAGCTGCTTCGGCAGCGCGCGGGCGAAATCGGTCAGCTTGGTCCTCGCCAGCACGTCGCCGATGATCTCCCGCGCCCGCGGCCCCTTGATCCCGTGATCCTCGAGCACGAGCGAGATGTTCCCCTCGACGCTGCGCCACGGCAGCAGCGCGAAATCCTGGAAGATGTAGGTCAGCGGGTTGAGACAGCCCGCCGGCGGTTCGCCGATCTGCCGGACCGTGCCCGCCTCGGGCCGCTCCAGCCCGCCGATGAACCTCAGCAGCGTGGATTTTCCGCAGCCGGAGGGTCCGACAATGCAGACGATCCGACCCGCGGGAATATCCAGCGTGATGTCCTCCATCACCTTGAAGTCGTCGTAGGAATGGCTGATGCCATCCAGCCTGATGTCCATCGGGCCTCCGAATTTATCTGGGGGTATGCGCCGGACGATCGGCAGAGCGCCGCGCGCGACGCTCTGCCGTTGTCGTGCCGGACCTAGCTCATCACCTCGACATAGGAGGTGTCCACGAGGTCGTCGATGGTCACGCCGCTATCGACGTAGCCACCCGCCTTGAACCACTCCAGCTGGTCCCTGACCGAGGCGAGGTTCAGCTTTGCGCCTTCGTTGATGCGCATCGTGCCGTTGACGATCGAGGGCTTGGCCTTCTCGAACGGACGGTCCGCATAGACATACTGATGGATCAGTTCGACCATCTCGTCCACGCCGGCCTCGCCGCCCGAGCGGTCGATCATGGTCGAATTGTAGTCGGCCACCCCCTGCGAGAACCCGGCGAGGAAGGCTTCGGTCTTGTCGCGCTGGTTGGCCGCGTTCTCGGCCGAGGTGAAGACCGTGGTGGTCTGGTAGTTCGGCAGATAGTCCTGCACCGCGCCGATGATATGCACGGCGCCCGACCCCGCCAGAGGCTTGGCGATGTGGGGCACGATGTTCCAGGCGTCGATCTGCCCCGACTTGATGGCACCGATCACCGCGCCGACCTTCTGCAGGGGCTTGAAGGACATGCTGATCCCCTCGGCCTGCGCGATCTTGTCGCCCACGTAGTGAAAGGACGACCCGGTCTGCGTGACGCCATAGGCCTTGCCGTCCAGTTTCGAGGGATCCGTCACACCGGCCTGATAGGCGGCGTCCGAAGCGAGGATCTGCTGACCGTCGATGCCTTCTTCCTCGATCAGGGCCCCGCCGATCACCTTGATCGCGCCCTTCTGGGCCAGGCTGATCAGCCCGCCCGAGATCGCCGTCACGGCATAGTCGATGTCCCCGCTCGCGATCGCGACGGCCATGGGCTGCGCGGCCTGGAAGAACTCGAGTTCCACGTCCAGCCCGGCATCGGCGAAATAGCCGCGGTCCTTGGCGACGAAACTGCCGGAATGCGAAGTGAAGCGCAGAGCGCCCACCTTGATCTTGGTGTTCTGCGCGATGGCCGGGGCGGCCAGCGCGGACGCGGCGGCCGCGCCCCCGAGAATGAGCGCCTTGCGGCGGTTGAGTCTGATCATGGTTTCCTCCCTGATGATCGGTGCTGCGGGGTTCAGCGCCCCGTCCTGAGTTCCGCGACGATGTCCCTTTCGAGCATCGCGAGCGCGGCATCTGTATCGCGTGCCAGCACGGCGGCGACCAGCGCCTCCTGCCTGTCGCGGCGCGCGGCGAAATCGAGCGCGTCCTCGCGCAGCAGGGCGAGGCGGAACCGCCGGCTCTGGTCGAAGAACTTGCGCTGCAGGTCGATCAGCCGCGGGCTGCCACAGGCCGAGATCAGGCTGGCCGAGAAAGCCCGGCACCTTTCGTCCCATTCAAGCGCGGTCAGGTCGTCGGGTGTGGCCGCGACACGCTCCTCCGCCTTGCGCAAGGCGTGATGCGCGGCGACCACCCGCCCCTCCCAGCCCGTATCGCCGGCATCCAGCGCCCGGGCGAGGGCGATCTTCTCGATCTCCAGCCGTACGAGTTCTATGTCGCGCAGATCGTCCTCGGTCGCCGAGGTCACGCGGAAGCCGCGTTGCGCCGAAGCCTCGACCAGCCCCTCGGCGCTCAGCATCCGCAGCGTCTCGCGCATGGAATGGTTCGACCCGCCATAGCGCTGTCGCAGCGCATTGATCCTGAGTTTCTGGTCGGGGAGCAGCACGCCGAACGAGATATCGCGCCTCAGGGCCGAGGCCAGCATGGCCACGACGGTTGCGTCCTCGCTCTCTCCGCGGCTGAAGATCATCCGGCCTCCCCTCCGAAACATTGGATATTTCTGGAAGCGTTGGACGTATTTGTCAATCGACAGTTCATCCCGATCCGCCCCGTGCCGGGCCCGACAGTTCGGTCGGGCGGGGACGATCATGAGAGAAGAGGCTCAGACATGCAGGGGCGATCGGCCTTCCCCCGCGACGGTCACGAAGGATCGACCGGGTCGGTTTCGAGCCGTGAATCAACGCACAGGTTGCCGCGCGACTGACCCGCACGCGGGAAAATCGAAGCCCAGCGGAGCAGCGGTCCGGGAGCTGTTTTCCCCGTGTCTCATGTTTCCGCCGAACACGGAGCCGCCCGGGTCCGGAGGGATACCGACTGCGAGCCCTCAATCGGCGAGACAGCCGGGCAGTTCCTGCAGCGAGGCGAGCGTGAGGGTCGGCTGCGGCCCCCAGGGGTCGAAGGCCACGGCCGGATCGCGCTGGACCCAGACCGCCTGCCAGCCGCTGGCCATCGCGCCGATCACGTCGAACGGGTTGCTCGACACGAGCCAGCAGGCGGCGGGCGCGGCGCCGGTCGTGTCGCAGAAATGCGCGTAGACCGCCGGGTCGGGCTTGAAGCTTTCGACCGGCTGAACGCTGACGGCACCGGCCATCGCCGACCACAGATCCTGCGACCGCAGAAGGCTCTCGATATCCTCGGGGTCGCCGTTGGAAAATGCGTGGCAGGCCAGCCCGCGCCCCTGCAACGCCGCCAGCGCCGGGCGGGCGTCCGCAAAGGCGTCTAGCGTGCGGTAACGTTCCAGCAGGCCCGCCCTCGCCTCGTCCGACACACGCGGGCCCGCGGCCGTCAGCGCATAGTCGAGCGCCTCGGCGGTCACGGTGGCGAATGGCACGTAGCGCTTCATGAGCCCCCGCCGGAAACTGTACTCCAGCTGCTTCTGACGCCAGAGCGCGGAGACCTCCGCCGCCCGGTCGCCGACGAGATCCCGAAGAGACCCGGTCAGTGCGTGCGGATCGATCAGCGTGCCGTAGACGTCGAAGGCCAGCGTGGCGTTGTGCGGTATCCTCGGCATGGCGGTCCTCTCCCTGTCGTTCGGGGAGAGCCTAGACGCTCCGCCGGCAGGACGCACCCCCGATCGCCCGGGTCCGCGATACACCCGTCGCATCGGGACGACCGGAGCGCGAACGGCAGCATCAGCGGATGCACCGCGACGTGCCGGCCCGCTTCAGGACGACACCCCCGACCGCCCGGACGGGACGGCCCAGGTAATACGAGTACAGGACCTGTTCCCGCCGGACCGGTCGATCCCCTGGCGCCAGTGCAGGCGGGCATGCGCGGCGGCGGGCAGCAGGAGCCTGTGCGAGAAGCCCTCCGGCGGCGACGGACTGGTCCGGCGGGGGCGCTGCCCCCGCGCCCCCGGAGTATTTTCGGCAAGATGAAGATGGGGGGCCGGACCGGGCCCGCCCTGTCGCGGTTCACGGACCCTCGAAGGCCTGGCCGGTGCCGGTGTCCGCCCGGGCGGCGTTGCGACGTTCGTTCGAGGCCTCGAAGGCCTGCCGTTCGGCCCGGGCGATCACGTGGTGATGCACCTCGTCGGGGCCGTCGGCGAAGCGCAGGGTGCGCTGCTTGATGTACATCTGCGACAGCGGCGACCACTGGCTGATCCCGGTCGCGCCATGCACCTGCATCGCATCGTCGATGATCTTGCAGCATTTCTCGGGGACCATCGCCTTGGCCTTGGAGACCCAGATCCGCGCCTCCTTGTTGCCCAGCACGTCCATCGCCTTGGCCGCCTTGAGCACCAGCAGGCGCATGGCGTCTATCTCGATCCGCGCGCGCGAGATCGTCTCCATGTTCTTGCCCAGATCGATGATCTTCTTGCCGAAGGCCTCGCGCGTCAGGCCGCGGTGGATCATCAGGTCGAGCGCCTTTTCCGCCGCCCCGATCGAGCGCATGCAGTGGTGGATGCGGCCCGGTCCGAGGCGGAGTTGCGAGATCTCGAACCCCTTGCCCTCGGCCCAGAGGATGTTGGCCTCGGGCACGCGGACGTCGCGGAACCGGATCTGCATGTGCCCGTGCGGCGCGTCGTCGTGGCCGAAGACGTTCATCGGGCCCACGATCTCGACTCCGGGCGTGTCGATGGGCACGAGGATCTGGCTCTGCTGGCGGAAGGGCTCGGCGTCGGGCGAGGTCTTGACCATCACGATCATGATCTTGCAGCGCGGATCACCGGCGCCCGAGATGTAGTATTTCTCGCCGTTGATGACCCATTCGCCGTTCTCCAGAACCGCACGGGTGCCGATGTTCCTGGCATCCGACGAGGCGACATCGGGTTCCGTCATCGCGAAAGCCGAGCGGATCTTCCCCTCGAGCAGCGGCTTGAGCCACTGTTCCTTCTGTTCCGGCGTGCCGACGCGCTCCAGCACCTCCATGTTGCCGGTGTCGGGGGCGGCGCAGTTCATCGACTGCGAGGCCAGCGGGTTCTTGCCCAGCTCGAAGGCGATATAGGCGTAATCGAGATTCTTCAGCCCCTCGCCGGTCTCGGCATCGGGCAGGAAGAAGTTCCACAGCCCCGCGGCCCGCGCCTTGGCCTTGAGATCCTCGATGATCTCGAGCTGGCCGGGCGCATATTCGAAGCGCGAAGGCTTCTCGGCATTCAGTGCCTCGTATTCCCGGTAGGCGGGGTCGCAGTTGTCGCGGATATGCTTGATCACCTTGTCCAGCAGCGGCCGCGCCGCTTCGGACATGGCGAGGTTGTTCAGGTCGCTCTGTGGGTCTTCGCTCATTCTGATCTCCTTGGGTTTCTCCGGCCCTGGGCCGTCATTCGATGAGGTTGAAACGGGTGCCGCAGACCGTCACCTGCCGGCCCGCGACGGGCAGGCCCCGCTCCCGGGCGGCGTTCATGATCCGTCGGGCATCGCTCGTCACCAGGTCCAGGGCACCGAGCCCCGGGCCGCGTCCATCCGTGGCCGGCACGAAACGCAGCGCCGCATTGGCGAGCGCGACATGCGGGATCCCGCCTCGGTCCTCGACCGGCAGGCCGGACACGGCGGACCAGTGCGCGGCGAGTGCGGCCGGATCCTCCGACTGCAGTTCGGCGGCGAGGATGCCCTGCGTGACCCGGGAGGCCGGCGCCTCCTGCCAGCCCGTGCCGCCGGCCGGGTTCCAGTGGCCGGTGACATCGCCGACCGCATCCCACTCCACCTCGAGGAAGGCTGCGCGCATGTCTTTCGGATGGAGCTGCATGAGGTGCCAGTCGCCCCGGTCGCTGTCGTAGGCGACGCGCACCCCGTTGGCGGCGGCATTGACCCGCACGGCCGCCTGATCGTCCTTGTCGCGCACCTGGCCGATGACCATGTAGCCGCCGTCGCCGCCCCGGCGTTCGAGATGGCGCCCCGCGGCAGTGCCCTCCCGCATCGGAGAGACCACCTCGAGGAACTGGGAGCCGTAGGCGAACAGGATGTTCTTCAGCCCGAACTTGGCGACGGCCGGATCGACATGGCAGACCGGCGCCCCGAAAACCGCCTCGAGATCGGTACGGATGGCGGGCAGGTCGGCGCCGACGAGGCAGATCTGTCTCAGGTGGATCTCCAAGGGGTTCCTTTCTTCTCGGGCACCTCACGCCCGCCATAAGCACGATGGCCCATCACGGCGCCAAGACGCATCCGGGCGAGGACCCGGGCCGGAGCCGGGGCGCGCGCGGCGGACACATGCCCGCTCTGCCGAGGCCGTCGCGTCCCGCGCGCGTCCATCTTGCCGTCCTCCACCCTCTGGGCCCCCTCATGATGTTCGCGTGGCCCTTGCGAGAACCTGACACTTGTCAGTATCGACATATTTGCAAATCCGGTTGCCGGTCAAGTCCCCACCGGTCCTCCCATGTGCTGCCCGTGCGACGGCGATTGACCGACGGGTGACTTCCCCCTAACGTCCGAAACTGACGTCCGTCAGGATGGCGCGCGCGCATTGACCGGCGCGGTTTGGGAGGAGGAAAAACATGAGCGATTACGAACAGGTGACCTATGGTCTGTCGGACGGGGTCGCGACGATCAAGCTCGACCGTCCGGACAGTCTGAACGCCTGGACCGGCCAGATGGCGACCGAGTTCAGAGACGCCGTCGGCAGGGCCGGGCACGATCCCGCCTGTCGCGTGATCGTCGTGACCGGCGCGGGCCGGGGATTCTGCGCCGGCGCCGACATGGGCGGGTTGCAGGGGATCGCCTCGGCCGGCGCTGCCAGCGGCGGGGAAGCGCTGAACCCCACCGACGTGGCCTTTCCGGATGCTCCGGGCCCCGATCCGGCCGACGACTACCCGGGGCGGTTCGGGTATCTCTACGCCTGCCCGAAACCGGTCATCGCCGCGATCAACGGACCCTGCGCCGGGATCGGCCTGATCCTCACGCTCTATGCCGACCTGCGCTTCGCAGACGAGGCGGCGACATTCACCACAGCCTTCGCCGCACGCGGCCTGATCGCCGAACATGGCATGGCCTGGATCCTGCCCCGCCTCATCGGCGAGGCGCAAGCGCTCGACATCCTGCTGACGGCGCGCAAGTTCAAGGGGGCGGAAGCGGCCCGGATGGGGCTTGTGAACGCCGCCCTGCCCGGGGATGAGCTGATGGGCCATGTCGACACCCTCGCCCGGTCGATGGCCGTCCGGTCCTCGCCGCGCTCCATGGCCGTGATGAAGCGCCAGATCCGCAAATCCTATCATCAGACCTTTGCCCGATCTCTCGCCGAGGCCGACGACGAGATGCGGGCCAGTTTCGGCGCCCCCGATTTCTCCGAGGGCGTGAACAGCTTCGTCGAGAAGCGCGAACCGCGGTTCGAGAGCCTGTGATGACGCGAGGGACCATGCATCTGCGCGCCCAACCACGACACCGGACGGAACGCCCCGCATGACACTCACCGCACAAGACGACGCGCCGGTCCTGATCGATCCGCTGGAGCGGCACCGCATCGACGCCGAGGCGCTGGCCGATTGGCTGAGGACAACCGAGCCCGAGGCCGCCCGGGGCGTCGCGATACAGCAGTTCCAGGGGGGCATGTCTAATCCCACCTTCCTGCTGACCCTCGCCTCCGGGCGGCGGCTGGTACTTCGCAAGAAACCGCCCGGCGACCTCCTGCCCCGGGCCCATGCCGTGGACCGGGAATACCGGGTCATGGGGGCGCTGGCGCAGACGGCGGTGCCGACCCCGAAGATGATCGCCTATTGCGACGATCCCGCGGTCATCGGCGCCGAATTCTTCGTGATGGAGCATATCGAGGGCCGGATCATTCCGCCGCCCTCCATGGGACCCGTCCGGCGCGAGGACCGCCCCGCCCTTGCCTATTCGCTGGTGGATACATTGGCCACGCTCCACAACGTGGACTGGCGCGCCGCCGGCCTTGAGGGGTTCGGCCGGGCCGAGGGGTACCTCGCGCGTCAGACCGCGCGGTGGTCCAAGCAGTACGAAGCCTCCAAGGTCGATCTTCCGGCGGATTTCGACTATTCCCAGATGGACTGGCTGCGCGACTGGCTGATGGCGAACAGCGGCACGGCGGACGAGAGCGCGATCGTGCACGGCGACTTCCGGCTCGGCAATGTCGTGGTTCACCCGACCGAGCCCCGTGTCATCGCGGTTCTGGACTGGGAACTCTCGACCATCGGTCACCCGCTCGCCGATCTTGCCTATACCTGCCTGCCCTACCACCTGCCCGAGGATCCGCCCCGGATCCTCGACCTGCACACCGCCGGCCTGCCGGACGAGGACCGCATCCTGTCCCGCTATTGCGAGCAGACCGGACGCGACGGCATCCCCGACTGGCCGCTTTTCATGGCCTTCGCCTGTTTCCGCTATGCCGCGATCATCCAGGGCGTCGCCGCGCGGGCGGCCCGGGGCAACGTCAGCAGCGCCAGCGCCGACCCGGAGGCCGACGGCCTGCGCGCGCGGAACGTGGCCGCGGTCGGGGCCCGGATCGCCAGGGGATGAGGCCGCGTCCACACCCGTTGCGCGATAACGACCTCCAAAAACTCGCGCATGGCGCAACAGTCCCGTTGACGGCGCGACCGCATCGGGATTAGCCTGACTAATGTCAGGTTTCGCAGGAGGAGGCGAACCGGAAAAGGGAGGAGACGGGCGCGGCCAAGCGCCTGCCGAGGCGGGCATCCTGCCGGAACGGGTCTGCAAAAGGCCCGCCGGAACGATGCGCCGACAGCCCCTCCCGGCGGACATATGCGGCTCCGGCCATGCGGCCCCGCACAACCAACACTTCAGGGAGGAAAACGTGACTAGACTGAAACTGACCACGGCCACCGCGCTTGGCGCGCTGGTCCTTTCGCTCGGCCTCGCCGCTCCGGCGGCGGCGCAGGACTTCGAATGGCCCCGGCTGCTGGTGATCGGCACCCCCGGCACCTCGAGCGGCAGCTTTGCATCGACGAATGGCTGGGGGCCGGTCCTGCAGCAGGAAACCGGCACCACCGTCCGCATCGTTCCCGAGGACAGCGAACCGCAGCGCTACAGCCGACTGACCGACCGCAAGGACATCGCCATCTCTTCGGTCTCGGCCGCCGAGATGCGGTTCCAGGCGCAGGGGATCGGCGGCTATGCTGGCAGCAAACCGGTGGCGCAGCGCATTCTCTGGCACCACAACGACACGCCCTGGGGGTACGTCGTGGCCGGCGATTCCGACCTTCAGAGCATCGAGGACATCAAGACGCAGGGCGCACGCGTGACCCAGGGCGTCTTCTCGCCCCCGATGGTCACGGCCGTGAGCAAGGCACTGCCGGATTTCCTCGGCATGTCCGAAGACGAAGTCGCCGAGAAGATCACCTTCGTCCCCGCCTCGAGCTATGCCGAGAACTGCCGGTCCGTCGTCGAGGGCAAGTCCGACGTCGCCTATTGCGCGCCGATCTCCTCGGTTCTGTCCGAAATGGAAGGCGCGCCGGGCAGCATCCGCTGGCTGTCGCTCGATCCCGACAATTCCGAGGGGTGGGATGGCTACCTCGAACATCGCCCGATGCTGATCCCCACGGAAATCACCCTGGGCGTGAGCACGGCGCAGGGCGTCGGCGGTGTGACCTCGAACTTCCTCTATGCCGTCCCGGCGGATGCCGACACCGACTTTGCCTACAACATGGCCAAGTGGCTGCATGAATCGCACGACGCTTACGCCGACACGCACCCGCTGGCCAAGCGCATGTCGCTCGAGCTGTTCCGGGGCTACCTGGACCGGACGCCGCTTCCGGTCCACGAGGGCACCGTCAAGTACCTCCGCGAGATCGGCGAGTGGACGGATGCGGATGACCAGTGGAACGACGCCGCGATCGAAAAGATGGACGCCTGGCTGTCGGCCCGCCAGGAGGCCATGGCGGAAGCCCGTGATCAGGGCGTGGAAATCCAGTTCGAGAACCAGGAATTCCTGGACATCCTGAACAAGCACACCGAAGGCCTCGAAGGCTTCCGGTCCCGCCTCTGAGGCGCGCGAACACGGGCGGAGCGGTCCCCGGGATCGCCCCGCCCCCCTCCACATCCCGACTTCGAGCCCAGCACATGCCCCACACACCCGATCATCCGGCGCAGGGCGCCGAGCCGCAGGCCAGCAGAGATTCCGCCCAGCAGTCCGAGGTCACGCGGCTGGGCGAGGCCTTTTCCGTCAGAAGCATCGTTTTCGTCGTTCTCTGCGCCTGCGGGCTCGCCATGGGGTTGGCGTATGCCTTCGGCATTCCGATCGCCGGCAACCGGCTGCTGGAAGGCCAGTACTACTGGGTCTTCATCGGCATCTTCTCCGCCGCGGCCTTCATCGCCCTGCCCGCCGTCAAGGGGCAGACCGCTTTGCCGATATACGACATCGTCGCCGCTGCGGCGGCGCTCGGCATCTCGCTGTGGTTCTCCACCCATGCGTGGGACATCGTGCAGGCGGGGTGGGTGAACATCCCGGCCGGGATCGTGCTCTGGCTGCTGATGCTCGAGATGGCCCGGCGCTCCGGCGGCATCCCGTTCCTGCTGGTCGTGCTGCTGCTGGGTCTCTACCCGATCATCGCGGACCGCTTTCCCGGCCTGCTGATGGGGATCCCCTATGATTTCGACCGGATGATCGAGGCGCATGTCTTCCGCACCGAAGGCATGATGGGCATCACCACCAAGATCGTCGCCGAGATCATCCTGGGATTCCTGGTCTTCGCGGGGGTGCTGATCGCCACCGGCGCGGGCGAGTTCTTCATCGATCTCGCCAATGCGGGTTTCGGCAAGTATCGCGGCGGGCCGGCCAAGGTCTCGATCGTGGCCTCGGGCTTCTTCGGCTCGCTCTCCGGGTCGATCTTCTCGAACATCGCGGGGACCGGCTCGATCACCATCCCGACAATGAAGAAGGTGGGCTATCCGCCGCACTACGCCGGCGCCATCGAAGCCTGCGCCTCGACCGGGGGCGTGGTCATGCCGCCCGTCATGGGCGCGATCGCCTTCGTCATGGCGATCACCATCGGCGTCGATTACGCCACGGTGATGGTCGCCGCGATCCTGCCCTCGCTGCTCTTCTACTTCGGCCTCATGCTCCAGGTCGACGCCTATGCGGCGCGCAAGGGGCTGACCGGCATGGCCGCCGAAACGCTGCCGTCGGCCCGCAAGGTGCTGCTGCGCGGGTGGCCCTTCCTGTCGGTGCTGGTCTTCCTCGTCTGGGGCCTGCTCTACATGAGATGGGAATACTATGCGCCGTGGTACGCCTGCGGCCTGATGATCGCGCTCTCCTTCCTGCGGAAGGACACCATGATGACACCCCGGCGGCTCTACGACACGCTGCGCCAGATCGGCGTGCTCGTCACCCAGACGGCGGCCATCATCCTGCCGATCGCCTTCGTCGTCAGCGCGCTGACGATCACCGGCGTCACCGGGTCGGTGACCTCTGGCCTCGTGGCACTCGGCGGGGACAACGTCTTTCTCATCATCGCGCTCGGCGTGCTGGCCTGCTTCATCATGGGCATGGCCGGCCTTGCCATCGTCGCCTACATCTTCCTCGCGGTGACCTTGGCCCCGGCGATCATCCGGATCGGCGGCCTGAACGAAGTGGCCGTGCATTTCTTCATCATCTACTACGCCATGCTGTCGGTGATCACGCCCCCCGTCGGCGCGGCGGCCTTTCTGGCCGCGACCATCGCCGGGGCGAAGCCGATGCGCACCTCGTTCACCGCGGTGCGCCTCGGCGTGGTGATCTACTTCGTCCCGCTCTTCTTCCTCTTCCAGCCCGCGCTGGTCTTCCAGGGGGATCTCACGCCCCTGATCTACGTGCTGCCGTCGATCATCGCCGGGATCATCCTGCTCTCGGGCGGGTTGGAGGGGTATCTGCTGGGTATCGGATTGGTGCGACCGGTCCTTCGGCTGCCTCTCGCTGCGGCAGGCTTTGCATTCAGCTTTCCGGGGCTGATGACGACGCTGATCGGCGGCGCCGTTTCCGCGGCGCTCGTCGCGCTCATCTGGTTGGACAGCCGGAGAAACAGCGTCCCGGCGGAGTGATCCCGGGCGGGGCAAGGCACCGAACCGACAAACCCGGCCCCGCCCGTCACCCGCCGCCTGTTCCTGAAACGAGGGAATGAGCCGCCCCGCTGGCAGATGCGGCGTTAGACGCCGGCCAGGGCCGTCCGCGATCCGGTCTGCCGGTCAGTGGTCGACACCGCGCGAGCCGCCCTCGCCCTCGGCCTCGCCAAGAAGGCTGCGGGTCATGGCGGCGGCCCCGGCCGCGACGGTGCGCACGATCGTCTCCTCGGGCGCGCCCTTGTTCAGCCAGTCCCGCATCGGTGCGAAGGCCGAGAGAAAGACCAGCATGTTGGCGAGAATCTCGAGTTCCACATCCTCGACCTCGCGACCCGAACGCTGGCGCAGTTCCTCGGCCAGCGCGGCAATCAGCCCGATGTCGCGGGCCCGCATCGCGCGCCGGTCCTCCTCGAGCATGTGCGGCACCGAGCGGTAGACCAGAAGCGTCCCCTTGCGTTTCGCGCGCCAGTTCTCGCGATAGTACCGGGCGAACGCCTCTTCCAGCGAAAGCGACCTGTCCCGCAGAACATCGGGCAGCCCGACCACATCCGTCCTGAACCACTGCTGGTTCAGCAGTCGCCTCAGGATATCGTTCTTGTTGGCGATATAGTCGTAGATGCTGGCCTGGTTCACCCCCGACCGGGCGCAGATGTCGCGGATCGTGGTCGAGGCGAATCCCTTTTCGAGAAACAGCTCGAGCGCGGCATCGCAGATCTGTTCGCGGCGCGACTGGACCAGCGTGGAGTTCTGCACATTCGAGATCTCCGCCTCGCGGAGCGTCCGATCTGCCTGCTTCGGGACCGTGTCCGTATCTTTCCGTTCAGCCAAACGAGGCCCCATCTTCCGAGTGGACCAAGGCTATCGGCACCGGGGTTGTCGCACAAGACATTCGTTGCGGGCGACAGGATCGGCCCCGGGGCGCCAGCGCGATCATCCCGATCAAACCGTTGACCACGAGCAGCGACCCCGGCACCTTGGCCCCGCTCTCCCAGCCCGCCGGGCCTCG
Organism: Pseudooceanicola batsensis HTCC2597; assembly: GCF_000152725.1. Lineage (GTDB taxonomy): Bacteria > Pseudomonadota > Alphaproteobacteria > Rhodobacterales > Rhodobacteraceae > Pseudooceanicola > Pseudooceanicola batsensis. The sequence goes on from NZ_CH724131.1 coordinate 1,446,804, forward strand.
ACGAGGCCGGGGCAGCACCGCGCCGAAGAGGTCCAAAGCGGTGCAGAGGGAAAACACGGACATCACCTGGGCAAAGTGACGCCCCTACGGCGTTGCGCCTTATCTATAGCCCCGTCGAGGTTCCTCACCCGCATGGTCAACAGCGTATCGAACAGCTCAAACTTGTCGGCGAACATTCCCGTGTCGCAACTCATAACATATTGAGCAACTGCGAGAAAATTTTTCATCTCCAGCGAACGAGATTTTGAGTCCAAAAGTGAGACTAAATCACAGCCGATGTTCGACAAATGTTCTTGTCGTGGTACAATGCAATTTCTGGTGAGTTTCATGCAAGAGTGGCAGAGTAGGTATGTGAGCGGCGAATTAAGTAGCTGCTGCCCTAGGAGTGGGTCGCACCCAAACTTTTAGGAAGCAAGGTGACTATACAAGTGATGGCCGAACCCGCATTTTCCGGCTGGTACGAGAACAAAAATGGGACAAAATCTCGACATCGGCAAATCCTTGCCTCCTGCATAAAGAACGTCACAATGGAGATTTGATTGTCGCTATTCACCGACGCGTCTCCCATCGGCACCTTCAATTATGCGCACTCGTTTCTGGGTGCCGCCAAAGCACTCAACCGACTGGAATGGGAAGACCGAGAAACTCACTCCGACAGCCCAACCGAATTTGTATACTGGCATTCAATTGAACTCTTTTTGAAAGCCTACCTACTTGCGGACGGCATGGAGCTAGCGAAGCTCCGAAGTCGGGACTACGGCCACAACATCACAGCGCTGACAGCAGAAGCGAAGAAGCGCGGACTGGCCCTCACCAGCAAGGACGAAGAGCTACTGTCCTTCATGCCCTCCACAGAAGACATGATTGACCTTCGGTACCTCAAAGTGGGCGTTCGTACTGTTCCTTACTTCGAGGAGGTCGAAGAAACCTGCGACAACCTCTACCGATCGGTTGGCCAGGAGCTTCAGAAGCGGGGTATCAACATCGGCTTCCACGCAGGCCGGATTTCTCAAAATGGGTGAGACAAAAGTGGGACAACGCTCACCCTCGCACCTGCTAACCCTATGATTTTGTTGGTGCCCGGGGGCGGAATCGAACCACCGACACGAGGATTTTCAATCCACTGCTCTACCCCTGAGCTACCCGGGCATGGGTGAAGGGCGGGACGACCCGCCTTCGGGTTGCGGCGTTCTATGCGCAGCCCGGCACCTTGTCCAGACCGTTTTTGCGGATTTCCGGCGCTTTGCGGCTCTCCGGTTCCTCGGACGGCACCACGGCGGCGGGCGGGCCGCGGCGCGGGCCGAGGGCACGCACGGGGTGCGACAAAATTATTTGATCTGCGTCAATACCGGCCATTGCCCGCCCCCGAGCTTCATTCTAGAACCGGAATAATTTCACGCACCTTCGGGATCGCGTCCAGTTTGACCAGCAGGAGGCAAGACATGGCTGACGCAGCCGTTCAGGGCCACGGACATGACGACAATCGCGGGTTCTTCACCCGCTGGTTCATGTCCACGAACCACAAGGATATCGGGATACTCTACCTCGTCGTTTCGGCGGTGGCGGGTCTGATCTCGGTCCTCTTCACCGTCTACATGCGCATGGAACTCATGAACCCCGGGGTTCAGTACATGTGCCTCGAGGGCGCGCGCTTCCTGCCCTCCGCGGCGGAATGCACGCCGAACGGCCATCTGTGGAACGTGATGATCACCTATCACGGCGTCCTGATGATGTTCTTCGTGGTGATCCCGGCGCTCTTCGGCGGCTTCGGCAACTACTTCATGCCGCTGCAGATCGGCGCGCCGGACATGGCGTTCCCGCGGATGAACAACCTGTCCTTCTGGATGTATGTCACCGGCGTCTCGCTCGGCGTGGCCTCCCTGCTGGCCCCCGGCGGCAACGGGCAGCTCGGTTCGGGCGTGGGCTGGGTGCTGTATCCGCCGCTCTCGACGAGCGAGGGAGGATCCTCCATGGATCTGGCGATCTTCGCGGTCCACGTCTCGGGCGCCTCGTCGATCCTGGGCGCGATCAACATGATCACCACCTTCCTGAACATGCGCGCCCCGGGCATGACGCTCTTCAAGGTGCCGCTGTTCTCGTGGTCGATCTTCGTCACCGCATGGCTCATCCTGCTCGCCCTGCCCGTGCTCGCGGGTGCGATCACCATGCTGCTGACCGACCGCAACTTCGGGACGACCTTCTTCGATCCCTCGGGCGGCGGCGACCCGATCCTCTACCAGCACATCCTGTGGTTCTTCGGCCATCCCGAGGTCTACATCATCATCCTGCCCGCCTTCGGCATCATCAGCCACGTGATCGCCACCTTCTCGCGCAAGCCGATCTTCGGCTACCTGCCGATGGTGCTTGCCATCATCGCGATCGGCGCGCTTGGCTTCGTGGTCTGGGCGCACCACATGTACACCGTCGGCATGTCCCTGACGCAGCAGAGCTATTTCATGCTGGCGACCATGGTCATCGCGGTGCCGACGGGGGTGAAGGTGTTCAGCTGGATCGCCACGATGTGGGGCGGCTCGATCGAGTTCAAGACGCCGATGCTCTGGGCCTTCGGCTTCCTGTTCCTCTTCACCGTGGGCGGCGTGACCGGCATCGTGCTGAGCCAGGCGCCGATCGACCGGGCCTATCACGACACCTACTACGTCGTGGCCCACTTCCACTACGTGATGTCGCTCGGCGCGGTCTTCGGCATCTTCGCCGGCATCTACTTCTGGTTCGGCAAGATGACCGGCCGGCAGTATTCCGAGTTCTGGGGCAAGATCCACTTCTGGATGATGTTCATCGGCGCGAACGTGACCTTCTTCCCGCAGCACTTCCTGGGCCGCCAGGGCATGCCGCGCCGCTATATCGACTATCCCGAGGCCTTCGCCTTCTGGAACTGGTGGTCGTCCATGGGCGCGTTCCTGTCCTTCGCCTCCTTCGTGCTGTTCTTCGGCATCGTGTTCCACGCCTTCTTCCGCGGGGCGAAGGTGACCGAGAAAAACTACTGGAACGAATATGCCGACACGCTGGAGTGGACCCTGCCCTCTCCGCCGCCCGAGCATACGTTCGAAATCCTCCCCAAGCAGGAGGAATGGGACAAGGGCCACGCCCACTGATCCCGGCCGGAACCGGAAAGACAAGAGGCCGGGGGTGAAGACCCCCGGCCTTTTTCATTGGCACGGACGCTCATGACCTACCGCTGGACCAGCCCGGACCGCCTTGAACTGCGCCCGCACAGGTCGCTGCCGCGCCGCGGGTTCGCCGTGGTCATCCTGCTCTTCTTCACGCTGGTCACGATTCCGCTGACGGCGATGGTCGGCACCGTCGCGCTCTGGGGCCTGCTGCCCTTCGCGATGGCCGCTCTCGCCGCGCTGTGGTGGGGGCTTGAGCGCAGCTACCGCGACGCCGACATTCTCGAGGTCCTGACGCTGGCCGCCCCGGAGATCGTGCTGACCCGGACCAATCCCGACAAGACCGTCCAGGAATGGAGCTGCAACAGCCACTGGATCCGCATCACCAAGCATGAACGGGGCGGTCCCGTGCCGCATTACGTCACGCTGAACGGCAACGGCCGCGAAGTGGAGATCGGCGCCTTTCTGTCCGAGGACGAACGCAAGGCGCTCTATGGCGAACTGGCCTCGCGCCTGTCGGACTTGCGATAGGACCCGGCGCGTCGACCGAAAGCGCGCTGTCGGACCACCCGTGCAGGCCCTCGCCTCAGGCCGGAACCGTTCAAGACCTGATGGGAATGTCTCTTGCAGTGTCCCGGCGCGCGCGGGCAGCGCCCGCCACAGTGGCGGCCGGCGTCAGCCCAGCCTGGCCTTCACCATCGGTCCCGCCGCGCCGAAATCCATCTGGCCGGTATACCTGGCCTTCAGCGCGCCCATGACCTTGCCCATGTCTCGGATCGAACTGGCGCCGGTCTCGGCGATCGCCGCATCCACGGCTTTCGCGACTTCCTCGTCGCTCAGCTGACGCGGCAGGAATTCCTCGATATAGCCGATCTCGGTCCGCTCCTGCTCGGCCAGATCGATCCGGCCGCCCTCTTCATAGGCACGGGCGCTTTCCTGACGCTGCTTGACCATTTTGCCGAGGATCGCCAGCACCTCGGCCTCGTCCACGCCATCCTCGCGCCCCTCGCCCCGGGCCGAGATGTCGCGGTCCTTGATGGCGGCGTTGATCAGCCGCAAGGTACTGAGTTTTTCGGTGTCGCGGTCCTTCATCGCCTGCTTGAGTGAGGCAGTGACTCGGTCACGAAGTTGCATGCGTCCATCCCCGGTGCTTCAACCCGGCGGACCCTAGCCCGCCCGGTCAAGCGACACAACCGCCGGGACGCGACGGCATCCCTATACGGGTGGATAGGCCCGCCGCGCCGCATGCGGCCGTATCGCCCTTGACCCTCTGCCCTACCCCCCTTAGGTAGACGCCGATTTGCCATCCTGCCGGAGCCGCAAAATGCCCCAATCACATCACGACAAACCGACCGCCTGCCTGGCTCTTGCCGATGGGACGGTCTTCATGGGCCGCGGTTTCGGCGCCACCGGCGTCACGGTGGCCGAACTCTGCTTCAACACGGCGATGACCGGCTATCAGGAGATCATGACCGACCCCTCCTACGCCGGCCAGATCGTGACCTTCACCTTCCCGCATATCGGCAATGTCGGCGTCACGCCCGAGGATGACGAGACGGCCGATCCGGTCGCCGACGGCATGGTGGTCCGCTGGAACCCGACCGAACCCTCGAACTGGCGGGCGACGAGCCGGCTGTCCGACTGGCTCGCCTCGCGCGGACGGATCGCCATCGGCGGCGTCGATACGCGCCGCCTGACCCGCGCCATCCGGGCGCAGGGTGCGCCGCATGCCGCCCTCGCCCACGATCCCGAGGGCAACTTCGACATCGAGGCTCTGGTGGCCAGGGCCCGGGACTTCTCCGGTCTCGTGGGGCTCGACCTGGCGAAGAAGGTCACCTGCGTGCAGAGCTATCGCTGGAACGAGACCAGGTGGGCCTGGCCCGACGGGTTCGGCCGGCAGACCGCGGCGCGTCACAAGGTCGTGGCGGTCGACTATGGCGCGAAACGCAATATCCTGCGCTGCCTCGCCTCGTCCGGCTGCGACGTCACGGTCCTGCCCGCCACGGCGACGACCGAGGATGTTCTCGCCCACAATCCCGACGGCATCTTCCTGTCGAACGGGCCGGGCGATCCGGCGGCGACCGGCGCCTATGCCGTGCCGATGATCCGCGGCGTGATGGACAGGACCGACCTGCCGATCTTCGGCATCTGCCTCGGTCACCAGATGCTGGGCCTTGCGCTCGGCGCCCGGACGGTCAAGATGAACCACGGCCACCACGGGGCGAACCACCCGGTGAAGGACATGGAGACCGGCAAGGTCGAGATCACCTCGATGAACCACGGCTTCGCCGTCGACAGCCAGTCGCTTCCGGCCGATGTCAAGGAAACCCACGTCTCGCTCTTCGACGGATCGAACTGCGGCATCCGCATGACCGACCGGCCCGTCTTCTCCGTGCAGTACCACCCCGAGGCCAGCCCCGGACCGCAGGACAGCTTCTATCTTTTCGAGCGGTTCGCCGCCTCGATGGACGCCCGCGCATGAACCGGACGTCCGCGTGAAACGCGGGCGTTAACCGCTTCTTCAGGTAATATTAACCGGCGTCGCCGAATGCTCCCTGTGAGCATTTCCGGGGGCGTCGCATGTCTTCTCAGGACCTGTACAATCTGGATGGCCGGCCGCGGTCGCGGGCCGGCGACGCGATCGGGTCGCCCGGCCGGACCGCGCCGCCCGACCACCGGCCCGAACCCCGGCCCGATCCCGCCGTCCTGCCGTTCATCCCGCCGGGACCGGCCGATCGGCCGGAGCGGATCGCGGACCTGCGCGCCGATCATGCCGAGGGCCGCCTGACCGGGCCGCGCCTGCTGACCGAACTCGCCGCGCTCACCGGGGCGCAGCCTGTGGACCTCGGCCTCACACCCGCCGATCCCGGCCTAGCGCGCAGGTTCGACGGGCCGACCTGCCTGCGCCACGAATGCCTGCCCTGGCGGCAGACCGCCGACACGATCTGGATTGCGACGGCCCGGCCCGAACGGTTCGACCGGGCACTTGCCGACCTCATGCCCGGCACCGGCCCCCACCCCCCCGAGACGCGGATGGTCCTGGCGGACCGGTCCGCGATTCAATCCGGCCTGGCGAAAGTTCACGGGCCGGAGCTGCAGCGCCGGATGGTGACGCGAACCGCCCCCGAACTCTCCGCCCGGCACTGGAGCGCGCTTGACCGGGCGGGCCTGAGCGTCCTCGCCCTGGCGGTACTGGCGGCGATCCTCATCAGCAATCCCGCGGCCCTCGCACGCTTTCTCGTGGCGGGGGCCATCCTGGCGCTCGTGGTCGCCTCGGTCACCAAGCTTTCGGCCGCGATCACGCATCTGCTGAGGCCCGAGCGCCCGCCACCGCCCTGCCCCGAACACCTACTCCCCGTCATGTCGATCCTGGTTCCCCTCTACCGCGAGGATCGCGTCGCCTCGGTCCTTCCCCGCCGACTCGAGAGGCTCGACTATCCGCGCGCGCGGCTCGACGTGATCTTCGTGCTCGAGGAAAGCGACGACGTGACCCGCGCCGCGCTCGCGGCGGCCGCGCTGCCGCCCTGGATCAGGATCGTCACCGTCCCCGACGGTCAGCCGCGCACCAAGCCGCGCGCCATGAACTATGCGCTGGATTTCTGCATCGGCGACATCATCGGCATCTACGACGCCGAGGACGCGCCGGAGCCCGATCAACTGCGGAAGGTGGCGGCCGGTTTCGCGGCCGCGTCCGGGGAAACGGCCTGTCTTCAGGGGGCGCTCGACTACTACAACGCCGCGGAGAACTGGATCACGCGCTGCTTTACCATCGAATACAACACCTGGTTCCGCCTCGTCATGCCCGGCATGGCCAAGCTCGGATTCGCCGTCCCGCTCGGCGGAACCACCGCCTTCTTTCGCCGCGACGCGCTCGAGGCCGTCGGGGCCTGGGATGCCCACAACGTGACCGAGGACGCGGACCTCGGGATGCGGCTCGCCCGGGCCGGGTATCGCACCCGGGTCATCGACACGGCCACGGGGGAAGAGGCCAGCGCCCGGCCGGTGTCATGGGTGCGGCAACGCTCGCGCTGGCTCAAGGGATACCTGATGACCTACGCCGTTCACATGCGCCGGCCGCGCGCTCTCCTGCGCGACCTGGGGCCCTGGCAGTTCCTGGGGTTCCAGGCGCATTTCCTGACCGCGATCCTGCACTTTGCCCTGGCGCCGCTGCTCTGGCTGTTCTGGCTGGTGATCTTCGGCGTCGACCTGCCCCTGATCGCCATCGACACCGGCCCGGCCATGCGACTGCTCGCGACGGCCTTTCTGGGCTTCGAACTGCTGGTCATGACACTGGGCGCGATCGCCACGCGGGGGCCGCGACACAGGTTCCTCTGGCCCTGGATCCCCAGCCTGCACCTCTATTGGCCCATGGGCACCCTCGCCATGTGGAAGGCGCTGGTCGAACTGGCCTGCCGCCCCTTCTACTGGGACAAGACCGAACACGGTCACACGCTGACGGAGGAGGATCAGCCGACGGTCCCGATCGCCCCGGAATCGAGCTTGAGCCGCGTCACGAAGGCCTTCGAGATGTGATCGCTCAGCGCCTCTCCGGCCGTGGCCTCGTCTCGCGCGGCGATGGCCTCGACGATGGCCGCGTGTTCGGCAAGCGCCGCCGCGTCCCGGCCCTGGGCCGCCAGCGACGTCAGCGCCAGAAGCGCCATCGACCGGTGCACCATGTCCAGCTGCTGCACGAGGAACCGGTTGTGCGAGGCGAGGTGGATCTGCTTGTGAAAGCGCCGGTTGGCCCGCGACAGCGCCGCCGGGTCGCCGAGCAGCGCCCGATCGGCCTCGACCATGTCGCGCAGCACGCGAATTTCCTCGGGCGTGGCGTGCCGCGCCGCCAGACGTGCGGCCAACCCCTCGAGCTCGGTGCGCACGATATACAGCTCCGCCAGCTGGTTGTGATCCAGCGACGACACGATCAGCGACCGCCCGTCGCGGGTCAGCAGCGATTGCGTCTCGAGCCGCTGCAGCGCCTCGCGGATTGGCGTGCGCGACACGCCGAACCGGTCGGCCAGTTCACTTTCGACCAGCCGGTCGCCCGGCTTGTAGACCCCGTGATCGATCGCTTCGAGGATCAGCGTATAGGCATCCTTCTGCACCGGCCCGTCTCCTCAGTCCCGTCGCGTCAAAGTATCGGGCCCCGTATATCCGATACTTGCGTCCCTTGTCCCCTCCCCATAGCCTGAGATCATGCCGCGCGACGCCTTTGCCCATGTCACGACCTGGGTCTTCGATCTGGACAATACGCTCTATCCGCCCTCCGCCCGCCTCTTTGACCAGATCGAGGTGCGGATGACGGACTGGGTGATGCGCAGCCTCGGTGTCGACCGCCCCGAAGCGGACCGCCTGCGCCACGCCTACTGGCGCGATCACGGCACGACGCTCGCCGGGCTGATGCGTCTGCACGGGGTCGATCCCGGACCCTACCTCACCGAGGTGCATGACATCGACTTTTCGGGGCTTCAGGCGGATCCCGCCCTCGCCGCCCGGATCCAGGCGCTGCCGGGGCGCAAGATCGTCTTCACCAACGGCTGTGCCCCCTATGCGGAACGGGTGGTCGAGGCGCGCGGCCTCACCGGTCTGTTCGATGCCGTCTATGGTGTCGAACACGCGGAATACATCCCCAAGCCCGAACGTGCGGCCTTCGACCGGATCTTCGCGCTGGATCGTCTCGACACCCGCACGGCCGCCATGTTCGAGGACGATCCCCGCAACCTCGCCGCCCCCCACGCCCTCGGGATGAGAACGGTTCACGTGGCCGAGAGCCCGGTGACGGCCGAACATATCCACCATCACACCGACGACCTCTCGGATTTCCTGGGGCGGCTCGCCTGAACGCGGCGAACGCCGGTCGCCCCGGGCCGTCTCGGCCCACACGGGCCGCCGGGCCGGGACGCTTTGCCGCTTTTCCCCATCTCTCCGCCGGCCTATCTAGACGGCAGGAGGGCGCATCATGACCACCGACCATGACATCGTGATTTCCGGAGGCGGCGTCGCCGGACTGACCGCCGCGGCGGTCTTCGGGACTGCCGGCCATTCGGTGCTGCTCTGCGATCCCGCGCCCCCCGTGACCGAGGGCGAGGCCGAAGGCGCCGACCTGCGCACCACCGCCTTTCTGCAACCCGCGCGCGGCCTTCTGGAGGACGCGGGCCTCTGGTCCCGCCTCGCCGATCATGCCGCGCCGCTCCGGGTCATGCGGATCGTCGACGCCGGCGGCCCCCCACCCGAACCGCGCGTCACCCGCGACTTCGACGCCGCCGACATCTCCTCGGGTCCGTTCGGCTGGAACCTGCCCAACTGGCTGCTCCGTCGGGAAATGCTGGGCCGGCTGGACGATCTGCCGAATGTGGATTTCCGCCCCGGCACCGGCACCGAGACGCTGCTGACCCGCGAACGCGAGGCTCGGGTCGGCCTCAGCGACGGCAGCCGGGTCCGTTGCCGGCTGGTCATCGCCGCGGACGGCCGCACCTCGCCCATGCGCGAGGCGGCGGGGATCGGCGTCAGGACGACACGCTATGGACAGAAGGCTCTGGCCTTCGCCGTCACGCACCCGATCCCGCACGAAAACGTCTCGACCGAGATCCACCGCTCCGGCGGCCCCTTCACCCTGGTTCCCCTGCCCGACCGCGAGGGCCTGCCCTGCTCGGCCGTGGTCTGGATGGAGGACGGTCCCGAGGCGCTTCGGCTCTCGCGACTTCCCGAGCCCGCGTTCGAGGCCGCGATGATGGAGCGGTCCTGCGGTCTCTTCGGACCGCTGACACTGGTCACCCGCCGCTCGGTCTGGCCGATCGTCACCCAGGTGGCGGACCGGATGGCCGGCGAGCGGATCGCTCTTCTGGCCGAAGCCGCGCATGTGGTCCCGCCGATCGGGGCACAGGGCCTGAACATGTCGCTGGGCGATCTGCGCTGCCTGCGCGACCTGGCCGCGGCCCGGCCAGAGGGGCTGGGCGATCGCCGGATGCTCGAGACCTATGACCGCCGCCGCCATCCCGAGGTCAGGCTGCGCGCCGCCGGAATCGATGCACTCAACCGCGCCTCGCGGATCTCGGCCCAGCCCCTGCGCGACCTCAGGGCGGCCGGCCTCGCCGCGCTCTACGGCGCGCCGCCCGTCCGGAGAATGCTGATGCAGATGGGGCTCGGCGCCCGCGGCGGAGAGGACTAGCCGACGGACGCCGCCAGTGCGGAAGATATCCACGGGCCCGCCCCGAGGATCTCATGCCACCACGCTCGCGTCCCGGCGGACGGAGTTCGGACCAAACCCGAGGATGACGTTCGACACGTGCGTCTTTCGGTAGAAGGTCCTCGGGTCGAAATTAAGGATGACGTCATGTCCCTGCTCGTCCGTCAGATCGGTCCCGGCAGGCGGTCCTCACTCAGCAGGACATTGGCATCGACATTCGCCACCCCCGGCAGCGTCATGATCCGCCGACGCAGGACACGTTCGAAATCGGCGATGTCCCGCGCGGTCACGCGCAGGCGGTAGTCATAAAGACCCAACACATGTTCGATCGTCTGGACCTCGGGGATCGCGCTGACCGCGCGTTCGAAATCCGCGAGGCTCACGCGGCCCTTGGTTCCCAGCTTGACCCCCAGGAAGACGGTTACCCCGAAGCCGAGCGCCGCGAGGTCCAGATCCAGCCGCGCGCCGGCCAGCACCCCAGCCTCCTGCAGGCGCTGCACGCGCCGCCATGTCGCCGGCTGCGACAGCCCGACCCGCCGCCCGAGCGCCGAGGCCGACAGCCCGGCGTCCTCGGCCAGGTGCCGCAGCAGAGCGCGGTCGATATCGTCGAGGTCGATCACAGCGGCACCGTCTCGTCCGTCTTGATGCGCGCCACATGCATCAGGGCCTCGAGATCGGCGATGTGCGGCAGCGTCAGGATACGCTCGCGGTAGAGCGCCTGATAGTGCTGGAGGTCCCGCGCGATGAGACCCAGCCGCACATCGACCTGACCGAGGAACGTCTGTATTTCGAGCACCTCGGGGATCCGGCGCGCCTCTGCCGCGAATTCCTCGAAGGCCCGCGCCACCGTCTTGTCCAGCGTGACCCGCAACGACACCTCGACCGCATAGCCGAGGGCGCGCCAGTCGATCACCGCGCGGGATCCGCGCAGCACGCCGGCCTCGCGCAGCTTTTCCAGCCGGCGCCAGCAGGTGGCCGCGTTCACCCCGGCCCGATCCGCCAGGTCAGCCCCGCTGAGCGTGGGGTCCGCCTGCAACTGGCGCAGGATACGCCTGTCCGTGTCGTCCAACATGAAAAATCCGTCATTCGCCCCGATGACGAATGACTATCTCTCAACAGAGGTGAAATCCACAATCTTTGAAAGCCATTTCATCGGGGCGCGCCTATGCTGCGCCCATCCCGCCACGATCGGCGGCCAGAAGGAGGAAAACTCATGCGCGTGTATTACGACCGCGATTGCGACATCAACCTGATCAAGGACAAGAAGGTCGCCATCCTGGGCTACGGCTCCCAGGGGCATGCCCACGCCCTGAACCTGCGCGACAGCGGCGCCAAGAACCTCGTCGTCGCCCTGCGTGAAGGCTCGGCCAGCGCGAAGAAGGCCGAGGCCGAGGGCCTGCAGGTCATGGGCATCGCCGAGGCCGCGGCCTGGTGCGACCTGATCATGTTTACCATGCCCGATGAACTTCAGGCCGAGACCTACAGGAAATACGTCCACGACAACCTGAAGGACGGGGCGGCGATCGCCTTCGCCCACGGGTTGAACGTGCATTTCGGCCTGATCGAGCCCAAGCCCGGCGTCGACGTCATCATGATGGCGCCCAAGGGCCCCGGCCACACCGTGCGCGGCGAATACACCAAGGGCGGCGGCGTCCCCTGCCTGGTGGCCGTGAACAACGACGCGAGCGGCAAGGCGCTGGAAATCGGCCTGTCCTACTGCTCCGCCATCGGCGGCGGCCGGTCCGGCATCATCGAGACCAACTTCCGCGAGGAATGCGAGACGGACCTCTTCGGCGAACAGGCCGTGCTCTGCGGCGGCCTGGTCGAGCTGATCCGCATGGGCTTCGAAACGCTTGTCGAGGCGGGCTATGCACCCGAGATGGCCTATTTCGAATGCCTGCACGAGGTGAAGTTGATCGTCGACCTGATCTACGAGGGCGGCATCGCGAACATGAACTACTCGATCTCGAACACCGCCGAGTACGGCGAGTACGTGTCGGGCCCCCGCGTCCTGCCCTACGAACGGACCAAGAAGGAGATGAAGGCGATCCTGCACGACATCCAGACCGGCAAGTTCGTGCGTGACTTCATGCAGGAAAACCAGGTCGGCCAGCCGTTCTTCAAGGGCACCCGCCGGATGAACGATGCGCACCAGATCGAGGAAGTGGGCGAGAAGCTGCGCGCCATGATGCCCTGGATCTCGGCCGGCAAGATGGTCGACAAGGACAGGAACTGACCGGATCGATGCATCCGCTACATCGGTCGGCGCCACTCCGGCGCCGGCCGCCATCCGTTCAGGGCATCGCCCGATCCAGATGATGCGCCGCATTCGTTCTGTCGGCGTCGGTGCACCACTTGTCGCCCGTGGCCAGCCAGACCGCATCGCGCACCTCGGCGCGGACCGTGATCCGGTTCGGTTCCACATCGATGATGTCGGGCGACAGCAGGTTCAGGAACATGGCGAGGGCTTCGGGCGTCAGGCACATCGGAGTGTTTCCTTTCGGTTCGGACCTCCCCCGGCGGATGATGGCGTCCAAGGGCCTGCGTGACCAGTTCCCGACACCGCTTTCTTCGGAGAGCCCCGCAGCGACGCCAGTGCTGCACAGAAACCGGGCGCATCTCCGTCTGGCGGGGCACCCTGCCCCGGCGCACGCAACTCAGCTAGGCCCCGCAGCGACGCCAGTGCTGCACAGAAACCGGGCGCATCTCCGTCTGGCGGGGCACCCTGCCCCGGCGCACGCAACTCAGCTAGGGTGACCCGACCATTCGTCAATCGGCCGCGCCGGTCGCCATCGCCCTCCACAGCCTCAGCGCCTGCGCGGTCTCCGATACGTCATGTACCCGCAGGACCTGCGCCCCTTGGGCGACCCCGTAGAGCGCCACCGCCACCGAACCCGGCACCCGGTCCGCCGCCACCTCGGCCCCGCCGATGGTGCCGATGAACCGCTTGCGCGAGGCGCCGAGCAGGATGGGCAGGCCCAGATCGTGCAAGGCCGAGAGGTGCCCGAGCAGATCAAGATTGTGCCCTGCCGTCTTGCCGAAGCCGATACCCGGGTCGATCACGATGCTGTCGCGGGCGATCCCCGCTGCCACCGCCGCATCCACGCGCTGCAGGAGATGATCGAGCACCTCGGTCACGACATCACCATAGCGCGGGTCCTGCTGCATCGTGCTGGGCGGCCCTTTTGCGTGCATCAGGCAGACCGGGACGCCGCGCGACGCGACGAGCCCCGCGAGGTCCGGGTCGTGGGCAAAGGCCGAGACGTCGTTGACCATGTCGGCCCCGGCATCCAGAGCAGCCTCGGCCACGGCGGCCTTGCGCGTGTCGATGCTGATCGGCAGCGTCAGCCCGGCGTCTCGGATCGCGCGGATGACCGGCGCCGTCCTGCGGATCTCTTCCTCGACCGACACCTCCTCTGCGCCGGGACGCGTCGATTCGCCGCCAATGTCGATGATGTCGGCCTCGTGGGCCATCTGCCGGGCATGGGCCACCGCCGCCCCAAGGGTCTCATGGCGGCCGCCGTCGGAAAAGCTGTCGGGCGTCACGTTGAGGATTCCCATGATGCGGGGCCGGTGCAGCGACAGCCCGCAGAGGGGCGCGCGCACTCCGGAAAGGCGCGCGCAGGCCACATCGCCCATCTGCGCCAGACCGACGGGTTCCTCGCCCCCGGCGAGAGAGAGCGGCTGGGCCGAAGCGAACCGCACATGCGCCTGCCCCGCAAGCGGCAGGCCCGGCACGGCGGCGCCCGCGACAGGGATCGGGCGCAGCCAGCCGGTCACGCCAGCGTCTCCAGATCGCCATGCGCGGCGGGCGTCTCTCCTTCCGGCAGGGGCGCGTCCGGGTCCAGCAGGACGAAACGCTCGGCGCTGAGTTCGCCGGCCAGCCAGTAGGCCAGCTCGACCGGTCCCGCATCGCGCGCCGGCCCCTCTACGGCATCCAGCACCATCTTGGACGGCGCCCAGACCGAGACCTGGGCGTGCTTCATCGCCCAGTCGAGTTCGGTCCGCGTGTTGACCACCACGCACCGGGCGTCCTGCCCGGCCAGGACCCAGGCATTCTGTTCGATGGCCAGCAGGTCGATCCGCCGCTGCGCGAGATCGACCCGCGACCGCGGCGACGCGAGCTCGGCCGGACCGCAGCACAGGATCGTCGGCAGCCCGGCCGCCTGCAACCGGTCCAGCGCCGCCGGAAGCCCCGGGGCCGTCACGTCGGCGTTGGACAGATAGACCACGCGCGGCGCGTGTTGGGCCTCCTCGGCCTCTTCCTCGGCCAGAGGCTGAGCATCGGCCCGGCTGCGCATGATCTCGACCCCGAGCGCACCGGGCCCGCGATCCAGCTTTTCGATCCGGACGAAGACCCGCTCGGCCCGCGGTTCGTGCAGGATCCGGTGCGCGACCCGTTCCGCCAGCGTTTCCAACAGGTTGAGCCGTTCGGTCGTCAGTTCGGCCTCGATCGCTTCGGTGACGCGGTCGTAGGAGAGGACGCGATCGACATCGTCGGCCAGCGGCGCTGACGCCGACTGGACCTCGACCACCACGTTGAAGCGCAATCTCTGGCGCAGCCCGCGTTCCTGCTGAAAGGCCCCGATCTCGACCTCTGTCACGTAGTCGCGCAGGGAAATCCGGTCGCGGGGCTCGGCCCCGGCCAGGGCCTCGGCCCGTTCGATCGGATGCCCGAAGGCCTGCGAAATCCGGTCACTCACTTCGGCCACTCCCGCTGCGTTGCGAGAGCGGAGTACCGGCTTGCGGCAGGATTGGCAAAGGCTTACCCGGCATTGCGACCGTCAAAAACGGCGCGGGCGCGTCAGTTGGACGACAGGCGGGTGTGCCGGCTATAGAAGTGGTGAACGCCGATACTGGCCGTGCGGTTGAACTTGCGGGCCCAGGACGGCGACACGGCGCGGGTGTGGTAATAGGTCGCCCCGTCGGTCAGCGGACGCTCGGCGCCCCGCATCATGATGGCCGCCACCTTCGACACGGTCGCAAAGGCGCCCTTTTCGTGAATCACCTCGGGATAGCCGTCGCAGGTGTAGGTGAACTGGCAGGCATATTTCCGGCCCGTCCCCTGGTTGATCACACCGCAGATGGTGTTCGGAAACGACGGGCTGTCGACGCGGTTGAGGATGACCTCGGCGACGGCGAACTGCCCCCTCACGCTTTCGCCGCGCGCTTCGAAATACAGCGCCTCGGCCAGACAGGCGGCCTGGGCGGTCAGCTCGGGCCGCTTCTGTTTCGCGAGCCAGGACCGCGAGTATTCGATCTTCGGTGTCTTCCGCGCCTTGGGCCGGAGGTCCTGCGCCGCCTCGATGTCCAGCAGCGAAGCCAGTTTCAACGGTCCCACGGCGCTAAGGCCGTTTTTCTCGGCACTGGCAATGTCATCGACCGTGCTTTCGGCCGCGGCGCCGCTGGCAACCAGCAGAAGCGCCCCCAAAATCAATCCGCGCATATCAACAATACGGCCCCGTCTGCGTCGCCGTCTCCAATTTTCGTTTCCGGGTCGCCTAACGGAAACCGGGCCTCGGGTCCAGCCTCTGGCAGAACGGCTTTTCGGACAGGGTTTCGGGGCCGGTGCAGCTTTGCCGCTCAAACGGTTGAAAAACGGCTCGTTTACATTTTCGGCGGAAAAATGTCTTTGACGGCAAGCTGTGCCGCGGCAAGCCGCGCGACGGGCACGCGGAAGGGCGAGCAACTCACATAATCAAAGCCGGCCTGCCGGCAGAAGGCGATTGATTCGGGATTGCCGCCATGTTCGCCGCATATGGAAAGCACAAGATCCTTTCGCGCATCCCGGCCCCGTTCGGCCCCGGTCTGAAGCAATTCGCCCACACCGTCGACATCGAGCGTGTGGAACGGATCCTCGGCAAAGACCCCCTCCTGGACGTAGGTCTTCATGAACCGGCCCGCGTCGTCGCGCGACAGGCCATAGGTCATCTGCGTCAGGTCGTTCGTGCCGAAGGACAGGAAAGAGACATGGGGCGCGATCTCGCCCGCGCGTAGCGCGGCGCGGGGCGTTTCGACCATGACCCCCAGCCGATAGTCGAACCGCTGATTGCTGGCCGTCCGCACCTCGGCGGCCACCGCCTCGACCCGCGACTTCACCAGTTCCACCTCGCGCTTGGCCGAAACCAGCGGGATCATGATCTCGGGCACCACGCTGGCGCCCTCCCGGCTCGCCTCGAGGACCGCTTCGAAGATGGCGCGCGCCTGCATGTCGTAGATCTCGGGCATGTTGATGCCCAGCCGCACGCCCCGCAGCCCCAGCATCGGATTGTGTTCGGCCAGTTCCTCGATGCGCCGGGTCACATCAGACATCGGGCGGTCCAGCGCCTCGGCGAGCGACCGCATGCCATCGCGGTTGGTCGGCAGGAATTCGTGCAACGGCGGATCGAGCAGCCGGATGCAGACCGGATGGCCCTGCATGATCCGGAACAGTTCGACGAAATCGGCGCGCTGCATGGGCAGGAGCTGGTCGAGCGCGGCGCGGCGATCTTCGGCCTCGGCGGCAAAGATCATCTCGCGCATGACGGTGAGACGGCCGGGCTCGAAGAACATGTGCTCGGTGCGGCAGAGGCCGATCCCCTGGGCCTCGAACTTGCGCGCGATCAGCGCATCGGCCGGCGTGTCGGCATTGGCCCGCACACCGATGTCGCGGAATTCGTCCGCCCAGGCCATGAGCTGTTGGAAGGCGCCGTCATGCGCCGCCTCGTGCAGCGGCGCCGAGCCCAGGATCACCTCGCCGTTGGTGCCGTCGATGGTGATCACGTCCCCCTCTTTCAGGGTCTGGCCGTCCGCCGTGGTCACGGTGTTGCGGCGCAGGTTGAACTTGAGCTCGGACGCGCCGACGACGCAGGGCAGCCCGAGGCCCCGGGCGATCACGGCGGCGTGGCTGGTGATTCCGCCGCGTTCGGTCAGCACCGCGGCCGAGGCGTGCATGCCGCGGATGTCCTCGGGCGTCGTCTCGCGTCGGATCAGCACGCAGGATTCGTCCCGCGCCGCGGCCGCCTGTGCCGCCGCCGAGGTAAAGACGATCCTGCCAGATGCGGCCCCGGGGCTGGCGGCGATGCCCTTTGCGATAACATGGCGCGGGGCTTCGGGATCGACCTGCCGGTGCAGCATTTCGGTCACGGCCCGCGGCTCGACCCGAAGGATCGCCTCTTCCGGGGTGATGATCCCGTCATTGGCAAGAGCCACGGCGATCCGGACCGCCGCACGGGAACTGCGACGCACCCGCACCCCGTCGAGCACGTGCACGCGGCCGTTCTCGATGGTGAATTCCGTCTGCATCTCGGCCTTCAGCCGCTTGCGCATCAGTCGGGTGTAGCGGATCAGGTCGGCGAAGGCCTCGGGCGCGAGATCCTCGAGCGACGAGCCGCGCGGATCCCTGGCGAGGTAGATCGAACTGCCCTCTTTCTTCAAGGCCTCGCGGCCCTGGCTCTGGCTGCGGTAGCGCCCGGTGATCTTGGGCCGGCCGGTGGCGGAACTGACCAGCTGGATGACGCCGGAACCGCAGACCCCCTTGCCCAGCCCGAGCGCCATCTCCTGCACGACGAGGCCCAGCCCCGCATCCGCCGGCGCGCCCTTGGCCTGCCGCAAGAGCCGCGCGGTCGTCCCCTCCCACGCCCGCGCCATCGAGCGAAGGACGCCGGCCAATTGGACTCCGGGATCCTGCGGAAACGGCTCTTCCGTCTCTTCCTGATAGGCCGCTAGGACCTGCCGGAGCCCTTCGCGCCCCTCGACCACGAGATCGTCGAAGAGGTCGGGATCGAGTCGCGCGACGTTGATCGAGTATCCTTGCACGAAGCGGATGTAGACCGCCGTCGCGGCCTCTTCTCCGATCCGGTCGCAGAGGTCGGCAAAGAGAGCGTCGTTCATGCCGACGTTCAGCACCGCACCGGGTCCGCCCCAGTCGGGGTCTTCCGAGGAAGGCCGGACACAGAGAAGCGGTTGCGCGTCAAAGTGTTGCAGCAGGCCCTTCATGTCCGGCATCTGACCGGCGGCGATGCGGTGCACCATGTCGAAAGGCAGCGCCACGGTCCGCGGCACGGGCAGCTCCAGTCGCACCAGGCGTTGCAGGCACTTGGCCCGGCCGCCATGCGTTGCATTCGCGATCGAGGCGTCCGGCGTGATGAGCGTGGGGCTGGTGGGCGTCTGCTGCACTGCGGCATTCCTTCTGATCGGGGCAGAATACGCCGCTCGCCGTTCGGGGCAAGGAAAAGCTGGCGCTCAGCCCTCGAGCCGCGTCAGGTCGGCCACCGCCAGACAGGTCGTCCGGATCGTCGACAGGAGGTTGAGTCGGTTCCGCCGCACGATCTCGTTCTCGGCGTTCACCTGCACCGCTTCGAAGAAGGCGTCGATCGGCGCGCGGAGCGTCGCGAGATCCGAAAGCGCGGCCTCGAACTCCTCCTGCGCCATGGCTGTTTCGATGCGCGGCCGGACCCTCTCCAGCGCCTCGAACAGAGCCGTTTCGCTGGCGTCCTCGGCGAATTTCGGATCCGCCCCGAATTCGTAGGCGACGCCGTCCTTGTCCTCGGCCTGGGTGAGGATGTTGTTGGCCCGCTTGAATCCCTGCACGAGATTTTCGCCGTCCTCCGTCCGGAGGAAGGCCGACAGCGCCTCGGCCCGCTGGACCACCAGCGCCAGGTCGGACTTCTCGGGCATGGCGATGGCCACGTCGATCACGTCGTGGCGGATGCCTTCGTCGCGCAGGTGCACCTTGAGGCGATCGTGGAAGAATGCCAGCAGGTCGGCGCCCAACTCGGGATCGTGCTCGGACACCGCTGCAAGCCAGCCCGGCGCGTCTTCAACACTGTCGAGCAGCGCGCGCACCGGGGCCCCGGACATGCCGTGATGCGCGATCTTCCCGAGCAGGTCATCCAGCAGCGCCTGGTCGGCGGCCGCCCCATCGGAGAGCCGGTGGCGCAGGATCTGGGCATCGAAGAACCGGTCGAGATCGACCCGCAGGCCGTTTGCCAGCACCAGCCGGATCACGCCGAGCGCCGCGCGGCGGAGGGCGAAGGGATCCTTGGAACCCGTCGGTTTCTCGTCGATGGACCAGAAGCCGGTCAACAGGTCGATCTTGTCGGCCAGGGCCACCGCCACGCTGACCGGGGCCGAAGGCACCGCGTCCGAGGGCCCGAGCGGGGAATAATGTTCCTCTGCCGCCCGCGCGACCTGATCCGGCAGGCCGGCGGCCTCGGCATAGTAACGGCCCATGAGGCCCTGAAGTTCGGGGAATTCATAGACCATCTCGGACGAGAGATCGGCCTTGGCCACCCGTGCCGCCTGTTCGGCGAGCGCGGGATCGGCATCGACTGTCGGCGCGATGTCCCGCGCCAGCGCGGCGATCCGGTCGATCCGCGCGGCCTGGCTGCCCAGCTTGTTGTGGAAGGTCACGTTGGCCAGCCGCGCGACCCAGTCCTCCATGCCCGCGGTGCGGGCGATGCGCAGGTCGTTTTCCCAGAAGAAACGGGCGTCGGAGAGCCGCGCCGCCAGCACCTTCTGGTTGCCGGCGAGGATCGTCGCCCCGTCGTCGGCGGTTTCCCGGTTGGCGACCGTGATGAACTTCTCGATCCGGCCCGTCCGGGCGTTGCGGACGGAAAAGAACTTCTGATGTTCCTTCATCGAGGTCTGCAGCACCTCGGGCGGCAGGCCCAGGAACTCCTGATCGATGTCGCCCATCAGCACGACCGGCCATTCGACAAGGCCGGCGACCTCGGACAGCAACCCACGGTCCTCGACCACCTCGAGCCCGGCGGCAAAGGCGAGGTTCGTGGCGTCCTGCCAGATGTGATCTGCACGCTCCTGCGCGTCGAGAACCACGCAGGCGCGCTTGAGCTTTGTGGTGTAATCCTCGAAACCCGTGACGGAAAACGCGCCCGGCGCCATGAAGCGGTGACCGTGCGTCCGGTCCGTGGCGGTCAGCCCGTCCAGCTCTATCGGGACGGTCGCCGCGCCGCTCTCGTCGCTGAGAATGCAGAGGATGGAGTGCAGCGGCCTTACCCATTTCAGACTGCCGCTACCCCACCTCATGGATTTTGGCCACGGAAAATTGCGAATAACCGATGTGAGCACCTCGGCCACGATCTCGGCCGCGGGGCGCCCCGGACGTTCGATCAGCGCGACGTAGACCTGGCCCTTCTTGTCGTCCCGAACCTGCAGATCCTCCTTCGCGACGCCGGCGCCGCGCAGGAAGCCCTCGATCGCCTTCTCGGGCGCGTCGACGCGGGGGCCCTTGCGTTCCTCGCGCAGCGTGGGCGACTCGGTCAGCAGCCCCTCGATGGCCAGACATAGGCGACGCGGCGTATGGAATGAGGCGGCCCCGCCGTATGTCAGCCCGGCCTCGACCAGGCCGTCCGTCATCCGGGACTTGAGATCCGCCGCGGCCCGGGCCTGCATCCGTGCCGGGATTTCCTCGGAGAAGAGTTCGATCAGAAGGTCGGGCATAGGGTCGCTTTCGGGCCTGTCACGCATCGGGGATGCGGCGGGTCCGTGCTCCGCCCATCCGTCGGAGGGTGGATAGCGGGAGACGCGCACAGGGTCCAGCGGATATGCGCCCGCACCGGAGCGGTGCGGGCGGGAATGTCAGGCCGTGGCCTGGCGCGCCTTCTGTTCGGCCTTTGCCTTGGCCCGCGTGGCCAGCGACGAGATGTCGTCGCCTGCCAGCCGCGGGATGATCCTGTAGCAGGCCTCGACGAAGCAGTAGATGGCGAACCCGACGGTACCCAGCCCCAGCAGACCCAGCAGGATCCGGCCGAAGGGCTGTTCACGTACCACCTGGAATGCCTTGCCGATGCCGCCGGCCTCGCCCGGATCGGTGGTCTGCCCCGCATAGAGAAGAAAGCCGCCGATCAGCGCGATGACGATGCCATGCGCGACCAGACCGGCCTTCAGCGCCGGATCCAGCCGTTCCGTCACCCGCGTCAGGCGAATGTGTTCCTTGTACTTTTCGGCGATGCCCTTGTAGCCGTAGTAGATCCCGGCGCCGATCACGACGAGGCCGATCCCCATGACGATGATCTTGCCGTATTCCATCGCGAGCAGCCTGGAGGTCAGGCTCTGCGGTGCCGATCCGTCCTGGCCGCCGCCCGACCCCAGTGCGAGACGCAGGACCGAGATGCCGAGCCCGAGATGGATCAACCCCGTGACCGCCTGCCCGGTACGCGCGATGAACGCCTTGAACCCGCTGCCCTGATCCTCGAGATCATACCAGGCGCAGATCAGGCGCCAGACCGAGTAGGCCAGCAGGCCGATCCCGATAGCGATCAGCGCAGTCAGCCCCAGCGGCTCGTCCCGCAGCTGCGCCAGCGCGCCCTTGGTGCCCTCGGCCTGGCCGCCGGTCCAGGCGGCGAGCACGGCCAGCCCGCCGATCATCAGATAGGTCACGCCGCGCGCGGCATAGCCGATCCGCATGACGGGCTTGACCCATTTCGGTGCAGCTTCCTGTGGCATGATGCGCCCTCCGTTCGAGGATCAACAGAGGGCGGGCACGGTGGTTCCCCGGTGACCGGATTGCGGCGGGCGGAATTGTCGTCAGGCAGGTGGTTCCGGGCACCCCTCGGGGGCGGGCCGGCCGTCAAAGACGACCTCGCCGCAGCGATTGATCTGGTGCCAGACGAACCCGCGCCCGTCCGGCAGCACCGCCGCCACGCGGTCGATCCCGTATTCCACGTTCTCGACCGAGAGGAAGGCCCGCGCCTCGCCCGCCTCGAGCGCCTCTCCGATCTCGCGGGCGTCGAAACAGTCGAACCATCCCGGCGCCTGAAGCGGCTCGGCCTGCGGATAGCGCACGTAGTCGGCGCTCAGCGCGTCGAGCGACCGGTCGGTCACGAAACACGCCCGGTAGCGGATGGGGGACGATGAGGCGTCGATCCCTTCGAACGCGCGATGCGGCAGACGCTCCTCTTCGCCCGCCGAGGTGGTCAGGACGACATCCGCGCCGGTGGCCTCGACCGTCTCGTAGAACCCGTAGACCTGGGTATAGTAGACGCCCGCCCCGGCCGCGATGGCGCAAACCACGATCAGCGCGGCGAGGAACTTGCCCATCAGGCCGGCACCTCGTCCGGCACCCATCCACCGGCCTCGGTCTGCACGAACGCATCCGCGCATTTCCGCGCGAGCGCCCGCACCCGCCCGATATAGGCCTGCCGCTCGGTGACCGAGATCACCCCGCGCGCATCCAGCAGGTTGAAGAGATGCGAGGCCTTGATGCACTGGTCATAGGCCGGATGGGCCATGACGATGCGCTTGCCGGTCTTCGGATCGACCGCCTCCTGCGACAGGATGGCGTTGCATTCGGCCTCGGCCTCTTCGAAATGCTTGAGCAGCATGTCGGTGTCGGCCACATCGAAGTTCCAGCGCGAATACTCCTGCTCGGTCTGGCGGAAAACGTCGCCATAGCTCAGCGCGATCGGCGCCTGCGGATCGTTGAAGGGCATGTCCATCACGTGGTCGATCCCCAGGACGTACATCGCCAGCCGTTCCAGCCCGTAGGTCAACTCGCCCGAGACCGGGTGGCAGTCATGCCCGCCGACCTGCTGGAAATAGGTGAACTGCGAGACCTCCATCCCGTCGCACCAGACCTCCCAGCCCAGCCCCCAGGCGCCGAGCGTGGGGCTTTCCCAGTCGTCCTCGACAAAGCGGATGTCGTGCATCTCCATGTCGATGCCGATGGCCTCGAGCGAGCCGAGGTAGAGATCCTGCAGGTCGGGCGGCGACGGTTTGATCAGCACCTGGTACTGGTAATAATGCTGCAACCGGTTGGGATTTTCCCCGTAGCGCCCGTCGGTCGGCCGGCGCGAGGGCTGCACATAGGCCGCAGCCCAGGGCCGCGACCCCAGCGAACGCAGCGTCGTCGCCGGGTGGAACGTCCCCGCGCCGACCTCCATGTCGTAGGGCTGCATGATGGCGCAGCCCCTGGACGCCCAGTAGGTCTGAAGCCTCAGGATGATCTCCTGGAAGGAACGGGGGGTCTCGGCGGTGCGGGCCATGATGCGTCCTCTGTCCGGTCGGCGCTGTTTTCCTAAGGTCGCGCCCCGGCGGGGTCAATTGGCCCGGGACGCATTATTTGGGTGCATGGCCCGGGGGATTTGCTAAAAGTTTCCCACGACAAATCACAAAAACACTGGGCAGAGGCTTCCGCATGTTCCGTCACTTCCTCCGACTAGCGTCCGCGCTGATCGTCGCGTTGCACGTTCAGGCCGTTTCGGTCCGTGCGCAATCGGATGACCTCGTCTGGGTCCAGATCGAGGCGCAGCCGTCGATCGCCCTGGCCGAGGATGCGATCCGCGGCTATGCCGACCGCCTTCAGGACGTGAACGGCTTTGCCCTCGGCGGCGGCTGGTACGGCATCGCCCTCGGGCCCTACACCCGCGAGGATGCGACCCGCGTCCTGCAGGTCCTGCGCGCCGAGGGCGCGATCCCCCGCGACAGCTACATCGCCTTTTCCAGCGCCTTCCGGCAGCAGTTCTGGCCGCGTGGCGCGAACAGTCTGGATCAGGCGGCCGCGGCGGCGCCGCAGGCCACGGACGATGCGGCACCGGCAGATGCGGCACCGGCGGACCGGGCCTCCGAACAGGTCGCGGAGACCCGGCCGGAGCCCGCCCCCGCTCCGGAACCCGAGCCCGTTCCGGACGAGACACCCGCCGAGGCCCGCCGGAGCGAGGCCCTGCTCAGCCGCGACGAACGCATGGAGCTTCAGGTCGCGCTGAAATGGGCGGGCTATTACAACAGCGCCATCGACGGCGCCTTCGGACGCGGCACCCGCGGCTCCATGGCCGCCTGGCAGGAGAACAACGGATACGACCGCACCGGCGTGCTGACCACCCGGCAGCGGGCCGCCCTGATGCGGCAGTACAACGCCGTGCTTGAGGGGCTCGACCTGCGCCGCGTCACCGACGATACGGCCGGCATCCGCATGCTCATCCCCACAGGCGTCGTGGCCTTCGACCGCTACGAAGCCCCCTTCGCGCATTACAACCCGACCGGCGACATCGACGCCCGGGTGATCCTGATCTCGCAGCAGGGGGACCAGAAGACGCTCTTCGGTCTCTACGACATCCTGCAGACCCTCGCCATCGTCCCCGAGGACGGCCCGCGCGAGCGCCGGAGCGACGGCTTCACCATCGTCGGCGAGAATGCCCGGATCGTGTCGCATACCGAGGTGACGCTGCGCGACGGGCGGATCAAGGGCTGGACGCTGGTCTGGCCCTCGGGCGACGAGGAACGGCGCAGCAGGCTGCTGGGCGAAATGCAGAAGAGTTTCGAGCGGATCGAGGGCGTGGTGATGCCCTCGGCCATGGGGGCGGACGAGAGCCAGAGCATCGACCTGCTCTCGGGTCTGGAAATTCGCAAGCCGGTCCTGTCGCGCTCGGGGTTCTACGTCAACGACCGCGGCTATGCCCTGACCGTGGCCGAGGCCGTCGGCAGCTGTGGCCGGATCACGCTGGACAACAAGGTCGATGCCGAGGTCGTTGCCCGTGACGACACGGCCGGCGTCGCCCTGCTGAAGCCGACCGAGGGTATCGCGCCACTGGGGTACGCCCGCTTCTCGACCGCCATCCCGC
Source organism: Pseudooceanicola batsensis HTCC2597 (assembly GCF_000152725.1). Taxonomy (GTDB): domain Bacteria; phylum Pseudomonadota; class Alphaproteobacteria; order Rhodobacterales; family Rhodobacteraceae; genus Pseudooceanicola; species Pseudooceanicola batsensis. Next base: position 1,471,676 of record NZ_CH724131.1, read on the forward strand.
GCCTGCAAAGCGAGGTGGCGGTCGCCGGCTACCCCTACGAGGGCCGGCTGGCCGCGCCGACCCTGAACTTCGGCAAGGTCGAGGAATTGCAGGGCCTGGCCGGCGAGGACTGGATCGAGCGCCTGTCCCTCTCCGCCCTGCCCGGCGATGCGGGCGGCCCGGTCATCGATGAAAGCGGCGCCGTCATCGGCATGTTGATGCCCGCCGGAAAGGCGGGGCGCCAGCTCCCGCCGGAGGTGAGCTTTGCCGTCGACGGACAGGTTCTGGTCGGCGTCTTGGGCGAGGCCGGTCTCTCGGCCGTGGCGGCGGACACCGATCGCGCGATGGCCCCCGAGGACATCACCCGCGTCGGCATGGCGATGACCGCGCTGGTCAGCTGCTGGGAATAGCCGCCTTCCGGCCCAGCAGCACCGTCGCGCCGTCGCAGCCGGGATCGGCGCGCACGAACCGGGCTATGCGGATCCCCTGCCCGGCCAGGATTTCGCCGTACTCGGCCTCGGACAGGCTCGCATGGTAGACCGGATCGTCCCCGACCCGGCCCGCGACCTCCCCCGCCTCGGGCCCCACGGTCAGCATCAAGGCACCGCCGGGACGCAAATGGGCGGCGATTGCCGGCAGGGCCTCGCGCTGCTCCTTTGCCGTCAGGTGGAAAAAGCTGTGCCAGCCGAGGATCCCGTCGAAGGTCTCGCCCAGGTCGAGGCCCCGCATGTCACCCTCGATCCAGCGGCAGGCCGGCCACCGGCGCCGCGCGAGGGCGAGCATCGCCGGGGCGATGTCCAGGCCGGTGACCGCGAAACCCGCGCCGATCAGCCAGGCCGCGACCGGCTCTCCCGCGCCGCATCCCAGATCCAGTACCGGTGCGCCGGCGGGCAGACCCTCGGTGAACTCGGAGAGCCAGGCGCTCTCGATCCCCGTCCGCAAGCGCTCGGCATCGAACCGGGCCGCGTTGCGCTCGTAGATCTCCCGCGTGCGCCGCGCGAGAGGCGCGAGGTCGCGGGTCATGCCCGCCAGAACTGCACGGTCAGCATGGCGTAGACCGCCAGCAGTTCGAGCCGCCCGCAGAGCATGCCGATGCTCAGCATCCACTTGGCGGTGTCGTTGAGCGGGCCGTAGTTTCCCGCAGGCCCGATGATCTCGCCCAGACCGGGACCGATATTCGCGATGGCCGCCGCCGCCCCGCTGATCGAGGTGGTGAAGTCGAGCCCCGTCAGAGCCAGCCCGACCGCCAGCAGCCCCACGGAGACCACGAAGAAGACGAAGAAGGACATGACCGAGCTCATCACGTCGCCCGAGATCGGCCGCCCGTCGAACTTGGGAGAAAAGCGTCCGTGCGGCAGGTGCACCCGCTTGATCTGCGTGCGGATCGCGGCAAAGAGGATCTGGTAGCGGAAGATCTTGACCGAACACGAGGTCGATCCCGCACAGCCGCCCACCAGCCCCACGAAGAAGAATATGGTGATCAGGAAGGACCCCCAGCCCATGTAGTTGGCCGACGCGTAGCCGGTACCCGACATGATCGAGGTGATGTTGAACAGCGCCTCGCGCAGGGAGGTTTCCCAGTGCCGCGGAAAGATGTGCAGCAGCCCGAGGAACGTGACCCCGACGAAGACCAGGATGGTCAGCATGAAGGCCCGCACCTGGCTGTCCTTGAAAAGCGCGGTGCGGTTGCCGTTGAGCAGCTGGACGTAGCGGACGAATGGCAGCGCCGCGAGGATCATGAAGACCGAGGCGGCATATTCCATCGGTCCGGCATAGGCCCCGAACGAGGCGTCGCGCGTGGAAAAGCCGCCGGTCGAGACCGTGGTCAGCGCATGGACCGTGGCGTCGAATGCCCCCATCCCGAGGAACAGGTAGGTGAAGGCGCAGACCACGGTCAGCGCCACGTAGACCACCGATATCTGCGCGGCGATCGTCGTGGCGCGGGGCAGGATCTTTCCCATGGTGTCGAAGGCCTCGGACCGGAAGATCTGCATCCCGCCGACCCTGAGTTCCGGCAGGAAGACCATGGCCACGACGATGATGCCGACCCCGCCCAGCCATTGCAGGATGCCGCGCCAGAGCAGCAGCCCGCGCGCCATCGTGTCGAGCCCCGAGAACACGGTCGCCCCGGTCGTCGTCAGCCCGGACATCGCTTCGAAGAAGGCGTCGGTAAAGCTGGCCTGGGTCTCGCCCAGCATGAAGGGCAGCGCCCCGAAAAGCGGCAGCGCCGCCCAGACCCCGGTGGTCAGCAGAAAGGTCTGCTGCAGGGTCAGCCCCTCCTGCGTGCCGTTCTGGCAGGCCAGCGCCGTCAGGCCGCCGATGGCGAAGGTCAGCACGGCGCTTTCCGCGAAGGCCGGCCAGTGGCCGCGGCCCTCGGCGATGTCCACCGCAAGCGGGATGAGCATGGTCAGGCCCAGACAGGCCACCAGCAGGCCGATCACGTAGCCGACCGGGCGCAGATCGATGCCGTCGCGATGTCTGGCGCGGGGGGCGAGCGTGCTCAAGCCGTGTCAGCCCGGATTGGGGCCTCCTGCGAGGCGGTTGAGGTCGGACCGGGGGCTGTCTGCCCCCGGACCCCCGAGGATATTTGCATCAAGAAGAAATGTCAGGTGGTTTCTGCGACGGCGCCTATCCCGAGGCCGCCGATCCCGGCGAGCAGGTCGAGCACCCTGTCGAGCCCCTGCCCCCTCTTGAGGTCGGTAAAGACGAAGGGACGCGGGCCGCGCTGCGCGGCGGCGTCGCGCTCCATCACCGCGAGATCGGCGCCGACATGGGGCGCGAGATCGATCTTGTTGATCACCAGAACGTCCGACCGGGTGATCGCGGGCCCGCCCTTGCGGGGGATCTCCTCGCCCGCGGCGACGTCGATCACGTAGATCGTCATGTCCACGAGTTCGGGCGAGAAGGTCGCGGAAAGGTTGTCGCCGCCCGATTCGACGAGGATCAGATCGAGATCGGGGAAGGCCCGGTTGAGATCCGCGATGGCGGCGAGGTTGATCGAGGCATCCTCGCGGATGGCGGTATGCGGGCAACCCCCGGTTTCCACGCCGCGAATCCGGTCCGAGGGCAGCGCCTGCATGCGGACCAGCGCCTCGGCGTCTTCCTGCGTGTAGATGTCGTTGGTGACGACGGCGAGCGACAGCCGGTCGCGCAGCGCCCGGCAAATGGCGGCGGTCAGGGTCGTCTTGCCGGCGCCGACCGGGCCGCCGAGACCGACGCGAAGGGGACCGTGGGGGGAAGGCATGCGCTTGCTCCTGCTCTGGGGACCGGGGGAATGTGACGGCATTCGGACGACCGTGGCAAGTACCGGCGCCTTCAGCTCTGGAAGAGACGCGTCGGCAGGGTTTCGTGCGCCATCGACGCCAGGTCGACCCGTAGCGCCGCACTGCCGATCCGGTCGGTATCGCCGGGTTCGGCGCGTTCGGCCATCCCGCGGATCAGCGGCGCAAGGCCGAGCGTGATGCGCTGCCCGTCGGTCTGCCCGAGCGGCACCAGCCGCACCGCGGCCGAGACGAGGTTGGCGACGAAGGCCTGCAGGAAGAGCGAGAGCACCAGCGGCAGGGGCGCCCCGGCCAGCCGGGCGGCGCGCCCGAAGGCGACAGGATAGGGCGCGTCGGGAAGGTCGAAATGGTGCAACTCCCGGACCGCGCGGGCGAAGGCGGCCCCCATGCCCCGGGTCTCGGCCAGCCGCTCGGCGCCGGGCGACAGGGCGCAGGCCAGTTCGGCGAGCGCGGCGAGGTCCGCCGGGCCGGTGCTGCGCCAGGCGGCGGCGACAAGGACGGCATCGGAGCGGCCGGACCCGTGTTCCAGCGCCGTCGCGATCCAGTCCTGCGCGCTCTCCCTGTCGCGGATGTCTCCCTGCGCCATTGCCGCCTCGATCCCATGGGACCAGGCGAAGGCGCCGACCGGGAAGGCAGGGCTGAGCCACTGATGCAGCAGGAGCACGGGATCAGGGGGCGTCATCGGCGGTACCCGCGACATTCCGGCCGTCATGGCCGTTGCCCCCGTGGACATGACCATGGCCGTGATCGTGTCCGTGCGTGCGCCCGAACCCGTAGGCGCCGCCTTCGGGCGTGAAGGGCTCCGTCACCTCGGAGAGGCGGGCCCCCAGCCGCGCAAGCATGTCGGCCATCACCCTGTCGCGCTGGATCAGCAGGCGGTCAGCTTCGATCTGGCAGGGCGTGTGGCGGTTGCCGATATGCCAGGCGAGACGGATGAGATCGGGGCCGCGGACTTCCTGCAGCGCCTCTTCGGCGGCGATGACCTCGATCAGGGTCTCATCGCCGAGAACGAAACAGTCCCCCTCATCGAGGGAGATCGTTTCCGGAAGATCGACGAGGAACGTCCGGTCGCCGAGGGTTCGCAGCACCTTGCGGCGCAGAAACCTCCCCTCGTAATCGAGACGGACCCGGTCGGTCGCCTCCCTGTCGCTCCGCGCAAAGGCGCGCAGCACCGTCGTGGCCGTCGCGGAGGGGGTCATGCGACCGCCCTTCCGCGTACGGGCCGCGCCGGGATCAGACGTAGAAGAGATCCCGGAAGACGTAGGCCGGAATGCCGTCGCGGGTGATGCCCAGCCGGGCCAGTTCCGCATCCGATTTGGCCATCAGCGCCTGAACCTGGTCGGTGCGCGAACGGCGTTCCATATAGGCTGTCATGCTGCGGCCGATGGCACCGAACATGCTCGAAAGGCTGCTGCGGAAACCTGTGTCCGCGATATGTGTCGTAACGTTTGCCATTGGAAACCTCGATCATTGTGCGTTTCGGTTTCCTCCCTTGGCAGCAAGATAGGTCAGCAGGCGCGACCTTACCACGCTCATTCCGGCAACTCCGCCATGCGAATGCTGCAACGCGGCGAGACTGTGGCGCTGAGGGGTGGGCGACGGCCGAAGTCATCCTTCAGAACATGAAATAGCGTTGTGCCATCGGCAGAACCTCGGCCGGTTCGCAGGTTAGCAACTCGCCATCCGCGCGCACCTCGTAGGTTTCGGGATGCACCTCGATCTGCGGTGTCGCGTCGTTCAGCTTGAGATCCTTCTTGCCGATACTGCGCGTATTGAGAACCGCCACCGTCTCCTTGGCGAGGCCGAGCGTATCGCGGACGCCCTCGGCCTGTGCCGCTGCGGAAACGAAGATGACGGCGGACTTCTCGACCGATCGGCCGAAGGCGCCGAACATGGGCCGGCTGTAGACCGGCTGCGGCGTGGGGATCGAGGCGTTGGGATCCCCCATCTGCGCCGCCGCGATCGTGCCGCCGATCAGCACCATCTCGGGCTTGACCCCGAAGAAGGCGGGTGTCCAGAGGACGAGGTCGGCGCGCTTGCCCTCCTCGACCGACCCGATCTCGTGCCCGATGCCATGGGCGATGGCCGGGTTGATCGTGTATTTCGCCACGTAGCGCCGGACGCGGGCATTGTCGTTTTCACCCGTCTCTTCGGGCAACCGGCCGCGCTGCTTCTTCATCTTGTCGGCGGTCTGCCAGGTGCGGATGATCACCTCGCCCACCCGGCCCATGGCCTGGCTGTCCGATGCGATGATCGAAAAGGCGCCCATGTCGTGCAGGATGTCCTCGGCCGCGATGGTCTCGCGCCGGATACGGCTTTCGGCGAAGGCCACATCCTCGGGGATCGACTTGTCGAGGTGATGGCAGACCATGAGCATGTCGAGATGTTCGTCCAGCGTGTTGACCGTGAAGGGGCGGGTCGGGTTGGTCGAGGACGGCAGGACATGCTCTTCGCCGCAGATCCTGATGATGTCGGGCGCGTGGCCGCCCCCTGCCCCTTCGGTGTGGAAGGCGTGGATGGTGCGACCCTTCATCGCCTTCACCGTGTTCTCGACGAAACCGGATTCGTTCAACGTGTCGGTGTGGATCATCACCTGGACGTCATAGTCGTCCGCGACCGAGAGGCAGCAGTCGATGGCGCCGGGCGTCGTCCCCCAGTCTTCGTGCAATTTCAACGAACAGGCGCCCCACTTGACCTGTTCCACCAGCGCGTCGGGAAGCGAGGCATTGCCCTTGCCCGCGAAGGCCAGGTTCATCGGGAAGGCATCCGCCGCCTGCAGCATCCGGCCGATATGCCACGGCCCCGGCGTGCAGGTGGTGGCCAGCGTCCCGTGCGCCGGGCCGGTGCCACCGCCGAGCATGGTGGTCAGGCCGGAATGCAGCGCGTCCTCGATCTGCTGCGGACAGATGAAGTGGATGTGACTGTCGAAACCCCCGGCGGTGAGGATACGGCCCTCTGCCGCGATCGCCTCGGTCCCCGGCCCGACGATGATGTCGACGCCGGGCTGCGTGTCGGGGTTGCCCGCCTTGCCGATCTTGACGATGCGCCCGTCCCTGAGACCCACGTCGGCCTTGTAGATCCCCGTCCAGTCGAGGATCAGCGCGTTGGTGATCACCGTGTCCACCGCCCCCTCGGCGCGGGTGACCTGGGATTGCCCCATGCCGTCGCGGATGACCTTTCCGCCGCCGAACTTCACCTCTTCGCCATAGGTGGTGAGATCCCGTTCCACCTCGATCACCAGGTCGGTATCGGCCAGCCGGAGGCGGTCGCCGGTGGTCGGGCCGAACATGGCCGCGTAATCGGCGCGGGAAATCTGGGTGGGCATGTGCGGGACCTCCTTCTCGGGCCTCGGAGGCCCGTCCGGTCCGATCCTAACCACCGGTCCGAGCCCGGGGGAAGCCCATAAGCGGCTTCGCCCTCGGGCGGGATCGAGAATGGTCAGGAATGCGGCAGAATTTACCGCCGCCTGCGCCGCGCCGTCAGGCGCCGCCGGTTGGCCCGCGCGCCACTGTGCAGCGGACCGAGCGCCGCGGCGAGCGCGGCCGAGGAACTCGCCCCGCGCGACAGGGCCGTGGCCGCCTGCCACCATGCATCTGTCCAGGCCGGCGTCTTCTCGGCCACCATCCGCTGCGCCTCGCCCGGGGGCAGGGCCCAGGCCCCGGCCAATCCGAAGAGACGGAGCGTCACGACCGTCTGCGCCTCGTACCCCAGCCGGGCCATCGCCCAGCCGAGCTTCATCGTCTCCGTCACGAAATCCGTCATGAATTCTGCCCCGCGTTGTACCTGAACCGGAACGCTGCGCTGCGGCATCGGGTTCCGGCGACGCAGGTGCGAACGACACGGGCGGGTCCGGTCGCGACGACATACTGCGGAGGTTTCCTGCGCCATTCCCGTGGCTTGGTGCAAACCCACGGAAATAATCCGCGACACGGTGCGACGTTCGGCCTTCGCGCGACGCAGACCCGCCGTGGTCCCCTCAGAGGGCGCCCATCACCTGCTGGTTGAACCCGTAGATGGCGCGCGCGCCCGAGACCGGCACCAGCTGGACCTCGCGCCGTTGGCCCGGCTCGAACCGAACGGCCGTTCCTGCGGCAATGTCCAGCCGCATCCCCCGCGCCGCCGCCCGGTCGAAATCGAGCGCGGCGTTGGCCTCGGCAAAGTGATAATGCGAGCCGACCTGAACGGGACGGTCGCCGGTATTGGCCACCATCAGGGTGATCGTCTCGCGACCGGCATTGAGCGTGATGGCCCCGTCGCCCGGGAAGAGCTCGCCCGGGATCATGCGCGGCGGCCCCCGCGGCCGTCGCGGCCGGCGGCCGCGCGAACCGGAACCGGCCTGGGCGGCGGCACGAGACCAAGGGCCTGTGCGATTTTCTCGATCAATTGCTGCATCCTGATGTCCTTCCTTCCATGCGGGCCGCGTCAGCGGATCGGGTTGTGGACGGTGACGAGCTTGGTCCCGTCGGGGAACGTCGCCTCGACCTGGACCTCGTGGATCATCTCGGGGATCCCGTCCATGCACTGATCTGCCGAAATCACGCGGGCACCTTCCTGCATCAGGGCGGCGACGGACTTTCCGTCGCGGGCGCCTTCGACAACGGCATCGGTGATCAACGCGATGGCCTCGGGATGGTTCAGTTTCACGCCCCGCTCCAGGCGCTTTCGTGCCACTTCCGCAGCCATCGAGACCAGCAGTTTGTCCTTTTCGCGAGGTGTCAGTTGCATGTCAAAGTGTCCATGTCTTGGGAATGTCGTCGCCCGAAAGGGCCTCGATTGCCGGAATGAGCCTCTGGCGCAGCGCATAGCCGTCGCGGGCCAGAAGACGCGCAAAGAGCACGCCGGGCCGGATCAGGCTCGCCCCACCCGCGTCGCCGAGCACCCCGCGCAGGCGCTCGGTGAACCGCTCGGCATCGGGAGAGACGAGCAGCAGGCTCGCCATCGCGGCGGCCCCGTTCGCCACCCCCGGCCGGTCGAGCAGCGCCCGGACCGCGCCCTCGAGGCGCAGGTTGTCGGCAAAGACCAGCTCGCCTTCGAGAAAGATCCGCCAGCGGTCGGAAAGGTGACCCGTCTCGACCATCTCGCCCATGGCCGTCCGGCCGAAGACCAGCGGCTCGACCGCCAGGAGACGGCCCGTCGTCCGGATCTCGGCCTCGAGCCGCCGGTCCACGGCCGCATGATCGTAGAGGATCGTCTCTTGCGGCAGCCAGTCCAGCCGCCCCCCCTCGCCCACGGTCAGAGAGGTCCGCACCTGCCCGGTCTCTCCGGGCTGCGCCCGGTAGATGCGCTCGGCCGCCTGCGTGGTGACGACCAGATGCGCGCCCGGTTCGGCCGAGGCGCTCAGGTGAAACCGGTCGCCCCCCGTCACGCCGCCGGCGGTGTTGAGCGACACCGCCTGCAACGCCGGGGTGCGGGCCTGCGGGAAAAGCAGCTTCATCGACCCCGCCTGGTGCAGTTCGCCGATGCGCGACCGGGTGCCGCGCAAGCGTGCGGATACCTCCGCCCGCCCCCGAGCACGGGGCTGGCGGCTGCCGGCCGGTGGGGCCATGCGCGTTGCTGTCGGGTCTGCGGTGATCTGTCGTCCCTCCCGTCGGGCCGAGACTAGCGGCTTCGCCCCGGATGGGGAGGGGAAAAGCGCCGGCCGCGCCAATTTCCCGCCCCCCACCGTGTCCTGCCCAAAATACGGGCGGTTCCCCAGGCAGGGGTCAGCGCACGTGGTGCAGGGTCCCGAAAAGCCCGGGGTCGAGGCTCGCCGCCTCGAATGTCGGCCCCTCGGTCAGGATCGACACGGCATCATGGCTGTGCAGGCTTTCCTGATGGCTCGCGACGATGCGGAAATCACCGATACGCTCGTCCTGCTCCAGTTCGGCCGAAAAGAGCCGCGCCGCATCCTCGACGAAGATCGGATTCGCGGCGTTGAGTTCGGCAAAGGCCTGTTCGTCCTCCCGTTTCACCATGACCTGCGTTTCGGTCGGGACGGCGCGCCGCGCCATGTCGATCAGATCCTCGAACCACAGGCGGTCGGTGCCGGCCAGCACGACCGAGATCCGCGCCACCGAGCGCTGCGAGTGCGGGGTGGCAAGCTGCCGCCTCTCGCGCCGGGCATGTTCCGAAAGCTCAAGCGAGCAGGGGCAGGTGGAACTGTAGACATAATCGAGGTGAACGATCCTGAGCCGCTCCCCGCCCCTCTCGACCAGTTCCAGCGCAATGTCGTAATACTGATAGCCGGACAGGCCTGAGCGCAGGGAATCCACCCTGAGAGGGTACGAAAACCGCATCTGGATACGGGCATCCAGCGTGCCGAGGTCGGCCTTGTAGTCGTCCAGCGCCGCCTCGATCACCTCGAAGGAAAAGGTCTTTTCGGCATGGGCATAGAAGGACCGCATGATGCGGCTCATGTTGATGCCCTTCTTGTCCGCTTCGAGGCTGACCGTCCCTGTCACCGCGCTCTCGAGCGAAATCTCTCCGCCGGCGCGCGTCCGGTAGCGGATCGGCAGGCGGAAGTTGGAAATTCCGACGTGCTGGATCGTGCGACGCGACCCGCGGATCAGGCTGGCCGGGCCGTTCTGCAGGTCGGGCAGGCTCGCGCGATAGCCCTCATCCGCGTCGAACCCGGCGGGATAGCGCCGCGACAGCAGAGGATAGCCCTCGTCCGACAGCAGCCTCGCGAGGGCGGGATCGAGGTCGTTGATCTCGGAATCCGACGCCGCCGCGGCCCACTGGCGCAACCGCGACAGGGCGGCCTCGGCTTCATCCCGGTCCGGCAAGGCCTGCATGTCGTTTGGGTGGATGTTCATCAGGTCCCCCTTCTGGTCCCTACCCTTACATATAATCAGTGCGGGCGCGTTTTTCCAATTCCGCCCCGCGACGGCGCGGAAACGGCAGAACAGATGGTTCGGGACCTCAGATCCGATCCAGCGCCTGCATCAGATCCGCGATCAGGTCCTCCGGATCCTCCAGCCCCACCGACAGGCGCACCGCCCCGTCGCTGATGCCGAGCACATCCTTCTGTTCCTGCGGCAGGCGCTGGTGCGTCGTGGTCGCGGGATGGGTGACGATGGACTTGGAATCGGCGAAGTTGTTCGAGATCGTGAACAGCTCGAACGCGTTGAGCATCCGGAAACACTCCGCCTTGCCGCCCTTGACCTCGAAGGCCAGGACCGTCCCTCCCGCCCCGCCCTGGCGCATCGCCACCTCGTGCTGCGGGTGGCTGGGCAGCAGCGGATACCGCACCGCGGAAAGCCGGGGATGCCCCTCAAGCGCCTGCGCGATCCGCAGCGCCCCCGTCGCCTGTGCCTGCACCCGCAGGTCGAGCGTATCGAGCGACTTGAGCTGAACCCACGCCGTGAACGGGTTCATCGCCCCGCCGGTATGTTTCATGTAGGCCTCGATCGGACCGCGGATCAGCTCCTTCGAGCCGCAGATCATGCCGCCCAGCAGGCGGCCCTGCCCGTCCACATGCTTGGTGGTGGAGATCACGCAGAGATCCGCCCCGCAGGCCGCGGAATAGGAATAGACCGGCGTCGCCATCGCATCGTCCACCACCACCAGCGCCCCGACCGCATGGGCGGCCTCGACCACATGGGCCAGGTCCACCACCTCCAGCATCGGGTTCGAGATGCTTTCGAGAAAGACGAGCGTCGTCGCAGGCGTCAGGGCCCGGCTCCAGGCGGCGTTGTCCGTGCCGTCGACCAGTTCCACCTCGACACCGAACCGGGCCAGCACGTCCTCGAGCACGTAGAGACATGACCCGAACAGCGCCCGCGACGCCACGACCCTGTCGCCCGCCTTCAGCAGCGCCGTCAGCGCACCGGTCACCGCGGCCATGCCGCTGGTGCAGGCGAAGCCGTCCTCGTAGCCGACCACGGCCGACAGGCGGTTCTCGAACATGCGCACCGTCGGATTGCCGTAGCGCGCATAGATGAATTCGTCCTCGCCCAGTTCCTTGAACCGGGCCTCGGCGGCCTCGGCGCTGTCATAGACAAAGCCCTGCGTCAGGAAGAGTCCCTCGCTGACCTCGCCATACTGGGACCGTCGGATCCCGCCATGGATCAGGGTGGTGCGTTTGCTCCGATTGCGCATCGTCTTCTCTCCACGCCGACCTCTCGGGGGCGGGTCGGCAAACAAAAACCCCCAGACGCGGCCAAGCGTGGGGGTCCCCGACGACTGGCCTTTTAGCGGAATGTTTCGTGTGGCCCGCAATCCGGCAACAAATCGCCACGCGCGCTGTCTATCGCCGCAATGCAACACCGGTCAAGCGTTACCGTTCTGTCACCCGAGCATCACCCAAATGTCGTGTGTGCGCCCTAAGCCACCCCCAGATGAGCTGTCGGGGACGAGGGCCATGGCCTTGATCAGGATCGATCTGAGGGACGGAGCGCCGGCGCTCCACCGAGCAGATGCGCCGGTGGCTCGGGCCCTGCAGGCCCAGGCGGGCGGCACGGGCCCGGTGATCCTCATGATCCACGGGTTCAAGTTCGCCCCGGGCGAGCCCGGGAATTGCCCGCACGACCACATCCTGTCACTGAAGAGCGACCACACCTGCCGGAAAGCGAAGAGCTGGCCGCGCGCACTCGGCATCGACGGCCGCCACCCCGACCGGCTGGGCATCGCCTTCGGCTGGCCCGCGCGCGGCAGCATATGGCAGGCCTATGCCCGCGCCGAAGCGGCGGGCCGCGCGCTCGCCCGTCTGATCCGCGACATCCGCCGCCACCTCCCCGGCCGTCCCGTCCATGCCATCGCGCATTCCATGGGCGCACGCGTCGTTCTCTCGGCCCTGCACGACCTGCCGCCGGGCGCGCTGAGCCGCGCGATCCTCCTGGCGGGCGCCGAGTACCGCGCCCATGCCGAGGCCGCGATGGCCACGCCCGCCGGCCGTCACCTCGAGGTGATCAACGTCGCCAGCCGGGAAAACCGCCTGTACGAGCGCCTCTTCGAACGGCTGATCCCCGCCCCGCGCCCCGGGGACCGCGTCCTGGGGCATCATGCGCCGGACGCCCCCGGATGGACGACCCTTCCCATCGACGACCCCGAGACGCTGTCGGCGCTCGCCGCGCACGGGTTCCGGATCGCGGTGCGACGGCGGCGGGTCTGCCATTGGTCGACCTACCTCCGGCCCGGTGTCTTCGACCTCTACGCCGCTCTGCTGGCGGAGCCCGACCCGCTGCCGATCGCGGCCCTGCGGTCCATGATCGCGCCACGCACGCCCTGCGCGCGGCCCCGCCCGCCCCTGCTGCCCGCATGGGCATCGACGGGCGTCGGCAATGCCTGAGCCGCCGTCCCGCTTCTTTGGTCCGGAAAGTATCCCGGGGGTGAATTGGCCCGGCACGGGCCAAGAGGGGGCTGGCCCCCTCCCCGGGTCGTCAGCGCCGCCGGTCGCGGCGCGAGGACATCGGCTGGAACGCCACGCCGACATGGGCGTCGCAATAGGGTTTGCCCGCCTGGACCGGCAGACCGCAGAACCAGAACTTCTCGGTCGCCGGATCGCCCACGGGCCATTTGCAGGTCCGCTCGGTCAGTTCCATCAGCGACAGTTTCTTGGCCTTCTTCTCGATCTCGTTGACCTTGGCCAGCGCCTCGGGGCTGATCTCGTTGGCCGAAGGCTGCGGCGGCAGCGGCTGTCCGGCGGGCACGATGGCCTTGCGCGACGGCAGGCCCTGCGGCGCGGCCGAGGTGGTGCGCGGCTCGTCCTCTCCGGCCGCCGCGTCGCCGACCGGCTCGGGCGCGGCCTTCGGGGCCGTCTTGGGCTTGGCCTCCGCCTTGGGCGTCGCGGCCGGCGCGGCGGCCGGGGCCGCCTGCCCCCCGCCCGACCGGTTGGACAGGCCCAGCCGATGCACCTTGCCGATCACGGCGTTGCGGGTCACCCCGCCCAGTTCCTTGGCGATCTGGCTGGCGGACTGGCCTTCGGTCCACATCTTTTTCAACAGCTCGACACGTTCATCGGTCCAGGACATGGACGCCTTCCTTCGTTGTGCAGTGATGTGCCATGACTGGCATCTGAGAACCAAAGGCGGCACGTCCCCGTACCGCCTCTGTCGTTGCGTCTTATTGTAATCACGATGCCCCGAGATACAAGGCGCCGATTCGCCGCGCGGGCGGGCGCGGGGAATTTCCGCCCGGCCACATCCCGCGGGGCCTTGCACCGGGTCCGCGCATGGCTATAACGCGCATCAATTTGCGCCGCCGGGGGACCACCATGCCGAAAAGAACCGACATCAACTCGATCATGATCATCGGTGCCGGTCCCATCGTGATCGGGCAGGCCTGCGAGTTCGACTATTCCGGCGCCCAGGCCTGCAAGGCCCTGCGCGAGGAAGGCTACCGGGTCATCCTGGTCAACTCCAATCCGGCCACGATCATGACCGATCCCGGCCTCGCCGACGCCACCTATATCGAGCCGATCACCCCCGAGGTGGTCGCCAGGATCATCGAGAAGGAGCGCCCCGACGCCCTGCTGCCCACGATGGGCGGCCAGACCGGACTGAACACCTCGCTCGCTCTTGCCGACATGGGCGTTCTGGAAAAGTTCAAGGTGGAGCTGATCGGCGCGAACCGCGAAGCCATTGAAATGGCGGAGGACCGGCGGCTCTTTCGCGAAGCCATGGATCGCATCGGGCTCGAGAACCCCAAGGCGACCATCGTCACCGCCCCGAAAAAGAACGGTCAGTTCGATATCTCCGCCGGCGTCGCCGAGGCGATGAACGCGCTGGAACATATCGGCCTGCCCGCCATCATCCGCCCCGCCTTCACCCTGGGCGGCACCGGCGGCGGCGTCGCCTACAACCGCGACGACTACGAATACTACTGCCGTTCGGGCATGGAAGCCTCGCCCGTCGCGCAGATCCTGGTCGACGAATCCCTCCTCGGCTGGAAGGAATTCGAGATGGAGGTCGTGCGCGACCGCGCCGACAACGCCATCATCGTCTGTTCGATCGAGAACGTGGACCCGATGGGCGTCCACACCGGCGATTCCATCACCGTTGCCCCCGCCTTGACCCTGACGGACAAGGAATACCAGGTGATGCGCAACGGCTCGATCGCCGTGTTGCGCGAGATCGGGGTCGAAACCGGCGGCTCGAACGTCCAGTGGGCCATCAATCCCGAGGACGGCCGCATGGTCGTGATCGAGATGAATCCGCGGGTGTCGCGGTCTTCCGCCCTCGCCTCCAAGGCCACCGGCTTTCCCATCGCCAAGATCGCGGCCAAGCTGGCCGTCGGCTATACCCTGGACGAACTCGACAACGACATCACCAAGGTGACGCCCGCCAGCTTCGAGCCCACCATCGACTATGTCGTCACCAAGATCCCCCGCTTCGCCTTCGAGAAATTCCCCGGCTCCAAGCCGCATCTCACCACCGCAATGAAGTCGGTGGGCGAGGCCATGGCCATCGGCCGGTCCTTCCACGAGTCGCTGCAAAAGGCCCTGGCGTCCATGGAGACCGGCCTGACGGGGCTCGACGATATCGAGATCGAGGGCGCGCCGGACAAGGCCGCGATCATCAAGGCCCTTTCGGAGCAGACGCCCGACCGTATCCGGGTCATCGCCCAGGCCATGCGCCACGGCCTGTCGAACGACGAGATCCACGGCGTGACCTCCTTCGATCCGTGGTTCCTCGACCGCATCCGCGAGATCGTTCGCGCCGAGGCCGAGATCAAGGTCAACGGGTTGCCCGTGACCGAAACGGGCCTGCGCAAATACAAGATGCTGGGCTTCACCGACGCGCGCCTCGCCAAGCTGTCCGCCCGCGACGAGGATCAGGTCCGCCGCGCCCGCCACAACCTCGGCATCACGGCGGTCTTCAAGCGGATCGACACCTGCGCCGCCGAATTCGAGGCGCAGACCCCCTACATGTACTCGACCTACGAGGAACCCATGATGGGCGAGGTCGAGGACGAGGCCCGCCCCAGCGATCGCAAGAAGGTGGTCATCCTCGGCGGCGGACCCAACCGGATCGGCCAGGGGATCGAGTTCGACTATTGCTGCTGCCACGCCTGTTTCGCGCTGACCGAGGCGGGCTACGAGACCATCATGGTCAACTGCAACCCCGAGACCGTCTCGACCGACTACGACACGTCCGACCGGCTGTATTTCGAGCCGCTGACATTCGAGCACGTCATGGAGATCCTGCGTGTCGAACAGTCCAGGGGCACGCTGCACGGCGTCATTGTCCAGTTCGGCGGCCAGACGCCCCTGAAACTGGCCAACGCGCTCGAGGCCGAGGGAATTCCCATCCTCGGCACCACGCCGGACGCCATCGACCTGGCCGAAGACCGCGAACGCTTCCAGGACCTCGTGAACCGGCTGGAGCTGAAACAGCCCCGGAACGGCATCGCCCATTCCGACGCCGAGGCGCTCGAGATCGCCGAGGGCATCGGCTTCCCGCTGGTTATCCGCCCCTCCTACGTGCTGGGCGGCCGCGCGATGGAGATCGTCCGCGACATGGACGGGCTCAAGCGGTACATCCGCGACGCCGTGGTGGTCTCGGGCGACAGCCCTGTCTTGCTCGACAGCTACCTGTCCTCGGCCGTGGAACTGGACGTGGATGCACTCTGCGACGGCACCAACGTCCACGTAGCCGGGATCATGCAGCACATCGAAGAGGCCGGCGTCCACTCGGGCGATTCCGCCTGTTCGCTGCCGCCGCACTCCCTGCCCGGGGACATCATCGACGAGGTCAAGCGCCAGACCGAGGCGCTGGCCCGGGAACTCAACGTCGTGGGGCTGATGAACGTGCAATACGCGGTCAAGGACGGCACGGTCTACCTGATCGAGGTCAACCCCCGCGCCTCCCGCACCGTCCCCTTCGTGGCCAAGGCGGTGAATTCGCCCATCGCCTCGATCGCCGCCCGCGTCATGGCCGGCGAGAGCCTCGAGGGCTTCGCTCTGGTCGATCCCCAGATCGACCGTTTCGCCGTCAAGGAGGCGGTTCTTCCCTTCGCCCGCTTCCCCGGCGTCGATACGCTGCTCGGCCCCGAGATGCGGTCGACAGGAGAAGTCATGGGCTCGGACACCACCTTCGCCCGCGCCTTCCTCAAGGCGCAACTCGGCGCAGGCAACGACCTGCCCGGCAGCGGCAAGGTCTTCATCTCGATCCGCGACGAGGACAAGACCCCCGCGATGCTGGACGCCGCCCGCACCCTGTCGGGCCGGGGGTTCGACCTGATCGCGACCCGCGGGACGGCGAAATGGCTCTCCGCCGCCGGACTGGACTGCGAAACGGTCAACAAGGTCTACGAAGGCCGCCCCAACATCGTCGACCAGCTCAAGGACGGCGGGATTGCCCTGGTGCTCAACACGACCGAGGGTCAGCAGTCGATCGAGGACAGCCGCGAAATCCGCAAGGTCGCGCTCTACGACAAGATCCCCTATTACACGACCGCCGCCGGCGCGCAGGCCGCCGCCCAGGCCATCGCCTCGCGCGAGACGGACAACATGGCCGTGACCTCTCTGCAGGAACTGGCGGCGGGGGCCTGACCCCCGCCGCAGCTGTTCCCCGGCACAGCGGGTATACTGGATTAACTCTTATAGGTTTCCAGTTAGGAGCAGACGGTTTCCGCGACTTTTTTCTAGACTTGCTTCCGCCGCCTTCATAAGCGTCGGGAACTGCTAGATTTTTTCTTGGAGCCATTTATGAAACTTTTCGCACTATGCTGCGCGGCGATTTTGTCCTGCGCAGCCGCCGCTCAGGCAACGACCATCCGCTACACCTACGACACCGAGGCGTCGCGCTCCGGCACGCAGATCTTCAGCTTTCCCTTCGTGTCAGGGCCGACCAACACCTATGCAGGCCTCTACCACGGCGTAACTGCACACGTCTCCGGCACGATCGACATCGACAACAGCGGAGCATCAGACGTCGTCACGGCGTTCGACCTCGAGACACGTCTGCCCCACGGCCTGCCGCAAGGGTATATCGACCTCGCCGGCGTCAACAACTTCGAGGTGCAGGCAAGTCTGGATCTTGCCTTCGGGGACGGCACTGCTGTCACGGTCCTGCCGAACATGATCCATCTGAGAAAGGACTTCGGTTTCGATACGCGGTTCGGCGATCCCTACCTGCTGTTCGGCAGCAGTTATCCGTCGCCGAGCTATGACCGGACGGACGCGACGCTTTATCCGTTCTCGATGAACCTGTCGCTTCAGAAACAGGCGGACGGGAGCTACAACGTGTCCAGCCTGAGGATGACCTGCGAAGAGCGCGATCATCGGGGCAACGTCAACTCCAGCTCGTGCAACGGGTTCTACACCGGCAATTCCGGGACCTGGGACAGCACCGCCGGGGCTGCGGCATCCGCTGCCATTGTGCCGGCGACGACCGACCCCATCACGCCCGCAGTTCCGTTGCCGGCGGGCGGCGTCCTGCTGATCTCGGGCCTGACGGCACTGGCGCTGCGCAAGCGCAAATCCTGATCGACCGTATGGTGCAAGGCCCGGCCGCGCCGCCGGGCCTGTCTTTTGCCAGATGCCGTGTGCCACAGATCGCGACACGGCCGCCCCGCCGCCTCCCGCGACATATCCCGCGACCTGAGCCGGGTCGGACTGGACACCCCCGCCCGTCCCGGCCTAATTCCCCCATGGCCAAGCTCTATTTCCACTACTCCACGATGAACGCGGGCAAGTCGACCGTGCTGCTGCAAGCCTCGCACAACTACGTCGAACGCGGCATGCGGACCTATCTTCTGACGGCGCGGCTCGACACGCGGGCTGGCGAAGGGCGGATCGCAAGCCGCATCGGCATCGGGACCCCCGCCGACACTTTCGCCCCCGAAGACGACCTCTTTGCACGGCTCCGAGAGCGGTTGCAGGAGGGCCCCTGCGCCTGCGTCTTCGTCGACGAGGCGCAGTTCCTCACCCGCGGCCAGGTCTGGCAACTGGCCCGTGCGGTGGACGACCTCAAGGTGCCGATCATGTGCTATGGTCTGCGCGTGGACTTTTTGGGCGAGCTTTTCGAGGGCTCGGCCGCGCTCCTTGCCCTGGCCGATGAAATGCGCGAGGTGCGTACCATCTGCCACTGCGGCAAGAAGGCCACGATGGTCGTCCGCCGGGGCCCCGACGGCAAGGCCCTGCGCGAAGGGGCCCAGGTGCAGGTCGGGGGCAACGAAACCTACGCATCCCTCTGCCGCCGGCACTGGCGCGAAGAGATGGAGGAGCCTCCCGCCGATGCGAACGCCTGAACCGGACGGTTCGCAGGGAACCGTTGGGGGGGGCCGGCGGTTCGCTTTGAGGCGGTCGCAAGGGGGGCCGAGATCATGCAGATATTTCGATGCCCGGCCTGCGAGGGGCGCGTCTACTTTCACAACCTGACCTGTGCCTGCGGCGCCACGCTGATCTTCGACCCCGAGGCGCAGGACATGCGGTCCGGGGACGACTTCTGCAGCAACCGCGCGGATATCGGCTGCAACTGGCAGGCCGAGGCCGAGGCCGAGGGCCTCTGCCGGTCCTGCGCGACGACCGAGACGGTGCCCGACCTGCGCGAGGCCGAGAACCTGCCGCTCTGGCAGCAGAGCGAACTGGCCAAGAGATGGGTGCTGGCCAACCTGGGCCGTTGGGGCTGGTTCGCCAAGGCCGACACCGGGGCACGGCCGACATTCCGCATGCTGTCCGAGAAATCGGCCGGCGGCGAGGCGCATATCGTCATGGGCCACGCCCAGGGCGTCATCACCATCAACGTCACCGAGGCCTCCGAGGCGGTGCGGGCGCAGCGGCAGGAGGAACTGGGCGAACTCTACCGGACGATGACCGGCCACATCCGGCACGAGATCGCGCATTTCCTGTTCCTCCGCCTGTCGGAGGACAGGGGGTTTCTCGAAGGTTTCCGCGAGCTTTTCGGCGACGAGAGCAGGGATTATGCCGCCGCCCTCGCCGCGCACTACGAATCCCCCGGCTCGGCGGGAGAGGATCACATCACGAGCTATGCCACGGCGCACCCCCACGAGGACTGGGCCGAGACCATCGCGCATCTGCTGCATCTCGTGGACCTGGTCGACAGTGCCGCGGCCGCCGAACTGTCGTTGCCGGACGGGCTGACCTCGGGCTACGACGCCTATGCCGATCCGGATACCGAAGCGGTGATCACACGCGCGGTCGATCTCTCGATCGCGGTCAACCACGTGAACCGGGCGCTGGACCTGCCCGATGTCTACCCCTTCGTGCTGCCGGACGGTGTGCGCCGGAAATTCGCCTTCGCCCACGACCACCTGCGCCTGCGCTGACCGGCGCAGCACCGCCCTGCCGAAAAATGCGGCACGGTTGCAAAGAACCGCGCGCCTTGTATCGTCGGTGGGACAGTCATCATACCATCACAGGCGACGCTTCCGCAGAGTGAGGGCGACCGGACGCTGGTTCCGGCCAGACGGGACGAAATCATGGCCATCCACGCAAGCATCTATCACCTCACGCATTACAGATACGATCGGCCCGTCACGCTGAGTCCGCAGATCATCCGGCTGCGCCCCGCGCCGCATTCCCGGACGCGCGTCATCTCGCATTCGCTCAAGGTCGGCCCCGGCGGCCATTTCGTGAACCACCAGCAGGATCCCTATGGCAACTGGCTGGCGCGGTTCGTCTTTCCCGAACCGGTTCGCGAGTTGAAGATCGAGGTCGATCTCGTCGCAGACATGACCGTGTACAACCCGTTCGATTTCTTCGTCGATGACAGCGCCGAGACGTGGCCCTTCGATTATCCCGAGGAACTGACGCAGGATCTCTCGATCTATCGCCGGCCCGATCCCCTGACACCGGCGCTCGCTGCCTTTCTAGAGAACATCGACCGGACCGGGGAAAGGCGCACGGTGGACTTTCTGGTGGATCTCAACCGCCGGGTCTCGCAGGCCGTCGACTACACGATCCGGATGGAGCCCGGTGTTCAGACGCCGGAGGAAACGCTGACCATCGGCTCGGGCTCGTGCCGCGATTCCTCGTGGCTGCTGGTGCAACTTCTACGCAACCTGGGCTTTGCCGCGCGCTTCGTCTCGGGCTACCTCATCCAGCTCAAGCCGGATATCGCGGCGCTCGACGGCCCCTCGGGCACCGACCACGACTTTACCGACCTGCATGCCTGGTGCGAGGTCTACCTGCCCGGTGCCGGCTGGATCGGCTTCGACCCCACCTCGGGCCTGATGACGGGCGAGAGCCACATACCCCTCGCCGCCACGCCGCATTATCAGAACGCCGCGCCGATCGTCGGCGGCTTTACCGCCGCGGGCCAGCCGCAGGTCGATTTCACCTTCGACATGCAGATCAAGCGGGTGGCCGAACATCCCCGCATCACCAAGCCGTTCTCGGACGAGGCATGGGAGAGGCTGAACGCGCTCGGGCGCCATGTGGACGACCGCCTGGAAAAGGGCGACGTGCGGCTGACCATGGGCGGCGAGCCCACTTTCGTCTCGGTCGACGATTTCGAATCCGCCGAATGGAATACCGAGGCGGTCGGCCCCCAGAAACGCGGCCTGGCCGACACGCTGATCCGGCGGCTCAAGGACCGGTTCGCGCCCGGCGGCTTCCTGCACTACGGGCAGGGCAAGTGGTATCCGGGCGAAAGCCTGCCGCGCTGGACCTTCTCTCTCTACTGGCGCAACGACCAACAGCCGGTCTGGAAGAACCCGGACCTGATCGCGAGGGAAACGGACGACACCCGCGCGACCCCGGACGAGGCCGGGCGCTTCATGGGACGTTTCGCCGAAGCCCTGGGGCTCGAGGCCGATTATGCCCAGCCCGCCTACGAGGACCCCGCCGAATGGATCCTCAAGGAAGCCAACCTGCCCAGCAACGTCACCCCCGAGAATTCGAAGCTGAAGAACCCCGAGGACCGCGCCCGCTATGCCCGGGTCTTTGACCGGGGCCTCACCGAACCCGCCGGCTACGTGCTGCCGATCCAGCGCTGGCAGGGAAAGGCGTCGAAGTGGCGATCCGAGCTGTGGAAACCCCGGCGCGGCAAGCTGTTTCTCGTGCCCGGCGACAGCCCGGTCGGGTTCCGGCTGCCGCTGGGATCGCTGCCCTATATCCCACCGGCGCATTACCCCTATTCCTACCCGGCCGACACCACCGAACCGCGCGGCCCCCTGCCCGACTTCCACGCCGAGGTCGCCGCACGCCGCAAGCTGGTGGAAGACGAGATCGCGCGGATCGAGGCCGAAGAGGCCGAGGATCGCGCGCGGCGGATGCCCCGGAAGAGCAAGGCGCACACCCAGCCCGCGCGCGGCGTCGATCAGCCCGAAGACATCCGACAGAGGGTCATCCCGCAGGACGGGTCGGCCGATGGCACGGACCCCGCCATCGGAGCGGTGCGCACCGCCATCGCCATCGAGCCGCGCGACGGCCGCCTGTGTCTCTTCATGCCGCCCTGCGACCTGCTCGAGGATTACCTGGAACTGATCGCCGCCGCCGAGGAAACCGCCGCCGATCTCGATCTGCCGATCCACATCGAAGGCTATTCGCCCCCGTCCGATCCGCGGCTCAACGTGATCCGCGTGGCCCCCGACCCCGGCGTGATCGAGGTGAACATCCATCCCGCGCACAGCTGGGAGGACTGCGTCGCCACGACCGAGGCGATCTACGAAGAGGCCCGCCAGTCCCGCCTGGGCGCGGACAAGTTCATGATCGACGGCCGCCACACCGGCACCGGCGGCGGCAACCACATCGTCTTTGGCGGCGCCACGACCAACGACAGCCCCTTCCTGCGCCGGCCCGATCTGCTCAGGTCCCTGATCCTGACCTGGCAGCGGCACCCCTGCCTCAGCTATCTCTTCTCGGGCCTGTTCATCGGCCCCACCTCGCAGGCGCCCCGGATCGACGAGGCGCGGCACGATACGCTTTACGAACTGGAAATCGCCCTGTCGCAGATCCATGCCCCGGACGAAGGCGATCCGCCGCCGCCCTGGCTGGTCGACCGGCTGCTGCGCAACATGCTGACCGACGTCACCGGCAATACGCACCGGGCGGAAATCTGCATCGACAAGCTCTATTCCCCCGACGGCCCGACCGGCCGCCTCGGCCTGATCGAGTTCCGCGGCTTCGAGATGCCCCCCGACGCGCGCATGTCGCTGGCCCAGCAGGTCCTGCTGCGGGCCATCATCGCGCGCTGCTGGGAAAGCCCGGTCAAGGGCAGGCCCGTCAGGTGGGGGACCGTGCTGCACGACCGCTTCATGCTGCCCCACTACCTCTGGCAGGACTTTCTCAGCCTTCTGAATGACCTGCGCGACCACGGCTATGACCTCGACCCGGAATGGTTCGAGGCCCAGGCCGAATTCCGCTTTCCCTTCTGCGGCCAGATCGAGGCCGAGGGCGTGCATGTCGAGGTCCGGCAGGCGCTGGAGCCCTGGCACGTGCTGGGCGAGATGGGCGCGATCGGCGGAACGGTACGCTACACCGACAGTTCGGTCGAACGGCTGCAGGTCAAGATGACGACGCTCCACCAGGACCGGTACCGCATCATGTGCAACCGCCGGCCGGTCCCCATGAGCCGGACACTGACCTCCGGCGTCTCTGTCGGCGGGATCCGGTTCAAGGCCTGGCAGCCGCCCGAAGCCCTGCACCCCACCCTGCCGGTGAACGCGCCGCTGGTCATCGACATCTATGACGACTGGACCGGCCGCGCGCTGACCGGCTGCACCTATCACGTGGCGCATCCGGGGGGGCGCAACTACGACACTTTCCCGGTCAACGGGTACGAGGCCGAGGCCCGCCGTCTGGCGAGGTTCGAGCCGCATGGCCATGCCCCCGCGCCCTACCGGCCCGAACCCGAAACGCCGCATCCCGAGTTTCCGATGACACTTGACCTTCGCCGCCCGCCCGGATTGGGTTAGGCTCCGTCGCGAGGACAGGATGGACAAACGGACAAAAAGCGCCGCCAGCAGCCCCCTGCTGACGGGTTACAGGCCTTCCCCTGGTGTCGCGGACGAACTCTTCGACCGCGCGGGCGAGATGCGTCCGGTCTGGACCCCCTTCATCCGCGCCCTCTCGAACCTCTCGGAGGAAGAGCTGCGCGCGAAATTCGAACGCGGCCGCCAGTACCTGCGCGACGCCGGCGTCTATTTCCGACAGTATTCCGGCGATCCTCTGAACGAACGGGAGTGGCCGCTTTCCAATATTCCGGTCCTGCTGCACGAGACCGAGTGGAACGAGATCTGCCGCGGCCTCGCGCAGCGGGCCAACCTGCTGGAATCCGTGATGGCGGATCTCTACGGCCCCGGGCGGCTCCTGACCGGCGGACATCTGCCGCCGCGGCTGATCACCGAGAACAGCCATTGGAAGCGGCCAATGGTGGGGGTCCAGCCCCGCGGCGGCCACTATCTCCACTTTCTCGCCTTCGAGATCGGCCGCTCCCCCGACGGGAGCTGGTTCGTCCTGGGCGACCGGACGCAGGCGCCCTCGGGCGCGGGGTTCGCGCTGGAGAACCGCATGGCGATGCGCCGCGTGTTTCCCGAGGATTACCCCCGCGCCTACACGCATCGCCTTGTCGGGTTCTTCGAAAGCTTCCGCTCCACCCTCGAGGATCTCGCCACCGCCAACCGCTCCGAGGCGCACCAGTTCGGCCTGCTGACCCCCGGCCGCGCGAACGACGCCTTCTTCGAACACCTCTACATCTCGCGCTATCTCGGGATGCTGCTGCTCGAGGGCGAGGACATCGTGGTTCAGAACGGTCAGGCGATGGTGCGCACGATCGAGGGACCGGTTCCGCTCGGGCTGCTGTGGCGGCGGATCGACTCGAATTTCGCCGACCCGCTCGAGCTGAGCCCCGACTCCCAGATCGGTGTCCCCGGCCTGGTCGACGCGGTCCGGTCCGGCAACCTGGCGATGGTGAACGCGCTCGGATCGGGCGTTCTGGAAACCCGCGCCCTCATGGCCTTCCTGCCGCGCATCAGCCGCGTGCTGACCGGCGAGGCGCTTGCCATGCCGAACATCGCGACCTGGTGGTGCGGCGACGATGCCGCCCGCGCCTATGTGCGTGAGAACGTCGATCGGATGATGATCGCACCGGCCCTCGCGCTCGATCTGCCGTTCGACAGCAATTCCGAAACCGTGCGCGGCGCCGAGCCGGAGATCGTCGACCTTCTCGACCACCCGGCCCCCGATCTCGTCGGGCAGGAGACCGTCGCGCTGTCGACCACGCCCGCCTGGCACGACACGCCCGAAGGATCGCGCCTGACCCCCTGCCCGATGACGGTCCGGGTCTTCGCCGCGCGCACGGCCGAGGGCTGGGAGTTCATGCAGGGCGGTTATGCCCGGATCGGACCGGACGGAGACGCCTCGGCCCTGGCGATGCAGCGGGGCGGCAGCGTGGCGGACGTGCAGATCATCTCGGATCTGCCGGTGCCGGACGTCGCGGGGCGGCGCCCCGGCCCCGATCCCTCCGGCCAGAGGCGGGTGCGGACGGAATCGGCCGCCCTGCCCGCCCGCGCGGCCGACAACCTGTTCTGGCTGGGCCGCTACGTCGTGCGGTTCGAAGAGGCCGCCCGCCTGCTGCGGGCCTACCACCTTCGCCTGGCGATCACCGACGCGCCCGAGGACCGGTTGCTGCGCATGATCTCGGAGTTTCTCAAGCCGGTCGGCATCGAGGCGACACAGGCGATCCCGGTCGGGCTGCGCAACCGGCTCTTCTCTGCCCACAACTGCGCCTCGAAGGTCCGCGACCGCTTTTCCCAGGACGGCTGGATCGCGCTGAACGACCTCGTGAAGACCGTGGGACAGATGACCGGCAGCGCCACACCCGGCGATGATGCGGCCCGCGCAATGTCCGTTCTGCTACGCAAGACCGCCGGTTTCTCGGGCGTGGTGACCGAGAACATGTACCGCTATTACGGCTGGCGTTTCCTCTCGATCGGTCGCGCGCTGGAACGCATCGACGCACTGGCCGCCGTCCTGGAAACCTTCGCCGATCCCGCGGCCCCGGACGGCGCGCTGGATGTCGCGCTCGAGGTGGCGGATGCGACGATGGCGCATCGCCGGCGCTATGCCCTAGGAACGACGCGGGACACGGTGGTCGATCTGCTGGCCCACGACACCGGCAACCCCCGGTCGGTGCTCTACCAGTTGCGCGAAATGCAGCGGCTGGCCGAGGACCTGCCCGGCGCCACCCTGTCGGCCCGGCCCTCGGCCCTCGTCCGTGAACTTCTGCCCGTCCGCACCCGGCTCGAGGTGGATCAGCCGGAAGACGTCGGGACCGACATTATGCGGGAAATCCGACGGGCGATCGCCCGCATGTCCGACCGGCTGGCAGACGCCCATTTGCGATGACCACCATGCGCTACGACGTCACGCTCCGGATTGGATACGACTATACCAGCCCCACGGACAGGGCGCGCAACCTGCTGCGCGTCCTGCCGCGCGACATTCCCGGCGTTCAGGTCATCGGCGACTGGAGCCTGACGCTCGGCCCACATCCCTCGGAGCAGCGCCACTTCACCGACTTCTTCGGCAACGTCGTCACCTCCGCCGTCTGGCACGGGCGGATCGACGAGGTCCGGATCACGCTGAACGTCCAGGCCGAGCGGCTGTCCGTCACACCGCTCCTGGCGCTAGCGACGCCGCTGTCGCGCCTGTCGCAGGAACTGGCGGTGGTGCGCGACATCTCGGCCGACTCGCCGCTGCACTTCACCGCCGCCTCGCGACGCGCGCCGCTTGACCGGACGATGACGGCCTTTGCGAGGGACCGCCTCGCACCCGGAATGTCGGTGCTGGACGCGGTGCGGGCCATCGGCACGGCCATATACGAGGAAATGACCTATTCCTCGGACGCGACGCATGTGGACACCGAGGCCGCAGAGGCCTTTGCCAAGCGCGCCGGCGTCTGCCAGGACTTCTCGCACATCATGATCGCCTGCCTGCGCGGAGTCGGGATCCCGGCGGCCTACGTCTCGGGCTTCCTGCGCACGCTGCCGCCGCCCGGCAAGGAAAAGCTGGTCGGGGTCGATGCCATGCACGCCTGGGTCCGGGCCTGGGTGGGCCCGGAAACCGGCTGGATCGAGTTCGATCCCACGAACAACCAGACCGCCGGGACCGATTACATCACGATCGGCTACGGCCGCGACTACGACGACGTGGCACCCGTGCGGGGCGCGATGCGCGGCGCCGGCAAACAGACCAGCGAACAGAGCGTCGACGTCGTGGTCCTCGACGGTTGACGGGCGCCGTCAGGCCACCCGGTTGGGCACCTCCTGCCCTTCGAAATACGCCCTGAGGTTGGCGATCGCCATCAGTCCCATGTCCTCGCGCACATCCTGCGACGCGGTCCCGAGGTGCGGCAGAAGCGTGACCTGCTCCATCTCGAGAAGCGCCGGCGTGACCTGGGGCTCGTGTTCATAGACGTCCAGCCCCGCCCCGGCGATAGAACCGGTAGAAAGCGCCGCGACTAGGGCCGCCTCGTTCACGATGTTGCCGCGCGCGATGTTCACGAGGATCGCATGCGCCTGCATCGCCTCCAGCACCTCGGCGCCGATCAGATGTTCGGTCTCGGGGCCGCCGGGCGTGGCGACAACGACGACGTCGGCCTTGGCGGCGACCTCGGCCAGGGTCATCTGGCGCGCCGGGAAATCCACCGTCTTCTCGGACCGGTTGGCAAAGACCACGTCCATGCCGAAGCCGAAATGACACCGCCGCGCGATGGCCTGCCCGATCCGGCCCATCCCGACGATCCCGACGGTCTTGCCGGTCAGGTGCATCCCGAGCAGCTGGGTCGGGTGCCAG
This sequence comes from Pseudooceanicola batsensis HTCC2597, assembly GCF_000152725.1. Lineage (GTDB taxonomy): Bacteria > Pseudomonadota > Alphaproteobacteria > Rhodobacterales > Rhodobacteraceae > Pseudooceanicola > Pseudooceanicola batsensis. The sequence continues at coordinate 1,498,616 of NZ_CH724131.1, forward strand.
CCCTCCCAACGCCGGGCGCGGACCAGCCGCTCGCCCTCGCCGGCGCGCCGCGCCGTCATCAGCATCAGCGTCATGGCGATATCGGCGGTCGCATCGGTCACCGCCCCGGGCGTGTTCGAGACGGTGACGCCGTGGCTCGTGCAGGCGGCGACGTCGATATGGTTATAGCCGACGCCGAAATTCGCCACCATCTTGCAGCGCGGACGTCCGAAATCTGCAAGCAGCCCGGCCGTGATCTGATCGCCCAGCGTGACCATCATCCCGTCGTAGACCGCAAAGGCCGCCCGCAGTTCGCCCGGGCTCATCGGCTTGTTCGAAGGCCGGGTCTCGACCTCGAACAGGTCCTCGGCCGCGGCCTGCGTGCGCGGCGGCATGGGTCGGCTGATCAACACCCGTTTCAATGCATCCGCGCCCCCGGCGCCACATCCTGGTCCGGCGCGATCAGCACCACGCCGCCCGTGTCATCCGTCACGCCGAGCGTGAGAACCTCGGACATGAAGGGGCCGATCTGCCGCGGCGGGAAATTCACCACCGCCATCACCGTCTTGCCCACAAGGGCCTGCGGGTCGTAATGCGCGGTGATCTGGGCAGATGTCTTTTTTTCCCCGATCTCCGGCCCGAAATCGATCCAGAGCTTGATCGCCGGCTTTCTGGCTTCGGGAAAATCCTCTGCCCGGACCACGCGTCCGGCGCGGATATCGACCTTGAGAAAATCGTCGAAACTGATTTCACTCGTCACGGCTCAACTCCTTCGACCGACGGGCCGCGGCCCCGACCGCGCGCCGCAGGAGGGCCGGAAAGCCGTCCGTCTCGTCCATCAGCACCTCCAGCGCGGCCTGCGTCGTACCGTTCGGGCTGGTCACGTTGATCCGGAGCTGACCCGGATCCTCGGTCGCATCCTCTGCCAGCGCGCCGGCCCCGGCCACCGTGGCACGGGCGAGCCTGAGGGCGAGGTCGGGGCTCAGCCCCTCGGCCTCGCCCGCCGCCGCCATCGTCTCGATCAGGTGGAACACGTAGGCCGGCCCCGACCCGGAAACCGCCGTCACCGCGTCCATCTGCGCTTCGTCTTCCAGCCGGACGACCTGTCCGACGGCGGCCAGCAATTCCTCCGCCAGCGAAAGATGGCTCTCGGTCACCTTTTCGTTGCCGATAATGGCGGTGATGCCGCGCCCCACGGCGGCCGGCGTGTTGGGCATCGCCCGGATGACCGGCGTGCCGGGGCCGAAAGCGCGCTCGAAGGCCGCGATCGGGGTGCCCGCGGCCACCGACACGATCAGTGTGCCGCCGCCGCCCAGCCGCGCGACCTCGGGAAGAGCTGCCCCCATCATCTGCGGCTTGACCGCGATCAGCGCCACGGCCGGCGCATCGGGAAGATCCTCGTTGAGATGTATGCCCGCCTCGGCGAGCCAACCGGCCGGATTCGGATCCTTCACCCAGACGCTCGCGGGCGGCAGTCCACTCTTCAGCCAGCCGGACAGCATCGCGCCGCCCATCTTGCCACAGCCCACGAGGATCATGCCCTGCCGGGCCAACCTGTCCATCATATCATGCTCCGCCTGTCGGAGGCGCTTTCGGCGCGCCCCCGTTCGAGGGAGAGACTAGGCGCGGCCGTAGGCCTCTGCAATGGCGACCTGAAGAGAGTCGGCAGGGCTTTGCCCGCCCCAGACATTCAGCTGCATCGCCGGGTAGAACCGCTCGGACGAGACGACGGCGGACGAGATCATCGTGTCGATCTGTTCCGGGCAGGCCATCTGGTCGCCGGCCAGCACCAGACCGTAGCGGAAGACGCAAAGCTTGTGTTCGGGCCAGTAGGTGAAGGACCCGGCCCAGCACTGATCGTTGATCAGGTTGAGCAGTTCGTAAAGCTCGGGAAGCGCCTCTTTCGGGGGCTCCATCTCGAAGGTGCAGACCAGGCGCAGCGTCTGGTCGAAATGCGACCAGGCGAGCGTGACGGAATAGGTGCGCCACTGCCCCTCGACAGCCATCGCGATCTGGTCGTCACCGATCCGGTCGAAGTCCCATTCATGGTGCTCGGCCAGATGTTCGACGATGTCGATGGGATGAAGTTCCTCGGTCAGAAACTGCTCGGACAATGCCATTGCGCCACCTCTTTTTGGTTGTAGCGCGGGGGGCCGCAAAAGCGCCCCTAGCGCTAGGTGCCTGCTCTAGGGGCTGGGCGGTTTCCCACGTCCCCTACGAGATATGGTGATGGGGGAGCCCCTTTGTGGCAAGTCAAATCTTGTGGATATAGTCACGAAGTTGTGGATCGGTTCGGGAATACCCCAAGAATTGGCAGCCGGACGGGGTATTGTGACACTGCGATGACGGCCGACCACCCGAACGGGCGGCCTCGGCACCCCTGCCACCGAATCGTCGGCACCCCCGGCAGGGCAGCTCCATGGGCGCTCTGTGCCGGGACAGGCCCGCGCTCGACCGAAGCGGATCACGGAAAGAAGCGGGTCACGAAAAAAAGAGCGGGCGCCCGAGAGGCACCCGTCTCTGCCATTCTCGACGGCGGGTCCGGTCCGCGCCCCGACCGACCGGGGTCTACCGGCTCAGCCCGACTTCGACTCGAGCGCCTCGATCCGCGCCTTCAGCGCCTCGTTCTCCTCGCGCGCCTTCTGGGCCATCGCGCGCACCGCGTCGAATTCCTCGCGCGTGACGAGGTCGCGGTCCGCGAGCCAGCGGTCGATCATCGAGTTGAAGGCCGTCTCGGCCTCGTCCTTCGCACCCTGCGCCACCCCCATGGCATTGGTCATGAGCTGGGACATGTCGTCGAAAAACTTGGAGCGGGTCTGCATCGCGATCTCCTGGTCACATTCGTTCCCTATATGGGCCGCGTGCGCGCAACCCTCAAGGTTGACTTCCCCGAATTTCCAGAGGCATCACTCGTCAATGGTCGCCGTCATTCCGTTCCCGGACATCTCGCCCGAGCTTTTCTCCGTCTCCCTCTTCGGGATGGAATTCGCGCTGCGCTGGTACGCGCTGGCTTATATCGTCGGCATCCTTCTGGGATGGCTGCTGGCCCGCGCCGCCCTTGCCCGGCCCGGTCTGTGGCCCGCAGACACGGCGCCGATGACGAAGGCGCAACTCGAGGACCTGCTGACCTGGATCATCCTCGGCATCGTTCTGGGTGGGCGGCTCGGCTTCGTGCTGTTCTACCAGCCGGGCTATTACCTCGCCAATCCAGCCGAGATCCCGATGATCTGGCAGGGCGGCATGGCGTTCCATGGCGGCCTGCTGGGGGTCGTGCTCGCGACCTGGGTCTACTGTGCCCGCCACGGCATATCCGTGCTGCAGGCCGCGGATCTGCTGTGCCTGGCCACGCCGGCCGGCATCCTGCTGGGCCGCATCGCCAATTTCATCAACGGCGAGCTTTGGGGGCGCCCGTCCGAAGCGCCCTGGGCGGTGATCTTTCCCGGCCCCTCGGCCCTGTGCGCGGATGGACCCTGCGCCCGCCATCCATCTCAACTCTACGAGGCGGGGCTCGAGGGGCTTCTGCTCGGGCTGATCCTCGTCTACCTGGCCTTTGCGCGCGGCGCGCTGCGCAGGCCCGGACTGATCGCCGGGCTCTTCTTCGCGGGCTATGGCCTGGCCCGGTTCATCGTCGAATTCTTCCGGCTGGCGGATGCGCAATTCATCACGCCCGAAAATCCCTACGGTCACGTGCTGCGCCTGACCGAGACCATCGGCATCACCATGGGACAGGTCCTGTCACTCCCGATGATCCTGATCGGCCTCGCGCTGATCGCGATGGGGCGCCGGCAATGGCGGTGACCCCGCTGCTCGACCGGATCCGGCACCGGATCGGGGCGCAGGGACCGATGACCCTCGCCGAATACATGCAGATCGCCCTTCTCGACCCCGACCACGGCTATTACGCGACGCGCGATCCGTTCGGGACGGCGGGCGACTTCATAACCGCGCCGGAGACCAGCCAGATGTTCGGAGAGCTGGTCGGGCTCGCCCTCGCGCAGAGCTGGATCGACCAGGGCCGCCCCGCGCCTTTCATCCTGGCCGAACCCGGCCCCGGACGCGGCACGCTGATGGCCGACATCCTGCGTGCGACCCGGTCCGTCCCCGGATTTCACGACGGGCTGAGCCTCGTCCTGATCGAGGCATCGCCGGTGCTGCGCGACATCCAGGCGCGGACACTCTCCGGCTATCGGGCAGAGTGGATCGACGATCTCGGGGCACTTCCCGAGGCTCCGCTCTTCCTCGTGGCGAACGAGTTTTTCGATGCGCTGCCGATCCGCCAGTTCCGGCGGCGCGGGGACGGTTGGGCCGAAGTGATGGTGACGGTCTCCGGGAGCGGCCTCGCCACCGCCCTCGCGGCGCCCGTGCCCCTACCCGAACTCGCCCACAGGCTGGGCGACACGCGTGAGGACGACGTCGTCGAGCTCTGCCCGGCCGCCGCCCGCGCGGCCGCACATATCGGCGCGCGAATCGCGGATCAAGGAGGCGCGGCGGTCATCGTGGATTACGGTGACTGGAGGTCGCTGGGCGACACCTTCCAGGCGCTGAAAGGGCACGCGCCGGTCGATCCGCTCGCCGCGCCCGGAACCGCCGACCTGACCGCGCACGTCGATTTTGAGCGGCTGGCGAAGGCCGCGACGCCTGCCTGGGCAAGCGGGATGATCCCCCAGGGCGTCTTTCTCGAGCGCCTCGGCATCACCGCCCGCGCGCAGGCGCTGGCGACCCGGCTGCAGGGACCCGACCTCGATGCGCATGTGGCCGCACATCGCCGCTTGACCCATCCCGAGGAAATGGGGACGCTCTTCAAGGTGCTGGCGCTGAGCCCGCCCGACGCGCCGCCTGTGCCCGGAACGACTGACCCCGAATGGCCGACCGAATGACGCTGGAGATCATCACATCCCGCCCCCTCGCCCCGTTCCGCCACGGCTTTTTCACAAGACGTGGCGGCGCCTCCTCGGGGATATTCGAGGGGCTGAACTGCGGCCTCGGCTCGTCGGATCAGAGCGAGATCGTCGAGATCAACCGGCACCGGGTCGCGATGGCCATGGGCGTGGCCGATGACGACCTCGCCACCGTCGACCAGGTTCATTCCGCCGAGGCCGTGACCGTGCGCGACCCCGTCCGCACCCGCCCCCGGGCAGACGCCCTGGTAACGGACCGGCCCGGCGTCGCGCTGTCCATCCTGACCGCCGATTGCCAGCCGGTCCTCTTCGCGGATGCCGAAGCCTCGGTGGTCGGGGCCGCCCATGCCGGCTGGAAAGGGGCGCTGGACGGGGTGCTGGAAGCGACGATCGAGGCGATGGAAGGCCTGGGCGCGCGGCGCGACCGCATCCGCGCCGTCATCGGGCCCACGATCAGCCAGCAGGCCTATGAGGTCGGGCCGGAGTTCCTGGACCGCTTCCTGGCCGAGGATCCCGACAACGCCCGTTTCTTCGCGGGGGGCGAAGCCGACCGGGTGCATTTCGACCTGCCGTCCTACGGGCTCAGCCGACTGCGTCAGGCCGGCGTGGCCGAGGCCGAATGGACCGGTCACTGCACCTATGCCGATCCCCGGCGCTTCTATTCCTATCGGCGGACTACCCATGCGGGCGAAGCGGATTACGGGCGCCTGATCTCGGTGATCCGCATCTGACGGCGCCCCATTGCCGCCGGAATTGACCCTGCGTCAGGACAAAAGTCGCCTGTTAACAAAGGTTAACGCGTCTCGGGATCCCGGGCGCAGAATTCTCCAAATTGCCCTCATTCGTCCCACTCAGGCCGCAAAGCAAGGGCAGGCTGAGTGCATGAACCGGACCAACCGGCACGAGCAGAATGAAAGGATCAAGCGCATGAAGGCCAAGCAGAAAAGATGGATCCAGTCGGTCGTCGCTACGGCAAAGACGACCGAGGTCAAGCTCCCTTCTCAGCGCGGCAACCGCGACGCCGTGGCCCGCCGCATCCGCGCCGCCGCCCGCCGCGCCGCCTGATCCGGGCCTCGAGACACGGAATACGGCCCCGCTGTCCCGGGGCGCGTCGCGGCGGTCTTCATCCCCGGCACCGCCGCACCGGGAGAGACGGCACTTTGCTGCCGCCTCTCCCATCCTTCCCTCCGATTCGGAGCCGCCGCCGTCAATTGCGGCGGGATTGCGCCCGGAACGCGCGACAATGATCCCGATATCGCCCGGATTGCCCGCTCCCCGCGGACCAATCGGTGCCGGATTTTGACAGATCCCCGATCCATCAGCACATTTTCCCCATCTGATCCACAGAGTCCTTCTGTGTTGTCGGTGGGGGCCGACACGGATGTGACGCCGAGCAAAGGTGTTGCTGATGACTGGTCCTCTACCATCCGCCCAGGCGGCCTATTTCCCGCAATCCCGCAGCAGTCGTCCGCTGCCCGCGATGCGGCCCTACTACACGATGTACGCGACCGAGAACGGGTTTGGCGAACAGGAGGTCCGGGCGCCCTCTTCGCCGGAATTTCAGAGCGCATTCAACGCCTTCGCGCATGGCTCGCTGATCGCGACCGAGACGGGAGACGTCGCGGTGGAGGACCTTCGGCCGGGCATGCAGGTCCTGACGCGAGAGAGGGGACCGCAACCTGTCCAGTGGATCGGCATCATGACCCACATCCCCTCGCCCCATAGCGGCAAGCTTCTCACCCGGGTGACCGCCGGCCGGTTCGGCACCGCCCAGCCCGAACTCGATCTCCTGGCCGGCCCGGGCGCCCGGATGCTGCACCGCCCGACAGGCGACCGGTTCGCCTGCGGAGACAAGTTCGCCTACACCCCCCTGCGCGACTACATCGACGGCGACAGCGTGATCGGGATCGCCCCGCGCATGGCGACCGACACCTACCACATCTGCCTGCGCCATCACGGCACGATCCGCGTCTGCGGCCTCGACATGGAGACCTTCCATCCCGGCATGACGATCCTGGGCCAGATGGGCGCCCACACCCGCGACCTCTTCGTATCGATGTTCCCGCACATCCGGCGCGCGACCGATTTCGGCCAGCTCGCCCATCCGCGGCTGACGCTGCGATCCCTCGGCGACGAGGCGGCCTGAGGTCAGGCGGTCCGGCTCAGCCGTTCCTCGAGTATGTCGAACGGCACGCCGGGCTCGTCCTTGGCGCCGCGAATGACCAGCGAGGTCTTGACGCTCGCCACGTTCTCGGCCGCGGTCAACTGCCCGGTCAGGAACGACTGGAAGGTCGACAGGTCGGGCGCGACGCATTTCAGGATGAAATCCACCTCTCCGTTCAGCATGTGACATTCCCGGACCAGCGGCCAGTCCCGGCACCGCGCCTCGAAGGCCGACAGGTCGGTCTCGGCCTGGCTGACAAGGCCGACCATCGCGAAGACCTGCACCTCGAATCCCAGTTCGCGGCTATCGACCTGCGCATGGTATCCCTTGATGAAGCCCGCCTCTTCAAGCGTGCGGACCCGGCGCAGGCATGGGGGCGCGGAAATGCCGACCCTCTTGGCGAGCTCGACATTGGTCATGCGTCCGTCGGCCTGCAACTCGGCCAGTATCTTCCGGTCAATCGCGTCCAGACGGGTGCCCGCCATTCGTGCCTCCTGAATTTGCGTTTGTTATAGCAGCGGCGGGACCGTGCGCAATAATGTTTCACACTCGCGCAACATGTGCCATCCTGCCCGCGCGCGGTCTGGTTGCAGCGCCTGCACGGACCCCCTACATAATCCGGAATCCCTTCCGCGCCATCCCCGGAGTCGCAGCATGTCCGACACTCGCCACACCAAAGTTCTCATCATCGGCTCGGGTCCGGCCGGGTATACCGCCGGCGTCTATGCCAGCCGGGCCATGCTCGACCCGATCCTCGTGCAGGGGATCGAGCCGGGCGGGCAGCTGACCACCACGACCGAGGTCGAGAACTGGCCCGGCGACACCGAGGTCCAGGGCCCCGACCTCATGGTGCGGATGGAGGCCCATGCCAAGGCCATGGGCTGCGAGATCATCGGCGACATCATCACCGACCTCGACCTGTCGAACCGCCCCTTCACCGCCAGGGGGGACAGCGGCGTGACCTATACGGCGGACGCCGTCATCCTGGCCACCGGCGCCCGGGCCAAGTGGCTGGGGCTCGACAGCGAAGAGGCCTACAAGGGTTTCGGCGTCTCGGCCTGCGCGACCTGCGACGGCTTTTTCTATCGCGGGCAGGAGATCGTGGTGATCGGCGGCGGCAACACGGCCGTGGAAGAGGCCCTCTTCCTCACCAATTTCGCAAGCAAGGTCACGTTGATCCACCGGCGCGACGAGCTTCGGGCCGAAAAGATCCTGGTCGACCGGCTGATGAAGAACCCCAAGATCGAACCGCTCTGGCATCACGTCCTCGAAGAGGTCGTGGGCGAGGACAACCCCAAGGGCGTCACGGCGGTCCGGGTCAGGCACGTCGACACCGGCGAGGTCTCGGAGATCCCGACCAAGGGCGTTTTCGTCGCGATCGGCCACGCGCCGGCCTCGGAACTGGTCAAGGACCAGCTGGAGCTGCACCACGGCGGTTACGTGAAGGTCGAGCCGGGTACGTCCAGGACATCGATTCCCGGGGTTTTCGCGGCGGGCGACCTGACCGATCATGTCTACCGGCAGGCGGTGACAAGCGCCGGCATGGGCTGCATGGCGGCGCTGGACGCCGAGAAGTTCCTCGCCGAACAGGGCGACGTCGAAAGCCGGGACACCACCCTGCCCCTCGGGTACGGCGCTCCGGAAACGGAAGGCGTCTGAGCCGCGCGCGGCTTGAATGCCGCCCGTCGGACCCGCTAGCATCGCGCGCATGGCCAGCACCAGCGACACGACCGGACATGCGGGGCGAACGAAGGACGTGACGCCCCGCCGACGCCCTGCCCACGCCGGGGGCGGCCGCGCCCTGACCTTCGCCCTCGCCGCCATCGCTTCGATCGCGGGCGCCCAGGCGCAGGCCGACCGGATGACAATGCCGGGAAGCCTGCCGCTCGATGCGCAGGTCTCGTCCGGAACGGTGCGCCTGATCTGGCCCGACGCCAGTCCGAAGCGTGTCGGAAACGTCGAGGTCAGCCGGCGGATCCTCAACGATTACCTCAAGGACCCGTGGCGGGTCATCGCCCCCCAGATCGGTCCGGTCGTCGCCTTTCGCGACGACGAGGCGGCCCCCGGCGTCGCCTGGGAATATCGCGTCCGCCGTTTCGCCAAGCAGTTGCACGATCAGGGGCATTACGTCGCCGGCACGAAAATTCCCGCCACCGAAACGCGCGGCACCGCGATCCTTGTGATCGACGAGAGCATCGCGGACGACCTGCGCCCGGAACTCGACCGATTCCACGACGACCTGACCGGCGATGGCTGGCACGTCAGGCGATTGCAGACCCCGAGCGGGCGCGGCATCGAAAAGACCGAGGAACTCGCCAGGGCACGCAAGCTCAAGGACCGCATCCGGGCCCTGCACGAGGCGGGCGGCCGGGGCGATGTCTCGATCATCCTCGTCGGCCATGTGCCCCTCGTGATGAGCGGAAGCACGGCGCCGGACGGGCACAAGATCCGGGCGTTCGGGTCCGACCTCTTCTATGCCGACATCGACGGAACCTGGCCGGCGAAGCCGGACGGTACGCTCGTCCCGAGCCGCATTCCCGACGGTCGGATCGAAGCCTCGGTGGGGCGTATCGACTTCACGAACTTCACGCGGGAGGCACCGGAGAAAGAGATCGGCTATCTCCGGGCGTATTTCGATCGCAACCATGCCTGGCGGCACGGTGAAGGGCCCGCGTTGCGGAACGCCTATTATGGAAGCGTCGGACATCTCGGGGTCGAGAAGAACGGACTCGCCAATATCGTCGGTCCCGAGGCGATGGTCGAAGGCGGCCACCAGACCACCGGACAGGAGCGCCGCTGGCTCTGGGGGGTGGACTTCGGCAACTACAAGGGCTGGGACTATATCGCGGAGGGCCACAGGGCCCGGCCGGTCTTTGCGATCAACTTCGGCAGCAACAAGCTGAGCATCGAGCGGCCGGGCAACGCCATGACCGCGATGCTGACCGATCCGAGCGAGGCCCTGGCGGTGGCATGGGGCGGCCGGCCGGCCTGGCAAATCCACGCGATGGCGCTCGGCCGCACGATTGGCGACGCGCAGCTCCGGACGGTGAACAACGGCCCGCCCGCGGGAGAGGGTTTTTTCGAGACCGAATACCTGCCGACCGGACAATACCCCTTCATCCACCCGATCTGGGGCAATCTTCTGGGCGATCCGACGCTGCACGCCTTTCCCGTGAAACCGCCGGGCGAACTTATGGCGAAGCGATCGGACGACCGCGTCACCCTCACATGGTCGACCGGCGACCGCGAGGACGGAACCTATTGGGTCTATCGTGAAACACCGGACGGCGTCTTCGAGAAGATCGGCGCCACCGCGCCGGGGGAAACGAGGTATTCCGTTGCTGCGCCGGAGAATGCAACGACCCGCTACATGGTCCGGCGACACGTGCTGAACACCGTGCATGCCGGATCATTCCACGCCCTTTCGCAGGGGATCTTCGCCACCTGCTGCGATTCGTGACCGAACCGGGATTCCGGGGTCCGACAGTCGGCAGCGCGAGACCGAGCGCACCCGACGAAACAGTATCTCGCCCACGACGGATTCCTACACCATCGCGCACCAATAGGGCGCTGCGCCGCGGCAGAAGTGCCGCAAATTCGCCCCATTTCCGACTAGCCGCTTGCCATCCGTTTCGTGCCGGGACTAAGGAGCAGCCCATATAGCGCCCCGTCGTGCCGAACCGCAATTTTTCGAGAGTACCCGATGTCCACGCCCAATCTCGCCCCCATCCCCGAGCTTTTCGTCTCATACGAGTCCGCTCAGAAACTTAAAATCGAAGCCGCGGACCTCACCAGCTGGGATCTCTCCCCGCGCCAGATCTGCGATCTCGAACTGCTCATGAACGGCGGCTTCAACCCGCTCAAGGGGTTCCTGACGGAAGCGGACTATACCAGCGTGGTCGAGAACATGCGCCTGGCGGACGGCTCGCTCTGGCCGATGCCGATCACGCTGGACGTCTCCGAGGCCTTCGCCGACAGCATCGAGATCGGACAGGACATCGCCCTGCGCGACCAGGAGGGCGTGATCCTCGGCACCATGACCGTCACCGACCGCTGGACGCCGGACAAGGCGAAAGAGGCCGAGATGGTCTTCGGCGCCGATGACGATGCCCACCCGGCCGTGAACTATCTGCACAACACCGCCGGCAAGGTGTATCTCGGCGGCCCGATCACCGGCATCCAGCAGCCGGTTCACTACGATTTCCGCGCCCGACGCGACACGCCGAACGAGCTGCGCGCCTATTTCCGCAAGCTCGGCTGGCGCAAGGTCGTGGCCTTCCAGACCCGCAACCCGCTGCACCGTGCGCACCAGGAACTGACCTTTCGCGCGGCCAAGGAAGCCCAGGCCAACCTGCTGATCCACCCGGTCGTCGGCATGACCAAGCCGGGCGACGTCGATCACTTCACCCGCGTCCGCTGCTACGAAGCCGTGCTGGACAAATATCCCAGCTCGACCACCACGATGTCGCTTCTGCCCCTCGCCATGCGGATGGCCGGCCCGCGCGAAGCCGTCTGGCACGGCCTGATCCGCAAGAACTTCGGCGTGACCCACTTCATCGTGGGCCGCGATCACGCCGGTCCCGGTTCGAACTCTCAGGGCGAGGATTTCTACGGCCCCTACGACGCGCAGGAGCTCTTCAAGCAGCACGAAGAGGAAATGGGCATCACGATGGTGCCGTTCAAACACATGGTCTATGTGCAGGAACGGGCGCAATACGAACCCAACGACGAGATCGCGGACAAGGATGACGTCACCATCCTCAACATCTCGGGCACGGAATTGCGCCGCCGCCTGGCCGAGGGGCTGGAGATCCCCGACTGGTTCTCGTTCCCCGAAGTGGTCCGGGAGCTTCGCAAGACCCGGCCGCCGCGCTCGAAACAGGGCTTCACCGTGTTCTTCACCGGCTTCTCCGGCTCGGGCAAGTCGACGATCGCCAATGCGCTCATGGTCAAGCTGATGGAGATGGGCGGCCGCCCCGTGACGCTTCTAGACGGCGACATCGTCCGCAAGAACCTGTCGTCCGAACTCGGGTTCTCCAAGGAACACCGCGACCTCAACATCCGGCGTATCGGCTATGTCGCCTCGGAAATCACCAAGAACGGCGGCATTGCGATCTGCGCGCCGATCGCGCCCTACTCGGCGACCCGCCGCGCCGTGCGCGAGGATATCGAGCAATACGGCGCCTTCCTCGAGGTCCATGTCGCCACGTCGCTCGAGGAATGCGAACGCCGCGACCGCAAGGGCCTCTACAAGCTGGCGCGCGAGGGCAAGATCAAGGAATTTACCGGGATCTCCGATCCCTACGACGTGCCGGAAAACCCCGAGCTGCGCGTCGAGACCGAGAATGTCGATGTCGACAACTGCGCGCATCAGGTGATCCTCAAGCTGGAAAGCCTCGGCCTGATCGCGGCGCACTGAACGCCGCGTTCCGAGCGTGACGCAGGCTGCCCCATCGGGGCAGCCTGTCTGCGTTCAGCGGTCGGTCGCGCGGGCCATCGCCCAGCCCACGCTGAAGCCGTGAAGCAGGGTCGAGGCCAGGATCACCAGCGCGACGAGCGACCACAGCGAATGCTCGTCGACGAATTCGATGTGGGATCCCGCGTAGCACAGGTAATAGATCGACCCGATGCCCCGGACCCCGTAGACCGAGACGATCGCGCGGTCGGCCGAGGGCATCCGCAGCCCCGCAAGCGCGACCCAACCCGACAACGGCCGGATGACGAACAGGAGGATCAGGGCCATCGCCACGTGCGACAGTTCGAGATCGGCCAGAAGCAGGGGCAGCATCGTCCCGAGCGCCACGAGCAGCCCGGCCGTCAGCGCGTGTTCGATCGCCTCGCAGAAATCGTGCAGCTTCCGGTGGAATCGGTCCTCCTGTTCGATGCGCCGCAGCGACAGCCCCATGACCGTCACCGCGACAAAGCCATAGCCCTCGACCAGTTCGGTCGATCCGTAGCACAGCAGCACGCCCGCGATCGCCACCACGCCCGATCCGGTCTCGGCCAGTGTCGCGTTGCCCGGGATGCGGAACAGCACGTATCCAAGCGCCTTGCCGCCCAGCCAACCCGTAAGGCACCCGACGGCAATGCGATAGATCACGTCGAGCAGCACCCATTCCGCCAGCCAGGCCTGCGGCGCGAAGCCCTGCGCCGCCACGATCAGCCCGAGGTACACGAACGGAAAGGCCAGCCCGTCATTCAGTGCCGCCTCGGTCGTCAGGGTAAAGCGGACGGGGTGTTCCTTGCCTTCCAGCGGCGGCCCGACCTGCACATCCGCCGCCAAAACCGGATCCGTGGGCGCCAGCACGGCGCCGAGCAGAATGGCCCCCGCAAGTGTCATCCCGGCGATCCCCGTCCCCAGCAGCGCCAGGGTCAGGATCGTCAGCGGCATGGCCACCGCAAGCATCCGGAACGTCGGCCTCCAGTCGGACCAGGTTCCCAGCCGGTCGATCCGCATCCCCGACCCGAAGAGCGACACGATGACCGTCAGTTCGCTGATCAACTCCCATGCGCGCGGATGCTCGCGCGGGTCCGGCAGGGGCCGCGCCTCGGGCAGGATCAGGACGAAGGCCGCGCCGAACAGGATCAGCAACGGCGCCGCGGCCGGTTCGCGTTGCGACACGAGCCGCGGCAGCCACCGGGCAAGGATGATCACCCCGCCCAGCATGACGAGAATGATGTGATAGGTGTCGAACCCGAAGAATGCGTCGTCCGTCATCTGCGCCAACCTTCCGAATTCCGCGGCCCGGTCCCGGGCCGGCGGCCTTCATGATTTAGCGCATTGCCGGTGTTGGCAAATCGCGGGTGCGACGCAGCCTCAGATGATCTCGTCTTCGTCGAAGAGCGGATCGCGCGACAGATGCTTCGTGATCTCTTCCAGAACGACGCCCTCGTTCACGGGGCGCTCGATCTCGGCCAGGTGAAAGACGGCGTCGCCCTCGTTGACCACCGGCATGACGGCCCGTCCGATCACGATGCCCTCGACCGGGGCGCGCACCTCGACCTCTTCGCCGCCGAAAGGGTTCGCCACCCGCGCCAGAAGGTCGCCCTCGGCCACCCTCTGCCCGTCCTCGCGGTAGCTGGACAACAACCCGCCCCCCGGCGCCCGCACCCAGAGACTGCGCCGCGCCAGCAACGGCGGGCGGCCCGGTACCGGCCCCCGTCCCGACAGCATGCCGCGATGACGCAGCACCTTGAGAATGCCCGCGACCCCGATCCGGACCGAGTGCTCGTCGACCCGCAGCCCCTCGCCGGCCTCGTAGAGCAGGGTTTCGACCCCCCGCTCGCGCGCCTCGGCGCGAAGCGACCCGGCCCGCTCGGTCGAGGGCATGATGACCGGCGCGCCGAAGACCCGGGCCAGCTCCATCAATCGGGTGTCGTCCGGAGAGACCCGGACCTGCGGAAGGTTGGTGCGGTTGGTCGCGGCGGAATGCAGGTCGATCCCGAAATCGCACCGGAGCACGACCTCGTTCAGGAAGAGATGGGCGAGGCGGGCCGCCAGCGACCCGCCCTCGCTGCCGGGGAACGACCGGTTCAGGTCCCGCCGGTCGGGCAGATAGCGCGACCGGTTGAGAAAGCCGAAGGTGTTGACGATCGGCACGACAAGCAGCGTGCCACGCAGAGACCGGAGCGCCTTTTGCCCCAGCAGGCGGCGCGCGACCTCGACCCCGTTCACCTCGTCTCCGTGGACGGCGGCGCTGACGAAGGCGCAGGGCCCGTCGCGCCGGCCGTGAATGACCGTGACCCGCAGCGAGACCGGCGTGTGATCGGGCAGGACCGAGACCGGCAGATCGACCGAGGCCACGCGGCCGGGCGCGACGTGCTGATCGCCGATCCGGAAACTCTCCCGTGCAGTCATGCCCATACCGTGGGACGTGTGCGCAGGGCGGGAAGACGCCCCACATGCCTCGACACGGCGGCCATCAATCCGGGTTTCCCGGCCCCAGGCCGCCCCTCGCCCGCATCAGTGAACCGTCACCGGCTCCATTTCGTTCTGCCGCGCCAGCACGAAGGCCAGATCGCGGTCCTTCACGAGCGCGAGGCGCTCGCCGCTGGAATCGTGAACGGCATAGAGCTCGTCCAGACCCTCGACCTGCGCCTGCACGTCCTCGGGCAGATCGGCCACCTTCACGGCGCGCACGTAGACGATGGGCCGCGCGTCTTCTGCTATCTCGTAACTCGTGTTCATGACGCCCCCTTCTTGATGCTGATGGTCTGGACGATTTTCTCGGGCTCGACCCGTGTCAGGTCGATATGCAGCAATCCGTTTTCCATGATCGCGTCCCCGACTTCGACACCCTCGGCCAGTACAAAACTGCGTTGAAATTGCCGCGCGGCAATACCCCGGTGCAGATATTGCCGCCCTTCGCCCTCTTCGGTCTGGCGGCCGCGGATCACCAGCTGGCTGTCTTCCAGGGTGATGCTCAGGTCCGCCTCCGAGAAACCGGCCACGGCCAGCGTGATCCGGTACGAGCGATCCGAGGTCTGTTCGATATTGAACGGGGGGTAGCCGTCGTTTCCGGTCTTGGCCGACCGTTCGAGAAGCCGTTCGAGCTGCTCGAAACCCAGCATGTAGGGGTGCGCCCCCAGGGTCATCTTCGTCATGACACGTCCTTCTACGCAAAGCGACAGTCTGCGGGCCCCGTTTCGGCGACCCGGTCCTCGGAATATGGGCAGCCCGTCTTCCCCGCGCAAGCCCTTTGCGACGGGCGGGAACACCGGCTATAGTCGAAAGCCTGCAACCAGAGGGGAATCGCGCCATGAACGCGCGCAGCGACATCTCGATGAAGACCGACGAGGTGCTCCGGGTCGAACTCGAGGTCTTCCGCCGCGAGCATGCCGATCTGGACGCGGCGATCTCGGCCCTCCAGGAACGCAGCGCCGCCGATCAGCTGACCCTGCAGCGCCTCAAGAAGCAGAAACTCCTCCTCAAGGACAAGATCGCCCAGATCGAGGACAGGCTGACCCCCGACATCATCGCCTGACCGACGCCCCGGCATGTCCGCGCGCCTCTCCCCGCACGCCCGGGCAGGCCCGCCCGCGCGGGACCCGAGGCAATTGCACATCCCCGCACAGCCCGTATAACCCGAAGCCTGACCCTGCGGAGGCCGAAATGAGCGACACGAAGGTAGGCATCATCATGGGCAGCCAGTCCGACTGGCCCACGATGAAGGAGGCGGCGACCATCCTCGACGAACTGGGCGTGGCCTACGAGGCCAGGATCGTCTCGGCGCACCGCACGCCCGACCGGCTCTGGTCCTACGGCAAGGCGGCGGCCGGCCGCGGCCTTCAGGTGATCATCGCGGGCGCCGGCGGCGCCGCCCACCTGCCCGGCATGATGGCCTCGAAGACACGGGTCCCGGTCATCGGCGTGCCCGTCCAGACCCGGGCGCTGTCGGGCGTGGACTCGCTCTATTCCATCGTCCAGATGCCCAAGGGCTTCCCGGTCGCCACCATGGCCATCGGCGCGGCAGGAGCCGCCAATGCGGGCCTCATGGCCGCCGGCATCCTCGCGCTGAACGACCCCGACCTCGCCGTCCGCCTCGACGCCTGGCGCGAGGCCCTCTCCGCCTCCATTCCCGACGAGCCCGCAGATGACTGATCCCCTTTCCCCCGGTTCCACCATCGGCATCCTCGGCGGCGGTCAGCTGGGCCGCATGCTCTCGGTCGCGGCGGCGCGCCTCGGGATGAAGACCTGCGTCTTCGAACCGGGCGGCGACTGCCCCGCCGCGCATGTGGCCAACTATCACCTGCGCGCCGACTACACCGACGAAGCCGCCCTGCGCCGCTTTGCCGACAGTGTCGACGTCATCACCTATGAGTTCGAGAACATCCCCACCTCGGCCCTCGACCTGCTGGAGCCGCTGAAACCCATCCGTCCCGGCCGCGAGGCGCTTCGCGTCTCGCAGGACCGTCTGACGGAAAAGGATTTTCTCACCGGGCTCGGCCTGCAAACAGCCCCCTATGCCGATATACTCACGGCAGAGTCCCTGACGCAGGCGATCGAGGAGATCGGCACACCCGCCATCCTCAAGACCCGCCGCTTCGGCT
Organism: Pseudooceanicola batsensis HTCC2597; assembly: GCF_000152725.1. Lineage (GTDB taxonomy): Bacteria > Pseudomonadota > Alphaproteobacteria > Rhodobacterales > Rhodobacteraceae > Pseudooceanicola > Pseudooceanicola batsensis. The sequence goes on from NZ_CH724131.1 coordinate 1,515,707, forward strand.
ATGACGGCAAGGGTCAGGCGCGGATCATGTCGCCCGACGAAGCCTCGGCCGCGCTGGCCACGCTCGAGGGCGCCCCGGCGATCCTCGAGGGTTTTGTCGAGTTCACCTCGGAAATCTCGATCATCGCCGCCCGCGGCCTCGACGGGTCCGTCGCCTGCTACGATCCCGGAGAGAACGTCCACCGCGAGGGCATTTTGCGCACCACGACCGTTCCCGCGACGTTGCCGGCCCCGGCCCGCACCGACGCCGTGCTGCTGGCGGCGAAGATCCTGAACGCGCTGGATTATGTCGGTGTGATGGGGGTGGAGCTTTTCGTCACCCCCGCCGGCCTCGTGGTCAACGAGATCGCCCCCCGCGTCCACAATTCCGGCCACTGGACCCAGAACGGCTGTGTCGTGGACCAGTTCGAACAGCATATCCGCGCCGTGGCGGGCTGGCCCTTGGGGGACGGCTCGCGTCATGCGGACGTGGTGATGGAGAACCTGATCGGCGCGGATGTCGAGCGGGTCGCCGATCTGGCGAGCGAGACGGGGGTGGCGGTGCATCTCTACGGCAAGGCCGAGATCAAGGCCGGGCGGAAGATGGGGCACATCTGCCGGGTCGCAAGCTGACCGGCGCCGGTCGATGTCGAGGACCGCTTGCCTTTTCGATGGCGGCGGCGTAAAATGCGCGGGCATCCTGAAAATCGTTATCTGCTCCCCTGTGGCTCGGCTTTCGACATTAAGCTGCCAGGCCGCCGCATGTCGTGGGCGGCATCCCGAAAGGAATATGATAATGGCTTCCGGTACCGTGAAATGGTTCAATTCCACCAAAGGCTTCGGCTTCATCGAGCCCGCTGACGGCAAGAAGGACATCTTCGTCCATATCTCCGCGCTTGAAAGAGCCGGACTCTCAGAGTTGAAGGACGGTCAGGCCGTGACCTTCGATATTGAAGACGGCCGCGACGGCCGGTCCTCTGCGGCTAACCTCGCGCTGGCATGAAGCAGAAAAAATCCAGGGGTGGTCCAGCCGCCCCTGGCTCGAAGGATTCGCAGATCAGCGAGGCGCTCCTTTGGGGGAACGCTCTGGTCCCACCAGTGAAGAACGACAAGGCCTACGATCCGGGACCTCCAACTGCACTGGACAGGACGACCGCCACGGCCCGGAGCATCCTGGAAGCCGAAGCCGAGGCTCGGCGCGAGCAACGCGAAAGATTGAAGGCAGCCCGTCTTGCGAGAGAGACGGGCCGGAATGGCGACGAAACGGCGTGACGGTCTGCTCTGGCCGGTCGTGTCCGGTGACCTGCCGACAATCGGGAAAGCCCGGCGGACCACCGACCCCCGGGCTTCTCCACACCACGGACAAGACCGGCCCGCGGGTCCGGAAACGACGGCCTTTTCTTCTGGCCGAGCCGGCCGGGAGCGTTCCGGTTCCTGATGCGCTCAGCGGGAATCAAGTTCGACCCGATCGCTTGTGCCGGACAGTTCTTGGCGGGAACCGTCCTGAACTCGACAATCCGCGCGACCGGGCGCCACCGACCATCCCCCCTTCCCCCACATCGAAAAACCCCTACAATCACCGGATGACCAGTTCCGTGCTCCGGGCGTTTTCCGTCCACCTCCTGACCGCCACCGGCGCTGTCTTCGCGATGCTCGCGCTCCTCGCCGCCGTGGACGAGAAATGGGGGACCATGTTCCTCTGGCTGGTCGTGGCCTTCGCCGTCGACGGGATAGACGGTCCCCTTGCCCGGAAATACGACGTCACCAACAACGCCCCGCATATCGACGGCGCGCTGCTGGACCTGATCATCGACTACCTGACATATGTCTTCATCCCCACCTACGCGCTCTTCCAGTCCGGCATCCTGCCCGGTGTCTGGGCCTGGGTCGCGCTGATCGGCATCACCTTCGCCAGCGGGCTCTACTTCGCGGGCAGCTGGATGAAGACCGCCGACAAGAGCTTTCACGGCTTTCCGGGCTGCTGGAACATGCTGGTGCTCGTGCTCTTTGCCACGACTCCGCCGCCGGGGGTGGTGATCCCGGTGATCGCCGCCCTCGCCATCGCCATGTTCCTGCCGCTGCGGTTCATCCACCCCGTCCGGACAAAGCGCTGGCGGCCGGTTTCGCTGACCGTCGCGGCCCTCTGGACACTGCTGGCCCTTGCCGCCGCCCTGACGCGGTTCGATCCCGGCATGGTCGTTCAGGTGGGCCTCATGACGGCCAGCCTCTACCTCCTCGGCGCGGGCATCGCCCAGCAGATCCTCGACCGCATCCGCGGCCGCTAGCCCGCCGATGGCTCGTGGCAGGGCGTCGAAGACCTCCGTCTCCTCCAGGGCCTGCGACGTCCCCCCTGTCATTCGCGGCTTCTTTGGTCCGGCAAATATCCCCGCCGGAGGCATCATGCTGCCACGCAGCATGATTGACGGGTTTTCAAGGCTTTCCGACCGCGCTATATCGCGGATATGGAAGCCAAAGGGCATATCACCACCGCCGCGCGCGTCACGCGCGCCGCCGCCCTGCGCCTACTCCTAATCCGCCTCTGAGCGTGCCGTTCCGGCGCGACCGCTCAGAGGTATGCCGTCTCGCGCCATGGCTTTAGGAGAAAGAGAGAACTTGATGACACCGACCACGGACCAGGACCGCGTCCTGATTTTCGACACGACCCTCCGCGACGGCGAACAGAGCCCCGGAGCGACGATGACCCATGAGGAAAAGCTCGAGATCGCGGCCGCGCTCGACGAGATGGGCGTCGACATCATCGAAGCCGGCTTCCCGATTGCGTCGGAGGGCGACTTTAATGCGGTCTCCGAGATCGCGAAGAATTCGCGAAACTCGGTGATCTGCGGCCTCAGCCGCGCGAACTTCAAGGATATCGACCGCAACTGGGAGGCGATCCGCCATGCCGCCCGGCCCCGCATCCACACCTTCATCGGCACCTCGCCGCTGCACCGCGCCATCCCCAACCTGACCCAGGACGAGATGGCCGACCGTATCCACGAGACCGTGACCCATGCCCGCAACCTCTGCGACGACGTGCAGTGGTCGCCGATGGATGCGACACGGACCGAGCACGACTATCTCTGCCGTGTTGTCGAGATCGCCATCAGGGCCGGCGCCACCACGATCAACATCCCCGACACCGTCGGCTACACCGCCCCCCGCGAAAGCGCCGACCTGATCCGCATGCTGATCGAGAAGGTGCCCGGCGCGGACGAGGTGGTGTTCTCGACCCATTGTCACAACGACCTGGGGATGGCGACGGCAAACTCGCTCGCCGCGGTCGAGGCGGGCGCGCGCCAGATCGAATGCACGATCAACGGGCTGGGCGAACGCGCGGGCAACACCGCGCTCGAAGAGGTGGTGATGGCGCTGCGCGTCCGCAACGACATCATGCCCTTCGCCACGAACGTCGACACCACCAGGATCATGAAGCTCTCGCGGCGGGTCGCCACCGTCTCGGGCTTTCCGGTGCAGTACAACAAGGCCATCGTCGGCAAGAACGCCTTTCTCCATGAATCGGGTATCCACCAGGACGGCGTGCTCAAGAACGTCGAAACCTTCGAAATCATGAAGCCCGCCGACATCGGCCTGAACGAGGACAACATCGTCCTCGGCAAGCATTCGGGTCGTGCGGCGCTCAAATCCAAGCTCGCCGCCCTCGGGATCGACCTGGGCCAGAACCAGCTCAACGACGTCTTCGTGCGGTTCAAGGACCTGGCCGATCGCAAGAAGGAGGTCTACGAGGACGACCTCTGGACGCTCGTCCGCGATGCCGAGGACGAGACACCGGACCGGCTGGAGCTGAAGGATCTCAAGGTGATCTGCGGCACCGGCGGCCAGTCGGCCGAGATGGTGATGCTCGTCGACGGCAAGGAGACGCGCGCCGAGACCTCCGGCGACGGCCCTGTCGACGCGTGTTTCAACGCGGTCAAGGAGATCTTCCCGCACCAGGCCAAGCTGGAACTCTACCAGGTGCACGCCGTGACCCAGGGCACCGACGCCCAGGCCACGGTCAGCGTCCGCCTGAACGAGGACGGCCGCATCGTGACCGGCCAGAGCGCCGATACCGACACGGTCGTGGCCAGCGTCAAGGCCTATCTTCACGCGCTCAATCGCCTGCTGGTCCGCCGCGGCAAGGTCGGCGAAGGCGCCGACACCCGCGAGATCAGCTACAAGGACGTCAGCTGAGGACGGAACGAGAGCTCCGGTACCGGCCGGGGCTCTCTCTCGCGCGCGCCCGGGATGGTCAGCCCGCGAAGAGCGCCGCGACCTCGTCCGCCGCCTCTTTCAGCCCGTAGGGCGCGTTGACGACGAACAGGCCCGAGCCGATCATCCGGTGCCCCGGCCGCACCGGCGGGAACCGCACTTCGTGCCGAAAGGTCCCGGGCAGCCCGGCCAGTTGCAGCGCCGTGAGCATCTCGAGATGCACGGCCTCCCTGAGCACCGGATACCACAGGACGATCACTCCCACGTTCCATACCCTGTTGACCTGGCGGATGAACCTGGGAAGACGCTCGTAATCGGCTTTGATCTCGTAGCTCGGGTCGATCAGCACAAGCCCCCGCCGCGGGTCCGGCGGACAGAGCGACATGGCGAGTTCGAACCCGTCCGCCCGGTGGACCCTGCCACGCCCCTCCATCGCCTTCCGCAGCGCCGCATGTTCCTGCGGATGCAGTTCCGCCAGGTGGATCCGGTCCGCGTCGCGCAGCAGCTGACCGGCGATTGCGGGCGAGCCGGGATAACTCGCCGCCCCGTGAGCTGTCCGGACGGCCTCGATCACCGCGGAATAGGGATGCGCCGGATCGAACTTGGACAGCAGGCGCCCGACGCCGGCCTTTGCTTCGCCGGTCTTGACGGCCTCGGCCGACGACAGGTCGTAAAGCCCCCGGCCGGCATGCGTTTCCACGTATGTCAGCGGTTTCGGCTTTTCTGTCAGGCGGCCCAGCATCCATGCCAGAATTGCATGTTTGTGAACATCGGCCGGGTTCCCGGCGTGGTAGAGGTGCTGATACGAGAGCATGACTTTCCCTATCCCGACATTTGACGACCGGCAATCGCCGACCGCCCGGCGGTTTGACGCTGATTTGCACCCGCCGGACACTTTCGCCCTTCGCGACACCCCGTTAAAAGGGCGAACAGCCCGCAACTCGGCGAGTCGCGGGCTTTTGGGGGCATTTGGCAGGACTACCGGATACAATGGCGTTTTGGGACAAGATACCGGGATTGATTTCCTCGGACATGGCGATCGACCTCGGGACGGCGAACACGCTGGTCTATGTGAAGGGCAAGGGCGTCATCCTGTCGGAGCCTTCTGTCGTGGCCTACCACGTCAAGGACGGGGTCAAGCGGGTGCTGGCCGTCGGTGAGGATGCCAAGCTCATGCTCGGCCGGACCCCCGGCACGATCGAGGCCATCCGCCCGATGCGCGAAGGTGTCATCGCCGATTTCGACGTGGCCGAAGAGATGATCAAGCACTTCATCCGCAAGGTGCACAAGCGCTCGACCTTCTCCAAGCCCAAGATCATCGTCTGCGTCCCGCACGGCGCCACCCCGGTCGAGAAACGCGCGATCCGTCAGTCGGTTCTCTCGGCCGGCGCCCGCCGCGCCGGGCTGATCGCCGAACCGATCGCCGCGGCCATCGGCGCCGGGATGCCGATCACCGATCCGACCGGCAACATGGTCGTCGACATCGGCGGCGGCACGACCGAGGTGGCGGTGCTGTCGCTCGGCGACATCGTCTATGCCCGCTCGGTCCGCGTCGGCGGCGACCGCATGGACGAGGCGATCATATCCTACCTCCGCCGCCAGCAGAACCTGCTGGTGGGCGAATCCACCGCCGAACGGATCAAGACCACCATCGGCACCGCCCGCATGCCCGACGACGGGCGCGGCACCTCTCTGCATATCCGTGGTCGCGACCTGTTGAATGGCGTGCCCAAGGAAACCGAGATAACACAGGCCCAGGTGGCCGAGGCGCTGTCCGAACCCGTCCAGCAGATCTGCGAGGCGGTGATGACCGCGCTCGAAGCCACCCCGCCGGACCTGGCGGCGGACATCGTGGATCGCGGCGTGATGCTCACCGGCGGAGGCGCGCTTCTCGGCGATCTCGACCTCGCATTGCGCGAACAGACCGGACTGGCCGTGTCGATCGCCGACGAGAGCCTCAACTGCGTGGCGCTCGGCACCGGAAAGGCGCTGGAATTCGAAAAGCTCCTGCGCCACGCGATTGACTACGACAGCTGATCTTCTCACCCTTTGGACGTAAAGGGGCCGAATTGGCAAAGGATCGCAGACAGGACGAGGACTATTACAGACCGCTCCGCCGACTGCTGGCGAGCGTGGTCGTTCTTGCGCTCTTCGGCCTCTTTCTCGTCTGGCGCATCGACAGCCCGCGGGTCGAAAGGTTCCGCGCGCAGGTCGTCGATCAGGTCGTGCCCTCCTTCGACTGGGCGATGGCCCCGGTAGACGGCATGCTCAACATCCTCCGCGATTTCCAGAGCTATACGCGCCTGCACCAGCAGAACCAGGAGCTGCGCCGCGAATTGCAGAAGATGAAGGAATGGAAAGAGGCCGCGCTCCAGCTCGAACAGGAAAATGCCCGCCTGCTCGACCTCAACAAGGTGCGGCTCGATCCGCGCCTGACCAAGGTCACCGGCGTGGTGATGGCCGACAGCGGCTCGCCCTTCCGCCAGTCCGTCCTGCTCAACGTGGGCGCCCGCGACGGCATCGTCGACGGATGGGCGACGATGGACGGCATCGGCCTCGTAGGCCGCATCTCCGGTGTCGGCGACAAGACGTCGCGCGTCCTGCTGCTCACCGACACCTCCTCGCGCCTGCCGGTCACGATCCAGCCCTCCGGCCAGCGCGCCCTGATCGAGGGCGACAATTCCGGTGCCCCCCCGATCGAATTCCTCGAGGCCCCCGAACAGGTGCGTCCCGGGGACCGCGTGATCTCCTCCGGCGATGGCGGCGTCTTTCCCGCCGGCCTTCTCGTGGGGCGCGTCGCCGAGGATCCGGGGGGCCGTCTGCGGGTGCGTCTGGCGGCGGATTTCGAACGTCTCGAATACCTCCGCGTCCTGCGACACCTCGGCGCCGAGGAGATCACCGACCCCGGCAACCTGATCCAGCCGGAACTCGACCCCGAGGCGCAGAACGGCGTCGACCTGTCGATTCGCGAGGGCACCGATGGCTGAACGTGCCGCCCTCTCTCCGACGCGGGTCTGGACGATGCGCGCCCTCTACGCCGGCATCTCGCTCGGCGTGCTGCTGCTGGAACTGCTCCCGCTGCAGACCCAGCCGCGCAATTTCGCCGGCCCCGACATCATCATCCTGCTGACCTTCACCTTCGCGCTGCGCCGTCCCGAATTCGTGCCCGCCTGGATCGTCGGCCTCGTGATGCTGCTGGGCGATCTGCTGCTGCACCGTCCGCCGGGGCTGATGGCCGGTCTCACCGTGCTGGCCAGCGAGGCGCTGCGCGCCCGGGCCGAGGGTCTGCGGACCCTGCCCTTCTCGGTCGAATGGCTGACGGCCGGCCTTGCCATATTCGGGGTCATGATCGGCTTCCGCATCGTGCTCGCCATCTTCATGATCCCCCAGGCGCCCCTGCTGCTGGCGCTGTCGCAGATGGTGTCCACGGCCCTCGCCTATCCGGTCATGGTGCTCGGCAGCGCCGCGCTCTTCGGCGTGCGGCGGGTCGCGCCCGGCGAGACCGATACGCTGGGGCACAAGATATGAAGCGTCCGACCAAGAATACCGCCGCCGGACAGCGCACGATGTCGCGCCGCGCCCTGATCCTCGGCGGCGCGCAGGTGGGTTTCATGGGCCTGCTCGCCATGCGGATGCGCTATATGCAGGTCGAGGAAGCCGACAAGTTCCGCCTCCTGGCCGAGGAGAACCGCGTCAACATCCGGCTCATTCCCCCGGCCCGGGGCGAGATATTCGACCGCAACGGCAAGCCGATCGCGGTCAACGACCCGGCCTACCGCATCACCCTGACGCGCGAGGATGCAGGCGACGTGGATACCATCCTGTCGCGGCTGCAATCGCTGATCAACCTCGACGACGAGGAACTAGAGCGGGTCCGGACCGAGCTGAAACGCACCCAGCCCTTCCTGCCGGTCACCGTCGCCGACCAGGTGCCCTGGTCCGAGGTCACCAAAATCGCCGTCAACGCCCCCGCCCTGCCCGGCGTGACGCCCGAGGTCGGGCTCACGCGCAGCTATCCGCAGGGCTCGGACCTCGCTCATGTGGTGGGCTACGTCGGCCCCGTCTCGGACTACGACCTGGAGAAGATCGAGGCGCCCGACCAGCTGCTGTTCATTCCCCGCTTCCAGTTGGGCAAGGTCGGCATCGAAGCCAAGCTGGAGGACGACCTGCGCGGCCAGGCCGGCGCCCGCCGGGTCGAGGTGAACCACGTCGGCCGCGAGATGCGCGAACTGGACCGCCGCGAGGGGCAGCAGGGCCGGGATCTCCAGCTGACCATCGACCACACGCTGCAGAACTATGTCCAGGCCCGGCTCGAGGGCGAGAGCGCGGCCGCCATCGTCATGGACGTGCGCAACGGTGACCTTCTCGCCATAAGCTCGGCCCCGTCCTTCGATCCCAACCTCTTCGTGCGCGGAATTTCGGTCAGCGACTACAGGGCCCTGACCGAGAACAAGTACCGCCCCCTCGCGGCCAAGGCGGTGCAGGGCATCTATCCGCCGGGCTCGACCTTCAAGATGGTCGTCGCCCTCGCCGGTCTCGAGGCGGGGGTCATCGGCCCCGAGGATACCTATTACTGCCCCGGTCATCTGACCGTGGCCGGGCGGCGGTTCCACTGCTGGAAGCGCGTCGGCCACGGGCACATGAACCTCGAGGGCTCGCTCCGCGAAAGCTGCGATGTCTACTATTACGAGCTCGCCCTCGAACTCGGCATCGCCAAGATCACCGACATGGCCCGGCGGCTCGGGCTGGGAGACCGGATCGACCTGCCGATGTCGGCCGTGGCCTCGGGCCTGACCCCCACCAAGGCGTGGAAACGCGAAGCGCGCGGCGAGGAATGGGTGATCGGCGACACCGTCAACTCGGCCATCGGCCAGGGTTTCGTCCTCGCCTCGCCCCTGCAGCTTGCGGTGATGACCGCGCGGATCGCGACCGGCAACGCCGTCACGCCCCGGCTGATCAAGAAGATCGACGGCATCGAACAGCCCGTGAACCAGGGCGAGAGCATCGGCCTGAACGAGAACCACCTGCGCCAGGTCCGCAAGGCGATGTATTCGGTGTCGAACAACCGCAAGGGCACGGCCTACAGCAGCCGGATCATCGCCGAGGACCTGCGCATGGCCGGCAAGACCGGCACCAGCCAGGTGCGCAACATCACCGCCAAGGAACGCGCGGCCGGGGTCCGGTCGAATGCCGATCTGCCCTGGGAACGCCGCGACCACGCGCTTTTCGTCGACTTCGCGCCCTATGACGATCCGCAGATCGCGGTGGCCGTGGTGATCGAACACGGCGGCGGGGGCTCGTCCGCCGCGGCCCCCGTGGCACGCGACATCACCCTGCAGGCCCTCTACGGAGGCGAGCCGCCGCTCGACGCCTATCCGACCAAGGACCGCAACCGTATCCGGGAACAGCAGAAGAAGCTGCGCGAATACCGGCCCGCGGCGCAGACCCAGTCGAAGAGCCGCGCATGAGCTTTCTCGAATACAACGTCAAGACGATGCCCAGCGGCATCCGCAAGGTGCTCTACCTCAACTGGCCGCTGATCCTGCTTTTAACGGCGGTGGCGGGGTTCGGCTTCCTGATGCTCTACTCGGTGGCCGGAGGGTCCGGCACGCCCTGGGCCGAAGCGCAGATGAAGCGGTTCGTCCTCGGACTGGTGGTGATGTTCGCCATCGCCATGATCCCCATCTGGCTCTGGCGCAACCTCTCGGTCGTGGCCTATCTCGGCTCGCTCGTTCTGCTACTGGCAGTCGAGTTCTTCGGCGCCGTCGGCATGGGGGCGCAGCGCTGGATCGACCTCGGGTTCATGCGGCTTCAACCGTCGGAGCTGACCAAGATCACCCTCGTCATGATCCTCGCCGCCTATTACGATGCCCTGCCCCTGAACCGGACGTCCCGCCCGCTCTGGGTGATCATTCCGGTCGTCCTGATCCTGATCCCGACCTATCTCGTGCTGCGCCAGCCCGATCTCGGGACTGCGCTGCTCCTGATGATCGGCGGCGGCGCGGTCATGTTCCTCGCCGGTGTACACTGGGCCTATTTCGTCGCCGTCCTGACCTCGGGCATCGCGGTGGTGACCGCCGTCTTCAAGTCCCGCGGCACCGATTGGCAACTGCTCAAGGACTATCAGTTCCGTCGGATCGACACCTTTCTCGATCCCGCGAACGACCCGCTCGGCGCGGGCTACCACATCACGCAGGCCAAGATCGCCCTGGGTTCCGGCGGCTGGACCGGGCGCGGCTTCATGCAGGGCACGCAGTCCCGGCTGAACTTCCTGCCCGAGAAGCACACCGATTTCATCTTCACCACCCTGGCCGAGGAATTCGGGTTCGTCGGGGCGTTCTCGCTGCTCGGCCTCTATGCGCTGATCATCCTGTTCTGCATTTCCTCCGCGCTGGCCAACCGGGACCGCTTCGCCTCGATCCTGACGCTGGGCATCGCCACGACATTCTTCCTGTTCTTCGCCGTCAACATGTCGATGGTCATGGGGCTGGCGCCGGTGGTCGGCGTCCCCCTGCCGCTCGTCTCCTACGGCGGCTCGGCCATGCTGGTGCTCATGGCCGCCTTCGGACTGGTTCAAAGCGCCCATATCCACAGGCCCCGCTGATGACGATCAATGTACTCTTCGCCGCCACCGAGGCGCGCTGGCAGGACTATCGCGCCCCGCTGACCGAGGCGTTCCGCGAGCATGACCTGGACGTCTCTCTGAAGACCGACCTGCCCCCCGAGGAGGTCGACTATATCGTCTACGCCCCCAACAGCGCGGTTCAGGATTTCACCCCCTTCACCCGCTGCAAGGCCGTGCTGAACCTCTGGGCCGGGGTCGAGGGCATCGTCGGCAACGAGACCCTGACCATGCCGCTGGCCCGGATGGTCGACCCGGCCCTGACCCGGGGCATGGTCGAATGGGTTGCGGGCCACGTTCTGCGGCATCACCTGGAGATCGACTATTTCCTTGCCCGCCAGCAGGGCGAGTGGTGCCCCAGGGTCCCGCCGCTCGCCAGCGAGCGTTCGGTGACGATCCTCGGACTGGGCGAACTCGGCACGGCCTGCGGGCAGACCCTGGCGGACCTCGGCTTCCCGGTCACCGGCTGGAGTCGGAGCCCGAAGCGGATCGAGGGCATCGCAACGGTCCATGGCGACGACGGGCTGGACGCGGCGCTGGCACAGGCGCAGATCCTCGTCCTGCTGCTGCCGAAGACGCCGGAGACCGAGAACGTGCTGGACGCCGACGCCCTCGCCCGCCTGCCCCGGGGCGCGGCGGTCATCAATCCCGGGCGCGGTCATCTCATCGATGACGAGGCACTGCTGGCCGCGCTCGACGCCGGCACGGTCGGCCATGCCACGCTCGACGTCTTCCGCGAGGAACCGCTACCGGCGGACCACCCGTTCTGGAGCCACGAGCGGGTGACCGTCACGCCGCATATCGCGTCGGAAACGCGGCCCGCCTCGGCCTCGCGCGTGATCGCCGAGAACATCCGCCGTGGCGAAGAGGGCGAACCGCTGCTGCACCTGGTGGACCGCGACCGCGGTTACTGACCCCCGGCGGGCGGCCGCTCAGATCTCGATCGCCTTCAGCACTTCGGGCTCGATCACCTTCACCCCCGGCAGCGCGTCGATCATCTCCTGCGCCGACTGTTCGAGCGCGGGGAAGGTCTTGTAGTGACAGGGGATGACCGTCTTGAAGTCGAAGAACGTCTTCGCCGCATAGGAGGCGCGGCGCATGTCCATCGTGTAGAACCCGCCCGAACACAGCAGCCCGATATCCGGCTCGTGCAGGTCGTGGAACACCTTCATGTCGGCCATGACATCCGTATCGCCCGAGAAATAGATCGTATGTCCCTCGCCCGAGATCATGAACCCGGCCTCGCCCCCGGCATAGGACCCGTCCGGCGCCGACGAGGAATGCGTCGCGTGGACCATCGTCACCTTCACGTCGCCGATCGCGACCGTTCCGCCCTTGTTGAATCCGGTCACGTTCTCGACGCCCTGATTGGCCAGCCAGCCCGACAGCTCGACCATCGTGTAGACCGGCAGGCCACCGGCCTTGGCCACGTCGATCGCGTCGCCCACGTGATCCCCATGTCCGTGCGAGACGAGGATCGCCGTCACGCCTTCGACCGCTTCGGCCTTGCGCTCTTCGGGGAAGATCGGGTTGCCGTTCAGGAACGGGTCGATCAGCAGCGTTTCTCCCGCGATCTCGATCTTGAAACCGGAATGTCCGAGCCAGGTGATTTTCATGGTGTTCCTCCTTGTCCGTTTGCGGCAAGCCTAGCGCAGGATCGTGACAAGGGAAGGGCTGATGGACCGCAGCCAGACCATCGACGCCTATTGCGAGCGCCTGGGCCCGGAGATCTGGGCCGAGCCATGGAACGCGGTGACCAACCTCGCCTTCCTCCTGGCGGCACTGATCGTCTGGCGCCGGGCGGACGGCCTCGTGCCGCCCAGGGTGCTTGCCGTGCTGCTCTTCGCCATCGGCATCGGTTCGGGGCTCTGGCACACGCTGGCGATTCCGTGGACCGGGGCGGCGGATGTGCTGCCGATCCTGCTCTTCGTGCTGACCTACATCTACTTTGCCAACCGTCACTACTGGCGGCTGTCCCCCGCATGGGCCACCGGCGCCACGCTGCTGTTCCTTCCATACGCCGCCGCGACCGTGCCCCTGTTCTCGCGGCTCCCCGGACTGGGGAGTTCCGCCGCATACGCGCCGATCCCCCTGCTCATCTTCGGCTACGCCGTCGCTCTTCGCCATCGCCTTCCCGCAGTGGCGCGGGGCCTCGCCGCCGGCGCCGCGATCCTCTGCCTCTCGATCCTGTTCCGCAGCCTCGACGACCCGCTCTGCGGGCAGTGGCCACGGGGCACGCATTACCTCTGGCACCTGCTGAACGCCCTCATGCTCGGCTGGATGGCCGAGGTGCTGCGGCGCCACCTTGCGGGGGGCGGCGGGGGGCGGTAAACCGGCCCGGATTCAAGACACCCGACGAAGGGGGACCCATGTCCATCGATGAAGGCACCGCCGCCCGCGTGGCCAAGCTGGCCCGGATCAAGGTCGAAGACGCCGAGCTTCCGGCGCTCGCCAAGGAATTCAACACGATCCTCGGGTTCATCGAGCAGCTGAACGAGGTCGATGTCGAGGGGGTCGAGCCGATGACCTCGGTCACTCCGATGCGTCTGAAACGGCGCGAGGATGTCGTGACCGACGGCAGCCAGCAGGACAAGGTCCTGTCGAATGCCCCCGATGCGCGCGAAGGGTTCTTCGCCGTGCCCAAGGTGGTGGAGTGAGGACCGAGACGTGACCAACGAGCTGACGAAAATGACCATAGCCACCGCCCGCGACGCCCTGCGCGCCGGCGAGGTCACCTCGGTCGAGCTGACCGAGGCCTGCCTGACCGCCATCGACGGCGCCGACGCGCTGAACGCCTTCGTGCACAAGACGCCCGACATCGCGCTCGAGCGCGCCCGCGCGGCCGACGACCGGATCAAGGCCGGCGAGGCGCCCGCCATGTGCGGCATCCCCGTGGGCATCAAGGATCTCTTCTGCACCAGCGGCGTCCCCTCGCAGGCCGCCTCGGGCATCCTCGACGGCTTCCGCCCCGAGTACGAATCCACCGTGTCGCAGAACCTCGCCGACGCCGGCGCGGTGATGCTCGGCAAGCTGAACATGGACGAATTCGCCATGGGCTCGTCGAACGAGACATCGGTCTACGGCAATGCCGTGAACCCCTGGCGGCGCGGCGATGACGACACCAACCTGACGCCCGGCGGCTCTTCCGGCGGATCGGCCTCGGCCGTGGCGGCCGACCTCTGCCTCGCGGCGACCGGCACCGATACCGGCGGCTCGATCCGCCAGCCCGCCGCCTTTACCGGCATCACCGGGATCAAGCCGACCTACGGGCGCTGCTCCCGCTGGGGGATCGTCGCCTTCGCCTCGTCGCTCGACCAGGCCGGGCCCATGACCAAGGACGTGCGCGACGCCGCGATCATGCTCGGGGCGATGTGTTCGCACGACCCCAAGGACTCCACCTCGGCCGACCTGCCCGTCCCGGATTTCGAGGCGGCCCTGACCGGCGACATCAAGGGCAAGACCATCGGCATCCCGCGGGAATACCACATGGACGGCATGCCGCAGGAGATCGAGGACCTCTGGACCCGCGGCAAGGAGATGCTGGCCGACGCGGGGGCGAAGATCGTCGACATCACCCTGCCCCACACGAAATATGCCCTGCCCGCCTATTACGTGATCGCCCCGGCCGAGGCCTCGTCGAACCTCGCCCGCTACGACGGAGTGCGCTATGGCCACCGGGCGAAGCTCGCCCAGGGGGACGGCATCACCGAGATGTACGAGAAGACCCGCGCGGAAGGCTTCGGCGACGAGGTCAAGCGCCGGGTGATGATCGGCACCTACGTGCTCTCTGCCGGGTTCTACGACGCCTATTACAACCGGGCCCGCAAGGTGCGCGCTCTTATCAAGAAGGACTTCGAGGATGTCTTCGCCCAGGGCGTGGACGCCATCCTGACGCCCGCGACCCCCTCGGCGGCCTTCGGCCTCGGCGAGATGAAGGATGCGGACCCCGTGCGGATGTACCTCAACGACGTCTTCACGGTCACCGTGAACCTCGCCGGTCTTCCCGGCATCGCCGTGCCCGCCGGTCTCGACAAGCAGGGCCTGCCGCTGGGATTGCAGCTGATCGGACGCCCGTGGGAAGAGGCGGATCTGCTCAATACCGCCTACGCCCTCGAGCAGGCGGCGGGTTTTGTGGCGAAGCCGGCGAAATGGTGGTAGACACGCGGAAATCACACCGGGCGGACCGGCGAACTGGGCAGCGGGTGAACACGATGACCATCGGCAAGGATCATATGCGGCGCGGGCTCATCGCCCTGGCGCTGACCGGCGTGGCCGCCTGCCAGCCCGCGGTCCCGGACAGCGGGGCCGGCGTCGGTTTCGGCAACTATACCGAGTATCAGCAGCAGCGCGAAGCGCAGCTTACCGGGCAGCGCGCGCCCCTGCCGGCGGCCGGCGCCGTGTCGCAGGAAAGCCTGCCCGGCAGCGGCCAGGGCCGGGTCCTTCCCGGCGTCTCCATCGAAGAGGCGGACAGCGCGGAATCGCTGGCCGCCGACACCCGCGCCGCGCTTGGCGCGAACGACGGCACCGCCCCGCTCGAGGCCAGCCCGTCGAACCCCGCGCCGGTCGCCGTCAACACCGTCGGCATCTCGCGGGAGAACGACTTCGAGGCGGTGGACGAACAGCGCGGCATCGCCGCGGACAAGGCGCTGATCGAACGGAACCGCGCCAATTACACGCAGGTCCAGCCCGAGGACCTGCCGGCCCGGGCCGGCTCGGGCCCGAACATCGTGGCCTATGCGCTGCAGACCAGCCACCCGATCGGCCAGCAGGTCCACCGCCGGACCAACCTGCCCGGCGCCGAGGGCCGGTACCAGCGCGCCTGCGCCTCCTTCCCCTCGCCCGACCTGGCGCAGACCGAGTTCCTCAAGACCGGCGGGCCGGAGCGCGACCGCCGGGGCCTCGACCCCGATGGCGACGGCTATGCCTGTTCCTGGGATCCGCGCCCCTTCCGCAAGGCGGCGGGCGGCTGATCCCGTGCCGGAGGACGTCCGGCATCCGGGGGCCCGCTGGCACCCATCTCCCAATGTGAACGCCCGCCGCCACGGCGGTGCGCCCGATCTTGTCATCATCCACCACACCGCGATGGCCACCGCCGAGGCGGCGCTGCACCGGTTGTGCGACACCGATCCCCCCGGCGACCTCGCGCCCGTGTCGTGCCACTACCTGATCTCGGAAACCGGGCGCCTGTGGCAGATGGTCGACGAAAGGGACAGGGCGTGGCATGCCGGCCAGGGCGCATGGGGCGATGTCACGGACGTGAATTCCCACTCCATCGGCATCGAGCTCGCCAACACGGCCCTCCACCCCTTCCCCGAGCCGCAGATGACCGTCCTGGAAACCCTGCTGTCGGAAATCATCGCACGGTGGTCGATTCCGCCGGAACGGGTGGTTGGCCATTCCGACACCGCCCCGCACCGCAAGTCGGACCCCGGCGCCGCCTTCGACTGGCACCGCCTGGCCCTGCGCGGCCTGGCGGTCTGGCCCCGCCCCGGACCCGCCGGCACGGACGGCCAGGCGACGGCGTTCGCCGACGACCTCCGGGTGATCGGCTACCGCACGCCCGACGACAGCGACCAGCCCCAGGCCCTCATGCTCCGGGCCTTTCGCCTGCGTTTCCGCCCCTGGAAGGCGGCGACAGGGGACCCGCTCGACGCCGAGGATTGCCGGATCGCCCGCGACATCGCCCGCCGCTATCCCGTCCGGGCCTCGGCGGACTGAACCTCCGGTCGCTTGCCGCCCGGCAGCCACTCCGCCCCGGGCCGCCTGCGCTCAGGCCGCCAGCCCGCGCCCCTTCAGCAGCGCCTCGACCCCCGGCAGTCGGCCACGGAAGCGTTCGTAAAGCTCCGCCGCCTCGACCGAGCCGCCCTTGGAAAGGATGTTCTCCTCCAGCGACTTGGCGACCGCCGGATCGAACGGGCCGCCCGCCTCTTCGAAGGCCTGGAAGGCGTCCGCGTCCATCACCTCGGACCACATGTAGGAGTAATACCCCGAGGAATAGCCGTCGCCCGAGAAGACATGCGCGAACTGCGGTGTCGCATGCCGCATCGGAATGGCCGAGGGCATGCCGAGGGAGGCGAGCACCTCCGCCTGTTTCGCCATTGGGTCCGCTGGCGCCGGCCCGTCGTGGAACTCCAGATCCACCAGCGCCGAGGCGACATATTCCACCGTCTGGAACCCCATGTCGTGGTTTGCCGCCCCCAGCACCTTGTCCAGCATCTCTTTCGGCATCGGTTCGCCCGTCTCGTGATGGATGGCGAATTTCTCAAGCACCTCGGGCACCTCCAGCCAATGTTCGTATAGCTGGCTCGGCAGTTCCACGAAGTCCCGCGCCACCGACGTCCCCGAGACGCCCTCCCACCTCACATCCGAGAGCATCTGGTGCAGGGCATGTCCGAACTCGTGAAAGAGCGTCCGGGCGTCGTCATAGGACAGCAGCGCCGGCCGCCCCGCCGGCGGTTTGGCAAAGTTGCAGACGTTCACCACCACCGGCGTCTGTTCGCGCGGGCGCACCGCCTGGCTGCGGATCGCGGAACACCAGGCGCCCGAGCGTTTCGTGCCACGAGCGAAATAGTCCCCGATGAACACCGCCACGTGGTCGCCGTTGCGGGTCGCCTCCCACAGGCGCACGTCCGGATGATAGCTCTCGACATCGAGAGGCCGGAACTCGAGACCGAACAGCCGATTGGCGCAGTCGAAGGCCGCCGCGATCATGTTCTCCAGCTGGAAGTACGGCTTCAGCGCGGACTCGTCGAGATCATGCTCGGCCTTCCGCCGCTTCTCGGAATAGTAGCGCCAGTCCCAGCCCTCAATGGGGCCGTTGATCCCGTCTTCGGCGGCCATCTCGGACAGCACCAGCTGATCCTCGAGCGCCTGCGTCCTGGCGGGCGTCCAGACGGCCATCAGAAGATCCCGTACCGCCTGCGGTGCGCCCGCCATTTCCGGTTCGAGCTTGTAGGCCGCGAAGCTTTCGTAGCCGAGCAGCTTGGCCCTCTCCTCGCGCAGGGCCAGCACTTCGGCGGCGATCCCGCGATTGTCCGTCTCGCCCCCGAAAGCCCCGCGCGCCGTCCATGCCTTCCAGGCCTTCTCGCGCAGTTCCCGGCGCGGCGAAAATTGCAGAAAAGGAACGATGAGAGATCGCGAAAGCGTCACCACAAAGCCGTCGATTCCCTTTTCCGAACCTGCGGCCCGCGACGCGTCGACCAGGAACTCCGGCAGCCCCTCGAGGTCCGCCTCGGAGAGTTCCATGAACCAGTCGCTTTCGTCGCTGAGCAGATTCTGGGTGAATTCCGTGCCCAGCACGGCCAGCCGTTCCTTGATCTCCTTCATGCGGTCCGCCTCGGCCCCCCTCAGCGCCGCGCCCGCGCGGACATAGCCGCGATGCACCAGGAACAGCTGCCGCGCATCCTCGGCATCGAGGTTGAGCGCATCCCGCCTGTCCCAGACCGCCCTGACCCGTTCGTACAGCTGCACATTGGCCGAGATTGCGGCGAAATGCTTGGCGATCCGCGGCGAGAATTCGCGCTGCAGCTCCTGCCGGCGCGGCGTCGCATCCGCCCCCGCCACCGCGAAGAAGGCCGACAGAACGCGGCCGAGCGTTTCACCCGAAGCCTCGAGCGCCGCGATCGTGTTCTCGAAATCCGGCTCTCGCGGATCCGCGACGATGGCGGCGATCTCGGCGTCGTGCTGCCGCAGAGCCTCCTCCAGAGCGGGTCCGTAATCCTCGTCCGAGATCGCCGCGAAGGGCGGCATGTCGAAGGGCGTGTCCCAGGGGGCGAGCAGCGGATTGGTCATGTATCGGGTCTCCTTTGCGGGGAAACCTATGCCTTGCCCGCCGCCTCCGCCAGACCCTGTCCGTGACAAACCGGACAGTCCGCGCGCGGTGCCAGGCGGATCTTGCGCGTCTCGCCCCAGAGCGCGTCGTAGATCAGCATCTCGCCCCGCAAGACCGCGCCCGCCCCCGTGAGCAGCTTGACCGCCTCAAGTGCCATGATCGACCCGATCACCCCCGGCAACGGCCCGATCACCCCCGCCTCGGCGCAGGAGGGCGCCAGGCCCGGCGCCGGCGCCTGCGGAAAGATGCACTGATAGCAGGGCGCGCCCGAGGCCGGATCGAAGACGCTGACCTGCCCCTCCCATTGCGTGATCGCCCCGGAAATCAGGGGCTTGCCCGCCCCGACCGCCGCACGGTTCACCAGATAGCGCGTCTCGGAATTGTCGGTCCCGTCCAGGATCAGGTCATAGTCGCCGAACAGCGCGGCCGCCGCGTCGTCCTCCAGCCGCCGGTTGTAAGTGCGCAGGGTGACAAACGGATTGAGCGCCGACATGCGGTCCGCCGCCGACTGCACCTTGGCCCGTCCGATATCGTCATCCGCATGGATGATCTGTCGTTGCAGGTTCGAACTGTCGACCGTGTCGTCATCGACGATCCCGATCGTCCCGACACCCGCCGCCGCAAGATACATCAGCGCGGGCGACCCCAGCCCGCCGGCCCCGATGACCAGCACCCTGGCGTTCTTCAGCCGGACCTGCCCCGGCCCGCCGACTTCCCGCAGGATGACATGGCGCGCATAGCGGCGAAGTTCGGCGTCACGGAACGGCCCCGCAGGCGCATCGGGTTCGGGACCGGCGGTGGCGGCCCGCTTCTTCAGCGCACCCAGCCCCGCGCGATAGGCCATGACCAGCCCGACCACGCCCGCCAGCAACAGCCATGGCGCGGCCGAGCCGCCCGTGGCAGCGCGCAGCCCGTTGCCCTCGGGCAGCACCAGCTGGGCCAGCACCACCGCGAGCCACAGCAGGCCGATCCCCGTCCATCGCAGGCGCCGGGGCAGACCCGTCAGCATCCCGCCGAGCCAGATCGCGGCGGCGCACAGCAGAACCGTCAGCATCAGCCCCGCCCGGTCGAGCCGAACCCGCCCGCGCCGCGCAGGGTATCGACGAGGTCTTCGACCACCGCGAAGGCCGCCTGCGTCACCGGCGCCACCACCATCTGCGCGATCCGGTCGCCATGCGCGACGACAAAGGGGGCATCGCCGAGGTTCGCCAGGATCACCCCGACCTCGCCGCGATAGTCGCTGTCGATCGTGCCGGGGCTGTTCGGCAATGTGAGCCCGTGTTTCAGCGCAAGCCCCGAGCGCGGCCGCACCTGCACCTCGTAGCCCTCGGGGATCGCCATGCGCAGACCGGTCGGCACCAGCGCCCGCGCCCCGGGCTCAAGCGTCACGGCCCCGCGGTCGGGAAAGTTCGCGCGCAGGTCCGCGCCCGCCGCGCCCTCGGTCGCATAGGCGGGCAACGCGATGTCGCGGTCCGCGCCCTCGACCCAGGCCAGTTCGATTGCGACAGTGTTCATCTCGCTCCAGACATCGCTTGGCCGCCTCAGCCGAGTTCGGCGGCGATCCGGTCCGCCAGCCGGTCGGCGACGGCCTGCTTGCCCATCCGGGGCCATTCCTCGGCCCCATCGCCCGTGATCAGGACGACGGCGTTCTCCGTCCCGCCCATGATTCCCGTCTCGGGGCTGACATCGTTGGCGACGATCCAGTCGCAGCCCTTGCGCGCCCGCTTGGCCGTCGCATGCGACACGACGTCATCCGTCTCGGCGGCGAAACCGACCACCAGCCCCGGCCGGTCCGCCCCCCCCGACTGCGAAACGGTCGCCAGGATGTCGGGGTTCTCCTCGAATTCGAGCACCGGCATGGCCCCGGCCACCTTCTTGATCTTCGAAGTGGCGGTCGGCCCCTTGACCCGCCAGTCCGCCACCGCCGCCGCCATGACCGCCGCATCGGCCGGCAGGGCCGCCTGCACGCCCCTCAGCATCTCGCTGGCGGTCTCGACCTTCACCACCTCGACGCCCTCGGGCGGCGCGACATCGGCGGGTCCGGTGACAAAGACCACCTCGGCGCCCCGTGCGGCCAGCGCCCGCGCGATGGCGGTGCCCTGCGCCCCAGATGAGCGGTTCGCGATGTAGCGCACCGGGTCGATCGGCTCGTGGGTCGGGCCCGAGGTCACGATCACGCGCTTGCCCGCAAGCGGCCCCGCCGTCAGCCGCCCCTCGATCGCGCGCACGATCTCGAGCGGTTCCGACATGCGCCCCGGCCCGTATTCACCGCAGGCCATGTCGCCTTCATCCGGCCCGACGAAGCCGATCCCCTGGTCGCGCAACGCGCTCACGTTCCGCTGGACCGAGGGATGCAGCCACATCCGCACGTTCATCGCCGGCGCCATCAGAACCTCGGTATCCGTCGCCATCAGAAGCGTCGACGCCAGATCGTCCGCCAGCCCCCCCGCCACCTTGCCGATCAGATCGGCGGTCGCCGGGGCCACGACGATCAGGTCGGCCGCGCGCGAAAGCTGGACATGGCCCATGTCCGCCTCGT
The DNA here is from genome assembly GCF_000152725.1 of Pseudooceanicola batsensis HTCC2597. Classification (GTDB taxonomy): domain Bacteria; phylum Pseudomonadota; class Alphaproteobacteria; order Rhodobacterales; family Rhodobacteraceae; genus Pseudooceanicola; species Pseudooceanicola batsensis. The sequence continues at coordinate 1,536,883 of NZ_CH724131.1, forward strand.
CCGTGAGGTCGAAGAGATCGGCAAAGACCTTTTGGCCCGCCAATGCCGAGACCGAAAGCGGCGTGACGAATTCGCCGGCCGCGCGCGTCATCACGGGCACGACCGAGGCGCCGCGTTCCCGCAGGCGCCGGATCAGGTCCAGCGATTTGTAGGCGGCGATACCGCCGCCGATGATCAGAAGAATGGTCTTGCCCGACAGCATGGCCGCTCCGCTCGCCGCAAACGCAGGCGACAGTAGGACGCGGCCCGCCTCAACACAAGCGATCAGCGGCGGCGTCAGTGCAACAGGGCCACCGCCTCGACGCCCTGGCTCTCCAGGTGCCGGCGCATCTTCTTGAAGGCCGCCGCCTCGAGCTGCCGCACGCGTTCCTTGGACAGGCCCAGCTCCTGCCCCAGGCTTTCCAGCGTCCGCGGCGCGTCCCGCAGCTTGCGTTCGGTGACGATCAGCGTCTCGCGATCGTTCAGATCCGACATCGCCTCGGCCAGCCAGAGGCGCAGCGTCTCGCGGTCGTGGTCGGCTTCGACTGCCTCGGCCGCCTGCACCCCGTCATCCTCGATCGTGTCGATCCACTCGCGGCCTTCCTCGTCCACCGACTGCGTCGCGTTGAGCGAAAAGTCGGATCCCGAAAGCCGCCCGTCCATCATCTGCACATCCCGCAGCGGGACGCCCACCTCCATCGCGACAAGCTGGTGGAGCTGGTGCTTGTCCAGCGTCTCGCCCCGGCCGAGCGCCTCGCGCTCGAGCTTGGCCTGGACGCGGCGCATGTTGAAAAAGAGGGATTTCTGCGACGAGGTCGACCCCGTCCGCACCATCGACCAGTTGCGCATCACGTAATCCTGGATGGATGCCTTGATCCACCACACCGCATAGGTCGAGAAGCGCACGCCGCGATCCGGGTCGAACTTGTCCGCGGCCTTCATCAGGCCCAGCCCGGCCTCCTGGATAAGGTCGTTCATCGGGGCGCCGTAGCGCCGATATTTGGATGCCATCGAGATGGCGAGACGCATGTAGGCGGTGACAAGCCGATGGAGCGCCCGCTCATCGCGGTCGTCCCGCCAGGAATAGGCAAGCGAAAGTTCGGTTTCCGCGTCCAGAAGCTCTGCTTTCATCGCGCGGCGCGAAAGTGACGTGTCGGTCGAATGATCCAGTGCCATGACCCCCCCGGTCCTTTGGTGGTCCGGGCCGGGATCTTGCGAAACCCGGCCAATCCCGTTGATTTCTTTCATCTGTAAACTATACGCACGAGACCCGGTTTTGGTTCACGGAAAGGGGCAAATTAATGGCAAGCCCATGTTTTTTCGTCCTGGGAGGCGCGGCCAGCGGCAAGTCGGCCTTTGCCGAAAGGCTCGTCCTGCAAAGCGGTTTTCCGCCGGTCTACATCGCGACCGCCCAGGCCTTCGACGACGAGATGCGCGACAAGATCGCGCGCCACGTCGCCGCCCGCGGCTCGCGCTGGGACACGATCGAGGCGCCGGTGGACCTGCCGGGGGCGCTGGCCGGCGTCGCGCCGGGCCGGGCGGTTCTGGTCGACTGCCTGACCCTCTGGCTGACCAACCTGCTGCTGACGGAAACCGATCCCGAAGCCGCCACCGACGATCTGCTCGCGGCGCTCGACGCGGCGCCCGGTCCCGTCACCCTGGTCTCGAACGAGGTCGGCCAGGGCATCGTGCCCGACAACAGCCTCTCGCGCCGGTTCCGCGAGGCGCAGGGGCGTCTCAACATCCGTATGGCGCAACGGGCGGATTGCGTCGTCCAGGTCGTCGCGGGGCTGCCGAACCCGCTCAAGGGACAGCTGCCATGACGCGGTTCCACATGGTCCGGCACGGCCCGACCCACGAAAAGACCTTCGTCGGCTGGCGCGACGTTCCCGCCGATCTCTCGGATCTCGCCGCCCTCGCGCGGCTCGACGCCGGGCTGCCCGCCGATGCGCTGGTCATCTCTTCCGACCTAGGCCGCGCCGTCCGGACGGCCGATGCCATCGCGGGGTCCCGTCGTCGCCTGCCGCACGACCGCGACCTGCGCGAATTCGACTTCGGCGACTGGGATGGCCGCCACCATTCCGAAGCCTCGCAGTCGCATCCAGATCTCAGCCGCGCCTTCTGGGAACGGCCCGGAGACCTCGCCGCGCCCAATGGCGAAAGCTGGAACGCCGTCGCGCGCCGGGTCGCCGCGGTCTTCGACCGGCTGCACCGGGCGCATCCCGGCGCCGACATCGTCGTGGTCGGCCACTTCGGCATGATACTCACCCAGCTGGGCATCGCGCGACAGCAGGAGCCCGTCTTGACGCTGGGACAGAAGATCGACAATCTTTCCGTCACGAGCATTCGCCGCCTCGCAAACGGATGGGATGTGGACCTGATTAATCACATATATTGATAAATAACATCCACACCATTCGCTTTCCGAATGCTGCCCGCCGCGCTATCGTCGCGGAACACGGCAGTCGGAAAATTCCATGACCTACGACCTTTTCATCGGCGATCGCAGCTTTTCCTCCTGGTCCCTGCGGGGCTGGCTGATGTTCGAACGCTTCGGCATTCCGGTCCGGACCCACACGACCGGGTTGTATTCCGGCACCCTGGCACAAGACCTCACCGATCTGGCCCCCGCGCGGCTGGTTCCGGTGATGCGCACCCCCGAGGGGATCGCCGTCGGCGAAACCCTCGCCATGGCCGAAACCCTGGCCGAGCGGCACCCCGGGGCCGGCCTCTGGCCCGTCGATCCCGCTGCCCGCGCCCTCGCCCGCTGGCTCTCGGCCGAAATGCACGCCGGCTTCGGGGCGCTCCGGAGCGACTGCCCGATGCAGCTGCTGCACCGCTACCGGGGATTCGTCCCCTCTGCGGCCACCCAGGCCGACCTGGCACGGATCGAGGAGCTCTGGTCGCTTGCCCGCAGTCGCCATGGCAGTGGCGGCCCCTGGCTCTTCGGCGCCTATTCGCTCGCGGATGTGTTCTTTGCGCCGGTCGCCGCCCGGATCGCCGGCTACGGCCTGCCCGTCGCCCCGCCGGCACAAACCTATGTAGAGGCGCATCTGGCCGATCCCCCCTTCCGCCGCTGGCGGGCCCAGGGGCTGACCGTCGGGTACGACCCGGTGCCCTATGCCCTCGATCTTCCCACCGACCCCTGGCCCGGCCCCGCCCCCCTGCCCGCCCGCGCGGTGACCGAGGGCGTGCCCGAGAACACGCAGTGCCCCTATTCCGGCAGGCCGCGCGTCGAGGACCGGCTGGAAATCGACGGCCGCGTCTTCGGCTTCTGCAATCCCGGCTGTCGCGACAAGACGGTCAACGACCCCGCCGCCTTCCCCGCCTTCATGGCCCTGCTCGACCGAACCGGGGATCGACCGCCGGGTTAACCATTCGGAAACCATCTCCCGTCAAGTTTCGCGGATGGGAGATGCCGGATGATCGCCAAAGCCTATACCGTCGCCTTCGAGGGCGTGGAGGCCCGCCCCGTCGAGGTGCAATGCGCCGTGACGCCGGGGCTGCCCGCCTTCTCCATCGTGGGCCTTCCCGACAAGGCGGTGAGCGAGGCGCGCGACCGGGTCCGCACCGCGCTCACCTCGATGCATATCGCCCTGCCGTCGAAGCGCATCACCGTGAACCTCTCGCCGGCCGACCTGCCGAAGGAGGGCAGCCATTTCGACCTCGCCATCGCGCTGTCTCTCCTCGCCGCCATCGACATCCTGCCCCGCGACACCGTGGAAGAGGCCGTCGCCCTGGGAGAGCTCTCGCTCGACGGCGCGCTGGTGCCGGTGCTGGGTTGCCTGCCTGCCGCCGTCACGGCGGCCAAAGAGGACCGGGCCCTCTTCTGCCCCGCCGCCTGCGGGGCCGAGGCCGCCTGGATCGACACGACGCAGGTCATCGCCGCGGCCTCTCTGGCCGAACTCGTCCGGCACCTCACCGGGCAGGCGCCGATCGCCCCCGCCCGGCCGGGCGAAGTGGCCCATGACCCCGGCCCGAAGGATCTGAGCGACGTCAAGGGGCAGGAACGCGCCAAACGCGGCCTCGAGATCGCCGCGGCCGGCCGCCATCACCTGCTGATGACCGGCACGCCCGGCTCGGGCAAGTCGATGCTGGCTGCCCGCCTGCCGTCGATCCTGCCCGATCTGACCCCCGCCGAGGCCCTCGAAACCTCGATGATCCATTCGATCGCCGGCCTGCTGACCGATGGCGGCATCTCGCGCAGGCGGCCGTTCCGCGATCCGCATCACACGGCCTCGATGGCGGCCATCGTGGGCGGCGGGCGCGGCTCCAAACCCGGCGAGATCAGCCTCGCCCACAACGGCGTCCTGTTCCTCGACGAACTGCCCGAATTCCCCCGCACCGTGCTCGACACGCTGCGTCAGCCCATCGAAACCGGAGAGGTCGTCGTCTCCCGCGCCAACGCCCATATGCGCTATCCCTGCCGGTTCCTGCTGATCGCCGCCGCCAATCCCTGCCGCTGCGGCTACCTGCCCGACCCCGCCCGGGCCTGCGCCCGCGTGCCGCAGTGCGGACTGGACTACATGGGCCGCATCTCGGGCCCGATGATGGATCGCTTCGACCTGCGGATCGAGGTGCCTCCGGTCGATTTCACCGACCTCGACCTGCCCGCCGAGGGCGAAAGTTCGGCCGAGGTGGCCCGCCGTGTCGCCGCGGCCCGCGCCCGCCAGACGCACCGTTTCGCCGATAATCCCGGGACCGTGCAGAACGCCGATGCCGAGGGGCGCCTGCTCGAGGAAATCGCCACGCCCGACCCCGAAGGCCGCGCGCTGCTGCACAAGGCGGCCGAGCGCTTCGGCCTGACGGCCCGCGGCTATCACCGCATCCTGCGCGTGGCGCGCACCATCGCCGATCTGGACGCAAGCGACGCGGTCGCCGGCCCCCACGTCGCCGAGGCGCTGAGCTACCGGCTGACGGTCGAGCGGCCGGCGGACCGCGCGGCCTGATCCGCGTGCCGCGCCTCGATGGCTTGCCAGATCTTCGCGGTGACGGTGACCCCGTCGAACCGCTCCAGTTCCTGCAGGCCGGTCGGAGAGGTCACGTTGATCTCGGTCAGCCAGTCGCCGATCACGTCGATGCCGACGAAGATCTGCCCGCGGTCCCGCAGCAGCGGCCCGATCCGCTCGCAGATCTCGCGGTCGCGATCCGTCAGCCCCACCTTCTCGGGCCGGCCGCCGACATGCATGTTGGATCGCGTCTCGCCCTCGGCCGGGACGCGGTTGATCGCGCCGACGCATTCACCGTCGACCAGGATCACGCGCTTGTCGCCTTTGGTCACGGCGGGCAGGTATTTCTGAACGATCAGCGGCTCGCGGGTGAAGCCGGTGAACATCTCGTGCAGGGACGAGAGGTTGCGATCCTCCGGCGTCACCCGGAACACGCCCGCCCCGCCGTTGCCGTAGAGCGGCTTGACGATCACGTCGCCGTGCTTGCTGCGAAATTCCTTCAGCGTCGCCAGGTCGCGCGCGATGGCCGTGGGCGGCGTGAGATCGGGGAAGTCGAGGACTAGGAGCTTTTCCGGGAAGTTCCGGACCCAGAAGGGATCGTTTACCACCAGCGTCCCGGGCCCGAGCCGTTGCAGCAGGTGCGTCGTGGTGATGTAGAACATGTCGAAGGGCGGGTCCTGCCGCAGCCAGACCACGTCGAACGTCCCCAGATCGACGGTCTCCATCTCGCCGAGCGTCGCATGGTTCCCCTGCTCGCGCCGCACCGTCATCGACTGGCCCCGGGCGATCACCCGGCCCTCCTGGTAAGACAGGTGATCCGGGGTGTAGTAGAACAGCGAATGGCCCCGGACCTGCGCCTCTTCGGCGATACGGAACGTGCTGTCGGCGTCGATATCGACCGCCCCGACCGGATCCATCTGGATTGCAACCTTCATCCCGCGCCTCCTGCTGCATGGTCGGGACTTAGATGACCCAAAGCGGCGCCGGGCGCAATCGCCGCCTAGCAGCAGCCCGCAAAGGCGTTCTCCAGCAGCTCGACCGCCCCGCCGCCATCGACGAGAGCCACGTCGAGCCGGATGTCCGTCAGCGCCCCGCCGGGCAGAGTGTCGACGAAAGCCATGGCCGACCGCGCGATGCGCTGCACCTGCGCCGGGCGGACCCGCTCGGCGGCGGCGCCGTGTGTCGCGGCCTTCTTGACCTCGACAAACACCACCCGGTCCGGTTCCGCGAGGATCAGATCGATCTCGCCGCCCGGACCGCGCCACCGCCGGTGCAGCACCCGCGCCCCCCGCGCCTCGTAGGTCCGTTCCACGGCCGATTCGGCCGCCAGCCCCGAAAGATGGGCGATCTCGCCCCGACGCCGACGCGCCGCCGGGACCGGTATGGCCGCCACCGGCTCCGAACGATGATCCCAATGCCGCATTCGTTCCCCCTGTCGTTCAAGCCCCGGGACCGCACGGGCCCCGCCCGTCAATCCCCGCCCTTGGCCAGTTCCAGCGCGAGCTGATACACCCTGCGCCGTGGCCAGCCGGTTTCGCCGGCCACGGATGTGGCCGAATCGCGGACCGTGCGACCCGCGGACAGTTCCTCTTCTATTCTCCCAATCACGAATTTTTCGCTAACGTCCCCCGCCTTTTTCCGTCCGATCAGCACCACGATCTCGCCCTTGGGGGCGAGGTCCGCGTAGGCCGCCGCGAGCTCCTCGAGCGAACCGCGCCGGATTTCCTCGAACCTCTTGGTCAGTTCGCGGCAGACCGCAGCCTCGCGCGCCCCGCCCAGGGCCTCGGCCGCATCCGCCAGCATCCGGCCCAGCCGCCTGGGGGATTCGTAGAAGACCAGCGTTGCCGGAACCGCCTCGAGCGCCCGCAGGCCGTCGCGCCGCGCCTTGGCCTGGCTGGGCAGGAAGCCGGCAAAGAGGAAACGGTCGGTCGGCAACCCCCCGAGGCTCAGCGCCGTGACCACCGCCGAGACGCCCGGCGCGGCCGTCACCGCATGGCCCGCCTCGCGCGCGGCGCGCGCCAGGTCGAAGCCCGGGTCCGCGATCATCGGCGTTCCGGCCTCCGAGGCATAGGCGACCGAAAGCCCCTGCTCCAGCGCCGCCAACAGCCGGGGCCGGACCCTGTCGCCGTTGTGATCGTGATAGGCGACGAGCGGACGATCCCCAAGCGCGATGCCATGGATATCGAGCAGTTTCCGGAGCGAGCGCGTGTCCTCGGCCGCCAGCACATCGGCTTCGCGCAGCACGTCCAGCGCCCGCAACGTGATGTCCCGCGCCGTCCCGATCGGGACCGAGACCAGCGTCAGGCCGGGCGCCGGTTTGCCTGTCTGGGGATTCATAACTGGATCCTCATCCCGAGGCGACTATGATTATCGCCGATACACATGACACCGGCGCAGGGTCCGGCCCGGCGCCCGATATCGAGGAGTAGCCCATGTTTGCCCTTTTGCGCGCGACCCGCAAGGCCGGTTCCCGCATCGCGGTCGCCGTCGCCGCCCTCGCGCTCGCCGCCTGCGAGCCGATGAACCTCGGCGGCGCCGGCGGTCCCGCCATCGACACCGGCCAGCCGGTCCAGGTCGCCCTGCTCGTCCCCAAGAGCGGCGGCAGCGGCGACGCCGTGGTCTCGGCCGCGCTCGAAAACGCCGCGCGCCTGGCCATTTCGGACCTCAACAGCGCCCGGATCGACCTGCGCGTCTACGACACCGCCGGCACCGAGGCCCAGACCGCCGCCGTCACCGCCCAGGCGATAGACGAGGGCGCCAAGATCATCCTCGGCCCGCTCTACGGCGGCAACGCCAACGCGGCAGGCGTCGCGGCGGCCCGCTCGGGCGTCAACGTCATGGCCTTCAGCAACAACAGCTCGCTCGCGGGCGGCAACGTCTTCATCCTCGGCCACACCTTCGGCAACACCGCGCGCCGCCTGACCGGCTTTGCCGCGGGCCAGGGCAAGCGCCGGATCGTGACCGTCTCGGCCCAGACCGCCGCCGGCGAACTGGGACGGGCGGCCATCGCCCAGGCGGCGGCCGGCTCGGGTGCCTCGGTGGTGGGCAACGTCACCTACAGCTATTCCCAGCAGGGCGTCATCGCCGCCGTCAACGAAGTGAAATCCGCGATCGAGACCAACGCCGCCGATGCCGTCTTCCTGACGTCGAACACCGACGCGGCCCTGCCCTTCTTCGCGCAGCTCCTGCCCGAGCGCGGCGTCGACCCGGCGGTGACCCAGTACATCGGGCTGACACGCTGGGACGTCCCGCCCCAGACGCTCGACCTGCCGGGGCTCGAGGGGGGCTGGTTCGCCCTGCCCGACCCCAATCTCACGGCGCAGTTCAACAGCCGCTATTCCGCCGCCTACGGCACCTCGCCGCATCCGCTGGCCGGGCTTGCCTATGACGGCATCGCCGCGATCGGAGCGCTGGTCAAACAGGGCAACAGGAACGCGTTGTCCTCTGCCGCACTGACCCAGGGCGCGGGCTTCCAGGGGGTGAACGGGGTCTTCCGTTTCCGCCCCGGCGGCGTGGTCGAGCGCGGCCTCGCCGTGGCGACGATCCAGAACAACCAGGTCGTGGTGATCGACCCCGCGCCGCGCAGCTTCGGCGGCTTCGGCTTCTGAGGCCGGGGCGCATCATCCCTTGGCAAACCAGAGAGGAACGGGGGCGCGATCGCCCCCGTTTCACGTTTCCCCTTGGCAAGGTCCCCGGACCGGATCCATAGAACGCCATGCTCGACGATCTTCCCCTGCCCGACGACCTCATCGCACCGGCCACCGAAATCCTCGATCCCCGGGCCCTGCAGACGGCGATCGACGGGGCCCGCGACAGTCACCCGGACGACAAGGCCTTTCGCCAGGCCGCGATCGCCCTGCTGCTCGAGGCGCAGGACCGCGCCCGCGACCGGATCGCCCGCGCCTTCGCCGACAAGCCGCGCGATGCCGCCGCCACCACGCGGGCCTATTGCTGGATGACCGACTGTCTGGTGACCGCCTCGCTGCACCTTGCGCGCACGCATCTGATCCCGCCGGGGGCCAGCCCGGGGCGTTTCGCGCTCTGCGCCGTCGGGGGCTACGGCCGGGGCGAGATGGCGCCGCATTCCGACGTCGATCTGCTGTTCCTCGCCAAGTCCAAGATCTCGGCCGATCTCGAGACCCTGATCGAAAACGTGCTCTACATCCTGTGGGATCTCCGCCTCAAGGTCGGTCATTCCAGCCGCACGATCCGCGATTGCCTGAAACTGGGCGGCGAGGATTACACCATCCGCACCGCCTTGCTGGAGAGCCGCCACCTCACAGGCGACAGGGCGCTGCACGACGAACTGAGCCACCGGCTCTGGGACGACCTGTTCCGCGGCACGGAACGCGATTTCGTCGCGGCCAAGCTGCAGGAACGCCAGGACCGGCACACCAAGCAGGGCGGCCAGCGCTACATGGTCGAACCGAACGTCAAGGAGGGCAAGGGGGGGCTGCGCGACCTGCAGTCGCTCTACTGGATCGCGAAATACGTCCACGGCGTCTCGAACACCTCGCAGCTGGTCGAACTGGGCGTCTTCGAGCCCGAGGAATACCAGAGTTTCCGCAAGGCCGAGGATTTCCTCTGGGCCGTGCGCTGCCATCTGCACCTGATCGCCGACCGCCCGATGGATCAGCTGACCTTCGACATGCAGGTCGCCGTCGCCGAGGCCATGGGATACCGCGACCGCGCCGGGCGGCGCGCCGTCGAGGTCTTCATGCAGGAGTATTTCCGCCACGCCACCATCGTGGGCGAGGTCACGCGCATCTTCCTGACCAAGATGGAGGCCGCCCACGTCAAGAGCGAACCGCTGCTCGACCGCGTCTTCCGCCGCAGGCCGACGGTTTCCAGGGGCTACGCGGTCGTCAACAACCGGCTGGCGGTGGCGGACGAGGAGGCGTTTCTCGCCGACAAGCTGAACATCCTGCGGCTCTTCGACGAGGGGCTGCGCACCGGGATGCTGATCCACCCCGACGCGATGCGGATGGTCACCGCCAATCTCGACCGGATCGACGAGGGGATGCGCAACGATCCCGAGGCGGCCAAGATCTTCATGGGCACGCTGCTGAACCACGGCAACCCCGAGCGCGCCCTGCGCCGGATGAACGAGCTGGGCGTGCTGGCGGCCTTCATCCCCGAATTCGAGCCGATCGTCGCGATGATGCAGTTCAACATGTATCATCACTACACGGTGGACGAACACACGATCCAGTGCCTGCGCCACCTCGCGCTGATCGAACATGGCGACCTGAAAGAGGAACTGCCCGTCGCCTCGACGATCCTCAAGGAAGGGGTGAACCGCAAGGTGCTCTACGTCGCGCTGATGCTGCACGATATCGGCAAGGGGCGGGACGAGGATCACTCCATCGTCGGCGCCCGCATCGCCCGCACCGTCGCCCCGCGCCTCGGGTTGAAACCGGCGGAGAGCGAGACCGTTGAATGGCTGGTGCGCTATCACCTGCTCATGTCCGACATGGCCCAGAAACGCGACATCGCCGATCCCCGTACGGTCCGCGATTTTGCCAAGGCGGTGCGCACGCGCGAACGGCTCGACCTGCTGTGCGTGCTGACGGTCTGCGATATCCGGGGCGTCGGCCCCGGCGTCTGGAACAACTGGAAGGCCGCGCTGCTCCGCGCGCTCTACCGCCAGACCCGGAAGGCGCTGGAAACCGGGCTCGAGGACCTCAACCGCCAGTACCGCGGACAGGAGGCCAAGCGCGCGCTGCGCGCCGCCCTGCCCGACTGGTCCAAGACCGACCTCGACCGCGAGATCCGGCGGCATTACCCCACCTACTGGCAGGGCCTGCACGTCACGGCGCACAAGGTCCTGGCCGAGATGCTGCGCGACCTGCCCGAGGCCGAGATCCGCATGGACCTGCACCCCGACGAGGACCGCGACGCGACCCGTGCGCTCTTTGCGATGGAGGACCATCCCGGCATCTTCTCGCGCCTCGCCGGGGCGCTGGCGCTGGTCGGGGCCAACGTGGTCGACGCCCGGACATTCACCTCCAAGGACGGCTATGCCACCGCCGCCTTCTGGATCCAGGACGCCGACGGCCACCCCTATGAATCCGCCCGCATCCCGCGCCTGCGCCAGATGATCCTGAAGACCCTCAAGGGCGAGGTCGTCCCGCGCGAGGCGATGAAGTCCCGCGACAAGATCAAGAAGCGCGAACGCGCCTTCCGGGTGAGCACCGCGATCAGCTTCGACAACGAGGGGTCCGAGATCTTCACCATCATCGAGGTCGACACCCGCGACAGGCCCGCCCTGCTCTTCGACCTGACCCGCACGCTGGCCGCCGCCAATGTGCAGATCTCGAGCGCGGTGATCGCCACCTACGGGGAACAGGTGGTCGACACCTTCTACGTCAAGGACATGTTCGGCCTGAAACTCTACAGCGAAACCAAGCAGAAGGCGTTGGAGGCCAAGCTGCGCGAGGCGATTTCGGAAGGTCAGGAAAGGGCCCGGTCTTGAAGCCCATCCGGCTGATCCGGGGCTTTCTGACCGTCGGCGTCTGGACCCTCGCCAGCCGCATCCTGGGCTTCGTCCGCGACATCGTCTTCGCCGCCTACCTGGGCGCCGGGCCCATGGCCGAGGCCTTTGTCGTGGCCTTCTCCCTGCCCAACATGTTCCGCCGCTTCTTTGCCGAAGGCGCCTTCAACATGGCCTTCGTGCCGCAGTTCTCGAAACGGGTCGAGGCCGGAGAGGACGCGCGCAGCTTTGCCGAACAGGCCATGTCGCTGTTGGCGACGGCACTGGTCCTGCTGTCGGTGCTGGCCACGATCTTCATGCCGGCGCTGGTGATGGCCATGGCCTCGGGATTTGCCGGCGACGAACGGTTCGATCTGGCCGTCGATTACGGCCGCATCGCATTTCCCTATATCTTCTTCATCTCGCTCGCCGCGCTCTTTTCCGGTGTGCTCAACGCCACCGGCCGGTTCGCGGCGGCCGCCGCCGCGCCGGTGCTGCTGAACATCATTCTCGTCGCGGCGATGGTCATCGGTGCCCGCAGCGGGATCGAGATCGGCCGCGCGCTGGTCTGGGGCGTGCCACTGGCCGGGATCGCCCAGCTCGCGCTGGTCTGGTACGCGGCGGCGCAGGCGGGGTTCGCCCTGCGCATCCGCCGCCCCCGCCTGACACCCGAGATGAAACGCCTGGCCATACTCGCCGCCCCCGCCGCCCTTGCCGGAGGGGTCGTGCAGGTGAACCTGCTGGTCGGCCGCCAGGTCGCCAGCTTCTTCGAGGGGTCGATCCAGTACCTCAATCTCGCCGACCGGCTCTATCAGCTGCCCCTCGGCGTCGTGGCCATCGCCATCGGCGTGGTGCTGCTGCCCGACCTCTCGCGCCGCCTGCGTGCCGGGGACGAGGCGGGCGGCCGCCATGGCTTCAATCGCGCCGCCGAATTCGCGCTGTTCCTCACCCTGCCCTGCGCCGTCGCGCTCGTCGTGATCCCCGAACCGCTGATCTCGACCCTGTTCCAGCGCGGTGCCTTCACGCCCGAGGACGCGCGGGCCACCGCCCTCGCCGTCGCCGTCTACGGGCTGGGCCTGCCCGCCTTCGTCCTACAGAAGGTGCTGCAACCGCTGTTCTACGCCCGCGAGGACACCCGCGCGCCCTTCCGCTACGCCCTCGTCGCGATGGGGGTGAATGCCGTGCTCGCCATCGGCCTCGCGCCCTTCGTCGGCTACATCGCCGCCGCCGTCGCGACCACCACCGCCGGCTGGGCGATGATGGTGCTGCTCTGGGCCGGGTCCCGCCGCATGGGCGCGGCGGTGGCCCTCGACGACCGCCTGCGGCGGCGCATCTGGCGGATCGTGCTGGCTTCGGCGGGTCTGGGCGTGGCGCTCTGGCTGGGCGACCGGGCCCTGCAGCCGGTCTTCGCCCTCAGTCGACCGCTAGCCCTGGCGATCCTGGTTCTCGGCGGCAGCGCGGTGTATTTCATCATCAGCCATCTCCTCGACGCCTTCCGGTTCTCGGACCTGCGCGGGGCCATGCGCCGCGGATGAACGCAAGATCAGCCGGAACCGGCGCCCCGCGGCCGGTGTTGCCCCCCCGAGCGCAGATATCCGGATCCCGATCATGACCCCCATGGCCACGAAGCCTGCAGAACCTCCGGCCTCGCAGGCCTCGACGACATTGAAGCCGCTGATAACGGCCGCCGAGATGTATCCGGCGCTCGAAGAGATGATCCTGCAGGCCAGGACCGAGGTGCTTCTGGCCTTCCGTATCCTCGATGCCCGCACCGCGCTGCGCAGCAAGGCGGCGCAGGAGGCCGGGCTGACGTCCTGGGCCGATCTGCTGGAAGACGCCGCCGAGCGGGGCGTGAGGGTGCGGCTGCTCCTGTCCGACTTCGATCCGGTCTTCACGCCCGACCTGCACCGCGAGGCCTGGGGATCGGCCGGGCGATTTGCCGCGCGGCTCAACGCTCATCCCTCGGCCGAACTTATCTGCGCCCTGCACGACTGCGCACCGGCCCCCATCTGGGAGCGGGTCTTCAGCCCGCAGATCAACGATCGGCTGGCCGAGTTGCGCAGCGCCCCGCACGAGTACCTGACGCGGTCGCAGCTGCGCGCGCTGGACGGCCATTACAGGCTCCGGCCCGTCACGCTGCACCAGAAATTCGCCGTCATCGACCGGGAGCGCGCGGTGATCGGCGGCATCGACATCGACGAACGCCGGTTCGACGACCATGATCACGACCAGCGCCCCGAGGATACCTGGCACGACGTCAGCATGGCGGTCACGGGTCCCGTCATCGCCCAGATCGTCCGGCATTTCGCGGATTGCTGGGACCGTTCCCGTGCCGAATGCGGCACCGTGTTTTCCGAAACCGTAACGGACCTTCCTGATATCCCGGAGGCCGGAGAGACCGATCCTGACGCGCCCGACCTGTTGCGCACCGTCTCGAGCCATCTCGACCAGTTCTTCCGCTTCGGCCCGGTCACAGACGTGAAGGAACACGAGACCGCGCATTTCGAAGCCTTCGCGCAGGCAGAACACTCGATCTATATCGAGACCCAGTTCTTCCGCCACATGCCGCTGGCCCGTGCCCTGGCGCGCCGCGCCGCCGAGGTGCCGGACCTCCAGCTCATCCTCGTGACGCCGACGGAACCGGAACGGGTGATCTTCGGCCGCGACAACGGCATGGACGCGCGCCATGCGCAGGCCCTCCAGCTGCGCTGTCTCGCCCATCTGCGCAAGGCCTTCGGCGACCGGATCGCCGTTGTCTCGCCCGTCCAGCCCCGCCCCGCCCCCGACGGCACGCCGATGCCCCTGGCCGGATCGGCCGTGATCTACCTGCACTCGAAGGTCACGCTGATCGACGAGAGCGTCGGCATCGTCGGCTCGGCCAATCTGAACGGCCGCTCGCTGCTCTGGGATACCGAGGCCTCGGTGCGCTTCCGCGAGGCCGATGCCATCCGCCACCTCCGCCAGCGCCTGGCGCGCAAGTGGCTCGGCTCGGCCCCAGGGGACCCCGAGATGGCGGCCACTTGGACATCGGCGGCCCGCGTCGCCGCCGCCGCCCCGCCCGAAGAACGCCGGTCGATGATCCTGCCCTACCCCGTCAAGCGAAACCGGCGCTTCGCCCGCTACGTGCCGATCCTGCCGGCCGCAATGTTCTGAACCCGCCCGGCTATCCGCGCCGCTTCAGCCGCTCGACCAGGGCCGTGAACCCGCCGGGCGCCAGCGCCGGCGACACCGCGAAGCCGGTCGCGAACCCGCCGAGATCCGCCGGCCAGTCGCGCGTGAAGCCGAACAGCACGCCGAAGATCAGCTGCAAAGCCGCCAGCATCGCGATCAGGCGGAAGGCCTGCACCTGCGAAGCCCCCATCGCTCCGAGCCGCACCCAGAGCAGGTAGGTGAACCCGCCGATCAGCCCGTAGACCGGGGGAAAACCGCCGAACAGCCAATCGGTCTCGCCGCCCACGGCCCACATCGCCAGCGCGCCGCCGATGGTGCTGGCCACGTAGAGCAGAAAGACGGCAAAGGGCGCCATGATCTCGCCCACGAACTTGCCCAGGGCCAGCAGCATTACCCCGGCGATCAGCGCCTGGGTGAACGAGACATGCACGAAGGGATAGGACAGGAACCGGATCAGGAAGTCGGGGCGGAGTTGTCCCGTCTCGGCAAGGTAGGTCGCGAACTGCCCCTGAAAGCCGAAATCCATCAGCGCCGCCTGCCGCCAGCCCACGGCCTGCGGCCCGCCGACCAGCCCCCGCGCGCCCAGCTGGAACACGAGTTCGACGCCCATGCTGACGACGAAGAGCGCCAGGATCAGCGGCGGGATCGGGTTGAGCGCACGTTCCTCGGAATTGAACGACATGGGACCTCCGGGACCTGTCCCGCCGCCTTGACGGGAACCGGGGGCATGGGTAAGCCAGCGCGGCACGGAAATCCAGCCAGAGGTTCGCCCCCGATGACCGACGCCGCCCCCGCGCAAGGCGCCACGTTCCAGCCCCGCATTTTCTCGGGCATCCAGCCCTCCGGCGGCCTGACCCTGGGCAACTATCTCGGCGCGATCCGCCGCTTCGTCGACATGCAGGAGGAGAACGCGGACAGAGGGATCGAAACGCTCTACTGCATGGTCGATCAGCACGCGATCACGGTCTGGCAGGATCCGGCCGCGCTGACGCGGAACACCCGCGAACTGGCCGCCGGGTATATCGCCGCCGGGCTGGATCCGAATAAATCCATTCTTTTCAATCAGTCACAGGTGGCCGCACACGCCCAGCTGGCGTGGATCTTCAACTGTGTCGCCCGCATGGGCTGGATGCAGCGGATGACCCAGTGGAAGGACAAGGCCGGCAAGAACCAGCAGAACGCCTCTCTCGGGCTATTTGCCTATCCCGCGCTCATGGCCGCCGACATCCTGATCTATCACGCCACCCACGTGCCCGTGGGCGAGGATCAGAAACAGCATGTGGAGTTGACCCGCGACATCGCGATCAAGTTCAACCACGATTTCGGGGTGGATTTCTTCCCCGTCCCCGAGCCGGTGATCGAGGGCGCGGCCACCCGCGTCATGTCGCTGCGGGACGGAGCCCGCAAGATGTCGAAATCCGATCCCTCGGACATGGCGCGCATCAACATGACCGACGACGCGGACGCCATCGCCTCGAAGATCCGCAAGGCGCGAACCGATCCCGACGCCCTGCCCTCGGAAGCCGAGGGCCTGGCCGAGCGGCCCGAGGCGCGCAACCTCGTCAACATCTATGCCGCCCTGAGCGACCGGAGCATCGCCGAGGTTCTGACCGAGGTCGGCGGCAAGCAGTTCTCGGAATTCAAGCCGATGCTTTCGGAGCTCGCAGTCGCGAAACTCGCCCCCATCTCGAGCGAGATGGCCCGGCTGATGGAGACCCCCGACGAGATCGACGCCATCCTGCGCAACGGCGCCGACCGTGCGCGCACCATCGCCGCGCCGGTCCTGAAGAAGACCTACGAGATCGTGGGCATGATCGGCGCCTGATACCGGCGAATCGGCCCCGGCCGAGGATGGTGGTTGAACGGCGCCCCGAGGCGTTTGTTGACGGTTGAGGAACAAAAACAGGGGCACTGGCAGGTTTTGGCTTGACTGCGGGGACAATCTTGGCGTGTAACGGTCCCCACCACGTCCACAAAAGCGACATTTCCAAGGCGAAAAGCTGGCAAGAACCGATATACAGGTTGTGCTGCGGGGGTGGTTCTGTTTACATAAGGTTAAGGTCTGCGTGAACTCATTTTGCAGATCGACCTGGGAAACATGGGAAATGGGAATATGCTAGAGAAATTTAAAACCCTGGCGCTGGCAGCGGTTCTCGCCGTTGGTGCGCCCGTGGCTGCTTCGGCCGTCACCTATAATTCGTATCTCGCGATCACCGGCGTGGTCAGCAACACGACTGATTTCCAGTCGGGAGACCTTGGCTCCATCGACGTGGACTTCATCGGCGCCGGTGACATCGACAGCCCCGCGCCGTCCGGTGTCTTCTCGAGCCTTTCCGAAGGCATGGCCGTCACGCTGTACGACATCGACTTCGACGCGGCGACGCCGTTCATGGTGTGGTCTGTCGGGGGCTACTCGTTCTTCGCAGAAGAGTACTTCAACACGCTGGACTCCGATACGGACTTCTCCGCCACTGGTTACGTGGACACCGGTTCCGCCACAGTGACCGGCGAACTCTTCTTCTCCACGCAGCCCGGTGGCACGACGGTTTCGTTCTCGTCGACGACCGCAGCCGTTCCGGTCCCCGCAGCGGGTCTCCTGCTTCTGTCGGGCCTGGGTGGCATCGCGTTCGCACGTCGCCGCAAGTCGTAATCCGTTCAACACCGGGTTACCTCGCAAGAGATACGAAAGAGCCCCTGATCCAGGGGCTCTTTTCTGTTTGTCCGGTCCCGACGCGAAACTTCGGACGATCGCCGCCTGCAGCCCGACCCTTGCCCGCAGGGGTGCACAACTCCCGTGCAGCAGCGCCGATGGTCAGGCCATGCCGGATCACCTACCTTGGGCGCTCACCAAGGGAACTCCGATCATGACCAACCCCGTTCATCCCGAAGCCCGCATCGGTCACGTCCACCTCAAGGTGGCCGATCTCGAACGGGCCATCGCCTTCTACGCCGGCGTGCTCGGCTTCGCGTTGACGCAGAGATATGGCGCGCAGGCGGCCTTCCTGTCGGCTGGCGGCTATCACCATCACATCGGCCTCAACACCTGGGAGAGCCGGAACGGAACCCCGCCGCCGCCGGGGCACACCGGGCTCTATCACACCGCCTTTCTCTACCCCGACCGGGCCAGCCTGGGCGATGCCCTGCGCCGCGTGATCGAGGCGGGCATCCCGCTCGACGGCGCCGCCGATCATGGCGTGAGCGAGGCGATCTACCTGAGGGACCCGGACGGGAACGGCGTCGAACTCTATCGCGACCGTCCCGAGGCGGAATGGCCCCGGGACACCGAGGGCAACCTCGCCATGATCAACGACCCGCTCGACCTCGAGGCGCTGCTGGCCGAGGCCGCCTGATCCGCCGCCGTTGCAAAACCTTTGCGAAATGGTCAGGAGGTTGTCGCATCCGTGAAACACACGTCTCCCAGACTGGACCCGCGGACCATCCCGCCGCGCCCCAGGCCGCGATAGTTCAGCAAGCTTTTCCATGACGCACCCCCGGCTCGCAAGGCCGGGGGCTTTTCCGTCCACGCCTTCCCCTTTCCTGTGCCGCCTGTCATACAGAGCCGGCGAAAGGGAGACCGTGACGGCATGGCGACAGGAACCAATATCCGTACCTATTTCGAAGGACGATGGCATGACGGCGACGTGCCGGTCATGAAGGCGGCCGACCACGGCTCCTGGCTCGGCTCGACCGTGTTCGACGGCGCCCGGCTGGCCAACGGTCTCGTGCCCGACCTTCGCGCGCATTGCGCCCGCGTCAACCGCTCGGCCGAGGCGCTGAGCATCACGCCGACCGTCGCCACCGACGACATGATCGACATCGTGCGCGAGGGGCTCTCCGCCTACGCGCCGGGGACGCCGGTCTATATCCGGCCGATGTACTGGGCGACCGACGGCGGCCCCCTCGGCGTCGATCCCCTGCCCGACGCGACGGGCTTCTGCATCAGCTTGGAAGAGATCCCCATGGCGCCCAGCGACGCCTCGACCACGCTGGGACGCACGCGGTTCCATCGCCCCGTCATGTCGGACGCGGTGGTCAATGCCAAGGCGGGGTGCCTCTATCCGAACAACGCCCGCATGATTTTCGAAGCGCGCCGGAACGGCTTCGGGAATGCGCTCGTGGCCGACGCGCTCGGCAACGTGGCCGAGGCGGCGACGGCCAATGTCTTCATGGTCCGCGACGGCGAGATCCTGACCCCCGTCCCCAACGGCACGTTCCTTGCCGGGATCACCCGCGCGCGGCACATCGCGAACCTGAGGGCCGAGGGTTACACCGTCACCGCGAGACCGTGCTGAGCTTCGACGACTTCATCGGCGCGGACGAGGTCTTCCTCACCGGAAACATGCAGAAGTCACGCCCGTGACCGCCTTCTTCGAGGACCGCAATTACCAGATCGGCCCCGTCACCCGCCAGGCCCGCGACCTCTACTGGGACTGGGCCGCGACGTCGGAACGTCTCTAGGCCTCGGGGTCGGAACTCACCCGTACCAGCCGCGTCAGGTCGCCGAGGCGTTCCCTCTGGCGACCGTCGTCCGAGAAATTCGCGGGCGATAGCCAGAATTCGAATGCCTCGCGCAGGGCGGCCCAGTCCTTGTCGATCACGGCGAACCATGCCGTGTCCCGGTTGCGTCCCTTCACCACCGCCGCCTGCCGGAAGACGCCCTCGTAGGAGAATCCAAGCCGCTGTGCCGCGCGTCGCGACGGGCGGTTGAGCGCGTCGCATTTCCATTCGTAGCGGCGATAACCGGCCTCGAAGGCCCATTCCATCATGAGGAACATCGCCTCGGTTGCCGCCGGGGTTCGCTGCAAGGCGGGCGACATCAGGATGAACCCGACCTCGATGGAGCCCGCCGCCGGCGTGACCCTCAGGAACGCCGCGAACCCCACGACCCGGTCCTCGGCCCTTGGCCGGATCGCCAGGAAGAGCGGATCAGTCCCTGCCTCGGTCCCCTGGACGAAACGATGGAACTGCGCCGCGCTGTTGAAGGGGCCGACGGACATGTAGTCCCAGAGCCAGTCCTCGCCTTCGATCTCGCGAAAGAGCAGAGCGGCGTGGCGGTCCGCCCGCAACGGCTCGAGGCGCACATGCCGCCCCTCGAGGAGCAGATCGGCCGGCGGGGCCGGTGGGGCTCTCCATCCGGGAATCAGCGGGCCGACGGGGCGGTCTTCGGTCATCGGACATCCTGCGGGTCGGTATCCCGGGCGAGATTAGGCAGAGCGTACCCGATTGCCAAGCCGCCCCCGCCCCGCCGGACACCCGACGATGAAAGAACCGACGGTCGGCCGAGCCCGCCGCTGTCGCTGCGACACCCCGGCGCGGAACCGCCGTACCCGCAGCGACGTTCCGTCAGCAACCCAACTCGGACAGGAGAGCCACATGCCATCCATCTACGACGCGATCCGCAAGGATCACGACCGCCACCGCGAACTGCTGAACACCATTGCCGAAACCGAAGGCGACACGACCGAGCGTCGCAAGGCATGGGACGAGTTCTACGAAGAGGTCAAGAGCCACTCGGCGGCGGAGGAAGAGACCTTCTATGCCAAGATCATGACCAAGACATGGGGTCAGGACGCGGCGCGCCACTCGGTCCAGGAGCATGCCGAAATGGACGAGATCCTCGAGGAACTGCGCGACATGGACATGTCGTCCTCGGGCTGGCTCACTCGCTTCAAGACCCTGAAGCACGATTACGAACACCACATGGACGAGGAAGAGGACGAGGTCTTCGAGCGTGCGAAACAGGTGATCGGCGCCGAGGAGAACGACAGCTACGGCAAGAAATTCCTCGACCGGAAATCGCAGGAGCGCGACCTGATCGAAAAGAAGCGCGCGGACGCGCTGGAGGACTGACCGGCGCCGCTGTGCGGTTCAGCCCCGCCGGCGGGCCATCACCGCGGCCCGCCGTTCCCACGCGTAGCGCCGGTCCTCGGGGACGCGCGACCAGAAAAGCTCTCCCCCGTTGCGCCAGGGGTCGAGAACGATCCCCGACTCCATCGGGCCGCCGCGCGCCGAGATGACGACCGTACTGTGATCGATCCGGATCCGGCCGGCATTGGCGATCGCCCTGTGCAGGTCGAGCGTGCGGAATCCCTCGGTCGCGAGGCGCGTCTCCATGTCTTCGGCCCAGTGCCAGCACAGGCCGCGCGGCCGCAGCCCCATGTTCACCTTGGTGTTGTGGATGAGCGGCGGGTCGGTCACGCCATAGGCCGCGCGCAGCGCGAGCGGATAGGTAATGGCGATATCCGCCGCCCGCGCCGCCTCTTCCGGGTCCACACCCGGACCGAGGGCCGCGATTGCCGACGACAGCGCGCCGATCTCGGACCGGGTCGAGGTCGCGGCTGTTCTGGGTGCCGGCGCGGCGCCGCAGCCAGCCGCGGCGAAGGGCAGCAGCAACAGGAAATGGCGCCGGGTCAGCCCCGGCCTGTCGGGAGCGCGGTGATCCATGCGGCAAGACTTTGCCCGCCCCGTCGGCGGGGTCAACCTTAACCCTTGAGCAAGACCTCATGTTCTACTAATGTTCTAGGTGACCCTCGTTCGGGAAACATGCAATATGTTGGACATGAGCAGCTCTCCCTCTCTAGATTTGGCGCAGTTCCTGAACGGCGACCGCTTTGCCACCGTGATGGCGGATCCCCCCTGGCGATTCACCAACCGCACCGGCAAGGTCGCGCCCGAGCACAAGCGCCTGTCGCGCTATCCTACGATGACGCTGGACGATATCTGCGCCCTGCCCGTGGCCGATTACCTCGAGGATCGGGCCCATTGCTACCTCTGGGTGCCGAATGCGCTGCTGCCCGAAGGGCTCCAGGTGCTGCAGTCCTGGGGATTCGAGTACAAGTCGAACATCATCTGGCACAAGATCCGCAAGGACGGCGGGTCGGACGGGCGCGGTGTCGGCTTCTACTTCCGCAACGTGACCGAGATCCTGCTCTTCGGCACCCGCGGCAAGAATGCTCGGACGCTGGATGCCGGCCGGCGCCAGGTCAACATGCTCCAGACCCGCAAGCGCGAACATTCCCGCAAGCCGGACGAACAGTACCAACTGATCGAGGATTGCTCGTGGGGCCCCTACCTGGAACTCTTCGGCCGTGGCATCCGAGATGGCTGGACCGTCTGGGGCAATCAGGCCGACGCGGATTACAAGCCCGGCTGGAAAACCTACGCCTACAACTCCTCGGTCGCGGCCGAGTGATCGGGGCGCTGCCCCGGACCCCGGAGTATTTCACGCAAGATGAAGCAGCGGGTTACGCGTCGAACAGGCCGCGGTCGCGGGGTGCGACCGGGGTGGAATCCGTCAGGATTCCCATCGGCAGGCCGATCAGCACCAGGGGACAGGGATTGCCGACGCCGCGGCGGATGCGGTCCTCGAGCTTGGCCCAATGCGTGGTCGAGGGGCCGAACTTGTCGGCGGTGAAGGCATTGGCGAAGGCCTCGTGAAAGGGCGTGCCGCGCGCGACCTGCGCCGCGACCCGTGACTTCTGCCGCGCGGTCCGGTCGCCGATCCCCAGACGGTCGAGATCGGCCTCGGAGGACAGCGCGTTCTGGAACAGCCAATCGGTGATCCTGTCGCGCACCTGGTCCTGGAACGAGGCGCCGCGCGTGACGATGATACCGACCGAAATCGCCGAAAGCGCATGTAATCGCTGAAAGTTTTCCAGATCCCGGTCGAAGAACGGATCCTTGTTGTTCCACTCGACCTCGAGGGCGAGCGCCCCGGGCGCGGCGAACCGCACGTGGTCGACCTCGTGGCTGATCCCCTCGCGTTCCGTGCCGTCGACGATCGTCTGGACGTGGAACCGATGCTTGCGCCAGCCCGCATCGTGCAGCGCGTGCCGCAGCCGCTGGGTCTGCCCGCTCTCGCCGCCGCCCCCGCCGATCAGCTCGGCCATCGAGACGCGGAAGTCGGCCAGCGCCGCGGCCAGGGCGGCGGCCTCGCCGGCAAAATCATGCCTCAGGATCGCCGCCGCGTGGTTGGTGGTGGCGAGGTCGAACCCCTGATCGGTGAGCGTGCTGAACATCTGCGTCCTTTCCCCTCCAGATTGCCGGGACCTCACCGGAACGCAAGGGGGCGTGACCGGCGAAAACCCGCGCAATCAGGGGCTTGTGGGTTGTTTTTCGCGGCGGGATGCGAAAAGTGCAAGGCGGGCTCGCTGAAAAGCGAGGTCGGGGAACGGGACATCCGAGGGAACAATGCGCGCAAAAGACGCCATTCCGGGCATGCGCGGCCGTCTGGCCGCAATTTCACTTCTTCTTCTGGGCGCCGCCTGTGCGCATTCGCCCCAGCAGGCCGCCGACAAGGCCGTCCTGGATCTCGAGTTGCGGCAGATGGCCATTCACGAGGCCCAGGCCAAGCGCGCCCGCGGCGTCCGGGTCTGGTGCGTGCCCTTCGCCCGCATGGCCAGCGGCGTCGAGATCCGCGGCAATGCCAACACCTGGTGGGGCAAGGCGGCGGGGGTCTTCGAGCGATCCCGGGCGCCCCAAGTCGGTTCGGTCATGGCCTTCGCCGCGACGGGCGGCATGCCGATGGGCCATGTCGCGGTGGTGTCCGAGATCGTGGACGACCGCACCATCCGCATCGACCACGCCAACTGGCACCGCAACCAGGTGTCGCTGGGAATGGGCGTCATCGACGTGTCGGACAACAACGACTGGAGCCGCGTGCGGGTCGAGACCTATCCCGGCGCCTACGGCAAGGTCTATCCGATCAACGGGTTCATCCTGCCGGAGGCCCCGGACGCGTGATCCGGACCCCCGGTAAGGGATCGAAGGCGGGGCAGGACCCCGCCTTTCTCATTCCTGGGGGATGACCCGCAGCGACAGTTCCATCAGCTGGTCCGAGCCGGGTTCAGAGGGCGCGCCCATCATCAGGTCCTCGGCCCGCTGGTTCATCGGGAAGAGCATGACGTCGCGCAGGTTGTCCTCGTCCGCCAGAAGCATGACGATCCGGTCCACCCCGGCCGCGCAGCCGCCATGCGGGGGCGCGCCGTACTGGAACGCGTTGACCATCCCGCCGAACCGCTTGCGCACCTCGTCCTCGCCATAGCCGGCCAGGTCGAACGCCTTGAACATGATCTCGGGCTTGTGGTTCCGGATCGCGCCCGAGATGATCTCGTAGCCGTTGCAGGCCAGGTCGTACTGATAGCCCAGCACCTCGAGCGGATCGCCCGACAGCGCGTCGAGCCCGCCCTGCGGCATCGAAAAGGGATTGTGGCTGAAATCCACCGCCCCGGTTTCCTCGTCGGCCTCGTACATCGGGAAATCGACGATCCAGGCAAAGGCGAAGCGCTCGGTATCCGTCAGGCCCAGTTCATCGCCGATGACGGTGCGCGCCCGGCCCGCCACCGCCTCGAAGCTCTTGGGCTTGCCGCCGAGGAAGAAGGCCGCGTCGCCCACGCCCAGGCCAAGCTGCTGGCGGATCGCCTCGGTCCGCTCGGGGCCGATGTTCTTGGCGAGGGGGCCGGCGGCTTCCATGTGCGATCCATCTTCCTGCGACGGCATGCCCTCAACGGAATAACGCTTGTAACCGCTGCCATACTCCGCCACCAACTCTTGCTCGCGAGCTTGGAACAAAGGGTGCTCGGGGTTATTCTTTGCCTCGGACGGAAGCTCAGTCCGGCGCCAGAAAATATATCCCATCCCCGGCAGCCCTTCCTTCTGGGCAAAGGCGTTCATCCGGTCGCAGAACTTGCGCGAGCCGCCCTTGGGCGCGGGGATGGCGCGGATCTCGGTTCCCTCCTGCTCGAGCAGTTTGGCGAAGATCGCGAAGCCCGAGCCGCGGAAATGCTCGGAGACGACCTGCATCTCGATCGGATTGCGCAGGTCGGGCTTGTCGGTGCCGTATTTCAGCGCGGCATCGGCATAGGTGATCTGCGGCCACTCGGCAGGCGCGTCGACCTTGCGGCCGCCGCCGAACTCCTCGAACACGCCACCGATGACCGGCGCGATCGTGTCGAAGACGTCCTGCTGCGTGACAAAGGACATTTCCATGTCGAGCTGGTAGAAATCCGTGGGCGAGCGGTCGGCGCGCGGGTCCTCGTCGCGGAAACAGGGCGCGATCTGGAAATACTTGTCGAAGCCCGAGACCATCAGCAGCTGCTTGAACTGCTGCGGCGCCTGCGGCAGCGCATAGAACTTGCCGGGATGCAGCCGCGACGGCACCAGGAAATCGCGCGCGCCCTCGGGCGAAGAGGCCGTGATGATCGGCGTCTGGTATTCCCGGAACCCCTTGTCCCACATGCGTTTGCGCATCGACGCAACGACATCCGAGCGCAGGGTCATGTTCTGCTGCATCACCTCGCGACGCAGGTCGAGATAGCGATAGCGCAGGCGGGTTTCCTCGGGATATTCCTGGTCGCCGAAGACGATCAGCGGCAGTTCCTTCGCCGCGCCCAGCACTTCCATGTCGCGGATGAAGACCTCGATCTCGCCGGTCGTGATCTTGGGGTTCACGAGGCTCTCGTCCCGCGCCTTCACCTCGCCGTCGATCCGGATGCACCATTCCGAGCGCACCTTCTCGACCTCGGAGAACACCGGGCTGTCGGGGTCGCAGAGCACCTGCGTCACGCCATAGTGGTCGCGCAGGTCGATGAAGAGCACGCCGCCGTGATCCCGGATCCGGTGCACCCATCCCGAAAGGCGGACCGTCTGTCCGACGTTGACAGCTGTCAACTCTGCGCAGGTGTGGCTGCGATAGGCGTGCATGGTGCGTTCCCTCTGGTCTCTGGCCGCTTGTCCGGCAGGGGTCGATACACATGCTCGGGCCGCGGAAGTCAAGCGGCGCGGGCGGGGCTGGTTGCCCCTGCCCCGGGTTTCGCGGGGTCAGGCCGAAAGAAGCGCCGCCGCGGCCTGCGCATCGGCATGGGCGATGCGCCCGCCCGCGATGGTCAGCCCCGGCCGTCCGGTCGCCGGGTTCACCGCCACGATGTCGGCCCGCCGGCCCGGCGCAAGCACGCCGCGATCGGCCAGCCCCAGCAGCCCGGCCGGGCCCGAGGAGACCAGGGCCCAGGCCCGGTCCTGTCCCAGATCGGCCGAAAGGATGTCCGCCGCCTGGACCGGGGCGGGATAGTGGTAATCCGAGGCGATGGCGGTGCAGAGCCCCTCGCGGATCAGGTCCGCCGCGGCGACCTTGCCCGCATGCGAACGGCCGCGCACGACGTTCGGCGCCCCCAGAACGACCGGATCGCCATGCGTGACGGCCTCGAGAGCGGCCTCCTGCGTTTCGGGAAATTCCGATACCGTCAGCCCCAGGTCCCGCGCCGCGCGCCGGGCGGTGGCATCGGCGTCGTCATGGCTCCCCACCAGCACGCCCCGGGCCGCGAGCCGCGCGGCAAGGGCCGAAACCGCCCCCGGAACCTCGGCCCCGCGGTCGTACAGCTTCTGCAGCAGCGCGAGGTGCGCCTCGGGGCTGCGGCCGGACTTGAGCGCCTGTCCGGTGAGGCGCGGCGGCCGGCGCCCCTTGTCCAGCGCGTCATGCGGCAGATGGTCGTTGAAGACGACATACCGGATGTCGTGCCGGACGATCAGCGCCTCGACCTCGTCGAACCGGTCGATCAGGTGCGTCTCGACCCGCAGCTGCGCCCGCATGTCCGTCACGAGGTGGGGCCGCACGGTATCGAGCGCCTCGAGCATGTCGCGGGCGAAGTCGGGGCTGCGCATCCCGCCTTCCCAACTGAAGAACTGCGCCAGCACCGCCGTGGTGATCCCGTTCGCCGCCAGCTCGGCGTCCAGCGCCATGAGCCCCGCCGGCAGATCGCGCAGCGCGCCGCGCCGCGGGGCGAGATGCCGTTCGAACCCGTCGCCATGCACATCCACGATGCCGGCGCGGATCTCCCACCCCGGCAGGTGGACGGCCTTGCCTGCCCGCCCCTCGGCGATCCGCCCCTCCGCGACCGAGAGGGGCGCCCCGGAGAGGCCCTCGGGCCCGAGGACGAGCCCGCCGGTGATGTGAAAGGGGATCATCGGGCCTCACCGGCGGAGAGGATGGGAAAGAGCCTGTGCATATCGCCGGAATAGTGCCTCGGCCGCTTCTGCAAAAGACCCGTTCTGCCCCGAGCGGGGCGGGCGGGCCGTCAGACCGAGCGGAACGCTTTGGGATAGATGATGTCCTCGGCGATCCCGGCGGTGTGCGGCGCGATCGGGTAGAGCATGAAGAATTCCTTGGGGTATTCCACCACGAGGTTTTCGGCGGCTTTCAGGGTAAAGCCGAAGCGGCTGTAGTACTCGGGATTGCCCAGCACCGTGACCGCTGCCGCGCCCGAGCGCCGGGCAAGGTCCAGACCCTGCCGGATCAGCCCGCTCCCGATGCCCCTTTCCTGGCGCGAGGGTGAGACGGCGACCGGCGACAGCGACAGCCAGCCGCGGGGCGAGACGAGATGCGCAAGGGCGACGTAACCCACCACCCTGCCCTCGAGCAACGCGACGAGTTCGATGGCAAGATCGCCCCCGGCCCGCAGTGTCTCGACCAGCCTCAGCTCCGCCGGGCTCTCGAACGCGGTGTCCAGCAGGATCGAGACGGATGTCTTATCGGTCGGTTCAAACGGGCGGATGTTCATCACGAGCAATCCAGGTGGAGCAATACCGGATAGACTAGCGCGGTCCCGCCCCAAGGCCACGCAAAAGAAAAAGGGCGCCCGGAGGCGCCCTTTCCCTGTCCCTTGGCGGGAACGGCAGATTACATCATGCCGCCCATGCCGCCCATGTCGGGCATGCCGCCGGCAGCGGCGCCTGCGCCTTCCTTCTGCGGCTTGTCGGCCACCATCGCTTCGGTGGTGATCAGCAGGCCGGAGATCGAGGCCGCGTCTTCCAGAGCGGTCCGGACGACCTTGGCCGGGTCGATGACGCCGAACTTGAACATGTCGCCATATTCTTCGGTCTGGGCGTTGAAGCCGTACTTGACGTCGTCGCTCTCGCGGACCTTGCCGGCCACGACCGCACCGTCGACGCCCGCGTTCTCGGCGATCTGACGCAGCGGCGCTTCCAGGGCGCGGCGCACGATGGCGATACCCGCTTCCTGATCGGGGTTCGCACCCGTCAGACCCTCGAGGGCCTTGCCACCCTGGACAAGGGCGACACCGCCGCCGACGATCACGCCTTCCTGCACGGCTGCGCGGGTGGCGTTCAGAGCGTCGTCGACGCGGTCCTTGCGCTCTTTCACCTCGGTTTCGGTCATGCCGCCGACGCGGATGACGGCAACGCCGCCGGCCAGCTTGGCAACACGTTCCTGAAGCTTCTCACGGTCGTAGTCCGAGGTGGTTTCCTGGATCTGGGTGTTGATCTGGGAAACGCGGGCCTCGATCTCGGCCTTGTCGCCATTGCCGTCGACGATGGTGGTCTCGTCCTTGGTGATGGAGACCTTCTTGGCCGTGCCGAGCATGTCCATGGTGACGTTCTCGAGCTTCATGCCCAGATCTTCCGAGATCACCTGACCGCCGGTCAGGATCGCGATGTCCTGCAGCATGGCCTTGCGGCGGTCGCCGAAGCCCGGTGCCTTGACGGCTGCGATCTTGAGGCCGCCGCGCAGCTTGTTCACCACGAGGGTCGCCAAGGCTTCGCCCTCGACGTCTTCGGCGATGATCAGCAGCGGTTTCTGCGACTGGATGACCGACTCGAGCAGCGGAACCAGCGGCTGGAGCGAGGACAGCTTCTTCTCGTGCAGGAGGATCATGCAATCCTCGAGCTCGGTCAGCATCTTGTCCGGGTTGGTCACGAAGTAGGGCGACAGGTAGCCACGGTCGAACTGCATGCCTTCGACGACATCCACTTCGGTCTCCATGCCCTTGTTCTCTTCGACAGTGATGACACCCTCGTTGCCGACCTTCTGCATCGCGTCCGCGATCATGCGGCCGATCGAGGCTTCGCCGTTGGCCGAGATCGTGCCGACCTGGGCGACTTCGTCGCTGTCGGTGACGTCACGGGCGGCCGACTTGATGGCCTCGACGACCTTCGAGGTCGCGAGATCGATGCCGCGCTTGAGGTCCATCGGGTTCATGCCGGCGGCAACCGCCTTCATGCCTTCCTTGACGATGGCCTGGGCCAGAACCGTCGCGGTGGTGGTGCCGTCGCCGGCTTCGTCGTTGGTGCGGGAAGCGACTTCCTTCACCATCTGGGCGCCCATGTTCTCGAACTTGTCTTCCAGTTCGATTTCCTTGGCGACCGAAACACCGTCCTTGGTGATGCGCGGGGAACCGAAGGATTTCTCCAGAACCACGTTGCGGCCTTTCGGGCCGAGGGTCACCTTGACCGCATCGGCGAGGACGTTGACGCCCTTCAGCATCTTGTTGCGGGCGTCGGTGTTGAACTTAACGTCTTTTGCAGACATCGCTTACTCTCCTTGAAAGTCTTCGTTGGCGATCACGACCGGCGTTCAGGCAGCTTTCGCCGCCGCGCCGTCGGTGATGATCCCGAGGATGTCGCTCTCTTTCATGATCAGGAGTTCCTGACCGTCGATCGTGACTTCGGTGCCGGACCACTTGCCGAACAGAACCTTGTCGCCGGCTTTCACGGCCATCTCGATCAGTTCGCCGTTGTCCTTGCGGGCGCCCTCGCCCACGGCCACGACTTCACCTTCCGCCGGCTTTTCCTTGGCGCTGTCGGGAATGATCAGCCCGCCCGCGGTTTTCTCTTCGCTCTCGACGCGCTTGACCAGAACCCGGTCATGAAGCGGTTTGAATGCCATCTCTGAGTCTCCTTGGCTCAAAGTTTCTCCCTGGCCGGAACCCTCGGTCTCGACGGATTCGCGGCCGTTATCACTCACACCACGCGAGTGCTAACGCGGGGTAGTTAAGGAGGCGGCCCGTGCCTGTCAAGAAGCCCGCGCGCAGAATCTTGGCCCCCTAGCCGGAACATTTCCCGGGTGCCAGCGCTTCCTTCGTCAGGACCGATCTGCCGCCCGCAAGGAGTTCGTCATGCCCGAGCCTGATATCTGGGAAACCGAGAAATTGCTATGGACCGGCGGCACCGATGCCTACCGCCGCAGACTGGGGGCGTCGTGCCTGATGGCCTTCCCCGGCATGGGCATCCTCCAGGGCGAGGAGATCCTCGACGCCATCGCCGATGCGCCGCGCTGGAGCGAGGTGGATTTCGTCGGCAAGCGGGTGATCGAGACGAACGGCCTGACCGTCCTCGCCTATCGGGCCCATGCGCTGCGCGATGGCGATGCCCCCTACGATGCCCTGTGCAGCTCGACCTGGCAGCACACGGCGGAGGGATGGCGCATCGTCCAGCATCAACAGAGCCCCCTGCACGCCTGAGCCGGCTTCCACGCCCGTCCGGCGCTCACTCGGCCGCGCGGGCGGTGGCCGGCGGCACGCCCCCGAATTCGTCCAGCGCCGCGCGGCCTGTCGGAGTGAGCCCGTAGACCCCGCGCTCGACCCGCTCGAACCAGCCGTAATGATCGTCGCGCATGATCACCGTGGCGCGCGGCACCTCCTGCGCCTTGGCGATCACCGCCCCCCGCGCGGGGCCGTGCTGCGCGAGGTAGGCCGCACAGCGCAGGGCATCCTGGCGGTAGGCCGTGACCAGCTTGACCCCGACCGAACCGCCCGAATTCGGATCGCCGACACGGCGCTGGAACTCGCGCAGCAGCCGACCGCGTCGCGGTTTGGATTGCCGAGGCGTGTAGGGTCCGGGATCGACATGCACCTCGACATAGCCGTCGCGCGGCCGGACCGTCATCAGCCCCAGCCCGAGCCTGCGGCACAGCGAGACATGGGCGGTCATCGTCTTGCGGCCGCGCATGGCCGGGACCGCAAGATAGACCCAGTCGGTCAGCGCCTGCCGCGCGACGCCCTGCTGGACCAGCGTCAGGTTCATGCCGGTCTTGAGCTCGACGATCACCGGGTCGGGATCGTCATCGCGCATGGCCACGACGTCGGCCCCGGACACCTCGGATTTCACGTCGTAGCCCTGGCCGATCAGGAAATCCCGCACGGGCGGATAGAGGTCGGTCTCGCGCAGCTTGCTCATACGCCGGAGTCTGGCGCCATTCCCCGCACCGGGCAAGCGGTCAGTCGGCGGCATCGCCGGCCTCGAGTTCGGCGATCAGCGACTCGGAAAAGCCCTCGGGGTCGGCGCGATAGGCCTCGATGAACGGGCCCGGCACCTCGGTCCTGACATCCCATGTCTCCGACCAGTTCACGATGGCCAGCAACACCGGCACGAGCGCCCGTCCCTTCGGCGTGAGGCGGTAGATCACGCGCACCGCCCGGTCCGGGTCGGCCTCGCGGGTGACGATCCCCTCGCGGTCCAGCATCCTAAGCCGGTCGGACAGGATGTTGGTCGAGATGCCCTCGTCCGCCGCCACAAAATCGCCAAAGTGCCGTGCTCCCTTGAAGACAAGATCGCGCAGGATCAGCAGCGCCCAGGCATCGCCAAGCACGGTCGCCCCGTAGCGGATCGGGCATCCGCACCATGTCTCCGACCCATGCTTCGGCACGCCATCCCTCCCCACATAAGTATGACTTTCATTCTGCAAGTATCATGTCTTTCTCTAACTTGCAAATTGCAACTTAAGTGAAAATATCTGCGAACTCAGCCAGTTGAGAGGCGCGGATCGAAATGCAGAACGAATAGTCAGGAACCGAAGCAGGCGAGACACAGAACCTTTCGCCCCCCGCATTCATCAGCGTCGCCACCTGCTGCCGTGCCTTGTGCCGCGGGCGGCAGGCCACGGGTGACAAGGCGCGGAACCCCGCCTATAAGGGCGCCGAAATTCAGCCCTGACAGGACGACACACATGACGATCAAGGTTTTCGGCCACAAATCACCCGACACCGATTCCACCGGCTCGCCCATCATCTGGGCCTGGTATCTGTCCGAGGTTCGCGGCACCCCCGCGACGCCCGCCCTCCTCGGCGAGCCCAATACCGAAGCCGCCTTCGTCATCGAGAAATGGGGCTTCGAGAAACCCGAGATCATCTCGGGCTTGGCAGCGGGCGAAAAGGTCGTCATCGTCGATACCAACAACCCGGCCGAATTGCCGG
This sequence comes from Pseudooceanicola batsensis HTCC2597, assembly GCF_000152725.1. GTDB lineage: Bacteria > Pseudomonadota > Alphaproteobacteria > Rhodobacterales > Rhodobacteraceae > Pseudooceanicola > Pseudooceanicola batsensis. Next base: position 1,568,433 of record NZ_CH724131.1, read on the forward strand.
AGAACATCAACGATGCCGACATCGTCCAGATCATCGACCACCACAAGCTGACCGGCGGCCTCGAGACCAAGGCGCCGATCGACATCACGATCAAGCCGCTCGCCTGTACGGCTACCATCATGCACAACCTGATGGGGCCGAACGCGGACAAGATGCCTGACAGGATCAAGGGGGCGATGCTGTCCTGCATCCTGTCGGACACGCTGGAGTTCCGCTCGCCCACCACGACCGACCAGGATCGTGAGCTGGCCGAGACGCTGGCCAAGGAGCTCGGCATCGACTTGTCCGCCTATGCCTCGGAAATGTTCGAGGCCAAGTCGGACGTGTCGGCCTTTTCCGACGCCGAGCTGATCCGGATGGACAGCAAGGAATACGAGGTCGGCGGCACCAAGTTCCGCGTATCGGTTCTGGAAACCACCGCGCCGCAGATGGTGCTGGACCGCAAGGACAGTTTGATGGCCTCGATGTCCGACGTCGCCAGCGAGGACGGCGTGGACGAGGTCCTGCTTTTCGTCGTGGACATCCTGAACGAGGAAGCCACACTGCTGGTCCCGAACGACCTGATCAAGGGCGTGGCGGAAAAGAGCTTTGGCGCCTCGGTTCCGGGCGACACGGTCGTCCTGCCCGGCATCATGTCGCGCAAGAAGCAGATCATCCCGAACCTGGCGGTCTGAAACCGCCTCTCCCCCGGGAGCACAGGGGCGCGGCGTCGGTTGGCGCCGCCCCGACGGGGCGCCCCGCGCCGGCGCACCGGCGCCCCCCTGCCCCTCTGCGGCGGATCCGCCCTTCATCCCGGCCCGGCTTTGAGGCAAGAAGTCTCCGTGACCCCAAGCCCCGGAGCCCCCATGACCCAAATCGTCTCTTCCCTCGCCGAGATCTCGGACCGTTACGACGCGCTTTTCGTCGACCTCTGGGGCTGCGTCCACAACGGCGTCACCGCCTTTCCCGCCGCCTGCGACGCGCTGATCCGTTATCGCAAAGGGGGCGGCACGGTGGTGCTGGTGACGAATTCGCCGCGCACGCGCGCCGCGCTCGAGGTCCAGCTGAAGGGGTTCGGCGTGCCCGACGAGGCCTGGGACACGATCGCGACCTCGGGCGACGCCGCCCGGGCCGCGGCCTTCGACGGGGCGGTCGGCCACAGGGTGTACTTCATCGGCCTGCCCGAGGAAAAGGATGTCTTCCTGCACCCCCTCCGGATCCAGGACCACCCGATCCACATCGAGACCGTCCCGGCGGAAGAGGCCGAGGGCATCGTCTGCACCAGCCCCTTCGATCCTTTGGCCGACCCGGCCGAGTTGCGGCCGCAGCTGCTGGTCGCCAAGACGCGGGGCCTCAAGCTGCTCTGCGCCAATCCGGACATCGTCGTCGACCGCGGCGACCGGCGCGAATGGTGCGCCGGGGCGGTCGCGCAGCTGTATACCGAAATGGGCGGCGAGAGCCTTTATTTCGGCAAGCCCCATCCGCCGATCTACGACCTCGCCCGCAGGCGGCTCGCTTCGCTCGGCAAGACGGTCGATCCGGCGGGCATCCTGGCCATCGGCGATGGAATCGCCACCGACGTGCTGGGGGCCATGGGCGAGGACATCGACTGTCTTTTCATCACCGGTGGATTGGCCGCAGCCGAGACAAAGACTGTTGAGCAACCGGAGCAGGCGGCGCTAACCGCCTATCTCGCATCGGAAAAATCGGCCCCGGCCTATGCGATCGGCTTCCTGCGCTGAGCCGATTCACCCCTTGATTTTCTGCGCGAGCAAAGTAATAAAGTTACCGTGAAAGGGGTGACGGCAATCTTTTGTTACCCTCCGACCGGAAGGTGGAGAGCATGTTGGACAATTTCCCCCGCGGAACGATCTGCATCGAGGACATCGAGATGGGCATGGTGCGCCATCTTCGCAAAACGGTGACCGACGAGGATATCGAGATGTTCGCCCAGGTCTCGACCGATCGGAACCCCGTGCATCTCGACGAGGCCTACGCGCAGGACACCATCTTCGAGGGCCGGATCGCGCACGGGATGCTGACCGCCGGGCTGATCTCGGCGGTGATCGGCGAACAGCTTCCCGGCCACGGCACGGTGTACATGGGCCAGACGCTCAAGTTTCTCGCCCCCGTCCGGCCCGGCGACACGGTACTGGCCGAGGTCGAGGTGATCGGCATCGACCATGCCAAGCGCCGGGTGCAGCTCGACTGTCGCTGCAAGGTCGACGGCAAGCGGGTCCTGGTCGGCGAGGCGACCGTGCTCGCCCCCTCGCGCAAGTTCGACTGACGCGCCGCCGCGCCGCGCGCAACCGCCCTTGCGCCCCGGTTTGGCCGGGGATACCCCTGCGCCATGAAGATCGTGCGCGACTATCAGTTCACCACGCCCGGCGACCGGGGCGCCGCCGTCGCCATCGGCAATTTCGACGGTGTCCACATCGGCCACCGTGCGGTCATCGACCTCGCCCGGGCCGAGGCCCGGCGGCTGCACGCGCCGCTTGGCGTGATGACGTTCGAACCGCACCCGCGCCAGCTCTTCGCGCCTGACGCCCCGCCGTTCCGCCTCACCGGGCCGGCCGCCCGGGCGCACCGGCTCGAGAAGATCGGGGTCGAAATTCTCTACGAGCTGAACTTCAACCCGGCCCTCGCCGGCCTGACGCCCGAAGCCTTCGTCCGGCGCGTCCTGGTGGAAGGGCTCGGCGTGCGCCATGTCGTGGTCGGCGCCGATTTTCACTTCGGCGCGAAACGCGCAGGCACCACCGAGACACTGCGCGCCTTCGGCCAGGAACTCGGCTTCGGCGTCACCGTGGCGGATCTGGTCGCGGAAGGCACCGAAGAGGTGTCATCGACCGCCATTCGCGACGCGCTGGCCGAGGGCCGCCCCCGCGACGCCGCCGCGATGCTGGGCCACTGGCACCGGATCGAGGGTCCCGTCATCCGGGGCGATCAGCGCGGCCGCGACCTGGGCTATCCGACCGCCAACATGTCGATCGCCGGCCTGCATCGTCCCCGGTTCGGCGTCTATGCGGTGCTGGTCGATGTGCTGACCGGACCGCACCGGGGCACCTATCGCGGCGCCGCCTCTCTCGGCATGCGGCCGCAATTCGGGGGCGAGACGCCGAACCTCGAAACCTACCTGTTCGATTTCCAGGGCGATCTTTATGGCGAGACCGTCTCGGTCGGGCTTGTCGAATACCTGCGGCCCGAGGCGAAATTCGATTCGCTGGACGGCCTGATCCGGCAAATGGAGGCGGATTGCGACCGGGCCCGCGCGATCCTGGCGGCGCAATGACCGACGATCCGATCGACAGAACCGGCCTGCCCCCCCGCTACTGGGAGACGACGCCGCCCGGGAAGATGACCGACCGCGAATGGGAGGCGCTCTGCGACGGCTGCGGCAAGTGCTGCCTGAACAAGCTGGAGGACGAGGACACCGGCGAGGTCGCCCTGACCCGCGTCGCCTGCCGGCTGCTGGACGACGCGACCTGTCGCTGTGCCAAATACCCGACACGGCACCGGTACGTCCCGGAATGCATCACCCTCGATCCTGCGACCATCCACCAGCACATGTACTGGCTGCCGCAGACCTGCGCCTATCGCCTGATCCACGAGGGCCGTCCGCTCTATAACTGGCACCCGCTGATTTCGGGCACGGCCGAGACCGTGCACCGGGCGGGGGTGTCGGTGCGCGGGATGACCCGTTCCGAGTACGACGTCGCCGACGACGACTGGGAAGACCATATCATCGAGGAGCCGCTCTGATGTTTTTCGCCTCCGACAACACCGGCCCCGTGCATCCGCAGATCATGGACGCGCTGGCCCGGGCCAACGACGGGTATGCCACGCCCTACGGCAACGATCCCCTGATGGATGAGGTCCGCACCCGTCTGCGCGAGATCTTCGAGGCGCCCGAGGCGGCCGTCTACCTCGTCGCGACGGGCACCGCGGCGAACTGCCTCGGGCTCGCCTGTATCGCGCCGCCCACGCACACCGTCTTCTGCTCGCCCAATGCGCATATCCACGAGGACGAGTGCAATGCGCCCGAGTTCTACACCGGCGGCGCCAAGCTCACCCTTGTGGGAACCGAGGACAAGATCACGCCCGAGGTCCTGCACGCGACCATCGCCGCCGAAGGGTCGCGCGGGGTGCATGGCCCGCAGCGTGGCCCCGTCTCGCTCACGCAGGCGACGGAAAAGGGCCAGATCTACGATCTCGACGAACTCGCCGCCTTGTCCGCCGTGGCGCGCGACCATGACCTGCCCGTCCAGATGGACGGGGCCCGCTTCGCCAATGCGCTGGTCGCGCTGGACTGCACGCCGGCCGAGATGACCTGGCGCGCCGGGATCGACGTCCTCTCGTTCGGCGGCACCAAGAACGGCTGCATGGGGGTCGAGGCGGTCATTCTCTTCGATCCGGCGAAAGCCTGGGAATTCGAGCTCCGGCGCAAGCGCGGCGCGCATCTGTTCTCAAAGCACCGCTACCTGTCGGCGCAGATGGCCGCCTACCTGCGCGACGACCTCTGGCGCCAGAGCGCCCGCCGCGCCAATGCCAACATGGCCCGGCTCGTGGCGGGGCTGAGGGAGCGGAACACGGTGCGCCTGCGCTACGAGCCGGTGGCAAACATCGCCTTCGCCGACCTGCCCCGCGCAACGGTCCGCAGGCTTCTTGAGGCCGGCGCGGCCTTCAACGTCTGGGACGGCGATGTTGAGGGCGAGGATCCCGACACACCGCTCACCATCCGTCTGGTCAGCGACTGGTCTCTCCCCGAAACCGAGATCGACCGGTTCCTGGACCTCGTCCGCGACTGAGCGGACCGGCCGCCCCCCCACCAAGGCCGCGTCATTTCCCGGGCGCGCGCCGAGGATCTCCGGCCAGCCGCCGCACCGCTGATGGCGGGAGACCCCGGGGTCGCGCCCGAGGATGACCCCGCCGCCGGCGACTATGTCAGGAAATCCGTCACCAGCGGGCCGACCGTATCGGCATGGGTGATGGGCACCATGTGGCCCGCCCCCGGCACGGTCACGAGGTGCGTATCGGGGATCAGCGCATCGAGCGCCGCCACGATCCGGTGGCTCGCCTCCGGGCTGGCGCCGCCGTCAATCAGCAGTGTCGGCGCCTGCAGCCGCGCGACCAGCCCCCCGGCGAGCATCCCGTCCGGATCGCCGTTGTTCGTCACGAAGACCGCCTCGACCAGCTTCATCTGTTCGGTGAACCCCTCCTGCTGCTCGGCGGTCAGGCTCTCCCACGGCTGGCCGCCACCCCAGTCGCTCAGAAAGGCGATCGCCGCCCGGCGGTAGTCCCCGGTCCGGAATCCCTCCTCGACCTCGGACGTCTCCTGCATCTGCGCCTCCCGGAAGGCGGGGTCGGCCTGGTAGGCGACGGTGAAGAAGACAGGTTCGATCAGGACGAGCCGCCGCACCAGTTCGGGCGCGGTGGCGGCGACCCGGAGCGCGGCCGTCGCGCCGAAGGAATGCCCGATGAGATCGACCGGCGCCTCCCACTCCGCGATCATCTCGCGCATCTGGGCGCAGACCGTGTCCTGATAGACGCCGCGCCTGTCCCAGGGGCCGCTGCGGCCGTGGCCGGGCAGATCGAAGGCGCGGCAGTCGTGGGTTTCGGCCAGATGGGCGGCCACGCCCTTCCAGGCTCCGGAATGGGCCAGCGAACAATGCACCAGAAGCGCCCGCCCCGGTCCGCCGGGCCAGTGACGCAGCGCCGTGGCATGGCCCGCGTAGGTCCGTGTCGTCACGCAAGTTCCCCCGACAGATACCGGTCGAGCATCTCCAGGCGATCCTGCCCCCAGAACATTTCCTTGCCGTCGACGATGTAGAACGGCGCGCCGAAGACGCCCGCGTTGATCGCCTCGTCGGCATTGGCCTCGTAGGTCATGGCACCGGTCAGCAGTCCGCTGTTGGCCAGGCCCGGGTCGAAGCCCGCCCCTTCCAGACACGACCGGATGACCGCCTCGTCGGCGACATCGCGTTCCTCGGCCCAGCAGGCCCGCAGGATGGAATGCGTGAGCTTGCCCAGGTCGCCGCCGCCGGCCCCCTGGGCGGCGATGATCGCATAGCCCGAGGGCGCGGGATTGGTCGGGAAGAAGGCCGGCTCGAGCACGAGTTCCATCCCGAGCGCCGCGCGCCAGCGCCGCAGTTCCTGAACCCGGTAGTCGCGCCGTGCCTTTGGCCGCTCGGCCAGTGGAAGCCCGCCGGTCGAGGCGAACACGCGATTGATATCGCAAGGCTTGTAGGTGATCGTCGCGCCGTGTTTCCCGGCGATCTCCTCGAGACGCAGACCCGCCAGATAGGTCCACGGCGAGATCGTCACGAAATAATAATCGATATGCGGCACCTTCACCTCCCCGCTGGTTTGGCAAGACCCTAGCGGGGTGGTAAGCGGGGTTCAACGTCACGAATCTGTCACTCTCCCCTCCTGTCAACCGCCCCGGATCTGCCATGCCAAACGTTGTCGAACCCAAGCTCATCGCCGGAAATGCCAACCTGCCGCTCGCATCGGCGATCACCCGGCGCATGTCGATCCATCGCGGCGTCCACCTCGATCTCGTGGATGCCCGCGTCGAACGGTTCAACGACGGCGAAATCTTCGTCGAGGTGTTCGAGAACGTCCGCGGCGAGGACATGTTCATCATCCAGTCGACCTCGAATCCGGCCAACGACAACCTGATGGAGCTGCTGATCATGGCCGACGCGCTCCGCCGGTCGTCGGCGCAGCGGGTCACCGCCGTCATTCCCTATTTCGGCTATGCCCGGCAGGACCGCCGCACCAAGCCGCGCACCCCCATCACCGCCAAGCTCGTCTCGAACATGCTGGTCGAGGCAGGCATCGCGCGGGTGCTGACGATGGACCTGCACGCGGCCCAGATCCAGGGCTTCTTCGACATTCCCGTGGACAACCTCTATGCCAGCCCGATCTTCGCCCTCGACATCAAGGAGAAGTTCAGGGACCGGATGGACGAGATCATGGTGGTCTCTCCGGACGTCGGCGGCGTGGCCCGTGCCCGCGAACTGGCCAAGCGGATCAACGCCCCGCTCTCGATCGTCGACAAGCGGCGCGAAACGCCCGGCGAAGTGGCCGAGATGACCGTGATCGGCGATGTGAAGGACAAGGTCGCGATCATGATCGACGACATGTGCGACACCGCCGGCACCCTGTGCAAGGCCGCGGAACTGCTGATCGAATACGGCGCGAAGGAGGTCCACGCCTATGTGACCCACGGGGTGCTGTCCGGCCCGGCGATCGAACGCATCGGCGCCTCGGTTCTCAAGAACCTGGTGATCACCGACACCATCGCCGCTCCGCAGATGGTGACGGACTGCGCGCAGATCCGCGTCCTGCCGACGGCGCCCCTGTTCGCACAGGCGATCCTGAACATCTGGAACGGCACCTCTGTCTCGTCGCTCTTCGAGACCCGCACTATGGAGCCGATCTACGAGGGCGTGTTCCGGAGCTGAGCCCGCCCCGCCCGGTGACACCTCCCCGCAGGACGGCGGCACTGCCCTGCCGCCCTTGCCGCCATCGGGACACGTTCCTATAACCGCCTCACGACAAGCGGAGTCTCCAGATGACCTTTCGTCAGGACCACCTCTTGGGGATCGAACCCCTCGCGCCGGACGAAATCACCTCCATCCTCGACCTGGCGGACGATTACGTCGCCCTGTCGCGCAGCCCCGACAAACATGTCGAAACGCTGCGGGGGCTGACGCAGATCAACATGTTCTTCGAGAACTCGACCCGCACCCAGGCCAGTTTCGAACTGGCCGGCAAGCGGCTCGGCGCGGATGTAATGAACATGGGGCTCGCAGCCTCATCGATCAAAAAGGGCGAGACGCTGATCGACACGGCGATGACCCTGAACGCCATGCAGCCCGACCTGCTGGTGGTGCGTCATCCGCATTCCGGCGCGGTCGACCTGCTGGCGCAGAAGGTCAACTGTGCCGTCCTGAACGCCGGCGACGGGCGGCATGAACACCCGACCCAGGCGCTGCTCGACGCGTTGACCATCCGGCGCAAGAAGGGCCGGCTGCACCGCCTGTCGATCGCCATCTGCGGCGACATCGCGCACAGCCGCGTGGCGCGTTCGAACCTGATCCTTCTGGGCAAGATGGAGAACCGCTTGCGGCTGGTCGGCCCGCCCACGCTGATGCCCGCCGGGATCAACGAACTGGGCTGCGAGGTCTACGAGGACATGGCCGAGGGGCTGCGCGACGTGGATGTCGTCATGATGCTGCGCCTCCAGAAGGAACGGATGGACGGTGGCTTCATCCCCTCGGAGCGCGAGTACCATCACCTCTACGGGCTCGATGCGGACAAGCTGTCCCATGCCAGCCCCGACGCCATCGTGATGCATCCCGGGCCGATGAACCGCGGCGTCGAGATCGACGGCACGCTGGCCGACGACATCAACCGCTCGGTCATCCAGGAGCAGGTCGAGATGGGCGTGGCCGTGCGCATGGCCGCGATGGACCTGCTGGCGCGCAACCTGCGGGACAGGAGGGCCGCGGCATGAGCCCGTCGCTCTTCCCCGGCGAACGCATCGTGGCCCGGCGGCCGACCGGGCTGGGCCTGTTCCTGGCCGTCGCGCTGCTGACCGGGACGGTGGCCTTTGCCGCGGAATGGCTGACCGCCCAGGTCATCGGCTGGAACATCCGGCAAAGCCTCGTTCCCGCCTCGGCGCTCGCCCTCGTCGCCGCGCTCGCGGCGCAGGCGACGGTGCGGCGCAAGCTGAGCTATTGCCTGACCACGCGGCGTCTGATCCTCGGCACGGGCCGGCAACTGCCGCTGGACGCGGTGGCGCGCTGCCGGATCGGCGCGCATTCGCTGACGGTCGAGGATCGCGAGGCGCGGCAATACCGGATCGCCGGGCTGCTCCGGCCCGCGTGGCTTGCCACGCGGATCAACCGGTGCCGGGCCGGCGGCGTCCCGGAGACCGGCATATGCGCGACGTGATCCCAGCCCCGACACCCCCGGCCATTCAAGGATACGGCCCCGCCAGTCAGGAGAGACGATGACCGAAACGCTTTTGTCCGGAGATCGCGACACCGTGCACCTGTTCTCGGTCGCCCTGCCCGAGGACCAGCTCTGGACCTTCGTCACCTCCGACCCGGACACCGGCAGACTGCCCCTGCGCGAGGCGCTCGGCGTCGAGACGCTGGACGAGACGCAGATCGAGGGCGCCGTGGCCGAGGATCTCGAAGGCATCGGCCTCTCGGGTTTCCTGATCGAGGGGATCGGCGTCGACGAGGCCGCCATCGCCCGGGATCGCGCTCGGATCGACGCGGTGAGCGGTTCGGTCGTCATCGTCAAGGGATCGGCCTTCGACGGGGCGCATGTGCCGCTTGAGCCGCAGCCTCCCCTGGCACATGTGGGCACGTGGCGCCTCACCGCCGCCCCCTCGACCATGGAGCAGCTGAGCAGCCCGACCGCCGAGGGCCGGACTGAACCGGCGCCGGCCGCGACGCCCGAGGTCCGGGGCAAGCGGAACCGGTGGTCGCTGTGGCTGCTGATCGGCATGGGGCTGGTGATCCTGGCCGGACTGGTCTTCGGACTGCTGGCATGACCACCCTCGCCCTGACGAATGCCCGACTGATCGACCCCGAGACCGGCGAGGAACGTCCCGGCGGCCTCACGGTCGAGGACGGCGTCATCACCGCCCTGCACGACGGATCGGGCCCGGGGATCGACTGCGGCGGGCTCTGCCTGGCTCCGGGCATTGTCGATATCGGCGTGAAGGTCTGCGAGCCGGGCGAACGGCACAAGGAAAGCTTCCGCTCCGCAGGTCTCGCGGCGGCGGCCGGCGGGGTGACCACCATCGTGACCCGCCCCGACACGACGCCGGCCATCGACAGCCCCGAGACGCTGGAATTCGTCGCCCGCCGCGCGCGAGAGGCCGCGCCGGTCCGCGTGCTGCCGATGGCCGCGCTGACAAAGGGACGCGCAGGCCACGAGATGACCGAGATCGGATTCCTGATGGATGCCGGCGCCGTGGCCTTCAGCGACGGCGACAGGGTCATCGCGGACACCAAGGTGCTGACCCGCGCGCTGACCTATGCCCGGTCGAGGGGGGCGCTGGTCATCGGCCACGTGCAGGAGCCCGGGCTGTCGGCCGGGGCCGCTGCCACCTCGGGAAAATTCGCCTCGCTCCGGGGGCTGCCCTCGGTATCGGCCATGGCCGAACGCATGGGGCTGGACCGCGACATCGCGCTGCTGGAAATGACCGGCGTCGCCTATCACGTCGACCAGATCACCACCGCCCGGGCCCTGCCCGCGCTGGAACGGGCCAAGGCCAACGGGCTGGACATTACCGCGGGCGTGTCGATCCATCACTTGACGCTGAACGAATTCGACGTCTCGAACTATCGCACCTTCTTCAAGGTCAAGCCGCCCCTGCGCAGCGAGGACGACCGCCAGGCGGTCGTCGCGGCCATCGCATCGGGCCTGATCGATGTCATCTGCTCGATGCACACGCCGCAGGACGAGGAGAGCAAGCGCCTGCCCTTCGAAGCCGCCGCCAGCGGCGCCGTGGGGTTGCAGACCCTTCTTCCCGCCGCGATGCGTCTGGTTCATGCCGGCGACCTGACGCTCGCTCAGCTCTGGCGCGCCCTGTCTCTCAACCCGTCGGACCGGCTCGGTCTGCCCTCGGGGCGTCTGGCGGTCGGCGCGCCGGGCGACCTCGTCCTGTTCGACCCGGACGCGCCCTTCACCCTCGACCGGTTCAAGCTGCTGTCCAAGTCCCGCAACACGCCCTTCGACGAGGCCCGGATGCAGGGTGTCGTCCGGGCCACCTGGGTCGGCGGACGGCAGGTCTTTGGAGAGCTGACATGATCCCCGATCTCGCGACACCGCCCGGCATGCTCGCCCTCTGGGCCCTTGCAGGCTACCTGCTCGGCTCGGTGCCCTTCGGGGTCATCCTGTCGCGCGTCTTCGGGCTGGGCGACCTGCGCAGCATCGGGTCGGGCAATATCGGCGCGACCAACGTGCTGCGGACGGGAAACAGGACGGCGGCCGCCCTGACCCTGATCCTGGACGGGGGCAAAGGGGCTGCGGCGGTGCTGATCGCCCGGACCCTGGCCGCCGAGGATGCCGTGCAGATCGCCGGCCTCGCCGCCTTTCTGGGGCACTGCTTTCCCGTCTGGCTGGGCTTTCGGGGCGGCAAGGGCGTGGCGACCTTTCTCGGCCTGCTGCTGGCCTATGCCTGGCCCCTCGGCCTCGCCGCCTGCGCCACCTGGCTCGTCGTCGCGGCGACGCTGAGGTTCTCGTCGCTCTCGGCGCTGATCGCGGCCTGCCTGGCGCCCGTCTTCGCCGCGCTCTTCGGCCTCGGTCACGCGGTCCTGATGCTTCTGGCACTCGCCACGCTGATATTCATCCGCCACCGCGGCAATATCGAACGGCTGCTGAAAGGCGAAGAGCCGAAAATCGGAAAAAAGTGAACCTTTGACATACGTTCACCACAATTCGTTGCTTATTACGCGGTAACTCGGTACTTCTGAATTGTCAGAAAGGAGGAGCGCGTGATGCAACTCTCCCCTTCCATGCAGGACTTCATCCTTCATTGGGGCGAAATGGGCTCGAAATGGGGGCTGAACCGGTCGGTCGCCCAGATCCACGCGCTGCTGCACATCTCTCCCGATCCGCTCACGGCCGAGGAACTGGCCGCGACGCTCAACCTCGCCCGGTCGAACATCTCGACGGGGCTCAAGGAGTTGCAGGCCTGGCGCCTTGTCCGGACGACCCGGCAACTGGGGGACCGGCGCGACTATTTCACCGCGATCGGCGACATGTTCGACCTGATCCAGACGGTGATCGAGGTCCGGCGAGAGCGCGAGTACGAGCCGACGCTCAACGCGCTGCGCGAGATCCAGGGGCGCGCCGAACAGGATGACACGCCGCCCGAGGTGCGGGCGCGCATCGCCGAGACCTACGAGACGATGCAGATGCTCGACGACTGGTACAGCGATATCGCGCAACTGCCGCGGTCGTCGCAGATGAGCCTTCTCAAGGTCGGCTCGAAGCTCGGCGCGCTGCTGTCCGGCAGCGCCTCGAAGCCGAAGAAGAAAAAGAAGAAATCCTGACCGGGGGCGCCGGTCAGTAGGAATACTCGGGGAAGACCCGCGTCAGGTCGCCCTGCCAGTCCCCGTGATAAGCCGCCAGCAGTTCGTCCGCGGGCACCTGCCCCGTCTCGACGCTTTCTTTCAGAGCATTCAGAAAATGCGTCTCGTCCGGAACAAGCCCGCCGGCGCCGGGGCGCGCCCGGGCCCTCAGACCCGCTTCGGCGATGGCGAGGACCTCGCGGGCCAGATCGTGCATGTCGATCCCCTCGACCTGCGCCTGCAGCCCATGTTCCCCGGCCGCGACATGCAGCGCCGCCCGCTGCGCGTCCGTCCAGTCCTTGACCAGATCCCAGGCGGCATCGAGCGCCCCCTGGTCGTAGGTCAGCCCGACCCAGAGCGCCGGCAGGGCGCAGAGCCGCCGCCAGGGGCCGCCATCCGCCCCGCGCATCTCGATGAACTTCTTCACCCGCGCCTCGGGGAACAGCGTCGTCAGGTGATCCGCCCAGTCCGACAGCGTCGGTACCTCGCCCGGCAGGGCCGGCAGTTCGCCCTTCAGGAAATCCCGAAACGACTGGCCGAGCGCATCGATGTATTCGCCGTCGCGATAGACGAAGTACATCGGCACATCGAGCGCGTACTGCACCCATCTTTCGAAACCGAACCCCTCGTCGAAGACGAAGGGGACCATGCCGGTCCGCGCCGGATCGAGATTGCGCCAGACATAGTTCCGATAGCTCTTCACCCCGTTCGGCCGGCCCTCGAAGAACGGCGAATTGGCAAAGAGCGCGTTGGCCACGGGTTGCAGGGCAATGGCCACGCGCATCTTTCGCACCATGTCCGCCTCGGACGCGAAATCGAGATTGACCTGCACGGTGCAGGTGCGTCGCATCATGACACGCCCGGCCGTGCCGACACGTTCCATGTAGGCGTCCATCAGCTTGTAGCGCCCCTTGGGCATCAGGGGCATGTCCTCGTGGCTCCAGGTCGGCGCGGCGCCGAGCCCGATGAACCCGACACCGACCTTGTCGGCGATGTCCTTCACGTCGGCCAGATGCTCGTTCACCTCGTCGCAGGTCTGGTGGATCGTCTCCAGCGGCGCGCCCGAGAGTTCAAGCTGCCCGCCCGGTTCGAGCGAGATGTTCGCGCCGTCCTTGGTCAGGCCGATCAGCTTGCCGCCCTCTTCCAGCGGCGCCCAGCCATGGCCGTCGCGCAGCCCCTCCAGAACCGTCAGGACCGATCGCTCGCCGTCGTAGGGAATCGGTTGCAGCGTGTCGCGGCAATAGCCGAACTTCTCGTGCTCGGTGCCGATCCGCCAGTCTTCCTTCGGCTTGCATCCGCTCTCGAGATACTCGGCCAACTGCTCGGGCCGCTCGATCGGGCCGCCTCCGGACTGGGGAATGGACATGGGGCCGAGCCTCCGATCTTCTTCTCTTTCGTCAGGGATGGGCGGAAATGCAAATGGTGTCAATGCAACCGCAGATGTGTCGCGGGTCTCTCCCAGATCAGGACGCGGTGCGGGCGACGCGCCGCGCGCATTTCTTCCAGCATCCGGTCGGTGCGGATCCCCGGCAAGGCCGCGAATATGTCGAAGAGGGCGTCTGCGCCTTCGGCCGTCAGGGGGACCGCCAGTTCCGGCTGCCCGGACTGCTCCAGGATCCAGACCGGCGGATCGGACCGCGAATCCAGCGACAGGCGATGCACCTCGCTCAGCGCCACGGCCCCGCCGGTCAGCGGCCCGAAATAGGCGACCTGCCCCTCGTCGACCGAAACCACCCCCGGCCCGCCGCCGCCGGCGCGGAACCGGCCCCTCTGCAGACCCGAAACGATCAGCGCGGGCGCCGCGATCACCAGCAGCCCCCAGCCGATCCACGACAGGATGCCGAAACTGGTCAGCGCCCAGTAGAGCCCGAGCAGCCCGACGGCCCCGCCGATCAGCGCCTCGCGCCAGCGGCGGGCCCAGGCGATCACCTCGGGGCGGATCGCGGCCGCGCTCACGACCAGTCGCCCAGGCGGTCCTGCCAGAGCGTCAGCGCGGCCACCGCCGCCGTATCCGCCCGCAGAACACGGGGACCGAGCGCCACGGGATGCGCCTGGTCCATGCCGCGCAGACGGGCCCGCTCGGCCTCGGAGAACCCGCCCTCGGGCCCGATGAGGATCGCCCACGGGGCATCGGAGCGGGTTGGGAGGGCGGCCGGACCGCCGGCCAGTGCCTCGTCGCAGAACATCAGCTGCCGTCCCTCCGGCCAGCCGGACAGGAGCGTGCCGAGTTTCACCGGCTCGGCCACCTCGGGCACGAATGTGCCGCCGCACTGCTCGGCCGCCTCGACGCAGTGCGCCTGCAACCGGTCGATGCGGACACGTTCGGAATTGGTGAAATCCGTCTGCACGGGCAGGATCCGACGCGCCCCCATCTCGGTCGCCTTCTCGACGATGAAATCGGTCCGCGCCTTCTTGATCGGCGCGAAGGCGAGCCAGAGGTCGGGCGGGTCCATCTGCGGTGCGCTCTGTCCGACGCATTCGAGCGTGCCGGCCCGCTTGCCCGCCTCGACCACCTCGGCCCGCCACTCGCCCGCGCGCCCGTTGAAGAGCGCCACGGCATCGCCCACGCCCATCCGCATCACGCCGAAGAGGTAATGCGCCTGATCCCGCGCAAGCGGAACGGTTTGCCCCTCCCCCAGGGCATGATCTACATAGAGCCTGACTTTCGCACGTTCCATGAGGCCTACATATGACCACCGCAAAGCCGACGCCAGAGGGGCAGGTCTCGGACGCCGTCAGGGGCAACTGGGTGGACCGTCACGCCCCGGCCTGGTCGCGCCCCTACCTGCGGCTCAGCCGGGCGGACCGGCCGATCGGCACCTGGCTGCTTCTGCTGCCCTGCTGGTGGGGCCTTGCGCTGGCGATGCTGCATGACGGCCGCGCCGGCCTGTCGGACCTCTGGATCGGCATCGGCTGCGGCCTCGGCGCCTGGCTGATGCGGGGGGCGGGATGCACCTGGAACGACATCACCGACCGCCGGATCGACGCCGGCGTCGCGCGCACCCGGTCGCGCCCCATCCCCTCGGGCCAGGTGACGGCGCGGCAGGCGGCGGTCTGGATGGCGATCCAGTCGCTTGTCGCCTTCGCCATCCTGCTGACCTTCCACCCGAACGCCATCCTGCTGGGCATCCTTTCGCTCGGACCGGTGGCGATCTACCCCTTCGCCAAGAGGTTCACCTGGTGGCCGCAGGTCTTCCTGGGCCTGGCCTTCAACTGGGGGGCGCTGCTGGCCTGGACCGCCCATACCGGCAGCCTCGGCTGGCCTCCGGTGGTCCTGTATCTGGCGGGCATCGCCTGGACGCTGTTCTACGACACGATCTATGCCCACCAGGACAAGGAGGACGACGCGCTCATCGGGGTGAAATCCACCGCGCGCCTCTTCGAGGACCGCACGCCGGTCTGGCTGCGCCGGTTCCTGATCCTGTCCGTCTCGCTGATGGGCGTCGCGGTGCTGGGCGCGATGCTGCCCGGGGCCAATCCCCTTTCCCTCGTGCTCGCCCTCGCCGGTCCCTGGGCCTTCGGCTGGCACCTCGCCTGGCAGTTGCGACGGCTGGACACCGAAGACCACGACCGCCTGCTGATGCTCTTCCGCTCAAACCGGGATGCCGGGCTTCTCGCTCTGCCGTTTTTCGCCGTCGCCCTCGCGGTGTGATTGCGGAGACCGTGAAAGACCAATAAACCCGGTCCAACGCCAATAACTCCGATCGGTCCATGCGCCTGTCCACCGTCTCGATCCTCGGGGGCACCTTCGTTGCCGCCGCCGCGCTATCAGCCACAACCGCCTTCTTCGCCGCCCTCGCGGTGGAACGCAGTTCTGCCGACGGGGTCCGCCTCGCGCTCGACACCGAGGCGATGAACTGGACCGATGTCGCGGCCAACGGCCTGCAGATCATGCTGTCCGGTACCGCCCCGAGCGAGGCCGAAAGGTTCCGCGCCATCACCGTGGCTGGTCAGGTCGTCGATGCCAGCCGTGTGATCGACGACATGGACGTCACCGCCAGCAAGGGGATCGCCCCGCCCCGCTTTTCCATCGAGCTGCTGCGCAACGACGGCCAGCTCAACCTGATCGGGCTGATCCCCGCCGCCACCGATCGCGACGCCCTGGTCGAGCGGCTGTCCGGCCTTCCCGGGGTCGAGAACGTTGTCGACCTGCTCGAGACCGCCGATCACCGGGTGCCCGAATCCTGGCCCCTGACCCTCGACTATGCCGTCGCCGCGCTGCGCGAGTTGCCGCGGTCCAAGATCTCGCTCTCGGCCGGAGAGGTGACGGTGACGGCGATGACCTCGAGCGTCGAGAAGCAGCGCAAGCTCGAGACCGACCTGCAACGTCGTGCGCCCGGGCCCATCGACCTCACGCTCGACATTTCCGCGCCGCGCCCGGTGATCACGCCGTTCACGCTGCGCTACCTGATCGACGAACAGGGCGCGCGCTTCGACGCCTGTTCCGCCGACACCGAGGAAACCCGCAGGCGCATCCTCACCGCCGCCCGGGGCACCGGGCTCGAGGGCGAGGCCCGCTGCGTGCTCGGCCTCGGCGTGCCGTCCCCGGAATGGGCCGAGGCGACGAGTTCGGCCATTCTCGCCCTCGGCCGGATCGGCCGGGGCTCGGTCACCTTCTCGGATGCCGATGTCACGCTGATCGCCGCCGAAAGCGCCGACCGCGCCACCTTCGACCGCGTCGTCGGCGAGCTCGAGAACACGCTGCCCGACGTCTTCGCCCTGCACGCCGTCTTTCCCGAGACCGACGAGGGCGCCCCCCGCGGCCCGGCCGAATTCTCCGCCACCCTCTCGCCCGAGGGCCAGGTCCAGCTGCGCGGCCGCGTCCATGACGAGTTGTCGCGCCAATCCGCCGACAGCTACGCCAGGTCGCGCTTCGGCAGCGACGATGTCTATTTCGCCGCACGCCTCGACGACAGCGTGCCCGAAGGCTGGTCCCTGCGTGTCCTCGCCGGTCTGCAGGCCCTGTCGGAACTGGCCAACGGCGCGGTGACCGTGACCGAGACGGCGGTGACGGTGCGCGGCGTCACCGGCAATGCCGATGCCAATGCCGACATTGCGCGCATCCTCTCGGATCGGCTGGGAGACGGCGAGGATTTCACGATCGAGGTCACCTACGACGAAAAGCTCGACCCCGAGGCCGCCCTCCCCACGCCCGAGGAATGCATCGCCGACGTCAAGTCGATCCAGGAAAGCCGCAAGATCAACTTCGAACCCGGCTCGGCCACGGTGACCGGCGACAGCCGCGCGATCCTCGACGACATCGCCGAGGTGCTGAAATTCTGCGGCCCGGTCGACCTCGAGATCGGCGGACACACCGACAGCCAGGGCCGCGAGATCATGAACGAACAGCTCTCGCAGGATCGCGCCGACACCGTGCTCGCCGAACTGCGGCAGCGGCGCGTCAAGACCGCCGGCTTCGTCGCGACCGGCTATGGCGAGACCCAGCCCATCGCCGACAACGACACCGAGGAAGGCCGCGAGGAGAACCGCCGGATCGAGTTCAGCCTGATCGCGGCCGCCGCGCCGGCGGAAACCGATTCAGTCCTTGAATCCACCGCGGATTCCGGCACAGAAGAAGCCACCGGCGAGGCCGGGGACGATGCTGCGGAGGAGCCTTCGGAGGATGAACAGAACTGAATTCGTGATCGCCACGGCGATCATCCTGTTTATCGCGTTCGGCCTGGGGTGGTTCACCTACTGGCTGATCCACCGCTTCACCCGCGTCTCGAAATCCGACATGGGCGAACTGGAGCGCATGGCCCAGGAACTGCACGAGGCCGAGGAGATGCGCGACCAGGCGATCACCTACCTGCAGCAGCGCGAGGCCGAACTGACCAACCAGCTGTCCCAGACCGAGGCCGAGCTCTCCGCCGCGATGGAAGGCCTGCGCGAGGCCCGGCACGAAGCCGAGGAACTGCGCGCCTATCTCGACCGGGCCGACGCCCGGCCCTGATCACCAGCGCCCCAGCGCGGCCTCGTCCTCGTCTTTCGCCGCGACCCAGGCCGTCCCCTCGGCGCCGATCTCCTTCTTCCAGAAGGGCGCGCGGCTCTTGAGGTAATCCATCAGGAACTCGGCCGCCTCGAAGGCGTCCCGGCGGTGCGGCGCGGCCGTCGCCACCATCATGATCGCCTCGCCCGGTTCCAGCCGCCCGTGGCGGTGGATCACCAGCACATCGCCCAGCGACCAACGATCCCGCGCCTCCTCCGCGATGGTGCGGATCGCCTTCTCGGTCATCCCCGGGTAATGCTCGATCTCGAGCGCGGCCAGCCCGCCATCGGCGCGCACGAGGCCGGAAAAGGTCACCACCGCCCCCATCTCGCGATGCCCCGCGGCAAAGGCATTGGCCTCCGCGCCCAGATCGAACGCCGCCTCCTGCACCGCGACCTTCATGGCTCAGCCCCCGGTCATCGGCGGGAAGAAGGCGACCTCGCGCACCCCGTCCAGGGGCGCGTCGAACTCCGCCAGCTCCTGGTCCAGCGCGACCCGCAGCGCCGAGAGATCGGCAAACGCCGCCGCATAGCGCTCTTCCCGCGCCGTCAGCTCCGCCACGAGGTCCGAGACCGTCGCGGCCCGGGTCTCGACCCGTTCCCTCGGCAGGCCGATCCGTTCCCGGACCCAGGCGAAATAGAGTACCTCCATCAGTCCTCTCCCAGATGCGCCCGCGCCTTGCGGAAATAGTCCCAGCCGGTGATGGCCGTCAGCAGCGCCGCCAGCCAGATCAGCGCGATCCCGATATATCCGCCCCATTCCGCACGGATCAGCATCCCGCGTATCCCCAGCGGGTCCGCCTCCTCGCCCGCCAGGATGGCCGACACCATCGTCCCGTCCATCCCGAAGACCGCCATGCCCAGACGCGCGTTCACCCCGCCCTGTGCCAGCAGCAGCGCGATCGCCACCATCTGCACCGCCGTCTTCCACTTGGCCAGCTTCGTGACCTGCAGCCGCCCGGCCACGTCACCCAGAAACTCGCGCAGTCCCGAAACGAAGACCTCGCGGAACAGGATCACCGCGCCCGGCAGGACGATCGCATGCGACAGCGGCGACCAGACGGCCAGCGCCAGCAGCGCCAGCGCCACCATGGCCTTGTCCGCGATCGGATCGAGCATCGTGCCGATGCGGCTGACCTGCCCCATGCGCCGCGCCAGGTAGCCGTCGACATAATCCGTCGCCGCCGCCCCCACGAAGAGCGCGCAGGCCAGCCAGTCCGCGACGGGACGCGGCACCAGCAGGAACACCAGCACGACGCCGGGGGCGGCCAGCAGGCGGAAAAGGGTGAGCAGGTTCGGCAGGGTCATCTTCATACCCGCTATCTAGCCCGCCCCTCGACCCGAGGAAAGCCGTCGCCGCCAGCCCCCCTCTTCTTTGGTCGGGAAAATATCCCCGCCGGAGGCCCCGCTTTCATCCATCGGATGAAAGCCTCGGATCGCGTGCGCCGCAGGCGCGCATCCGGATCGCAGCTCACCCGGTCTCGTGAAAATGGGCATAGATCGTCTCGGCCATCGCGTCCGAGATGCCGTCGACGGCCTTCAGGTCGGACAGCCCCGCCCGGCTCACCGCCTTGGCCGAGCCGAAATGCGCGAGAAGCGCCCGCTTTCGCGTCGCCCCGACGCCGGGGATCTCGTCCAGCGGCGTGGCCGAGACCGCCTTGGCACGTTTCGCGCGATGCGTGCCGATGGCGAACCGGTGCGCCTCGTCGCGCAGACGCTGGATGAAATACAGCACCGGATCGTTCATCCGCAGCGCGAAGGGCGACCGGCCCGGCCGGTGGAACTCCTCCTTGCCGTGATCGCGGTCGACACCCTTGGCCACCCCCGCCATTGGCAGATCCCCGACCCCCATCTCCTCGAGGATGGACTGCACCGCCGAGACCTGCCCGGCCCCCCCGTCGATCAGCAGCAGATCGGGCCAGAGCCCGTTCGTCCCGTCCGGGTCCTCCTTGAGCAGCCGGGTCAGGCGCCGGGTCAGGACCTCCTTCATCATGCCGAAATCGTCGCCGGGGGTCAGATCGTCGCCCTTGATGTTGAATTTGCGGTACTGCGACTTCATGAAACCGTCCGGCCCCGCCACGATCATGGCGCCGACCGCGTTCGTCCCCATGATGTGCGAATTGTCGTAGACCTCGATCCGCTGCGGCACGCGCTCGAGGCCGAAGGCCTCCTGCACGCCCGCCAGCAACCGCGCCTGGGTCGCGCTTTCCGACATCTTCCGGCCCAGGCTTTCGCGGGCGTTGCGCGCGGCGTTCTCGACCAGTTCGGCCTTTTCGCCCCGCTGCGGCACCGCCACCTCGACCTTGCGCCCCAGCTTGTCGCCCAGCGCCTGCTCCATCAGGTCGGCATTCTCGATCGGATGCGACAGCAGGATCAGCCGCGCCGGGTCCTTGGTGTCGTAGAACTGCCCGAGAAAGGCCTCGAGCACCTCGGCCTCGCTGACCTCGGCCCCCGCCCGCGGATAGAAGTCGCGGTTGCCCCAGTTCTGGTTCGCACGGATGAAGAAGACCTGCACGCAGGCCTGCCCCCCTTCCATGTGCAGCGCGATCACATCGGCCTCGGGCGTCGTTCGGGGGTTCACGCCCTGCGCCGACTGCACCTGCGTCAGCGCCCGGATCCGGTCGCGCAGCGCCGCCGCGCGTTCGAATTCCATCGCCTCCGAGGCCGCCGCCATCTCGGCGCCCAGTGTCTCCTGCACCTGGGTCGACCGGCCCTGCAGGAATCGCTCCGCATCGGCGACCGAGGCCGCGTAATCGGCCTTGCTGATCTCGCCCGTGCAGGGCGCCGAGCATCGCTTGATCTGGTAGAGCAGGCAGGGCCGCGTGCGGCCGGCGAACATCGAATCCGAACAGTTGCGCAGCAGAAAAACCTTCTGCAGCTGGTTCAGGGTCCGGTTGACCGCCCCCGCCCCGGCGAAGGGCCCGTAGTACGACCCCTTCCTCTTCTTCGCCCCGCGATGCTTCACGATCTGGGCAAAATCGTGATCCTTGGTGACGAGGATGTTCGGAAAGCTCTTGTCGTCGCGCAGGAGCACGTTGTAGCGCGGCTTGAGCTGCTTGATCAGGTTCTGCTCCAGCAGCAGCGCCTCGGTTTCCGTGCGCGTGGTCAGGAACATCATCGAAGCGGTCTCGCGGATCATCCGGGTGATGCGGCCCGAGTGCCCCGAGGGCCGGGCATAGTTCGACACCCGCGCCCTGAGGTTGCGCGCCTTGCCGACATAGAGGACCCGGCTGTCGGCATCGAGCATGCGATAGACCCCCGGCGACGAATCGAGCGTCGGCAGGAGGGACTGGATCAGCGCGTGTCCCGTCGCTTTCTGTGTCTCGTCCTGGTTCATCTGTCCCGGCTTCCGATTCCCGGCCATGGCTGCAAATTTTCGACCAACTGGTAAAGGCCCAAGCTTTCCACGGTTTCTGTGGATAAGTCTGGGTACTAATCTTTTCCCTTAAGAAAATACTCTTGTTTGTCGGCACATTAAATGAACTGCCCAAAATTTAGGCGCTCAGATAAACATCTGTAATTGCTGGTTATTTTTTCTTGTCCGTGTCAAACATCTGAAAACATTAAAGTTTTGGTAACGTTTCCGTGACGCTGCCACGCAGCGGTGCAAAACTTCCCCGGCGGCATCCTGTTCCTCACTCGACACCCATGACATCCGGCGTCTGCCAGCCGAGGTGCTGGCCTCCGTCGATGCAGAGAAGCTGCCCCGTCAGGGCCCGCGCGTTCAGGATGTAGCGAAGCGCCTGGCAGATATCCTCGGGGCTGGAGCCGCGTTCGAGCACGGTCGCCGCCCTTTGCCGCGCGAACTGGTCGTCATCCTGCGACTCGGCCTGCAGCGTCGGTCCCGGGCCGATGGCGTTCACGCGGACATGCGGTGCCAGAGCCTGCGCTGTGGTCTGCGTCAGCGTCCAGAGCGCCGCGCGGGTCAGCGTGTAGGTCATGAACTCGGGCGTGAGCTTACGCACCCTCTGATCCACCAGATTGACGACGCAGCCCTGCGCCACGGCCTCTCCCGAGGTATCGGCCCGGGCCCGCGGACATTGGGCGGCAAAGGACTGGGTCAGCACGAATGGCGCCCTGAGATTGCATTCCACATGACGGTCCCAGCTGTCACGGGTGGCGGTTTCGACCGTGTCGTGTTCGAAGACCGATGCGTTGTTGACCAGGCAGGTCAGCGGTCCGCCCAGCGCCGCGCTTGCCGCGGGGACCAGTTCCTGCACCTCCGCCTCGCGCGCCAGGTCTGCCTGGACCGCATGGGCCTCTCGTCCCATGTCGCGGATGCGGGCCACCACCTCCTGCGCTTCGGCCTCGGAGCCGCCGTAGTGCACCGCGACGTCATAGCCCTGTTCGGCCAGTTCGATGGCGATGGCACGGCCGATCCGCTTGGCCGCGCCGGTGACGAGAGCGCGTGGCATGGGAACCTCTCAGCTGAGTACGACGGTCACATAGAGCAGATAGAGCATAGTCAACAGACCGCCCCAGCGCCGACCCAGGTCGACGCGCAGCAGCGCGAAGGGCGCCAGCAGCAGCGACGCCGCCAGCATCACCCAAAGATCGAATTGCAGGAACTCCTGCTCGACCGGGATGGCCCCGAACAGCGTCGTCGCCCCGATGATCCCCAGCAGGTTGAAGAGGTTCGATCCGATCGCGTTGCCCATCGCCACATCGGCCTGCCCCCGCAGCCCCGCCATCACGGTCGTGGCCAGTTCCGGAAGCGAGGTGCCGAGGGCGACGAGCGTCAGGCCGATCACCGCGTCAGACACCCCGAAGTCGCTGGCGATGATCGAGGCATTGTCGACCAGCAGATCCGCCCCGATCGGCAGCCCCGCCAGCCCGAGCGCGAGAAACAGCGCGATCCGCCACCACGGCATGTCCGGATCGGCCCCCTCGAGATCGGCGATCTCGTCTTCCGTCCGATCCGCCGCCATGTGCCGCCGCGCGACCCGCACCTGGTCCCACAACACCGCCGCCAGCGCGGCCAGAAGAACCAGGCCCGAGCTCCAGGTCAGCGGCCCCAGGAAACACAGGGCCACGAAGGCGACCGAGGCCACGATCATCACCAGATAGCTGCGGCGGGTATCCAGACGGCTCGTGTGCATGCGCGAGACCAGCGCCGGCAGCCCGAGGACAAGCAGCACGTTCGCCGTGTTCGACCCCACCACGTTTCCCAGCGCCAGGCCCGGTTTGCCCTCCTGAACCGCACTGATCCCGATCAGCAGTTCCGGCGCCGAGGTGCCGAAGGCAACGATGGTCAGGCTGACGATCAGGGCGGGAATGCCGACCCTCAGGCTCAGGTTCACGGCCCCCCGCACCAGCAGGTCCCCCGCAACAAGCAGCACGGCCAGGCCCGCTCCCGACAGCAACCAGGCGCTCATCCGCGCCCCCGTCCGCAGGGGCACGGGCCCTTCCCGATCCTGTAGCGGCCACAGGACGGACATTTGCGGCCGAGCTTGTCCCGCCCCGGCAGCTTCAGCTTGCCGAACATCGCCATGACGCCCATGGCCACGAGAAACAGAATGACGATCTTGAGGATCACGTCAGAGACCGAACCGTGAATAGGCCGCCCGCTCTTCGATCGCCGCGAGGGCGTCGGTCGCCAGCGTCGCCCCGAACCGGGAGAGCCAGCCGCGGCGCGGGCCGTATTTGCGGAACCGGACCTTGTCGCCGAACTTTTCCTTCATCACCGGGACCAGATGACCGACATGATCGATCAGGCCCAGCTCCTTCGCCTTTTCGGCCAGCCAGAATTCACCGGTAAAGAGATCCTCGGACTCTTTCAATTTTCCGCCACGATGCGTTTTGACATGATCGATGAAGGCCGCGTGAATGTCGGTCAGCAAGCTCTTGAGTCTTGCGACATCTTCCTCTTTCTCCGGCTGAAAGGGATCGAGCATCGACTTGGACTTTCCCGACGTATGCACGCGCCGCTCCACGCCCTGCCGCGCCAGCAGCACATGCGCCCCGAAACTTGCCGCGATCACGCCGATGGACCCCACGACCGAGCTCCGGTCGGCATGGATCTCCTCGGCGGCGCAGGCCAGCCAGTAACCGCCCGAGGCCGCGGCATCTTCGACGAAGGCATAGACCGGCACCGATTTCTCTTCCGACAGGCGCCGGATCCGCGCGGCGATCAGCGAGGACTGCACAGGCGACCCGCCCGGAGAGTTGATCGCCAGTGCGACCGCCGCCGGCTTGCCCCGCCGGAAGGCGCGTTCGATCACCGGCGCCATCGCCTCGTCGCTGAGCGGCCCCCTCGGGCCGGAGGAAATCATCCCCTGCAGCCGGATGACGGCGACGAGGGGCGGGCGTTTCATGACACGGTCAAGGATCTGCATGCCGCCGATGTAGAGGCGGCGGGCCGCGCCGACAAGGCGGTAACGTTCCGTCACCGCCATAAACCGGCCCTCAGTCCCGCAGACGCCAGCCGGTCCTGAAGATCCACCACACGATCGCAAGGCACAGCGCGGTGAACCCGGCGATCGCCACCAGGCTGATCCCGACGGGAACATCCGCCATGTCGAAGAACGCCCATCTGAAGCCCGAAATGAGGTAGACCACCGGATTGAACAACGTGATCTTCTGCCAGATTTCCGGAAGCATCGAGATCGAATAGAACGACCCGCCCAGGAAGACGAGCGGCGTCACGATCAGCAGCGGCACAAGCTGCAACTGTTCGAAATTGCCCGCCCAGAGCCCGATGATGAACCCCAACAGCGAAAACGAGATGCAGGTCAGCACGAGGAACGCCACCATGGCGAAGGGATGCGCGATGGTGAGATCGACGAAGAGCGAAGCCGTCCCCAGGATCACCACCCCGATGAACAGCGCCTTGGTCGCCGCCGCCCCGACATACCCCGCCACGATCTCGAGAAAGCTGACCGGGGCGGACAGAAGTTCGTAGACCGTTCCGATGAACTTGGGAAAGTAGATCCCGAAGGACGCGTTGGAGATCGACTGCATGATCACAGACAGCATGATCAGCCCCGGAACGATGAAGGCGCCGTAGCTCACCCCCTCGACCTGCTGGATCCGGCTGCCGATCGCCGTGCCGAAGACCACGAAGTAAAGCGAGGTCGAGATCACCGGCGACACGAAGCTTTGCAGCAGCGTGCGGAAGAACCGCGTCATCTCGTACCGGTAGATCGCCCAGATTGCCCGGAGCGTCATGCCGCGCCCTCCTTCACCAAGCCCACGAATATTTCTTCCAGCGAGGATTGCCGCGTCGACAGGTCGCGCAGGGTGATCCCCTCGCGCGACAGGGCGGCCAGAAGGGCCGTGATCCCCGTGCGCTCTTTCTGGGTGTCGTATGTATAGACCAGAGACATCCCGTCTCCGGCCAGCTCCAGGTCGAGGTCGGTCAGCCCGGGCGGCACCGCCGCGATCTTCTCGCGCAGCTCGATGGTCAGTTGCTTGCGCCCCATCCGGGCCATCAGCGCGTTCTTTTCCTCGACCAGCAGAAGGCGCCCCTCGCTGATGACGCCGACCCGGTCCGAAATCGCCTCGGCCTCTTCGATGTAATGCGTCGTCAGGATCACGGTGACGCCTTCGGCCTTCAGTTCGGAGACGATGTTCCACATGTCCTTGCGCAGATCGACGTCGACCCCGGCGGTCGGTTCGTCGAGAAAGAGAACCCTGGGCTCGTGGCTGAGCGCCTTGGCGATCAGGACCCGGCGCTTCATGCCGCCCGACAATTCCCGGATCCGGCTGTCCTTCTTGTCCCAGAGCGACAGCCGCCGCAGGATCCGCTCGAGCAGCGCGTCGTCCCGGCGCTTGCCGAACAGGCCCCGTGTCAGGGCCACCGTGTTGATCACCTTCTCGAACGGTTCAAGGTTTATTTCCTGCGGCACCAGCCCGATCATCGCCCGCGCCTGCCGATACTGCGTCAGCGTGTCGAACCCGTTCACCGTCACACTCCCGCTCGTCGGGACGGTGATCCCGCAGATCGTGGAGATCAGGGTCGTCTTGCCCGCCCCGTTCGGTCCCAGCAGGGCGAGGATCTCTCCTTCGCGGATGTCGAGATCGACGCCCTTCAGCGCTTCGAACCCGCCCTTGTATGTCTTTTTCAGATTGCTGATCCGCAAGATCGGTGCCATCGCCCGCTCCTCCTGTTCGGGGCCGGACCCTACCCCCGTCTCCTCCGGCTGCATAGAGTTAAACCGGACGGTTCACTTTGCAAAAACGCACAAGGGGCGGCTCGGGGCTGCGGCTTGAAATCCTTGGGACCGCAGCATCGGAACGCGCTGGCGCAGTCTTCTGGGCCGGTTGCGCGACGCGGTGACGGAATGGGGTAGCGCCGAGCGCTTCAGCGAGCCTCGGTTTCCTGCCCCGGTTTCTCTTTGGGATAAGCGTTCCGAGTGCTCGGCCGAGTGACGAACACGTGCCGATCAGACCGCTTTTTCTCTCGGCAATGCACAACCCGCTTCCGGTATGGCACGTCGGCACGGAGGAGGCCTCATTCCCACGAAAGAACATCTCGCCTTCCGGCTAGCAAATATCCTCGTGACGCATTTCGTGCAGACACAGAAATCTGGAATCGTGCCCGCGCTTGACGCATCAAAACGGAGCAGGTCGTAGAAGACGCTTTTGCGACGTCGCGGCGCGCCACGCAGGGCGAGCGTTCCAGGGCAAGTATTTCAGGAGGTCTTCAAGGTGGCGGACCGAGGAGGATTCGAACCCCCGACCCCTTGATTCGTAGTCAAGTACTCTATCCAGCTGAGCTATCGGTCCGTAGGGGGTGCAAATAGCTGCCGTCCCGGAGGAGTTCAAGAGGAAAATCGGACGAAGGTGTCACTCCGCCGCTTCGTCCATCGCGACGACCGTCTTGGGCAGTTCGATCCGGAAGCGCGTGCCCTCGTCTCCGGTCCGCTCGAGCAAGAGCTGCCCGCCATGCCCGCGGATCAGCTCGGCCGAGATGGCGAGGCCGAGCCCGGCGCCGCCGCGCCGCGTTCCGCCGTGGAACGGCGTGAAGAGGTTCTCGCGCGCCTTGGGGGGAAGGCCCGGGCCGGTATCCGTCACCCAGATACGCCAGGCTTTCTCATCCTCGTCCGCCGCGACCGAGATCTCGCCCGGCCTGCC
Organism: Pseudooceanicola batsensis HTCC2597; assembly: GCF_000152725.1. GTDB lineage: Bacteria > Pseudomonadota > Alphaproteobacteria > Rhodobacterales > Rhodobacteraceae > Pseudooceanicola > Pseudooceanicola batsensis. The sequence continues at coordinate 1,595,576 of NZ_CH724131.1, forward strand.
GGTGGCGACGACCGCCTGCCGCGCGTTGCGCACGAGGTTCAGCAGCACGCGGTGCAACTGTTCGGCATCGGCCCGGACGGTCAGGGTCGCCGGAATGTCCTCGGAAAAGCTGACATCGGCGTCTCCGACCGCCAGCCGCTCGCCGTCGATCACGTCCCCCGCCAGCTCGGCCAGATGCACGATCGTCAACCTCGGGGCCGGTTCCTCGGCGCGCCCGAAGGCCAGCGTGCTTTCGCACAGGTTCACCGCGCGGGTGATCGAGTTCACCAGCTTCGGGGCCAGCCGGCGCACCGTCGGATCCTCGGATTTCTCGATCCGGTCGACGAAGAGCTGGGCCGAGGTCAGGATGTTCCGCAGGTCATGGCTGATCTTGGCCACCGCCCCGCCAAGCTGGGCCAACCGATCCTTCTGCCGCAGCGCGCCGGTCAGCTCGGTCTCGAGCGACTTCAGCGCCTGCTCGGCTTCGCGCAGCTCGGTGATGCCGGCGGTCGGCTCGATGATCCGGCGCGCGTCCTCGGGCATGGCCGCATAGCTCTGCATCTGTTCGATGACCCGCTTGATCGGCCGCACCAGCAGCGCCCGCACGGCCAGGAAGAGAAAGACCGAAGTGATGGCCGAGATCACGAAGCTGAGCCCGAGAATACGCCAGCCGTAGTCGATCATCGCGGTCCTGAGCGCCGACGTGCCCATCGTGATCTCGATCAGCAGGCCGGCCTCGCGCACCGGGTTGCCGAAGACCCGGATCACGCGCGGCTCGGGGTCGGCCAGCCGCAGGATGGCATCGCGCATCAGCACCCACGGGCCGGCGTCACGCAGGTCGAACGTCCGGGCGACCGGCCCGGGCACCGGCGAAGCCAGCATCAGCTGCCGCGCCTCGTCGCGCCTGAGAACGACGTTGAAGACCTCGGCATTGCGGAGCAGCTCCTCCTCCACATCCGCGTCGATCATGTCGTTGGCGAGCAGCGCGAGCGAGGCGATCTGCGCCCGTTCCAGCCGCGACAACAGGTAATCCTGCCGGAACCGCGCCACCGAGGGAACGAGGATCATGATCTCGGCCAGCATCACGAAGAGGATCGTGAGGATCAGGAAACGTCCGGAAAGCGATCGAAGCATGGTCGGCTCGGGTCAGGGTCACGGCACCACGCGCTGAACGAGCCGCGCGAACCGCTCAACCCACGGATTACCGAATAGTTTGGGTGAGAGATAGGTCCCTGCGGCCGACTTGGCCACCTCGGAGAGGGTCGGGTAAGGCAGCACCAGCCCCGCTATCCTCGAAAGGCGGGTTCCGGAACTCATCGCCAGGCTCCAGGGGGCAAGCAGTTCTCCGGCATGGGGGCCGACGATGGTGACCCCCACGGGCCGGCCGCGGTGCAGGACCAGCTTCAGCCATCCCTCGGTCTCCCGCGCGGTCCGCGCACGATCGTTCTCGGCAAAGGCCTTGCGGACGGTCTCGACGCTGTTCAGCGCCTCGCGCGCCTCGGTCTCGGTCATTCCGATCTGGGCCAGTTCCGGGGCGGTATAGGTGACCCGCGGTATCGTCGCGTGATCGGCTTTCGCGGGAAGGCCCAGCACCGCCTGCCGGATGACGATGCCCGCGTGGTATCCCGCCACATGGGTGAAGCGCGGCAGGCCGGCCGCGACATCGCCGATGGCAAAGACCTTCCGGTTCGTGGTTCTGAGCGCGGCATTCACGCGGATGCCCCCCTCGTCGCCCTCGACGCCGGCCTGGTCGAGATCGAGCGACGAGACTCCCGCCCTGCGCCCCGTCGCGACCAGCAGGTGGGATCCGGCGATCCGCTCGCCCCCGACGGAGAGCCAGACGCCGGAGCCGTCCTGCCCGGCCGCCTCGACCCGCGCCTGTTCCCGCAGGACCACCCCATCCCGGCCGAGCGTGGTGCGCAGGATGTCGACGGCCTCCGGATCGTCATGGCCAAGGATCGACCCGGCCTCGACCAGGGTGACCGCCGCGCCGAGGCGCCGGAAGGCCTGGGCCATCTCGACCCCGATCGGACCGCCCCCCAGCACGAGCAGATGACCGGGCAGCGCGCGGAGGTCGAACACGCTCTCGTTGGTCAGGTAGGGCACGTCCGCAAGCCCCGGGATCTGCGGGATGAGCGGGCGGGATCCGGTGGCGATGACGATGCGCCGCGCCTTCAGCCTCTCCCCGTTCACGGTCACCTCGTCCGGTCCCGTGAACCGCGCCATGCCGCGGATGACGCGCACGCCAAGCCCCTCGAACCTCTCCTGGCTGTCATGGGGGGCGATCTCGGCGATGATCCCGGCGACATGGGCCATCACCGCCGGAAAGTCGATAACCGGCTCGACGGCCCGGATGCCGAAGCGGTCCGCCGTCCGCATGGCATGCGCGGCCGAGGCCGCCGCGATCAATGCCTTGGACGGGACGCAGCCGTGGTTTAGGCAATCGCCCCCCATCACGCGCCCCTCGATCAGGACGACGCGCAACCCCATCTGCACGGCACCCGAGGCCACCGACAGCCCGGCCGACCCCGCGCCGATCACGATGAGGTCCTGCCCGCTCATGCAGGCGCCCGTCCGCGGAAAAGCACCGGCAGCAGCGACAGGGCGGCCAGGCCGAGCAGCGGCAGCAGGATATGCGGCTCGAATATCAGACCGAGATCCGGCTGGCCCCCGGCCTCGAGCACCCGCCCCAGCCCCGACCCGACCGCGGTGTAGACCAGCGCGCCGGGCGCGATGCCGAGAAACGTCGAGACGGCGAACCGGCGCAGCGGAACATTCAGAAGCGCCGGCAGCAGGTTCGCGGCGAAGAAGGGAATGATCGGAACAAGGCGGATGAAGAACAGCATCGGCCACTGGTTGCGGTCGAGCCCCTGTTTCACCCGTCCGATCCGGCCGCCGGCCCCGTCCAGCCGTCGCGCCAGAGACCGCCCCAGCCCGAACCGGACGGCGAGAAAGATCACCACCGCCCCGAGCGTCGCCCCCACCACGTTCAGGAGCGTTCCGGGCCAGACGGCGAAGAGAAAGCCCCCGGTGAGCGTGGCGACGGTCGCTCCCGGCAGCGACAGCGCGACGATCACGCCATAGACGCCGACGAAGACGAGCGCGCTCAGCAGATAGTTCTCGTTTCGGAACGCGATCAGCCGATCCTGCCCCTCGCGCAGGGACGAAAGGGTCAGACGGTCGCCAAAGAGCCAATAGGCCAGCGCGGCCAGCACGATCAGCAGCCCGATCGGCCAGAGTCGCACCATGGCGTGACGGGATGTGGCGGGTTTGGGCGTCATGTGGGCTCCGATCCGGATCGGTGAACAATGACCGCCTCGCCCCGCCGTGAAAAGCCCCCCTCACGCCGCAGTGATCCGATCGATTCACGCCCTGCCCTTCACCACGCGGCAAATCGCGTCGCGGCGGGTTTTGCCGGTTTGACATATCACCGGCCCCCGCCTATAGACCGGGCTTCGAACACCAGCGGGCGGGCAGACGATTCACCGCATCCCGCCTACGTGCCCGCAACAGACACACCGACGCGCCCCGATTGGTGCGCAATTCGCCGAAACGGCGCAAGCAGACGGAGACGGAGCGATGAAACGCACCTACCAACCCTCGAACCTCGTGCGCAAACGGCGTCACGGTTTCCGCGCCCGCATGGCGACCAAGGCCGGCCGCAAGATTCTCAACGCCCGCCGCGCCCGCGGCCGCAAGTCGCTGAGCGCATAAACCGTTCCCCGCGTCCCGGCGCGGGATCGAATGGCCGAACGGGATGCAACCGCCGGGGCAATGGCCCGGGCGGTTTTCGCTTGTCCGGGGCGCAGATGACCGAATCCCTCCAGACCATGCGCAGACGCGCCGACTTTCTCGCCTGTGCCCGCGCGCGGCGGCAGGGCACGAAGGGCATGCTCGTCCAGGGGCGCGACCGAGGCGAGGATGCGGGCATCCGCGTCGGCTTCACCTGTTCCAAGAAGGTGGGCAACGCCGTGGCCCGCAACCGCGCCAAGCGGCGGCTGCGCGAAGTGGCCCGCCTCCTGCTGCCCGACCACGGCCGTCCCGGCTGGGACTATGTCCTGATCGGCAACCGCGATGCGACGGCGGACCGCCCGTTCGAGGACCTCAAGGCCGATTTCCTGCACGCCCTGCGGAAGCTGCACCGATGAGTCCCCTCGCCCGTCTCGTCGCCCTGCCCGTCCGCGCCTACCGGCTGATTCTCTCTCCCTGGGTCGGCCACGGCTGCCGCTTTCAGCCGACCTGTTCGGCCTATGCGCTCGAAGCCCTCGAGAAACACGGCGGGGTCCGCGGCAGCTGGCTCGCCCTGCGGCGGATCGCGCGCTGCCATCCCTTCGGCCAGAGCGGGTACGATCCCGTCCCGGAACCGCGCCGCAGAGGCCGCACCTGACCTCCCGCCGCCGATTTCCCCTTCCAAGCGCCGCATCGCCCGTGCGATATGCCCTCATGCTAGACGACAGCGACGACATCCACCCGCTCTTTCACGGCGCCCCGAAGAGCACCGAGTTCAAGAAGCTGCGCAAGCGCATCGTCCAGAACGTGCGCGAGGCGGTGGACCGGTACGGCATGGTCGAACCCGGCGCGCGCTGGCTGGTCTGCCTCTCGGGCGGCAAGGACAGCTATACCCTGCTGGCGATCCTTTACGAGCTGAAATGGCGCGGCCTGCTGCCGGTCGAGCTTCTGGCCTGCAACCTCGATCAGGGGCAGCCCGGATTTCCGGCGACCGTCCTGCCGGAGTTCCTCGAAAGGATGGGTGTTCCGCACCGGATCGAGTTCCAGGACACCTATTCCGTCGTCGTCGACAAGGTGCCGCAGGGCCGGACCTATTGCGCGCTCTGCTCGCGGCTGCGGCGCGGCAACCTCTATCGCATCGCCCGGGAAGAGGGCTGTTCGGCCGTGGTGCTGGGCCATCACCGCGACGACATCCTCGAGACCTTCTTCATGAACCTGTTCCACGGCGGGCGTCTCGCCACGATGCCGCCGAAGCTGGTCAACGAGGAGGGCGACCTCTTCGTCTACCGCCCCCTCGCCCATGTCGCCGAGGCGGATTGCGAAAGATTCGCGCGGGCCATGAACTATCCCATCATCCCCTGCGATCTCTGCGGGTCCCAGGACGGCCTGCAGCGCCAGCAGGTCAAGCAGATCCTCGACGGTTGGGAACGCAACGCGCCCGGCCGCCGCCAGGTCATGTTCCGGGCCCTGATGAACATCCGTCCTTCGCATATGCTGGACCCGAAGCTTTTCGATTTCGCCGGCCTCATGCGCTCGGCGGACGAAGACGCCGTCCCGGCCTCCGATCCGGCCTCCGATCCGGCCGACGAGATCCCGCGCCTTCGTTAAACTCGTATTGAGCTTCTCGTCCTAGTCTCCTCCCATCCGCCAGATGGGAGGGCCGATGCCAAGGCTGCCGCGACACCACTTTCCGACCATGCGCCTGCGCCTGCGCCGCATGCTGATCGGTCCCCAGACCCTCGCTTTCCTGCCCGCGATCGCCCTCGGAGCCTTCTGGCTGGGGGGTGAGGAATGGCTGATCGCAACCGCCCTGGGACTGCCGCTGGCATTCGGCCTCCTCGGGGGGTTCTCGACGCTGGGCGCGCAGGCCCTGCGCCCCTGCGACGGCGTCACGGGCCTGCCGTTGCGCGGCAGCCTCGAGACCGCCGCCCGCACGACGATGTCCGGCACCCTCTCCGACCGGAGCGCCACCGCCTGCTTCATGATCGCCATCGACGATTTCGACGTCACGACGGAACGGTACGGCCGCACCGCCGCCGATCACATCCTGCAGAAATCCGCCGATCGCATCCGATCGGTCCTGCGCGACCAGGATGTCACCTGCCGGATCGGCAGCGCCAGTTTCGGTATCGCCCTCGCCCCGGTGATGCGATTGGATATCGAAAGCGCGATCCATATGGCCAGCCGGCTCCAGGCCGCGCTCGAGGAACCCGTCGTCCTCGACAACACCGTGATCTACATCTCGGTCTCGGTCGGCTTCTGCCTGGGCAGCCGCGCCCCCGACCCCTCGGGCGAGGGGCTGATCGCCGCCGCCGCCACCGCCCTGGCCGAGGCGAGCCGGAACGCCCCCTCGGCGATCCGCTCCTATTCCGACGAGTTGCGGCGCACCGAACGGTCGCGGCACATCTTCGCCGACGAAGCCGCCGCCGCGCTCGAAAACGGCGAGATACACCCCCATTTCCAGCCGCAGGTCTCCACCGACACCGGTCGAATCACGGGCTTCGAAGCCCTCGCCCGCTGGAACCATCCCGAACGCGGCCCGATCGCGCCGATGGATTTCCTGCCGGTTCTCGAAAGCGCCGGCAAACTCGCCCGCCTGGGAGAGGTCATGCTGTCGCGATCCCTGACCGCCCTGCGCGCCTGGGACGACGCCGGGCTGGACGTGCCGGGGGTCGCGGTGAACTTTTCGCCCGACGAGCTCCGCAACCCCAAGCTGATCGACTATGTCCAGTGGGAGCTCGACCGCTTCGACCTCGCGCCCGGGCGTCTTTCGGTCGAAGTGCTGGAAACCGTCATCGCCGCTTCGCCCGAGGATGTGGTCGCGCGCAATGTCAACGGGCTCGCCCGCCTCGGCTGCCGGATCGACCTCGACGATTTCGGAACCGGCCACGCCTCCATCGCCTCGATCCGGCGGTTCGCGGTACAGCGGATCAAGATCGACCGCAGCTTCGTCATGAAGGTCGACCGGGACGCGGAACAGCAGCGCATGGTGGCGGCGATCCTGACCATGGCGGAACGCCTCGGCCTCGACACGCTGGCCGAGGGCGTCGAGACCCCGGGCGAGCACGCCATGCTCGCCCAGTTGGGCTGCGGCCATGTCCAGGGGTTCGGCCTGGGCCGTCCGATGCCCTTCGAGGCCACGGCGGACTGGATACGCGCCCAGGCCGCCACGGTCGAGGACCCGCCGCGCATCACCGGCGGGAACGGCTGACCGCCCGGCCGCGCCGCACCCGGGCCGCCGGGCACGACACCCACCATCCGCGACCCCGCCGGCCGCACGGGCTGCGTCGCCGCGTTTCCCGGATTCCTCCTTGACCTTTGACTCCTTCCTCTGTTGAACCCACCTACCTTTCACATTGGAACGGAATGGCGCTCGATGGACGACCAGAACAAGAACCTCATTCTCGCAACGGTGCTCAGCTTCATTGTCATCGTCGTCTGGTTCCTGCTCTTCCCGCCGCCGGAACGGGTCGACGATCCCAATGCCCCGGCCACCGGCGAAACGGCGCAGTCCCAGGCCGACGGCACCGCCCCCATGACCCCGGGCGCCGACACGCGCGAGGGGGCGAGCGTCCCGTCCGATGCCGCCCCCGCCTCGGCCGACACCGAAGAGGCGCCGCGTCTCGGCATCGACACCCCCCGCCTCGCGGGGTCGATCAACCTGCGCGGCGGCCGCATCGACGACCTCAAGCTCAAGGATTACCTCACCAGCCTCGACGCCGACGCCACCCGCGTCACCGTCCTGCGCCCCGAAGACCAGCGCGACCCGTTCTACGCCCTCTACGGCTGGATCCCCGTCTCCGGCGCGGATGCCGGCGCCATGCCGGCCGAAGACACCGTGTGGTCCGTCGAGGGCACCCCGACCCTGACCCCCGAGACCCCGGTCACCATGACCTGGGAGAACGACGCCGGCCTGATCTTCCGCCGCACGGTCGGCATCGACACCGACTACATGTTCACCGTGCGTCAGACGGTCGAGAACACGGGCGAAAATCCCGTCGCTCTGCGCCCCTACAGCGTGCTGCGGCGCCACGGCATCCCTTCGGACCTCAAGAAGTTCTTCGTCCTGCACGAAGGCCTGATCCGCATGTCCGACGGCGAGCTGCAGGAAGAGAGCTATGGCAACCTCGAGGATTTCGACGTTGACGGGCGCGAAGGCGTCCCGGCCGAGCGCATCGAGGTGCAGGAGAGCGGCTGGACAGGCTTTACCGATCACTACTGGATGTCGACGATCATCCCCGACACGGCCTTCCGATCCACGGCAAAATACTTCCCCGGCCGGTCGATCTTCCAGACCGACGCCGTCCTGCCCGCGGTCGAGATCGCGCCCGGCGCCTCGGCCTCTGTCGACACCCGCCTCTTTGCCGGTGCCAAGGAATGGGAAACCATCAAGGAGTACCAGAACGACCACGGCGTCACCCGCTTTCTCGACGCCATCGACTGGGGCTGGTTCTTCTTCCTGACCAAGCCGATCTTCGCGGTGCTGCATTGGCTCAACAGCCATATCGGCAACATGGGCTGGTCGATCATCGCGCTGACCGTCCTGCTCAAGATGGTGCTCTTCCCGCTGGCGTACAAATCCTACGCCTCCATGGCCAAGATGCGCGAACTCCAGCCCGAGATGGAGAAGATCAAGGAACGCGCCGGCGACGACCGCCAGAAGCTGCAGAAAGAGATGATGGAGCTCTACAAGAAGGAAAAGGTGAACCCCGCCTCGGGCTGTCTGCCGATCCTTCTGCAGATCCCTATCTTCTTCTCGCTCTACAAGGTGATCTTCGTCACGCTGGAACTGCGCCACGCACCCTGGATCGGCTGGATCCACGACCTCTCGGCGCCGGACCCCTCTTCGATCCTCAACCTCTTCGGCCTGCTGCCGATCGCGACGCCCGACCCGGACAGCTTCCTCGCCATCATCAGCCTCGGCGTGCTGCCGATCCTGCTCGGCGTCTCGATGTGGCTTCAGCAGAAGCTGAACCCGGCACCGACGGATCCGACCCAGCAGATGATCTTTGCCTGGATGCCCTGGGTCTTCATGTTCATGCTGGGCACCTTCGCCAGCGGCCTCGTGCTCTACTGGATCACCAACAACGTGATCACCTTCATGCAGCAATACGCGATCATGCGCTCGCACGGGTTCAAGCCCGATGTCTTCGGCAACATCCGAAAAAGCCTGACCCGCAAGAAGAAGGCCGAGGGCAAATAGATGCCCCGGCTGGCCCGGATATTCCGGCACCCCATCAAGGGGATCGGGTCGGAGCCGCTGGAGTCGGCGGAACTGACGCCCGCCGGTGCCCTGACCGGCGACCGGGCCTGGGCGCTGCTGAACGCCGATGCCCCGCAAACCGACGACTGGCAGCCGCGGCGCAACTTCCTCGTCGTCGCACGCGGTCCCGCTCTCGCGGCGGTGACGGCGACCAGCGTCGGACAGAAGATCCGGCTGACGCATCCCGATCGCCCGCCGCTCGACTTCGATCCGGCCGCTGAGGCAGATGCGTTGCGGGAGTGGGTCGCCCCCCTCTGGCCTGCCGGTTACCCCGCCCCGGCCCGGCTTGTCCGCGCGCCGGGCCACGGCATGACCGACATGCCCGACGCCTATGTCTCGATCGGCAGTCTGGCTTCGCTCCGCGCCTTCGAGGCGGCGGCCGGGCAGCAGCTCGACCTGCGACGGTTCCGGATAAACCTCTGGCTCGAAGACCTCGACCCGTGGGAAGAGACCGGCTGGATCGGTCGCCAGATCATGATCGGTACGACCCGGCTGGACGTCAGCGAACCGATCGGACGCTGCCGTGCGCCCGAGGCCAGCCCCGAGACGGGGCAGCGCGACGTGAACACCAACCGGATCCTGACGGATATCGGCAAGAAGACCGACTTCGGCGTCTATGCCCGGGTGGTGTACGGCGGCACCGTCGCCACCGGCGATACCGCGGCGCTGCTATGACACTCGCCTTTCCCATCGCGGAGGAACCCGACCGCCAGACCGCCGAGGCGGGGCGCAAGCTCTTTGCCGGCGAGACCGAGTTCGTCAAGGGCGTCGTGGCCATGGACGGCCTGCCCCCCGCCGACCGGATGGAGGTCTGTTTCGCGGGCCGTTCGAATGTCGGCAAATCCAGCCTGATCAATGCCCTGACCGGCACGCGCAACCTTGCCCGCGCGTCGAACACGCCCGGTCGCACGCAGGAGATCAACTATTTCACGCTGGGCGATAGGGGCTATCTCGTCGACCTTCCGGGCTACGGCTACGCGAATGCGCCGCTGCCGGTGGTCGAGAAATGGCAGCGGCTGCTCCGGCAGTACCTGAGCGGCCGTCAGACGCTGCGCCGTGCCTTCGTGCTGATCGACGCGCGGCACGGCGTGAAAAAGGTGGACGAAGAGATCATGTCCCTGCTGGACAGCGCCGCCGTCACCTTCGAGGTCGTGCTGACCAAGATCGACAAGGTGCGCCGGTCGGACCTGGACAGGGCGCTGGACGTCACGCGCAGCGCGCTGTCGAAGCATCCCGCCGCCTATCCGGAGCTGGTTCTCACCTCATCCGAAAAAGGCGACGGGATCGCGACCCTGCGCAGCATCATCGCAGGGATCGAGTAGTTTAGAAGCGATAGCTGATGCGCGCTTCGATCGTGTTGCCGGTCAGCGTGTTGCCGGTGTTGGCGAAATCGGAAAACTCGTTGTAGAGATACTCCGCCCCGACCGCGACGCCGTTGTCGAACTGATAGTCCATGCCGACGCCGGCGACATAACCGTCACCGTCACCCGCGCTGCTGTCGGCCCAGGCATAGCCCGCGGTGCCATAGAGCAGGACCGGCCCGGCGTCATAGCCCAGCTTGCCCTTCAGGCGGGCCATGCCGTTCAGGGCGGTGCCGCCAACCGTCACGTCATTGCCGATGTACTGCAGCTCGCCGCCCGCGACGTAGTTGCCGAAATCGTAATCATACCCGAGGAACGCGCCTTCGTTGCGCCCCTCGCCCGATGCCCCGCCGAGATCCCACGAGCCGAAGCCGAGGGACGCACCGTAATAGGGTCCGCTCCAGTCGGTGCCCGCGACCACCGGCGTCACCGGCTGCGCCACCACCGGCTCGGGCTGGGCCTGGGTCGGCGATCCGGCATAGGCGGCACTGGCGCCGGCGGTCACCACGACGGCGGATCCGATGATGAAAGTCTTGATGCGAGACATACTGCTTCTCCTTGTTGTTCGCGTCAGCGCCTTCGCGCTCGTCCGGTCTCAACGCCCGAGATAGGATCGGGGTCCGCCCGTGCAAGACTGCGTGGCGGGATCGTGCCGATTGCGCCCTTGGCACAGGCGGGAACTGGCCGTATCAACATCGGCGACCCAGAAAGAGCCGAAGATGAGAAAACAGACCGCCATGAACCGCGACTGGATTGCCACCGCCCGCACCCTCTCCGAGGCGCTGCCCTACCTTCAGCGCTACGAGGGCGCGATCGTCGTCGTGAAATTCGGCGGCCATGCCATGGGCGACGACGAGGCGATGGAGGTCTTTGCCCGCGACATCGTCCTGATGCGGCAGGTCGGGGTGAACCCGGTGATCGTCCACGGCGGCGGCCCGATGATCAACGAGATGCTCGAGCGCCTCGAGATCAAGTCGGACTTCGTGAACGGCAAGCGCGTGACCGATCAGGCCACGGTCGAGGTGGTCGAGATGGTCCTCTCGGGCCGCGTGAACAAGCGGATCGTCCAGGCGATCAACGACATGGGCGGCAAGGGCGTCGGCCTTTCGGGCAAGGACGCCCGGCTGATGATCTGCGAACCCGACGATCCCGAGCTGGGCCTCGTCGGCACGCCGGTGGAGATCGACACCCATATCCTTCATGCGATGTTCAAGGCCGACATCATTCCGGTGATCGCCCCCCTCGGCATGGGCCGCGACGGCGAGACCTACAACATCAACGGCGACACGGCCGCGGGCGCCGTGGCGGGTGCCCTCCGCGCCGACCGCCTGTTGCTGCTGACGGATGTGGCCGGCGTCAAGAACGCCGATGGCGAGGTGGTGACGGAACTGCGCGCCGCCCAGATCCGCCAGATGACCAGCGACGGCGTGATCGCGGGCGGCATGATCCCCAAAACCGAGACCGCGCTCGACGCCATCGAACGCGGCGTCCGGGCGGTGGTGATCCTGGACGGCCGCGCGCCCAATGCGACCCTGCTCGAGCTTTTCACCGAACACGGGGCCGGGTCGCTCATCCGCGCGGACTGAGCGATGGCGACGCTGGAGGCCCTCGCCCGTGAGGCCCGGCGCCGCCACCTCGCCATTGCCGCCGGCCTTCCCGATCATCTTTGCGCCACACGCGACGACCTGCCGGAGGGAACCCGGACGCTGCTGTTGCTGTCGCCGGACGAACCCGCCTTCTGGCCCGCCTTCGCGCGGTCCGAGGAATGCCGCGACAGGCGTCCCGATCCGATGGATCGCTGGTCGCGGCGCGTGATCGGCGACTGGGCCAACGATCTGGGGGCCACCGCCCTTTTCCCGTTTGGCGGCCCCCCGTTCCGGCCGTTCATACAATGGGCCCTCGCTTCGGGCCATGTTCACGCCTCGCCGGTCGGAATGCTGGTCCACCCGACAGCGGGTCTCTACCTGTCTTTCCGGGGCGCCCTCGCCCTGACCGACGCGATCAACCTGCCCCCGCCGCAGACCTCCCCCTGCGAGGGCTGCGCCACGCGCCCCTGCCTGAGCACCTGTCCGGTAACTGCCCTGAAGCCTTCGGGCTACGATGTGGACGCCTGCAAGAGGTTCTTGCGCTCCGAGGCCGGAAAGGACTGCATGTCAACGGGATGCCGGGCAAGACGGGCTTGCCCTTGCGGCAAGTCGCATGGCAGGATCGCCGCGCACTCCGCCTACCACATGCAGCAGTTCCTTTGATCGGTCTCCCCACATGGTAAAACGTCTCGTGCTGCTTCGGCATGCAAAATCAAGCTGGGCGACCCCCGGCATGGCCGATCACGACCGGCCGCTGAACAAGCGCGGGCGCACCTCTGCCAAGGCGATCGGCAACTGGCTGAAGACCCTCGAGATCGTGCCGGACGTGATCCTGTGCTCCGACGCCGTGCGCACGGTCGAAACCCATGCCCGGCTCGGGATCGAGGGCGAGTTGCGGCTGCGTCGCGATCTCTACCTGGCCGAGGCGGATGCGATCCTCGAGATCATGCAGCAGGCCGAGGGCGCCTGCGCGATGATCATCGGCCACAACCCGGGGATTGGGGAATTCGCCCGGCGCATCGTGGCCAACCCGCCGCCGCACGGGCGGTTCGAAGACTTTCCGACCGCGGCCACCCTGATCGTCGACATGCCCGCGGATGACTGGAAAGCGGGGCATTTCGGCACCTCGCGGGTGGTGAACTTCATCACCCCGGGCGAACTGACCGGTCCTGAAAAAGACTGAGGGCGGCCCCGGCCGGACCGCCCCCTGCACCCTCCCGATCCGGTTCAGTGCCCCAGGATCTGGCTCAGGAACAGCTTGGTCCGGTCCGATTGCGGGTTATTGAAGAAGGCCTCGGGTTCGTTCTGTTCGACGATCTGGCCCTGATCCATGAAGATCACGCGGTTCGCGACCTGCCGGGCGAATCCCATCTCGTGCGTCACGCAGAGCATCGTCATCCCCTCCTGCGCGAGCTCGATCATGGTGTCCAGCACCTCCTTGATCATCTCGGGATCGAGCGCCGATGTCGGTTCGTCGAACAGCATGATCCGCGGCCGCATGCACAGCGACCGGGCAATGGCCACACGCTGCTGCTGGCCGCCCGAAAGCTGGCCGGGGTACTTGTTGGCCTGTTCGGGGATCTTCACCTTCTCGAGGAAATGCATCGCGGTTTCCTCGGCCTCCTTCTTGGGGGTCTTGCGGACCCAGATCGGCGCGAGGGTGCAGTTCTCGAGGATCGTCAGATGCGGAAAGAGGTTGAAGTGCTGGAAGCACATCCCGACCTCGGAGCGGATCTTGTCGATGTTCTTCAGATCCGACGACAGCACCGTCCCGTCGACCGTGATCGAGCCCTTCTGATGCTCTTCCAGCGCGTTGATGCACCGGATCAGCGTGGACTTGCCGGACCCCGAGGGCCCGCAGATCACGATCCTCTCGCCGCGATGGACCGTCAGGTCGATGTCGCGCAGGACGTGAAACGTCCCGTACCACTTGTTCATGTTGACGATTTCGATGGCGACCTCGTCCGAGACCTGCATCTGGTCGGTTCGCCCGGAGGTCATTTCGGTTGCGGTATCGGTCATGACCGTCCCTTTCCTTAGCGCTTGTGGCCGGTGTCGAGCTGCCGCTCGAGCCACTGGGAATATTGAGAGATGTTGTAGCAGACGATGAAGAACAGCAGGGCGGCGAAGATGAACAGTTCCCAGTAGACGCCGTTCCAGTCCGTCGACGCCAGGATCGGGCCGCGAATCATGCCGACCATGTCGAACATCGAGATGACCGAGACCAGAGTGGTGTCCTTGAACAGGCCCACGGCCACGTTGACGATCCCGGGGATCGAGATCTTCAGCGCCTGCGGCAGGATGATCAGCCGCATCGCCTGCGGATAGTCGAGGCCGAGGCTGTCCGCCGCCTCGTACTGCCCCTTGGGCAGCGCGGCCAGCCCGCCGCGGATCACCTCGGCGATATAGGCCGAGGCGAACATGGTGATCATGATGATCACCCGCAGGATCAGGTCGAAATTCGATCCCGGCGGCAGGAAATAGGCCAGGACCACGTTCGCCACGAACAGCAGCGTGATCAGCGGCACGCCGCGGATGAACTCGATGAAGATCACGCAGATCCACTTGATCAGCGGCATCTGGCTGCGCCGGCCCAGGGCCAGCACGATCCCGATCGGCAGCGACAGCGAGATGCAGACCGTGCCGAGGATCAGGTTCAGCATGAAGCCGCCCATATCGCGCGAGGGGACCTCGGGCAGCGAGATCGGGATGATCCGTGACAGGTCGGGGATGACGAACCCCGTGACCCACCAGAACAGCGCGGCCGCCACGACGGCGCCGATCAGACCCATCGCAAAGCTCTGCCGCTCGAGCTGCTTGAAGGCATAGTAGCCGGCGACGATACCCAGCAATGCGAAGACGGGGACCCAGATCGACCCGCCCCAGATCAGCCAGAAGCCGACGAAGGGATAGAGCGCGGTCAGGACAAGCAGCTGGCGCGGTAGTTTCGAGAACAGGACCGGCGAGGCCGAGACCAGAAGCAGGACGAAGGCCAGCGTCGGCCGCCAATATTCCGTGCTGGGATACTTGAACCCGAACAGAAGCTGGTTCCACCGCTCGGCGATGACCGCGAAACAGGCGCCGCGCGCGCCGTCGAGGATCTCGCGGCATTCGCTCAGGCTGTCGGCGTTCCACACCCCGTTGAGGATCCAGGGCAGCGCCCAGACGGCCAGGTGATAGATGGCCAGCAGACCCAGCAGGGTCATGATCGCATTGGCGGTGGAGGAGAACAGGTTCTCCCTCACCCACCGGACCGCCCCCGCCTCGGTCGCCGGCGGCGGCGAGGGCGGGATCTGCGAACGCTGGACGTAGCCGACGGATTGCGCATGTGTATCGGACATCTCAGCGCTCCTTCAGCTGCATGCGGGCGTTGTAGACGTTCATCACCGCCGAGATGCTCAGCGAGATGGTCAGGTAGAACAGCATGAGCAGCAGGACGCTTTCGATGGCCCGGCCGGTCTGGTTCAGCGTGATCCCCCCCAGCGTGCCGGTCAGGTCCATGTAGCCCACGGCAATCGCGAGAGAGCTGTTCTTGGTCAGGTTCAGATACTGCGAGATCACCGGCGGGATGACGATCCTCAGCGCCTGCGGCAGCACGACGAGGTTCATGATCCGTCCGGGCCGCAGCCCCAGCGAAGCCGCCGCCTCGGTCTGCCCGTGGCTGACCGCCTGGATGCCGGCCCGCACGTTCTCGGCGATGAAGGCCCCGGTATAGATCGCCAGCGCGAACCACAGCGCGATGAGCGAGCCGCGGATCTGCGTGCCGCCCTGGAAGTTGAACCCGCGCAGCGCCGGCAGGTCGAGCGAGATCGGCTGCCCAAGGATGAAGAAGACGAGCAGTGTCGGAACGAACAGGATCAGCAGCGAGGGCCAGCCGCGCGGCAGCAGCTTGCCGGTATCGTAGAGCAGCCGGGTCGTGTAGCGGCGATAGGCGAAGACGCCGATGACCGAGGCAATAAAGACGCCGACGACGATGGCCGATCCCGGCTCCCAGATCGGGCGGGGAATGTAGATGCCGCGATTGGTGAAGGCGAAGGCGCCGAACAGCATGGAGCTGTCCGGATCGTCCCCCCGGAAGGCGCTCGGCGGCGGCAGGGCGGCGGTCATCACGAAGAAGATGATGAGGATCCAGATCAGCACCGGCACGTTCCGGAACGCCTCGACGTAGACCATCATCAGCTTGCGGATGATCCAGTTGTTCGACAGGCGCAGAACCCCCGCCACGACGCCGAGGATGGTGGCGGTGATACAGCCCAGGAAGGCGACGATCAGCGTGTTCAGCACGCCGACGAAGGTGGCCCTGAGGTGGCTGGACTGGCTGTCGTAGGGGATCGGACGCTGGTTGATGTCGTAGCCCGAGGGCTCGCCCAGGAACTCGAACGAGATGTCCTGACCCAGCAGCGCCAGGTTGCGCATCAGGTTCCAGCCGAGAAAGCCGATGGCGGCCGCCAGCAGGATCAGCGCGACGACCTGGAAGGTGATGGACCGGTATCGCGTGTCGTTCACCAGCATGGATAGCTGGAACGACTCCGACGGCGGATCGGAATATGTGGTCATTTGTGTTCCCCGTTGTCCGGCCTGTTGTTGTATGCGTCTACGCGCTTTGGCCGGTCATCTGGCGCCCGATCTGCACGGACGCGGAGGCAGGAAGGGCGCGGTCCGTGCCGCGCCCTTCCCTTTGATCCTTAGCGGAACGGCGGTGCGTAAAGCAGGCCGCCATCGGTCCACTGCGCGTTCAGGCCGCGCGCCAGGCCGATCGGGGTGGATTCGCCGATGTTGGCTTCGAACACCTCACCATAGTTGCCGACCTGCATGATGATGTTCTTCGCCCAGTCGGCTTCCAGGCCCAGCATCTCGCCCAGGTTGCCTTCGGTACCCAGCAGGCGGTTGATCTCGGGATTGTCGGTCGTGGACGAGGACATTTCCTCGACGTTGGCCGAGGTCACGCCCAGCTCTTCCGCCGCGATCATCGCGTTCAGCGACCAGCGGACCACGTCGCCCCATTCGCTGTCGCCATGACGCACGAGCGGGCCGAGCGGCTCTTTCGAGATGATTTCCGGCAGGATCACGTGATCCGTCGGGGTCTCGAAGGTCGCACGGGTGGCGGCCAGGCCCGAGGCGTCCGTGGTGTACACGTCGCAGGCACCGGCCAGGTACTGCTGCTGCGCTTCGGCGTTGGTTTCGATCGGCACCGGCTCATAGCTGATGTTGTTCACGCGGAAGAAGTCCGCGAGGTTCAGCTCGGTCGTGGTGCCGGTCTGGATGCAGACGGTCGCGCCGTCCAGTTCCTTGGCCGAGGAAACGCCAAGCGCCTTGGGCGTGATGAAGCCCTGGCCGTCGTAGTAGTTGACGCCGATGAAGGTGAACTTCAGGTCCGCGTCACGCGACAGGGTCCAAGTCGTGTTCCGGGCCAGCATGTCGATCTCGCCCGAGGCGAGCGCGGTGAAGCGGGTCTTGCCCGTGGTCGGAACGAATTCGACCGCATTCGGATCGCCGAGCACGGCGGTCGCGACGGCACGGCAGACGGCCACGTCGAAGCCCTCCCATTCGCCGTTCGCATTGGGCGCCGAGAAACCGGCGAGACCGGTGGAAACGCCGCAGTTCAGCGTGCCACGCGCCTTGACGTCGTCGAGCGTTGCGGCAGCGGCCGCGCCCGCGGCAAGACCGGCAACGGTCAGAGCGCCGAGAAATACGGATTTTTTCATGTTTACCTCTTCCTGTTACCCACCCCAAATCGCAGGTGGTTCGGTCGGGTCCGGACGGACCCGGAGCGATACTGTTGGGTCACATCCCGCCAGCATGGCAGGAGTGTGGAGGGATTCATTCCAAGCGGTCAAGGGAAAGATCAGGGAAATCAATCGATCCCGTGCTGACTTCAGGTCAATCTGACCGCGCCGGGGCACTCGGGAAAGGTTCGGCCGGCCCCGGCCCTGCCCCTCAGGCTGCGGTCACTGAATCGAAGAAGCGTTTCGCTTGCAGGAATGAGGCGCGCTTGGCGGCCGCGGCCGCCGCTGCCTCGTCATCGATGCCCCATTGTTCGGCCTGCCAGTCCTCGTCGATGCGGGACAGGTCCCAGATCTCCTCGACCGGCCGGACCTCCCGCGCCGCCGCGAACCCCAGAACAAGCGATCCGGTCAGCGAGACCAGGTCGTGAAAGGCCGCAAGCTGAAACGGCCCCAACGCATGGACCGCGGCGGACAGACGGTTCAGCGCCTCGGGGTTCTGCGGCTCGTGCATGACGCCCGCGCGCGGCATGAGCCGGGCCCCCAGGGCCTCCTCCGCCCAGTCCAGCAGGGGATCCCACCCCTCGGCCTGGCGCGCGACCAGCCCCGCGGGACTGTCGGCGCGGTAGCACAGCAGGTCGCTGTCGCCATAGGCGGCGAGCATCCCGGCCACCTCCGCATGCTGGAGCGCGACCTTGTCGATCGCGGCATTTGCGCCGCGCGTCGCGGGCATCGTGCGGGGATCGAGCACATCCTCTTGCGCCTCCCACTCCGCCGCGACCGCCTCGGCCAGCGCGCGTGTCGGCACCACGAGGGGCCGTTTCGCGGGTGTCCGGACCGGCCGCCCGTCGAGGGCGACGCCGAACCCGCCCTCGCTCTCGGTGACAGCGACGGTCTTCCAGAACCGCTTGGGGGCCCATTCGCTCATGCCGATACTCCGATTGCCCTGTCGACCGCCGCCGGCAGGTCCTGCGCCACCGCCACGATCTCGCGGGCCTGCGTCAACTGCTGCGGCGGGTGATAGCCCCAGCTCACCCCGATGAATGCGATCCGGGCCGCCCCCGCCATCTCCATGTCGAAGGTCGTGTCGCCGATCATCACGGCCCGTTCGGGCGCGACACCGGTTTCGGCGAGCGCCGTCAGGATCATCGACGGATGCGGCTTGGAGGGGTGATCATCCGCGACCTGGACACTGTCGAAGACGTCGGTCCAGCCGTGATTGTCCATCAACGCCGTCAGCCCCCGCCGCGACTTGCCCGTGGCCACGGCCATCATCATGTCCGGTTCGGCCCTGATCTCGGCCAGCACTTCGGCCACGCCGGGGTAAAGCGGGCTCGACGCCGCACCGGCCTGCACCCGCAGGTCGTGATAGGCCTCCTTGTAGCGGGCGACCATCGCGTCGCGCTGCTCGGGCGGCACCTCCGGGGAGAGGCGGAACATCGCGCGATCCAGCGACAGCCCCACGATGGCCAGCACCGCCGCCCGGTCCGGCGGGGCCAGCCCCGCGAAATCGAAGGCCGCCGTCATCGAGGCGACGATATCGCCCTGGCTGTCCACCAGCGTGCCGTCCACGTCGAAGATCACCAGACGCATCAGCGCAACTCCTCGAACGGATCGTCGGCGGCGATGTCCTCGGCCCAGCCCAGCGTGTCCCAGCTCTCGGCCATGTGGTCGGGCAGCGGCGCCGTCACGGTCACGGGCTTGCCGGTCACCGGATGTTCGAAGGTCATGGACCGCGCGTGCAGATGCAGCTTGCGCGAGATGATGCCCCCCAGCTGCGCCCCCCAGCCGTCGCCCAGGTTCTCCTGCCCGGATCCGCCGTACTTGCCGTCTCCGATGATCGGGTGGCCGATCTCGGCCAGGTGCGCGCGAAGCTGGTGCGTGCGCCCCGTCAGCGGCTCGAGCGCCACCCACGAGGCCCGGCTCGCCACGCGGTAGAGCGTCGCATAGAGCGTATGCGCCCGCTTGGCCCCCGGCGTTCCTTCGACCTCGGCGGGGTGCACTGCGATCATCTTCTCGCCCTCGCCGCCCTTGCCGTGGCCCGGCGCCTTGACCAGACCATAGCGGATCTCGCCCAGATAGGGCGTCGGGACACCTGCGACGAGCGCCCAGTAGATCTTGCGCGTCTGCTTGTGTCGCAGCGCGGCCGTCAGCCCCTGCGCCGCCACCCGTGTCCGCGCCAGCAGAAGAACGCCCGAGGTGTCCTTGTCGAGACGGTGCACCAGCCGCGGCTTTTCCGCGCCGGCCGGGACGAGCGCCTGCGACAGCCCGTCGACATGGCGGCTCTGCTTGCTGCCGCCCTGCGTCGGAAGCCCCGCCGGCTTGTTCAGCGCGACGATGTGATCGTCGGACCACAGCACGCAATCCCGGATCAGACGGGCATCGGCCTCGGACACGGCGTCGCGCGGCGCCGGTTCGGGCGCGGCGCTTTCGGGCAGCGGCGGCACCCGCACCACCTGCCCCGCCTCGAGCCGGGTCGAGGATTTGACCCGCCCCTTGTCGACCCGCAGATCACCCTTGCGGCACATCTTCTCGATCCGGCCCTGCGTGACCTGCGGGAACAACCGCCGCAGCCACCGGTCGAGGCGCTGGCCCGCATCCTCGGGCGCCACGGTGAGCATCTGAACGCCGCTCATGCCAGGGACCTCGCCAGCAGCAGCCCCGCCAGCAGCGCCCCGATCGACAGCGTGACCGAGGCCGCGACATATCCGATCGCAGCCCCCGTCGCCCCGCGCTCCCACAGGGTGACCGCATCGAGCGAAAAGGCCGAAAAGGTCGTGAAGCCCCCCAGCAGTCCCGTCATCAGCAGTGGCGCGAACCGGTTGGCCGACAGTTCCGCCAGCAATACGACGATCACGCCCATGGCGAAGCAACCGACAAGGTTCACGACCAGCGTGCCCCAGGGGAATCCCGCGCCCACGACGCGCAGGGCGGCGACGCCGGTGAGGTACCGGGCCGAAGCGCCGACCGCGCCGCCGAGGGCCACCTGAAAGAGGGTCTGGATCATGCGCGGGTCATGGCCCCAAGGGCGGACGGAGTCAATCCGATGGCGACCGCGGAGGGGGACGCTGTCCCCCGCGCGTCAAAGCCGGTGGCTTTGCCGCACCCCCCTGGAGTATTTCCGGCAAGATGAAGCAGGGGCGCCGGTCACTCCCCCTGCCGCTTCGCCCTCAGCCTGGCGAAATAGTCGAGCCGTTTCTTCAGATCGCGTTCGAACCCGCGTTCCACCGGCTGGTACAGGTCGGGGCGCGCGACACCGTCGGGAAAGTAGGTCTGCCCGGAAAAGGCGTCCTCGGCATCGTGGTCATAGGCATAGCCCGCCCCGTAGCCCTGGTCCTTCATCATGCCCGTGGGGGCGTTCAGGATGTGCTTGGGCGGCATGGCGCTTCCGGTCTTCTTCGCCAGCGCCATCGCGCCCTTGTAGGCGGCGTATCCCGCGTTGGATTTCGGCGCGAGCGCCAGATAGATCACCGCCTGCGCCAGCGCCAGTTCCCCCTCTGGCGAGCCCAGGCGCTCGTAGATCTGCCAGGCCTCGAGGCAGATGCCCTGCGCCTGCGGATCGGCCAGCCCGATATCCTCGACCGCCATGCGGGTGATCCGGCGGGCCAGGAACCGCGGGTCCTCGCCCCCCGCCAGCATCCGCCCGAACCAGTAGAGCGCCGCGTCCGGGTCCGAGCCGCGCACCGATTTGTGCAGCGCCGAGATCAGGTTGTAATGCTCTTCGCCGGACTTGTCGTATTTCGCCGCCCGCCGCATCAGCCGTGTCGAGAGTTCCTCGGGCGTCAGGGGCGCCTTGACCCGCCAGGCCGCGACCTGTTCCACCAGGTTGAGCAGCGCCCGCCCGTCACCATCGGCCATCTCGCGCAGCGTGGCCCGGGCGGCGTCGGTCAGCTCAAGCTCCTGCCCGATCTCCGCCTCGGCCCGCTGCAACAGCCGCTCCAGATCCTCGGGCCCCAGCCGCTCCAGCACCAGCACCTGCGCCCGGCTCAGCAGCGCGGCGTTCAGCTCGAACGAGGGGTTCTCGGTCGTGGCGCCGACCAGAAGGATCGTCCCGTCCTCCATATGCGGCAGGAACCCGTCCTGCTGCGCCTTGTTGAAGCGGTGGATCTCGTCGACGAAGAGCAGCGTGCCCTGCCCCGCCCGGCGCCGCTGTATCGCCGCCTCGAAGACCTTCTTGAGATC
The DNA here is from genome assembly GCF_000152725.1 of Pseudooceanicola batsensis HTCC2597. Classification (GTDB taxonomy): domain Bacteria; phylum Pseudomonadota; class Alphaproteobacteria; order Rhodobacterales; family Rhodobacteraceae; genus Pseudooceanicola; species Pseudooceanicola batsensis. The sequence continues at coordinate 1,617,399 of NZ_CH724131.1, forward strand.
GGCCACCCCGCTGAAGATCGCCGAGATCTGGATGAACTCCAGGTCGGTCTCGTCCGCCAGCAACCGGGCGATCGTCGTCTTGCCGACGCCCGGGGGGCCCCAGAACACCAGCGACGAGAGGCTGCCCGAGGCCAGCATCACCCCGAGCGGCGCCTCGGGACCCAGCACCTGTTCCTGACCGATGACATCGGCAAGCCGCCGGGGCCGCAGCCGGTCCGCCAGGGGGCGCGGCGCGGTCTGCTCGGCCCCGGGTTGGTCGAAGAGGTCCGTCACAGCCGCAGCCGCAGGGTCATCCGCCGTCCGCCCCGGACAAGCCCGATGTCGAGCCGCCGCTCGGCCGTGGACAGCACCTCGGCCAGCGCGGCGCTCTCCGTCACCGTCGCACCATTGACCCGCTGGACCACATCGCCGGTCAGCAGCCCGACCCGCCCGCCGAAGGGGCCGGAATCGGCGATGAGGACCCCCTCGACGCCGGGCTCCAGCCCGTGTTCCGCCGCGACCGCCGGATTGACGGTCTCGAGCCGGAGGCCTGGGATCGCGCTGCCGGGGCCGGTGGTCAGGGGGTTGCGGGGCGGCGCGTCGGGCGCGGCGATCAGCCGGACATCCACCGATCTCTCGCGCCCGCCGCGAACGTAGCCGACCCTCGCCTTGGCGCCGAGCCCGGCCACTGACATGCGGAAGATCATCTCGGGCGGCGTATTCACGCTCATCCCGTCGACCGAGGTTATGACGTCGCCGGTCTCAAGCCCCGCCTCGGCGAAGGGGCTGGCCGGGTGCAGCGCCGCAACGATCACGCCGCCGGGCCGGTCCAGGCCGAGCGTCTCGGCCATGCCCGCGTCGACCTCCTGCCCGGTCATCCCGGCCCAGGGCCGTTCGAACCGCGTCTTCCCCGCCTGCGCCTGGTCCACGAACTGCGCCACGAGCGCCGAGGGGATGGCGAATCCGATACCGTTCGATCCGCCCGACCGGGTCAGGATCGAGGTGTTCACCCCGATCAATTCGCCGTTCAGGTCGATCAGCGCGCCGCCGGAATTGCCCGGATTGATCGGCGCGTCGGTCTGGATGAAATAGCCCCGGCCATTGCCGGTGGCGGTGCCCGATCTGGCGAGGCCGGAGACGATCCCCGAGGAGACCGTCTGCCCCACGCCGAAGGGATTGCCGATGGCCAGGACCAGTTCCCCCACCTCGACGCTGTCGCTGTCCCTGAGATCGAGATGCGCCATCCCCCCGGGCGCCCCCTCGATCCGCAGGATGGCGAGGTCCGATTCCGCATCCGCGAGAAGGACCCGGGCCGAGAACTCGCGCCGGTCGTTCAGAACCACCCGGATATCCTCGGCCTGCCCTACCACATGGTAATTCGACACGACGATGCCGTCGTCGCTCAGCACGACGCCCGAGCCGAGCGAATTCTGCACCTGCGGCCGGACCTGGCCGAAATCGCGGAAGAAGTCGCGGAAAAAGGGATCGTCGGCAAAGGGCGAGCGTCGCTGTTCCACCACCCGGCGCGCGTAGATGTTCACCACCGCCGGCGCCGCCTTTCTGACCACCGGCGCAAAGGACAGCGCGATCTCGGCGCGGCTGCGCGGGATCAGGCTCTGCGCCTCGACCGGCGCCGTGGAAACGGCGGCCAGAGCGAGGACGAGCAAGGCTTGGAACAGGGGCTTCATCATGCGCAGATATGCGGAGCGCGGGCCCGGAATGCAAGCCGGCCGGAAACGCGAAAGCCCCGCCGGATCGGGCGGGGCCTTGCAAGGGATCGGTCGGGGCGGCTTACGCCTCGCCGGCCTCTTCGGCGGCCAGGCGCGCCTTGTCGCCGGCGCCCTTTGCATCGACGTCGCGTTCGACAAATTCGATGATCGCCATGGGCGCCATGTCGCCGTAGCGGAAGCCGGCTTTCATGATTCGAACATAACCGCCGTTGCGTTCGGCATAGCGGGGGCCCAGGACCTCGAAGAGTTTCTTCACCGCCTCGTCCTGCTGCACGCGCGACTGCGCGATGCGGCGGGAATGCAGATCGCCCTTCTTGGCGAGGGTGATCAGCTTTTCCACGATCGGGCGGAGTTCCTTGGCCTTCGGCAAGGTGGTCTTGATCTGCTCATGTTCGATGAGCGAGGCGGACATGTTGGTGAACATCGCCTTGCGGTGTTCGTGGGTCCGGTTCAGGCGGCGATAGCCACGTGTGTGACGCATGGGTCTTCTCCATTTGTTGCCCTCTACGGGCGGTTTTGCTTTGTCCGGCCGGCGATGCGTGTGTCACCGGCTCTCCTTGGGGAACACGTCCCGGGCTTGCCCCGGGACCTCCCGTCCTGTCTGCCGAAGCCGTCCGCAGGCGTCATCGGCACGAGACCCCGGATCAGGTCCGGGGTCGAAGACCAGTCAGAACTGGTCTTCGAACTTCTTGGCGAGGTCCTCGATATTGTCCGGCGGCCAGTCCTCGACATCCATTCCGAGGTGCAGGCCCATGCCGGACAGCACTTCCTTGATCTCGTTCAGCGACTTGCGGCCGAAGTTCGGAGTCCGCAGCATCTCGGCCTCGGTCTTCTGGATCAGGTCGCCGATATAGACGATGTTGTCGTTCTTCAGGCAGTTCGCCGAACGCACCGACAGTTCCAGCTCATCCACCTTCTTGAGAAGCAGCGGGTTGAACTCCAGCCCGTCGTCCTCGTCCTGGCGGCCGGCCGATTCCGGTTCGTCGAAGTTGACGAAGATCGACAGCTGGTCCTGCAGGATGCGCGCGGCATAGGCCACCGCGTCGTCCGGCGTGACCGATCCGTCGGTTTCGACCTTCATGGTCAGCTTGTCGTAGTCGAGCACCTGGCCCTCGCGGGTCGGCTGCACGTCATAGGACACCTTCTTGATCGGCGAATAGATCGCGTCGATCGGGATCAGGCCGATCGGGGCATCCTCGGGCTTGTTGCGGTCGGCGGGGACATAGCCCTTGCCGGTGTTCACGGTCAGCTCCATGAAGAGCGACGCGCCCTCGTCGAGGTGGCAGATCACGTGATTCTTGTTCAGCACCTCGATACCGGCGGATTCGGAAATCTCGGCGGCGGTGACGACGCCCGGCCCCTTGGCATTGATCGACAGGCGCTTGGGCCCCTCGACATCCATGCGCAGCGAAACCCCCTTGAGGTTCAGCACCACGTCGGTCACGTCCTCGCGGACACCCGCGATGGAGGAGAACTCGTGCAGCACGTTGTCGATCTGCACGGAGGTGATCGCCGCCCCCTGGAGCGACGACATCAGAACGCGGCGCAGCGCGTTGCCGAGCGTCAGGCCGAAACCGCGTTCCAGCGGTTCGGCGACGACGGTGGCCTGGCGCGACGGATCGAAGCCCGGCTTGACGTCAAGCTGGGTCGGCTTGATCAGTTCTGCCCAATTCTTGTGGATCATGTACGTCCCTCCATGCTCGTTCCGCCCCCATGTCCCTAAGGACGAAACACCCGAGGTTGAATGACGACAGGAGGCCGCGTTCGGACGCGGCCCCCCTCAATACTTGCCTGCGATCAGACGCGGCGGCGCTTCGGCGGGCGGCAGCCGTTGTGCGCGATCGGGGTCACGTCACGGATCGAGGTGATGTTGAACCCGACGGCGGCCAGGGCGCGCAGCGCGCTCTCGCGGCCCGAACCCGGCCCCTGCACTTCGACTTCCAGCGTCTTCACGCCGTGTTCCTGCGCCTTGCGGCCGGCATCTTCGGCGGCCATCTGGGCGGCGTAGGGGGTCGACTTGCGCGAGCCCTTGAAGCCCATGGTGCCGGCCGAGGACCAGGAAATCGCATTGCCCTGGACGTCCGAGATCAGGATCTTGGTGTTGTTGAACGAAGAGTTCACATGCGCAACGCCGGCGGCGATGTTCTTGGAAACCTTCTTTTTGACGCGGCGGGTATCACGTGCCATATCTGCTGTCTCCCCTTACTTCTTCTTGCCGGCGATCGGCTTCGCGGGGCCCTTGCGGGTCCGCGCGTTGGTGTGGGTCCGCTGACCGCGGACGGGGAGGTTGCGGCGATGGCGCAGGCCGCGATAGCACCCGAGGTCCATCAGGCGCTTGATGTTCATCTGCGTCTCGCGGCGCAGGTCGCCTTCGACGGTGTAGTTGGCGTCGATATGCTCGCGGATCGTGAGCACCTCGGCATCCGACAGCTCGTTGACTCGGCGGGTCTGGTCGATGCCGGTGGCTTCGCAGATGGATTGGGCAGAGGACGGTCCAATGCCGGTGATGTAGGTGAGGGCGATGGGGACCCGCTTTGCAGTCGGGATGTTAACGCCGGCAATACGTGCCAAGGTCTGTCTTCCTTTTGTTGCGAGCCCGTAACTCCAGGCCCTTTTTTCACAACGCGTCGGCCCGGCATGCAGCCCGGCCACGGGTCATTTCACGAAACACGAAGAGAGGCCGGAATCGGCCCGCAATCCGAGATAGCGCGTGGTATGGGTGAACGGGACCGGGGTCAACCCCTCGCAACGCGTTTTTTCCCGGACGGCGAAGCTTCGCCCCCGGGAAACACACGCGAGGGCCGCACCGGGCCCGTCCGAAAGCCTAGCACGGAAGCAGCCCCGGCGAAAGCGCGATGCGGGTCACGGCGTCACGCGCTTCGGCGCGCCGGTGGCCATGTCCGTTCCGACATACGGCTGCCTGGCCTCTTTCCACTTGGCGAACCCGCCCTCGAGATGCGCCACCGGGCTGAGGCCCGCCTGCAGCGCCTGCTCGGCCATCTTGCCCGATCGCATCGACGAGCCGCAGTAGAAGACGAGCCGCTTGCCCTCCTGTCCGGGCAGGCGGTCCGCGCGGAAGAAGGCCATCGGCATGAGAAGCGCGCCCTCGATATGTTCGAACATGAACTCCTGCGGGGTGCGCACGTCGATCAGCGCGATCTCGCCCTTGTCGAGCGCCTCCGAGACCTCTTCGGGGGTCCAGACCTCGATTTCGCCGCTGTCGGTCGTCTGCGTCTGCATGGGAAACCTCCTCAGAACTTGTTGGCGGGAATCTTGAAATAGCTGTGCCCGTCCGCCTCCGGCTCGGGCAGCCGCCCTCCCCTGAGATTGACCTGGAGCGCGTGCAGCATCCGGTCGGGCAGCGGCAGGGTCGCGTCACGACCGTCTCGCAGCCTGAGAAATTCGGCCTCGGTCACGTCGCCGCCGATGTGCTTGTTATGGGCGCGATGCCTGGCCACCGTCGCTTCCCAGGCCGGGTCCTCACGGTCGCCGACCGGCGGATAATCGTGCCCTATGAACAGGCGCGTCTCGTCGGGCAGCGCGAGGATCGCCTGGAGCGAGTGCCAGAGCTCCCGCGACGTGCCCCCGGGAAAATCAGCGCGCGAAGTGCCGCTGTCGACATGCATGAACGTGTCGTGCACGAAGGCCGCATCTCCGATCACATAGGTGACCGAGCCCAGCGTGTGACCGGGCGAGAGCATCACCTGCACCTCCAGCCCGCCGAGCCTGAAGGTCTCGCCATCGGCGAAGAGCCGGTCGAAGTCCCGCGCCGGATCGAACGTGTCGGGCAGATTGTAGATGTCGGACCAGAGCCCGGCGATCTCCACCACCTTGTCGCCGATGGCGTTCGGCGCGCCGGTTTCCTCGCGCAGCCAGGCCGAGGCCATGAGGTGATCCGCATGGGGATGGGTATCCAGCACCCAGGCGACGGTCAGCCCCTCGCCCCGCACGAATTCGAGGATCTCCTTCGCGCTGTCGAAGGAACGCCGCGCGGAACCCGGATCGAAATCCTGCACCACGTCGATCAACGCACAGGTGCCGGTCGCCTCGTCGATGGCGACATACTGGATGCTGCCGGTCGCGGCGTCGTAGAACCCCTCGACCCGGGGTGAGCCGGGCCCGGTCGAAGGGCTGGTTCTGTGGAACATGGGCATTTCTGCGTCTCCTTCAATCGGAACATATCTTGCTTTCGGAATACTTCAACCGGGGAGGCCGGAAAAACGAGAAACCCCGCCGGCATCGTCGATGCGGCGGGGTTCCCTGAATTGCACATTTCGGTCGGATCAGGCGTCGAGGATACCCTTGATCGAGGTCTCGACCTCGTCCATTTCCGCAAGGCCATCAACACCGTGCAGCTTGCCCTTCGCATAATAGTACCCGATCAGCGGCGAGGTCTGCTTGTAGTATTCCATCAGGCGCGTCTTGAGGCTTTCCTCGTTGTCATCCGCCCGGCGCTTGAACTCGGTTCCGCCGCAGACAGAGCATTTGCCGTCCGCCGGGATCGGCTTGGTCTCGTCATGGTAGACCTCGCCGCAGTTCGCGCAGGTCGACCGGCCCGTGATCCGCGAGACCAGCGCCTCTTCCTCGACCCGCAGCTCGATGACCGCGTCCAGCGACTCGCCGCAATCGCCGAGCAGCTGCTCCAGCGCGTCGGCCTGGGCGAGAGTCCGGGGGAAGCCGTCGAAGATGAAACCGCCCTTCTTCTCGCCTTCCAGCTTCTCGCGGATCAGGCCGATTACGATGTCGTCGGTGACCAGCTTGCCGCTGTCCATCACGTCCGCGACGATCTTGCCCATCTCCGTGCCCGAGGTCCGCGCCTCGCGCAGCATGTCGCCGGTCGACAGCTGGATCATGTCGCGGTCGTCGACAAGCTTCCGGGCCTGGGTGCCCTTGCCGGCACCCGGCGGTCCAAGAAGAATGATGTTCATCGGCGTGCTGCCCCCCTCCGTTTGCCGCGGCGGCTCCCCTTGCCGCGCAGCTGAGATTTCTCGATCAGGCCCTCGTACTGATGCGCCAGAAGGTGCGACTGCGCCTGCTGGATCGTATCCATGGTCACCGAAACGACGATGAGGACCGACGTGCCGCCAAAATAGAAGGGGATCGCCAGTTGGCTACGCAGAATCTCGGGAAGGAGACAAACTGCCGCAAGGTAGGCCGAGCCGAGCACGAGGATGCGGTTCGCGACATATTCCAAATATTCCGCGGTCTTAGGCCCGGGGCGGATCCCCGGCACGAAGCCGTTCTGGTTCTTCAGGTTGTCCGCCACGTCCTCGGGTTTGAACGACACGTTGAACGTGTAGAAATACGCGAAAAAGACGATCATCGCCGTGAAGAACAGCAGGTAGAGCGGCTGACCCGGTCCGAAATAGGCAAGCACGGTGGACATGACCGGCGAGGTCTGGTTGCCCGAGAAGGTCGAGATCGTGACCGGCAGCAACAGCAGCGACGAGGCGAAGATCGCCGGGATCACGCCCGCCGGGTTCACCTTGATCGGAAGGTGCGAGGACCCGCCGTCATAGACCTTCATGCCGACCTGGCGGCGGGGATACTGGATGTGGATCTTGCGCAGCGCGCGCTCCATGAACACGACGAAGCCGATCGTCGCGACCACCATCAGGATCACGCCGACGATGACCGCGGGCGAAATCGCCCCCGACCGGCCCGAGGCGAAGAACTGCGCCAGCGCGGCCGGCAGTTCGGCGATGATGCCGACGAAGATGATCAACGAGATGCCGTTGCCCAGGCCGCGCGCGGTGATCTGTTCGCCCAGCCACATCAGGAACATCGTGCCGCCGATCAGGGTGATCATGCAGGTCGCGATGAAGAACCAGTAGGGAATGTCGGCCTGCACGAGATCCCCGCTCTGCAGCGAGACGGCCAGCCCGTAGGATTGCAGCGTCGCCAGGAAGACGGTCCCGTAGCGCGTGTACTGGTTGATCTTCTTGCGGCCCTGTTCGCCCTCTTTCTTGATCGCTTCCAGCGAGGGCACCATCGAGGCCAGCAGCTGAACGATGATCGAGGCCGAGATGTAGGGCATGATGCCGAGCGCGAAGATCCCCATGCGGCCTAGCGCGCCGCCGGTGAACATCGACAGGATGCCGCCGATCCCCTGCCCCGCGCCTTCCATGAACTGACGCAGCGCCACGCCGTCGATCCCCGGAACCGGGATCCACGTGCCGAGGCGGTACACGATCAGGAGCATGATGGTGAAAAGGATGCGGTTGCGCAGGTCGGTCGCCTTGCCGAGCGCGGCCCAGCTCGTGTTGGCCGCCATCTGTTCTGCTGCGGATACCATATGGATCTCTCTTCAAGTCAAACGCCGCCGGGCCGGTTTTCCGGCACGGCGGCGCTTTGGGAAAACTAGGGGTTATGTAAGCGGCCCGGAAGCCGCCCACAACCGCTTACTCTGCGGCTTGCGCAGCCGTGACCTTGAGCGACCCGCCGGCCTTTTCCACCGCGTCGATGGCGGCCTTCGAGGCGCCGGTCACTTCGATGGTGGCCTTGGTGCCGATCTCGCCCTTCGCGAGAACGCGGATACCGTCCAGCTTGCGGCGAACGGCCCCCGAGGAGACCAGCGTCTCTTCGGTGATGTTGCCGGCGTCCAGCTTGCCCGCCTCGATGAACTTGGCGATGATGCCAAGGTTGATCACGGCGAATTCCTTGCGGTTCGGCTTGTTGAAGCCGCGCTTGGGCAGACGCTGGTAGAGCGGCATCTGGCCGCCCTCGTAGCCGTTGATGGCCACGCCCGAGCGGGATTTCTGACCCTTGATACCACGGCCACCCATCTTGCCCTTGCCAGAGCCGGGGCCGCGGCCGACGCGCATCCGTTTCTTGGTTGCGCCGGGATTGTCGCGCAGTTCGTGCAGTTTCATGTCGCTTCTCCTTGGCCGGAACACCCTCCTGAAGCGAAACGGAGGGGACACGGCATTTCTTGGTTGGTTGAGGGTCCGCCGACTCGCCGTCGGAAGACCACCGGGGGCGTATAGGCGATGCGCCGTGCCGACGCAAGCGCTCCGCCCGTCGCGCGACGCGGCTCCGCCCCCTCCCCTCGGGCCGCCGCACCGAATGGCATTGACTTGGCGCGGGAAACACCCCATGTGCCTCTCATGCCGGAACTGCCGCGTGAGCAGGTACGGCGCGCCGCAGGGCTGCGCGACGGCATTCTTCAACACATGGTTCCCAATTCACGCGGGGGGTCAGACGCCCGCCAGAGGTCCGGCAATTCGGCCGTCCTCCCCGTCGGGCTGCACCCGCGCGGCCTGCCTGCATCGGCCAAGGCCCCGTACGACCGCTGCCGGACAGTCCGGCGGCCAAAGGAAATATCTTGGACTTCAATTCCCTGGGGCTCCTGCCCTGCATCACCGAAAACCTCGCCGAACTGGGACTGACCCGACCCACGCCCATCCAGACAAAGGCGATCCCCCACGCCATGGAGGGCCGCGACATCCTGGGCCTGGCCCAGACCGGCACCGGCAAGACGGCCGCCTTCGGCCTGCCGCTTCTGACCGCGATCGCCCGCGAACAGGGCAAGCCCGAGCCCAAGACGGTGCGCGGCCTCGTCCTCGCCCCGACCCGGGAACTCGCCAAGCAGATCGTCGAGAACCTGCAGGCCTATGCCAAGGGCACGCATATGCGCGTCGGCCTCGTGGTCGGCGGCGCCTCGATCAACGCCCAGGTCAACCGGCTCGCACGCGGGACGGATGTGCTCGTCGCGACGCCGGGCCGGCTGATCGACCTGCTCGACCGCCGCGCCGTCACCCTGTCGCAGACCCGCTTCCTCGTCCTGGACGAGGCCGACCAGATGCTGGACCTCGGCTTCATCCACGCCCTGCGCCGCATCGCCACCCTGCTGCCGCAGACCCGGCAGACGATGCTCTTCTCGGCGACCATGCCCAAGCTCATGGCCGAGATCGCCGGCTCCTATCTCACCGATCCCGTCCGGGTGGAAACCGCGCCTCCGGGCAAGCCCGCGGACAAGATCGAGCAATCGGTGCACTTCATCGCGCAGGGCGAGAAGACCGCGCTCCTGATCGAGCACCTCGACGCGCATCGCGCGGACCCGGCCATCGTCTTCGCCCGGACCAAGCACGGGTCGGAACGGCTGATGAAGAACCTCCTGGCCGCGGGCTACGCCGCGGTCGCCGTTCACGGCAACAAGAGCCAGGGGCAGCGCGATCGCGCCATCCGCGAGTTCCGCGAGGGCGAGGCGATGGTGCTGGTGGCCACCGACGTGGCCGCACGCGGCATCGACATTCCCGGCATCCGCTACGTCTACAACTACGACCTGCCGAACGTCGCCGACAACTACGTGCACCGCATCGGCCGGACCGCGCGCGCCGGACGTGACGGCACCGCCATCGCCTATTGCGCCCCCGCCGAAATGGGCGAGTTGCGCGATATCCAGAAGCTGCTGGGCAAGGAACTCCCCGTCTCTGGCGGCACCGTCTGGTCGGGCGGCGCCTCGGCCGAACAGGGGGCCGGCAAGCCCAAGGGCAACGGCCGACGCGGCAACGGCGGACGGCGGCGCGGCGGCAAGCCCGCCGGCGGAGGCGAGCGCAAGGGCAACGGACAACGCGCCGAGGCGGCGAAACCCGCCGCCCAGCCGTCGTCCGGCAAGGCGAAACCGGCCCGCGGCAACCGCCGCAACGCGCGCGGACGCGGCAAGGCCCGCGCGGCCTGATCGGTTCCGACCGAAAAACATTGCAAAACGACGGGACGGGGCCGACCATGACGCATGGTAAGGCCCCGTCTTCTTTCCGCGGCCCTTGTCGCCGCACTGGCCACGACGCCGGCCCCCCGGTTGAACGCCGGCTCCGGCTGCGCGACCGACGCCATGCTGGTTTTCGACGGCTCCGGCTCGATGGTCGAGTTCGGCTATGACCCCCGCCAGGTCACCCGTATCCGCGAAGCGCGCGAGGCGATCCGCCATGCCATGCCCCTCGTCGCGCCGGTCCGGCGGATCGGCCTGCTGATCTACGGCCCCAACGACGGCGACAGCTGCAGCGGCATCGACCTGCGCTTTCCACCCCGGCCCGATGCCGCCGATCCCGTGATCCGCGCCGTCGACGCCCTCTCCCCCGGGGGGCTGACCCCGCTGGCGCGCTCGGTCGGTGTCGCCGCCCGGGTACTCGACCACCGCGAGAAGGCGGGCATCATCGTCGTCGTCACGGACGGCAACGAGACCTGCGGCGGGCGCCCCTGCGCGACGGGCGCCGCGCTTGCCGCCGAAGCCCGGGACCTGACAATCCACGTCATCGGCTTTCGCGCCCTCGTCGATTACTGGACCTGGGACAACCCCGAGCAGGAGGCCCATGTCGGCGAGGACACCGTCGCCCGATGCCTGGCCGAAAAGACCGGCGGCATGTATGTCCGCACGGAAACCGTCGGTGAACTGGTCGAGGCGCTGCAGGCGACGCTGGGCTGCCCGCTCTACGGGCGGCTCCACATGCGACCGGCCCTGCCCGGCTGAAGCTCGGGCCAACCCGTCGCGCGGGTCCCCGACAGCGGGACCGTCGGTCGCCGCGCATGGCTTGAGACCGATACACCGCCTCCATGCCGGACCTGCCGGGTCACGCCGCCCCCCGCCGCCGCTGCACGTCGTGCAGCAGCGACCGCAGCGCCGGGTCCTCGACCTGCATGGCATCGAAATGCGCCAGCGTGTTCTCGAGATATTCGTAGCTGGTGCCCAGGAACCCTTCTCCGGTCGCGATGTATTCGACCTGCTGCGCATGGCTGAGTTCCACGTCGATCATCTCGGCCTCCGGATCGGCAACGAAACACAGCGCCCGCACCGGCCCTTGCGGCGTCACCGCCTCGGCGAAGGCGGTGTAATAGGCGTGGGCGATCATTTCGCGACGCCAGAGCTGCTCGGTCTCGTGATCGACCCGCTTTTCGGGGATCCGGAAGACCAGCCCGTCACAGGTCCCGCCTTCTGCCAGCCCCGCCATCAGGCCCGGCGCCTCGGCCGAACCGCGTGCTCCGCGCCGGTCGACAAGGCACATGGCGCGCGAGAACCCCAACACCCGCGCATGCCGCACCTCGTCGAACAGGATCGCCGGATCCCACATGAGCGAACCATAGGCGAAAACCCAGACGGGCCCCGCGTGACCTGCCAGAAAGTCCCGGCGCAGCGTCTCCCGTTCCTCATCAGGTCGCCGCCACGGCATCGGCACGCCCCGGTCGATCATGCGCTGATCGAGCTCGGCGAGATCGAGGTCGCGGAAAAAGCTCTGCTCCGGGTCGCGGATCAGCGTCCGGAGCGCGGGATGGTGGCGGAACGCGGTGTCGGGAACGGGCATCTCTTGTCCTTTCGCGACCGCAGCTTCGCGGCAATGCGGCAGAAAGAAAAGCCCCCTGTCGGAATCGAAACACCCCGGCCTGAACGACCGGGGTGCAGCGAAATCAAAGCGTCTGAAGAAGCGGCCTCAGGCCTTTTCCTCGACGATCTCGACCAGATGCGGGATCTTGTTGATCATGCCCCGGACCGAGGGCGTATCCTCGAGTTCCCGGGTCTTGTGCATCTTGTTGAGGCCCAGGCCGATCAGCGTCTTGCGCTGGATCTCGGGGCGGCGGATCGGAGAGCCGATCTGTTTCACGACGATGGTTGCCATGGATCAGGCCTCCTCGGACACTTGCGACGATTCCGCCGGCGCTTCGTCGCGCTTGGGCAGGATGTCGGCGACTTTCTTGCCGCGGCGCTGCGCCACCTGGCGGGGCGAGGACTCTTTCTGGAGACCGTTCAGCGTCGCACGGATCATGTTGTAGGGGTTCTGCGAACCGACCGATTTGGCGACAACGTCCTGGATGCCCAGCATCTCGAAAACGGCACGCATCGGACCACCGGCGATGATACCCGTACCGGTCGGAGCGGTGCGCATCACGACGCGGCCCGCGCCGTGGCGGCCTTCCATGTCGTGGTGCAGGGTGCGGCCCTCGCGCAGCGGCACGCGGATCATCTTGCGCTTCGCCTGCTCGGTCGCCTTGCGGATGGCCTCGGGGACCTCCTTGGCCTTGCCCTTGCCGAACCCGACACGGCCCTTCTGATCGCCCACGACGACGAGCGCGGCAAAGCCGAAGCGCTTACCCCCCTTGACCGTCTTGGACACACGGTTGATCGCGACGAGGCGATCTGCGAATTCCGGAGCTTCGTCGCGATCGCGACCCCGGCGGTTGTCATCACGAGCCATGGGCTCTCCTTTTCTGCGTGGGCCCAAGCCGGCCCGGATTGTCCGATCCCTGGTGAGGCCGAGGCCCCCCGGATCATCGGGGCCCGCAGGCCCTCGGGTGACGGGTGGGGTGACCCCCCACCCAGCGGGGCGTCATCGCCCCGCGGGTGACGTCGGGTGGGGTCCGCCCCCACCCGGACCATCAGATCTTCAGCCCGCCCTCGCGCGCGGCGTCGGCCAGGGCCTTCACCTTGCCGTGGAACAGGAAACCGCCGCGGTCGAAATAGGCTTCTTCCACGCCGGCCTTCTTCGCGCGTTCGGCAATCGCCGTGCCGACCTTGGTGGCCGCCTCGACATTGTTCTGGCCGACCACGCCCAGGTCCTTCTCGAGCGACGAGGCGGACGCCAGGGTCACGCCGTTCACGTCGTCGATCAGCTGAACGCTGATGTTCTTGTTCGAGCGGTGAACGGAAAGACGAACGCGACCCGCGTTGACCTTCCGCAGCTTGCTCCGGACGCGCATGCGGCGCTTCTGGAACAGTTGTTTTTTACTGAGTGCCATAGCTGTGCGTCCTTACTTCTTCTTGCCTTCCTTGCGGAAGATGTACTCGTCCTTGTACTTGATGCCTTTGCCCTTGTAGGGCTCGGGCGCGCGCCATTCGCGGATGTTCGCCGCGACCTGGCCGACGAGCTGGGCGTCGGAGCCTTCCACCACGATCTCGGTCTGTTTCGGCGTGGTGATCGTCACGCCCTCCGGGATCGGAAAGTCGACGTCGTGCGAATAGCCGAGGTTCAGTTTCAGGACATTGCCCTGGACTGCGGCACGGTAGCCCACGCCGTTGATCTCGAGCTCGCGCTTGAAGCCGTCGGTCGACCCCTTCACCATGTTGGCGACCATCGTGCGCGACATGCCCCACTGCTGGCGCGCGCGCTTGGACTTGCCGCGCGGCGTGACGGTGATGGCATTGTCTTCCTGCACGATGGTGACATCGTCGGTGGCGGTGAAGCTATGGGTGCCCTTGGGGCCCTTCACTTCCACGGTCTGGCCCGAGATCGTCGCGGTGACGCCCGAGGGCAGCTCGACCGGTTTTTTACCAATACGAGACATTGCGGACCTCCTTAGAATACGGTGCAGAGCACTTCGCCGCCGACATTCTGGCTGCGTGCTGCTGCATCCGACATCACGCCCTTGGACGTGGAGACAATCGACACGCCCAGGCCCTGGCGGACCTGCGGGATGTCATCGCGGCCCATGTAGACGCGGCGGCCGGGCTTGGAGACCCGCTTGAGCTCGCGAATGACAGGGGTGCCCTCGTAGTACTTGAGGCTGATCTCAAGGGTCGGGTGACCGTTGGCATCGGTGCCTTTTTCATAGCCGCGGATGTAACCTTCGTCCGCCAGCACATCCAGCACCCAGGCGCGCAGCTTGGAGGCCGGCGTGGAGACGATGGACTTGCCGCGCAACTGGCTGTTGCGGATACGGGTGAGCATATCGCCGATAGGATCGTTCATATCTCAGCCCTCCTTACCAGCTGGATTTCACGAGGCCGGGAACCTGGCCGTTCGAGCCAAGCTCGCGCAGCATGATCCGGGACACCTTGAGCTTGCGATAGTACGCATGCGGGCGGCCGGTCAGCTGGCAGCGGTTGTGAAGACGCGTCGGGGACGAGTTGCGGGGCAGCTCGGCCAGCTTCAGGGTGGCGCGGAAACGCTCTTCCATCGGTTTGGACTCGTCGTAGATGATTTCCTTCAGGGCCGCACGTTTGGCCGCGTACTTCTTGACCAGACGCTCGCGCTTCTTCTCGCGCTCGATCATGGATTTCTTAGCCATATCTAAATCTCCCGCGATTAGCTGTTGAAGGGCATGTTGAAGTGCTTCAACAGCGCCTTGGCTTCCGCGTCGGTCTTCGCGGTGGTTGCGATCACGATGTCCAGGCCCCAGACCTCGTCGACCTTGTCGAAGTTGATCTCGGGGAACACGATGTGTTCCTTCATGCCCATGGCATAGTTGCCGCGACCATCGAACGACTTGCCCGACACGCCGCGGAAGTCGCGGATACGGGGCATTGCGATGGTGATCAGACGATCGAGGAATTCGTACATCCGGTCGCCCCGCAGGGTGACCTTGGCACCGAGCGGCATGTCTTCCCGGACGCGGAAACCCGCGATCGATTTCTTCGCCGTGGTGATCAGCGCCTTCTGGCCGGCAATCGCGGTCAGGTCTTCCTGAGCCGACTTGGCCTTCTTGCTGTCCTTTACGGCTTCGGCCCCGCAGCCGATGTTCAGGACGATCTTGTCCAGGCGCGGGATCATCATGTCGTTCGAGTAGCCGAACTCTTCCTTCATGGCAGCGCGGATGCTGTCACGATAGGCGGCCCTCAGACGCGGGGTGTAGGTCGCGGTATCAAGCATCGATCACGTCTCCGGTCGTCTTGGCGAAGCGCACCTTCTTGTCGCCGTCCATCTTGAAGCCGACGCGGGTCGGCTTGCCGTTGGCATCGACGAACGCGAGATTCGAGATGTCGATCGGCAGGGCCTTGGGCAGACGCCCGCCCTGCTGGTTCTGGGTCTGGCGGGTATGGCGGACGGCGACATTGATCCCGTCGACCACGGCCTTGCCGTCCTGCGGCAGGACCCTGGTGATCTCACCGGTCTTGCCCTTGTCCTTGCCGGACAGGACCATGACCTTGTCACCCTTGCGGAGCTTCGCGGCCATCACAGCACCTCCGGAGCAAGCGAGATGATCTTCATGAAGTTCTTGGCACGCAGCTCGCGCACGACCGGCCCGAAGATACGGGTGCCGACCGGTTCACCTGCGTTGTTCAGGATGACGGCGGCGTTGCGGTCGAAGCGGATGGAGGTGCCGTCTTCGCGGCGAACTTCCTTGGCGGTGCGGACGACGACGGCCTTGCGGACGTCGCCCTTCTTCACACGGCCGCGCGGAATGGCTTCCTTCACCGAGACAACGATGATGTCGCCAACCGACGCGTAACGGCGGTGCGAACCGCCGAGGACCTTGATGCACTGCACCCGGCGCGCGCCGGAGTTGTCAGCGACATCCAGATTGGTCTGCATCTGGATCATTTGGTTTCTCCCGACCTTTGGGGGCTGTTCTCGTTAGCTCCCCCAGGGTTTCGACTAATGGGTGAGACGGCCTTAGCTGCCGGCCGCCTCGTGTTCTGCATGACGCTGGGCGTCCGCTTCCTGCTGAAGCTTGGCGGCCTCGGCGCGCTGTGCTTCGTAGTCCTCGAGCATCGCGGCGGTCATCACTTCCCAGCGCTTGGTCTTGGACTTGGGCGCGCACTCCTGGATCCGGACGATGTCGCCTTTCTTGAAGGCGTTGTCCGCATCATGCGCGCGGTATTTCTTGGACTTCCGGATCGTCTTTTGCAGAACCGGATGGGTGAAACGGCGTTCCACCGACACGGTGACGGTCTGGGCGTTTGCGTCGGAGGTCACGACGCCGCGAAGGATACGTTTGGGCATCTGGATCTTCCCTTATTCGGCAGCCGAAGCGGCTTTTTCGTTCAGCACGGTCAGGACGCGGGCGGCCTGGCGGCGCGCGATGCGCATGCGTGCGGGGTTTTCCAGTTGGCCGGTCGCCTGCTGAAAGCGCAGGTTGAACTGCTCTTTCTTCAGGGTGGCCAGCTCTTCGCGGAGCTGGTCAGGGGTCTTGTCACGAAGCTCGTTCGCGCTCATGGTCATTTTTCCTTTTTCAACATCACCGGGAGGCCCCTTGTCCGCATAGCGGCGGGTCACCCTGATTCCGGTGGAGTCATGATGAGGGGGCCGTATAGGCGCGATTCCCCTGTGTGGCAAGCCCTGATCCGAAGAACCTGCAACGCACGGTCGGACGCCAAGCCCGATGCGGCTTGATACGGCCCCGCCCTGCCCCTCCAGCGGCTCAGAGCACCTCGTGAACGGCGTACTCGACACCCGAGGGGGTCCGCGATCCGACACCGACCGCGACGACCCGGTTCAGCCAGTCGCAGCCCTCGTCCGCCGTCTCGAAATGCGCGGCGGTCCGGAAGTAATAGCTCTCCGGGTCCAGCGGCTTGCCCTCGGCCAGCCGCGCCCGATGCTCGGGACCCAGCGTGTTGATCCCCTCGTAACGCATGTAGATCAGCGCGCCGCCGTCCGTTTCCAGCATCAGCCGCACGTCGATCCGGCCGAACCCTGCCTCGGCCCGGACCCAGTCGCCGCTCACGGGAAGGACACGGCCGCGCAGGCGCGCGCCGTCGAAGGCGCCGCCCGTCACATGATAGATCAGACGTCCCGTGCCATCGGGGCCGCGCATGTCATGCGCCGGGCCGACCTCGAGGGACAGGTCGAACAGGGGGCGGGTCCGGACTTGCACAGGCACTCACCCCCACCTGTAGTTGAAGCTGACGCTGATCCGGTCGTCCTCGGACAGGTTCATCGGCACCTCGTGGCGCAGCCAGCTTTCCCACAACAGCACCTCGCCCGGTTCGGGCGCGACATAGATGAACGGCCGCAGCGCCTCTCGCGCATCCTTCACGCGGGTCGGCGCCGCCATCATCATCGGCAGGCGCGGATCCTCCAGCTTGAGCGCCGAGGCCCCGTCCGGCATGGCGACATAGGTCGTGCCGGAGATCACCGAATGGGGATGGATGTGGCTGCCATGCGTCCCGCCCTCGGGAAGGATGTTGATCCAGAGATCCTCGAGCACCAGCGCCTTGTCGCCGAGATCGAACTGGCAGTGATCGGCAAAGGCCGCGACATGCCGGTCGAGCGCGGCCTCGAGATCCTTGAAGATCGGGAATCGCCACGGCAGATCGGTCAGCGAGGCATAGGAGGTATAGCCCGGATACCCCTCCCTCTCGCACCAGGCCTGACCGGCCTCGTCATCCTCGGCGATCGAATAGCACGAGGTTTCGAGTTCCCCGGTGTCCACGGCCGGATCGAACTCCGACAGGCGGGCGCGGTATAGGGGTGTCGCAAAGAGGGATCGTATATCGGCCATGCCACCCTCTTACCGCCGATCCGGGCGGGGCAACAGCCGCAAATCGCACGAGGCGCCATGGCGCGAAGCCCTGCGGGCGCCACACCCGCTGTTGCGTTTCCCCACGTTTCCGAAAACAATCGCGCGACAAAACGTAATAATTCGCAATGGGAGGATCAAATGCGAAACCACTCAGGGAGCGTGCTGCTCATCGCCTCGCTGGCCATGGGCGCAACGGGGGCTGGCGCCCAGAACAGGATCGACGGGCAGCGGCCCTATGCGCCGGAGCTTTCGGCTTATGGCGACATGGCCGTCGGGGTGCGCACGCTCGACCTGGTCAACGAGGACCAACTCGACGTGCTCGGCGTCGATCCCGGTGCCGACAAGCCCGAGACCATGCCCACCTACGACCGGGAACTGACGGTCGAGGTCTGGTACCCGGCCGCGGACGGCGCCGAGGGCGACACCACGATCCGGACCTACCTGCGCGACGGGCAGACCGAGATAGACCTGGCCGGCAGGGCGATGCGCGATGCGGACCCCGCCGAGGGCACCTATCCGCTCGTCCTGATCTCGCATGGCTGGCCGGGCAACCGGTATCTCATGTCCCATTTGGGCGAGAACCTCGCCTCCAAGGGTTATGTCGTCGCCTCGATCGACCACAACGAATCCACCTACAGGACCTTTCAGGTGTCGGACAACTACTTCGCCACCTTCGGCTCGACCCTGGTCAACCGCCCTCGCGACCAGCTCTTCGTGCTCGACCGGATCGCCACCATGTCGGACGAGGACGGCTCCTTCCTGAACGGGCTGGTCGACGCCTCGACGACCGGGCTCATCGGCTATTCCATGGGCGGATACGGCGCGCTGGTCACCGCCGGCGGCGGTGTCAGCGAGGATGCGGTCAAACTGCCTTTCGGTGCGGCCCATGACATGCTCGCCGTGCACCAGGCCGGCAGCGAAACCCACGAGGCGCTGCCGGACCCGCGCATCCAGACCATCGTCGCCTTCGGACCCTGGGGCCGGAACTGGAACATGTGGGACGCCGAGGGGCTGTCGGGTGTCGATGTGCCCGCGCTGTTCATCGCCGGTTCGATGGACGAGGTCTCGGGCTACGAGAACGGCGTGCGCCAGATCTGGAAGGAAACCACCGGCGTCGACCGCGCCCTGCTGACCTTCGAGAACGCCGGCCACAATGCGGGCGCCCCGATGCCGGTCCCGGCCGAGGCACTGGAACCCGGCGTCAGCGGCAGCGATCACTACCTCGACCCCGTCTGGGACACGACCCGGATGAACAACATCTCCCAGCACTTCATCACCGCCTGGCTCGACTGGCAGCTGAAGGGCGAGGCCGACAAGGAAAGCTATCTAGACCTCGTGCCCGCCGCCAACGACGGTGTCTGGGCGGCCAACGAGGACGGCAGCTTCAAACCCGAACATACCTACTGGAAAGGCTTCGACGAAGGCTGGGGCCGCGGCCTGAGACTGGAATGGATGGAGGCAGGCGAGTAGTCGCACCGCTCCGCGCAAAGCAAAAGGGCGGGGTCGACCCCGCCCTTTCTTCATTCTGCGTAGGGTGGGGCCGACCGCCCAGACCACCTCGACCGCGACCATGTTGTGCAGGCCCAGCATCAACATACCGGCGGCCAGGATCACCACCGAACAGAGCGGCCAGAAGGCGCGGGCCACCCGTTCGGCCAACAGCCCCAGACGGGT
>NZ_CH724131.1:1637051-1643712 GCF_000152725.1 Pseudooceanicola batsensis HTCC2597
CCACCCCGTTACCAGTCCTCGCGAACCACGACGCGGGTCTTGACCGGAAGCTTCATCGCGGCCAGGCGCAGGGCCTCGCGGGCGATGTCTTCGTTCACGCCGTCGATCTCGAACATGACGCGGCCCGGCTTGACCTTGCAGACCCAGCGATCGACCGAGCCCTTGCCTTTACCCATCCGAACCTCGATCGGCTTGGCGGTCACCGGCACGTCGGGGAAGATCCGGATCCAGACCCGGCCCTGACGCTTCATGTGGCGCGTCATGGCCCGGCGGGCGGCTTCGATCTGACGGGCGCTGACGCGCTCGGGCTGGGTGGCCTTGAGGCCGTAGGTTCCGAAGTTCAGATCGGACCCGCCCTTGGCGTCGCCCTTGATGCGGCCCTTGAACTGCTTGCGGAATTTCGTGCGTTTCGGTTGAAGCATCTGTCCGTCTCCTTACCGGTCGCGGTCGCGGCGGCCACCGCCGGCACCACGGGGGGCAGGACCGTCCTGAAGCTCCTGCGCACGGCGATCGCGCGCCTGCGGGTCATGCTCCAGGATTTCGCCTTTGAAGATCCACACCTTGATGCCGATGATCCCGTAGGGGGTCGACGCCTCGGAGTGGGCATAGTCGATGTCGGCGCGCAGCGTGTGCAGGGGCACACGGCCCTCGCGGTACCATTCGGTCCGCGCGATTTCCGCACCTCCCAGACGGCCCGCGACGTTCACCCGGATACCCAGGGCGCCCATGCGCATGGCGTTCTGCACGGCCCGCTTCATCGCGCGGCGGAAGGACACCCGGCGCTCGAGCTGCTGTGCGATGGACTCGCCCACCAGCGCGGCGTCCAGCTCCGGCTTCCGGACCTCGACGATGTTGAGGTGCAGTTCGCTGTCGGTCATCTTCGCCAGCTTCTTGCGCAGGACCTCGATGTCCGCGCCCTTCTTGCCGATGATGACACCAGGACGCGCGGTGTGGATGGTCACACGGCACTTCTTGTGCGGACGTTCGATGATGATGCGGGCGACACCGGCCTGCTTGCACTCTTCCTTGATGAATTCGCGCATGCGGACGTCTTCCAGCAGAAGATCGCCGTAGTCCTTGGTATCGGCGTACCAGCGGCTGTCCCAGGTGCGGTTGACCTGGAGGCGCATGCCGATCGGATTGACTTTCTGACCCATTAGGCTTGCTCCTCGATCTGGCGGACCTTGATGGTCAGCTCCGAAAACGGCTTCATGATGCGGCCATAGCGGCCACGTGCCCGGGGACGCCCGCGCTTCATGATCAGGTTCTTGCCCACATAGGCCTCGGCGACGATGAGGTCATCGACGTCCAGGTTGTGGTTGTTTTCGGCATTGGCGATCGCGGACTGAAGGCATTTCTTCACGTCCTCGGCAATCCGCTTCTTCGAGAAGGTCAGGTCCGTGAGGGCCTTGTCCACCTTCTTGCCGCGGATCAGCTGAGCGACCAGGTTGAGTTTCTGCGGGCTGGTGCGAAGCATGCGGACCTTGGCCATCGCTTCGTTGTCTGCCACGCGGCGGGGGTTCTTTTCCTTGCCCATGACTTACTTCCGCTTCGCTTTCTTGTCGGCCGCATGACCATAATAGGTCCGGGTCGGGGAGAATTCCCCGAACTTCTGACCGATCATGTCTTCGGAGACGTTGACGGGAACATGTTTCTGGCCGTTGTAGACGCCGAACGTCAGGCCCACGAACTGGGGCAGGATCGTCGAGCGGCGCGACCAGATCTTGATGACTTCGTTGCGGCCCGATTCACGCGATGCTTCGGCTTTCTTCAGCACGTAGGCATCGACGAAGGGGCCTTTCCAAACAGAGCGAGACATAGCTTAGCGCCCTTTCTTCTTGGCGTGCCGGGAGCGGATGATAAGCCGCGAGGACGCTTTGTTCTTGTCACGGGTGCGCGCACCCTTGGTCGGCTTGCCCCAGGGGGTCACCGGATGGCGGCCACCGGACGTCCGGCCCTCACCACCACCGTGCGGGTGATCGATCGGGTTCATGACGACACCGCGGACACTCGGGCGGATGCCCTTGTGGCGCATGCGGCCGGCCTTGCCGTAGTTCTGGTTCGAATTGTCCGGGTTCGACACGGCACCGACGGTGGCCATGCACTCCTGACGGACCATCCGCAATTCGCCCGAGGACAGGCGGATCTGCGCATAGCCGCCGTCACGGCCGACGAACTGGGCATAGGTGCCCGCGGCGCGTGCGATCTGGCCGCCCTTGCCGGGCTTCAGTTCGATGTTGTGGACGATCGTCCCGATGGGCATCCCCGAGAACGGCATCGCGTTGCCCGGTTTGATGTCGACCTTTTCGCCGGCGATGATGCTGTCGCCCACGGCCAGGCGCTGCGGCGCGAGGATATAGGCCTGCTCACCGTCCTGATAGCGGATCAGCGCGATGAAGGCGGTCCGGTTCGGATCGTATTCGATCCGTTCGACGGTGGCCGTCACATCGCGTTTGCTGCGCTTGAAATCGACGATCCGATAAAGGCGTTTCGCCCCGCCGCCCTTGCGGCGCATCGTGATCCGTCCGGTGTTGTTCCGGCCGCCGTTCTTCGTCAGACCCTCGGTGAGGGCTTTGACGGGGCGTCCTTTCCAGAGCTCCGAACGGTCGATCAGCACCAGCCCGCGCTGGCCCGGCGTCGTCGGCTTATACGACTTGAGTGCCATGCTTTCTGTCTTCCGTTTAGCTAGCGATCCCCTGCCCCTCCGGGCGCGAAGACCTATGTGATAAGCCCCCCGAAGGTGGCCGGTTGTATAGGGCCCCGAAGGTCCCCGGTTCGATGGCGGGTCGAAACCCAGCCTGCGGCCTGCGCCGTGCGCGAAGGGTCTTTCACCCCTCGCGAACGTCCCCGCAAACCAAAAGCAGAGCCCCGGACGAATCCGGGGCCTTGCGGATGGGGTCGTTTAGAACCGCTACGCCCCGGGGTCAACCCCGACCGCCCCTCTGCAGGAGGGTTTGTGGGATCGTCCTCGCGCAGACGATCGACCGCCCCGAAAGCGGACGGCCCCCCGCATCTCTGCGAGGGGCCGACTGATGTCTTCTGGGTGGGGTTTCACCCCGCTAGGGCCGATCAGAGACCGGTGGTCACGTCGATCGTGTTGCCCTCTTCGAGCGTCACATAGGCCTTCTTCACCGTGTTCCGCTTGCCCAGCTGGCCGCGGAACCGCTTGACCTTGCCCTTGGTGACGGTCGTGTTCACGGCCTTCACCTTCACACCGAAGAGCGCCTCGACGGCCTCCTTGATCTGCGGCTTGTTCGCGTCGACTGCCACTTCGAAGACGACGGCATTGGCCTCGGAGGCCATGGTCGCCTTCTCGGTGATGACCGGCTTGCGGATCACGTCGTAATGTTCTGCCTTCGCGCTCATTTCAACCGAGCCTCCAGTGCTTCGACACCCGCCTTCGTGATCACCAGCGTGTCACGCTTGAGGATGTCATAGACGTTCGCGCCGACCGAGGGCAGCACGTCCAGACCGTCGATATTGGCGGCGGCCTTGGCAAAGCCTTCGTTGACCGCGGCACCGTCGATGATCAGCGCACGCTTCCAGCCGAGCGCCTTGACCTGCTTGGCCAGGGCGTTGGTCTTGCCCTCGGATTCCGCCGCGTCGATGATGACCAGCGAGCCTTCCTTGACCTTGGCGGACAGGGCATGCTTGAGGCCGAGCTTGCGGAACTTCTTGGGCAGGTCATGGCCATGCGACCGCGGGACCGGACCCTTGTAGATGCCGCCCTTGCGGAAGATCGGCGCGTTCCGGTCACCGTGGCGCGCGCCGCCGGTGCCCTTCTGGCGATAGATCTTCTTGGTCGAGTAGGAGGTCTCGGACCGGGTCTTCACCTTGTGGGTGCCCTGCTGCGCATTGTTGCGCTGCCAGCGGACCACGCGGTGCAGAATGTCGGCACGCGGTTCCAGGCCGAAGATCTCGTCGCCGAGATCGACGGAACCGGCTGACGAGCCGTCCAGTTTGATCACGTCGAGTTTCATTCGTCGCCTTCCTTCTTCTCGGCGCCGTCGCCCTGATCCTCGGCCTTGTCGGCCTCGATGTCGGCTTCGGCCTCTTGCAGCGCGGCGGCTTCCTGGGCGGCCTGCTCCTCGGCCAGGCGCTGTGCTTCCGCTTCGGCCTCGGCGGCGGCTGCGGCTGCGGCCTCCTCGGCGGCCCTGGCGGCTTCCTCGGCGGCGGATTTCAGCGCGGCGGGCAGGATCGCGTTCTCGGGGAACGGCTTCTTGACCGCATCCTTGACGGTGACCCAGCCACCCTTGGACCCCGGAACGGCGCCCTTGATCATGATCAGCCCACGTTCGCTGTCGGTCTTGACGACCTGCAGGTTCTGCGTGGTGACACGGACGGCGCCCATATGGCCCGCCATCTTCTTGCCCTTGAAGACCTTGCCCGGGTCCTGACACTGACCGGTCGAACCATGCGACCGGTGCGAGATCGAGACACCGTGCGTGGCACGCAGACCGCCGAAGTTGTGACGCTTCATGGCACCGGCGAAGCCCTTGCCGATCGAGGTGCCGCAGACATCGACGAACTGACCTTCAAAGTAGTGGTCAGCCGTGATCTCCTCGCCCACCTTGATCAGGTTGTCGGGATCCACGCGGAATTCCGCGATCTTGCGCTTGGGTTCCACCGAGGCGGCGGCGAAATGGCCGCGCATCGCCTTGGAGGTGCGTTTCGCCTTGGCCGTGCCCGCGCCCAGCTGGACGGCGGTGTAGCCATGGGCCTCGGCGGTGCGCTGAGCGACGACCTGCAGCTTGTCCAGCTGGAGAACCGTCACGGGCACCTGCTTGCCGTCTTCCATGAAGAGACGGGTCATGCCGATTTTCTTTGCGATGATACCGGAACGCAGCATCTAAGTTGCCTCCCTTACACCTTGATCTCGACATCCACGCCGGCGGCGAGGTCGAGCTTCATCAGCGCGTCCACCGTCTGCGGGGTCGGGTCCACGATATCGAGCAGACGCTTGTGCGTCCGGATCTCGAACTGATCGCGGGATTTCTTGTCGACGTGCGGCCCACGGAGAACCGTGAACTTCTCGATCTTGTTGGGCAGCGGGATCGGGCCACGGACCTGAGCGCCGGTGCGCTTCGCCGTGTTCACGATTTCCTGCGTGCTGGTGTCCAGGACGCGGTAATCGAATGCCTTCAGCCGGATGCGGATTGTTTGACCAGACATGTCAATTCAGCCTTCTGCGGCGTTTGAGTTGAGAGGAGGAAGCAGGACCACCCTGCCCCCTCGTCGAACCCGTTTCGGGCCAGGCTCGAGACGCCCCGGAGACGATCCGGGGCCCTTGTCGAGCGTTTGAGCCCTGTGTCGTGCCCCGGACCTGATCCGGGGCCGCCCCGTGCGGTGCAACGAGGCCTTTTCTTGTCCAGGCCGGGGGCCTGGCGGTCACGGGTCGGGCCCGGGACATGCCCCCGCCTCGCGGGACCCCGGAGCGCGTCCGGGGTCGTCGCGGGATCGTCAGATCACTCGACGATCTTCGAGACCACGCCCGAACCGACGGTCCGGCCGCCTTCGCGGATGGCGAAGCGCAGCCCGTCTTCCATCGCGATCGGCGCGATCAGCTCGACCGAGAACTTCAGGTTGTCGCCCGGCATCACCATCTCGGTGCCCTCGGGCAGCGTCACGGTGCCGGTCACATCCGTCGTGCGGAAGTAGAACTGCGGACGGTAGTTCGCGAAGAACGGCGTGTGACGGCCGCCCTCGTCCTTGGTCAGGATGTAGACCTCGGCCTCGAACTTGGTGTGCGGCTTGACCGAGCCGGGCTTGCAGAGAACCTGGCCCCGCTCCACGCCGTCACGGTCGATGCCGCGCAGCAGCGCGCCGATGTTGTCGCCCGCCTCGCCGCGGTCCAGCAGCTTGCGGAACATCTCGACGCCGGTGCAGGTCGTCTTCTTGGTGTCCTTGATGCCGACGATCTCGAGTTCGTCGCCCACGTTCACCACGCCACGCTCGACGCGGCCGGTGACCACGGTGCCGCGGCCCGAGATCGAGAACACGTCCTCGATCGGCATCAGGAACGGCTGGTCGACGGCCCGCTCGGGCTGCGGGATGTACTCGTCCACGGCCGCCATCAGCTCGCGGATCTTGTTCTCGCCGATCTCGGCATTGTCGCCGTTCATCGCCGCAAGCGCCGAGCCGGCGATGATCGGAACGTCGTCGCCCGGGAAGTCGTATTCCGACAGAAGCTCGCGCACTTCCATCTCGACGAGCTCGAGAAGCTCCTCGTCATCCACCTGGTCGACCTTGTTCAGGAAGACGACCATGGCCGGAATGCCGACCTGACGGCCGAGCAGGATGTGCTCGCGCGTCTGCGGCATCGGGCCGTCGGCCGCGTTCACCACCAGGATCGCGCCGTCCATCTGCGCGGCACCGGTGATCATGTTCTTGACGTAGTCGGCGTGGCCGGGGCAGTCGACATGCGCATAGTGACGGTTGTCCGTCTCGTATTCCACATGCGCGGTCGAGATGGTGATCCCGCGGGCCTTCTCTTCCGGCGCGCCGTCGATCTGGTCATAGGCGCGGAAGTCGCCGAAGTACTTCGTGATCGCCGCCGTCAGCGTCGTCTTGCCGTGGTCGACGTGACCGATCGTGCCGATGTTGCAGTGCGGCTTGCCGCGTTCGAACTTTTCCTTTGCCATGATTGGCCTCCTTTGTCGGG
>NZ_CH724131.1:1643738-2143054 GCF_000152725.1 Pseudooceanicola batsensis HTCC2597
CACCACCCGTTATGCGTATTTCGACTGGATCTCGTCAGAGATGTTCTGCGGGACCGGGTCGTAGTGAGCGAACTGCATCGTGAACTGCGCGCGGCCCGAGGACATGGAACGCAGCGTGTTGATGTAGCCGAACATGTTGGCCAGCGGCACGAAGGCGTCGATCGCGATCGCGTTGCCGCGCGGTTCCTGCCCTGAAACCTGGCCGCGACGCGACGTCAGATCGCCGATGATGCTGCCGGTATATTCCTCCGGCGTCACGACCTCGACGCTCATGATCGGTTCCAGCAGCTTGGCGCCGGCCTTGCGGAGACCTTCGCGCATGCACATCCGCGACGCGATTTCGAAGGCCAGGACCGAGGAGTCGACGTCATGGAACTTGCCGTCCACCAGCGCGACCTTGAAGTCGATCACCGGGAAGCCTGCCAGCGGACCGGAGTCCATCACCGACTGGATGCCCTTCTCGACGCCGGGGATGTATTCCTTCGGCACCGCGCCGCCGACGATCCGGCTTTCGAAGGAATAGCCTTCGCCGGCCTCGGTCGGAGTGATGATGAGCTTGACCTCGGCAAACTGGCCCGATCCACCCGACTGCTTCTTGTGGGTGTAGGTATGCTCGATCTCGTGGCCGATGGTCTCGCGGTAGGCCACCTGCGGCGCACCGATGTTGGCCTCGACCTTGAATTCGCGCTTCAGCCGGTCGACGAGGATGTCGAGGTGAAGTTCGCCCATGCCCTTCATGATGGTCTGACCGGATTCGAGGTCGGTCTCCACGCGGAAGGACGGGTCTTCGGCGGCCAGCCGGGCCAGACCCTGGGACATCTTCTCCTGGTCGCCCTTGGTCTTCGGCTCGACCGCGATCTCGATCACCGGATCGGGGAAGGTCATGGTCTCGAGGACGACGGGCGCCTTGGGATCGCAGAGCGTGTCACCCGTGGTCGTGTCCTTCAGACCGGCCAGCGCGATGATGTCGCCGGCGAAGGCCTCTTCGATCTCTTCGCGGTTGTTCGAGTGCATCATCATCATGCGGCCGATGCGCTCTTTCTTCCCCTTGGTCGCGTTCAGGATCGAATCGCCCTTGTTCATCACGCCGGAATAGATCCGGGTGAAGGTCAGCGAGCCGACGAAGGGGTCGTTCATGATCTTGAAGGCCAGGCCGGCGAAGGGCATGGAGTCATCGGCGCGGCGGGCGATGTTCCGCTCTTCGGTCTCGTCGTCGGGGCTGAAGCCCATGTAGTCGACCACGTCCAGCGGCGACGGCAGATAGTCGACCACCGCGTTCAGCAGCGGCTGCACACCCTTGTTCTTGAAGGCGGACCCGCCCAGGACCGGCACGAACTTGAGCGCCAGCGTGCCCTTGCGGATCAGGCTCCGCAGGGTCGGGATGTCGGGCTCGTTGCCTTCCAGGTACTCCATCATCGCGTCGTCGTCCATTTCGACGGCGTTCTCGATGAGCTTGCCGCGCCATTCCTCGGCGAGCTCTTTCAGCTCGTCGCGGATCGGCTGACGGGTCCAGGAGGCGCCCAGATCCTCGCCCTTCCAGGTCCACTCTTCCATGGTGACCAGGTCGATGATGCCTTCCAGTTCGTTCTCGGCGCCGATCGGAATCTGGATCGGGGCCGGGACTGCACCGGTGCGGTCCGCGATCATCTTGACGCAGTTGAAGAAGTCGGCGCCGATCTTGTCCATCTTGTTAACGAAGACGATCCGCGGAACCTTGTAGCGGTCGGCCTGGCGCCAGACGGTCTCGGTCTGCGGCTCGACACCCGCGTTGGCGTCCAGAACGGCGACGGCACCGTCGAGCACGGCCAGCGAACGCTCGACCTCGATGGTGAAGTCGACGTGGCCCGGCGTGTCGATGATGTTCATCCGGTACTTGGTGTCGTAGGTGCCTTCGGCGCTCGGGTCTTCCTGCCACTGCCAGAAGGTCGTGGTCGCGGCCGAGGTGATGGTGATCCCGCGTTCCTGCTCCTGCTCCATCCAGTCCATCGTGGCCGCACCATCGTGCACCTCACCGATGTTGTGGGACTTGCCGGTGTAGAAGAGGATCCGTTCCGAGCAGGTGGTCTTGCCGGCGTCGATATGCGCCATGATACCGAAGTTCCGGTACCGCTCGAGGGGATAAACGCGTGCCATGATATGCAGCCCTTGGTGAAGGAGTGAGAAGGAAGGATTACCAGCGGTAGTGGCTGAATGCCTTGTTCGCATCGGCCATCTTGTGCGTGTCCTCACGCTTCTTGACGGCGGACCCGCGCGAATTGACGGCATCCAGAAGCTCGCCCGCAAGGCGCTCTTCCATGGTGTTTTCGTTGCGCGAACGCGACGCGGTGATGAGCCAGCGGATCGCCAGCGCCTCGCGGCGCTCGGGGCGCACCTCGACCGGAACCTGGTAGGTGGCGCCACCAACACGGCGGGAGCGGACCTCGACCGACGGCTTGATGTTGTCGAGCGCCTCGTGGAACAGCTCGACCGGGGCGCGCTTGACCTTGGCTTCGATGCGGTCGAGGGCGTTGTAGACGATCTTCTCGGCGACCGACTTCTTGCCGTCGATCATCAGGTTGTTCATGAACTTGGTCAGGACCCGGTCGCCGTACTTGGCGTCGGGCAGGATTTCGCGTTTTTCAGCGGCGTGACGGCGGGACATTCCGATCTCCTAAGTATTACTTGCCGTTGGAACAGACCGAGGCGACCACATGGCAGGTGCCTGCCCCGTCGCGTGCCTCACACTCCTGAACCGCGCGCCCATGCGCGGCATTCGAGGAGGTGAAGCCCCAGCTGGATCCAGCTTGTTTCATGTTTCTCGAGGTTTCCGATACCGAAAACGCGCCACAGGTATCCTGGAGCCAGACGCCGATCTTGCAGCGCTTTCCGCCCGCGGCCTTGCAGAAGCCGATTGCGGCCTTCTCGGCCTCCTGCCTGCTGCCGTAGTTCCAGGCGCGACCGTACTTGTCGGACTGGAAGCTGTACGCGATCGCGCCGTACGTCTCGGCGGAAACCGAGACGGGCGCCGCGACCAGCGCGAGGACGGATATCAGGGCAACACGGATCATTTGGGCCGTTTCGCACCGTACTTGGAGCGACGCTGCTTGCGGTCCTTGACACCCTGGGTGTCCAGCACGCCGCGGAGAATGTGGTAACGGACGCCCGGAAGGTCCTTCACACGGCCGCCACGGATCAGGACCACCGAGTGCTCCTGCAGGTTGTGGCTTTCACCCGGAATGTAGCTGATCACTTCGTAGCCGTTGGTCAGACGCACCTTGGCCACCTTCCGCATGGCCGAGTTCGGCTTCTTCGGGGTGGTGGTGTAGACCCGGGTACAGACGCCGCGTTTCTGCGGGCACTGTTCCAGGTGCTGGGACTTGGAGCGTTTCACTTTGGGCTGCCGGGGTTTCCGGATCAGCTGCTGGATCGTTGGCATCGGGCGTCGTTCCCCATCTCTCACATATGTGCGCACCTTCGAGGTGCCGTTTCTCACTTCACGCTGCGCGCGTCCACGCAACGCACAAATACCGCATGCGTCCCCTCGTTCGCGGGGAACGACGCGGCGGGTGTTCCAGAGGATCGGGGCGTTGCACCCGGATCTTGACCACTTCGATTCGATTGGCGGCGGGGAGACCCCTCTGCCGAATGGCGCGCATATACGAAGAGTCGCCGGGGTTGTCAACAAGGCCCCCCGCTTGTCTTGGCCGTCCGCCGCTGACATCGTGGCGCGGAGAGGCACGGCAAGGAAGGGCGCGGCTCAGGATGCAGGTCATTGGTCTTTGCCGGTTTTCCTATCCCGCGCTCGGCGGTTTCCAGGTCGAGCACGACAGCGTGGACGACCGCATCGCCTTTCTCTATGCCGAGCACCGGCTGGAAGAACGCTTCCGCCTGTTCGAGACGGTCGCCCTGCCCTGCCTGCGCCACCAGACCGACCCCGACTTCCTGCTGATCGTCGTCATCGGCGATCAGCTCCCCGCGCGGCACCGCCGGCGGCTGGAGACGCTGACGGCCGACATCCCGCAGATCCGCATCGAGGCGCACCCGCCCCGCCGCCACCGCGACGTGATGAAGGAGATCATCAACGACGCCCGCGGCAGCCGGTCCGCCCCCTGCCTGCAGTTCCGCCACGACGACGACGACGCCTTTGCGCTCGACTTCGTGGCGCGCCTGCGCCAGGCCGCCGAGGCGGGCCACGCGATCTGCCGGGACAACCGCACCGTCGCCTTCGACTGGAACCGCGGGCACATCGCCGAGATCTCCGCTGCGGGCATCGCCGCCGGCCCGATCTATCGCCCCTTCTATGTCGCCGCGCTCGGGATGCATGTCCGTGCCGGGGACGGCCTGACCATCATGAACTTCATGCATGAACGCCTGCCGCAGTTCATGCCCGCCCTGTCCTTTCCCGATGACGAGATGTGGGTCCGGACCCACAACACCTATAACGACAGCCGCCAGAAGCCGGTCAAGGCCTTCGCGGTCGCGCCGCTCACACCCGCGGAGGAGGAGACCTTTCGCGCCCGCTTCGCCATCGACGCCGACCACGTCCGCCGCGTCTTTGGTCAGGCCCCAGGGCGATAGCTCCGCTGGCGCGCGACCTTCTCCTGCGCGTCCCGGTCGCGTCGCACCCGCACCGTCTCGCGCCAGAGCGAATAGAGACCCGACCCCACCACGACCGCCGCGCCGATCAGGGTCAGTCCGGTCGGCCATTCGCCGAAGACGACGAACCCGAGGGCCAGCGCCCAGAGCATCGCGGTGTAGCGGAAGGGCGAGACGAAACTGACCTCTCCCAGCCGCATCGCCGTGACCGAAGACAGGTAGGCCCCCAGCACCATCAGCGCCGCGCCCGCGATCATGCCGCCCGACCGCGGCGTGAGCGCCACCCAGTCCACGCCCGTGCTGAACGCGCCGAAGAACAGGCAGACCAGCCCCGAGGTGATCGCCGTCACCAGCATCGTCGGCGCCTCGGGCGAAAGCTTGCGGGTCACGATGTCGCGCACGGTCAGGCAGAGGACGGCGACCAGCGTGTAGAGCGAATAGACGTTGAACCCCTCGGTCCCCGGGCGGACGATCAGCAGGACGCCGCAGAAGCCCGCCACCACGGCCGTCACCCGGCGCCAGCCGATCGGTTCCCCCAAAAAGATCGCGGCCGCGAGCATGACCATGAGCGGCGCCGACTGCAGCACTGCCGTCACGTTCGCCAGCGGCATGTTGAAGAGCGCCGTGAGAAAGAAGTAGGCCGTCGCCACCTCGGCCAGCCCCCGGATCACCGCCAGCCCCGCGTCCCGACGCGTGAGCCCCTTCCTCAAGCCCCCCATGCGCCACGCCAGCACAAGCAGCACCACCGTCACCGCGCCGTTGCGCAGGGTAAGGATCTGGTAGAGCGAGACCTCGTCCGCCAGGGTCTTCATGAAGGTATCGTTCAGCGTGAACAGCGCCATGGAGAGAACCATGACCAGCGCGCCCTTGACGTTGTCGTTGCCACCCGCCATCCGCATTCCACCGGCCTCCCCCGTCCTGCCCTCGGCTGTCGACCAGACGTCGCATGACGGCGGGGCGAAGGAAAGCCCCGCCGGACGCCGGTGGCGGGGCTGGAGGGCGCTGCCCTCCAGACCTCCCGGAGTATTTCGGGCAAGATGAAGAGGCACGGGCGCGCCGGACCGGACCGGTGCACCTGAAATGCGACATGAGAAGGTCGCCGTCGAACTTGACCGGGCGGGCGCGCGCGCTCTTTGGTCGGAATACGCCGCCCGGAGAAAAGAGGCCGACGCACATGACAGAAGCACCGCCGCACGCCGAAACGGACGCGAGCCCGCGCCTCTTCGACAGCCCGGACTGGCTCTATCTGCTGCGCGAGTTCTTCGCGCTCTACCGCAACGGATCGGCCGGCGGCAGCCGGCTGATCCGCAGCCATCGCAAGCGGGTTCGGGAGGCCCTTTCCCACGTGATCGAGGCGAACCCGGTGATCCTGGCGCGCCCCCAGGAGGCCAAGCCGGTCACCGCCCATCTGAGCCGGGCGCTCGACCTTGGCGAACGGGGTGCGGTCTCGGGCATGGCGCGGGCCCTCTCCCGGGTCACCCAGGGGCTGACGTGGGAATACGGCTACGAGAAAGTGCCGAAGGCACTGGCGCGGAAATACGCCTATTGCGAGGTGCTGGGTCCGCGCGGCCCGGTGCAGGCGGACCGCCTGATCCTGGGCTTCGTGCTCTTCGCGCCCAAGACGACCTATCCGCAGCACAGCCACAGCGAGATCGAGGAAAGCTATATCTCGGTCGCCGGCGCCTGGTCCGAGAACGATGCCGCCGTCCACGCGCCGGGGTCGCTGATCCTGAACCGCCCGGGAGAGGAGCATCGGATCACCACCGCCGATCTCGACCCCTGCCTGCTGGCCTATGCCTGGGTGGGTCCGGGCGACAGGCTGTCGGCGCCGGGGATGAAGCTGACATCGACCCGCAAGGCCCGGATGCTTCAGGGGATCTGACGCCAGCGCGGGGGGTACGGCAGCAAGCCGGGGTTTGGCGGTTGGCGCCCCTCGCCGCGGGCCGGTCCGGCTCTTCGCGGGCGCGTGAGCCGGTCGGGGGCCCGAGGACACCGATGATCCGCAGAGAAAGGGGTCGGCGCGGCCATGGAAGGCCACCACGTGGCGGTCTGGCGACGCCCCCGGGCAATCCGGTTCTCCGGCGGTCCGGGGGCACCTGCAAGGCCAGAGGTCAGAGGTTAGAGGTCAGAGGTTAGAGGCTGGCCGAAACCTGCCGGCGGGACGGAGGCTTGCCGTGCGCAGCCAAGGGCGCAACCAACGGCTGGCCCCGCCCCCGCGCCCTCGCCCGCTGCGGGCACGAAAAAGGCCCCCGGATGTACCGGGGGCCTTGGGTGTCGTCGTTCGGACCCGAAGGCCCGAATGGGGATCAATCGCGGCTTTCGGGCGTCTCGACCAGCGTGTCGAACTCGTCGCCGCCGACCACATCGTCCTGAACCGGGGCCGCCAGGGCGGCGGCCTGTTCGGCCTCTTCCCGGCGGGCTTCCAGAACCACGTTGTCCCGCTCGGAGGCGATGCGGCGCACGCGCTGCGTGGCCCCGCCCGTCCCGGCCGGGATCAGGCGGCCGACGATGACGTTCTCCTTGAGACCGACCAGCTTGTCGCGCTTGCCCTGGACCGAAGCCTCGGTCAACACGCGGGTCGTCTCCTGGAAGGAGGCGGCCGAGATGAACGACCGGGTCTGCAGCGACGCCTTGGTGATCCCCAGCAGGATCGGCTGGCCCTCGGCCGGGCGGCCGCCACGGGCGAGCGCCTTCTCGTTGGCCTCGTCGAACTCGATCTTGTCGACCGTTTCGCCCTTGAGCAGCACGGTGTCGCCCGAGTCCGAGATCTCCCACTTCTGCAGCATCTGGCGAACGATCACCTCGATGTGCTTGTCGTTGATCTTCACGCCCTGCAGGCGATAGACGTCCTGCACCTCGTTGATCATGTAGTCCGCCAGCGCCTCGACGCCCATGATGGCAAGAATGTCATGCGGCGCCGGGTTGCCGTCCATGATGTAGTCGCCCTTCTGCACGAAGTCGCCTTCCTGCACCGGGATGTGCTTGCCCTTGGGCACCATGTATTCGACCGGCTCAAGGCTCTCGTCCGCGGGCTGGATGCCGATGCGGCGCTTGTTCTTGTAGTCGCGGCCGAAGCGGACGTAACCGTCGATCTCGGCGATGATGGCGTGATCCTTGGGACGGCGTGCCTCGAACAGTTCCGCCACCCGCGGCAGACCGCCGGTGATGTCTTTGGTCTTGGCGCCCTCGCGCGGGATACGCGCGACCACGTCACCGGCCTGGATGTCGGCCCCGTCCTCGACGGACAGGATCGCATCCACCGACATCGGATAGGTCACCGGGTTGCCCGCCTCGTTGCGGACCGGTTCACCATCCTCGCCGACGATCAGCAGTTCCGGCTTGAGCTCGTTCCCCTTGGGCGAGCCGCGCCAGTCCGCCACGATGCGCTGCGTCATGCCGGTGGCGTCGTCGGTTTCCTCGCGCACGGCGATACCGGTGACGAGATCGACATAGCGCACGGTCCCCGCCTTCTCGGCGATGATCGGAAGCGTGTAGGGATCCCATTCGAAGAGCTTGTCCCCGCGCGTGATCTTCTCGCCTTCCTTGACGAAGATCTTGGTGCCATAGCCCAGCTTGTGGCTGGCGCGTTCGGCCCCCGTCTCGTCGAGGATGCGCAGCTTCATGTTGCGGCCCATGACCAGCATCTCGCCGGCGGCATTCTCGAGCAGGTTCGGGTATTCGAACGCCACCGTACCGTCGACCGATGCCTCGAGGAAGGACTGCTGGCCACCCTGCGCCACGCCGCCGATGTGGAAGGTCCGCATCGTCAGCTGGGTGCCGGGTTCGCCGATGGACTGCGCCGCGATGATCCCCACGGCCTCGCCCTGGTTCACCATCGTGCCGCGTGCCAGGTCGCGACCGTAGCACATGGCGCAGACGCCGTCCTCGGCCTCGCAGGTCAGCGGCGAGCGGATGCGCATGGACTGGACGTTCGCCTCCTGGATGGAGTCGGCCACACGTTCGTCGATGAGCGCGCCCCTCTGCACCATGACCTCTTCGGTGCCCGGACGGATCACGTCTTCCGCCGCGACCCGGCCCAGCACGCGTTCGCCGATGGTGGCAACCACTTCGCCGTCGTTCACGGCCGCCTCGGCGGTCACGGCACGGTCGGTGCCGCAGTCCACCTCGCGCACGATGCAGTCCTGCGCCACATCCACGAGACGACGGGTCAGATAACCCGAGTTCGCGGTCTTGAGCGCGGTGTCCGACAGACCCTTCCGTGCCCCGTGGGTCGAGTTGAAGTACTCGAGCACGGTCAGGCCTTCCTTGAAGTTCGAGATGATCGGCGTCTCGATGATGTCGCCGTTCGGCTTCGCCATCAGGCCGCGCATCCCGCCCAGCTGCTTCATCTGGGTGACCGAGCCACGCGCACCGGAATGCGCCATCATGTAGACCGAGTTCGGTTCCTCCTCGGAGCCGTCCTCGCCCGACTTGGTGGCCGAGATGGTCGACATCATCGCCTCGGTCACCTTGTCGTTGCACTTCGACCAGGCGTCCACGACCTTGTTGTACTTTTCGCCCTGGGTGATCAGGCCGTCCATGTACTGCTGTTCAAAGTCCTTCACCTGCTCGCGGGTGTCCTCGACGATGGTCCACTTGTTGTCCGGGATCACCATGTCGTCCTTGCCGAACGAGATGCCGGCCTTGAACGCTTCGCGGAAGCCCATGGTCATGATCTGGTCGCAGAAGATGACCGACTCCTTCTGACCGCAGTAGCGATAGACGGTGTCGATGACCTGCTGCACCTCGCGCTTCCGCAGCAGGCGGTTGACCAGTTCGAAGGGCGCCTTGGCATTGAGCGGCAGCAGCGCGCCAAGCCGGACCCGGCCGGGCGTGGTTTCGTACCGCTTGAAGACCTCGTTGCCTTCCTCGTCGATCTGCTTGATCCGCGCCTGGATCCGCGCGTGCAGGTGCACCGACCCGGAATCCAGAGCGTATTGCACCTCTTCGATGGACGAGAAGGTCATCCCCTCGCCCTTCATGCCGGCGCGTTCGATGGTCGTGTAGTAGAGACCCAGGATCATGTCCTGCGACGGAACGATGATCGGCGCGCCGTTGGCGGGCGACAGAACGTTGTTCGTCGACATCATCAGAACGCGCGCTTCCAGCTGCGCCTCGAGCGAGAGCGGCACGTGAACAGCCATCTGGTCGCCGTCGAAGTCGGCGTTGAAGGCTGAGCAGACCAGCGGGTGAAGCTGGATCGCCTTGCCCTCGATCAGCGTGGGCTCGAACGCCTGGATGCCCAGACGGTGCAGCGTGGGCGCGCGGTTCAGCAGAACCGGGTGCTCGCGGATGACCTCGTCGAGGATGTCCCAGACCTCGGGGCGCTCTTTCTCGACCAGCTTCTTCGCCTGTTTCACGGTGCTGGACAGGCCCTTGGCCTCCAGGCGCGAGTAGATGAAGGGCTTGAAGAGCTCGAGCGCCATCTTCTTGGGCAGGCCGCACTGGTGCAGCTTGAGCTCCGGGCCCGTCACGATGACCGACCGGCCCGAGAAGTCGACGCGCTTGCCCAGTAGGTTCTGGCGGAAGCGGCCGTGCTTGCCCTTGAGCATGTCCGACAGCGACTTGAGCGGGCGCTTGTTCTGGCCCGTGATGACGCGGCCGCGACGGCCGTTGTCGAACAGCGCGTCGACAGATTCCTGCAGCATCCGCTTTTCGTTGCGGACGATGATGTCCGGCGCGCGCAGCTCGATCAGCCGCTTGAGACGGTTGTTCCGGTTGATCACCCGGCGGTACAGGTCGTTCAGGTCCGACGTGGCGAAGCGGCCGCCGTCCAGCGGAACCAGCGGGCGCAGTTCCGGCGGAATGACCGGGACAACAGTCAGGATCATCCACTCCGGCCGGTTGCCGGATTCAAGGAAGGATTCCACGACCTTGAGCCGCTTGATGATCTTCTTGGGCTTCAGTTCGCCGGTGGCTTCGGCCAGTTCCGCGCGCAGATGCTCGGCCTCGGACTCGAGGTCGATCTTGGCCAGCATCTCGCGGATGGCCTCGGCGCCGATATTGGCCTGGAACGCATCCATGCCATAGGCGTCCTGGGCGTCCATGAACTCTTCTTCCGTCAGCATCTGGCCTTCGGTCAGGTCGGTGAGACCCGGGTCGATGACGACGTAGTTCTCGAAATAGAGCACGCGTTCCAGATCGCGCAGGGTCATGTCCAGCAGCAGGCCGATCCGCGAGGGAAGCGACTTGAGGAACCAGATATGCGCGACCGGCGCGGCCAGCTCGATATGGCCCATGCGCTCGCGGCGGACCTTCTGCAGCGTCACCTCGACGCCGCATTTCTCGCAGACGACGCCGCGATACTTCATCCGCTTGTACTTGCCGCAAAGGCACTCGTAGTCCTTGATCGGCCCGAAGATACGGGCGCAGAACAGGCCGTCGCGCTCGGGCTTGTAGGTCCGGTAGTTGATCGTCTCGGGCTTCTTGATCTCGCCATAGGACCACGAGAGGATCCGCTCGGGCGAAGCCAGCGAGACCTTGATCTCGTCGAAGATCTTCTGCGGTGCGAGCGGGTTGAACGGGTTGTTCGTCAGTTCCTGGTTCATTGTGTAACCTCAGTTGAGGGGCGTGGAAGGGGAGGAACGGTGCGTGGGATCACGCACTCTACGGGCGGCAGGGTGCGTGCTGCGCACGCACCGCCACCGGAAAGGTCCGTTATTCCTCGCCCTCCGCGTCCAGGAGTTCCATGTTCAGGCCGAGGCCGCGGACTTCCTTGACGAGCACGTTGAAGCTCTCGGGAACGCCCGCCTCGAAATTGTCCTCGCCCTTGACGATGCTTTCGTAGACCTTCGTCCGGCCGGCCACGTCGTCCGACTTGACCGTCAGCATTTCCTGCAGGGTGTAGGCCGCGCCGTAGGCCTCGAGGGCCCAGACTTCCATCTCGCCGAAGCGCTGACCGCCGAACTGCGCCTTGCCGCCCAGCGGCTGCTGGGTCACGAGCGAGTACGGCCCCGTCGAACGTGCGTGGATCTTGTCGTCGACGAGGTGGTGCAGCTTGAGCAGGTACTTGATCCCGACGGTGACGGGACGCGCGAACTGTTCGCCCGTCCGGCCGTCGTAGAGGATCGACTGACCGCTCTCGTTGAAGCCGGCACGCACCAGCGCGTCGTTGACGTCATGCTCCTTCGCGCCGTCGAAGACCGGGGTCGCGATCGGCACGCCGCGGGTCACGTTGCCCGCCGCCTCCAGAAGCCTTTCCTCGTCCATGGGCGAGAAGCCCTCGTCATAGACGTCGTCGCCATACACGATCTTGAGCGCGTCACGCACCGGGGTCATGTCGCCCGACCGCCGGTATTCGTCCAGCGCCTCGTCCACCTTGAGACCCAGCCCGCGCGAGGCCCAGCCCATGTGGGTTTCGAGGATCTGGCCGACGTTCATGCGCGACGGCACACCCAGCGGGTTGAGGCAGAAGTCGACCGGCGTGCCGTCCTGGAGGAACGGCATGTCCTCCTGCGGCACGACGCGGCTGATCACGCCCTTGTTGCCGTGACGGCCGGCCATCTTGTCGCCCGGCTGAAGCTTGCGCTTCACCGCGATGAAGACCTTGACCATCTTCATCACGCCCGGCGGCAGGTCGTCGCCCCGGCGCACCTTCTCGACCTTGTCCTCGAACCGGGCGTCCAGGGCGCGTTTCTGCACCTCGTACTGCTCGTTCAGAGCCTCGACGATCTGGGCGTCCTGGTCTTCGGCCAGCGCCAATTGCCACCAATGCGACCGCGGCAGCGAGGACAGGAGATCTTCGGTGATTTCCGAATTCGCCTTGACCCCTTTCGGACCCTTCACGGCGGTCTTGCCGATGATCAGGTCCCGCAGGCGGGCATAGATGTTGCGGTCGAGGATCGCCAGCTCGTCGTCCCGGTCACGGCCGAGACGCGCGATTTCCTCGCGCTCGATCTGCAGGGCCCGCTCGTCCTTTTCCACGCCGTGGCGGTTGAAGACGCGGACCTCGACGACCGTCCCGTAATCGCCCGGCTTCACGCGAAGCGAGGTGTCACGGACGTCCGAGGCCTTTTCCCCGAAGATCGCGCGGAGCAGTTTCTCCTCCGGCGTCATCGGGCTTTCGCCCTTGGGCGTGATCTTGCCCACCAGGATATCGCCCGGCTCCACATCGGCGCCGATATAGACGATGCCCGCCTCGTCGAGGTTGCGCAGCGCTTCCTCGCCCACGTTCGGGATGTCGCGGGTGATCTCTTCCGGCCCGAGCTTGGTGTCACGTGCCGCCACCTCGAATTCCTCGATATGGACCGAGGTGAACACGTCGTCACGGGCGATCCGCTCGGAAATCAGGATCGAGTCCTCGTAGTTGTAGCCGTTCCACGGCATGAAGGCGACGACCACGTTCTTGCCGAGCGCCAGTTCACCAAGATCGGTGGACGGACCGTCGGCGATCACCTCGCCCTTCTCGACCGTGTCGCCCACCTTCACCAGCGGACGCTGGTTGATGCAGGTGTTCTGGTTCGAGCGCTGGAACTTGCGCAGGCGGTAGATGTCCACGCCGGCGTCGCCCAGTTCGAGATCCTCGGTGGCGCGCACCACGATACGCTGCGCATCGACCTGGTCGATGACGCCGCCGCGCTTGGCCATGATGGCCGCGCCCGAGTCACGGGCGACGACGCCCTCGATCCCGGTGCCGACCAGCGGCGCCTCGGCCCGCAGGAGCGGAACCGCCTGACGCTGCATGTTCGAACCCATCAGCGCGCGGTTGGCGTCGTCGTTTTCCAGGAACGGAATGAGCGAGGCCGCGACCGAGACCAGCTGCTTCGGCGAGACGTCGATCAGGTCGACGGTCTCGTTCGGCGCAAGCGTGTATTCGCCCGACTGGCGCGTGTTGACGAGGTCGTTCACGAACTTGCCGTTCTCGTCGAGATTGGCATTGGCCTGCGCCACGGTGTGACGCATCTCCTCGGTGGCGGACATGTACTTCACTTCGTCCGTGACCTGCCCGTTCTCGACCCGGCGATACGGCGTCTCGATGAAGCCGTACTTGTTCACGCGGGCAAAGGTGGCCAGCGAGTTGATCAGGCCGATGTTCGGGCCTTCCGGCGTCTCGATCGGGCACATCCGGCCATAGTGGGTCGGATGCACGTCGCGGACCTCGAAGCCCGCGCGCTCGCGGGTCAGACCGCCCGGCCCGAGGGCCGAGAGGCGCCGCTTGTGCGTCACTTCCGACAGCGGGTTGGTCTGGTCCATGAACTGCGACAGCTGGGACGAGCCGAAGAATTCGCGCACGGCAGCGGCCGCCGGTTTCGCGTTGATCAGGTCCTGCGGCATGACGGTGTCGATCTCGACCGAGGACATGCGTTCCTTGATCGCGCGCTCCATCCGCAGCAGGCCGACGCGGTACTGGTTCTCCATCAGCTCGCCGACCGAGCGGACACGGCGGTTGCCGAGGTGGTCGATATCATCCACCTCGCCCTTGCCGTCACGCAGCTCGACCAGCGCCTTGATGCAGGCGACGATGTCTTCCTTGCGCAGCGTGCGCTGCGTATCCTCGGCATCCAGTGCCAGGCGCATGTTCATCTTGACCCGGCCGACGGCGGACAGGTCGTACCGCTCGCTGTCGAAGAAGAGCGAGTCGAACAGGGACGAGGCCGCCTCGACGGTCGGCGGCTCACCCGGGCGCATGACGCGGTAGATGTCCATGAGCGCGCTGTTGCGGTCCATGTTCTTGTCCTGCGCCATTGTGTTGCGCATGTACGGACCGACCGAGACGTTGTCGATGTCGAGCACGGGGATGTCGGTGATGCCGGCATCCAGCAGATCCTGCAGCGTGCCGCCCGTGATCTCGCCGTCCTTGTCGTATTCCAGCGTCAGCTCGTCCCCGGCCTCGACATAGATCGCGCCGGTTTCCTCGTTGATGATGTCCTTGGCGACGAACTTGCCGACGATCCGGTCGAAGGGCACCAGCAGGTTCTGGACATTGCCTTCGTCGATCAGCTTCTTCACCGCGCGGGGGGTGATCTTCTTGGTGGCCTCGGCGATCACCTCGCCGCTGTCGGCATCCACGAGGTCATAGGTCGGGCGCGTGCCGCGCACACGTTCCGGGAAGAACTTGGTGACCCAGCCCTGCCCCTTGCGGAGCTTGTAGTCCACCGTCTCGTAGTAGGCATCCATGATGCCTTCCTGATCGAGCCCGAGCGCATAGAGCAGCGTCGTCACCGGCAGCTTGCGGCGGCGGTCGATACGGGCAAAGACGATGTCCTTGGCGTCGAATTCGAAATCCAGCCAGGAGCCGCGGTAGGGAATGATCCGGCAGGCGAAGAGCAGCTTGCCCGAGGAGTGGGTCTTGCCCTTGTCATGATCGAAGAACACGCCGGGAGAGCGGTGCATCTGGCTCACGATGACGCGCTCGGTCCCGTTCACGATGAACGTCCCGTTCGGGGTCATCAGGGGCATGTCGCCCATGAAGACGTCCTGTTCCTTGATGTCCTTCACCGACTTGGCGCCGGTATCCTCGTCCATGTCGAAGACGATCAGGCGCAGGGTGACCTTCAGCGGCGCCGAATAGGTCATGTCGCGCTGCTGGCATTCCTCGACGTCGTACTTGGGCTTCTCCAGCTCGTACTTCACGAATTCGAGGATCGCGGTCTCGTTGAAATCCTTGATCGGGAAGACCGACTGGAAGACGCCCTTGATGCCTTCGCCATCCAGGGGCTCGGGCTCGTCTCCGGATTTCAGGAAAAGATCGTAAGAGGCTTTCTGAACCTCGATGAGGTTCGGCATTTCAAGGACTTCACGGATTTTACCGTAATATTTCCGAAGACGTTTCTGACCGAGGAAGGTCTGAGCCATGACGTAAGTCACCTTTCGTTTCACATCGGGGAACACGTGCCGCCGGGCCCCGGCACTGCGCCCTTTTCGAAACAGGGGGTTCGGATCCATGCTCGACCATCTCCCGACCGATGGCCTCCCGATCCTTCGAACCTCGCCTTAGGCAGGCCCCGGCGCTGATCCGGGGACTCTCTGAGACAGGTTCGGCTGAACCCGGAGCCGCCGGGTTCAGCCTGTCTTCGCACATGCATGGCATCACGCGCCCGTAGGGGCGTGCTTGCACGCACCGTTTACTTAAGTTCGATCTCGGCGCCGGCTGCTTCCAGCTTGCCCTTGATCTCTTCCGCTTCGTCCTTCGAAACGCCTTCCTTGACAGCCTTGCCGCCGGCTTCGACCAGCTCCTTGGCTTCTTTCAGGCCGAGGCCGGTGATGCCGCGGACTTCCTTGATGACGTTGATTTTCGAGGCGCCGGCCGACTTCAGGATGACGTCGAATTCGGTCTTCTCTTCCTCGGCCGCACCGGCGTCGCCGCCGCCGGCCGGGCCCGCCATCATGACAGCGCCGCCAGCTGCGGGCTCGATGCCGTACTCGTCTTTCAGGATGGTTTTCAGTTCTTGTGCTTCGAGAAGCGTCAGACCAACGATCTCTTCAGCCAGTTTCTTCAGATCAGCCATGTTACTGTTTCCGTATCTAGATGTGTTCCAACGTCGGGATGTTCAACCCTACGCCGTATCTCGGGTTGCTTACGCCGCCTTGTCCTCGATCGTGGACAGGATGGAGGCGATATTCGAAGCAGGTGCGCCAATGGCCCCGGCGATGTTCGAAGCAGGTGCGCCGATGCAGCCGACGATGGACGCGATGAGTTCATCGCGCGACGGCATTTTCGACACGGCTTCGACGCCGGCACGGTCAAGAGCGTTCTCACCCATCGAGCCGCCAAGGATCTCGAATTTCTTGTTATCCTTGGCAAAATCCTCGGCCACCTTCGCTGCCGCGACGGGGTCCTCGGAATAGGTCAGAACGGTCATACCCGTCAGGAGCGAGCCGATGCTTTCGCAGGGCTTTCCGTCCAGGGCGATCTTGGCAAGCCTGTTCTTGGCGACGCGCACGCTGGCATCGGCCTCACGGGCCTTTGCACGAAGCGTTTGCATCTCTGCAACCGTGAGACCGGTGTAGTGGGCAACCACCACAACGCCAGAGCTTTCGAAGATCTGGCCGAGTTCCTCGACCACTTTCTCTTTCTGGGCTCTATCCACAGTTTCACTCCAAGTAGTGGAGGGTCGGACCCTCCGGCTCAGTTCAGCCGGGACGATAAAGCCCCGGCCATGC
Source organism: Pseudooceanicola batsensis HTCC2597 (assembly GCF_000152725.1). GTDB lineage: Bacteria > Pseudomonadota > Alphaproteobacteria > Rhodobacterales > Rhodobacteraceae > Pseudooceanicola > Pseudooceanicola batsensis. The sequence goes on from NZ_CH724131.1 coordinate 1,660,416, forward strand.
GGGTCCTTACGGGTCCGTCCAATCATCGCCCCGGGCGCTCGACTGAGCATCCGAAGAAATCTGGGTCTTTCCCGTCTCAGGCAGGAATTATGGACCAGGTCCACCCGCCGTCTCGGACGAATCGCCGACACCCCGAATCCGGGGCACAGCGACAGGTGCGCGTATTAGAGGCTGGGACACGGAATGTGAAGACCTAATCCGGAACATCGGAACAACAAACGCGTGAACCGCCTGTGGCGGATCACGGGTCTTGCGGTATCTTCAGCCATCCTACCATGAAACCGGGCCTCTCGCACGCAAAAACCACAAGGCGGAAAACCGCTTGCGCCATGAGCCGCGGTCCCGTCCCGGAACGCGAACGGCGGGGCCCGAAGACCCCGCCGTCATTTCAGCCGGTGCGGCTGCCTCACTCGGCAGCGGCGGCGGCGGTGGTGTTGCCGGTCGCCGACTGGATGTCGACGGTCACGCCCGGGCCCATGGTCGAAGACAGCGAGATCTTCTTCATGTAGGTGCCCTTGGCCCCGGCCGGCTTGGCCTTGGAGACGGCATCCACAAAGGCGCGGATGTTCTCGACCAGCTTGGCCTCGTCGAACGAGGCCTTGCCGACGCCGGCGTGCACAACGCCTGCCTTCTCGGCCTTGAACTGGACCTCGCCGCCCTTCGCCGCCTTGACGGCGTCGGCGACATCCATGGTCACCGTGCCCACCTTGGGGTTCGGCATCAGGTTGCGCGGACCGAGGATCTTGCCCAGGCGGCCGACGATCGGCATCATGTCCGGGGTCGCGATGCAGCGATCGAACTCGATCTTGCCGCCCTGGATGGTTTCCATCAGGTCCTCGGCTCCGACAATATCGGCGCCCGCGGCCTGCGCTTCCTCGGCCTTCGGACCACGCGCGAAGACGGCGACGCGCACGTCCTTGCCGGTGCCGTTCGGCAGGCCGACGACGCCGCGGACCATCTGGTCGGCGTGGCGCGGGTCGACGCCCAGGTTCATCGCGATCTCGACGGTCTCGTCGAACTTGGTCTTCACGTTGGCCTTGATCAGCGCGACGGCCTCTTCGACGGTCACGTCTTCCTTGCCGGCAAAGGCTTCGCGGGCGGCGCGGGTGCGTTTTCCAAGATGTGCCATCTTACTTCACCTCGATGCCCATGGACCGGGCCGAACCCAGGATGATCTGCATTGCGCCCTCGACGTCGTTGGCGTTGAGGTCCTTCATCTTGGCCTCGGCGATTTCCTTGACCTGGGCCACCGTGACGGTCCCGGCGGTCGATTTGCCGGGCTCCTTGGAGCCGGACTTCAGCTTGGCGGCCTTCTTCAGATAGTAGGACGCCGGCGGCGTCTTGATATCCATGGTGAAGGACTTGTCCTGATAATACTGGATCACGGTCGGGCACGGCGCACCGGGCTCCATCTCCTGCGTCTTGGCGTTGAACGCCTTGCAGAATTCCATGATGTTGATGCCGCGCTGACCCAGGGCGGGTCCGACCGGCGGCGAGGGGTTCGCCTGCCCGGCAGGCACCTGCAGCTTGAGGCTGCCGACGAGTTTCTTGGCCATTGGCCATCTCCTTCTCAACTCCGCCGCAACGCGATGGGGCGGATATGCGTGATGTGGTCAGGTCCGGATCGCGCGCGACCCTCGCCTCCCACAGGGAATCTGTCGCCGGAACGACAGGGCGGCCGGATACACCCGACGGCCCCGCAATGCAAGTCACCCTCGCCTCACTGGCCCGCCACGGGCCGATCGCCTTTGCTCGCTGCGGGCCCTGCCCCCAAATTTGCCCGGTTCGGTCATCGGCTGGCCGCATTGACCCTGGGTAATGCTGCAACCGATTTCGCCCTGGAACGTTGAAGCGCTATGCAAAACATCGAAACCACCTTTCCCGCGCATGTCCTCAAGGCCGCTCCCGCACCGGAAACATGTGCCGGACCGGCGGACTACCTGTCCCACCTGCTCGACCAGCGGCCCGATCTCTGCGCCGCCGCCCTTCCCTACGCCGGGCACGAGGACCTGGCCGAACTGGTGACGGGGCGCATGTGGTCCCGCGACAGCGGCGACGATCTCCGCGCCCTGGGCTGCATCTCCGATCATCCGGAATGCGATTTCTGGGTCGCCCTCGCGATCCTGCTGCGCATCTTCCCCGCGCCAGGCGCCGCGCCGGAACACACGGCCCTCGCCGTGACGCTGGTGGACAGCATCAACGCCGGACGGCGCCCCATGCGGCACTCCGCGACGCCGGTGATCACCACCGAGGGCCTGCGCCTCTACGAAAGCCTCACCGAGGGGCGGGACGCGCTGCGGATTTCAACGGCCATCGCCGAGAAGGCCCGCGCCCATGCCGCCTGGCTGGACCGGGGGCGCCGGGCCGACGCGCGGTACGCCATGTTCGCCGGCACTCCGATCTGGGCCGCCAACCAGGCCGGTCCCGACACCCGGCAGCCGACCACTCCCGAAAAATGAAAAAGGGCGGGAGAACCCCGCCCGTTTCACCGTAGGCTGCGTGCTCGACGCACCGCCCGAGCGTGTCAGGCCTGCTTGGTCACCTGGGTGTATTCCAACTCGACCGGGGTTTCGCGGCCGAAGATCGACACAGACACCTTGAGGCGCTGGTTGTCGTCGTCGACCTCTTCGATCATGCCGGTGAAATCCTCGAACGGACCGTCGTTGACCTTGACCTTCTCGCCGACCTCGAAGTGGATCAGCGTGCGCGGCTGTTCCTCGCCCTCGGCCACACGCCCCAGGATCGAGGCCACCTCGGCATCGCGCATCGGCATCGGGCGTCCCTGCGGCCCGAGAAAGCCCGTGACACGGTTGATCGAGTTGATCAGATGATAGCCCGCGTCGGACATCTCCATCCGCACCAGCACGTAGCCGGGCATGAACCGGCGCTCGGTCGTGACCTTCTTGCCGCGCCGGATCTCGATGACTTCCTCGGTCGGAACCAGAACCTCCTCGATTTCGTCCTCGAGTCCGTTTTCCGCCACGGACGTCCGGATCTGCTCGGCGATCTTCTTCTCGAAATTCGAGAGAACACTGACCGAGTACCACCGCTTCGCCATCTCGCTTCGATCCTTCTACGCCGGCGCGCCGCCGGAAAAACTGCGTCTTCGATCCCCGCCGGGGGGCCCTGAAACAAAGCGGCGCGCGTCTCGAATCGTCGCGCGCCATGTCCGGGGAATAGAGCGTCCCTACCGATTTGTCCCCGGCAAGGCAAGGCCGGCGGGCGTTTTTCCACGCCCGCGCCGCCGCCTCAGCCGAAGAGGCCCAGCAGCCCCTGCAACCCGGTCCGGATCAGCAGATCGACCAGGGCGAAGAACACGGCCGTCAGCGCCGCCATGATGAAGACCATCACGGTCGTCAGCAGAACCTCGCGCCGCGTCGGCCAGGTGATCTTGGAGATCTCGGCACGCGTCTGGTTGATGAACTGGATCGGGTTGGCCATAGGATAGTCCGTCTCGCTTGGGTCCGGGTCACATGCGCACCGGATGGCCCGCGCGACCGTCCGGTCACTTAACCCCAGTCCGGCATGAATTCAAGCCGCACGGAACGGATGACGCATGGGCCGCCCGCTCGCCGGCCGCCCGCGGCGCCCGACGTGCCCTTCCCCGGGGCGCGCCGCAGCTTCCCGGCCATTCATGCACTTGCATGATAATTCCGACTGATATAGTCACCTTTTGGTCAGCCAGGTCTTCCCAGCCAGACGGACAACAGTATTCACGGTTGGGGGACAGCATGCCGTACATATCATCCATTCGATTCCGCAGGGCGCGCGCGCTCCTGCTTGCCAGCGCGACGACCTTGCCCGCCGCCCTGCCCTCCATGGCGCAGGAGACCGGCGCGGCCTACCGCCTCGACCCGGTGATCGTCGAGATCCGCGACGCCTTTTCCGGCGCGGCCGACCGGGCGACCTCGATGTACGTCTCGGAACTCGAACTGGACCGCGCCCGCACCGGCGACCTCAAGGACGTCTTCGCCGGTATCGCTTCGGTCTCGGTCGGGGGCGGCATTCCGATCGCGCAGAAGATCTTCATCAACGGGGTCGACATGCTCAACCTCGGCGTCTCGATCGACGGCGCGGCACAGAACAACCGCGCCTTCCACCACGTCACCTCGAACGCCATCGATCCGGGCCTTCTGAAACAGGTGCGTGCCGACGCCACGGTTTCCCCCGCCGATGCGGGGCCCTTCGCGCTCGCCGGCTCGGTCGTGTTCGAGACCGTCGATCCCGAAGACGTCATCCCCGCCGGACAGGTCGTCGGCGGCAATGTCCGGCTGAGCTATGCGGACAACGGCGGCACAGCCCAGGGCGCACTCACCCTCGCCGGGACTTACCAGGGCTTTTCCTGGCTGGGCTACGTCAAGCGCGCCGAGGGAGGAGATTACGAAACCGGCAGCGGCGCGACGCAGGTCGGATCGGGCGCGAACCTGGTCAGCACCCTCGGCAAGATCGCCTACGAGAGCCAGGACGGGCACCGGTTCGAACTTTCGGCCCAGCAACTGCGGGACGAGGAACTGCGCCAGTTCCGCCCCAACTTCGGCGGACAGAACGGCGCGCCTCAGGCGCTCTACAGGTTCGACACCCTGCGCAAGAGCTATTCCTTCACCTACGAGAACGTCCTTGCCGAGGGCCTGTGGGATCCCAGGGTGACGCTCGGTTACTCGGAAAACCAGGTGGACCGGCCCCTGCCCTCGGCCAGCAACGGCACGACCGGCACTTTCTCGGCCTCGGTCAGCAACACGTTCAACCTGGGCGGCGGCACGGTGGTCGCCGGGGTCGATTACCAGGAGACGGACGGCAACTACTACAGCCCCCCGGGGTCGAGCTGGCCCGCCGACATCACCGAACGGTCCCGCAACGTGGGGCTCTTCGCACAGGCCAGGCTGGACCCGACCGACCGGCTGCGCCTGTCCTTCGGCGCGCGCTACGACCGACAGACCTTCACCGGAACCGGCGGCCAGACGATCCGGAACGGCGGCCTCTCCGGGAATGCCTCGGTCGTCTACGCCCTCACCGAGAGCTTCGCGATCCGCGGCGGCGTCTCGAGCGTCTTCGGCGGCATCGACATCGAGGACAACTACACCTTCAACCCGGCCTGGAACTATACCGCGCTCCGGCCGGCCCGCGCCAACAACGCGACGATTGGATTCGACTACGAAGTCGGCACGTTCAAGCTGGGCGGTGAGGTCTTCCTGACCCGGTTCGAGAATGCCCGCACCTCGACCTTCGCGGCCACCGGCAATTCGGACTTCGAAAGCAGGGGGTTCAACCTCGGCGCCACCTACGGCTGGAACAGCGGTTTCGCCCGGTTCACCCTCTCGCACAGCGAGGTCTCGGTGAACGGGGTCCCGCAGGACAGCTATGCAACGCTGGATTTCGGTGCGCCGCTCGGCACCGTGATGGCGTTCGAGATCGAGCAGGAAACCGGCCTCCCGGGCCTGACGGTCGGCGGCGGGGTCGATGCCGCCCTGCCCAAGTCCGGAGCCGGGGTCGGCAGCTTCGGCAACCGCGATTTTCCGGGCTACGAGGTGGTCAACGTCTTCGCCGAATACGTGCCGCCTTCGATGCAGAACATGACGATCCGCGCCGAGGTCACCAACCTCTTCGACGTGACCTATGCCGACCGCGCGACCTATGGCGGCGACTTCCGCTCCATCGACACCCTGAAAGAGCCGGGGCGGACGATCTCGGTCGTCGCCGTGCTGAATTTCTGACCGCGCCCGCCGAACCACGACAGGAGGCACCGGCCCGCGCGGCCGGTGCCTCCACGCTCACGGATAGAGCCGGATCAGTCGCGCGACGAGGTCATAGGCCTCCTCGGTCGTCAGCCGGTCCGCGAATTCGTCCTGGATGATCCGCGCGTAGACGGGCCAGATCCGCCGGTTCGTCTCCTGGCCCGCCCGTGTCAGCACGAGCCGCTTGCTGCGGCCCGGACCGTTCTCGGACCGGCTGCTGACGAACCCCAGCTCCTCGAGCCGGCCGACGTGACGCGACAGCGTGTACTGCGCGCAGAACAGCCGCCGTTCGAGCTCGGCCATCTGGAGACCGCCCGGCCCCGCCCTCTCGATCTGGGTCATCAGCTCGTGCCAGATCGGGTCGCCGATCCCCTCCTTGCGCAGCGCGCGCGAGAGGCGGGCCATGGTGCTGCGCTGAATGCGCAGAAGATTGATCCAAAGCCGGTTGTAACCGATCATAGGATCCGTATCTTCCGCGAATAGCTCGGAATCTGCCGCAGGCCCGTCCGTCACGCGCTCTCTTGTCCTTTCGTTCAGGGGCCGGCGCGACACGCGGGGGCGAGCCTGCATAAGCCTAAACCCAGCCAGCCACTCCCGGACCGACCGCCGCCGAACCGCGGGCCGACTCCGGAAACTGTAATGCGCTGGAGAACATTGTGAAACGAGCATTCGTCCTGGGCTTCGCCCTGCTGGCGGCCGGTCTGGCCCCCGCGGCGGCCGAGACCGTCACCGTCGCCACATCCGCCGGACCCGTCCAGGTGGAAAGCCCGCCCCGCACCACCTTCGTCTACGACATGGCCGCGCTGGACACGCTGGACGCGCTCGGGGTTTCGGGTCTCACCTCGGTCGGCAACACCTACCTGCCCTATCTCTCCGAGTACCAGGGCGAGGCGGGCACCCTCTTCGAGCCGGATTTCGAAGCGGTCCATGCCGCCCGTCCCGACCTCGTGATCGTGGGCGGCCGCTCGATGGAGCATCACGAGGCCATGCAACGCATCGCGCCCACGATCGACATGACGATCTGGGGCGAGGACCCGGTCGCCGAGGGTCTGGAAAGGATCGCCGCATATGGCGCCATCTACGACCGGACGGACGCCGCCGCCGCGCTGCAAACCCGGATCGAGACGGCCATCGCCGAGACCGCGGCCGCCGTCGCGGGCAAGGGCGATGCGCTGATCGTGATGACCAACGGACCCAAGGTATCCGCCTATGGCGCCGGGTCCCGCTTCGGCTGGCTGCATGACGCCATCGACCTGCCGCCGGCGGCCGCCGATCTCGAGGCCGCGACCCACGGTCAGGCCATCTCCTTCGAATTCATCCGCGAGACCGATCCCGACTGGCTGCTCGTCATCGACCGCGTCGCCGCCATCGGCGGGAGCGAAGCCGACGCCCGCGCGACCCTCGACAATCCTCTGGTCCGGGACACGCGCGCCTGGAAAAACGGCCGCATCGTCTATCTCGATGCCGGCCCTATCTACATCGCCGGCGGCGGTGCCCGGTCCGTCCTGACCACCATGGCGACGATCCGCGCCGCCTTCGAGAGCGCGGGGCCGGCGACCGAGTGAGACCCGCGTATCTCGTCCCTGCGGGGCTGGCCCTGCTGATCGCGCTCAGCCTGACGACGGGGGTCGCCCGGCTCAGCATGGATCGCGAGGCGCTGTGGCTGATCGCGGTCAGCCGCCTGCCCCGCACCGCCGCCGCCATGCTGGCCGGGGCCGGTCTGGCCGTGGCCGGCATCATCATGCAGATGCTGGCCCGCAACCGCTTCGTCGAGCCGGCGACGGTGGGAACGGGCCAGGCGGCGGGGCTGGGGCTGGTCGCGGTGACCGTCCTTCTCCCCGGGGCGGCCCTCTGGCTGAAGATGCTGATCTCGACCGGCACGGCCCTCTCGGCCACGGGGCTTTTCCTGCTGATCATCCGGCGCCTGCCGCCGCGCGACCCGCTCCTCGTGCCGCTGACCGGCATCGTCTACGGCGGCATCCTGGGGGCGGTGGCGACCTTCATCGCCTACGAGAACGACCTGCTGCAATATCTCGACATCTGGATGAGCGGCGAATTCTCGGGCGTCATGCTGGGCCGGTACGAGTTCCTCTGGTTCGCCGGGGCCATCTCGCTCCTCGCCTATGTTTTCGCCAACCGGTTCACCCTCGCCGGCATGGGCGAGGACATGAGCCGCACGCTCGGCCTGAACTACGGCCGGGTCATGGCGCTCGGGCTGACCATCGTCTCGGTGGTGACGGCGGTGATCGTGGTGACCGTCGGGATGCTTCCCTTCGTCGGTCTCGTCGTGCCCAACATCGCCAGCCGACTGATGGGCGACAACCTGCGCCACTCCCTGCCCTGGCTGGCCATGTTCGGCGCCGCCCTGGTGCTGGCCTGCGACATCCTCGGGCGCCTCGTCATCCAGCCCTACGAGATCCCGGTCGGCACGATCCTGGGCGTCATCGGCGCGGCGGTGTTCATCTGGATGCTGCAGGGACGGAACGCCCATGCGGCCTGACCCCCGCCTCGTCGCGCTGGCGCTCTATCTCGTCGCCTCGGCGCTGTTCCTCACGCTTGGCGCCCGGGGCGACTGGGGCTTCATCCTGGCCTTCCGTGGCGAAAAGCTGGTCGCCCTCACCGTCGTGGCCGGCGCGGTGGCCATATCGACCGTCACTTTCCAGACGATCACCGGCAACCGCATCCTGACCCCCGCGATCATGGGGTTCGACGCGCTCTACATCCTGATCCAGTCCCTCCTGGTCCTGCTGCTGGGGGGCGTCGGCCTGACCGCGCTGCAGGGCCCGCCGCTCTTCGCCCTGGAAACGGCGGTCATGATCGGAGCCGCCGCCCTTCTCTTCGGCCTCGTGCTGCGCCGCAGCGAGGACCTGAACCGGATGGTCCTGACGGGCATCGTCCTGGGCATCCTCCTGCGCAGCCTCAGTTCACTGGTGGCCCGCGTCATCGATCCCTCGGAATACATCTACGTGATGGTCAACTCCTACGCGCGCTTCAACAATATCGAGAGCGACCTGCTGTGGATCACCACGATCGTGACGCTGGCGATCTCGGCGCTGCTCCTCGCCCGGGCGCGCCGGCTCGACGTCCTCGCCCTCGGCCGCGATCCCGCCATGACCCTCGGCCTCGACCACCGGCGCGAAGCCCGGCGCCTGCTGATCCTCGTCACCCTCCTGGTCGCCGTCTCGACCGCGCTCGTCGGGCCGGTCGTCTTCTTCGGCCTGCTGGTCTCGGCTGTCACCCACCAGGTGGCCGGCACCTGGCGGCACACCACCCTGCTGCCGCTCTCGGCCCTTGTCGCGGCGACCGTGCTGATCGCCGCCCAGACCGTGTTCGAGCGCATCCTGTCGCTGCAGGGCACGGTGTTCGTCGTGATCGAGAGCCTGGGCGGCCTGGTCTTCATCCTACTGCTCTTCCGGAGGGCCCGCGCATGATCTCCTGTCACGACCTTACCCATGCGGCCGGAGGCAAACGCATCCTCGACAGCATCACGACAGCTGTCCCCGCAAGCGGCATCACCGCCCTTGTCGGCCCCAACGGCGCGGGCAAATCGACCCTGCTGACGCTGATGGGACGCCTCGCCTCGCCCGCATCCGGGGCGGTGCATCTGTCGGGGCGCGACATCACGGCCATCCCCCGCACCGAGTTCGCCCGCCAGCTCACGATCCTGCGACAGGCGACGCGGATCACCCCGCGCCTGACCGTCCGCGACCTCGTCGGCTTCGGCCGCTATCCGCACGGCTCCGGGCACCTGTCCGACAGGGATCGTGCCGTGGTGGCGACCTGCCTGACGGACATGGCTTTGGACGACCTGGCCGAGCGTCAGCTCGACACGCTCTCCGGCGGGCAGCAGCAGCGCGCCCTGATCGCCATGGTGCTGGCGCAGGAGACGCCTGTCCTGCTGCTGGACGAACCGCTGAACAACCTCGACCTCACCTACGCGCGCCGGGTGATGAACCTGCTCGCACGTCATGGCGCCGCCGGCCGGACGATCGTGGTGGTGCTGCATGACCTCACCATCGCCGCCCGCTTCGCCGATCACGTCATCGCCCTGAAAGACGGCCGCCTCCTGGCCGAGGGGGCGCCGTCGCAGGTCTTCTCGCCCGAGACGCTCCGGACCCTCTTCGATACCGAAGTCGAGGTGCACGAGATCGCCGGCAAACCCGTGATCCTGCCGATCTGACGGCGCGGCGGTGCCGATGCGCGCCCCCCGGGGAAAACCAGCACGAGCCGCGCCAGCCGCGCGGGTTCCTCCGGGACGGATCCCTCGGTCCTTGGACAAGAACTGACCGATTGCCCCCTCCTGCCAGCCGGTAGTAAAGCTGCCCGAGGCAGTTTCTTCAGGCTGTGAGCGGGCGGTGGTGCACAAGGCGTTTCCCGAGCCCCAACCCCGAAACCAGGAGGTAAAAAATGATCGAGACAGCGAAACGTGTCCTAGTGGTCGCGGCGCACCCGGATGACGAAACCCTCGGCGCGGGCGGGACGCTCGCGCTCCTGTCGCGTCGGCACGGGGCCGAGGTCAGCCTGGCCGTGGTATCGGACGGCTCCTCCGCCCAGCACGGCGATGACATGGACGCGCGCAACAGGCGCAACGCCCAGATGCGGGAGGCGGCCGACATCTTGGGGATCGGCAAGATATACCACGGCACCTTTCCGGACATGCGGCTGGAAACGGTCCCGCATATCGAGATCAACAAGTGGCTGTCCAACGTGGTCGAGGAAAGCCAATGCGACCTCGTCTTCACCCATCACCACGGGGACGTGAACCTCGACCACAGCATGGTCTTCCGTTCGACGCTTGTGGCAACCCGCCCGACACCGGGAAAGCGCGTCAGGGGCGTGCTGAGCTACTACGTCGGATCGTCGAGCGAATGGAGCGATCCGGTGGCCCACAAGGCTTTCATGCCGAACGTCTTCGTCGACATCTCGGACACCATCGACGCGAAGATTGACGCCCTCAACGCCTATGTCGACGAGATCCGCCCGGCGCCGCACCCCCGCAACGCCGAGACGTTGCGGGCGATGGCACAGGTCACCGGCGCACAGGCCGGTGTACCCTTCGCGGAGGGCTTCGTCCTGATCCGCGGCTTGTTCTGATACGCGCCAGCTGACCCGCGCGGGACCGTGGGGCCGCCCCGGCTCATCGCAGTTGCGATGAGCCGGACGCTAGGTCCTGGAGAGATCGTCCTTGCGCAGGATGAAATCACCGACCGCGAGCACGTCGAGACCGGTTCCGCAGAAGGTGCGCACCGCATCGAGCGCGGTACAGACGATCGGTTCCCCCTTGACGTTGAAGGAGGTGTTGAGCAAGACCGGCACGCCCGTGAGCTCCGCGAACTTGCCGATCAGGTCGTGATACCGCGCCGAGGTTTCCGAATGCACCATCTGCACGCGGCTGGTCCCGTCTATATGGACGATGGCAGGCGCCTCGTCCTTCAGTCTCTGGTTCGCTTCGAAGGCGATGATCATGTAGGGCGCGTCATCGTAGGAGTCGAAATAGTCCGCAGCCGCCTCCGCCTGCATGGAGGGACAGAACGGACGCCAGAGTTCGCGGTACTTGATCACCTCGTTGACCTTGTCCCGGGCACCCTCGGACCGGGGGTCCGCCAGGATGGACCGGTGGCCGAGCGCGCGGGGGCCGGCTTCCATCTTGCCCTGGACCCAACCGACGATCTTCCCGTCGGCCAGGGCTTTCGCCACGTCGGCCGCGACATCCTCCGATCTGGTGTAGTTGAGCTTTGTTTTCTCCAGAACGGCTTCGATCTCGTTGTTGCTCTCGCTCACGCCCAGGGCCAACGACCCCAGGGGTTCCGGCCAGACGCCGTCCTCCTGCCAGCAGACCGCCAATGCCGCGCCGGCTGCAGCCCCGCTGTCAGAGCAGAGCGGATGCGGAAAGATGTTGGTGATCTCCGGCATGTCGAAAAGCCGCGTGTTCATCTTGACGTTCAGGCCGACCCCGCCCCCCACGACAAGCCGGTCGAAGCCGGTTTCCGCCTGCGCCCACCGGACCAGCGCGATCATGGTCTCTTCCAGAAGCGCCTGAACCTCGAAGGCAAGGTTCTTGTGCCATGCCTCGATGGGCTCTTCCCTCAGACGCGGCGGGCGACCGAAAAGATCCGCGAGCCTGTCGGTATAGCGGTCGGAATAGGTGTGGGGTCCGTAGTGGATGAAGGAGGGATCGACCGAGTATTCGCCGTTCTCGCCGAGCGAGACAATCTCGCGCAGCTTGTCGCGCAGCGTCGGGTCCGCCTCGCCGAAGGCCGCAAGTCCCATCACTTTGTATTCGCCGTCATAGGCCTCGAACCCCAGGTACTCGGTAAAGGCCGCGTAGAGCCATCCCAGCGAATGCGGCATCGGGATTTCCTTGAGCGGCGTGATCTCCTGACCCTCGCATTTCCAGACCACGGTGCAATGCGTATCACCCGAGCCGTCCACGGTCAGCGCGATCGCGGAATCGTAGGGAGACTGGGCATAGGCCTGGAACGCGTGGGTCCAATGGTGGGGGACGGTGCGGACCGGCGGAAGACGGATATCGCCCCAGATCGTGCGCCACGCCTTGTGGTGCAGCTTCTCGAGCGCCTCGGGATTGAACTTGCCCAGAAGACGATCCTGCCAGGCCACCGTTGCCGCGTCGACATCGTACCTGTCGCGCAGGGATTGGAAGAACGTGCCGATACGCCCGTCACCATAGGCTTCCGCGTCCCAGTTGACGCAGATCGCGGCCACGTCTTCGGGGCCGATCCCCACGTCCTTCAACGTCTTCTCGAGCGCGCGGACAGGATAGGCGTGGGCGGCGTGCTTGTTGCGGGTCAGGCGCTCTTCTTCGTTGAAGGCGATCACTTCGCCGTCGCGCACGACGGCGACCGCGGGATCGAAGTGACCTTCGAAGATTCCAACATAATACTTTGGTTTCAACGTCTTCCCTTTCGCAATCTGGACAACGGTCCCACGCCTTTTGTCGGTGGGCAACTTATCGCTGAACGCGCGACTTGCAACAAGAGATATCCCGGGCGGCGGAAGACCGTCACCAGTGCTGGATGCGCCGCGACTCCATGGACGAGGCATCGCGGACCCTCATCGCGTTCGAAACGAAAAAGCTCGGCAAGACCGTTCTCCGCGCGCCGGATATTCGAGAAGCGGGTGCGGACGACTCGTCAAGACCGAGCCCTGCCGATAGGCAAGCGAACAGTGAAAGTATCCGAAGAACTGGCAGGGGCAGCAGGACTCGAACCCGCGACCCTCGGTTTTGGAGACCGATGCTCTACCAACTGAGCTATACCCCTAGGCCGTGCCGTGGGATAGGGCAGCCGGCGCGCAAGATCAAGCCGGATTTGCATGCGCCGCGGAATTGATCGCGCCACCACCGGCCACGCCGGGGTGGCGCGCGGGAAACTCAGAGCCAGCCCGCCCGGCGCAGCACGATCAGCTGCGCCACGAGGACGAGCAACAGGCCCCCGCAGACATACCAGAAGGCCATCGGGTTCCCGGCCCCCGGCATGCCGCCGACGTTGATCCCCAGCAGCCCGGTGAGGAACCCCAGCGGCAGGAAGATCGCCGACAGGATCGACAGGATGTACATGTGCCGGTTCAGACGGTCCGACAGCTGCCCCGACAGTTCCTCGCGCAGAACGGCGAGGCTGTCCTTCATCTCGTCGAGGTTCTCGACCAGCCGCACCAGCTTTTCGCGTGCTTCGCGGAGGTGGCGCCGGTCGCCGTCGTCGAGAAATGCGATCTGGTCGTCTTCCAGTTTCTGCAGCGCCTCGCGCTGCGGCGCGGTGTGGCGGCGCAGCTCGATCACCTGCAGCCGCATCGCCACGATCCGGTGCCGCAGTTCCTGATCCGGCTGCCCGACCACCTGGCTCTCGAGCGCATCCGTCTCGACGTCCAGATCGCCGATAAGCGGCTCGAGCCGCGCGTTGAGCAACTCTGCCAGGCGCGCCAGGAACGCCCCGGCGGTGGCCGGACCGCCGCCGCTCCGGACTTCTGCGGACAGGTCCTCCAGCGCGCGCACGCGCTGACGGGCCAGGGTCACGATCCGCTCACGCTCGATCCAGATCCGGATCGCCACCATGTCTTCGGGATCCTTGCCGGGATTGAGGTTCAGCCCGCGCAGCACCGCCAGCACCCCCTTGCCGATGCGGGTTGCCCGCGCCCGGGTCGCGGGATGGATCAGCGCGGCGGGGATCGTCTCGTCGAGATAGGGCATGGAGCGGGCGATCCATCCGGCCGCATCCGCATGGCCCGCGTCGAGATGGACCCAGCCCAGGGCCTCCTCGCGCAGGGTCGTTTCGATATCGGCCCCGTCCAGCGGCTGACCGGCAAGCGGTCCGTTCAGGGCATGGGCAAAAAGGATGGGCGTGTCGATCGGGGTCATGGTCAGGCCTTGCGTGCTCAGCATCAGCTTAGTGCCCTGCCGGAAAAGGGAAAGTCCCGGGTGGCGAAACACGATCATCCGGACATCGGCCTGTCGCGGAACGACAAAGGCCCCGGAGACGATCCGGGGCCCTTGTCGAGCGTTTGAGCCCTGTGTCGTGCCCCGGACCTGATCCGGGGCCGCCCCGTGCGGTGCAACGAGGCCTTTTCCTGTCCAGGCCGGGGGCCTGGCGGTCCCGGGTCGGGCCCGGGACATGCCCCCCGCCGCGCGGGACCCCGGATCGCCTCCGGGGTCGTCGCGGGATCGTCAGATCACTCGACGATCTTCGAGACCACGCCCGAACCGACGGTCCGGCCGCCTTCGCGGATGGCGAAGCGCAGCCCGTCTTCCATCGCGATCGGCGCGATCAGCTCGACCGAGAACTTCAGGTTGTCGCCCGGCATCACCATCTCGGTGCCCTCGGGCAGCGTCACGGTGCCGGTCACATCCGTCGTGCGGAAGTAGAACTGCGGACGGTAGTTCGCGAAGAACGGCGTGTGACGGCCGCCCTCGTCCTTGGTCAGGATGTAGACCTCGGCCTCGAACTTGGTGTGCGGCTTGACCGAGCCGGGCTTGCAGAGAACCTGGCCCCGCTCCACGCCGTCACGGTCGATGCCGCGCAGCAGCGCGCCGATGTTGTCGCCCGCCTCGCCGCGGTCCAGCAGCTTGCGGAACATCTCGACGCCGGTGCAGGTCGTCTTCTTGGTGTCCTTGATCCCGACGATCTCGAGTTCGTCGCCCACGTTCACCACGCCACGCTCGACGCGGCCGGTGACCACGGTGCCGCGGCCCGAGATCGAGAACACGTCCTCGATCGGCATCAGGAACGGCTGGTCGACGGCCCGCTCGGGCTGCGGGATGTACTCGTCCACGGCCGCCATCAGCTCGCGGATCTTGTTCTCGCCGATCTCGGCATTGTCGCCGTTCATCGCCGCAAGCGCCGAGCCCGCGATGATCGGAACGTCGTCGCCCGGGAAGTCGTATTCCGACAGAAGCTCGCGCACTTCCATCTCGACGAGCTCGAGAAGCTCCTCGTCATCCACCTGGTCGACCTTGTTCAGGAAGACGACCATGGCCGGAATGCCGACCTGACGGCCGAGCAGGATGTGCTCGCGCGTCTGCGGCATCGGGCCGTCGGCCGCGTTCACCACCAGGATCGCGCCGTCCATCTGGGCGGCACCGGTGATCATGTTCTTGACGTAGTCGGCGTGGCCGGGGCAGTCGACATGCGCATAGTGACGGTTGTCCGTCTCGTATTCCACATGCGCGGTCGAGATGGTGATCCCGCGGGCCTTCTCTTCCGGCGCGCCGTCGATCTGGTCATAGGCGCGGAAGTCGCCGAAGTACTTCGTGATCGCCGCCGTCAGCGTCGTCTTGCCGTGGTCGACGTGACCGATCGTGCCGATGTTGCAGTGCGGCTTGCCGCGTTCGAACTTTTCCTTTGCCATCTCTCACAGGCGCCTTTTGATTGGGGGGCCGCCAAGAGCCCGGTTTTACTCCGGCGGCGATTTACGAGGTTCGGGCCGGATAATCAAGCGCTGAACCGCGCCTCATCCTGCCGCGGTCTCCGCCGCCGGCGCGTCCTCTTCCGCCGCGGGCGCGCTCTCCGGATCGTCGGTCCCGATGCCGGGGAACCACTCGGGGTTCTGCAGCAGCCAGTTCTGCACCATCTTGGCGGCGTTGCGCGACAGGTTCTGCATCTGCTGCTCCCTGGTCTGGGTCAGGCCCGAGCCCACCAGCGTCTCGCCGGTCAGGGATTCGAAGACCGTGAACTGCTTGGCCTCGGGGTTCAGCTTGCGGCCCAGTTCGTCGTCCCAGATCGTCGCGCGGACGATCAGCACGCTCTTGGGCGAGACCACCAGCGGCACGCCCGGCGGGGCGATCGAGAACCCCTCTACCGAGATGCCCAGATGATAGAGGCGCTCGCCCTCATACCGCCCGAACCGTTCCTCCATCGCCTTTGTCAGCGCCGCGACCCATTCCTCCTCGGTGGCGCTGCGCGACAGCGCCGCCTGCCGCATCTTGGAGGCAACGACGACATTGTGGCCCAGCCGGAAATTGCCCAGGTCGGCCGGCGGGCCGCTGAGATCCGAGGCATCGGTGCAGGCGGCGACCAGGGCCACCAGGGCCAGGGCGGCGAGTCTTCGGATCATTCCATTCCCCTCCGGAACAAGCGGTACGCAGGAAACCGGATAGCCCAAGGGGCGGGCGCATGCAAACCGCCCGGCCGCATTTGCCCGCGCCGCCCCGAACCACTATCTTGCCACCAGGAGATCGCACGGAGGAGAGCGCCCGCCCATGGAGACCGCGTTGCAGGAACGGGAACCGGTCAAGGCGCGGCTGGCCACCCGGCCCCTGGGCTTCTTCGGCAGCCTGCGCGCCGCTCGGACGAACCTGCTGGAGATCCTGCCCGCCATCGCCGTCACCCAGCCCATGGTCTCGGGCAGGACCGGAGTGCGCTGGCACATGGTGATGGACCCGGAGGCCCTGCGCCGGATCCTGCTCGAGAAGGTCGACGACTATCCGAAATCGGTTGTCACCAAGAACCTGCTGCGCCCGGCGATCGGCGAAAGCCTGTTCATCGCGGAAGGCGCGCACTGGCGCTGGCAGCGCCGCGCCGCCGCCCCCGCCTTCTCGGCCCGCAACATCGGCGCGCTGTCCCCGGTCATGACGGCGGCGGCCGATGCGTCCTCGGACCGGATCGCCGCCGCCGGCTCCCGTGCCATCGACGTGCATCTCGAGATGGTCCGCGCGACCTTCGAGGTCATCTCGGACGTCACCCTCTCGGGCGAAGGTCGGTTCGACCGCGAGTCGATGCATCGCGCCATCGACAACTATATCGACGTGGCCGGCCGCGTGTCGTTGTTCGACATCGCGGGCCTGCCGGGCTGGGTGCCGCGCCCCGGGCGGGTAATCTCCGGCAACGCCCTGAAGAAGATGAAGGCGGTCGCCGACGACGCCATCGCCAAGCGCGGCGCGGGGTCGGCCAAGTCGCCGCCGGACCTGCTCGACCTGCTGATGGCGGGCGAGGATCGCGAGACACGGCGCCGCATGCGCACGCCCGAGATCCGCGACAACCTGCTGACCTTCATCGTCGCCGGCCACGAGACCACGGCGCTGACCCTCGCCTGGGGTCTCTATCTCTGTGCCTTCGCGCCCGAGGTGCAGGAGGCCGCGGCCGAAGAGGCGCGCCGGGTGCTGGGCTCCCGCACCGCCCGGGCCGAAGACCTGCCCGCCCTGCCCCTGATCCGAGCCATCGTGGACGAATCGCTGCGGCTCTATCCGCCGGCCGGCCTCCTCTCGCGAACCGCCCGGACGGCGGACACGCTCTGCGGGCGCGAGATCCGGGCCGGCGATACCGTGATGATCCCGATCTACGCCCTGCACCGAAACCGCCTGTTGTGGGACCGTCCCGATGCCTTCGACCCGCAACGTTTCCGCGACGGAACGCCGGTCGATCGGTACGGCTACCTCCCCTTCGGCGACGGGCCCCGCATCTGCATCGGCGCCGGTTTCGCCATTCAGGAGGCGGTGATCATCCTGGCGACCCTCCTCGCCCGGTTCCGCTTTCGCGCCGTGCCGGGACGCGACCCGAAACCCGTGCTGATCATCACCACCCGCCCCGAGGGCGGCATCTGGCTGACGGCCGAGCCGCGGCCCGACCCGGATCGGCCCCGCGCTGCCGCTTAACCGAAAATTAACATTTCTGACCAAATGATGAATTCGCGACGGGACCCGTTTACCCTCGCTTTACGAATACCGATACCGACACGCAGGACGCAGGCCCTGATGACAAGCCATCCCCCTGACGACGCCGCCTTCGAGGCGGGCGTCCCGGCGACCGAACTGGAACGGTTGCTGGAGATCTTCCGCGATGCCGCCCAGGCCAGCCTGGACGCCCATGCGGTCGTCCTCCTGGCGGACACCACGGGGGTCGGCGGCCTGGCTCCGGACATCGCGCTGGTGCCCGGCGGTGCCGTCGCCCAGTCCCTGGGCGATCACGCCATGCTGCGGCTGCGGCTGACGACCTCGCGCGACGGCTCCGCCGCACGGCGCGACGACCGGGACCGGTCCGAGGCGCGGCAGGTCCACGGCACTCACTTCGTATTCCACACGCTGCCCCTGACCGGCCCCGACGCGGAATCCGCCGGTCTTCTGGCCTTCGCCTTCGACGGCCGACCCGGGGACCACAGGGCAGAGGCCTGTCGGCGCCTCGCCCGCTGCGCCGAAGCCATCTGGGCGACGCATGACACGCTCTCGGGCCTCGCCTACGAGGTGATGACGCTGACCAGCCGGACCGCACGGCTCAAGCGGATTTCCGAGACCGACGCGCTGACGCAGCTCGAGAACCGGACCTCCTTCGAGAACAAGGTGCGCGCCGAACTCGAGGCCGCGCCGGAAAGCGCGGCCTTTCTCATCATAGACATCGACCATTTCAAGCTGACCAACGACCTCTACGGCCACCAGTTCGGCGACACCTACCTGACGACCATCGCCCGCGCGCTCGGCGCCTCGTTCCCCGAAACCAGCATCATCGGGCGCCTCGGCGGTGACGAATTCGGCGTCTTCACCCCGATCCCGACCGGCGGGCGGGCCTATCTCGACGGATTGCTGGCACGCTGCCGCAGCAATATCCAGCGGGCGACCGCCACGCTCTCCAAGCCGGACATGGGGCATGTCAGCATCGGCGCCAGCCAGTTCCCCGACCACGCAACGCGCTATTCCACGCTGTACGATCAGGCGGATTCAGCGCTCTATGCCGCCAAGAACGCCGGCCGCGGCGTCAGCACGGTCTACGACCCCACCCATCACAAGCAGTACAACAACAGCCAGCTGGGTCAGCAGTTTCTCGACGCGGTCGAGCGGCACGACATCCTGCCCTGCTTCCAGCCGATCGTCGATCTGACGACCGGCGACTGCGCCGGGTTCGAGATCCTCGCCCGCTGGCGCGACAGCAGCGGTCACAAGCTCATTCCGTCGCAGTTCTCGGCCATCTTCCGCGATCACGCCCTCGCCGAGAAGATGACCCGGGCGATCATGCAGAGGGCCTTCCGGGATCACGCCCGGGCGGTCGCCCCCACGGGCCGGGCGTTGTCGCTCGCGCTCAACGTCACCTTCTTCGACCTGATGAATCCCGAATTCGCCTTCGAGGTGCAGTCCACCATCGCCGAGACCGGGTTCGACTGGTCGCTGCTGACCATCGAGGTCACGGAGCAGATCATGCTAGGCGAGCCGAACGGCCAGGTCTTCCGCTCGCTCAACGAATTGCGGCGCCGGGGCGCGCGCATCGCGCTCGACGATTTCGGCACCGGCTATGGCGGGCTGCGTCATCTAGCACAATGGCCCGTGGATATCCTCAAGATCGACAAGTACTTCGTCGACGGGATCAGCGCCGGCGACCGCGACCGCGCCATCCTTGAAACGATCACCGACCTGGCCCGGAGGCTCGGGATCGACGTGGTCGCCGAGGGAATCGAGACGCCGGATCAGGTGACCGGCCTGCGGGACCGGGGCTGCCGTTACGGTCAGGGCTTTCTCTTCGACGCGCCGCTGGCGGGGGACGACCTGCCCGGCTTCCGCCCGACCTACGACATCAAGTGATCCTGTCCCGCCGCTCCGACCGCGAGCCGAACCGTGTGGCTGAGCTTGGCCAGCGTCACCGGCTTGCGCAGCACCAGGCCGGGGACCGAGGGCAGGCTGCCCGCCCCGCCCGGCCGAAACCCCGAGAGATAGACGATGCTGAGATCGGGACACTTGCGCACGGCGAGCCGGGCCAGCTGGTTCCCGTTGCGGCGCCCGGCAAGAACGTGATCGGTGATCATCACGTCGAAGGGGCCGTCGCTGTCCAGCAGCATCAGCGCCTCGCGCGCCGAGGCCGCCCGATCGACGGACGCGCCCAGCAGCACCAGCGTATCCGCCAGCAGCGTCTGGAACTGCGCATCGTCCTCGACCACCAGGATCCGCAGATCCGTCAGGCCCTGGGGCGCGGCCTCGGGCTCCGAGGCGGCCCCCGGTGCCCCCCCGCTCAACGGCAGCTCCAGTATCGCGACCGTCCCCGCACCGAGCGTGGATTCCAGCCTGAACGTTCCGTCGGAGCCTTCCGCGAAGGCGGCGGTCGTGGCGAGGCCGAGGCCGGTCCCTCCCCTGCTGCGCCGCGTGGTGAAAAAGGCGTCCGTCACCCGGGGCAGCTTGTCGGCGGGAATGCCCGGGCCGTTGTCCGCCACCTCGAACCGCAAGAGGCCGCCGCGCTCCTCGACGCGGGCGACGATCTCACCCTCTCGCTCCCCGGCCTCGACCAGCGCGTTGCGGGCATTCAGCACCAGGTTCACCAGGGTCATCTCGAGCTCGACCGGATCGCAGTTGACCGTCAGGCTACGCGCCGGGGCAGAGGTGTGGAGCGCGATGTCCGAGGGCACCGCCTTGCGCACCAGGTCGATCGCCGCGCCCAGGGCCGCCACGGCGTCGATCTCGACCGGGGCCGCCGGCTGTGCCGTCAGTTTCTGCAGCTTCTCGGCGACGGCGCTGCCCCGCTCGCAGGCGTTCAGGATGGCTGCGAACGGCGCATCCCGTAGGTCGGGCCAGCGGATCTGCGCCCCGCCGACGGCCAGCTTGATGATCCCGAAGACATTCAGCATCTCGTGCGAGACGCCCCCCGCGAGTTGCCCGACCGCGTCGAGCCGTTCCGCCTGCGACAACGTCTCCTGAAGGTGCCACGGCTCGCTCACATCCGTCACGACCACCACGCAGGACGCATCGGGCAGTGCCGCCTGGAACGAACTCAGCCGCAGGATACGCTCCTGCCCGTCGGGATGCATCCAGCCGGCGGTGATGTCCGCCCCGTCGCGGATCACCCGCTCCACCGGATGGCGCGCGCCGGTCAGCGGGCGCCGGTCCGAGACGGCGTGAAGCGGCATGGTCCTGAGGGGCCCCGCCTCCGTCATCTCCTCGGCGCGGCGGTTGGCCGGGGTCAGCACCCCGTCGGTCGCGCAGACGAAGATCGCCGCGTCCAGCCCCGAGAGGATCGCCCGCAGCTGTTCCCGGCTGCGAAGGTCGCGCTGAGCGAGTTCGCCCTGGACATGCCCCGCCCAGAGAACGCCCGCGCAGCAGAGGATGACCAGCGTCGTCGCCAGGGCGACCAGCCGTTGCCTGTCCTCGATCACGCCGGCCTCGGTCAAGAGATAGGCGCCCTGGCTCAGCACGATCGGCGCGACGATCGCCCAGATCATGTAGCGCCGGACGAACCGTCCGCCCACGCCCGGGTCGATCAGCACCGACAGATGCGTCCCCCCGGGCCGGACCACGATGGCCGAGACGCCGAGCAACAGGAAACACAGCTGGGACGGCACCGAAAGCCCCTCGAAGAACGGCAGGGAAACCAGCGCTCCCGCGTCGATCAGCGTGCCGCCCAGCCCGTACAGCGCCAGGCCGATGACCGGGATCGCCAGCCATTCGTGCAGCCGGATGTCTTCGGCCCGCCGGCTCAGCCCCGCCGACTGCGCCGCGGCCAGGCCGACAATGGCGGCGAGCGAGGCATCGGACATGCGATCGGACGGCCTCAGATCCACGGGGAGGATGCCTGGATCGGTCCGCATGAAGACGATCGCCACGAGCGGCGTCAGCGCGACGAGCGCATGGCCCGCGCGGACCCGGGACCGCCTGCGGGACGACAGCAGGATCTGGCTGAGGCACAGCGACATGACGCTCACCGCCGTGGTCGGCACCATGGCCGGCCAGTCCTGACGTCCCCGCACCAGGAAATCGGTCCCGGCTCCCCAACCCGCGGCGAGCGTCAGGACCGCGACGGCGAGGACCACGAGGGCGATGGCCCGTGACCAGGCATGCGCGGCCGCGATCAACGGGTGATGGATATCGGGTCGCAAGGGTCCGGACATTCTCTAGCCTCCCATGCGAAATCGTACGGCATTTCCAGTTGGGCCGCAGAAATGAAAGCATTCGAATGCGTGTCTCATTTCAAATGAGAAGCCGCGTCACCACGGATTGCAGCTGTTGCAGCGAGGCCGATTTCTTCATCCGTGCATCGGCGAGCCGGAAACCCTCGCGGAAAACGGGCGTTTCGAACAGCTCGACCCGTCCCGAGATAACCACGATCGGAATCGAGGGCAGCATGCCGCGGATATCGTGGATCAGGCTGATCGCCCCCCCGCCACGCATGACGATGTCGAGAAAGACGATATCAAATCTCTGTTCCGACAGGATTTTCAGCGCCGATTCACCATTTTGAGCCGTCGTTATTTCGTGCCCGAACACCTGCATACCGGTACTGAAGGCGTCCAGATAATCAGGATCATCATCGGCTATCAGAATACTTGCCAATGCGAACTCCCTCGTCACTGGCCAGAATCGCCTAGCCAATATACCATCGATAGACCAAGGATACCATTTATGGACGCAAACGAAATTTCAACACCACCCGCAGGCCCGGCCACGATCCCCGTCATCGCATTGGGCGCCTCGGCAGGAGGCCTGAAACCGCTCGAGGCGTTTTTCAATACGGCGCCCCCCTCGGCCGGGTGGTGTTTCGTCGTGATCCAGCATCTATCGCCCGATTACCGGTCGATGATGAAGAACCTGCTCGAACGGCAGTTCCACTTCCGGATACAGCAGGTCCAGGACGGGCTGAGGATCGAGCCGAACACGATCTACCTCAACAAGCCGAGCGAATTCGTCAAACTCGAGAACGACCGCTTCCGGACCCGCGCCTATGACGAGGCCGATGGCCTGCCCCACCTGCCGATCGACTACTTCTTCAATTCTCTCTGCGGCCGCGATCCCGCGGCGACCTTCGGCGCGGTGCTGTCCGGCTCGGGCTCGGACGGGACGCGCGGCGCGATGGCGCTGCACGCCACCGGCGCGACGATCATGGCCCAGTCGCCCGACGATGCCGAATTCTCCTCGATGCCGCAATCCGTGCTCAAGAGCGGCGCGGTCGACCGCATCCTGCTGCCCTCGGAAATGCCGAAGGCGGTCGAGGACTTTCTCGAATACGGCAAGGACGCCCCGGAGGACATGGGAGGGCGCGACCCGCGTCCGCCGATCGAGATCCAGGAGATCCTGAAAAGCCAGACGGACATCGATTTCAGCAACTACAAGCCCGACCTGCTGGCCCGCCGCATCGAACGCCGCCAGCAGCTGCACGGGTTCCGCGATCTCGAGGAATACCGTCAGCTGCTGCTGAACAACCCCATCGCACTGGACGAACTCTACCAGGACATCCTGATCGGGGTCACCCAGTTCTACCGCAACCCCGAGGCGATCACCGCGCTGCGCAAGGAGGCGCTCGACGCCATCGTGCGGGACAAGAGCGGCGGCGACCCCGTCCGGATATGGGTGCCCGCCTGCGCCAGCGGCGAAGAGGCCTATACCATCGCGATCGAGCTCAACGAGGCGATCAAGGCGGCGCAGGCCGACTGCAAGTTCCGCGTGATCGCCACCGACGTCCATCGCCGCTCGATCGATCGTGCCTCGGCCGGCATCTACAGCGAAGAGGCCATGACCAAGATGCCCGTGGCCCTGCGCGACCGGTATTTCGACCGGCACCGCGACCACTACATCGTCGAGCCGACCCTGCGGCAGAAGATCATCTTCTCGGTGCACGACGCGCTGAGCGATCCGCCCTTCATGCACCTCGACCTGATCTCGTGCCGGAACTTCCTGATCTACCTCAAGCCGGAGGCGCGCACGCGGATCGTCTCGATGTTCCTGTTCGGCCTGCGCCGCGACGGATACATGCTGCTCGGCCCGTCGGAAAGCCTCGGCCCCCTGGCGGACGAATTCGCCACCGTGAACCAGCGCTGGCGCCTCTATCGCAAGACCTCGGACGGCCATGCGCTGAACCGCTATCACCTGCCGGACCGCAAGACACCGCGCGCCGGCGAACACTATGCCCCGGTCCTCGCGGGGAACCGCAACGTCGCCCGCACGGCGACCGGCGACGCCATTGAACTGCGCAACCGGGACATGCTGATCAAGAGCTACAACGCCTTGCTCAAGCGCTATGCCCCCTCGTCGATCCTGATCTCGTCGGATGGTCGTGTGCTCAGCTGGTTTGGCGCCGCCAGCGCCTTCATCGACACGATGAACAACCTCGCCGACTGGACGGTCGAGGACATCGTCCACCCCGCCCTGCACTTCGCCATCAACGTCGGCATGGAGAAGATGCGCCGACAGCATCCCGAGACCTATACCCGCCGCGTCAAGGTGGAATTCGACCGGGACCACGTCCAGCACTGCACGGTTTCGATCGAACCGCTCGAACAGGCGATGCCGCCGCGCTTCCTTCTGGTGTCGCTCAGACTGATGGAAACCACACCGCAAACCGACGAGGAAACGGTGGCCGGCCCGGTGGCGACGGACGACGACGGCGCGATCCTGAGCAAGCGGATCGTCGAGCTTGAACGCGACCTCCGCCTCACCGAAGAGACGCTTCAGCAGGTCACCGAACGGCTCGAGGCCAGCGGAGAGGAGCTGCAGGCCTCCAACGAGGAACTGCAGGCCTCGAACGAGGAACTTCAGGCGTCGAACGAGGAACTCCAGAGCTCGAACGAGGAACTGCACGCGGTGAACGAGGAGCTGACCACCGTCAGCGCCGAACACGAACTTAAGATCGAGGAACTGTCGGACCTGAACGAGAACATGGACCTCGTCCTCAGGCTGCTGAACGTCGGCGTGATCATCCTGGACGGCGACGGCACGATCCGACGCTACAGCCGCCTCATCGGACAGGTGTTCAAGATGCAGCAGCACGACATCGGCCGGACGCTCGAGGTTGTCGGTCCGCGCTTCGACTTTGTCGATCTGTGGAAGATGGCCGAAGAGACGATCGAGAACGGCACGGCCGGGCATGCCGCCGGCGAACACGAGGGGCACCGCATATCGGTCGGCGCCCATCCCGTCCCGCCCTCGGACGAGGACTGCGACAAGAACGGGGCCGTGCTGATCTTTCACGGTTTCGATCAGCCCGAAGCCGTGCCCGCCGCCCCCGTCAGTTGAACTTGTTGTCGCGCGGGAAGCCGCGCGGGGCCATCCGGCCCGATCCCGCACGCCGCCCCGTCCATTCCGCAAGCTCGGACTGCACGCGCCGGCGCCCGGCGGGGTCGAACCAGCTCAGCCCTTCAGCCAGGTTGAACGTGGTGACGTCCGACAATCCGCCGTCCTTGTATTTCTGAAGCCGGACACCCTTGCCCCGCGCCATCTCGGGCAGGTCCTCGACCGGGAAGACCAGTACCTTGCGGTTCTCGCCGACCACGGCGACCGTATCGCCCTGCACCGGCTTGCAGACCAGCGCGGTCGCGTCGCCCCGCACGTTCAGCACCTGCTTGCCCGAACGCGTCTGCGCCAGCACATCGTCCTCGGACACGAGGAAACCGTCGCCGGCCGACGAGGCGACGACCAGCTTCCGCCCCGGCTTGTGGATCAGGATATCGACGATATCGGCCTCGTTCGGGAAATCGATCATCAGGCGCAGCGGCTCGCCCATCCCCCGCCCGCCGGGCAGGTTCGAGGCCGAGACGGTATAGAACCGCCCGTTGGTGCCGAAAACCAGCAGCCGGTCCGTGGTTTCCGCATGGAAGGCAAAGCGCCCCTCGTCCCCGTCCTTGAACTTGAGCTTCTGGGTCAGGTCGATATGACCCTTCATCGCCCGGACCCAGCCCATTCGCGAACAGACGACGGTGATCGGCTCGCGTTCGATCATGGCCTCCAGCGGCACCTCTTCGACCTCGCCCGCCTCTTCGATCAGGGTCCGGCGCGCGCCGCCTTCGGATTTGGCGCCGAAGGTCTTCCTGACCTCCCGGATCTGGTCCGAGATCCGCACCCACTGGAGATCTTCGCTCTCCAGCAGATCCTCGAGCCCGGCCCGTTCCTCCATCAGCGCGTCGCGCTCGCGGATCAGTTCCAGCTCTTCCAGCCGCCGCAACGACCGCAGCCGCATGTTCAGGATCGCCTCGGCCTGAACCTCGGACAGCTCGCCCGCCGCATCCAGCCCGATCGGGCTGACGTAATCCGCCTCGCTGGCCGCGCGGCCCCGCTTGACCGACCAGTCCTCGGCCATCAGCGCGGCCTTGGGATCGTCGTCGTAGCGGATGATGTCGATCACGCGATCCAGGTTGAGGAAGGCGATGATGAAGCCTTCCAGCACCTCGAGCCGATGGTCGATCTTTTCCATCCGGTGCCGCGACCGGCGCAGCAGAACCTCGCGCCGGTGGTCGAGGAAGGCGCGCAGAACCTCCTTGAGCGAACAGACCTTGGGCGTCACCCCGTCGATCAGCACGTTCATGTTCAGGCTGAACCGCACCTCGAGATCCGAGTTCCGGAACAGCATGTTCATCAGCACGTCCGGATCGACCGCCTTGGACCGCGGCTCGAGGATCATCCGGATGTCGTCGGCGCTTTCGTCGCGGATGTCGGCGAGGATCGGCACCCGCTTGGTCTGGATCAGCTCCGCGATCTTCTCGATCAGCCTGGACTTCTGCACCTGGTAGGGGATCTCGGTCACGACGATCTGCCACTGGCCCCGGCCGAGATCTTCCTTTTCCCATTTCGCGCGCAGCCGGAACGATCCTCGGCCCGTGCGATAGGCCTCGGCCACGTTCACGCGCGGCTCGACCATCGTGCCGCCGGTGGGGAAGTCCGGGCCGGGGACGTAGTTCAGCAACGTCTCGTCCCTGGCGTCCGGCGTCTTGATCAGGTGCAGGGCGGCGTTGCACAGCTCTTCGATATTGTGCGGCGGAATGTTCGTGGCCATGCCGACGGCGATCCCGCTCGCCCCGTTGGCCAGCAGGTTGGGGATCGCGGCGGGCAGCACGACCGGCTCGGTCAGCGTGCCGTCGTAGTTGTCGCGGAAATCGACCGCGTTCTCGGCCAGCCCCTCCATCATCGCCTCGGCGATGGCGGTCAGCCGCGCCTCGGTGTACCGGCTGGCGGCCGGGTTGTCGCCGTCGATATTGCCGAAGTTCCCCTGCCCGTCGACCAGCGGATACCGGACGTTGAAGTCCTGGGCGAGCCGCGCCATCGCGTCATAGATCGCCTGGTCGCCATGCGGGTGGAAGTTCCCCATCACGTCGCCCGAGATCTTCGAGGACTTGCGGAACCGGCCGCCGGCGGACAGCCGCAGCTCGCGCATCGCGTAGAGTATGCGACGGTGCACCGGCTTGAGCCCGTCCCGGGCATCGGGCAGCGCCCGGTGCATGATCGTGGACAGCGCGTAGGTCAGGTAGCGGTCGCCAATCGCGCGAGACAGCGGCTCGGCGCTCGTGTCGCCACCCATGTTGGGGTCGTCAATCAGATCGCTCATAGATGATGTGTATCCGCAGAGGTTGTCACGGTAAAGGCGACACTTTGTTTTTAAGGGTATTCCCTACCTACGGAAACCAGAGAATCAGAGTATAAGAAACCGAATTCGTTCTCAAAGAGTTACCAGTACAAAGCCACGTCGGAGCAGGTCATGAACAAATTCATTTTTCTCACCTTCGCATTCCTTGCCTGGGCCGGCTACGAGATGAGCGGCGGCGCCGACTTCCAGCCGACGCAGCGCGTGGCCGCCAGCGAACCGGATGCCGACATCGCGCCGGAACCTGTCCAGGTCTCCTCCCGGTCGCCCCGCCCCGAGGCCGACGCCGAGGCCGAGCGCGCCCCCGCTCCCATGCCCGAAGTTGCCCGCGCCTCGTTCTCGCAGGCGAGCTTCGACCTGCGCCGCCCCGACGAAGAGGAACTGGCTTCTGTCGATCCGGCCGTCCTCGCCTCGTTCGGCGGCGTGCTCGAGACCGCGCCCGATCCGGAAACCCTCGATCCCCAGCCCGCGGTGGTCAAGCCCGAGCCGGCTCCGGACATGCGCGAGGTTTCGGGCAATCGGGTGAACATGCGCAACGGCCCGGGCACCAACCATTCGATCGTCGCCAGGCTGTCGCGCGGCGACTCGGTCGAGGTGCTGGCCGAACCCGGTAACGGCTGGCTGAAGCTGCGGGTCGGCGACACCGGACGTGTCGGCTGGATGGCGGATTTCCTCGTCACGGCCGCGAATTGAGCCGGCCGATCCGGACCGCTCCTCCGGCCCCGCATTGACACGGTCGATCCTGATCACCGGCTGCTCGTCGGGCATCGGATACGCCAGCGCCACGGCCCTGCGCGCCGAGGGCTGGCGTGTCTTCGCGACGTGCCGGGCGCAGGCCGACGCCGACCGGCTCGCCTCCGATGGGTTCGAGACGGCCCGCCTCGACTATACCGACCCGGGCACGATCGAAGTGGCGCTGGACCGGGTGCTGGCCGCGACCGGCGGCACGCTCGACGCGCTGCACAACAACGGCGCCGTGGCCCTCCCCGGCGCGAACGAGGATCTGCCGCGCGCCGGCCTGCAGCATGTCTTCGAGACGAACCTCTTCGGCCCCCACGACCTGACACGCCGCGTGATCCCCGTCATGCGGCGTCAGGGACACGGGCGCATCGTCAACTGTTCCTCGGTACTGGGCATCGTCACCGCCCCCTGGCGCTCGGCCTATGTGGCGTCGAAATTCGCGCTCGAAGGGCTGACCGACACGCTCAGGATCGAGATGCGGGATACGCCGATCCATGTCATCCTGCTTCAGCCCGGTCCGATCCGCACCCGCATCCGCGAAAACAGCACGGCCCTGTTCGAACGCTACGTGGACTGGGAGGCCTCGGCCCGCGCGGAACAATACCGCAGATCGCTCCTGACCCGGCTCTACGACGCCCCCGGCCGCGACCGGTTCGAACTGCCGCCCGAGGCGGTGGCCCGCACCCTCATCCGGGCCCTCGAGGAGCCCGAACCGAGCGCCCGTTATCGCGTCACGACCCCGACCAGGGCGATGGAGATGGCGCGGCGGCTTCTGCCCAACCGCGCGCTCGACTGGATCCTCTCGCGGGCCTGAGCTGCGCTGAATTGGCGTGTTCGCTTTTTGGCTGCAACCGGCTACATCAGGGAAAACCCGGGAGAGACGTGATGCTCGAAGACCCTCTTTTCATCGTCGCGTGCCTGGCCGTGCTGGCCGTGGCGGCGATCCTGCTCTATGGCATCGGCGGGTTCGCCGTCGGATCGGGCGGGAAGAAAGCGAACAAGATCATGCAGCTGCGCATCGCCGCCCAGTTCGTGGCCGTCGCCCTGATCCTGCTGTTCGTCTGGATGCGCAGTGGAGGTTGACCATGGTCGTGCTGTCGAAAATCTATACCCGGACCGGAGACGGCGGCGAGACCGCCCTCGGTGACGGAACGCGCGTTCCGAAACCTTCGCTACGCGTCGAAGCCTACGGCACCGTGGACGAGACGAACGCGACGCTCGGCCTCGCCCGGCTGCATGCCACCGACGAGACGGACGCGGCGCTGGCCCGGATACAGAACGATCTGTTCGATCTGGGCGCCGATCTCTGCCGCCCCGACATGACCTCGGACGACAAGGCGGACTATGCGCCGCTGCGCATGATCGACAGTCAGGTCGACCGGCTCGAGGCGGAAATAGACGCGATGAACAAGGGGCTGGAACCCCTCAGAAGCTTCGTTCTGCCCGGTGGCTCTCCCCTCGCTGCGCATCTGCATCTGGCCCGCACCGTGAGCCGGAGGGCGGAACGGCTGGCCGTCGCCCTGCTGAGCGAAGAGGGATGCAATCCGGTCGCGGTGAAATATCTCAACCGCCTCTCCGACTGGCTGTTCGTCGCCAGCCGCGTCGCCAATGCCGACGGAACGGCGGACGTCCTCTGGGTGCCGGGCGCCAGCCGCTGATCCTAACCCGAGCGCCGGCCCTCCCGGCGCGCGGCCTTGTCGTCGTACATGCGGGCGTCGGCCAGGGCGAGCAGCTCGTCCAGATCGCGCCCGTCCTCGGGACAGGATACCATGCCGATGGCCGCATCGACCGCCAGGATCCGGGTGGGCCGTCCCTGCCCCCCGTCGACGGGAAACCGGCGCTCCATCCTGCGGCGCAGCCGTTCCTCGACACGCAGCCGATCCCCTTCGCCGCAATCCGGCAACAGGATGGCGAATTCATCGCCGCCCATCCGGGCGATCAGGTCGGTCAGGCGCGTTGCCACCGCGAGACTTTGCGCGATGTCGCGGAGCAACTCGTCCCCCGCCGCGTGGCCCAACGTATCGTTGATCGACTTGAACCCGTTCAGATCCGCGTAGACCAACGTGGCGAAGGCGCTTTTCTTCAGTACGGCGCGCCCCCTTTCCCGGAACCCCTCGGCATTCAGCAACCCGGTCATCCGATCCGTCATCGACAGTTGCCGCCAGTGCGAGGCCTCCTCGCGCATGCGTCGTTCCGCGGCGCGCGCGCGTTCGATTTCCTCCATCGGCGGCAGCAGATCCGGCTGGGCCGGGAAGAACCGGTCCGGAACCGACGGGCGCCGGCTTTCCTGGGCAAGCACGTAGAGGGCCCCGGTCGCCGGGTCCACGACACGGCTGCATGTGAAGCAAAGGGACCGCCCATCGGGCAGAGCGAGCTTCTGGGCCCGGGTCTGGCCGGTTCCCAGCACGTCGTCGATCAGATCGGTGACATCCCGCGAAAAGCCGCCTGCGCCCGAACCGAGAGGATCGCAGCCGACTGTGCCCGCAATCACCCGCCCCCGATCGTCGAGCAGGAAGGCGACACCGGACAGCGCCTTCAGCGTGGCCCGGATGCCACGCAGGAAACCGTCGGCCTCAGGCGACCTGTCCATCGGCTTTCCCACCATCCGCCAACGCACCCGCGGTCTGCGCATCCTCGACCGTCAGGTTCGGCGCATCCGCCCCCCGTCTCGGAAAGCGGTGCTGGCCGAGTACATGCCCGGGCGTGGCCCCGGCACCGGCCTCGTCATCCGTCTCCATTCGCTTCGACCTCATTGTTCCGCGGCCCGCGCCGCAAGCATCGGACCCGCCTACAGCGTCACAGCAAAACGGAAATCAAAGGTTAAGACCGGCCGGCAATTCGTGTTGCATCAGAGCAGTCCGGCAAACACCTGGTCGGGCGGACGGTGGCCATCGGCGAAGGTCTTGATGTTGATGATGACTTTCTCGCCCATCTCGGCGCGCCCCTCGCGCGTCGCCGATCCCATGTGCGGCAGCAGAACGACATTCCTGAGGGTCCTGAGATCGGCGCTCGTCTCATCGGTATAGTCGAAGACATCCAGCCCCGCCCCGGCGATCTCGCCGGCCTTGAGCATCCGCGCCAGAGCATGTTCGTCGATCACCTCCCCGCGCGAGGTGTTCACGATCACCGCCCCGGGCTTCATCAGCTTCAGCCGCCGCGCGTTCAGCAGGTGGAAGGTCGAGGGCGTGTGCGGACAGTTGACCGACAGGACGTCGACCCGCGCCACCATCTGGTCGAGGCTTTCCCAGTAGGTCGCGCCCAGCCCTGCCTCGGTCTCTTCCCGCAGGCGGCGGCGGTTGTGATAATGCACCTGCATGCCGAAGGCATTGGCCCTGCGCGCCACCGCCTGCCCGATCCGCCCCATCCCGAGAATGCCGAGCCGCCGCCCGGCGATGCGGCCGCCCAGCAGCGCCCCGGGGCTCCAGCCCTCCCAGTCGTCCGCCTGCATCATGGCGAGCCCCTCGGGAATGCGGCGGGTCACGGCAAGGATCAGCGCCATGGTCATGTCGGCCGTGTCGTCCGTCACCACGTCGGGCGTATTGGAGACGAGGATCCCGCGTTCGCGGCAGGTCGCCACGTCGATATGATCGACCCCGGCGCCGTAGTTGGCGATCAGCCGCAGCCTGGTCCCGGCCTGGGCGATCAGCGCGCGATCGATGCGGTCGCGCAGGTTGGGCACCAGCACATCGGCCGTCTGCATCGCCTCGGCCAGTTCGCTGCGATCCATCGGGCGGTCCCGCGGGCCAAGCGTCACGTCGAACAGCTCTGTCATCCGCGCCTCGACCCGTTCGGGCAAGCGTCGCGTTACGACAACACTCAGACGTTGAGTTGGCATGAAGGCCCTCCCCTGGCTTCCAAAGGCTGCGAGTTAGGGGCAAAGTGACCCAAAGCAAGCGGCGGCACAAGAACCGCCAGCGGATCGCGGGCAGATTTGGGTATCACCATGAGACAGAAGTGGTTTCGCGCCGTCGCAGTGGCCTTGATCGTCGCGGCGACACCCGTCTTCGCGGGCACCGGCGACACGCCCCCCACGCAGGAGACCGGCCCGGTCACCCACCTTCCGCTGCCGCGCTACGTCTCGATGAAGGCATCCAAGGGCAACGTCCGGCGCGGCCCCAGCGTCACGCACCGGATCGACTGGGTCTTCATGCGCCGCAACATGCCGCTGCAGATCACGGCCGAGCATGGCCACTGGCGCCGCGTCGTCGATCAGGAGGGCGCCGGCGGCTGGATTCACCACTCACTCCTGTCCGGGGTCCGCACCGTGCTGATCCAGAAGGACATGCTGGACATTCACCTCCGCCCGAACCGCAAGAGCCCCGTCGCCGCCCAGCTAGAACTGGGCGTGGTCGCCCGCCTCGACCAGTGCACGCCGGACTGGTGCCGCCTCTCGGTGGCCGGCTACAAGGGCTGGGCCCCGAAATCGGCGCTCTGGGGCGTCGAGGCCGCCGAACTGCGCAATTGATCCCCCGGCCCCGACGGGTAGAGTTGCCCCGTTCCCATTCCTGTCCCGGCCTCTCATGATCCGCATCCTGTCCTTCGCCCTCCTGACGCTGATGCTGACCACCCCGGTCGCCCCGGCCCAGGACAACGACCAGCCGACCGGGACCATCTCGGTCTCGGACAGCGCGCAGCAGGACGCGGCGATCGCGACCCGTATCCGCGACATCCTCGCTGTCCTCGATGGCTACGAGGACGTCACCGTCACCGTTTCCTCGGGGATCGTGACCCTGCGGGGCACGACCCTCGACGCCGCCGCGGCCGGGAACCTCAACGACCTGGCGGGACGCATCGAGGGGGTGGTCGCCATCCGCAACCAGGTGACCGAGACCACCGACGTGAGTCGCCGCCTGAACCCCGCGTTCGACCGGTTCGAACGGCGGATGGCGGACCTGATGGCCTGGCTGCCCCTGCTGGCCATCGCCTTCACCGCCTTTCTCGTCGTGGTCTTCCTCGGCATCCTGATCGCGCGGATGCGTCAGCCGTGGGACCGTTTTGCCCCGAACGCCTTCATCGCCGACATCTATCGCCAGGTCATCCGCCTGGCCTTCGCCATCGCCGGCGTGGTCGTGGGGCTCGACATCCTCGGCGCGACCGCCCTGCTCTCGACCATACTCGGGGCGGCGGGGATCATCGGTCTCGCCATCGGCTTTGCCGTGCGCGACACGGTCGAGAACTTCATCGCCTCGATCATGCTCTCGATCCGCCAGCCCTTCCGGCCCAACGACGCGGTCGAGATCAACGGCGACGAAGGCAAGGTCGTCCGCCTCACCTCGCGCGCGACCATCCTGCTGAGCTGGGACGGCAATCACATCCGCATCCCCAATGCCACCGTCTTCAAGAGCAGAATCGTCAACTTCACCATGAATGCCGAGCGCCGCTTTTTCTTCGACATCGGCATCAACCCGGGATCGGACATGGCGCGGGCGACGCAGACGGCAAAGGACACACTGGCCGCCCTGCCCTTCACCCTCACGGCGCCGGCGCCCGACGCCTGGATCGAGGCGATCGGCGACAGCACGGTGACCCTGCGCCTCGCGGGCTGGATCGACCAGCGAGACACCTCGCTTCTGGCCGCCCGCGGCGAAGCCATCCGCCTCAGCCTCGCCGCGCTGGCCGAGGCCGGCATCGACATGCCCGAGCCGACCTACCGCCTGATCGGCGCGGGCGGCGAGGGCCTGGGGCAGCTTCCCGCGCCCCCCTCCGCCGGATCGACGCCGCCCCCCGCCCAGCCCGAGGACGCCATGGACGTGCAGGCCCACGCCGAACACGCGCTCGAGGCCATCGTGGAGGAGGAACGTCGGGAAAAACGCGGCAAGGATCTGCTGTCACGGGACGCCCCGACGGAATGAACCGATGCGGCCTGCCGGCACCGCGACCGATGGCATCGGACGGGGCAATTTTCGGCGGAAAGGGCTTGAACCCGCCAGACGACCAGAGTAATCAGCGCGTCACTGCTGGGGTGTAGCCAAGTGGTAAGGCAGCGGTTTTTGGTACCGTGTACCGTAGGTTCGAATCCTACCACCCCAGCCATGTTTTCCCGTACAGACGAAAAAGCCCAAGAATATCGGGTCGGCAGGACCGGCCCGGAAATCCTGTGTCACACCCCGCCGGGAGTGTGACGCAGACTGCCGCACACGAACCTGCCTTCACTCGATCAGGTCACCGGCGCCGGCCGGCCGGCCCCTACCTCCAGCGCCGGGACCGCATCTACTATTTCCGGAAACGCTTATCCAACGTCATCGCGGAAAGGTGCCGGCGCAAATTTCTGTGTCTCTCGCTGCGAACCTCTCTTCTGGCCGAGGCGATGAGCCGGACGGCTCATCTCCTCGCAATCGTGGAACGCGAAGAGACAAGAATTATGACCGACTCCATCCTACGCGCCATGCCCGCCGAAGAGATCGCGGCGCTTCTGACAGAGGCGCTGCGGCATGATCTTGCCCGGATAGCGCTCCCCGAACAGGAGACTCTCAGCGCAGGCGACGATGATCAGCGGAATAACCTTGAACACCGCGATCCGGTATTCGTTCAACCCCCTTCAGCGCGTGATCTCGTCTGCGACGAAACCGTCGGTCCTACCCAGTTGCCAGAACCCCAGGCTCACCAGGAGAAAGGACAGGCCAAAAAAGATGAAGAAAGCGGAGGAGAGCATTTCGGCTCTCGTCCAGTCAGCGCTGTTTTCAAGATGTCCAGTTTGTAGCCCTCATGAGTTGCAGTGTCCGCGATCGGACGGGCGGCTCGAGGGGCCGACGAACCTGAGCCCGGCCTTTGCATCGGCAGGACCACGAGGCGCTCAAAGGCCCCAGCTGAACCCGGTGTCCTTCTCGGATCGCTCCCACAACCTGACCATGACCGGCTTGTCGTAAGCGTGGGCGTTCAGCGTGCCGCGTCCGACCGGGCCGACGGCTTCCATGCGGCCCGTCGGTCCGTAGAGGGCGCGCTGCTCCGTCAGCGCCTCTTCTGTCGCGCACATGACCTCCGGGTAGGCCCCCTGTTCGGCGGTCTGGACCATCGGCGTCTTGGTCATCAGCCACCAGATAAGGCGCATTGTCCGGCTGCCACTGGTCGTAATCAACGAGGTCGCGGACGAGCCGGGGTGGCAGACGTAAACCTTCACCCCCGTCCGCCCGGCCGCGGCCAGCCTGTCCTGAAGCTCGTAGGCGAACATCATCTGCGCCAGCTTGCTCTGGCTGTAGGCGGTGTTCGCGCCATAGCCCGTGTCCCAGTTCATGTGGTCGAAGCGGATGGTCTTCAGCCCCATGTTGTAGCCGAGGCTGGCGACGACGACGATCCGCCCCTGCGACTGCTCGATCCGGTCGAACAGCATCCCGCACAGGGTGAAGTGGCCGTAATGGTTGGTGCCGAGTTGGCTCTCGAAGCCGTCGGGGGTCAGCTTGCGGGTCGGCACCTGGGCGATGGCAGCGTTGCAGATCAGCGCGTCGATGCGCGGGGTGGTCTTCAGCACCTCCTCGGCGGCAACGCGGACAGAAGCCTGCTCGGCGAGGTCCATGCGGACGAAGCGCACAGGCGCGGCGGTGCCGAACTCCTGTTTCAGCTCCTTAACGGCGGCAGCGGATTTCTCGGCGCTGCGGTTCAGCATCACCACCTCCGCGCCCTTGCTCAAGAGGATGCGCGCGGCCTGGAAGCCCGCGCCGGCGTTGGCGCCGGTGATGACGAAGGTTTTGCCGGTGAGGTCGCCGAGACGTTCAGGCGTCCAGCCCTTCGGCCCGAAAGTGAGGTCAGTCATGGTGTTCTCCAGTGATCGGGGCGCCGTCGGCGCTTGTGTGTGTAAACCGTCGTGTTTACATAGGGGCGAGCCAGCGGGGTGTAAACCGCCATGTTTACATTTCTGAAAACGCAGAAGGCATATTCGATGAAACTGACTGAAAAGAAACGAAAAGATATTCTGAATGCGGCGATCCTGGAGTTTCAGGAGCAGGGTTTTCCGGCGGCGCGGGTAAATCGCATCGCCGAGCTGGCGGAGGTGTCGAAGCGCACCCTCTACAAGCATTTTGAAAGCAAGGCAGTTCTCTTTCAGGCCATCACCGACATATTGCTGGAGCAGATCGCGGCGACGCCCAAGCTGCGCTATGACCCGAACGTGCCGCTGCGCGAGCAACTGAACGGGGCAGTGCGGGACTACGTCGGCCATCTGACCGGCGAAGAATACATGGGCCTGAACCGGCTGGTGATGTCAGAGCTATTGCGCGATCAGGATCTCGCGCAGGCCTTCTTTGCGAAGGCGGCGATGCAGGACGGCCCGATCCAGGCGCTGATCGGCGAAGCCATGCAGGCCGGCGCGCTGCGACAGGCTGAGCCGGGTTTTGCCGCCGGGCAGCTCCTGTCGATGGTGAAGCATTTCCTGGTTTGGCCGCAGTTCCTGATGGGGGCGAAGGCCGAGGTCGACCCGGATGCCGTCATCGCCGACTGCGTGGACATGTTCCTCGCACACTACGGCAAGAAAGACTGAGGGGGCACGGAATCATTGCGGTGAAGCAGAGCGACGTCATGGGCTGACATCACTCCGCCTTGGATAGGTCACTGCGTGCGGCGTCAGCCTGCGATCTCGATCCCGATCTTGCCCATGTGGGACTTTTCGAGAAACGCCTCCTGCGCCTTGTGCAGATCGCGCAGCCGGAAGGTCTCCGCGAGGACCGGTCGGATTCCGCCGCGTTCGATATAGCCGATCAGATCGGTGAAGACCTCCGGATCCTGCCGTGTACTGCCGATCAGCGTCAGGTCTTTCAGATAGAGCGTGCGCAGGTCCAGCTCGACGATCGGCCCGGCGATGGCGCCCGAGGTCACGTAGCGGCCACGCACCGCCAGCGCCTCAAGCAACGCGGGCCAGCGCGGCCCGCCGACGAGGTCGAGGACGACGTCGAAGGCGTCCTCCGGCAGGGCCTCCTCGCGTCCGAGAATGGCGTCTGCACCGAGCGCGCTGAGGTCGGCTGCCTTCGCCGGGCTGGTCACCGCCGTGACATGCGCGCCGCGCCGTTTGGCAAGCTGCACCGCCGCCGAGCCGACACCGCCCGAGGCGCCGGTGATCAGCACCCGCTCGGCGCCCAATCCCGCGCGCTGGATCATCCCCTCGGCGGTCGAGAATGCGCAGGGGAAGGAAGCGAGTTCGACGTCCGCGAGCGAGCTTTCGATCCGCAGCGCGTTTCTGCTTTCGACAGTGGCGAACTCCGCGAAGCCGCCGTCGCGCTCGGAGCCGAACGTAACGAGTGCATCCGCGTCCTCGTCTTTGGGGCTATACATTGGGCGCACCAGCACCCGTTCGCCGACGCGTGCGGTTTCCACCCCGTCGCCGACCGCAACGATCCTGCCGCAGCAATCGGCGCCCTGAATGCGCGGAAAGTTCAGCGCGCCGGACCATCCGCCGTCGGCATCCGAGGCACCGTCATAGCCGGTGGTCGCGGCGGCGTTCGTATCGCCGCGCACCGCTTTCGAATACCAGCCGGTGCGGGTGTTCACGTCAGTGTTGTTCACCGCCGAGGCACCGACCCGGATCAGCACCTCGCCCGCTGCGGGGCGCGTCACGGGAACGTCCTCCCGCCACTCCAGTTTGTCGAGACCGCCATGGCCTGTCAGAACCATCGCCTTCATCGTATCGGGAAGGGTCATCATGTCGCTCCAAGGTGTAGAGTGATTGCTCTACTTGCGTAGGTAGAGGGATCACTCTACATCGTCAAGCATGACCGACACTAAGACCAAGATCGCCGCCGGGCTGGAGCGGGCCTTCGCCGCCCGTGGCTTTGCAGAACCCAGCGTCGAGGATCTGCGCGATGCGGCGGGTGTCAGCCTGCGCACGCTTTACAAATATACGCCATCACGCGCCGACATGGTGGTGGCGGCGCTGGAGCATCGCCATGGGCGCTACCTTGCGCACCTGTTCGAGGACCTGCCCGAGACACAGCAGGCGGTGCTCGACGCGCTGTTTGAGCGGGTTGGGGATTGGATGGCCGCTGAGGCTGCGCATGGATGTCTGTTCCACGGCGCCGTGGCGGCAGAGCCCGGCAGCGAAGGGTTGCGCGAACTGCTGACGCGGCACAAGGCCGAGGTGGCACGCCGCGCGGCGGCCGCCACCGGACTGGACGGCCGCGAAATCGAACTTCTGGTGATACTGGAGGGTCTCACGCAGACCTGGTCGCTGCATCGCGACGCCGCCGTGACCAGCGCGAAGCGGCTGGGGCACGGTCTGCGGATGAATGGCGCCGCGTGACGGCCCCCCCATTCACGCGCGCGCCATCCCCGCCAGCATCGCGCCAAGGGCCACAAGGTGGATCAGCATGATCGCCCGGTCGTTCCAGAGCAGCCCGACGACCAGCCAGCCGAGAACCCCGACGACGAAGAGGTAGAGATTCCACGGCGTCCAGCCGAAGGCAGTGCCGGCATAGCCAAGGATCTGGATGACAGAGGCCGCCCATTTCACGACGAAGGCTGCGCGGACACGGCCCGGCAGGTTGACCGCTTCAAACGCCACGCGTCAGCCCCCCGTCGATCCGCCAGTTCTGCCCGGTGACATAGCCGCCATCTTCGGAGGCGAGCCAGCCGATCAGCGACGAGACCTCGTCCTCGCGCCCGTAACGGCCCAGAGGAATGCGCGCGCGCCGGTCTTCGGTCTCGGGCAGGCTGTCGATGAAGCCGGGCAGCACGTTGTTCATGCGGATGTTCTGTGCCGCGTATTTATCGGCGTAAAGCTTGGCGAAACCGGCGAGTCCGGCCCGGAAGATGCCTGACGTCGGGAACAGCGGATCGGGCTCGAAGGCGGCGAAGGTCGAGATGTTGATGATCGCTCCGCCACCCTGCGCCTCCATGATCGGCGTGACCAGCCTTGTGGGGCGGATCACGTTCATCAGGTAGACGTCGAGCCCCGCGTGCCAGTCTTCGTCCGTGATCTCGAGGATGTCGCCCTTGGGCCCGTGCCCCGCCGAGTTCACCAGCACGTCGATCCGCCCCCAGCGATCCATAGCACCGTCAACCAGTCGCGTCAGATCCT
The DNA here is from genome assembly GCF_000152725.1 of Pseudooceanicola batsensis HTCC2597. Lineage (GTDB taxonomy): Bacteria > Pseudomonadota > Alphaproteobacteria > Rhodobacterales > Rhodobacteraceae > Pseudooceanicola > Pseudooceanicola batsensis. Next base: position 1,699,646 of record NZ_CH724131.1, read on the forward strand.
CGACCGATCGGTTGGAGCCGGTGACGCCGAAGCCGCCGAGCTCCTGCCCCAAGGCCTCGCCCTTGCCCGAGGAGGACAGCACCCCGACCTTGAAGCCATCGGCTGCCAGCCGCCGCGCCGCTCCGGCGCCCATGCCGCTGCCGCCCGCCGTGATCAAAGCTACTTTTTCTATTGCCATGTCTATCTTCTCCGCGTCTTTCCCGTGGCGCCTGTTTCGCCTATGCGTGTTCAAATACGGAGGAGAGACGCATGCGACCAGCCAAGCGCAGCTGTCGCGTGGGTGTAGGAGAACTATCGTGACGAGCGAAGCCAATCTGCCGTCCCTGAACGGCCTGCGCGCCTTCTCGGCAGCCGGCAGGCATCTGTCCTTCCGCGCAGCGGCGGAGGAACTGGGCGTGACGCAGGGCGCCGTGGCGCAGCAGGTGCGTGGGCTTGAGGACCATCTCGGCCTGCGCCTGTTCCTGCGCGAGCCGCGGGGGCTCAGTTTCACAGAGGAAGGGCGGAGCTACCATGCCGCGGTCTCCCGGGCCTTCTCTCAGCTCATGGACGCGACCGGCGCACTCCTGGACACGCCCTCGCGCGTGACGATCAGCGTGACCCCGACCTTTGCCTCGAAATGGCTTATCCCGAGGCTCGCGGAATTCACCGAGGCCCATCCGGGGATCGACCTCCGGATCACCGCGACCGAGCGGGTCATGAGCTTCCATGCCGACGGCATCGACATCGCGGTGCGGCAGGGACGCCCGCCGTTCGGGGCAAGCCTGCGTGCCGAGCTGCTGTTCCCGCAAGAGATCATCGCAGTGTGCTCGCCACATTTGGTGGCACCGGAAGGCCCCGTCGACGCGGCCGCGCTGTCCCGGCTGACCCTGCTGCACGATGCGCATGATCTTTGGCCGCAGTTCCTTGGTATGGCATTCGGAACCGTCCCGACGCTGCCACGCGGGCTGCAATTCAGCCAAACGACTCTGAGCCTTGACGCAGCCTTGGCCGGTCAGGGTGTTGCCCTGGCCAGCCGCTTCCTCGTGCAGCGTGACCTTGATGCGGGTCGTCTGGTGCGTGCCGTCCAAGCCGCACTGGAGGGCGGTCAGGACTTCCATGCCCTCCTGCCCCGTCAGGGCGCATCCGAGGCTGCAATTCGGGTGATGGAGTGGCTAAAAAGCAAGGCGCGTGAGGAACTTCGGGAGGGGTGATGCCCCGGCTACTTCATTCGCTCCATTCCGAACGATTGCCCAGGTTCCCGATCAGAAAGTCCATAAATACGCGGGTCTTCGGGGTCAGCACGTTGGTGCGGGGATAGATCAGCCACAGCACCGATCGGTCGTTCATCTTCCACTCCGGCAGGATGCGGACCAGGCGGCCCCTCGCGATCTCGCCGGCCACGTTCCAGAGCGAGTTCATCGACAGACCGGCCCCCGCCAGCGTCGCCTCGCGCTGCGCGTCGCCGTCGTCGAGGATCGTCCGGCAGGTCATGCTTGCCGGGTCCAGCAGAGCCGTCTCGCGCTGCGCGTTCACGAGCTCACGCGGCTCCAGATTGCCCCAGGCGATGAGGTCGTGGCCGGACAGATCTGTTGGCGTCTGCGGCATGCCGCGCCTGTCGAGGTAGGCCGGAGCGGCACAGAGGATGCGGGTGTCGTCGGCAAGCTTACGGCCCTTCAGGCTGCTGTCCGTCAACGGCCCGCTCCGCAGGGCGAGGTCGAAACTACCCTCGATCGCGTCGAAGCGCGTGTCGGACAGGCGCAGGTCGAGGGTGAGGTCGGGGTATTCCTCATGAAACTCGGGCAGGAGAGGCATGATGTGCAACTGTGCGAAGCTGCTCGGGGCGGCGAAGCGCAGGGTGCCCTTGGGGCCGGCCCCTGTCCCGCCGAGCGCGGCGCGGCCCGCATCGGCCTGGGCGAGAATCTCGCGGGCGTAGGGCAGAAAATCCGCACCGTCGAGCGAGAGCGAGACCTTGCGCGTGGTCCGCCGCAGCAGCTCGACCCCGAGCTCCTGCTCGAGCTTGGCAAGCCGGGCGCTGGCCACCGCAGGCGCAAGGCCCAGCTCGCGCCCCGCGGCAGAGATATTCAGCCGGTCGGCCGCCATGACGAAGAGGCGCAGGCTGTCGGTATCCACGGCGATTATATCCGAAATCCGAAAGAACAAATCCGATATGCCCGGATTTATTGCAGCATCGCAAGGTATAGCTTTGACCGACCGGCCAAGCCTGACGAGGAGAGAAACTGTGAAGGACGCTGTGCAACAAACTGGCTTCGCCCCGCTGAACCGGGCCTATAGCGCGACCTTCCAGCCAGAGCGGCTCAGCATCGGCCTTGTCGCCCCGCTGGAGGCGCATGGCAACGATCCCGTGCCCGACATGACCCGCCATATCGAGCGGGCGCGGCTGGCCGACACCTTGGGCTTCTCGGCGCTCTGGCTGCGGGACGTTCCGTTCAATGTGCCGTCCTTCGGGGATGCGGGGCAGGTCTTCGATCCCTTCGTCTACCTCGGCGCATTGGCCGGCGCGACGCAGCATATCGCGTTGGGGGTGGCAAGCATCGTCCTGCCCCTGCGCCACCCGGCGCATGTGGCCAAGGCGGCGGCCTCGGCCGATGTGCTCTCGGACGGGCGGTTGCTGCTTGGCGTGGCCTCGGGCGACCGGCCGGACGAATACCCGGCCCTCGGCATGAGCTTCGAAGATCGCGGCGAAAGGTTCCGCGACAGCGTGGATTACATCAGGACCATGGCCGAGCCTTACCCGCGGGCCGAGACCGCGCAGGGCGCGCTCTCGGGCGGGATCGACATGCTGCCCAAACCCGCGGCCGGGCGTCTGCCCCTGCTGATCACCGGCGGCAGCCAGCAGGCGCCCGACTGGGTGGCGAGCAACGGCGACGGATGGATGACCTACCCGCGCGATGCCGCCGCGCAGCGCCGGGTCGTGGGCGCCTATCGCGCGCGGATCGCCGAGGCGGGGCTGCCGGACAAGCCGGTGATGCAATCGCTCTACGTCGACCTCGTCGCGCAGAAGGATGCGGCGCCCACCCCGATCCACCTCGGCTTCCGCTCTGGCACCGACCACCTGCACCGCTACCTCGAGGAGATCCGCGCCCTCGGCATCAACCACGTCGCCCTGAACCTGCGGTTCAACGGGGCGGATATCGAAGACACCATGAAGCGGCTGGCGGATGAGATCCTGCCGCGCTTCCACCCGTAAGGAGACGACATGCCCAAGACGATCCTGATCACCGGCGCCACGGACGGCATCGGCCTCTTGACGGCCAAGACGCTCGCAGCTGAGGGGCACCAGGTGCTGCTGCATGGCCGGAGCGCCGACAAGCTGGAAGCCGCTGCGGCGGAGGTCGGCGGCAATCCGGAGACCTACCGCGCCGATCTGTCGGACCTTTCCGCGGCGGCCTCCTTTGCGGAGGAGGTTCGCGCGCGGCATGACCGGCTGGACGTGATGATCAACAACGCGGGCGTGCTGAAGGCGCCTCAGACCCGGACGGAGGCCGGGCTGGACCTGCGCTTCGTCGTCAACACGCTGGCGCCTTATGTGCTGACGCAGGAGCTGCTGCCGATCCTGGCGAAGGACGGCCGGGTGGTGAACCTCTCCTCCGCGGCGCAGGCCCCAGTGGACTTGGCCGCGCTACGGGGCGAGCGAAGCCTCGGTGACATGGACGCCTATGCGCAAAGCAAGCTCGCCATCACGATCTGGACGCAGGAACTGGCGCGGGCGCACCCCGAGGGACCGGTCTTCGTCGCCGTGAACCCGGGCTCGCTGCTGGCTTCGAAGATGGTCAAGGAGGGTTTTGGCGTCGCGGGCAACGATCTGTCCATCGGTGCCGATATCCTGACCCGCGCGGCCCTGTCGGAGGAGTTCGCGGGGGCCTCGGGCCGCTACTTCGACAACGACAGCGGCCGCTTTGCCCCGCCCAACGGGGCGACAAGCGACCCTGACCACGTGGCCGAGGTGATGGCCGCGATCCGCGCACTGACCGACACGGCGGCCGGGACGGCAAGATAGGAGTCGGAGATCGCGGCAGGGTCAGTGTATCATCGCGGAAAAATAGATGTTCTTGGCCATCAGGTTGTAGATCGCGTCGAAACAGACGCCGAAAAAGTCGACGAACATCAGCGCCACCACGGGGCGCATTCCGCCCTTAGCGGCGCCGATGAAGGCAGTCTCAAAGATCGGCGTGTCGCGAATGCGCTCGGGGCCGAATTCGTTCAGCAGCCCGCGGGTGTTGCCATAGACCCCGCCAGGGCGGCGATGTCCTGCTCATGACGAAGACGCTGGGATCTTGCCGCATTTCCTGCGCGGTGGCCTCGGCCATGGCGCGGGCGATGGTCAGTTTTCTCTCGTTGGATTTGGTCATCTTATCTCCTCCCTTCAGGCTGCGAAAACGGCGGTCAGCGCGTCTTCCGGGGCCGGGTCCGCGCTGTCGCGGGCAAACTTGATCGCTTTCTCGACGCGGGCCTCTGCCTCGGCCTCGATGGCGGCGAGCTCCTCCTCGCTCGCGGCTCCGTCCTTCAACAGGCGGGCGCGCATGGCGGGGATCGGGTCCTTCTCGAATAGCCCGTCCTTCTCGCCCTCGGGGCGGTAACCCTCCGCGTCGCCCATGAAGTGACCGGCGAGCCGGTAGGTCTCCACCTCGATCAGCGAGGATCGGGGGCTACGGCGCCCCGCCCATCGACTTCAGGTCCGAGGAGATCAAGGCCTACGTGCAAAGCCACACCGACAGCGCGGGCTTCGATGCGGTTTTCGACACGGTCGGCGGGGCGAACCTGACCAACTCCTTCGCAGCCGCGGCGCTGAACGCACATGTGGTCACGACGGTCGCGCTGTCGGAGATCGACCTCGCCCCCGCCCACTTCAAGGGCCTGTCGCTGCACATTGTCTTCATGCTGCTGCCAATGCTGCACGTCGTCCGGCGCGTGGTGCACGGGCAGATCCTCGCGGACCTCGCCAAGCTGGTGGACGACGGCGTCGTGAAGCCGCTGCTGGACGCGCCCGACTTCGCGCTGACACAGATCGGCGACGCTTATGCCAGGCTGCAAAGCGGTCAAGCAAGCGGCAAGGTGGTCGTAGAGGTCTGACGCGTAAATGGTGGTTGGGCGACATAACGCCCGATCCATCAGTAGGCTAGCTCAAACATCGATCACGTCGGCAGATCTGCCATTCGCTGCGACTGGAAAAGGCGTCGGCTTAGGGCCGTCCTCGACGAGCAACGCTGTGCCGCGCTTGCGACCTAAAACGCCGACGCTTCGGTCGGTCTGGGCTCTGCCCGGGACTTCGCCGCGCCGAGCATGAACCCGCTCCGACATCATGCGGCTCCCCCTTCATGGGGCGACGAAGCGTCCTGCGGCGTAGGAGCCGCTTGAAAAACCGGCATCCGGAACACATCATCAGGGCAAGCGAGGACGACCTCGCCCGGCCAGACGGTCAGCTCGCGGGACGGCCCGAGCTACAATCGGAGCCAACCCATGCGCAGCACCGCAGACCGTATTCGCCAGGCCATCAGCTTCGAGCTCATCGGCATCCTGATCGTCACGCCGCTCTTCGCCTGGGCCTTTGACCACCCGATGGGCGACATGGGCGTGCTGGTCGTGCTGGGCGCCACGGCTGCGACGGCCTGGAACTACCTCTTCAACCTCGGGTTCGATCACGCGCTTCATCGGCTACGAGGGGATGTGCGCAAGACGCTGCCGCTGCGCGTCGTCCATGCGATGCTTTTCGAGGCCACGCTCCTGATGCTGCTCCTGCCGCTCTTCGCGTGGTGGCTCGATGTCTCTCTGGTTGCTGCGCTGTTGATGGAGGTCTCGTTCGCCGCCTTCTACATGGTCTACGCCTTCGTCTTCACCTGGGGTTACGATACCCTGTTCCCGCCGCGCCAAGCCGGGCGAGTATCCGCATGACGGAGGACGAGGGCGAAACCGGCGGAAGCAGCGCCCCCTGCTTCGCTCACCTTCTTGTCGACGGGCAACCGGTCGATGCGGAGACGGCGCGGGATGTGTCGCGGTTCAGGCGTGCCGAGCGGGCGCGGCTCGTCGCGGCGCGCGCCCTCTCATCCGAGGAGCGCGACAGGGCGACGGCGGCACTGATCGAAGGACTTGACCGGATCGTCACCCTCGAGGCAGGCATGAACGTTGCCGCCTATTGGCCGATCCGGGGCGAGCCGGACCTGCGTCCCTGGATGGAGCGCGCGGATGCGGCCGGCGCCCGGGTTCTGCTGCCGGTCGTCGTCGAGGAAAACGAACCGCTCGAGTTTCATACCTGGAGGCCGGGATGTCGCATGACCCGCGGCTTCTGGAACATCCTGGTGCCGGCCGACGGGGAAAGGCATGCGCCCGACCTTGTCATCGCGCCGCTCGTCGGCGTCGACGATGAGCTCTACCGCCTCGGCAATGGCGGCGGATACTATGACCGCACGCTGGCACAGCTCGCGCCGCGTCCGCGCGTCATCGGTGTCGGGTTCTCCGGCTGCCATCTGCCCTCCATCTACCCGATGCCCTGGGACGTGCCGATGAGCGAGCTGCTCTTGTCGGACGGGACGCACAAGAAGCGATGACCCCGGCGCGCGCCCCGTTCGGATCGCGGAAAACACCAGTGGCAACACAGCGCCAATGCCGCGACCACGGAATAAAGCGCCTCTCGTGCCCTATGCGACGCGCCTGCTCGAGTCGCGCCCCCCGCCGGCAGACTGTTTGCCGACACAGAAGGCCGCCAGCATGGTCGCTCAGACCGCCTTTGCCTGATTCACCCGCTTCGACAGCGCCTTGTGGCTTTCGACCCGCTCGGAATAGCGGTCGACGAGAGCATCCTTGATGTCACGTGTCAGCAGAGTGAACTTCACAAGTTCCTCCATCACATCGACGATGCGGTTGTAATAGGGAGAGGGTTTCATCCGCCCGTCCTCGTCGAACTCGTCCCAGGCCTTGGCGACGGAGGATTGGTTGGAGATCGTCAGAAGCCGCATCCAGCGGCCGAGGATCCGCAGTTGATTGACCGTGTTGAATGATTGCGAACCACCACAGACCTGCATCACCGCCAGCGTCTTGCCCTGCGTCGGCCGAACGCCCCCCAGCGACAGCGGAATCCAGTCGATCTGACTTTTCATGAGCCCGGTCATGGCGCCATGACGTTCCGGAGATGACCAAACCATGCCCTCGCACCAGTTCACCAGATCGCGCAACTCGGCGACCTTGGGATGATCTTCCGGTTCGGCATCGGGAGCGGGCAGACCGTGAGGGTCGAAGATCACCACCTCGGCCCCGAAGCGGGTCAGGATACGCCCGGCCTCTTCAGCGGCGAACCGCGAGAAGCTGCGGGCGCGCAGTGAACCGTAAAGGATCAAGATGCGCGGCGCGTGGGTGCTTATGTCGGCAGGAAACAGCGCCTCGGGATCGATCGGCGCAAAAGCGTCTTCCGAGAGTTGCGCGGGGCTGGTCATGGGCGGGCTCCGTTTTCATCAATCACCATCTGTCCGTCCTCCTTGAACAGCGGCCCGGGCGGCAGCTGACCGAGCAGGTCGAACACGGCCTCTGATGGACGGCAGAGGCGGGTGCCCTTTGCCGTGCAGACAATCGGGCGGTTCACAAGAACGGGATGGGCGAGCATCGCGTCGATGAGCGCGTCCTCGGAAACGTCCTCTTCCAGAAGACCGAGCTCTCGGGCCGGGGATTTCGTCTCTCGCAGAGCTGCGCGCGGGGTGAGGCCTGCGGCTGCGAAGAGTGCCAGGAGCTGCGGCCGGGTCCAGCCTTCCTTCAGATACTCGATGACCACCGGTTCGACCCCGCTTGCCCGCAGGAAGGCCAGCACGTTGCGCGAGGTTCCGCAGTCAGGATTGTGATGGATGACGATCATCGCTCAGGCTCCGTGCTCGGCGCCGGGAAAGCGCGCCCGGGTCCGGTTGGCGAAGGCGACCAGGGACAGCATGACCGGCACTTCGACCAGCACCCCCACCACCGTGGCGAGCGCAGCGCCGGAGTTCAGTCCGAACAGGCTGATGGCGACGGCCACCGCAAGTTCGAAGAAGTTCGAGGTGCCGATCATCGCGCAGGGCGCGGCGATGCGATGGGGCACCCTGAGAAGCCAGGCCGCACCGTAGGCGAGCGCGAAGATGCCGTAGCTCTGGATCAGGATCGGCACGGCGATCAGGGCGATAATTCCAGGTCGCGAGAGGATCGTCTCGCCCTGGAGGCCGAAAAGGATTGCCACCGTTGCGACGAGACCGATCATCGAGACCGGCTTGATGCGGGCGGTGAAGGCGGAGACGGCCGCCTCCGTCCCCAGTGCGCGGCGGGTGAGCAGCCCCGCAAGCAATGGCAGGACGACGTAGAGCACGGTGGCCAGGACCAGCGTCTCCCATGGCACGGCGATCTCGGTCACCCCGAGCAGCAACGCCACGATCGGCGCGAAGGCCACCACCATGATGAGGTCGTTGACCGAGACCTGCACCAGCGTATAGGTGGCGTCGCCCCGCGTGAGCTGGCTCCAGACGAAGACCATCGCCGTACAGGGCGCCGCGCCGAGCAGGATCAGCCCCGCGATATACTGCGCGGCGTCCTCGGGCGCGATCCACGGCGCGAAGATGTGCTCGAAGAACAGCACCGCGAGCAACGCCATGGTGAAGGGCTTGATCAGCCAGTTCACAACGAGCGTGACCAGCAGGCCCTTGGGCTGCCGTGCGACGCCGGCGACGGCGCCGAAATCGACGCCGACCATCATCGGGTAGACCATCGCCCAGATCAGCACCGCGACCACGAGGTTGATCGAGGCGACTTCGGCGGCGGCGATGGCATCGACAGCACCCGGCACCAGGCTGCCGATGGCGATGCCGACCACCATGGCAAGCGCGACCCAGAGGCTCAACAGGCGTTCGAAGCGGCCCATCGTCGGCGGGGCTGAGGTATCTGACATGAAGGGTCTCCGAAACAGTGCTGCGTCATAAATTCGTCATTTCGCGTATTCGCGAAGTGACGCTTGGGTAGGCCGAAGACTCGCGCCTTGTCAACACTCCTCATTTCGCGTAATCACGAAATATGGACCAAAGCTATGCCATCGACGCATTTGGCGCCCTTGCCCACGACACACGCTTGCAGATTTTCCGCCTCCTGGTGCAGCGCGGGCCGGCGGGCACGCCAGCGATGGAGGTCGGCCGGCTCCTCGACCTGAAGCCGTCGACCTTGTCCGGTCATCTCGCGACCTTGAAACGGGCCGGCTTGGTTCAGGCCGAGCGGCAGCACCGCGAGGTGCTGTATGCGCCCCGGCTCCAAACGGTGAACGGGCTGGTGCGCTTCTTGCTCGAGGATTGCTGTGGCGGTGACGAGGCCGCCTGCGCCGGGCTCGCCCCACCCCCGGCATGAGCGGGGAGCGGATCACCTGTCGGTGTTTGGTTCATTGCGCTGCCACCTGAGCGTTCCCGCGCGCGATCCGGGCGAAAACTCGGGGTGGCGCGCGCCGAAGTCAGGAGATAATGAAGGTCCATCCCTGAAAGGCGCGCGGCGACCGACCGGAGCCGCCGCGTGGATCAGGGACCGGATTTATCCGCTCGCCGACCTGATCGGGTGCACGCCCATGTCGAGACCGCCTACAAACCCGGCAATGTCGTCGTGGTGTGATAGGCTCGCACGAAGGCCGGCCCCGGAACCGCCAATTCTATCGGAGATATTATCATGAATATGAACTACTTCGTCGTCGGAACGAACGACATGCGTGCATCCCGCGCCTTTTACGACGCATTTTTCGAAGGCGCGGGTCTACAGAGCATGTCGCCCTCGGACCGCATGACCTATTGGCTTGGAGAGAATTTTGCCTTCGCGGTTGCGATACCCTTCGACGAAAAGCCGGCGACCAACGGGAACGGCACGATGGTGGGCTTTTGCGTTGGCAGAGACGATGTCGAAAGGATGCACCGTCTGGCGCTGGAGCTTGGTGGCACCTGCGAAGGTGCCCCCGGTCAGCGCGGACCGAAATTCTCGGCCTACGTGAGAGACCTCGACGGCAACAAGCTGTGCCTGTCCGACTGAGTATCCCCACTCCTGGTCGAACGGGTCCGGCCCCCATTCGCGGATTGTGTTCTTGGGACGAAGACGACGTGAACCGATAGGAACCCCATGCCTCGGCTGAATACCAAGATCTGTATCGTCACCGGTGCCGCGCGCGGCATCGGTGCCGCCATCGCGCGGGCCTTCGCCCGCGAGGGCGCAACCGTCCTCGTGACCGACAAGGACAAAGGCGGCGCCGCCGATATCGCCCGCGAGATCGGCGGAGAGGCGATGCGCCTCGACGTGGCCTCGGAACCGGACTGGGCGGCGCTGGCCGAGGCCTGGCCGGAATGCGACGTGCTGGTGAACAACGCCGGCGTCACCGGCTTCGAAGCGAATTCGCGCCCCCACGACCCCGAGACCGCCAGCCTGGAGGACTGGCGCGCGGTCCATGCGGTCAATCTCGACGGGACCTTCCTGGAATGCCGCTACGGGATCCGCGCGATGCGGCCCCGCGGCGCGGGATCGATCATCAACATCTCGTCCCGCTCGGGCCTTGTGGGCATACCGGCCGCGGCGGCCTATGCTTCGTCCAAGGCCGCCGTGCGGAACCACACGAAGTCGGTCGCGCTCTATTGCGCCGAACAGGGCCTCAACATCCGCTGCAACTCGATCCACCCCGCCGCCGTCCTGACGCCCATGTGGGAGCCGATGCTGGGCACCGGCCCGGACCGCGAAGCGCGCATGGCGGCCTTTGTCGCGGACACCCCGCTGCGCCGGTTCGGTGATCCAGACGAGGTCGCCGCCCTCGCCGTCATGCTGGCCTCGGACGAGGCGGCCTACATGAGCGGCGCCGAACTCAATATCGACGGCGGTTTGCTGGCCGGATCGGCGGCGGCGCCGAAGAGGGAGTGACATGCTGCCGACCTCGGGTATGTCGCGAACAGGCCGATCCGGGAAAGCCGGGCCGCGGCTATGGATTTCACCGTGAAATCAGGACCGTCCCGGCATGGCATGGCGCCCGAACCGCGCATGTGCCGCACCGCGTCCGAGGTCGGCGTCGCGCCCTTTCTGCCTCTGGATTGACGAACGGACACATGGACGATAGCCATGTGGCCATGGAAAACATTACGACCATCGCAATGACCTGGTGGCTGGCCTCCTGACAGGGTGGCCGGATGACCAAAGGTATTCCGAGGCCGCCGCATGGGCGGCCTTTTGTTTTCCAAGCTTCCCGATGCGCTGCCTCTCGTTTCATGAGAAGACGCAAATGAATAGACCAACCATTCTGACAGGCGATCGCACCACGGGGCCGCTTCACATCGGGCACTATGCGGGCTCGCTTGCGAACCGGCTGCGGTATCAGGACAGCCACGACCAATTCCTTCTGCTGGCGGATACCCAGGCTCTGACCGACAACGCGCATGATCCTGAGAAAGTGCGGCGCAGCGTGATCGAGGTCGCGCTCGACTACCTGGCCGTGGGCATTGATCCCGGTCGCACGACCATCTGCCTGCAATCGCATCTTCCGGCGCTGGCCGAACTCTCGATGCTCTACCTGAACTTTGTCACGGTCGCGCGGCTCGAGCGGAACCCGACTATCAAGGATGAAATCCGCGCGCGAGGGTTCGGGCGCGATATTCCCGCAGGATTCCTCTGCTATCCGGCGGCGCAGGCGGCGGACATCACGGCCTTCAGGGCGACTGTCGTTCCGGTCGGCGAGGATCAGGCCCCGTTGATCGAGCAGACGAACGAGATCGTGCGGCGCATCAATGCGATGACAGATCGCGCCGTGCTGCCCGAGGCGCGGGCGATCATCCCCAGGACGGGTCGGCTGCCCGGGATCGACGGCAAGGCCAAGATGTCGAAATCCGGTGGCAACGCCATTGCGCTGTCAGCGTCGCCGGAAACGATCCGGAACGCCGTCAGGGCGATGTTCACCGATCCGAACCACCTGCGTGTCGAGGACCCGGGCCGCATCGAGGGCAACGTCGTCTTCACCTATCTCGACGCCTTCGATCCCCACCCGGGCGGGCTTGCCGAACTCAAGGCTCGGTATCAACGCGGCGGGCTTGGCGATAGCAAGATCAAGGCGCGCCTGGAGGCCATCCTTCAGGAGCTTCTCGCCCCGATTCGCGCGCGTAGGGCACAGCTCTCCGAGGACCGCGGATACGTTCTTGACGTGATCAGAGATGGCACGGAACGGGCGCGAGAGCGCACCGAGGCGACACGGCGGGATGTCGTCAATGCCTTGGGACTGTTCCAGTTGTAGGCGACCAGGGGCGGGCAAACCGGGTTAAGGCCCCTTCCGTCTGCGGTGCCGAGCTCAATGATCAGGATGATGCGGTTGTGGCCAAAGCCTGAAAGGCCGGCTGCGACCGCAGCATTCGTGACCCGTGCTCCGCGAAAGAAGGGCTGTTTGCTTGTCCTGCAGCCCGGGATCATGCCTCACCGAAAAAGCCCTGCGCTTGCCGGACCTGGTCGGATCGGCCCAGCCGGATGCTGCCCCAGAGGTTCCCGGCAATGCCGTTGTTGGAGAGGATCACGCAAGCCTCGGCCCGGTCTGGACAGATGTAGAGGGCGCAGCTCGACCCCGCCGTGCCGCCATTGTGAAACAGGAACCGGGGCCCGTCCGCATCGGGGGCCATGGACAGCCAGCCCGCGCATTGCGCCGCTGTCTCCATACTGCCGCCGCGGCCCAGGCCGAGGACGGGTATCGCCGACCGGCGGATCGCGCGATCCAGCGCGGTCTGCGGCGCGTCCAGCGCGCGCATCACGCTTGTGGCGAAGCGCGCGAGATCTTGTGCCGAAGACCGCAGGCATCCCGCCGCTGCAAGGGCGTCGAACGTCCAGGCCGGTGCGGGCCGTCCGCCGGGATACCGCGGCTGCGCGAAACGTCTCTGCCGCTCCTCGTCCAGATGATGCCTCGTGTCCGTCAGCCCCAGCGGTCCCGTGACCCTTTCGGCCAACAGGTCGACGAAGGGCACGCCCTCCCGCATCGCCATCGCCTCCCCCAGCAGGCCGAGCCCGAGGTTCGAATAGGCGTGGCGCGGGTGCAGCCCGGGCGCGCGACCGCGCCACCCGTCCAGCCAGACCAGCAGGTCGGAGCGGGAGAACCCCGCGTAGGGTCCGTCCGGCCAGGCGCGCAGCATCGCCTTCCAGATGGGCATGTAGAAATCGGGCAGGCCGCTGGTGTGGGTCACCAGGCGCTCCGGCGTGATCCAGTCCGGCACGTGCGCAAGCTCGTCCGCCATGTGCCGGAGCGGCGCGCGGGGATCGACCTTGTCCTCCTCGACCAGAAGGCACAGCAGGACGGCCGCGAACACCTTGGTGATCGACCCGATCTCGAAGATCGTCTCTGCCACGGCGGTCGCGGGAGGCGGGGCGCCCGCGACCAGGAACCGGTGGTCAGCGCCCCGGATGGCGGCCCCGACGACCCTGTGCCGGGGGCTGGCGTAGGTCTGCATCATGGCCCGCAGCCGGGCGTCTTTCGCATCAATGGTCACGGGACCTCGCGCGGCTTCGCGGGGGAATGGCGGGTGCGGCACGGCGCGGGCCCCTCTCACCGGTCCCCTGCCCCCGGCCCGGGCGGCGCGGCGAGAAAGGACTTGATCACGGCGAGCGTGGCCTCGGGCTGGTCCCAGACGGTGTCGTGGCCCGCGCTCTCGATCACCTCCATCCGCGCGTCGGGGAACATCGCCGCGTGGCGGGCCTGAAGCGGCGCGCCGGTCCAGTCGTTGCATCCGCCGGCCAAGATCAGGACGGGACCGGCGTAGGAAAGACCGAGTGTCATGGCGTCGAGCGCAGGGGTCGGATCGCGCCAGAAGCTGTCGCTCGCGTGGCTGCCAAAGCGCCATGCGGGGGCGTCGTAGGCCTGCCCCGGGCAATGGTAGGGGTTCGCCGGATGGTTGGCGAAGGCATGCACGACGGTCTGGACGATGCTGTCCCGCGCAGCCTCCGCATCCCCGGTGACAGCCCGGGCGCGAAACCCGGCCAGCAGACCGGCCCAGATCACGCGCGGGCTGCGGGACAGCGCGGCGCGGCGCGTCTCGAACGCGGCAAGACCTTCCGCGTCGAGAAATCCCGGCTCGATCAGAACGGCACGGGAGATCGCATCGGGCCGGTGGCCGAGGTAGGCTGTCGCCAGCATCGCGCCCCAGGAATGGCCGATCAGCACGACCGAACCCCCGCCGTGCGCCGCGATCAGCGTATCGAGATCGGCCAGGTGATCCGCCACGCGCAGCCGGTCCTCCGCCACCCGCTCCGACAGGCCCGCACCGCGCTGGTCGTAGAACAGAACGCGGCGGGTGTCGCTCAGCCCCTCCAGCGCCAGCAGCGAGCGATGATCGCCCCCCGGCCCGCCATGCAGAACGACGACGAGCGGCGCGTCCTCCGCTCCGGTGACGCGGCCATGCAGCAGGACGCCCTCCCCGTGGAGCCGGGACAGGACCGCATCGCCCGTCACCGTCACCGGCACCTGCGGCGGTACCCGCGTGGCCCAGAGAAGCCAGGCGAAAGCGAGGGCGAAGAGACAGAGAAGAGTGGCGATCAAAGCGAACATGCGGTGCAGCATAGGGGTTGTCCTGACGTAATGTCTTGCGACAATCTGCCGGCGCCGGTTCGGCGAGGGCATGACCGGGCGCACCAAGATATTGACCCGGGGAGACTGCCGCATGCCCGATCAGACCATGGCCGCCGGTTTCGCGGCCGCGTTCCTTGCCTACGCGGTGGTCGAAGGGGCGCCCCGCGACGGCCTGCTGGCGGCCTGCGCGCTGACCGAGGATGACCTGACGGATCAGGACAGGCGCATCCCGGTCGCCTCCTACGAGGCGCTCATCGCCGCCGGGATAAAGGCGACGGGCGACACCTCGTTGCTTCTTCGTCATGTGCTGGAGAGCCAACTGGAGACGATGTCGATCGTCGGCCAGATCGTTCATGCCTCCGCTTCCTTCCCGCACAGCCTGGTCCAGCTGAACCGCTATGCCCGGCTCATGGCCGATGTGCCGATCCCCGGCGGGAGGGACCGGTTCGAACTGGTCCGCGAGGGCGAGGCGGTCTGGCTGGTCGACCACCGCCCCAGTGACGGCACCTGGATGGCGACGGAGGCGAGTTTCGCGCGATTCATTTCCGAATTTCGCCGTTCCGCCCCCGAACACCCGTTCGAGCAGGCGTTGGAGGTGACCTACGCGCCGCCGCCGCATGCCAATCGCTACCCGGAACTCTTCGGCGTACCGGTCAGTTTCCGGACCACGCGCAACGCGCTCCGGATCAATCCCGTCTGGCTCGACGAGACGTTTGACGGCGGCAAGGACTACGTCTTCGGCGTCTTCACGCGCCACGCCGACAGCCTGATGGAGGACCTCGCGACCAACGACACCGTGCGTTCGGCCGTGGAGGCGCATATACTTGCCGACCTGCACGAAGGCACGCTGTCGATGGACCGTATCGCCCGCGATCTCGGCATGAGCAGACAGACGCTCTACCGGCGCCTGAAGGACGAAGGCGTTTCGTTCGCGCAGGTCCATGACGACCTTCGGCGGCGAATGGCGATGGACTACCTGAACGCACGCAAGGTCTCGGTCGGAGAGACGGCCTACCTTCTGGGCTTCTCCGAGGCCTCGGCTTTCGTGAGGGCGTTCAGGCGCTGGACGGGCGTCAGCCCGACCGCCTGGCTCGGCAATTGATACCCGGGGTCAATACGCTGGCCCCTGCGGTCATGCCGCCACCCGGCGCGGAGGTATAGGTCCTCTCTCGACAAGTCCGACGGTCGAAGGAGCCACGGAATGAAATCGAAGCTGATCGCCCACCTCGGCCTGATCGCCCTGCTGGGGGCCTGCGCCGACATGGGCACGGATGTGAACCCGATCCTGGACGGCCCCCCTAACGCGCAGTTCCAGAGTGACCTCACCGCTTGCCGCAGCCTCGCGCGCAGACAGTCGCAGCTCGACCGCGAGACGATGGCCGCAACCGCCATCGGTGCCGGGATCGGCGGTGTGCTGGGCGGGGTCGCCGACGAAGGCGACGCGCTCGGCGGGGCCGTCGTCGGCGCGCTGGCCGGCGCCGCAGCGGGCGTGTCTGAGGCGAGTGACACGCGGGAAACCGTCGTCCTGAACTGCCTGCGCGGCCGCGGCCATGCGGTCGTCAACTGAGGGAGAGCGTGATGCACGTCGATCACAGCCGCATGACCAGCCTGCACCACGTGCTGACCGGGGAATCGCACCAGCCTTCCCGGCGGTGTGGCGGTCCGCCCCGGCGTCTCCGCGGCGACCTCGATCCGGCGGAGAGGGCGCACGGTCACCGACGGTCCCTTCCGAAGCGCCTGCTGCGATGCAAAGTGTCCGGCCCATGACCCAGACCCTCGCCTTCGCCTATGCCGGGCTGGCCGCGTTGCCCGTGCTGATGCACCTGGCCAACGCCGCCGGCGCGCCGCTCGGCCGGCTGACGGTCGGCGGCCGCTTTCCCGGCCGACTGCCGCCGGCCTGGCGGGGGCTGGCGCTGGTTCAGGCCGCGCTGCTGTGCGTCATGGCCGGGGCCGTGCTTGCCCGGGCCGGCCTCGGCGCCCTGCCACTTGCGCCCCTGTTCTGGCCCGCCCTGGCGCTGACGATACTGTCACTCGCCGCTAACGCCGCGAGCCCCTCGCGCCCGGAACGCCTGCTCTGGACGCCAGTCCTTTTCCTCATGGCCGCCGCCGCGCTTGGCGTCGGTCTTTCCTGAACACGGAGACGATCCATGAACGTTCTCGTTGCCGGCGCGACCGGCTACCTCGGGCGCTTTCTTTGCGCCGAATACGCGCGGCGGGGGCATCACGTCACCGCCCTGGTCCGCGACGCCCGGCGGGCCGAGGGTCTGGCCGACGTGCTGGTCGAGGCCGAAGTCACCCGGCCCGAAACGCTTCGCGGGATCATGGACGGCATGGACCTCGTCGTCTCATCGCTCGGAATCACGCGACAGGCCGACGGGCTCGGCTACCTGGAGGTCGACTTCCAGGCCAACCTGAACCTCCTGCGCGAGGCCGAAACGGCGGGTGTCCGGCGCTTCGCCTATGTGCATGTCCTGAATGCCGACGCCATGGCGGGCGTGCCGCTCGTCGATGCCAAGTCCGCCTTCGTGGACAAGCTCCATGCCTCCGACATGCCCGCGACGGTGATCGCGCCCACGGGCTATTTCTCCGACATGGGCGACATGCTCGCAATGGCGCGCAAGGGCCGCGTCTGGCTGTTCGGTGACGGGACGCAGCGCCTGAACCCGATCCATGGCGCCGACCTTGCAGAGGCCATCGCCGACGCGACCGACGCGGGTCAAAGCTGGGCCGAGATCGGCGGACCCGATGTGATGACGCAGGACGAGATCGCCCGCGCCGCCTTTGCCGCCCTCGGAACCGCGCCGCGCGTGACGCACCTGCCGGACGCTCTGCGCCGTGCCGTCCTCGCCGTTCTGCCGATCCTGCCCCGGCGGATCAGCGGCCCGGCGCGCTTCTTCCTGACCGCGCTCGGGCTGAACATGGTCGCGCCGCGGTTCGGCACGCGGCGCCTCACCGATCACTTCGCGGCTCTTGCCGGTGAAGCGGCACGCCCACCCGAGGGATCACGAACATGACTCTCCGCCAAGCCGGAGGTCTCGCCGCCCTGACCTGCGCAGCGACCTACATCGTAGGCTTTTCCTTTCTCGTCACCGTGCTCGCCCCACTGGGATACGGGACGGGCGAAAGCGACCCCGCGGCCGTCGCGGCCTTCATCGCCGCGCGGCCGGGCGTGCTGATCGGCTGGAACATCCTCATCTACGTCGTCAACGCGCTGGCGCTGGTCGTTCTGGTCGTGACGCTCCGCCGGCTGATCGCCCCGTCGCGTCCCGACGCTGCCGCTCTCACCGGGGCGATCGGCCTGATCTGGGCCGCCCTCGTACTCGGCGCCGGCATGATCGCCAACGTTGCCGTCGAAAGGACCCACGCGCTTGCCGCCGACCCGGCGGCTGCGGCGACCCTCTGGCAGACGCTCCACGCGGTCGAACTGGGGCTTGGCGGCGGCAATGAAATCGCTGGCGGCGCATGGATCCTGGGCGTCAGCCTCGCTGCACGCGCAAGTGGCCTCTTCGGCCGCGTCTCGACCGCGATCGGTGCGCTCAGCGGCCTCGCCGGGCTCGCGACCGTCCTGCCGCCGGTCGGAGAACTCGCTGGCGTCGTGTTCGGGCTTGGCGCAATCGCCTGGTTCGTGGCCGCGGGTCTGGTGCTCCTGCGGGGTCGAAGACCTTTCGCCAAGGAGATGACCGCATGACCCCCCTTGGCGAACCGATCGGCGCCAGCCTCACGCCGATCGCCCCGACCGCGCCCGGCGCCTCCACAGGCGACCGCTCCGTTGCGGCCGTTGCGCCTGAGGAGCGCGTGCGGCCCGACCGACAAGAGTTCGCCAACCCGGCCTCGCCGCGCTGACCCGACCTTTGCTGCGGCCACCGCCCGGTGCGGCCGCGGCAACGGCAATCCGGCGCCTATGCGGGCCTGCGGCGGAAGGGTCGCGCCTGCTCCACCTGATGGGCCGCGCGCAGCACGAGCGCATCCGCGGCCAGCGGCCCGACGATCTGCGCCGCCACCGGTAGCCCCTCGGCCGTCTGGTGGATCGGAAGCACGATCGCCGGCATCCCGCTGGCATTGAAGGGGGCCGAGAATGGGCTGAGATCGAACAGCTTTTCCAGGAAGGCGTCGAGATCGGTCGAGGTCATCGGCAGCGACCTGTGCGGCGGCGGCGGCGTGGCCGTCGCCGGTGTGATCATCAAATCGTAGCGGTCGAAATAGCTTGCCAGCCTGCGCACTTCGCGGTTCATCACCATCAGCCGCTGGAAATGATCCGACAGGGACACGCTGCGCGAATAACGCAGCGCCGTCCGCGTCGTCGGCTCCAGCCCGGCCAGGTCGGCCTCCTCCAGCGCGCCGGCGCCGGGGAACAGCCCCGCCAGCGACGCCAGCAGCACGCGGATCATGGCGTCGGTCAGGCCGTTCACGTCGAATTCCGGCATCGCCTCCTCGACCTCGTGTCCGAGATCGGACAGCAGCCGCCCCGTCATCGCCGCGGCCTCGGCGCAGTCCGGATCGACCGGCTGACCGTCGAACCGGGTCGTCACCAGCCCGATGCGCAGCCGCTCCGGCGCGCGGGCGATCAGGCTCTCGAACGGCTCGTCCGGCTTGGGCGTGAAATAGGGCGCACCGGTGTCCGGCCCGGCCGTCACATCGAGCAGGGCGGCGCTGTCGCGCACGCTGACGGTGACCGCGTGTTCATGGCTGATGCCGTGATTGGGATCGCCGCGATGCGGGCCGAAGGGGTTCAGCGCGCGGCTGGGCTTAAGGCCCACCAGCCCGTTGTAGGCGGCGGGGATGCGGATCGACCCGGCGCTGTCGGTGGCGTGCGCCGCGGGCATCATGCCGCTGGCGACCGCCGCACCCGCGCCGCCGCTCGATCCCCCTGCCCCGCGCTCGGGGTCCCACGGGTTGCGCGTCGTGCCCCAGGCGGCGCTGTCGGTCTCGAGCGTCAGGCCGAACTCCGGCGAGGCGCTGCGCCCGAGAAAACCGAACCCCGCCGCCCGCAGCCGACCCACCAGCGTGGAATCGAAATCGAAGACCGTTCCCTTGAATCGTCCCGACCCGTTGGACAGCGGCATCCCCTTTACCGGCGCATGCAGGTCCTTGATCAGGTACGGAACCCCGAGAAAGCGCGGCCGCTCGCCCTGCGCCACCCGCGCCTCGAGCGCGTCCAGCGCCTCTTCGAACTGCGTCACCACCACCGCGTTCACCCGGGGGTTCTGCGCCTCGATCTCGCGAATCGCGGTCTGCAACAGCTCGCGCGGGGCGACCTTGCCACTTTCGACCATCGCCGCCAGGGCCACCATGTCCCTGTCGATCCATTCCTCACGTGTCAGCATGTCAGCCCTCCAATGCGGTGAAACCGGCCCCGCCGGCCACGATGTTCAGCAGCGTCGCGTCCTCGTCGCCGACCGAGATCAGCGCGTGGCCCATTCCCGCGTCGTAATAGACGCTGTCCCCCGCCCCGAGCCGGATCGGCGCATAGAGGTCCGAGTGCAGCTCGACCTCTCCGGACAGCACGTAGATCAGCTCTTCCCCCGGATGCGAGACGAGCTGGTCGAACTCGGCCACGTCGCGGGCCTTGACCACGACATAGGTGGCATCGATCAGCTTCTGCTTGAGGCCCATGGCGAGCGGTTCGTAGATGTAGGTCGCGGCGTCATGCGCCCCCCGGGACGCCGCCCGGGTGACATCGAGCCGTCCGATCGACGGTGCCGGAGAGGTCGCGGTCGCCCCCCCCTCGCCCTCGAGCAGGGTCGACAGGTCCACGTCCAACCCCCGCGCGAGCTTGAGCAACCCGTCAAATGTCGGCGACAGGTTCGAATTCTCGATCTTGGAAATCGTCGAGCCCGCCATCCCCGCCCGGTCGGCCACCTGCTGAAGCGTCAACCCCTTGCCGCGCCGCAGGGTGCGCACCTTCTGCCCGAAAGCGGTCAGGGCCTTGGCGGTCGTCTTGTCCCCGGTCGATTGAGGCATGGAAATTTCCCATCCGCAACATATTCCTTGACAT
The DNA here is from genome assembly GCF_000152725.1 of Pseudooceanicola batsensis HTCC2597. Taxonomy (GTDB): domain Bacteria; phylum Pseudomonadota; class Alphaproteobacteria; order Rhodobacterales; family Rhodobacteraceae; genus Pseudooceanicola; species Pseudooceanicola batsensis. Next base: position 1,720,183 of record NZ_CH724131.1, read on the forward strand.
ATTGCCTATACGAAAGTGACCATCCCGGCAAGGAGCACGATCATGGCAACCGGCCTCATATTCGGATTCATCGCCCTCGCCATCGCCGGCGGGGTCGCGATCAGCTATGTCGCCGGGTCGGCGGCGGTGCTGGCCTTCGTGGCCACCGGCTTCGGCAACTACCTCGCGATCCTGCCGCAGCGCATCTTCAGCCAGATCGACGTCTTCACCTTCCTGTCGATGCCCCTCTTCATCCTCGCGGGAGAGCTGATGACCCGGGGCGGCGTGACCCGGGCGCTGATCGACCTCGCCATGCTGATGGTCGGTCGGCTCAAGGGCGGGCTGGGCTATGTGAACATATCTGCCAGCGTCTTCCTGGCCGGGGTCTCGGGCTCGGCCGTGGCGGATGCGGCCGCCACCACCCGGACGCTTGTGCCCGCCATGGTCGATCGCGGCTATCGCCCGGATTTCGCGGCCGCCCTGACGGCGGCCAGCTGCGTCATCGGCCCGATCATCCCGCCCTCCATCGTCATGATCTTCTACGGCGCGCTGATGAACGTCTCGGTGGCCGCGATGTTCGCGGGCGGCATCGTCCCGGGCCTGCTCATGGCGGTCTTCCTTTTCGCCTACAACTTCTGGGCCGCGAAACGCGAGGGGCACCCGGGCGGCGCGGGGGTCGAATTGCCGCCGGTCTGGCCGACGCTCACCCGCGCCGTTCCGGCCCTGCTGATCCCGATCGTCATCGTGGGCGGCATCGTCTTCGGCGTCGTCACCCCGACCGAGGCCGCCGCGCTGGCCGTCGCGATCACCGTCATCCTGGTGCTGGTCTACCGCCTGCTCGACCGGAGCCGCCCCGCCGAGGCGCTGCGCCACACGATCTCGGAAGGGTCCCGCGCGGTCGAGAGCGCGGTGATGCTGACCGGGTCGATCTTCATGATCCTCTTCGCCGCCGCGATCTTCGGTTACCTCGTGGGAATCATGCAGGTCCCGCAGATGATCGCCGAGACGGTGACCGCGCTGGACCTGAGCGCCACGAGCTATTTCCTCATCGCCAGCCTTATCATGTTCGCCGCCGGCATGGTGATGGACGTGACCATGGCGCTGGTCCTGATGGTGCCGGTCCTGATCCCCGCTGCGGTCACGGCGGGGGCCGATCCGGTGCATGTCGGCGTGGTGAGCTGCCTGAACCTGACGCTCGGCCTGATCTCGCCGCCCTTCGGCGGGATCCTCATGGTGGTCTCGGCGGCCAGCCGGGTGTCCTACCTGCGCCTTTCGCTGACGATCCTGCCGTTCCTGGGGGTGCAGGTCGCGCTCCTGCTGCTGCTCATCCTCGTGCCCGACCTGACGCTGGCCGTGCCGCGCCTGGTCGGACTGATCGACTAGACCCACAAATCGAAAAACAGGGAGACCACAATGCTCAGAACACTACGCCACACCTTGCCGGGCCTCGCGCTCGGCCTCGCGATCGCCGCCCCCGCCGCCGCGCAGGAGGTCCGCATCGCGGTCCAGTGCCCCCCCGTCGCCGCCTGCTCCGACTGGGTCTATGCCGAGGACTTCGCCGCCGCCCTGCGCGAGGGCGGGATGGAGGCCACCGTCTTTGCCGGCGCCAGCCTCGGCAAGGATCCGGAAATCGTCGACCAGCTGTCGCAGGGGCTGCTGCAGTTCGGGGTGACCAACTTCGTGATGATCGCGCAGGTCGATCCGCGCATCCTGGGCTTTCTCGCGCCCTACGTCTTCGAGGACAGCGCCCAGTTCTTCCGCGCCACGCAGGAAACCGACAGCCCCCTGCTCGACGGCATCCGCGAGAACATGGAATCTCAGGGCATCAAGGTTGCGGGCCTGCCGGGTCTCGGCGGGCAGATGGGCCTTTTCAACGACACCAAGGCGGTCGCCACGGTCGATGACCTGACCGATCTGCGCCTGCGCGCCATCGACGCCAATCAGGTCAAGCTCTTCGAGGCCTGGGGCACCCAGGGCGTCGTGGTCGACATGCCGGAGTTCGCGGGCGCCGTGCAGCAGGGCATCGTGGACGGCTATTTCAACCCGCCCGCCGTGCCGCTGATCTTCAAGCACACCGAATTTCTGACCCATTTCACCGACCTCAAGGCCGGCACGCCCTTCCGTGCCGCGCTGATGTCGGCCGACTGGTACGACGCGCTCGGCGATGACGAGAAGGCGGTGGTCGACGCGGCGGTCGAAACCGCCAACGCCAGGAACCGCGAGTGGACCTACGCCGCCGAAAAGACCGAGATCGAGCAGCTCGAGGCCGCCGGCGTCACCATCACGACACCGACCGAGGAAGCGCTCGCCGAGTTCAAGCGCCGCTCCCAAGAGGTCTGGGACACGCTGATGCCCGCCGGCTCCGTGGCCGACATGCAGGCCCTCGCCGACGCCTCCGCGGAATAGGAATGCGTCGGATCGAGCAGTTGAGCGCGGGGCTGGACAAAATCTGCCTCGCGCTCGCCAAGGCCGGGCTGTTCGGGATCGCGCTGGTCATCCTCCTCCAGGTCGGGGTGCGCTACGGCATGCGCTCCCCCTTCGCCTGGACTGAGGAGATGGCGCGCTACCTGATGGTCTGGAGCGGCCTGCTCGGTGCCACCTGCGCCTTCCGGCGCGGACTCGACCCGGTGATCCTGACGGTCACCGCCGAGCATTCGCGACGGCGACAGGCGCTGGCACGCGCGATGCTCGCGCTGGCGGTCGCGATATTCCTGCTGCCGATGCTGCACTACTCGATCTTCGGACCGGGCTGGAACATCGAACGCGGCTTCCTCTGGCGCGGCATGGGGCGCAACTCGCCCGGGCTGGGGCTGAACATGGCGCTGGTCGGCGCGGTCATCCCCATCACCTGCCTCGTCATCCTCATCCACTGCGCGGCGCGGGTCACCGGCCCCTTCGCCCCTCCCAAAGGTCCGACGGAATGAAGGTCATCACAGCGAAACAGGTTCTCGGCCGCATCACGGTCGCCGAACTGGTCCCGGTCATGGAGGCGGCGATGCGCGACGTCTCCTCCGGCCATGCGCTGCACCCGCCCCGCTTTGCCATCCCGATCAACGATGCGGGACGGATGGGCCTGATGTACGGCGCGCTGCGGAACCCGCCCCTGCACGGCGCCAAGGTCCTCAGCCTCTACCCGGACGCCCCGAAACACGGGCTGTCGAGCCATCAGGGGTTCGTGCTGCTGTTCGAGAGCGATACGGGCCGGCCCGTCGCCGCGATCGAGGCCGACGCGCTGACCGCGCTGCGCACCGCCGCGGTCTCGATGCTGGCCACGCGCGCCCTCGCCCGGCCCGATCCCGAGACCTTCTGCATCTGCGGCGCCGGCGAACAGGCCGACCTGCACCTGCAGGGCCTCCTCCAGTGCTTTGCCCCGAGGGAGGTTCGCATCTGGGCCCGCCGCCCCGACGCCGCCCGCGCGCTCGCCGCCCGTTTCCCCGATGCCCCCGTCCGCGTGGTCGAAGCGCTGGACCGGGCCGTGGCGGGGGCCGACGTGGTGATCACCGCCACCTCGGCCCGGCAGGCCTTTCTGCGCGGTGCGGACCTCGGCCCCGGCCAGCACGTCAACCTCGTCGGAGCGAGCCTCGCCGACTCGCGCGAGATCGACGACACCGGCGTCGCCCGGATGGTGATGTTCACGGATTCGCTGGAAAGCTCGGGCCGGGAGTCGGGCGAAATCCTCGGCGCGAAACAGGCCGGGGCCATTGCTGAAGACTACCCTGTCAGCGAACTCGGCGCGGTGCTGTCGGGTGACGCCACGGGCCGCACCGCGGCCGACCAGATCACCGCCTACAAGTCCCACGGCCTCATCGTGCAGGACCTCGCCGCCGGCTGGCACATCGCCCAAACCCTCGGCTGACCCTCAGACCTTTCCGCTTGCCGAGAGCATGACGGCGACGGGTCGCGTGGTGCCGATCTCGGACAGGACGAGCACCAGGCTCGCCGTCATCGGCACGGCGAGCAGCGCCCCGGGCAGCCCCCACAACGTGCTCCAGAACGCAAGCGCGAGCAGGACGACGAAGGGGCTGAGGTTGAACGCCCGACCCATCATCCGCGGCTCGAGATAGGCCGCCACGAAGGTCTGCGCAGCCGTCAGCGTCACCAGAACGACGCTGGCCATCAGCAGGGTCCCGAACTGTGCCAGGCTGAGAAGCACCGGAAAGATCACGCCGACGATCGACCCGATGTAGGGAATGTAGTTGAGGAAGGCGATCAGCACCGCCCAGAACAGCGCGAACTCGATCCCGAGGACCAGCATGATGCCGAAGCACAGCGCCCCCAGGATCGCGTTCACCGCGGTCTTGACGAACAGGTAACGCCCGATCCGTTCGTTGACGCGCGACAGCAGGAGCAGGGCCCGACTGCCCGCTTCCTCGCCGCCCATGGCGATCACCACCTTGCGCGCCATCGACCCCCGCTCGGCCATGAAGAAGCTGGAATAGAGCACGACGAGGAACAGCGTCACGCCGAATCCGCGCAGCGACAGCAGCGCCGGCGTCACCCACGAGGTCACGTCGATCCGGTCCAGCGTCATGCGCCGGACATTCGCCCAGGTCGGCTCGTCCTCGATGCCGAGCAGGTTGGCGCTGCGGGTCACGAGCGCGTCCAGGTTGGACTCGTAACGCGGCAACGCCGCCGCGACCTGCGAAAGGTTGTTGATCACCAGGAGGAAGAGCAGGCCCATCCCCAGGGCGAAGGCGATCAGGATCACCGTGCGTCGCGCCCAGCCCGGAAACCGGCCCAGCACCGGCAGCGACTGCATGGCCGCGGCCGCCGTGGACAGCACGTAGACCGAAATCATTGCGGCGATGACGGGCAACAGCACCGGCTTGCCGATCCAGAGCAGCCAGCCGAGCATCAGCGTCAGTGCGGTTCCGTATGTGGCCTTTTCGATCATCATCCCAGCCGCGAGAGCGTGTCTGTCGAGCACCGGGGGAATACCTCCTTTGTGGGTGACGCACCACCGCCAGAATGCGTTTGCCGGGCCTTGCGACGCGGCCGGGACCTGCCCCCGTGGCAGGGCGCGCAGAGACCGGCGCCCGCATTTCTGCCGTTCCCGGGCGAAAGAAGGCAATCGCGTTCCGCCCGCAACGGCGCCGGCACCGGCGAATTTCTGGGCTTTCGGACGGGCGGTGCCGCGAAATTCGTCACTCTCGCCCGATGATGTGGCGCTGACACGGCAGCGCGACGCGGCGCCCCCGCGCCGGCAACCGGGGCGACGCGGTCAGCTGTCCCGACCCGCGCCCCGGTCTTCGGCAGCGCGCTCCCGGAAGACGATGAACAGTCCGCTCGCCGCGATGATCCCGGCACCGAGGTAGGTGGCCAGGTCCGGCACGTCCCGCCAGACCAGCCAGCCCAGCGCCGTCGCCCAGAGCAGCGCGGTATAGTCGAAGGGCGCCACGACCGGAGCCGGCGCGAACCGGAACGCCTGCGTCATCATCGTGATCCCGGCGGTCCCGAAGATCGCGATGGCGATGAACAGCGCGGCGTCCTCGCCGCGGACCGGCGTCCAGAAGAAGGGGCTGACAAGGCCCGCCAGCAGCGCCCCCGCCCCGACCAGGTAGAGCATGAGGGTCCAGACGCTCTCGCGCGGGTCGACCCAGCGTGCCCCGATCATCAGCACCGCATAGAGGACCGCCGCCGCGACCGGCAGGACCGAGGCCGCCTGGAACGCGTCGCTGCCCGGCCGCACGACGACCAGCACGCCCGCGAACCCCACCAGCACGGCCGACCATCTCCGCCACCCCACCTCTTCGCGCAGCCACATCGCCGACAGGGCCGTGATGAAGACCGGGGCCGCGAAGATCAGCGTCGTCGCCTCGGCCAGCCCCAGATGGCGCAGGCTGGTGAAGAACAGCGCCGCGGCGCCCAGCCAGAGCGCACCGCGCAGCACGTGTGCCATCGGCCTGTAGGACCGCAGGGCGGCGGTGCCCCCCATCGCCACGGCGATGACAAGCGCGCCGGGCAGGGCCAGGAGGTTGCGCAGGAACAGGATCTGGACCGGCGCGTAATGCACGGCCAGCGTCTTGGCGATCGCGTCGTTGATGCACAGGCAGGCGACCCCGGTACACATCAGCAGGATACCGGTCATCGCCCCGCCTCGTGTCTCCTCCGGCATGATCTCGTCCCCCTTGGCCCGCCCTCCTCTTGATCATCCCGCAAGGTGAGAGACAAGGCCCGGACCGGCAGCACCGATCGCGCGGTGCGGCCTTGCCCGCCGCCCGCCGCCGGGTGTTCAGGTCACGCGGGCGGTCCGCCTGTAGGCCGGATCGTCCCAGAGCCGGTTGTCGAGGATATCGGCGAGGATGGAGACCGCGCGGCGCACGTCCGCCTCGTCCACGTAGAGCGGCGTGAAACCGAAACGCATGACGTCGGGCGCGCGGAAATCGCCGATCACGTCGCGCGCGATCAGCGCCTGCATCGCCGCATAGCCGTTCTCGAAACGGAACGAGACCTGGCTGCCCCGCATCGCCGCCTCGCGCGGGCTGGCCAGGGTCAGCTGCGGACACCGGGCCTCGACTTCGGCGATGAACAGCTCGCACAGCGCGACCGAGGCGGCCCTCACGTCCTCCATGTCGATGCCGTTCCAGACGCCGAGCGCCACCTCCAGCGCCGACATCTGCAGCACCGGCGGCGTGCCGACCCGCATCCGTTCGATATCCCCGGCCGGCCTGTAGCTCGGCTCGAAGGCAAAGGGCGCGTCATGGCCCAGCCAGCCGGACAGGGCCGGCCGGATGCCGCCCACGAGATCGGGGCGGACATAGATGAAGGCCGGCGCCCCGGGTCCGCCGTTGAGATACTTGTAGGTGCAGCCGACCGCGAACTCGCAGCCCGAGGCGGCCAGGTCCACCGGCACCGCCCCCGCACTATGCGCGAGATCCCAGAGCATCACCGCCCCCGCGGCATGGGCGGCTTCGGTGATCCCGGCCATGTCGTGCATCCGTCCCGTGCGGTAGTCGACCTGGGTGATCATCACCACGGCCACATCCTCGCCGATGACCGAAGCCACCTCCTCCGGGGCCACGACACGCAGCTCGTGCCCCTGCCCCAGGTGCCGGATCAACCCCTCGGCCATGTAGAGATCGGAGGGGAAATTGCCGCTGTCGGACAGGATGACCTTGCGCTCGGGCCGCATCTCCAGGGCCGCGGACAACGCCTGGTAGACCTTGATCGAGAGCGTGTCCCCCATCACGACCGATCCTTCTGGGGCACCGATCAGCCCGGCGATGGCATTGCCGACGCGCATCGGCTGTTCCATCCATCCGTCGAGGTTCCATCCCTTGATCAGATGCCCGCCCCACTGGTCGGTCACGACCGCGCCGAGATGATCCTTCACGGCGCGGGGCAGAGGCCCGAGCGAATTGCCGTCGAGATAGATCATCCCCTCGGGCAGATCGAAAAGATGCTTTCTCGGCAGTGAATTGACGTCGGTCTTCATAGCTGCCCCCGCAGTTTCCAGAGTTCGGGGAAAAGCTCGACCTCGAGCATCCGCCGCAGGTAGGTCACCCCGCTCGTCCCCCCCGTGCCGCGTTTGAAGCCGATGATGCGCTCGACCGTGGTGACGTGATTGAAGCGCCAGCGCCGGAAATAGTCCTCGAGATCGACGAGCTTCTCCGCCAGTTCGTAAAGCGACCAGTGGGCCTCGGGGTCGCGGTAGACGCGGGACCACGCCTCCATCACCGCCTCGTCCGCCTCGTGCGGCCGGTCCAGGCGATAGACCGCGGGATCGAACTCGGCCCCCACCCCGGCGGCCAGCTTGTTCAGCGCCACGTGATAGAGCGACTTGCGGCCCAGCTCCTGTTCCAGCATGCCATGCAGTTCGGGCCGGTGCGCGTGCACCTTCATCATCGACCGGTTCCGGTTGCCCAGGATGAACTCGATCAGCCGGTACTGATGGGACTGAAAGCCCGAGGACTCGCCCAGCTGATCGCGGAAGGTGGTGTATTCGCTGGGCGTCATGGTGCGCAGCACGTCCCAGGCGCTGTTGAGCTGCTCCCACACCCGCGCCACCCGCGTCAGCATCTTGAAGGTCGGAGCGAAGTTCCCCCGTTCGAGGTTCTCTCGGGCGGCGGAAAGTTCGTAGAGCGCCAGCCGCATCCACAGCTCCGAGGTCTGGTGCTGGATGATGAACAGCATCTCGTCATGCGCGTCCGAGCGCAGCTTCTGCGCCCCCAGGATCGGGTCGAGCGAGAGATAGTCGATATAGCTCATGTCCCCGGAAAAGGACATTTTCGCGCCGTCGCGCGTCGGGTCGTATGCGGTCATGGCGCGCGCCCCCTGTCTGCCCGGATAGGCGGTCTCAGAACGTCTTGAAGGTCATGGTGGTCAGGGTCCGTTCGATCCCCGGCACGCCGAAGACGCTATCGTGCAGGAAATGGCCGATGTCCCTGTCGTCGGGAATGTAGATCTTCACCAGCAGGTCGAATTCGCCGCTGGTCGAGTAAAGTTCCGAATGCACCTCGAGAAGCGCGATCTCGTCCGCGACCTCGTAGGCCTTGCCGGGTTCGCACTGGATCTGGACAAAAACGCACTGCATTCCGATCTCCCTCATGCGCTGGCAGGCAGGACTGCCGTCGCCTCGATCTCGACCTTGGCCTCGTCCTCGACCAGCGCGGCGACGACGACCATGGTCATTGCGGGGAAGTGGTAGCCCATAACCTCGCGGTAGGCCACGCCGACCTCGGACTGGCGGGCGAGATATTCCTGCTTGTCGGTCACGTACCAGGTCAGACGCGTGATGTCCCGGACCTCGCCGCCGGCGGCCTCGACCACCTCGACGATGTTCCGCAGGGCCTGCTCCATCTGCCCGATGAAATCGTGTGACTCGAAGACCTGCTGCGCCGTCCAGCCGATCTGGCCGCCGACAAACAGCACCCGGCCTTCGGCAACCACGCCGTTCGCATAGCCCTTGGCCGGCTTCCAGCCCTCCGGGTGAATGGTGATCGTGCTCAAACCCTGTCCTCCGCATAGCTTTCCAGTGTCGCGCGCCGCCCCTCCGGCCAGCGGGTCGACGTCATCCGGTCGAGATCGACGAGCACGAGCGTCCCCCGTGCCGTCAGCCGCGCCTCGCTTTCGCAGGCGGCCCGGATCTCGATCTCGGCGCTCGCGCCGCCGATCCGCGTGACGGCGAGGGACCAGTCGAGTTCGTCGCCCAGGCGCGAGGCCGCATGGAAGTCGGTCGCGAGCCGCCGCATCGGCACGCCCAGCCGTTCGACCATGTGCATCTGGCGGAAGGACCAGCCGAGGGCCCGCGCGAAGAAGACCTCGACCACTTCGTTGATCATTTCGAAATAGCGCGGGTAGAAGACGATCCCGGCGGGATCGCAGTGCTGGAACATCACCGCGTTGCGATGCGCGAAGGCTGGCATGTTCAGCTCCCCTCGGCCCGCGGGCGAGACGCCCGCACATATTCCGCCCTGGCGGCGCGTCGGCGGGTCGTCCCGCCTTCGAAGGCACAATCGTCCAGCCCGACAGAAATTTCAAGCCTAAAGTTTTAGGCTTGAAATTTCGGCGCCGGGCATGGAAGATCCCGTCTGTACCCGCGCCAGCAAGGAGGGAAAGGCATGAAGACCGTCTGTATCGGGGGTGGTCCCTCTGGCCTCTACTTCGCCATCAGCCTCAAGCTCCGCGACCCCGAGGCCGAGATCCTCGTCCTGGAACGCAACAGGCCCGACGACACCTTCGGCTGGGGCGTCGTTCTGTCGGACGAGACGCTCGAGAATCTCGAGCGGAACGACCCCGTCAGCGCCGCCGCGATCCGCGACCACTTCGCCTACTGGGACGACATCAAGGTGGTGAAGGAGGACGTGGCCATCACGTCGACCGGGCACGGGTTCTGCGGACTGGGACGCAAGCAGATGCTTCTCCTCTTGCAGCAGCGCTGTCGCGAGCTGGGCATCGAGATGCGCTTCGAGACCGAGGTGGACGACATCGAGACGCTGCGCGCCGAATACGACCTCGTGGTCGCCGCCGACGGGATCAATTCGAAGACCCGCCAGCACTTTGCCGCGCATTTCAGACCCGAGATCGACACCCGCGCCTGCAAGTTCGTCTGGCTGGGCACCCATGCCAAGTTCGACGACGCCTTCACCTTCATCTTCAAGAAGACGCCGCAGGGCTGGATCTGGGCGCACGCCTACCAGTTCGACGCCGACACCGCGACCTTCATCGTCGAATGCGCCGAAGACACCTGGCGGGGGCTCGGCTTCGACGAGATGGGACAGGAGGCGATGATCGCGGAATGCGAGCGTATCTTCGCCGACCACCTGAACGGCAACGCCCTGATCTCGAACATGAAACACCTGCGCGGTTCCGCCTGGCTGAACTTCAACCGCGTGCTCTGCGAGACATGGCATCACGAGAATGTTGTGCTGCTGGGCGACGCCTCGGCCACGGCGCATTTCTCGATCGGCTCGGGCACGAAACTGGCGCTCGAATCCGCCATCGCCCTGGCCGAACTGGTCCACACCCGCCCCACGCTGGAAGAGGCCTTCCGGACGTACCAGGAGGATCGCCGCCTCGACGTGCTGCGCCTGCAATCGGCGGCCCGCAACTCCACCGAATGGTTCGAGGATGTCGAACGCTACCTCCACCTCGACCCGGTCCAGTTCAACTATTCTCTGCTGACCCGGTCGCAGCGCATCAGCCACGAGAACCTGCGCCTGCGCGATCCCGGCTGGCTGAAGGAGGCCGAGGAGTGGTTCCAGGCCCGGGCCGGCGCCAACGGCGTGCATCGCGCGCCCATGTTCGCCCCGTTCCAGCTGCGCGGGATGCGGCTGAAGAACCGCGTCGTCGTCTCGCCCATGGCGCAATACAAGGCCGTGGAGGGCTGCCCGACCGACTGGCATTTCGCGCATTACGCGGAACGGGCCAAGGGCGGCGCGGGGCTGGTCCATATCGAGATGACCTGCGTCTCGCCCGAGGGGCGGATCACCCCGGGCTGTCCGGGCCTCTACGCTCCGGAACACGAAGCGGCGTGGAAGCGCCTGACCGATTTCGTCCACGCCGAAACCGACGCCCGGCTCTGCATGCAGATCGGGCACTCCGGCCGCAAGGGCTCGACCCAGCTGGGGTGGGAGACGATGGACGCCCCCCTGCCCGAGGGCAACTGGCCGACCGTCTCGGCCTCGGACATTCCCTGGGACGAAGGGCATGCCGCCCCCCGCGCCATCGACCGGGCCGAGATGGACCTGATCCGCGATCAGTTTGTCGCCGCCGCCCAGATGGCAGACCGCGCGGGCTTTGACATGATCGAACTGCACGCCGCGCACGGCTATCTGCTGTCCTCCTTCATCTCGCCGATCTCCAACCACCGGACCGACGACTACGGCGGATCGCTGGAGAACCGGATGCGCTATCCGCTCGAGGTCTTCCGCGCCATGCGTGCCGCCTGGCCCGAGGACAAGCCGATGTCCGTCCGCATCTCGGCCACCGACTGGATCGGCGACCGGGGCGTCGAGGGCGAGGAAGCGGTCGAGATCGCCGCCCTCTTCCACGAGGCCGGGGTCGACATCGTCGACGTCTCGGCCGGACAGACCAGCGTCGAGGCCCGGCCGGTCTATGGCCGCATGTTCCAGACCCCCTTCTCGGACCGGATCCGGAACGAACGCGGCATCCCGACCATGGCGGTCGGTAATATCTACGAACCCGACCACGTGAACTCGATCCTCATGGCGGGGCGCGCGGATCTCGTCTGCCTCGCCCGGCCGCACCTGGCCGACCCCTACTGGACCCTGCACGCCGCAGCGGCCCTCGGCGACGAGGAAACGCAATGGCCGCTGCCCTACCTGCCCGGCCGCGACCAGATGCGGCGGCTCGCGGAACGTGGCGAAGGGCTGGGCATCCGGGTCTAGGCTGCGCCGGCCCCCTCACCTCCTTCGAGGGGACGGGGAGTTTTTCACGCGGGATGGGAGGGATGGAATTCGGCCCATCTTCCCGACCGCCCCCATGCAAACCGGCGCAACGCCGGCCCGGGAGCCGATGCGCGTAAACCGCTGGACCTCTTGGCGTGTGCCTGCCGTGGCAGTTCTCCGACACGGCACCAAAGCGCCGGCCCGCGGGGGCGGGCCCGGTTTCACGCTGAAACCGGCGGACGCACCGCGCCCCGAACGCCGCTGGCCGGGGCTCAGGCCCGGCCTGCACCGCCACCCGGACCAGAGCTCACCGCCTTATGCCCGCCTTCACCTTCGAGAACCCCGCCATCGAGGCATAGCCGCCGACGATCCCCTTGCGTTCCTCGCGCGAGAGGACCTGGTTCACGTCCTTGAAACCGGCCGGCGCCAGTCGCTCCACGGCATCGATCACCCGCTCGGGTCCGCCGACCCGGTTGGTGCGCACGATGTCGGAGGTCTTGGGCAGCCGTTCCTTCTCGTAGGCCCACAGCGCCGCCCGCGGGTGTTCGGCGCGGGCCAGCGCGTCCGCCAGGCATCGCGCGTCGAGGATCGCCTGGCTGGCCCCGTTCGACCCGACCGGATACATCGGATGGGCCGCGTCGCCCAGCAGCGTCACACGTCCGAATGTCCAGCGCGGCAGCGGGTCGCGGTCGGCCATCGGATATTCGTAGATCGCCGGCGCGGCCTTCACGAGACCTCCGATATCCATGCCCGGCACGTGGAACCGCAGCGCATGCGGCAGGACCTGCGCCAGCGACGCCTGCCGCGACCAGGAATCCGGCGGCGGCGGCGAGGCCTCGCCGTCCTTGATCCGCACGTTCACGACCCAGTTCGTCAGCTGCCGGCCGTTCTCTGCCGGCGCGATCGGATAGAGCACGAACTTGCCGCCCAGTCCGCCGCCGATGGCCATGCTCTCGCCATCCTCCCAGACCGGCCAGTCGCTCGCGCCGCGCCACATCACCACGCCCTGCCACGACGGCGCCCCCTCGCCCGGATAGAAGACGCGGCGGCCGACCGAATGGATCCCGTCGGCGCAGATCAGCACCTCGCCCCGGCAGCTCTCGCCGTCGCCGCCGATCGTGCTGTCGCTGAAATGCGCGGTGACGCCGGCATCGTCCTGCACGAAGCCCTCAAGCCGCCGCCCGGTCCGCAGCGCGTCCTGGCCCAGCCGCGCGACAACCGCATCGTGGATGACCTTCTGCAGCCGGCCCCGGTGGATCGAGAACTGCGGCACCTCGTGGCCGGCATGCATGCCGCGCAGTTCCGACCAGACCTCCTGCCCCTGCCGCGTCAGATAGGCAAGCTTGCGCGTCCGCACCCCGACCGCATCCAGGGCCGGAAGAAGCCCGAGATCCGCGAGCTCGCGGATCGCATGGGGCAGCACGTTGATGCCGACGCCCACCTCGCGGACCTCGCGCGCCGCCTCGTAGATGCGAACGGGAACGCCGCGCGCATGCAGCATGAGCGCCGTGGTCAGCCCGCCGATTCCCGCCCCCGCGACGATCACCGTCATCGGATCAGTCCTCGTCCGGGGGCAGGAAATCCACCTCGTGCTTGGCCGAGATCGCCACCACGTCGGCCGGGTTGGGCTCGGGCCCGAGGTTGTGCAGCGCCCAGAACAGATCATAGAGCCGCCGCGTCGGCGCCACCCAGAACAGGCACTTGATGGTGGTGTCGGTCTTGTTGAAGATCCCGTGCGGGATGCCCATGGGCAGACGGATCGTGTCGCCCGGTTCGGCATAGGTCTCGACCCCGTTCAGAAGCAGGTCGAACCGCCCCTCCAGCACATAGATGAACTCGTCCTGCGTCGGGTGGATATGCGGCGGCACGAAGGTGCCCTTGGGCAGGGTCGCATGCCAGGCCATCGAGTTCTTCGACTTGAGCTTGGGGACATAGGTCTGGCCGAGAATGTTCCAGGAGATGTCGTCGATGCCGGAATTCGACTTGGTAACGCCGGGTATCATGGTGTTGTCCTTTCAGATCAGACGTGCAGGAAACGGTCTTTGACGTCGGGCGTGGCGAGGATCTCGGCCGTCGTGCCGGTCCAGACCACGCGGCCCTTTTCGATCACGACGTGACGGTCGGCGAACCGTGTCAGCGCGTCGACGTTCTTGTCGATGACGAGAATCGCCTCGCCCTCGGCCTTGAGCCGGGCGAGACAGGCCCAGATGTCGGCGCGGATCAGCGGCGCCAGCCCCTCGGTCGCCTCGTCCAGCACCATGAGCCGCGGGTTGGTCATCAGCGCCCGACCGATGGCCAGCATCTGCTGCTCTCCGCCCGAAAGCTGGGTGCCCATGTTGCGCCGCCGCTCCTCCAGCCGGGGGAACAGCTCGTAGATCCGGTTCAGCGTCCACTTGCCCGGCCGGGCCGTGGCGCGCAGGTTCTCCTCGACGTTCAGCGTCGGAAAGACCTGGCGTCCCTCGGGCACCAGTCCCAGCCCCGCCAGCGCCATGCGGTGCGGCTCGGCCCCCGTCAGATCCTGCCCCTCCACCCTGACCTGGCCGCCGCGCGGGCGCAGCAGTCCGAAGATCGACTTGACGGTGGTCGTCTTGCCCATCCCGTTCCGGCCGAGCAGCGTCACCACCTCGCCCGGCCCGACGCTCAGGTCGATCCCGAAGAGGATGCGGCTTTCGCCATAGGCCGCCTCCAGGCCCGAAACCTCCAGCATCAGGCGACCTCCTCTTCTTCCTCGCCCAGGTAGGCGGCCCGCACCTCCGGGTCCGAGCGGATCGCCTCGGGCGTGCCCGTGGCGATGATCCGGCCGTAGACCAGCACCGACACGCGGTCGGCCAGCGCGAACACGGCCTCCATGTCGTGTTCGATCAGCACCATGGTGAACCGGCCCTTGAACCGCTTGAGCCGGTCGATGAACGCCTCGGCATCCTCGCCGCCCACGCCGGCCAGCGGCTCGTCCAGCAGCAGCACCTTCGGCTCGGTCGCCAGCGCGATCGCCAGCTCCAGCCGCCGGTGTTCGCCGTGGCTGAGCGAACTGGCGCGGACATGGGCGCGATCACCCAGCCCCGCCTCCTCGAGCGCGCGCAGCGCGGCCGCGTTCAGCGCCTCTTCCTCGGCGACCCTGCCGAAGAAGCGAAAGCTCGAGCCGGACCGCGCCTGCACGGCGACCGCCACGTTCTCGAGCGCGGTGAAGCCGGGCAGGACGCAGGTGATCTGAAAGGACCGCGCGAGGCCCCGCCCCACGCGGTCGGGCATCGACAGCTGCGAGATATCCTCGCCCCCCACCAGGACCCGCCCGGCGTCGGACCGCAGCTGCCCCGACAACTGCGCGATCAGCGTCGTCTTGCCCGCCCCGTTCGGGCCGATCACGGCGTGGATCTCGCCCGACGCCACCTCGAGCGAGACGTCGTCGGTCACCTTCAGCGCGCCGAAGTTCTTCGACAGGTTCTGCACGCTCAGAGAGGTCATCGCCGCCCCCTCCCGATGCCCAGCCTCTCGATCAGCCCGGTGATCCCGCGCGGCGAGAAGAGCACCATGAGCACCAGGAAGGTGCCGAAGAGCAGCGGCCAGTGATGGGTGAGCATCCCCAGCCACTCCTCGAGCAGCAGCGCCACCACCGCCCCCACGATGCCGCCCGTCAGCGTCCCCACGCCGCCCAGCACCACCATGACGATCAACTCGCCCGAGCGGTGCCAGGACATGAAGGCCGGCGACACGAACTGCGCCTGGTTGGCCAGCAGCACGCCGGCGACCGAGGTCAGGCAGGCCGAGATCACGAAGGCGGTCAGCTGGAACCGGAACGGGGCATAGCCGACCGCCTCCATCCGGGTCCGGTTCTCGCGAATGCCGGTGAAGACCCGTCCGAACCGCGAATTGACGATCCGGTTGCACAGCACGAAGACCGCGATCAGCAGGGCGAGCGTCGTGTAGTAGAGGCCATAGTCGCTGCCGAGCAGGTCGGTGCCGAGGACGCCGGAGCGCTGCGACAGCGAATAGCCGTCGTCGCCGCCATAGGCCGAAAGCGAGATGAAGAAGAAGAACGCCATTTGCCCGAAGGCCAGCGTGATCATGATGAAATAGACGCCCTGCGTCCTGAGCGAGATCGCGCCCGTGATCAGCGCGAACCCGGCCGACATCACGATGCCCGCGGCGATCTGCAGGAACAGGTCGTCGATCCCGTAGCTCGACAGGATCGCGACGGCATAGGCCCCGAAGCCGAGATAGGCGGCATGGCCGAAGGACACCAGCGCCCCGAACCCCAGGATCAGGTCCAGCGCCATGGCGGCGATGGCATAGGCCAGGATGCGCGTGCCGATCAGCACGTAGAACGGATCGTTCAGCGCCGAGGCGAGCGGCGGCATCAGCGCGAAGAGGACGAAGAGCACCAGCGCCGCCTTTACCCGGCCGGCCAGGGCGGGCGTCCGGGGGGCGGGGCGCATCGCGGGGGCGTCGGACATCATGCGCGCCTCCCGAACAGGCCGGCGGGCCGCGCGAACAGGATCACCGCCATCAGGATGTAGACCAGCATCGGCGCCAGCACCCGGCCCATCTGTCCGGCCGCCGCCGGGTCGAGCAGCGATCGCAGGAGGAAGGGCCCGAACACGCCGCCGAGCGTGTCCACCACGGCCACCAGCAGCGCCCCGAGAAAGGCCCCCTTGATCGACCCGATACCGCCGATGACCACGACGACGAAGGCCAGGATCAGCACGCTTTCCCCCATGCCGGTATCCACCGACAGGATCGGCGCGACCAGGGCTCCGGCCAGGCAGGCCAGCACGGCCCCGAGCGTAAAGACGATGGCGAAGAGCTTGTTGATGTCCACGCCGAGCGCCGAGACCATCATCCGGTTCGTCGCCCCGGCCCGCAGCAGCATCCCGATGCGCGTGTGATTGACCACCACGTAGAGCCCTGCCGCCACGGCCAGCCCGGCGAGGATCACGGCGATGCGGTAGACCGGATAGCGCAGCGGGCCCATCAGGGGCACGGACCCCGACAGCATCTCGGGCATCGGCACCGACAGCGGCGAGGTGCCCCAGACGATCTCGACCAGTTCGCTGGCGATCATGACCAGCCCGAAGGTGGCGAGCACCTGGTCCAGATGCGACCGGGCGTATAATCGCCTTATGATCACCACTTCGATCAGCAGCCCCACCACGACCGCCGCCGGCAGCATCAGCAGGAGACCCCACCAGAAGCTGCCGGTCAGCGCCGCGAAGGTCGCGATGAGATAGGCGCCCACCATGTAGAGGACGCCATGGGCGAGGTTGATCACGTCCATGATCCCGAAGACGAGCGTCAGCCCCGCCGCGATCAGGAACAGCAGAACGCCCAGCTGAACCCCGTTGAGGAGCTGGAGAACGAAAAGGTTCATCATGGACGCGATCCCCCGCCGACCTTGTCGATCACTGCATCGCGCACTGATCGGCGTAGTTGTCGACGTAGTCGTCGAAGATCTTCTCCTTCACGGAGGTGCCGTAATAGCCGTCATCGCGCTTCACCGCCTCGACGAGGTAGAAGTCCTGCACCGGGTAGTTGTTCGCACCAAAGCTGAAATCGCCGCGCGGGCTGTCGAAATCGGCCTCCGTGATCGCCGCGCGCAGCGCGTCGCGGTCGGTGAGGTCGCCGCCCGTCTTGCGCACCGCGCTGTCGATCAGCTGCGCCGCGTCATAGGCCTGCATCGCGTAGGTGCCGGGCACCGAGTCGTATTTCTCGATATACGCCGACACGAAAGTCCGGTTCGCCTCGTTGTCCATGTCCGGCGCCCAGTTCGCCCCGCCCAGAAGGCCGACGGCGGCCTCCTGCGTGGCCGGCAGCGTGGTCTCGTCCACGGTGAAGGCCGACAGGAACGGGATCGAGGTGAGCCCGGCCTGCGAATACTGCTTCACCAGGTTCACGCCCATGCCGCCCGGCATGAAGGTGAAAAGCGCGTCGGGCTGGAACGCCGCGATCTGCGCCAGCTCCGAGCTGAAATCGAGCTGACCGAGTTCGGTATAGACCTCGCCCGCGACATTGCCGGTGTACGAGTTCTTGAACCCCGCGACGCTGTCCTTGCCCGCCTGGTAGTTCGGCACCATCAGGAACACGTTCTGATAGCCCTGCTGTTCGGCATAGGCGCCCATCACCTCGTGGTTCTGGTCGTTCTGGTAGGAGGTCGTGAAGAAGTTCGGGTTGCACTCGGCCCCCGCGAAGTTCGACGTTCCGGCATTGGTCGAGATCAGGATGGTGCCCGTGCTGGTGACCGGCTGGTGGATCGCCATCAGGATGTTCGAGAAGATCGGGCCGACGACGAAATCGACATTCTCGCGCTGCACCAGTTCGCGCGCCTTGTCGGCGGCGAGGTCCGGACGGCCCTCGTCGTCCACGACGATGATCTCGGTTTCCATGCCGCCGATCTCGCCGATCCGCTCGGCCGCCAGCATGAACCCGTCGCGCGCCTGCACGCCGAGCGCGGCCGGCGGGCCGGAGAGGGTGTAGATCAGGCCGATCTTCAGCACGTCGTCATTCGCCGAAGCGGGCACGTCCTGCGCCATGGCCGGCGCGGCGAGGCCGAGGGCCAGCACCGTCGAAGCGAACAGTCTTGTCTTGTGGGTCATGTTGAACTCCCTGGTTGTCGTTATGCGGCTTGGCCGTCTGGTTGGGCCCCGGGGGCCTGTCGGGCATCCGCGCCCCGTGCCGCATTCAGCGGCGTAACGCGTTACGGATGCAAGCATTTATCCTGTGTCACCTCTCCTCGACCGGTGCCAGCGCGGCGCGCATCATGGGCGAGCCCGCGTCGCACAGCCCGTCTATCACGTTGAAATGATGACGATCCGGCTCGACCACCGAAGCGGTCCGGGCGCCGAGGCCATGCCAGATGTTCGGCAGCAGCGCGGTCTGGCGAAGGAACTCCTGACGCTCTCCGCCCCCGACCCAGCAGGTCAGCGCCACCCCGGGCAGCGGCCGCTTCAGCGCGGGGCTGTTCGCTTCGGCGCTGTCCATGTCGAGACGCAGCATCTCGTTGCGCGCGGTCTGCAGCATCGGGCGCAGGTCATGCAGGCCCGAGATCGACAGGACATGCCGCAGCCGCGCCCGCAGCTCCTCGGAGAGGGGGCTGTCATGGCACATCATCGCCGAGACGAGATGCCCGCCGGCCGAATGGCCCGACAGCACGAGGGGCCCGTCGATCTCGCCCGCCGCATGCGCGATCGCCTGCCCGACCTGGGCGATGATCCCGGCGATGCTCACGTCGGGGCACAGGTCGTAGGACGGGATCGCCACGGCCCAGCCGCGCGCCACCGCCCCCGCCGCCAGGTGCGACCAGTAGGACTTGTCCAGCGCGATCCAGTAGCCCCCGTGCACGAAGACGAACAGGCCGCGCGGCGACCCTTCGGGAAGAAACAGATCATAGCGGTGACGCGCGCCGGACCCGTAGGCGACATCGCACCGGGCCTGCGTCGCCTCGCGAAAGGCGGCGGCCGGTTCGACCCAGGCCGCCGGGTAGTCGGTTCCGCCGGGAATGTTCCGCCCGTTCTCATAGGCGTCATCCCAGTCTTTCACGTCGAAGGAAAACACGACGCACCCCCTGTTGGATCTGCCGGACGTCCTGCGTGGGACACCGGTCCTTGCACCTATCGTTACGCCGGGAATCGTATATTTCAAGCTCAAACCTTTTTTGCTTGAAATAATTTTTGGCGCTGCCTAGCCTTCCGTCAGTTCCGTCGAAATCACCGTAGGAGACGACCGTGGCGCCCAACGGCACCGATGCCAACACCCGGACCTCCGCCGCCGCCCCCGATGCCGCCTCGAAGGAACGGCTGCGCATGTGGCTCAGGATGCTGAAAAGCACCCGCCGGGTCGAGGCCGCGCTGCGCGAAAGGCTGCGGCGCGACTTCGGCACCACCCTGCCCCGGTTCGACGTGATGGCCGCCCTGGCGCGCTACGACGACGGCCTGAAGATGAGCGCGCTCTCGGGCGTGCTCCGCGTATCCAACGGCAACGTCACCGGCATCGTCGACCGCCTGGCCGAAGAGGGGCTCGTGGTGCGCGTGCAGGTCCCCGGCGACCGCCGCGCATCCCTCGTCCGGCTGACGCGCAAGGGACAGGAGGTCTTTGCCCGCCAGGCCGCCGCGCACGAGGCATGGATCAGCGAACTTCTCGAGGACTTCACGCCCGAGGAGGCGCGGATCTTCTCGGACCGCTTCGACGCGGTGACACACAGAAACGAGGAGGAGGACCCGGAATGAGGGCCGATACGACACATTTCCGCTGCGACATCGACGACGGGATCGCGACGATCCGGCTCGACCGTCCGGACCGCAAGAACCCCCTGACCTTCGACAGCTATGCCGAGCTGCGCGACTGGTTCCGCGAGCTGCACTACGACGACGAGGTCAAGGCGGTGGTCTTCGCCTCGAACGGCGGCAATTTCTCCTCCGGCGGGGACGTGCATGACATCATCGGCCCGCTGACGAAGATGACGATGAAGGAACTGCTGCGCTTCACCCGCATGACCGGCGACCTGGTCAAGTCGATGATCAACTGCGGCAAGCCGATCATCGCCGCCGCCGACGGCGTCTGCGTCGGCGCCGGCGCGATCATCGCCATGGCCTCGGATTTGCGGCTGGCCACGCCCGAGGCGAAATGCGCCTTCCTCTTCACCCGCGTGGGGCTGGCGGGCTGCGACATGGGCGCCTGCGCGATGCTGCCCCGCATCATCGGCCAGGGCCGCGCCAACGACCTGCTCTACACCGGCCGCGCCATGTCCGCCGAGGAAGGCGAAAGATGGGGCTTCTGGAACCGGCTCGTCGCGGCGGAGGATCTCGAGGCCGAGGCCGTGAAACTCGCCCGCCGGATCGCCGACGGCCCGAACTTCGGCCACATGATGACCAAGACCATGCTCCAGCAGGAATGGTCCATGTCGCTCGACCAGGCGATCGAGGCCGAGGCGCAGGCGCAGGCGATCTGCATGCAGACCCAGGACTTCACCCGCGCCTACGAGGCCTTCGTCGCCAAAGAAACGCCCGTATTCGAGGGCGACTGATGGCCGACCGCTCCTATCTCGACTGGCCCTTCCTGACGTCCCCCCACAAGGACCACGCCACCGCGCTGGACGACTGGGCCGGCACGCTCGGCCCGATCGATCATCACGACGCCGACGCCACCTGCCGCTCTCTCGTGGCGCGGCTCGGCGCCGACGGCTGGCTGGAACCCACGGCCGTCGATCCCGCGACCCCCCAGCCGCTCGACGTCCGCACCCTGTGCCTCAGCCGCGAGACGCTGGCGCGGCATGACGGCCTGGCCGATTTCGCCTTCGCCATGCAGGGGCTGGGCACCGGGGCGCTCTCGCTCTTCGGATCGCCCGACCAGCAGGCCGAATGGCTCCCCCTCACCCGCAAGGGCAAGGCGATCTCGGCCTTCGCCCTGACCGAACCGCAATCGGGCTCGGACGTGGCGAATTCCACCATGACCGCCCGCGACGACGGCGACGCCTGGGTGCTGGATGGCGAGAAGACCTGGATCTCCAACGGCGGGATCGCCGATGTCTACACCCTCTTCGCCCGCACCGGCGAAGGCCCCGGCGCCAAGGGGCTCTCGGCTTTCATCCTGCCCGGCGACACCCCCGGGCTGGAGATCGCCGAGCGGCTCGACACCATCGCGCCGCATCCGCTGGCGACCCTGCGCTTCTCCGGCGCGCGCCTGCCGAAATCGGCGCTGATCGGCCAGCCGGGCCAGGGTTTCAGGATCGCCATGTCCGTGCTCGACGTGTTCCGCACCACCGTGGCGGCCGCCGCTCTCGGTTTTGCCCGCCGCGCCCTCGACGAGGCGACCGCCCGCGTGATGTCCCGCGAGGTGCAGGGCAAGCCGCTGGCCGACCTCCAGATGGTGCAGGCCCATATCGCCGAGATGGCGCTGCGCGTCGATGCCGCCGCCCTTCTCGTCTACCGCGCCGCCTGGACCAAGGACAGCGGCGCGTCCCGCGTCAGCCGCGAGGCCGCGATGGCCAAGCTTTTTGCCACCGACGAGGCGCAGAAGGTCATCGACGCCGCCGTCCAGCTGCACGGCGGGGACGGCGTACGGTCCGGTAACACCGTGGAAAGGCTTTACCGCGAGATTAGGGCGCTTCGCATCTACGAGGGCGCGTCCGACGTCCAGAAAGTGATCATCGCCCGCCAGACGCTCGACGCAGCCATGGCGGGCTGAAGAACAGAAACCGGCACGAACCGGCACAAGGGAGACCGAACACATGACGGCGCAGAAAATCATCGACCTCGGCCCCTCGGCCCATGTCGATACCTTCACCCGCGACAACCTCCCGCCCGCCGATCAATGGCCCGACATCCTGCTCGACCGGTTCAACTATCCCGAACGGATCAACGTGGGCGTCGAGCTGACCGACGCGATGGTCGAGCGCGGCTTCGGCGACCGCACCGCGCTCATCGGCAACGGCCGCCGCCGCACCTACAAGGAACTGGCCGACTGGACCAACCGGCTGGCCCACGCCATGGTGGCCGATCTCGGGATCAGGCCGGGCAACCGCGTGTTGATCCGGTCCGCCAACAACCCCGCCATGGTCGCCGTGTGGCTGGCCGCGACCAAGGCCGGCGCGGTCGTCGTGAACACCATGCCGCTGCTGCGCGCGGGCGAGCTGACGGCCATCGTGGACAAGGCGAAGATCCAGTTCGCCTTCTGTGACACGCGGCTGATGGACGAGATGGCGACCTGTGCCAAGACCTCGGAATACCTCGAGAAGGTCGTGGGTTTCGACGGCACCTCGAACCACGACGCGGAACTCGACCGGCTGGCGCTGGAAAAGCCGGTGACCTTCGACGCGGTGGACACCGGCCGCGACGACGTGGCCCTGCTGGGCTTCACCTCCGGCACGACCGGCGCGCCCAAGGCAACGATGCACTTCCATCGCGACATCCTGATCATCGCCGATGGCTATGCGAAAGAGGTGCTGAACGTCACGCCCGAGGATGTCTTCGTCGGCTCCCCCCCGCTCGCCTTCACCTTCGGCCTGGGGGGGCTCGCCGTCTTCCCCCTGCGCTTCGGCGCAGCGGCCACGCTGCTCGAGAACGCCAGCCCGCCCAACATGATCGACATCATCCAGAAGTACAAAGCGACGGTCAGCTTCACCGCGCCGACCGCCTATCGCGTCATGCTGCGGGCGATGGACGAGGGCGCGGACCTCTCGTCCCTGCGCGCGGCCGTCTCGGCCGGCGAGACCCTGCCCGCCCCGATCTACGACGAATGGATCGAGAAGACGGGCAAACCCATGCTCGACGGGATCGGCGCGACCGAGATGCTCCACATCTTCGTCACCAACCGTTTCGACGACCACCGCCCCGCCTGCACCGGCAGGCCGGTCACGGGCTACGAGGCCCGGGTCGTGGACGACGAGGGCAACGACGTGCCCCCCGGCACCACCGGCCGCCTCGCCGTGCGGGGGCCGACGGGCTGCCGCTATCTCGCCGACGAACGGCAGGCGGGCTACGTGCTCGACGGCTGGAACATCACCGGCGATGCCTTCACCATGGACGAGGACGGCTATCTCCACTTCGCCGCGCGCAACGACGACATGATCATCTCCTCGGGCTACAACATCGCCGGCCCCGAGGTCGAGGCCGCGCTCCTGTCGCACCCGGCGGTGGCGGAATGTGCCGTCGTCGGCCAGCCCGACGAGGATCGCGGCAGCATCGTCGAGGCCCATGTCGTCGTGGCCGAGGGGCACACCGCCGGCGAAAAGCTGGTCAAGGCCCTGCAGGAACACGTCAAGGCGGTGATCGCGCCCTACAAGTACCCGCGCTCCGTCCGGTTCATCGACGCTTTGCCCAAGACCGAAACCGGCAAGGTCCAGCGCTTCCGCCTGAAACGCGCGCCCCGCTGAAGACCCGCCGCCGCGCTCCGGTCACCCCTGCACCGGCCCTGCGCTCCCACTTCGAGCTCTCTCCGCATCCGGCCTATCGCGACATCATGCTGCGCGAGGGGTTCCGGCAACCGCCGGTCGCAGCCGGTCTTCAACCCGAAGGTCGGGCCCGCAACGGCCTGACGGTGGCAACCGCGGAACTTCGCGGTATGGTCGCCGCCATCGAGAGAGACAATCGACACACGACATGACAGACAAGGACCCGAGCCAATGAAGATCGCGAGATACACGCACAACGACCAAATCGCCTGCGGGATGGTCGAAGGCGACACGCTGCGCCCGATAAGGGGCGACATCTTCGGCGATTTCTCGACCACCGAGGACAGGCTGCCGCTGTCCGACGTCGCCCTCCTGCCGCCGGTTGAGCCGGGCAAGCTGGTGTGCGTCGGGTTGAACTACAAGCGTCACGCCGAGGAATCCGGTGCCGCGATCCCCGAAGAGCCGATGCTCTTCATGTGCGCCCCGTCCGCCGTCATCCCCGACGGCGGCACCATCCTGCTGGACAGCCAGGACGCCAGGATCGACTACGAGGCGGAAATCGCCATCGTGATCGGCAAGCAGGCCCGCAACCTGCCCGAGGCCGACGCCCGGTCCTGCATCTTCGGCTACACGATCTGCAACGACGTCTCGAACCGCGACTATCAGAAGAAGGACGGGCAGTTCACCCGGGCGAAGTCCTTCGACACCTACAAGCCCCTCGGCCCCTGGATCGAAACCGGGCTCGACCCGGACAACGCGGCAATATCGCTCCGCCAGAACGGCGAACTCCGGCAGCAGTCGAACACCAGCGACATGATCTTTTCGATCGACCGGATCGTGGCCTTCGTCTCGGGCATCATGACCCTGAACCCCGGCGACGTGATCATCACCGGCACGCCCGAAGGCGTGGGTCCCATGAGGTCCGGCGACCGCATCGAGATCGAAATCGAGGGCATCGGCACGCTCGCCAATTCCGTCGCCAACGCGTAGGCCAAGGCAGGCGCCCAAGCCCCCTGCGCCATGCCGCCCGCCCGGCGCATGGCGCGCCCCGGCAGCCGACCCTTCCGGCCGCGCGAGCGACGGCACCCCGCCTGCGCCTGTCGCCCGACCGCTTCCGTAAACGGCGCCACGCGCCGCGGGGCGGGGGACAGGCTGCCGGCAAAGTGGCGGAGGAGGTGGGATTCGAACCCACGGTACGCTTTCACGCACGCCGGTTTTCAAGACCGGTGCATTCGACCACTCTGCCACTCCTCCCGGTCGCGCCGGTCTAGCGGGACCCGGGCGATTCTGGAAGCGCGGATCGGGACCACGCGCCGCGGGGAAAAATCGCCGATCGCGGACGCCAGACTTTTCACGGCACGCCGCAAGGGGTAGACTGCGCCAAAACAAAGGGCAGGGCCGGAACTCCGGCCGCGCGGCTCGGCCGTGCAGGAAAGGGGCGAAGAATGGCGTTCGGGAAATGGATCACCGGCGGGCCGCGGCACCGGCTTGTGGCGGGCGTATGCGCGGCCGCGCTGCTGGCGGGCTGCGCCGAGGATGGCGGGCAGCTCTTTCAGTCCTCCGGTGCGGCGGCGACCACCGCGGGCGGATCGACCCGCCTGGTGGAACGCGATGTCGAGGCGCCCGAGGTCTTCCAGGAATCCGAGGCCGGGCTCTGGGACGGGCGCCCCTCGCTCGGCGGTGTCTGGGTCGCGCACCCGGCGGTGACGGAACCCGAACGCGCCCTGATCCGCAACACCGCGAATAACAAGTTCGTCATCGGCGCGCTGTTCAAACCCTCGGTCGAACGCTCGGGCCCGCGCTTCCAGGTCTCCTCGGACGCGGCCGAGGCGCTCGGCATGCTGGCCGGGCAGCCGGTGAACCTCAACGTCACCGCCCTGCGCCGCGAAGAGGTGCCGACAGCGCCATCCGCGGCCCCTGCCCCGGAGCAGGCCGACACGGCCGAGGCTGCCGATCCGGGCGAAACCATGCCCGCCCCCGAGGCGGTCGAGACGGCGACGCTCGATCCCGTGGCGGGCGCCGCGGCGGCGCTCGACCGGGCCGAGGATGCGGGGCAAGCGGCTGAAACGGTGGGCGAAACCGCCGTCGATGCCGCCGCTCCCGAAGCGCCGAGGAAAAAGCGCCGCTGGTTCTGGCAGAAGAAGGAGCCCGAGGTCGCCACCACCGCCGCGCCCCCCGCCCCTGCGGCTGCACCCGCAGCGCCCGAGGCCGCCGCCGCCCCCGCGGCGGCCACCCCCGCACCCGCCCCGAGGCCGGTGTCGCGGCTCGACAAGCCCTATCTGCAGATCGGCATCTTCAGCGTCGAGCGGAACGCCCGCAACACCGCCGTCGCCATGCGCCAGGCCGGGATGATCCCGACGGTTCTCGAACAGTCCTCGCAGGGCAAGACCTTCTGGCGAGTCATCGTCGGCCCCGCTACAACATCGGACGAACGCGCCGCGCTGCTCGACAAGATCAAGGCGGCCGGTTTCACGGATGCCTACGCGGTGACGAACTGACGGAGCCTTCCGTCCGGCGCGTCACCCGACACTGCCTGAAGGAGAAAGGATGACGCGCATGCCCCGCACCTCCGCACGCCTGATCCGGACCGTCAAAGGTCTCGCCCTCGGCCTGATCCTGCTGGCCGCCGCGCCCGCCACGGCCTTCGACACGCAGGCCCGTGCCGCCTATGTCATGGACCTGACCACCCGGACCGTGCTGCTGGACAAGAACGCCGACATGCCCCTGCCGCCTGCCTCGATGTCCAAGCTGATGACGCTCTACATCGCGTTCGAGGCGTTGCGCGACGGCCGGCTGCGGCTCGACGAGGAACTGCCCGTCTCGTCGCATGCGATGAGCTACGGCGGCTCGACCATGTTCCTCGACACCACCGACCGCGTGAAGGTCGAGGACCTGCTCAGGGGCATCATCGTGCTGTCCGGCAACGACGCCTGCGTCGTCCTTGCCGAGGCTCTGTCGCCCGACGGAACCGAGGCCGGGTTCGCCCGCTACATGACACAGCGCGCGCAGAAGATGGGGATGACCAACTCGACCTTCGCCAATTCCAACGGCTGGCCGGCCGCCGGTCACCGCATGTCGATGCGCGACCTGGCGCTGCTCGCAGCGCGCCTGATCGAGGATTTCCCGAATTTCTACCCGCTCTTCGCGGAACGGACCTTCGCCTTCGACGGCCGCGCCCCGCAGAACAACACCAACCGCAATCCGCTGCTGGGGCTGGGGATCGGGGCGGACGGGCTCAAGACCGGCCACACCGAAGAGGCCGGCTATGGCCTCGTGGGGTCCGCCAAGCAGGGCGACCGGCGCGTGATCTTCGCCCTGTCGGGCCTGCCGACCACCGCGGCGCGGGCACAGGAATCCGAGGCGATCATCAACTGGGCCTTCCGCCAGTTCACCCAGAAATCCCTGCTCAAGGCCGGCGAGACGGTGACCAAGGCCACCGTGCACATGGGCGACGTGCCGACCGTCTCGCTCACCACCGAGGACGACCTGACCGCGCTCCTGCCCGTGCTCGCCGGAGACGAGATCCCGGCCGAGGTGGTCTACAACGGCCCGATCAGCGCACCCGTCGCCCTGGGACAGCCGGTGGCCGAACTGATCCTCTCGCCCGAGGGCCTGCCCGAGACCCGCGTGCCGCTGGTCGCCGGCGAGGCGGTGCGCAAGGGGGGGTTCATGGTCACCGTGACCACCGCGCTCGACCACCTGCTGACAGAGATCGGCGGCGGCAAGCCCTCGGACACGCCCCCCGCCGAGGTCGAGGCGGAGGAGGCGAACTCTTGAGCGACGGGACCGGGCGGCGCGGGCTGTTCCTCAGCTTCGAGGGGATCGACGGCTCGGGCAAGTCCACCCAGGCCCGGATGCTGGCCGAGGCGCTGCGGGCCGAGGGGCGCGACGTCGTCCTGACCCGCGAGCCGGGCGGCAGCCCGGGGGCCGAGGAGATCCGGGCGCTCGTCCTGCAGGGCGATCCCGACCGCTGGTCCGCCGCGACCGAGATACTGCTCTTCACCGCCGCCCGCCGCGATCATCTGGAACGCACCATCCGGCCCGCGCTCGACCGCGGGGCCGTGGTGATCTGCGACCGCTTTGCCGACAGTACCCGGATGTACCAGGGGCTCAGCCGGGGCGACCTGCGGCGCACGGTCGACGACCTGCACGCGCTGATGATCGGGATCGAACCCGACCTCACCCTTCTCATCGACATGGACCCCGAGGTCGGCCTCTCGCGCGCAAAGGGGCGGCAGGGGATCGAAGAGAGGTTCGAGGACTTCGGCGCCGGCCTGCAAGCGAGGATGCGCACCGGGTTTCTCGACCTTGCGCGGGAATTTCCCGCCCGGTTCCGCGTGATCGACGGCGCCCGCCCGGAAGGGACCGTCGCGGCCGATGTGCTGACGGCGGCGCGCACCGCCCTGTCCGAGGGCGAAACCGCATGAGCGAGGCGGAGCTTCCCGAACCCGACCGGATCGAAGGCGCGCCCCACCCGCGCGAGACCCCCCGCCTGATCGGTCAGGACGCCGCCGAGGCGGCCTTTCTCACCGCCTTCACCTCGGGCCGGCTGCACCACGGCTGGCTGATCACGGGGCCGCGCGGCGTCGGCAAGGCGACGCTCGCCTGGCGCATCGCCCGGTTCCTGCTGGCTACCCCCGATCCCGGCGACGACGGCCTCTTCGGCGCGCCCCACCCGCCCGCATCGCTGGATATCGCGGCCGAGCATCCGGTGGCGCGGCGGATGCTTTCGGGCGCAGAGCCGGGGCTCTTCGTCCTGCGGCGCGGCGGCGCCGGATCGACCGACAAAGAGCGGGAAAAGAACCTGCGCGACGGCAAGTTCTCGAAGGTGATCCGGGTCGAGGACGCGCGCCCGCTCAAGGCCTTCTTCTCGCTCTCCTCGGTCGATGGGGGCCGCCGGGTCGTCATCATCGACGCGGCCGACGACCTGAACCCCAACGCGGCCAACGCCATCCTCAAGCTGCTCGAAGAGCCACCGGCGCGCACGGTCCTGCTGCTGATCGCGCACCAGCCCTCGCGCCTCCTGCCGACGATCCGGTCCCGCTGTCGCGAACTGCGCCTCGCGCCGCTGCCGCCACCGGCCATCGCCGAGGCGCTCGATCAGGCCGAGATCGCGACGGGCGCCGCCCCCGAGGCGCTGGCCGAGCTTGCCGGCGGCTCGGTCGGAGAGGCGGTCCGCCTCGTCGCGCTGGACGGGCTGGCCACCTATCACAACCTCGTCGCCCTGCTGGGCACTATGCCCCGGTTCGACGCCGCCCGCGCCCAGGCCCTGGCCGACATGGCGGCGGCGCGCGGCGGCGAAGAGCGGCGCGCCCTGCTTTTCCACCTGATCGACCTGGCGCTGTCGCGACTGGCGCGGACGGGCGCGACGGGCCGCCCCCCCGCCGTCGAGGCCGCGCCGGACGAGGCCGCGATCTTGGCCCGGCTGGCCCCCTCGCCCGCCGCGGGACGGGCCTGGGCACAGGCGGCGGAAGAGATCGGCGCGCGGCTCCGCCACGGCGAGGCGGTCAACCTTGACCCTGCCGCGCTGATCCTTGATACCGTCTTCAAACTTCAGAGCATCGCGGGCGGTCAGGCCGCCTGATTTCAGGGCCCTATGACCTCCCAGACCGTTCAGATCACCGACAGCCACTGCCATCTCGACTTTCCCGATTTCGACGACGAGCGCGACGCGGTGATCGCCCGCGCGATCGAGGCCGGGGTCGGCCGCATGGTCACCATCTGCACCAAGCTGCCCTCGCTGCCCAAGGTGCAGGCCATCTCCGAGGCGCATCCCGAGGTGTTCCACGCCTTCGGCGTACACCCGATGTCGGCGGCCGAGCACGAGCCCGTGACCGTGGATCAGCTGGTCGGGATCGCGAAGCACCCCAAGCTGGTCGGCATCGGGGAAAGCGGGCTCGACTATCACTACACCGCCGAAAGCGCCGGGGTGCAGCAGGCCTCTCTCCGCGTCCATTGCGCGGCCGCGGCCGAGACCGGGCTGCCCCTGATCATCCACGCCCGCGCGGCCGATGACGACATGGCCCGCATCCTGGCCGAGGAACATGCCAACGCGCCCTTTTCCTGCGTGATGCACTGCTTTTCCTCGGGAGCGGACCTTGCCAGGTCCGCGCTCGACCTGGGGTTCTACCTGTCCATGTCCGGCATCGCCGCCTTCCCCAAGTCGCAGGAGCTGCGCGACATCTTCGCCGCCGCGCCCCTCGACCGGATCCTGGTCGAGACCGACAGCCCCTATCTCGCCCCCCCGCCGCACCGGGGCAAGCGGAACGAACCGGCCTATACCGCCCATACCGCCAGGGTCGGGGCCGAGGTCTTCGGCCTGTCCTACCCGGACTTCGCCGCCGCGACCCAGGCGAATTTCGACCGTCTGTTCCAGAAGGCGGTGCAATGGCAGGAGGCGCAGGCCGCCTGATGGGAGAACTGCGCTTTACCATTCTCGGCTGCGGGTCGTCGGGCGGCGTGCCCCGGCTCGGCGGACACTGGGGGGCCTGCGATCCGGCCGATCCCCGCAACACCCGCCGCCGCTGCGCCCTGCTGGTCGAACAGGAACAGGACAGCGGCATCACCCGCGTGCTGATCGACACCGGGCCGGACATGCGCAGCCAGCTGCTCGACGCGGGCGTCGGCACGCTCGACGCCGTGGTCTATACCCATGCCCATGCCGATCACGTCCACGGGCTCGACGACCTGCGGATGATCGTCTTCAACATGCGCCAGCGGCTGACGGTCTGGGCCGATGGCGACACGCAGACCGCCCTGCTCGACCGGTTCGCCTATGCCTTCGTCCAGCCCGAGGGCTCGCCCTATCCGCCGATCCTGCGGATGAAGACCATCGACGGCCCCTTCGTCATCGACGGCGCCGGCGGTCCGGTGACCTTCACGCCGTTCCGCGTGAACCACGGCTCGATCGACGCGCTCGGCTTCCGCATCCGCGACTTCGCCTATCTCCCCGACGTGGCGGACATGTCGAACGAGGCATGGGAGGCCGTGCAGGATCTCGACTGCTGGGTGCTCGACTCGCTGCGCCGCGACCCGCACCCGACGCATTCGCACCTGGAGCAGTCGCTCGACTGGATCGCCCGGGCGGACCCGAGACGCGCGGTGCTGACGAACATGCATATCGACCTCGACTATGCGACCGTCGACGGCGAGACACCCGCGCACATCCGCCCCGCCCATGACGGGATGCAGATCGTGTACGCCATCTGATGGGATCCCTGATCACCGTCATCCTGCCGGTGTTCCTGCTGATCGGCGCGGGCTATGCCGCCACGCGCTTTGGCGGCTTTTCCCAGGGCGCCGTCGACGGGCTGATGCGGTTCACGCAGAACTATGCCTTTCCCTGCCTGCTGTTCAACGCCGTCGCCGGGTTCGACATCGGCGAGCAGTTCCGCGCGCCCCTGCTGCTGAGCTATTATGCCGCCGCGACGATCAGCTACGTCCTCGGCTTCCTCGCCGCCCTGCTGATCTTCCGGCGCGATCTCGAGGATTGCGTCGCCATCGGCTTCTGCTGCCTCTTCTCGAACACGCTGATGCTGGGCCTTCCGATCACCGAACGCGCCTACGGCACCTCGGCGCTCGAGGCGAATTTCGCCATCATCGCGATCCACGCCCCATTCTGCTACACGGTCGGCATCGCATCGATGGAGGCGGTGCGGGCCCGCGGCGCCGGGCTCAACCCGCTGCGCGTCATGGGCCAGATCGGGCGCCAAATGATCCGCAACCCGCTGGTCATCGCCTTGCTACTGGGTTTTGCGGTCAACCTCGGGCGGGTCCCGATCCCGGCGCCGGTCATGGACGCGGTGACCATGATGGTGGCGGCCACCGTGCCGGCGGCGCTCTTCGCCGTCGGCGGCGTGCTGGTGCAGTACCGGATCGAGGGCGACCTGCGCATCGTCCTGGTCATCGCGATGATCACCCTGCTGATCCACCCCGCGCTGGTCTGGGTCTTCGGCGGACTGGCCGCGCTGGACACCGCCCAGTTCCGCTCGGCCCTCATCACCGCCGCCGTGGCGCCCGGCATCAACACCTACGTCTTCGCCAGCCTCTACGACCGGGCCAAGCGCATCGCGGCCTCGTCCGTGCTGCTGACGACCATCGGCTCGATCCTGACGGTCTGGTTCTGGCTCTCGATCCTGCCGTGACCTCCGCGCCTCTGGACACCCATTTCGATCTGCGGAATAGTCTTCCGCAAAATGGAGGATAGTATGACCGATGATCTGCTGATCGAACGCAAGGGCGGGATCCTCGTCCTGACGCTGAACCGTCCGGACCGGCGCAACGCCATGAGCCGGCCCATGATCTTCGGCCTGCACGATGAGCTGGAGAAGGCCGCCGAGGACCCCGAGGTGCGCGCCGTGATCCTGACCGGGGCGGGCGGCGCCTTCTGCGCCGGCGGCGACGTCAAGGCGATGAACGAGGGGTCCGGCCGCGACCAGAGTTTTTACGAACAGCGCCGCAACCTGCGGCACCGCATGGACTGCAGCCGTCTGCTGCACGAGATGCCGAAACCGACCATCGCCGCCATCGAGGGCGCGGCCGCGGGCGCAGGGCTGTCGCTGGCGCTCGCCTGCGATTTCCGCATCGCAAGCGACACCGCCAAGCTGACCACGGCCTTCGCCAAGGTCGCCCTCTCGGGGGATTTCGGAGGCACCTATTTCCTGACCCAGATCCTCGGGACCGCCAAGGCGAAGGAGCTCTACCTCTTCTCGCCCGTGATCTCGGGGAAGGAGGCCGAACGCATCGGCCTGGTGACCCGCGCGGTCGACGCGGGCGCGGCCCTGGACGAGGCTCTGACCTTCGCCGCACCGCTGGCCGAGGGCGCGCCGCTGGCCCTGGGCCGGATGAAACAGAACCTCAACCTCGCGGCGGGCGGCGGATCGCTCGTCGAGGTGATGGATCTCGAGGCCGACAATCACACCTGCAGCACCGACACGAAGGATCACCGCGAGGCGGCGGCGGCCTTCGTCGAAAAGCGCAAGCCGGCCTTCCGCGGTTCCTGATCCATCCGGCCCGGGCGAGCACGCGCCCCCGCCCCTGTGGAAGAGGCGCGGCCCATCCGGTGCGGGAGCCTGCGCCCGCCGCGCATTGTTGCCCCGGGCAGCGCACCTCGGCCCGCGGGACTGTGCCGGCGGCAGGGGTCCCCCCGAGGTCCGGTCCGGCCGCAAGGCCGGCCCTGCCCGCCGGTGAGTTCGTGATGGACGGGATCGCCGGACCTCTCGCAAGCGGGTATTCCCCTTCTCGCGGCGGGGCGCTAGAAACGGCGCATGGATGACTTCAGCCCCGGCACACATCTTCTGGTCGACCATCGCGGCGGCGCGGGCATGACCGATCCGGACGTGCTGGAACAGGCCATGCGCGGCGCCGCCGAGGCGGCCGAGGCCACGGTCCTGTCCGCCCATTTCCACCAGTTCCCGGACAGCGCCGGCGTGACCGGCGTGCTGCTGCTGGCCGAGAGCCATATCTCCGTCCACACCTGGCCGGAACACGACTACGCCGCCTTCGACATCTTCGTCTGCGGCGAAGGCCAGGGCAAGAAGGCCGCGGACTTCCTCGCGCGCGCGCTACTGCCCGACTGGACCCAGATCCGGGCGGTTCAGCGGAACCATTTCTCCCACGCACCGACGTAAAATCCCAGCAGCGCGTGATCGCGGATCGAATTGACGCGGGCCGCGATGCGGTCGGTGTCGCCGTCGAAACTTTGCGCCGCCGCCCATGTGCCGCGCGTGAGGAAACCCAGCCCCTCGGGCAGAGGCAGTGGACGCGGCGCCGGGTCCTCGACGGTGGCGAGGACGAACCCCCAATCGCCGAACGAGGGCACCAGCGCGTGATAGGGGATCACGTTGAGCCCCGCGCCCGGAGCATAGGGGTTGCGGGTCGCCTCCCACGTCTCGACGATGGACCAGAAGGCCTGGCGGGCGTAGAAGGGCGACCCCGCCTGCGTGACGACAGCCCCGCCGGCGGCCAGGCGATCGACGAGCATGGCGTAGAACTCGCGGCTGTAGAGCTTGGAGAGGGCCAGGGTCTTGGGATCCGGCAGGTCCAGGATGATGACATCATACGCCTCTTCCGTGTCCTCGACGAACCGCCACGCGTCAAAGTTGACAGCTGTCAACCTTGGGTCGTCGTAGCTGTGGCCGTTCAGCGCGGCGAGATCGGGATGGGACGAAAAGATCTCGGTCACGCGGGGATCGAGATCGACGAGCGTGACCGCCTCGACCGGGTGGCGCAGCACCTCGCGCAGGGCCATGCCGTCGCCGCCGCCCAGGATCAGCACGCGTTTCGGGGCAGGCACGAGCCCCATGGCGGGATGCACCAGCGCCTCGTGATAGCGGTACTCGTCGTAGCTGTCGAACTGGATCGAGTGATCGAGGAACAGGCGGATCCGGTCGCGGAACCGGGTCACGGTGATGTGCTGATAGGCCGTGTCCTCGGACAGGATCACGTCGTCCTCGTATAGCTGCGCCTCGGTGAGCGAGACGATCCGCTCCGCCTGCCAGAGCCCGAGGCCCGTCGCCACGGCCGCCACCGCCCAGACCGCCAGCGGCGCGAGCGACAGGTCCCGGCGGAAGATCCACAGCGAGAGGGCCGCCACCGCGAGATTCAGCGCTCCGAAGGCGAGCGAGGCGGACATCAGGCCGAGATGCGGGATGATCAGGACCGGAAAGGCGAGCGAGGCCGCCAGCGCCCCGAGATAATCGAAGCTGAGCACGTTCTCGAACCGGAACTCGGGCGCGCCGATCCCGTGCAACGTGCGGGCGATCAACGGAATCTCCATACCCGACAGGATCCCGACGGCGATCAGCAGGCTGTAGAGCGGCACCGCCACCTCGCCCGTCCAGGCGTAGAGGCCGAAGACCACCGGCGCGAGGAAACCGCCGGCGATGCCCAGCAGGATCTGCGCCCAGACGAAGCCGGGCAGCGGGTCGCGGACATAGCGCGACACCCAGGCGCCCAGCCCCATCGAGGCGAGGAAGATGCCGATGACGAACGAGAACTGCCGCACCGAATCCCCCAGCAGGTAGCTGGAGAGGGTCGCGGCGATGAGTTCGTAGATCAGTCCGGCCACCGCGACGAGGAAGGTCGCGGTCAGCAGCCAGACCTCGCGCGGCTGCACGCGCGGGCGGGATGTCATGGGGTCAGGACAGGATCACGGCGGCGATGATGATCGCCATGCCGACGAAGACCGCGCCCATCAGGATGGCGAGGGCCATGTTCTGGTCCTCTTCGATCTCCTTCACCACCGGAAAGGGAGCGAGCCAGGTGATGACGAACCAGACCACCCCCATCAGGACCAGGCCGAGGACGGAATAGAAGACGGTCGAGAGGACCTCGGCCAGAATGATCGCTTCGAACATAGGCATTCCTTTCTACTTGATGCGCCCGCCGGTGCCGATGACCCGCCCGGCCGAGCCGGCCCGCACCGAACGGTCGAGATCGGTGCTGTCCCTGCCGATCCCGTAATAGCCGAGCCACGCCGTCCCCGCGATGGCCGAGAGGCCGATTGCCAGAAAGAGGATCCTGAGCACCATCATGATCGCCGCCCCCTAGTCATCCTCATCCGTCCAGTCGCTGCCGCTCCAGCGCCGCTTGTGGGCCAGAAGCGCACGCAGCAGGAAGAGGCCCGGGATCAGCCCGAAGACGAACGCCAGGAGAAAGAGCCACAGGCCCGACGACTGGCTTTCGACGACGCGGACCGAGAGCGCGCTGGCCGCCGCGCCGCCGCGCTGCCAGGTGCCGCTTTCCGGCATGTCGAGCGAAAGGGTGTAGCGGCCGGGCATCGGCGGGTGGAAACGCAGGGTCGAAACGGTCGAGCCTTCGGTCCAGCGCCCGTCGGCGTCACGGCCATGGTAGAACCCGATCTCACGCCCCGCCTCGAAGACGGGCCGGTCCTCGGGGTCGGTCAGGGCGACGTCGACATAGGCCCAGGAGTTCGAGACATCCGCCTGCAGCCGGATCGTGGCAAGCCGGTCGGTATCTGTCAGATCGAAGGCGATGTCGACCGGCAGCGAGGCGACGGGGATCTCGGGCGCCGAGGCGACGGCACGGCCGCGCATCGAGGACAGGCCCAGTCCGGCGATCACCGCCAGCACCGCGAGGCCGACCGCGGCCAGCGTATAGAACCGGGGAAGGCGTCGTCCTGGATAGGGCATCAGCGGGTGATTGCGGCTGGCCCGCGCCGGCGCGACGGCCCCGAAGGCGGCGTAGGTCGCGGGCGGAAGCCAGGTCGAGATTTCCACCTCGCGCTCGGTCGTGCTGTGTTCGAACGTCAGCATCGCGTCCCGCCCCAGGATCGAGACGGCCGTCGCGCGGTCGCCCACCTTCGGCTCCCAGTTGAACTCCCCCTCGGCGAAGGTGATGCGCGCGGTGCTGGTCTCGTAATAGCGGTAGGTGCCGCTTCCGGTCCGAACGACGGGGCGGCTTTCGGCCCGTTCGACGGTGGCGGACGTGAGAAAGGCGGGTCGGGTCGGTTTCCTATAGCGGCGCGAGAAGATCAGGTGCCCCTCCTCGACCGTCAGCCAGGCATAGCCATGGGTGGGCGAAAAGACCTGGTGATCCACCCAGGTCCAGACGCTGCCCTGCCAGATTTCCTCCCACGCCAGGATCCCGATGACGGTGAAGGCCACGCCGTCGATCTCGCCCGCCATGCCGAGGGCGAGGGGCGTCTCGGGCCGCTGAAGACCGCTGTACCTCGCGATGACCGCGTAATCCTGGTTGGCATCGAGCGCGGCGCCGCAATAGCCGCAGACATGGGTGCTGACGCGGCCGCCGCCGAGAATGTCGAGCCCCGCCCCGCAGGAGGTGCAGTTGACGGCGGTGATCCCCTGCGCCCGGGTCATGCCGCGCGCTCCGTCCGGACCTCGAACGGGTCGATCCATTCGCCCTCGAACCACAGGGCGCTGCCGTCCTGGAATTCTCCCGACAGGAGCGCGCCACCCTGCGAGAGCGCGTTGATGAAACGATAGGTCTCGCCGACCGAGAGGGCCTCGTCGAATTCGCCGCGCAGGGCGATGCACTCGGCCAGGTCGATCTCGGTCACGCGGTAGTCGTCGCCGCGGAACCGGAAGCCGTCACCGAGGCGCAGCGCCATGCCGCCGCCCGGCCCCGCCTCGCCCCGCAGCCGGCGCTGCACGGCCACGTCCCCCTCGTCGATGGAGAGCCAGGCCGGGTGACCTTCTGCATCGAGGGCCCAGAATTCGTCCCACCAGCCGCGGCCATAGCTGAACCGCGCATGGCCGAGGATGTCGAAGACGCCCGCCGGACAGTGCACCCGGTCGCCGATGCCGAAGAGCAGCGGCGCTTCGTGCATCACGCCGGCCTGCCCTGCAGCCTTCACCACCTCGTCCTCGATCAGCAGGGTCGTCCCGCAGGAGGGACAGGTGAGCATCCGCACCCCGGACCGCGTCTCGACGCGGTCTCCGCAGTTGGGGCAGGACATCTGGACCATGTAACGCGGAGCCTTCGTGACGGATGTTCGGTCGGGAACGGCCCCAGCTTGCCGCGTCGGCGGGGCGGGCGCAACCGGCGACGCCCCACGCTTGTCAGGGACCGGCTTTCAACTTACCAATTCGGTGAACCGGCGCTGCCGGTGCGCTGCGGCACGAGGCGGGCCATGCACTTCACCATCACCCATCTGCGCGGTCCCGACGCCCCGAAAAGCGGGTCGGTCGCGGTCGGCCGGCGCCTGGGCGACACCGAGAGCCCGGTGTTGCACGACCCGCCGCGCCGGATGGGTTCCCGCGCGGCGCGGCGCGATCACGCCAAAGGCCCCGCGCGCTCTCCGGCGGTGCCGAACCCCGTGGACCGGTATGACGAGACCCCCTGCCCCTTCGGCATCAACCTCGCTTGCACGCGGAACGCCCGGGGGCGGCCGATGCCGCGCAGCGCGGTGAACGACGAGGCGGCCGAGCGGGTGCCGCCCGCAAGGCTCGCCACGCCGAGGTCGCCGTGACGGAGGAGGCTGGCACGATTCTCGCCCGGGCGCAGGAGGCCTTCAACGCGGGCCGGGTCTCGGACTGCCACACCCTGATCGAGCCGCTGATCCCGGCCCCGCCCGAGGATCCGCGCGACCGGGCCCGTCTGGCCTATCTCCAGCTGGGCTGCGCGCTCTACCAGACCGGCGACCTCGCCCTGGCGCGGCGCCTGAACGCCGAGCTTCCGACGCAGCTCTGGCGGCCGATGCGCTATCGCCTCTCGCTGAGGCTGCGCGACCCGGCGACGGCCAGGCGGCTGCGCACCGACCCCGGCGTCACCGAGAAGGAGCGCGACGATTTCCGGACGACGGCGGGGCTGCACATGCTCTGGGCGCGGCGGTATCGCACCGGGTTCCCCCTCTATGCCTGCCGGCACAACGCCATCCTCTTTCCGCGCACGGTGCCCAAGGCGATGGTGCACGTGCCCCTGCCCGCCGATCCCGGACAGGACGAGGACACGATCATCCTGGAACAGGGGCTGGGCGACGTGCTGTTCCACCTGGCGCATGTCCGCCACGAGGGCGCGCACGAGACCGCGCGCTTTGTCGGCCTGCGCAAGTACGGGCCGCTCATCCGCCGGTATTTTCCCCGCGCCACCTACCTCCCCTACGAGGAGCTGACCGAGACGCATCAGGGCCTGCGCGCCCATCTGGCCGGCGATTTCGTCGGGCGCGGCTTTGCCCGGACCGGCCGTGTCGCGGCACCCGTCACCTTCGACAGCCCGCGCCGCAGGACGGGCGAGCCGCCGGTCTGGGGGATCTGCTGGCGCGGCGGCTCGGGCCAGAACCGGCGCGAGGAACGGCATATCGCGCTCAGGGTCTTTCTCGACCTGCTGCCGCGCGACGCCCGGTTCCTGGCCCTGCAGTTCGACATGACCCCCGAGGAGCGCGAGATCCTCACCGCCGACGCACGCTGCATGGTGCCGCTGGCGGATGTCGCCGCGAACCCGGTCGAGACGATCAACATGATCCGGCCGCTGGCCGGCGTGATCTCGGTCGACAGTGCCAACTGGCACATGGCGGGGCTGTGCGGCGTGCCCCTTCTCGCCATCATGAACCGGACCGCGCACTGGTTCTGGGGCCCTGACGCCCGCGCCGAGAATGCCTATCCCTGCGCCACCACCATCCGAAAGGAGGTGCTGGACCCGGGCCACATCGCGGATTGGATCGACGAGACGCGGAAGGCGTGGTCCGCACGCCCCGCCTCGGTGCGCCCGGCCATCGCCGACATCCGGCGGCGGCCCGTCCTGGTCACCGGCCTGCCCCGGTCCGCCACGTCGATGACGATGCGCGTGCTGCATGCGCACGGGCTCTGGCTGGGCGAGACCGTGCCGGGCAACCGCGAGAACCCGCAGGGCTATTTCGAGAGCCGCGTGATCCGCGACGGCATCGTCAAGCCGCTGCTGTCGGACATGGGGGCCGATCCGCTCGGCGTGCGCAGCTTTCCCCCCCGGGACGTGCTTCCCCCCTGCCCGCCGCTGGCGCGCCGGATCACCCGGGCGCTGCGGCGCGAAGGCTATGACGGCAGCGGACCCTGGGGGTTCAAGGACCCCAAGCTCACCCTGCTGTGGCAGCTGTTCGACCGCGCCTATCCGCAGGCGATCTGGGTGATCGTGCGCCGTGACCGCGGCAAGGTTCTCGACAGCCTCTGCCGGACTTCTTTCATGGCACGCCATTCCACCAGCCCGGAATACTGGACACCGTTCTGCAATGCCTACGATTTCCGGCTGAACCTGCTGCGCGGCAGCGGCGCGCGGATCTTCGAGGTGGACGCGGATGCGCTCTCGTCCGGGGACCTCGACCAGATCAGGCCGGTGATCGACGCGGCGGGACTGACCTTCGAGGCGGCTACGGCGCGCGCGGCCCTGGCCCGGCCCTGAGCGGGCGGGCCGTCCGCGCGGGCAGCAGGGGCGCGGCCCGGACAGCCCGGCACCCGGGCGAGCAGGACAGGGGCGATCAGGACAGGGGCGACAAATCGCCCGCGGCGTACTATCCCGTATCCCGGTCGGAAGGCGGACCGGAACGGGGGGAACATGTCACGCACCAAAAAGGACGATAAACCGGCCGGCTGGCGCAAGGCCGAGATCATCGAGGCCGCGGCACAGTGCTTCATGGAGCGCGGCTACCATGCGACCACGGTCGACGATGTCGCCACGCGGCTGAACGCGACCAAGGGCCGGATCTATCACCACTACGCGACCAAGACCGACCTCTTCTTCGACGTGCACCGGACGGGGATGGACCGGCTTTTCTCTGCCATCAGGCCGGTCCACGACCGCGGCGGACCGGCGCGGGAGCGCCTGGTCGCCATGCTGCTGGCCCATGCCCGCGCCATGCTGGAGCACCACACTTACGAGACCGTCGTGGCCCAGGGCGTCCAGGTTCACCGGTTCGACCAGACGACCGAGGGCCAGCGCCAGACCATGCGCGACCTGATCGCCACGCGCGACACGCTCGAGCAGCTCTTCAAGTCGACGCTGGAGGACGCCATCGCCGAGGGAACGCTCGCCGCGCGCGACGTGTCGATCGCCGTCAAGGTGCTGCTCGGCGGGCTGCAGTGGTCGATCTTCTGGTACCGCCCGCAACCCGGAGAAACCGAGGCCGACCGGGTCGCGCTGGCCGAAAAGATGGTGGCGCCGCTGGTCGCGGGTTTGCGCGCGGCCGATTGACAGACAAAAACATACTCGTCAGTATGTCTCCTCGAAAGAGGAGGTTTCATGCGCGTGATCATCACCGGCGCGGCCGGATTTCTTGGGCGGCGACTGACAGCGGCGCTGATTGCCAGGGGGCGCCTCATCGGCCCCGGCGGGGCGGAAGAGGCGATTTCCGAGCTGCTGCTGTGCGACATCGGCAAGCTTTCGGTGCCCGAGGCGCCGGCGGGCCTCTCCATCCGCACCTTCCAGGGCGACCTTTCGGACCCCGAGCGACTGGCCGCCCTGACGGCCGAGCCGTTCGACAGCCTGTTCCACCTGGCCTCGCAGCTGACCTTTCACGCCGAACAGGACCCGGACCAGGCCTGGCAGGTGAATGTCGCGCCGCTCCGTGCGATCATCGCGGCCGCCCGCGACTGTCCCCGGATTGTCTTTGCCTCGTCCATCGCGGTCTTCGGCGGCTCTCTGCCGCCCGAGGTGGACGACGCCCTGGCCCCGCTGCCCGAGACCACCTACGGCACGCACAAGGCGGTGAACGAGCTGATCCTGGCCGATGCCTCGCGCCACGGGCGCGTCGATGCGCGGTCGCTGCGATTGCCGATCGTCCTGATACGCCCGGGCGTGACCCAGCCCGTCGTCTCGGACCGGGTCGCGGCGATCCTGCGCGAACCGCTTGAGGGGCGGGACACCGACGCCCCACTGTCCGCCGAGACCGAGGTGCCGGTGGTATCGGCTGGCCGGGTCGTGGCGGGGCTGATCGCGCTGCATGACGTCCCGGCGGACCGCCTGCCGCCGAAACGCGCGCTCAACCTTCCTGCGTTGACGGTGAGCGTCGGCGAGATGATCTCGGCCGCATCGCGGGCCGGCGGCACGGGCCGCGTGCGGGTCGTGCCCGACGACGCGATGCAGGCGGTGGTCGAGGGCTGGCCGACGCGCTTCGTCTCGCGCCACGCCGCCGGACTGGGCATCGCGGCGGACGAGAGCGCGGACGCCATTATCGCGGATTACCTGGACCACAGGGACATCTGACATGGGCAGGACATGCATCATCGGCGCCGGCTCGTCCGGGGTCACGGTTGCGAAGGCTCTCAAGCAGGCCGGGGCAGAGTTCGACGTCTTCGAGAAGGGCAGCAACATCGGCGGGATGTGGCGCTACGAGAACGACAACGGCCAGTCCTCCTGCTATGCCTCGCTGCACATCGACACCAGCCGCCCGAACCTCGGCTATTCGGATTTTCCGATTGATCCGAAACTTCCGGATTTTCTGAGTCATCAGCAATTTCTGGAGCATCTGGAGCGCTACGCCCAGCATTTCGACATCCCGCGCCATGTCACCTTCGGCACGCGCATCAACTCGGTCGTTCCGAAGGAGGGGGGCTACGCCGTCACGCTGGGGTCCGGGGAAAGCCGGGAATACGACCGGGTGGTGATCGCGACCGGCCACCTGTCGGATCCGCGCATGCCCGACTTTCCCGGCCATTTCGACGGCGAGACGATCCATTCGCATCACTACAGGACCGCCGATCCCTATATCGGCAAG
Organism: Pseudooceanicola batsensis HTCC2597; assembly: GCF_000152725.1. Classification (GTDB taxonomy): domain Bacteria; phylum Pseudomonadota; class Alphaproteobacteria; order Rhodobacterales; family Rhodobacteraceae; genus Pseudooceanicola; species Pseudooceanicola batsensis. Next base: position 1,762,052 of record NZ_CH724131.1, read on the forward strand.
CGCGTCCTGGTGGTGGGAATCGGCAACTCGGCGGTGGACATCGCCGTCGATCTCTGCCGCCGGGCCAAGCATGTCACCCTGTCGACGCGGCGCTCGGCCTGGGTCATGCCGAAGTACCTGATGGGCATTCCGATCGACCAGTGGTCGGGATTTCTGGGCCGGCGGCTGCGGTTGCCGACACCGGCGGTCCGCCGGATCATGGCGCAGCTGATCAAGCTGGGGGTCGGGGACCAGCGACGCTTCGGCCTGCCGCGCCCCGAACATCCCATGTACCGTGAACACGCCACGCTGAGCCAGGATCTGCTGCCCAACATCGGCCACGGCTATATCGACGTGAAACCCAATGTCTCCGGGCTGAACGGCGCCCGGGTGGCCTTCGAGGACGGCTCGGACGCGCCCTATGACGCGATCATCTTCGCCACCGGATACAAGGTCGGCTTTCCGTTTCTCGACCGGGGCGTGTTCGACCCGGACCTGCAACTGGGCGAGCTCTACCGCCGGATGGTGGTGCCGGCCCATCCCGGCCTGATCCACGCGGGGCTGCTGCAACCGGTCGGGCCGACGATCCCGCTGGTGGAGACGCAGGGCAAATGGATCGCCGCGCTGGCTTCGGGCCGGATGTCGCTGCCCGACCGCCCGACCATGGACGAGGAGATCCGCAGGCACCGGGACTATCAGCGGCGCACCTATCTCGACGCGCCGCGGTACATCCTCGAGGTGGATTACAAGCTCTATACCGCGCAGATGAAATCGGACATGGCCTCGGGGCGGGCCGGCACCTAGGGGGTCAGGTCGCGCATCCAGAACTGAAGCCGATGGTCGGTCTCGCCCGGCTGGTCGATGTCGCGCCACCTGAAATGCGCCACCACGCCCGGCAGCGGCAGATAGCCCCGCCCCCGCCAGAAGGCGTCATGCGTCCGCGCGCCCTCGGGCCGCAGCGGGTGGTCCTCGGGGCGGATCACCCCGCAGAAGGCGCAATAGCGGCGGCCGAGGCTGCGGGCATGGTCCTCGCGCGCGTCGAAGAAGGCGTGGCCGAGGCCCCGGCCCCGGTACTCCGGCAGAAGGACCGACTCGGCGCAGTAGAATATGCGGTCGAGCGGCTCGGGCCTTTTGGCGAAGGGGGCGGCGAAATCCTCGGCATGGACCTCGAGCGCCATGCCCGTGGCCGCGCCGACGATCCGGGGCCCGTCGAGCGCGGCGACGACGATCGCCGTGGGATGGTTGTAGTCGCGAAGGTAACTGCGCTCGTAGTCGAGATCGCCGTCGTAGAGATAGGGCCAGTCGCGGAAGACCGCGATCCGCAGCCGGGCGATGTCATCGATCGCCGTCTCGAGCGCGGCGCCCGTGAGCGTCCGGATCTCGATCACGAGACCTGCCGCACCCAGTCCGCCAGGTTGTAGTAGGTCGTCACCCGGCAGATCAGCCCGTCGCGCAGGGTGAAGAACGACCCCGCCGGCAGGCGATAGTCTTGGCCGCGCGCCTCGGGCAGCCCCTCGTCGGTCGCGAGATAGGTACCGTTCACCACGAACTCGGCCGCGGCACGTGTCCCGTCACCGTTCACGAAAACGACCATGTCGGTCAGCCTCTCGCGGTAGCAGCGGGACATGTGGGCGCAGAACGCGGCGAAGGGGACCTTGCCGGTCCGCACCTGCCCCTCGTTCACGTGATGCGCAATGTCATCGGTCAGGCAGGCGAGCATGCCCTCGGTGTCGCCCCTGTTGAAGGCGTCGAAATAGCTGTCGATGATCGTCATGGGGATACCGCCGGAGGTCCGAAGCGTTGCCGCAGGTTCTGGATGATCTGGTCGCGGCACTGGCGATAGGCGTTCAGCTTCTGCTCGCGCGTTTCGCCGATGCCGGTCGGGTCCATGATCGGCCAGTAATCCACCGTCAGATGATAGTATTTCGTCAGGTCCAGCGCGCGTTTCTGACTGGCTGGCGAGAGCGCGACAACCATGTCGAAGCTGGAAAGGTCGTCGCCGAAGCGCTCCATCTCGTCGAACGATCGGGACCGGTGGCGGGACAGCTCGACCCCGATCTCTTCGCAGACGGCGATGGCGAAGCCGTCGATTTCGAGATCGTTGTAGCAGCCCGCCGACTGGACGTAGGTGTCCGTCCCGTAGAGCTTTTTCATGATGCCTTCGGCCATCGGGGACCGGACCGCGTTATGGTCGCAGCAGAACAGAACGGATTGCGGAAGTTCTGCTGCCACGCGGTCAGCCTCCGAAGTGCAGGACGCAGATCAGCGTGAACAGACGGCGGGCTGTGTCGTGATCGACCTCGGCCTTGCCCTCGAGACGCTCGATCAGGATGCGCGCGCCTTCGTCGTGAATGCCGCGCCGGGCCATGTCGATGGTCTCGATCTGCGCGGGCGGCAGGTTCTTGACCGCGTCGAAATAGCTTTTGCAGATGGCGAAGTAGTCCTTGACCACCTGTCGGAACGGGCCGAGCGACATGATGAATTGCGCGGCCGGGCTGCCATCTTCGGTCTGCACGTCGAAGACGAGCCGTTTCTCCTGGATCGACAGCGCGATCTTGTAGGGGCCGTCGGGCACGACGCGGTCATCCCGGTTCGGCAGGCTGAAACTGTTTTCCTCGAGAAGATCGAACATGGCGACGCGCCGCTCCTGTTCGATTTCGGGGGTGGGCGGCGGCAGATTGCGGTCGTCCAATTCTATCTGGGCAATGTAGGACATGGGTCCGGTTCCCTCTGATCGGATGCAGGTCTCCCTGCGCTCCAATCTATGCTGCACCGCAGCGAATTTCCACTTCTTCGCGAAGGTAGGTTAACTTTTGCGGGTTTGTCACCCCGTATTCGTGCCCTGCGCGTTCAGCTTTTCCCGCCGTGCCCGGACCGAGAGACCGTGCGCCCCGAGGCTTTCCGACGTGGCCAGCGTTTCGGCGGCCGGGCCGATGGCGGTCAGCGCCTGCGGCGTCATCCGCGCCATGGTGGTCCGCTTGAGGAAGTCCATGACCGACAGGCCCGAGGAAAAGCGGGCCGAGCGCGCGGTCGGCAGGACGTGGTTCGGCCCCCCGACATAGTCGCCGATCGCCTCGGGCGTCCACTGCCCGAGAAAGATCGCGCCGGCATGGATGCAGGACCGGGCCAGCCCCTCGGGATCGGCCACGCAGAGTTCGAGATGCTCGGGTGCGATGCGGTTCGAAAGCTCGGCCGCCTCGTCGAGGTCGCGCACCGTGATCACGGCGCCGTTCCCGGCCCATGAGGCCCCGGCGACCTCGCGGCGGTCGAGTGTCTCCAGACGTGCCTCGACGGCCTGCGCTACGGCCTGCCCGAAGGCGGCGTCGGTTGTGATCAGGATGGATTGCGCACTCTCGTCGTGTTCGGCCTGGCTGAGCAGGTCGAGCGCGATCCAGTCAGGGTCGTTGTCCCGGTCGGCGATCACCAGAATCTCCGAGGGGCCGGCGATCATGTCGATGCCGACCTTGCCGAAGACGCGGCGCTTGGCGGCGGCGACGAAGGCGTTGCCCGGCCCGGTGATCTTGTCGACCGGCGGGATCGTCTGCGTGCCGTAGGCGAGGGCCGCGATCGCCTGAGCACCGCCGAGCCGGTAGATCCGGTCCACCCCGGCGATGCGCGCGGCCATCAGCACCAGCGGATTCACCTGGCCGTCGGGCGTCGGCACGCAGACGGCCAGTTGCGGCACGCCCGCCACCTTGGCGGGAATGGCGTTCATCAGCATCGACGAGGGATAGGAGGCGATCCCACCCGGCACATAGAGACCGGCGGCCGAAACCGGCGTCCAGCGCCAGCCGAGCGTCGCGCCCTCGGGATCGGTCCAGCTGACGTCTTCGGGCATCTGCCGGACGTGATAGGCGCGGATGCGTTCGGCGGCGGTTTCCAGCGCCTCGCGCTCCTGCGGAGTGACGAGCGCGCAGTTCCGGTCGATCTCGGCAGCGGAAAAGGCCAGCGTGTCGGGCGTCAGGTCCAGCCGGTCGAAGCGCGAGGTCAGCTCAATCAGGGCGGCATCGCCGCGCGCACATACATCGGCGATGATCCCGGCCACCACGTCATCCACATCGGGGCTGTCTTCACGCTTCATCGACAGAAGCGCCGTGAAACGCTCTTCGAAATCGGCATCGGTCGTGGACAGGATGTGGGGCATGGCACTCTCCGGCTTTCGGCGCTTGTTACCGGTCGGGCCGGGGCGTCACAAGCCGCTAGTGGCGCGTCGGTTCATCATCCTCGCCCGTCTCGCCGCGCTCGATGGCCTCGATGGCCTCTTCGACATCCTCGGGATTGGTCGAGGGGATCGTGTACCCGCCCTTGAACCAGCGGGCCAGGTCCACGTCGGCGCAATGCTTCGAGCAGAAGGGGCGGTATGTCGCCTCCGAGGGCTTGTGGCAGATCGGGCAGCTCATCGCAGCATCTCCTCCGTCACGATCTGGGTCAGCGGCTGGCGGGCGCGCTTGCGCTGAAGCTCGTAATTGCCGAGCGGGGTCCAGCCGGCCAGCACCGTGTCGGTGTCGTCGGCCCTGAGCGCGGCGCGCAAGACGGTTTCGAAGGTGCGGCGGTCCTTCTTGGGCATAGGGGCGAGGTCGAGGATGATCTGGCCGCCCAGCCCCCGCAGCCGCAGCTGGCGCGGCAGATCGCGTGCCGTGGCAAGGTTCGCCTTCAGCCCGGCGGCAAGCGAGGTATCGCCGCCGGTGTTCACGTCTACCGCGGTGAAGGCGCGGGTCGGCTCAACGAACATCGTGGCAGAGCCGAGCGTCACCGCCGGCCGCAGCAGGGCCTCGATCTTCTCGAGGATGCCGTGATCTTCGAGACAGCCCGCCTCGGTCTCGATCTGCGCGGGTTCGGTCCATTCGCGCCAGGCGGTGGCATGGGGGCCGTCGCCCTCGGTCAGCTTCTCGGGCGCTCCGGCGACATCGCCCAGCACCTGCACGGCGAGGTCGGCCATGGCGCGGATGTCCTCGGCCACCGCCTCTTCGTCCGCGCCCTCGCAGGAGGATCGCAGGATCAGCCCGCCGTTGCGGTCGAGGATCGCATGGCCCGCAAGCGTGTCATGGGCAATTTCCAGAAGGGCGTCGCGAGCGGCCTCGTCCCGGACCTGTCGCGAGACATTCAGCCCCGGCGCCTCGGGCGTGACGATGGCGTGGCGGCTCTTGAACAGCAGCCGGGTGGTGACGGGGATGGCCTTGCCCGGTTCGGCGTGGCCGGTGACCTGCACCAGCAGCGGCTCGCCCGGCGACAGCCCCTTGACCTGCCGCAGGAAGGCCGGCCCGTCCGGGGTCGCGAGGAACATCCCCCCCTGCCCCTTCACCGGCCGGTCGGCCTGCGCGCGGTAGATCGTGCCCGGCCGCGGGGCGTCGCTGTCGATCAGCAGATCCTCGAGCCGGCCGTCGCGCATGAGGGCGGCGGCCTCGACCGGACCGTCCCGGCCCGGCAGGTGATCGAGCAGGATCAGCGTGCCTTTCATTCGGTCCTCCAGACCGGGTAGCCGGCCGCTTTGAGCAGGTTGGCCGTTTCGGCGACAGGCAGGCCCATGACGGCGGTATAGCTGCCCTGCAGCCAGGGGATGAAAGCGCCCGCCGGCCCCTGGATGCCGTAGCCGCCCGCCTTGCCCCGCCAGTCGTCAGTGGCGAGGTAGGCGTTCAGTTCCAGATCGTCCAGCCGTTTCATGCGGACGGTGGTGACCACGTCCCTTTCCCACAGGCGGTCGCCACGGCGGACGGCCACGGCGGTGATCACCTTGTGCCGGCGCCCCGACATGGCCAGCAGGAATTCCGCCGCCTCGCCGGCATCGCGCGGTTTGCCCATGATCCGACGGCCGAGTGCGACGGTCGTGTCGGCACAGAGCACCACCTCGTCCGCGCCGGCCTGGACCGTCCGCGCCTTTTCGCGGCTCATCCGCGCGCAATAGGGACGCGGCAGTTCGCCCTTGCCGGGTGTCTCGTCGATATCGGGGGGGCGGATCGCGTCGGGCGTCAGCCCGAGCGTGGCGAGAAGGTCCAGACGGCGGGGACTGCCGGATCCGAGGATCAGCTTCATATCGCCCGCGCCGCCGGGGCGCTTACTTGAAACGATAGTTGATCCGACCCTTGGTCAGATCATAGGGGGTCATCTCGACCTGCACCTTGTCGCCGGCCAGAACACGGATGCGGTTCTTGCGCATCTTGCCTGCCGTATGTGCGATGATTTCATGGCCGTTCTCGAGTTCGACCCGGAAAGTCGCATTGGGCAGGAGTTCCTTCACGACGCCGGGGAATTCGAGAGTGTCTTCCTTGGCCATGTAGTCTCCATCCTTGCGTTGCTCGCGAATGGACGCGCGAGTGCGCGTTAAATGGGGGCAAACGCCGACGTTTTCAAGTGGATTATGCGTGAGCGGGGCAGGTAGGGCGCAGGGCGCGGGCGGCGGCCGTCAAAGCCCTCTGCGGGGACCCGGGCCGCCCGACCGCAGGAAACTGCCGATCGGGCCTGCGGGGGCAGGACGGTCCCGCGAGCGGCCGCGCGGGCCGCCCCGGCTCAGGCCTTGCGACGACGCGCGACGTAGCCCATGCCGCCGATACCGGCCAGCAGAAGCGGCAGCGAGGCGGGCAGCGGGATGGCGGGCGTGATGGCACCGGTGACGGTCAAATTCACATCACCCGCAAATCCTACAGCGAAAAACCCGCCCAAGGCGTCGAGATCGCCCGTCAGCGTAGCGATTGCGTATGGCGTCGCGCCACCAAAGCTCCTCACAAGAAGAAGTGTCAGCACGTCATCGCCGGGGCCGAAGTCTTGGCTCAGGGAATGGTCCTCGACGGTACCATCAAACAAGATAGAAAAATCTGTATCGAAAACGGTCAGCGAAGAAGAAATGAATGCATCAGTGAGGGAATCGAAAGAGAGGTTCCCGCCGACTGGGAAGGGGCCAACAAGATCCGTAATTGAACCGGCATCCGGCCCGAATGTGAGATTATAGTCGAGGTCAACTATGCCATTGAAGTATTCGGGTCCTGTCGCAACCACGTCGTCCAGAGATACCGCCTGAGCCGCCCCCGCCGACAGGGCAATGGCGGCCGCGCCGATCGCCGTCTTGATAAAATGTTTCATTCCAATTTCCCCCGTGTGGTCGGGCGCGGCTTGGCCGTCGCGCCCGGAAAATAATGTCGGGCCTCAAACATCCAGCCCGAAGAGCGAATTAATACCGCCGGAGACGTCCCCGGTAATCGTCATCATATCGTTATCCGGCCCATAGGTGAAAAGCAATGCGGTCGGCAGCGAACGGACTGTTGCCATTTCGACATCAGCCAGGGTGATGCCCGACAAGGCATCATCCTCGCTCCAGTCGAAGATCCGCGAGGCGTCGCGCACCCCGTTCGACATGTTGACCGATACATCGAAGACATCCGCCCCGCCCTGCCCGCGGGCCATGTCACCAAAGCCCCCGTTGAAGATGAAGACGTCCGCCTCGGACGTGCCGAGCAGGTAGTCGCGGCCCGTGGTGCCCAGGATCTCGTTGAGCTCCGGCCCCTCGTCCTCGTCGGTCACGTTGACGGTGACCTCGGTCGTGACTGTTTCCGTTCCGTCAAAGACCGTGACGTCGATGAGGTAGGAATTGTCCGTATTGCCGTCACCCGGGGCCTCGTAGTCCGGCGCCACCTTGAAGCTGAGCGTACCGTCCGAGGAGATGTCGAACAGACCGCCATCCTTGCCGGCAGCGATACCGAAGCTGAGACCGTCGCCATCGACATCCGACGCGGTGACCGTTCCGACCGCGGTCGAGTTCTCGGCCACCGTGAACGGCCCGGTATCGGTGAAGACCGGCAGATCGTTCTCTGCAAGGACGGTGATGTCGACCGTCGCGGTATTGGTCAGATCCCCGTTTGAAATGGTATAGGTAAAGCTGTCCGCGCCGGTGTAGTTGCCGACCGGGGTGTAGACCAGCGTGTCGCCGACCAACGCCACCGTTCCGTTCGATCCTTGCGAGAACGCCGAGATGAAGATGTCGTCGCCGTCCGGATCGCTGTCGTTGCCGAGCACGTCGAGGACGACCGAAACGGCATCCTCGGACACATCGTAACTGTCGCCCACCGCGATCGGCGCCTTGTTCGCCGTGGATTCGTCGATGGTGAAGGTCACGGAACCGGAGACCTCAACGGTCTGGTCGGACACCGTGTAGCTGAGTGTCTCGGACCCGCTCACACCGGCGAACGGCGTGTAGGTGAACGACCCGTCGGCATTGACAACGAAGGTGCCCAGGGCCCCCTCCTCGCTGTCGACCACCGAAAGATCGTCGCCGTCGGCGTCGCTGTCATTGTCCAGCAGACCGTCGGCGGCATCGACGGCAAGGGTCGTGCCCAGACCGGCGGTGTAGCTGTCGACGCCGAGCAGGGGCGCGTCGTTCACCGGCAGCACCTCGATCTCGATGTTCGCGATCGAAGATCCGCCGTTGCCGTCACGCAGGATATAGCTGGCATATGCGGTCCCGTTGAAGTTGCCGCCGGGCGTGAATTCGAACCCGCCTTCGACCGCGCGCAGGTTGCTCGTGAACGGTGTGACCGACAGGGTCGTGTCGCCGTCGATGTCGAAGTCGTTGGCCAGCAGTTCGGCTTCCGTGATGAACAGGTGCGTGTCTTCGTCGGTGGTGAAACCGGTATCCACGACCGCCGTCGGATTGTCGTTCACCGGGTTCACGGTGACCGCGATCTCTCCGCTCGTTGAGTTCCCGTTGCCGTCGCTGACGACGTAGGTGATGGTGTCGGGCCCGTTGTAGTCGTCATCCGGTTCGTAGGTGACATAGAAACTGCCCGGCCCGTTGCCGCCGAACGGCTGACCGGTCGTGACGGTGCCGTTGAGGGCCGAGACCTCGGTGATCTCGAGCGTGTCGCCATCGGGATCGCTGTCGTTCGACAGCAGGTCGACGATCGAGAGATCGAGACGCCCGTCCTCGTCCACTTCGGCGGTTTCGCCTTCGACCACGGGCGCGCGGTTCTCGGTCGCCGTCCCGGTGATCGACAGGGTCACCATGGCCGTATCCGTGCCGCCGTTGCCGTCCGACACCTCGTACCCGAACTCGAACGAGCCCACTTCGCCGACCAGCAGATCGGCAAAGCCCGATCCCGTCTCGAACTGGAAGTTGCCCTCGTCGTCGATGGTCAGGACCTGGCCGTCGGCCAGCGTGATCGGGCTGTCGGTGACATCGTATTCCGTTCCGCCGATGGTGATCCCGGTCAGGACCAGCGTGTCGTCGTCGGCATCCGTGTCCTCGCCCTGGCCGTTGTCGGCGAAGACGTTGCCCGAAACCGTGGCGCCGGCCTCGCCGGAGAGGCTGTCGTTCTGCGCGGCGGGGCCGGTGTCGTCGGTGACGATGGTGGTCGCACCCTGCGCCGCGCCGACGAGGACCGCCTCGTTGTCGGTGCCGGTGATCGACACTTCGAGCGCCTCGTTGCCTTCGGTCATCAGATCGCCCTTGACCAGCACGGTCAGGCTCACCTCGTCCTCGCCGTCCTCGAAGGAGACGGTGCCGGTCAGGTCGGTGTCGTCGGCCAGGTCGGCGGCATCGATGTCGCCGCCGATGGCATAGCTCACCTCGAGCGCGCCGTTGGTGCCGCCGAGACGGTAGAAGGTGAACGTCACCTCCTGCACGCCGCTGTCACCCTCGGTGACCGAGGTCAGGTCCGCCGTGACGTTGGCCGTCGGTACGATGTCCGGCGCCTCGGTCACGTCGGAGGCCGCCTGCGGGTCCGCCGCGAGCTGCGTCGCCCCGCCGAGGAAGGCCCCCATGCCGGTCAGCGCGAAGTCGAGCGCCGCGGCGTTGAAGATGACCGGGTCGCTCTCGTCCACGCCCGCGTCCCGCGCGGCCTGGATCGCCTTGTCCTGAACGCTCTGCGGCAGGTTCTCGAGCTTGAGCGGCGCGGCCGGGAAGTTCTCGGGATAGTCGGGCGTGTCGCCCGAGAAGAGCGCCTCGCCGTCCTGCAGGGCCCAGCTGGCCTTGTAGCCGCCGCCCTCGTAATCGCCGAACCCGTAGATGTAGTCGAAATCGAGGCTGGGCGTACCGTCGTCGTCGAAGGAGATGACCTCGTCGGGGATCTCCGAACCGTCACGCAGGCTGAAGTCGTCGGTCAGGTCCTGGTTGGCATTGCCCATCAGACCCCGCACCGCGCCGGCATTGCCGCCATCGGCCGGATCGCCGAGGAAGACGCAGACGTTCAGCGCGCCGTCGAGCATTCCCACCATGAGCTGTTCGTTGGCATCGTTCAGGCGGATGAAGAACTTGCCGTCCTCGGTGATGAAGATGTCGTTGGCATTGGTATCGTCGTCATCCAGGTCGATGCCCGAGAGCTTGGCCGCCTCGATATCCACGGCGACGCCGTCGATCAGCAGCGGGCTGTCCGGGTCATGGGCGTCGATCTCGATGGTCTTGCCCTTGACCTCGACGGCCATCCGGGTCGTGACCGAGACCAGATCGGAGCCGGGGAAGGCCTCGAACCGGACCTGGACGGAGAAGGGATTGCTCGCCCCGTCCTCGGTTTCGACGAGGACATACTCGCCCACGGCCTGGAAGTCGTAGCCGAGACCGTCCAGCGTGATGATATGCGGGTCGCCGAAGACGTCCGCCTCGACACGGATGAATTCGCCCTCCTCGATCACCCCGTCGCCGTCGACGTCGAAGGGCAGTTCGGGGATCGGCGGCCGGCCGTCGTCGTTGCGGATGATGATCGAGGTCGAGGGGTTCAGCACCTGATAGCTGATGTCGTCCTCGGAATCGTAGCCGGTGACGCGCACCGTCAGGCTCTCGTTGGCCTCGATCAGGCCATCGCCATTGATGCGGACCACCGCGGTCGACGTGCTCTCGCCATCGGCGAAGGAGACCGACAGGCCGTTGGCCGGCAGGAAGCCCTCGATATCCTGGCTGTCCGCCCAGAACACGTTGCCCTGCACGGTCTGCAGCTCGTAGTTGACCGTCAGCGCGCCGGACAGGTCGCCTTCGCGCACGAAGACCACGGGCACTTCGGTAAAGCCGCTCTGCCCCTCGTTGACCGAGGTCCCCCAGGCCGACCCGTTGACCAGCACCTGGATCGCGGGCGGCTGGTCGTCGTTGTAGATCGTGCCGATCGAGGTGCTGCGCGTGATCTGGACGGTCGCATCCGACGCACCGCTGACCAGCTGGGCGTTAGAGAGCACGAACTTGCCGCGCTCGTTGCCCTCGATCTCGGTGTCTTCCGCGATCCGGAAGGACACGGTCTTCTGGGTTTCGCTGGCCGCGAATTCGATCGTGCCGCTCTGCGGCAGACCCGCTTCGAAATCGGCCGAGCTGACCGGCTGATAGCTGTCGCCGGCAAAGTCGTAGTCGACCGAGACGGCCGAGGTCGTGTCGCCGGAACGGTAGACCGTGAAGGTCAGTTCGGTGTTGTCGGCCGAGGTATCGCCCTCGGTCACCGAGGTGGAGTAGCTGACCGAGAGGTAGGCCGGGAAGTCGTCGTTCCGGATCACCGCGCTGGCCGTCGAGGTGGTGATCTGCGCCGTGATCTCGGCATCGTCCGAGGTCGCGTTCGACAGGCGCATGTAGGTGTATTCGTCGTTCTCGACATCCTGGTCGCCCGAAATCACGAGCGATACGGTTTTCGAGGTCTCGCCCGCGGCGAAGGACAGCGTGCCGGACGTAGGCCATTCGCCGGTGTCGAAGTCGGCCGCGTCCACGGTGCCGCCCGACACGTCGTAATCGACGTTCGCGCCGGCCGAGGTGTCGCCGTAGCGTGTGACGATGAACTGGAGCACGTTGTTGTCGCCCGCATCCCCTTCGGTCGCGGAATAGCCGCTGACACGGAAGTAGGTGGGGATATCGTCGTCGTTGATGTAGCCATAGGCCCGCGAGGACTGGATGACCGGCAGCACCGCGGCGTTGTCGGAGGCGGCGTTCGACAGGTCGATCTGCAGGTATTCCGTGCCCTCGAAGGCATTGTCGCCGGCCACGTCGATCTCGACGTATTTCTGCGTCTCGCCGGCGGCGAAGGATACCGTGCCGGAGATCGGCAGCGACATGCTTTCAGCCAGGTCGGCATCGGTGGCGCCGCGATAGTAGTAGGTCGAGACGCTGTAATCGACCGAAGCATCCACGCCGGTGTCCCCGGTCCGCTGCACGAGGAAGCGCAGCGTCTCGGTCTCGCCCGGGTCGCCTTCGGTCACGGTGTCGCTGTAGACGCGGAAATACACCGGGATCTCGTCGTCGTAGATCGTGCCGCGGCCATAGTCGTCGCTGATCTGGGCGCCCTGCGGATTGGCAGAGGCGACCGGATTGGACAGCAGCAGCTCGACATATTCGGTCTGTTCATAGACCTCGTCGTCGCGCACCTGGAAGGTCAGGGTCTTGGACGTTTCGCCGACCCCGAAGGTGACGGTGCCCGAGGCAGGAAGACCGCCGGTGAAGTCGGGGCTTTCGGCCGAGATGGAGGCACTGGGCTGGTAGGCCCGCAGCTGGTAATCCACCGTCGCCTCGATGTCGCTCGGACCGCTGCGGTACACCGTGAAGGTCAGCGGGGTTTCCTCACCGCTCTGCCCTTCGGTCGTGGCCGCGTTGTTGACCGAGAACGAGACGGGGACATCGTCGTTCAGGATCGTGACCGTCACGCTGCCGGTCGCCAGCTGGACGGGCGCGCCGACAGCCGTCGGGTTCGAGAAGATGACCTGGATGTATTCGTGCTCTTCCTGTACGTCGTCGCCCTGGATGTCGAACGTGATGTCCTTGAAGGTCTCGCCGGCCGCAAAGTCAACCGTGCCGGTAAGGTTGAACGTGTCGACGATGTCGTCGTCGTCGGCCGCCTGCGAACTGACGAAGGGCTGGATGGTGTAATCCAGCGAAGCCTCGACCGAGGTTTCGCCTGTGCGGTACACCCGCACCGAGGCGGTCGGGGTCTCGCCATCGTCGCCTTCGTTGACGCTCACGCTGTTGGCCGAGAACGAGACCGGAATGTCGTCGTTGAAGATGCTTCCGATGCCGTTCCCGTCGGTGATCTTGGCAGACTCGCCCCCTTCGGCCGTCGGGTTCGACAGCACCAGCTGCACGTATTCCGTACTCTCGACGGCTTCGTCGTCCGCGATGAAGGCCGTGACCGTCTTGGTGGTTTCGCCGGCCGCGAATTCCAGCGTGCCAGACTGCGGGAAGCCCGAGGCGAAATCGGTCGCATCCGCCGCGCTGCTGCTGACGTATGCTTCGAGCGAAAAGTCCACGGTGCCGGCGACGCCGGTCAGCCCGCCGCGGGTGATGGTGAAGGTCAGCGCGGTCTGTTCGCCGTCCGCACCTTCGGTCGCGGAGGCGTTGAAGACCCGGTATTCGACCGAGTCGTCGTCGTCGAAGATGCTCCCGCGCCCGAAACTGTCGCTGATCTGCGGCGTGTTCGTGTCGGTGGTCGTCGGGTTCGTCAGATAGATGTAGAGATATTCGGTATTCTCGTCGATGTCGTCGCCCGCGACCTGCACCGACACCGTCTTGGTGGTTTCGCCGGCGGCGAATTCCAGCGTCCCTTCCATCGGCTGGCCCGTCTCCGGGTCGATATAGCCGCTCGAGAAGTCGGCCGCCGTGGCGCCGCTCGAGGCGAGACGGTAATCCACCGTCGCGTCGGCATCGGTGATGCCCGACCGCGTGATGGTGAAGGTCAGCGTGACGTCCTCGCCATCGCCTTCGGTGACCGACGTGTCATCGACCGAGAACTGGACCGGGAAGTCGTCGTTGTCGATCCACCCATAGCCGACCCCGTCGACGATCTCGGTCGGGTAGTCGCCCTCGGCCGTCGCGTTCGACAGACGGACGTCGACATATTCCCGATCCTCGATCTCCTGGTCCTCGGCGATCGGAAGCTCGATGTACTTGATGCTTTCCCCGGCGGCGAAGGTGATCGTGCCGGACTGGGGCAGCGCGTCCTCGAAATCCTCGTCCTCGGCCGAAATCGAGGTGTTTGCGGTGTAGACGGTCACGGACCAGTCGATCGATCCCTCGATGTCGGTCTTGCCGTAGCGGTAGACCTGGAGACGCAGGACGTTGTCGTCCCCCGGGTCGCCCTCGTTCACGCCCGAATTGTAGACGCGGAACCGCATTGGGTCGTCATTGTCGTAGATGAAGCCATACGCGGTGTCGTTTCCGATATGGATCGGCGCTTCGCTGTCCGTCGTCGGATCCGACAGCACGACCCTGAAGTCCTCGGTATTCTCGTCGATCAGGTCGCCGGCGACCGAGACAGAGATGGTCGCGGTATCCTCGCCCGCGGCGAAAGTCACCGTACCGGACGGGAAGGCGCCCCCCTGGAAATCGTCGGCATCAGCGTCGGCATAGAAGTAGTCGGAAGCCCCTGCGACGGCCCAGTCGACCGTGACCTCTGCCGAGAGGTCGCCCGTCCGCGAGACCGTGAACGAGAGCTCCACCGCTTCGGTGTCGCCCTCGGTCGCGCCGGTGATATGGTTCTGGATCGAAACCTCGATGGGCACCAGACCGGTATCCACATCGACCAGGAAGTTGCCGTAGTTGATGATGTTGTCATCGGAGCCGTCGGCATTGTCGGCTGCTTCCAGTGCGTCCGCGCCGCCATGCAGGATCCGCGCCAGACCCAGGCCGCTTTCGGCGGAGGGTTCGCCGACGATCAGGTCCTGATTGCCGTCGTTGTCCACGTCGCCGGCGCGCGCGATCATCCCGATGTCGGAATTCTCCGGCGCGACGATCTTGTAGGCCCCGCCGTCCGCGACCAGCTGTTCCAGTTCGATCAGGCCGGTCCGCGCCCCTTCGGTGCCGAGCACGACGAAACCGACGTCGTAGGAGCGAAGTTCATCGGCGTTGTACTGGGTGGCCGCGATCAGCATGTCGTCGATGCCGTCGCCGTCGAAATCGCCGATCCCGAGAACGCCGTCGATCGAGAAGGTCGCCGCGAACTCGCTCCCGCTCGAGGCGGTGTACGTCAGCGCCGAGTAGAAGAACGAGGCCGCGCCGTTCATGACCTCGGTCGGGCCGACGTTGCGGAACGAGCTGTCGAAGAAATCCTCGGTGCCGTTCAGGACATAGACGCCACGCAGGAAGTTACCCGGCAGATCCTCGTCGGGGAAATCGGTCGCGGGCCGAACGAAGCTCGAGACCGCGATCTCCTGCGGGGCGTCGTTGCCCGAGAAGTTGCCGAGCCCGGCCACCCCGTCGCGCGCGTTGCTGATGGTGCTGAAGGTCAGCCGGGTCGTGGTGTCGCCCTCGACATCGGCCAGCGTGGTACCGTCGATATAGGCGAACACCCCGCCCGAGTAGTAGGTCGACCCGTAGGTGTTCACGACATAGGCGTCTTCGGCATAGACGCTTCCCTCGGTCATGATGACGTCGGCAAAGCCGTCGCCGTCGATGTCGACCGAGCCCGCCAGGCCCACGCCGTAATCGTAGGCGTCATACGTATTGCCGTCGCCGATGGACGATGACGCGAAGGCGTCCAGCCCGACCTCGCCGTAAAAGCCGAAGTTGCCGGCGAGCACCTGGCCGAGGTCGAAGGACGTCCCTTCGCCCGTTTGCAGGTTCGTCACGTCGACGATGACCGAACTGCCGCCCTGGTCGGCGATGTTGTCCACGTTGTCGCGCGCGTCGCCCGTGCCGTAGACCACGTAACCGGTGACGTCGTCGATCGCGGTATAGCGCTGGTGCGAGTTCATGAACTCGTCGGGATTGGTGTCGTAGTCGTAGTCGTAGTACCCATTCCCGTTCGCGTCGTAGACGTAGTAATACTCGTTGTAACCGGAGTATGCGCTGCGGGAGGCCACGTTCAGCCCGATATCCGCGATCCCGTCTCCGTTCACGTCCTCGAGGCCGAGCATCCCGACGATCTCGCCATCCGCGTCGAGACGGAAGTGGTCGAGGTCGTCGACGTCCACACCGGCGGCCGCCACGTCCTGGCCGCCGTAGATGACGTAGGCCACTCCGTTGGTGCGGCTGGCGGTATAGCCGTAGCCGTATTCGCCGTAATATCCGTAATACCCGTAATAGCCCGAATAGCTGCCGTAGCTGGTCGCGTTCTGGACGATGCCGAAGTCGTCGGTACCGTCGTTGTTGACATCGCCGAGCGCAGTGACGCGCGATCCGAAGACGCTGCCATAGTCGTAATTGTCGAGATCGACGTCCGCACGGACCTCGAACCCGTTCGTGCCGTCGATATCGTCCAGATCGAACCGGAGTTCCGCGTCACCGGTGCCGTAGACCACGTAGACCGACCCGGTATCCGAACCGTACCGGTTCTCGCCGTTTCGCGCGGTGACGGCAAAATCGCCGATCCCGTCTCCGTTGAAATCACCTATGCCCGAAACGGTATAGCCTGTGCGATCATATTCGCCGTCACGGCCGACAATAATACGCGATCCATAATTACCCATAGCGGTGCCCCCAGCTACAAAAGCGCTTTGCCGCGCCCGATTCGGGGCTACGGCAGAATCAAATTAAGGCAAATATACGGCAGAATTCCTCATTCACAAATGCATGATTGACGTCGTGTCAGCTTTTGGCCAGCCGCCCGGATCGTCGCAATCAACCCATTGTTTTGGAAAGGGAACTGCGGTCGGTTAAAAAACCAGAGCGCGCAATGTTCGAGCCACCGCAACCTGCGGGGGAACCCCAGCACGATCCGAGAGTTGCGCCGCGACCGTTCCCACCCGGTTTTTCAGCCGTTCGGAACCGAGAGCCTGTCGAATGGATCGCACCACCGCATCGCCGCCGTAGCGCCCCTCGACCCCGAGGCCCAGTCCGTGATGGGCGATGGCGCGCGCGAACATGCCCTGCTCGCGGTGGCCGGGCAGCCCGATCTGCGGTACGCCCGCGGTCAGGAACGACGCGCCGACGCCGTTGCTGGCGTGGCTGATCCCGAGGTCGCAATCGCTCAGGAGCCGGGCAAGCTGCACCGGCCCGGCCTCGACCTGCACACCGCGCTGCGCGAGCCGCGAGCGGTCGCTGTCGGAGATGCCGGGGGCCGCGAGAACCACATCGGCCTCGGGCCCCATCTGCATCAGCGCGGCCAGTCCGGCGGCCGCCGGGGGCGTGCCGGGGCGCAGGTAGGCGAAGATGCGCGGCCCCGGCCGCCCGCGCCAGTCACGCGGCGCCCCCCGGTCCAGCCCCGGCAGGTGCCCCAGGTACGGCGGGTGATCGGGGTGCAGCCTGCCCCTTGCGACATAGTGGTCGGTGACCTCCCATGTCGTCAGGATCGACGCCTCGCCCTCCAGTATGTCGCGAAACCGCGCCACGGACGGCGCGCCGAAGCGTTCCAGCACCGCATTCGCCGTCGCGACGACCCGGGCCTCCTGCGACCGGACGAGGTCGATGGGCGCGGCCGCGTCGAAGGCGGGCATCGGATCGGCCAGCGGCGGGTTGTCGTAGCCCGACCCCAGCACGGCAAAGCGGAGGGACAGGGTGCGCGCCGCCAGCGCCGCCGTCGGGGCGGCCTGCACGACCAGAAGGTCGGGACGGACAAGCCCGATCACCCCGCGCCAGGCCTCGACCTGGGCCGCCAGCGCGTCGGTCGCGTGCCACCCTTCGGTCGTCAGCATCGCGGCGAAATTCGCCGGCGGCCGGTTGTCGGGGGTCTGCTGGCGCGTGCGCGCATGGGGCGCCGGCAGAACCGTCGCCGCCAGGTCGGGCGCGATGTCGCGGAAGGCGACCGGATCGCGCAGCGCGACGAAGATCTCGGCCTCGTCCGCCAGTTGCTCGGCGGCGAGGGCGACCTTCGTGACATGCCCGTAATTCGCGCCGAGTTCCCAGGCAAAGAGGATGCGCGGACGGCGCCCGCTCACCAGCGTCAGCCCCCGGGCCCGGCGGCGACGGGGAACGGGGCGGGGCGAACCTGGAACCGGATCTCCGGCGTGCGGAAGCCCAGCAGCTTGGGCCGCCTGATCCCCGGCAGGAAGGCGACGTCGTAAAGCTCCTGCACCACGCCCTGGATCTGCAGCGTGTGTTCGATGTCGCCCGTGTGGATGTTGACGATGGCCACCATGCTGGTCGGCTGCTGCCCGGCCTCCTCCAGGCGCTGGTCGAGCGCGAGCCCCTCGAAGGTCTTCTCGGGCCGCGGGCGCGACACGCCGATCACGGCGTGATCGCCTACGAAGGCCACGCCGCGGACGAATCCGGGCAGAAAGCACATCGGCTCGAACCGGCCGGTCTCGAGGTCGACCTTGCCGAATTCGCCCGTGCCGGACTGAACGGCATAGAGCGCCCCCCGGTAGAGCCGGGGCGAATGCGGCATCGACAGGCCGGAGCAGACAATCTCGTTCGTCTCGACATCGACGATCACGCCGCCGTCCTGCCGGTTGTTGCGCCAGGCCCCGCCGCTGTTCGTCGTGGCGACGCAGGTGACGTATTTCGGCTTGCCCTCGGCCATCGCCAGCCCGTTCAGGTGGCAGCGATCCTCGGCCGCCACCCGGTCCACGAACGGCGGCAGCCAGACCGGCTTGAACGAGTTCCGGTAATCCAGCGTCGCCAGGCAGTTGAACCGGGTCGCCACGAAGACCGGTGCGGGGCTGTCGGGCTGCGGGTGGATGTCGTGGATGTCGATGTCGCCGGTGGTCCGCCCCTCGACCGGGACGAAGACCGCATCGAACCCGTCCGAGGACACCTGCCCGGGATCGAGGAAATTCTCCATCCGCCAGAGCTGATAGAGCGACGACATCCACAGCGTCGTCCGGCCGCCGGTCTGGCTGACCCCGAATCCCATGCAGCGCGGAAAGGACCGCTCGTAGACCGACAGGCGGCCGGTCTCGGGGTTGATGCCGATCAGGAAGAGCTTGCCCACCTGGTAGGTCGTGAAGGCGATGGAGCCGCCGACCGAGCGCAGCCAGGGCGTGAAGGTCCGCGATGGCTGAAGGTTGAATGTGCCGGTCTTTTCGGGCTGGGCGGCGTCCGGAGCATCCGGTGCGTGGGCGGGATCCTGTTCGGTCATCGGGGGCTCCGGTTCGGTGCAATGCTTGAAATCAAAGGTCTCGTCTCCAAATAGATGCGCGGTGCGCGCCGCGACCATAGCGAACCTTTCCCTTCGGTCAAAGCGCTCAGGTGCCGAACATATTGTTGCGGCGCGCAGGCCAAAAGAACCGGGCACTCCCGGTGCCTCCGGGCTGGCACTTGCCCGCCGGCGCGCCTAGTCTGCGCCAACGGAGGGATGCATGGACCTGATCGACGACGGCAAGGGCGGTGCGGGCGGCAACGCGCACGAATTCACGGTGAGCGAGCTTTCGGGCGCGGTGAAGCGGGCCATCGAGTCCGGCTTCGGCCATGTCCGGGTGCGGGCCGAGGTCGGGCGCGTTTCGCGACCTCGGTCGGGCCACATGTATTTCGACCTCAAGGACGACCGGGCGGTTCTGTCGGCGGTCAGCTGGAAGGGCCAGGTGGCCCGGATGCAGGTGCAGCCCGAAGAGGGAATGGAGGTCATCGCCACCGGGCGCATGACCACCTTTCCCGGACAGTCGAAATACCAGCTGATCGTCGACAACGTCGAACCGGCCGGCGCCGGCGCCCTCATGGCGCTTCTGGAAAAGCGCAAGGCGATGCTGCGGGCCGAGGGCCTCTTCGCCGCCGAGCGCAAGCGGCCCCTGCCGTACCTGCCGCGCGTCGTCGGTGTGGTCACCTCGCCCTCGGGGGCGGTCATCCGCGACATCCTGCACCGGCTGCGCGACCGGTTTCCCGTTCACGTGCTGATCTGGCCGGTCGCGGTGCAGGGCCAGACCTGCGCGGCAGAGGTCTCGCGGGCCATCGCGGGCTTCAACCGGCTATCGCCGGCGGGGGCGGTGCCGCGCCCGGACCTGCTGATCGTGGCGCGGGGCGGCGGCTCGATCGAGGACCTCTGGGGCTTCAACGAAGAGATCGTTGCCCGGGCCGCGGCCAGTTCGGAGATACCGCTGATCTCGGCCGTCGGGCACGAGACGGACACCACGCTGATCGACTTCGTCTCGGACCGCCGGGCGCCCACGCCGACCGCGGCGGCGGAACTCGCCGTGCCGGTGCGCGCGGAACTGACGGGCTGGGTGGCGGACATGCGCGCGCGGCTGATTCGGGCGCAGGGGCAGGCGATCCTGTCGCGGCGGCAGAGGCTGAGCGACCTGGCGCGCGCCCTGCCCCGCCCCGAACGGCTGACCGAAACCGCGCGGCAGAAGCTGGACACCTGGGGCGAGCGGCTGCCGAACGCCCTGCGGCGCGGGGTGGCGGCGCGCCGGGTGGCGCTGTCCGACTGCTCGGGCGCGCTGCGGCCCGGCCTCCTGCGCCGCCGCATCGCCGAGGACCGGCAGCGCGTCGCGGATCGCGGCGCCCGCCTGCCCTCGTCGATGACGCGCAACGTCATGCAGCACCGGCGCCAGTTCGAGACCTGCGCCGCGCGGCTGCAGCCGGCCACCCTGCGGCGCGAGACCCTGCGCCAGCGGGAGGCGCTCGAGAAACTGGCGAACCGCTTCGCCGAGGCGGCGCGGCGCAGCGTCGAGAGCCGCAGGGACCGGCTGGCCACGCTGGACCGTCTGCGCGAAACGCTGGGATACCGCGAAACCCTCGCCCGGGGCTACGCCGTGGTGCGGGACGGAAACGGCGCCGTCATGACCCGCAAGGCGCAGGCCGAACAGGCCGAGAGCCTGGCCATCGAATTCGCCGACGGGACGCTGGATCAGGGAGCCTCGCCGGCACCGAGGAAAAAGCCTTCGGCCGGCCGGAAAGAGCCGCCGCCGGAACAGGGCAGCCTGTTCTGAAGATCAGACCCCGACCTCGGGGCCCGGGCAGATCATCGGCTCGCCAGCGTTCTCGACCTCGTAGAGCGTCGTCTGCTCCGGATCGCCCTCGAACTGCGCCACGAGCCCGCGCGTCCCCTTGAAGAAGGTCCAGCACTGGGGCCCGGGGTCCGGATCGGCGTGGTACTCGAAACAGATCATGCCGTCGCTTTCGTACCAGTACCCGTCGGCGCATTCGCCATCGAGGAACGACCACCGCACGCGCCGGCCGTCGAAATATTCCTCGACGCCATAGGGCTGCCCCATCGAGCCGTAGTAGAAGGTCTTGCCGCGCGAATAGGCGTCGAATTCCTCTGCGGTCATCGGCGTCTCGGCGGCGGCGAAACCGCTCGCCAGAAGGGCGGCGGAGATAAGGAGCGATCTCAACATGGGCGCACCCTGCCAGAGGCAAACGTCTGATACCACAGACGATCCCGTGATAGGCGGCAGATCGCGCCGCGGCGCCTCACATCTCGTCCTGCCATTCCAGGATGCGCGGGTTCATCACCCGGCGCCACCACCGCGGAAACAGCGCCACCACCGCCATCACCGGCAGCGACCGCGGGAGCATGGGCATCGTCTCTTCGTCGATCTGAAGGCCCGGGTAGATCCGGCCCGGGTGCATGTGATGATCCGAATGCCGCGGTGCGTTCAACATCATGGCCGAGGTCACGCGGTGCGGGCTGTTCCAGCTGTGCACGGCGCGCACCGGCTCCAGGCGCCCGTCCGACAGCTCGCCCCGCTCGAGCCCGTAGTGCTGCACGTAGTCCGAAAGCAGGATCTGCACCTGCGCAAGACCGGCAATGGCGAGAAGGACCCCCACCCCTTCGGCCCCCGCCAGCAGCCAGGCCAGCAGCAGGATCGCCAGCGCGCCGAGCACGTATCCCAGGTACGGATGCCCGTTCCAGGGCCGCCCGGCGCGACGCAGGTCATGCGATTCGATCCTCATCCCCTCGCGGAACGAACCGATCCAGGCGCGGAAGAAGAAGCGATAGAAATTCTCGCCCAGCAGCGCGGTGTTCGGGTCGTAGGGCGTCGCGACGTAGACGTGATGGACCTTGGGGTGGGACGAGGCGTGATGGCCGAAGAGCATGGAGGTGTAGACGATCTTGCCCAGCTGCACCGCCTCTTTTCCGGAACGGTGGAT
This sequence comes from Pseudooceanicola batsensis HTCC2597, assembly GCF_000152725.1. Taxonomy (GTDB): domain Bacteria; phylum Pseudomonadota; class Alphaproteobacteria; order Rhodobacterales; family Rhodobacteraceae; genus Pseudooceanicola; species Pseudooceanicola batsensis. Next base: position 1,783,878 of record NZ_CH724131.1, read on the forward strand.
CAGCTCGTGCGCATTGGGGTGGCTGACCTGTCCGAAATAGACGCCGTAGGCGAAGATCGCGGGCAGGACGTCCCAGCCCTCGGCGCCGCCCGGGCCGCCGAGATAGCGGATGGCGATGACGGTGAGGAACAGATGGATCACGCCGAGCGCGATGGACAGGCCATGCGCTGCCGGGAAGGCGCGCGCCGCATCGAGGTTGCGCCAGTTGGCGGGCAGCAGGTGGTCCATGAGCGCGGTGAAGATCGTGAGATAGGCCAGGACGGCCCAGGCGACGACGCCGCCCTGCGCCGTGGCCAGCACCAGAAGAGGCACCGGCACAAGGGTTGCAAACACGAATCCGATCATCTCAGCTCTACCTCGACCGGGCGTTGACCGCCCTTTGGACCAGTCCTACTCCAAGCCGGCGGTGCAAGCATAGGATTATTGCGCGCGCCGGGTGCCGGAGGCGCGAGATGGCGGGAAAGGGTGCCCCACGTGCCACGCCGCCCGCCTTGCCGCACCTTCCGGCGCTGGCGCCATGGCTGCCTGCCCCCTTTCACTTTCCGTTCCGCGGTACTAGGTCTTGACCCACATATCAGGCGGAGCGCGCATGGCCTTTTTCACGAAACTCAAGGACCGGCTGTTCAAGTCCTCTTCGAAGCTCGAAGAGGGGCTGGACGCGATTGTCGAGGATGGCGGCAGCGCCGAACCGGGCGAGGACACGCCGCCCGGCGTACCCGAGGAACAGCCGCCCGAGTCCCCCCCCGAACCGCCGCGGGAAACCCCGCCCCAACCCGACGAGACGCCGCCCCCGGTGCCCGAGGAGGATCCCGGCCGCGATCTTCCCGAGCCCGAGGTGCCGCAGCCGGAACCGGCCACGCCCGAGCCGCCGTCCCCGACGCTCCCCGGTCCGGGCCCCGAAGAGGTGCCGGCCCGCGCCCCCGACATGGTCCCGATGCCCGAACCCGACCCGGCGCCCACGCCCGAACCCGACCCGGTCCCCCCGCCGCCCGACGAGACGCCGCGCCAGGGCGGTCTTCTGTCGCGGTTCTTCGGACGCGGCGGCCCCGGATCGGCGCCGGTCGTGCGGCGGGCGCTGGACGACGACATGCTGGAACAGCTCGAAGAACTGCTGATCGCCTCGGACATGGGGGTGGACACGGCCCTGCGCGTCGCCTCGAACATGGCCGAGGGGCGCATGGGCCGCCGCCTCTCCACGGCCGAGATCAAGGGGCTTCTCGCCGACGAGGTGACCCGCATCATGGAGCCGGTGGCTCGCCCCCTGCCCCTCTTTCCGAAAAAGCCGCAGGTGGTGCTGGTCGTGGGCGTGAACGGCTCGGGCAAGACCACGACGATCGGCAAGCTCGCCAGCCAGTTCCGCGGGGCCGGGAAGTCCGTGGTGATCGCCGCGGGCGACACCTTCCGCGCCGCTGCTGTCGAACAGCTGGAGATCTGGGGCGACCGGGCGGGCGTTCCGGTGCTCAAGGCGGCCGAGGGATCGGACCCGGCGGCGCTGGCCTACGATGCGCTGGAAAAGGCCGAGGCCGAGGGCGCGGACCTGCTGATGATCGACACGGCCGGACGGTTGCAGAACCGGGCCGACCTGATGGAGGAACTGGCCAAGATCGTCCGGGTGCTGCGCAAGCGCGATCCGTCGGCGCCTCACAACACGCTGCTCGTGCTCGACGCGACCACCGGTCAGAATGCCCTGAGCCAGGTCGAGACCTTCCGCAAGATGGCCGATGTCACCGGCCTCGTGATGACCAAGCTGGACGGCACGGCCAAGGGCGGCGTCCTGGTGGCGCTGGCGGACAAGTTCGGCCTGCCGATCCATGCCATCGGTGTGGGGGAGCAGATCGACGATCTGGCGCCGTTCGACCCGGGGGATTTCGCCCGCGCCCTCACCGGCGCCGATCTCGGGACCGCAGCCTGACGTGAAGCCCGAACATATGCCTGCCGCCGGCCCGTCGCGAAGACCGTGTCCGGCGCGATCCCCCAACCTGCGAAACGCCGGCCACCTGCGCCGCGAGGGCGCGCCGGAGCTTGCCGCGCGGAGAGGCCGTCGCACAGGGCGGCCGGCCGAAGGTCAGTCCTCCGGGCCGGACATGCGATGCTCGATCACCTTGAACAGCCGCAGCACCACCAGCGCCAGGACGGTCGAGACCACGGCAAGCCCGATGCTGCCGAGCCCCGTCGCCACGCCGACCGCGCCGGCCAGCCACATGCCGGCCCCGGTCGTCAGCCCCTTCACGTCGCCGCCGCGCGTGAAGATCGTCCCGGCGGCCAGGAAGGCGACACCGGCTGTCACCGCCTCGATCAGGCGGATCGGGTCCTTGCGGATGCTGTCGTCATCGGCCAGCGGCGACAGCAGCAGGCCCAGGGTGATCAGGGCGAACAGGCAGGCGGCAAGCGCGATCATGATGTGGGTGCGCAGGCCCGCCTCTTTCTTCTTGGCCTCACGCTCCCACCCCAGCGCCCCCCCGAGGACGACGGCGGCACCGAGACGGAGCGATACCTCGCCCCAACCTATTCCGGGGACGGGGGATTCTGCGAACTGGCTGACGATCATATCCATGACAGGTAAAAGCCCCGAGGTCGGAATAGGTTTCATCCGGGACGCCGGGATTTCGCCGGCATGAGCGACTGGATCACCTCGATCCAGGGGACGGAGGCCGGACATACCGCCGCCATGTTCCTCGCCCTGCTGGCCGCCCTGCTGCACGCGGTCTTCGGTTCCTTGCAGAAGGGCCGGATCGACCCCTGGCTGTCGCGCGGCGCCATCGACGCCTCGCAGGCGCTGATCGCCCTGCCGGCCGCCCTGTTCCTGGTGCCCAGGCCAGTGGGCTCGGAATGGTTACTGATCCTCGGCGCGCTGCCGATCCATTTCGTCTACAAGCTGGGCATGGCGCAGGCCTTTTCCCGCGGTGCCTTCACCGTGGTCTATCCGGTGGTGCGCGGCATGGGGCCGGTCTTCACCGTCTTCGGTGCCTGGATCGTCTTCGGGGAAATCTTCCTGCCGATGCAGTGGTTCGGGGTGATCGTGCTGCTTTCGGGGATTTTCGGCCTGGCCATCTACAACCTGCGCACCATCGAACTCGACCGCGAGACGCTGGTGCCCGCGCTGTGGTTCGCCGTCGGGACCGGCGCGATGGTGGCGCTCTATACCACCTACGACGCATATGCGATCCGCGCGGTGCCCGACCCGTTCACCTTTCTCGCCTGGTTCTTCGTGATCTGCTCGCTCGACATGCCGGTCATCGCCGCCCTGCGCTGGCGCACCATGCGCGACCGCCCCGATCCGGTGCGCCTGCTCCGGCTCGGGGTGACCGGGGCCTTCATCGCCTTCGGCTCGTTCGGATCGGTGATGCTGGCGACGCGGCTCGACAAGGTGGGCGAGGCGGCCATCCTGCGCGAGACCTCGACCGTCTTCGCCGCGATCATCGGCTGGCTCGTCCTGCGGGAAACGGTCGGGCCGCGGCGGATCGCCCTGATGACGCTTATTGCGGTCGGGGCGGTGATCGTGGAACTTGGCGGCTGATTCAGGGGACCCCAATGACCGAGAAACGAAATGTGAATCCGTGGCTGAAGACCGGGCTCGAACTGGGGCCCATCGTGCTCTTCTTCGTGGCCTACCTCCGGCTCAAGGACCGGACCTTCCTGATCGGCGGGGCCGAGTATGACGGGTTCATCCTCGTCACCGCGGCCTTCATTCCGCTGATCCTGCTGACGACCGCGATCCTGTGGAAGCTGACGGGCCACCTGTCGCGGATGCAGATCGTGACGGCGGTGCTGGTGACCGTCTTCGGCGGGCTCTCGGTCTGGCTGAACGACGACCGGTTCTTCAAGATGAAACCGACGCTGATCTACCTGATCTTCGGCGGGCTGCTGGGCGCGGGGCTGCTGCGCGGCCAGAGCTGGCTGCGCATGGTGATGGAGGAACTGATGCCGCTGGATCACGAGGGCTGGATGAAGTTGACCCGCCGGCTCTGCGCCTTCTTCCTGGCGCTGGCGCTCGCCAACGAGGTCGTCTGGCGGACCCAGACCACCGAAATCTGGGTCTACTTCAAAACCTTCGGCCTGACCGCGGCGCTCTTTGTCTTCTTCATGGCGCAGGGGCGGCTCTTCAAGGAGCATGCGCTGCCCGAGGAGGACAGGAGATGACACGGATTGCTGCCGCCACCTATCCGCTCGACTGGTTCGACGGCTGGCCGGACTACGAGGCGAAGATGCGGGGCTGGGTCTCCGAGGCGGCCGGCGCGGGGGCGGACATCCTGCTGTTTCCGGAATACGGCGCCATGGAACTGGCCTCGCTGAGCGGGGTGGACCCCGCGGACCTGGACGCCGCGACCGCCGCCGTTGCGGACAACATGGCATGCGCCACGGGGATCCTGTCGGATCTCGCCCGGGCGCACGGGGTGCATGTCGTCGCGCCCTCGGGGCCGGTGCGGGCCGGGGACGCGCTGATCAACCGCGCGCATTTCCTCTGGCCGGACGGCAGGATCGGACACCAGGACAAGCAGATCATGACCCCCTGGGAGATCTCGCCCTGGAGGGTTGCGGGACATGGCCCGCTGCGCCTTTTCGACACCGACCACGGCCGGATCGCGATCCTCGTCTGCTACGACTGCGAATTCCCGCTGCTCGCGCGCAAGGTGACCGAGGCCGGGGCCGACCTGATCCTCGTGCCCTCGGCGACGGAAACGGTCGCGGGCTATCACCGGGTGCGGATCGGCGCCATGGCCCGGGCTCTGGAGGGGCAGTGCTTTACGGCCATGGCCTCGGTCACCGGCCCCTACCCGATCGAGGCGGTCGACGTGAGCCACGGGGCCGGCGGCATCTTCTGCCCCCCCGACGTCGGACTGCCCGAGACCGGCATCGTCGCCTGCGGCGCCCTGGACAAGGCGGGCTGGACCTATGGCGACATCGACCTGGCCGCCCTGACCCGCGTGCGCGAGGAGGGGGGCGTGCGGTTGCGCGCCGACTGGCCCCTGCAGGAGGGCCGCCAGCTCGAACGGCCGTGATACCGGAGCGGTTCGGCCCCGTCTCGCGCCGCCGGTCGTTCCGCCCGCCGTCCCCGCCGTTCCCGCCGCCACGCCCAGGCGATTGCCTTCCCCGAGGCAGCTGCCTAGAACCGCGATCATGACGAAACCGGGGGCGACCGAATGAACATCCTGATCCTGGGCGGCGGCGGCCGCGAACATGCGCTGGCCTGGGCCGTGCTGCAGAACCCGAAATGCGACAAGCTGATCGTCGCCCCGGGCAATGCCGGGATCGCCAATATCGCGGAATGCGCCGATCTGGACATCCTGGACGGCAGCGCCGTCATCCAGTTCTGTCAGGACAACGCGGTCGAGTTCATCATCATCGGCCCCGAGGCGCCCCTGGCGGCGGGCGTCGCGGACGATCTCCGCGCCGCGGGCTTCCTTGTCTTCGGCCCCTCGAAGGAGGCGGCGCGGCTGGAGGCCTCGAAAGGCTTCACCAAGGAGATCTGCGACGCGGCCGGCGCACCGACCGCCGCCTACGCCCGGTTCGACGACGCCGCCGCCGCGAAGGACCATGTGCGGGCGCAGGGTGCGCCGATCGTGGTCAAGGCGGACGGGCTGGCCGCCGGCAAGGGCGTCATCGTGGCGATGGACGAAGCCACCGCGCTGGCTGCCATCGACGACATGTTCGGCGGCGAGTTCGGCGCGGCCGGAGCCGAGGTGGTCATCGAGGAATTCATGGAGGGCGAGGAGGCCTCGTTCTTCGTGCTCTGCGACGGAACGAATGCGCTTCCCGTGGGGACGGCGCAGGATCACAAGCGCGCCTTCGACGGGGACGAGGGGCCCAACACCGGCGGCATGGGCGCCTATTCGCCCGCCCCGGTGCTGACGGATGCGCTCCAGGACCAGGTGATGGAGCGGATCGTGCGCCCCACCCTGACCGAGATGGCCCGTCGGGGCACGCCTTATGCGGGGGTGCTCTATGTCGGGCTGATGATCCGCGACGGGACGGCGCGGCTGGTCGAGTACAACTGCCGCTTCGGCGATCCGGAATGCCAGGTGCTCATGCTGCGCCTCGGCGCGCAGGCGCTGGACCTGCTGCTGGCCGCGGCCGAGGGCGGGCTGGACGAGGCGCGGGTCAACTGGGCCGGCGACCATGCGATGACGGTGGTGCTGGCCGCCAAGGGCTATCCGGGCGACTATGCCAAGGGCACCGAGATCCGGGGGCTGGACCAGCTGCCCGAAACCGCCTGGGAGATCTGCTTTCACGCCGGAACCCGGGCCGAGGGCGGCCGGGTGCTGGCGAACGGCGGCCGGGTCCTGAACGCGACGGCGCGCGGCGCGACGCTGCAGGAGGCGCGGGACCGGGCCTATGCGATGGCCGAAGCCGTGGACTGGGACGACGGGTTCCATCGCGGCGACATCGGCTGGCGGGTCCTGCGGCGATAGGCCGGCGCGGGGGCCAGGAACGGGCGAAGGGGGCTGTCTGCCCCCTCTTGCCCCCTGCGGGGCCAATTCACCCCCCAGGATATTTTCCGGACCAAAGAAGCAGGGGCGCGGCGGCAGGCAGCCCCGGCGGCGCCTTGACCGGCCCGTGGGTCAGCTTTCGCAGCGCAGCAGCCGTTCCATGCTTTCGGGGCCGGTGAACCGTCCCTCGGGGCGCGTGTCCAGCCGGTCGTCCCGAGCCCAGAAGACCGAGAGGTTGGTCGACCATTCGCCCGTCGCCACGATGATCTCGGGCCGGCCGGTGCAGGTGCGCACGCCGCCGACGATATGATCCCAGCCGATGCGGTGGTTGGTGACGCCGCGCAGGGCGGCGATCTCGACGAGCGCGCCCCCCTCGAGCCGGACGATGCGGAGCGTCTGGATCAGGTGGGGCCGGTCGACATAGGCGATCTCGATCGCGCCGTCCCCGTCGAGATCGGCCGCGCCGACCGGGGCCAGCCAGCGGTTGCGCCGGCCGATATGCGGCGTCGCCACCAGACGCCCGCCGGCGGCATAGACCGCGAGACGCGCGCCGGAGGAGAGGCTGGATTCCACCACGATCACCTCGGGCCGGCCATCGCCCGTGACATCCGCGAGCCGGGGGGCGGTATCCTCGAAGACCATGGTCTCGGGCAGGGTGTACCGCTCTTCGCTGCCGTTCCCGAAAGTCAATACCAGCGTGGCATGTTCGATCGCATCGCCGAGCACGCCGTGATCATAGCGATCCGTCGGATCGGCATAGGCCGCGCCGGTTATCCGCGGCTCGGCCGCGGCGGGTGCCAGCGCCGCCAGCCACAGGACCGACGCCGCCACTGCGCGGCGGGCATGACGCCGCCACGGGCGGTCCGGGTGACGCCGCGCCCCGCCCGGCATGGATCAGATCTGCTTTTCCGGCATCTGGACGACCAGACCGTCCAGCGCCTCGGTGACCTTGATCTGGCAGGTCAGCCGCGAGCGGGTCGGGTCGGGCTCGTAGGCGAAATCGAGCATGTCCTCTTCCATGTCCTCCCGCTCGGGCAGCTTGTCGACCCATTCCGGCGCGACATAGACATGGCAGGTGGAGCAGGCGCAGGCGCCGCCGCAATCGGCTTCGATCCCTGGGATGCCGTTGTCGCGGGCCCCCTCCATCACGGTCATGCCGGTGGCGACTTCGACAACGTGTTCGGTTCCGTTGTGCTCGATATAGGTGATCTTCGCCATGCTGTACTCCTTGACCCGTCGCTCCGACCCTAGTAACGGCCCCCGGCTGGCGGTTCCAGCCCCTTTGCGCCGCGTCACGGGAAGGCGGGGGTTGCGAACCGCCCGGTTGTTCCCTAAATGTTCCGCAATGAGAGATGCCCCGCCGCCGCCCTTTCCCGACCCGCGCCGGCCCGATCCCCACCCCTGGCCGCGCCCCCCCGCCTGTCTGCCCGCCGCGCTGCTGGACCGCCCCCCGCAGGGCGCGCGCGTGGCCGTGGCGGGGCTGGTGATCCTGCGGCAGAGGCCCGGCACCGCCAAGGGGGTGATCTTCATCACGCTCGAGGACGAGACCGGTGTCGTGAACGTGATCGTCTGGCGCAAGCTCTACGAGCAGTTTCGCAGGGCGGTGATCGCGGGGCGGATGCTCCGCATCACGGGACGGCTTCAGCGCGAGAGCGAAGTGACCCACATCATCGCCGAGCGGGTCGAGGACATATCCGGGATGCTCGACGATCTGCTTCGGCCCGGCGGACCGGGCGACCGGATGCCCCGGCCCGCGCCCCTTCCTCGGGAGCGGAAAACCGGGTAGACTGGGGCCAGCGGGCCGCAGACCCGCCCCGAGCAGAAAAGGCCGACACATGATCCGAGGCAGCAGGTCCGCGACCGCCGGAACCCTGGCGCTTGTCCTGCTGGCGGCATGCGACCTGCCGCTGCCGGTGCCCGGGCTCGGCGCACCCGAGATCATCCGGATCCATTCCACGCCGCCACCGGGCTCGCCGCCCGGCGCCTGCTGGGGACGCGAGGCCACGCCCGCCGTCATCGAGACGGTGACCGAACAGATCCTGCTGCAGCCGGCCCAGGTGCGTTCGGACGGAACTGTCGAGGCGCCGGCGGTCTACAAGACCGAAACCCGGCAGCGCATCGTCAAGGAGCGGCGGGAGCTCTGGTTCCGCACCCCCTGCCCGCCCGAGCTGACCTTCGACTTCGTCGCCTCGCTGCAGCGCGCGCTGGCGGCCCGGGGGCTCTACAGGGGACAGGTCAACGGGGTGATGGACCGGGCGACGCGCCATGCGGTTCGGCGATACCAGGCGCCGCTGGGCCTCGACAGCGGGATCCTGTCCCTGGCCGGGGCCCGCAAGCTCGGCCTGGCGGTGGTCGATCCCAAACGGGTGGACGCCCCGGAAGCTCCGGGGCAGCCCTAGCAGACGCCCCGGCCTAGCGGACCATTCCGCGCAGCGAGGTGACGGCATGGGCCGTCGCGTCGTCCAGCGCGATCCTCCCGTCGAGGAAGGCGAGGTTCACATGGGCGGCAACCTCTTCGGGCAGGTTGTCGGCGACGATGGCCAGCATCCCGGAAGACTGCGCGACGATCTGCTGGATATTGCTTGCCGGAAGGCGCGAATAGGACACGACATAGCCGCCGTGTTCGGGGAAGGCGGAAAGCTGGCATTCGGAATCCATGTCGCCGCCGGGCATCGTGCACCGGACCTCGGCGACGACCCGGTGGTCCGACATGATCCAGAACGCCTGGACGTCGCGCATGGGATCGATGTCCGACGCGATTCCCTGACAGGCCGTGAACCGGTCCGGCAGCAACGTCGCGTGAAGCCCCGGAACGTCGCGGGCGCCGCTCGACAGCCATTTGGGCAGCTCTTCGGTCAGGGTGTCCCTGCACTGCGCCTCGGATATGGAGTGGCGCGCCACCACCTCGTTCCAGAGCGGTTCGGGCAGCTTGTCCTCGAGCGCGGCGGGCATGCCGGACGCCGATCCATCGTCCCGGTTTTCCGAAATGATGACCCAGGCCTGACCGGTGCAGTCGGCGCCGCCGAAATTCTCGGTACATCCGTCGAGCAAGGCGGTTTCCGGAAGCTCCATGCGCAGGAAGAGCCTTTCCGCCCCGCCCGCCGCGGCCTTGGTCTCCGACCCATCGTCCCCGACGAAGAAGAAGAAGGCGAGAGACCCCCAGAGGGCCACGCCTGCCGTGCCCATCGCGACGGTCTTCGCCGACATTCCGAGCTTGCCCCACAGGGCGACGTTGGATGAATCCGTAAGCATTGTTTCTACCTGCTTTCTGATCTGCTCGCGAAGCAATGTAGATAAAGTTTGCGACGTAACTAAGGCAAAGTTTCGGTATTTCGGTCATTGTGGTGCCCTGACGCGTTTCGTCGCGAATCCGGAAACGCGCCGCGACGACCCGGCGGCGGCCGGCCACGAAAAAGGGCCGCGCGATGCGCGGCCCTCAACCTGTGCGTCTGTCCGGTCGGATCAGTCTTCGCTGATCGGCAAGGCCACGAAGCGCGGCTCGCCTTCGCGCCGGATCAGCAGAAGGATCGACTTGCGGCCCGCATCGCGCGCCGCGGCCACGCGTTCCTCGAGATCGCCGATGGTGGCAATCTGCTGCTGTCCCGCCTCGGTGATGAGATCGCCCGCGCGCAGGCCCTTCTCGTAGGCGTCCGAGGCCTGGTCGACATCGCGCACGACGAGACCCTCGGCATCGGCGTCCAGCCCGAGCTGACCCGCCAGGTCCTCGGTCACCGCGGACAGGGACATGCCCATCAGGTCCTTCTCCATCGGCTCGTCGCCGCCCGGCTGCGCGGCAGGCACGGCCTGCGCCTCGGCCTCTTCCCGACGGCCCAGCGTGACCCGGAGCGTCTCGGTCTCGCCGTCGCGCCAGACGGTCACGCGCACGGTCTTGCCGACCTGCGTGTTGCCGACCTGACGCACGAGGCCGCGGGTATCCTCGACATCGACACCGTCGAAGGACGTGATGACATCGCCGGCCTTCATGCCGGCCTCCATCGCGGGGCCTTCGGGAACGTCAGAAACCATCGCGCCGCGAACCTCTTCGAGGCCCATCGCATCGGCCATATCCTCGGTGACGTCCTGGATGCGGACACCCAGCCAGCCGCGGCGGGTCTCGCCGTATTCCTTGAGCTGGTCCACCACGCCCTTCACGACGTTGGACGCCATGGAAAAGCCGATCCCGATGGAACCGCCGGTCGGGCTGAGGATTGCGGTGTTCACGCCGATGACTTCGCCGTCGAGGTTGAACAGCGGCCCGCCCGAGTTGCCGCGGTTGATGGCGGCGTCGGTCTGGATGTAGTCGTCATAGGTGCCGCTGAGCGCCCGGTTGCGAGCCGAGACGATCCCGGCGGAAACCGAGAAGCCCTGGCCGAGCGGATTGCCCATCGCGACGACCCAGTCGCCGACCCGGGCCAGGTCGCTGTCGCCGAAGTTGACGTAGGGCAGCGGCTCGTCCGTTTCGACCTTCAGAAGCGCGATGTCGGTCTTTTCGTCCGTGCCGACGAGTTCGGCATCGAGTTCCTCGCCATTGAAGAATTCGATGGTGATTTCGTCCGCGCCCGAGATGACGTGGTTGTTGGTGACGATGTAGCCGTCCTCGGAAATCACGAATCCCGATCCGAGCGCCGAGGACCGGCGCGGGGCACGGTCACCGCGGTTCCGGTCCTGGAACTCGCGGAAGAAGTCCTCGAACGGGGACCCTTCGGGAACGATCGGCGACCCCTGTTCGCGACCGGCCACCATGGTCGAGGTGGTGATGTTGACCACCGAGGGGCTGAACCTGTCAGCCAGATCGGCAAAGCTCTCGGGGCGCGCCATGGCCTGAACGGCCTGGACGAGCACCAGAAGAGTTGCCAGCATGAGGGTCCAGAGGGCCCGGGGAGACAGCATCACCCGCTGCTCTGACCTGACCGTGGACCGGGAAATTGCCTGGTTACTCACTCCCGTTTCTCCTTTTGGTAGATATCGGTTCGGGCCCCGGCGGCATCCAGGGCCTTCGGGCATGTCATGCAATGTAGGGTCTCATGTCCGCAACACAAAGCCAATCGCGGCCGCACAAGTGACCGTGAGAGGTATGTGAGAGCGGCTCAGGCACCGGCCGACCTGGCCAGCCAGACGAGCGCGAGGCCGAGCGCCATGGCCGCCAGCCCGAGGAACCGGCGCTGGTCTTCGGCCATGAGGCGGAGCATCTCGAGCATGCGCTCAACAAGCGAAGGGGCCAGCGCATAGGCCAGCCCCTCGACAATCAGTACAAGCCCGAGGGCCAGAAGCGCGGTGCCGATCATTGCGTCGCCGGCACGTCTTCCGCGTCCGGCGCTCCGGCGGCATCCTCGGCCACCGGTTCGGCCGCGGTCCCTGTTTCGGCCTGGGTCTCCGGTCCGGTCTCCGATTCCGGCGCGGCCTGCGGTTCCGGTTCCGCCTGCGTCTCGGACCCGGTCTCCGGAGCCTCGGCCGCCACCGGCGTCCCGCCGCCCTGGGCCAGCGAAGACGTCCCGGCCCCCGTGTTCTTCAGATAGGTGAAGAATTCGTTGTTGGGGTTGATGACCATCGTCGAATTGCCGTCCTGCAGCGCCCGCTGGTAGGCGGTGAGAGAGCGGTAGAAGTCGAAGAACTCCGGATCCGCCCCGAAGGCTTCGGCGAAGATGGCGTTCCGGCGCGCGTCGGCCTGACCGCGGATGATGTCGGCCTGGCGATTGGCGTCCGACACGATCTCGACCTGGGTCCGGTCGGCCTGCGCCCGGATCCGCTGCGCGGCCTCGTTGCCGCGGGCCACTTCGTCCGCTGCCTCCCGTTCACGCTCTGCGCGCATCCGCGCAAAGGTCGCGTCGAGGTTCTCGCGCGGCAGGTCGGTGCGCTTCAGCCGGACGTCGATGATCTCGAGCCCGAGGTTCGCGGCCTCGTCGATGGCCCCGTTCCGGATACGCAGCATCAGCGCAGCGCGGTCGACGCTCAGGATGTCGTTCGAACTGACCGAGCCGAGGATCTCCCGCGTCTGGGACCGGAGGATCGAATCCAGCCGGCTTTCCGCCGCCGCGATGCCGCCGGCACCGACGGCCTGCCGGAACTGCTCCACATCGACGATGCGGTAGCGGGCGAAGGCGTCGACCACGAGACGGCGGTCGTCCAGCGGCGTCACCTCGAGCGGGTCGATGTCACGGCTGAGGATACGGTCGTCATAGCGCACGACCTCCTGGATGATCGGCACCTTGAAGGCGAGACCCGGATCCTCCTTGACGTCGACGACGCGGCCGAACTGGAGCACCAGCCCCTTTTCGCGCTCGTCCACGATGAAGATCGAGTTCAGGCCGACCAGGGCCAGCACCACGACGAGAATGAGAATGAGTCCTGATCTCTTCATCTCAGTTGCCTCCGCTCTGCTGGTTGCCCGACGCCCGGTTCCGCTGCAATTCGTTCAGCGGCAGATACGGCACCACGCCCTCTCCGGTCTGTTCGTCGATGATGATCTTGTCGACCCGACCCAGCACATCCTCCATCGTCTCGAGATAGAGACGCTTGCGCGTCACCTCGGGCGCCTTGGTATACTCGGTCAGGACGGCGGAGAAGCGGCTGGCTTCACCCTCGGCCTCGTTGACCACGCGGGCGCGATAGCCCTCGGCCTCTTCCAGGACCTGCGCGGCTTCACCGCGCGCGCCCGCCAGGACACGGTTGGCATAGGCATCGGCCTGGTTGGTCAGGGTCTCGCGTTCCTGTTCCGCCGCCTGCACCTCGCGGAAGGCGTCGATCACCTCGGCGGGCGGGTCGGCCTTGTCGAAGTTCACGCGGACGACATTCATGCCCGAATCGTAGCTGTCGAGCGTGGACTGGATCATGTCCCTCAGCCGGCCGGCAATGGCGCCACGGTCCCGGTTGAGGATCGGCGCGAGTTCCGACTGCGCGATGATCTCGCGCATGGCGGATTCGGACACGGCCCGGATCGTCATGCGCGGGTCGCGCAGGTTGAACAGGAACTTGGCCGGATCGTTGATGTTCCAGACCACCTGGAAGTCGATGTCCACGATGTTCTCGTCGCCGGTCAGCATCAGCCCGGCATCGCCACCGCGGTTCCCGCCGACGCCGATATCCTCGGTCTGTTCGCGGGTGACCGGAATGACCTCGTAGGTCACGAAGGGCCACGGCGCGAAGTTCAGACCCGGGTTGCCGGTCGAGGAATAGTCGCCGAAGAAAAGCTCGACCGACTGTTCTTCCGGGCGCACCGTGTAGAAACTGGCGGTGAGCCAGAGGGCAAAGGCCACCAGCAGACCGATCACGATCGTCCCGCGGGTCAACTTCGGCCCGCCGCCGGTGCCGCCGCCCTGGCCGCTGCCGTTGCCGTTGTTTCCGCGTCCCCCCATGAGCACGCGCAACTGGTCCTGCCCCTTGCGCATCAGCTCGTCGATATCCGGGATTTGCGGTCCGTCTCCCTCGGGGCGCCGGCCGCCCCCTCCGCCGCCGGAGGGGGGCTGCTGCCGCCCGCCGCCGGAATTGCCGCCGCCCCCCCAGGGGCCGCCCGAATTACCAGCCATGTCAGTCCTTCTCACTTTACCTGTCGTATTGTCTTAGGCCCCAAACTGTGCATCCGGGGCCGGATTTCAAGTTGCGCGGGTCGGTTCGCGCATGGTGACGATCTCTTCGGCCATGGTGGGGTGAACCGCCACCGTCCGGTCGAAATCCTCTTTCGTGGCGCCCATCTTGACGGCGATCCCCGCCAGCTGGATCATCTCGCCCGCCTGCGGCGCGACGATGTGACATCCCAGCACCCGGCGCGTCTCGCGGCTGACGATCAGTTTCATCATCACACGGTCCGGCCGCCCCGCAAAGACCGTCTGCATGGGCCGGAACGAGGTGGCATAGACCTCGATCGGCTCCTGCTCGCGCGCGGCTTCCTCGCTCAGACCGACAGTGCCCATCTCGGGCTGCGTGAAGATCGCTGTCGGGATCAGTTCGTGATCCGGCTTGGTGGGATTGCCCCGGAACACCGTCTCGACGAAGGCCATGCCCTCGCGGATGGCGACAGGCGTGAGGTTGGCCCGGTCCGTGACGTCGCCGATGGCGTAGATCGAGGGCACCGATGTCCGGGAATAGTCGTCGACCACCACCTCGCCCCTGCGTCCCAGTTCCACCCCGGCCTCCTCGAGGCCCAGATCGTCGGTATTGGGCCGGCGACCGGTGGCGAAGATGACCTTGTCGAACACCCTCTCGCTGCCGTTGGTCGCCTTCACCCAGATGCCGTCGCCCTCGCGGCGCATCTCGAGCAGGTTGGTACCGCAGTGAATGTCGACCCCCTTGGCGTTCATCTCCTCGGCGACCAGTCCGCGCGCCTCGTCGTCGAAGCCGCGCAGGATCTGCGCCCCCCGATAGTACTGCGTCACCTCGACGCCCATACCGTTCAGGATGCAGGCGAATTCGCAGGCGATGTAGCCGCCGCCCACCACCAGCACGGATTTCGGCAGCGTCTCGAGCTGGAAGACATCGTCGCTGACGATCCCCAGCTCGGCATTCTCCATCTCGGGACGCACCGGCCGTCCGCCGGTGGCGACGAGGATGTGCTTGGCCGTCTTGGTGGTGCCGTCCGCCAGTTCGACCGTATGCGCATCCCTGATCCGCGCGCGCTGGTCGAACCGCTCCACGCCCGGCGTGTCGAGCAGCTTCTTGTAGATCCCTTCGAGCCGGTCCAGCTCGGCATCCAGCTTGGGCCGGAAGGTGTCCCAGTGAAAGGTCCCGTCGCCCAGTTCCCAGCCGTAGGCCCGGGCATCCTCGACCATCTCGGCATAGCCGCTGGCGAAGACCATGAGCTTTTTCGGAACGCAGCCCCGGATCACGCATGTGCCGCCATACCGGCTCTCTTCGGCCAGGGCGACCCTGGCCCCCGTCTCGCCCGCCGCGACACGGGCCGCGCGCACGCCCCCCGATCCGCCGCCGATCACAAAAAGATCATAGTCGAAATCGCTCATTCAGCCCGTCTCCGCTCAGCACGCTTCCCTATCCCACATGGGCACCCCGATGGCCAGCGCAACGCGCCCCCGATCACCTTGACGGCATCTGCCCCGGGCGGCGCGGCGCGGCTGGCGCCGGGGGCGGCCCTCAGTCGCTGAGGTCCGAGAACAGGTTGTCGTCCTCGAGGAAATCGAGCCGGCTCTCCTCGACCGTGCCGGCATTGATGTCGCGCACCTCGACCCGGCCGTCGCCGAAGCCCACGATGACGCAGTCGCAGATGTCGATGAAGAGCCCGTTCTCGACCACCCCCGGCATCTGGTTCAGCACCATGGCGAGCTGGCGGGCATCGCCGATGCGGTTGAGGTGCAGATCGAGGATGTAGTTGCCCTCGTCCGTCACGAAGGGACGCTGACCGTTCATCCGCAGGGTCGAGTTGCGGCCCAGAACGTCCATCGAGATCAGCGTCTCCTCGACCAGCGCCTGGGTCGTCTGCCAGCCGAAGGGGATGACCTCGATCGGCAGCGGGAAGGCGCCGAGCGCATCGACCTGCTTGCCGATATCCGCGATCACGATCATCTGGTCGCTGGCGGTCGCGACGATCTTTTCCTGCAGCAGCGCGCCGCCACCGCCCTTGATCAGGTTCAGGCTGCTGTCGAACTCGTCCGCGCCGTCGATCGTCAGGTCGAGCCACTTCGCCTCGTCGAGCGAGATCACCTCGATGCCCACCTCCCGCGCCAGCTGCGCCGTGCGGGTGGACGTCGGCACGCCCTTGATCCTCAGCCCGTCCTCGCGCACCAGTTCGCCGAGACAGCGGACCATCCAGGCGGCGGTCGACCCGGTGCCGAGGCCGACGCGCATCCCGTCCTCGACAAAGTCGACGGACCGCTTGGCGGCAACGAATTTTGCCTTGTCGATTGGCGACAGCTCTCCGGACATCGGCTTCCCCCGTACATGAACTCGCCCGCTTATAGGGCCCAGCCGCCGCGAGGGCGAGACGCAATCGCCCGAAATTTCCGTCCGGATCCAGGCCCGAAAGCTCATTCGCGCGCCAACCCGGGTTCATGCAGTTTACACGTTTCGCGCGCAAGCGGCGCTATCGCCCGAATTCCTGTCGTTTTCCGGTAGCGCCACGGGCCGTGTCTCATGCAGGATCGACCTGGTATCTGACGGAGTGCGCATGTTTCTTTCTGTCTTCGAGGTCTTCAAGATCGGTGTCGGCCCCTCGTCCTCGCATACCATGGGGCCCATGGTGGCCGCGGCGCGCTTCCTCGACCGGCTTCGCGGCGCGCCCTTCGCGGCCAAGGGGGTCCGGGCGACCCTGCACGGATCGCTGGCCTTCACCGGGCGCGGCCACGCGACGGACCGGGCCGTCATCCTGGGGCTCGCCGGCTTCCGGCCCGAGACCTACGACGCGGACGAGGCCGAGGCGACGCTGCTGTCCATCGCCGGATCGCGCCGGATCTCGGCGCCGGGCCTGCCGCAACTGACCTTCGATCCGCGCAGCGACCTGCGCTTCGACTACGAGAACGCGCTGCCCGGCCACGCCAACGGCATGGTGATCGAGGCGCTGGACGCGCAGGGCGACGTGATCCTGTCGGAAACCTACTATTCCATCGGCGGCGGGTTCGTCCTGACGGACGAGGAACTCACCTCCGGCAAGGCCAGGGCCGAGGGGGCGCCGGTGCCCTTCCCCTTCAAGACGGCGCAGGAGATGCTCGACATGGCGGCCGAGTCGGGCCTGAGCATCGCCCAGATGAAGGAGCGCAACGAGGCCGCGCGCAAGACCGGCGCCCTGCGCCAGGGCACCTACCGCATCTGGCAGGTGATGAAATCCTGCATGGACCGCGGTCTCGCCACCGGGGGCGTCCTGCCCGGCGGGCTCAACGTGCGCCGCCGCGCCCCGGGCATCTACGCCAAGCTGCGCGAGGAACGCGGTCAGAACCTGACCGCGCCGCACGTGGTCAACGACTGGATCGGCACCTACGCCATGGCCGTGAACGAGGAGAACGCCGCCGGTGGCCAGGTCGTCACCTCGCCCACCAACGGGGCCGCCGGCGTGGTGCCCGCCGTCATGCGCTACTGGCTCGATCACGTGCCCGGCGCCTCCGAGACGCGGGTGCCCGAGTTCCTGCTGACCGCCGCGGCCATTGCCGGGCTGGTCAAGTACAACGCCTCGATCAGCGGGGCCGAGGCGGGCTGTCAGGCCGAGGTGGGCTCGGCCGCCGCCATGGCCGCGGCCGGGCTGTGCGCGGTGCTGGGCGGAACCCCCGAGCAGATCGAGAACGCGGCCGAGATCGCGCTGGAACATCACCTCGGCATGACCTGCGACCCGGTCCGCGGGTTGGTGCAGGTGCCCTGCATCGAACGCAACTCTCTCGGGGCCATCAAGGCCGTCAGTGCCGCCTCGCTGGCCCTGCGCGGCGACGGTCAGCATTTCGTCCCGCTCGACGCGGCGATCGAGACCATGCGCCAGACCGGACGGGACATGCACGAGAAATACAAGGAAACCTCGCTCGGCGGGCTTGCGGTCAACGTGCCGAACTGCTGAGGCCGCGCCGGCCGGCCCGACGATGATGCAACCCCGGTTGGTCATCGCTGTGCGCGTCCGGGCCATTGTTCCACCTTCCGGCTCATGCTTCAGTTCCCCGATTGACCGGAGGAACCGATGACCGCCGACCGCCCGCTTCTCGGGATCGCCCTCATGCTGGGGTTCTGCTTTACCGCGCCGCTCGGCGATGCCACCGCCAAGTACCTTGGGCAGGCGGCGTTCGCCCAGCCGGTGTTCCAGGTGGTGCTCCTGCGCTTCCTGATGCAGGCGCTGTTCCTGATCCCCATCGCGGTGGCGACCGGCCGCACCCTGCGCATGTCGCCCCGGATCTCCGGCTTCGTCTTCCTGCGGACCGTGCTGCATGTCCTCGGGGTGGGCCTGATGTTCCTGTCCCTGCGGTTCCTCCCCCTGGCCGAGACGATCGCCATCGCCTTCGTCATGCCCTTCATCCTGCTGCTCCTGGGATGGTCGCTCATGGGGGAAGAGGTCGGCTGGCGGCGCCTCGCCGCCTGTGCCGTCGGGTTCCTGGGCACGCTTTTGGTTATTCAGCCCAGCTTTGCCGATGTCGGCTGGCCCGCGCTCCTGCCGCTCGGCGTCGCTTTGAATTTCGCGCTCTTCATGCTGGTCACCCGGCGCATCGCGAAAGAGACCGATCCCATCGCCATGCAGGGGGTCAGCGGCGCGATGGCCATGGCGGTGCTGCTTCCGCTCGCGGCCCTGGGCTGGGCGACCGGGTCCGAGACCCTGAGCCTCGCGCCGATCCCGCAGGAGGCCATCGGGTTCTACATCCTGCTCGGGCTTCTCGGCTCTTTCGGCCATCTGCTGATGACCTGGTCGCTGCGCTTCGCGCCCTCGGCGACGCTCGCCCCGATGCAGTATCTCGAGATCCCCTTTGCCACGCTGATCGGCTGGCTGGCCTTCTCGGACCTGCCCAACGGGCTCGCCGCCGTGGGGATCGTGATCACGATGGGCGCCGGGCTCTACGTCATCCTGCGCGAGCGGGCCATCGCGCGCCAGACCGTGACAGTGCCGCAAGCAGCGGGCGGAGGGCCCGGCGCGGCAGTATGAGCAGCATTCCCGGCGCGGTCATCTGCAGCCGCACCCGCCCCTCGGTCACGCGATTGGACGTGCCGATGCGGTGGTCCGGGCGAAAGCGCAGCCCGTCGATCGGCCACTCCAGCCCGGACGAGGTGCCCTGAACCTCGGCCAGAGGAAACAGCGACAGCCAGTCTCCGGGCGACAGATCGATGGCAAGTTCCGGCGGGCAGAGGCAGGTGACATCCTCGGTTCCCACGAGGATGCAGTGACGATCGGGAAACCGGGCAAGCACGGACAGCGCCGCCAGATGATGGTCGATCCGCGCGCCGTGAAAGCCGGCCCCCAGCACGACCGGAGCGCGGACCGATCGCAGAGCCTTGTCGAAGTCGGTCGTCTCCTGCTCGGTGATCCGGTGCAGGGTCGCGGGATCGAATTGGGCGGCCTCATCGGGGCCCAGGCTGTCGAAATCGCCGATGACCGCCTGCGGCGTGAGACCGGCGCTGATGGCCAGCCGGGCGCCCCCGTCCACGGCAACGACCGGCGCGCCGGCCAGGTCCGGCTCGGCCAGCAAACCTCCGACCACCCGCAGCGCGGCCTCTGTCACCGCGCCGCCCAGCATGAGGACGGGGCGGTCCGAGATCACGATATCTTCATGGCTCAAGGCGTATTCTTCCGGGCATTGGGCGGGCGATTGTCTATGAATAGGAGCCAAAGTGGACAGGTACCACGAAATTGTCACAAAATGAGACGACCCATTCCTTAGATTCGAACCCAATGGGTCGCATCGTCCGGCCGACGAGGTGGTGAGAGCAGTACCGCCCACAGGCAAGTGACAAGAAGCGAGAAACACCGTGGCTGAGTCAAACAAAATCCTGACCGTGTCCTATGGCACGTTCTCCTGCACGCTCGAAGGGTTCGACGATGCCTTTTCGACGATGAAGGCGATTGCAGAGTATTTCCGTGACCTTGCGGCTGAGGATCGCTTCTTCGGCGCCGAGCCGCCGACCCCCGACCCCGAGATGCTGGCCCAGCTCGCCAGCCGCAGCGCTGCGCGCCGGGTCGAGGCGCACCGGAACGAGACCGGTATCGTGCTGCGCCAGGACCGCGCTGCGCTGGCGGATGACCGCCACGCGTCCGACGCCGTCGCTGACGCGGCAGAGGAAACGGCTGAGGAAACGGGCCCGCAGCCCGACGCGACCGCGTCGCCGCCCCGCGGCACCTCGGACACGGCCGACGCGCCGCCCCCGGCCGCGCCCGCAGCGGATGCCGGCGACACCCCCGAGACGGATGAGCCCGCCCCTAAGCCCGTCCCTGAGGCCGCCGCTGTCGAGGGCGGACCCGAGGATCGAAGCGAACCACCGGAAGCCCCCCGGGAAGAGCCCGCCGCCGCAACCGAACCTCCCGCCGAAGAGGCCGCCCCTGCGCCCCGCGCCCGGGTGGTGCGGGCCCGGCCGATCCAGGCGACCACCGCCCGTTCGACGAAACCGCGCCCCAACGTCCGGGTCTCGACCAGCAGCCCGCGCACCGTCCGGGTCTCGGCCGGCCGGCCCGCCGTCCCGGCAACGCCGACCGCCCCCGCGGCCCCGGCAACCCCGGCGGCCGATCAGAACTCCGTCGCGGCAAAGCTCCAGCGGATCCGCGACGTGGTGGCCAAGGACCGCAAGCCCCCCGCCGTCGCCGACTACAGCGAGGACCAGCATGCCGACGAGGGCGAACTCGCCGAAAGCGATGCCCTGCTCGGGAACATGTCTGACGCCGATAACGTGCCCCTGGCGCCCGCCGCGGCGATGCCCGATTTCCACTACGCCGAGGACGACCTCGAAGACGACGAGATCACGGAAGACAGCGATTTCGCCGCTCTGGATGACGGGTTCGACGCTGACGAACACGAAAGCGTGGCCCGTGGGACAGACGAAGCCGGCCCCGCCCGGCAGCCCGATGTCTGGCTCGAGGATACGGAGGATCTCGACCTCAGCGCGGCAATGGCGATCGCCAATGCGCCGGGCGAGGAGGATTTAGGTGACGAAGATCTCGCCGACGATGTCGCGCTGACCGATGTCTCCGAAGACGACGATATCGCCGCGGCATCCGACGCGGACGAGGATATGAACGATCTGGACGACGGGTTCGGCCTCGCGGCCTACGACGACGACGACTTCGACGACCTGTCCTTCGATGACGGCGAAGACGACGATCACGATGACCTGTCGCTGTCGGATCCGCACGACGATCCGGACCATGCGGACGAGGTGACGCCCGAACCCGCCGGCGCGCAGGACACGCCCGCCCGCCCGGTCGCCCGGGTCCTCAAGGTCAAGCGCCGCGACTTCGAAGAGGCCGTCCGCGAGGGCCGGCTGGAGGAAGAGCCCGACACCGACGGGACCGAGGCCGCCCTGCCCGAAACGGCCTATGGCGAAAGCACGCTCAGCCCCGAGGACGAGGCCGAGCTTCAGAGCGAACTCAAGGCGCTCGAGGCGGAGATCTCCGGTGGCGGCGCGGATGCCGGGCCCGGCGCTCTGCAAGAGCATGACGACCTCGAAGCCTACGACGAGGAAGATGCCGGTGACGCGGCAGGGGCCGACAACGCCGAACCGGAAGAGGTTGCCGAACAGGCCGCCGCGCCCGCCGTGCCGGACGAGGCGCCGCAGGTGATCAATCCGCGCCGCCGGCTGCTCCGCAAGGCCGATGACGACATGGACCGGATCCTTGCCGAGACCGACAACCAGCTGGGCGACAGCGACGGCACCCGGCGCCGCAGCGCCATCGCCCACCTGCGGGCCGCCGTGGCCGCCACCAAGGCCGAGAAACAGGCCGGGGCCGATTTCGCCGACGACGATGGCGAAGCCACCGACGCCTATCGCGACGACCTCGCCCATGTGGTCCGGCCGCGCCGTCCGGTGCCCCGGGGCGACGCCCCGTCGCGCCGCACCGAAGACCGCCCGGCCCCGCTGAAACTGGTCGCGGAACAGCGCGTGGACGTCTCGGACACCGCCCAGGCCGGTCCGATCCGCCCCCGGCGGGTCCGAGTTTCGGACATCGCGGAGCGCCAGGCCGAGAACGAGGGCCACGAGGACCTGGACATGGATCACGAGGCCGAGGCGCATGCCCGTGCCACGGCGGCCAACGCGGCCTCGTTCTCGGAATTCGCGGATCGCGTCGGCGCCTATGAACTGCCGGACATCCTCGAGGCCGCGGCCTCCTACCTCGCCTTCGTCGAGGGGCGTGGCGAGTTCACCCGCCCGCAGCTGATGACCAAGGCACGGCAGGCTCTCGAGGGCGAGTTCTCGCGCGAGGACGGGCTGCGCCACTTCGGCCGGCTGCTGCGCGAAGGCAAGCTGCGCAAGGTCGCGGCGGGTCAGTTCTCGGTCTCGGAACGGATCAACTTCCGCCCCGAGGAACGGGCCGCCGTCTGACGGTCCCGCACCGCCACGGGAAAAGGCCGGCTGAATAGCCGGCCTTTTGACATTTCGGTACCGGCTGCCGGATCCGCCGTCAGCCGAAATTCGGCTTGCGCCCCGCCATGTTGGCCGAGACGATCTCGATCTGGTCCGCGCCGCCGATCAGCTTGGCCTGCTCGACGCTTTCCGCCATCAGCACATCGGCATCCGAAGCGCCGCTCTCGGCCGTTGCAATGAGCGACTTCGCCAGACGCGTGGCCGAGGGAGACTTTTCCGCGATCAGCGTCACGATCTCGGTCGCGCGCGCCAGCGGGTCCTCGGCGATCTCGGTCACGAAACCCCAGTCCAGCCCTTTTTCGGCCGTCACCGGCTCGGCCGTGTAGGTCATGAGGCGGATCACGTCCGACCGCATGAGGCGCGGCATCAGGACCATGCCGCCCATGTCCGGCACGAGCCCCCACTTGGCCTCCATCACCGCGAATTTCGTGCCCGGCGCCGCGATCCGCACATCCGCGCCGAGCGCCAGCTGGAACCCCGCACCGAAGGCCACGCCCTGCACTGCGGCAATCACCGGGACCGGCACGTCGCGCCAGACGGTCGCGACCCGCTGCATCAGGTTCGAGTCGCCGTGCGTCCGCTTGACGATACGGTCGGTCTGGTCGCCGCCCGAAGCATGCTGGCCGAAACTCGCCACGTCCAGACCGGCGCAGAAGGCGCGCCCCTCGGCCGACAGCAGGACCGCGCGGATGTCGGCATTGCCGACCAGCGCCTCGCCCGCCTCGACGATGGCCTCGGCCATGTCCGGATCGACGGCGTTCATCTTGTCGCCGCGCGTCAGGGTCACATAGGCGACGTGGTCGCGGATCTCGGTGGTCACTCGGGGCATTCCGCCTCCTCCCATGGGTCATTGCCGCACGAGTGTGCCCGGAGCCACGGCCCGAGACCAGCCCCGATGGCGCGTTCCTCTTGCTCATGACGCAACGGCCCGGTTATCTGCCCCTCACCCGGATCGAGGAGGAAACGAGATGCCGCCGCGCTATACCCCGCTGGTAGACAGCCTGCCCGCCACGGTGCCCTTCATCGGGCCCGAGACCCTGGAACGCGAACGCGGCGCCGGCTTCGACGCGCGCCTCGGCGCCAACGAGAGCGTCTTCGGCCCTTCGCCGAAGGTGCTCGAGGCGATGCGCGCGGCGGATGCCGAGATCTGGAAATACGGCGACTCGACCAGCTACGACCTGCGGCATGCGCTGGCCGAGCACCACCGCGTCGCGCCCGAAAACATCCTCGTGGGCGAAGGGATCGACGGGCTGCTGGGCTACGTGGTCCGGCTCGTGGTTGCGCCCGGCGACCGGGTCGTGACGTCGTCGGGGGCCTATCCGACCTTCAACTACCATGTGAACGGCCATGGCGGCGTGCTGGATTTCCTGGCGTATCGCGACGACCGCGAGGATCTTCCGGCCCTCGTCGCCCGCGCGACCGACACCGGCGCCAAGCTGGTGTACCTTGCCAATCCCGACAATCCGATGGGCGGCTACTGGAGCGGGGCCGAGATCGCGGCCGCGCTGGACGATCTGGGCGACGGCACGCTGATGGTGCTGGACGAGGCCTATGCCGAGACCGCGCCGGAGGATGCGGCACTGCCGCTGCCGGTGACCGACGAGCGCGTGATCCGGATGCGCACGTTTTCCAAGGCCTACGGGCTGGCCGGCGCCCGCATCGGCTATGCTCTCGGTGCGGCCCCGCTGATCCGCGCGTTCGAGAAGATCCGCAATCATTTCGGGATGAACCGCTCGGCGCAGGCCGGTGCCCTTGCCGCGCTGGCGGACCCGCAGCACCTGGCCTGGGTGATCGACAGCGTAGCCCGGTCGCGGGACGAGATCGCCCGCATCGCCGCCGGGAACGGCCTGACGCCCCTGCCCTCGGCGACGAATTTCGTGGCGGTGGACCTGGGCGGCGACGGCGATCTTGCGCGGGCGATGGTGACCGAACTGGGCGCCCGTGGCGTATTCGTGCGCATGCCCTTCGTCGCCCCCCAGGATCGGTGCATCCGGATCAGCTGCGGGACCGAAGCTGACATGCGCGTCCTGGACGAGGCCCTGCCCCCGGCGCTCGCCGCCGCGCGCGAAAAGGTCGCCGGGTAAGGCGCCGCTCCGGGGCGGCGGGCCCGGCCGGTCACGCCGAATTCGCGTGACCGGCCGCGCGATGCGCCTATCATTCGGATCAGGTACCCCGCAGCCGCGTTTCCCGGACCCGATCGTGCAGACCGACAGACCGACTTCCGCGCCGAACTACACCAATGCCACGCTCTGGATGGGCTTCATCAACCTGCTCTGGATATTCGGGCTGATCTGGTCGCTCTTCGGGCTGCTCGCCGTCATCGCCGTCGGCTGGCTGCTCAATCTGGGGATCAGCCGCCTGCGCCGCACCTAGCCGCTGGCGACGACCCGGGCCGCGGCTTCGAGGCCGCCGGGGCCGTGGTGGACGCCGATCGCGCGCATCCCCGCCTCGAGCGTGCCGAGCATCCCCAGGACCATATGCGCGTTCACGTGCCCCATGTGACCGATGCGGAAAAAGCCCTCGCCCTTGGGATCCTCCTCGGTCGCCATGCCGAGCCCGATCCCGAGCGTCACCCCGGCGTTGCGCGCCACCCATTGCCGCAGCGCCGAACCGTTCCTCTCGCCCAGCCCGAGGGCTGTGACCGCATGGCTGCGCAGGGCCGGATCGGCCACGTTCAGCCGCATCGCCCCGTTGTCGCTGCCCCAGGCCTCGCAGGCGGCCCAGATCGTCCGGGCCAGCGTTTGATGACGTTTCCAGACGTGCTCGATACCCTCGTCATGCAACAGGTCCAGCGCCGCGCGCAGCCCGAAGAGATGATGTGTCGGCGCCGTGCCGCCGAAGAACTGGTAGAAGAACTCCGGGTCCAGCCGCGGGGTCCAGTCCCAGTAGCGCGAGACGCGCGGCATGGCGCGCCGGGCCTCCTCGGCCCGCCGGTTCACGAAGATGAAGGCAAGGCCCGGCGGCACCATCAGACCCTTCTGGCTGCCCGTGACGGCGATATCGACGCCCCAGGCGTCCATGTGGAATTCCTCGCAGGCCATCGAGGCGATGCAGTCCGCCATGAGCAGCGCCGGATGTCCCGCCGCGTCCAGCGCGGCCCGCAGCGGCCGGGGATCGTTCCTCAGCGACGAGGCGGTATCGACATGGCTGAAGAGCACGGCCTTGTAGCTGTGTCCCGTGTCCGCGCGCAGCGCCTCTTCCAGACGCGCCGCGTCGATGCCGGTCTTGGTGCCGAAATCCAGCCGGACCGCTTCGATCCCCAGCCCTTCCGCCATTTCCGCCCAGCCGTTTCCGAACCGCCCGGTGACGCAGACCAGGACCTTTTCGCCCGGGCTGACCACATTGGCGAGCGAGGCTTCCCAGGCGCCGTGCCCGTTCGAGATGTAGATCGCGACCTTGCCCTCGGTCATGGCAACGCGCCGCAGGTCGGGAACCATGGCCTGCACCATCGTTACGATATCGCCCTCGTAGATGTTGGGGGCGGGCTGATGCATCGCCTGCAGCACCGCGTCCGGCATGACGGAGGGGCCGGGGATGGCAAGGTAGGGGCGGCCTGCGGCAAGAGACATCTGGCACCTCGAATGACGTGGAACGGCGCAAGTCTTAGCCGCGCCTGCGCCGGGGTCAATCCGCAGCGAGAGCGATTATCGCAACGGGACCGGTGCATTGACAGGGCCGCTCTGGCGCGGGACGCTTGTCCTCGGCAAGACAGCTGACGCAGAGGGAGGGGATCATGCGGGCCATCGTCGTGGGCGCCGGGCCAACCGGACTGGCCGTCGGCGCCTGCCTCGGACAGGTCGGGATCACGCCGATCCTGCTCGAGAAGGCCGCGACCGTGGGGTCGAGCTGGCGCGCGCATTACGACAGCCTGCGGCTGCATACCGCGCGACACCGCTCGGGCCTGCCGGGCCTGCCCTTTCCCGAAAGCGCGGGGCGGTATCCCGCACGCGCGCAGGTGGTCGACTATCTCGAGAGCTATGCCGAGGCGCAGGATCTGCGCCCCCGGTTCGGGTGCGAGGTGACTGCCATCCGGCGCGAGGGGAACCTGTGGCGGGTCGAGCACGGCCGGGGCACCGAAGAGGCGCCGGTCGTCGTCCTGGCGACCGGCCTGAACGGCCAGCCGCGCCTGCCGGACTGGACAGAGGGGTTCGGCGGCGCGGTGCTGCACTCCAGCGCCTACAGGAGCTCCCGGCCCTTCTCGGGGCAGCGGGTGCTCGTGGTCGGCTTCGGCAATTCCGGCGGCGACATCGCGCTCGATCTGGCCCGGGCCGGGGTCGACGTGACGCTTTCGGTCCGCGGTCCGGTCACCATCCTGCCCAAGGAGCTTTTCGGCGTGCCGATCACCTCGTTCGGATTGATGAGCCGCCTTCTCGGCCCCCGCGCGGCGGACCGGCTGACCGCCCCGATCCTGCGCCGGGTCGTCGGCCGGCCCGAGGACTACGGCCTGACCTCCGGCAAGGGGCCCGCGACGATGGTGGCCGAGGACGGGCGCATCCCGATGATCGACGTCGGCGCCCTGGCGGCCATAAAGGCCGGCGCCATCAAGGTGCGGCCCGGCGTCGCCGGCGTCGCGGACCGGCGCGTCACCTTTGCCGACGAGGGGACCGAGGGTTTCGACACGGTCGTCGCCGCCACCGGCTATCGCGTCGATCTGCGCCCGCTGCTGGGCAGCGCGTGCCGCGCCCTCGACCCGCAGGGGCGCCCGGTGGTCAGCGGCGGACCGTCGCCCGAGCCGGGCCTCTACTTCTGTTCCTACCGGGCCTCGTCCGAGGGCCAGTTGCGCACCAGCAGCCGCGAGGCGAAGGCCATCGCCACCCATGTCGCGGGCGCCTTCGCGGCGACGGCGTGACCGCGCGGCTGCACCCCTCCGCTTGTCAGTGCCGGGTCCCTCGCCTAAATGGGTCGGGCCGGGCCGGACCCGGCGAGACGAGCCGGGGGCGGATGAAGCTGATTGCCAGACTCCAGGCGTGGGAACGGGCCTTTCGAAAGTCCTTCAACGTCGATCTGTCGACGCCGGAGAACCGGCGGCGGGCGCGCACCTACAACCTGTATTTCGATCATGCGGTCCTGCGCACGGTCTGGGGCAACTTCTTCCAGATCTCGCCCGACGTGTACCGCTCGAACCATCCCACGCACGCGCGGCTGGCGCGGATGAAGGCCCGCGGCATCACCACGGTCCTCAACCTGCGCGGCACCGAGTCGGGCGCGCCCTACCTGACCGAGAGGGTGAGTTGCGGCGAACTCGGGCTGACAATGGTCGACTGCAACCTGATCGCCCGGGCCGCCGCCCCGAAAGAGGACATCCTCAACCTGATCGACTGTTTCCGGCGGATCGAAAAGCCCTTCGTCATGCATTGCAAGTCGGGCGCGGACCGGGCCGGGTTCGCCAGCGCCATCTACCTCATGGTCATCGAGGGCGAACCGGTCGAGCGCGCGCGCCGCATGCTGAGCCCGCGCTACATCCACTTCCGCTGGACCCGGACGGGCATCCTCGACCACATCCTGGACCACTACGCCGCCCGCAACGCGGCCTCGGAAATCGGCTTTGAGGATTGGATCCGGACCGAATACGATCCGCAGGCGATGCAACTTTCCTTCGACCAGTCCCGGGGCAAGGCATGAGCGCCGACGCGCAGTCCCGCCCCCCCAAGCCGCTGACCGACGAGGGGCGGCACCTCATCGTCTGGCTCTGGACCCGGTACCTGCACCGCTACCGCTGGCCGATGCTGGCGGCGCTGTTCTTCATGACGCTCGAAGGGTCGATGCTGGGCGCGCTGAGCTGGATGATGAAGCCGATGTTCGACGACGTCTTCATCGAGGGCAACACCGGCGCCCTCGGCTGGGTCGGCGCGGCGATCCTGGGCATCTTCCTTGTCCGGGCGCTGGCCTCGGTCGCGCAGAAGGTCCTGCTGGCGCGCATCTCGCAGGGGACTTCCGCCGCGCTGCGCAAGGACCTGCTGACCCGTCTCATGCGGCAGGACGGGGTGTTCCACCAGACCCATCCGCCGGGCTTTCTGATCCAGCGCGTGCAGGGCGACGTCACCGCGATCAACGACGTCTGGAACACGATCCTGACGGGTGCGGGCCGCGATGCCGTGGCGCTCGTCATCCTGATGGGCGTTGCCGTCTCGGTGGACTGGCAATGGACGCTCATCGCCCTGATCGGCGCGCCCCTCCTGGTCATGCCCTCGGTGGTGGTGCAGCGTTTCGTGCGGCGCAGATCCCGCGAGGCGCGGGACCTGGGCGCGCGCCTCGCCACGCGCCTCGACGAGGTGTTCCACGGAATCGTGCCGGTCAAGCTGAACCGGCTCGAGGACTACCAGTCCGACCGCTACGGGGCGCTGACGGACGATCTGGTCAAGGCCGAGGTCCGCGCGACGCTGGGCACGGCGGCGATTCCCGGCCTGATCGACGCCATGGCCGGTGTGGGCTTTCTCGGCGTCCTGATCTTCGGCGGCGGCGAGATCATCTCGGGCGAGAAGACGGTCGGGCAGTTCATGTCCTTCTTCACCGCCATCGGCTTTGCCTTCGAACCGCTGCGGCGGCTCGGCACGGTATCGGGCGTGTGGCAGATCGCCGCCGCGGGCATCGAACGTGTCAAGGAACTGCTGGATGCCGAGCCCACCATCGTCTCGCCCGCCAACCCGCTGGCGCCGCCCGAAGGCGTGCCCGAGGTGGCCCTGCGCGGCGTCGATCTCAGCTATGGCGACACGCAGGTCCTCTTCGGGCTGGACCTGGTGGCCGAGGCCGGCCGGACCACGGCGCTGGTCGGGGCCTCGGGCGCCGGGAAATCGACGGTGTTCAACCTGCTCGCCCGGCTGGTCGAACCGCAGAGCGGGGCGGTCGAGATCGGCGGCGTGGATGTCGCCGCGATGAAGCTGCCGGACCTGCGGGGCCTGTTGTCCGTCGTGTCGCAGGATGCGGCACTCTTCGACGAATCCCTGCGCGAGAACATCCTGCTCGGCCGGACCGACATTAGCGAAAGCCGTCTGAAAGAGGTGCTCGACGCCGCCCATGTCTCGGACTTTCTCGACAAGCTGCCCGAGGGCCTCGAAAGCCCGGTCGGGCCGCGCGGGTCGAACCTTTCGGGCGGGCAGCGGCAGCGCGTGGCCATCGCCCGGGCGCTGCTGCGGGACACGCCGATCCTGCTGCTGGACGAAGCGACATCGGCGCTGGACGCGGAATCCGAAAAGGTCGTTCAGGACGCGCTCGACCGACTGTCGCACGGCCGCACCGTGGTGGTGATCGCGCACCGCCTCTCGACCGTGCGCGAGGCGGACCGCATCGTCGTGATGGACCGTGGCCGCGTCGTCGATCAGGGCCGGCACGACGAGTTGATCGAACGCGGCGGGCTGTACGCCCGTCTCTACGACCTGCAGTTCAGGACCGACGGGATGACGGCCGATAAGCTTGCGCTAGCGCGTGCGGGTCGGCTCCGGCCCGGTAGCGAAGCAGCAGCATCAGGTTCCGTGCCCCCCGGCGCAACCAGCCTTCCCGGACGTATCTGGCGGCGCTTGTTCGCGCGGTGACCGGCAGGGCCGCCATCGGGGGCAACCGGCGGACCAGGTCTACGTCCTCCATCAGGGGGATGTCCGCATAGCCGCCGGCCCGCTCCAGAACATCCCGGCGGACCAGCAGCCCCTGGTCCCCGTATGGCAGCCCGAAGACCCGGCTGCGCAGGTTCGCCCAGCCCGCCACCATACGCCCGGCGGCCCCCGTCCGGTCGAAGGCCAGCCGGAAATGCGCCGGCCGGTCCGAGGCCAGATGCCCCGCCACCGCCCCGGTCCAGCCCGGATCGAGCTGCGTATCCGCGTGCAGCACCAGCAGCCACTCACCCTGCGCCGCCCTGCATCCCCGGCCCAACTGCCCCCCGCGCGACGCGGGCCCGCTCACGACGACGGCGCCGATCTCCTGCGCGATCCGCAACGTGCCGTCGGACGATCCGCCGTCGGTCACGACAAGCTCGCGGATCAGCCCGGCCTGCAGCCCCTCCATCAAGGCGGCGGCGCAGCCGGCAAGGCCGGTCGCGGCGTCGAGCGTGGGAATGATGACCGATATCGGCGCGCGCATGTTTCGTCCCGGCCCGTGAGTGCTATATCTGCCCCATAGCCATGGGGAGAGAGCAGGACCATGACAAGCGAAAACGAAAGACGCGTGATACGGGTCGGCGGCAGCGACACGTTCGACTTCCTCCAGAACCTCGTCACCAACGACCTCGACAGGCTGAGCGAGGGGCCGGTCTATGCCGCCCTGCTGACGCCGCAGGGCAAACTGATCGCCGATTTCCTCGTGCTGCAGGACGGCGAGGCGTTGCTTGTCGACGTGGCCGAGGCCTTTGCCGACCCGCTGGTCCAGCGCCTGAACATGTACCGGCTGCGCGCGGACGTGCGGATCGAGCCGACCGGGATCAAGGTCCGACGCGGGACCGGAGCCGCGCCGGAGGGCGCCGTGGCCGATCCGCGGCACCCCTCGCTCGGCTGGCGGCTCTACGGCGAGAGCGACGGCGATGACGGCACGGATTTCGCCGCCATCCGTGTGGCCGGGGTCATCCCGGAAAGCGGGATCGAGCTGGGGCCCGAGACCTATATCCTGGAGGCCGGATTCGACCGGCTGAACGGCGTCGATTTCCGCAAGGGTTGCTATGTCGGGCAGGAGGTGACCGCGCGGATGAAGCACAAGACCGAGCTGCGCAAGGGGCTGATCCGCGTCGATGTCGAAGGGGCCGCTCCGGCCGGGACCGAGATCGAGCGCGAGGGCAAGAAGGTCGGCATCCTCTACACCCAGTCGGACGGACAGGCGATCGCTTACGCGCGTTTCGACCGGCTCGCGCCCGGGATGACAGCCGGCGAGGCGCGGGTCACGCCTGCCGGGACCGCGCGGGACTAGACCGGGAACAGGCCGCTGCGGGCGCGGCCGGCTTCCCCTACGTCACAAGCCATGCAACCGGTGCAAAGTCGCGGGCCGTTCGAACGGCCGACGCCGGTCCGCAGGCCGGGCCCCCTCTGCCGGTCAGGCGCGTTCCGAATAATCCATCGTCTCGGTGTTGACGATGATGTCCTCGTCGGTGCCCACGAACGGCGGCACCATCACCTTGACCCCGTTGTCCAGAATGGCCGGCTTGAAACTGTTGGCCGCGGTCTGGCCCTTCACGACCGGCTCGGTCTCGACCACCTTGCAGGTGACCTTCTGCGGCAGGGTCGCGTTCAGCGCCTCGCTTTCGTAGAATTCGACCACGATCGTCATCCCGTCCTGCAAAAAGGGCCGGCGTTCGCCCAGCAGATCCGCCGGAAGCTCGATCTGTTCGTACGTCTCGGTATCCATGAAGACGAGCATGCCGTCGCTTTCATAGAGAAACTGCTGGTCCTTCTGCTCGAGCCGCACCCGTTCGACCTTGTCGGCCGAGCGGAAGCGTTCGTTCAGCTTCGAGCCGTTGCGGAGGTTGCGCAGCTCGACCTGGGCGAAGGCGCCGCCCTTCCCCGGCTTGACATGGTCGACTTTGACGGCGGCCCAGAGCCCTCCGTTGTGTTCGATCACGTTTCCGGGCCGAATTTCGTTTCCGTTAATCTTTGGCATGCAAGACTCCGCCTATTCGGGTTGATCGCCTTCAGGGCGGTCCTATATCTGGCGCTCCGGTTCCTGACAAGGGATCGGCCAAGTTGCAATGCTCTGGAGGCGATATGCGGTGTGTGCATAGCAGGGTTGAGAAAGTAGCCCACCCGAATCGACACAATTTCGCCATAAAAGGCGCCACGCCCGAAACTGCAAGAGCAATAACAAAGGTCGAAACATGAAAGATTTCGTTGACGGTACGGCATTCAACAACGAACAGGGGAACCGGTCGCGCAAACTCTTCGCCGCCGTGGTTCTGGCTGCTCTCGACGATGCCATTGCCGATGACAAGAAATACGGCAACGGTCCGGAACAGATCGCCCGTTGGGCGCGGTCGCGCGACGGCCGCGAAGTTCTGAGCTGTGCCGGGATCGATCCGAACGAACGTGTCGTCTCGGGCCTGATGGAGTTCGTCTCCCGCGGCGTCCGGACCTCGGTCGCGCTGTCCCGCGAGGAAAGCGAACGTCGTCACGCGGCGGAACAGGCCGACGCGGCCTGATCTTCGCGCGACACGGCAAAAGACGCGCCCTTCCGGGGCGTGTTTTTTTGTGGTCCTGTGCCGGCAGGGACAGCATCGGGAACGACCATGGCACGCGCCATCATGATCCAGGGCACCGGCTCGAACGTCGGCAAGTCGCTGCTGGTGGCGGGCCTGGCCCGGGCCTTTGCCGACCGCGGCCTGCGCGTGGCCCCGTTCAAGGCGCAGAACATGTCCAACAACGCCGCCGTCACGCTGGACGGGGGCGAGATCGGGCGCGCCCAGGCGCTGCAGGCCCGCGCGGCGCGGCGGCAACCGCAGACCGACATGAACCCGGTGCTCCTCAAGCCTGAGACCGACACAGGCGCGCAGGTGATCCTGCAGGGCCGCCGCCACGCCACCCTCTCGGCCCGCGACTATACCCGCGAGAAGCCCGTCCTGCTCGCCGGAGTTCTCGACAGTTTCCACCGCCTGGCCGAGGGCGTCGACCTTGTGCTCGTCGAAGGCGCGGGCAGCCCCGCCGAGATCAATCTGCGCGCCGGGGACATCGCCAACATGGGTTTTGCCGAGGCCGCGCAGGTGCCGGTCGTGCTGACCGGGGACATCGACCGGGGCGGTGTCATCGCGCAGCTTGTCGGGACGCAGGCCGTGCTCTGCCCCTCTGATGCCGCGCGGATCAAGGGCTTTCTGGTGAACCGTTTCCGCGGCGATCCCGATCTTTTCGACGAGGGGATGAGGATCATCGCGGACCGGACCGGCTGGGCGGCGCTCGGCCTCGTCCCCTGGTTCGCGGATGCGTGGAAACTGCCGGCCGAAGATGTCCTGGACCTGGCCTCCGGCCCCACGGGCGGCGCCTTCAAAATCGCCGTGCCCCGGCTGGGCCGGATCGCCAATTTCGACGATCTCGATCCGCTGTCGTCGGAACCCGGCGTCACGGTCGAGATCATCGAACCGGGGCGCCCCCTGCCCGGCGACGCGAACCTCGTGCTCATCCCCGGCTCCAAGACGACGGTCGCGGATCTCGAGGCCTTCCGCGCGCAGGGATGGGACATCGACCTCGCGGCCCATGTCCGGCGCGGCGGGCATGTGCTGGGCCTCTGCGGCGGATACCAGATGCTGGGCCGATGGATCGAGGACCCGGACGGGATCGAGGGGCGACCGGGCCGCTGGCCGGGCCTCGGGCTGCTCGATATCGAGACGGTCATGTCACCCGCCAAACGGGTCCGCCTGAGCGACGCGCGCCATTGCGACAGCGGCGAAGCGGTTTCGGGCTACGAGATCCATCTGGGGTCGACGTCCGGGCCGGACTGCGACCGCGCGTGGCTGCGGATCGGCGACCGCCCCGAAGGGGCGCAATCGGCCGACGGCCGGGTGCGCGGCTGTTATCTTCACGGGCTCTACGCCTCCGACCCCTTTCGCGCGCACGATCTGCGGCGCATGGGCGGGCGGTCGGACCTGAGCTACGAGACCGGCGTCGAAGAGGTCCTCGACCGGCTTGCGGCCCACCTGGGCCGTCACGTCGATCTGGATCGGTTGTTCGGGCTGGCGGCCACGGTGACCCGATAGCCGACCGGTCCTGCGATCACGAAAAGTCCTGAGCGGAGAGCGCGCGGTGGATTTCGCGGCGCACGAGCTTGCGGACGTTGCGCGTGATCCGCTCGCCCAAGGCGCCCTGCAGCTCCTGCCGGACGATCTCGGCCACCAGGTCGCGCAGCATCTCTTCGTCCAGAACGGCCGTGTCCTCGGCCGTCAGGGCGTTCCGCCCCGCCTCGTCAAAGGCGGCGTCGTCGAAATCGTCCTCGGGCGGGTCCCGGTCTTCGGCCTCGGCGACGCTGGCAACGTCACGCGCGGCATCCGCATCAGCCGTTTCGGCATCCTCGACTCCGGCATCCCGGTCCTCGATGTCCCGCTCGGGCTTCACCGCCGCAAGCGGGGTCACGGCCCGAAGACTCGCGTCGGCCATGGCGGCGATATCCGCGTCGTCTATGGGATCGACCGCCCAGGCCTCGTCAGCGGAAAGTGCGGTCGGGTCAGTCTGCCACGTCTCGGCCGCAAGAGCGTCCGCCTGCGCCTCGTCCTCATCCTCGTCATCCCAGGCCGGCGCGGGGTCGAGCCTTTGCGGCGCCGCGTCCGAGATCTCGTCCGCTTCGGGTTCCCATTCGCCGCCGCTGG
This sequence comes from Pseudooceanicola batsensis HTCC2597, assembly GCF_000152725.1. GTDB lineage: Bacteria > Pseudomonadota > Alphaproteobacteria > Rhodobacterales > Rhodobacteraceae > Pseudooceanicola > Pseudooceanicola batsensis. The sequence continues at coordinate 1,818,540 of NZ_CH724131.1, forward strand.
TCGATACGACCGCTTCCACCTCGGCCACGCGCTGTCCCAGCGAGGTCACGCCCCGGTGCCGCAGGAATGTCGGCACCACGTCCTCGCCCGTCTCGGGCGGCGTGGGGATGGCGCCTCTGGACACCGCGATTCCCTCGTCGAGTTCCTCTTCCGCCGGGGCGACGGAGGCCTCCCTCTCGTCGCTCTCGGCCTCGCCGGTGAGGGCGTCGGGTTCGGCCGCTTCGGACGCCGGCAGGAGAGTCGGATCGGGGGCATCCGCTTCGGGTGCGTCCGGGTCCGCATCGCGCGCCACGCCCAGGGCCGCCAGCGCGGCCTCGATGGCGATATCCGGCGAACCGGCGTCGCGCGCCTCGGTCGCCGGGTCCCGGACGGGGGCGATTCCGGTGGGGCGGTTGGCCTCGATCCGAGAATGTCGGTCGCCCGCCGCGCGCACACGCTCCATCAGGTTGAGAAGGTCGGCCTCCCTCTCGGGCGCGTCGTCGGATTCGGCATGGATGAACCCGGCCTCGCCCTCGTCGTCCCCGGTCTCCTCGGCCGCGGTCTGCGGCGTGACACGCAGTGACGGCGTCAGGATCAGCCGGTCGTCGGCCGCCGGCGCGGCCGGACGGTCCGGCCGCCTGGGCTGGTTCGCCGTTTCGCGCGACTGCGCCCGTACTTCTTCGGAAACGAGTTTTCTGATGGAGGACAGGACATCCTCGATCTGCACGTTGGTTACAGAATCTGCCATCTCATTCCAGCTGCCAATGCCTCGGTGTCAGGGTAACGCCAGAGGGGTTTCCACTCAATGGATGCGGCGGATTTTAGTCTTTTCCGATGCGACGCAGGACGCGGTCAAGCTTCCGCCCCTGTTCGCTCAGGCCCGCCGGGGCATCCTTTACCAAGTTATAATAGCCTGCCGGGTCGTAGATTCTGACCTTGAGCTCCAGGTTCTGAGCGGTGAGTTCTCCCATCGCTGCGAGCAGGCTATAGCCTGCGCTGAGTTCGTCAACCTGCGCCGAGATCAGGCTGGCGCGTGCGTCGAGCAGCTCCTGCTCGGCGTTCAGCACGTCCAGCGTCGTCCGCGCGCCAAGCGTGGCTTCCTCGCGGATGCCGCGGAACGCGACCTGCGCGGCGCGGACCTGCTGCTGGCTTGCCTCGATCGAGGATCGGGCGACCTGCAGCGTGGCCAGCGCATTGCCGACGTTCTGACGAATCTGGTGCGACACCACGTGCAGGTTCGCGCGGCTCGCATCGCGGTTCTGCATCGCCTGGCGCTGCAGCGAACTGAGCCGCCCGCCGGCATAGATCGTCTGGCGCCCCGCCAGACCGATCGAAGCGGACCGCCCATGAGCCCCCGTGCCGAGCGTGTCGTTCAACCCGAGCGTGGCCGTCGCCGAAACCGTCGGGCTCAGCCCCGCATCGGCCAGATCGACCCGCAGCTCGGATATGGTGACCTGGCGCCGGGCCTGAGCCATGTCGGGATGCTGTCGCAGGGCGGTCGCGCTCGCCGCCTCGAGCGAGTGCGGCAGGCGGTGCAGCGCGCCCGAGGGCGTCAGGCGGCCGGGCCTGTGCCCCACGGCGGCCAGGTATTCCAGCTGCGCCTGCGCCAGGTCGCCCTGGGCCGCGGCCAGGCCGGATTTCGCGGCGGCCAGACGGGCTTCGGCAAGCGAGACGTCGGTACGCGTGACTTCGCCCACCTCGAACCGGTCGCGGGCCGCGCGCAGTTCCTGCGTGATCAGGCGCAGGTTGTTCTGACGCAGCGCCACGAATTCGGATGTGCGCCGCACGTTCAGGTAGGCGACCGCCGCCCGCAGCAGCACCTGCTGTTCGATCGAAGTCAGCCCCTCGCGGGTCGCGAGAACGGTTTCCTTGGCGATTTCGACGCCCAGGTTCGTCCGGCCGCCATCGTAGATCAGCATCTCGGCGGTCAGCCCGATCGAGGCGGACGCCGAGCGGGAGTTCACCAGATTGAACCCCGTCGCCGCGGAAGAGGAAGCGCCGAAGTTGCTGGTCAGGTTCGCCGTCCAGGACACGATCGGACGAAGCTGCGAGAGCGCCTGCGCGACGTCCTCGTCGGCGGCGCGAAGCAGCGCCCGGTTCTGCTCCAGCAGCCCCGAATGCTTGTAGGCCGAGGCCAGCGCATCCGCGAGCGTTTCCGCCGCGGCCTTGACCGGCACCAGAGCCGCGCCGGCCGCCAGAGCCAGCGTCGCCACTGCCATCCGGAGGGTTGTCATCGATCTGCTCATCTGCCTGCCCTTTTCTGCCGTTTGCCGGCCGTTCTGTTCTAGAGCGTGAACGCCTGATGTCGCTCGAATCCCGGCAGGACCGGCGCGCCCGCGTTGAAGGCGAACCGCCAGTTGATCCTGCCGTCGATCCTGTATCCGATCCGGACCACCCCGAGGTGCCCTTCCGCAAAGAGCACCGCGATGCGCCCGCCCTCCTTGAGCTGATCGGTCACGCCCTCGGGAAGATGCTCCACCGCGCCCTGGATCATGATCACGTCATAGGGTCCGTGCGTGGCCGCGCCTTCGGACAGGGGGCCCTCGTGAAGGACGACATTGTCCGCCCCCTCGGAGGTCAGCGCGGCATTCCCGTCCGAGATCAGCGCCTCGTCCTCTTCGAGCGCGATCACCGCCTCGGCCAGACGCGCGGCGACGGCGGCCGAGTATCCCGTGCCCGTCCCGATGTCGAGCACCAGTTCGTCCGCATGGATGTCCAGCGCGTCCAGCATCTTGGCCAGTGTCCGCGGGTCCAGCAGGACCCGCCCCTGACCGAGGTCGATATTCTCGCCGAGATAGGCCGCGTCGCGCTTGTCGGCGGGCACGAAGGCCTCGCGCGGGACGGCGAGCATGGCCTCGATGATGGGGAATTTGGTGACATCCGCGGGACGGATCTGGTTGTCCACCATCATGGTGCGGCGCGCGGCGAAGTCGGTCATGCTGAACTGGCCCGTTCGGAATTGCGTTGGAAAGCTTTTTGCCACAAGTCACCCTTTCCGGCAACGTCTGGCAAGGCCAAAGCTTTGCCGCCCCGCCACTATTTTCCCAAACGTTGCAGCCTTGCGCCTTGACGCTTGCAGGAGGCGGCCAGATAGGCTAGTCCACGCGGACCGTTCCGAGGCGAGTTGGCGGAGTGGTGACGCAGCGGATTGCAAATCCGTGTACACCGGTTCGATTCCGGTACTCGCCTCCAAACGGTTTCAATGACCTGGCGGACGCAGAGTGGACGCGGCCGGGCCAGTCCTAGCAATTGCCTGAACATTCCGTTTTTGCTCTGCTCGCTGGACAAAACCGATCCTCACCTTAACCTCAGGCAAAGAGGCCGCTTGTTCAGCGCGCCCGCGGATAAGAAGCAACGGAAGCCAGACGAGGCGACACGACCTCGGCAAGCGCCGAGGCAGGGATCGCGATATCAAAACGGTCCTATCGAAGTCCCGAAGCCCGCAAGCACGGGCACCGTTCTGGGCGCAATCGACCTCCAGGTGATGCGCGGACGCAATCGACCGCAGCGTGACCTGCTGGCCGGCGGACGGCTGTCGCACCACGACGGCCCCGTTCACATTGTGAGGCCCGGGAGCGCCCGGGCCCGAGAACACTGCTCGGGCCCGCCGGGGAGCCGCACAGGCCGCTCACCCGGTCGCGTCGAGACCGTCGCGAAAGTCGTTCCAGCCGGCATCCACCGACGAGGGCGCGTCGCGCCACCGGCTCAGGGGACTGCCGGTCACCGGGTCGCTCGCCGGGATGGGCAGGGACATGATGAGCTTGGCCGCGGCACGGAAATCCGCCTCGCTGACGAACTCCTCCTGGATGTTGTCCCAGTCGCGTCCCTCGGGGTAGCCGCCGACCACCATGACATCCTCGGAGTTGCCGATCATGGCGTGGGATACCCCCGCGGGCATCACCACCACGTCCCCGGCCTCCACGCGGACCTTGGTCCCGCCCTTGCCGAACAGCTCGAGTTCCATCCAGCCCTCGGCCACGCCGAGGCATTCGTGGCTCGTAGAGTGGAAATGGTGGTACAGGTAGATCCCCGGATAGTTCCAGTTGTTGAGCCAGCCGTTCTCCTGAAAGCGCGTCCGCACCGCATCCATGCCGCCGCCCGGCACGCCGCCGCGGTGGATCAGAAGCGGATAGCGGCTGTTGGGCACGCGCCCCCGCGGCATCGACTGGTGTTCCTCGATCGTCCCGGTCATTTCGTCGTCCTCCCTCGTCCGGTCCTTCCCGACATGAAAGGGGCGGCTCACGCCGCCCCCTCCTGTCAACTCAGTTGCCACCCCAGGCTTCGGGATAGTTGGCCATGTCCTCGCAACCGCACATCGCATAGTGCAGCGGCGGCATCGCCGGGTTGACGTATTCGTCCAGGTTCTCCTGCGTGATCGCCGGCTGCGGCAGAACCCATTCCGGCCCCGGGAGCGCTTCGCCCTCGATGACGCGGGCGGCGGCGATCACCGCCGTGCGCCACTGGTAGGTCGGATAGGTGGGTGCGATGGCGGTCAGCCCCTTGTCCTGCCACTTGCGGAGGAAGTCCTGCTGGTCCTCGCCGACGAAGACCGGAATGTCGTACCCGGAATCCTCGAAGGCCTCGATGGCGGCGACGGCCGTGGCGCCCGCATCCATCCACACCGCGTCGATGTCGCCGCGCATCAGATAGTCCTCGACGATCGACTTGGTCTTGGCGTTGTCGCCGTCGGTGAACTCGGCCCCGACGATGTTCATGCCCGCCTCGTCCAAGATGCGGCGACCTGCGGAATAGCGCGTCTCGAGCACGTCGACCCCCGGCAGGATGCGCAGCATCAGCACGTTGGCGCCTTCCTCGACGTTGTCGACGATGAACTCGGCGCCCTGGATGCCGAAGCCGTAGCCGCCGACCGGGTGGATGAAGGTCACCGGGCAGTCGGTGTTGACGCCGCGGTCGAAGACGATGACCGGCATCGCCTCGCAGGCGCGTTCCACGGCCGGGGTCAGCGCGGCGGTGGTGTTGGGCGACACGATCATCACGTCGCAGTCACCGCCCGCCAACAGGTCGTCGATATCGGCGATCTGCTTGTCGTCGGAGCCCTCGGCGTCGACGTGGATGAACTCGCCGATCGAGTCGTGGTTCTCGACCTCCTCGGTCATGTTCGTGTAGCCCACGACGCGCCAGGGGTTGTTCACCCCCGCGTTCGAAAAGCACACCGTCGCCGGGCCCTCGATTCCCAGATCGGCGGTCTCGACCATGTCGCCGCCGATGTGCTGGACCCAGGGCTGGCCCTCGGGCCCCATGGACTCGGCCTGAAGCTGCTCCTGCTGCTTTGCGAATTCTTCCGGATCGTCGAAGTTCTGGGCGTGGAGGGGCGCAAGGCCGAGGGCCAGCGCTCCGGTCGCCAACAGTAGATGTTTCATTACTCTCTCCCTAGTGATGGGGGGCCGCCTGGCGCGCGCCCCTCAGGTTCCCGTCTGTTTCCTTCGGTGCATGGCCAGCGCGACGGCCGCGATGAGGATAAGCCCCTGCACCACCTGCCGGACGGGTTGCGGCAGGCCGAGGAAGTTCAAAAGCGTGAAGATTGCGGTAAGCGCCAGCGCGCCGCCGAAGGCGGCCGGGACAGAACCGCGCCCGCCCAGCAGCTGCGCGCCGCCCAGCACCGCGGCGGTGATCGCCTGAAGCTCATATCCGGTGCCGACATCGGTGGACACGCCGGCGAAACCGCCCAGTAGGATCCCGGCGATGGCCCCGGACAGGCCCGAGAGGACGAAGGCGGTGATGCGCACCCGGTTCACGGCGACACCGGCCAGCCGGGCCGCGACCGGATTGTCCCCGATCGCATGGACTTGCCGTCCCAGGTTCGTGCGGTGCATCAGCCAGGCGAACAGCCCGACCACGACGACGAGCACGATGACCGAGACCGGGATGAACCGGACGAGGGGCACGTCCCGTATCAGCTCGCGCCCGAAGAACCGGAACGTGTCGGGCAGGTAGCCGCGCGGCGCCCCGCCGGACCACAGGAAGGCCAGGCCGTTCAGCGTGATCATCATGCCCAGCGTCGCGATCAGCGACGGAACACGCAGGAAACACACGATCAGCCCGTTGATCGCCCCGACCCCGACGCCGATGCCCAGCATCACCGGGACGACCCAGTAGGTCGCGGCCGGATCGTTGTTGGTCAGCATCGACGATCCCACCACGACCAGCGTGATCAGAGAGCCGACCGAGAGATCGAAGCCGCCCGAGGTGATGACATAGACCTGACCGGCCGCCAGGATTGCCAGCGGCGCCGCGCGCTTGAGGAAGTTCATGTAGCCCGTCGGCTCGACGAACCCCGGATTCATGAAGATGATGGCGGCGATCAGCGCGGCCAGCAGCACCCAGACCGGGTTGATCTGGGGCAGTCGGCGGCGCTCTCTCGCGCCGGACGGGTCGGCCCGGTCGGTCATGCCACGATCCTCTTCGAACGGATGGCGTAGAAGGCGACGGCGGCGACGATGATGATCCCGCGCAGCACCTGTTTGGCGAAGCTGTCGACGCCGGCGATGTTGAAGACCGAATCGATGAGCGAGAAGATCAGCATCCCGGCCATGGTTCCCCAGACCCCGCCGCGTCCGCCGGCCAGGACGGTGCCGCCGATCACCACCACCGCGATGCTTTCGAGGTCGTAGACCCCGTCGGCCCCGATCCACGGCGCCCCCGAGCGCAGGCGCGATGCCAGGTAGAGCCCCGCGATGGCCGCGCAGACCGAGCAGATGACATGGCTGAGCACCACGATCCGCCCGGTCTTGATCCCGGCAAAGCGCGCCGCCTCCTCATTGCCGCCGACGGCGTAGATGTCCGACCCGAACTTGGTGAACCGCAGCACCGCCCAGGCCAGCACCGCAAGCGCCAAGAGAAAGATCAGCGCCAACGGAAACGGCCCGATCTCGCCATAGGCGAAGACCTGGAAGGCCGCCGGAACCTCGCCCGCGAAATTCGACACGAAGGCCGACAGGCAACCCTGGATGATCAGGCTCATGCCGAGCGTCGCGATCAGCGGGTTCACCTTGAGCCCGCTCACCACCAGCCCGTTGGTCAGCCCCACCACCGCCCCCAGCACCAGCGCGGCGAGGATGGCGGGCAGGATCATCGCCGGCGACCCGTCCATGACCACCGAAGCGAGAACGGCGGTGGCCGAGATGAGGCTGGCCACGCTCAGGTCGATCGAGGCGACGAGGATCACGAAGGTCTGCCCGATGGCCGTGATCCCGAGCGCGATCGAGCGGCCCAGGATGGCGATCAGGTTGTCGAAGGTCAGGTACTGCGCCTGGTCGGTCCCGAGGGCGATCCCGACGTAGATCGCGAACGCCCCCACCAGCAGGATCAGGGGCGCCCAGCGTTCGAAGCGGAAGCCGGGTTTGCGCGGCGCTGCGTCCTCGGCGATGCTCATGCGGCCACCTCCCGCTCTTCGGTGGCGGCGTGCATGATGTCCTGCTCGCTCGCGCCATGGGGAAATTCGGCGACGATCCGCCCCTGCTGCATGACGAGCACCCGGTCGGCCGCACCGATCACCTCGGGCAGGTCGGACGAGATCATCAGGATCCCCGCCCCCTCGCGCGCGAGATCGCGCATCAGGTGATAGATCCCGGCCTTGGAGTTCACGTCGATGCCGCGCGTCGGCTCGATGAAGATCAGCAGTTTCGGCCGCATCGAAAGCCAGCGCGCGACAATCGCCTTCTGCTGGTTGCCGCCCGAGAGCGCGCGGATGTCCTGATCGTACGAGGCCGCGCGGATCTCCATGTGATCCAGCAGTTCGTCCATGCGCGTCGTGTCCGCACGAGTGTTGCGCCGGTCGCTCGACCACAGCGGCGCGAAGGCGCGCGAGGTCAGCATCCCGTTGTCGCGGACCGACTGCATCAGCACCAGACCTTCGCCCTTGCGGTCGCCGGGCAAAAGCCCGACCCCGCCGGTGATCGCCGCGCGCGGCGACCGGAAGTCCACCGTCCCGCCGTTCAGGGTGACCTCGCCCCGGTCGAACGGGCTCTCTCCGAAGAGCGCCATGGCCAGCGCGACCCGGCCCGCGCCCTGGATCCCGGCAAGGCCCACGATCTCGCCCGCCCGCACGTCGAGGCCGATGTCGTGCAGCCGGTCGTTGCCTGCCCCCCGCACGCTCAGCACCGGCTCTCCGATCTCCTCGGACGTGGCCGGCGGGGCGTAGAAATCGGCGATGTCGCGCCCCACCATGGCGCGCACGATGGCCTCGGGCGCGGGCACCGTGTCGAACCGCGCCGCGACCTCGCCGTCCTTGAGTACGGTCACGCGGTCGGCCAGCCGGGTGATCTCGCGCATGCGGTGCGTGATGTAGATGATGGCGACCCCGCGCTCGCGCAGCGTGTCGACCGTGGTGAAAAGCTCTTCGCATTCCGCCTCGTTCAGCGCGGCGGTCGGCTCGTCCATCACCACCACCCGCGCCCCGGTCGAGACGGCCTTGGCGATCTCGACCACCTGCTGCGTGGCGACGTCCAGTTCGCCGACCATCCGGTCCGGGTCGATCCGCCCGGCCGCGGCGAAAAGCGACAGGACCTCGCGCGCCTCGGCCCGCATCCTCGCTCCGTCGATCAGCCCGAACCGCGTGCGCGGCTCGCGGCCGAGAAAGAGGTTCTGCGCCACCGTCCGTTCCGGCAGCAGCGAAAACTCCTGGTAGATCACCGCGATCCCGGCATGCAGCGACTCAACCGGGTGCGAGAAATGCACCGCCTCGCCGTTCAGCCGGACCTCGCCCGCATCGGCGTGATAGACGCCCGACAGGATCTTGATCAGCGTCGATTTCCCCGCGCCGTTCTCGCCGACCAGCGCCTGGACCTCGCCCGCACGCACCTCGAAACTCACGTCGCCCAACGCACGGACGCCGGGAAAGCTCTTGGTGATGCCCTTCATCTCGATCACCGGCGGCGTCATGCGGCCTCCCACGTCCGGCGGATGAAGTCGTGCGCCTCGGTGAACAGCGTCTCGAAATCAGGGAAGAGCGGCCGCCAGACCCGGGTGGCCGCGGCCAGCTCGGGCACGCCCGCCCCGAAGGCCTCGACCACGACATGGCCGTCGAAGCCGGCGGCCTTGGCGGCGCCCGCGACGGCGGCAAAGTCGATTTGCCCGCGCCCCGGCACGCCCCGGTCGTTTTCGGAGACATGCAGCACGTGCATCCGGTCGCCCAGGTGACGGATCGCCCCGGCCTGGTCCTGTTCCTCGATATTGGCGTGGAACGTGTCGTACATGATGCCGAAGGCCGGATGATCCACCCGGTCGGCATAGGCGCGGGCCTGCTCCATCGTGTTCAGGAAATAGGTCTCGAACCGGTTGAGATGCTCCAGCGCCAGAAGATACCCGTTGCGCGCGGCCCGTTCGGCCATGGCCCTGTGCGCCTCGATCCCGCGCTCCAGCTCGGCCTGGGTCGGGCCCTGGCCGGTGAAATGGCCGATCGGCGCATGGAACGGCCCGCCGATGGTCTCGGAGCCGAGCGCCTCGGCGCAGTCCTGAATCCAGTTCAGGTGCTCGCCCCCGCGCCGCCGCTCATCCGCATCCCCGGACAGGGGATTGGCGGCGGGCTCGGGCACGATTGAGGTCTGCGCCCGCCCCAGCCCCATCGCGTGAAGCCGATCGCCCAGCCAGGCGTAATGGTCGGGCGAGCCGCGCATCACCGGCACCTCGACGTGATCGAAGCCGATCGCGGCGATCCGTTCGATCTGCGGCAGGTGGCTTTCCTCGATATGCCCGCCGAGACAGAGCAGGTTGATCCCCAGTTTCATGGCGTCTCCCAGGCGCTGTCGTTCGCCGAGGACCGCACGCAGGCGGCGACGAACCGCATCCCGTCCAGCCCGTCCTCGATGGTCGGATAAAGCAGGTCTTCCGGTACGGGCTCTCCGCGCCGCTGCGCGTGGATCGCGCGGGCCGCCTCGGAATAGATGGTCGCGAAGGCCTCGAGATAGCCCTCGGGATGCCCGCCCGGCACCCGGCTCGTCGCGGTGTTCGCCTCGGTCGCGCCGGCCCCGTTGCGGGTCAGCAGGCGTTTGGGTTCGCCGAAGGGGGTGAACCACAGGCTGTTCGGCTCTTCCTGCGACCAGTCGAGCCCGCCGCGGTCCCCGTAGACCCGCAGGCGCAACGCGTTCTCGTTCCCCGGCGCGACCTGGCTGCACCAGAGCATCCCCTTGGCCCCGCCCTGCCAGCGCAGCATGACATGGGCATTGTCGTCCAGCTCCCGCCCCGCGCCGAAGGCGTCGAGGTCGGCGGCCAGCCGGTCCAGCGTCAGGCCCGATACGAAACAGGCGAGGTTGTAGGCATGGGTCCCGATATCCCCGATAGAGCCGCCCGCCCCCGACCGCGCGGGATCGACCCGCCATTCCGCCTGCTTGCCCTCGGCGGCCCCGGTCAGCCAGTCCTGCACGTATTCCACGTTGATCAGCCGCAGGCTGCCCAGCTTGCCCTCGGCGATCATCTGCCGGGCCTGCCGGATTACCGGATACCCGGTGTAGTTGTGCGTCAGAACAAAGAGCGCACCCGAGGCGCGGGCGGCCTCGGCCAGCCGTTCCGCATCCTCCATGGTCGATGTCAGCGGCTTGTCGCAGATGACATGGATGCCCCGCTCGAGAAAGGCGATGGCCGCCGCCGCATGCACGTGGTTCGGCGTCACGATGGCCACCGCATCGATCCCGTCCTCGCGATCGGCCTCGGTTCGCGCCATGTCCTCATAGGTGTCGTAGCTGCGCGGCAGGCCGAGCGCCTCGGCGCTGGCCCTTGCCTTCTCGGGGGTCGAACTCAGCACCCCGGCGACAAGCGTGTAATGTCCGTCCAGCCGCGCGGCGATCCGGTGCACCCCGCCGATGAAGGCGTCGCCGCCCCCGCCGACCATTCCCAGCCTGATCGGTGCCTCCGCCATCTCAGCCCCCCAAACCAAGCATCCGGCGGTTCGCCGCGTCGTCGGCCCCGCCATCCGCGAAATCGTCGAACGCCTTCTCCGTGACCCGGATGATGTGGTCGCGGACGAATTGCGCCCCCTCGCGCGCGCCGTCCTCGGGGTGCTTCAGCGCGCACTCCCACTCGACCACGGCCCAGCCGTCGAAGCCCATGGTCGTGAGCTTCGAGAAGACCTGCCCGAAATCCACCTGCCCGTCGCCGAGACTGCGGAACCGGCCGGCCCGGTTCGCCCAGGACTGATAGCCCCCATAGACGCCCTGCTTGCCGGTCGGATTGAACTCCGCGTCCTTGACGTGGAACATCCCGATCCTCTCGGCATAGTCGTCGAGGTTGGCGATGTAGTCGAGGCACTGCAGGACGTAGTGCGAGGGATCGTAGAGCATCCGCGCCCGCGGGTGCTGATCCACCCGGTCGAGGAACATCTCGAAGCTGACGCCGTCGTGCAGATCCTCGCCCGGATGGATCTCGTAGCAGATGTCGACGCCGCTCTCCTCGGCATGGTCCAGGATCGGCCGCCAGCGCGCGGCAAGCTCGTCGAAGGCGGTCTCGACCAGCCCCTGCGGCCGCTGCGGCCAGGGATAGACATAGGGCCAGGCCAGCGCGCCGGAAAAGGCCGCGAGAGCCGTGAGGCCGAGGTTGCGCGACGCGTCTATCGCCTGCCGCACCTGCTGCACCGCCCATTCCTGCCGGGCTTTCGGATCCCCGTGGACCGAGGCATCTGCGAATCCGTCGAAGGCGATGTCATAGGCCGGGTGGACCGCCACCAGCTGACCCTGCAGATGCGCCGAAAGTTCGGTCACGGCGATCCCGTTCTCGGCCGCCCGGCCCTTGAACGTATCGCAGTAATCGCGCGAAGTCGCGGCGGTCGCGATGTCGAACAGCCGCGCATCCCAGCTGGGCACCTGCACGCCCTCGTAGCCGCACTCGGCAGCCCATTTCGTGATCGAATCCCAGTCGTTGAACGGCGCCTCGTCCGAGGCGAACTGCGCCAGGAACAGGGCCGGACCCTTGATCGTCTTCATGAAACCTCCCGCGGCGCCGTCCTCCCGGCACCTTGAAATCGATTACATCCGATTCACGGCGTGATTGCAATGAAAAATGTAATCGATTAACCGGAGGCAGGATCAGGAGGCGGCATGTCGGCAAGGGTCAGGATCAAGGACGTCGCAACGCTTGCCGGGGTATCCACGGCAACCGTCAGCCGCGCGCTGTCCTCGCCCGATACCGTGGGGCCGGCCACCCGCGACAAGGTGATGGAGGCCGTGAAGGCGACCGGCTACCGCATCAACGCGGCGGCGCGCGACCTGCGCCAGAGGCGGGCGCGCTCGATCCTCATCCTCGCGCCGAACCTGTCCAACACCTTCTTCAGCCGCATCTTCGCCGCCATCCAGGAAGAGGCCAGCGCCGTCGGCCTCACCGTCCAGATCAGCGACAGCCGCATCGGCCGCGACAGGCTCCTGTCGCTCGGCTACGACGGGCGCGCCGACGGCATCGTGCTGCTCGACGGCAGTCTCGACCCCGAACTGGTGAACGGCTGGCACCTGCCGCTGGTCCAGCTCAGCGAATGGAACGACGCCTACGACGCCCCCCGGCTCGGCATCGACAACCGGGCCGCGGCGGGCCTCGCGGTCGACCACCTCGCCGATCTCGGACACCGCGCGCTGCTCCACGTCAGCGGCCCCGAGGACAACGTCCTGGCCCTCACCCGCCGCGAAGGGTTTCTCGATACCGCCGAAAGCCGCGATCTCGCACGGATCGTGCTGCCCGGCGACTTCACCCTCGAGGCCGGCGCCGAGGCCGCGCGCCGCTGGTCCCGCCTGCGCGACCGACCGACCGGCGTCTTCTGCGCCTCCGACGAATGCGCCCTGGGGTTCATCTCGGAATGCGTGCACATGGGCTTCGACGTGCCGGGCGAAGTCTCGGTCATGGGGTTCGACGACATCGACTTTGCCGACAGGTTCCTGCCCTCGCTGACCACGATCCACCAGCCCCGCAAGGAAATGGGGCGCGCCGCCGCACGGCGGATCACCCAGATGATGCAGGGGAGCGAGGGCACGCTCCGGCGCAGCCTCCCTCCGGCCACCCCCATCGCCGCAAGGCTGGTGAAACGCTCCTCGACCGCCGCCCCGCCTGCCGCCCCGTCCGCCGGATGAGCCGGCACCCTCGCCCCGCAGAGCGGTCCCCGGCACCGAAACCGCCTGCGACATTGTCGCGAGCCGGGGAAGAGGTGGTTGCGAAGCCGTAACAAAACAATACTCTGTCGCTCGCGTTCCGGAGCAGATTCCCAGCCGAGATCTGAAGGGGCCGGAAAACGCGGACCGCACCGGAAGAATGCGGAGGGGCGGCACCCGCCCGGGTGTCAGGGCAGTACTGCAAGGGACGGAATGAATACGTGAGCGCAGAACATTATTCGCTGATCGTCATCGCATTGCTGCCGTTCGCCGGAGCGCTCATGCCCGGGCTCATGATCCGCGCGGGCCGCAACGCCTGCGCCGTCTTCACGGCGCTGCCGACCCTGCTGGCCCTGACCATGCTGATCCTGCTGGCCCCCCGGGTCATGCAGGGCGAGGTCATCACCGCCGAGCTGGACTGGATCCCCCAACTCGGGCTGTCCGCCTCCTTCTTCCTCGACGGGCTCGGCCTGCTCTTCTCCTGCATGATCCTGGGCGTCGGGCTGCTGATCACGCTCTACGCGCGGTTCTACCTCTCGGGCGAGGATCCGATGGGGCAGTTCTACACCTATCTGCTGCTCTTCCAGGGCGCGATGCTGGGGATCGTCCTGTCCGACAACATCCTGCTTCTGCTGATTTTCTGGGAACTGACCTCGCTCTCGTCCTTCCTGCTCATCGGCTACTGGAAGCACCTGCCCGAGGGACGCCAGGGCGCGCGAATGGCTCTTGCCGTGACCGGCGCCGGCGGGCTCGCGATGATCGGCGGGATGCTGATCCTCGGCAATATCGTGGGCAGCTACAACCTGACCGACATCCTGGCCGCGGGCGACCGGATCCGGGCCTCGGAATGGTATCTGCCCGCGCTGATCCTGATCCTGCTCGGCGCCTTCACCAAGTCGGCGCAGTTCCCGTTCCACTTCTGGCTGCCGCACGCCATGGCCGCGCCCACGCCGGTTTCGGCCTACCTGCACTCGGCCACGATGGTGAAGGCCGGCGTCTTCCTGATGGCGCGCATGTGGCCCGCGCTCGCCGGGACCGACGCCTGGTTCTACATCGTCACGACCGCCGGCCTGATCACCATGGTCCTGGGCGCGCTGATCGCGCTCTTCAAGGATGATCTCAAGGCGCTGCTGGCCTTCTCGACCGTGAGCCACCTGGGATTGCTGACCATGCTTCTCGGCTTCGGCACGCCCGTGGCCGCCCTGGTGGCGGTGTTTCACATCATCAACCACCTGACCTTCAAGGCCGCGCTCTTCATGACCGCGGGCATCATCGACCACGAGGCGCATACCCGCGACATCAAACGCCTCGGCGGGCTGCGGACCCTGATGCCCGTCACCTTCGTGATCGGCACGCTGGCCGCTTTGTCGATGGCCGGCATCCCGCTGCTGAACGGGTTCCTGTCCAAGGAAATGATGCTCGAGGAAGCCTCGCACACCGATTGGGCCGGCAGCCACTATGCGGTGCCGGTGCTCGCCACGCTCGGCGCGCTGCTCTCCGTCGCCTATTCCTTCCGTTTCGTGGCCCATGTCTTCCTCGGCCCGGTGCGCGACGACTATCCGCACAAGCCGCATGACCCGCCGTTCGGCATGTGGGCCGCCCCCGCCCTTCTGGTCGTGCTGGTCGTGCTGATCGGCGTGCTGCCGCACCTGGCCGAGCCGGTCGTGATGATGGCGGCGGGCGCGGTGACGGGCGGCGTGCTGCCCGACATCCACCTCAAGATCTGGCACGGGATCACCCCGGCGCTCTTCATGTCGGGGATCGCCATCCTGGGCGGCCTCGTCCTGCTCGCGCTGCACCGCCCGCTGGACCGCGCCTGGATCGCGACGCCCCGCCCCGAGGCCAAGGCGATCTTCGACCGCCTCGTCGGAGGGGCCGTCTCCCTCTCGGGCCGCATCGCCGGGGGCAGCCATGACGGCGCCATGTCGCGCTATCTCGCGATCTTCGTCGCGGCGACGCTGGCGCTCGGCTACATCGCCTTCAGCGGCAGCGGCCTGCCGGCGCCGACGCGCGACCTCCTGCCGGTGCCGCCGGTCGTGCTGGTCGGATGGGTGATGCTGCTCGTCGCCACCGGAACGGTCGTGCTGGTCCACAGGGATCGGTTCCGGGCGCTCGTCATCATCGGCGTGATCGGCCTCACCATCTCGTTCGGCTTCGTCTACCTCTCCGCCCCGGATCTCGCGCTGACCCAGATCTCGGTCGAGACGGTGACCATCATGCTCCTGCTTCTGGCGCTGCACTACATGCCCAAGGCCTCTCCGGTCGAAAGCACGGCCGGACGCCGGATCCGCGACGGGATCATCGCGCTCGGCGCGGGCGGCGGCGTGGGCGCGCTGGCCTGGATGTTCCTGCTGCGCGACACGGCCTCGATCTCGGACTATCACCTGGCGAATTCCTACAAGGGCGGCGGCGGCACCAACGTGGTGAACGTGATCCTCGTCGATTTCCGCGGCTACGACACCTATGGCGAGATCATCGTGCTGGGGATCGCCGGGCTCATCATCTACGCGGTGATGGACGCGCTGCTGAACGGACCGGCGGCGCGCAAGCTGCGCAACACCGACTATTCCCGTGACCGCTCGCGCGACCGCCACCCGCTGATGACGGTGATCGCCACGCGGGTGATGATGCCGATCGCGCTGATGGTCGGCGTCTTCATCTTCCTGCGGGGCCACAACGAACCCGGCGGCGGCTTTGTCGCGGGCCTGGTCGTGTCGATCGCGCTCTTGATGCAGTACATGGCGTCGGGCTTCGCCTGGACCCAGTCCCGTCAGCGGATCGAGTACCACTCGATGATCGGCTGGGGCGTCCTGATCGCCGGACTGACCGGCGCCGGAGCCTGGCTCGGCGGCAAGCCCTTCCTGACCAGCGGCTACGACTACTATCACTTCCCGCCGATCGAGGAATTCGAACTGGCGACGGCCATGCTTTTCGACCTCGGCGTCTTCCTCGCCGTGCTGGGCGCGGTGATGCTGATGCTCTACAGCCTGTCGCGCATCGCGCGCTACGCCGGCGAAACGGTCAATCCCGAACCGATGGACTATGACCCCTCGACGCGCATCCGCGCGCTCAGGGAGGAGGAATGACATGGAGATGATCGTGGCCAGTTCCGTCGGCGCGCTGACCGCCGCAGGCGTCTATCTGATCCTCAGGCTGCGCGCCTTCGCGACGATCCTCGGACTCGCGCTGCTGTCCTACGCGGTGAACGTCTTCCTCTTTGCCTCGGGCCGCCTGTCGGTCAACCTGCCGCCGATCCTGTCGCCCTACGGCGAGGCGAGCTATACGGACCCCCTGCCCCAGGCCCTCGTCCTGACCGCGATCGTGATCTCCTTCGGGATGACGGCGGTGCTGGTGATGGTCGCGCTCGGCGCCTTTCTCGAAACCGACGACGACCGGATCGACATGACCGAGAGCGAGGCCGACGGGGCCGAGATCGACGCCGCGACCGACGGAGGCACGCCCCGATGAACCACTGGATCATCGCGCCGGTCATCCTGCCGGCGCTTCTCGCCCCCATCCTCGGTTTCGTGATGCGTCACGACATGACGCTGGCGCGGGTCTTCTCGCTGGCCGGCACGGTGGCCCTGACCGCCATGGCGATCGGGCTCTTCGTGCTGGCCGGAGGGGATCCGCAGGTCTACTACCTCGGCGACTGGCCGGCCCCCTTCGGCATTGTGCTGGTGCTGGACCGGCTCTCGGCGCTGATGGTCCTGATCACCACCGTCCTGGCGCTGCTCGTGCTGATCCATGCCGTCGCCACCGGCTGGGACGCGCGGGGGCGGCATTTCCATGCCCTCTTCCAGTTCCAGCTGATGGGGATCGTCGGCGCCTTTTTGACCGGCGACATCTTCAACCTCTTCGTCTTCTTCGAGATCCTGCTCATCGCCTCCTACGGGCTGATGATCCATTCCGGCGGCCCCGAGAGGATGCGGGCGGGGCTGCAATACGTGGTCATCAACCTTGCCGGCTCGACGCTGTTCCTCTTCGCGCTCGGGGTGCTCTATTCCACCACCGGCACGCTGAACATCGCCGATCTCGCGCAGCGCCTGCAGGAGGTCCCCCCAGGCGAGGCCGCTCTGGTCCGCGTGGCGGCGATGCTGCTGATGATCGTCTTCGGGCTCAAGGCCGCACTCTTCCCGCTCCAGTTCTGGCTGCCGGGCACCTATGCCAACGCCCCGGCACCGGTGGCCGCGCTCTTCGCGATCATGACCAAGGTGGGGGCCTACGCCATCCTGCGGGTCCACACCCTGGTCTTCGGTCCGGGGATCGAGGCGACGGACGGGATGGCCGGCGACTGGCTCTTTCCCGCCGCCATCGTCACCATCGCCATCGGCGCGATCGGCGTGCTGGGCGCGCGGCGCCTGATGCCGCTGATCGCCTTTTCGGTGCTGGGCTCCATGGGCACGCTGATGGTCGCCGTCTCGGCCTTTTCACCCGCGGCGACGACGGCGGCGCTCTATTACCTCGTGCATTCCACCTTCGCCGCCGCCGCCCTGTTCCTGCTGGCCGATCTCGTCCTCGCCCGGCGTCGCGAAGACTGGCTGCGCGCCCGCCCCGTGACCGTGCAGAACGGGCTGTTCGCGGCCCTGTTCTTCGCCGCGGCCATCGGCATGGCCGGGATGCCGCCGCTCAGCGGCTTCCTGGGCAAGCTCCTGGTGCTCGACGCGCTGCGCGCCCCCGGCGCGCTCGCCTGGGCCTGGAGCGCCGTGCTCGTCGGGTCGCTCATGACCATCGTGGGCTTCGCCCGGGCCGGCAGCATGCTGTTCTGGAAATCCACCGCCGTCGGGGCCGCCGTCCGCCCGCCCCGCCCCGCCGATGAGCCCGAGGCGCCGGGCCCCGCGGGCGTGGCCCAGGTGGCTCCGACCATGGCGGCGGTCGCCGTCCTGGCGCTGCTCGCCGCCTTCGCGGGGCCGCTGATGAACTATCTCGAAGGGACCACGGCGCAACTCTTCGACCGCGAGGGATACATCTCCACGGTCCTGAACACGGATGCAGAACTGAAATGATCCAACGGCTCATCCCCCATCCGCTGCTGAGCATCATGCTCACCCTCGTCTGGCTCGGCCTGGTGAACAAGATCACCCTGGGCAACCTTCTGCTGGGCCTTCTTCTCGGGCTGGCCGTGCCGATGGTCACCGCGCCCTACTGGCCCAACCGGCCGACGCTGCGGCGCCCGCTGGTGGCCGTGAAGTACATCCTGATCGTCCTGTGGGACATCATCGTCGCCAACGTCCAGGTGGCGATCATGATCCTTTTCAAACCGCGCGATGCCTTCCGCTCGCGCTGGATCACCGTGCCGCTCGAGTTGACCTCGCCCGAGGCGATCACCGTGCTCGCCGGCACCATCACGATGACACCCGGCACGGTCTCGGCCATGCTCTCGGCAGACGGACGGGCCATCCTCGTCCACTGCCTGCATACGGATGACCCCGAGGGCGACCGCGACCAGATCAAGCGCCGCTACGAAGGTCCGCTGAAGGAGATATTCGAATGATCGACATCGCCCTGACATTCGCCTTCGCCTGTTTCGGACTGGGCCTTCTGTTCTGTCTCTGGCGGATCACCGTCGGCCCGAACCCGGCCGACCGCATCCTCGCACTCGACACGATGGTGATCAACGTGATCGCGCTGCTCGTGCTCTACGGCGTGCGCGAGGGGACGGCCGTTTATTTCGAGGCCTCCATGCTTGTGGCCATGGTCGGCTTCGTCTCAACCGTCGCCTACTGCCGCTTCATCCTGCGCGGCGACATCATCGAGTGAGGCATCCATGACCGATCCCGCGGAAATCCTCGTCACGATCTTCATCGTCCTGGGCGGCGTCTTCGGCCTCGTCGGCTCCTACGGGCTGCTCAAGCTGCGCGACACGATGCAACGGCTCCACGGCCCGACCAAGGCCACCACGCTCGGCATCGGCAGCGTGCTCATCGCCTCGATGATCCACGCATTGGCCGTGAAGGGCGCACTGTCGTTCCATGAACTGCTGATCACGCTGTTCCTGCTGCTCACCGCGCCCATCACGGCGAACTTCATCGCCAAGGCCTACATCATCCGCAATTCCGACCGGACGAAACTGCCCGGGACCGGAGGCCGGTACGGCTGGTCCGTCTACGACGACGCCCCCGGCCCGTCGGAGGCCACCACGGGCGAGCAGGGGTCGTCGCAGGATTGAGACGCGCCGCCGGTCCCGCCGCACGCCGCACGGGAACGGTCGAACAGCGAAAAAATCCGCAACGGACTTTCAACAGATCAATCGACACACGCCCGGTTTGACGCAGCTGTGAGATCCATGTCCGGACGGGCTGGTGTAGGGTGTCGCATGCCGAAGGCACGCGGTCCGGCCCTTCCGCACGACGATGCAACTTTGAAACGGCCGCTTATCCGCCTATGTTGACGAAAAACGCGTCTGCAAAAGAATAGAGAGCAACTTTGACCGATATTTACGCGCCGACTTCGCACGACTCGATCAACCTGGTCGAACTCGAACTCTACCACCTTCTGATGAACTACCGCGCCACCGAAGGCCTGGCGGCGGTTCCGCTGTCCGTGGGGCTGTCTGCTACCGCGGGCCGTCACGCGGTGGACACCCATGACAATATCTGGGCCCAGAACGTCACCCTGCCCGAGGGTGCCAACCTGCACAGCTGGTCCGACGCCTACTACTATTCCGATCACCGCGACCCCACCGTGATGTGGGATGCGCCCAGCCGGATCGGCTCCAGCTATACCGACAGCGGCTACGAGATCTCGGCCGCCGGCTTCGCCACGATCGAAGCCGCGCTGAGCGGCTGGCAGGGCTCTCCGGGCCATAACAGCGTGATCATGAACGAAGGCTCCTGGAGCAGCGCCACCTGGAACGCCATCGGCGTCGGCGTCATCCAGTCCGACGACCCGTCTCTCGAGTACAACGGCCGGATCTACCATGTCTGGTTCGGCCAGCAGACCGATCCTTCCGGCGTCCCCATCATCGAGGGCACGACCGGCGATGACGATTTCGTCGCCACCTCCTTCGCCGATATCATCCAGGCCGACTTGGGCAACGACACGATCGACGCCGGTGCGGGCGACGACATGATCGACGGCGGCTCCGGCTCCGACAGCATGGACGGCGGCGCAGGCGATGATACGGTCACCTACGAAAACGCGGCCTCGGGCGCGATGCGCCTGTCGCTCGGCGGCACGGCGGGCGTCGGCGGCCAGTCCGACGGCGACGTGCTGACGAACATCGAACACGCCATCGGCTCGAATTTCGCCGACACGATCATCGGCTCGACCCTGGCCAACACGCTGAACGGCCTCGGCGGCGCCGATCTCATCTTCGGCAACGACGGGGCGGACACGATCGACGGCGGTGACGGCGACGACGCGCTCGTCGGCGGCGGCGGGGCCGACAACCTGATCGGCGGCGCCGGTATCGATACCGCCCGCTATGCCGGCTCGGCGGCCGTGACCATCAACCTCGCCACCAATACCGCGACCGGCGGCGAAGCCGAGGGCGACACCTTCAGCGGCATCGAGAACCTCGTCGGCAGCCAGAATGCCGACATCCTGACGGGCGATGCCAATGCCAACCGCTTCGAAGGGCTGGGCGGCGACGACGTCTTCCAGGGCGGGCTCGGCGCCGACACGATGATCGGGCATCTCGGGATCGACACGGCCGACTACAGCGACAGCGCATCGGCGATCGAGGTCGGCATCCACAGGACGGGTGTTGGCGGCACGGCCGACGGCGACGTCCTGATCTACATGGAGCGGATCATCGGTTCCGCCTTCGGTGACGACCTCGTCGGCGGCGGCACCGCCCCCATCATCGAGGGTGCGGGCGGCAACGATACGATCATCGACTACGGCGGCGCCGCGACGATCATGGGCGGCGACGGAGACGACACGATCAACGCCGGAACCGGCGCCGACAGCATCGACGGCGGTGCGGGGATCGACACCGTGCGCTATGCCAACACCTCGGCGGTGCAGATCGACCTCGCGGCCGGCACCGGCTCGGGTTTTGCGGCCGAGGGCGACATCTTCGTCAACGTCGAGAATGTCGTCGGCTCGAACGCGGGCGACACGTTGACGGGCGATGACCAGGCGAACCGGCTGGAAGGGCTCTACGGCGAGGACACGATCAAGGGCGGGCTCGGCAACGATGTCCTGCTGGGCGGCGGCAATGCCGACACCTTCGTCTTCGACGCCGCAGGCTTCGGCCGCGACCTCATCCTCGACTGGCAGGACAATTACGACAAGATCGACCTGCGCGGCTCGGGCCTGACCCATGCCAGCTTTACCGAGGTCGACACCGCACAGGGCGTCCGGCTGGATTACTTCAACGGCGTCTCGACCGACGCGATCCACCTCTTCGGGGCCTCGCTGTCGCCGTCGGATATCGACAGTTCGGACTTCCTGGTCTGATCCCGGCCATCTTCGGCGGCAGAGCTGTCCCGGCTACCCGGGCACCAAAAAGCCGCCGAAGAACGCCGCCAGGGCGTCGTGCGCGTCCATCGGCAGGACATGCGCGACGTACTGGTCCGGCCGCACCACCACCACCGCACCCTCGTCGCGGTCGATGCCGCGCAGATCGAAGATGTCGCGCCCCGGCGCGGTATCCGCACAGAACACCTTTTCGTAGTCGATCAGCCCGTATCGCCCCTTGGCCGGCCTGAGCAAGCCGGGCAGCGCGCCCCAGTCGACCTCGCGGAACGGCTGTTGCAGCACCGCGCGCAGATCGATCAGCGCGTCCACATCCTCCCCCTCGCGGCGGAACCGTCGCAGCGGCGAGGCCGCCGCGGCGTCGAGGAACCCGCACAGATCGGCGAGGTCCCCCGCCCGGCCCGAGCCGCAGAAGGCAAAGACCCGCCAGCGCGCGTCGGCCCGGATGACGTGACCCAGCTCCATCGGCTTGGCGTCGGCCAGGCGGATCACGGGCGCCGAGTGAAACCGGGTTCCGATGCCGAAGCCCGGAGCCAGCGCCTGATGCTCCGGCCCCCCGGTCAGCGGCGAGGCACGGTAGGTCACCGACATGCCCGCGGTATAGCGCCCGTGCTCGATGAAATAGCGCTGGAATTCCGGCGTGGCGCCACCGTCATCCGCCGCGGGACGCGCACTCATGATGCGTGCCCATTCCCGGTCGAAGTCGATCAGGTCCTGCGCCACGGCCTGCCGCTCGGCCGAGTAGCTGCGCAGGATCTCCGGATCCGCGCGCCCGGTCAGGACCGACGCCAGTTTCCAGCCCAGGTTGAACGCGTCACCCATCGAGACGTTCATCCCCTGCCCCGCCTTGGGGCTGTGCGTATGGCAGGCGTCGCCGGCGATGAAGACACGCGGCAGGCGCCCGGGAACCTCGTCTCCTGAGGTATCGTCGAACCGGTCGGTCAGTCGTTGCCCGATCTCGTAGACGGACCACCAGACCACGTCCTTCACCTCGAACCGGTAGGGCGAGAAGATCCGCTGCGCCGCCGCGATCAGGTGATCCACGGTGATGTTCCGGCCCGAGACCCGCTCGCCTTCCGCCAGCTTGTCCATCTCGATATAGAGCCGGACGAGATAACCGCCCTCGCGCGGGATGATCAGCACGTTGCCCTCGGCCGCCGACTGGATCAGCGTCTTGCACCGCATGTCCGGGAAATCGCTCACCGCCAGGACATCCATGACCCCCCAGGCCTGATTGGCGCTGTCCCCCGACAGTGCCCGACCGATCGCTCCGCGCACGCCGCTGCGCGCGCCGTCGCACCCCACCACGTACCGCGCCGCAACCGTCCGGTCCTGGTCGCCCGCGATGTCGCGCAACCGGACCTTCACCGGATGCTCGTCCGTTTCGGCGACGTTCAGCCCGAGGAACTCCATCCCGTAGTCCGGACGCAGTCGCGACGCGGATTTCCGCATCACCTCCAGGTACATGTCGTGGACCCGCGCCTGGTTCAGGATCATGTGCGGCATCTCGGACAACCCGTCCTCGACATCCTGCACCCGGCCGATCCGTTCCAGCGGCGCGCCCCCGCCCGGCCCCGACTTCCAGAAGGTCGTCTCGTTGACCTGATACCCCTGCCGCATGACGGTGTCGGCGAAACCGAAGGCGTTGAACATCTCCATCGAGCGGCACGAGATCCCGTCGGCCTGCCCCCGTTCGATCGGGCCCGGCTTGCGCTCGACGATCCGCGTGGTGATCTCGGGAAACCGCGACAGCTGGGCCGCCAGCGTCAGCCCCGCCGGGCCGCATCCGACGATCAGCACGTCGACCTCGTCCGGCAGAGGCCCCTGCACCTCGCGGCCGGGCGCCGGATCGTCAAGCTCGGGATCGCCGGGACGGAAACCGTTCAGATGATATTGCACCGCCACCTCCCAAAATAGATATGTACACTTACTAAATAGCGGACCGTCCCGCGTCAACCGGAGCGGCAGGCCCCCGCACCACCCGGTTGTGCTCCCCCGCGATCGGTGAATAATTCCGGGGATGACCCAGGATCGGATCACCACCAGAAGCGCCAGTCTCCCCGGTCACCTGATCCGGCGGCTGCACCAGCGGTCCACCAGGGTCTTCGCGGACCGGATGCGCGAGGCGGGGTACGACCTGACCCCGGTCCAGTTCGTGGCGCTCGACGCGCTGCGCGAAAATGCCGGCATCGACCAGGCGGGCCTCGCCCAGGCCATCGCCAAGGACCGCGCCACCGTCGGCGCCGTCCTCGACCGCCTGGAACAGAAGGGCCTGATCGAACGGGCGGTCAGCCGCCGGGACAAGCGGGCACGGGAACTGGCGCTGACCGATGCGGGGCGCGCGATGGTCGACCGCCTCGACCCGCTGGTTCAGGCGCTGCAGGCCGACATCCTGCCCGGCCTCACCGCCAAGGAATACGCGGAATTCGTCCGGCTGGCGGCCAAGGCCGCGCCTCTCGACGGTCCGGACGGCTAGGCCCGGTCGAGCACCTCGACCGACAGGACCGTCGGCAGATGCCGCGCCAGCTCGTCCCAGGTCTCCCCCTCGTCCAGGCTGCCGAAGACCGATCCGCTGTTCGTGCCGAAATAGACGCCCGCCGGATCGCGCCCGTCCCCGGCCATGGCCTGGCGCAACACGGTGAAGAAACACCCCGTCTGCGGCAGCCCCGCCCGCCGCGCCGACCAGCTGTCGCCCCCATCCTCCGATTTCCAGACCGCGGCCGCCGCGCCGGGCGGGAACCGGCCCGCCATGTCGCCGTTCAGCGGCAGGGTCCATATCACCTCCGGGTCGCGCGGATGCACGTTGATCGGAAAGCCGAAGGTCGAGGGCAGCCCCGCGGTGATGTCGTCCCAGTTCCGGCCGCCGTCGCGCGACCGCCAGACGCCGTGATGGTTCTGCTGGTAGAGCAGGTCGCCCTCTCCGGCCGCGCGCACCATGTTGTGCACGCAATGGCCGATTTCGCCCCCGGACGGCCCGGCGGGATGAGCGTGATCGGCACAGGCCCCCGCATTGGCCAGCCGGTTCCGCCGCTCCCAGCTGGCGCCTCCGTCTTCGGAGGCGAAGACCCCGGCGGCAGAGATCCCGACCCACAGTTTCGCCGGATCGTGCGGAGTGGAGACGATGGTATGCAGCACCAGCCCCGCCGCGCCGGGGTTCCAGCTTCCGGCCGAGGGGTGGTGGGTCAGCGCCTCGAGTTTCTCCCAGCTTTCGCCGCCGTCCCGACTGGTCAGCAGGGCGGCGGGCTTGGTTCCCGCATAGACCGCGCCGGCCGAGGAATGCAGCGACCAGACCTGCACGAAATCCTCGCCGAAGGGCGCCTGGGTCCCGGTCCAGCCCGTCATCGCGGCGAACTCCGGATCGTTGGCCGCCCAGTCGTCCATCTGCCCCTTCGTCAGCTTGGCGAGGTCCCAGCTGGCGCCACCATCCGATGACCGCCAGACCCCGGCGCCGAAGAAATCCCCGCCGCCACCCGCCCAGATCGTCCCCGTATCGGGATCGCCCACCACGTGATTGATCGTCCAGCCGTTGCAGAACGGACCCCGCACCGACCAGCCGGACCGCTCCGCCCCGCCGTCGATCAGGAAGGCCCCTTTGGTGGTTCCGATGAGAAGTGTCAGCCCGGTCGTCGTCATGATCGATCCCCTGCGCGTCGCGGCGATCCTACCATCCCCGCCCCTGTCCGCATAGCGGCGACACTCCGACTCGACGGCGCTGCGCGAACGCGCTAACCACCGCTGAAAGAGGAGAACCGCCATGTCCGAAACGTTCGACGCCTATGTCATCACCCGCGACGAAGAGACCAAGACCCAGTCCGGCGGCTGGACCACGGTCTCGACCGACGACCTGCCCGAGGGCGACGTCACCATCCGCGTCCGCCACACCACGATGAACTACAAGGACGCGCTGGCCATCACCGGCAAGAGCCCGGTGGTCCGCAGGTTCCCCATGGTTCCCGGCATCGACATCGCAGGCGAGGTGACGGCCTCGGACAGCCCCGACTACAAGGTCGGCGACGAGGTCATCATGAACGGCTGGGGCGTGGGCGAAGTCCACTGGGGCGGCTACGGCAAATACGCCCGGATGAAATCCGACTGGCTGCTGAAGAAACCCGAGGGGCTGAGCGGCGCGCAATGCATGGCGCTCGGCACGGCCGGCTACACCGCCGCGCTCTGCGTCCAGCGCCTTCAGGACGCGGGGCTGACCCCCGAGGACGGCACGATCCTGGTCACCGGCGCCTCGGGCGGTGTGGGATCGGTGGCGATCTCGCTGCTCGCCGCGCTCGGCTTCACCGTCGCCGCCTCGACCGGGCGGACCGAGGAAGAGGCCTATCTGAAGGGGCTGGGCGCGACCGAGATCGTCGATCGCAACACCCTGTCGGAAAAGGGCCGCCCGCTGGACAAGGAACTGTATGCCGGGGCCATCGACTCCGTCGGCAGCACGACGCTGGCGAATGTCCTCTCCAAGATCAAGTACGACGGCACCGTCGCCGCCTGCGGCCTGGCGCAGGGCTTCGACCTGCCCGCGACCGTCATGCCCTTCATCCTGCGGGGCGTGACCCTGGCCGGTGTCGACAGCGTGATGGCGCCCAAGGCCCGCCGCGAGGCCGCCTGGGCCCTGCTGGACAAGCAACTCGACCGGGCGAAACTGGCCGAGATCACACAATCGGCGGATATCCGCGAGGTCGAGTCGCTGGCGGACGACCTGATCGCCGGCAAGGTCCGCGGCCGCCTCGTCTTCGACATCGACTGAGCGGCACCGTCCGGCGGTCCCGGACTGCCGGACACCCCGCCCGTTCCGCGCCGCTGGTGTTGCGCGAACCGGGTGTTGCGCGAACGGGTTTCGCCCGCGAAACAGGCGGAACAGGAGGAACGCGGCTCAGGCGGCGCCCAGCAGCCGCATCGCGTTTTCCTTGAGGATCAGCGGTCGCACCTCGTCCTTGATCCCGATCTCCTCGAAGTCCTTCAGCCACCGGTCGGGCGTGATCGCGGGCCAGTCCGATCCGAAGAGCATCTTCTTCTTCAGGATCGAGTTCGCGTATTTGATGAAGATCTCGGGAAAGTACTTGGGGGACCAGCCGGACATGTCGATATAGACGTTCGGCTTGTGCTGCGCGACCATCAGCCCCTCTTCCGTCCAGGGAAAGGACGGATGCGCGAGGATGATCTTGAGGTCCGGGAAATCCACGGCCACGTCGTCGACATGCACCGGGTTGGAATACTTCAGCCGCATCCCCATGCCGCCCCGCATCCCCGAGCCCACGCCGGTCTGCCCGGTATGGAAAAGCGCGATGGCGCCTTCCTCCTCGATGGCCTCGTACATCTTGTAGACGAGCTTGTAATCGTTCGGCCAGAACCCCTGCATCGTCGGGTGGAACTTGAAGCCCCGGACGCCGAAATCCTTCACCAGCCGCCGCACCTCGCGCACGCCGGCCTTGCCCTTGTGCGGATCGATCGAGGCGAAGGGGATCAGGATGTCGTCATTCTCGGCACAGAGCTGCGCGACCTCTTCGTTGGAATAGCGGCGAAAGCCCGTCTCGCGTTCCGCATCGACCGGAAAGATCACCGCGCCGATCTTGCGTTCGCGGAAATACTCCGCGGTCTGCGGCACGGTCGGCAACATCCCCTCGGCCCCGGCGGGGTTGCGGAAGTACCTGGCCATGCCGGCCTGGAATTCGTTGTAACCATCGTCGCGGTGGTGGTTGCAGGGCTCTTCGGCATGGGTGTGGATGTCGATGGCGACCAGATCGTCAAAGTTCATGTCTCTCCTCCAAGGCGGGTGAATTTCTGCATCAGCCGGATCAGCTCCTGCGCCTCGTCCGGCGACAGCCGGTCGGTCTCACTTCGGGCGGTGGCAAAGAACGCCTCCGCGTGGTCCTGCACAAAGGCGTTGCCGGCCGCGGTCAGGCTGAGTTCGATCCCGCGGCGGTCGTCATCGGGAATGGCGCGCGTGATCAGCCCCTCTTCCTCGAAGGTGCGCACCAGCTTGGTCATGTGCGCCCGCTTGATCCGCAGCGTGTCGGCCACGGCCCCCTGGCGCACGCGTGGATTGAGGTGGAGAACCCAGAGCACCGAGAACTCGCCCGGCTTCAGCCCGAGCTTGCCCAGCTGTTCGAAGAACATCTCGAACACCTCGACCTGCCCGACGCGGAACAGGAACCCGAGCGAGTCGGCGAGCGGCCCGAGGTCGATCCCCCCCGTTTCGTCCGGCACGGCCACCGGCTTTTCGCGGGTCACGTGGAGGGGTGCGACAGCCGGGCCGCGGTCTTGTCGAGAAAGGCGTTCAGCCGCTCTTCGGCCTCGGGCGACGAGGCGGCCATCGACGCCACGAAGCTTTCCAGGAACAGCCCGTCCGCCCGTGACATGTCTTCGACACGCGGCAGCGCGTGGATGATCGCATAGTTGGACATCTCGGCATTCTGCGCCGCCTTCCGCGCGAGGTCGATGGCAAAGGACTTTGCCTCGCCCGCGCCGACCACGTACTGGCAGAGGTTCCACTGCTCGCCCTGCTCGGCCGAGACGGTGCGCCCTGTCAGCATCATGTCCGTCATCCGCGCGACGCCGGTCAGCCGACCGACGCGCACCGACCCGCCGCCGCCGACGAAGATCCCCCGCGTCCCCTCGGGCAGCGCGAAGAAGGTCGTGGCATCGGCGACGCGGATATGGGTTGCGGCGGCCAGTTCCAGCCCGCCCCCGACCACCGCGCCGTGCAGGGCGCTGAAGAACGGGATCCGGCCCGCCTCGATCGTCTCGAAGACGGCGTGCCAGCCACGCGAATGGTGCACGCCCTCGATCGGCGTCCGCTTGACGTGTTCGCCCAGATCCAGCCCGGCGCAGAAATGCTTGCCCGCGCCGCAGATGACGGCGGCCTTCGCCTCGGTCTGCGCCCGGGTCACCGCATCGGCGAGGGCACGGATCAGCCGGTCGCTGACGGCATTGCGCTTTTCCGGGCGGTTCAGGGTGATGACCGCGACCTCACCATCAAGTTCGTAGCGGACGATTTCGCTGTCGGACATGACGCTCTCCTCACTTTCACCTTGATTGTTTCCCAGAAAACTGTTTCCTTGTAAACAAAATTCTCGTGCTCGATCGGAGGAGGGCCGATATGGCCAATGCACCCGGATATCGTCAGGCCAAGCTCTGGAATCCTGCCCTGAGATGGGAGGAACGGCCCGACGGCACCTGGCTGATCTGGCGCGACGACCCGATCGCCCCCTACCCCGACCGGATGACCGACCTGATCGACCATTGGGCCGAAAAGACGCCCGAGGCGGTCTGGATGGCGGACCGCGACGGCGACGACTGGCGGCGGGTCACCTATGGCGACCTGGCCGCGACCGTGCGCCGGGTAGGGCAGTGGCTTCTCGATCGGAACCTCTCGGTCGAACGGCCACTGATGATCCTGTCGGAGAACACGCTGGAACACGCGATGATCGCGCTTTCGGCCCAGTATGTCGGCATCCCCTCGGCGGCGATCTCTCCGGCCTATTCGCTCGTGGCTTCGGATTTCGCCAAGCTGAGGGGCATCGCGGCCCAGATCACCCCCGGCGCCGTCTTCGCCCAGCAGGCGGCGCCCTTCGAGGACGCGATCCTCACGGCCCTGCCCGAGGACGTCCTCGTCATCACCGCCGAAGGCCGGGTGACGGGACGCGAGACCGCCCTCTGGTCCGGGATCGACACCGAACCGACGGATGCGGTCTCGGCGGCCCATGCGGCGACCGGGCCCGAGTCGGTGGTCAAGTTCCTCTTCACCTCCGGCACCACCGGTACGCCCAAGGCCGTCATCCAGACCAACCGGATGCTGACCTCGAACCAGGAGATCGTCGCCGATTGCTACGCCTTCCTGCGGGAGGAGCCGCCGGTCGTGGTCAACTGGCTTCCCTGGAGCCACACCGCCGCCGGCAACAAGGTCTTCAACATGGTGCTCTACAACGGCGGCACCTACTACATCGACCACGGCAAGCCGACGCCCGGCGGCATGGCCGAGACGATCCGCAACCTGCGCGAAATCTCTCCGAACTGGCACCTCACGGTCCCTGCCGGGTTCGAGGCGCTGGCCAGGGCCATGGAGACCGACGACGCCCTGCGCGAGAGCTTCTTCCGCGATCTCAAGCACATGATGTATGCAGGCGCGGGCCTGGCCCAGCACACCTGGACGCGGCTTGAAGAGCTGGCCGAGCAGACGGTCGGCCACAGGGTGCTGATGTCGACCGGCCTCGGCTCGACCGAGACGGCGCCCTTTTCGCTCTATTGCACCGATCCCCAGCCCGGACCGGGCAACGTGGGCATCCCCTCGCAGGGCGTGATCATGAAACTCGTACCGGTCGAGGACAAGCTCGAGGTGCGGATCAAGGGGCCGAACGTCACGCCCGGCTATTGGCGCAATCCCGAGATGACCGCCGAGGCCTTCGACCAGGAAGGCTTTTACATGCTGGGCGACGCCCTGCGTTTCGCCGAACCGGGCAATCCCGCCCGGGGCTTCTTCTTCGACGGCCGGATCGCCGAGAACTTCAAGCTCCAGACCGGCACCTGGGTCGCGGTCGGCGCCCTGCGCGCGAAACTGGTCGACCAGATGGGCGGCCTCGCCTCGGATGCGGTGATCGTGGGCGAGAACCGCGACCGGCTGACCGCCCTGCTGGTGCCCGACATGGCCCGGCTGGCCAGGATCGCGGCGCCCGGCACCCCCGCGACCGGCGTGACGCGCGACCCCGCCGTCCGCGCGGCCGTGGCCGGGAAACTGGCCGACCACGGGCGCACCGCCGGCGGTTCCTCGGGACGGATCACCGCCGCCATGCTGATGGATCGACCATTGGACCTCGACAAGGGCGAGGTGACTGATAAGGGTTCCGTTAACCAGCGCGCCGTGCTGCGGCACCGCGCCGATCTGGTGGAACGACTGTATGCCGAGGATGACCCCGACGTCATCCTGCCGAAAAGGGAGGTAAGCGCATGAACATCGAAGGACTCGGAGCACTGGTGACCGGCGGAGGCTCGGGCCTGGGCCAGGCAGTGGCCCGCATGCTGGCGGACGAGGGCGCCAAGGTGACCGTACTGGACCGCAACGCCGAGGCGGCGGAGGCGATGGCGAAGGAGGTGTCGGGCGCGGCCGCCGCGGGCGACGTGACCTCCGAGGAGGACGTGCAGCGGGCGGTGGATACGGCCGACGCGCTGGCGCCGCTCCGGATCGTCGTGAACTGCGCCGGCATCGGCCCGCCGGAGAAGATGGTCGGCCGCAACGGCCCGATGCCGCTGGCCAATTTCGAGACGGTGATCAAGGTCAACCTGATCGGCACCTTCAACGTCATGCGTCTGGCCGCCGCCTGCATGCTCGCGAAAGAGCCGCTCGACGACAACGCCCGCGGCGCCATCGTCAACACCGCCTCGGTCGCCGCCTTCGACGGCCAGATCGGCCAGGCGGCCTACTCCGCCTCCAAGGGCGGCATCGTCGGCATGACCCTTCCCGTCGCCCGCGAACTGGCCCGTTCGGGCGTCCGCGTGAACACGATCGCGCCGGGCATCTTCGAGACTCCGCTGCTGGCGAGCCTGCCCGAGGAGGCCAAGCAGAGCCTGGGCATGCAGGTGCCCTACCCCTCGCGCCTGGGCACCCCGGCCGAGTTCGCCGACGCGGTCCGGTTCCTGGTGGGCAACCAGTACATGAACGGAGAGGTCATCCGCCTCGACGGCTCGATCCGGATGGCGCCGAAGTGACAGGGGCATAGGCCTCATCACCCTCGGGGCCGATCCGGGCATATCCCGGCCATCCCATGCCACCGTCATCCTCGGGCCCGACCCGAGGATCTTCCGGCCACCCCCAGCCGCTTCCCGCGGTGTCCGGCGGTCGTCCGAGGCGACGAGGGCAGCGCCGCCGCGGGCGGCAGCCCTGCCCGGCGACACCGCCGGCCGGAAGACAGGTTCGGTACGCCGAGGGAAGGTCTCGGAGAGAGGCAGCTCTAGAAGCGTCGGAGCGTATGCTTCGCGGCCATCCCGAGCCGCACGACCGGCGCCTGCCTCTCTGCGTCATCCTCGGGTCCGACGCGAGCGTATCGCCCCAAAGCCGACGTGATCCACGGGCTCGACCCGAGGATCTCCTGGGCTTCGTACCACCGTCATTTCCGGCCACGCCGCACGCCAGCGGCGAGAGAGCCCCGCGCCCGCCCGAGGATGACGCGGCGCGTAAATCGGGGCGGCAGCGCCGGCGAGGCGTCCGGTGCGGGACGGCGACCGCTGCCCGGGCGGCGGCCGCGCGGCCCGTCACATCGCCGCGTCGAACAGCCCCTTCAGGTTGTCCTTTGTCAGTTCCACCGGGTTGCCCCCGCAGGACGGGTCCGCAAGCGCCATGTCCACCAGATCGTCGATCCGGTCCGCCCCCACGCCCATCTCGCCCAGCCCCTTCGGGATGGCGAACCCCTCGTTGAACTCGGTCACGAAGCTTCTGAACCCTGCGAAACCGCCCTCGATCCCGAGGTAGCCGGTCGCGCGGTCGAACCTCTCCCGGATCGCCGGGGCGTTCAGGTCCAGCACCGCCGGCATGCAGACCGCGTTGGTCGTGCCGTGGTGCGTGCCGTAGACCGCGCCGACGGGATGGCTCATCGCGTGGATGGCGCCCAGCCCCTTCTGGAAGGCCACCGCCCCCATGGCCGCCGCCGACATCATGTTCGCCCGGGCCTCGATATCCGTGCCGTCGGCATAGGCGCGCGGCAGGTTCTCGATCACCAGCCGCATCCCTTCCAGCGCGATGCCATGGCTCATCGGGTGGTAGTGCGGGCTGCTGAACGCCTCGACGCAATGCGCGAAGGCATCGAGCCCGGTGCCGGCCGTGATGTGCTTCGGCATCCCGACCGTCAGCTCCGGGTCGCAGATCACCACCGCCGGAAGGACCTTGGGGTGGAAGATGATCTTCTTCACATGGGTCTCGGAATTCGTGATGACCGAGGCGCGGCCGACCTCCGACCCCGTCCCGGCGGTCGTCGGGACGGCGATGATCGGCGCGATCCCCGCCGGGTCCGCGCGCGTCCACCAGTCGCCGATGTCCTCGAAATCCCACACGGGCCGCGACTGCCCCGCCATGAAGGCGACCATCTTGCCGAGATCGAGCCCCGAACCGCCGCCGAAGGCGATCACCCCGTCATGCCCGCCCTCGCGGTAGACCTTGAGCCCGGCCTCGAGGTTGACCTCGGACGGGTTCGGATCGACCTCGGCGAAGAACCCGCGCCCCAGACCCGCCGCATCCAGGATGTCGAGCGCGCGCGTCGTGATCTCCATCGACTTCAGACCCTTGTCGGTCACCAGCAGCGGGCGGGTGATGCCCGCCGCGATGCAGGCCTCCGGCAGTTCGGAGAGACGGCCCGCCCCGAAACGGATGGCCGTGGGGTAGGACCAGTTGGCAGCCGGAGACGTGCTGGAAGTCATGATGTCACCTTTTCTTTGTGCGTTTGGTGAAAGGGTTGCGTCGCCGATGCCCTGCCGCGCTGCGCGCTCTCCGGCCATCGGCGATCATCGGGGGTCAAGCGTTCTTCAAACGCTTGAGATGGTAGGACTTCGGCCGGGTCAGGTTCTGGTAGCCGATGACCGACAATCCGCCGCCGCGCCCCGTTTCCTTGCAGCCGGTCCAGCAGAGGCCCGGGTCGAGATAGTCGGCGCGGTTCATGAAGACGGTCCCGGTCTCGATCCGGTCCCCGATGGCCACCGCCCGATCGAGGTCCTGCGTCCAGAGCGACGCGGTCAGGCCGAACTTGCTGTCGTTCATCAGCGCGACCGCCTCGTCGTCGGAGGCGACCTTCATGATGCCGACCACGGGCCCGAAGCTTTCCTCGCGCATGACCTCCATATCGTGCGTGACGTCGGTCAGCACCTGCGGCGTCAGGTAGGCGCCGCCATCGTCCCTGGGATCGGTCGGAACATGCGCCACGGCCCCCGCCGCGACCGCCGCGTCGATCTGGTCGCGCACGGTGCGCGCGAAGCGGACGTTCGCCATCGGCCCGATCGTGGTCTCCGGGTCCAGCGGGTCGCCGAGTTTCAGCGCCTTGGCGAAGGCCACCGCCTTTTCGACGAAGGCGTCGTAGAGGCTCTCATGCACATAGATCCGCTCGATCCCGCAGCAGCACTGGCCCGAGTTGAAGAGCGCCCCGTCCATCAGCGTGGCGATGGCGGCATCGATATCCGCATCCTCCATCACATAGCCCGGGTCCTTGCCGCCCAGTTCGGTCGAGACGGGCACGAAGGTTCCGGCCGCCGCGCGTTCCATCGCCCGGCCCCCGCCGACCGATCCGGTGAAGTTGACGAAATCGAAGGCCCGCGCCTTGAGCAGCGCATCCGTCGTGTCGTGGTCGAGAAAGACGTTCTGGAAGACCTCCTCGGGCACGCCGGCCTCGTGGAAGGCCCGCGCCATGCGCTCGCCCACCAGCAGGGTCTGGGTCGCGTGTTTCAGCACCACCGTGTTGCCGGCGATCAGGGCGGGGGCGACCGTGTTGATCGCGGTCATGTAGGGATAGTTCCAGGGCGCCACGACAAAGACCACGCCCCAGGGCAGACGGCGGATATAGCGCCGGAAGGTCGCGTCCTCGCCCACCTCGATATCGGCCAGCGCCTCTTCGGCGATCCCGGCCATGTAGGTCGCGCGTTCCTCGAACCCGCCGAACTCGCCGCCGTATGTCACCGGCCGGCCCATCATCTTCGCCAGCTCCGGCACGATCTCGTCGTTCATCGCGCCGATGGCGGCGACACCGGCCATCACCAGCTCGATGCGTTCCTTCAGCGGGCGCGCGGCCCAGGCGGCCTGCGCGGCGCGGGCGCTCTCGGCCACGGCCGTGGCCTCGTCGAACGACAGCACGGGACGTTCCGCGAATACCGATCCGTCGATCGGCGAGATACATTTCAAGGTCTCAGTCATAGCGGCTCACTTCGATCAGGTTGCCGTCGGGATCGTTGAAATAGACCGAGGTGATCGGACCGAGCGCCCCCGACTTGGCGACCGGCCCCTCCACCACCTCGACGCCCTCGTCCGAGAGCTTCTGCTGCACCTCCTCCACCGACCGGGTCGTGATCAGGCAGAGATCGCCGGACCCGATGCAGGCATGGTTGCGCTGCTCCTGCCCGAGCGTCTGGAGGTTGATCTTCTGCTGCCCGAAGGCCAGCGCCCGCCGCCCGCCCGCGAAGGTCACGGCCTCGACCCCCAGAACGCGGGTATAGAAGGCCACCGCCGCCTCGATGTCCCGGACGGTCAGCACGACATGGTCGATGCGGTCGATCATGATCAGGCCCGTTCGAACCCCCGTTCGATTTCCCAGTCGGTCACGACCCGGTCGTATTCCTCCTGCTCCCATTTCGCGTTGCGGACGTAGTGGTCGACCACGAAGTCGCCGAAGGCCTCGCGCAGCAGGGACGAGCCGTCCAGCGTCTCGGTCGCCTCGCGCAGCGAGGTGGGGATCTCGGTCACGTCCAGGGCGTCATAGACGTCGCCTCTGGTGGCGGGGGCCAGTTCCAGCCCCTCTTCGATACCCTTGATGCCCGCCGCCAGCAGTGCCGCCTGGGCGAGATAGGGGTTCAGATCCGAGCCGCCGATCCGGCATTCCATCCGCACGCCCTTGGTCCCCTCGCCGCAGAGCCGGAAGGCGGCGGTGCGGTTGTCGACGGACCAGACCGCCTTGGTCGGCGCGAAGGTGCCCTTGGCGAAGCGCTTGTAGCTGTTGATGTAGGGGGCGAGGAAGAAGGTGTAGTCCCGGGCATATTTCAGCAGCCCGGCGGTAAAGCTCTTCATCACGCCGGACATGCCGTGCGCGTCGTCCTTGTCGAAGAACGCGGCCTCGCCGTCCTTCCAGAGCGACATGTGAACGTGGCTCGAGGATCCGACCTTGTCCGAGGCCCATTTCGGCAGGAACGAGGCCGAGCGGCCGTTCTGCCAAGCAATCTCCTTGGTGGCGTGCTTGGCAATGGTGTGATGATCGGCGCAGTCCAGAGCGCCGGCATAGCGGATGTTCAGTTCCTGCTGGCCCAGTTCCGCCTCGCCCTTGGTGTTCTCGACCGGGATGCCCGCACCGACGAGGTGGTTGCGCAGGGGCCGCAGGATGCCCTCTTCCTTGGTGGTCTGGAAGAGGTTGTAATCCTCGTTGTGGCCCGAGAGCGGCACGAGCTCGCGGTAGCCTTCCTTCTGCAGGGTCCGATAGTCCTTTTCGAACAGGAAGAACTCCAGCTCGGTGGCCATCATGGCCTCGTAGCCCATGGCCGCCAGCCGCTCGACCTGGGTCTTCAGCATCTGGCGCGGCGAATGGGGCACCGGCGCATGCGTGTGATGATCCTCGAGATCGCCCAGCACCAGCGCCGTCCCTTCCAGCCAGGGCACACGGCGCAGCGTCGAAAGGTCAGGCTTCAGCGTATAGTCGCCGTAGCCCGTCTCCCACGAGGTGGACTTGTAGCCGTCGGGCGTCGACATCACGAGGTCGGTCGCCAGGAGATAGTTGCAGCAATGCGTTTCCTCGACCGAGTGGTCGATGAAGTTCGACACGTGGAACCGCTTGCCCATCAGCCGCCCCTGCATGTCGACGAGCGCCACCAGGACGGTGTCGATCTCTCCGGTCGCGGCCAGTTCCTCGAGCGTCTCGATTGTCAGGTTGCCCGGCATGTTCCATTCCTTCCCGTGTCACGCGACAGGGCGGCCCGTGAGGGCCACCCTGCAAGTCATTGATATGGCGGCTCAGCCGTTGGTGTACGGCGGGCCTGCCTGGTTGATGACGGAGTTGTACTCCTTGAAGATGTTGACGATCTTCTGGTGCACTTCGCCTTCCTGCGCGACCTCTTCCCAGAACGCCTTGGCCGCGTTCTCGACCTCGGCCCATTCCGCTGCCGGCACCGTGCGCAGTTCCAGCTTGTCGCCCTGCGCCCGCAGCCGCGCCTCGCCGCCCCAGTACCACTGGTTGCGGTAGGTGTGGCCGGCCTCGATCGCCGCCATGACCAGCGACTTGAGGTGATCCGGCAGGTCGGCCCAGCGGCCTTCGTTCACGAAGAACGACCCGATCCACGCGCCCGAGATGTTGTTGGTCAGGAAGTAATCGGTCACATCCGCCCAGCCGACGGTATAGTCCTCGGTGATCCCGGACCAGGCCATCCCGTCCAGTTCGCCCGTCTGCACCGCGACCTCGGCATCCTCGTAGGGGATGTTCATCGGCACCACGCCGAACTGCGCCAGGAAACGGCCCGCCGTCGGGAAGGTGTAGAGCTTGAGACCATCGAGATCGGAGACCGAGGTGATCTCTTTCTTGGTGTTGAAGTTGCACGGGTCTTGCCCGGCGGCCGACAGCCACTTGACCCCGACCTTGGCATATTCCTCTTCCCAGATGTCTTTCAGCCCGTACTGGTTGAACAGCACCGGCACGTCGAGGATGTGCTTGGTCGCAAAGGGGAAATACCCGCCGAACTGGCGCAGCGGCGTGGGCGACGCCATGGAGTCGTCGTCCGAATGCACCCCGTCGATCGTCCCGCGCTGGAGCGCCTGGAAAAGCTCTCCGGTCGGCACGATCTGGTCCGCGTAGAACAGCTCGATCTCGAGCTCGCCGTTGGCGGCGGTGTTGATGTAGTCGATGATCGGCTTGGTCACCTGTTCGCCGAGCGCCGAGCCGGCATAGGTCTGGAAGCGCCACCGGATGGCATCCTGCGCCTTGACGATGGCGGGGGCCGCCAGTGTCGCGGGCACGGCGGTGGCCGCGCCTCTCAGAAATGAACGTCTTGTCGTCATCTTCTTTCTCTCCTGTTGGTTTCGGTCTGAAGGGCCGGTTGCCCCGGCCTCTTGATTCATCTTGAGTATACGACCTCGGGCAGCCACAGCGCGATCTGCGGAAAGGCCATCACGATCGCCAGCGCCACGACCATCACCCCCACGAAGGGAATGATCGACCGATAGATGTCCCTCAGTCCGATTTCGGGCGGCGCCATGGCCCGCATCAGGAACAGGTTATACCCGAAGGGCGGCGTCATGTAGGCAATCTGGCAGGTGATCGTGTAGAGCACGCCGTACCAGATCAGGTTGAACCCAAGCTCCCCCACCAGCGGCACATAGAGCGGCGCGACGATCACCAGCATCGCCGTGTCGTCGAGGAACGTCCCCATCACCAGGAACGACAGCTGCATCAGGATCAGGATGACCCAGGGATTCAGCCCCAGCCGCTCGGTGAAAAGGGTCTCGATCGCCTTGACCGCGCCCAGCCCGTCGAACACGGCGCCGAAGGCCAGCGCGGCCAGGATGATCCACATGAACATGCAGGTCACGCCGAGGGTCTGGCGCAGGCAGGTCTCGAACACCGCCCGCGTCATCCGGCCCTTCAGCACCGCCGCGAGGAAGGCCGCGATGGCCCCCACGGCCGAGCTTTCGACGAGCGAGGTCCAGCCGTTGACGAAGGGCACCATCATCACCGCGAAGATCACCAGCGGCAGCAGCCCCGCCCGCAGCAGCGCCAGCTTTTCGCGCAGGGTAACGGCATCGCGTTCCTCCTTCGGCAGGACGGGCCCGAGCTCGGGGTTCAGCCGGCAGCGCACGGCGATGTAGATGATGAAGAGCGTGGCCATCATCAGCCCCGGCAACACCCCCGCCAGCCAGAGTTGCCCCACGGGCTGCCGCGCGATCATCGCGTAGAGCACCAGCACCACCGAGGGCGGCACGAGGATCCCCAGCGAGGATCCCGCCTGTATCACCCCCGTCACCATGATCTTGTTGTATCCGCGTTTCAGAAGCTCCGGCAGGGCGATGGTCGCCCCGATGGCCATGCCCGCGACCGACAGCCCGTTCATCGCCGAGATCAGCACCATCAGCCCGATCGTCCCGATGGCCAGCCCACCCGAAATGCCGCCGAACCAGACGTGGAACATCTTGTAGAGGTCGTCGGCGATCTTCGATTCCGACATGACGTAGCCCATGAAGATGAACATCGGCAGGGTCAGCAGCGGGTACCACCGCATCAGCTTGATCGCGGCCGAGAACCCGATGTCGTAGCCGCCCCGGTCCCCCCAGAGCAGCACCGCCGAGATCACGGCGACAAAGCCGATGGCGCCAAAGACGCGCTGACCGGTGAACAGCATCACCATCATGGTCGAGAACATCAGGATGGCGATCAGTTCATAGGGCATCGGCCGGCCCCTTCTGGTCCTCGCGCCACGGCTCTCCGGTCTTCAGGAACAGGACGTC
This sequence comes from Pseudooceanicola batsensis HTCC2597, assembly GCF_000152725.1. Classification (GTDB taxonomy): domain Bacteria; phylum Pseudomonadota; class Alphaproteobacteria; order Rhodobacterales; family Rhodobacteraceae; genus Pseudooceanicola; species Pseudooceanicola batsensis. Next base: position 1,857,192 of record NZ_CH724131.1, read on the forward strand.
CTTGAAAAGCTCGGACACCGCCTGCAGCAGCATCAGCACGATGCCGATGCACATGATCACCTTGATCGGCCAGAGATAGGGCCGCCAGACCGAGGAACTGCGCTCTCCGCCGTACTGAAAGGCGTACTGGGTGCTTTCGATGCCGCCCCAGAGCAGCACGCCCAGGTAGACCAGCAGGAAGAACACCGTGAAGACGTCGAACCACGCCTTCCGGCGCGGCGAGAAATCGCCGTAGAAAAGGTCCATCCGCACGTTCGATCCCATCTGTATCGCGTAAGGTCCGCCGAGGATGTAGTAGCCGACCATCAGGAACTGCGCCATTTCCAGCGTCCAGAGCGACGGCGACAGCGCCACCTTGGAAAAGGTCGACCACAGCAGCACGCCCATCAGGGCGAAGATGCCGTACATGATCAGCCGCCCCAACCGGTGGTTGAAGCCGTCGACCAGCGCGACATAGCGGCGCATCGCCTTCATCCCGTGGCCTCCCGCCGCGCCGGAGCGCCGCTCAGCGCCGAACGGAGCGTGTCCGCCAGGTGCCGGGCCATCGCGCGGGCCTGCTCGGGCGTCGCCACGAGGTCGTTGCGGATCTCGATCATCAGCGAGGTCAGCCCCCGAGCCTCGCCATGCTTGGCCAGGGTATAGGTGACGCCGTCCGCCGCGGAATACGGTTCGTTCAGCGCGGTGACATAGGCCCCCTTGCGGGTCTCGACCTCCAGCGCGGCCCGCGCGAGGCTGTCATCGGCGTCATGCAGGAACCCGATCTCGACCGCCCGCTCGCGCCCCATGTAGACCGGCGTGAAACTGTGCACCGTCACCAGCCTGACCGGCCCCGGGGCCTGCGCGACCGCCCGGTCGACCTGCCGGGTCAGCGCCGCGTGGAACGGGTCGTGGATGTCCCGGCAGCGCGCCAGGCGCTGCGCCTCGCTCAACCCGCGGTTGCCCGGCACGTCGAAGACTTCGCTGGTTTCGGGCACGGCCGAGGCAACCTCGCACGGCCGGTTGAGATCGTAGAGAAGCCGCGACAGGCGCCCGGCCACCAACGGCGCGTCCAGCAGCTCCGACAGCGCCACCGCGACGTCGCGCGCCCCGATGTCCCAGGCCACGTGCGAGGTGCGCGCGGCCGCGTCGAGCCCGAGATCGCCGTATTCCGCCGGGATCGCGTTCGAGGCATGTTCGCAGACCAGCACCACGGACGCCTTGCCCTCCGGCCGGATGATCTCTGCCGCTGTCGCCTCGCCCTGCACGAATTTCGCCCCCTGCGTCGTTCCTGCAATCATCACTACAGGTTTTTCTGGTCTGTCAAGAAATATCCTGTAACAATTTCTACAAACGCCGGTCCTTTGTACAGAAAGGAACCTCTCTCTTGGGCAGCAAGCCGCTGGTGCGCGACCTCCTGAAGGAAAAGCAGGCCGAGCTGACCGCTTCGGAACGCAGGCTGAGCGCCGTGCTTCTCGAGGACTCGATGGTCACGGGCCTGCAATCCATCACCCGCCTCGCCGAGGTGGCCGAGGTCTCGACCCCGACGGTGATCCGACTGGCCCGGAAACTCGGCTTCGACGGCTATCCCGACCTGCAGGACGCCATCCGCGTCGAACTGGCCGAACGGATGAAACGCCCCCTCGCCAAGCTCGAGGCGGCGCGCGACGATGCCCGCGACCACATTGTCTCGCGCTTTGTCGAGGCCGTGTCCGAGAACATCAACCGCACGCTCGACCGGCTCGACCTGGCCCGGTTCGACACGGTGGCCGAACTCCTCTCCGATCCCGCCCGGCGCCTGCACCTGCTGGGCGGCCGGATCACCCGCTCCAACGCCCACTATTTCTTCAACCATCTCCAGATCATCCGTCCGCATGTCCTCCTGATGGACAGCTCGCCCAGTGTCTGGCCGCAGTCGCTGCTGGACATGGACGACCGTTCGGTCCTGATCGTCTTCGACATCCGCCGCTACGAACGCGAACTGGAAAAGCTCGCCCGCCTTGCGGTCGGACAGGGCGCGGAGATCGTGCTCTTCACCGACGCCTGGGGCTCGCCGATCGAGAAATACGCCGCCCACACCTTCCGCGCCATGGTCGAGGTCCCGTCGAGCTGGGATTCCACCCTCGCCATCAACTTCGTCGTGGAGGCGCTGGTCGCCGACATCCAGAGCCGCAGTTCCGGTCAGAGCGCCGACCGAATTGCCGCACTCGAGAACATGCTGGGCGCCTCCCGCATCTTCCGCGGCAACTGACCCCACACGCCCGCGGTCCGCTTCCGTCCCCGGCCGCGGGGGCCACATGCGCGCCGATCCGGGCGACCCTCCGCTCCACAGCCGCCGCCTCCTCGAACGACAGATGCTTCTTTGGTCCGGAAAATATCCTCGGGGGGAGGCCGCCGCCCGCGGCGGACGGGGGGCAGACAGCCCCCCGCCGCGCCCTCCTCCGGGCTCCGCCGTCGACGCTCCGCAAGGATCATCCCCGGCCCCGACCGGGGATCTCCCGCCACCGCGCGCCCCGGGGCGCGCCCGGTCACTCCGTCACACTGCCCGGCCGTCTTCGCCGAAAAAGACCAGCCGCTGCGGGTCGAAGACCAGCCCGACCCGCTCGCCCGGCCGCCGCGCGGTCTCGCCCGAAATCCGCACCGTGATCCGCCCCAGGTCGCCCGCATCCACCACCAGGAAGGTATCCGCTCCGAGATATTCGACCACATCGACCGTCCCGTCGCAGGCCCCCTCTCCGACCGACCCGAGGGTGATGTGCTCCGGCCGCACGCCCAGCTCCACCGCCCCCGCGGGCGCGCCGCCGCCGCCGCGCACGCCGGCCTCCTCCCAGCTTTCGCCCCGGGGCCGGCAGGGCATGACGTTCATCTTGGGCGAACCGATGAACTGCGCCACGAAGCGGTCCGCCGGCCGCTCGTAAAGCTCCCGCGGGGTTCCCACCTGCGCGATCCGCCCGGCGTCCAGCACCACGATCCGGTCGGCCAGCGTCATCGCCTCCACCTGGTCGTGGGTGACGTAGATCATCGCCTTCTGCAGCCGCTGGTGCAGCTTGGCGATCTCGTAGCGCATCTCGACCCTGAGCGCGGCGTCCAGGTTCGACAGCGGCTCGTCGAAGAGGAACGCCGTCGGGTCGCGCACGATCGACCGCCCGATCGCCACCCGCTGCCGCTGCCCGCCGCTCAGATCCTTCGGCTGCCGTTCCAGCAGCGGCTCCAGCTTCAGCACCTCCGCCGCCGCCGCCACCTTGCGCCCGATCTCGTCGCGGGGCGCGCCGGCGGTCTTGAGCGAAAAGCCCATGTTCTCCGCCACCGTCATGTGCGGATAGAGCGCGTAGGACTGGAACACCATGGTCAGTCCCCGCTTCGACGGCGGCTCGGCGGTGGCGTCCCGCCCGTCGATCAGCAGCCGGCCCCTGCTGATCTCCTCCAGCCCGCCGATCATCCGCAGCAGTGTCGACTTCCCGCAGCCCGAGGGCCCGACGAAGACCACGAACTCCCCGGGCTCCACCTCCAGGTCGATCCCCTTGATGACCTGCGCCTCGCCGAACCATTTCTCGACGCCTTCCAGCGTGATCGCGCTCATCTTCTCATCCTTTCACCGCTCCGGCCGCCAGCCCCCGGGTCATGAACCGCTCCAGCCCCAGGAACAGCGCCATGATCGGCACCGTCGCGATCACCGCCCCCGCCATCAGGTGCTGGCGCGGGATTTCCGACGAATTGAGCGAGGCGATCCCCCGCGTCAGCGTGAATTTCGACGGATCGTCCAGCAGCATGAAGGCCAGCAGGAACTCGTTCCAGGCGATCATGAAGACATAGAGCGAAACGCTCGCCAGCGCCGGCAATGACAGCGGCAGGGTGATCTTCCAGATCACCGCCAGCCGGCCCAGCCCGTCCATCAGCCCCGCCTCCTCGACCTCCGCCGGCAGGCCTCGGAAATAGCCCTGCAGCATGTAGAGCGCGACCGGAATGGTCGTCACCGGATAGATCAGCACGATCCCGAAAACGGTGTTCCGCAGCCCCGCCATCGAGAACCCGATGTAGATCGGCAGCGCCAGCACGATCATCGGCACCATGTAGATCAGCAGGATTGAGCGCGAGAACAGCGCCCGTCCCCGGAACCGCAGCCGCGCCACCGCATAGGCCCCGGGGATCGAAAAGGCGAGCGTGACCAGCACCGTCAGCACCGAGACCACGAACGAGGTCCAGAGGTAGCGGCCGAAATCGTAATCCGTCAGCAGCTCCCGGTAGGACCGGAAGAGATCCGCCCCCCGCCCGAGTTCGAGGGTGAAATCCAGGGGGTTCTGCAACAGCGCCTGCTGCGACTTCAGCGAGGTCATGATCATCACGTAGAAGGGGATCACCACGATGGCGGTGAAGAAGACATAGCCGAAGCCCGTCAGGAAGCGGATCACCGCCGCCTCGAAGGCATGCCGCGTGATGGCGCGGAACCCGACACCCTCCAGGACGCGCGCCACCGGCCCCGCGATCGCCGCCGCCGCCAGCAGCACCGACACGGCCTCCAGCCGGGGCGCCACCTCCGGTCCGAACCGCAGCACCCCGGCCCCCGCCACGGCGAGCGAGGCCGTGATCGCCAGGGCCACCAGCATCGTCAGCCAGCGCGCGCCCCGCACCACCGCCGCCAGCCCGGCCAACGCCCCCGCCAGCACCGCCATGCCGATCCCCGGCCGCACCGCCTCCCCGGTGGCGAAAGCGACCGCCACCGCGACCGTCACCACCGCCACCACCGCCCAGAGCGCCCCCAGAAGGGGCCCGGCCACGAACCCGAACCACAGCACCCTCATGTCCGCGCCCCCTCATTCTTCTTGCGGCAAGTATCCCGGGGGGCGCGGGGGGCTGGCCCCCCGCCGGCGCGACGGCCCCGGGCCGGCGCAACATCCCGGCAAGGCGCCCTCACAGCCCCTCCTCCCGGCTCATCACCCGGAAGAAGAAGGCGCTGAACAACACGAGGCACAGGAAGATCACCACCGCCACGGCCGCCCCCGCGCCGATGTTCGACAGCGCGAAGGCCTGTTCGTAGACATTGACCGTCAGCACCCGCGTCCCCGCGTTGCCGCCGGTCAGCAGAAAGATGTCGTCGAACTTGTTGAAGGTCCAGATGAAGCGCAGCAGGAACAGGACCGACAGGATCCCCGTCAGCTGCGGCAGGGACAGGTAGCGGAACTTCTGGAAGGGCGAGGCCCCGTCCATGTCCGCCGCCTCGTACATGTCGGTGTCGATCGACTGCATCCGCGCCAGGATGAACAGGAACGACAACGGAAAATACCGCCACACCTCGAACAGCGTCACCATGATCAGCGCCAGCGGCCGCTCCCCGAAGAAGTTGATCGCCTCCCCCGTCACCCCCATCCGCAAGAGCAGCGCGTTGGCCGAGCCCGAGAACGGGTCGAACAGCGTCACCCATGTGAAGGCCACCGCGATCACCGGCGCCACATAGGGAAAGAGGTAGAGCCCCCGCAGAATGCCCTGCCCCCGGAACGAGCGGTCCAGAAGGAGCGCGGCGAAAAGGCCCACCAGCAGCGCCCCGGCGGTGCCGAAGAAGGTGTAGAAGAGCGTGACGCCGAGAACGCGCCAGAACGCCTCGCCGTCGAAGATGCGGGCGAAGTTCGCCAGGGTGAAGGTCCCGTCCGTCAACACGTGGGAGGCCTGGCCGGTGACCACCGGGGCCGAGCCTTCCGCCGCGGCCTCGAGCACCTCCTCGTCCTCGTCCCCCGCGACCGGCACCTCGACCGAGGCACGGAAGCCGCCCTCGATATCGCCGAAATCGCAAGTGATTTCCCTGCCTTCGACCGTGCAGGGTGCCTCCGGCTCGCCGCGCAGGCGCAGGACCCCGGGCAGCGTGTCGGTGAGGACGACGCCCCGGATCTCCCGATCCCGCGACGAGTTGCGGAGACGGTACTGGATGCGCATCTCCTCGCCCGAGCCGCGCAGGCTTTCCCGCACGACCGGCGCCGGCGGCCGCAGGTCCGCCAGCTCCACCGGTTTGACCGAGATCCAGAAGATCGCCAGCAGCGGGACCACCACCGCCAGGGAGACGGCGAAGAGCGTCGGCAGCAGCAACCGCCACGCCAGCCGCGCCTCGCGCCGCGCCAGCCGGCCGCGTCCCCGGGGCGGGGTGGCGGCCGGGGGCGGCTGGATCGGCGCGGGTTCGGTCGTGTCGCTCATCGGGGCGCAGAGGCCCCGGCGCAGGGCCGGGGCACCAGGTGGCCGATCATTCGATCGCGGCCAGTTCCTCGTTCATCATCGCGACCGTCTCCTCGGCGCTGCGCGCCTCGTCGACATATTCGCGCACCAGGCGGTTGATGGCCTGGCTGTTCACGATCTTCGAGGCCAGCGCCAGCTGCCCGTCCTCGACACCCCAGCGCTTGGCGACGTCCAGACCGCCGACGATCTGCTCGATCATGTCGGCCGAGTAGAGATCGCCGAGCGGCGCCTTGCGGTCCACGCCCACATCGAGGCCGGCCCACCCGTCGGCGAACCGGGACGGCTCTTCAGCGGTGCCGCGCCGGATCGGGAACTTGCCCTCGGGCGCGATGGCCAGCGTGTTCATGTAGCCGTCTTCCATCGAGAACTTGACGAAGTCGATGGCGTCGTCGATCTCGGCATCCACGGTGATCCCGAAAAGGTTCATCTCGGCCCAGGCGGCGCCCTCCGAATTCGAGGGGCCGGCAAAGTTGGTCACGATCCCGGTCTTCGAGGCCAGTTCGGACGAGGTGGGGTCGTCGGTGATGGTGGGCGGTGCGCTGTCACGCAGGCCGGCCAGCTCGTCCAGGATGAACGGCGACCAGATGATCATCGCCGCGTCGCCGGCGAAATAGACCTCGCGCGACTGTTTCCAGAACAGGTCGCCCGGCGGCGAGGCCTCGACCAGGGTCTTGTAGAATTCCAGCACCTCGACGGTCTTCGCCTCGTCCAGCTCCTGCAGGCCCTGCGGCCCGACCGGCGAGACGCCGTTGGCGAGGAAGACATGTTCGAGCACCTGGCTCATGAAGTTGTCGTCCACCTTGGTCGCGGCGACGAACCCGTACATCTCGGGCGGGTTGTGCAGCGCCTCGACGGCGGCGGTGACATTGGCATAGGTGGTCGGCGGCTCGAGCCCGTTCTCCTCGAACAGGTCCTTGCGGTAGACGATCATCTGCGTCCAGCCGTCCACCGGCACCGAGGCGACACCGCCCTCGAACGAGGCCATGTCCAGCGCGCCCGGCGCAAAGGTGTCGCGGCCCAGATCCTCGACCACCTCGGTCGCCGCCTCGGCGTCGAGGATGCCCGCCTCGGCCCAGGGCAGCGCGTACTGAAGCGTATGGTAGATCACGTCCGGCAGGTCGCCGGCGGCGAAGGCCGCCGTGGCCCGGGTGCCCAGTTCGCTTTCGGTGACGGGGATCACCTCGACCGCAATGCCGGACATCTCCTGGAAATCGGCGGCCATCTGCTCCTGCCGCGCCAGCCGTTCCGGCTGTTCCTCGGTCGTCCAGAAGCGGAGGGACTGCGCCTCGGCCATCGCGGCCAGCCCGACGGTCATGGCACTGGCGATCAGAAAGGAGCCGCGCAGCCCCCGGATCCTGTGAAATGAAGTCATTTTGCCCTCCCTGGCAAAGCGTTCGATCACTCGTGCGGGAACCTGGTGCGCCACCGGCCCCCCGGGGGTCCGCGCGCGTGCCTCCCGCACTGCTCAACATTGTCCCGATCCCTGCCGGGGTGCCGTTTGGCGCGGGTTCCGCCCCGCGCCGACCGGTCTGAAGCCGATGGTGCGCCTCGGCGACAGCCTGTCAAGTCCGGGGGCGCGCACCCCGTCGCAACGGCGGAATTGTACTTGCATGGGAAGCCCTTACCTGCTGCACGAAGATTAGGCATTGATAACGGCGCGCCCTTTCCGAGTGGTAAACCGACCGTGCGGCGCCCCCGGAAGCGGCGCAACAGCCAGCCCGCTGCGCCACGGAACGGGCCATTGCGCGCCCCCCTTCGGGTCGGGGGCGTTCGCGGTGAGATCCGGCGACAGCCCGGGCCACGCACGAGGTGCCCCGGGGCCGTCGCCGCGCCGCGCCACGGGCGAGCCGTCGCAGGTGCTGAAAGGGGCACACGGCGCCGCGAGTGCCGCGGAACCGCTTTCTGATTGACTGGTCAATCAGTCCCCGGCTACCAAGCGGGCAGACCCCCTGTTTCGGAGTACCGGTCACCATGCCTCCCCTGCCCGCCAGAAAACTGCAGCTTGTCGAGGCTGCCATCCACGAGATCGGAACCAGCGGCTCGCTGAACGTGACGGTCGGGCAGATCGCCAAGCGGGCGGGCGTGTCGGCGGCGCTGGCGTTCCACTATTTCGGCGACAAGGACCACCTGTTCCTGGCCGCCATGCGCTATGTGCTGACGATCTACGGCGCCGAGGTGCGCGGCGCCCTGGCCGGCGCCACGTCCCGCCGGGGCCGCCTTGAAGGCGTGATCCGCGCGAGCTTCAGCGCGACGAACTTCCGGTCAGAGGTCATCGCCTCGTGGCTGAACTTCTACGTGATGGCGCAGCGGTCGACGGAAGCGCGGCGGCTTCTGTCGATCTATCACCGGCGGCTCAAGTCCAACCTGGCGCATGATCTGCGCCCTCTGGCGGGGGACCATGCGCCGGACATCGCCGAACGGCTGGGCGGGCTGATCGACGGCATCTATCTGCGCTTCGCCGTGAACCCCGGGGACACCACCGGCGAACATGCCGCCGACCATGTCCTCGCGGCACTGGACTACGAACTCAAGGCGCTGTCATGACACAACCCAACATCCTCATCCTGATGGTCGACCAGTTGAACGGAACGCTGTTTCCCGACGGCCCGGCCGACTGGCTGCACGCGCCCAATCTCAAGCGGCTGGCGGCGAAATCCGCGCGGTTCCGCAACTGCTATACCGCCTCGCCGCTCTGTGCGCCGGGGCGGGCGTCGTTCATGTCGGGGCAGTTGCCCTCGGTCACCGGGGTCTACGACAATGCCGCCGAGTTTCCCTCGGACCTGCCGACCTACGCCCACCACCTGCGCCGCACCGGGTATCAGACCTGCCTCTCCGGCAAGATGCATTTCGTCGGCCCCGATCAGCTCCATGGCTTCGAGGAACGGCTGACGACCGACATCTATCCCGCCGATTTCGGCTGGACCCCGGACTACCGCAAGCCGGGCGAGCGGATCGACTGGTGGTATCACAACATGGGCTCGGTCACCGGGGCGGGGGTCGCCGAGATCTCGAACCAGATGGAGTATGATGACGAGGTCGCCTACAACGCGACCCGCAAGCTCTATGACCTGGCGCGGGGGCACGATGCGCGACCCTGGTGCCTGACCGTCAGCTTCACCCATCCGCACGACCCCTATGTGGCGCGGAAGAAATACTGGGATCTCTACGAGGACTGCGAGCATCTCGAGCCCGAGGTGGGCAAGATCCCCTACGAGGAGCAGGACAACCACTCCAAGCGGATCTTCGACGCCAACGACTGGCGCAGCTTCGACATAACGGACGAGGATATCCGCCGGTCCCGCCGCGCCTATTTCGCCAACATCAGCTATCTCGACGACAAGATCGGAGAAATCCTCGACGTGCTGGACCGCACGCGGCAGGAGGCGGTGATCCTCTTCGTCTCGGATCACGGCGACATGCTGGGCGAACGCGGGCTGTGGTTCAAGATGAGCTTCTACGAAGGCTCGTCGCGGGTGCCGATGATGATCTCGGCCCCCGGCATCGCCCCGGGGCTGGTCACGGACCCGGTGTCGAACATCGACGCCTGCCCGACGCTCTGCGACCTGGCCGGCATATCGATGGCCGAGGTCGCGCAATGGTCCTTCGGCGAGACGCTGGTGCCGATCGCGAACGGCACGCCGCGCGAGACGCCGGTGCGGATGGAATACGCGGCCGAGGCCTCCTACGCGCCGCTCGTCTCGCTGCGCAGGGGACGGTGGAAATACAATCGCTGCAAGCTGGACCCCGACCAGTTGTTCGATCTCGAGGCCGACCCGCACGAGATGACCAACCTCGCCGACGACCCGGCCCATGCCGACACGCTGGCGGAGTTCCGCGCCGAGGCGGAAGACCGATGGGATCTCGACCGGTTCGACGACGAAGTGCGGCGGTCGCAGGCCAGGCGCTGGATCGTCTACGAGGCGCTGCGCAACGGGGCCTACTACCCGTGGGACTACCAGCCGCTGCAGAAAGCGAGCGAGCGGTTCATGCGCAACCACATGGACCTGAACGTGGTCGAGGAAAAGCAGCGCTTTCCGCGCGGCGAATGAAGGAGCCGGCGATGACCTACGACACGCAGCCCGAGGCCAGCCACCATATCGGCGGCCGCTACGTGGAGGACACGGCCGGCGCCGCGATTCCGGTGATCTACCCGGCCACCGGGGACCGGATCGCGACCGTCCATGCCGCAACGGCGTCTGTCGTGGACCAGGCGCTGGCCGCGGCCGAGGCGGCGCAGCCGGACTGGGCCGCCCTCAGCCCGCGCGAGCGCGGTCGCATCCTCACCCGCGCCGCACAGATCATGCGCGCGCGGAACCACGAGCTTTCGGTGCTGGAGACGCGCGACACCGGCAAGCCCCTGCAGGAAACGCTCGTGGCCGACGCCACCAGCGGGGCCGACGCGCTGGAATATTTCGGCGGACTGGCCGGAACCCTGACCGGAGAGCACATCCCCCTCGGTCGGGACTGGGTCTACACGATCCGCGAGGCGCTTGGCGTCTGCGTCGGGATCGGGGCCTGGAATTATCCCACGCAGATCGCCTGCTGGAAGGCCGCGCCCGCGCTGGCCTGCGGCAACACCATGGTCTTCAAACCGTCCGAGACCACGCCGCTCTGCGCGCTGAAGGTGGCCGAGATCCTGACCGAGGCCGGCGCGCCTCCGGGTGTGTTCAACGTGGTGCAGGGCCTGGGCGAGACCGGGGCGCGGCTGGTCACCGATCCGCGCGTCGCCAAGGTGTCGCTGACCGGCTCGGCCCCCACGGGGCGCAAGGTCTATGCCGCCGCGGCCGCGGACATGAAGCACGTGACGATGGAACTGGGCGGCAAGTCCCCGATGATCGTCTTCGACGACGCCGATATCGAGAACGCGGTCGGCGGGGCGATCCTGGGGAACTTCTACTCCTCGGGCCAGATCTGTTCGAACGGCACGCGGGTCTTCGTGCACGGCGCCATCATGGAGCGGTTCCTCGACCGGCTGACTGCCCGGCTGACGACGGCGGTGATCGGCGACCCCCTGGACGAGGCGACCTCCTTCGGCCCGATGGTGAGCGAGGCGCAGATGAACATCGTGCTGGGCTATATCGACAAGGGCCGGACCGAAGGCGCGCGGCTGGTCACCGGCGGCAGGCGCGTGGACCGCGAGGGGTTCTACCTCGAACCCACGGTCTTCGCCGACGTGACCGACGCGATGACCATCGCGCGCGAGGAGATCTTCGGCCCCGTCATGTCGGTGCTGGACTTCGACGACGAGGACGAGGTGATCGCCCGCGCCAATGCCACGGAATACGGCCTCTCGGCCGGGGTCTTCACCCGCGACCTCGCACGCGCACACCGGGTGACCGGGAAGCTGCGGGCCGGGACCTGTTTCATCAACTCCTACAACGACGCGCCGGTCGAGGCGCCCTTCGGCGGGGTCAAGGCGTCGGGCGTGGGGCGCGAGAACGCGCAGGCGGCGGTCGAACACTACAGCCAGCTCAAATCCGTCTACGTGCGCATGGGCGACGTGGAGGCGCCCTTCTGATGCAGGCCGACTATGTCATCGTGGGCGCCGGAAGCGCGGGATGCGCGATAGCCTACCGACTGGCCGAGGCGGGCAGGAGCGTCGTCGTCATCGAGCACGGCGGGACGGATGCGGGGCCGTTCATCCAGATGCCGGGCGCCCTCTCCTATCCGATGGGCATGAAGCGCTACGACTGGGGCTACCGGTCCGAACCCGAGCCGCATCTCGGCGGGCGGCGGCTGGCCACCCCGCGGGGCAAGGTGATCGGCGGCTCCTCGTCGATCAACGGGATGATCTATGTCCGCGGTCATCCCTGCGACTTCGACCACTGGCGCGACCAGGGCGCCACCGGCTGGGGCTTTGCCGATGTGCTGCCCTATTTCAAGCGGCTCGAGCACTGGCACGACGGCGGCCATGGCGGCGACCCCGCGTGGCGCGGGACCGACGGCCCGCTGCACGTGACGCGCGGGCGCCGCGACAACCCCCTGACCCGCGCCTTCGTCGAGGCCGGGCGGCAGGCCGGGTATCCGGTGACCGACGACTACAACGGCCGCCAGCAGGAAGGGTTCGGCCCCTTCGACATGACCGTCTGGAAAGGCCAGAGATGGTCGGCCGCCAGCGCCTATCTGAAACCGGCGCTGAAGCGCGAGAACTGCACCCTGGTCCGGGCCCTCGCCCGCCGTGTGGTGATCGAGGACGGCCGGGCCACCGGTGTCGAGGTCTCGCGCAACGGCCGGACCGAGGTGATCGGGGCCGGGGCCGAGGTGATCCTCGCCGCCTCCTCGCTCAATTCGCCCAAGCTTCTGATGCTGTCGGGGATCGGCCCGGCCGCGCACCTGGCCGAGCACGGGATCCCGGTGGTGGCGGATCGCCCCGGCGTGGGCCGGAACCTTCAGGATCACCTGGAGCTGTACATTCAGGCGGCGGCGTCCCGGCCCGTGAGCCTCTTCAGGTACTGGACCCTGCTCGGCAAGGCCTATGTCGGCGCGCGCTGGCTGCTGACCCGCAGCGGACCGGGGGCCTCGAACCAGTTCGAGAGCGCCGCCTTCCTGCGGTCCGGCCCCGAGGCCGCCTATCCCGACATCCAGTACCATTTCCTGCCGATCGCCGTCCGCTACGACGGGCAGGCCGCGGCCGAGGGGCACGGTTTCCAGGCTCATGTCGGCCCGATGCGCAGCCCCTCGCGCGGGACGGTCACGCTGCGGTCGCGCGACCCCGACGACGCGCCGGTGATCCGCTTCAACTACATGAGCCACGAAAAGGACTGGGCCGACTTCCGGACCTGCATCCGCCTGACCCGCAGGATCTTCGCGCAGCCCGCCTTTGCACCGTACTACAAGCACGAGATCCAGCCGGGTGCGGCCGCACAGTCCGACGAGGCGCTGAACGACTTCATCCGCGACCATGTCGAAAGCGCCTATCATCCCTGCGGCACGGCGCGCATGGGCCGCGCGGACGACCCCGGCGCGGTCGTGGACCCCGAGACGCGCGTGATCGGGGTCGACCGCCTGCGCCTTGCCGACAGTTCGGTCTTTCCGCGGATCACCAACGGCAATCTCAACGCGCCGTCGATCATGGTCGGCGAAAAGGCCGCCGATCACATCCTCGGCCGGACACCCCTGCCCGCGGACAATGCCCAGCCCCTCCTGCGGGCCGCGAGCGGCGCCGTGTGACCGCGCGAAGGCCCGGCCCGTTCACCTGAATATGACGCGACATGCCCGCGTTCTGCGCGTAGGATGCCCGGAAACGCGCCGGTCGCGGCCGGAGGACCGGGGCAAGTCGCGATCCTCTGGCGGCAGCGGGCGTTTGGCTGGTATGTCTGCTGCAGCGGCCGCCCCTGCGCCGCACCGGAATGCAGCGCCCCGCGCGAGAAAGGTGACGGCCCATGTGGCTCGACTGGATCAAATCGGCCCTGAGCCAGATCATGCTGGCGGCGATCGTGCTCGGCGTCTTCATCCTCGTCTGGGCCACCCAGGTGCCCTCGGCCAGGCCGATGCTTGAACGGACGGGCCTCGCCGACCTGCTGGGCCTGCCTCCGGCCGAAGCCGCGGAAAGCGGCGCGGGCGCACGCCGGTTCGGCGGCGGAGGCGCCTCCAGGGTCGTCACCGCCCCCGTGGGCACCGGCGCGCTCAACGACCGGATCACCGCGATCGGCGACGGGCGGGCCCTGCGCTCGGTCAGCGTGCGGGCCGAGACCAGCGGCCGGATCACCGAAATCGGCTTCGGCGCCGGCGAGATGGTCGAAGAAGGCACCATCCTCTTCCACCTCGACGACGAGGCCGAGCGGATCGCGCTGGACCGCGCACGTCTGGTTCTGGACGACGCGCGCGAGGATGCCGACCGTCTGGACCGGCTCAGGCAGGCGGGCTCGGCCACCGCCGTCGCCCTGCGCGAGGCCGAACTGGCGCTGCGCACCGCCGAACTGGGCGTGCGCCAGGCCGAATTCGACCTGGCCCAGCGGCAGGTGATCGCGCCGATCAGCGGCTGGATGGGATTGCTGGAATACGAGGTCGGAGACCGCGTCACGGCAAGCGAGGAACTGGCCGTGATCTCGGACCGGAGCGAGATCCAGATCGATTTCCGCGTTCCCGAACGCGTGCTGACCAAGCTGGAACCCGGCATGAAGATCACCGCCCAGCCCCTCGCCCTGAACGGCGTCGAGATCGCCGGCGAGGTCGTGGCCATCGACAACATGGTGGACCGCAACAGCCGGACCGTCCGGGTTCTCGGCCAGCTCGCCAACGAGGGCGACCGCCTGCGGGACGGCATGTCGCTGTCGGTCACGATGAGTTTCGAAGGCGACCCCTTTCCGACCGTCGACCCGCTCGCCGTGCAATGGTCGAGCGACGGGGCCTTCGTCTGGACCGTCCGCGACGGCAAGGCCACCCGCGTCCCGATCGAGATCCGGCAGCGCAACCAGCGCACCGTTCTGGTCGAAGGCGCGCTCGAGCCCGGGGAACCGGTGGTGATCGAGGGCGTCCAGACCCTTCGCCCCGGGGCCGAGGTCTCGATCGACCGCGACGCCGCCGCGAACGCGCCCGACGCTGCGCCCGACGCCGCGACCACCCGCAAGTCCTGACCGGAGCACGGGCGATGACCGACGAGAGCACGCGACCCGAGGCAGACGGCACCCCTCCGGCCATCGAGTCCGGGGGCGGCACGGGCCTCTTCGTGCGGCGGCCGATCCTCGCCTTCGTCCTGTCGGCCCTGATCGTGATCGCCGGACTGGCCGGGCTGGCCGGGGTCGAGATCCGTGAACTGCCGGACGTCGACCGCCCCGTTGTCACCGTCACCACCGATTTTCCCGGCGCCTCCCCCGAGACCGTCGACCAGGAGATCACGGCCCGGGTCGAGGGCGCCGTAGGCCGTGTCTCGGGCATCCGCACGATCTCGTCCAACTCGCGCTATGGCCGCAGCCGTGTGACGCTGGAGTTCGGCGACGATGTCGATCTCGACGTGGCCGCCACCGACACCCGCGACGCGATGGCCCGGATCGGCAATCAGCTGCCCGAAGGGGCCGAGGACCCGCGCATCGTCAAGGCCGACGCCAACGCCCAGCCCGTGGTCCGCGTCGCCGTCACCTCGCGCACGCGTTCGCCGCAGGAACTGACCGAACTGGTCGCGAACCGGGTCGAGGACCGACTCATATCCGTGGCCGGCGTCGCCGACCTCCAGGTCTATGGCGACCGCGAGCCGATCTTCCGCGTGGACATCGACCAGCGCAAGCTGGCGGCGCGGGGGCTGACCCTGGCCAACCTGCGCAGCGCGCTCGGCACCGTGGCCTTCGACGTGCCGGCGGGCGACCTGTCGGGCGAACGGCAGACGATCAACGTCCGCACCACCGCCCTGATCTCGACCGCCGAGGCCTTCGAGGATCTGGAGGTCGCCGAGAACGTGCTGCTGGGCGACGTGGCCCGCGTTTCGCTCGGGCCCGCGCCGAACGAGACCGTGCTGCGCGCCAACGGCCAGACCGGAATCGGCATCGGGGTCATCCGGCAGGCCACCTCGAACACGCTCGAGATCTCGGCCAATGTGCGGCGGGTGGTCGAGGATCTCTCGCAGAGCCTGCCCGAGGACGTGTCGATCTTCGTCACCTCCGACGACGCGACCTTCATCAACGGCTCGATCACCGAGGTGCTGAAAACCCTCGGCCTCGCCGTGGCCATCGTCATCGCGATCATCTTTCTCTTCCTGCGGGACATCCGCGCCACGCTGATCCCGGCGCTGACCATGCCCGTCGCGCTGATCGGCACCATCGCCGCCCTCTACCTCGTCGGATTTTCGGTCAACATCCTGACGCTTCTGGCCCTGGTCCTGGCCACCGGCATGGTCGTCGACGACGCCATCGTCGTGCTCGAGAACATCGTCCGGCACCGCGGCATGGGCACCGGCCCGCGCGCCGCCGCCGTGATCGGCACGCAGGAGGTGTTCTTCGCCGTGGTCACCACCACCGCCACCCTGGCGGCGGTGTTCATCCCCCTCTCCTTCCTGCCGGGACAGGTCGGGGGCCTCTTCCGCGAATTCGGCTTCACCCTCGCCATCGCGGTCATGCTGTCGTCGGTCGTGGCGCTCACCCTCTGCCCGGTCCTGGCCAGCCGGCTTCTCACCCGACCCATGAAGGAGGACCAGCGCGGCCCGATGATCTGGCTGGGCAACCGGCTGGCCGGGTTCTACCGCCGGACGCTGCACTGGGCGCTGTCCGGGCCGCTCGTCATCCTGGTGATCGCCGGGCTTTTCGCCGCGACCGCCTACATGATGTCGGGCAGCATCCGGAACGAGCTCACCCCGCGCGAGGACCGGGCGGTGGTTCTGCTGTCGATCACCGCGCCGCAGGGCGTGGCGCTGAATTACACCACCGGCAAGATGGCCGAGATCGAAGAGGCCATCCAGCCGCTGCGGGATAGTGGCGAGGTGACCAGCGTCTTCTCGATCGCCGGCTTCGGCAACCGCAACTACCGCGGATTCATGGTGATGACCCTTTCCCCCTGGGAGGAGCGCAGCCGCAGCCAGGACGAGATCGCGGCCGATATCAACGCCGCGCAGCGCAATGTCGTCGGCCTGCGCGCCTTCGTGATCCAGCCCAACTCGCTCGGTATCCGGGGGGCGGGCCGGGGCCTGTCCTTCGCCATCACGGGCAACAATTTCGACCAGCTGGCCGAAGTGGCGGAGCGGCTTGTCGCGCGGATGTCCGAAAACCCCGCCTTCGGCCAGGTCAGGCTGGAGTTCGAGACGACGATGCCGCAGCTCTTCATCGAGATCGACCGCCGCCGCGCCTCGGATCTCGGGGTCGACATCACCGGCCTGGGCGAGGCGCTGCGCGCCGTGCTCGACGGCCGCTCGGTCGGAGAGCTTTTCATCGACGACACCTCGTTCGACATCCAGATGCTGTCCTCGTCGCACCCCGTGAACGACCCCTCGGACCTCGAGAACGTCTTCGTCCGCGCCGGCGACGGGCAGATGATCCCCATGTCGACCTTCGTCAGCCTGTCCGAACGCGCGGTCGCGCCCGAACTGAACCGCGAAGGGCAGAACCGGTCGGTCGAGATCTCGGCCGGGCTGACCCCCGAGATGTCGCTCGGCGCGGCCATGGCCGAGGTCGAACGGCTGGGTCAGGAGCTGCTGGCAGAGGAGAATCGCATCGTGCCCCTGGCCGAGGCGGCGACCCTCGACCAGACGTCCTCGGGGATGCTGATGACCTTCGGCTTCGCGATACTCGTGGTCTTCCTCGTGCTCTCGGCCCAGTTCGAAAGCTTCATCTCGGCGATCGTGGTGATGTGCACCGTGCCGCTCGGCCTCGCCTGCGCGGTGATCGCGATGGTGCTGACCGGCATGTCGCTCAACGTCTATTCGCAGATCGGGCTGGTCATGCTCATCGGAATCATGGCCAAGAACGGGATTCTCATCGTCGAGTTCGCCAACCAGCTCAGGGATCGCGGCTATGCCCTACGCGACGCGATCTTCGAGGCCTCGTCGATCCGCCTGCGCCCGGTGATGATGACGATGACTTCGACCGTGCTGGGCGGCGTGCCCCTGATCCTGTCATCCGGAGCCGGCGCCGAGGCGCGCGAGGCGCTCGGCTGGGTGATCGTGGGCGGCCTCGGCCTCGCCACCATCTCGACGCTGTATCTCACGCCGGTGGCCTATCTGCTGCTCGCCCGCTTCTCGACGCCCAAGGTCGAGGAACAGAAGCGGCTGGCCCGCGAACTGGCCGCCGCCCCGGGCTACGCCGGCGAGTAGCGGGCCCGACCGCGCGGCAGGGCCGCGGCGCATGCCCCGGGGACGGCATCGGCAGGAAGATTTCCCTACGTCAACATGCCATTGCGACAGGGCATCGTTGGACAAATGCCCCGAATGGGATATACCGGAATTGCTGTCTTTTTGGTCACGTGCCCAAGTCGGTGGCACCCTGGCACGCCTTCGGGCCTGCTTTGCGGTGACATGAACCGGGCAAGACACCAGACTTGGACATGCTAACGATCGTTACCGCGCCTCGACGCGCACAAACAACGACAGGGAGACTTCAATGAACTTCAAAGGAAGAATGGCAACGGCTCTGTCCGTGTCGATCCTGGGCCTGACCGCCCCGATCGCGGCGGACGCCCAGAACGTCCTGCGATGGACCAGCCAGGGTGACGCGCTCACGCTGGACCCGATGTCGCAGAACGAAGGGCCGACCAACGCGATGAACGGCACGATCTACGAGTCGCTGGTCAGCCGGAATCCGTCGCTTGAACTGGTGCCCGAACTGGCCGAAAGCTGGGAGCCGGGGCCGGACGGCTGGACCTTCAAGCTGCGCGAGGGCGTCAAGTTCCACGACGGTGCGGATTTCACCGCCGAGGACGTGGTCTTTTCCTTCGAACGCGCGATGGCCGAAAGCTCGGACTTCAAGGAGCAGGCCAAGAACGTCGCCTCGGTCGAGGTGATCGACGATCACACCGTCAAGCTGGTGACCGACGGGCCGAACCCGATCCTCGCCAACCAGCTGACCTCGATCATGATGGTGGACAAGGGCTGGGCCGAAGCCAACGACATCGTCACGCCGCAGAACTATGCCGCCGACGAAGAAACCTATGCCGTGCGCAACGCCAACGGCACCGGCCCCTTCATGGTCGAAAGCCGCGCCCCGGAAGAGCTGACCGTTCTGGTCGCCAACCCGGACTGGTGGGGCAAGGACGAGTTCCCGGGCAACCTGGACCGCATCGAATATCGCCCGATCTCGAACGCCGCGACCCGCGTCGCCGCGCTGCTGTCGGGTGAGGTGGACTTTGTTCTCGACCCGCCGCTTCAGGACCTCGAGCGCCTCAGGGCCGCCGACGGGCTGAAGGTGGAAACGGTCGCGCAGATCCGGTCGATCTTCTTCGGCATGGATCAGGGCATCGACACGCTCCGGTCCTCGAACCTCGAGGAAAACCCCTTCAAGGATCAGAAGGTGCGCGAAGCCTTCAACCTCGCCATCGACCGCGAGGCGATCAAGCGCGTCGCGATGGAGGGCCTGTCCTTCCCGACGGCCATGATCACCCCGCCGGGTGTCATGGGCAACACGCCCGAGCTGGACGAGCCCTACGGATACGATGTCGAACGGGCCAAGTCGCTGATGGAGGAAGCAGGCTATGCCGACGGCTTCTCGGTGCAGCTCGACTGTCCGAACGACCGCTACATCAACGACGAGGCCATCTGCCAGGCGGCCGTGTCGATGCTGGCCCGGATCGGGGTGGACGTGCAACTGGACGCGATCCCCAAGGCGCAGCACTTCCCCAAGATCCAGAACCGGACCTCGGATTTCTACATGCTCGGATGGGGCGTGCCGACGCTCGACAGCCACTACGTCTTCTCCTACCTGCTGGCGAAGGACGGCTCGTGGAACGCGACCGGCTATGACAACGAGCGCGTGAACGAGATCACGCAGCTGATCACCACCGAGACCGATCTCGAAAAGCGCGCGGCGCTGATCGACGAGGCATGGCAGATCGTGCGCGAGGAAATGCCCTACCTGCCGCTTCACCACCAGGTGATCGCATGGGCGATGTCCGAGGATTTCGATATCCCGATCGCCGCGGACGACGCCCTGCGTCCCCGCTACGTCGTCAAGAAGTAAGGACACTGCCGGGCGCCCCTGCGGCGCCCGGCCTCCTGCGGCGCGGACGACTGCATGCTTCTCTTCATTCTCAAGCGACTGGCCCAGTCGTTTCTCGTCATGGCCGTCGTCTCGGCCATCAGCTTTTCGCTGTTCAACTTCGTCGGCGACCCGGTCAACAACATGGTCGGCCAGGACGCGACCCGCGAACAGCGTGTCGAGATCCGCGAAAAGCTGGGGCTGAACGACCCGATCCTGACCCAGTACGCGCGCTTTGTCGGCAATGCGCTGCAGGGCGATTTCGGCCTCTCCTACCGCATCCGCCGGCCCGTGGACGACCTGATCATGGAGCGGCTGCCCGCGACGATCGAGCTCGTCTTCGTGTCGGCCATCATCGCGCTGGTCTTCGGCATCGGCCTGGGCGTCTATACCGGCATCAAGCGCAACAGCTGGATATCCCGGGCGGTCCTGTCCATCTCGCTCGTCGGGGTCAGCCTGCCGACCTTCATCATCGGCATCTCTCTCATCTACCTTTTCGCGGTGATCCTGCGATGGCTGCCCTCGTCCGGGCGCGGCGGCACGGTGGACCTCGGCTGGTGGACCACCTCGCTGCTGACGGTGGACGGGTGGCGGTCGATCCTGCTGCCCGCGATCACCCTGTCGCTGTTCCAGATGACCCTGATCCTGCGCCTCGTCCGGGCCGAGATGCTCGAGGTGATGCGCACCGACTATATCAAGTTCGCCCGCGCCAGGGGCCTCTCGGACCGCTCGATCCATTTCGTGCACGCGCTGCGCAACACGCTCGTTCCGGTGATCACCGTCATCGGGCTGAACATCGGCGCGCTCATCGCCTTTTCCGTGATCACCGAGACGGTGTTCCAGTGGCCCGGCACGGGGCTGATGTTCATCCAGGCGGTGAATTTCGTCGATGTGCCGATCATGGCGGCCTATCTCGTCTTCGTCGCCCTGCTCTTCGTCTTCATCAACCTGATCGTCGACATCCTCTATTTCGTCGTCGATCCGCGCATCCGGCTGGGAGGATGACATGACCGATATGCCAGACCGCCCGCCGACACGGTGGGAAAGGCTGAAGGACAACGACATCTACTGGTCCTTCATCCACTCGCCCGGCGCCATCATCGCCGCCGCGATCACGGTGATCTGCATCCTCGCGACCTTCGCCGCGCCGCTGATCGCGCCCTTCGACCCGTTCGATCCCGGCCAGATCTCGCTCTGGGACGGCAAGCTGCCGCCGGCCTGGGTCGAGGGCGGACAGGACAGGTACCTGCTGGGCACCGACAACCAGGGCCGCGACATGCTTTCGACGATCCTCTACGGGGGGCGGCTGTCGATCATGGTGGGCCTCGCCGCCGTCTGCCTCGGGATGGTGCTGGGGGTCAGCCTCGGCGTGATCTCCGGCTATGTCGGCGGCGCCACGGACGCCATCGTGATGCGCATCGCGGATGTCCAGCTGACGATTCCCGGCATCCTGCTGGCCATCCTGATCAACGGCATCGGCCGGGCGCTCATCCCGCTGGAGCTACGCGACGACTTTGCCATCTACGTGGTGATCGTCGCCATCGGCCTGACCGACTGGCCGCAATTCGCCCGCGTCGCGCGCGGCGCCACGCTGGTCGAGGCGAACAAGGAATATGTCCAGGCGGCCCGGGTGATCGGCCTGCCCGGCTGGCTGATCATGCTGCGACACATCTTTCCCAACACGCTGCGCCCCGTGCTGGTCATCGCCACCATCGGCCTTGCGCTGGCCATCATCGCCGAGGCGACGCTGTCGTTCCTCGGACAGGGCATCCCGCCGACGACGCCATCGCTCGGCACCCTCATCCGGGTCGGCAACGATTTCCTGTTCTCCGGCCTCTGGTGGATCACCTTCTTCCCGGCCATCGCGCTGGTCGTGCTCGTCTTCTCCGTCAACCTGCTGGGCGACTGGATGCGCGACGCCCTGAACCCGAAACTGCGATGACAGAGCTTCTCAGGATCAACGACCTCGATGTCGAGTTCCCCACCCGTCACGGCGTGGTCAAGGCCGCGCGCGGCGTGTCCCTGACCGTGGCCCCCGGCGAGGTGCTGGGCCTCGTGGGCGAAAGCGGCGCGGGCAAGTCGACCATCGGCAACGCCATCATCAACCTGCTGGAGCGTCCCGGCCGCGTCGCAAGCGGAGAGATCGTGTTCCAGGGCGAGGACCTGCGGACCTACGACGAGGACCGGATGCGCAAGGTGCGCGGCGCCCGGATCGGCATGATCTTCCAGGACCCGCAGACCTCGCTCAATCCGCTGCTGACCATCGGACAGCAGCTGGTCGAGACGATCCAGAAGGCCACGACGCATCGCGGCCAAGCTGCGACGGCCCATGCCGTCGAACTGCTCGAGGCCGTCGGCATCACCGAGGCGCGCGCTCGGCTGAACGCCTACCCGCACCAGTTCTCGGGCGGGATGCGGCAGCGGGTGGTGATCGCCCTGGCCCTGGCCGGAGACCCGGATCTGGTGATCGCCGACGAACCGACCACTGCGCTCGACGTGTCGATCCAGGCGCAGATTCTCGATCTTCTGAAACGGCTCTGCCGGGAACGCGCGCTCGGCGTCATCATCGTGACCCACGATATCGGCGTGATCGCCAACATCGCCGATCGTGTCGCCGTCATGTTCCGGGGCGAGGTGGTCGAGACCGGAAAGGTCGCGCAGGTGCTGGGCGCACCGCGACACACCTACACCAAGTCGCTCATCGCCGCCGTGCCCCGCGCGGACCGTCGGCTCGAGCGTTTCACCTCGGTCGACTACATCGAAGGCAGCGGCGCCTCGGGCGCCAAGATCGACGTCCGCAGCCACTGGCTGGGCAAGGGACGGCGGGGCGATCCGAACATCCGGGACGTGATCGAGTTGAAGGACCTGAACCTCGAGTTCGTCCTGCAACGCGCCATCCGCAAGAAGAACCGCAAGGTCGTGCGGGCGGTGGACAACGTCTCGCTGACCGTGCAGCGCGGCGAGGTGCTGGGGCTTGTGGGGGAGTCCGGCTCGGGCAAGTCCACCGTCGCCCGGCTGATCGCGGGGCTCTACAACCCCGATTCCGGCCTGATCCGGATCGAGGGGACGGACGTGGTCAGCCAGCCCCGCAGCGCCGGGGCCCGCAAGGCCCGGCGGCTGGTTCAGATGATCTTTCAGGACCCCTATTCCTCGCTCAACGCGCGGATGCGGGTGCGCGACATCGTGGCCGAGCCGATCCGCTTTTACCGCACGACCGAGAGCGAGGCCGAGACCCGGCGCATCGTCGGCGACCTTCTCGAGCATGTCGGGCTGGGGGCAGCTGCCGCGACCCGCTATCCGCACGAGTTCTCGGGCGGTCAGCGGCAGCGGATTTCCATCGCCCGCGCGCTGGCCTCGCGCCCCGAGATCCTGATCTGCGACGAACCGACCTCGGCGCTGGACGTTTCGGTACAGGCCACGATCCTCAACCTGCTCAAGGACCTGCAGGAGGAACTGGGCCTGACGATGCTCTTCATCACCCACGACCTGCCGGTGATCCGCCAGATGGCCGACCGGATCGCGGTGATGCGCAACGGAGCGATCTGCGAAGTCGCCCCGACCGACCGGCTGTTCGCGGCGCCCGAGCATGAATATTCCAGGCACCTGCTGGACCTGATGCCCCGGATGGACCTGCTGGACCCGGATGCCGCGTAACGCCCGGAAAGGGAACGGATCATGACCCGCGACGCCGCCATCTCCCGCGCGACCGGCTATTTCGACGCGGGCACGTTCCGCAAGGAGCTTGCCGCACTCGTCACCTATCGCAGCGAAAGCCAGAACACCGCCCCCGAGGCTCGGGCGGAATCCCTGCGCTACCTGCAGGAGGCCATGCTGCCAAGGCTCTCGGCCATGGGCTTCGACTGCGAGATCATCGACAACCCCGGTTCCGCCGGCGGCCCCC
This sequence comes from Pseudooceanicola batsensis HTCC2597, assembly GCF_000152725.1. Lineage (GTDB taxonomy): Bacteria > Pseudomonadota > Alphaproteobacteria > Rhodobacterales > Rhodobacteraceae > Pseudooceanicola > Pseudooceanicola batsensis. Next base: position 1,880,898 of record NZ_CH724131.1, read on the forward strand.
TTCTGCTCGGCGAACGGCACGAGGGCGAGGACCTGCCCACCCTTTTGACCTATGGCCACGGCGACACCGTGCTGGGCCAAGAGGGCATGTGGCGCGACGGTCTGGAGCCCTGGGAGATCGTCGAGGAGGGCGAAAGGCTCTACGGGCGCGGCACTGCCGACAACAAGTCGCAGCACCTGATCAACATCGCCGCGCTCGAAGCCGTTCTGGCCACGCGCGGGCATCTCGGGTTCAACGTCCGCGTGGTGATCGAGACGAGCGAAGAGGTCGGATCGGTCGGGCTGGCCGAGGTCTTCCGGCAGTACAGGGACCGGCTGACGGCGGATGTGCTGATCGCCTCGGACGGGCCGCGCCTGCAGCCCGAGGTTCCGACGATCTTCATGGGATCGCGCGGCGGCGCGACCTTCGATCTGGTGGTCGAGACCCATGAGGGCGCGCATCACTCGGGCAACTGGGGCGGCCTGCTGGCCGATCCGGCGATGATCCTCGCCCATGCGCTGGCCAGCATAACCGATGCGCGCGGCCAGATCCGCGTGCCGGACTGGCGCCCCGACAGCCTGACGGACAGCGTACGCGAGGCCTTGCGCCGCCTGCCGGTCGCGGGTGGCGACGGGCCGCAGGTCGATCCCGACTGGGGAGAAGAGAGCCTGACCCCGGCGGAACGTGTCTTCGGCTGGAACAGTTTCGCCGTGCTCGCCATGGTCTCGGGCGTGCCCGACGCGCCGGTGAACGCGATCTCGGGCTGGGCGCGGGCCACCTGCCAGTTGCGTTTCGTGGTCGGCACCGATCCGGACGGGATCGTGCCGGCCCTGCGCCGGCACCTCGACGTTCACGGGTTCGGGCGCGTCGAGATCCGGCCGCACGACCAGGGGCGTTTCGCCGCCACGCGAGTCGACCCCGACCACCCCTGGGCACGGTTCGTCGGGGACTCCATCCGCGCGACGGCCGGCGATCTGCATGTCCTGCCGAACCTCGCCGGATCGCTGCCGAACGACTGTTTCACCGACATCCTGGGCCTGCCGACGATCTGGATCCCGCACTCCTACCGAGGCTGTTCCCAGCACGCTCCGAACGAGCATGTGCTGAAACCGGTCTGCCGCGACGCCCTCGGCGTGATGGCGGGTCTGTTCTGGGATCTCGGAGGGCGGGACACCCCGGCCCGTTCGTGACGCGCGGCCTGCCGGGGCCGGGGCCCGGGCCCGCCGCCTAGCCTTCGCGTCCGGCGGACAGATCGACCGGCCCGCTCAGACTGTCGAGGATCGCGCAGTCGGGATCGTCGTCGCCGTGGCACTCGTGAATGAGCGTCTCCAGCTGGCTTTCCAGCACCTGCAGCTGGCGGATCTTGTCCCGCACCGCGGCGAGGTTGCGCAGCGCCAGGGCCTTCACGTCGCGACTGGCCCGGGCGGGGTCCGCGTCGAGATCGAGAAGCTGCCGGCATTCCTCGAGCCCGAAGCCCAGGTGCCGGGCCTGCGCGAGCATCCGCAACCGGGTGATCTGCCGGTCGCCGAAATCGCGGTAGCCGTTGCGGGCGCGGTCGGCATCGATCAGCCCGATCTCTTCGTAATAGCGGATCGTCTTGACCGTCAGCCCGGTCTCTTTCGCGGCGCGTCCGATGTTCATGGGCGGCTCCTTTCACCAGACAGATAAAGGCGCGCCTCGCGGCGGGGTCAAGCGACGCGAGCGGATTACAGTTTCTGAGCCCGCAGCCGCAGCGCATTGCCGATGACCGACACCGAAGAGAGGCTCATCGCCGCCGCCGCCACCATCGGCGACAGGAGCAGGCCGAGAAACGGATAGAGAACCCCCGCCGCCACCGGCACGCCGGCCGAATTGTAGACGAAGGCGAAAAACAGGTTCTGACGGATGTTGCGCATCGTGGCCTCGGCCAGTCTCCGGGCCCGGACGATGCCCGTCAGGTCGCCCTTGACCAGAGTGATGCCCGCGCTTTCCACCGCCACATCGGCGCCGGTGCCCATGGCGATGCCCACATCGGCCTCGGCCAGCGCGGGCGCGTCGTTCACCCCGTCGCCGGCCATGGCGACCGAGAGCCCCTCGCCTTTCAAGGACTTCACCAGCGCGTTCTTGTCTTCGGGGCTGATCCCGGCATGGACCTCGTCAATGCCGAGTTCCGTCGCGACCGCCCGTGCCGTGGCCTCGGCGTCGCCGGTTGCCATGACGATGCGCAGGCCCAGGTCGTGCAGCGCGCGGATCGCGTCGGGCGTGGTCGCCTTGATCCGGTCCGCCACCGCGACGAGGCCCGCCGCCTCTCCGTCGACCGCGACGAACATCGCCGTCTTGCCCTCGGCCTGAAGCGCCGCCGCGCGCTCGGCGAGCCCTGCGGTATCGACCTGCAGATCCTCCATCAGCGCCGCATTGCCGAGCGCGACGCGCCGCCCTCGGACGCGTCCCGTGACGCCCTTGCCGGTCACGGCCTCGAAATCCGAACTGTCCTCGCGCGCGGCGCCGCGATCCTCGGCGCCCGCGACCAGCGCCTCGGCCAGGGGATGTTCCGATCCGCGTTCGAGCGCGGCGACCAGCGTCAGCAACTCGGCCGCGTCCATGCCGCGGGGTTCGACATCCGTGAGTGTCGGCTTGCCCTCGGTCAGTGTGCCGGTCTTGTCGAGGATCAGCGCATCCACCCGGGCGAACCGCTCCAGCGCCTCGGCATCGCGGATCAGGACGCCGGCATTCGCCCCGCGCCCCGAGGCCACCATGATCGACATCGGCGTGGCCAGGCCAAGCGCGCAGGGACAGGCGATGATCATCACGGAAACAGCGGCGACGAAGGCGTAGGACAGGGCCGGAGCCGGTCCGAACGCCCACCAGGCCGCGAAGGCCAGCAGGGCGATCCCGACGACGGCGGGCACGAAATAGCCCGCCACCTTGTCCGCCACCGCCTGGATCGGCGCCCGCGATCTCTGGGCGCTGGCCACCATCTGCACGATGCGGCTGAGCGTCGTGTCCTCGCCCACGCTCTCGGCCTTCATCAGGAACGATCCGGACTTGTTCAGCGTGCCGCCGGTGACCGCCTCGCCCTGGACCTTCTCGACCGGGACGGGTTCGCCGGTGATCATGCTTTCATCGACCGAGGACCGTCCCTCGGTCACCACGCCGTCCACCGGCACGCTCTCGCCCGGACGCACCCGCAGGATGTCGCCTGTCCTGAGCACGTCCAGCGGGACGTCCTCCTCGGTCTGGCCGGTGACGCGCCGCGCGGTCTTGGGGGCGAGGCCCATCAGCGCGCGGATCGCGTCGCCGGTGCGTTCGCGCGCGGCCAGCTCCATCACCTGCCCCAGCAGGACGAGCACGAGGATCACCGCCGTCGCCTCGAAATAGACCGGCGCCATCCCCATGTCGCCCCGCATCTGCGCGGGCAGCAGCCCCGGCGCCAGCATCGCGACGACCGAAAAGAGATAGGCCGCCCCGGTGCCGAGACCGATCAGGGTCCACATGTTGGGACTGCGGTTCCGCACCGAAGACCACGCGCGCCGAAAGAACATGCGGGTGAACCAGACCACGGCGGTCGCCAACAGGAACTGCAGCCAGACAAAGGCCGTGTGCCCCATCCAGTCGACGAAGGGAATGCCGACATGGCTGCCCATCTCGAGAAGGAACACCGCCCCCGCCAGCGGCGCGGTGATGCGGAGCCGCCGCTTGAAATCGACGTATTCCGGGTGCGGTCCACTGTCGGGAGAGGGAGTCATCGGCTCGAGCGCCATGCCGCAGATCGGACAGTCGCCGGGGTGGTCCTGCACGATCTCGGGGTCCATCGGACAGGTATAGAGCGTGCCCTCGGGCATCGGCTCGGGCGCGGGGCGGTCCCCAAGATAGTGCTGGGGATCGCGCTCGAACTTCGCCTGACAGCCGGCCGAGCAGAAGTAGACCCTCTCGCCGGCGTGCTTGGCCATGTGTTCGGCCGTCGCCCGTTCGACGGTCATGCCGCAGACCGGATCCTCGGCGGTCCTGTAGGTCTCGGGGTCGGCCTCGAACCTGCGGCGACAGCCCTCGGCGCAGAAGTGGTATGTGTGGCCACGATACGCGACGACGGGTTTCCCGGCAGCGGGATCGACCGTCATGCCGCAGACCGGATCCCGGGTGATCCCGCTTGTCTCCTGCTTGTGCTCGCGCGCCTCGCCCATGACGGTTTCCCTTCTTTCGTCGGCAGTACGGAAAGATCATGTAGGGCCTCCAGTAGCTGGAGGGTCAAGGGGTGCTTTGCTAGTCGGCCGAATAGCGCTCCGGGGCACCTTTTCTCGTGTTGCAGATGACGGGAGCAGATCGTCGCGGCATGACGGGCGAATTTTTTCATGTAAGGACAGCAGCTTGCAGGAAAATTTGCCCCCTGGCGAAGTTTTGCATTATGTTAACGACTGAAAGGTGGTGAATTTAATGGCTGCACCAGCGCGAGTGACATGGGTCAAGACGGCCCCTGACGGCGCAGAGATCGTCGCGATCGGCGGGATCCGGAAATCGTTCTTCGGCAAATCGCAATGGCGTCTGTCGATGGAAGACGCGATCGCCCTGATCGAGCAGGACGAGTGGCGCTTTTTCGTCGAAATCGACGAGGAGAAGGCCTGGCTCGACATCTGCGAAGACGCGGACGGCGGCAAGACGATCAGCGCCGACGGCCCCCTGAAAATCCTGCTCTGACGAAGCGCAACGGCCCCGTCCGCCCCCCGGTTCGGTGCCCGTGCGGGCCGCCGAGGTTGAAACGATCGGCCTTCGGTCTACCCTCTTCATCTGAAACCGACGCAGATCCAGCTCGCCGGGGTCGCATCTCCCGTAACAGGACCTTCCCGCAGTCCGCGAGCGGACAGGACGCCCGTTCGTCTCTGGGACTCTGCCTGAAGAAAGGAAATGCAATGACGGAAAAGAACCCGGAAAAGGGGTATGTCGCCCTGCTCGGCTGGAGCCTCAACGCCATCGATGCGGTCGATCGCTTCGACCGCCGTTACGTGGTCGTCGCCCCGCCCTGGGCCGAGGACTACTGCAAGCAGAATGACATCCCCTTCGTGCCGTGGGATTTCGACCGGCTCAACGAACGTTCGCACGAGCTGGCGCACCAGCTGGACGACATGGGCGTCGACGTCGCCATCCCGATCTTCGAAGAGACGGTCGAATGGGCCGGCGCCGTCAATGCCGTCCTGCTCAAGAACCCGCGTCTGCTGGGTCAGGCGATGCTGTTCCGCGACAAGTCGCTGATGAAGCGCCGCGCGCAGCTCGGCGGCATCCGGGTGGGCGTCTTCGAAGAGGCACACGACCGCGGCGACGTGATCCGTTTCCTCAAGCGGGTGAACCAGACCCTGCTCAAGCTCGACGGCGATCCGAACGATCCGATCCACTTCAAGGCCTTCGACAAGTCCGGCACCGCCGGGCACCGGGTGATCCGGACGCCCGAGGACGTGGACAACATCCCCGACGAGGAGTTCCCCGCCCTGCTGGAAAGCCACCTCGACGGCTGGGAATTCGCGGTAGAGGCCTGGATCAAGAACGGCAAGATCCAGTTCCTCAACATCTCGGAATACGTGACGCTGGGCTATTCCGTCTTTGTCCCCGCGACCCCGGAACTCGAGGCGCACCGCGAGCGGATCACGGAAGAGATCGAGAAGCTGATCGAGGTCTTCGACATCGACTTCGGCTTCATCCATCCCGAATATTTCCTGACCAGCGACAACAAGCTCTACTTCGGCGAGGTCGCCTATCGTCCGCCGGGCTTCAACGCGCTCGAACTGATCGAGCGGGCCTACGGCTTCAACGGCTACCAGGGCCTCGTGCTGGCCTTCGACCCAAAGACCACTCAGGAGGAACTGGACGCCTTCTTTCCCGAAGAGGTAGTGGATGCCAGGGGCCATGCCGGCTGTTTCGGCGTCTATCCCCGCCGCCGCGTGGTGAGCCGGCTGGAGGTTCCGGAAGAGACCGCCAACCACCCCTATTTCGAGTTCCACGAACTCTCGGACCCGCGCGAGCAGAAAGTGGCCAAACGGTCAGCCTTCGGCACGCATTGGGGCTTGGCCTATTTCTTCGGTGACAATGCCCATGACTTGCGGGATCTTCTGAAGAGGCAGGAAGAACTGGACTATTACATCTGATGAGCACGAGGAACGCCTTCGCCAGGGAAGGGCAGACCGGGGACAGCGACGCCGCGCTGGCGCGGCTTTCCGGAACGCTCGACATGGCCATAGAGCGGCTGGAAAGGGCCCGGCCCTTCGCCAAGGCCCGTTACCAGGGCCCGGTCCTGGACGTTCTGGGCCGCATCATCGCCCAGCCCGGCGGGTTGGGCGTGGTGCGTCAGCGGGCCCCGCGCATGGATGCCGCCGGCCTCTTCGCGGGCTCGGACTGGGACCGCCCCGAGGTGCTGCTGCCGCAACTCGTCGGCGCCACGCTGATGTCCGAGGACCCGGCGTTCCAGGCGCTCGAGACGGCCAGCCTCGCCCGGTTTCTCGCCGTGGCGGACGGCGAGGCCCGGCACGACAACCTCCACCAGGAGGGGGCGCGGCATTTCCTGACCCAGGTGCTGGCGCTGAACCTCAAGGACCTCTTCGGCGTGCCGGACGAAGCCGCCCGGGCGCTCGGGTCCCGCTACGAGCTCAAACGGCGCGTCCTGGGCCATATCGCCGATCATGTCGGACTGAACGACGTGCTGAGCGTGCTGGTCTCGGAAATCTGGCGCCTGCTCGAGCAGCGATCGATCCAGGTCGGCGTCGTCAAGGACATGATCGCCCAAATCGCCATCGCCCTGAACGAGAAGGGCACCGCCCCGGGCAGCACGCGCCTCGGCGCCGAACGGCTGGTCAGCGCCCTCTTCGGCCCGACCACCGCCTCGCGCGACGATCCGGGCCTCGAGGTCTATCTCGACCGCCTCTCGGTCGCCGACGAAAGCGGCCTCTCGCGCGAGGCCATGGGCTTTGCCCGGGCGATGCACGACACCGGGCTCGTCTCCGACTACCATGCGGTTTTCCTGACCTGGGCGCTGGACTACGGCGAACGCCCGCTGATCCCCGAGGCCCTGGGCCTGGGCAGTACCGGGCTCGACTGCTGGCGGCATTATCGCGGACTGATCGAGAAACTGGTGCGCAGCGCGGTCTCGCCCGCGACGCCGCAGGCGGCCTACGGTCTCGCCATGCTGCTGGAGCGCGGCATTCTGCATCACGCACCGATGGTCCCCGCGCTCGAGCGGCAGCTCTCCCTCTCCCTGCAGGGTGCCGCGCGGGACCGCATCGCGCTCGGCTTCGTGCCGGCCGTGCCGCCGGAAACGCAGCTTCTGGCCGGCGTCCTGCAGGTTCTCGGGCAACCGCTGGGCGTGGGCCAGGGGGCGAACCCCACGTGCCAGTCCGCCCGCGCCATCGCCATGTGGGCGCTGAACGACCCGGACTATCTGCTGCACCTGATCACCCAGATGGCGGAATACGACACGCTGCAGATGCAGTTCGAAGGCACGCCGATCAATTCGGCCGATCTCCCCCTCGGGCTGGCGGGGCCGGGTCCCATCGACGCCGACCCGGTCTCGGTCCTTCTGGTCGCGCATCTCGACCGCATCTATGCCGAGATGGGACGCCTCTGCGCCGGACGCACGGGCGACCCGCACACCTGGATCAATCCGCAGTTTCACGGCTGGTGGGTGTCGCGCGACTGCGCCGTGGCGGTCGACGTGGCGACCGGCAAGCTGGCAGGCTACGAGGATTTCCTGCGCCGCTTCTTCGCGGCCTACCATCCCGACTACAACGGCGGCCGGCCGCTCGGGCACCCGCAGCCGGCCGGCATCGCGGTCACCGATGCGCAACAGACCTTCGTCGGCTGGCACGCGATCGCGATCCTCCGGGTGTCCGAAGACCAGGCCGGACGGATGCGGGTCTATTTCTACAACCCGAACAATGACAGCGGGCAGGACTGGGGCAACGACGTCGTGGTCTCGACCTCGGGCCACGGCGAGCGCTACGGCGAAGGATCCCTGGAATTCGAGGCCTTCCTGTCGCGCGTCTACCTCTTCCATGACGAACCCCTCCGGAGCCGGTATGGTCAGGAGATCCCGGCCGACCTGATCCGGACCGCACGCGACCAGGCCCTCGCCAGCTGGGCCGCCGACAGACAGCCCGAACCCGCCCCCGAAGGCACGTGACCGGCGGCCACGCGGTGCCGCACTTCCGAAACCCGGTTGCCGAGACCGATCGAGCCCGGTTGTGAGGGCGCGCGTCTTCGAACGGACGTAGATCGGGGAATATGGGTGGCGGAGACGAAGGGATTCGAACCCTCGAGACCCTTCCGGGCCTACTCCCTTAGCAGGGGAGCGCCTTCGACCACTCGGCCACGTCTCCATCGACCCGTTTAGAGATGAGGAGAGGGCAGAACAAGGGTGAAATGGTCGAAGCCGTTCCAATTTCCGCGACCAGGGCCCGCGAGGGCGGGCCGTGACGGGCGATGATCACGACGCGCGGGCCGTTGCATCGGAGCTGGAAAGGAACCAGTCGTAGGTTGCGCGGATGCCCTCTTCAAGCGGAATTGCGGCGCGCCATCCCAGGCGGGTCAGGCCTGTGCACTCGAGGAGCCGGCGCGGGGCGCCATCGGGCTGCGTCGTGTCCGATGTCAGCCGGCCGGAGAACCCCGTCACCCGCGCCACGACGCGCGCCAGGTCGCGGATCGACAGGTCCGTTCCCGACCCGATGTTCAGATGCCGCGCGCGGGGGGCGGTCGCGGCGTCGAAATCCGCCCGGTCGAGGTCGAGAACGAAGAGCGCGCCGGAAGCCATGTCATCGACATGCAGGAATTCCCGCAGCACCTTGCCGGTTCCCCAGATCGCCACGCTGTCGCGCCGCATCCGGACCGCCTCGTCGAAACGGCGGATGAGACCGGGCAACACCGACGCCGTCGCGGCGTCAAAATCGTCGCCCGGCCCGTAAAGGCTTGCCGGCACGACGCAGCGGAAATCCGTGCCGTGCTGCCGGGTGTAGGCCTCGCACATCTTCATCCCGGCAATGCGGGCGATGGCCTGGGGTTCGAGCGTCTGGTCCAGTTGTCCGCTCAGCAGGGCCGTCTCGCGCATCGGCTGCACGGCGGCCTTGGGGTAGACCGAGGCGGCGGCGATCAGCAGGAGGGAGCGTACGCCCGCCGCCCACGCCTGGTGGATGACATTCGCTTCGATCATCATGTTCTCGTAGAGGAACTCGGCCGGAGCCCTGTCGTTCTCCTGTATCCCTCCGCTGCGCCCGGCGGCGAGGATCACGACGTCGGGCCGCTCGCTCCGCATGAACTGGCGCACCGCGAGTTGGTTGGTCAGGTCGAGCTGGGCGTGCGTCCGCGTGACGACCCGGGCGTCGCGCGCCCGCAGTTGGCGCAGGATCGCCGCCCCCGCCATTCCCTCGTGCCCCGCCAGATAGATCTTCACGCCGTGCCTCTCATTCCCGGGCCGCCGGTCTTGCGCGGCTCCGCACCTCAGGCGTTCCACACGGAAAAGTTGAAAATATGGCGTGGATGCGGCGCGACCCGGTCGTCGTCAGTGCTTTGAGGACAGGATGGCGGCAAAGGCGGCGCGCAGCGCGTCGGTGGAATAGGGCTTCTGCACGATGGGAACACCCGGGAACGTCTCGCGGATCGAGTCGGTCTCGCCATAGCCGGTGGCCAGCAGGAAAGGGATCCCCAGTTCGCTCAGCCGCGCCGCCACGGGAGCCGAGGTTTCCTCGCCCAGGTTGACGTCGACGATGGCGGCCGCGTGATCCTGCCTGCTTTCCAGCAGGTCCAGCGCCTCGGAGCAGCTCGAGGCCACCTCGACCTCGTCACAGCCGAGATCGCGCATCATGTCCGTCGCGTCGAGCGCGATGATCATCGAGTCCTCGACCACCAGCCCGTGCCCGTGCAGCGGGCGATCCGGCAGTCCCTCGCCTCCGCCGGGGTCCGCCGCCGCATCGCCCGGCTCGGCATCTCCGCCGACGTGTTTGGCCGGAATGGTGAAATCCGCCACCAGGCCCGTCACGCGGAACGCGACCTGCGCCGTGCCCTGGAGCTCGTGCGGGATGGTGCGTTCGACGATCGCCGAGCCGAACCCGCGCCGCGTCGGCGCCCGCACCGTGGGGCCGCCGGTCTCCTCCCAGTGGATCTGCAGCGCGCCGTCGGGCGTCCGGGCCAGGTCGATGGCCACATGCCCGCCCTCGTCCGACAGGGCACCGTACTTGACCGAATTCGTGACCAGCTCGTGAAAGACGAGCGCCATCGAGGAATAGGCCGCGGGCGAGAGGAACGGCGTGCTGCCCGCGATGGTGACGCGGTTCTCGGCGCCTGTCAGGAAGGCGCGGACCTCGACCTCGACCAGTTCGCGCAGGCTGATCGCCGACCAGTCCTGCCGGGTGAGCTGGTCATGTGCCCTGGCGAGGGACTGGATGCGGCCGTTCAGACTCGAGATATAGCTGTCCACCGTGTCCTGATCGGTGCGGGTCTGGCTGATCAGCCCGCGGATCAGGTTGAGGATGTTGCGCACCCGGTGGTTCAGCTCGGCGATCAGCAGCTCCTGCTGCTCGCGCGATCGGCGGCTTTCGATATTGGCCTGGTCGGTGATCTTCAGCACGACCTCCAGCAGGGTGGTCCGCAGCGCCTCGGCCAGCCGGACCTCGCTCTCGGTCCAGGGGGCGGACTGGCCCATGACCTTCTGCCGCCACGCCTCGAAGCTCTTGCGCGGTGTCAGCCGCAACCCGTTGGGGCCGGTCGCCTCGACCGGTTTCTCGGGATTGCCCGCCCAGGTCACCTGCTGCGCCACCTCGCCCCGGAAGAGGACGATGTAGTCGCGCGGCGTGCGCGAGATCGGCAGGGCGAGCATGCCGACGGCGCGATCGGCGAAATGGGCCGCCGGCGGGTGCACCGCGGCGATGTCCTGAACCGAATAGACCTGCGACAGGGGTGCGGTGTTGAGGAAACGCGCCAGCCCCGCGAACTCGTCCTCGGTCGGCGCGCGTCCGAGGGCGCGGTATTCCCCGCCGCAGTAAATGGCGATGCCGTCATGCGGGATGTGCGTCTCGACCTCTTCGGCGAATTCCGGAAAGACATCCAGCAGCGCCTCTCCGTCCGAGACCCGGCCGATGACCTTGTCGTGCAACGCCTGTGCCCGCAGCATGTCCGCGCGCTCGACCTCGGCCTCGTGCTGGGCCAGCTCGTATGAAAAGAGCTGCGCGAACAGCTCGATCGCCGTGCGCTTCTCGAAATCGATATAGTGCGGCGACATGTGGTGACAGGCCATCAGCCCCCACAACTTGCCCCGCCGCAGCAGCGACACCGACATGGATGCCCCCACGCCCATGTTCCTCAGATATTCCAGATGGATCGGCGACACCGCACGGGTCACCGCAAGGGACAGATCCGGTTTCTCGCCCGTCGGATCGGTCTCGGGCAGGAGGGGCGACGGCACCGCATCCACATCGGCGATCAGCCGCAGCAGGTTCCGGGTATACAGCTGGCGTGCCTGCTGCGGAATGTCGCTTGCCGGATAACGCAGGCCGAGGAAGGGCTCCATCGACCGTTCGCGCGCTTCGGCCACGACTTCGCCCGCCCCGTCCTCGGCGAACCGGTAGACCATCACCCGGTCGAAACCGCTCAGCAGTTTGAGGCCGCGCACCGCCTGATCGAGTTTTTCGCCGAAGGTCCCGTGGGCCGCGATCCGGTGCACCAGGGCCTGAACGCTCCCCAGGTCGTCGCGGTCCGGGGCCGCATCGGTCTTGAACTCGAACTCGGCAATGATCGACCGGCCCGAGCGATGGATCGAGGCATCGAAGGACCGCCCGTCCCCGAACAGATCGACATCGATGAGCCGCGCGGTCGCGTCCGCATGCAGAAGCCCCGACAGCTTGGCCCGCAGCTTCGACAGGCTGGCGTGCGGCAGCATCTCGGACAGCGGCCGGCCGGGCATGTCGGCGGCCTCCCACCCGAGAAAGCTCTTCACGTTGGCCGAGGCATGCAGGACGATCCAGTCCGCGGACAGGACGACCAGGCACCCGTAGGACTGCACGGCCCCCAGCTTGTGGATCGGTTCGCGGTCGCAATTGGTCAGATCGACGGTCGGATGGCTGGGGGGCAGGCCCGTCGGCTCGGGCGCCGGGTTCTGCGCGCTCACGTGCTGTTTTCTCCGCTCATCGGCATTGCCCCGCTCCGTATGTCGGCCGAACGTATCCAGCCCTGTTCGAAAAATTCGAAAATCCGCCCCGCATCCGCCGTGACACGATCCGCCTCGCGGCCCTCGGCGGAGCGCGCCTGAAGATCGGCGGTCAGCGTGGCCCAACCCTCCTTGGGCCGGGGATGCGAGAAATAGGCCCCCGCGGCCCGGACATCCGCATCCGCCGCGCGACCCCATCGCTTTTTCAGCACGGCCGTTCCCAGCCCCGACCCGAGGACGATGTAATCCACCGCAAGCCCGGAGAGCCGTCGCCCCGGCCCGTCCGTCGCCCCGCCGGGGTCCGAGGCGTCGAGCCGACGCAGGTCCGAGGAAAGGCGCTCGATCAACTCGTCCACGAGCTGACCGGTCAGCGGCCTGTCTCCTTCGTCCAGATGCGTCCGGATCGACCGGAACCCGAATTGCTGGGCGGCCAGGAACCGGCCCAGACCGGCAGGGCTGAGAAGATCCGCCTGCGACATCAGTCCGTCCAGGCGGTCATGATCCGCCCTGAGGTCCTGTCGCAGCCGTGTGCGCAAGGTTCTGGTATTCGGCATGCTCGGCGTCGCCTTAAGACTGAACACGACGTTAAACACTCGTGCCGGCTTGTCAAAAGTCTTTGGCGGGATTGCGGAACTTGTCGCATCGGAAATATACCAGAAAACCCTGTCCGCGAGGGTCCGGACTTGCCAGTATCGGGCGAAGACACGACAGTGGGGGTATGAGCATGATCGTGGCGGAATCCATCGGCTTTGCGGCCACGCACAGCATATCCGAGATCCTTGCGGAGTTACCCGGATACGAGGTCAGCCACGGGTCGCAGCACTTCGAGTTGAAATGCCCCATCGGCCAGGGCTCGCAAACGCCCGAGGACTTCGTGGCCAGCATGATCGCCGCACGCGACGGCGGCGCGACTCCCGTGGCGATCCACACGCTCTTGCCGCCCCAGGCGTTGAAACCGGCCTGCGACGCGAACGGTGTCGAGTACTGGCTTCTGGTGCGCGACCCCCTCGCCCAGATCGAAAGCTGCCATGCCTGGATCGCCAAGAGCGTGCTCGGCGGTCATCCCGGCCACTTCGCGCAGGTGATCAACCAATCCGTCAACGACCTTGCCCGGATGAAGATCGCGACGACCTTGCCCAACTGCCTCTACGCCTTCGCGGTGAACCACGTCCTCAGCTTCAACTTTCTCGCCATCGGGCTGGGCGCATCTGCCCGCAAGATGGAAACGCTGATGTCGGAGGAAACCGCCTTCCGCGAGGCGTTCGGCCTGCCCGACGACATCCCCCTGCCCCATTTCGCAGGGGACCGGGTGCACAGCGCCTCGCACCGGGCCAAGGCCGAGCTCGAGGGGCTGGGCGCGCCGGAGAAGGAGGCCATCCTCGACCGCTACGCCCTCGACCTCGGCGGGCGGCCCTACACGCTTGGCGACATGAAGATGCTGCTCGGGTATTGAGGCAGACGAAGTCGGAACGCGAAGCCCCGAGCAGCACCTGGCGCGCGTCGGAACTAGGTCCGTGCCCGCCGACGTGGAGCTAGGGCCAAGATGCCGGCCAGCAGAAGAAGCCCGGACGCGGGAAGCGGAACGGCGGCCGGCGAACTGACACGGAAATCGTCGATGAAAACGCGATCCGCGCCGCCGGAGCTGAAAATGCCCGCCTGGACCAGGAACGACGCGACAGGCATATCCGTCACCATGCCGACGAAACCTCCGGAACTCGCGTAGTTCACCGACCCGACCAGGACGTCGCTACTGTCGAAGAAGTCGACCCGCCCTTCAGCTTCGACGCTCAAGAGTTCAAAGCCGATGGCAAAGGCCTCGACGTCAAGGACACCCTCCAGGGTTCCGACGTTGTTGCGCGAGGAAGGATTCCCCGTATCGGTCAGGGCACCGCTTCCATAGATGACCCGGCTTGGATCAACGGCGTTGATCGTGTTGAAATCCACACCAGAGAATACACCGTCAGCCGATCCCGACGGCAGGCCGTCGAAGTCGAAAAAAAGCGTATCGCCAGAGGTGGCGACTACGTAGGTGGCTTCATTCGTGTATGGCGTGAACGTTCCCCCCTGAGCGGACGTTGCCAAACCCAGGCCGAAGAAAAGAGAGGCGTAAAAGTATTTCATGATAACTCCTGAAGGCAAAACTTGAGCAATAATGTTCAGACTTCGCCTTCAGGTTACCACCGCACGCCAGAGTCTGGCAACGCGGAAGAGCATCCTACGCGTTGAACAGGAAATGCAGGACGTCCCCGTCCTTCACCACATAGCCCTTGCCTTCCGCCCGCAGCTTGCCCGCCTCGCGCGCGCCGGCCTCGCCATTGCAGGCGACAAAATCGTCGTAGGCCACCGTCTCGGCGCGGATGAACCCCTTTTCGAAGTCCCCGTGGATCACGCCCGCCGCCTGTGGCGCGGCGGTGCCGGTCCGGATCGTCCAGGCCCGCGCCTCCTTGGGCCCGACCGTAAAATAGGTCTCGAGATGCAGCAGGTCATAGCCCGCGCGGATCAGGCGATCCAACCCCGGCTCCTCCAGCCCCATCTCGCCCAGGAACATCTCGGCCTCTTCGGGGTCGAGCTGGCTGATCTCTTCCTCGATCCGGGCGCTGATGATGACGTGAGAGTTGCCCTGCGCCGCCGCCATTTCGGCCACGGCGGCGGAATGCGCGTTGCCTTCGGCCGCCTCGTCCTCGGCCACGTTGCAGACATAAAGCACCGGCTTGGTGGACAGAAGCTGCAGCATGTTCCATGCCTTGGCATCCTCGGCATCGACCTCGACCACCCGGGCCGGGCGCCCCTCTTCCAGCACGGCCTGCGCAGCGGCCAGAAGGCGGTCCTGCTGCGCCGCCTCCTTGTCGTTGCCCTTGAGCTTGCGGACCAGGTTCGCGCGCCGCTTCTCGATGCTTTCCAGATCGGCCAGCATCAGCTCCATCTCGATCGTCTCGGCATCGGCGACCGGATCGACACGCCCCTCGACATGGGTGACGTCGCCATCCTCGAAGCAGCGCAGCACATGGGCGATGGCGTCGACCTCGCGGATATTGGCCAGGAACTGGTTGCCCAGCCCCTCGCCCTTCGAGGCGCCCTTCACCAGACCGGCGATATCGACGAAGGTCATCCGGGTCGGAATGATCTCTTTCGACTTGGCGATCCCCGCCAGCGTCTCGAGCCGCGCGTCCGGCACCGCGACCTCGCCCACGTTCGGCTCGATTGTGCAGAACGGGAAGTTGGCCGCCTGCGCCGCCGCCGTCCGTGTCAGTGCGTTGAAAAGGGTCGACTTGCCGACGTTCGGCAGCCCCACGATCCCCATCTTGAAGCCCATGAGGCCCCCCTTGTCCTGCGTGTCCCGCGCTCAATACGCCGGGAAAACAAGGGGTGCAAGCGACGGCATGCCCCGCGGTTCAGACGTCCCAGTCGTCGGCGTGCCCGACCGCGCCGATGGCCATCCAGCCGATGCGGGCACGGGCAATCCGCGTGTCGCCCCAGGTACGAAAGACGATGTCGAACCCCTCGTCGTCCACCTTTTCGGCGGCCACGTCGGCGCGGACATTGGCGCTGCTGTCGACGTCCCACAAGGACAGCGAACAATGCACGGCCGGACGGCCCTGAAAGCGCTCTGAGAAATTGACGCGCTGGCGTCGCTCGCGGTGACCTTCGCCGGTCCACATCTGGCCGCCGTTCTGGAAGTCCGAGAACAGGACCGACTCGCCCTGGTCCACTCCGATCACCGCGTTGTTCAGCTTTTGCATGGTCTTTCTTCCCGACCGTTCACAGACAGTCTGGCGGTGAAATTTGACAACAATGCGGAGCGAATTGGGGAAATATCCGGACGAGCGCGACGATGGGCAATGGGGCGCGGCCCCGGATGCGCAGCAGGCCCGGCGCAAAGCAAGAGGCCCCGGACTGTGATCCGGGGCCCCGCATATCCGTTTTGGAAGGACTCAGAGGTTCGACTGGTTGGGGTCCAGCCCGATATGGCCACCCACGGCAACCATGTCGGCGAGGAGCTTGGCGGCGTGATCCGCCGCATCGCCCGAGGCCGTCTCATGTGCCTCTTTCGCCTCCCGCACCCAGTCGTTGAAGATGTCCTGGGTCATCTCCTTCTGGTGCAGAGCACGTTCCGCCAGGACGGTCACGCCCTCGGCCGATATCTCGGCGAAGCCGCCCGAGACGACATAGTCGTCCGCACCGTCCGGCCCGTCCACGTGCAGCACGCCCGGCCGCAGCGTGGTGATGAGGGGCGCGTGCCCCGCCATCGCCGTCAGGTCGCCGTCCGCCCCCGGGATCTGCACCGCGCTCGCCGTGCCGGAGGCGAGGCTCCGTTCCGGCGAGACAAGGCTGAAGTCTAGGGAATCTGCCATCTGTCAGATCCTTACGCCGCTTCCGCGGCCAGCTTCTCGGCCTTGGCTTTCACTTCGTCGATGCCGCCGACCATGTAGAAGGCCGCTTCGGGCAGGTGGTCGTACTCGCCGGCGACCACGGCCTTGAACGACGCGATCGTGTCTTCCAGGGGAACCTGCACACCATCCGAGCCGGTGAAGACCTTCGCCACGTCGAACGGCTGCGACAGGAAGCGCTGGATCTTCCGGGCGCGGGCCACGGTCAGCTTGTCCTCTTCCGACAGTTCGTCCATCCCGAGGATCGCGATGATGTCCTGCAGCGACTTGTAGCGCTGAAGGATACCCTGCACGTCACGGGCCACCTGGTAGTGTTCCTCGCCGACGATCTGCGGGTCCATGAGACGCGAGGTCGAGTCGAGCGGGTCCACGGCCGGGTAGATGCCAAGCTCCGAGATCGCACGGTTGAGAACCGTCGTCGCGTCGAGGTGGGCGAAGGTCGTGGCCGGCGCCGGGTCGGTCAGGTCGTCCGCGGGAACGTAGACGGCCTGGATCGAGGTGATCGACCCGTTCTTGGTCGAGGTGATCCGTTCCTGCATCGCGCCCATGTCGGTGGCCAGCGTCGGCTGGTAGCCCACGGCCGAGGGAATACGACCCAGAAGCGCCGACATCTCCGAGCCCGCCTGAGTGAAGCGGAAGATGTTGTCGACGAAGAACAGAACGTCCGTCCCGGTCGCGTCGCGGAACTGTTCCGCCAGCGTCAGGCCGGTAAGGGCGATCCGCGCGCGCGCACCCGGCGGTTCGTTCATCTGGCCGTAGACCAGGGCGATCTTGGAATCCGGCAGGTTGTCCGGGGTCAGAACGCCCGACTCGATCATCTCGTGGTAGAGGTCGTTGCCCTCGCGGGTCCGTTCGCCCACACCGGCGAACACGGACAGACCCGAGTGCACCTTGGCGATGTTGTTGATCAGTTCCTGGATGAGAACCGTCTTGCCCACACCGGCACCGCCGAAGAGACCGATCTTGCCGCCCTTGGCGTAGGGGGCCAGCAGGTCGATCACCTTGATGCCGGTCACGAGGACCTCGGCTTCGGTCGCCTGGTCGGCGAAGTCGGGGGCCGGCGCGTGGATCGGCCGGAATTCGTCCGCCTCGACCGGGCCCTTCTCGTCGACCGGCTCGCCGATCACGTTCAGGATGCGGCCCAGCGTCGCCGTGCCGACCGGCACCGAGATCGGGCCGTCGGTGTCGGTCACTTCCTGGCCGCGGACCAGACCTTCGGTCGCGTCCATCGCGATGGTGCGCACGGTGTTCTCACCAAGGTGCTGCGCCACTTCCAGAACCAGCTTGGTGCCGTTGTTGTCGGTGGTCAGTGCGTTGAGGATCTCCGGCAGGTGATCGTCGAACTGCACGTCCACAACGGCGCCGATGACCTGGGTCACTCTGCCTTTTGCGTTTGCCATGTTTCGTCTCCGGTTCCGTTAGAGCGCTTCCGCGCCCGAAATGATTTCGATCAGTTCGTTGGTGATGACGGCCTGACGCGAGCGGTTGTACTCGATCGTGAGCTTGTCGATCATCTCGCCCGCGTTGCGCGTGGCGTTGTCCATCGCCGACATCCGTGCACCCTGTTCGGATGCGCCGTTTTCCAGCAGCGCCGCGAAGATCTGGGTCGCCACGCCGCGGGGCAGCAGGTCGGCCAGGATCGTTTCCTCGTCGGGCTCGTAGTCGTAGAGCGTGGTCGCGCCGGCATCCTCATCCTCGGAGGCCTCGAACGAGGCGGGGATGATCTGCTGCGCGGTCGGCTTCTGGGTCACGACGTTCTCGAATTCCGAGTAGAAGATCGTGCAGACGTCGAACTCGCCCTCTTCGAAACGGCCCAGTAGATCCTTGGCGATGTCCTGCGCGTTGGCATAGCCGATGCGCTTGACCTCGGTCAGGTCGACATGACCGACAAAGCTGTCCGCGTGGTCACGCTTGAGCTGTTCGCGGCCCTTCTTGCCGACCGTCAGAATCTTGACCGTCTTTCCGGCCGCCTTGAGATCCGAGATCTTCTGGCGCGCCAGTTTCACGATGTTCGAGTTGAAGCCGCCGCAGAGACCACGTTCCGCCGTCATGACGACCAGCAGATGCACGTCGTCCTTCCCCGTGCCGCGCAGCAGCAGGGGCGCCGAATCCGAGCCACCGACCGAGGCGGCGAGCTGGCCCAGAACGGCGTTGAACCGTTCCGCATAGGGCCGCGCGTTCTCGGCCGCTTCCTGTGCCCGCCGCAGTTTCGCGGCGGCCACCATCTGCATGGCCTTGGTGATCTTGCGGGTCGACTTGATCGACTCGATCCGCAGTTTTAGGTCCTTCAGAGAAGGCATGAGAGCTCTCCCTTAGGCGAAGTCTTTTGCGAATTCGTCGATCGCGGCCTTCAGCTTGTCGGCGGCTTCGCCCTTGATCTTCGGATCCTCGTTGGTGATCCAGTCCAGCACGTCCTTCTTCTCGTTCCGCATGAACTTGAGAAGGTCGGTCTCGAACCGCGCCACGTCGGACACCTTGAGGTCATCCAGATAGCCGTTCGTGCCGGCGAAGATGACCACGACGATCTCGGCGTTTGTCAGCGGCGAATACTGCGGCTGTTTCATCAGTTCGGTCAGGCGGGCGCCGCGGTTCAGCAGGCGCTGCGTCGCCGCGTCGAGGTCCGAGCCGAACTGCGCGAAGGCCGCCATCTCGCGGTACTGGGCGAGCGACAGTTTCACCGGGCCGGCGACCGAGGACATGGCCTTGGTCTGCGCCGAAGAGCCGACGCGCGACACCGAAAGGCCGGTGTTCACAGCGGGGCGGACGCCCTGGTAGAACAGTTCCGTTTCCAGGAAGATCTGGCCGTCGGTGATCGAGATCACGTTGGTCGGGATGAAGGCCGACACGTCGCCGCCCTGGGTCTCGATGAGAGGCAGCGCGGTCAGCGAGCCACCGCCGTTCTCCTCGTTCAGCTTCGCCGACCGCTCGAGCAGCCGCGAGTGGAGGTAGAAGACGTCGCCCGGATAGGCTTCGCGGCCCGGCGGGCGGCGCAGCAGCAGGGACATCTGGCGATAGGCCACGGCCTGCTTGGAGAGGTCGTCATAGATGATCAGCGCGTGCTTGCCGTTGTCGCGGAAGTACTCGGCCATCGCGGTGGCCGCATAGGGCGCGAGGAACTGCATCGGCGCCGGGTCCGAGGCGGTCGCGGCCACGACGATCGAATATTCGATCGCGCCGGTTTCCTCGAGCTTCTTCACCAGCTGCGCCACGGTCGAGCGCTTCTGGCCGACAGCGACGTAGACGCAGTAGAGCTTCTTGCTCTCGTCGTCGCCCGCGGCGTCGTTATACGATTTCTGGTTCAGGATAGAGTCGAGCGCCACGGCGGTCTTGCCGGTCTGGCGGTCGCCGATGATCAGCTCGCGCTGGCCACGGCCGATCGGGATCATGGCGTCGATGGCCTTGAGGCCGGTGGCCATCGGCTCGTGCACGGATTTACGCGGGATGATGCCCGGCGCCTTGACGTCGGCGATGCGCCGCTCCGACGCCTCGATCGGGCCCTTGCCGTCCAGCGGGTTGCCAAGGCCGTCGACGACGCGGCCCAGCAGGCCCTCGCCCGCGGGAACGTCCACGATCGAGTTCGTCCGCTTGACGGTGTCGCCTTCCTTGATGTCCCGGTCCGAGCCGAAGATCACGATACCGACGTTGTCGGTCTCAAGGTTCAGCGCCATGCCGCGGATGCCGCCGGGGAACTCAACCATCTCACCGGCCTGCAC
Source organism: Pseudooceanicola batsensis HTCC2597 (assembly GCF_000152725.1). Lineage (GTDB taxonomy): Bacteria > Pseudomonadota > Alphaproteobacteria > Rhodobacterales > Rhodobacteraceae > Pseudooceanicola > Pseudooceanicola batsensis. The sequence continues at coordinate 1,901,126 of NZ_CH724131.1, forward strand.
GCTGTCCAGGCCGTGGACGCGGGCAATCCCGTCACCGACGCTGAGCACGCGGCCCACTTCTGCAACTTCGGCTTCCTGTCCGAAGTTGGAAATCTGCTCCTTCAGGATCGCAGAAATTTCGGCTGCTTGGATTCCCATTATCCGACCTCTTTCATGGCATTCTGGAGGGAAGCGAGTTTCGACTTGACCGACGTGTCGATCATCTTCGAGCCCACCTTTACGATAAGACCGCCGATGAGGCTTTCATCGACGGAAGTGTTCAGTTTGACCTCTTTGCCGGCTTGCGCCGACAGAACCTTGGACAGTCTGGTTTCCTGGGTCTTGGTCAGGGCCTTGGCGCTGACGACCTCGGCCGTGACCTCGCCCTTCTCGGTCGCGATCAGTTCGCGCAGCTGCGCGACGAGCTGCGGCAGCACGAAGAGGCGCCGCTTCTCGGCCATCAGGCCCAGGCTGTTCTTCAGGACCTGCGGCAGGCCCATCTTGTCGGCCAGGGCGGAGATCGCCTTGCCCTGAGCTTCGCGCGAATAGACCGGAGAATGGATCAGGTCGCGCAGGTCCGCGCTGTCGTCCAGCGCCGCGGACAGATCATCCACGCCGCTTTCAAGAGCGGAAACATCGTTGTTGTCGCGGGAGATTTCGAAAATCGCTGTGGCATAGCGTTGCGCGATGCCGGAGGAGATCGAAGCTGGTTCGGACACGTCCACCCTTCCGATAGTCTTGGCCCCGTTCGGCGCGAGTGAAGCACAGGCAGGGGGCGTTAGGCCTCGGCCAAGGCCAAAGCGGCAAAATCGGCGTGGGTTTAGCAGAGGCCCGTGAACCTATCAACCCGCTTGGAAGCCATATTGGAACGGGCTGAAAACAGGGGCGATTTGCACCGATTGCCCTGCCCACACGAAGGCGGCGGACCGATCGGCGGTCATGCGCAAACTCAACCGGGTTTGCGATTCCCCGGCTTGGGCGCCGTCCCGGCCTGGCGATGTTCACGTTGCCGCCGGCATGGCACAGCGCAGGGTTGACGCGAACAAACCGTCCCGGACCGCGGGACCTGCGGCAATTCGCGCCACCTTGTGCGTCGCCCGGCGAGGACCATCGGGCTGGCAAAGGTCGCGGACGCGACGCAGGCTGACATGATACGCACGGTCCGTCTGCTCGGACTGACCGAAGTTCGATCAGGAAAGCATCTTGATCGTCGGGCCCGTGACGGCCGCGACCCCGCACCCGGGGCCGGTCAGACCTTGCGGGCCGGTTCGGCCGCGGGGCGGGTCAGCCCCTCCAGCACTTTCAGCCTCGAGGGCCTGTTGACGCGCTCGCCCGGCCCGCTCGGCATGTGCACGCGCTTGGAAGCCTCGACCATCAGCACGCCGCCCGACAGGATCATCGAGAAACTCTTGCCCATTTTTTCCCAGAACGGGGCGGTCTTGCGCCAGAACCGCTTGTGCGAAGGCGGCTGGTAGAGCGTATGGACGTGCCGCTCGGGCAGGAAGGAATGCCGCTTGAGCTGCGCCTCGAGCTGGCCTTGGCTGTAGGGGCGCCCGTAGCCGAAGGGCGTCCGGTCGGACCGCGACCAGAGCCCCGCGCGGTGCGGCACGATGAACACGGCCTTGCCCCCCGGCCCCAGCACGCGGAAACATTCCTCCAGAAGGTCCGACGGGTTCTCGGACGTCTCGAGCCCGTGCAGCACGACCAGCCGGTCGACATGCCCCGTCTCGACCGGCCACCGCGTCTCTTCGCTGAGCACCGAGATGTTCGGCATCCCCTGCGGCCAGTTCATCACGCCCTGCGGTCCTGGCATCAGCGCGATCACCCGCTTGCTGTCCGCCAGGTAGGGCCGCAGCAGCGGCACGGCAAAGCCGAAGCCCGCTACGGTCTGGCCATGCGCCTCGGGCCACAGGCGCAGCAACTCTGCCCGCACCTGGGTCTGCGCCGCGCGACCCACGGTCGAGCGGTAATAGAAATTGCGCAGGTCCTGCACGTCCAGGTGCATTGCAACTCGTCCCCGTCTGGGTTTCGATGATCCGAGAATAGCAACCGAAAGGTTTTCTTGGCCATGCCCCTCGATATCGTCACCGTTCCCTGCCGTTCCGACAACTATGCCTATCTCGTCAAGGGGCCTGACGGCGTCTGCATCATCGACGCGCCCGAGGCCGCGCCGCTGATCGCCGCCGCGAAGGACCGCGGCTGGACCCCGGACGTGCTGATGATCACCCATCACCATGGCGACCACACGGCCGGAACGGACGACCTCAAGGCCGCCTTTCCCGGGCTCAGGGTGATGGGTCCGAAGGCGGAAGAGGACAAGCTTCCCCCGCTCGACATGGCGCTGAGCGAGGGGATGAACGGCGGCGAGGGCGAGGCCTATACCGTGCCTCTCGACGTGCCCGGCCATACGCTGGGCCACATGGCGTTCCACTTTCCCGAGGCCGGCGTGATCTTCACCGCCGACAGCCTTATGTCCTGGGGTTGCGGCCGGGTCTTCGAGGGCACGCCGGAGATGATGCATGCCACGCTACAGAAACTCGCCGCCCTTCTGCCCGAGACCCTGATATACTCGGGGCACGAATACACGCTGGCGAACATGAAATTCGCCCTCTCGATCGAGCCGGACAACCCCGACCTGCTGGCCCGGGCCGACAAGGTCCAGGCGCAGCGCGACGCCGGCGAGGCGACCGTGCCGGTGACCCTGGCCGAGGAGTTGAAGACCAACCCCTTCCTGCGCTGCGACACACCCCAGGTCGCCAAGGCCGTGGGGATGGAGGGCGCCGCGCCTGTGGATATCTTCGCCGAGGTTCGCAAGCGGAAAGACAACTTTTGAATCGGCGCAATCTGCGGCCCAAACACCGTCAAGCAGATAAATGTGATCAGTTCGCCCAAGAAAACCCTTGAAGACCGGGGACAATCGACCAAACTTTAAAGCTATGAGGCCATGGTTGATGCCGGGGCCCGCCCCCCGCGCTCCAACCCCATACAAAAGGAGCATGCGAGTGCCCTCATTCTCGAATACGCTCGAACAGGCAATCCACGCTGCCCTGGCCCTGGCCAATGCGCGGCGCCATGAATTCGCGACGCTGGAACACCTCCTCCTGGCGTTGATCGACGAACCCGACGCGGCCCGCGTGATGAAGGCCTGCTCGGTGGAAGTCGAGGACCTCCGCAAGACCCTGCTGGAATTTGTCGAGGACGACCTGTCCAATCTCGTCACCGATGTCGACGGCTCCGAAGCTGTGCCGACCGCGGCCTTCCAGCGCGTGATCCAGCGCGCGGCGATCCATGTCCAGTCCTCGGGCCGGACCGAGGTGACCGGCGCCAACGTGCTGGTGGCGATCTTCGCCGAACGTGAATCCAACGCGGCCTATTTCCTGCAGGAACAGGACATGACGCGCTATGACGCGGTGAACTTCATCGCCCACGGCGTCGCCAAGGACCCGGCCTACGGCGAAAACCGTCCCGTCACCGGCGCCGAGGAAGAGGAAGCCGCCCAGCAGGCCAGCGCCGCCGCGCCCGAGGGCGACGGCAAGGAAAGCGCCCTGGCCAAGTACTGCGTGGATCTGAATGCCAAGTCCCGCCACGGCGACGTCGATCCCCTGATCGGCCGCGCGCACGAGGTGGAACGCTGCATCCAGGTGCTCTGCCGCCGCCGCAAGAACAACCCGCTGCTCGTCGGCGATCCCGGCGTGGGCAAGACCGCCATCGCCGAGGGCCTGGCGCGCAAGATCGTCTCGGGCGAGACCCCCTCGGTCCTGGCCAACACCACGATCTATTCGCTCGACATGGGCGCCCTGCTCGCCGGCACCCGCTATCGCGGCGACTTCGAGGAACGGCTCAAGGCCGTGGTCACGGAACTCGAGGATCACGAGGACGCCGTGCTCTTCATCGACGAGATCCACACCGTGATCGGTGCCGGCGCGACCTCCGGCGGGGCCATGGACGCCTCGAACCTCCTGAAGCCCGCGCTTCAGGGCGGCAAGCTGCGCTGCATGGGGTCGACCACCTACAAGGAATTCCGCCAGCACTTCGAAAAGGACCGCGCGCTGTCCCGCCGGTTCCAGAAGATCGACGTGAACGAACCCTCGGTGGACGACACGATCAAGATCCTTCAGGGCCTCAAGCCCTATTTCGAGGATCACCACCAGATCCGCTATACCCAGGATGCGATCAAGACCGCCGTGGAACTCTCCGCGCGCTACATCAACGACCGCAAGCTGCCTGACAAGGCCATCGACGTAATCGACGAGGCCGGGGCGGCCCAGCACCTGATCGCGGAATCCAAGCGCCGCAAGACCATCGGCACCAAGGAGATCGAGTCCGTGGTGGCCAAGATCGCCCGCATCCCGCCGAAGAACGTCACCAAGGACGATGCCGAGGTGCTCAAGGATCTGGAACAGACGCTCAAGCGCGTCGTCTTCGGTCAGGACCTCGCCATCGAGAGCCTGTCCTCGGCGATCAAGCTGGCGCGCGCGGGTCTGCGCGAACCGGAAAAGCCGATCGGCAACTACCTCTTCGCCGGGCCCACGGGTGTCGGCAAGACCGAGGTGGCCAAGCAGCTCGCCGACAGTCTCGGCGTGGAACTGCTGCGTTTCGACATGTCCGAATACATGGAGAAGCACGCCGTCTCGCGCCTGATCGGCGCGCCTCCGGGCTATGTGGGCTTCGACCAGGGCGGCCTGCTGACCGACGGCGTCGACCAGCATCCGCACTGCGTTCTCCTGCTCGACGAGATCGAGAAGGCGCACCCGGACGTCTACAACATCCTGCTGCAGGTGATGGACAACGGCCAGCTGACCGACCACAACGGCCGGACGGTGAACTTCCGCAACGTGATCCTGATCATGACCTCGAACGCGGGCGCCTCGGAACTGGCCAAGTCGGCCATCGGTTTCGGCCGCGACCGCCGCGAGGGCGAGGATACCGCCGCGATCGAACGGACCTTCACGCCGGAATTCCGCAACCGCCTGGACGCGGTCATCAGCTTCCAGCCGCTGCCCAAGGACACCATCCTGCAGGTGGTCGAGAAGTTCGTGCTGCAACTCGAGGCGCAGCTCATGGACCGCAACGTCACGATCGAGCTCACCACCCCCGCCGCGGAATGGCTGGCCGAGAAGGGCTATGACGACAAGATGGGCGCCCGCCCGCTTGGCCGCGTGATCCAGGAGAACATCAAGAAGCCGCTGGCCGAGGAACTGCTCTTCGGCAAGCTCTCCAAGGGCGGCGTGGTCCGGGTCGGCGTCAAGAACGGCAAGATCGACCTGAAGATCGACGGGCCGGACAAGCCGCGGCTCTCGGGCAACAAGCCACCGCTGCTGACCGCCGAGTGATGCCGGAGCTATTCAAAGGGGCGGGGATCATCCCCGCCCTTTTTCTGTGTCTGCCGGCCGGGGCCGAACCCCGCCTGGCGATGCCGGTCGACTGCACGCTGGGCGAGACCTGCTTCATCCAGAACTACATGGACCGCGACCCCGGCCCCGGCGCGCGGGATTTCACCTGCGCCGGGCTGAGCTATGACACCCACAAGGGCACCGATTTCGGGCTGCCGTCGCTGCGGGCGATGACCGCCGGTGTCGATGTCCACGCCGCCGCCCCCGGCGTCGTGCGCGGTGTGCGCGACGGGATGATCGACAGGGTCTACACCCCGCAGGACGAGGCGCGCATCGACGGGCGCGACTGCGGCAACGGGGTCGTCATCCAGCATGGCGACGGGTGGGAAACGCAATACTGCCACCTGATGAACGGCACGGTCCGCGTCCGGTCCGGCCAGCTGGTCGAGACGGGCGACGTCCTGGGCCGGATCGGCCTCTCCGGACGAACCCAGTTCCCGCATCTGCACATCTCGGTCCGGCACGACGGCGAACCGGTCGACCCCTTTACCCCCGACGGCGACCCGGCGGCCTGCCGGACCGGCGAGGCGCGGACGATGTGGATCGACGACATCACCTATCAGCCCGGCGCCATCATGGCGGCCGGCTTCGCCACGGGGGTGCCGGATTACGAGACGGTCAAGGCCGGCGCCGCGGCCGTCGAGAGGCTCGCCCGTGACGCCGATGCACTCGTCCTGTGGGGCTACGCCTTCGGCGGCCGGACCGGCGACGTGATGACCCTGCGGATCGAGGGACCCGAAGGCACCTTCTTCGAGACGGAACAGACGCTGGAAAAGGATCAGGCGCAGTTCTACCGCGCCGGCGGCAAGCGTCTGCGCTCACCCCTTTCTCCCGGGAGATACTCCGGTCACATCGCGCTGATCCGCGACGGAACGCCCGTGTCGGAGGAGGTCGCCACGCTGATCGTGGAGTGAACCTGCCGCGCGCCGGTCACCGCCGGTCCTGTCCGCATCGCCGTCATTCTCGGACTAGACCCGGGGATCGGCCGCTTCCGCTCGCGTCGCTGCCAACGGTGATCCGCCACCAGAAAACGCGTCGGGCGAGACACAAATAACCAATGGCGAAAGGCCCGGGTCAAGCCCGAGCACGACGGCCGGCAGAGGGCGGCGCCTTGCTCGAAGGCACCGCGTCGACGCCTACCGCTCGGTGAACTTCAGTTCGATGCGCCGGTTCGCCGCGCGGGCCGCCTCGGAATCGCCCGAAGCGATCGGCTGGTGCTCGCCAAAGCCGTTGGCCGCCAGCCGATCGGGCGGGAAGCCCAGGAAATCTTCCATGTAGCGCACCACCGACAGCGCGCGGGCCTGGCTGAGTTCCCAGTTGTCCTGGAACTCGCCCTGGCCCGAGAGCGGCACGTCGTCGGTGTGCCCGTCGACCCGCAGAACCCAGTCGATGCCCTCGGGAATTTCGTCGGCGAGCGACCGCAGCGTCGCGGCGATACCGGCGATCTGCCTCTGCCCGCCTTCCGACAGATCGGCCTGTCCGGGATCGAAGAGCACCTCGGACGAAAAGACGAACCGGTCGCCGACGATCTTGACCCCCTCCTGCCCGGCAAAGACGTCGCGCAGTTGGCCGAAGAATTCCGACCTGTACTTCTGGAGCCGCTCGGCCTCGGCCTCCAGCCGCCTGCGCTCGGCCTCTTCCAGCTGGCGCCGGCGACGTTCCTCGGCCGCCTTCTGCGCCAGCGCCGCGTTCAGGTCCGAGCCGAGGCTCTGGATCTGAACCTGGTTCGCCGCGTCCCGATCCTTGTAGTCGTCGAGCAAGGCCTGCAGGCTGCTCAGCTGCGCCCGCAGCTGTGCCACCTGCTGGTTCAGCACCGTCGTCCGCCGCGCCGCATCGGCCGAGCTGGCCTGCTCGCTCTCCAGTTCCTGGGTCGCCTGCCGCAGCAGGGCCGCGCGCTGTTCCGCCTCGGACATGCTCTCTTCAGCGGCGCGTTCGGCCTCGAGCTTGGCGGCGAGCGCCGCGGCAAGCTGCCGCCGCAGGTCCTCGCGATCGACCTCGGCAGCCTCCGCCGCCTTCTGCGCCGCCAACGCGGCGGCCAGCCTCTCCTGCAGGTCGGCGACCCGTGTCTCCGCCTCCGCCTGCGCGGCGTCCCGCTCTCCGGTCATCCGGTCGACCAGCGACTCGAGCCGTACGATCCGGTTCTCCAGCGTCGACATCCGCGCAGCACCCGCCTCAACCTCCGACTGCGCCTCGGCAAGGGCCGACTCCAGGGCCGCCTTGTCCTGACGCAGGGCCTCGGCGGAATCCTCGGCGTCCAGCGCACCGGCCAGCCGGTCCTGCAGCCCCTCGTTCTCGGACTGTGCCCGGGCCAGTGCCGCCTCGAGCGCGGCAAGCCGCAGCTGCGCCTCGTCGATCTCGTCCAGCCGCCCCCCCAGATCCGCCCGGGCCTGCTCAAGCTCGCTTCTCAGGCCGGCTTCGGTTTCGGCCGCCGCCGCCCGCGTCTCCTCCAGCGTCGCCCGGGCCGCGTCCCGTTCCTCGCGCGCCGTCGCGATCGAGGCTTCGGCGGACCGGCGCGCGCGCTCTTCCTCCGACAGCGCCGCATTGAGCGCCGCCACCTCGGCCGCACTGTCCGACCGCAACTGCGCCATCTCGTCTTCCGCAAGACCGATGGCGCGCTCCAGCACGCCGATCCGCGCGGTAAGCTCCGATAGCCGCGCATCCCGGTTCTCGACCTGTTCCAGCGCGGCAGCCAACTGGGCCTCGAGCCTCGAGAGCTGACCGAAGGTGACCTGGCGCCCCTCCTCGGCCTCTTCCAGCCGGTCCCGCGTCTGGTCCAGATCGCTTTCGGACCGGCTGAGCGCGGCTTCGGTCTCGTCCAGCTCCAGCAAAGCGGCCGCCAGTTGCAGGTCGAGATCCTCCTGCACCTCCTCGGCCGCCGCCAGCATGGTCAACGTCTCTTCCGCCCGCTTCCGCTCTTCCTCCAGCGCCAGGGTCATCGCCGTCAGCTCTGCGTCCGCATCCTTCAGACGTTCGCGCAACGCCTCGGCTGCCGCCGCCTCGGCCAGCCGGGCCTGTTCCTCTTCGCTGAGCGAGGCTTCCAGATCCTCGACACGGGCCGCCAGCGCGCCGCGCGTCTCCTCGCTCTCGGCCGCCTGCCGTTCGAGATCGGCGATCATCGCCTCCAGCGCCTCGCGCCGGGCTGCAGCGAGCCGCGCCGCCTCGGCGCCCGCGTCGATCTCGTCCCGCGCCTCGGCCAGGGCCAGTTGCAGCGCCTCCTGATCCGACAGCAGCGTGTCGCGTTCCTCGGTCAGTTCCGCCACGGTTCCACGCGCCGCGTCCCGCTCGGCCAGAAGCGAGGCGACCTGAGCCTCGAAGCTGGTGATCTGCGCCCGCGCCTGTTCCAGCGCCCGGTCCTGCTCGGCCCGCTGCTGCGTCAGCGAGGCGATCAGCGCCGACTGCTCCGCCAGATCGGCCCGCGCCTGATCGAGCGATGCCGTGGCAGACCCCAGAGACTGTTCCAGTTCGGCCGAGCGTTCGCGCTCCAGCCCCAGCGCCCGGCTCAGCACCGCGACCTCGGAGGTCAGCTCGTCGAGTTCGCTTTCCTGTCCGGTGATCGTCTCGCGCAGCACGAACTGCACCACCATGAAGATGGTCAGCACGAAGGTCAGCACCATCAGAAGGCCGGTGACGGCATCGACATAGCCCGGCCAGATCGAGCCCTGGAACCGGTTGCCGGCGCGGCGTGACAGGGCCATCCGTCAGCTCCCTTTCTCCGGGGTCCTGGTGCCGCCGGTGAAGGCGGCCAGGGGCCGTGGCTGACCCTGGGCCTGCCGCTGCGCGGCGGTGGAAAGCGTGCGATTGAGCGCCGCGATATCCGTGCGCAGTTCGGCCATGGTCTCTTCCCGACCGGCGGAAATCTCTTCGAGGATGCGCAGCATCTGCACGTCGATCGACCGCAGCCGCATCCGGCTTTCGGCGTCGAGCCCCTCGCCGCTGCTCTCCTTGGACATGTGCCGGACCAGCTCTTCCTGCCCCTGCGCGACCCGCAGCAACGTATCATTGAGCGGCCCGTGATCCCCCATCCGGTGGATCAGCCGTTCGACGCTGTCCGCCAGGTGGCCCATCTTCTCATCGACCATGGTCCGCGACAGGTCGGAACTGGCGAACATCTGCTGCAGCGCATCCATCTGTTCGTTCATGGAATCGATCACCGCCGAGAGCACCTGCGTGTCGGTCCCCCCCTCGCCCTCGGCGCTGGAGAGGCCGATCCGGGTGATCGTCGACAGCCATTCCTCGAGCTCGCGATAGAAGCGGTTCTGACCATGCCCGGCAAAGAGTTCCAGCAGGCCCACGACCAGCGACCCCGTCAACCCGAGCAGCGACGACCCGAAGGCCACGCCCATTCCCCCCAGCTGGCTTTCCAGCCCCTGCATCAGCCGGTTGAAGACGTCGAGACTCTGCTCGCCCTCCTGCGGGGCGAGGCTGCGGATCGTGTCGACCACCGCCGGCACCGTCGTCGCAAGGCCGTAGAACGTGCCGAGAAGGCCGAGGAAGATCAGCAGGTTGACCAGATAGCGCGTGATCTCGCGCGCCTCGTCGATCCGGGTCGCGACCGAGTCGAGGATCGACGAGGTCGAGGTCGAGGAGAGCTGCATCCGCTTGTTCCGCGACCGCAGCAGCGTCGCCAGCGGGGCCAGCAGCTGCGGCGCGCGCCGCCCCTCGGCCTCGATCGTGCCACGGGCGAAGGACTCGATCCAGCGGACCGAGGCGACCAGCTGCGCCACCTGCCAGAAACAGGCGATCACCCCGACGAGGAAGACGAAGGCGATCAGACCGTTCAGATAGGGGTTGGCCTCGAAGATCGGCAGGACGCTCGGCGCGGCGAAGAACCCCGCCGTGACGGACAGCCCCAGGGCGATCAGCATCAGGATGACCTGACGGACGGGCTGTGAGAATTGCGGCGCGGCCTCTCGGTCCGGCTGGTCCATGCGGACAGCTCCTGACACTGGAAATTCGGTGTCAAACTACGGGTTATGCAGCGTCAAGCCAAGCGATTATCCACTATATCTCGTACTCGCGCCGACAATTGATCCAAATCCGCGTCGGCGATGCCCAACAGCCCGAGATGCTCGGCCGTCTGCCACAGATAGTCCCGGTTCGGACCCTTTCCACCCCGGGCCCGGGCGATGATCACGGCCTGTTCCTCGAGCGTGAGCGCCCCGCAATATTGCCGGTGTTCGCGGTCCACCACATAAGCCAGCGCCTCGACCATGCGCCCGTCGGCCAGCTTCAGGGGCAGAACCTCTTCGCGATAGGCCGACGAGACAAGCTCGCGCTCCCGCAGCGCGGCAAGCGTCGCCTCGCGACCGACCTCGGGCAGGCGGAACGCGACGCCGAGGCAGGAGGCCTCGGGCGCCGCGTCGAGCGCGAGGACCAGACCCGGCTCGGCCTCGGAGCCGCGATGATGGATCGATGACATGCAGAAGGATCTCTGATAGCCGTAGAGCGTCGCGATCACACGTTCGGCCGGGGTAAACTCCGGGTTCCAAATAAGTGATCCGTAACCGAAAACCCACATCGTCGTCGCTCTGGCCCTTTTGGTTGCACGACCTATAACGTCAGGACAATGGCAGCAAGTGAGGCCGCGCGTGAAACGCCTGTTCATCGTGATCGTGATCGCCGCCCTCGCGTGGTCCGTCTACTGGTTCGTCGGGGCCACGAGCAGCCGGAACGCGTTCGAAGCGTGGTTCGATGCCCGGCGGGCCGAGGGCTGGGTGGCCGAATACAACGATTTCAGCCTGGCCGGCTTTCCCAACCGGTTCGACGCCACGTGGCGCGGCCTGGCGGTGGCCGACCCCGAGAGCGGAATCGCCGTCGACATGCCGGTCTTCCAGCTCCTCGCCCTGTCCTACCGCCCCACCCACGTGATTGCCGTCGCGCCGCAGGACGTGCATTTCGCCACTCCCCGCAACAAGTACGACCTCGAGAGCGACAGGCTCCGCGCCTCGCTCAGGCTGCGCCCGGGAACCGCGCTCGAGGTGGAGCGCGCGGTGCTGGAAGGCGAGGCGCTCCAGCTGTCCGGGGCAGAGACCGCGGCCATGGCCGATCTGCACCTCGCCATGCAGCGCACGGGCGAGACGAGCTATCGCTTCGGGCTCGAGGCGCGGGACGTGACGCCTCCGCTGGACACGCTGCGCAACCTTCTGGGGGATACCGCCCTGCCGGCCGAGATGCAGTTCGCCCGCCTCGATGCGCAGGCCACCTTCGACCGGCCCTGGGACCGCAGCGCTTTGGACAGCGCGCGCCCGCAGCCGACGCAGCTGCGCCTTGACGAGGTGAGCGCGGAATGGGGCGTGATGTCATTGCGCGCGATGGGCGTTCTCGACATCGACGACCGGGGCCGGGCCAGCGGAGAGATCGACCTGCAGGCGACGAACTGGCAACGGATGCTGGACATCGTGCGCGAGTCGGAGGCCCTGTCCGAGAACGCCGTCAGGATGCTCGCCGGCGCGTTGTCCATGGCGGCGGAGTCTTCGGGCAACCCGGACCGGATCGACATCGGGCTGACGCTGCGCGACGGCCAGGTCTTCCTGGGATTCATCCCGCTCGGCCCGGCGCCGTTGCTGCGCCTGCGTTAACGGCAGTAGCTGCCCGAGCGGTAGCGCGCCGTGTCGAAATGGAAGTGGTCGCGATGGAACCGGTTGGCGTCTGGCCCCAGCACGGTGCCGAATGGGCCGCAGGCGGCCTTGTGCATCCGGCGCAGGATCGCCCCGTCGCGGCGCGTGTTCCACCCGTCGAGAACCGAGATGCGGCTGCCGTCGCGCAGGGTGAACCCGGCGATGTCCACAGCCCGGCCCTTGGCATGTTCCGACAGCCGGGCGCCCGCCTGGTTGTTGCGCGTGCGGCAGGCGTAGTGCGCCACCACGCGGATCTGCGTCACCCCTCCGCCCCTTTGCCGGACCGCCGGCTTCATGCCCCGCTCGACCCAGGTGTTCAGGGTCTTGGCCGTGGTGCAGTCCATCACCGCATGGGTGGACAGCCCGACGCCCGAGACCGAGCTGATCCGAACCGCCTGATCGATGCCGCAGGCCCCCGGCCCGCCGACCGGACCGACGGACACCCCCTGAATCGCCACGTCGCCGCAGACCGATCCGCGACGGCGCGCCGCCTGCTTTCGCCGCGCCTGCTCTTCGATCTGCGGGCTGCGCTGGCGGGGACGCAGGACGGCCTTTTTTTGAGACGGGGCGCGCGGTTCGACCCCGCGTGTGACGCCGACGGTGTCCGGCCGATCGGCCGCGCGGGGCGTAAGCGCGATCTCGCCCGCCACCGTCGCGGCGGTCCGCGCCACCGGCCGCAGCGACCGTTCGGGCGGCTGCGCCAGCGCCGCCTGCCCCGTCAGGGCCAGAAGGCAGGCCAGCGCGACGCCCCTCACTCGCCCACCTTGGCCCGCCCGAAATCCGGCGCGTCGGTGTCCTGACCCGCCTCGATGATCCCGCGCCGGATGCCGCGGGTCCGGGTGAAGTAATCGTGCAGCAGGTCGCCGTCTCCGGTCCGGATCGCGCGCTGAAGCGCAAAGAGTTCTTCCGTGAACCGCCCGAGGATCTCCAACGTCGCATCCTTGTTCGTCAGGAAGACATCGCGCCACATCGTCGGGTCCGAAGCCGCGATCCGGGTGAAGTCGCGGAACCCCGCGGCAGAGTACTTGATCACCTCGCTATCGGTCACGCGCCGCAGGTCGTCCGCCACGCCGACCATCGTGTAGGCGATCAGGTGCGGCGTATGCGACGTCACCGCCAGCACCAGATCGTGGTGATCCGGCTCCATCACGTCGACGTGGGAGCCCATCCCCTCCCAGAGCGCCCGCAGCCGGGCCAGTGCGGCCTCGTCCGCCCCGCCTTCCGGGACGATCAGCAACCAGCGGTTCCGGAACAGCTCGGCAAAGCCGGATTCCGGCCCCGAATGCTCGGTCCCTGCCAGGGGGTGCGCCGGGATGAAGTGCACGCCCTCCGGGATATGCGGCCCGACCGCCTCGATCACCGCGCGCTTTACCGACCCGACGTCCGAGACCGTGGACCCGGGCTTGAGCACCGGCGCGATCTCGCGGGCCACGGAATCCATGGCGCCGACCGGCACGCAGAGAACCACGAGATCGGCGCCGTCCACGGCCTCGGCCGCGCTGTCGCAGACCCGGTCGCACAACCCGATGCGGCGCGCCGTCTCGCGCGTCTGTTCGGATCGCGCGTAGCCCGTCACCTCGCCCGCGAGACCGGCCTTCCTGATGGCCCAGAACATGGACGAGGCGATCAGGCCAAGACCGATCAGCGCGACGCGGTCGTAGACGACGCTCATGCCACGCCTCCCTTGAATTGTCCGATCGCATGGGCGACGCGGCGGCAGGCGCTTTCGTCGCCGACCGTGATCCGCAGGCAATGCGGCAGTCCATAGCCGCCGGTCTGCCGCACGATCAGACCCCGGCTCTTGAGATAGGCATCCGCCGCCTCGGCCTCGTCCCGCGAGGCGAAGCGCGCGAGGATGAAATTCGCGCAGGACGTGTCCGAGGGCACGCCATGCTCGGCCAGTGCCTCGGCCAGCCAGGCGCGCAGTCGGGTGTTGGAGACCCGCGACTTCTCGACATGCGCCTGGTCCTTGACGGCCGCCTCGGCCACGGCGAGCTGCGTGTTCGACAGGTTGAACGGTTGGCGAACCCGGTTGAGCACGTCGATGATGTCCTTCGGACCATAGCCCCAGCCGATGCGCAGCCCGCCCAGCCCGTAGATCTTGGAGAACGTCCGCGTCATCACGACATTGTCGCGGCTGGCCACCAGACGCGCCCCGCCGTCGTGCCCCTCGACGTATTCCGCATAGGCCCCGTCGAGCACCAGCAGGCAGCGCGACGGCAGCCCCGAGGCAAGGCGCGCCACCTCGTTCCCGCCGATCATCGTGCCGGTCGGGTTGGCCGGATTGGCGATGTAGACCAGCCGCGTGGCATCGGTACAGGCCCCGAGGATCGCGTCCACGTCGATGACCCTTTCGCGTTCGGGCACCTTCACGGGCGTCGCGCCGACCATGTTGGCGATGATCGGGTACATCGAGAAGCCGTGCTCGGTATAGATGATCTCGTCCCCCGGGCCCGCATAGGCCTGGGCGAGGAGTGTCAGGATCTCGTCCGACCCGACGCCGCAGATGATCTGATCGGGATCGAGCCGGTACTGCGCCCCGAGCGCGCCGCGCAGCGACAGGTGGTCCGTCGGGGGATAGCGGTGCAGGTCGTGGACCGCGCGCTGATACGCCTCGCGCGCGCCCTCGCCGGCGCCGTAGGGGTTTTCGTTCGACGAAAGCTTGACGGCCTCGCTCACGCCCTCCACCTGGGACGCCCCGCCCTGGTAGAGTTTGATCTCCATGATGCCCGGCTGCGGCTTGATCTGTTCGGTCATGTCGATCCCACCTGACTGTCCGGGCCGTCATAGCCCGTGCACCGGAGCAAGACCAGACCGGGCTTGCGCTGGCAGGGCAAATGCACCGCCGGAGGTCCGCCAAAGGCGATGCCCGGCGGCAAGGGGCCCTCGACCATCCGACCCGAGGGGCTAATGTAAGCCGGAGTCATCGCCACCGGAGCCCCCATGACCGTCACCATCCTCGTCCTCTCCTGCCTGCTCGGCCTCGTGCACATTTTCGCCGCCATCACGGTCGAGACGCGCATTCGCGGCACCGACTGGAACGCCGGCCCGCGCGATGCGCCCGCACCGGACCTGCCGCCGATCGTCGGGCGGCTGCACCGCGCGCAGGACAACTTTCTGGAGACCTTTCCCTTCTTCGCCGCGCTGCTGCTGGCCTGCATGATCGCCGGCACGAGCGACTGGCGCGTGACGGCGGGGGGCTGGATCTATCTGCTGGCCCGCGCGATCTACTTGCCGCTCTACGCCAGGGGGACGCCGAAGGTCCGGTCGCTGGTATGGGCGATCTCCCTTCTGGGGATCCTGATGGTGGGATGGGCCGCCCTCTGGCCGTGACGCGGCCGGCTAGGGCCGCACATTCTTTCAGGCCAGCCGCTCCAGTACGTTCCGGAAGGCCCAGGGATTCCCCTCGTCCAGATCCTCGGGAAACTGGGTTTGCCGGTCGGTGAGCGGCGTCCAGCCGGTATAGTGCCCCTCGACCGGGCCGAGATAGGGGCGCTGCACCTCGAGACAGCGGCGGTGGTCCATTTCGTCCGTCTCGACGATCCCCGCCTCCGGATTTTCCAGCGCCCAGACCATCCCCGCCAGCACGGCCGAGGTCACCTGCAGTCCCGTCGCGTTCTGGTCGGGGGCGAGGGCCTTGGTCTCCTCGTTCGAGAGGCGCGAGCCGTACCACAGCGCGTTCTTCTCATGCCCATAGAGCAGCACGCCCAGTTCATCGATGCCGCCCGGCTCGATCTCGTCCACGTCGAGGATGTGATGCACGTCCTGGATCTGGTTCGAGCCGAACATCTCGTGTAGCGACAGCACCGCATCGTCGCATGGATGATAGGCGTAGTGGCAGGTCGGCCGGAACTCCGGCGCCTCCGCCGGGCCGACCGTGTAGTAGTCGGCGATCGAGATCGCCTCGTTATGCGTGACGAGAAAGCCGAACTGCGGTCCCGGCGTCGGGCACCATGTCCGCACCCGCGTCGCCGCGCCCGGCTGTTGCAGCCAGATCCCCGCCAGGCAGCCGGCGTCGTGGGTGTGGGCATTGTCCGGCATCCAGCTTTCGGCCGTGCCCCAGCCCAGCTCCGCAGGCTGGAAGCCCTCGGCGATGAAGCCCTCGACCGACCATGTGTTGACGAAATGCCCCGGTTCGCGCGGGGTCAGCCGCACCTGCGTGTCTCGTTCGGCGATATGCACGCCCTTGACCCCGAGGGTCTGCATCAGCTGCGCCCAGTCCCCGCGCGTCTCGGGATCGGCCGCCACCCCGGTATCCCGCGCCAGCATCAGCAGCGCCTCCTTCACGAACCACGACACCATGCCGGGGTTGGCGCCGCAGCACGACACCGCCGTCGTGCCGCCCGGATTGGCCGCCTTCTCGTCCCGCATGGCCTGCCGGAGCGCGTAGTTCGTCCGCTCCGCATTGTCGTCGGTACCGAAGTAGTAGCCCGCCCAGGGTTCCACCACCGTGTCGATGTAAAGCACGCCCTGCTCGCGGCAGAACCGGATCAGATCGAGCGAGGAGGTATCGACCGAAAGGTTCACCACGAATCCGCCCGGCGCGATCAGCCCGCCCAGAAGCTCGCGGTAATTCGCCTCGGTCACCGCCTCGGCCACATGACGGTAACCGGTCTTCGCGATGTCGCCGGCAAGCGCGGTGTTCGGCTCGACGATCACCAGCCTCTCGCGGTCGAAATCGAAATGCCGTTCGATCAGCGGCAGCGTGCCCCGCCCGATCGACCCGTAGCCGATCAGGATGATGGGGCCGTCGATACGGGCGTAAACGGGGTGGGTCATGGGCGTCTCTCCTGCGGCTGATCCGTCATCGGAACGGTAGGACCGTCCTGCGCCGCGTCCATGCATCGTCAGGACCCGGGGCACAAGGGTGCAGGGACCGCAGCCGCGCCCCGCGGGAATCTGTGACGCCGATAAACAGGAGCAACCCTGCGCCCTTGTTCGCACCACAATCGGAACATATCATGAACACATGCCCATGTCCCTGAATGAAAAACTGGCCATCCTGTCGGACGCCGCCCGCTACGACGCCTCCTGCGCCTCCTCCGGCACGACCCGGCGCGACAGCCGCAAGGGCGGGCTCGGCTCGACCGAAGGGTCGGGGATCTGCCATGCCTACGCGCCGGACGGCCGCTGCATCTCGCTGCTGAAGATCCTGATGACGAATTTCTGCATCTACGACTGCGCCTATTGCGTGAACCGGGTCTCGTCCAACACGCCGCGCGCCCGGTTCACCCCGGAAGAGGTCGTGCATCTGACGCTGGAATTCTACCGCCGCAACTACATCGAGGGGCTGTTCCTGTCCTCGGGGATCATCCGGTCCCCCGACGCCACGATGGAGGACATGGTGCGCATCGCGCGGATGCTGCGCGTGGGTCACGGCTTCAAGGGTTACATCCACCTCAAGACCATCCCCGATGCCGCGCAGGAGCTGATCGACGAGGCGGGGCTGCATGCCGACCGGCTGTCGATCAACGTGGAACTTCCGACCGAGCAGGCGGTGCGCGCCTTTGCACCCGAGAAATCGCCCGCCACGATCCGCACCGCCATGGACCGGGTGCAGACCCGCCGCGCCGCCGCGAAGGACCGCAGCCACGGCGGCAAGCGCCCGCCGAAATTCGCCCCCGCCGGCCAGTCGACCCAGATGATCGTCGGCGCCGACGGCTCGACCGATCGGACGGTGCTGTCGCAATCCACCCGGCTCTACGGCAGTTTCGGGCTGAAACGCGTCTACTATTCGGCCTTCTCGCCCATTCCCGACAGTTCGGCGCTTCTGCCGCTGATCAGACCGCCGCTCGTCCGCGAACACCGACTCTACCAGGCCGACTGGCTGATGCGCTTCTACGGTTTCGGCGTCGACGAGATCACCGCCGCACGGCCCGACGGCAACCTCGACCTCGCGCTCGATCCCAAGCTTGCCTGGGCGCTGGCCAACCGCCATCTCTTCCCGGTCCGTGTCCAGACCGCCGAACGCGAGATGCTGCTGCGGGTGCCCGGTTTCGGCACGAAGACGGTAGGCCGCATCCTGGCCGCCCGCCGCCACCGCACCCTCGCCTGGGAGGATTTGAAACGCATCGGTGCCAATCTGAAGAACGCGGCCCCCTTCATCACCCTGCGCCACTGGTCGCCCGGCACGCTGACCGACAGCGCCGATCTGCGCGCCCGCTTCGCCCCGCCAGCCGAACAGCTTTCGCTCCTGTGATCTTCTTCTTGCGCAAAGTATCCCCGCCGGAGGCACCGGTCCGCCCGCCAGGGCGGACCCATGGAAGGCGTCTGCCCGAATGGCAGTCCGCATGATCACCGTCTCCCTCCCCCGCATCGGCACCGACAGGGCATGGCGCGATGCCGCCCGCACCCATCTTGGGCGCGGCACCCGCCCCGAGGCACTGCTCTGGCAGGCGGGCGCGCCCGCCCAGACCGATCTCTTCGGCGCCCCCGACATGCCCGCGCCGGGCACGGCACATGCGCTGACGGTGCCCCGGGCCTTCCTCGACCTCGCCCGCACGGTCGTCTGGCACGCCGATCCCGAACGGTTCGCCCGGCTCTACGCCTTTCTCTGGCGCCTCGCGGAAAGACCCGCCCTGATCCGCGACACGGCCGACCCCGGTCTCGTCCGCCTCCGGCAGATGGAGAAGAACGTCCGCCGCTGCGCCCACAAGATGAAGGCCTTCGTCCGCTTTCGCGACATCGCACCGGGCTCCACCGGCCGCCGCCGCTTCGCCGCCTGGTTCGAGCCCACCCACCACACGCTCGAGCCGACCGCTCCTTTCTTCGCCCGCCGCTTCGCCGACATGGACTGGATCATCGCCACGCCCGACATCACGGCCCGGCACGAGAACGGCACGCTCACCTTCGGCCCCGGCGCACAGAAACCCGACCTGCCCCAAGACGCGGCCGAAGAACTCTGGGGCACCTACTTCTGCAACATCTTCAACCCCGCCCGGGTCAAGGTCTCGGCCATGACCTCGGAAATGCCGCGAAAGTACTGGCACAACCTGCCCGAGGCGCGGCACATCCCCGGCCTGATCGCGGGGGCCGAGGCCCGGGTCCGCGAGATGGCGGCGCGCGCGCCCACCCTGCCGCCGGTTCGCGCGGCCCGGATCGCGGAACGGCTGGCCGGCACGGGCGTTGATCGCGTGATGGATTTCGAAGCCCTGCACAGACGCGCCGCGGAAGAGAACCGCGAGGTGCCCGACGGCTACGGCCGCATCGTCCTCGGCGAGGGTCCCGGCGATGCACCCTTGATGATCGTGGGCGAACAGCCCGGCGACGCGGAGGACCGTGCCGGCCGGCCCTTCGTCGGGCCGTCGGGCCAGCTGCTCGACCGCGAGGCGGCCGCGGCCGGGTTGGACCGGTCTGCCGCCTATGTCACCAATGCCGTCAAAAGGTTCAAGTTCGTGCAGCGCGGAAAGCGGCGGCTGCACCAGCCCCCCGACCGGACCGAAATCGAGCACGGGCGTTGGTGGCTGGACCACGAGATCGCGCTGGTCCGCCCGCGCCTAATCCTCGCCATGGGCGGCACCGCGGCCGAGAGCCTCACCGGATCGCGCACCGGCCTGCTGAAACGCCGGGGCCGGATCGAGGAAACCGATCGCGGGCCGGTCTTCCTGACCGTCCACCCCTCCTACATCCTCCGCCTGCCCGACCCGGCCCGGAAGAAGGACGAGACGGAGCGGTTCCGAGAGGATCTGGCGGAGGTCGCCAGGACCCTCGCGTGACGCGGCCGTAGAGGTGGCGGCCTTTGGCGAAATCGGCCCCCCGCGAACGCTGAACTCCTGCGAAGCCATGGACCCGGGTCCCCCGGGCCTCCCCAGAACGAAAAAGGCCGCACCCTGCGGCGCGGCCCCTGTCCCTCGGCTGATCCGTGACGATCAGTTCTGTGCGTAGTATTCGATCACGAGGTTCGGTTCCATCATCACCGGGTAGGGCACATCGCTCAGACCCGGGGTACGGACGAAGGTCGCGGTCATCTTCGAATGGTCGGCATCCAGGTAATCCGGCACGTCACGCTCGGGCAGCTGGGCAGCTTCGAGCACCAGCGCCATCTGCCTGGACTTTTCGCGGACCTCGATCACGTCACCCTCTTTCACGCGGTAGGAGGGGATGTTCACGCGCTTGCCGTTCACCAGCACGTGGCCGTGGTTGACGAACTGGCGGGCGGCGAAGACGGTCGGCACGAACTTGGCGCGGTAGACCACGGCGTCGAGACGGCGTTCCAGCAGGCCGATCAGGTTCTCGCCGGTGTCGCCCTTGACCCGGGCGGCTTCGGAATAGATGCGCTTGAACTGCTTTTCCGTCAGGTCGCCGTAGTAACCCTTGAGCTTCTGCTTGGCGCGAAGCTGCAGGCCGAAGTCGGACATCTTGCCCTTGCGGCGCTGGCCGTGCTGGCCGGGGCCGTATTCGCGGCGGTTGACGGGGGATTTCGGGCGGCCCCAGATGTTTTCGCCCATCCGGCGGTCGATCTTGTACTTGGCAGACGTGCGTTTGGTCACGGCTGATCTCCTTCGTTCGGGTTTCGAAGGGCGTTGTCCTTTCTCCGGTTTCTGCCGGAGCGACAGGCATCCCCTCGCGGGGGCCACCAACACCAATGAAGCCGCGCTTATACAGCCGGAATCGGGGGTGTCAACCGGGCCGGGTCGTCACGCGGCCTCGTGCATCATGATCGCGGCCTCGGCGCGCGTCAGGTTGCGCCGCGCATAGCCGCCGTAGGTCAGCGGATCGGCCGCGACGTCCGGCATCCCGGCCAGCAGCCGGTCACGGTCAACCCGGCCGAGCGCGGAAAGGGCGGCGCTGGCGGGATGGAAACTCTCGGTCTCGACCCCGTTGGCCCAGATCACCTGGTGCGCCGGCAGCAGGAGGTGGATGTACGTCACCTCGGGCAGCCGCAGATCCTGCACGACGGTGGTGCCGTTGATCAGATCGCGCGCGGTGACCAGCACCTCGGGCGTGTTGAAAAGCGCCCGCGCCGCCCGGCCCTTCACCAGCAGACGATGCTCGGGGGATACGAGGAATTCGTCGTCCGGTCGGTCGATCCCGAAGGCCCCGGCGCGGATGCGGATGGGGCGCAGGTGCGGCATCGCATAGAGACGGGCGCCCGACATGCGGCGGGCACCGGTCCAGCAGATCTCCTGCGGGCCGTTGTCCTTGGTCAGAACCGTGTCGCCCTCGCGCAGGTCCTCGACCGGCACGACGCCGTAGGGCGTGGCGATCCGTGTGCCCGGCGTGAAGCAAATGACGCCCCGGGCGACGCCGGGCGCCGGCCCGCGGCGCGAACCGATGCGGCGGGAGACCACCCAGAGATCGCGCCCGCGCGGCGGCATGGCATCGACGAACATCACGAGAGGCGGCAGGCCGCTGCCGATTTCGATCATCGTCGCGCCATAGGAAGCATGTCCGTCGGTCACGACGAAACCACCGTCCATCCAGGGGTCGTCGTCGTACGGGTCGCCATCTCCGGCGGGGCGCTCCAACGCCTCGCCCACCAGCCGCCGCACGACCCGCGCCGCCCGCCGGCGCATCTCGCGCCCGCCCTCCGGCTGGTCGAGCCGGAGGATGTCTCCCGGCCCGTCGACCCTTGTCGCCTCTCCGGTCCACGACCAACCCGCGCCGATCCGCAGCGCATGGGGGCCGGCCGCCCGGAGGCCGTCCAGCTCAGTCTGTGACCATGAGATGACGAACGTGCCCTTGTAGCCCGTTCCCATGCCTGTCTTGCCTTCCCGCCCGTGGGTTCTGCTCCGCCGGACTTGTTCGTCCGGTCATATACCTTTCAATCTAGCAAGTTCCGGGGTCGGGGGGAAGTCCGCCATGGATGTCGGGAACGTACCTCCCGGGCGGCGTGGCGGCGCCGGTGTCAGAAGCGGTACTGCAACCGCACCGCACCGATCACCTGGCTTTCGAACTGGCGTTCGAACTCGGGCCCGAGCCAGGCCATTCCGTAGAAGCCGCGCCACCGGTCGGTCTGCCAATGAACGCCCGTGCGGACCCGGACCCGCGCATCAGTCAGTGTATTGCGGCTGGCAGGGAGATAGAGGCTCTCGGCCACTTTCGCCACATCGGCGCCGAAGACGAAGGTCGATCCGTTGGCGGACCCGTTGAGCGCCCGGTAGCGATGCCCCGTCACGGGATCGCGCACCATC
The DNA here is from genome assembly GCF_000152725.1 of Pseudooceanicola batsensis HTCC2597. Taxonomy (GTDB): domain Bacteria; phylum Pseudomonadota; class Alphaproteobacteria; order Rhodobacterales; family Rhodobacteraceae; genus Pseudooceanicola; species Pseudooceanicola batsensis. Next base: position 1,923,248 of record NZ_CH724131.1, read on the forward strand.
AGGTCCCCCCGCCCCGCCGGCCCGAGCGCGAAGTCGAAACCGATCCGGACCATGTCCTCGACACCGGCCCGCAACTCCAAGAACGGGCGGAGCCGCGCCCCGTCGGTCAGGGTATAGCTGCGCCCGGCCTCGAAGACCGCGGCGCCATGCACGCCGTTCGGGATCTGCGCCGCCCGCACCTGGGCCGAGACAGTGTGATCGAACCTGGAGACCCGGTGCAGGAAATGCTGGAAATCCATCAGCCCCGTCTGCGGCCCCGTGACCACCACGTCGGCCCCCGCCGCCATTTCCCATCCGCCGCGCCGGAAGTGGCTGTGCAGACCGAAGGAGAGCGCCTGAGAATAGGGCCTGTCCCCGTTCCAGGCGAGGTCGAGACGCGCGGGGGCGATCACCTCGCCGAGAACGCGGAACTCGAGCAGCGCCCCCGGCCGGTCCGGCAGGGTGCCGCTCCAGCCGCGGCCGAAGACATGGCTTGCCGCGACCGAGCCGGTGCGCCATCGGTCGAGACGGTCGGCGAACACGTCGTTCACGACCAGCCGCCCGTGACCGAGATAACGGAAGCGGCCCTCCTGTGCCTGTGCGGAGGCGGCGGTCAGGAGGAAGACGAGGATGGCGACGATGCGGCGCATGGCGGGACCCGGACAGTGACTGCGCCTGCATAGGCGCCGCCGGCAGAGCCGCCAAGACCGACGCGGGGAAAACCCGGCGAGAATGACATTTCCGCCGCGCCGCGCCCTGCGGCTGCCTCCGGCCGGCCGAGACCGCGGACGAGATCGCCACACCGGCGCATCCGCTGCCCCCTGTCGGGACAGGCCCTTCGGCAGACGGCGTTCACCGCTCCGCCCCCCCGTGCAGGAAATCCTCGGGTCAAGCCCAAGGATGGCGGGCCGCGGGGCACGCGGGATGCGCGTCGACCCTTCCCAACCCCGCTAGATCCCCTAAGTTGTGCCAAACGCAGCAGGAGATGACATGAGCGGACTGATCGCACTTCTCGACGACGTGGCAGCCATCGCCAAGGTCGCCTCGGCCTCGGTCGACGACATCGTGGGACAGGCGGTCAAGGCCTCGTCCAAGGCCGCGGGCGCCGTGATCGACGACGCCGCCGTGACCCCGAAATACGTCCACGGTTTCGACGCCAGCCGCGAGATCCCCATCGTCTGGAAGATCGCGCGCGGATCGCTCTTCAACAAGATCGTCATTCTGCTGCCGATCGCCCTCGCGCTGTCGGCCTTCGCCCCGATCCTGATCTATCCGCTGCTCATGCTGGGCGGTGGCTATCTCTGTTACGAAGGGGCCGAAAAGGTCTGGCACGCGATCAGCCCCGCCCATCACGACCAGGCCGAGGCGGTGGCAAAGAAGATGACCCCCGACGGCGCGCATCTGGAAGAGCAGAAGGTGAAGGGCGCGATCAAGACCGATTTCATCCTTTCGGCCGAGATCATGACCATCGTGCTCTCGGCCCTGCCCGAAGGGCAGCCGTTCTGGCTGGAAGCCTCGGCGCTGGCCGTGGCCGGCATTCTGATCACCGTCGCGGTCTACGGCGCCGTCGCGCTGATCGTGAAGGCGGACGACCTGGGCCTGCACATGGCGGCGGCCGGCCGGCTGGCCGCGACCCGCAGGCTGGGCACCTTCATCGTCAACGCGATGCCCGCCTTCATGCAGCTGCTGATCATCGTCGGCACCGCCGCGATGATCTGGGTCGGCGGCTCGATCCTGGTGCACGGGCTGCACGAACTGGGCTGGCACCTGCCCTACGAGACGATCCACCATATCGCCGTGGACCTCGCAGAAGGCGCGGGCGAGGCGGCCGGAGCGGTGGAATGGGGCGTGACGGCGTTTCTCGACGGGGTGATCGGCCTGATCGTCGGCGGCGCGCTGATCCCCGTCGTCTCGGTCGCCTCGGGCCTGTTCGGCGGCAAGAAGGAAGGCGCGCACTGAGAAACTCGGGAAGTGCCCGTACTGCCGCCGGCCGGAAATGCAGGCGAACATGCCTAGCCCTGCAACGCGTCCCTGAACCGACCTGAACCGATCGGCACGCTAGCCGCGATCATCGAGCAGCCAGTCGACATCCGGCAGACTGCCGCAAAGCGCCCGCGCCCCGATGTGGTCGTTGACCTTATTCGCTTGCGGAATGGGCCTTTCAAGCCCGCCGGTGGCCACGAATTGGTAGGGGCGACAATATTATCAACCGCCCCCCATGGTCACCCACACTTCGAATGGCCGCACGACGTGCAGGTCATGCAGCCCTCGATCATCTGCATCGTGTATTGCCCGCATGAGGGGCAGGCCTTGCCACGGCCTCCGGCTTCGAGACCCACGACCTTGGCGGTAGGGTCGGTCTTGAGACCGGCGCCCTCGCCCTCGATGAAGCCGATGGAGATCAGGTGCGTCTCGATCACGCCGCCGATGGCCGCGAGGATCGAGGGGATGTACTTGCCCTTGATCCAGGCGCCGCCGCGCGGGTCGAAGACGGCCTTGAGTTCCTCGACCACGAAGGACACGTCGCCGCCGCGCCGGAACACCGCCGAGATCATGCGGGTTAGCGCCACGGTCCAGGCGAAATGCTCCATGTTCTTGGAGTTGATGAAGACCTCGAAGGGACGCCGCCGCCCGCCGACGACGATGTCGTTGATCGTCAGGTAGATCGCATGTTCGCTGTCGGGCCATTTCAGCTTGTAGGTATTGCCTTCCAGCGTCTGCGGCCGGTCGAGCGGGTCCTGCATGTAGACCACATCGCCATGCGGCTGGAGGGGCGCGGCATCGGTGGTGGCGAGGGTTTCGGGGGCGTTTTCTTTTCCGAACAATAGCCACGACGGTTCTACGCCGAGCACCGGACCAAACCCGACAGCATGTTTGCGTTGTATCTCTTTCGCCCCATTTTCCATTTCAGAAAGATACGACTTGCTCAGCCCGGTTTTTACTTTCAATTCGTCGAGAGTAAGGCCCACGGCTTTTCTGGCGGACCGCAGTCGCTCACCAGGAGTAGCGGCCGCCTTCGCCTCACTTACCGACAGCACCGACCCCGTCACATCGTTCGGCCGATACGTCGTGCATCCCTTGCAGCCGGTCTCGTAGGCCTCCATGTAGACGTCCTTGAACGCCTCGAAGCTGATGTCCTCGGGGCAGTTGATCGTCTTGGAGATCGACGAATCCACCCATTTCTGCGCCGCCGCCTGCATCTTGACATGCTCCAGCGGCGCCAGTGTCTGCGCATTGACGAAATAGTCGGGCAAAGGCGCATCGCCCTTCACGTCGCGCCACATCTGCACGGCATAGTCGATCACCTTCTCCTCGGTGCGCGAGCCGTCCTTCTGCAGCACCTTGCGGGTGTACTCGTAGGCGAAGACCGGCTCGATCCCCGAAGACACGTTCCCGGCATAGAGCGAGATCGTCCCCGTCGGCGCCACCGACGTCAGAAGCGCGTTGCGGATGCCGTGTTCGGCCACCGCCGCGCGCACGTCCTCGTCCATCGCCTGCATGGTGCCGGAGGCGAGATAGGCGTCGCGGTCGAAGAGCGGGAAGGCCCCCTTTTCCTTCGCCAGATCGACGGAGGCGAGATAGGCGGCGCGCGCGATGGCCTTCATCCAGGCCTCGGTCTGCGCGGCGGCCTCGTCCGAACCGTAGCGCAGGCCCAGCATCAGCAGCGCATCGGCAAGGCCGGTGACCCCCAGCCCGATCCGCCGCTTGGCCTCGGCCTCGCGCGCCTGCGCCTCGAGCGGGAATTTCGAGGCATCGACGGTGTTGTCCATCATGCGGATCGCGGTGCGCACCAGATCGTCCAGCGCCTCCGGATCGAGCCGCGCCGCATCGGTGAAGGGATCGGTGACCAGCCGGGCGAGGTTCACGGACCCCAGAAGGCAGGCGCCATAGGGCGGCAGGGGCTGTTCGCCGCAGGGATTGGTCGCCGCGATCGTCTCGCAATAGGCCAGGTTGTTGGCCTTGTTGATGCGGTCGATGAAAATCACGCCCGGCTCGGCGTAATCGTAGGTGGCCTGCATGATCCGATTCCACAGGTCGCGGGCCTTGAGCGTGTGATAGACCTTGCCGTCGAAGAGCAGATCCCACGACCCGTCGGCCTTGACCGCCTCCATGAAGGCATCCGTCACCAGCACCGACATGTTGAACATGCGCAGCCGGGCCGGGTCGCTCTTGGCTCCGATGAAATCCTCGATATCCGGATGGTCGCAGCGCATCGTCGCCATCATCGCGCCGCGGCGCGATCCGGCGGACATGATCGTGCGGCACATGGCGTCCCAGACATCCATGAACGACAGCGGCCCCGAGGCATCCGCCGCCACGCCGCTGACGGCCGCGCCCTTGGGCCGGATGGTCGAGAAATCGTAACCGATGCCGCCGCCCTGCTGCATGGTCAGCGCGGCCTCTTTCAGCATGTCGAAGATGCCGCCCATGTTGTCCGGCACGGTGCCCATGACGAAGCAGTTGAAGAGCGTGACCCGGCGGCCGGTCCCCGCCCCGGCCGTGATTCGGCCGGCGGGAAGAAAACGGAAGTCCTCGAGCGCGGCATAGAAGCGGTCTTCCCAGACGGCCGCGTCGGTCTCCACGGCCGCGAGGGCGCGGGCGATGCGGCGCCAGCTGTCCTCGACCGAGCGGTCGACAGGCGTGCCGTCGGCCTCTTTCAGGCGATACTTCATATCCCAGACCTGTTCGGCAATGGGCGCGGCAAAGCGGGTCATCGGAATCACCTTTCAATGGCGGAGCGGCGGCTTATATCCAAACCTATCGCAAGAGCAATGCCAACTGGACGGCGCACTGCGCTTTCACGGCAAAAGGCCCCCCGACGCGGGCTTGCGACCGAAGCAGATATTCCTACACTACAGATAGGCCGGGATCAGGCCCCACTACTACATATAGAGCGCCTCGATGCAAAAACACGTCAACCTTCTCAAACTCAGCGTCGGCACGGAAAGCGTGGCCGATCTGATCGCCTGGCAGAAGACGCGCCGCGCCCAGTCCGGCGACGGCCTGCCCCGCCACGTCACGCGGATGTGGCCCAGGCGCGAGGCCGAGATCCTGTCGGGCGGATCGATCTACTGGGTGATCAAGGGCGTGATCCAGGCTCGCCAGCGCATCCTGCGGCTGGACGAGACCGACCGCGGCGACGGCATTCGCCGCTGCGCCATCGTGCTCGATCCCGAGGTCTTTCCGACCGCCGCCTCGCCCCGCCGCCCGTTTCAGGGCTGGCGCTATCTGCAGCCCCAGGACGCGCCGCCCGATCTGCCCCGGCATCGCCTGGACGAGGACGAACTGCCCGCCGACCTGTCACAGGCGCTGGCGGATATCGGGGTGCTGTGAACGCCGGCCTCACGGCCCGCGCGTCGCCCCCTCTTCATCTTGCCGAAAATACTCCCGCCGGAGGCAGACACCCGGCCGCGGTCAATCGGAGGGTCCGATCCCCGCTCGCACGAGATCAGCCCGCTCAGTCCACCCGCAGCCGCGCGGTCAGGTCTTTCAGCACCGCCCGGTCCGCATCGCTCATCTCGACCCGCCGCGACCGGAACAGCGTGGCCTGCGACTTGAGGATCAGCCCGTCCGACAGGATCTTGAGATGGTTCGCACGCAATGTCTCCCCGGTCGAGGTGATGTCGGCGATGGCCTCGGCCGTCTCGTTCTTGACGACCCCCTCGGTTGCGCCCTGGCTGTCGACAAGCTGATAGTCGGCCACCCCGTGGTCGCGCAGGAAATCCCGGACGAGCCGGTGATACTTGGTCGCGATCCGCATCCGGAAACCGTGCCGCTCCCGGAAGGCCGAGGCCGCGGCGTCGAGATCGTCCAGCGTGTCCACATCGACCCAGCACCCCGGCACCGCCATGACGAGATCCGCGTGACCGAAACCCAACTCGGCCAGCTCCTCGACACGCAGGTCCCAGCCGGCCAGCTTTTCCCGTATCAGGTCCGTCCCCGTCACGCCGAGGTGGATGCGGCCCTCTGTCAGTTCCCGGGGGATCTCGCCGGCCGACAGCAGGACAAGCTCGACCCCGTCGATCCCCTCGACCCGGCCCGCATATTCCCGGTCCGATCCGGCCCGGCCCAGCACGATGCCGCGTTCCCGGAACCAGTCGAAGGTCTTCTCCATAAGCCGTCCCTTGGAGGGCACGCCGAGTTTCACGCTCATGCCGCCCCTCCCAGTTCCACCATCAGGCCCGGCCGCACGACGCCGCCGACCGCCGGGATGCCGTCCGGCCGGCCGGCGCGGCGGCCCAGCACGCGGGTCAGCGCATCGTAACGCCCCCCGGTCGCGACCGGGGGCAAGTCGGGCCGCGTTCCGGCATAGAGGCCAAAGACGAAGCCGTCGTAATATTCCATGTGCGTCCGCCCGTAGGCCGCCTCGAAATCCAGCGCCGCCGTGTCGATGCCGCGCGCCTCGAGCGCCTCGGCCCGGGCCGCCAGCCCCGCCACCGCCTCCGAGATCGCGGGCATGTCGACCGCGATGTCGCGCAGGTTCTCCAGCGCGTAAGGCAGCGTTTCCCGCACCGAGAGGACGGCGTCGATCAGCGCGACCTCGCGCTCCGAGATCGGCGGCGTCCCCGCATCGGCGCGCAGCGCCTCGATCCGGGCCTCCACCTCGACGCGGCTGCGCAGGCCGATGTCGGGACCGGCCCCGGCGAAGGGGTCCGCCGCCGCCAGCAGGCTGGCGCGCGAGGCCGGCACCTCGCTCCGCCCGGCGAACCGGTCGAGCAGCGCGCGAAACCGCCGCGGACGCCAGATATGCCGCATCAGCGCGGCCTTGCGGGGGGCGCTGGTTCGCAGCCCGCCGACCGCCGCCATCAGGATGCCGATATCGCCGGTGGCCGCACGCAGCTGCATCCCGCCCGTCGCCGCGCGCACGAGGGCAAAGACCTCGGCATCCGCCGCCGCCGGGTCGGACCCGTCGAAGATCTCCACCCCGACCTGAAGGTATTCGTTGGCGCGGGCCTCGTCCTCCTCCTGCCGGCGGAAGACCTCTCCGGCGTAGGTATAGCGGGCCGGTTCGGCGCCGCCGGCCATGTGCATCTCGACCACCGGCACGGTGAAGTCCGGGCGCATCATCTGCTCGCCGCGCAAAGCGTCCGAGGTGACATAGGCGCGCGCGCGGATGTCCTCTCCGTAGAGGTCGAGCAGCGTCGCGGCGGGCAGCAGGATCGGGCATTCGACCGGCGCGGCCCCGGCGGCCTCGAACCCTGCGCGCAGCCGGGCGGCGCAGGCCCGCACCCGGGCACGAGCCTCCGGCGTGTGGCCCTGCCAGACCGGCATCACCCGCCTCCTGTCAGAAGTTTCCAAATATGCGAAACAAGCTGATCGCGCGGAATTTCAGCTTGGGAGGGGCGCTCCTTCCATTCCTCGAGCGTCGCGCTCTCGGCGATCTTCTTGCCCAGGATCAGGTCCTTGACCTGTACCACGCCGCGCGCCTTTTCCTCGCCCCCCTCGATCACCGCCGCCGGTGAGTTGCGGCGGTCCGCGTACTTGAGCTGATTGCCGAAGTTCTTCGGATTGCCGAGATAGACCTCGGCCCGGATGCCCGCATTGCGCAGCTCGGCCACCATGGCCTGGTAGTCGTCCATGCGGTCGCGGTCCATGACGGTGACGACCACCGGCCCCTCGCTCTCGCCCCCGACCCGGCCCTTTTCGCGCAGCGCGGCGAGAAGGCGGTCGACCCCGATCGAAACGCCGACGGCCGGCACCTTCTGCCCGGTGAACCGCGCCACGAGGTCGTCATACCGCCCGCCGCCCGCGACCGATCCGAACTGGCGGGGACGGCCCTTGTCGTCGGTGATCTCGAAGGTCAGCTCGGCCTCGAAGACGGGGCCGGTGTAGTAGCCGAGGCCGCGGACGACGGAGGGGTCGATGACGATCCGGTCGGGCCCGTAACCGGCGGCGGCGAGAAGGTCGGCGATCTCTTCGAGCTCGTCGACGCCTTCAGGGCCCATGGTCGCCGCACCGACCGCCGTGCGAAGGTTCGCGATGGTCTCTGCGGCATCGGCGCCCTTGGAGGTCAGGAAGGCGATCACCGGCTCCGCCTGATCCGGCGCCAAACCCACCCCGTCTATGTAGGCCCCCGAAGCGTCCAGCCGCCCCTTGCCCAGAAGCTGGCGCACGCCCGCCTCGCCGACCTTGTCGAACTTGTCGATGGTGCGCAGAACATTCGCCTGCTGCGCCATGTCCGAGACGCCCATTGCCTCCAGCACCCCGTTCAGCACCTTCCGGTTGTTCACCCGCACCACGTAGTCGCCACGGGGGATCCCCACCTCTTCCAGACAATCCGCCAGCATGGCGCAGATCTCGGCATCCGCGGCGACCGAGGCGGTGCCGACCGTATCGGCATCGCATTGATAGAACTGCCGGAAACGGCCCGGACCGGGCTTTTCGTTGCGCCAGACCGGACCCATGGCATACCGCCGGTAGGGGGTCGGCAGATCGTTGCGATGCTGCGCGTAGACCCGGGCGAGCGGCGCCGTGAGGTCGTAGCGCAGGGCCAGCCAGTCGCCCTTGCCATCCTCGTCATCTTCCTGCCAGGCGAAGACGCCCTCGTTCGGGCGATCCACATCGGGAAGGAACTTGCCGAGCGCCTCGACCGTCTCGACCGCAGAACTTTCAAGCGCGTCAAAACCGTAGCGATGATAGACACCGGCGATGCGGGACAGCATCTCGGACCGTTCAGTCACATCCGTACCGAAATAGTCGCGGAATCCCTTGGGCGTTACCGCCCTGGGGCGCGGCGTCTTCTTCTGCTTGGCCATCGGAACCCTCTGCGCATTGGCTCGCGGCGCGGTCTAGCCCATGGGCCACGGCGCGGCAAGCGGCGCTCTTGCCAATCGGCCGGTCCGGTGCGCACCATGGCGGCGCGCAACGCGGCAGGTGACGATGAAAGAGATCGAGGAACGGCTGGCCCATCTGGAACGCACGGTCGACGACCTGTCGGACATCATCGCCCGCCAGGAGAACGAGATCGCGCGGCTCACGCACCGCGTGGCGATGCTGCTGGAACGCGAGGCCGAGCGGGAAACCTCCTCGGGCGGGGCCGCGGTCTTCGGCGACGAACGTCCGCCGCATCACTGAGCGGAGTTCGACGCCACAGTCGCGGCCACGAGCCGGCCGTCGTGGATCAGGATGTTCGACCACCGCCCGCCCATGCCGAAGGTCTCGTAGACGCTGAGAAAGACCGTGTCCTGCCGCAGCGTCTCGATCCGGTCGCCGCAGGGTTTCTTGCGGCCGACACGGCAGACCGCGCGCTTGACCCGATCATAGGCCTTGTCGACATCGCTTTCGCTGCCGATCCGGCCCGGCGCCCCGTACCGGATCGATTCGTGCATGCCGACCTCGCCGAACATCGCCATGGCGCCGGTGAACTGCCGCGCGCAGCCGTCCTCGAAGCCGGTGATGTGGAACGTGCGGGCGCGCGTGCTTTCGGGATCCGGGTCGTGGAGCCTGTACCGCTCCTCGTCCGCGGGATAGACGTCCACGGTCTTGCCCAGAGCGGGCCGCGGCAGATCGCAGATCCGCCCTATATTGCCGAAGGCCATGACCGTTCCTTGCACGATATCGCTCTCCGGGCCGGCCGGAGGCGGCGGTGTCTTGGCCCCGGCCGCGACGGCGCGTTGCAGAAACCCGAAGAGACCGCGGCCTTCCTCTGTCTCAACCACGACCGGCCTGGCCTCCTCCTCGTCCGGCAGCGGCTCCTGCGCCTCGGGCAGAGCGGCGAGGCGCATGGGCTCGCCTCCGGTCACATCCTTCGGTCCCGCCAGTTCCTTCAGAAACGCGAAGAGCCGAGGCCGCGGCAGCGCCTCTGCCTCGACCGCTGCGCCTGCAGCGATGGCCGCCTCCGTTTCCGTCACCCGGTCCTGGCCCTCGGTACCGGCCACCAGTTCCACCGCCCCCTGGCTGGTGTCGATCTCTTCGTCCGCCACCCTGCCGAACGGGCCGACCGCCCCTTGGCAGGCGCAGAGGCCAAGCAATGCGAGCGGCAGGACTAGGCGGATCAACGGCACTTCCCTCTACATTTGGTAGAGAGTGAATCAAAAATGATTCGTTCTGTAAACAGTGGCGACCGCCAGGCGCCCTGGCCGTTCCCCGGCGCCTCAGATTTCCTCGACCGCCATGACGCCATTCAGGCTCTTGATGGCACCCTTGATCTGGGGAGTCACCGGGAATTCGGCGCCCGCGTCGATCTCGACCTCGCCAGGCAGACCGGCATCCATCAGGCAGAAACTGATCGGCCCCCGCCCGACCCGCGCGGCCGCCTCCTGGGCGCTGGTCAGCACCTCGGCCACCGCCGGAATGGCCTCGGCCGCCTCGACGAAGATCTTGAGCCCCACCGACCCCGCATCCGCCACGATCGTATCGAGGGGCGCGATTCCCCGCGCCAGCAGCTTCAGCTGGTCGCTCTCCATCGTGGCCTCGACCGTCACGACCACCATGGACCCGGGATCGAGGTGATCGCGCGAGGCTTCGAGCGTGTCGGAAAAGACAGTGCATTCATACGCGCCCGTACGGTCGGAAATCTGCACGAAGGCGAACCGGTTGCCGCGCGCCGATTTCCGCTCCTGCCGGCCCGCGACGACGCCCGCCATCTTGGCGATCAGCGCCCCGCCCGACGCCATTTGCCAGACCTCGTCCAGGGTCTTGATATCCTTGCGCTTCAGCGCCGCCGAATAGTCGTCCAGCGGGTGACCGGAGAGATAGAATCCGATCGCCTTGAACTCTTCGGCCAGCCGTTCCGCCGGCAGCCAGTCCTGCACAGGCGAGAGGCGCGGCTCGGGCAGGTCCTCGCCCGCGTCTCCGAACAGCGAGACCTGGCTGGACTGCTTCTGCTCCCAGATCGCGGCGGAATACTGCACCAGCGCGTCGAGGCTGTCGAAGACCCGCCGCCGGTTGGGGTCGAGCACATCGAAGGCCCCGGCCCGCGCCATCATCTCGAGCGGCCGTTTCCCGACGCGCTTGAGTTCGACCCGGCGGGCAAAGTCGAAAAGGTTGACGAAGGGCTTGTCCTCGCCATCGACCCGCCGCCCCTCGACGACCAGCCGCATCGCGTCGAGCCCGACGTTCTTGAGCGCGCCGAGCGCGTAGACCAGCGCCCCGTCCTTCACCGTGAAGGCCGAATCCGACCGGTTCACGCAGGGCGGTATATAGGGCAGGCCGAGCTGTTTCTTCACCTCTTCGAAGTAGATGGCGAGCTTTTCCGTCAGATGGATATCGCAGTTCATGACGCCGGCCATGAATTCCACCGGATGGTTCGCCTTGAGCCACGCCGTCTGATAGCTGACCACGGCATAGGCGGCGGCGTGCGACTTGTTGAACCCGTAGTTCGCAAACTTTTCCAGAAGGTCGAAGACCTCCGAAGCCTTCTTCTTCTCGACCCCCTTTTCGGCCGCGCCCTTTTCGAATTTCGGGCGTTCGGCGTCCATCGCCTCTTTGATCTTCTTGCCCATGGCGCGGCGCAGCAGGTCGGCGCCGCCGAGCGTGTAGCCCGCCATTTCCTGCGCGATCTGCATCACCTGCTCCTGATAGACGATGATGCCCTGCGTCTCTTCCAGGATATGGTCGATCAGGGGGTGAACGCTCTCGATCTCGCGCTGGCCGTTCTTGACCTCGCAATAGGTCGGAATGTTCTCCATCGGGCCGGGACGATACAGCGCGACAAGCGCGACGATGTCCTCGATGCAGGTCGGCTTCATCCGCTTGAGCGCGTCCATCATGCCCGAGCTTTCCACCTGGAACACGGCAACGGTCTTGGCGCGGGAATAGAGTTCGTAGGTCTTGGCGTCGTCCAGCGGGATCGCGTTGATCTGGTTCTCGGCCCCGGGAAAGGGTTCGTAAATCTGCGCACCATCCGCCGCCGTATGGAGATCGCGCCCCCCGGCGTGGATCTGCTCGATCGCGTTCTGGATGACGGTCAGGGTCTTCAGCCCGAGAAAGTCGAACTTCACCAGCCCGGCCTGCTCGACCCATTTCATGTTGAACTGCGTCGCCGGCATGTCCGAGCGCGGGTCCTGGTAAAGCGGCACCAGCCGGTCCAGCGGCCGGTCGCCGATCACCACCCCCGCCGCGTGGGTCGAGGCGTTCCGCAGCAGCCCCTCGACCTCCATGCCGTAATCCAGCAGGCGCTTGACTACCTCCTCGTTGCGGGCCTCGGCGCGCAGCCGCTCTTCCTGCTTCAGCGCGTCCGAGATGCTGACCGGCTTGACCCCCTCGACCGGGATCATCTTGGACAGCCGGTCCACCTGGCCATAGGGCATCTGGAGCACCCGGCCGATGTCGCGCACGGCGGCCTTGGACAGCAGCGCGCCGAAGGTAATGATCTGCCCCACCTTGTCGCGGCCGTATTTCTCCTGCACGTAGCGGATCACCTCTTCCCGCCGGTCCATGCAGAAGTCGATGTCGAAGTCGGGCATGGAGACACGTTCGGGGTTCAGGAACCGTTCGAACAGCAGCGAATAACGCAGCGGATCCAGGTCGGTAATGGTCAGCGCATAGGCCACCAGAGAACCCGCGCCCGAACCCCGCCCCGGCCCGACGGGAATGTCGTGGTCCTTGGCCCATTGGATAAAGTCGGCAACGATCAGGAAGTACCCGGGAAAGCCCATCCCCTCGATGATGCCGAGCTCGAAATCCAGCCGTTCCTGATATTCCTCGGGGCTGACCGCATGGGGAATGACCGCGAGCCGCGCCTGCAGCCCCGCGTTCGCCATCCGCCGCAGTTCCGCGACCTCGTCATCGGCGAATTTCGGCAGGATCGGGTCGCGGCGATAGGCCATGAAGGCGCAGCGCCTCGCGATCTCGACCGTGTTTTCCAAAGCTTCGGGAAGATCGGCAAAGAGTGTCGCCATCTCTTCGGGCGTCTTGAAATAATGCTGCGCGGTCAGACGGCGGCGCGGCTCCTGCTGGTCGACATAGGCGCCATCGGCGATGCAGATCAGCGCGTCATGCGCCTCGTACATACCCTCCTTCGGGAAATAGACGTCGTTGGTCGCCACCAGCGGCAGCTCCATCGCATAGGCCATTTCGACAAAGCCGCGCTCAGTCAGCCTCTCCTTCTCGGGCAACCCGCCCTCGCCCGGATGGCGCTGCAACTCGACATAGAGGCGGTCGCCGAACATCTCGCGCAGCCGGTCCATCAGCGTCTGCGCCGCCGGTCTTTGCCGGGCCTGCAGCAGCATCCCCACCGGACCGTCCGGCCCGCCCGTTAGGCAGATCACGTCGCCCGAGAATTCCCTCAGCTCGTCCAGCGTGACCTGCGGAAGCTGGCCGGGTTTCGTCAGATAAAGGCAGGAGTTCAGCCGCATCAGGTTCTCGTACCCCGCCTCGCTCTGCGCCAGCAGCACGACCGGCGCGGGGGCCTTGGGCTTTTCACCCGGCTGCCGATCGAGATACATCAGATCGACCTGGCACCCGATGATCGGCTGGATCCCCTCGCCACTGGCGGTCACCGAGAATTCCAGCGCCGAGAACATGTTGTTCGTATCGGTCACGGCGACCGCGGGCATGCCCGAGGCCCTGCACAGACCGGGGAGTTTCTTAAGCCGAACGGCCCCTTCCAGAAGGGAATATTCGGTATGGACGCGGAGATGGATGAATCGGGGGGCGCTGCTCATGCGCGAAGGCTATCGCGCTTTGCGGGGACACGGAACACCGGTTGCAACCGATCGTGTTTCGCCCCACCTTTTTGCGCAAAAGCGCCCGGACATGATGACCGACACCATCCGCCCCGAAATTCTGCCGCATGGCCAGGACGGCCTGTCGCTCCGCCTCGGGCTGACACCGGCCGAACAGACCATCGGCGCGGTCATGGCACTGCGCGAGGCGCTGGAGCAGACACCGCCAGACGGCACCGAGGAGATCGCCGGCTCTCTCACCTCGGTCTATCTGCGCTTCGATCCCGCCCGCACGACCCGGGACGCAGTCGTGGCCTCGGCTCGCGCCGTGGCGGACCGGACCGACCTGGACGCGGCCGCCCTGCCCGCCCCGCACCGGCGCTGGACCATTCCCGTCGTCATCGGCGGCGCGCATGGTCCGCAGTTCGGCGAGATGGCCGGGGCCGCCGGTCTCTCCGAGGCTGCCGCGCGCGAGGCGCTGCTGACCGCGAAACTGCGCGTGCTGGCCATCGGCTTTGCCCCCGGTCTGCCCTACATGGGCCTCTTGCCGCCGGAGTGGGACGTGCCCCGTCTGCGCGACCTGACGCCGAACGTGCCGCGCGGCGCGCTCGTCGCGGCTGTCCGACAGGTGATCCTTTTCACCAACGCGACCCCGACCGGCTGGCGTCATGTCGGCATGTCGGCCTTCCCCGGCTTCCGCCCGGATCGCGACCCGGCCTCCCCCCTGCGCGCGGGCGACGAGGTCCGGCTGGCGGCGATGACCCCGGCCGACCTCGAGGCCCTGGAACGGGACGATCCCGACGGCCTCGGCGGCGCCCGGTGCGAGACGCTGAGATGACCGGCACGCTGACCCTGCACCGGGCGGGTCCGGGCGTTACCGTGCAGGACTTGGGCCGCCCGGGGATGACGGCGCAGGGCCTGTCACAGGGCGGCGCGGCCGATCGGCTGGCGCTGCACGAGGCCGCCGCCCTGCTCGGGCTCCGAACACCCGTCCCGGCGCTCGAAATGGCGATGACCGGGGCCGAGGTTTCGGTCGACACCCCCACGCGCGTGGCTCTGACCGGGGCGCGGATGCAGGCGATGCTGAACGGGCAACCGGTGGCCTGGAACGCGACCCACCTGCTGCACCCCTGGGACCGCCTGACGATCGGCGCGGCGCGGGCGGGGATCTACGGCTATCTCACGCCGGCCGGCGGGATCGCGACCGCGGCGGTGATGGGTGGCCATGGCGCGCATCTGACGGCGGGCATCGGCACGGCACTCGGGCCGGAGACGGTTCTGCCCCTCGGCCGCGACCCCGACCCGGCGGCGCGACAAACGGTGATCCGCACCGACGACCGGCTGTCGGGCGGCACGCTCCGCATGATGCCCGGCCCCCAGACCGGCCTTTTCGACGATGCGACGCGGGCCCGGTTCCACGCCACCCACTTCACCCGCAGCCGCACCGGCAACCGGCAGGGCGTTCGGCTCGACTTCGACGGCGATCCCTTTTCCAGCGGCACCGACTCGCTCGCCTCGGACATCATCCGCGCCGGCGATGTGCAGATGACCGGCGAGGGCGTGCCCTACATCCTGCTGAGCGAATGCCAGACAATGGGCGGATATCCCCGCATCGGCACCGTCCTGCCGCAGGACCTGCCCCGGGTCGCGCAGGCCGCCCCCGGCACCGAATTCGCCTTCCGCGAAATGACGGTGGCGGAGGCCGACGCACTATGGCAGCCGGATCAGGACGTACTGAAAAGCCTGAAGGCAAAGGTGCAGCCCCTGCGGCGCGATCCGCATGACATCCCCGACCTGCTGTCCTATCAACTGATCGGCGGCGTGATCCGCGGCGATGAAACGGAGGACTGAGACATGGCGCGGACGGTCGACCTGAACGCCGACATGGGCGAGAGCTATGGACCCTGGGTCATGGGCCGCGACGCGGACGTTCTGGACGTCGTGACCTCGGCCAATATCGCCTGCGGCCTGCATGCGGGCGACCCCGACGTGATGGCGCGGACATTCCGGATGGCGACCGAAAGGGGCGTCGGCCTGGGCGCGCATCCGGGGTTTGCGGACATCCAGGGTTTCGGACGCAGGCGGATCGACCTCTCCTCCGAGGAACTGGCGAACCTCGTCACCTACCAAATCGGCGCGGCCCAGGCGATGGCGCGGGCCGCGGGCGGAACGCTGCGCCACCTCAAGCTGCACGGCGCCCTGGCCAACATGGCCGCCGAGAACATCGACATGGCCCGCACCTGTTACGCCGCCGCCGAACGTGTCGCGCCGGGCATCGTCGTGATGACCCTCGCCGGAACGGCGCAGGAGGCCGCCGCCGAAGACCTCGGCCTGGCCCGCGCGGGCGAGATATTCGCCGACCGCGCCTATAACGACGACGCCACGCTGGTCGACCGCAGCCAGCCCGGCGCGGTGATCCACGACGCCGCCCTGGCCGGTCCCCGGATCGCCGAGATGGTCAGGGAAGGGGCGATCATCACCGCGAGCGGCAAGCGCATCCCGACCCGGATCGACACCATCTGCTGCCACGGGGATACGCCGGAAGCCATTGAAATCGCCCGCTCCGTCCGGGCGAGCCTGGCGGCCGCGGGCGTCACGCTGCACAAACTCTAGCGCCCGTTTCACGGGCAGGAACGGCGCCTCCGACGCCCGAAAATTCAGCAATCTCTTGCCAAGCTCGATTCCAGCCGCTTTGCTGTATGCCGGAAGGCCACCCGGTTCTACGCCGCATCGAACCGGGCCAAAAGGTCCAACGGGGTAAGGCGGCGGATAACGACATGACCATCTCCTTTCACCTGAACGGAGAACGCGTGGATCTCCCCCCCGGGACCGCGCCGACGACGACATTGCTGGACTGGCTGCGCGAGACGCGCGGCCTGACCGGAACCAAGGAAGGCTGCAACGAAGGCGACTGCGGGGCCTGCACGGTGATGATCACCGACCCGGGCGGCGCGGACCGCGTCAAGGCGCTGAACGCCTGCATCCTGTTCCTGCCGCAGCTGCACGGGAAATCCGTGCGCACGGTCGAGGGCATGGCCGGTCCTGACGGCCGCCTCCACCCGGTGCAGCAGGCTATGATCGACCATCACGGAAGCCAGTGCGGCTTCTGCACCCCGGGTTTCATCGCCTCGATGGTGGCCGGCCACCTGCGCGGCGAAACCGATCACGACGACATCCTCGCCGGGAACCTCTGCCGCTGCACGGGCTATGCGCCGATCGTGCGGGCGGCGCGGGCGGTCGAGGGCGCGGAGGTCCCGGACTGGATCCGGGACCCCGACCCACGGGTCGACCCGATCGCCATGGCGCCCGAGACCGCGGATGAACTGGCCGAATGGTACGCCGCCCATCCCGACGCCACCCTGATCGGCGGTGCCACGGATGTGGGTCTCTGGGTGACGAAACAGCTGCGCCGACTGGACGAGGTGGCGTTCCTGGGGCGCTGCCGGGATCTGCGGAGGATCGACACCTCCGATCCCGAGACCATCCGCGTCGGCGCGGCCGTCACCATGGCGGAGCTCCTGCCGGTTCTGCAGACGCACTATCCCTCCTATGCCGCGATGGTCCGCCGCTACGGCTCGGAACAGGTGCGGCAGGCGGCCACCATCGGTGGCAATATCGCCAACGGCTCGCCGATCGGGGATAATCCGCCAGCGCTGATCGCCCTCGGCGCGACGCTGCACCTCCGCAGGAGCGGCGACCGGCGGGCCATCCCGCTTGAGGACTTCTTCCTCGAATACGGCCGGCAGGACCGCGCGCCCGGCGAA
The DNA here is from genome assembly GCF_000152725.1 of Pseudooceanicola batsensis HTCC2597. Lineage (GTDB taxonomy): Bacteria > Pseudomonadota > Alphaproteobacteria > Rhodobacterales > Rhodobacteraceae > Pseudooceanicola > Pseudooceanicola batsensis. The sequence goes on from NZ_CH724131.1 coordinate 1,940,598, forward strand.
TTCGTCGAAGCGGTGAGCTTTCCGAAGGCCGCGCAGCGTCTGGCCTGCTACAAGCTCTCGAAGCGCTTCGATCAGGACATCTCGGCGGTGCTGGGCTGCTTCAACCTGACGGTCGAGCACGGCACGGTCACGCAGGCGCGCATCGCCTTCGGCGGCATGGCGGGGATTCCCAAACGCGCCACGGCCGTCGAGACCGCGCTGATCGGCCAACCCTGGGACGCCGGGGCGCCCGACCGGGCGGCCGAGGCCTTCGCGCAGGATTTCGCGCCCATGTCGGACATGCGCGCCTCGGCCGGCTACAGGCTGACGGCCGCCCGCAACATGCTGCGCCGCTACTGGGCCGAGGGCACGGGAACGGCGACGAACGTCCGCGAGGTCGCACCATGACCACCGGCAAGCCGCTTCCCCACGACGCCGCCACACTGCATGTGACGGGCGCCGCGCGTTATGTCGACGATATTCCCGCCCCCGCCGGCACGCTCAGCCTGGGGTTCGGTCAATCCCCCGTGGCTCGCGGCGTCCTGAAGGGCATGGATCTCTCGGAGGTCCGCGCCGCGCCCGGCGTGGTGGCCGTGCTGACGGCTGCCGATCTGCCCTTTGCCAACGACGTCTCGCCCTCGAACCACGACGAGCCCCTGCTGGCGACAGATCGGGTCCACTACGTCGGGCAGCCGCTTTTCCTCGTGATCGCGACCAGCCACCTCGCCGCGCGCCGGGCGGCGCGGCTGGGATGGGCCGACATCGACGAGGAAACGCCGATCCTGACGGTGGACGAGGCGCTCGCCGGCGACAGCCGGTTCGAGGGCGGGCCGGTGATCTGGAGCAAGGGCGACGCGGAGATGGCCATCTCGGGCGCGTCGCACGTGATCGAGGGTCGGATGGAGGTCGGCGGGCAGGAGCATTTCTACCTCGAGGGTCAGGCCGCCCTCGCGCTGCCGCAGGACGGCGGCGAGATGGTGGTGCAGTCCTCGACCCAGCATCCGACCGAGATCCAGCACAAGGTGGCCGAGGCGCTCGGCCTGCCGATGCACGGCGTCCGGATCGAGACCCGCCGCATGGGCGGCGGCTTCGGCGGCAAGGAGAGCCAGGGCAATGCGCTGGCCGTGGCCTGCGCGGTGGCCGCCCGGGCGACGGGCCGCCCCTGCCGGATGCGCTATGACCGCGACGACGACATGGTGATCACCGGCAAGCGCCACGACCTGCGGATCGAGTATCGCGCCGGCGTGTCCGAGGACGGCCGGATCATGGGCGTCGAGTTCCGGCACCTGATCCGCTGCGGCTGGAGCCAGGATCTCTCCCTGCCGGTCGCGGATCGCGCCATGCTGCATGCCGACAATGCCTATCTGCTGGATCACGTGCGGATCGAGAGCCACCGGCTGAAGACCAACACCGCTTCGGCCACGGCCTTTCGCGGGTTCGGCGGGCCGCAGGGGATGGTGGGGATCGAGCGCGTGATGGACCACGCCGCCCATCTGCTGGGTCGCGACCCGCTGGAGGTGCGGCGGACGAACTATTACGCCGATGCGCCGGCCGCGGGGGCGGAGGGGGGGCTGTCTGCCCCCCGCCGCCTGGCGGCGGCCCCCCCCGAGGATATTTCGACCAAGAAGAACGTGGATTTGGCATCGCGGGGCGCGCCGCCGGACGATGACCGCGTCCCGGTCGAGGCCGGCAGCGGCCAGACCACGCCCTACGGCATGCCGGTGGAGGATTTCATCCTGAACGGCATGACCGACAGGCTGGCCGAGCGATGCGGATACGCGGCGCGGCGGGCCGCGATCTGCCGGTGGAACGCGGACCAGCCGGTTCTCAGGCGCGGCATCGCGCTGACGCCGGTCAAGTTCGGCATCTCCTTCACGCTCAGCCATCTCAACCAGGCGGGGGCCCTGGTCCATGTCTACCAGGACGGCTCGGTCCAGGTGAACCACGGCGGCACCGAGATGGGCCAGGGTCTTTACCAGAAGGTGGCGCAGGTGGCGGCGGCCGGGTTCGGCGTGCCGATGGAGGCGATCAAGGTCACGGCGACGGACACCGGCAAGGTGCCCAATACCTCGGCCACGGCCGCCTCGTCCGGCTCGGATCTGAACGGCATGGCGGTCAAGGCCGCCTGCGACACGATCCGCGGCCGGATGGCCGACTGCCTGGCCGCGCTGCACCAGCTGCCCGCCGCCGAGGTGGTCTTTGCCGATGGCGAGGTGCGGGTCGGGCAGGACAGGATGAGTTTCGCCCGCGCCGCGCAAATGACCTACGAGAACCGGGTCAGCCTCTCCGCCACCGGGTATTACCGGACGCCGGGCCTCGCCTGGGACCGACTGCGGGGCGTCGGCAAGCCGTTCTTCTATTTCGCCCACGGCGCCGCCTGTACCGAGGTGGTCATCGACACCCTCACCGGCGAATATCGCCTGCTGCGCACCGACATCCTGCACGACGTCGGACGATCCTTGAACCCGGCGCTCGACATCGGCCAGATCGAGGGCGGCTTCGTGCAGGGCGCGGGCTGGCTCACCACCGAGGAACTGGTCTGGGACGACAGGGGCCGGCTGCGCACCCATGCCCCCTCGACCTACAAGATCCCCGCCTGCGGCGATCGGCCCGACGTCTTCAACGTCGCGCTCTGGGACGGGGAGAACGCCGCCGAGACCATCTATCGCTCGAAAGCGGTCGGCGAGCCGCCGTTCATGCTGGGCATATCGGCGCTGATGGCCCTGTCGGACGCCGTCGCGGCCTGCGGGCCGGGCTATCCGGCGCTCGACGCACCGGCGACGCCGGAACGGGTGCTGGCGGCGGTGGAGAGGGTCCGCGATGCTTGACCTCGAGGCCCTGCAAGCGGCGCTTGAGCGTCACGGCCCCGTGACCCGGGTCGTCATCGCCGAGACCCGCGGCTCCGCCCCGCGCGGCGCGGGGACGGAGATGCTGGTGGCCGAGGGCGGCCTGGTCTCGGGGACCATCGGGGGCGGCGCGCTGGAATACCAGGCGATCGAGGCCGCGCGCCGCCTCGCGGCGCCCCGGGTGGACCGGCAGGCGCTCGGGCCCGACCTCGGCCAATGCTGCGGCGGGGCGGTGACGCTGGTCTTCGACCGGTACGAGACCCTCCCCCAGGTCGAGAACAGCGCGGTTCTGCGCCGGATCGACGGGCCCGCCGATCCGACACTGGCGGTGCGGCGCGCCTGGGCCGGCGCCCGCAACGGCGCCCGGCCGCCGCGCACGGAACTGGTCGACGGCTGGCTGATCGAGCCGGTGGCGCACGCCCGCGTGCCCCTCTGGGTCTGGGGGGCCGGCCATGTCGGGCGCGCCATCGTCACCACCCTGGCGCCCCTGCCCCGCTTTGCGGTGACCTGGATCGACACTGCCGCCGAACGGTTCCCGGCCGAGGTGCCGCCGGGCGTCACGACGGTACCGGCCGCCAGACCCGAGCGGCTGGCGGTCCATGCGCCGAAAGACGCCGTGCACCTGATCCTGACCTATTCCCACGCGCTGGACCTGGCGATCTGCGACGCCCTCCTGCGGCGCGGCTGCGCCAGTGCCGGGCTGATCGGTTCGGAAAGCAAATGGGCGCGTTTCCGGTCGCGCCTTTCCGCCATGGGCCATGCAACTGCCCGGATCGACGGCATAACCTGCCCGATCGGCGACCCGGCCCTCGGCAAACATCCGCAGGAGATTGCGGTCGGCGTGGCGGCGCGGTTACTAAGGGACGCGGCGCGCCAAGACGCCGAGAGGGACATGACAGGGTGACGGACGCACTTCTTTCCATTCGGGGCCTCACCAAGGCCTACCCCGGAGTCGTTGCCAACGACGACGTCTCGTTCGACATCCTCCCCGGCGAGGTCCACGCCCTGCTGGGCGAGAACGGCGCCGGCAAGTCGACGCTGGTCAAGATGATCTACGGCCTCGTCAAGCCGGACAGCGGCGAGATGCGGATGCGCGGCACGCCCTACGCCCCGTCCGAGCCCAAGGCGGCGCGGGCCGCGGGCGTCGCGATGGTGTTCCAGCACTTTTCGCTGTTCGATGCGATGAACGTGGCCGAGAACATCGCCCTCGGCATGGCCGATCCCCCGCCGATGCGGGATCTGGCCGCGCGGATCCGAGAGGTGTCGGACCAGTACGGCCTGCCGCTCGACCCCTGGCGCGTGGTGGGGGATCTTTCGGCCGGCGAACGTCAGCGGGTGGAAATCATCCGTTGCCTGCTCCAGGATCCGAAGCTGCTGATCATGGACGAGCCGACCAGCGTGCTGACCCCGCAGGAGGTCGACATCCTGTTCGAGACGCTCGGCAAGCTGAAGGCCGAAGGCACCTCGATCCTCTACATCTCGCACAAGCTCGAGGAGATCCGGAAACTCTGCGACGAGGCTACGATCCTGCGGCTGGGGCGCAAGGTCGCGACCTGCACGCCGCGCGACACCACCGCGCGGCAGATGGCCGAGCTGATGGTGGGCGCCGAGCTTCACACACCGACCCGCGAGGGGCGGCGGCCCGGCGAGGTCCGGCTGGCCCTGAAGGCGCTCTCCGTCACCTCTCCCGGTCAGTTCGGCACATCGCTGAAGGCGATCACGCTCGAGGTCCGTTCAGGCGAGGTCCTGGGCCTCGCCGGCGTGGCGGGCAACGGGCAGGACGAACTGCTGGCCGCCCTCTCGGGCGAGTTGCGCTCGGGCGCAGGCATGGTCGTGCTGGACGGAACGGCCATCGGAGACAAAGGCCCCGCCGAACGGCGCCGGATGGGCCTGCTCACCGCACCCGAGGAGCGGCTGGGACATGCGGCCGCGCCGGACATGAGCCTGACCGAGAACGCCGCGCTGACGGCGGCGGAACGGCAGAACATCGCGCGCAACGGCTTCCTCAGCTGGAACAGGGCACGTGGCTTCGCCCGCGAGATCATCGAGCGCTTCGATGTCCGCACGCCCGGCACCGAGAACGCCGCGCGGTCGCTCTCGGGCGGCAACCTGCAGAAATTCGTCATCGGCCGCGAAGTCATGCAGGACCCCGAGGTTCTGGTCGTGAACCAGCCGACCTGGGGCGTGGACGCGGCGGCGGCGGCGGTGATCCGCCAGGCGCTGCTCGATCTGGCCGAAGGCGGCACGGCGGTCATCGTGATCAGCCAGGACCTCGACGAACTGATGGAGGTCTCGGACCGCTTCGCCGCGCTCAACGAGGGCCGGTTGAGCGAGGTACGGCCCGCACGGGGCCTCACCGTCGAAGACATCGGCCTGATGATGGGCGGCTCGCACGACATGGAGGTGGCGGATGCGTAGCGCCACGCCCCGGCTTCTGCGACGGCGGACCGGTCCCGACGCCTCCGGCGGGGATATTTCCGTCAAGGTGAAAGAGGGGGGCGCGCCCCGCACGGAAGGGAGGCGCCCGTGGTGACGCTCGAGAAGCGGCCGCAGCCCAGCCGGATCGTCGCCTGGTCGACGCCGTTCATGGCGGTGCTGGCGACGATGATCGCGGGGGGGCTGCTCTTCGCCGCGCTCGGTGAGGATCCTCTGGTCGCGATCCGCACGATCTTCTGGGATCCGCTCTTCGGTCAGCACGCCTTCTTCTACCGGCCGCAGCTGCTGGTGAAGGGGGCGCCTCTGATCCTGATCGCCATCGGCCTCAGCCTCGGCTTCCGGGCCGGCATCTGGAACATCGGCGCCGAGGGACAGTACATCCTGGGCGCGATCTGCGGGGCGGGCATGGGTCTGGCCTTCTACCCGGCGGAGGGGTGGTTCATCTTTCCGCTGATGGTCATGGCCGGGGCCCTCGGCGGGCTGGTCTGGGCCATGATCCCGGGCCTGCTCAAGGTCCGCTTCGGCACCAACGAGATCCTCGTCTCGCTGATGCTGGTCTATGTGGCCGAGCAGCTTCTGGCCTCGATGTCGCTCGGCCTGCTGAAGAACCCGCAAGGCTTCGGCTTTCCCGGCTCGCGCAATCTGCAGCAGTACCCCTCGGCCCACAATGCCGAACTGATCGCGGGGACCGGGATGCACTGGGGCGTGGCCGCGGCCCTGATCGCGGTCATCTTCGCCTATGTCCTGCTGACGCGGCACCAGCTGGGCTATCACATCCGCCTGACCGGCGAGGCGCCGCGCGCGGCGAAGTTCGCCGGTATCGCCCCCGCGCGGCTGGTGCTGTTCTGCCTCGGCATCTCGGGCGCATTCGCCGGGCTGGCGGGCATGTTCGAGGTCTCGGGCCCGGCCGGCCAGGTTTCGATCGACTTCAACACCGGCTATGGCTTCACGGCGATCATCGTGGCCTTTCTCGGCCGGCTCCACCCTGTCGGCATCCTGCTGGCCGGGCTGCTCATGGCGCTGACCTACATCGGCGGCGAGATTGCGCAATCCAGTCTCGGCCTGCCCGCCGCTGCGATCCAGATGTTCCAGGGCATGCTGCTCTTCTTCCTGCTGGCGGTGGACGTGCTGACCTCGTACCGGCTGCGCTTCGGCAAAAGGGAGGCCGCGTGATGGACTTGTCCTCGATCGATCCGGTCCTGCTGATCGCCTCGCTCATGGTGGCGGCGACGGCAGTCATGATCGCCGCCATAGGCGAGCTGATCGCCGAACGCGCAGGCGTGCTGAACCTCGGCGTCGAGGGGATGATGATCACCGGCGCCATCTGCGGCTTTGCCATGGCCGTGCAGACCGGATCGCCGACCATCGGCTTTCTGGCGGCGGCGGCGGGGGGCGCGCTGCTCTCGCTGCTCTTCGCCTTCCTGACGCAGGTCGCCCTGGCCAATCAGGTGGCCAGCGGGCTTGCGCTGACACTCTTCGGCCTGGGCCTGTCGTCCCTGCTCGGGCAGGACTACCAGGGGATCAAGCCGCCCTCGACCCCGCGCATCGACATTCCCGTACTGACCGACCTGCCGGCGGTCGGGCGCATCGTCTTCGGTCATGACCTGATGGTCTATTTCGGCCTGGCGCTGGTCGCCGCGACCTGGGCCTTCCTGAAATACACCCGCGCCGGGCTTGTCCTGCGCTCCGTGGGCGAGAACCACGACGCGGCGCATGCCCTGGGCTACAAGGTCGTCCGCATCCGCGTCATGGCCATCGCCTTCGGCGGCGCCTGCGCCGGGCTGGGCGGCGCCTACATCAGCCTGGTGCGCGTGCCGCAATGGACCGAGGGAATGACCGCCGGGATCGGCTGGATCGCCCTCGCCCTCGTGGTCTTCGCCTCGTGGAAGCCCTGGCGCGTCCTGCTCGGCGCCTACCTGTTCGGCGGCGTAACGGTTCTGCAGCTCAACCTTCAGGCGGCCGGCATCGCGATCCCGGTCGAGTACCTGTCGATGTCGCCCTACATCATCACCATCGTCGTGCTGGTCATCATGTCCGCCGACAAGTCCCGCGCTCCGGCGTCCCTGGGTCGCATCTTCCACGCGACGCACTAGACCGGCCCACCACTCCAAAAGAAGAACTGAAAGGGAAAACCATGAAACTTACCAAACGCGCATTGATGACAGGGGCAGCCCTCGCCGTCGGCCTCGCCGCGACAGGCGTCGCCGCGCAGGACGACGTGACCAAGGTCGGCTTCGTCTACGTCGGCCCCGTCGGCGACGGCGGCTGGACCTATGAACACGACCAGGCCCGCCAGAAGGTCGAGGAACATTTCGGCGACAAGGTCGAAACCGTCTACGTCGAGAGCGTGCCCGAAGGGCCAGACTCGGAACGGGTGATGACGCAGATGGCCCTGGACGGCGCCGACCTGATCTTCACCACCTCCTTCGGGTACATGGACCCGACGATCAACGTGGCCAAGAAGTTCCCGGACGTGAAGTTCGAACACGCCACCGGATACAAGACCGCCGACAACGTGTCGGTCTATTCCGCCCGCTTCTACGAAGGGCGCGCCGTGCAGGGCACGATCGCGGGCCACATGACGGAAAGCAACGTCATCGGCTACATCGGGTCCTACCCGATCCCCGAGGTGATCCGCGGCATCAACGCGGCCTATATCCACGCCAAGAAGGTCAATCCGGACGTCGAATTCAAGATCGTCTGGGCCTTTACCTGGATCGACCCGGCGAAAGAGGCCGACGCGGCGAAGGTGCTGATCGAACAGGGCGCCGACGTGATCCTGCAGCACACCGACTCCACCGCGCCGCTGGCCGCCGCGCAGGAGGCCGGCGGCATCATCGGCTTCGGACAGGCCTCGGACATGGCCGAATACAAGCCGTCGCCGCGCGTCTCGTCCATCATCGACAACTGGGCCCCCTACTACATCGACCGCGTCCAGGCGGTGATGGACGGCACCTGGGAGAGCAAGAACACCTGGGACGGCATCGCGCCGGGCATGGTCGAGATCGGCGAGATCACGGATGCCGTGCCCGAGGAGGTGAAGGCCGAGGCGCTCGCCCTGAAGGAGAGCATCGCCAGCGGCGAGTACCACCCTTTCACCGGTCCGCTGAAGAAACAGGACGGCTCCGACTGGCTCGCCGAAGGCGAGACCGCGGACGACGGTACGCTGGCCGGGATGAATTTCTACGTCGAGGGGATCCAGGGCGAAATTCCCCAGTAATCCGCAACGGCGCATGCTGAACCAAGGGGACCGTGTCCGCAGGTCGGGCGCGGTCCTCTCACGTCTGTAACGCGCGTCTCCGGCACCCGGTTCCATGACCACCGAAGCGAACCGGCAATTTTCGGCCGCCCCTTAATCCATTTGAATTTGTAGCGCATTTTGCCTTTTCCTCCGGCCGCTCAGCCATAAGTCCCGATGCAGAGGGGCGATTTGCGCCCCCGAAAGCTCACGAGAGCCCATAAGGAGGGGCATGTTCACATGATGAGATTCAGGACTTTCACCGTTGCCACGGCCGTCGGTCTGACGGCGATGGCGACAGCAGCCGGCGCGGCGACGATGACGCTGGACGATTTCGACACCGACATCGCGTCCGGACCGGTCTCCTCGTTCGACAACATTCCCGCGACGATCGAAGATTCCGCCCCGTCGGCAATCGGCAACTTCCGCGAGATTACCGTTGTGGGCGACAGCGGTGTTCCCGACGCCGCCCGCGCCGCCGTCGATGATGGCGAACTGACCTTCAGCAACGACGCCGGCGTTCAGGGCCGGGTCGATGTGATCTATGACGGCGAAGGCGATTCCGGCCTCGGCGGCGTCGACCTGACCATGGGCGGCACCGACGGCTTCTTCGCCTTCGACCTGACGACCGACGTGTCGATTGGATACCAGGTCTCGGTCATGGATACGTTCGGTGACAGCGGGTCCTCCCCGCTGACGGCGTCCGGCAGCTTCGTGTCGGATGAGACGGTCCTCATTTCCTTCGCGGAATTCGCCGGCGTCGACCTTACTTCGGCCGACTCGGTGACGCTGTCGCTCGTCGACACTTCGACGGACTTCGCAGCTGACGTGACCGTCGACAACTTCCGCACCACTTCGGCCATTCCCCTTCCGGCGTCGGCCCTGCTGATGCTGGGTGGCCTCGGTGCGTTCGGATTTGCGCGCAAGCGCCGCGGGTAAGACAAGCGCCGCGAACCAAAAAACCATTTTCCCATGACCAAACTGTGGGGCGCGTTCCGACGCGCCCCATTTTTCTTGCGCGGACCGAAGACGCATGCCCTCGGATCAGGAAGACGCATGCCTTCGGATCAGGAAGACGCATGCCTTCGGATCAGCCCGAATTCAGCCGCGCATAACGCCCCGCGATCGCCCGCAGTTCCGCATCCGTGCCGATCTCGACGATCCGTCCCCCGTCCATCACCGCGATGCGGTCCGCATCCCGGATCGTGCCCAGGCGGTGCGCGATGACCAGCGTCGTCCGGTCGCGGGCCAACTCGTTAAGCGCCAGCTGGATCTGACGCTCGGTTTCCGAATCCAGCGCCGAGGTCGCCTCGTCCAGGATCAGGATCGGCGGGTTCTTTAGGAAGGCGCGCGCGATGGCGACGCGCTGTTTCTGGCCTCCCGACAGCATGACCCCGCGCTCGCCCACCACCGTGTCGAGCCCCTCGGGCAGTCCCTCGATCATGCCGCTCAGCTGTGCATGATGCGCGGCGTCGCGGATGTCCTGCTCGGTCGCGTCCAGCCGCCCGTAGCCGATGTTCTCCCGCAGCGTTCCCCCGAACAGGAAGACGTCCTGACTGACGATGCCGACCTGCCGCCGCAGGGACCGCAGGGTCAGACTGCGGGTGTCGAGGCCGTCGACGGTGATCCGCCCCTCGGCCGGATCGTAGAAGCGCGGCACCAGCGACAGCAGCGTCGTCTTGCCCGCCCCCGAGGGCCCGACGAAGGCCACGGTTTCGCCCGCCCGCACGGTGAGCGAGATATCGCGGATCACCGGCCGGTCGTCGCCATAGTCGAAGCGGACGCCGTGAAAGCCGACCTCGCCGCGCAGGGCCGGAACGTCTGCCGCGTCCGGCCGGTCGGTCACATCCGGCCTGGTCTGCATCAGGTCGAGATAGCGGCGGAAGCCCGCGATCCCGCGCGGATAGACCTCGATCACCGCGGCGATCTTGTCCAGCGGGCGGAAGAACACGCCCACCAGCAGCAGGAAGGCGACGAAGCCGCCGGTGGTAAGCGACCCGTTCAGCACGAAGACCGCCCCCGCCACCATGACGATCACCTGGATCAGCCGCATCCCCATGTAATTCAGCGAGGACGAGGCCGCCATGACCTTGTACGCCGCCAGCTTGGTGTCCCGGTAGGCCGCGTTGTCCTTGGCGAAGAGGGTCTTCTCATGCTCTTCGTTGGCGAAGGCCTGAACCACGCGCATCCCGCCGACATTCTCCTCGAGCCGGACGTTGAAGGCCGCGACGCGCGAATAGATGTCGCGCCAGGTGCGGGTCATGCGACCGCCGTACACCGTCACGATGACGACGCAGGCGGGCACGATGGCGGCGGTGATCAGCGCCAGCTCCAGGTCGATGGTCAGCATCAGAAGGAAGGCCCCGACAAAGGTCATGACCGCGATGAACAGGTCCTCGGGCCCATGATGCGCGACCTCGCCGATCTCTTCCAGATCGCGGGTCACGCGGGCGACAAGCTTGCCGGTGCGGACCCGGTCGAAATAGCTGAAGGACAGGCGCTGGAGATGGTCGAAGGCGCGGCGCCGCATCTCGGTCTCGATATTGATGCCCAGCATGTGGCCCCAGTAGATAACCACCGCCATGAGCCCCGCATTGACGATGTAGATCAGAAGCAGACCGACCGCGGCAAGGATCGTCAGCGGCAGGTCGCCCGAGGGCAGCAGCCGGTCGATGAAGGCCTGAACGGCAAGCGGAAAGGCCAGTTCCAGCAGGCCGGAGATCACCGCGCAGCCGAAGTCCAGCCAGAAGAGCGACCTCCAGGGGCGGTAGTATTCGAAGAACTGACGTAGCATGGACGTGTCCTTGTGGCTGCCTTGCGGATTGCCTTGGCCCGGCGACCGGCCGCCGGGCGGGGTTTCGTGTCTGCCCCCGTCTGCGGGACGGCAAGGCGGGGCCGGGCCTCATGCCTCCCAGTAGTAGGCGAAATATCCCTCTTTCGCCCCGATGCCGAGCGCGTCGCGGAACCGGGCCTTGGCCTTGCGCACCAGCTCCTTTTCGGCGGCGATCCAGACATGGCGGTCGCCGCCCTCGGGCGGCAGGGCGGTGGCCAGGCGATCCCACAGGGCCTCTCCCCTCTCGCGAACGAGCCAGGTGAGGTCGATCCCTGCGGGCCGGGGCATGGGGCAGATGTCTTCCTCCGTGCCGACCTCCATGAGGACCCGCCCACGTCGGTGGGGCTCCGACGTCGCGAGGATGCGCCGGATCGCCGGCAGGGCGGTTTCGTCGCCGGCCATCAGGATCTCCGCTCCGGCCGGAAAATCGCCGCTTCCCGGACCGCTGATCCCGACAAGCTCACCCGGCGCGGCTGTCCGGGCCCAGGTGGTGGCGCGGCCGCCGGCATGCTCGAAGACGTCGAAGGTGAACCGGCCCCGCTGCGGATCTAGGTCGACGAAGGTATAGACCGCGCGGTGCAACCGGTCCGCCCCCTCGGGCAGCACTGTCCGGCCGTTGCCGTCGAGACGCGGCCAGACCGGCGCCCGCCCCCCGGGCGGCAGGAGCAGCGAGAAATGCATGCCGCGCCCCTCGGCCAGCCGTTTCGTGTCGGCGCAGTCCATCTCCACCCGCAGGAAGCGCGGCGCGACCCGCCGGACGCCGCGCACCGTGGCGGTGCAGAAATTCAACGGCGTACGGTTGCGGGCTATGTCGCCCTGCCACGCGCCGGCGGGCGCCAGCCCGGGTGCCACGTGATCCAGGATATGCAGCAGATAGTCGCGGATGTTCTGCAGCGCCACCGCATCCGCCGCCTCGATCCGGACCTCCAGCGCGGCGGCGGTCCGGTCCAGCACCACCCGGGCCAGCGGCACGGTGACGATGAGCGTGCGGTCGGCCTCGACCAGGTCAAGCTCGGCTTCCCGCGCATGTGCGGCGATGTGAGGCAGGAGGTCCTCCGGCAGGGCGCCCCGGAAGGTGGCGGTCGCGGCATGGGTCATGGCAAGGCCTCCCCGGGCGTGGTCCGTGCAGACGATCGATGTCGGCCAAGCGGCAGCATCATCGGCTGGCCCGAGGTCGGGTCGGTCATCACGCGGCACGGCACACCGAATACTGCCGCGACCATATCCTCGGTCAGCACGTCCTGCGGCGTTCCGGCGGCGTATACCCTCCCCGCGCGGATCGCGACCAGATGGTCGGCATAGCGCGCGGCCAGGTTCAGATCGTGCAGCACCATCGCGATGGTCGTGCCACGCCTGCGATTGAGATCGATCAGCAGGTCCAGCACCTCGACCTGATGGGCGATGTCCAGAAAGGTCGTCGGCTCGTCCAGCAGCAGGATATCCGTCTCCTGCGCCAGCGCCATCGCGATCCAGACCCGCTGGCGCTGTCCGCCGGACAGCGCGTCGACATCGCGGTCGGCCAGATCGGCGGTGCGCGTCGCCTCGAGCGCCGTGGCGACGGCCATGTCGTCGGCGCGGGTCCAGCGCGACAGCACCCCCTGATGCGGATGGCGTCCGTGGCTGACCAGATCCGCCACCGTGATGCCGTCCGGCGCGATCGGCGACTGCGGCAGCAGGCCGAGGCTGCGGGCCAGCTCGCGCGTCGGGATCTTGCGGATCACGCGTCCGTCCAGCACCACCTGCCCCGAACTGGGGCGCAGCAGCCGCGCGAGGCAGCGCAGCAGGGTGGACTTGCCGCAGGCATTGGCCCCCACGATCGCGGTGATGGCGCCGGGCGGCACCGTGAGGTCCAGATCGGTCAGGATCTCGCGCGGGCCATAGCCGGCCCGGAGCGCTTTGGCGGTCAATAGGGTCATGGCTCTCTCCCGGTGCGGTTCGACCGGACGATCAGGTATATGAGGTAGGGAGCCCCGAGCGCCCCGGTCACGACGCCGACGGGGTAACGCCCCGCAAGGAGGTGCTGCCCGGCATAATCCCCCAGCAGCATCAGCAGCGCCCCGACCAGCGCCGCCGGGATCAGCGGGGCCCGGCCGGGCCCCGCTATGCGCCCTGCGACGGGGCCGGAGAGGAAGGCGACGAAAGCGACGGGCCCCGAGACGGCCGTGGCCACGGCGATCAACCCCACGGCGGCCATCACGGCCAGCACCTTGTCGACCGCCAGCGGCACGCCGAGCGCGGCCGCCGTGTCATCGCCAAGCCGCATCGCCTCGAGATTGCCGCGCCGGGCGAGAAGCAGCCCCCCGAAGACGGTCAGCGACACCAGGACCGGAAGCGCCTCTGCCAGCGTCGCGCCGTTCACGCTGCCGGTCAGCCAGCGCAGCGCGTCCTGCAGTGTCCAGGCCGGAGCGCGCGACAGGACATAGGCGATCAGGCTGTCCAGCATGGCCGAGAGCCCGATGCCCACCAGGATCAGCCGGGTCCCGGAGACGCCGTCCCGCCAGGCCAGCAGATAGATCAGCAGGGCGACCCCCAGCCCGGCGATCACGGCGGTCACCGAGACGGCCGGACCGCTCCAGCCCAGGATGACGATGGCGAAGACGGCGGCAGCGCTGGACCCGGCGCTGATCCCGATGATGTCGGGGCTTGCCAGGGGGTTGCGCAGCAGCGTCTGAAAGATCACCCCGCCGAGGCCGAAGCTCATCCCGGTCAGGATCGACAGGACGGCGCGCGGCAGGCGCAATTCGCGCACGGCGAAACCGGCGCCCGGCACGTAGTGGCCGGCCAGCACTCGCAGAAGTTCCGACGGGGTGGTCATGGTCGGGCCTGTCGCGAGGGTCAGCCCGAGGACCGCGACCACCAGGCCGCACATCACGGCCACAAGCCGGATGCGCGCCCGCCGGCGTGACAGCCGCAGCCCCGCGATCCGTTCGGCCGCCCCGGTATCCGCCGCCGCGGTCACAGGTCGCGGACCCGGCGCTGGCGCACGATCCAGATGAAGACCGGCGCTCCGACGAAGGCGGTCACGATCCCCACGTCCATTTCGGAAGGGCGGGCGACGATCCGCCCGATCACGTCGGCGATGATCAGCAGGATGCCCCCTGTCAGCGCCGAGAAGGGCAGAAGCCAGCGGTGATCCACCCCGACCAGCAGCCGGCAGGCATGCGGCACGACCAGCCCCACGAAGCCGATCGGCCCGCAGATCGCCGTCGTCGCCCCGCACAGCAGCACCGCGCCCAGGGCCGCGGCCCCGCGCGCCCAGGCCACCCGCGCGCCCAGCCCGGCGGCCGCGTCGTCGCCCAGGGCCAGCAGGTTCAAGCTGCGGGCCGACAGCAGGCAGAGCACCAGCCCGATGGCCAGAAACGGCAGGCACGGCAGGATCGCGTCGAAGCTCGCGCCGCCGATACCGCCGATCTGCCAAGATCTCACGCCGCCGGCGATGTCGTTGCGCGGCAGGACGGTCGCCATGGTGAACGAGGCCGCGGCGATCGACGTCGCCGCCCCCGCGAGCGCCAGTTTCAGCGGAGTGGCCCCGCCCCGGCCGAGCGACCCGATGGCGTAGACGAAGCAGGCCGCGATTCCCGCGCCCAGGATGGCCGTCCAGAGAAAGGCGCCGAGCGTCTGCATTCCGAACCAGGCCATGCCGATGACGACGGCCATGGCCGCGCCCGCATTGACCCCCAGGATCCCCGGATCCGCCAGCGGATTGCGCGTGACCCCCTGCATCACCGCGCCGGCCAGACCGAGCGCGCCGCCCGCCAGAACCGCAAGCACGGTGCGCGGCACCCGGACCGCAACCACCGCTTGGGCCATCGTTTCGGTCGTCCCGCTCATCCCGGCAAGGATGTCCCCCCAGCCGACCGCCCGTGTACCCAGGCCGACCGAGAGCAGGCAGGCGCAGGCGAGCGTCAGGACCACGACGGCGAGCCAGACGACCCGGCCCCGCCGCGACCGCCTCAGCCGGTCCAGCGTCACCCCCGTGGCTTCGACGGTCGTCATTCCGCCTTGCGCGCCGCATCCGCCAGGCGCGAGACATAGTCCTCGAGAACCCACGGAATCGACAGCGGCGTCGGATTGGCGGCCGTGCCGACGGGATCGTTGCCCAGCAGCACGATAGCCCCGTTCTCGACCGTCTCCATGCGCGAGGTCAGACGATTCCTGCGCACCCGGTCGAACAGCGCCCGCCCGCCGTAGGAGACGAGGATGTCCACATCCGCGAAGGCGTCGATCCTTTCGGCGCTCATCTCGCCCGAATAGCGTCCGGGGGCCGTGGCCTCGGTGACCGCCTGCGGCGAACGCAGCCCGAGGTCCTCGAGGAACCGGACGCGCGGATCGTTCGCGGAGTAAAACCGGATCACGCTGAGATCGCGGATATCCAGATGCGTCACGAACATCGCGCTCTTTCCCGCAATGGCGGGATGATCGGCCACGGCGCTGTCGATCCGGTCCTCGGTGCGATGGATCAGCGCTTCCCCCTCTTCGCCCATGCCCAGGCCGGCGGCGTTCAGGCGGATCATCTCGCGCCAGCCGGTCGACCAGGGGCCGTCGCGGTAGGGGATCACGGGAGCGATCTTGCTGAGCGTGTCGTAGTCGGACTGCGACAGCCCGGAATAGGCGGCAAGGATGATGTCCGGCTGCGTGGCCGCGACCGCCTCGAAGTCGATCCCGTCGCCTTCGTCGAAGAGCGGCGGCACATCGGCGCCCAGCTGGTCCAGCCGCTCCGCCACCCAGGGCAGCAGCCCGTCGCCGTCGTCATCGCCGAAATTCGCCCGCGCGAAGCCGACCGGCACGATGCCGAGCGCCAGCGGCACCTCGTGGTTGGCCCAGGCAACGGTCGCGACGCGCTCCGGCCGGTCCGGGACAGTGGTTTCGCCGAAGGCATGCGTGACGGTGACCGGAAAGTCGGCGGCCATGGTCTGCGTCACGGCGAGCGCGAGCCACGCGGCGGCCATGAGCAAGAGCATCTTCGATTGGTGGAACACGGGAACCTCGGCCTCCGGACCGGCGCGACAAACATGATTGTTTCAGTCGGACTTTCACTTTGCCACCGGCCAGTCAACCTCGGGCACGGGCTGGCGCCAAGAAACCCGACAGTTTTGGGCGGGATTTCCGGAGAAACCGACAAAAACAGTCGATTTATACAATACACAGGGCCGCGATCCTGCGTTAGGTGCCGGCAACGCACGACCGGTCGGGCCGAATCGCGGCCGGACCTCTCGCGCGACGAGCGCCCGCAGAACGCGGTCCCAGGGGGGCCTGCGTTCACGGGCTGCCAGCAAACCGCCTGCGCCCGGGCGGCACGCCAGCCCGACAGTCACCTTAAGACGTTTGGAACCGCACCATGGGGTCACCCGCTACACAACTTCACCCGTCCCGCATTCGCCCGGCCCGGCCGGTCTCCACCTTGCTCGGATGCACCGCG
Source organism: Pseudooceanicola batsensis HTCC2597 (assembly GCF_000152725.1). Lineage (GTDB taxonomy): Bacteria > Pseudomonadota > Alphaproteobacteria > Rhodobacterales > Rhodobacteraceae > Pseudooceanicola > Pseudooceanicola batsensis. The sequence goes on from NZ_CH724131.1 coordinate 1,957,349, forward strand.
CTGGTCGCTTTCCCGCTGGCCGCAATGGCGCAGGAGGATCCGGGAACCGGAACCTATCGGCTTTCGCCGATCATCGTGGACCTGAGCTTCGCGGCCGATGACGACGCCAATTCGATCGTCGCAAAGGAACTCTGGACCGGCGGCAAGGTCGCGACCAGTGTGCTGGACACGCCCGCCGCGGTTTCGGTCGTCACGCAGAAGGAGATCGAGCAGCGCAATGCGGACAAGGTCGAGGACGTGCTCGAGTACACGCCCGGCATCGTCACCGATTACTACGGCACGGACGACCGCAACGACTATTACCTCGTGCGCGGCTTTCAGGCCTCGACCTATCGCGACGGGCTGACCCTCGGCTCCATGCGCGGCGTGCGCGAAGAGCCCTATGGCTACGAGCGGCTCGAGGTGATGAAAGGCGGCAACTCCACCCTCTTCGGCACCTCCGATCCGGGCGGTACGGTCAACTTCGTGTCCAAGACGCCGAGGTTCGAGCGGTTCGGCGAGGTCTACGGCAGCTACGGCTCGCACGATCACAAGGAACTGGGCTTCGACTTCGGAGATGTCCTGAACGACGAGGGCACGCTGGCCTATCGCGTCGTCGGCAAGGTACAGGACGCCGGCCTCGAATATGCCACCTCGAAGGATGACGAGCAGTTCTTCCTGGGCTCGATCGCCTACGAGCCGACGGACTACACCCGCCTGACCTTCACGGTCGACTACCTCAGGCGCGACGGAACCCCGAACAGCGGGGGCTATCCGCTCGACCGTCTCTACGACCGCGGCCAGTTCTTCGGCGAGCCGGGCTTCAACGACCACGAAGTGGAGCGGCTGACCGTCAGCGCCGGCCTGAGGCACGAATTCGAGAACGGGCTCAGGCTCAGCGCGAACCTGCGCTACAGCGATCTCTCCGACGACTTCGCCTATGTCTACCTCTCGGACAATGCGGCGCGGGTCGGGACGATGGTGAACCGGTTCTACTTCGGCACCGACAGCACCGCGGAAGAACTGATCGGCAACGTCATCGTGCAGTACGACACCAGCTTCGGCTCGGTCGACAGCAGCACCCTCGCGGGGATCGAGTTCCGCGACGCCTCGACCACCAGTTCGTCGATCTACGGCGCGCATACGCAGATCGACGTCAGCAACCCTGTCTACACCGGCGCGCCGAGCGGCTTCGCGCCCTACAGCGTCCAGGCGAACGACTACACGACCAGGTCCGTCTTCCTGCAGCAGAACCTGTCCTTCTCGGACCGCCTGATCGCCACGGCGGGTGTGCGGCACGACTGGCTCGACATCACGAACACCGACCGGCTGACCGCCACCACGACGCAGGCCGATTTCTCCGAGACCTCGTTCCGCGGCGCGCTGACCTACAAGATCACCGACGAGATCTCGACCTATGCCAGCTATGTCCAGTCCGTCGCGCCGCCCTCGATCGGGACCCAGCCCGAGCGGGGCGAGCAGTACGAGATCGGCCTCAAGTATCAGCCGGAAAGCATCAATGCCCTGTTCACCGCCTCGGTCTACGACCTCACAAAGAAGAACGTCGTCGTGCCCGTCGTCCTGCCCAGCGGCGCCATCGATCGCCAGACGATCGGACAGTCCCGCGTCCGGGGGCTCGAACTCGAGGCACGCGCCGAGCTGGCCGAGGGGCTGACCCTCTCCGGCGGCTACAGCTATCAGAAGTCGAAGTTCGTCCGCGGCAGCGTGCGCGGCGTGCGGGTCGACGGCAACGAATTCGCCACCGTGCCGAACCATATCGCGTCGCTCTGGCTGACCTACGATCTGCCGACCACCGGCGCGCTCGGTGACATGTCCGTGGGGATCGGCGCCCGCTATGTCGGCCCCTACTACTACAATGTCTTTAACAACAACGGGAAAAGCCCCGGACAGACCAATATCGACGCCTCGTTCACCTACGGCGTTTCGGAAAACACCGAGCTGTCGGTGAACGTCAGCAACCTCTTCGACAAGCAATATGTGGTCGGCCGGGGCACGGCGGACTACTACAACAACGGCCGGACCATCACCGCGGCCCTGCGCCACAGCTGGTGATCGGCTGCGTTCCCGTCCGGTTCCTTCGACCGGGCGGGACGAGTCCCTTGCCCCCTCGGCCCGTCAGGCGGGCCGGTGGTTCCGACGCCAGCTCGCCGGTGTCTCGCCCACGATCTGGCGGAAGGACCGGGTGAGATGGGCCTGATCCGAGAACCCCAGACGATCGGCGATATCGGCGACGCTGAGATCGGTTCCCGACAACAACTCTTGCGCCTGATCGACACGCTTGTTCAGCTGCCACTGGTGAGGCGTCATGCCGGTCGTGTTCTTGAACACCTGCGAGAACCAGCTTTCGGACAGGTTCACCGCATCGGCCATCTGCGCCGTACTCAGCCGCCGCCCGCCACCCGCGTCGAACCGCATCGCGACCTTCCGCATCTGCCCCGCCGTCAGCCGTGCGTTGCCATCGCCGACGCCATTGTCTCCGATCTCCAGCACGCCCGATATCAGGCAGTTGGCAAGGCTTGCGGCAAAGATGTCATGGCGGCTCGGTTTCCGGATTTCGGTCACGAGCAGCCGCGCCAGCGGTTCGATATCGGCGATGTCGTGACGTTCGGCCGGGGCCTCCAGGATCCGGTTCGCAACAGCCCGCGGGAGCGCGGCCGAGAGGAACTGCACAGCCCAGGCATGGTCCATGTGAATATCGACATGGGCGAAGGTGAGCGGTTTCGAGAACCGGGTTCTGAGCTGCATCCCCGCCGGCACGAAAATGGCACGGGCCAATGCGCGCGTCTCGCCCCCGGAGGTCGCGAGGATCGAACTCATGTCGTCGAAAAAGATGCTGAGACGCGGATTGGCCGAGAGGTATCGGCCTCTGGCGCCCTGGTCGCCGGTCGCCTCCCAGTAGGCGACGAGGGTGTGGTCCAGCTGGCGCCACTGCACGGGCGCATCACAACTCAACTTCTCGGTGATGCCGGTAAAATCATGGTTGTAGCCCATGGCTCGGACTCCGCGGATTTTCCAAGGGAACTGGCTGTACGATGCGCCGGATGCAGGATCAGCGCCTCGGATTGGCTGTCCCGCCCATTTGAAACCTTTTCGGGCCGGGGGACAAGCGCGGCCCGCCGCGGCTTTCCGTCAGACTTCGGCCTCACGTTCGGCCTGATCCCTGTACCGTTCCGCCACCAGACGGTATTCGGGCGGAATGTCCCGCATCGACAGCATCCCGACGACCTCGTTGGCGCGGGTCACCGGCAGATGGCGAAAGCCGCCGTCCAGCATCTTGCCCATGGCAGTGGCGAGGGTGCCCTGCGCCGAGATGGTCAGTGGCTCGGGCGTCATCACTTCGGACACCTTCGTCGCCGAGGGGTCCCGGTCCCGCACGATCACCCGCCGGATCACGTCGCGTTCGCTGAGGATGCCCAGCAGCTTGCCGCCATCGAGCACGGGAAGGGCGCCGATGGCATGCTCGTCGAGGATCCGGCAGGCGTCGCGAACCGTCATATCCGGGGTTGCGTGACGCAAAGTACGGTTGCGGATGATTTCGGAAATCGATTGGATGATCATATGCGTTCTCCTGGCCGACACACTCAATGTAGCAGATCCATGAAAATAGCGAAGGTCGGCGCTCCGCCCCCCGGCGACAGCACCTGCGCGCGACGCCCCGCCCGGCGGCGGAAAGCGGGCCGCGCATGACGGATCGTACCGACGTCCTGATCATCGGCGGCGGCGTCGCCGGGCTGACGGCGGCGGCCGAGCTTGCCCTGCACGCCTCCGTCACCCTGGTCGAGAGCGAGGACGCGCTGGCCTACCACGCCTCCGGCCGGTCGGCCGCCATGTTCATAACGGCCTACGGCAACGCCACGATCCGCGCCCTGAACGAAGCCAGCGCCACCCACCACATGACGGACGAGGGCGGGGTTCTGACCCGGCGTCCGATCATGCTCGTCGGCGGCGCGGATGAGGAAGAGACGCTCGAGAGGGAGAGACGGGGCTTTGACATGCGCCGGATCACGACGGACGAGGCGCAGGCGCTCTTCCCCCTCCTCGATGCCGCGACGGCGCCCTTCGCCGCCCTGCGCGAGGATTGCCACGACCTAGATACGGATCTGCTGATCCAGAACGCGAGGCGCAAGGCGCTGGCCAATGGCGCCCGGCTTCTCACCCGTGCGCCGGTGACGCGTATCGCCCGCAGCGACGGATGGCACGTCGAGGCCGGCGAGCATCGGATCACCGCCGGCACGCTGGTCAATGCCGGCGGCGCCTGGGCCGATGCGGTCGCGGAAATGGCCGGCGTCGCGCCGATCGGACTGACCCCCTATCGGCGGTCGATGGCGCGGGTGCCGCTGGCCCCGGGCCTCGATCCCGCCCCCTGGCCCTTTGTTGTCAGCATCAACGAGGCCTGGTACGCAAAGCCGGACGCCGGACAGCTGATCGTCTCCCCCTCGGAAGAACATGAAAGCGTTGCCATGGATGCCTGGGCCGACGACATGGTCATCGCGGAAGGGCTCGCCCGGTTCGAGGCGATGACCGTGATGGAGGTCACGCGCGTCACCGCCACCTGGGCCGGACTGCGCACCTTCGCCCCCGACCGGGCGCTGGTGATCGGCCGCGACCCGGCGCAGCCCGACTTCGTCTGGCTGGCCGGCCAGGGCGGCTACGGATTTCAGACCGCACCCGCCGCGGCGCGGCTCTGCGCGGCTCTGGTCACCGGCGCGGCGCCGGACCTGCCGTCCGGCGTGGTCGCCGCCCTCTCTCCCACACGGTTCGCGACATGACGCAACGGAACCTCCCCCCGTCCGCCTCGGTCGCCGAAAAGGGAGACGGGGCCAAGCTCGTCATTCCCGCCGCCGACCGTAACGGCGCGGCGATCGAGAATCTGATCGCCCAGGTCATCGAGGACCGCGACATATCCAGCGCGCTCGAGATCGCGTCGGGCTCGGGGCAGCACATCCTGCGCCACGCCCGGCGGCACCCGCATATCCAGTGGCAGCCGACCGAGATCGATCCCGACCGTCTCGCCTCGATCGAGGCCTATGCCGCGGAGGCCGGAGAGGAAAACATCCTGCCCCCGCGCGTGCTGAACGCGGTCCTTCACGGCTGGGCCGACCAGTTCGACCGGCAGGACCTGGTGATCCTGGTCAACCTGCTCCACCTCGTGTCGCACGAGGATGCCAACGTCATCTTCCGGGAAACCGCCCGGCTTCTGCCCGTGGGCGGGCTGTTCGTCGCCTACGGCCCGTTCATGCGGGGCGGCGAGCTCACTTCGGAGGGCGACAGGACCTTCCACGCGGATCTCACGGCCTCGGATCCCGAGATCGGCTACAAGGACGATGCCGAGATCACCGAGATGCTGCACGTCAACGGCATGACCCTGATCGACCTGATCGAGATGCCGGCCAACAACCTGGCCTTTGTCGCCGAGCGTGACTGAATGCCTGTTCTGCTTCGAATTGTCCGGATATTTCAGCGCGTCGGCACCGGTTCCTCGCCGCGGTAGTCGTAGAACCCCCGGCTGGTCTTGCGCCCGAGCCAGCCGGCCTCGACATACTTGGTCAGCAGCGGACAGGGCCGGTACTTGGTGTCCGCCAGCCCGTCGTGCAGCACGTTCATGATCGCAAGACAGGTGTCCAGCCCGATGAAATCCGCCAGTTCCAGCGGCCCCATGGGATGGTTGGCGCCCAGCTTCATCGCCTCGTCGATGCTCTTGACGTTGCCCACACCCTCGTAAAGGACGTAGACCGCCTCGTTGATCATGGGCACGAGGACGCGATTGACGATGAAGGCCGGAAAGTCCTCGGCGCTCGACGCCGTCTTGCCCAGCTTTTCCACCACCCCGAGACAGGCCTTGTAGGTCTCCTCGTCCGTCGCGATGCCGCGGATCAGCTCGACCAGCTGCATCACCGGCACGGGATTCATGAAGTGGAAGCCCATGAAACGCTCGGGCCGGTCGGTGCGGCTGGCCAGGCGCGTGATCGAGATCGACGAGGTGTTCGAGGTCAGGATCGTCTCGGGCTTGAGATGCGGCACCAGTTCCCTGAAGATCGCATCCTTCACGGTCTCGCGCTCGGTCGCGGCCTCGATCACCAGATCGGTCCGGCCGAGATCCGCCAGCGTCAGGGTTGTCTTGATCCGGTCCTTGGCCGCGTCGGCATCCGCCTCGGTCACCAGGCCGCGCCCGACCTGCCGGGCCAGGTTGCGGTCGATCTGGCTCGTCGCGCGATCCAGCGCCTCCTGGCTGATGTCGTTCACGAGGACATCGTACCCGGCCAGCGCGCAGACATGGGCGATCCCGTTGCCCATCTGCCCCGCACCGATGACGCCAATTTTCTGGATGTTCATGCCCGGCCTCCCTCAGCTTGCGGCTACACAGTGACCAATGCCGGCGCGCCCCGCAAGCCCTGACGATTTTTCATGAATCCACAGCTTAGCACTTCGGAAAGATTTCTCCGTCAGACCCGCAATGGGTGAGAGAACATGGTGGGTGAAATGACCTTCGAAAGACTGGAAGGCAGGCGTGTCGATTACATGCCGTGCCGATATGGAACGTCCCGGACGCTGTTCCGGGGACCGAAAAGCGACCTTTCGGGTCCGCATGTCCTCTGCCTTGGCGGAACCGAGACCTACGGCAAGTTCCTGCAGACCCCGTATCCGGCGCTGATCGAACGGATGAGCGGGTTGACAGCTGTCAACCTCGGGGTCGCGCAGGCGGGGCCCGATATCTACCTGAACGACCGCGACCTCCTGGCGATGACGGGCGGGGCGCGGGCCACGGTGATCCAGGTCATGGGCGCGCAGAACATGTCGAACCGACATTACACGGTGCATCCCCGGCGCAACGACCGTTTCCTGGCCGCCTCGCCCCTGCTCAGGACCGTGTACCGCGAGGTCGATTTCACCCGGTTCCATTTCACCCGGCACATGCTCACGGTGCTGCAGGATCTCTCGGCCGACCGGTTCGCGATCCTGCGGGCAGAGCTGCAGGTGGCCTGGGTCGCCCGGATGCGTGCGCTGATCGAGCTGATCACCTCGCCCGTCGTGCTGCTCTGGCTCGCCGATCGCGCGCTCGGGCCGAACGGCGGCGCCGCCCCGCTCCCCGAGCAGAGCGATCCGCTGTTCGTGACCGCCGAAATGATCGACGCCCTTCGCCCCGGCGTGGCCGCCGTGGTCGAAGCCCCGGCGAGCCCCGATGCGCTGTTGCACAGAACGGAAGAGCTGGTCTTTTCGCAAGTGGAAGCGCCGGCGGCGGCGACCCTCCTCGGCGCGCAGGCACACCGTGACGCGGCGCGGGCCGTGGCGGCGGCCTTGCGCGGAATCGCGGCACATCCGGCGACCGAGACGACCCCCGGCACGTAGAAAGGCCCGCCGGTTGGCGGGCCTCTCCAATGCAATCGACCGGGTAGGGTGCGTGCTCTGCACGCACCGCCACCGGATCACAGCTTCTCGGTCAGCTCCGGAACGATCTGGAACAGGTCCCCGACCAGGCCGTAGTCGGCGACCTGGAAGATCGGCGCCTCTTCGTCCTTGTTGATCGCGACGATGACCTTGGAGTCCTTCATCCCCGCGAGGTGCTGGATCGCCCCCGAGATGCCGACGGCGACATAGAGCTCGGGTGCCACGACCTTGCCGGTCTGCCCCACCTGCCAGTCGTTCGGAGCATAGCCCGAGTCGACCGCCGCGCGGGATGCCCCAACGGCTGCGCCCAGCTTGTCCGCCAGTTTCTCGATGATCGCGAAGTCCTCTTTCGAGCCGACCCCGCGGCCGCCCGAGACCACGACACCGGCCGAGGTCAGTTCCGGACGGTCCGATTCCGCCATCGCGTCCTCGACCCATTCCGACAAGCCCGGATCCTCGGCCGTCGCGGTCTCCTCGACCGAGGCCGATCCGCCCTCGCCGGCCGCGTCGAAGGTCGAGGTCCGGATCGTCATGACCTTCTTCTCGTCCTTGGACTTCACCGTCTGGATCGCGTTGCCCGCATAGATCGGACGCTCGAACGTGTCGGCGTCGACCACTGCCGAGACATCCGTCAGGATCATGCTGTCGAGCAGCGCCGCGACGCGCGGCATGATGTTTTTCGCGTCCGTCGTGGCGGGGGCCACGATATGGGAATAGTCCCCGGCCAGCGACACGATCAGCGCCGAGACCGGCTCGGCCAGGCGGTGACCGTAGAGGTCATCCTCGGCGACCAGCACCTTGGCCACGCCATCGATCTTGGCGGCGGCTTCGGCGGCGGCCTTGGCCGAGGCGCCCGCGGCCAGGATGGTCACGTCACCCAGCGACTTGACCGCCGAGACGGCCTTGGCGGTGGCGTCCATCGCCAGTTCGCCATCGTTGATTTCGGCAAGCAGAAGAACGGCCATTACACGATCCCCTTTTCCTTGAGTTTCGCCACGAGGGTATCCACGTCGGGCACCATCTCGCCGGCCTTGCGCGCCTCGGGCTCCGAGGTCTTGACCACCTCGAGCCGCGGCGAGACGTCGACGCCATAGTCGTCGGCGGTTTTCTCGTCCAGCGGCTTCTTCTTCGCCTTCATGATGTTCGGCAGCGAGGCATAGCGCGGCTCGTTCAGGCGCAGGTCGGCGGTGACGATCGCGGGCATCTTGACCTTGATGGTCTGCAGACCGCCATCGACCTCGCGCTTGACGATCGCATGGTCGCCGTCGATGTCGAGCTCGTTGGCGAAGGTCGCCTGCGACCACCCCAGAAGCGCCGCCAGCATCTGGCCGGTGGCGTTCATGTCGTTGTCGATCGCCTGCTTGCCGGCGATGACCAGGCCCGGCTGTTCCTCGTCGATCACGCCCTTGAGGATCTTGGCGACCGCGAGCGGCTCGATGTCCTGGTGCACGTCATCGGCGGCGACGATCAGGATCGCCCGGTCGGCACCCATGGCAAGCGCGGTCCGCAGGGTTTCCTGCGCCTGTTTCACGCCGATCGAGACCGCGACGACCTCTTCGGCCTTGCCGGCCTCCTTCAAGCGGATCGCCTCTTCCACGGCGATCTCGTCGAACGGGTTCATCGACATCTTCACATTGGCAAGATCGACGCCCGATCCGTCCGCTTTCACGCGGACCTTCACGTTGTAGTCGATCACGCGTTTGACAGGCACAAGCACCTTCATCTGCGGTCACTCCTCTTTGCAATTCACCGGGCACCGGTGGAGTCACCGGTGCCGTATCCCGCGTGTTGATATAGCCTCAGAGGCAGGCGGGACAGATCAAAATCGACGCAATCGCGCGACGTGACGCCGCGATATTCCGCTTTGCAACATCTATTTCTGCAATGCAGAAAGCAAACACGATGGCATCCGGCGGTTATCATGGGCAGAGAATCACCCGACCCAGCCGGAGACCACCATGCTCGACCGCCTGCTTCCGTATCTCGTCGCCCTGTGCCTGGCCACCCCGCTGTCGGCCCAGCAGGCGACGGATGCGATTCCGCCGGAAATGACCACCGATCTCTCGGCGCCGGTCGACGATCCGGCCTTGCGCCGGGCACAGGAGACGAAGGCCCGGGGCTTTCCGGTCCTCGCCCGGGACTGGATGATCTCGGCAGCCCACCCTCTGGCCGTCGAGGCGGGGGCTGAGGTGCTGCGCAGCGGCGGCACGGCCGCCGACGCCATGGTGGCCGCCCAGGCCATGCTGGGTCTGGTCGAGCCGCAGTCCTCGGGACTCGGCGGGGGCGGCTTCCTGCTCTACTACGACGCGGCGCGCGGGGCGGTGACCTCGCTCGACGGGCGCGAAACTGCCCCGGCGGCGGCCACCCCGCGCCTGTTCCAGACCGCCGAAGGAGAACCGATGGCCTTCTTCGACGCCGTGATCGGCGGGCTGTCGGTCGGCGTGCCGGGCACGCCCGCCCTGATGGAGGCCGCGCACCGGAGATGGGGCCGCCAGCCCTGGGCCCGGCTTTTCGACCCGGCGATCCGCACGGCCGAAGACGGCTTTCCCGTCTCGGCCCGGCTGGCGGCCATGGTCGCGTTCGACCGGGACCGCCTGATGCTGCATCCGGAGACGGCCGCCCATTTCCTACCCGGAGGCGCCCCACTGGCCGCCGGTGAGATCCTCCGCAATCCGCCCTATGCCGAAAGCCTGCGGGCCATCGCGCGCGACGGCGCCCGGGCCTTCTATCAGGGCCCGATCGCCACGCGCATCGCCTCGGCCGTGCGCACCGCGATCCGCCCGGGAAAGCTCACCGCGCAGGACATCGCGGCCTACCGGGTCAGGGAACGCGAACCGGTCTGCCAGCCGTTCCAGGGCTACGAGATCTGCGGCATGGGCCCGCCTTCCTCGGGCGGCGTCACCGTGGCGCAGATCCTCGGCACGGCCGAAGCCTTTCGCGGCGGCGATCTCACCGCCTCGGCGATCTCGGCGGATGTCGAGATGATGCGCGAGGGCGAGGGATTCCTGAACGACCTCACGCTGCTGGGAAATGCCGCGCGACTGGCCTTTGCCGACCGTGGCCGGTATCTCGCCGACAGCGATTTCGTTCCTGTACCGGTCGGGGGGCTGACGGATCCCGACTACCTTGCCGGCCGGGCCGCCCTGGCCGCCGAGGATCGCGCCATCGACAGGGCCACCGCCGGCACCCCCGCCTTCGACCACGCGCTGCTCTGGGCGGATCACGAGGGACGACCGCTGCCCTCGACCACGCATCTTTCGATCGTCGACAGCCACGGCAACGCGCTCTCCCTCACCTCGAGCATCGAGAACGCCTTCGGGTCGCGCGTGATGGCAGGAGGATTCCTGCTCAACAACCAGCTGACGGATTTCTCCTTTCGCGCGCATGTGGATGGTCTGCCGGTGGCGAACGGCGCCGCGCCCGGCAAGCGGCCCCGGTCCTCCATGGCGCCGACCATCGTCATGAAGGACGGCGCGCCGGTGATGATCATCGGCTCCCCGGGGGGGAGCCGGATCATCGGCTACGTCGCCGAAACGATCTGGCGGCACCTGATCGAGGGCTACGACATCCAGCAGGCCATCGCCCTGCCCCATGCCGTCAATCGGTTCGGCACCTACGACATCGAGCGGTCGGACCGGGCCGAGGACCTGGCCCGCCAACTGGCCGCGCGGGGGTTCGACGTGGCCATCCGCGATCTCAACAGCGGCCTGCACGGCATCGCCGTCACCTCGCGCGGGCTCGAGGGCGGCGCGGATCCGCGTCGCGAGGGGCTGGCCTACGGAGAGTGATACCGGCCGGTCTGCGCGCGCCCGGTGCCGCCGGCGATCCGTCCCGCCCCGCCCCCGCCCGCCGTCATCCTCGTGCCCGACCCGAGGATGACGGATCGCCCCCGCCCGGGCGGCCGGCCACGCGGGCGACCGCACGACACCGTCACCGACGTCGATGTGAGGGGGATCCGACGCCTGCAGGAACCTCTGCCGGGGCACATGGCGCAGGTGCTCCGGCCGCCCCGTGATCGCGAAATCCGACCCGACGTCGCTTTCCACCCGGAAAATGTCGGCTGGACACAGCGCCCGCCGCGCCGCCTGTTACACCGTTCGGAAGCCAACCGGAGATCCCGCCAATGAAAACCCATGTCAAAGCCCTGGTCGTCGGCGGCGGCGCCGTCGGCACCTCCATCGCCTATCACCTCGCCCGCGCCGGCTGGGACGACGTGATGCTGCTGGAACGGGACGAGCTGACCTCCGGCTCGACATGGCACGCCGCCGGTCTGCTGCCGCTCTTCAACATGAGCTATGCCACGACCCACATCCACAAGTACTCGGTCGAGTTCTACAAGTCGCTCGAGGCCGAGACCGGGCTGAACGCCGGCTTCTCGATCGTCGGCAACCTGCGGATGGCACAGACGGACGAGAGGATGGACGAATACATGCTCTATGCCTCGACCGCCGAGACCGCCGAAGTGCCCTACGAGTGGATGACCCCCGCGCAGATCAGGGACCGCTGGCCCCTCGTGCGGACCGAGGATCTGAAAGGCGCGATCTACCACCCGACCGACGGCTACATCAATCCGGCCGACGTCACCATGGCCATGGCCAAGGGCGCCCGCCAGCGCGGCGTCACAATCGAGCGCAAGTGGCAGGTCGACGCCTATCACTGGACCGGATCGGAATGGCAGGTGAACTGCACCAGGATGATCGAGAGGGGCGGCAACCTCGTGCCGTCCGAGGAACAGACCGTCATCACCGCCGAACATGTCGTCACCGCCACCGGCAACCACGCGCAGCGCACCGCGCGCCTGCTGGGCATCAGGACGCCCGCGATCCCCGTCGAGCACCAGTTCATCGTGACCGAACCCGACCCGGCCCTGGTCGAGTACCGTTGGAACGGCGGTCCGGAACACCCCGTCCTGCGCGACGCCGACGCCAAGTGGTACGTCCGCGAAGAACGCGGCGGCTGGATCCTCGGCCCCTATGAGCGCAACGCGCCCGCCCGCTTCGCCTATGGCGTGCCGGACAGCTTCCGCGCCGACCTCTTCCCGCTCGACCTCGAGCGGATCGAGGAGGAATACATGTCGATGATCCACCGCATCCCCTCGTCCGAAAGCGTCGGTCTGAAGGACGATTTCAACGGCCCGATCTGCTATACGCCGGACGGCAACCCGCTGATCGGCCCGGCGCCGGGGTTGCGCAACATGTGGCTGGCCGAGGGCTTTTCCTTCGGGATCACCGCCGCCGGCGGCGCCGGCCATTACATGGCGCAGATGATGGTGGAAGGAGAGGCCGAGATCGACATGGCCTCGCTCGATCCCAGGCGCTTCGGCTCCTGGATGACCACCGATTACGCGGTGGCGAAGAACGAGGAAGCATACGAACACGTCTACATCCTGCACCATCCGGACGAGGAACGCCCCGCCGCCCGCCCCCTGCGCACCGCGCCCGTCTACGACCGCCAGAAGGCGCTTGGCGCGCAGTTCGGTCAGGTGAACGGATGGGAGCGTCCCAACTATTTCGGCCCCCTCGACGCGGACGACAGTTTCGACCACGACGCGCGGTCCTTCCGCCGCGGCAGCTGGTGGCAATATGCGGTCGCCGAGGCGAAGGCGATCCGCGAGGGCGTCGGCCTGATCGACGCCACCGCCTTCACCAAGCATCTGGTGAAGGGGCCGGGCGCGACCGCCTTTCTCGACTGGTTCACCTGCAACAGGCTGCCCAGGGTCGGGCGGATCAACCTGACCTACGCGCTGACCGCCAGGGGCACGACCCGCACGGAATACACCATCGTGCGGCTGGCCGAGGACGCGTATTACCTGATATCCGCCGGAGCCTGGACGACCTATGACAGCGATTTCCTGCAAAAGGCGATCGAGGCCAGGATCCCGGACTTCGGCTGGATCTCCTGCCACGACGTGACCACGCAATGGGGCGTCTTCGCCATAGCCGGCCCGAAATCCCGCGACGTGCTGAAATCCTTGGTCAGGGATGCCGACCCCGGGACCGTCCTGTCAAACACGCGCTTCCCTTGGCTGTCGATGCGCGACATCGACCTGGGCATGTGCCCGGTCCGCGCCATCCGCGTCGCCTACACCGGCGAACTCGGCTGGGAACTGCACCACCCGATTGAGATGCAGACCTACCTCTGGGACCGGCTGATGGAGGCAGGCGAACCGCACGGTCTGAAACTGGTCGGCGCCCGCGCGCAGAACTGGCTGCGCCAGGAGAAGAGCTACCGCGCCTTCGGCCACGAACTGGGCCGCGACGCCACCCCGGCCGAAGCCGATCTGCCGCGTTTCATCGACAATTCCAAGGAGTTCCACGGAAAGTCGGCGATGGAGGCCACCGGCATCCGCTCGAAATGCGTCACCGTTCTGATCGACGGGCCCGAGGATGCCGATCCCTGGGGCCGCGAGGCGCTCTATGACGGTGCGGTGAAGGTCGGTCGCCTGACCTCGGGCGGGTATTCGGTGGCCTTCGGGAAATCCATCGGCATGGGCTATGTGTCTCCGGCTTGCGCCGCACCGGGGCAGAAGCTGAAGCTGAAGATGTTCGACAGGCTCTGGGACGCCGTCGTCACCGAGGACAGCCCCTACGACCCGAAGAACGAAGTCATCCGCAAGGACGGCTGACCGGCTGCCACAATGAGCGCGCTGCGCGTGCACGCTACCTGTGGGGCGGCCGTCCGGCCGCCGGTCTGCCTCCGGCGGGGATATTTGCCGGCAAGAAGAAGATCAGGTGCGGCCCCCTGCCGTCCGTCGTGTGTCACGGCGCTGCAGGGGGCTTTCTCCTTGCGCGGTCATCGGCTTCCCAGCCTGTACCGCACCGCCAGTTTCGCAGCAGATGGTTAAGAAACTCTTTCTTTTTGCCTGGAAATATCCCGGGGTGAGGCGGCGGAGGCCCCGGCCTCCGGCGGCGAGGGGCAGAGCCCCTGTTGAAAGATGTAATGCGCCGAAGGCGCGCCTCTGGATCAGGGGCGGTCACCGCCAGCGCCGGAAGCGCCCCGGCCCCTGCGCCGCGAGGATCATGAGCCCGCCGGCAACGGACCAGTTCTTGACCATGATCGTCACCTGCCAGGGATCGGCCCGCAGCTGGTAGTGGAAATAGCTGGTGCAGAGGCAGTAGACCGCGCAGATCAGCGCCCAGCTCCGCACGCGGGGACCGAAGATCAGGCAGACCGCCGCGAGCAGGTTGAACGCCGCCACCGGCCAGACCAGCCATCCCGGCAGCCCGACCGAGGAGATCATCCGCATCACCTGCTCCGGATCGGAGGCCTTTTGCAGGGCTCCGCCGAGGAAGAGGACCGCGATCAACACCCGGCCCGCGAGGTTCAGAAGATCCGACACGGGGGGCTATCCCCGTCCGATATAGGGCATCTTGGTCGCCATGACGGTCATGAACTGCACATTCGCGCCGGCCGGCAGTGCGGCCATGTGCAGCACCGCCTCGGCCGCATGGCGCACGTCCATCGAGGGCGGCGGGTCATCGGGGTTCGCGTCGATGATCCCCTGCAGCAGCTCGGTTCTGGCATTGCCGATGTCGATCTGGCCGCAGGCGATGTCGAAGGCCCGACCGTCCAGCGACAGGCTGCGGGTCATGCCGGTCACCGCATGTTTCGTCGCCGTGTATGCGATCGAGCCCTGGCGGGGGACATGCGCCGAGATCGAGCCGTTGTTGATGATCCGCCCGCCCTGCGGCACCTGCGACCGCATCTGCCGGAACGCCGCGCGCGCCGCCAGGAACATGCCCGTGAGGTTCAGGTCCACCACCTCGCGCCATTCCGTCAGCGACAGCCCGTCGATCGTGTCCGCGCGTCCGAAGGTGCCCGCGTTGTTGAAGAGCACGTCGAGCCGGCCGACCCGCCCCGCGAATTCGGCGATGGCGCTGTCGACCGTGGCCTCGTCCGTGACGTCCCCCGGCAGGAGATGCGCCTTGTCCCGGTGTCCGAAGGCCTCTTCCAGCACATCCGCCCGCCGCGCCATGCAGCCGACGGTCCAGCCCTCGTCAAGGAAGAGGTCCGCCGTAGCGCGGCCGATGCCGCCGCTGGCGCCGGTGATGAATATGCTTTTCATGTCTCCTCCTCGGCTGCCGGCAGCGACAGGTCGAGCGGCGCGGCCGCCACCGCGCGGAGGTCGTCGGTCGAGAGCGGCCCGGTCGGGCGGGCCAGCCGGTTGCGCACCACCCAGTGCAGGCGGGTCTCGGCGCGGGTGATCGCCACATAGGCCAGCCGTTTCCAGAGCGGCTGACCCGCCTCGATCCGGCCGACCCGCGCGGCGGCGAAGAGGTCAGGGGCGAAGACCTGGACATCGCGCCATTGCGAGCCCTGGGCCTTGTGGATGGTGACGGCCGCGCCGTGCAGGAAGGTCGCCCCCATGCGGGCGGCGAAGGGGATGAAGGGCTCTTCCTCGCCCGGTTTCTCGATCTTCACGATCGAGGCGGCCGACACCTGCGGATTTTCGGCCCCCACCACGTGCAGACGCGAGAAGCCGGGCTTGGAACCGGGGCCGAGATAGACCACCTGGGCCCCCTTGATCAGCCCGCGGGCCTCGAGGTCCAGCCGTTTCTTGCGATGTTTCAGCGGCAGTTCGATCCCGTCGCAGACCAGCGGCTCGCCCGGCAGCAGCGCGTCCTCGGGCGCCTCGTGTACCGAACGGAAGGCGTTGATCAGCCGGATGCGCGTGGCGTTGCGCCAGACCAGCACCGGGGATCGCGCCATCAGGTCGACCTCGACCCGCTGGCTCCAGACCACGCGGTCGTCGCTCCGCGCCCTGTCCTCGATCATCCGTTCGAAGTCCTCGAACCCCAGCTGGGGATCGGCCAGGGCATGGGCGAGGTCGAGGATCGGGTTGTCGGCGTCCTGCCGGTGGATCCGGTTCAGGTTCAGCACCTGCGGCGCGGCCAGCCTGTCGAATACCATGCGCCCTGACTGACCGACCGGCGCCAGCTGCGCCGGGTCGCCGAAGATCAGCAGGGTCGGGAAAATCTCGCGCAGGTCGTCGAACTGCTTGTCATCGAGCATCGAGGCCTCGTCGATCAACCCGATGTCCAGCGGATCGTCCCGCCGCTTCCAGCCGGTGATGAAATCCGACCCGCGCAGTCCGGCCGTCGCGAGCGCGCCGGGGATGGACCTGTTGGTCTGGTAGAAGGCCAGCGCCCGGTCGAGCGCCGACTCCGTCAGCCCCTCGATCACCGGTTTCTCGCCCTCGCCCGCCAGCCATTCGGCGATACGCTCGTATTCGGGGTCGTAGACGGGGGTATAGAGGATGCGGTGGATCGTCGTCGCCGGCACCCCGCGCAACCGCAGGACCGAGGCTGCCTTGTTCGTGGGGGCGAGGATCGCCAGCGTCCGCCGTGCGCGGTGCTTGCGGGGCTCGTAATCGCCCGAGACCAGGGTCACCCCGGCCTCTTCCGCCGCCCGCGAGATCGCCGCCAGCAGCAGCGTCTTGCCCGAGCCCGCCTTGCCGGTGACGGCCAGCACCTGCCCCTTGCCCGCGCCGGGCGGGCGGGTCGTCGCCTCCTCGAGATCGACCCCCTCGTCGCGGAAGGCGTCGGCGATCCGGTCGAAGGCTTCGGCCTGGTCATTCGAATAGGTTACGGCGGGCAGCGTCATGGCGCGGACGCTACTGCGGTTTCGGGGCATGTTCCAGCGCGTCGCCGCCGCTTTGACCCGGGGTTCGGCCTCTGCACCGCATCGCCCGGGAACGGGGATCTGTTCTTCCCCCCGCGCGGATCCTGTGGCCGCAACACGGGGAGCCGGAGCCATGGCCAGCGGTCCCGGGCCTTGTCACCGCCCGGCGGGCGGACAGCGCAGGACGGTAGCGACCGGCCCTCGGGTGGCGAGGCAGGCACCGGTTTCCGACAGGTCCTACGGCGCGGAACGGCGCCACGTCGCCGCAAGTCCGCACCGGCCCGACACCACCGCCCGCTGTCAGGTGCCGGTCGCGCGCGGCGCGTCATGGACCACCGGCTCGAGCGGCGTGCCGTCATTTTCCGAGGCATGCCGTTCGTAGGTCTTGAACCCGGCCGGCAGGAGGGTGCCGGGACGGGCTTCGGACACGAAGATGTGCTTGCTGTTGTCGGGCGTCACCGGGATCGCGGCCGGATCGTCGAGGGTGCCGATGTAGATGCCCAGCCGGTCCGGCCACCGCGCGAAGGTCAGCGCCAGCTTGGTGCCGCAGTCGGGGCAGAAATGGACGTGGATATCCTTGCCGCTGCCATCCGAGGGCAGCGTGTAGACCGCGGGCGCACAGCCCGTGAAGGCGAAATCCGCGCGCTCGAAGATCGGCTCGATCATCCGGTCCGCGCCGGTCGCACGCTGGCAGAACGTGCAGTAGCAGACCGTCACCCAGAGAGGCGCGCCGCCCGTGTCGTAGGTCACCTTTCCGCAGAGACAGCGCCCGCTGTGCCCGTCCGCCATGTCGTGCCCCCCTTCGGATCCGCTCCGGTACGATCCTAGACGAAAACGGCGGCAAACGACATGGGTCTTCGCGGCCCCTGAAACCCGATGGGCGGCCGGAGGGGTTATTCCGCCGCGACGTCCTGGGGATCGGCAAGCGCGACCACGTCCATCATGATGGTGTTCAGCTGGAAATCCTTGGGCGTGTAGACCCGCGCCACGCCCATGGCCCGCAGGCGCGTCGCATCTTCCTCGGGGATGATCCCGCCGACGACCACGGGGATCTCTCCCAGCCCGGCCGCGCGCATCTTGGTCATCACGTCCTCGACCAGCGGCAGGTGCGACCCCGAGAGGATCGACAGGCCCACCACATGCGCCTCTTCGTCCTGCGCGCGGGTGACGATCTCATCCGGGGTCAGGCGGATACCGTCGTAATTGATGTCCATCCCGCAGTCGCGCGCACGAAAGGCGATCTGTTCGGCGCCGTTTGAATGGCCGTCGAGCCCGGGCTTGCCGATCACGAACTTGAGCCGGCGGCCCAGCCTGTCCGACACGGCATCCACCGCGTCGCGGATGTCGTCGAGCCCCTCGGTCTTGTTGGACACAGAGGCCGAAACCCCGGTCGGGCCGCGATACTCGCCATGGACGGTGCGCATCTGCGCCGCCCATTCGCCGGTGGTCACCCCCGCCCTGGCGGCGGCGATCGAGGCCGGCATGATGTTCTCGTTCATCGCGGCGGCCTCGCGCAGGGCATCCAGGGCGGTCTTCACCGCCGCCTCGTCGCGCTCGGCCCGCCAGGCGTTGAGCCGGTCGATCTGGTCGGCCTCGACCGCCGGATCCACGGTCATGATTCCGCCGTCCTCGCCCATCAGCGGCGAGGGCTCGGCCTCGGTCCACTTGTTCACCCCGACCACGACGGTCCTGTCGGTTTCGATCCGGTTCACCCGCTCGGCGTTCGAATCCACCAGCCGCGACTTCATGTATTCGATGCTGGCCACCGCGCCGCCCATGCTTTCCAGATTCGCCAGCTCCGCCCGCGCGCCCTCCTTGAGCGCGGCGACCTTCGCATCCACGGCCGGGTTGCCGTCGAAAAGATCCCCGTATTCCAGAAGGTCCGTCTCGTAGGCCAGGATCTGCTGCATCCTCAGCGACCACTGCTGGTCCCAGGGCCGCGGCAGCCCGAGCGCCTCGTTCCAGGCCGGAAGCTGGACCGCACGGGCCCGCGCCTTCTTGCTAAGGGTCACGGCCAGCATCTCGAGCAGGATGCGGTAGACATTGTTCTCGGGCTGCTGTTCGGTCAGGCCCAGCGAATTGACCTGGACGCCATAGCGGAACCGGCGGAATTTCGGGTCCTCGACCCCGTAGCGGTCGGCGCAGATCTCGTCCCACAGATCGACGAAGGCCCGCATCTTGCACATCTCGGTCACGAAGCGGATGCCGGCATTCACGAAGAACGAGATTCGGCCTACGACGGTCGGGAAATCCTCGGCCGGGACGCGCGGTTTGAGCTCGTCCAGCACCGCCATGCCGGTGGCCAGCGCATAGGCCAGTTCCTGCTCGGGCGTCGCGCCGGCCTCCTGCAGGTGATAGGAGCAGACGTTCATCGGGTTCCACCTGGGAACCTCGCGATAGCAATATTCGGCCACGTCCGCGATCATGCGCAGCGACGGCGCGGGCGGGCAGATATAGGTCCCGCGCGAAAGATATTC
Organism: Pseudooceanicola batsensis HTCC2597; assembly: GCF_000152725.1. GTDB lineage: Bacteria > Pseudomonadota > Alphaproteobacteria > Rhodobacterales > Rhodobacteraceae > Pseudooceanicola > Pseudooceanicola batsensis. The sequence continues at coordinate 1,976,833 of NZ_CH724131.1, forward strand.
CTTGATCAGGTCGTTCTGTACCGTGCCCTGCAACGCCTTGGGATCGGCCCCCTGCTCTTCCGCGACGGCGATGTAGAGCGCCAGCAGCCACGGCGCCGTCGCGTTGATTGTCATCGAGGTGTTCATCTCGGCCAGCGGGATCTGGTCGAAGAGCGTCCGCATGTCGCCCAGGTGGCTGATCGGCACGCCGACCTTGCCGACCTCGCCCCTGGCCAGCACGTGATCGCTGTCATACCCGGTCTGGGTCGGCAGGTCGAAGGCCACCGAAAGCCCGGTCTGCCCCTTCTTGAGGTTGGACCGGTAAAGTTCGTTCGACGCCTTGGCCGTGGAATGGCCGGAATAGGTCCGGAACAGCCAGGGGCGGTCTTTCTGCGTCTCGGTCATCACGAGCCTCCGCGGTCGGGGTGGTTCGACAGGGTAACAATATTGCGCTTGGCCGTTGTTATCCGAAAGAAAGTGGCCATGTCAATTCGCTGCAATGCGGCGTAGCCTGACGGTGCCGGTCAGGGCCGGAAATCCGCTGTTGATCCCTGTTTTCCCGGCGCAAGCGGCTGTTTCCGCCCGGGAGACGGAGTTTTGCTGCAACCGCTCGGTCATAAAATTACAAATGATACGTCTGTGGGATTGCATTGTTGCGCGCCGGTCGATATTCGAAGGGCCAGCCGCCGCGATTCTGCATTGCGGCACAGATGACTCAGGAGGCTCACATGGCACTGGATACCGACTCCGCCATCGCCGCGTACGACGCGCCGAAGAAAGACCTGTATGAAATCGGCGAAATGCCGCCGCTCGGCCACGTGCCGAAACAGATGTACGCCTGGGCGATCCGCCGCGAACGGCATGGCGAACCCAAGGACAGCTTCCAGCAGGAGGTCGTCGACACCTGGGCCATCGACAGCCACGAGGTGCTGGTTCTCGTGATGGCGGCGGGCGTCAACTACAACGGCGTCTGGGCCGGGCTGGGACAGCCGATCTCGCCCTTCGACGTGCACGGGCAGGACTATCACATCGCCGGGTCGGATGCCTCGGGGATCATCTGGGCGGTCGGCGACAAGGTGAAGAACTGGAAGGTGGGCGACGAGGTCGTGATCCACTGCAACCAGGACGACGGCGACGACGAGGAATGCAACGGCGGCGACCCGATGTTTTCGCCCACGCAGCGGATCTGGGGCTACGAGACCGGAGACGGGTCCTTCGCCCAGTTCTGCCGGGTGCAGGCGCAGCAGCTGATGCCACGCCCCAAGCACCTGACCTGGGAAGAGGCGGCCTGCTATACGCTGACGCTGGCCACCGCCTACCGGATGCTGTTCGGCCACCACCCGCATGAGCTCAAGCCCGGCCAGAACGTGCTGGTCTGGGGGGCCTCGGGCGGCCTCGGCTCCTATGCGATCCAGCTGGCCACGACGGCGGGCGCCAATGCGATCGGCGTGATCTCGGACGAGAGCAAGCGCGACTTCGTCATGGCGCAGGGCGCCAAGGGCGTGATCAACCGCAAGGATTTCGACTGCTGGGGCCAGCTGCCCACGGTGAACAGCCCCGAATACAACGAATGGCTGAAGGAGGCGCGCAAGTTCGGCAAGGCGATCTGGGAGATCACCGGCAAGGGCGTGAACGTCGACATGGTCTTCGAACATCCCGGCGAGGCGACCTTCCCGGTCTCGACCCTGGTGGTGAAGAAGGGCGGGATCGTGGTGATCTGCGCCGGCACCAGCGGGTTCAACACCACCTTCGACGTGCGCTACATGTGGATGCACCAGAAGCGCCTGCAGGGCTCGCATTTCGCCAACCTCAAGCAGGCGGCGAGCGCCAACCGCCTGATGATGGAGCGGCGGCTCGATCCCTGCATGTCCGAGCTCTTCCCCTGGGCCGAGATCCCCGAGGCGCACATGAAGATGATGCGCAACGAGCACAAGCCCGGCAACATGGCGGTCCTGGTCCAGTCCCCGCGCCCGGGGCTGCGCACGGTCGAGGATGTTCTCGAGGCCGGCCGGGCCTGACCTGACCCGGTCTTCGCCGACGACGGATCGGGCCGCCCCCTGGGGCGGCCCTTTTCCATTGGAGCGCCTGCGGCGCACACGATGTTTTTTGCTCGGGCCGCAAGGGCCGTGGAGGGCGCTGCCCTCCACACCACCCGGGATATTTTCCGGACCAAAGAAGACATGACGCGGTGCCCGTTCGGCCTATATTCCGCCTGTATCCTCGTCTCAGAGGCAGCATGGGAGATGGACATGCACAGCATCGCGAAACATGTACGGATCACCGGCCGGGTCCAGGGCGTGGCCTATCGTGCCTGGGCACAGTCCGAGGCGCAACGGCTGGGCCTGACGGGATGGGTTCGCAACAAGCCGGACGGATCGGTCGAGGCGATCGCGGCGGGGCCGGACAAGGCGGTGGAACAGCTGATCACCGCCTGCTGGTCCGGCCCCGGCTCGGCCTCGGTCCGCGACGTGCAGGCGGCGCCTGCGGACGACCCGGCGCTTCCGGGGTTCGAGATCAGGCGCTGAATCGCGGGGCGTGGACATTCCCGAGCCGCGTCACGATAGTCGCGTTGGATTGCAAGGAGAGACGCGATGACCATCCATATCGGCGCCGAGCCCGGCCAGATCGCCGAAACCGTGCTGATGCCCGGCGACCCCTACCGCGCGAAATGGGCGGCGGAAACCTTTCTCGAGGGTGCCGAGCTGGTCAACGAGGTGCGCGGGATGCTGGGCTTCACCGGCACCTGGAGGGGGCATCGCGTGACCATCCAGGGCTCGGGGATGGGGATGCCCTCGCTCTCGATCTATGCCAACGAACTGATCCGGGACTACGGGGCGCGGACGCTGATCCGTATCGGCTCCTGCGGGGCGATGCAGAGCCATGTGAAGATCCGCGACGTCATCCTCGCCATGTCGGCGAGTTCGATCTCGACGCCCTCGCTGGGGTTCTTCAGGGAGGTCAACTTTGCCCCGACCGCCGATTTCGGCCTGCTGCACGGCGCCTTCCAAGCGGCCGAGGCGCGCGGCGTCACCACGCATACCGGCGGGATCTATTCCGCCGACGTTTTCTATGCCGAACGCCCCGACCTCGATGAGGCGATGGAGCGGCACGGCATCCTCGCGGTCGAGATGGAGGCGGCCGAGCTCTACACCGTGGCCGCGCGCCACGGCTGCCGGGCGCTGGCGGTGCTGACCGTGTCGGATCACCTCAAGACGCACGAGGCCCTGCCGGCGGAGGACCGGGAGAAGAGCTTTGGCGACATGGTGGAGATCGCGCTGGAGGCGGCCTTCGGCTGATCGCGGCGCGCACCCTGACCGGGACCGGGACCGACCGGCCGGCTCCTCGGGGCGGTTCGATCGACAGTCCCCTGCCGGATGCGTCCCGGTACCCTCGGGACCGCCCCGGGGCTCTCCCGGTCCGCTCTCAGCCCTCGGGAGAGGCGGGCGCTCCGGACGTCTTCGTCCGGAACAGTCCCCGCCCCTCCGGACCGTACCAGTCCTCGTTCCGGGTGACGAACATCGTCGCCGCAATGGCCACGAAGGCGAGCGTGGAGCCGGCCAGAAGCGCATAGTCCTCGCTCTGGAGGATCAGGTAGAGCACGGCGTAGACCAGCACCAGCATCGCGCCCAGCACCAGCGCCCGCCGGCCGAGCGACAGGCCCAGCCAGCCGAACAGGGTCAGCAGAAGGGTCACCGCGCCGGCCGACAGCGCATAGGCCGCGGCAAAGCCGATCTGTTCGGCGTAGGACACCATGAGCAGCACGAAAGTCGATTGCGCCAGGCCGATCAGGAAATACTGGACCGGATGTACAGGCCGGTCCCGGGTGCGATCGATCAGCAGGACGGTCAGGAAGGTCAGCGCGATGTAGAGGATGCCGTAGCGCGCCGCGCGATAGGCCTTCTGGTAGAAGTCGTTGGGTTCGTAGAAGCTGACACCGAAACTCATCGCGGCGAGGTCGCGCGGGCCCGGGTGACTGCGGCTGATCTGCTGCAGCGACCGTGCGAGATGGGGAATCGACCAGTGCGCCGCGAAACCGGCGTCGGTGATCTCGCTCTCGTCGGGGAGGAACGCGCCCCGGAAGCTGGGATGCGGCCAGTCCGACCGCATCGTGACCTCGGTCTGCCGACCCACGGGCGTGACCCGGAGCAGACCCGCGCCGTTGATCCCGAGCGACAGGTTGTAGGTACCGCCCCCGCGCGGATCGCCCGGGGCCGCGACGATCCCCGGCTGCCGGGCGTCGCCATTGGGCTCGAGCGCGATTTCGCCCCCGGGCCCGGTCAGGGAGGCATCCCGCCGCAGGGCGTTGTTTCCGGAGAGAAAGAAGCGGATGCGGGCCCGGTCCCAGGCGGCGGTCTGCGATCCCATGTCCAGCGCCGCGACCTGCGCCATGGGGAAATCGAAGGCGATATCCACCTGCGCCCGATAGACCGGCGCGGTGAAGATTCCGCGGTGCCGGACCTCGGTCTGGGTCGCGATCTCGACATCGAACCGGTCGGGATAGACATGAAGCGGCGCCCGTCGTTCCGTCACCCGCTGGCGGAAAGTCTCGGTCCGCGGCTCGCCGGTCTCCGGATCGGTAAGAACCTCTCCGGTTTCGGGGTCGACGAGGTCGCGGGTGAAATCCCGCTCGACCTCCTCGGTGACGGGGATCTCGAGCACAGGGCCCGCCAGCGTCTGTTCCCCGCCCCAGAGGCGCCCGATCTCGGCCACCGTGTCGCGCGACAGGCTGTGCCGGTCCTCGATCACCGCCGAGACGAAGAAGAGCGGGATGAACATCAGGAGGATGAGTATCCCGACGATGAGAAACCGGGTTCCGAAACCTCGACGCATGAGGGCACCTTTCAAAGGGATCGCCCGGTGAGGCTACAGCTCGCGCCCGGCCCCGTCACCAGTGGAATACCCCGCCGTTCCGGTCAGCCCGGCAGGCCATGGCCGCCGGAATAGCCGTTGCGCTCCGGGCTCTGCCAGTCCGCAAGCGCCTTCGGGTCCGGGCGGAAGACCTCGATCTTCAGGGGATGACAGGCGGCCGCGTCCGAGGAATGTTCGGCCCCGCAATCCCCGCCGGGACAGGCGGAGAGCGCCCCCAGCAGGTCGATCTCGGAGAAGAACTCGATATGGTCGCCGGGGCGGACGGGGCTGGCCTTCATGAAGTACTGGCCGGTGTCCCGCGTGAAGCCGGTGCACATGAAGACGTTGAGCACGTCATGCACCATGCCGGCCGCCGTCTCCGCGTCGAGGCCGGCGGCGCCGGCCAGCGCCCGGGTCAGGTTGGAATGGCAGCAGTGATGATACTCCTCGCCGCTGAGCAAGTGATGGGTATGGGGATCGCAGCGCGTGCCGATCACGTCGTGCACCCGCCCGCCGAAGGCGTCGGTCCCGTACCACCCCAGCGTGTCGGCCACGACGGTCGCCATGGGCCGGAGATGCGGGAAACCGCTCCACATCCGGTCGCCGATCCCGAGATGGCTGCCATGCAGCGCACGGGTCTTGCCCGAATAGAACCTCTCCTGCAGGTCGTGCCGGTTCCAGAGGTTGAGATCCCCGACCTGCGGCCCGTCGGTACAGGTGATGCGGAAGAATTCCCCGGCCGCGACCTCGAATGCCACCGCGTCGCGCGGGGGCGCGATCCATTCGCCTGTCTTCTCCGCCCCCGCGCGCGCAGCGGCATAGAGCGCCAGGTCGGGCCGGGGCAGCGTTTCGGTCGGATAGCAGATGACGGGCGCGATGGCCCGGCGCGTGTCCGCGTCGTCGGGAGGTCTCATGCCCCGAGACTGGCCCTCCTGCCCGCCCTGCGCAATGGCGAACAGAAGTTTTCGGGTCTCTGCGTTGAGGGTCCCCGCCAATCCTGCTCTAGTGCCGTCAAATCTGAAACAGGAGACGCGCATGTCGCAAGAGGAATACACCCCGCCCGAGGTCTGGACATGGGATCAGGAGAGCGGCGGCCGGTTTGCCAGCATCAACCGCCCCGTCGCCGGCGCGACCCACGACAAGGAGCTGCCGGTCGGCAAGCACCCGTTCCAGGTCTATTCGCTGGCCACGCCGAACGGGCAGAAGGTCACCATCATGCTCGAGGAGCTGCTCGAAGCCGGCCATTCCGGTGCCGAGTACGATGCCTGGCTCATCAAGATCGGCGACGGCGACCAGTTCGGCTCGGGCTTTGTCGCGGCCAATCCGAATTCCAAGATCCCCGCCATGGTCGACCATTCCGGAGACGAGCCGATCCGGGTCTTCGAATCCGGCAACATCCTGCTCTACCTGGCCGAGAAGTTCGGGGCCTTTCTGCCCACGGATCACGCCGCCCGGACCGAGGCGCTGAACTGGCTGTTCTGGCTTCAGGGGTCGGCCCCCTACCTGGGCGGCGGCTTCGGCCATTTCTACGCCTACGCCCCGTTCAAGATGGAATACCCGATCAACCGGTTCGCCATGGAGGTGAAGCGCCAGCTCGACGTGCTGGACCGGGAACTGGCGGACAAGACCTTCCTGGCCGGAGACGAATATTCGATCGCGGACATGGTGACAGTGCCCTGGTACGGCCGGATGGTGACCGAGGGCGCTTACGAAGAAGCCAAGACCTTCCTCTCGGCGCATGAATACAAGAACGTCATCCGTTGGGCCGAAACGATCTTCGACCGCCCGGCGGTCAAGCGGGGGCGCATGGTGAACGCGACCTTCGGCGATCCCTCGCAGCAGCTTCACGAACGCCACGACGCCAGCGATTTCGAGACCCGGACGCAGGACAAGATCGGCGACGACAAGGCGTGACCGACAGGCATCGCCGGCCCCCTGCGGCCGGCGGTCTCATCCCTCGCGCTGGCGCGCAAGCGCCAGCCATCCCCGGGCGAGGATCAGCCGCGACATGGGCACGGTCCAAAGCAGGGTCGCGACGATCGCCACTTTCTCGAGGATGCCGTCATATCCGGTCGGGGCCATCTTGAAGAGCGTGGCGAAGACGATCCAGATCACTGCCGAGACGACGAAGAGCCCGGCATAGACAGGGCCCGCCCGCGCCGCCCCCGGCGCCATGAGAAGCGGGCCCGCCAGATAGAGCGGCCCCAGAAGCACGCTGAGCTTCGTGTGGACGGTCACGCTGTCGGCCGCCTCCCAGCTGTTGTGGAAATCGTCGTAGAGCCCGAGCAGCGATACCACCAGCGCCAGCAGGGCCAGACAGAAGATCCCCGCCGACCATGCGGCGCGGCCCAGATGCGCATGGGCCGCCGCGATGGCCAGGCAGACCAGTGCCGAGGCGTGGATGTAGAAACCCACGTCCATGATCATCTTGTGCGGACCCCGGGCCAGGTCGCTCAGCGTGTCGGCGACCAGGTCGTGCTCGGCGACGATGCCCGCCCAGACCGCTGTCACCAGGGGGGCCAGGCTGCCCGCCAGCCCCACCAGCCCGCAGAACAACAATAGCTCCGGGCGCTCGCCCGTTCCCACATCGGTCAGTCTACGCCGTGTCCTGCTCATTGCAGCCCCCTTGCCTAAGGATCAACCACACCGGCGGGGCCCGGTTCCGGCGCTTGAGCGGGTCGAATGGACGCCGGCTCCCGTTCACGACAGTTGAAAGGGCGCGGAGACCGAACGCCGCGCCCTTTCCCGATGCGATCCGCCGCGATACCGGCGGCGGCTCAGGCGTCGATCACAGCACCACCACGTCCAGCGGCGGGAAGCCGTTGAACCCGACCGAGGCATAGGTCGAGGTATAGGCGCCGCAGTTGCGGATGATGAACCGGTCGCCCGACCGCAGGCCGAGCGGCAGTTCCACCGGGCGCTTTTCGTAAAGCACGTCGGCGCTGTCGCAGGACGGGCCGGCGAGGATGCAGGGGCCGGTGGCCTCGTGGTCGCGCTCGGTCAGGAACTGATAGCGGATCGCTTCGTCCATGGTCTCCGCCAGGCCGGAGAACTTGCCGATGTCGAGATAGACCCAGCGGTGCAGATCGTTCTCCGACTTGCGCGAGACCAGCAGCACCTCGGCGGCGATCGCCCCGGCTTCGGCAACCAGCCCGCGGCCGGGCTCGGCCATCACGTGGGCGACATCGCCGAACCGCTCGGTGATCAGCTCCATGACGCGGGCGGCATAGGCCGTCGGGCGCTGGATTTCCTCGCCGTAATAGGCCGGGAAGCCGCCGCCGATGTTCAGCAGGGTCAGCTCGTGACCGGCCTCTTTCGCGGCCTCCCACACGGCTGCGACCTGATCGAGCGTGGCAGTCCACATCTCGGCACGTTTGGTCTGCGAGCCGACGTGGAACGAGAATCCGACCGGCCTGAGCCCCAGTTCGCGCGCCATGTCGAGCAACATGATCGCCTTGTCGCGGGCGCAGCCGAACTTGCGCGACAGCGGCCAGTCCGCTTCCGAGGCATCGACGATCAGGCGGATGTAGACCTCTGCACCCGGCGCATGTTCGGCGATCTTTTCCAGCTCTTCCTCCGCGTCGGCGGCGAAGAGGGTGACGCCGGCGCCCCAGGCGAACTCGATGTCGCGCACCTTCTTGACGGTGTTCCCGAACGAGATGTTCTCGGGGCGGGCACCCAGCGACAGGCAGAGCTCGATCTCGGCGCGCGATGCGGCGTCGAAGCCCGAACCGAGGTCGACCAGACGCTCGACGATCTCGCGCTGCGGGTTGGCCTTGACGGCATAATGAATGCGCGCGCGGCCCAGCCCGGCCTTCAGGGCGTGGTACTGCTCTTCCACGCGGTCGACGTCGATGACCAGCGTCGGGCGGTCGAACGTCGTCTGACGAAGGAAGGTTTCGACACGGGTGTCACGGCGTACAGAGGTGCGGGCCGAGAAATCGGCTACGTATGCGTTCATTGGTCATCTCCAGTCAGACCCGGCCATTCCGAATTCCATCGGCTCAGACCGCTCAGTTCCAAGGGAGACGTTACCGTCGCTACGTAACCGCAGGGATTATCGACTTATCCCTCTCGCCAGAGGCGCGTGCGTTGGCGTCTATGTATTTGCGCATATCGGGCCAATCGGTGAGTCGATCAAGTGGTATTCTGCCCCCGGATCGAATTTTTCCCGATACGTCGCCCGTCATCCGGGCAAGGACCTGAGAAGGCGAGATGAAACCATGCCACGAAGGGGGTCACCCTGTGGCATGGTTGCAAGCACGCGTCCGCCTTCAGGCGGTTTCCACATAGGCGAAGTAGCCCGTCTTCGGCGGCACGGTCGCCCGCTCCGGCGCGAAATACTCGTAGGCCAGGTTGACGGCGTTCAGCGCGGCCTGTGCCTTGCGAAGCTCTTCGGGGGTGGGTTTGTCGGTCTGTTCCATAAGGTGCCTCTTCGGGTTTCAAGGCCCCTCCCTGACCGGAAGATGGCCCCGCCCCCCGCAGAATTCAGCCCCCGATTTCGCAAGGCGGCCTTGCAGCGATCGCAGCGCTCAGACCTCGCGCCCCGCCGTGCGCCCCGAAAAGATGCAGCCGCCCAGGAAGGTGCCCTCCAACGCGTTGTACCCGTGATAGCCGCCCCCGCCGAAACCCGCGACCTCGCCGGCGGCATAGACCCCCTCGATCGGCTCGCCCTCCGGGTCCAGAACGCGGGCACGCACATCGGTATGCAGGCCGCCCAGCGACTTGCGCGTGAGGATGTTCAGGCGCACGGCGATGAGCGGACCCTGCGCGGGATCGAGGATCCGGTGCGGTTTCGCCGTCCGGACCAGTTTGTCCCCCAGGTACCGGCGCGCCCCGTGGATGGCCACGACCTGGGCATCCTTGGAAAAGGGGTTCTCCATCTCGCGGTCGCGGGCTTCGATCTGGCGTCGCAGGCGGTCCTCTTCCAGCGGGCAGTCCGGCTCCAGCCGGTTCATCCCCTCGACCAGCGTTTCGAGCGTGTCCGCGACGACGAAATCGTCGCCCTTCTCCTTGAAGGCCTCGACCGGACCGGTCGCCGCCTTGTTCAGCACCCGAGACCGGATGACCTCGGCCCACCTGCCCGAGGAGAAATCCGGGTTCTGCTCCGAGCCCGAGAGCGCGAATTCCTTCTTGATGATCGCCTGCGTCAGGACGAACCAGCTGTGATCCCGCCCGGTGGAGAGGATCCGCCGCAGCGTCGCCAGAGTGTCGAACCCCGGCAGGCAGGGCGGCTCCATCCGCTCGCCGTGCGCGTCGAGCCAGACCGATGACGGACCGGGAAGTATCCGGATTCCGTGGTTCGGCCAGATGGGATCCCAGTTCCGGATGCCCTCGCAGTAGTGCCACATCCGGTCGCCGTTGATCAGGCCGGCCCCGGCGGCCTCGGCAATCCCCTGCAACTGCCCGTCCACGTAGTCCGGCACGCCCGAGACCATCCGCTCCGGAGGCGGGCCCAGCCGCTCGACCGGCCAGTGGCGCCGCACCTTGGCGTGGTCGCCCCCGATGCCGCCCGAGGTCAGGATCAGCCCCGCGCCCGTGGCCTCGAAATCCGCCACCACCTCCCGCGAGGTGCTGCGCCCGCGCGCGGCATCGCTCGGGGCAAGGATCTCGCCCGCCACCCGTCGCGCGCGCAGGTCCAGCCCGGTGACACGGTGGCGGAACCCGAAGGTCAGGTCGCCGCTTTCGGCCAGCCGCCGCGCCTTGTCGGCGAAGGGCGCGACCACCCCCGGCCCGGTGCCCCATGTCAGATGGAACCGCGGTACCGAATTGCCGTGACCATGGGCCAGCGCTCCGCCGCGTTCGGCCCATCCCACGACCGGAAACCAGCGCATCCCCATCCCGTGCAGCCACGCCCGCATCTCGCCGCTGGCAAAATCGAGATAGGCTTCGGCCACGGCCCTGGGATTGACGTCCTCACTCCGGTCGAACCCGGCCGAGCCCATCCAGTCCTGCGCGGCAAGATGGCGGCTGTCGCGTATCCGCATCCGCCGCTGTTCCGGCGTGTCCACCATGAACAGCCCGCCCAGCGACCAGTGGGCCTGCCCGCCGAGGCTCTGTTCCCCCTCCTGGTCCAGCAGCAGGACCCTGCGCCCCCGCTCCGCCGCCTCGGTCGCGGCGACAAGCCCGGCGAGCCCCGCGCCGACGACGATCACATCCGCTTCGTATCTGGCCATGCACCTCTCCTCCCGGGGACCAGCCTAGCATCCGCACCGCGAGAGACCACGCAATTCGCTGCGCGACCGGAGGGCTCTGCCCTCCGGACCTCCCGGGATATTTCCGGACCAAAGAAGAACGGGGCGGGGCCGCCGGGATCAGACGGTGCGTTCCACCATCATCTGCTTGATATTCGAGATCGCCCGTGCCGGGTTCAGGCCCTTCGGGCATGTCTTCGCGCAGTTCATGATCGTGTGGCAGCGGTAGAGCTTGAAGGGATCCTCGAGGTCGTCCAGCCGCTCGCCGGTCGCCTCGTCGCGGCTGTCGATGATCCAGCGGTAGGCATGCAGCAGCGCGGCCGGCCCGAGATAGCGGTCGCCGTTCCACCAGTAGGACGGGCAGGCGGTCGAACACGAGGCGCACATCACGCATTCATAGAGCCCGTCCAGCTTCTTGCGGTCCTCGATGGACTGCCGCCATTCCTTCGCCGGCCGGTTCGTCTTGGTCTCGAGCCAGGGCATGATCGACGCGTGCTGCGCGTAGAAATGCGTGAGGTCCGGGATCAGGTCCTTCACCACCGGCATGTGCGGCAGCGGATAGATCGTCACGTCGCCCTTGATCTCGTCGAGCCCGTAGATGCAGGCCAGCGTGTTGATCCCGTCGATCATCATCGCGCAGGATCCGCAGATCCCCTCGCGGCAGGATCGGCGGAAGGTCAGCGTCGGGTCGATCTCGTTCTTGATCTTGATCAGCGCATCCAGGACCATCGGGCCGCATTTGTCCATGTCGAGGAAATAGGTGTCGACCCGCGGCGTCTCGCCGTCATCCGGGTTCCAGCGGTAGATCTTGAACTTGCGCACGTTCGTCGCGCCGTCGGGCTTGGGCCAGGTCTTTCCGGTCCGGATGCGCGAGTTCTTGGGGAGCGTGAATTGTACCATCTCGGTTTCCTTTTCAGCTCTGGGTCAGGATTTCGTCACCTGACGGAGGATCCGGCAGGTCGGTTGAGAGGTCGGGGCCCCGCGGGCGGGCGCCGCCGCGCGAGAGCCCGAGCATGAGGCAGCCGAGACCGATGTGCAGCCCGATGAACGCCGGCATGCGAAGGAAGGTATCGAAAAACAGCGCCAGGGGAAGGCACAGAAGCGCCGCAACCAGGATCCAGCGCGAGGCGCCGCGGGTGCCGGACAGAACCGCGGGGAGCGGGAAGGCCAGGAAGGCCAGGCCGGCGAGCAGGCCGGGCAGCCCGAACCAGATGAGCCAGGCCAGGTATTGCTGGTGGACGTGGTCATGGGGAAAGGCCTCCATCGCGGCGATCTCGCTCCAGCGGCCGGAGCCGATAAGCGGCGCCTGCGCCCAGGTCTCCGCCCCGATCGCCCAGAAGACCAGCCGGATGTTGATCGAGGTCGCGTCGGCCGGGATCTCGCCCCCGGCGAGGACCTGCCCCAGCATCCCCACGCTCTTGTAGGCGGCGCAGGGCGCCAGCTGGATCAGGCCGAGGCTGATCAGGATGCCGGCCAGGTACGCCCCCGCGAAACCACCCGCCGCGCGGGTCCACCGGGGCGGGCGTGCGGTGGCGAAGCCCGCCAGCACGACCAGTCCCGCCACGCCGGTGCCGATCAGAACGCTGCGCGAGACGGTGTAGAAGAGGACGACCACCACCATGGCCGACACGAGACCCATGGCGATCACCCGGTCCGCCCCCTGCAGGCGCGGCCAGAGCGCGAGATAGAGGTAGGTGAAGCACGAAAAGACCAGCGCGGCGTTGAACGAGGTATCCGCGCGCCCCTTGACACGACACCATCCGGCATCGCCGAACAGGGGCGTGAACCGTTCCACCGACAAGACCGCGAAGGCCACCGCAAGACCGACGGGGATCCAGACCTTCAGCAGCCGGGCCGTATCGCCGAAAAGAGCGGCCCGCGCCAGGAGCGTCAGGCCGAAGATGGCGCAGATGATCCAGAAGGTGGGAAAGGCCGCCGGATCCGTGATCGCGGCATCCGCGGGGACGGGATGCACCCACCACGAGACCGCCAGGAGCGCGAAGAGACCGAGGAGCAGGCCGGCGGTCAGGGGATCGACCGCCCGGACGGAGAGCGACCGCCAGTGCACCAGCAGGGGCAGCAGCGCCGCGAGCCAGATCAGCGACAACGCCGTCTGATAGGGCAGGATGCTCAGCGAGATCAGGCCCAGCACGATCATCGCGTCGGTTACCCGTAGCAGCAGCGATCGCCGCTCGCCCGCCCCGGCCGCGCCGCCCGGCGGGCGGGCAGAGGCGCGCGGGCCGGATCCGTATCCGATGCCGGCCCTGGTTGCGCTCTGTGCCCTCGACATCGGCGAACCCGGACTCGTTCAGAAGGTCCGCGCCTTGGGCGCGATCCGCTTGAGTTCGATGCCGCCCTCGTCCTCGGTTGTCAGCGGGTCGGTGATCACCGGACGATAGCTCAGCTCGACCTTGTTGCCGTCGACGCGGGCGATGGTGTGCACGCGCCAGGTCTCGTCGTCGCGCTCGGAGTAATCCTCGTGGGCATGGGCGCCGCGCGATTCGTGCCGCGCCTCGGCCCCGACGATCGTGGTCAGCGCGTTCGGCATCAGGTTGGTCAGCTCGAGCGTCTCCATCAGGTCCGAGTTCCAGATCAGCGAGCGGTCGGTGACCTTCAGGTCGCCCAGCTTGCCGGCGATCTCGGTCATCTTGGTCACGCCGTCCTTGAGCGTCTCGGAGGTCCGGAACACCGCCGCGTCGGACTGCATGGTCCGCTGCATCTCGTCCCGCAGATCGGCGGTCGGGATGGAACCGGAGGCGTTGCGCAGACCGTCGAACCGGTCGAAGGCCTTGTCGACCGAGGCCGTCACGACCTCCGGCACGGCGCTTTCGGGATCCACCACCTTGCCGGCGCGGATGGCCGCCGCACGGCCGAAGACCACCAGGTCGATCAGCGAATTCGAGCCCAGCCGGTTCGCCCCGTGGACGGACGCGCAGCCCGCCTCGCCCACGGCCATCAGGCCCGGGACCACGGCGTTCGGATCGCCTTCGCTGGGGTTCAGCACCTCGCCCCAGTAGTTCGTCGGGATGCCGCCCATGTTGTAGTGCACCGTCGGCAGGACCGGGATCGGTTCTTTCGTGACGTCGACGCCGGCAAAGATCCGGGCGGACTCGGAAATGCCCGGCAGCCGCTCGGCCAGCGCCTCGGCCGGCAGGTGGCTGAGGTTCAGGTGGATGTGGTCGCCGTGTTCGCCGACGCCGCGGCCTTCGCGGATCTCCATGGTCATGGAACGCGAGACGTAGTCGCGCGGCGCGAGGTCCTTGTACTGGGGCGCGTAACGCTCCATGAACCGCTCGCCTTCCGAGTTGGTGAGGTATCCGCCCTCGCCCCGCGCGCCTTCGGTGATCAGGCAGCCCGAGCCGTAGATACCCGTCGGGTGGAACTGCACGAACTCCATGTCCTGGAGCGGCAGCCCGGCGCGGGCCACCATGCCGCCCCCGTCGCCGGTGCAGGTATGGGCGGAGGTGGCCGAGAAATAGGCCCGGCCGTAGCCGCCGGTGGCCAGCACGACCATCTTGGAGCGGAAGACATGCATCGTGCCATCGTCCAGCTTCCAGCAGAGAACGCCGGTGCAGACGCCGTCATCGCTCATGATCAGGTCGATGGCGAAATATTCGATGTAGAACTCGGCGTTGTTCTTCAGCGACTGGCCATAGAGCGTGTGCAGGATCGCGTGGCCGGTCCGGTCGGCGGCGGCGCAGGTGCGCTGCACGGCGGGGCCTTCGCCGAATTCCGTGGTGTGCCCGCCGAAGGGCCGCTGATAGATCTTGCCCTCTTCGGTGCGCGAGAAGGGCACGCCGTAATGTTCCAGCTCGTACACGGCGGCGGGCGCCGAACGGGCAAGGTATTCCATCGCGTCGGTATCGCCCAGCCAGTCCGAGCCCTTGACGGTGTCATACATGTGCCACTGCCAGTGGTCGGGCCCCATGTTGGACAGCGAGGCGGCGATCCCGCCCTGCGCGGCCACGGTATGCGAGCGGGTCGGGAAGACCTTGGTCACGCAGGCCGTGCGCAGCCCCTGTTCGGCCATGCCGAGCGTGGCGCGCAGACCCGCGCCCCCAGCCCCGACGACGACCACGTCGTATTCATGCGTTTCGTATTCGTAAGCAGCCATCGGATACCTCGGGAATTACAGCGCCAGCCGGAGCAGGGAAAAGATGCCGACGCCGGCGATGGCATAGGCCAGGATGGTCACGCCGATGATCGACAGCCGGCCGGCGAGGCCGTGGATATAGTCCTCGATCGCCATCTGCGCGCCGTTCTTGAAATGGGTCATCCCCACCAGAAGCGTCAGCGCGGCCACGATCGCCGGATAGGGTCGGGAATAGTGCGCGACGACCTCTTCGTAGGAAGACCCGAGGATCGCGCCGAAGTTCAGCACGAAGAGCGGGACCAGGATCAGCAGCGCGATCGACGAGATCTGCATCTGCCAGTGATGCGCGGTGCCGGTCTTCGAGGCGCCCATGCCAACGGCGCGCTTGCGGTCGGTGAGAAAACGCATGCTCAGCCCCTTCAGACGATGATGACGGTGAGAAGGGTCAGCACGACCGACCCGCCGATGATGATCCAGCTCATCTTGTCCGAGCTTTCCATGTCGAGCAGATAACCGTTGTCCCAGATCAGGTGCCGGACGCCGGCCAGCGTGTGATACCACAGGCCGAGGGTCGAGAAGAGCAGGATCAGGTCGCCGACCCAGCTTGTGATCACGTAGTCGGCGACACGGAAATATTCAGGTCCCGCGGCCGCGGCCATGAACCACCAGGCGATGAGGAAAGCGGCGACGATCAACGCATTGCCGGTGATCCGTGTCAGGATGGATGCAACGGAGTTCAGCTGGAAACGGTAATATTGCCCCAGCATGAATGGCGAAAGCGGGCGGTTGCCCCTGTTCACGTCGGCCATGAGGTCCCCTCTCGGTTTTTCCTGCGGCGAGTACTACTGATTTTTACAGGCTTGTCATCAGCCCAACCGGATGCGCGCGCAGAAAACCCCGGTATCGCAGGCTGCGACGCCCTTCGTGATCACATCGGGAAAAAGTGTGATCACACGCCGCCCGCCTGACGGGAGCTGCGCCGATACCCGACAGATTCTCTTGGAAAAGCGCGCGGCCCGGCGGCCCCCGTCACACCGGTACCAGCGCCCAGTAGTCGAGATCGAGCAGCACCTGCGGCAGGTACTTTCCATCCTCGCCCCTGAGTTCCCCGACCGAGGCGTCGTTCACCGCCACCAGCCGCAGCCGGAGCGCGCCGACACCGGGCGCACCGGTCTCGGCCTTGTCCAGCACCTCGGACCACGCCTTGACCGTCTGCCCGGCGAAACAGGGGTTGGCATGGGCGCCGCCGTTCAGGCCCACAACCATCTGCGCATTGGCCAGCCCGTTGAAGGACAGCGCCCGCGCGAGCGAGATCACGTGCCCGCCATAGATCAGTCGCTGACCGTCGGGCCGGAAGGTCGCGTCGAAATGCACCTTGGCCGTGTTCTGCCACAGCCGGGTCGCCATCATGTGCTCGGCCTCTTCGATGGTGACGCCGTCGACATGGCCGATCACCTCGCCCACCTCGTAGTCGCCGAAGCGATGCGGCTCGCCCGCCAGGGTGTAGTCGTATCGCGAGAAATCCAGCCCGTCGGGCACCACCAGGTCTTCGGGCGCGACGGCCTTCGCCAGCTCGGGGATCACCGTCTCGGGCGCCGGCGCCTCGGTGTCGTTCTTGCGCACCATCACCCAGCGGATGTATTCCAGCACCGTCTCGTCCCGCTGGTTCACTCCGCGGGTCCTGAGGTAGACCACCCCCGACGTGCCGTTTGAATTCTGCTTGAGCCCCAGCACCTCGGAGGAGGCCCGGAGCGTGTCGCCCGCATGCACGGGCTTCAACCACCGCCCCTCGGCATAGCCCAGGTTGGCGACCGCGTTCAGCGAGATGTCGGGCACCGACTTGCCCAGCACCAGATGAAAGGTGATCAGATCGTCGAGCGGCGATGCCGGCAGACCGCAGCCGCGCGCAAACTCGTCCGAGGAATAGAGCGCGTGCCGCATCGGATAGAGCGCCTGGTACAGCGCCCGCTCTCCGCCCGACACGGTGCGCGGCACGGCGTGGTCGATCACCTGCCCGACCTCGAAATCCTCGAAGAAACGCCCCGGATTGGTCTTGGTCATCACAGATCTCCCAGCTTGATCTCGGGCGCGTAGGCCCCCTCGACCTCTTTCACCACGGCCTGGCCGCAGCGCATCACCCCCGTGGTCGCATCGTGCGCATAGGTCGGATCGCCATAGAGCGACCACCCCTTGTCGAGCGCCGCGGTGACCTTGTGGCAAAAGGCCGAAGTGTCGTCGGCCGTGAGGAAACGATAGGCTTTCATGTGCAGTCCTGATTTATCCGAAGGTCGGGTATCCGAGCCATGTGTGTATCCAGCCGATCACCAGCAGCAACAGGACAGAGATGGCGAAGAACATCCCGTCCTTGGCGATCGAGCCCTTCGCGGGCGGGGACCAGTCCGGGTCCGACCGGTTGATGACGATCATCTCGACGACGGCCCAGAGACCCAGCCCGCCGAAGAGGACGAACGAGGGGACATCGCCGTTCACCAGCAGGTGCGCCAGCGTCCAGAGCAGGAAGCCGGTCAGCATGGGGTGCCGCATCCGGTAGAACAGCGCGCCCTTCTTGGGTCCGGGACTGGTCAGGTAGAGCGCGGCCACCATCATCAGGTTGTTGATACCCACGGTCGCCGGATGGCGCCCCCAGAAGAACGCCCCCTCGGCGGCGCGGTAGCCGAAGATCATCAGCACGATCGAGACGACGAGCGCCAGCGCCACCGCCCCCTTGCCCGCAGTGCCCATCCGGGCGCGGGGGCCGGGTGCGACGCGTTTGAAAAGATGGGCCGCCCACCAGAGCAGCACGCCGAGAACGAGAAGGAGCATCAGTCACCTGTCTTGAGCATGGAGTCGCCCCACGTTGCCGGGTTCATCCCCTCCGCGCAATCGCCTCGGATTTGGCCAGCGTCTTTTTGGCCGTCTCGACATGGAGGTTCTCGACGATCTTGCCGTCGACCACCGCGACGCCCTGTCCGGTCCGCTCGATCTCCTCCAGCGCGGCGATCTGACGCCGGGCCAGCTCGACCTCGGCCTCGGTCGGCGCGAAGGCCCTGTTCGCCCCCTCGACCTGTGCCGGGTGGATCAGCGTCTTGCCGTCGAAGCCCAGGTCGCGGCCCTGCGCGCATTCTGCGGCCAGCCCCTCTTCGTCCAGGTACTGGTTGTACACGCCGTCGATGCAGACCACCCCATGCGCGCGCGCCGCCAGCAGCATCTGCTGCAGCGCGAACATCATCGGCAGCCGGTCGTCCCGGCCGCGGCAGTTCAGCTCCTTGGCGAGGTCGTTGGTCCCGGCCACGAACCCGGTCACCCTGGGGTGCGCCGCGATTTCCAGCGCGTTCAGAACGCCCAGCGGCGTCTCGATCATGGCCCAGATCGCCGTCTCGCCGCCAAGCAGGTCGTCCAGCGCCTCGATGTCCTTCGCGGAATCCACCTTGGGCAGAAGAAAGGCATCGGCCCCGGCGTCCCTGAGAGCACGGACATCGTCGGCGCCCCAGTCGGTGTCCAGCCCGTTGATCCGGATGATCCTGGCCCTCTCGCCGTATCCGCCCTGCTCCAGCGCGGCCTTCAACGTCTCGCGCGCCGCATCCTTGGCATCCGGCGTCACCGCATCCTCGAGGTCGAAGATGATCGCATCGCAGGCCAACCCCCGCGCCTTGTCCAGCGCACGGTCCTTGGACCCGGGAATATAGAGAACAGATCGGTAGGGGCGGAAGTCGTCGTCCATGGGAATCTCCGGGGCTGCGCGGATCGGTTAGCAAGAATCTTGCGCACCAATGGCATTTTCCGAGGGAAAAGTTCAAGGCCGTCCGCGCCGCGATGCAGAATTCCGTACCGTGGCCGCGGGGGCAAGGACCACCGCGCGCAGCATTAACCACGTCTTCAGACGCCGGCGGCAGATTGTCCGCACGACCCAGGCCCGGACACGCACCGGACGGAGGCCGCAAGCACGCGGGCCGGCCCCGCGGCAGATAAAAGGTATGAAACAATGCGAAATGTCGTCACCGGAACGCTTGCCGCGCTCCTTCTGTTCACGATCCCCGCCCACGCCCGCACCAGCTGCGCCCCGCGCGACCTGGTGGTCGAGCGGCTGGCCAGCACCTATGGCGAAACCCGCCGGTCGATCGGCCTCGGCGCCGGCAACCGGATGGTCGAGGTCTTCGTCTCCTCCGAAACCGGCTCCTGGACGATCACCGCCACGCGGCCCGGCGGCATCACCTGCCTCGTCGCCAGCGGAGAGGCGTTCGAAACCTATGCCGAAGCTCTGCCCCTGGACGACACGGATGCGTGATCAGAATCGAACCTCCCAGCCCCCTCCCCGCGCGAACACCCGGCAGCGGCCCCGCCCCGGCGCCCCTCCCCCCCGGAGGGTGCGGCAGACGCATTATGCTGATTTTCATGCCCTTTTCTTAAGGGTGCCGACGCTACGGTCCGACGATCCGGACCCTCCGCACCTGCGCGCACTTGCGCTGATCCCGCAAAATGCCTAGGCATCGCCCGAGATTTATCGGACTGGAGATAGGTTCCATGGCACGACCCAAGATCGCCCTGATCGGCGCTGGTCAGATCGGCGGCACGCTCGCACACCTCGCGGCACTGAAAGAACTGGGCGACGTCGTCCTCTTCGACATCGCCGAAGGCACGCCCGAGGGCAAGGCCCTCGACATCGCGGAATCCGGCCCGTCCGAAGGCTTCGACGCGCATCTCAAGGGCACGCAGGATTATGCCGACATCGCGGGCGCCGACGTCTGCATCGTCACCGCCGGTGTCCCGCGCAAGCCGGGCATGTCCCGCGACGACCTGCTGGGCATCAACCTGAAGGTCATGAAAGCCGTGGGCGAGGGCATCAAGACCAACGCCCCCGACGCCTTCGTCATCTGCATCACCAACCCGCTCGACGCGATGGTCTGGGCGCTGCAGAAGTTCTCCGGCCTCCCGGCCGAAAAGGTCTGCGGCATGGCCGGCGTGCTCGACAGCGCCCGCTTCCGCCATTTCCTCAGCCTCGAATTCGGCGTGTCCATGAAGGACGTCACCGCCTTCGTCCTCGGCGGACACGGCGACACGATGGTGCCCTGTGCCCGCTATTCGACCGTCGCCGGCATTCCGCTGCCCGATCTGGTCAAGATGGGCTGGACCACGCAGGAAAAGCTCGACGCGATCATCCAGCGCACCCGTGACGGCGGCGCCGAGATCGTTGGCCTGCTCAAGACCGGGTCGGCCTTCTACGCACCGGCCACCTCGGCGATCGAGATGGCCGAGGCCTATCTCAAGGACCAGAAGCGCGTCCTGCCCTCTGCCGCCTATTGCTCGGGCGAACTGGGGGTCAAGGACATGTACGTGGGCGTTCCCACCGTCATCGGCGCCGGTGGGATCGAGCGGATCGTGAACATCAAGCTGAACAAGGACGAGCAGGAGATGTTCGACAAGTCGGTCGAGGCCGTGAAGGGCCTGGTCGAAGCCTGCAAGGGCATCGACGAGTCGCTGGCCTAAGCCGGACCACCGCAGGACAAACCGAAGCCGCGGGCCGTCAGTCCCGCGGCTTTCGCGTTCACCGGCCGTGGCCCGAGACCTCGTCCAGCAGCCGCGCGGCGATCATGGCGCCGCCCGCGATGGCCAGCGAGGTGCCGATCTTTCCGACCAGATTCTCGGGCGCCACCTGTTCCGCGCCGTCCCGCGACAGACGCACCGCCTTGCCCATCCGGCCCGAGCGCTTGTCCCGCAGCGGTGAGGGGTTGGGCATGTCGAGCGCACTCGGACGGAACCGCGACAGCAGCGCGCCGACCGCCACCAGACCGGCGCCGAAGGCCAGCGGCATCCAGCGGTCGCGCCGCGCGACCGGAACGGGACGGCCGGACAGGTGATCGGGAAGCTTCGGAAATAGCGTCATGGCGTGCAAACTCCTTTCGAAAAGCAACCCGCCTGCCGGAAACCGGTTCCCCCACCCCGCCACCGGGCGGTGAATCGCACCGAAGCGCGGCATTTTCCCACTTTACCGCCGCAGAACCGGCCCTTGCGCGCACCTTGTGATCACGCCCCGCAATCGTGTGATCACAAACCCCCGCAAATGAGCGGTTTCCCACGGATTCCGGGAGAAAAAGATTCATAGCGCGGCCGCACTATGCCACTACCGTGCCCAACGTATCTGAAACGAGGGACGGAATTCATGAACATTCATGAGTATCAGGCGAAGGCGATTCTTCGCGACTACGGATGCCCGGTCTCCGACGGACGTGCAGTCCTGAAAGCCGAGAACGCCAAGACTGCCGCCGGGGAACTGGACGGCCCCCTCTGGGTCGTGAAGGCGCAGATCCACGCGGGCGGCCGCGGCAAGGGCTCGTTCAAGGAGGCCGACGCCGGCGAGAAGGGCGGCGTGCGCCTGGCCAAGTCCGTCGAGGAAGCCGCCGAGGAAGCCAAGAAGATGCTCGGCCGCACCCTCGTGACCCACCAGACCGGTCCGGCCGGCAAGCAGGTGAACCGCATCTATATCGAGGACGGGTCCGACATCGAGCGCGAACTCTACCTCGCCCTGCTCGTCGACCGCCAGACCTCGGCCGTCTCGATCGTCTGCTCGACCGAGGGCGGCATGGACATCGAGGAGGTCGCCGCATCGACCCCCGAGAAGATCCTGTCCTTCTCGATCGAGCCCGCCACCGGCTACCAGCCGTTCCACGGCCGGCGCGTCGCCTTTGCCCTCGGCATGGAAGGTCCGCAGGTCAAGCAGATGGTCCAGCTTCTTGACAAGCTCTACCGTGCCTTCACCGAGAAGGACATGGAGATGCTCGAGATCAACCCGCTGATCGTCATGCCCGACGGCAACCTCAAGGTGCTGGACGCCAAGGTCGGCTTCGACGGCAACGCGCTGTATCGTCACAACGACATCATCGCCCTGCGCGACGAGACGGAAGAGGACCCCAAGGAACTCGCCGCGTCCAAGTACGACCTCAACTACATCGCGCTGGATGGCGAGATCGGCTGCATGGTGAACGGCGCGGGCCTCGCCATGGCGACGATGGACATCATCAAGCTGTATGGGGCGGAGCCTGCCAACTTCCTCGACGTCGGCGGCGGCGCCACGAAGGAGAAGGTGACCGAAGCGTTCAAGATCATCACGTCCGACAAGAACGTGAAGGGAATCCTGGTGAACATCTTCGGCGGCATCATGCGTTGCGACGTCATCGCCGAGGGCGTGGTCGCCGCGGTGAAGGAAGTCGGACTGGAGGTCCCGCTGGTCGTCCGGCTGGAAGGCACGAACGTCGAGAAGGGCAAGGAGATCATCAACACCTCCGGCCTGAACGTCATCGCGGCCGACAACCTCAGCGACGGTGCCGAGAAGATCGTGAAGGCCGTGAAGGGATGAAACTGGCTGTCGCGACAGTTCTCGCCCTGGGGCTGATGGGCCCGGTGACGGCCTCCGCAGGCAGTCACACGCCGGAGGAAGCCGCGTTGGACGACGTGATCTCGGGATGCATCCGCATCGTGGCGCAGGGCATTCCGCCGGTTCGCGCCCTCCCCGGGGCCAACGAGGTTGATGGCAAGTGGAAGCACGTCACCGACGTCTCCACCACCACCTTCGACCCCGCCGAGAACTGGTGCGACATCCACCTGCCGTCGATGGCCTTCGACAGGGAGGCCGCGCTGGATTTCGTCCGCAACGCCATGCTCGCGGCCGATATCACCGACCTGCAGAGCCGTGATGTCGGCCGCGTCATGGCCGGCCTCATCGGCGAGGTGAACGGCGCATGGGTGCACATCGGCGTCGGCGGCGGGAGCGGCGGCTCGACCGGCTCCCAGTTCATCGTCAAGGGCCAGAAATAGGATTTCCCGGAAAGACCGAGCCTTGCGTCACGTGATCCGCACATATGCCTCGACCCTCTGCCTGGCCCTCGCCGGGCAGTTCGGCCTGGGCTTCGCGGTCGCCGCGCAGCGCGGCGAGGTCACCGGCTTCCTGAGGGAGGCCATGACGCTCTGCATCCAGAACGATCGGGACCCGAACGTGCTGGTGCAGGAGCTGGACGCCCGCGGCTACAGCTACACGCCCGAGCGGATGGACGAAGAGACGGTCATCCACTGGTTCGCCGCGCCGCAGCCGGACCTCGGCACGGTGATGATCACCTACGAGAATTTCTCCCTGCATTGCGCCATAGGCACCGACATGATCGGGGTGACCGAGGCGATCCCCCTCGCCGGCACGATCCTGGAAGAGGCATTTCCCGGCCTCTTTGTCGCGGGCAGCCACGAGAACGGGCCTGTCATCACGCCGGGCAACGCGGCCGGCGACAGTTGCACGGGCTACGCGGCCTTCCTGCCGCAGAGCGCGACGGAGGTTACCATCGGCATGCGCGGACAGGATCCCGTCTGCGTCGAGAATGGCACGGCACAGGTGATGATATGGTTCTGATCCATGATGCAGGCACAAGGCGCGGCGCGGCGTTGCGGCGCATGGCGCCGGCCATCGGCCCGGTGATCGCCGCCCTGCTGCTGGCCGCCGCCCCTGCCGCAGCGCAGGAAACAGACGCCGCGAAGACCGCCGGCAACACCTGGGTACGCTTCCTCGAATTCTGCGGCGCGGTCGGGTCGGATCCGGCTGGCTTCCTCCAGGACGCGGCCGACAAGGGCAGCGCCATCGACCGCACCGACGACAACGGCGTCGTGGCCGTGACCGAGCCGGCCGGGACCGAGGGGGTCAAGACCGAGGTATATTACTACGGCATGCCCGGTGGATTGCAGACATCTTGTGCCGTGACCGGGCGCGACCCCGCCGGCTTTGCCGCGGTCATCCAGAAATACGCCATGACCGATCCGGGTCTCGTCGAATACGGCCGCGCGCTTGACGCGGGTCTGAAATCGGTGCTGGACGAGGACGAGGTGCTGCGCGTCGGAGGAGAGCTCACCCTGCCCGGCGACCCCGGCAGCGCGGCCTCAGAGATCGTCATGCCCCACTATCGCGCCATCGTGGATCTGGCGGGCGAACCCCGCTACGCGACCATCCATATCGCGGGCGGCGCGATCTTTATCGACACGATGTTCCACCCCGCGGAGGTCCCCGAATGACCCGATCCCGCGCCGGAACGAGCGACAGGAATGGATCTGACGGGGCCCGCGTCCCGCAGAATGCCCGCCGCCCTTTCCTGCATCGTCCCGCCCCTTCCCGTTCCGGACCGCGCTCTTCTGTGTGCCGGCGGGTCCGGGAAGCCCTCTTTTACTCGCAGAGAGCCCCTCTCGCGTTGATGCAGACTGCAAAATACTGAAAAGGAGACGCCCAACATGGCAGTCCTCGTAGACGAAAACACCAAGGTCATCTGTCAGGGCTTCACCGGCTCTCAGGGGACCTTCCACTCGGAACAGGCCATCGCCTACGGCACCAAGATGGTCGGCGGCGTGACGCCCGGCAAGGGCGGCTCGACCCATCTCGACCTGCCGGTGTTCGATTCGGTCCACGAGGCCGTGGACCAGACCGGCGCCAACGCCTCGGTGATCTACGTGCCGCCGCCCTTCGCGGCGGATTCCATCCTCGAGGCGATCGACGCCGAGATCCCGCTGATCGTCTGCATCACCGAGGGCATCCCCGTGCTCGACATGATGAAGGTCAAGGCGGCGCTGAAGAACAGCCCCTGCACGCTGATCGGCCCGAACTGCCCCGGCGTCATCACCCCCGACGCCTGCAAGATCGGCATCATGCCCGGCCATATCCACAAGCGCGGGTCGGTCGGCGTGGTCTCGCGCTCGGGCACGCTGACCTACGAGGCGGTCAAGCAGACCTCGGACGCGGGCCTGGGCCAGTCCTCGGCCGTGGGCATCGGCGGCGACCCGATCAAGGGGACCGAACACATCGACGTGCTCGAGATGTTCCTTGCCGATGACGAGACGGAGTCCATCATCATGATCGGCGAGATCGGCGGATCGGCCGAGGAAGAGGCCGCCCAGTTCCTCGCCGACGAGAAGAAGAAGGGTCGCTGGAAGCCGACCGCCGGCTTCATCGCCGGCCGCACCGCCCCTCCGGGCCGCCGCATGGGCCACGCGGGCGCCATCGTCGCCGGCGGCAAGGGCGGCGCGGACGACAAGATCGAGGCGATGAAATCCGCCGGGATCGTGGTCGCCGACAGCCCCGCCGGTCTGGGCGAGGCCGTGCTGAAGGCGATCAAGGGCTGAGACCCGCCACAGGACCGTTCCGGGCGATCCCCGCCCGGAACACGACACGTAAGGATCGGCCATGGGCCAGGTGAATGTGAAGCTTGCCGGAACCTCCGTGGCGCCCTCGACGGGCGGACCGGAAAGGACCGCATGGCCCGCCTCCTCGGGACAAGGGGCCGCGACATGACCTTTCCGCAAGCCGTCCGCACCTGTTTCCGGAAATACGTCACCTTCTCGGGCCGCGCCACGCGACCCGAGTACTGGTGGTTCATTCTCTTCATCATCCTCGGCGGCATCGTTGCGGGCATACTGGACGGCATCCTCTTCGGCACCGGCAGCGTCGAGACCGGCCCCGGCGACTTCTCGGCCCAGAGCGAGAACGGGCCGATCGCCTCGCTCTTCTCCCTCGCCACGCTGCTGCCGATCCTTGCCGTCGGCTGGCGGCGGATGCACGACACCGGGCGCTCGGGGCTCTACCTGCTCTATCCGATCCTCGTCTGGGTCGGCATCGGCACCTTCGCGAGCGTCGCAGGCGTGACGGGTCCGCTCATGGCCGGCGATTTCGGCACCGCCTTCGCGGGCATCGTCGGCATCGTCATGATCATCTCGATCATCATCGCCCTCTTCTCGCCGCTCATCGTCATCTGGTGGCTCACCCGCCCCACGCAACCCGGCTCCAATCAGTGGGGCCCCAACCCTCATGAGGTCTCGTCATGACCGACCAAAGCCCCAACGACATCTTCCATGCCTCGAGCTTCATGCAGGGGCACAACGCGGAATATCTCGAACAGCTTCACGCGCGATGGGCGAACGATCCGGCTTCGGTCGACGAGGCCTGGGGCGAATTCTTCAGGCAGCTCGGCGATACCGAGATCGACGCCAAGAAGGAGGCCGCGGGCCCGTCCTGGGCGCGGGCCGACTGGCCGCCCGTTCCCAATGACGACCTGACCGCGGCGCTCGACGGGCAATGGCCGGTGCCGGCCGAGATGGCGGCGGCGGGTGACAAGATCAAATCGAAGGCCAGCGAGAAGGGCGTCGAGGTCAGCGACGAGGCGATCAAGCAGGCCGTGCTGGATTCCGTCCGTGCCATCATGCTGATCCGCGCCTACCGGATCCGCGGGCACCTGGCCGCGGATCTCGATCCCCTGGGGATGCGGGACGAGACCAACCACCCCGAACTCGACCCCCGTTCCTACGGGTTCGCCGAAGCGGACATGGACCGGCCGATCTTTCTCGACAAGGTTCTGGGCCTCGAGATCGGCACGATGCGCCAGATCGTCGACATCGTGAAACGCACCTACTGCGGCACCTTCGCGCTGCAGTACATGCATATCTCGAACCCCGAGGAGGCCGGCTGGCTGAAGGAGCGGATCGAGGGCTACGGCAAGGAGATCGCCTTTACCCGCGAGGGCCGCAAGGCGATCCTGAACAAGCTGGTCGAGGCCGAGGGTTTCGAGAAGTTCCTGCACGTCAAGTACATGGGCACCAAGCGCTTCGGCCTGGACGGCGGCGAAAGCCTGGTTCCCGCGATGGAGCAGATCATCAAGCGCGGCGGCTCGCTCGGCGTGAAGGAGATCGTCGTCGGCATGCCCCACCGGGGCCGCCTCTCGGTGCTCGCCAACGTGATGGAAAAGCCCTATCGCGCGATCTTCAACGAATTCCAGGGCGGGTCGTTCAAGCCCGAGGATGTGGACGGTTCGGGCGATGTGAAATACCACCTCGGCGCCTCTTCGGACCGCGAATTCGACGGCAACACGGTGCACCTGTCGCTGACGGCGAACCCCTCGCACCTCGAGGCGGTCAACCCCGTGGTGCTGGGCAAGGCACGGGCCAAGCAGGACCAGCTCAACGACAGCGACCGCACCGCCGTCCTGCCGATCCTGTTGCACGGCGACGCGGCCTTTGCCGGCCAGGGCGTCGTGGCGGAATGCTTCGGCCTCTCGGGCCTGCGCGGACATCGCACCGGCGGCACGATCCATATCGTGGTGAACAACCAGATCGGATTCACCACCGCGCCGCATTTCAGCCGGTCGAGCCCCTACCCCACCGACATCGCCCTGATGGTCGAGGCGCCGATCTTCCACGTCAACGGCGACGACCCCGAGGCCGTGGTGCACGCCGCACGGGTGGCGACGGAGTTCCGGCAGAAATTCCACAAGGACGTGGTCATCGACATGTTCTGCTATCGCCGCTTCGGTCACAACGAAGGCGACGAGCCGATGTTCACCAATCCGCTCATGTACAAGAAGATCAAGGGTCACAAGACGACGCTCAGCCTGTATACCGACCGGCTGGTCAAGGACGGGCTGATCCCCGAGGGCGAGATCGAGGACATGAAGGCCTCGTTCCAGTCCTATCTCAACGAGGAGTTCGAGGCCGGCAAGGATTACAAGCCCAACAAGGCCGACTGGCTGGACGGCAAGTGGTCCGGGCTCGAGCGCGAGAAGGAAGATTACCAGCGCGGCGAGACCTCGATCAAACCCGAGACGATGGAACAGATCGGCGAGGCGCTGACCCGCGTCCCGGAGGGTTTCCCCACTCACAGGACGGTCGAGCGGCTGCTCGCGTCCAAGAAAAAGATGTTCGACAGCGGAGAGGGCTTCGACTGGGCGACCGGCGAGGCGCTGGCCTTCGGCTCGCTCCTGACCGAGGGCTATCCCGTCCGGCTGGCCGGGCAGGATTCCACCCGCGGGACCTTCTCGCAGCGTCATTCCGCGTTGGTGAACCAGAATACGGAAGAGCGATACTATCCGCTCAACAACATCCGTGAGGGTCAGGCGCGCTACGAGGTCATCGATTCGATGCTTTCGGAATACGCGGTGCTGGGCTTCGAATACGGCTTTTCGCTGGCCGAACCAAATGCCCTCACCCTGTGGGAGGCGCAGTTCGGGGACTTTGCCAACGGTGCGCAGATCATGTTCGACCAGTTCATCTCGTCGGGCGAATCCAAATGGCTGCGGATGTCCGGCCTCGTCTGCCTGCTGCCGCATGGCTACGAGGGCCAGGGGCCCGAACACTCCTCGGCCCGGCTCGAACGCTTCCTGCAGATGTGCGGGCAGGACAACTGGATCGTCGCCAATTGCACGACCCCGGCGAACTATTTCCACATCCTGCGCCGGCAGCTGCACCGCAGCTTCCGCAAGCCGCTGATCATGATGACGCCGAAATCGCTCCTGCGTCACAAGCTGGCGGTGTCGGACGCGGACGAATTCACCACCGGGTCGAGCTTTCACCGCGTTCTCTGGGACGATGCGGACCAGCAGTACGGCAAGGACCGGTCGACGACGAAACTGGTCGAGGACGACAAGATCAGGCGCGTCGTCATGTGTTCGGGCAAGGTCTATTACGATCTTCTCGAGGCCCGCGACGAAGCCGGACTGGAAGACGTCTATCTACTGCGGCTGGAACAGTTCTATCCCTTCCCCGCGATCTCGCTGGTCAAGGAGCTCGAGCGGTTCAAGGGCGCCGAGATGGTCTGGTGCCAGGAAGAGCCCAAGAACCAGGGCGCCTGGACCTTCGTCGAACCGAACATCGAATGGGTCCTGACCCGCATCAAGGCCAAGCACGAACGCCCTGTCTATGCGGGCCGCGTCGCCACGGCCTCTCCGGCCACGGGGCTTGCCGCACAGCACAAGGCGCAGCAGGCGGCACTGGTCGCCGACGCGCTTGGGCTTGAAAAATGACATGGAAGGGGCGGGGCCACGGGGCGCCGCCTGAACCGGATATACCGAACACATCTGAAGGATAGCCACCGATGACCACCGAAATTCGCGTGCCCACGCTTGGTGAAAGCGTCACCGAGGCCACCGTCGCCACCTGGTTCAAGAAACCCGGCGACACCGTCGAGGTCGACGAGATGCTTTGCGAACTGGAAACCGACAAGGTCACGGTCGAGGTCCCCTCGCCCGCGGCCGGCGTTCTTGCCGACATCGTCGCCGCAGAGGGCGAAACCGTCGGCGTCGATGCCCTGCTCGGCAACATCTCGGAATCCGGCAACGCCGGGCCGGAGGACACCAAGCCGCGCGCCGAGGACACGGAAGAGACCGAGGCCGAACAACCGGCCAATGGCGAGAAAGAGGCCACCGAAGGCGGCGAGACCGTCAAGGTGATGGTGCCGTCCCTGGGCGAATCCGTGAGCGAAGCCACCGTCGCGACATGGTTCAAGAAGGAGGGCGAGAGCGTCGAGGCCGACGAGATGCTCTGCGAACTGGAGACCGACAAGGTGTCGGTCGAGGTTCCGGCCCCGGCGGCGGGCGTACTGTCGAAGATCCTCAAGAACGAGGGCGAAACCGTCGAGGCGGGCGGCCAGCTCGCCGAGCTGAATTCGGGCGATGGCGGCGGCAGCGCCAAGGCCGCGCCAGCCGTCCAGGACGAGGGCGCCGAAGGCGAGGCCTACGAGACGAAACCCAACCGCGGCAGCCGTTCGGACACCGAGGACGCGCCCTCGGCCAAGAAGGCCATGGCCGAGGCCGGCCTGTCGCGCGATCAGGTGACCGGAACAGGCCGTGACGGCCGGGTCATGAAGGAAGACGTGGCCAAGGCGATCTCGGCCGCGAAATCCGCTCCGGCCCCCGAGGCCAAGGCGCCGCCGCGCGCCCCCGTTCCGGCCGACGACGCCGCACGCGAGGAGCGGGTCAAGATGACCCGCCTGCGCCAGACCATCGCCCGCCGCCTGAAGGACGCGCAGAACACCGCCGCGATCCTGACGACCTACAACGAGGTCGACATGACGGCGGTGATGGAACTGCGCAAGACCTACAAGGAGGAATTCGAGAAGAAGCACGGCGTGCGCCTGGGCTTCATGTCCTTCTTCACCAAGGCCTGCTGCCACGCCTTGAACGAGGTGCCCGAGGTCAATGCCGAGATCGACGGCACCGACATCGTCTACAAGAACTTCGTGCACATGGGCATCGCCACCGGCACGCCCCAGGGCCTCGTCGTTCCGGTGATCCGCGATGCCGACAGCCTGTCCTTCGCCGGGATCGAGAAGGCGATCAACGAAAAGGGCAAGCGCGCCCGCGACGGCAAGCTCTCCATGGCCGAGATGCAGGGCGGCACCTTCACGATCTCGAACGGCGGCGTCTACGGATCGCTCATGTCCTCGCCGATCCTGAACCCCCCGCAGTCCGGCATCCTGGGCATGCACAAGATCCAGGAGCGGCCGATGGTCGTCAACGGCGAGATCGTGATCCGCCCGATGATGTACCTCGCGCTCAGCTACGATCACCGCATCGTGGACGGCAAGGGTGCCGTGACCTTCCTCGTCCGCGTGAAAGAGGCGCTCGAGGATCCGCAGCGCCTGCTGATGGACCTCTGACCGGTCGGAAGATCCCTGTAGCACCGTCCGTGGCCCCTGCGGCCACGGGCGGGAGGCCCCGTACGGCCCCCACCGGCTTCCCACGATCCGACCGGCGGCGTCGACCGCGGCGGGGGCCGGACCACCGCTCCACACCCGGCGCGTCCTGAGACCGGCCCCGCGGGCGGGCGCGTCCCGGCCGCGAGGGCTTCGCCCCCTTCTCAAGCGTTCCGCTCCTGCGTAGGCTTCAGGCGGAACGAAAGAGGAGATGCGCAGCAGGATGTCCAGGGCCACCCGCATCAACATTGCCGACCGTCCGCCCCATCTCTGGGACCCGCGGGAAACCTCGACCGTCACCTACCGCACGCTGCTCTCGGGCGACGAAACCCCGACCCACGGGCTGGTCCAGGGGATCGCCACCCTGCGCGCCGGCGATGTCGAGGCCGCGCACTGGCACGATATTCCCGAAACCGTCCACGTGCTCGAAGGGCATGGCCATGCCCGCCTGGGCGCCGAGATCCTGCAGATGCGTCCGGGGGACACCTTCTTCGTTCCCGCCGGATGCGTCCACGAATGGCGCAACGGCGAAGGCATCCTGCGGTTTCTTTATTCCTTCCCTGCGGACTCCTTCGCGGAAATCGCCTATCATCCCGAAACGAACGTCTCCGACTCCTGACAGGCTGGCCCCATGACCCTTACCTCGATCCTCGCCCTCTACGGCATCGTCGTCCTCGTCACCATCCTGGCCCAGGTACTCGCCGCGGCCCGGAAACTCGACCTCTCGCAGCTGGCGGGCAATCGCGAAAGCCTGCCCTCCCTCACCGGGATGGCCGGGCGGCTGGACCGTGCGCAGATGAACTCCGTCGTCGCCATGGCGCTCTTCGCGCCGCCGGTCCTGATCCTTGCGCAGCAGCCCGAGGCCCCGGGCGCGGCGCTCACCGCCGCCTGGCTCTTCCTGCTGGCGCGCATCGCCTATGTCGTGGTCTACGCGCTCGGCATCGCCTATCTCCGAACCGCTATCTGGCTGGTGGGTTTCGCCATGATCTTCTGGCTGTACCTTCTTGCACTCTGATCCGAGGCCGTGACCATGCCCCTCCAACTTCTCTGTCGGCTCGACAGCACCGATCCCGAAACGACGATGGACGCCCTGACAGAGGACACCGAAGATCAGGCGCTCGCCGGACTGACCCGGCTGCAAGTCTGGAACGGCGCAGAGGCGCCGGGCGAGATCTGGGTGCTGTTCGACGTGAACGACCGCGCCAAGGCACAAGGCTGGCTCGACCGCGCCGTGGCCGACACGCACGGCCGCCGCGCCGCCGTCACCGCCGGATCGGCGCATTTCCTGCGGACCGCCTGATGGAGACGGTTCTGCGTGTCATCCTCGGCCTGACCGGTCTGGCCATGGTGGTCATCGGGCTGAACACGGGGCTGGGCGGCATGCCGACCCTCGGCTGGCAGTTTCCTTCCGACGCGGTGCCCACCTCGGCATCGATCGACTTTGCCCGGCACGACAACAACGTCCGGTTCTTCGCCGCGACCTTTGCGGGCATGGGGCTGTGCATGGCCGCCGCCGCGCTGCGGTTCCGGATCTTCGCCCCGATCGCCGCGGCCTTTCTGCTGGCCATCGCCCTTGGCGGGGTCGCGCGGCTGATACAGCCGGGCTATGCCCCGCTGACCGACCCGGCGCTGCTGCCCTCGGTCATCGCCGAGATCGTCGCCGGACCGCTCTTGGCCCTTTGGACCGTCGTGGTGTGGAGACGCAGGCAATGACCCCCGAACTCACTGTCCTGGCCCTCGCCGCGCTGCTCCAGATCCTCCAGATCGCACTCTATTCCGTGGCCGGTCAGGCCCAGGCCGGAACCCGGGCCGCCCTGAAACCGCGCGACAAGAAGATCGAACTTTCGGGCCGGCCCGGCCGCATCCACCGCGCGATGAACAACCATTTCGAGGGCTTGATCCTCTTCACCATCGCCGCGCTGCTGGCCGCCCATGCCGGCTCCACCGGGCTCACCGCGGCCTGCGCCTGGATCTACCTGGCCGCCCGCATCCTCTATGTCCCGGCCTATGTCCTGGGCTGGGTGCCCTGGCGCAGCCTGATCTGGCTGGCGGGGTTGCTGGCCACCACGCTGATGATCCTGGCGAGCCTCCTTTGACCTTCATCTTGCCGGAAATACTCCGGGGTGAACTGGCCGGAACGGCCAGGAGGGGCAGCGCCCCTTCCCTCTCGCCCCGGACCCGCGTAAACCGGCCCTGACACCGACGCCGAACAGACCCAAGGAGTTCCCAATGGCAGCCTATGATGTGATCGTGATCGGTTCCGGCCCCGGCGGCTATGTCGCGGCCATCCGCTGCGCCCAGCTCGGTCTCAGAACCGCCTGCGTCGAGGGCCGCGACACGCTCGGCGGCACCTGCCTCAACATCGGCTGCATCCCCTCCAAGGCGATGCTCCACGCGACCCATCAGCTGCACGAGGCCGAACACAACTTCGCCACCATGGGCCTCAAGGGCAAGAGCCCCTCGGTCGACTGGAAGGTCATGCAGGAGTACCGGCAGTCCACGGTCGACAGCAACACCAAGGGGATCGAGTTCCTCTTCAAGAAGAACAAGATCGACTGGCTCAAGGGCTGGGGATCGATTCCCGAGGCTGGCAAGGTCAAGGTCGGCGACGAGACCCACGAGGCGAAGAACATCATCGTCGCAACCGGCTCCGAACCCGCCACTCTCCCCGGGATCGAGATCGACGAAAAGATCGTCGTCTCCTCGACCGGCGCGCTGACGCTGAACAAGGTGCCGAAGAAGATGATCGTGGTGGGGGCCGGCGTCATCGGGCTCGAGATGGGCTCGGTCTATGCCCGCCTCGGCACCGAGGTGACGGTGATCGAATTCCTCGACCACGTCACCCCCGGGATGGACAAGGAAGTTCAGCGCAACCTCCAGAAAATCCTGAAGAAGCAGGGGATGGACTTCATCATGGGCGGCGCGGTCCAGTCGGTCGAGACCGCGCGCGGCAAGGCCAAGCTGACCTACAAGGCCCGCAAGGACGACAGCGAACACCAGCTCGACGCCGATGTCGTGCTCATCGCCACCGGCCGCAGGGCCTATACCGACGGCCTGGGCCTCGCCGATATCGGTGTCGAGACGACCGACCGGGGCGTCATCAAGACCGACGATCACTGGGCGACCAGCGTGAAGGGCATCTACGCCATCGGGGATGCCATCGCCGGCCCGATGCTGGCCCACAAGGCCGAGGACGAGGGCATGGCAGTGGCCGAGGTGCTTGCCGGCAAGCACGGCCATGTCAACTATGGCGTCATTCCATCGGTGATCTACACCCATCCGGAGGTCGCCGCCGTCGGCAAGACCGAGGACCAGCTCAAGGAAGAGGGCCGCGCCTACAAGGCCGGCAAGTTCTCCTTCATGGGCAATGCCCGCGCCAAGGCGGTCTTCGCCTCGGAAGGGTTCGTGAAGATCCTCGCCGACAAGGAGACCGACCGCATTCTCGGGGCCCATATCATCGGCCCCGCGGCGGGCGACCTGATCCACGAGATCTGCGTGACGATGGAATTCGGCGCCTCCGCCCAGGACCTCGCCCTGACCTGCCACGCGCATCCGACTTATTCCGAAGCCGTGCGCGAAGCCGCCCTCGCCTGCGGCGACGGCCCGATCCACTCCTGATCCGGAAGAGCGCCGCCCTCCGGGCGGCGCAAGTCATTCCACTCGTTGCCGGCCCCGCAGGCGGGGCCGACGCCTCGGGGCCTCCGGCGGGGATATTTTCCTGACCAAAGAAGCGATTATCCTTCTTTGGTCCGACAAATATCCTCGGGGGTCGGCGCGACTGCCACGGCAGTCGCGACGCAGGGGCCAGACAGCCCCCTGTTAGTCATGGAATGCGCCGAAGGCGCGCGATCGGATCGCTTCAGGTCGACAGGGTGTTGGAGGGTGCGGGTTCGGCATAGCCGCTCTCCTGCATCAGCCGGTTGCTTGCAAGCTCGATCTCGGTTTCCAAACGCCTCAGGAACTCGTGGCGTTCGAGACCGGGTGGCAGGGGCTCGAGGAACTCGACCACCGCCAGGCCCGGCTTGCGCAGGATGCCATGCCTGGGCCAGAACAGCCCGACATTGGTCGCGGCGGGCACGCAGGTCTGGCCCGTGGTCTCGTATATCACCGCCGATCCGACCTTGTAGGGCAGGTAGGCACCGGGGGCGACCCGCGTGCCCTGCGGGTAGATGATCAGCTGGCCCGCGGGGGCGTCTCCGGCCGTGACCCCGTCCATCATCTGGCGGATCGCCTGGGCCCGTTTGCCGCGGTCCACCGGGACGCACCCGATCCGCAGGGCGTACCAGCCCAGGATCGGCGCGTGGACGAGGCTTGCCTTCATGATGAACTTCGGGCGCGGCAGGGCGCTGACGATCAGGATGATATCGAGAAAACTCTGATGCTTGGAGGCGATCAGGACCTCGCCCTCCGGCACCTCTCCGCGCACTTCGCTGCGGATGCCCACCATCCATCGCGCGGTCCAGCGCACGTACCGGCAGTAGGCATGGACCGCCGCATAGGCTGCATCGCGGTTGAACAGCACGAAGGGCGTGTAGATCAGCGCGTAGACTGCCATCGCCAGGTACATCTGGCCCACGAAGATCAGCGATCGCAGGTACTGCAGGATCATGTCAGCTCTCCCAGGACGCGGAGCGCGGCGCGGCGGGTGGCGGCGTATGCCACCAGCCCCGCCACCGGCGGCAGCAGCAGCGGCAGGAGCCATTCCGCCCCCCGGAATCCGAGCCCGGTGAGCATGTCCAGGCCCTCGCCGGACGACGGCAGGAGCAGGAGCGCCAGACAGCCCGCAAGGGTTCCGGCCGCGGCCCCGGCGAGCGTCCGCAGGGTGAAGCGCCGCACGAACGCCCTCGCGACATAGCGGTCCTCGGCCCCGACGAGGCGCAGCACGCCGATCACCTGCGCATTGGCCGAAAGGGCGGCGCTGGCGGCCAAAGTAATGATGGCCGCCATGGCCCCGCCGATCAGCAGGATCGACAGGTAGCCGAGGGCGCGCAGCCGCTCGGCCGCGCGGACCAGCGGACGGCGCCAGCGCGTGTGATCGTCGAGCACCGCGCCGGGCGCCTCGGCCGAGAGCCGCAGCCTCAGACCGGCGGCGTCGAAGCCCGCGTCGGTCTCGATCACCTCGATCAGCTGCGGCACCGGCAGGTCTTCGACAGGCACCTCCGGCCCGAACCACGGCGCCAGCAGCGCCCTCTGTTCGGTTGCATCCAGGGCCCGCGCCGAGGCGACGCCCTCGGTCGTTTCCAGCACCCGGAGCGCGGCCGCCGTCTGCGCCTGCATCTGCTCTCCGGGCGCCGATATGCGCACGGTCGAGGCCCGTGCCAGATCCTCGCCCCACCTGTCCGCGAGCCGGCCGGTGGAGAGCGACAGCGCCAGGGCGAAGACCGCGAGGAAGGCCATGACGGCCGCGGCGAAGAGGGTCAGGTGCGCGGTCTGGCCCGACGGCGGCACCACCCGGTCGGCCGAGCCGTCGCCCGAGACAAGATCGCCGATGACCCGCGGCCCCCTCACAGGTCCGCCCCCGCCAGCTGCAGCCGCCGGTTCGAGATGCGCAGCACCCGCGCCTGGACATGCTGCTTGGCCGCCCGGATCAGGCCCAGGTCGTGCGAGGCGATCAGGACGGTCTTGCCCATCCGGTTCAGTTCCACGAGCAGCTGCAGCAGGCGCTGCGACATTTCCCAGTCGACATTGCCGGTCGGTTCGTCGGCCAGGATGACGTCGGGCGACAGGATCACCGCCCGGGCGAGCGCGGCGCGCTGACGCTCACCACCCGAGAGTTGCGGCGGCAGCGCGCTTGCGCGCGGGGTGAGCCCGCACCAGGCGAGCAGTTCGTCGAGATTTGCCGCCTCGGCCTGCACGTCGCGCCCGGCCACGGTCAGCGGCAGGGCGACGTTCTCCGAGATCGGCAGGTGGTCGAGGAACTGGCAGTCCTGGTGCACCACGCCGATCCTGCGGCGGACCATCGCGATGTCGTCGCGGGTCATCTCGCGCACGTCCTGCCCGAAGATGCGCGCATGGCCCGCGGTCGGAACCAGCGCCCCGTAACAGAGCTTGAGAAAGGTCGTCTTGCCCGCCCCGGACGGTCCGGTGAGAAAATGGAACGAGCCCGGCGCCAGTTTGAGTGAGACCTCGCTCAGCAGTTCGCCACCGCCGTAACTGTAGGCCAGATTGTCCAGCTCGATCACGTCATTCCCCCGTCGGCCAGCCTCCTTCTGCACCACTCGGCCCAAGGTTTCAATTGGATCAGGCAGGGCGGCGATTGCGTTTTTCACCGAAGCATATACAAGATAAGCTATGCTTCGAAGCGGTACGCAGCGGCGTATGCGGAGGATGGATGCGACTGACCTGTCCAAACTGTGATGCGGAATACGAGGTTCCGGACGAGGTCATTCCGGCCGCCGGACGCGATGTCCAATGCTCCAACTGCGGCGACACCTGGTATCAGTACCATCCCGACCACATGCCCGACGAGGATGCGCAGGATGGCGCCGACCTTCCGGAGGCGCCGGAGCCCGCACGCGAACCTTCGTTCCGGCCGGATCCCGAGGCGGATGACGACATCGATGACGACGGCTGGTCGGACGAGGACGAGACGGGCGTGTCGGACGCCCTCCCGTCGCCGGAGGCGGGCGATGCCTTGCCCGAGGAACAGCAGCCCCTGCGCCGGCGCCCCCTGTCGCCGGAGGTCAAGTCGATCCTGCAGGAAGAGGCCGTTTATGAAGAGCGCGCGCGCGCCGGTGCGCCGCTGGAGAGTCAGCCGGACCTGGGGCTGGGCGAGCCGGAACCCGACCGCGGACGCCAGGCGCGCGAGATCGCGGCCGAAAGCCGGCTGGCGCGGGTCCGGGCCGATGCCGATGCGGCCCAGCATCCCCCGCAAGAGCCGGAGCCGCAGGAGGCCGGGGAGTCGCGCCGGAACCTCTTGCCGGACATCGAGGAGATCAACTCGACCCTGCGCCGCAAGGGCGATCCCGCACGCCGGGCCGAGGACCGGTCCGGCCGGGCGGCCGCGCAGGAGCAGCGGCTCGGGTTTCGGCGCGGGTTCGTCGCCGTCATCGTGCTGGCCGTGCTCATGACCATCATCTACCTTCAGGCCCCCCAGCTGGCCGATGCGGTACCGGCGCTGGCCGGCCCGCTGGAGGCGTATGTCGCGGGCGTGGACGACGGCCGCATGTGGCTGGACGAAAAGGCCGAGACCCTCGCGGAACGCCTGGATGCCATGTCCGACGAGACAGCGCCCGATCAGTAACCTGCCGCGCCGTCGCAGAGGAGCCGGCCTGTCCCCGCGCCGTCAGAACCGTTCCAGCAACCGCTTCAGATACTCGCGCTCGATCTCGGGCCGGTCGCTGTCGCCGGACCGGCGGCGCAGTTCCTCTTCCAGTTCCAGCGCACGGCGATAGACGTCGCGGTCCTGCAGCATGTCGCGCTGGCTGCCCATGTCGCCATTCGTGCCGGCGCTGCGGCCGAGCGGGTCGTTGCGCTCGCCCCCGGTATTGCCGTTGGCCTGCCCCTGCTGGCCCTGGGCCTGCCGGCGTTCTTCGGCCATGGCTTCGCCCATGTTGCGGATGCCGTCGCGCAGCGCTTCCATCGCGACGGACTGACGGTCGATCGCCCCGGCGAGGTCGTCGCCGCGCAGGGCCTCCTCGGCGCCGCGCATAGCCTCCTCGGCGCGCTCCAGCGACCGGCGGGCCTGTTCGCCCGCTTCGCCGCCCAGCCCCGGCAGGTTGCCCCGTTGACGGTTGAGTTCGTTGCGCAGCGCCTGCTGCCGGTCGGCAAGCCCCTGTTCAAGATCGCCCTGCCCCTGGCCCTGACCGGGCTGCTGGTTGCCGCCGGACTGCGGACCGGGTTGCCGGCCCGGCTGCTGACCCTGCCCTTGGCCCGGCTGGTTCTGACCATGCTGCTGACCCCGGCCCTGATTGCCGCTGCGACCCTGGTTCTGCTGGCTTTCGCCGCGGTTGGCATCGGGGTTGAACTGCTCCTGCAGATCGCGGAAAGCCTCGTCCGACAGGCCCTGCTGATCGCGGAGCGTTTCCGAAAGCCCCTCCATCGCCTGCTGACCCGGCGACTGCTGCTGCCCGCCCTGACCCTGGGTGACGCGCATGTTCTCCATCATCTGCTGGAGCTCTTCCAGCGCCTGCTGCGCCTCGGCCATCCGGCCCTGCTCCATCAGTTCCTGGATGCGGTCCATCATCGCCTGCAGATCGTCCTGGCTGAGGCGCATGGCATTTTCCATCTGCTCGGCCGACAATTCTTCGCCCATCTGCTCGCCTTCCTCGGCGGCCTCGCGCGAGAGCTGGCGCATGTAGTCCTGCGTGGCGTCGCGCAGTTCCTGCATCAACCGGGCGATTTCCTCGTCGCTGGCGCCGTTCTTCATGGCCTCGGACAGACGTTCCTGCGCCCGTTGCAGCCGCTCGCGCGCATCTTCGAGATCGCCGTCCTCGATCAGCAGCGCCAGATCCCAGAGCGCCTGCGCCAGGCTGTCCACCTGATCGTCCGTCAGGCGTGCATACTGCGTGATCGCATCCATGCGGCGCATCAGCACCCGCATCCGCAGATAGGCGGTCTGTGACCGGAAAAGCCCCTCGGGCTGCCACGAGATCGCCTTCATCACGCGCACGATCCGGCGGGCGTTGTCGCGGTTCCACAGAAGGTCGCGCCGC
Organism: Pseudooceanicola batsensis HTCC2597; assembly: GCF_000152725.1. Lineage (GTDB taxonomy): Bacteria > Pseudomonadota > Alphaproteobacteria > Rhodobacterales > Rhodobacteraceae > Pseudooceanicola > Pseudooceanicola batsensis. The sequence goes on from NZ_CH724131.1 coordinate 2,016,079, forward strand.
TGTTCGACCAGCGCGGCCGCCAACGGATCGAAGAACCGCCGCGCCGCCAGCCGGGTCTCGTAGGGCTCCGAGGCGCCGGTCTGCTCGGCCGCATCGGTGGCCCGCAGCGTCACGGTCACCGGAAGGTTGGCCCAGGGGTGTTCCGACAGGTTCTCGATCAGCTCCTGATCGAAGGCCGTGCGGTCCCCGGCGATCGGCAGCGGCATCTGCAACCGGATCGGATCGCGCGGTTCCGGCGCGCTGGCAAGACCATGGCGGCGGTCGACCGCGGGCAGATCGAGCGCGATTTCCGCCTCGCCCATCTCGACGCCATAGTCGTCGCCGGCGGCGAATGGCAGCTTGAACTCGCCCCGCACGCTCGCCTCGGAGGGGCCGGTGACCTCGACGAACGGCACGGTGTCACTTGTCAGGCTGACCTGCCAGCTTTCACCGCCCGGTCCGGCGACCGCCAGTTCGCCCTCGCGTTCCAGCGGGATCACCTGGGACGGCGCGCTGGGGTCCTCGACAGCCGGCCCGACGGTCTGTTCGACCGAAAGCGCGCCGACCTCGCCGTAGAGACGGATGGTCGCCTTGCTGCCCTCGGGCACCGCGAACCCGTCGTCCAGATCGGCAAGGTAGAGAACGGGCAGGCCGGTGTAGACGGGCGGTTCGATCCATCCCTCCCAGGTGGGTCCGGCGGCCAGTGCCGCGCCGCCGCCGGGCGCCATGCCCGCCACCGTGCCGACGCGCCAGAACGAGCCGAAGATCATGGCGATCATCAGGACCGTGAGCGCGATGAAGCGCAGGCCGAAGACATCGCGGCTGCTGACACGGAGATCGGGATCGACCGCCTTCGCCACCGAGGCCCGGTCGGCCATGCGCGACTGGTGCATCCGCCAGAGGGATTCCGACCCGAAATCGCCGCTGCCGATGGCCTGCGCGTCGCGCAGCGCCTGCAAAGGCCGCCCCTTGAGCGAGGCGTCGAGCCGCGCCAGGGCCTCTTCCCGCCGCGGCCATCGGAACGACCACAGCCCGTAGCCGGCGAAGACCAGCGCCAGCACCGCGAAGATCGCGCCGACCGCCCAGACCACCTCGACCGCGACCATGTCGTGCAGGCCCAGCATCAGCATACCGGCGGCCAGGATCACCACCGACCAGAGCGGCCAGAAGGCGCGGGCCAGCCGTTCGGCCAACAGCCCCAGACGGGTCAGGGCCAGCGGCCGCGAGATACGGGACAGGGTGTCGGCAAAGATCGTGCGGTCGGTCATGCGACTCCTCGAAGGCGGGCGTGCGTCACCCTACAGCCATGGAGGTAGCGTATCCCGGTTTATGATCTCGTCAAAGCTCGGGCGGGGCCGGATGACAGCGAATTGATGCCCATTGACCAGAACTTCGGGGATCAGCGGGCGGGTGTTGTATTCGCTGCTCATGACCGCGCCATAGGCCCCGGCCGACCGGAAGGCGACGAGGTCGCCGGCCTCCAGGGGCGGCATCATCCGCTGTCTGGCGAAGGTGTCGCCGGATTCGCACACCGGTCCGACGATATCGTAGGGCCGGTACTCGATACCGGCCTCTGCCTCGACCACCGGCACGATGTCGTGATGGGCCTCGTACATGGCCGGGCGGATCAGGTCGTTCATCGCCCCGTCGAGGATGAGGAAATCGCGCCCCTCGCCGGACTTCACGTAGATCACGCGGCTGACCATGATCCCCGCGTTGCCCGCGACCAGGCGCCCCGGCTCGATCTCGATCTCGCAGCCCTTGTCGCCCAGCGTTTCCGCGATCAGCTTGCCGTAATCCATCGGCAGCGGCGGCGGCTCGTTGCCGCGGGTATAAGGGATGCCCAGCCCGCCGCCGAGGTCCAGACGCCGGATGTCATGGCCGTCTGCCCGCAGCGCATCGGTCAGGTCGCCGACCTTTTCGAACGCCTGCCGATACGGTTCGAGATCGGTCAGCTGCGAGCCGATGTGCACGTCGATTCCGATCGCCTCGAGCCCCGGAAGAGCTGCGATCCGGGCGTAGACCTCGCGCGCGCGGGAAATGGGGATCCCGAACTTGTTCTCGGATTTGCCGGTCGCGATCTTGGCGTGGGTCCTGGCGTCGACATCCGGGTTCACCCGCACCGTCACCGGCGCGACCACCCCCATGGACAGCGCGACCTCGTTCAGCGCCTCCAGCTCCGGCTCGCTCTCGATGTTGAACTGGCGGATGCCGCCGGCCAGCGCCTCGCGCATCTCGACCCGCGTCTTGCCGACGCCCGAGAAGACGATCCTCTCGCCCGGAACGCCCGCCGCCCGGGCCCGCGCATATTCACCGCCCGAGACGACATCCATGCCCGCCCCGAGATCCGCCAGCGTCCTGAGGATCGCCTGGTTCGACGCGGCCTTCATCGCATAGCAGACCAGGTGCGGCAGGCCGGAGAGCGCATCGTCGAACAGCTGGAAATGACGCGTCAGCGTGGCCGTCGAATAGAGGTAGAACGGCGTGCCGACCTCGGCGGCGATCTCGGCCACCGGCACGTCCTCGGCATAGAGAGCGCCATCGCGGTAGAGGAAATGATCCATTGCGGTCCCCGTGCGGCCTCAGACGGGCCGTGTTCTGAGAAAGAGATAGAGCGGCAGCCCGCAGCCGACCCCGATGAGACAGGTCGCCGGAACCGCCCAGAGCGAGGACCAGTTCCGGCGGACCGAGACCTCGGCCAGGATCCACAGGACAAGGGCGATGACCGCGATGACAAGATCCATCGACAGCCCCGTGACCGCGTCGTTCGCCGTCCACGCGGCGAAAAGGCCCTGCATGTCGAACCCGTTGGCGGTGAGCCAGGACAGGACATGCCACATCGGATGCACCGCGCCCCAGACCGCCAGCAGCAGGTACAGGATGCGCAGCGTCGACATCAGAACGACACCCCGAACGCGACACGGCCGTGCACGGTCACTCCGGTTTCGGTTGCGGTCTCGGGCTCGGGTTGTTCGGGCTCGCCGTCCACGCCGCAGGCCGAGACGAGCGCGGCCATGCCGAACAGCAGGACGAGAGCCAGCAGGCGGGTCATTTCAGCACATCCTTCCAGCGCAGGATCTGTTCCCGCACCCGTTCAGGCGCCGTTCCGCCGTAGGATGTGCGCGAGGCGACCGAGTTGTGGACCCCCAAAACCCCGAAGACGTCATCCGTGATCGCCGCGTGAACGCCCTGCATGTCGGCCAGCGTCAGGTCCGGCAGGTCGCAGCCCTTCCGCTCGGCCAGGGCGACGAGCGACCCGGTGACGTGATGTGCTTCGCGGAACGGCATGTCGAGCGTACGCACCAGCCAGTCGGCCAGGTCGGTCGCGGTGGAAAAGCCCGACCCCGCCGCCGCCTCGAGCGCCTCGCGGTTCGCGGCCATGTCCGACACCATGCCGGTCATCGCCGCCAGCGCCAGCATCAGGTTGTCGGCAGCATCGAAGACCTGTTCCTTGTCCTCCTGCATGTCCTTGGAATAGGCCAGCGGCAGGCCCTTCATCACCATGGTCAGGGCGACGTTCGCGCCGAAGATGCGGCCGATCTTGGCCCGGATCAGTTCGGCCGCGTCGGGGTTCTTCTTCTGCGGCATGATCGACGACCCGGTCGAGAAGCGGTCCGACAGCACGACGAACCGGAACTGGGCCGAGGACCAGATCACCAGCTCTTCGGCCATGCGGCTCAGATGAATCGCGCAGATGGTCGCGGCGCCGAGGAACTCCAACGCGAAATCCCGGTCCGAGACGGCATCCAGCGAATTGGCCATCGGCCGGTCGAATCCCAGGGCACGCGCCGTCATCTCGCGGTCGATGGGAAAGGAGGTCCCGGCCAGCGCGGCCGCCCCGAGCGGCGATTCGTTCATCCGCGCCCGCGCGTCGCGGAACCGCGACAGATCGCGCCCGAACATCTCGACATAGGCCATCATGTGGTGGCCCCAGGTCACCGGCTGCGCCGTCTGAAGATGCGTGAACCCCGGCATCACCCAGTCGGCGCCCTGCTCGGCCTGCGCGACCAGCGCCGTCATCAGCGCCTGCAGCCCGTCGATCGCCGCATCCGCCTGATCGCGGACCCAGAGCCGGAAATCCGTCGCCACCTGGTCGTTGCGCGACCGCCCGGTGTGCAGCCGCCCGGCGGGTTCGCCGATGATTTCCTTCAGCCGCGCCTCGACGTTCATGTGAATATCCTCGAGCGCCGTCGAGAAGGCGAAGGACCCGCCCTCGATCTCTGACAACACCGTGAGAAGCCCTTCCCTCATCGCCTCGGCATCGCTATCGCTGACGATGCCCGTCGCGGCCAGCATGGCGGCATGGGCGCGCGAGCCTGCGATATCCTGCGCGGCCATGCGCCGGTCGAACCCGATCGAGGCGTTGATCGCCTCCATGATCGCGTCGGGTCCGGCGGCGAAACGGCCCCCCCACATCTGGTTCGCGCTTGTGTCGGTCATTGGCCACCCGTTGGAGGAAAGATGAAGAACTGGCTCAAGGCGCTCCTTTATACGGGCTTGCTCGTCACTGCAAACCTCGGCGCGGCCGGGGACATCGCCGGCCTGCGCGAGGGCGACATGAAGAAGCTGGCCGTCCATGCCGAGCCGCACGACTTTCCCGATGTGGCCTTCGATGCGCCCGAGGGCGAGGCCAGCCTCGCGGAGTACCGGGGCCGGATCGTCGTCCTGAACTTCTGGGCTCTCTGGTGCGCGCCCTGCCGCGAGGAAATGCCGACGCTGGAGGCGCTCCAACACCGTTTCGGCGCCGAGGATTTTGCCGTCGTCACTCTGGCCACGGGGCCGAACGCACCGCCCGCCATCGACCGGTTCCTGGACGAGATCGGAGTCACCGCTTTGCCCCGGTACCGCGACCCGCGCAGCCGTCTTGCCCGGGCGGCAGGCGTGCTGGGGCTGCCGGTGACGGTGATTCTCGACCGCGAAGGACGCGAGATCGCGCGGCTCGTGGGGACGGCGGACTGGTCGAGCGACAGCGCAATCCGCATCGTCGAGAGCCTGCTGGCCCGGGAGTCGCAAGGCTGAACACGGTCGTTAGAATTCGCATGAATTTCGCCGACGCCCGTTCGCACTACATTAACTTTGTCGCGTCACGATGACCCGGACCTTAGCGGAGGGGCGGGAATGGCACTCTTGAACGACCAGGCGCTGGTGGATGTTCCGCCGGAACTCCGCGATCCGCTCACCCACGCCGTGGCGCGGCGGGATGCAGATATTCTCAACACCGTGTCCCTCGCCCTCGAAAACGGCAACGTGGCCCTTGCCTATCAGCCCGTCCTGCAGGCGCGCGCTCCCGACCGGATCGCCTATTACGAGGGCCTGATCCGCATCTTCGACGAAACCGGGCGCGTCATCCCCGCGGCGGATTTCATCCACGCGGCCGAGGTGACGGAACTCGGCCGCCGCATCGATTGCGCCGCCCTCAGTATGGGCCTACGCGTGCTGGAGGACACGCCGGAGATCCGCCTGGCGCTGAACCTCTCGGCCCGTTCCATCGGCTATCCCCGCTGGATGCGCATCCTGCGCAAGGCCCTGATGCGCGATCCTGCCCTGGGCGAGCGTCTGATCCTCGAGATCACCGAAGGTTCGGCCATGATGATCCCCGAACTGGTCACCAGCTTCATGACCCGAATGCGCCGCCACGGGATCAGCTTCGCCCTCGACGATTTCGGGGCGGGCCATACGTCGTTCCGCTACCTCCGCGATTTCCTCTTCGACATCCTCAAGATCGACGGCCAGTTCATCCGCGGCGTCGCGACCGATCCCGACAACCAGGTGCTGGCCCGCGCTCTGATCGCCATCGCCCGCCACATGGACATGCTGACCGTCGCGGAACAGGTCGAAACCCCCGAGGATGCACAGTGGATCACGCGGGCGGGGATCGATTGCGTTCAGGGCTACTGCTTTGCCGCCCCGACGATCCGCCCCCCGTGGGAGGAACCACCGGCCGCGGAAACCGGCAGCTGAGGGATCGCCGCGATGCAGCACATTGAGCCCGGGGCCGTTTTGCGATAGGTCATCCGCATGGAGGCGTGGGGGGAGAATTTCCTGCGTCAAGCATAGTGGAGGACCACACCATGACGAACGTCGTCATCGCATCCGCGGCCCGTACGCCCGTCGGATCCTTTCTCGGATCATTCGCAACCACCCCCGCCCATGACCTGGGCGCGACCGTTCTCGCCGAACTGGTCAAGCGCGCCGGAATCGAACCCGGCGAGGTCTCGGAAACCATTCTCGGCCAGGTGCTGACCGGCGGCCAGGGCCAGAACCCCGCCCGTCAGGCGCATATCAACGCCGGCCTGCCGCAGGAATCCGCCGCCTGGGGCATCAACCAGGTCTGTGGGTCCGGCCTGCGCGCCGTGGCGCTTGCCGCCCAGCACATCCAGCTTGGCGATGCCGACATCGTCGCCGCCGGCGGACAGGAAAGCATGTCGCTCTCGCCCCATGTCGCGCACCTGCGCGCGGGCCACAAGATGGGCGACGTCAAGTACATCGATTCGATGATCAAGGACGGCCTCTGGGATGCCTTCAACGGCTACCACATGGGCCAGACCGCCGAGAACGTCGCCGAAAAGTGGCAGATCAGCCGCGACCAGCAGGACGAATTCGCCCTCGCCTCGCAGAACAAGGCCGAGGCGGCACAGAAGGCCGGCAAGTTCAAGGACGAGATCGTTCCCTTCACCGTCAAGACCCGCAAGGGCGAAACGGTGGTCGAGGATGACGAATACATCCGCCACGGCGCGACGATCGAAGGCATGCAGAAACTGAAGCCCGCCTTCACCAGGGACGGGTCGGTCACCGCCGCCAACGCCAGCGGGATCAACGACGGCGCCGCCGGGGCCCTGCTGATGTCGGCCGAGAATGCCGAAAAGCGCGGCATCACGCCCCTCGCCCGTATCGTCTCGTACGCGACGGCCGGCCTGGACCCCTCGATCATGGGCGTCGGCCCGATCCATGCCTCGCGCAAGGCGCTGGAAAAAGCCGGCTGGAAGCCCGAGGACCTCGACCTGGTCGAAGCGAACGAGGCTTTCGCCGCCCAGGCCTGCGCCGTCAACAAGGACATGGGCTGGGATCCGGAAATCGTGAACGTGAACGGTGGCGCCATCGCCATCGGCCATCCCATCGGGGCCTCCGGCGCGCGGGTTCTCAACACCCTGCTGTTCGAAATGCAGCGTCGCAACGCCAGGAAGGGCCTTGCCACGCTCTGCATCGGCGGCGGCATGGGTGTCGCCATGTGCGTCGAGCGCGACTGATCAGCACGACCGCCGACATGCAAAATAAGGGGCGCCGCAGGGCGCCCTTTCTCGTTTCCGCGCCAAGGTGTGATAGGCGTGGGGTGGCGACAGAGAATCTGCTGCCAGAGTGAAAATTTCTTAGCGCAACAATATTGCGCCCGGATAACGATATGGGTAACAGAGTTACTCTGACACCGAACCGTAGGAGGAATCATGGCACGGACGGCATTGGTCACCGGAGGATCGCGCGGGATCGGCGCAGCAATCTCCAAGGCGTTGAAAGACAAGGGGTACACGGTGGCCGCCACCTATGCGGGCAATGACGAGGCCGCCGCCAGCTTCACCGAGGAGACCGGGATCAAGACCTACAAGTGGAACGCCGCCGATTACGAGGCCTCCAAGACCGGGATCGCCAAGGTCGAGGAAGAGCTTGGCCCCATCGACATCGTCGTCGCCAATGCCGGCATCACCCGCGACGCCCCTTTCCACAAGATGACCCCCGAGCAGTGGAAAGAGGTGGTCGACACCAATCTCACCGGCGTGTTCAACACCGTCCATCCCGTCTGGCCCGGTATGCGCGAGCGCGGCTTCGGCCGGGTCATCGTGATCTCGTCGATCAACGGACAGAAGGGCCAGTTCGGTCAGGTCAACTATGCCGCGACCAAGGCGGGCGACCTCGGCATCGTCAAGTCGCTGGCGCAGGAAGGCGCCTCCAAGGGCATCACGGCCAACGCCATCTGCCCCGGCTACATCGCCACCGACATGGTCATGGCCGTGCCGGAAAAGGTACGCGAAGCGATCATCAGCCAGATCCCGACCGGCCGCCTGGGCGAGCCCGAGGAGATCGCGCGCTGCGTCGCCTTTCTGGCCGACGACGACGCGGGCTTCATCAACGGCTCGACCATCACCGCGAACGGCGGGCAGTTCTTCGTCTGACGCCCGCGCCACTGGCGGACAACCGGGCCGGTGCCTCTGCACCGGCCCTTTCTGTTGACGCCACCGCACCCTTTGACGACAAGGGCGCATGTCCCGCACCCGCGCCACAGCCATCGGTTTCACGGCAGTCCTGCTCTGGGCTCTGCTGGCCCTCTTCACCGTGGGCAGCAGACCGGTGCCGCCGCTGCAGCTCAATGCCATGTGTTTCGTGATCGGCGGACTCGTCGGCCTGATCTGGACGGTCGCTGCCGGACAGCTGAAATCGCTGGGGCAGATCCCGCCGGCGGCGCTTGCGCTCGGGACGGTGGGGCTCTTCGGTTATCACGCGCTCTATTTCGGCGCGCTCCGCAATGCCCCACCGGCGCAGGCGAGCCTGATCGCCTATCTCTGGCCGCTGCTCATCGTCCTCTTCTCGGGGCTGTTGCCGGGGGAACGTCTCCGTCTCGGGCACCTGCTGGGCGCGCTGGCCGGCTTCGCCGGGGCGGCGGTGGTCGTCGGGGGATACAGCGGCCTGTCGCCGGACTACATGCTGGGGTACCTGCTGGCGCTGGCATGCGCCCTGACATGGGCGGGCTACTCGGTCCTCTCCCGCCGCTTCGGCGCGGTGCCGACAAGTGCCGTGACCGTCTTCTGCCTGGCCGCCGCCGTGCTCTCTGCCGGACTGCATCTCACGCTCGAAGAGACGGTGGTGCCGGTCTCGGCCATCGGGTGGCTGTCGGTTGTGGCCCTTGGCCTCGGACCCGTCGGACTCGCCTTCTACACCTGGGACATCGGGGTGAAACAGGGCGACATACAGATGCTCGGCGTGGCCTCCTATGCCGCGCCGCTTCTGTCGACCCTGGTCCTGGTCGCAACCGGCATCGCCGAACCGACCGCGCGGCTCGGGGTTGCGACCGTACTTATCACCGGTGGCGCGGGTATCGCCGCCCGCGCCAGTCTGAGACGCCCCCGGAAAACCGGTGCTAATGCACCGACAGGCGGCTGATCTCTTCCTTGAGACGCAACTTCTGTTTCTTCAGCTCTTTGATTTCCATGGTCGAAGCCCCGGGCGATCGCTGTGCATGTTCCACCGCGACCGAGAGGGATTCGTGTTTTTTCTTCAGTTCTTCCAGATGCGAACTCAAGCTCATCTCATTCTCCTCTCTGATTGCTGCCAGAAAATTGGATCACAGTTTCACACTTCTGTCACGCTGCGCCCGCGAGGATCCGCTGATGGAGTTAAGATTCGATTACCGGCCCACAGAAAGGCATGGCGGCCCCGTCGCTCAGAATCGCTGATGCGGCAGGGGTATAGTCGACGCGATCCCCCTCGTGCGTCGAACCTGCGTGAACGACAAGCCCGCGATGCAGACGAAAGGCCGCCCGCCCCTCCTTCCGGCCCCGGAGGAGGAAAAGTTGCGATTCGCGCCCCTCACGCGGAATCAGTGGAAAGAGTTCCAGCGACCCAAGGCAAGATTCGAAAGCCGCCAGCATTTCGGGCAGACGGTCCACGCGGTTGATGAAGGTGACGGTCCCGCGCGGCGCACAACGACGCGCCGCCGCCGCGACCCAGTCGCTCAGCGGCGTCTCTTCACCCATGGCCCCCTCGCGCGCGGCATCCCTGGCGCGCAGGCTCCGGTCCCGCCGGAAGTAGGGCGGATTGGCGATGACATGATCGAAGGACCGCTGACGAAGATGGGTGGGCATATCGGACAGGTCCCCTTCGACCACTTCGAAGGCCAGCCCGTTCTCGATCGCGTTGCGCCGCGCCAGTTCCGCATAGACCGGCTGCCGCTCCAGCCCCGTCAGCCGCAGTCCCGCCACCCGCCGCCCCAGGCAGAGCGACGCCGCTCCGGCCCCGCAGCCGAGATCGAGCACGGACTGCCCCGGCCGGGCCCCAACGCTCGCGGCGAGGAAGACGGGGTCGACCCCCGCCCGATAACCATCCTTCGGTTGCAACAGGACCACCCGGCCGCCCAGGATCGTGTCGCGGGTTTCCGGCGCGGCGCTCATGCCTCGAGGTCGAAACCGTTGTCTTTCATGACGGTCGCGGCCCGGTCATGATCCTCTGACTTGACCATGAGCCGACGTGGCAGGATGCCGATCGATCCCTCCAGCACGCTCATATTTACGTCCATTTCGAACCAGTCTATACCCTCCCCCTGAAGCAGCGCCTGGGCGAAGGCCATGTCCGCCGGATTATTGGTTCGCATGAGCTGTTTCATATTGGGGACTTAAGGCCAGAACCCCCGGATTGTCGAGGGTCTGGCGGGGGTGATGCGGGCTTGGACAAACCCGTCGAGAAACCACACGAGGCCATCGCCGCCCTGCTGGCGGACGACCTCGGCGCGGTCAACGCGCTGATCCGCGAGCGCATGGCCTCGCGGCACGCACCGCGCATTCCCGAGGTCACGGCGCATCTTGTCGAGGCGGGGGGCAAGCGCATCCGCCCGATGCTGACGCTCGCCGCCGCGCGGCTCTGCGGGTACGACGGACCCTATCACATCCACCTCGCCGCCACGGTCGAGTTCATTCATACCGCGACCCTCCTGCATGACGACGTGGTCGACGAAAGCGCGCAGCGGCGCGGCCGGCCGACCGCCAACCTGCTCTGGGACAACAAGTCTTCGGTTCTCGTGGGCGATTATCTCTTCGCCCGTGCCTTCCAGCTCATGGTCGAACCCGGCAACCTGCGCGTCCTGTCGATCCTGTCCGACGCCGCCGCGACCATCGCCGAGGGCGAGGTGCTCCAGCTCAGCGCCGCGCAGGACCTGAAGACCACCGAGGAGACCTATCTCCAGGTCATCCGGGGCAAGACCGCCGCGCTCTTCTCGGCCGCGACCGAGGCGGGCGGAGAGATCGCCGGTGCCTCGCCCGCGCAGGTCCGGGCGCTTTTCGACTATGGCGACGCGCTCGGTATCGCCTTCCAGATGGCCGACGACCTGCTCGACTGGACGGGCAAAACCGACAGCACCGGCAAGAACGTGGGCGACGATTTCCGCGAGCGCAAGCTGACCCTGCCGCTCATCCGCGCGGTCGCCGCCGCCGACGACGAGGAGCGCGCCTTCTGGACCCGCACGATCGAGAAGGGACGCCAGAACGACGAGGATCTCGCCACGGCGCGCGAGCTGCTCGACCGGCACGGGGCGCTCGGGAGCACGCGGGAGACGGCACTGGACTGGGCCGACCGGGCGAAATCCGCGCTGACGCATCTGCCGGACCACGATCTCACCGCGCATCTCTCGGACCTGGCCGATTACGTGGTCGAACGTCTCCGCTGAACCTTGCCATTGACCCGGCCGGCGCTTTTCGGCAAGTCGGGACAGCCCGGGGGGCGACACGGCGAGGGGAATGGAATGACACGCATCGATGCGACGTTTGAGCGGCTGCGCGCCGAGGGAAAGAAGGCCTTCGTCAGCTACATCATGGCCGGCGACCCGGACGAGGCCACATCGCTCGAGATCTTGCGGTCCCTGCCCGGCGCGGGCGTCGACATCATCGAACTCGGCCTACCCTTCACGGATCCCATGGCCGACGGCCCGACGATTCAGCTGGCGGGCCAGCGGGCCCTGGGCGGAGGAATGACGCTGCAGAAGACGCTCGACATGATCGCGACCTTCCGCAAAGAGGACACCACCACCCCGATCGTCCTGATGGGCTACTACAACCCGATCTACAACCGGGGCGTCGAGACCTTCCTGAACGATGCCAAGGCCGCCGGCGTGGACGGTCTGATCGTGGTGGACCTGCCGCCGGAAGAGGACGACGAGCTCTGCATTCCCGCGCAGAAGGCCGGACTCAACTTCATCCGCCTTGCGACCCCCACGACCGACGACAGGCGCCTGCCCAAGGTGCTCGAGAACACCTCGGGCTTTGTCTACTATGTCTCGATCACCGGCATCACCGGATCGGCCGAGGCACAGGCCGCCGATGTCGGCCCCGAAGTGGCCCGCATCAAGGCGCAGACCGATCTGCCGGTCATCGTCGGCTTCGGCATCCGGACGCCCGAAACCGCCCGGGCCATCGCATCGGTCGCCGACGGCAGTGTCGTGGGATCGGCCATCGTGCACGAGATCGCCTCGGGCCGGTCGGTGTCCGAGGTGGCCGCCTATGTCCGGGACCTGGCCGAGGGCGCGCACCGGGCCTGAGGACCCGTCTAGCCGAGCGTCACGTCCAGCAGCATCATCAGGATCAGCCCGCCGATCAGCCCGGTCGTGGCCCGGTTCTGATGACCGTGGCGGTGCGTCTCGGGGATGATCTCGTGGCTGATGATGAACAGCATCGCGCCCGCGGCGAAGGTCAGCCCCCACGGTAGAACGTATTCCGAGGCGGTCACCGCCGCCACCCCGAGCAGCCCTCCGAGCGGTTCGACAAGCCCGGTCGCCAGCGCGACAAGGAAGGACCGCCAGCGGCCATAGCCCTGCCCCCGCAGCGCCACCGCGACGGCCAGTCCTTCGGGGGCGTTCTGCAGCCCGATCCCCAGCGCCAGGGTCGTCCCGTTTCCCACGTCGCCGCCCCCGAACCCCACGCCCACGGCGAGACCTTCGGGAAAATTGTGGATCGAGATCGCGAGGATGAAGAGCCAGATGCGCGCCAGCGCGGCGCTGTCCGACCCTTCGCGGCCCGTCACGAAGTGCTCGTGCGGGACCCGGGCATTGATCGCCCAGACCGCCAGCGCGCCCAGGGCGATGCCGCCTCCCGCGCTCAGGGCCGCCCGGCCGACACCGCCATAGAGCGCGGTCGCGTATTCGATCCCCGGCAGGATCAGCGAGAAGAACGAGGCCGAGATCATGACGCCGGCGGCGAACCCCAGCAGCATGTCCCGCCATTTCTGCGTGATCTCGCGCCCGAGAAGCACGGGCAACGCCCCCACCCCGGTCATCACCCCGGCGGCGAGGCTGGCGAGAAATCCGATCAGGATGATCTGCATGTCGCCGGACCCGGTCATCCCCATGACATACGGCGACGGCGGCTTCTGACAACTGCGACTTGCCTGCATGCGCGGTGCCGGATAGTGAATCCGGACCACCGGGAAGGAAGGGGAGCCATGCCCGTCATCACCTGCATCGACGACCTCAGGGAACTGCACAGGCGCCGCACGCCGAAGATGTTCTTCGACTATTGCGAAAGCGGTTCCTGGACCGAGCAGACCTTCCGCGAGAACACCGCCGACTTCCAGGACATCCGCCTGCGCCAGCGGGTCGCCGTGAACATGGAGGGGCGGACGCTGGCGACGCGGATGATCGGGCAGGAGGTCGCCATGCCGGTCGCCCTCGCCCCCGTCGGGCTGACCGGGATGCAGCGGGCGGATGGCGAGATCAAGGCAGCCAGGGCGGCGGAAAAGGCCGGCGTGCCCTTCACCCTCTCGACCATGTCGATCTGCTCGATCGAGGACGTCGCCGAACACACCACGAAACCGTTCTGGTTCCAGCTCTACACGATGAAGGACCAGGATTATCTCCGCCGCCTGATCCAGCGCGCGAAAGATGCGAAATGCTCGGCCCTGGTCATCACGCTCGACCTGCAGATCCTCGGCCAGCGGCACAAGGACCTCAAGAACGGCCTGTCGGCCCCGCCCAGGCTGACCCCGGCCACCATCGCCGACCTGATGACCAAATGGACCTGGGGCCTCGAAATGCTCCGGACCGAGCGGCGTAAGTTCGGCAATATCGTGGGCCATGTCAAAGGCGTCGAGGATACCTCTCGTCTGGGCGAATGGACCGCGCAGCAGTTCGACCAGAAGCTCGACTGGAAGAAGATCGAGGAGATCAAGAAACTCTGGGGCGGGCCGGTCATCCTCAAGGGCATCCTCGATCCCGAGGACGCCATCCTGGCGAGGAAGGTCGGCTGCGATGCGATCGTGGTGTCGAACCACGGCGGACGGCAGCAGGACGGCGCGATCAGCTCGATCCGCGCGCTCGACCCGATCCTCCAGGCCGTCGGCGACGATCTTGAGGTGCACATCGACAGCGGCATCCGTTCGGGGCAGGACGTGCTCAGGGCCATCGCCATGGGCGCCCGGGGCACCTATATCGGCCGCCCCTGGGTCTATGGCCTGGGCGCCATGGGCGAGGCCGGCGTGACGCGGGCGCTGGAAGTCATCCGCAACGAACTCGACATCGCGATGGCCTTTACCGGCAAGCGCGACATCGAGAACGTGGACCGCAGCTGCATCCTGGTGCCCGCGGGCTTTTCGGGCGTCTGGGACTGACGCCCCGCCGTCAGGCGCCCCGCGACAGATAAGCCAGGTAGAGGATCAGAACCGCGGCGATCCAGGACGCCGCGATCCGCCACAGGATGCGCATCCACTGGGCCGGCACATGGTCGGTCGAGACGCGCACCAGCCCGGCGCTTGCCGCCACGGCGAGATTGGCCGTCAGGAACAGCCCGAGGTGGATCATCACCGGCAGCTGGAACAACCCGTGCCCCTCGAGCGCGGTGGCCATGGCCATCGCGCCGGCGATACCCGCCAGCGCGAACGCCTCGTAGCGGGAATGCCGCGCCAGCAGCGCCGTCAGGGCCGCGACGAAGACGCCGAACGCCACGAAGCCGGTCGCGACGGCCACCGGCGCCACCGCCCCCAGCGGCACGCCCAGAACCAGGCCGACGATCAGCGCGGGCCAGGCCCGGACCATCCCCTCCCGGTCCCAGAGCCCCAGCAGCAGCCCGAGAGCGACGAGCGGCAGCAGGATCCCTGGGTAACCGACGATCACCCACGCCCCTTCGAGGAACTGCTGATAGCCGTCGGCGCCGCTGCGGAAGGAATGCGCCCAAGCTGGGCCCGGGGCCGCCACGACGGGTGCCACGGCAGCCCATGCAACGGAACGGCGGCGCATCAAGGCAGGATCAGGCCACGCCGAACAGGAAGGCGGCGCCGACCAGCGCGATCAGACCGCCCGCGCCCCGGACGGCCATCTTGCCCGCTTCGGACCGGGTGAGGAAGCCTAGGCCGATGCCCACCAGGTGCAGCAGGCCGGTACCGACAACGAAGCCTATCGCATAGCCCCAGGCGCTGAAGGCCTCGGGAAGCTCGGTCCCGTGCGCATGTCCGTGGAAAATCGCGAAGACCCCGACGATGGTCGCGGCGACCCAGATCGGCGCCCGGACCGCGAAGGCGATCAGAAGACCCAGAACGACACCGGAGAGCGCGATCCCGGTCTCGACCGCCGGCAGCGGCATGCCCATGACGCCGGCGGCCCCGCCGAGGGCCATGACCAGCGGAAACACCACCGGCAAGAGCCAGAGCGCCGGCATGCCGAGGAATGCCCCCCAGAGCCCAACGGCCACCATGGCCACCACGTGGTCCCACCCGAGGATCGGGTGCCAGAAGCCGGAGGCAAAGCCCGTGTTGATCCCCTCGCCCGTATGGGCCGATGCCCCGGCACTCATCAGGCAAAGCGCCACCAGAGCCAGCAGGACCCGCTCGAACTGTTTGTTGATCATGATTTTCCATTCCCCAGGAGCTTCAGGCCCGGCGGAGGGTAAAGGAGTTTTCGTCGGCGTCTACCGGTTTTCGCCGCCGCCCGTCATTGCGCGGCAAGCGCCAGCCCGTCCACCACCGCCGTGAACGCCTCGGCCCGGCTGATGCGCGCCTGCGGACAGACCTCCACGGCGACCTCCGACACCAGGCGCATCAGGCTGGAGCCGCCGACCAGAACCACGTGATCCACGGCGCCCGGAGTCGCTCCGGCCTGCATGAGCGTCTGGTAGAGGGCCAGGCGCAGCGGCTCGCGGAAATCGCCCAGCACGCCCGTCATGGCCGAGGCCGGCATCGGCACCCGCAGCCCCGGCTCGATCAGCGACATGTCGATGGCCGCATCGCGCTCCTGCCGGTTCGCGGCGATCTTGGCCCGCTCGACCGCGAACGCCAGGTCGTGGCCGAGGTGATCGCGGATGACCGTCTTCAGCCGCGACAGTCGCGTCCGGTCGACCGCGTGCCGCACCAGATCCTCGACCTCCCGCCCGGTCTCGCGCGTGTAGAGGAAAGGGATCATCGGCCAGGTCGCGAGGTCGGCGTATATCTGGCGCGGCACGGGGAGCCTGCCCTCGCCCAGCGTGCGGACAAGCTCTCCGTTCATGCCCAGCTCCGGCATCGCGAAAGCGAGCGACAGGGTCCGGTCGAAATCCGTGCCGCCGAGGCGGATCCCGTGGCTGCCCAGCACCTCGACGCCCCCGGCCCGGCGCCGGAAGAGGGTGAAGTCGGATGTACCGCCCCCGATATCCACGACGAGCCCCGTCTCGTCCGCATCCCCCCTGCTGGCGATGGCCGCGGCCTCGGGTTCGAACATGAAGGCGACATCGGCGAACCCCGCAGCCGCATAGCACGCGCGCAGGTCCGCCTCGGCCTGCGCATCGCGGCCGGGATCGGCGCTGTGGAAATGCACCGGCCGCCCGGAAAGCACCCGGTCGAACCGCACCTCCGCGGTGGCCTCGGCCCTGGACTTCGCGGATCGTAGAAAGGCCGTCACGACATCCGCCAGGGTGCGCCGCCGGCCCGCGATCAGCCGCTTTTCGTGAAAGAGCGGCGTCCCCAGGACCGATTTCAGCGCCCGCATGTATCGCCCGTCCTCACCCTCGATCAGCGCATCCGCGGCCGACCGCCCGATCCGCATGTCGGAACCGTCCTCGGGAAAGAAGACGGCCGTCGGAAGCGTCTCGGCCCCGCGCTCGATCGGGATGCGCCGCACCTCGCCTTGCGTCGCCACCGCGACGGCGGAATTCGACGTTCCGAAATCGATACCGAGCCGGGTCATGGCGGGCGCTCCGTTGCAGGGGAGGTCCGCCTAGCCAATGACGCGCGGGATCGCAAGACCGCAAAGGTGGGGATCCCGGCCGGCCGGATACCGACCGCCGGCCAGCGCGGCAGAACCGGAGGCGCGTCCGAAGGGGTCAAAGCGGCCGGGCGACGGATTACCCCTTCCCATCCCCCCGGATTCCGTGTAATCGCGCGGCTTCATGCGGGCATACAGCCTTGGAGGATGCCCGCCTCACTTATGGAGAACAAACCGATGGCTGGAGAAATTCCTGATCTCGTAGCCCAGGAACGTGCGGGGACGGGCAAGGGCGCCGCTCGCGCAGCGCGCCGCGCTGGCATGGTTCCGGGGATCGTATACGGTGGCGACAACGACCCGCTGCCGATCCAAATTCCGTTCAACGACCTGCTCAAGAAGCTCAAGGCGGGCCGTTTCCTGGCGACCCTGTGGAACCTCAAGGTCGACGGTCATGACGATGTCCGCGTGATCTGCCGCAACGTGCAGCGTGACGTGGTCAAGGACCTGCCGACCCACCTCGACCTGATGCGCCTGCGCCGCACCAGCCGTGTGAACCTTCACATCCCCGTCGAGTTCATCAACGAAGACGCCGCACCGGGCATCAAGCGCGGCGGCGTTCTGACGGTGGTCCGTGCCGATGTCGAACTCAACGTGCTGGCCGGTGACATTCCCGAGAAGATCGTCGTCGACCTGACCGGTCTCGAGATCGGCGATACGGTCACCATCAGCATGGTCAACCTGCCGGACGGGGTGAAGCCGACCATCGACCGCGACTTCGTGATCGCCAACGTCTCCGCCCCCTCGGGTCTGCGTGGCGGCGGAGACGACGAGGACGAGACCGAAACCGAGACCGTGGCCACCGAGGTCGAGCCCGACCCCGAGGCCTGATCGGCAAGCGATCTTGCTGAACGGCTCCGCCCCGGCGGGGCCGTTTTTCTTTGCGCCGGACCTATGTCTGCGCCACCGCACCTTGCACCAGGCAAGAGGACGCCATCTCCGGCAAGGTTCGCGTCGTGAACGGACAACACGCTTCCGCGGACGACCTCTGCAGCCGTCACCAGGGATCTCGACGCTCTGGTCGAGATGGTCCGGATGAGGCGCGCGCCCGCGGGCGAGGTCCACACCGGGCGGAAGAATGACTGCACCGTCTCGCTCTTCGGTACCCTGCCAGAACTGCCCCACCGTATGGTCCTGCCGGAGGTGAACGGCCGGGGCGCCTGCTCCGCTCGCCCAAGCATGGCAGCGGCGTCAAGAACCGGAACCACCGTGCCCGGGACGAGGAGACGACCGTCGGGTCCGCCTGATCGACGAGATCGGTATCGACGCCGGCTGGCCCCCCCCTGACCGTCGCCCGAGCCAACCGGCTCTCTCGGGCGCGTCACAGGCCCCGCCTGGGTAGTGGGTCAGTTTGAAATCTAGCCCCTCGCGCAAACGCGCAGCTTTGATTTGCACCGGATCGCGTCTGGCCCCATATTGGAGGCATGACAGACAAGCCCAAGAGACCCAAGGACGCGAACCAGTTGGCGAAGTTCATAACGGACTTGGCGACTGGTGAAGCATCTGAGGATGACGCCCCCGAAAAAGCCGAGGGTCAGCGCAAGGGCGGCTTGAAGGGTGGCAGGGCGCGGGCTGACAGGCTGACGCCGGAAGAACGCAGCAAAATCGCCAAGAAGGCTGCGGCCGCCCGATGGCGGAACGAAACCTGAATACCTGACATACACCCACCATACACCTCTTGACGTGATAGATTGAACGGTCTAGGAGTCCGGCAGCAGATTGGAGTTGCCGAAATGGCCGTACTACTCACAACGGATCAGGTCGAGGAATGGAAGGCCGAGCGCGATAAGCTGGTAAAGCGGATCGCCTATCTTGATGAGCGCATCAAGGCCGCATCCTTTTTCATGGCTGACGATGAAACAGAGAGCGAGCCGTCAGGTGATGATGGCCACCAGAGTTCGCCTGGGCCGTCTCTGGTGGACGCCATCGTTGATGTTCTGCGGCGGTTTGGCCCCGAACCAATGACCAATCACGCCATCCGAAACCGGCTGACAGATGTTGGCTTTGACATTTCACAGATGAGCCAGAATTACTACTACACCGCCACGAAACGCTTGAGCGACAAGGGAACCATCGTGAAACACGATGACGGCACTTACTCGCTTCCTGAGAATGCGGCCCCGGAAGAATCTCTGTATAGCGACAGTTCTTCCGGGGCCAATATCGAGAGCCGGTTTAGCCAACCGACTGAACCCCCAGCGCAAGGCCGTGAAGCCGGCCCGGGAGGTGAGACATGAGGAGGTAAGAACCTCATGTAAGTCGTCAGCCGCGCGGCGGGAGTTGGCCCTCCCAATGCGCGGCTGACGCATTTCTAGCATCCAAAACAGCAACTTGCAAGGCGAGAATAGGTGATTCCCGTCAATGAGTTATGTCATCTGTGAATTTAAACTGACCGACATGCTTGACTATAGTATGGATAGCACCTACATTGTGAGTATGAACAAGTTGGATACCAAAACCCGCTCACTGATCATCCGCCTTTTGGTGGAAGGTAATTCAATTCGCGCCACATCGCGGATTGCTGACGTGAGCAAAAACACTGTCAACAAGCTGTTGATAGATGTGGGGAAAGTATGTCACTCGTACCACGATGGAAACGTGCGGGATGTAAAGGCGTCAGTCATCCAGTGCGACGAAATCTGGTCATTCACCTATGCCAAGCAAAAGAACGTTGCTGCTGCCAAGGCTGCGCCAGACGGCGCAGGCGACACGTGGACCTGGACGGCTCTGGATAGTGATAGCAAGCTGATCGTGTCCTACATGGTAGGTGGGCGCGACAGCGAATATGCTATTGGCTTCATGGACGATCTTTGCTCTCGGCTCGCCAACCGGGTCCAACTGACCACGGACGGTCACAAGGCATATCTGGAAGCCGTAGAAGGCGCATTCGGTGGCGACGTTGACTATGCCCAGCTCATCAAGCTGTACGGCGAACCCACGGGCCAGAAGGGGCACGAGCGCAAGTATTTTCCGTCAGAATGCACGGGCACCAAGAAACGTGCGGTGGAGGGTCGCCCCGACATGGCGAAGGTAAGCACGTCGCACGTTGAGCGGCAGAATCTTACCATGCGGATGCACATGCGCCGCTTTACGCGGCTGACTAACGGGTTCAGCAAGAAGGTTGAGAACCACGCCTATGCGGTCGCGCTGCACTTCATGTACTACAATTTCTGCCGCCAGCATCAAACGCTGTGCGTTTCGCCCGCAATGGCCGCCGGTCTGACGGATCGGCTTTGGGATATTGCTGATCTGGTCGCGCTGGTGGACGCCGCAGAACCCGCGCCGAAGAAGCGCGGACCCTACAAAAAACGAGCGGTGAATTAATGCCAATCAAAGAGCATCCAGCAATCGGCACGGTTTTGTTGTGTGACTTCACCTCGGGATTCTCGAAGCCCGAAATGCAAAAGCGGCGGCCGTCGTGGTGATCAGCCCAAAGATCACTGCTAGACCTTACCTGTGCACTGTCGTTGCCCTAAGCACGGACCCGCCAGTTCCCGTTCTGCCATATCACGCTCAAATCGACATTTTCCCAGAACTTCCAAAGCCTTGGTCGAGCAAAGGCGTTTGGGTGAAGGGAGACATGGTCAACGCAGTCGGTTTTCATAGACTTGACCTGATCCGAACCGGAAAAGACCGGGCGGGCAACCGAACTTACATCTATCAGCCCCTAAGTGAGGAAAATTTAAGAATAATTCGGGCGTGCGCTCTTTCAGCCTTGGGGTTGGCGCGCTTGACAAAATCGCTGTGAGCGATTATTTGGGGTCCCGATAGCGGCTCTCACATGGTGATCCGCGACTAAGACCCCACCAGGGGCCGCCGTGCAACTTCGGTGATTGCAAACTGAGCCGCACGGCGCAGATAGAAGACCCCGCTTCGGCGGGGTCTTTGCGTTGCAAGGGTTGTAACAGGCCAAGATTTCAAACTGACCCACTACCCCCGCCTGAGAATGCTGGACCCGCGCGGGGCGCTTCGATAAACCGGGGCCGACGCAACGACCCCGGATCCCGCAGTGAAACTCTTTGTCGGACTTGGAAATCCCGGCGGCAAATACGCCGCGAACCGCCATAACATCGGGTTCATGGCGCTCGACCGGATCGCGTCGGATCACGGCTTCGCCCCCTGGCGGACCAAGTTCCAGGGCGAACTGGCCGAAGGAACCCTCGGCGGCGAAAAACTCTTGCTGCTCAAGCCGATGACCTTCATGAACCTGTCCGGCCAGTCAGTCGGCGAGGCGATGCGGTTCTACAAGCTGACCCCCGCCGACGTGACCGTCTTTCACGACGAACTCGACCTCGCGCCGGGCAAGGTGCGGGTCAAGCAGGGCGGAGGCCATGCGGGGCACAACGGACTGCGCTCGATCCACCAGCACATCGGGGCGGACTACCAGCGCGTGCGGCTGGGCATCGGACACCCGGGCCACAAGGACAAGGTCGCGCCTTACGTGCTCGCCGATTTCGCCAAGGCGGAACAGGATGGGCTGGACGATCTGCTGCGCGGCCTGTCGGATGGCGCTCCGGAACTGGCCGGGGACGACGCCGGGCGGTTCATGAACGCCGTCGCATTGCCCACCGCGCCGCCGCGCAGTTCGGCGACCACCGCGCCGGCGCGGCCCGCCCCCAAAGCAGCCGAGCAGCCCGCCGAACCGGAGCCCGACAACCGGTCCGCCCTCCAGCGTCTCGCCGACAAGTTCCGATGAGCCTGACGGCGCTCTTCGAAAGCCAGGCCCGGGCCTGCGAGCGCCTCGGTTCCCCCTTCATGTCGCGCCTTCTCCGGCTGTCGGGTCCACGCCTCGTCCCCGGACACCCGGTCACCGACCGCCTTCTCGCGTGGGAGGGCGACGCCACGGCGCTCGGCGCGGCCATCGCTCTACGCTTTGCCGGCGCGCTCCATGCCCTCGTGCTCCTGCGCCGGGATGCCGACCTCGTGGCCGCCTACCCTCCGAACCAGGTCGGGGACACGATGCTCTGGCGCGCGGTCGAGGCCGCCATGACCCGGCATCAGGACCACATGCTGCACTGGATCGACAGCGCGCCGCAGACCAACGAGGTCCGGCGCAGCGTCGCGATGATCGCCGTCTCGCACCTTCTGGCCGAGCGGTTCCCCGGCCTGCCCTTCCGGCTCTCGGAACTCGGCGCCTCGGCGGGACTGAACCTCCATTTCGACCGCTTTGCGCTGGCCCTGCCCGACGGGACCACGCGGGGCGCCAAGGCGCCGGTCCTGACACTGGCGCCCGACTGGCAAGGCCCGCTGCCTCCCCTGTCCGAGGTGGTGGTTTCCGAGCGGCGCGGCGTCGACCTCAATCCGCTGGATCCCTCCGACCCGGCCGCCGTGCTGCGGCTGCGCAGCTATGTATGGCCGGATCAGCCGGACAGGATGCTGCGCCTCGACGCGGCCCTCGCCGTGGCCGGGCCCGTGGTCGACCGCGGCGACGCAGGCGACTGGCTCGCGCGGCGGCTCGCGACAGCTGCGGACGGGATGATCGACCTCGTCTATCACACGATCGCCTGGCAGTACTTTCCCGCCGCCACCAGGACCGCCTGCCGCGCCGCGCTGCGCGCCTCGGGGGCGCGGGCCACGCCCCGATCCCCCCTCGCCCATCTTCAGGTCGAGGCGGAAGCGGCCGGGGAGGGCGCGACCGTCAGCCTGACCCTCTGGACCGGCCAGGACGAGCCGGAAGTATTTGACCTCGGCCGTCTCGACCCGCACGGTCGGAGCATCATAACCTCCGACCCGTTCGACCTGAGACCGCGATGACTGCCAAGGACCCCTCCGTAAACGTGCTGGGCGGACGTCTCGAATCCTGTTCGTCCGACCCGGTGACCGGGTTCTTCCGCGACGGTCATTGCAACACCTGCGTCGAAGATGCGGGCTCTCACACGGTATGTGCGGTCATGACGGCCGAGTTCCTCGCCTTTTCGAAATATGTCGGAAACGACCTCAGCACGCCGATCCCCGCTTTCGGATTTCCGGGCCTTCGACCCGGCGACCGCTGGTGCCTCTGCGCCGCGCGCTTTCTCCAGGCGCATGACGAAGGCTGCGCCCCCTCGGTGCGGCTCGAGGCGACGCATCGGGCCGCTCTCGACATCGTTCCGCTCGAGGTGCTGCGCCAATATCGGGTCGGTCCCGACTGACCGCCGCCGGCACGGACGCCGCTGTTCACGCGAAAGTGTGACTGCCGGACGCCCCGGCTGCTACCCTCGGGGCAGACCCGATCCCGCACAGGAGCCCCCCGATGTCCCGCAAGCTGTCCGCCGCACTTGTCGCCCTACCCTTTCTCGCCGCAGGCGCCTTCGCCGCCGGCAGCGACAGTGCCACCCCGCCCGAACCGACGGAAACCTCTACGAAATGCCCCGACGGCGAGATCTACGATGCCGACAAGAAGGCCTGCGAGAAATCCGCCTCGCTGAACTTCGACGACGACGACCGCTACGAGGCTGTCCGCGAACTGGCCTACACGGGGCGCAGCGAATCGGCGCTGGCGGTGATCGCCTCGGCGGACGCGCCTGAAAGCCCGCGCTTCCTGACCTACCGGGGCTTCACCCTCAGACAGATGGGAGACACAGCAGGCGCGATGACCGCCTATCGCAAGGCTCTGGCCCTGGACCCAGGCAACAACCTTGCCCGCAGCTACATGGCGCAGGGACTGCTGAAAGAGGGCCGGCGCACAGAAGCCGTGGCGCAGCTTCACGAGATCGAGGCGCGGGCCGGGCACGGAAGCTGGGCGCACCGGTCCCTCATGCTGGCGCTCAGAGGCGAACATACGACCTATTGAGGCAACCTGCCCGGGCAGGCGGCACGGGGGCTGCGCGGTGCGCCTCCGCCTGTCCCCCCTGCGTCCGGCGAAACGGCCGGCCGGTCAGGCCGACCGCCCCTCCGTGTCCGACATGTCGAAACCGAGATAGCGCGCCACGGTCTGGACGTCCTTGTCGCCGCGCCCGCACATGTTCATCACGATGATGTGGTCGGCAGGCAGGGTCGGCGCGATCTTCATCACATGGGCCAGAGCGTGGCAGGGTTCGAGCGCGGGAATGATCCCCTCGGTCGCGCACGACAGCTGGAACGCCTCGAGCGCCTCCATGTCGGTGATCGAGACGTATTGCGCCCGCCCGATGTCGTGCAGCCAGGAATGCTCGGGGCCGATCCCGGGATAATCCAGACCCGCCGAGATCGAATACCCTTCGAGGATCTGGCCGTCCTCGTCCTGAAGCAGGTAGGTACGGTTGCCGTGCAGCACCCCGGGCCGCCCCCCGGTAAGCGAGGCGCAGTGCTCCATCTTGTCGTCCACGCCCTTGCCGCCGGCTTCGACGCCGACGATCTGCACCGAGGGATCGTCGAGGAATTCGTAGAACAGACCCATGGCGTTCGATCCGCCGCCGATGGCCGCGATGACCGTATCGGGCAGACGCCCCTCGCCTTCCTGCTCGCCCAGCTGGCGGCGCACCTCCTTGCCGATGATCGACTGAAAGTCGCGCACCATCGCCGGATAGGGATGTGGTCCCGCCACGGTGCCGATGCAGTAGAACGTGTCGCGCACGTTCGTCACCCAGTCCCGCAGCGCGTCGTTCATCGCGTCCTTCAGCGTCCCGCGGCCCGAGGTGACCGGCACCACCTCGGCCCCCAGCAGGCGCATCCGGAAGACGTTCGGCGCCTGGCGCTGCACGTCATGCGCGCCCATGTAGATCACGCATTTCAGCCCGAACTTGGCGCAGACCGTCGCCGTCGCCACGCCGTGCTGTCCGGCGCCGGTTTCCGCGATGATGCGGGTCTTGCCCATGCGCCGCGCCAGGATGATCTGGCCCAGCACGTTGTTGATCTTGTGCGCGCCGGTGTGGTTCAGCTCGTCCCGCTTCATGTAGATCTTGGCACCGCCCAGATGCTCGGTCAGCCGCGCCGCGTGATAGAGCGGCGAGGGGCGACCGACGTAATGCGTCCACAGGTCGTCCATCTCGGCCCAGAAGCTCGGGTCGTCCTTGGCGTGATCGTATTCCTTTTCCAGGTCCAGGATCAGCGGCATCAGCGTTTCGGAGACGAAGCGCCCGCCGAACTGTCCGAAACGGCCTTTTTCGTCCGGCCCGTTCATGAAGGAGTTGAAGAGATCGTCCATGACCTGTCCCCTGTGCGAACTGTATTGGCTGTGACTATTTGGGAACGTCCGCGATTTCCAGCCCTAGTTTCCCCGCCCCCCGCAAGGATATAGGCTCCGCGCATGGAATCGGCTCTCGACTGGCACAGCGCCTATGCCCTGCTCGACTGGCAGGTCGAACTCGGCGCGGACGAGGCGATCGGCGACACGCCGGTCGACCGCTTTGCCCATGTCGAGCCACCCTCTGCCGCGAAACGCAAGGCCGCGCCCGAACAGCCTGTCCGCCGCAAGGAGATCGATGCCGTCGAGGTCGCCCGACAGGCCGCCCAGGCTGCCGGCTCGCTCGACGCCCTGCGCGAGGCGCTCGGCGCATACGAGCACTGTGCGCTCAAGCGCGGGGCCCGCAATCTCGTCTTCTCGGATGGCCACCCAGCCGCGCGGGTCCTGATCCTCGGCGAGGCGCCGGATCGGGACGAGGACCGCGAGGGGCGGCCCTTCGTCGGGCGCGCGGGCCGGCTGCTCGACCGGATGCTGGCGGCCATCGACCTCGACCGCACGGGGGAGACGCCCGACCGCGCGGTCTACATCACCAATGTCCTGCCCTGGCGCCCGCTGCAGAACCGCGACCCCGAACCCGAGGAGATCGCGATGATGCTGCCCTTCGTCCAGAAACATATCGAGCTGGTGGACCCCGCGTTCGTCATCCTGATGGGCAACATCGCCTGCCGGGCCGCCCTGGGCAAACAGGGCATCCTGAGGCTGCGCGGCACCTGGACCGAGGCTTTCGGCCGCCCGACGCTGCCGATGACCCACCCCACCTATCTGCTGCAGCAACCCCGGGCCAAGCGCGAGGCCTGGGCCGATCTGCTGTCCCTGAAGGTGAGGCTGAGTTCGTGACCCCGCCGTTCGATCCGACCCTTCTGCGCGCGGTTCTCCCCGCGGGTCCGGCCCTGCGACACGCGAGGAACAGGACGTGATGACCCGCGACTTCATGCCCGTCAACATCGCGGTCCTCACCGTGTCCGACACCCGGACGCCGGAGGACGATCGGTCGGGCGACACGCTGGCGGCCCGCATCGAAGAGGCCGGCCACCTCCTGGCCGCCCGCGACATCGTCACCGACGACCGCGACAAGATCGCGACGCGGCTGCGCGACTGGATCGCCGACCCGGAGGTGGACGCGATCATCAGCACCGGCGGCACCGGCCTCACCGGCCGGGACGTCACGGTCGAGGCGCATCGCGACGTCTACGAGAAGGAGATCGACGCCTTCGCCACCGTCTTCACCATCGTCTCGATGAAGAAGATCGGCACCTCGGCGGTGCAGAGCCGCGCCACCGCCGGGGTCGCCGGCGGCACCTACCTCTTCGCCCTGCCCGGCAGCACCGGCGCCTGCAAGGACGCGTGGGACGAGATCCTCGTGCATCAGTTCGACTATCGGCACATGCCCTGCAACTTCGTCGAGATCATGCCGCGGCTCGATGAACACATGCGCCGGAAATAGCCGGAAGAAATTTCGACGGAGTCGGGCGCGCCACGCGTAACATCCCTGTCACGGCCTCGTGGCTTGGCTCTGCCCGGTCCGATGCTACGATGCAACGCGCCCCTCGACTGGCCTCCAACGGAACAAATCTTTATGCGGTTTCTCAGACACAGCCTGACCGGGCTTTTCCTGATGGCGGTCACGCTCGGGCTGATCGTCTACGCGGGCTCGGTCCTGCGTGACGCCGTCGTCGCCCGCATGACCGAAGAGCCCCGGATGCCGCAGGCCCGCGAACGGGTCTTCGCGGTCAATCTGGTGACTGCCACGCCCGAGACGATCACCCCGGTCCTCACCGCCTTCGGCGAGATCCGCAGCCGCCGGACCCTCGAGATCCGCGCCGCCACGACCGGAACGGTCGTGGACCTGGCCGAGGATTTCGAGGACGGGGCCGTGGTGACGCGCGGCCAGGTTCTCGCGCGGATCGACCCGGCCAATGCCCAGTCGGCCTTCGACCGTGCCGGCAACGACCTGCGGGACGCCGAGGTCGCTGCCCGCGATGCCGAACGTGCCGTCGCCATCGCCCGCGACACCCTGGCCGCCGCCGAGGAACAGGCCGCGCTGCAGCAACGCGCCTACGAGCGTCAGGTGGACCTGCGCGACCGCGGCGTCGGCAGCGCCTCGGCGGTGGAGAGCGCGGAACTGTCCGTCGCCGCGTCACGCCAGTCGGTCCTTTCGGCGCGCAACGCGCTGGCCCAGGCCGAGACCCGGGTCGAAACCGCCGCCAATGCGCTGACACGCAGCCGGATCGCGCAGGACGAGGCGCAGCGCGACCTCGATGACACCACCATCCGCGCCGAATTCGACGGCACCCTGACCGGGACGACGGCTGTCCAGGGCGGGCTCGTCTCGGCGAACGAGCAGCTGGCGCAGCTGGTCGATGCCGGCGCGCTCGAGGTGGCCTTCCGCGTCTCGACGACCCAGTACGCCCGGCTGCTGAACGACCAGGGCCGCCTGTTGCAGGCGCCCGTCCGGGTCACGCTCGACGTGCAGGGCATCGCCCTCACGGCCGACGGCACGATCACCCGCGACAGCGCCGCCGTCGAGCAAGGCCAGACGGGCCGCAGGATCTTTGCCCGCCTCGATACCTCGCGCGGGCTGAAACCCGGCGATTTCGTCACCGTCTCGATCACCGAGCCGCCGCTGCAAGACGTTGTCCGCCTGCCCGCCACGGCGCTCGATGCCGCCGGAACGGTGCTGGCCATCACCGGTGAAGAACGGCTCGAGCCGCTTCAGGTGTCGCTGCTCAGGCGCCAGGGCGACGACGTTCTCGTCCGGGGCAAGACCCTTGCGGGGCGCGAGATCGTCGCGCAGCGCTCGCCCCTTCTCGGAGCGGGGATCAAGGTCCGGCCCCTTCGGTCCGAGCCGCCGCCGAGGACGGAGGAACCGGCCGAGACCGCGCTGGTCGAACTGACGCCGGAACGCCGCGAGAAACTGAAGGAGTTCATCACCTCCAACGACCGGCTGCCCGACGACATCAAGACCCGCATCCTCGCCCAGCTTGACGCTGACCGCGTGCCGGCGGCCATGATCCGGCGCATCGAATCCCGGATGGGGGGCTGAACATGATCGCCGCACCCGGAGCCGCCGGAGGCCTCCTGTCGTATTTCGCCCGCCACAGGACCGCCGCGAACCTGCTTCTGGTCGTGCTCCTGTCGCTTGGCATATCCGCCGTCCCGCAGATGCGGGCCCAGTTCCTGCCCGACACCGTGGTCGACAACATCGGCGTCTCGGTCGCCTGGGACAGCGCGGGCGCCGAGGATATCGACGCGGCCATCGTCCAGCTGATGGAGCCCGCATTGCAGGCGGTCGAGGGGGTCGAAAGCTCCTGGGCCAGCTCGCGCGAGGGGCGCGCCACCATCAGCCTGGAATTCGAACCCGGCTGGGACATGTCCCGCGCCGGCGACGACGTACAGGCCGCGGTGGACGCGGTGACCAACCTGCCCGCCGAGGCCGAGGATCCCGAGATCCGGCGCGGCGGCTGGCGCGGCCGGGTGACGGATGTGGTGATCACCGGTCCCGTCGGGGTGGACCAGCTCGGGCGGTTCGCGGACGAATTCGTCACGCGCCTCTTCGCCGAGGGGGTCACCCGCACCACGATCAGGGGCGTCGCCGCCCCCCAGACCATCGTCGAGGTCCCTTCGGTCAACCTCATCGCCCATGACGTCACCATGGCCGAAATCGCCGCCGCCATCGCGGCCGAGGTCGATGCCGACCCCGCGGGCGATGTCGCGGGCGCCAATGCCCGCGTCCGTACCGGGGTCGAGAAACGCAGCGCCGACCAGATCGCGGGCATCGCCCTGCGGTCCAACCCCGACGGCTCCTCGCTGACCGTGGGCGACGTCGCCAGCATCCGGGTCGAGGGCACGGCCCGCCTGCGCAGCTACTTCGTCGGCGAGCATCCCGCCATCTCGGTCCGCATCGACCGGTCCGCCCAGGGCGATGCCATCCGGATCCAGAGGCAGGTCGAAGAGGTTGCCGCCGAAATGGTCCCGACCCTGCCCGAAGGGACATCGATCGACCTGATCCGCACCCGGGCCGAGACCATCACGAGCCGCCTGGACATCCTGCTCGACAACGGGCTTGTGGGGCTCGGGCTCGTCCTCGTGCTGCTGTTCCTCTTTCTCAATGCCCGCACCGCCTTCTGGGTCGCCGCCGGCATCCCGGTCGCGATGCTCACAGCCATCGCGCTGATGTACGCCGCGGGTCTGACGATCAACATGATCTCGCTCTTTGCGCTGATCATCACCACCGGCATCGTCGTGGACGACGCCATCGTGGTGGGCGAACATGCCGATGCCCGCGCCCGCAAGCTGGGCGAAAGCCCCTACGTCGCCGCCGAGAACGCCGCCCGCCGCATGGCCATGCCGGTCTTCTCCGCGACGCTGACCACCGTCATCGCGTTTTTTGGCCTGACTGCGATCGACGGCCGCTTCGGCGACATGATCGCCGACATTCCCTTCACGGTGATCGCCGTGCTGATCGCCTCGCTCGTCGAGTGCTTTCTCATCCTGCCCCGGCACATGGCCCATGCGCTCGGCCATACCGGCCGCAGTCACTGGTACGACTGGCCCTCGCGCCAGGTGAACCGCGGTTTCGGCTGGGTGCGGGACAGGCTGTTCCGGCCGTTTATCGCCATCACCGTCCGCGCCCGCTATCCCGTTCTGGCGCTGCTGGTCGTCGCACTGTCGAGCCAGGTGGCGCTGCTGATCGGCGGCGAGGTGCCATGGCGCTTTTTCAACGCTCCGGAACGCGCCTCGATCAGCGGCAATTTCATGATGGCCGAAGGCGCCACGCGCGAAGACACCCGCCAGCAGTTGCGGTTGTTGCAGCAATCCGTGGAATCCGTCGCCGCCGAGTACGAGGACGAGCACGGCCGCAGCCCCGTCGCCTATGCCCTGGCCGAGATCGGCGGCAACACCGGCCGCGGTCTCGCGGGCGCCGATACCAAGAGCGGGGATCTTCTGGGCGGCATCGCCATCGAACTGATCGAACCGGACGACCGCCCCTATTCCAGCTTCGCCTTTCTGGGGGACCTGCAGGACCGGGTCGAGCGCCACCCCCTCCTGGAGGAACTCAGCTTTCGCGGCTGGCGGCACGGGCCGGGCGGTGACGCGCTCGACGTGCAGTTCTACGGCGCCCTGTCCGACGATCTGAAAGCGGCGAGCGAGGCGCTCAAGGAAGAGCTGCTCGCCTTCCCCGAGGTCTCGGCGGTCGAGGACAACCTGGCCTACGACAAGGAGGAACTGATCCTCGAACTGACACCGCAGGGGCAGGCGCTCGGCTTTACCATAGACGAACTGGGCCGCGTCCTGCGCAACCGTCTGAACGGGATCGAGGCTGCGACCTTCCCCGACGGCCCCCGCAGCGCCAGCATCCGCGTCGAGCTGCCCGAGAACGAACTGACCGCAGATTTCCTCGAACGGACGCAGTTGCGTTCCGGCACCGGCAGCTACGTGCCCCTTGCCGATATCGTCCGCGTCGACCGGCGCACCGGCTTTTCGACCGTCCGGCGCGAGAACGGGCTGCGGCTGATCTCGGTCAACGGCGACATCTCGGAGGACGACCCCGCCCGGGCCGCCGAAATCCAGGAGGCCCTGCAGACCGAGATCCTGCCCCGCATCGCCAGCGAACACCAGGTCGACTGGCGGATCTCGGGTCTCAGCGAACAGGAGAGCGATTTTCTGGACGACGCCCGCAACGGCCTGATCTTCGTGCTCGTCGGGATCTACCTCGTGCTCGCCTGGGTCTTCTCCAGCTGGACCCGACCCCTCGTGGTCATGGCGATCATCCCCTTCGGACTGGTCGGAACGGTCTACGGTCATCACGTCTGGGACGTGCCGCTGTCGATGTTCACCGTCGTAGGCCTGCTCGGGATGACGGGGATCATCATCAACGACTCGATCGTTCTGGTGACCACGATCGACGAATATGCCGAGACGCGCGGCCTGATGCCCTCGATCATCGAGGGGACGGCGGACAGGTTGCGGCCGGTGATGCTCACCACCCTGACGACGGTTCTCGGCCTCGCCCCCCTGCTCTACGAACAATCGAGCCAGGCGCAGTTCCTCCGGCCGACCGTCATCACGCTGGTCTACGGGCTGGGCTTCGGGATGGTGCTCGTTCTCATGATCGTTCCGGCCCTGCTTGGCGTGCAGGATGACGTCGCCCGGCTGATCGCCGCCTGGAAGCGCGGCCTGCGCGCGCGGCGCGCCGAGGGGCTGCGCCTCGCCACCCGCGCGGCAACCGTCGTGATCCTGGCCTGGCTGGGCGCTACACTGGGCTGGACCGCCGTGACAGGGACACTGCCGGGCGTTCTGGCCGGCTTGATGCCGGGTGCTTCCCCCATGGCGGCGGCACTGGTCCTGTTTGTCGCCGGCGTTGCGGTGGTGACGCTCGGGACCTATCTGGTGGCCGCTCTCGCGTGGGCCGCCAGCCGGAGACAGGTGCGAAGCTAAACGGGTCAGGCCGGAGGTTCAGCCTGCCGGACAGCCCCTGATATCGACGGCCTTGCGGTCGCCCAGAACGGTGAGCCGCAGTCCCGAGCGGTCCAGCATGACCGCGCCGGCGCCCGCCACCAGTTCGGCGGTCGCGACAAGGGTGCCGCCCTCGCGCCGGGTCTCGGATTCCGACACCCAGATCGAGGGATCGTCGGTCTCGATCACCACGACCTCGTCGCCGCCGGCCGATGGCATCTCGATCTCGGCGCGCAAGCTGATCGACCCAGAGGCGGGCCGGATGTCGCAGGACACCGCCCGCACCCCCGCCTCGCGTGCCGAATAGGGCTGATCGGCAAGCGCCGCCGCGATGGCCGGCTCGGGGCGCCGCGTGTCGGGCAGAGAAAGCTCCGACAGATCGACGACCATGGGCACGCAGATATCCTCGCAGATCCCCAGCTGGATCTGCCCGTCCAGGCTGACCGGGCCCGGTGCGCCCAGCAGGATCCTCAGCGGCAACACGACCCGGTCGTGATAGCCGATGGACCTGTAGCCGTTGCTCCAGAACACGTCCGGCCGGGGCCAGATCACTTCGACATGCCGCACGTTGTCCGACCCGCTCCAGTTGAAGACCGGCGGAACGCCCGCGTCGCCCGGTGCGCGCCAGTAGGTTTTCCACCCGGCGCTCAGATCGAGCTCGATCGCCGCCATGTGCGATCCGTCCGCCTGCCGCCATCCCGGCAGGACCCGCACCGACAGGTTGTCGGCATAGGGGTTGGCCATCGGCAGGGCGGGCAGCAGAAGGCCGGCCATGAGTGTCAGGGTGCGAAACGTCGTCATGCAAGACAGATGCCGCGCCCCTGGCTCAATGCCAACTCACTTTCCGGCGAGAGATGTTTCCGGCCTCCGACCGTTGAAACCCGGCCACAAAGACACCACACTCGTGAACAGGCCCGCCGCTCGGCCTCTTTCCAGATGACGGACAGGATTTTGCAGAACGCTCTCGATCTTTCCGGCCACGTTCTGATGGCCATGCCGGACATGGGTGACGACCGGTTCACCCGCAGCGTCATCCTGATCTGCGCCCATTCCGAGGATGGCGCGATGGGACTCATGGTGAACCTGCGGACCGACGACGTCGCCCTCTCGGACCTGGCCGAGCAGCTGGACATGGAAACCGCGCCGCAATTCCACGACCGCCCGCTGCATTCCGGCGGCCCGGTGGAACAGGAGCGTGGCTTCGTCCTGCATTCGCCGGATTATCACAGCGCCATCTCGACCATGGCGGTGACCTCCGAAATCTCCCTTACCGGCACGCTCGACGTGATCGAGGAACTGGCGAACGGCAAGGGACCGGAGCACGCGCTGGTGATGCTCGGCTATTGCGGATGGGGGCCCGGGCAGCTGGAAAGCGAACTGGCCCGGAACGCCTGGCTGGTCGGCGACGCCCCCTTCGACCTGATCTTCGGCACGCCCGACGCCCGCAAATGGGAGGCCGCGCTGGCCAACCAGAACATCAGCGCCCTCAACCTGTCATCGACCCAGGGTCACGCCTGACGCGGCGCGGCCGCACGCCTCAGCCGGTCGTTGATCGCGCGGCCCAGCCCGTGATCGGGAACCGGCGCAACGGCGATCCGCTCGGAACCCTGCGCGTCGAGCGTATGGAAATGCCGGAAAAGGTTCGCCGCCGCTTCCGCCAGATCTCCGGTCTCGGAAAGGTTCAGGTCGCATGTCACCGGGCCGAACCCCAGATAGGTCTCGCCGGGCTCGGGCGCGGTCACGCCGATCCGGACCTGGCCGGAGGGCGCGTAATGCGACGCCAGCTGCCCCGGGGCGTCGATCCGCCCGGTCGCGCCGCGCCGGCGCGGCGTCTCTCCCATGACGGAGGCCAGATCCTCGGCCGTGACGCCCCCGTCGCGCAGGATCACCGGGGCGTCGCCGTCGAACCCGACGATCGTGCTCTCCAGCCCGACGCCGCACTCTCCGCCGTCCAGCACCGCATCGATCCGGCCCGCCAGCCCCGCCATCACATGCGCGGCAGTCACCGGGCTCACGCGTCCGGAGGGGTTCGCCGAGGGGGCCGCCAGTCCGCCGCCGAAGGCCGTCAGCAGTGATCGCGCCACCGGGTGCGCCGGCATCCGCACCGCCAGCGTCGGCAGGCCCGCCGTGACCAGGGGCGACACCGGCGCCGCCTCGCGCAGCGGCAGCACCAGGGTCAGGGGGCCGGGCCAGAAGGCCTCGATCAGGGCCGCGGCTTCGGCGGAGACCCGCACCAGCCGGCCGACGAGATCCGGATCGGCGACATGCACGATCAGCGGGTTGAAGCTGGGCCGGCCCTTGGCGGCATAGATCGCGGCCACGGCCCTGTCGTCCGCGGCATCCCCCGCCAGGCCGTAGACCGTCTCGGTCGGCATCGCGACCAGCCCGCCCGAGCGCAGGAGGGCGGCGGCGCGGTCGAGACCGTCATCGGTGGGTTTCAGCAGCTCGGTCATGCGGGACCCTGTCGTGACGCGGCGTCCGGAAAACGCGCGGGCGGCGGTGTCTGGCCATCGCGGCCAAAGCCGTGCATAGAAGACGCCGCGCCACTTGCCAAGCACGGCACCGCAAACCGAGGAGGATCCCATGCCGTATCGCTCTCCCGTTTCCGAGTACAAATTCGTTCTCGACCACGTGGTCGGTTTCGGCGATGTCGCCGCGACCGAAACCTATGCCGAGGCGACGCCCGACACCGTCGACGCGATCCTCTCCGAGGTCGGAAAGCTTGCCGACGAGGTCTTCGCCCCCCTCAACCGGAGCGGCGACATAGACCCGGCGCGCCTGGAAAACGGCGTTGTACGGACTTCGAAAGGTTTCGCCGACGGCTATGCCGCGCTGGTGGAGGGTGGCTGGCTGGGGCTTGCCGCCCCTGCGGAACACGGCGGCATGGGGCTTCCTCAGACGCTCAACTGCGCGGTGAACGATTTCCTCTCGGCCTCGTGCCTGTCGCTCGGCCTGAACCCGTTGCTGACGCAGGGTCAGATCGAGGCGCTGCAACATCACGCCCCGGACTGGATGAAGGAGCTCTACCTGCCCAGGCTGATCTCGGGCGAATGGACCGGCACCATGAACCTGACCGAGCCCCAGGCCGGATCGGATGTGGGTGCGCTGACCACCCGCGCCGTGGCGCAGGATGACGGCACCTATGCCGTGACCGGGCAGAAGATCTACATCTCTTGGGGCGATCACGACTTTGGCGGCAATGTCTGCCACCTCGTTCTCGCCCGCCTGCCCGAGGCGCCCGCCGGCACAAGGGGCATCAGCCTCTTCATGGTGCCCAAGTACATTCCCGACGCGGATGGCAACCTCGGCGATCCCAACAGCCTGCGGGTCGTGTCGCTGGAGCACAAGATGGGCCTGCACGGCTCTCCGACCTGCGTGATGCAGTTCGATGGCGCGACCGGCTGGCTCGTCGGCGAAGAGAACAAGGGCATGGCCGCGATGTTCACCATGATGAACAACGCCCGGCTCGGCGTCGGCATGCAGGGCATCGGCATCGCCGAGGGCGCGCTGCAACATGCCATCGTCTACGCCCTGGAGCGCAAGCAGGGCCGCACCCCGCTCGAGGGCGCGGAGGGCGGCACCGGAACCATCCTCGACCATGCCGACGTGCGGCGCATGATCGCCACCATGCGGGCCGACACGTTCGCCGCGCGGTCCATCGCTCTGGCCTGCGGCGTGGCCATCGACATGGCCGCCGCGACGGGCGACGCGGCCTGGAAGGCGCGGGCGGCCTTTCTCACCCCGATCGCCAAGGGCTTCGGGACGGACACCGGCATGCGGGTCTCGGAGATGGGGGTGCAGGTCCACGGCGGCATGGGTTACGTCGAAGAGACGGGCGCCGCCCAGTATTCCCGCGACGTCCGGGTGACGGCCATCTACGAAGGCACCAACGGCATCCAGGCGATGGACATGGTGGCCCGCAAGATGATGGACGGTGGCGATGCGGCCAACGCGCTGATCGACGAGATCTCGGCCACGGCCGAAAAGGCCCGCGCCGACCTTCCGGAACTGGGCGAATCGCTCTGGGAAGCGGCCGAGACGCTGCGCGAAGCGACCGAATGGATGGTCTCGCGGGGCGAGCTGAACGAACGGTTCGCCGGGGCGGTTCCCTATCTCACGGGGTTCGCCCGCGTGCTCGGCGCGCATTTCCACCTGCGCGCCGCCCTGGCCGAGGGCGGCGATGGCCCGCGCACGAGGCTGGCCCGGTTCTACGTCAACCGGCTGCTGCCTGAACACGTGGGGCACCTGGCGCATGCGACCTGCGGCGCCGGGGACCTCTATGCACTGACGACCGAGGAACTGACGGCTTGAGTCCCTCCGATCACGCGCCGCTGGCCTTCCCGTGGTCCGAGATTCCGGACCCGGGCAAGGCCGTCGAGGTCGCCGAGGGCGTGCTTTGGATCTCGTTCTCTCTGCCGATGGCGTTGAAATGGGTCAATGTCGTCGCCCTCGATGACGGGGACAGCTGGACTGTCGTCGACACCGGCACGCATCGGCCCGACACGGTCGAGGAATGGCAGGCGGTGCTCTCCGGCCCCCTCGGCGGCAAGCCGCTGCGCCGCGTCATCTGCACGCACCATCACCCCGATCACGTGGGTATGCTGGGCTGGTTGATGACAAATCACGGGGCCGAGCACTGGGCCTCGCGCACCTCCTACCTGCTGACCCGGATGCTGGTTCTGGACGAGGAAAAGTATCCCTCGGCCGCCGCCATCAAGTACTGGACGCGGGCCGGCATGCCGCGCGACAAGCTGAACCGGCGCAGGACCGAGCGGCCCTTCAACTTCTCCGACATCGTGCACCCCGTGCCCGTCGGTCACACGCGGATCCAGCAGGGCGACGTGATCCGCGCCGGCGGACGCGACTGGGATGTGCACATGGGCAACGGCCACGCGCCCGAGCACGTGACCATGTGGTCGCGCGACGACAACCTCGTCATCGCCGGGGACCAGGTGCTGCCGACGATCAGTCCGAACGTGGGTGTCCAGCCCGCCGAGCCCGAGGCCGATCCGCTGGCGGAATGGCTGGAAGCCTGCGAACGCCTCAGCGGTCTCGCGCGCGAGGATCAGCTCGTCATCGGGGGTCACAAGCTTCCCTTCACGGGTCTGCCCCGCCGCATGAACGACCTGATCGCGAACCATCACACCGCGCTCGACCGGCTGGTCGAACATATCCGCGAACCGAAGGTCGCGGTCGAGTGTTTCTCGCCGCTTTTCAAGCGCGAGATCGTCGACGAGATCTATGGCCTTGCGATGGTGGAGGCCTATGCTCATCTCCAGCACCTTCACAAGTCCGGGCGCGCCACCCGCACCCTGCGCGACGATGGTGCCTACCTCTGGGAGGCGACATGACAGAAGACGATATCTCCACCTCGGCCGAAGCTCACGAGAACAGCGCGATGCCGCGCCGCCACGACGCCCTGCCCGAGGGCGAGCGCAAGCTGCCCGACCATGTCACGACCAAGCCGGCCAAGTCCAAGAGCCCGGCGGAATGGGCCTATGAGCGGTTGATCCTCTATATTCAGAATTTCGAGGAAACGCTGGATGCGGATCACGAAGTCGCGATGGGGTTCGTCGGCGGAGAGACCGGCGTCCTGCGGATCGAGGGGATGGGCTATTTCGATCCGGATATCGTGACCTTCTACGGAAAGGACGCCTCCGGTTCCCGGACCCAGCTGATCCAGCATGTCTCGCAGCTTTCGGTAACGCTTCGCGCCATGCGAAAGGTCTCAAAGCAGGAGGCGCCGCGCCGGATCGGGTTCCGCCTGCGCCGCGATCTGGAAAAGTCCACCGGGGCCGATACCGGGGCGTGACAGGCCCCGCGGGATCGGCTAATCAACCCACGAAAATCGACTGGAGGATGCCACGTCATGGCTGAGCACAAGCACGGCGAAATGGATATCGAAGATCAGGAAAAAACCTTCGATGGCTTCGTCAAGATGTCCACCTGGGTCGCCGTAATTTCCATCGGGATCCTGATTTTCCTCGCTCTGTTCAACAGCTGACAGACTTTCGGGCGCCATCGCCGCCCTGACAGGAGACGACGATGAAACGCCTGTTTCTTGCTCTGGCGGCAATAGCCGTTCTGGCCGGCTGCACCCGGAACCCCGAAGTCCAGCCGCCGCAGGAACTGGCGAACGTCGCCTACAGGAACACCGGTCCTACCTCGCTGACGCTCTACACGGTGATCAACAAGCGCAGCGGCGCGGGCGGGCACACCGCTCTCGAGGTGGATGGGTCGGAAAGCGTGCTCTTCGACCCTGCCGGCAGCTTCAAGGCGCAGGGGGTCGTGCGCTCGGGCGATGTTCTCTACGGGTTCTCCCCTTCCGTGGAAGAGGCCTATCAGAGCCAACATGCCCGCAGCGCCTTTTATGTCACCAAACTGACCGTGCCGGTCACCCCCGAGGTGGCCGAACTGGCCCTGCAGCGGGTCAAGGCGAACGGCCCGGTTGGTGCGGCGCATTGCGCGCAGAGCACCTCGACCATCCTCAAGGGGCTGCCCGGGTTCGAATCGATCCGTCAGACCTTCTATCCGCGCAAGCTCGAGTCCCAGTTCTCGGCGATTCCCGGCGCCCGGTCCGAGACGATCGAGGAAAACGACTGAAGGCGTCTCAGCCCACCAGCCACAGCATCGCGTAGAGCGTGGCGAACCCCGACAGGATCGCGGCGAAGACCCGCCCCGTGAAGAGGCCGACACAGAGCGCGACCGACGCCGCCGCCAGGCGTGCCGGGTCCGTCTGCCCGCCCGTCGCTGAAGGCCAGACGACCAGCGGCGCGACGAGGGCCGGCAGAACCGAGACGGCCGTGTACCGCAGATGCCGCAGCGCCCACTCCGGCAATTCCCGCCGACCGACCAGCCCCAGGAACATGAACCGCAGGGCAAAGCTGCCGACGCCGAGCGCGATGATGACCAGCCAGAGTTCATGAGGGTCGATCATCCCTGTGCCTCCTTCGCGAGTTTCCGATTGACCCAGAGCTCGGCCTGGGCCCCCGCAATCATGCCGAGCAGCGCCGATGCAAGCAGGCCGAGGTTGAGGGGCAGACCCGCCAGCACGAGCGACATGGTCACCGCCACACCGGCCGCCGCTAGATGCGGCACCGTCCGCAGCATCGGCGCGATCATCGCGATGAACGTGATCGGCAGCGCAAAGTCCAACGCGAATTCGGGCGGGATGGTGTTGCCGATCAGCGCGCCAACGACCGTCAGGACGTACCACATCGGGCAGATCGGCGTGACGCAACCGAAGAAATAGGCGACCTTCTGCGCCAGGCTCCAGTCCCGTTCCTTCTCGAACGTGGCCGTGGCAAGCGCGAAACTCTGGTCCACGGTGAAATAGGCCACCAACGCCCGCTGCCAGAGCGGGGCCGCGCCCAGATGCGTCGTCAGCGACGCCGAATACATCGCCATGCGCAGGTTGATGGCCAGGGCTGACAGGATCACGATGAGGGTCGGCGCATTATCCTGCAGCAGTTGCAGCGCGGCGAACTGCGCGGCCCCGGCGATGACGACGACGGAAAACGCCAACGCCTCGAGCACGTTGAGGCCGGCTTCGGTCGCGACGACCCCGAACAGGAGCGAAAACGGCCCGATGACCAGCAGGAACGGCAGGCCGTCGCGGACCCCGCGCCAGTAGGCCGAGGAAGGTGTGGAGGACATCGGAAAATTCTCGTATGCAAGGACGCGACAGCACTAGGACGAGCGGCAACGCGATGCAACCATGCCACCCCGGCAAACACGCCTTTGCCCGCCGCGCGCGGCGGGGCCGGGCTTCGTGATCGCGCCGCCCGGGGTCATCCTGGCCGGAGGGCTGTCGCGTCGCATGGAACGCGGAGAGAAATCCTTGGCCCTCCTCGGCGGGCGCCCGCTGGTGGCGCATGTCATCCACAGGCTGGCGCCGCAATGCGAAGACCTTGCGATCAATGCCAACGGACCGCCGGCCCGGTTCGCGCGCTTCGGCCTTCCCGTGCTGCCGGACCCCGTGCCGGACCGGCCGGGACCCCTGGCCGGGATCCTGGCGGCGATGCACTGGGCGGCGGAGCGCGGCGACGACAGGGTGCTCACCGTATCGGCGGACGCGCCCTTTCTGCCGGGCGACCTGGTCCCGAAATTGCTGCTGGCCCTAGAAGAAACCGGCCCCCGCCCCGCCCTTGCGCAAAGCGGCGGTCGCGTGCATCCGGTCTGTGCGCTGTGGCCTGTGGCACTGCGCGACAGGCTGGCCGATACCCTGGCCGCAGGAACCCGGAAGGTCCGCGACTGGACCGACACCGTCGCGGCCACCGCGGCGGATTTTCCCGCGACCGATCCCGACCCGTTCTTCAACGTCAATACGCCGGACGATCTTGCCCGGGCCGAACGGTATCTGACCGCCGGACAGCCGCCTGTCTAATTGAAAATCCCGGCGACACGACCCAGCAGCATGAAGGCGCGCGAGGTGCGCGTTTCTGACAGGGCGGTGATCTCCTGATCGGTGGCCGTTTCTTCGAAGGCGACGAACATCTGGTCGAACCGGCGGAGGAAGTGATGCGCCGCGTCGCGGAACACCGGATCCTGACGCATGCGGCCGGCGGTCAGCGCCAGCGACGATCTGTCCCGGATACCGCCGAGCGCCGCAACCACACGCCCGCGTTCCCCCTGCGCGAAACGCCGCCAGATTTCCGGCCGCGCCATGTCGGGTCGCAGGTCGTCCATGAATATGCCGTCCTGGCTGAGCAGTGTCAGCACGTCCTGCGCCGCCTGGATGAGGTTCGCGGTCGGCCGGTCCTTGAGCACCTGGCGCAGGGCTGCGAACCCGACCTCGTCCTCGGCCGTTTCGGGAAAGTTCAGCGCGCGGATGAAGGTCGTGCGGGGCAACGGCGCCGTCGCCACCTCCTCGACCGTGTCGAGTGGCAGGTCGGCCTGCTCCTCTTCCTCGACCGCCGGGGGATCGTCCGGCCCGGTCTGCGCCGCCGCGATGGTGCGGGTGGTATGGAAGGTGGCCAGCGCGGTCTCGGTCTTGCGCTGCGCCGCCGCGATCTCGTCCAGCTTGCGGGTGATGCTGTCGCCGCCGCCCTCTCCGCCCTGTGCATCGGCAAGGTGACTGTCGCGGATCGCCTCTATCGCGGCCTGGATGCGCCGGCTCTCCTGCCGGATCACGCGGGTCGACCGGGTGGCGGAGGCCGCGACCCAGAACATGCCCACGGGCAGGAAGACGCCCAGCAGGACCATGACGAAGGTCAGCGGATCATAGCCGGTCGCCTCCGCCGGAGCGTTTCTCATGACGAAGAAG
This sequence comes from Pseudooceanicola batsensis HTCC2597, assembly GCF_000152725.1. Taxonomy (GTDB): domain Bacteria; phylum Pseudomonadota; class Alphaproteobacteria; order Rhodobacterales; family Rhodobacteraceae; genus Pseudooceanicola; species Pseudooceanicola batsensis. The sequence goes on from NZ_CH724131.1 coordinate 2,056,894, forward strand.
AAGGCGCCGGCGCCCGCCAGCCAGAGGACCGACAGCACCAGCGCGATGACCTCGGCCGGACTCAGCCGGTCCTCGGCCTGCCTGTCGTAGACGCCGACCGGTGTCGGCTGCGTGTCGGTCTTGTCGATCATCGACGGGTCCGCTGAGAGATTCGGCTTGGCCCCATTCAACTATATTCGATCTTAAGAATCTCATAGGACCGGTCGCCGCCCGGCGTGCGCACCTCGACCGAATCGCCCTCTTCCTTGCCGATGAGAGCCCGCGCGATCGGGGATTTGACGTTCAAGAGGCCCTTTTCGATGTCGGCCTCGTATTCGCCGACGATCTGCCACGTCTTTTCCTCGTCCGTATCCTCGTCGACGACCGTGACCTTGGCGCCGAATTTCACCGCCCCCGAGAGGGTCTTGGGATCGATCACATCGGCGAGCGAGATCACGCCCTCGAGTTCCTTGATACGGCCCTCGATGAAAGACTGCTTTTCCCGGGCCGAGTGATACTCGGCGTTCTCCGACAGATCGCCCAGCTCACGCGCCTCGGCGATGGCCTTGATGATGGCCGGCCGCTCGACGCTCTTGAGGTGCTTCAGCTCGGCCTCGAGTGCGGTGAAACCGGCGCGGGTCATCGGGATCTTTTCCATCGGGTCCTCCACGGCAATAGCGAAGGGGCCTTGCACCAAGGCCCCTTCGCAAAACGTTCAGTTCACGGTACCTCACCCAATCGGGCGGGCAAATGCAAGAGAAATGCCGGTCACCGCTGGCAAGAGGCCACTTCCCACTCGATACTGTCGTGATCGTCGAAATCGAAACGGCGGCCCGGCCCGTGGTCGTGTTGCGGCCCGGCCCGGATCCGGCCCGGCGCCCTCTGTGTTCTTGACGGCCCGATACCCTCGTCCCGCAAGACGGCCGGCTGGTTCATCATGCCCGCGGTCCGGTGGAAAGCCGGGGACAGGGCGGCTCGACGCGGACCGGGGCCGCGTTACCTTATGGGAGATGCGCCGGAGCCGGCGGAAAAGCCATGACTTATGGCCCCGTGCGGGTTTTGACGCCCTGTCGCGATTGACCCGCCGCACCGCCGCACGATAATCACTGCGAAACTTTATTTCGCAAACGACCCCCGGGGGGAGAGGAAACACCATGTCCGAAGTTCAGCGCGAGACGATGGAATACGACGTTGTCATCGTGGGCGCCGGTCCCGCTGGCCTGAGCGCCGCCATCCGTCTGAAACAGCTCGACGCCGATCTCGAGGTCGTCGTGCTGGAAAAGGGGTCCGAGGTCGGGGCGCATATCCTGTCGGGTGCCGTACTGGACCCCTGCGGGCTGTCGGCCCTGATACCCGACTGGAAGGAAAAGGGCGCGCCTCTGAACGTGCCGGTCAAGGACGACAATTTCCTTATCCTGGGCGAAGCGGGAAGTCTGCGGGTGCCCAATTTCCCCATGCCGCCGCTGATGACCAACCACGGCAACTACATCGTCTCGATGGGGAACGTCTGCCGCTGGATGGCGGAACAGGCCGAGGAACTGGGCGTCGAGATTTTCCCCGGCATGGCCTGTTCGGAAATCGTCTACGGCGAGAACGGCACCGTCAAGGGCGTGGTCGCAGGCGAATTCGGCAGGAACCCCGACGGCACCGAAGGCCCGGGCTATGAGCCCGGCATGGAACTGCATGGCAAATACGTCTTCCTGGGCGAAGGCGTGCGCGGGTCCCTCTCGAAGCAGGTGATCGAGAAATACGGCCTCTCCGATGGCAAGGAGCCGCAGAAATACGGCCTCGGCATGAAGGAGATCTGGGAGATCGACCCCGCCAAGCACAAGGAGGGGACGGTGACCCACACCATGGGCTGGCCGCTCGGCTCCAACGCCGGCGGCGGGTCGTTCATCTATCACTTCGAAAACAATCAGGTGCTGATCGGCTTCGTCGTCCACCTGAACTACAAGAATCCCTACGTCTTCCCCTACATGGAATTCCAACGCTTCAAGCACCACCCGATCGTGGCCGAGCTGCTCGAGGGCGGCAAGCGGGTCGCCTATGGCGCGCGCGCGATCTCGGAGGGCGGGTACCAGTCGATGCCGCAGATGGTCGCCCCGGGCGTCGCCCTGCTTGGATGTTCGGTCGGGATGGTCAACGTGCCGCGGATCAAGGGCAACCACAACGCCATGCTGTCGGGCAAGGCCGCCGCCGAAGCGGCGCACAAGGCGATCAAGGCCGGGCGGTCGCGGGACGAGCTGCACGACTACGAGGAGGAGGTCCGGACGGGCGCCATCGGCAAGGACCTCAAGAAGGTGCGCAACGTCAAGCCGCTCTGGTCCAAGTACGGCCTCGCCGCATCCCTGACGGTCGGCGGCTTCGACATGTGGACCAACACCCTGGGCTTTTCCCTGCTGGGCACGCTCAAGCATGGCAAGTCGGATGCGAAAGCGACCGAGATCGCCGAGAATCACACCCCGATCGAGTACCCCAAGCCCGACGGCAAGCTCAGCTTCGACCGGCTGACCAACGTCTCCTTCTCGATGACGAACCACGAAGAGAACCAGCCGGCGCATCTCAAACTCAAGGACCCGAACGTCCCCGTTCTGGACAACCTGCCCAAATACGCCGGCCCCTCGGCCCGCTACTGCCCGGCCGGTGTTTACGAGTTCGTGCAGGAAGAGGGCGAGAAGCCGCGCTTCGTGATCAACTTCCAGAACTGCGTCCACTGCAAGACCTGCGACATCAAGGATCCGCCGCAGAACATCGTGTGGACCACGCCCCAGGGCGGCGACGGGCCGAATTATCCCAATATGTGAGCGATCCTCTGACAACACTGTCATGTGAAGATCACAATTCGCGAAATGCGGGGGGGCCCAAGCTCCCCCGCATTGCGTTGTGGCAGGCGCATCCCGTAGTCTGTGAGAACCCTAAGACAGGCGAGGGATGGTATGACAAAGGCACGATTCTGGCCCGCCATGGCAGTGGCGGCAGCGGTTATGACCGCGATGACCGGACCGGCGCAGGCGGGCAACTCCGGCGATTATCTCGCGGCGCGTCAGGCCCGGATGGCCGGAGATTTCGATGCGGCGGTGTACTACTACATCCGCGCGCTCGGCGAGGATCCCCGCAATCCCCAGCTTCTCGAGGGCGCCGCCCTGTCGCAGCTTTCGGCCGGGGACCTGCCCCGCGCCGTCTCCGTGGCCGAGCGGATGGAAGACGCCGGCATCCAGAGCCAGATCGCGCGCGCCATCCTTGCCGCGCATGAATTCAAGACCGGCGCGCATCAGGCCGTTCTGGATCGTGTCGCCGAGGATCGCGGCGTCGGACCGCTCGTCGATGGCCTGATGGCCGCCTGGGCGCGCCTCGGGGCGGGCGACATGTCCGCCGCGCTCGACGCCTTCGACACGGTGGCCGAGACCAAGGGGCTGCGCGGCTTCGCGCTCTATCACAAGGCGCTGGCGCTCGCGATGGTGGGCGATTTCGAAGCCTCGGAGGCAATCTACGCCAATGAGGAAGGCGGGCCGCTCCAGATGACCCGGCGGGGGGCCATCGCGCGGATCGAGGTGCTCAGCCAGCTCGACCGCAATGCCGATGCCCTCGCGTTGCTCGACCGCCTGTTCGGTCGCGACCTCGACCCCGGCCTGGCCGAGATGCGCGACGGTCTGACCCGGGGCGAAACCCTGCCTTTCACCCATGTCACCGAGATCACCGACGGCGTGGCCGAGATTTTCTATTCCGTCGCCGCGGCCCTGCGCGGCGAGGCCACCGACGACTACACCCTGATCTATTCGCGCGTGGCCGAAGCGCTGCGCAAGGATCACATCGACGCGATCCTGCTTTCGGCGGAGCTGCTCGAGGATATGGGTCGTCCGGCCCTGGCGACGCGCGCCTACCGCCAGGTCCCCCGAGAGAATCCGGCCTTCCACGCCGCCGAACTGGGCCGCGCCGCAGCCCTGCGCAAATCGGGCCGCACCGACGCCGCCCTCGAGGTCCTGGAACAGCTTTCGGAATCCCATGGCGACATGCCGATCGTGCATACCACGCGCGGAGACCTCCTGCGCGGAATGAGCCGGTATCTCGATGCGGTTCAGGCCTATGACACCGCCCTGTCGCTCTACGAGGCCGACGACCGCAGCCAGTGGTTCGTCCTCTATGCCCGCGGGATCAGCCACGAACGGCTGAACCACTGGCCCGAGGCCGAGTCCGATTTCCGCGCCGCGCTGAAGCTCAATCCCGAACATCCCCGTGTTCTCAACTACCTGGGGTATTCGCTGGTGGAAAAGCAGCAGAAGCTGGCAGAGGCCCTGTCGATGATCGAGCGCGCCGCCAAAGCGCGGCCGGACAGCGGGTACATCCTCGACAGCCTGGGCTGGGCGCTTTACCGCCTCGGGCGCTACGACGATGCCGTCGGGCACATGGAACGTGCCGCCGAGCTGATGCCGGTGGATCCGGTCGTCACAGATCATCTGGGCGACGTCTACTGGGCCGTCGGGCGCTATCTCGAGGCCGAGTTCCAGTGGAGCCGGGCCCTCTCCTTCGCGCCGGACACCGACGACGCGGAGCGCATTCGCCGCAAGCTCAAGGTCGGTCTCGACGCCGTGCTGGCCGAAGAGGGCGCGGAGCCGCTGAAGGTGGCCCACGAAAGTACCAACGGCGGCTGATCCATGACGGAGAATGAGCCGGTGCGAGAAATCGCGCCGGCCAAGATCAACCTGACGCTGCATGTGACGGGGCAGAGGCCCGACGGCTACCACCTGCTGGATTCGCTCGTCGTCTTTGCCGATTTCGGGGACCGTCTGGAAATCCGACGTGCCGAGCAGAGCAGCCTGAGGGTCTCGGGCCCGCGTGCGCAGGGCGTCCCCGCGGATGCCGGAAACCTGGCGGTGCGGGCGGCCGCTCTGATGGATTGGCCCGTCCATATCGATCTTCAAAAGCACCTGCCCTCCGCCGCGGGGATCGGGGGGGGATCGGCCGATGCCGCGGCCGTGCTGCGGGGGATTCACCGCCTTTCCGGTCGCCCGCTTCCCAATGACAGCCATAGACTGGGGGCGGATGTGCCCGTCTGCCTGACCTCGCGCGCGGCCCGGATGCAGGGGCTGGGCGAAGACGTCATCCCCCTGCCCGCACTGCCGGCCCTGCACGCCGTCCTGGTGAACCCGGGCGTCGAGGTGCCGACGCCCCGTGTCTTCGCGCATCTGACCCGCAAGGAGAACCCGGCGATGCCCCGGACGTTGCCCGTCTGGACCACGGCGGACAACCTGGCCGCCTGGCTGGCCGCGATGCGCAACGACCTCGAACAGCCGGCGATCCGACTGGCCCCGGTCATCGCCGAGGTGCTGACCACCCTCAAAGCCGATCCGGAGTGCGTGCTGGCCCGGATGTCGGGATCGGGCGCGACCTGTTTCGCCCTGACGGACACACGCGCCGCAGCCGAAGCCATGACCCGCCGCCTCGCCCGCCCGGGATGGTGGGTTCAGCCCGTTACCCTGTCCTGACCCCGCGCGGCGGCGACAAAACCCGCGATCCTCTCCGGATCCTTGATCCCCCGACCCGCCTCGACCCCCGAAGATACATCCACCTGCCGGGCCCCGGTCAGCCGAATCGCCTCGGCGACATTGTCGGGGGTCAGACCGCCCGCCAGCATCCAGGGCCGGCTCCAGTATTTCCGCTGCTGCAACAATCTCCAGTCGAAGGCCAGACCGTTGCCGCCGGGGATACTCGCCTCCTTCGGGGGCTTGGCGTCGATCAGGAGCTGGTCCGCCACCTCGGAATAAAGGTCGATCGCCGCCAGATCCGCCGCTTCGGACAGCCCGACCGCCTTCATGACCGGCAATCCCGTCCGCGCCCGCACCTCGGCGACGCGATCCGGACTCTCCGTTCCGTGTAGCTGCAGCATGTCCAGGGGGACCGTGGCGGTGATCCGGTCGATCAGATCGTCATCCGCATCGACGATCAGCGCCACCTTGGCCAGACCGGGGGGCGCGGCGATTGCCAGCTCTCTCGCGGATTCGACGCTCACATGCCGCGGAGACTTCGGAAAGAACACGAAGCCGCCATAGACCGCACCCGCCCGGGCGGCCGCGGCGACGTCTTCGGGACGGCTCAGGCCGCAGATTTTCACACGGGTATCCATGCAGCTGACCTACGCCTTGTCGGCCGGTCAGTCCAGAAGGGCCAGGACCTCGTCCTTGCCCTGGTGCTTTTCGCCCTTGAGCTTCCTGACCTCGCGCTCGAGTTTGCCGACCTCTTTCGCCTTCCGGTTCACTTCCGCCCGATGCTTGTGCTCGCGCAGCCATTCCCAGACGAAACCGATCAGCAGACCGGCAACGACGCCGAAGAAGATGATCACGAAGAGGGGAAGCGACGTCGAGGGGTTGAGGCCGACGATGCGCGCCAGCCCCTCGGGCAGCAGCTGCAGCTCGACGATGTTGCGGTTCGCCAGAGCCACGGCGATCAGGGTAAGGCCGAGGCAGGCGAGAAACAGGTAGCGGATGTATTTCATGTCAGGCCTGTCCGTTTAGACGATCGCGCAGCAGCTTTCCGGTCTTGAAAAAGGGCACGTGCTTTTCTTCTACTTCAACCGCTTCGCCGGTCCGTGGGTTCCGTCCCGTTCTCGCATCCCTTTTCTTTACCGAAAAGGCGCCGAAACCGCGCAGTTCGACCCGGTCGCCCCGCGCCATCGCCTCGATGATCTCGTCGAAGATGACGTTCACGATCTTTTCGACGTCCCGCTGATAGAGATGCGGGTTTTCGTCGGCGATTTTCTGAATGAGTTCAGAACGGATCATTGGCGGCTTCTCCCCAGAGTCGGAATGTTCGGCAATCAGACTGATCACGACTATAGGAGGTTTCGTGATGGGTCGAAACAGAGTCCTCGGCGGCATCGGCAGGAATTTTCATGGAAAATCGGGGTTTTGCGGCGAGATGAGGCGTATCTGGGCGCCTGCCGGCAGCCCGTCCGGGTCATTCGACAAGACGCTGCGCTGCGGCGTATCCCCACGATTCGGAGGGTGAACTCCGCCTCGGCGCAGGGATGTTTCCCCCTTGGTTCGGGCGCGAAGGGCGAGAGGACCCCCGGAAAAGAGAAAGGCGGCCCCAAGCGGACCGCCTTCCCAAAGATCAGTGCGACAGCGTCGCCGGGATCACTCGTTGCTCTTGAGAGCCGCGCCGAGGATGTCGCCAAGCGATGCGCCGGAGTCGGAGGAACCGTACTGTTCCACGGCTTCCTTTTCTTCCGCGATCTCGCGCGCCTTGATCGAAAGACCGAGGCGGCGGGACTTGCTGTCCACATTGGTGACGCGGACATCGACCTTGTCGCCGACCGAGAACCGCTCGGGGCGCTGTTCGGAACGGTCGCGCGACAGATCCGAGCGGCGGATGAAGGATTTCATGCCTTCGTATTCCACCTCGATGCCGCCGTCCTCGATCGCGGTCACTTCGACCGTGATGATCGAGCCGCGCTTCACGCCGCCGACGGCTTCGGCGAACTTGTCCCCGCCAACGTTCTTGATCGAGAGCGAGATGCGCTCTTTCTCGGTGTCGACTTCGGACACAACCGCCTGGACCATGTCGCCCTTGCGGTAGCTCTGGATGGCATCCTCGCCCCGCTCGTCCCAGCTGAGGTCGGAGAGGTGGACCATGCCGTCGATGTCGCCGTCGAGCCCAACGAACAGACCGAACTCGGTGATGTTCTTGACCTCGCCCTCGACAACGGTGCCCTCGGGATGCGTTTCGGCAAACACTTCCCACGGGTTCCGCTGGGTCTGCTTGAGACCGAGGGACACGCGGCGCTTGGCACCGTCGATCTCCAGCACCATGACCTCGACCTCCTGAGAGGTGGAGACGATCTTGCCGGGATGCACGTTCTTCTTGGTCCAGGACATCTCGGAGACGTGGACCAGCCCTTCGACGCCCGGCTCGAGTTCGACGAATGCGCCGTAGTCGGTGATGTTGGTCACGCGGCCCTGATGCACCGAGCTGAGCGGGTACTTGGCGGCCACCAGATCCCACGGATCTTCCTGCAGCTGCTTCATGCCGAGGCTGATGCGGTGCGTTTCCTTGTTGATCTTGATGACCTGGACCTTGACGGTCTCGCCGATCGACAGGATCTCGGAGGGGTGGTTGACCCGGCGCCAGGCCATGTCGGTGACGTGCAGCAGGCCGTCGACACCGCCGAGATCGACGAAGGCGCCGTATTCGGTGATGTTCTTGACCACGCCGTCAACCGCCTGCCCCTCTTCGAGGTTGGCGATGACTTCGGCACGCTGTTCGGCACGGCTCTCTTCCAGGATGGCGCGGCGCGAGACCACGATATTGCCGCGGCGGCGGTCCATCTTGAGGATCTGGAAGGGCTGCTTCAGTCCCATCAGCGGGCCGGCGTCGCGCACCGGGCGCACATCGACCTGCGAGCCGGGCAGGAAGGCCACGGCACCGCCGAGATCGACGGTGAAGCCGCCCTTGACCCGGCCGAAGATCGCGCCCTCGACGCGGGCGTCGTCGGCATAGGCTTTTTCCAGACGGTCCCAGGCTTCCTCGCGGCGGGCCATCTCGCGCGAGACGACGGCTTCGCCCCGGGCGTTCTCGGCGGCGCGCAGATAGACCTCGACCTCGTCACCGACGGTGATCTCGGGGGTCTCTCCGGGATTTGCGAATTCCTTGAGATCGACGCGGCCTTCCATCTTGTAGCCGACGTCGACGATGGCTTGTCCCGCTTCGATCGCGATGACCTTGCCTTTGACGACCGACCCCTCTTGGGGCGTGTCCATTTCGAAGCTTTCGTTCAGGAGGGCTTCGAATTCCTCCATGGATGTGTTCTGAGCCATGTGGCTTTCGGTTTCCTTTACTGGGTTTATGCTGGCCGTGCGGTTGTCTCCGCCGGTCTTGGGGTTGGTCATTCGAGCCGCCGCAAATGAGAAAGGGCCGGTGCTTTTCCGACCCTGCTCGCTCCCTCTTTGCGGCTTTGCGCCTTGTCGACGGAGGGCAAATACCCCCGTCAGGCCAACAAATCAAGCTTGAAAAGGCATTATCGATGTCATCGGCGGCACGGAACGCGTGCGCTCTGCCGCCCCGATTTGCGCCGATCTGAACGCCTGTTTCGCGAGGCCGGCTGGCCCCGCGTCACCGCCGGCCGGTCCCTCAGTCCCGCGTCGTTCGGTCGAAATCCTTCGGCAGGGCATAGTCTTCGGCCGGAATCAGGCAATCCATGCCGAAATCGAAGCTGCGCCACTTCTCCTCTGCCGCCGCCTTGCGGTCGTCGGCGTCCGTGGCACTCTCGTTCCTGGTGCGGGAAGCATCAAACATGAAGGTCATAAAATATCCTCCTCAATGGCGTTGTATTGAATATCAACGCCTTGAGGGTACACCAGTTCCGGCTTGCCGCTGAGTAAGGAATTCCGCACACACCGTTTCCAGACAGAGAACCGGGTTTTCTATCAACGTGTTACACGAAATGTGATCGCTAACCGCCAGCGCGGATCGGGGCCATCCCGGCCCCCCGTTGGACCCCCGTCGGCCTCAGTCCGACTTGGGAACCGGCACCGATCCGGACCTCAGGCACAGACAGTCGACAGCGAAATCAAGCTGTCGCCAGTCCGGGGCCGGAGGGGTCGGGCCGGGTGATACGGGGCGGTCATTGACGGTGTGGGTGGCTGTGTTCTGATCTGCCATTTCTTACCTGCTCGGTCGACGTTCTTGTTTGTCCCGTCCGGGCGTCGTCTCCTCGCTTCGATGATGCGCCCGGAAGCGGCATCAGATCGAGAGTTTCTTGAAGACGCGTTCCGGAATGTTGCGAATGAGTCCCATGATGATCCGCCAGACGGCTCGCACGTAGATCACATCCCGCCCCTTTACAACGGCCTTCAGAACGGCATGGCCGACTTCCGCCGGTTCCGCCGTGAGCGCCCCGGGAAGGTCGAGATGTTGCGTCATCCGGGTCGCCACGAAACCGGGTTTCACCGTGACCACGTGGACCCCTTTGCGCGCCAGCCGGTTGCGCAAACCCGACAGGAAGGCGGTGAACCCCGCCTTGGCGGACCCGTAGATGTAATTCGTCGCCCGCCCCCGGTCTCCGGCGACCGAGGATATGCCAACAATGGTGCCGGACCCGCGCGCCTCCATCAGGGCGGCGTAGGCATTGAGCAGGATCGCCGGCCCTTCGAAATTCGCACGCAGCACGTCGCGCGTGGCGGCCGAATCGGCTTCGTCGGCTTTCTGATCGCCCAGCAGACCCACGGCACAGATCACCACGTCGGGCAGGACGTCATCGGCAGCGAAGGCCGCGTGGTCGTCGATGGCGAGCGCATCGAACTCCCGCAGCGCGACCGTGCCGCCGTACCGTATCTCCAGGTCCCGCGCCGCGTCCCCCAGCGTCCCGACGTCCCGCGCCGCCAGCGTCAGCGCATGACCCGCCTGCCCGAACGCGTGGGCGCAGGCCATCGCGATGTCCGAGCGCGCCCCAAGGATGGTCACCTTCTGCGTCACAGTCCGAGCCTTTCCGATTGTGCGGAAGCGAACCTGCCTGCCAGCCCCGCCTCTCTCCGGTGCGCCGCAAAGGCCGCCGCGCGCGGATCGGCCTTCCGCAGCGCCTCACGCGAGAGACGGCTGTCCTTGGCAAGATAGTGCCGCCCGCCATGGGCGAGCGTGATGTCGTCCAGCCTGTCGAGCAGGGAGAGAACCGCCGGATCGACCGGGAAGTCCAGCGCCAGGGTGTAGCCCTCCATCGGGAAGGAAAACGCGCTTTCCTGCGGACCCAGTCGCTTCAGAACCGCCAGAAACGAGCCGCGGCCCGAGGTTGCGATGGTCCGGAGCAATGCCGCCAGCCCCCCGCGGGAAGCCTCCAGAGGCAGGACCACCTGATATTGCGCAAATCCCCGCCGTCCGTAGATCCGGTTCCAGTCGAGAATAGCATCGAGCGGGTAGAAATAGCTGTCCCAGTCCACCAGCGAAGGGCCCGCCTTGCGGGCGTTCACGCGGAAATAGAGGCTGTTGAACGCCCGCAGCGTATGACGGTTCAGGGCGATCGCCGGGGCATCGACGGGAACGCGCTTGCGACGGCGGCGGGGCGTGACGAAAGGTGCGGCCCGCCGCGCCGCCGGCAGGTCCGCCACATCCGCATGGTCGCCAAGCATCACCAGCGAGCGACCCAGATCGGCCCCCTGCCCCAGGCAGTCGAACCACGCCACGGCATACCGGCTCTCGGCCGTTTCGAAAATCTCCATTGCGGCGTCGAGATCCGGCGCCACCCGCATGTCCTGGCGGATCCAGCCGCTTTCGACGCGCATCAGCCGGATCGCGCAGCGCAGGATGACGCCCGTCAGACCCATCCCGCCCAGCGTCCGGCCGAAAAGCTCGGAGTTTTCCGAGCAAGAAGCCCGCCGGACAACGCCATCCGGCCCCAGCACCTCGACCCAATCGACATGCCGCCCGAAGGACCCGTCGCGGCGATGGTTCTTGCCATGCACATCCGCGGCGATCATCCCGCCAAGCGTGACAAGCTTCGTCCCCGGCGTGACGGCGGGAAACCAGCCCCGGGGCAGGAAGGTCGCGATCACGTCCTCGAGCATGACACCGGCCTCGGCCGTCAGCACACCGGTCCGACCGTCGAAATCCAGCATGTGCGCCATGCCACGCATGTCCAGCGTGCCGGCGGGCTGCGCCGCGCTGTCGCCATAGCTGCGGCCGTTGCCCCGCGCGATGACGGGACCTTCGGCAAGAGCCGCCCGCACCTCTGCCGCGCCGCGTGGCCGAAGCAGCCTGCCCTCGACCCGCGGATACCGGCCCCACCCGGACAGATCGGCCATCACGCCGCCACCGGGTCGGCGAAGACGAAGCGCCGGTCCAGCCGGTACTTGACGAGATAGCCGATGCTCAGCCCCAGCACGGCCCCGGCCTCGCGCGCGGCTTCGGTCTGCCAGGCGAGCCAGGCGATCGTTTCGGTCCCCCAGAAGATCATCGTCGTCGCACCACCCATCAGCGTGTAGAGCGTGAACCGCTTGCCATGTGCCGCAAGGCCCCGGCTGCGGTCCCCGAAGATCCACGCCTTGTCGAGAAGATACTTGACCACCAGCCCCGCCCCCGTCCCCGCGACCAGCGCCTCCGGCAGGCCGAAGGCCATGCCCAGGACGCCGCGCTGCACGGCAAGGTTGACGATCGTGGCGATCACCGCGAAAGCCGCGTACCGCAGGACGAGGCCGGAGAGGCTCACACCCGCGCCCCCAGCACGACCAGCAGGCAGACCGCGCCGAAGGCCCCCAGGCTGACCGGATCGCGCGCCGCGAAAACCACCGGATCATCGTGCATGCGGCCGCGATGCGTGATCAGGACGATGCGGCTGATCCAGAAAAGCAGCACGGCACAGATGCCGAACAGGATCTCGGGGGCGGTATAGAGCGCCGTGACATCGGGCGAACTGACGTAGAGCGCCATCACGAGGACCGAGACATAGCCGGAGCCGACCGCCATCATGGCAACCAGCGGAAGATCCTCGGCCTGATAGCCCCGCCGTGTGTTCAGCGCCCGCCCCGCCGACACGGAATCGACAAGCTCCGCCTGCCGTTTGACCGCGGCGAGCGAGAAGAAGAAGAACATCGAGAAGGCCATCAGCCAGACCGATAGCGGGATTCCGGTCGCCGCCGCCCCGGCCGCGATGCGCAGCGTATAAAGCCCGGCCAGCGTGCAGATATCCACCACCGGCACCCGCTTCAGGCGCATCGAATAGGCCGAGGTCAGCCCGAGATACACCGCGAGAATGGCCAGAAACGTGGGCCCCAACGACAGGCCGAGCAGAAGCCCGGCCGCCATCAGCCCCGGCGCCATCCACAGCCCGTTCCGCAGCGCCAGCCGGCCCGAGGCGAAGGGCCGCACGCGCTTGCGCGGATGCGCCCGGTCCGAGGGAAGATCGAGAAGATCGTTCAGGACATAGACGCTCGACGCGACGAGGCTGAAGGCCAGGAATGCCACCACGGCCTGGCCCAGTGCGCCCGCATCAGTCCGGTGCGCCGCCAGCAGCGGCAGAAAAATCAGAAGGTTCTTGAGCCACTGATGCGGACGTAGCGCCGCCACCATGGCCCCCGGGGTATCCTGCGGCTCGGCCTGCAGATGTTCGGCCCCCTGCGGCGCCTGATCCCGGCCGGATCGGTCCAGACCGATCGTCACCGCCCTGTCGGCGGCGGCCCAGATCGGCGCATCGCTCGCAACGCTGCCGATATAGTCGAACCCGCCCCGTCCGAAACGGTCGATCAGGAAATCCGCCTTGGTCTGCGACCGCAGGTTCCGCCGCCCGTCCGAACCATGCGCCTCGTCGAACACGCCGAGGTGATCGGCCACCTGATCGGCCACGGCCTGATCCGCCGAGGTCACGAGCGCGGTGCGCCCGCCTCGGGTGCGCCATTCGCGCAGACGCGCCACGATCTCGGGCCGATAGGGCAGCGTGACCACATCCACCGCGCCGCGCCGGGCCAGTTCGCGCTTGAGCGCCGCCCGCCCCCGCAGCAGCGCGCGCGCCGCCGCCAGCGGCGCCGACCAGCCCGCTGCGAGCGCGGCCCAGAAGGTTTCGTCAAGGATCTCGGTCCGGATCAGCGTGCGGTCGAGGTCGCACACCAGAACGACGCGGTGTTCGCCCGCTGGCTGGAGTTGCTCGGCCTGTTCCATGGCATCTGCCCTTGCTGCCCGCACCGGGTTCCGGCTCTTTCGGCCACCTTCTCCGGGAACAATGGCAGGATAATGGAACCTGCCTGACGCAACAATGACTTCGCTCGGATTGTCGGAATTTCAGCGGATCATGTGACCGGATGGCGACCGGTCTTCTCGGTTACCATCTGGACCGCCGCCGCCACCGCTGCGCCGATATCCATGCCCGACGTATCGAGCGTCACCGCATCCTCGGCCGGCTTCATCGGCGCCGAGGCGCGGGCGCTGTCCCGGGCGTCCCGCTCGCGCAGATCGGCCAGCACGGCCTCGCGCGTCACATCGTGGCCGGTCGCGACCAACTCGCGGTAGCGCCGCTCGGCGCGGACGGCATCCGACGCGGTCACGAAGAACTTCACCTCCGCATCGGGGCAGATGATCGTGCCGATGTCGCGCCCGTCCAGCACCGCGCCGCCCTGGCGGCGGGCGAAGGCCCGCTGAAAGTCCACCAGCGCCGCCCGCACCTCGGGGATGGCGGCGACCACGCTGGCCGCGCGCGCCACCTCGGGCGTGCGAAGGTCGGCGGCCTCGAGATCCGTCGCGGTCAGTGTCCGCGCCGCCTCGATCGCCGCGGTGCCGTCGAGCGTCCGCCGTCCCGTCGCCCGGTAGATCAGCCCGGTGTCGAGATGCGCCAGGCCAAAGGCCGCCGCCAGCGCACGCGAGAGGGTGCCCTTGCCGGCCGCCGCGGGTCCGTCTATCGCAATGGTGAGTCTCATCCCGGCCTCGGAATTGATGGGACGCCCTTGATGCCATTCTTCCCGGTCGATGACCAGCCTTGGGCGAGGTGCGGCGGCTACGGCCGCTCGGTCCGGACGATCCGCGCCCCGAGCGCCGTCATAAGCGGCTCGAAGACCGGGAACGAGGTCGCGATCGGCTGGCCATCGTCCAGATGCACGGGCGATTGCGCCGCCATGCCGAGACACAGGAACGACATGGCGATCCGGTGGTCGAGATGCGTGGCCACGGTCGCGCCGCCCGCCACGCCGCCGGCGCCGCAGCCGGTGACGATCCACCAGTCCTCGCCCTCTTCCACCTCGATCCCGTTCGCCCGCAGCCCCACGGCCATCGCGTCGATCCGGTCGGATTCCTTGACCCGGAGCTCGCGGACGCCGCGCATCTCCGTCCGGCCCTCCGCGAAGGCGGCGACCACCGACAGGACCGGATATTCGTCGATCATCGATGCCGCGCGTTCAGGCGGCACGGCGATGCCCTTCATCCCGGGCGAATAGCGGGCCCGCAGGTCCGCCACCGGCTCTCCCCCCTCCTCGCGCGGGTTCTCGTAGCTCAGGTCGGCCCCCATCTCGCGTAGGGTCTCGAACAGTCCGGCGCGGGTAGGGTTGAGCCCGATGTTGGGCACCAGCACGTCCGACCCCGGCACGATCAGCGCCGCGCAGACCGGAAAGGCCGCCGAGGACGGGTCGCGGGGCACGGTGATCGTCTGCCCTTCCAGCTCGGGCTGACCGGTCAGGGTGATGATCCGCCCCTCGTCCGTGACTTCGGTCGTGATCTCGGCGCCGAACCCCGCCAGCATCCGCTCGGTATGGTCGCGGGTCGGCTCGCGCTCGATCACCACGGTCCGGCCCGGCGCGTTCAGGCCGGCCAGAAGGACGGCCGACTTCACCTGCGCCGAGGGCACCGGCACCTCGTAGCGGACCGGCACCGGGTCGCGCGCGCCGATGATGGTCATCGGCAACCGCCCGCCCTCGCGCCCGACCGCCTGCGCCCCGAAGAGCGCCAGCGGATCGGTCACCCGCGCCATGGGCCGCCTGTTCAGGCTGGCGTCCCCGCTGAAGGTCGCGGTGACCGGCGAAGTCGCCATGGCGCCCATGATCAGCCGCACGCCGGTGCCCGAGTTGCCGCAATCGATGACGGTCTCGGGCTCGGCGAAACCGCCGACCCCGACGCCGTGGACGCGCCATTCGCCGCCGCCCAGATCCGTGATCTCGGCCCCGAAGGCGCGCATCGCCTTCGCCGTGTCCAGAACGTCCTGACCTTCCAGCAGGCCGGAAATCCGGGTTTCTCCGACCGAGAGGGCGCCAAGGATCAGGGACCGGTGCGAGATCGACTTGTCGCCCGGCACATCGGCGGTGCCGGTCAGCGGTCCGGCAGGTTCCGCCATCATCGGGATCGGGGTGCCATGGGCGGACATGTCGGATCTCCTCGCCTGGGTCGCCGCGCCTCTTACCCCAGCTTGCCGGGTCCGTCCATGGCCGCTACCCGCCGAACTCGATCACGCCCTTTTCCGTCACGATCATGTCCAGCGGCTGATCCGTCGGCTCGATGGGCAGCGCGTCGGTCTCCTGCGCCGCATAGGCGAAGCCGAGCGCCATCACCGGCCCTTCGGCCCGCAACCGTTCGAGCGTGCGGTCGTAGAAGCCGCCGCCATACCCCAGGCGCCCGCCGGCCCGGTCGAACGCCACCAGCGGGACGATCACGATCTGCGGCACCATGGGGCGCTGCACGGAGGGAATCCGCGCGCCGAACGGCCCCTCGACCAGCTCCGCCTCCGGCTCCCACTCGGCGAAGAGAAGCGGCGCGTCCTTTTGCACGATGATGGGCACTCCGACAGGCCCGTGCGCCGCCGCCTCGGACATCGCCGGCAGCGGATCGATTTCGGTCCGGATCGGCAGATAACCGGAAACCGGAGCGCCGCGATACCCGGCGAGCACTTCGGACAGCACGCCGCTGGCGCGGCCGCCGCCAAGCGCGTGCGCCGCCTTGCGACGGGCGAAGGCGGCGAGACGGGCCGCCGCCTTTTCGGCCTCGATGCTCATAGCAGCATCACCCCGGCGAGGCCGAGGAAGGCGAAGAAACCGACGATGTCGGTCACGGTGGTCACGAAGGCGCCCGAGGCCAGCGCCGGATCGACCCCGATCCGGTCGAGCGCCACGGGGATCACGGTGCCCGCGAACCCAGCGATCACCAGGTTGATGACCATCGCCGCGGCGATCACCACGCCCAGCATGGGCGTGCCGAACCAGATCAGCCCGACGATCCCCATGACCACCGCAAAGATGACGCCGTTCACGAGGCCCACGGCGCATTCCCGGCCGATCACGCGCCAGACGTTCGCGCCGGTCAGGTCCTTCGTCGCGATCGAGCGCACGGCAACGGTCAGCGACTGTGTCCCCGCGTTGCCCCCCATCGAGGCGACGATCGGCATCAGAACTGCCAGCGCCACGAACTGGGCGATCGTCTCTTCGAACTGGGCGATCACCAGCGAGGCCAGGATCGCCGTCACCAGGTTCACGGCGAGCCAGGGAAACCGGCGCCGCGTCGTGTCGATCACCCGGTCGCTCAGCGTGCTTTCCTCGCTCACCCCGGCGAGGCGCAGCATGTCCTCGTCATGCTCCTGGTCGAGGACGATCATCGCGTCGTCGATCGTGATGACGCCCACCAGACGCTCGTCGTCATCGACCACCGGCGCCGAGATCAGGTGGTACTGGTTAAAGGCGTAGGCCACGTCGCCCTCGTCCACCGCGCCGTTGAAGGTCCGGAAACTGGGTTCCGTGATCTCGTTCAGCCGCGTCCTGCGCGGGCTGGCCATGAGGCTGCCCAGCGTCACGTGCCCGACCGGTTTGAACCGCGGGTCCGTCAGGATGACGTGGTAGAACTGGTCGGGCAGATCCTCCCTCTCGCGCATGTAGTCGATGGCCTGACCGACGTTCCAGAACTCGGGCACCGCCACGACCTCGCGCTGCATCAGACGGCCGGCCGATTCCTCGGGATAGGAAAGCGCCTGCTGCACCGCGACACGGTCGCTGTCCTCGAGCGCGCCGAGAATCGCCTCCTGCTGCGGCCCTTCCAGATATTCCACAAGGTCGACGACATCGTCCGAATCGAGGTCGCGCACCGCGTCGGCCAGCACGTCCGGGTTGAGGATCGCGATGATTTCCTGCCGCAGCGACTCGTCGAGTTCGGACAGGATGTCGCCGTCGAACTCCTTGTCGTAGAGCCGGACGAGCCGTCCGCGATCGTAGGCGTTGATCTGCTCCAGAAGGTCGGCGATATCGGCCGCGTGCAGCGGCTCCATCAGCTCGACCAACTGCTCCCGGTTCTCGGTATCGACCGCGTAGAGGATCGCAGTGATCGTCCGACGGTCGAGCGTATAGCTGTCTTCTTCGGGACGTTCCGCTTCGAGGACCTCTTCGGGCTCTTCGTTCATGCCGTGCTCCTACCGCCGTGTTTTTCATAGAGGACAATCCGCGGCGAAAACAATGCCGGAGCGGCATTTGGAGGACCGTTTACGGAGGCCTGCTGCCGCTGTACGCTGCACCGCGGAACCGGAGATTGCGATGCCCGACCCCACCCTTCTTACGGGACGAGTCCTGAACACACTGTCCGATCCTTTCCGGGAGCCGGCAGAGGAGGCGCTGCGGATCGAGGATGACTGGGGCGTCGTGCTGGAGCGGGGCCGGATCGCGGCCGCCGGGCCGGCCGGAGACTTGCGGCGCGACTGGCCGACGGCCACGGAAATCGCCTACGGGCGCGATCTCATCTGCCCCGGTTTCGTCGATGCCCACGCCCACTATCCCCAGACCGCGATCATCGCCTCCTGGGGCAAGCGCCTGATCGACTGGCTGAACAGCTACACCTTCCCCGAGGAGATGCGCTTTGGCGATGCCGACTATGCCGCTGAAATCGCCGCGCGCTACCTCGACCTGACGGCCGCGAACGGCACGACGACCATCTGCACCTTCTGCACGATCCATCCCGCCTCGGTCGATGCGATCATGTCCGAGGCGCAGTCGCGGGGGCAGCGCCTCGTGGCGGGCAAGACCTGCATGGACCGCAACGCCCCGGAAGGACTGAAGGACACCGCTCAATCCGCCTATGACGACAGCAAGGCCCTGCTGGAGAAATGGCACGGGCGCGATCGGTTGTCCTATGCCCTCACGCCCCGCTTTTCCCCGACCTCCACGCCCGATCAGCTGTCGGCCCTGGGCGCCCTCTGGGCCGAACATCCCGACTGCCTGATGCAGACGCATCTGTCCGAGCAGACGGACGAAATTGACTGGGTCAAGTCGCTCTATCCTTCGGCACGCGACTATCTCGACACCTACGAAAGCCATGGCCTGCTCGGGCCGAACGGCCTTTACGGTCATGCGATCCATCTGGAAGCCAGAGAGCGCGACAGGCTGAAGGAAACCGGCGCCGCGCTGGTGCATTGCCCGACCTCGAACACCTTCATCGGCTCGGGCCTGTTCGACATGGCCGGGCTTGCGGACGAGGGGCAGCGCATCGGCCTTGCCACGGATACCGGCGGCGGCTCGTCCTTCTCGATGCTGCGCACCATGGCCGCGGCCTATGAGATCGGGCAGCTGCGGGGCACGCCGCTCCATGCGGCCCAGCTGCTCTGGCTGGCCACCCGGGGCTCGGCTCAGGCCCTTCGGATGGACGACCGGATCGGGTCGATCCGCACGGGGATGGAGGCCGATCTCGTTGTTCTCGACCTCGGGTCGACCCCGGCCATCCAGCAGAGGGCGGAGCGGGCGGATGACGCCTGGGAAGAAGTCTTCGCGACCATCATGATGGGCGACGACCGTGCGGTTCGCGCGACCTGGATCGGCGGCAAGGTGGCCGGGTGATGCCCGCCCGGGTCAGACCGCCAGCCGCCGCGCCAGCCGGTTCGCCTGTTCCACGACCAGCGGCAGGTCGACCGTGACCAGCTGACCGTCGCGCACCACCTGGCGCCCCTCGACCAGCAGGTCGCGCGCCTTCACCGGTCCGGCCAGCAAAAGGGCCGCCGGATCCCAGGATCCCGCGCTTTCGATGCCCGAGACGTCCCAGATGGCGATGTCGCCGCGGGCCCCCACCTCGATCCGGCCGCAATCCGGCCGCCCGAGGACCTCTGCGCCGCCCCGCGTCGCAAGCTCCAGCGCCTCGCGCGCGCTCATCGCATCCGCGCCGTTCCCGACGCGCTGAAGCAGCATCGCCTGTCGCGCCTCCAGCACCAGGTTCGCCGCGTCGTTCGAGGCCGAGCCATCGACCCCCAGCCCCACGGGCACCCCGGCGTCCCGCATCGACCGGACCGGGGCGATCCCCGAGCCGAGCCGGCAGTTGGAACAGGGGCAATGCGCCACCCCGGTCCGGCTTTGGGCGAACAGCGCGATCTCCGCGCCGTCGAGCTTGACGCAATGCGCGTGCCATACGTCCGGACCCGTCCAGCCGAGGTCCTCGGCATACCGGCCCGGCCGGCACCCGAACTGCGACAGGGAATAGGCGACGTCCTCGTCGTTTTCGGCCAGGTGTGTGTGCATCATAACGCCCTTGTCCCGCGCCAGCAGCGCCGCGTCGCGCATCAGGCCACGGCTGACGGAAAAGGGCGAACAGGGGGCGACGCCGACCCGGATCATCGACCCGGCCGAGGGGTCGTGGAAGGCGTCGATCACCCGGATGCAGTCGTCGAGAATCGCCTCTTCCCGTTCGACCAGCGCATCGGGTGGCAGGCCGCCCGCGCTTTCGCCGATGCTCATGGCGCCGCGGGTCGGATGAAACCGCAAACCGATTTCCTGTGCCGCCTCGATCGTGTCGTCCAGACGCGCGCCGTTGGGGTAGAGATAGAGGTGATCCGAGGACAGGCTGCAGCCCGACAGTGCCAGCTCGGCCAGACCCGCGAGGGCCGAGATGCGCATCTCTTCGGGGCCGAAGCGCGACCAGATCGGATAGAGCGTCCGGAGCCAGCCGAAGAGCAGCGCATCCTGCCCCCCCGGCACCGCCCGCGTCAGGGTCTGGTAAAGGTGGTGATGCGTGTTCACCAGCCCCGGCGTGACCACGCAGCCCTGGGCGGCGATGACCTCGCCGGTCGTCGACAGACCCTCGCCGATCTCCGCGATCACGCCGTCGCGGATCAGGACGTCGGCGCGGCGCAACTCTCTCCGGTCGTCGTCCATCGTCAGCATGTGACCGGCGCGGCGGATGAGAAGTTCGGGCATTGGCGGACCTCAGGCGTAGGGGTTCAGCAGCTCCAGGGCCTCGGCGTGAAGCTCTTCGTTGGCCGCCGCGACGGCCCGGCCGCCATGATGCGCGGCGCCGCCGCTCCAGTCGGTGACGATGCCTCCGGCGGCGGCGATCACCGCCATCGGCCCCTGGATGTCGTAGGCGTTCAGGCCGGCCTCGATCACCAGGTCGGCCTGTCCGAGCGCGACGAGGGCATAGCCGTAGCAGTCCATCCCGTACCGGACGAGGCGCGCCCGTTCGGCCACGGCACGAAAGCCCAGGCGGTCCTGTTCCGTCCCGACCTCGGGGAAGGTGGTGAAGAGCTTGGCCTCCGCCAGCCGGGCCGCCGGGTTGGTCCGCAACGGCATCGTGCCGTGCGGGCCGGTCAGGCTGGCGCGGCCGAACCCGCCCTCGAACCTCTCGCCGATATAGGGCTGATCGATCATGCCGTAGACCGGGCCGCTGTCGTCGGACACGGCGATCAGCACGCCCCACGTCGGCGTGCCCGAGATGAAGGCGCGGGTGCCGTCGATCGGGTCGAGCACCCAGGTCAGCCCGCTGGTGCCCTCCTGCGCGCCGAATTCCTCGCCGAGGATGGCATCGGTCGGCCGTCGCCGCGCGAGAACGGATCGCATGGCGCGTTCGGCCGCGTGATCCGCCGCGGTCACCGGGTCGAAGCCGGCGGTCAGCTTGTTCTCGGCCTCCAGCCCCGGCACGCGGAAAAACGGCAGGATCGCCGCCCGGGCGGCGTCGGCCATTTCATGTGCGGTGGCGATGATCTGCTGGCGGTCCATGGCACATCCTTTCGGATCGCCTGATAGGCCAGCCTGCCGAAATAGAAAAGGGCGCCGCGCGCCCCCTGCTCCGTCTCGGTGCTCTGCGTCAGCCCGGCGGCTTTCAGGCGACGTCGCTCAGAACCCGGGCCAGTTCGAAGAGCCGGCGGCGCTGCGCTTCGGGAATGGCATAGTAGGATCGGACGAGGTCCAGCGCTTCCTTGTCGCCAAGGATATCGGCCGGAATCTTGTTGCTTGCCTTGGTGTCTTCCTCGTTCAACCCCTCGAAGAAGAAACTGACCGATACCTCAAGGGCGTCCGCGATATCCCAGAGCCGCGAGGCGCTGACGCGGTTGGCCCCTGTCTCGTATTTCTGAATTTGCTGGAACTTGATGCCGACGCGCTCTGCCAACTGCTGCTGGGTCATGCCGACAAGCCATCGACGATGGCGAATACGTTTTCCGACATGAACATCAACAGGGTGCGTCATCGCGAACCTCCTCGTGCTTACAAATGTGGGGAGAGAAATTTCTGCCCAGACGGCTTAAATGAAATCCACCAAAGGTTGCATATGTCGCCCCCACAACCCTTGAAGGGTTGCGGAAGGTTACCATTTTCAGTCTTTTGCGCAAGTAAATTGCCTAACCGAAGTGAATATTGACGCAAGGGCCATCTACGTCAAGCGCCACGCAGCGTGAACAATGCCCCCTCGGACAAACGATTGGCCACGAAAGGCTCGATTGCCCGGTTTCGGGGCAGGTCGGTAAGATCGCGCCGAATCATTCGAGAGGAATACATGCGCGCCTTTACCGTCCCGGCCCCCGATACCGACCCCGCCATGACCGAGCTGGAAGTCCCCCGGCCCGGGCCCGGCGAGATCCTGGTGCGCAACGCCTGCTGCGGGCTCAACTTCGCCGATCTTCTGATGATGCGCGGCAAATACCAGGAGATGCCCGAGCATCCCTTCGTCCTGGGCATGGAGATCGCCGGCACCGTCGAGGCACTCGGCCCCGGAACCGAAGGCCCGCCCCCCGGCAGCCGCGTCGCGTTGTTCGGCGGGCGGGGCGGCCTGGCAGATTACGGCCTCTTTCCGGCCGACAGGGCCGTGGTTCTGCCCGATCAGATCGACTTTGCCACCGCCGCGGCCCTGCCCGTCGCCTATGGCACGAGCCATGTCGCGCTCGATCACAAGGCGCGGCTTCGGCGGGGCGAGACCCTCGTCGTGCTGGGCGCGGCCGGCGGAGTCGGGCTGACGGCGGTCGAACTGGGGCACCTGATGGGCGCCAGGGTGGTGGCGATCGCCCGTGGCGAGGCCAAACTGGAGATCGCCCGCCAAGCCGGGGCCGATCATCTGATCGACGCCCGATCGTCGGACATCCGAGACCAAATCAAGGCCCTCGGCGGCGCGGACGTGGTCTACGACGCCGTCGGAGGCGATCTTTTCCGCGCCGCTTTCCGCGCCATGAAACCCGAGGGGCGGATCCTCGTCATCGGCCATGCCTCGGGCGACGTTCCCCAGATCCCGGCAAATCACCTGCTGGTCAAGAACGTCGATGTGCTGGGCTTCTACTGGGGCGGATACCTCAGGTTCCGGCCCGAGGTCATCACCGACAGCCTCGCCACGCTGTTCGATTGGGCGGCGCAGGGCCGAATCAGGCCCCACATCAGCCACACCCTGCCGCTCGAGCGCGCGGCCGAGGGGCTGGAGCTGCTCCGCTCCCGCGCGTCCACCGGCAAGGTGGTGATCACGATGCCGCCCGCTCCATGACGTGATAGCTGCTCTGCGGCAGCGCCTCTCCTCCGGTGAAGGCCGCCCGCAGCATCGCTGTCAGACGATCGACGACCTGGCCCGACCCCCGGTCCTGCGAGTACATGCAGATCTTCTGCATCCCCAGTTCCGGCATCTCGCCGCCATGGGCGATCTGTTCCAGCTGCGCGGGAACCGTGCCCTCGAGCATCGCCCCGATGGCCAGATCCGCCGAGATCGTCGCCTCGACCGTCCGGTCCTGTTCGGTCTCGACCGCGTTCTCCCAGTCGATCCCCGCATGTTCCAGCGAACGGATCGCCTCGGACCGGAAGATGCATGTCCGGGCCGAGGCATACCGCAGCGGCCGCTGCCGCCAGGCCGTGCCGCCCGGCGCGCCGATCCAGCACAGCGGCCGTTCGTCCAGCACCTCGGCCTCGGATTCGGGAACCGCCTCGGTGGTCATGATCACGTCCACCGTGCCCTTGGCGAAATCCGCCTTGAGCTTGGAGGTATATGCGGAAATGAGCTGCACCTTCATCCGGGGAAATTCGGCGTTGAAACGTTTGAGGACGCGCGGAATCACCGGGTAGACGATGTCGTGCGGCACGCCGATCACGATCTCGCCCTCGAACACGTCGCTGGTCAGCCGCGACATGGCCTCGTCGTTCAGATCGACGATGCGCCGGGCATATCCCAACAGCTGCTCGCCCTCGGCGGTCAGGGCGATCCGCCTGGTGGTCCGGTCCAGCAGGTTGACGCCCAGCATTTCCTCGAGCCGCTTCAACTGCATCGAGACGGCGGACTGGGTGAAGTTCATGACCCCGGCCGCACGCGTCACGCCACCATGATCCGCCACGGCAACGAAGCTGCGCAGGGCGGTGACATCGAGATTTCTCATCCATCATACTCCGTGATGAATACCGTCAGAAACATTCATTTCCCATTATCATCACGAAAGAGCATATATCGCAACATGAATCATGCAAGCAGGTGATCCACCCCATCGATCTGAAAGGTTTCTCCCATGTCGACCCTGTCCCGCTCCGCCTCCCTCGGTCTCGGCCGCTCCTTCTCTCTCATCGGCACGACGTTCTCGCTTCTGGCCCTCGCCCGGTCCCGGCAGGCGCTGGCCGATCTCGACCCGCGCGCGCTGGATGACATCGGCCTCACCCGTGACGACGCCCGCCGCGAGGCCGGCCGCCCGGCCTGGGATGTGCCCGCCAACTGGCTGAAGTGAGGCCACGGCCCGAAACGCGCATTCAGAGCCTTGAAAACGCGGCAAGCCTTCCCGATATTGGAACCGAAACCCCCATCCGGGGCTGACGTTTCATTATCGGAGGCTTGAATGGCTGAATACAACACTATGCGCGCTGCGGCAGGCACACGCTCTGCGGCCATCGACGAAGGTCTGCGCGCACATATGAACAAGGTCTACGGCACGATGTCCGTGGGCATGGTTCTGACCTTCCTCGTGGCCTGGGCCGTCGGCTCTTCGCCCGAGCTTCTGAGTGTCTTCCGCGATCCCGCGACGCTGCAGCCGAACATTCTCGGCTGGATCGTGATGTTCGCACCGCTGATCATGGTCTTCGCCTTCAGCGCGATGATCAACCGGATGTCCGCGGCGGCGGCGCAACTGTTCTTCTACGCCTTCGCGGCCGTGATGGGCCTGTCGCTGTCCTGGATCTTCGTGGCCTTCACCGGCTTTTCGATCGCGCAGGTATTCCTCGTCACGGCGATCGCCTTCGCGGGCCTTTCGCTCTATGGCTACGTGACCAAGCGTGACCTGTCCGGCATGGGCACCTTCCTGATGATGGGCGTGATCGGCCTGATCGTGGCCTCGATCATCAACCTGTTCATCGCGTCGAGCGCACTGCACTTCGCGATAACCATCATCGGCGTGCTGATCTTCGCGGGCCTCACCGCCTACGACACGCAATCGATCAAGAACGAATACGTCCAGCACGCCCACCACGGCGACAGCGAATGGCTGGGCAAGTCGGCGATCATGGGTGCCCTGCGCCTGTACCTCGACTTCATCAACATGTTCATGTTCCTGCTGCAACTTCTCGGCAATCGCGAGTAACGTAGGCAACAGCCGTTGACGGGGGGCCGGTCGGATCGACCGGCCCTTTTTCCTGCGCGACCCTCAGCTTTCGAACCGGCGCATCTGGATCGCGGGAAACAGCACGCCGGTCGGCAGCCGGACGTCGATCCGCCCCTGCGCCTCGAACCCGAGCGAGGCGTAGAAGGGCGCGGCGGTCAGGGTGCTCTGGCACCGCAGATCGACCACGCCGGCCGAGCGCGCCGAGCCGAGAACGCAGGCCATCAGCCGTGCCCCCAGCCCCTGCCTGACCACCTCCGGATCGACGGCGACGTGCCGGACGTGCCCGACGCCCCGCCGTCCGGGCGTGCCATGCGGCGAACTGTCGGTCCAGCCGCCGGCGGCGAGGATGCGGTCGTCGCGTTCAAGCACGTAATACGTCCCGCAACTCAGAAGCCTCGGGTTCGCCAGGGCGATCAGCGGCAGCGCGTCCTTCAGGGTCGCCGGCGCATAGTCCGGCGCCAGCAGCGCACGGTAGGACCGGGCCAGCAGACGACCGACGCCTTCGGTATCGGCCGGCATGGCGGCCCGCACGACCGCGCCGTCGCGCGGCGTGTCGCAGGGGCTGGGAATGGGATGGGTCTGGTGAAGCTCGGGCATGGTGGCCTCCTGTCTCGGCTTCTGAGGGACAGGCGCGGCCCGAAACGAAAAAGCCGCGCTCTGCGGCGCGGCTTTCATGTCATCGGTAGGTTTTCGATCTTACTTGATCTTGCCTTCCTTGTACTCGACATGCTTGCGCGCCACCGGGTCGTACTTACGTACGGTCATCTTTTCGGTCATGGTGCGCGCGTTCTTCTTGGTCACGTAGAAATGGCCCGTGCCCGCGGTCGAGTTCAGACGGATCTTGATGGTCGTCGGCTTCGCCATTTTCGTCTCTCCTGCACCGGACGCGCTGCGCGCCCGCGAAATCTCATGAAGCCCGCGTATTACCGATACGCTTTTGCGAGTCAACACCCTGCCGCGCGAAATCCGCCCGTTTTGACGGATCGACGCACGCCAGCGGCGGTTCTAACCCGCACCGCCCCGCAACAGGCGGAACCCGTCGAGCGCGATAGCGGTCCCGGATCGCGCCGCCATGGCCCAGGCCAGCGCCAGGTTGCTGCTGATGACGGGCCGGCCCAGTTCACGTTCCAGCGGGGCGATGATGTCGAGCGTGCGGAGGTTGGTGCAGGACAGGAAGACCGCGTCGACGTTGCCGGCCCCGGCAAGGGAGCGCGCGGCCTCGGCGATCGAACCGGGCGTGATGCGGGCCACGTTCGCCTCGACCTCTTCGCCGAAGCTGATCGCCGCGGGAACGGCCACACCGACGCGCTCGAAGGTGCGCGCCAGCGCGCCCGCGATCTGCGCGTTGTAGGGCGAAACGAGGGCGATCCGTGACGCCCCCACATGGGCCAGCGCCTCGAAGGCGGCCGACAGCGGGTTGGTCACATGGGTCGCCGCGCACCCCTCGCGCACCAGCTCGGCGACACGGTCCGGCCCGATCAGCGTGGTGCCCGACGTGCAGGCATAGCCGACCGTGTCGAATTGCGCGCCGCTGGGAAAAAGCGCGGCGGCGCGGGGCAGGTCCAGCTCCATCCGGGCGATGGTCTCGGCGGTGAGATCGGCCCCCGAGGGGATGCGGCTGACATGCAGCGGCACATCGGGATGGAAGAGGCGCCGGAAATCCCGTTCGACCGTCTCGTCCGCCTGCAGCACGATCAGGCCGAGACGCGCGGCCACCACCGGATCGAGATCGTAGGCCGGCCCGCTCATCGCCGTATCACCGGAAGTTCCGGCGGCGCGCGGCGGGACAGCAGTTCCGGCCCGCCGGCGCGCAGCACGACGTCCTCTTCATGCACCATGATCCGCCCCTCGGACACGACCGCGCCCGGCTCGAGCGTCAGGACCATGTTCTCGCGCAGCGGCGTTTCGTCCAGCGACGTGAACGAGGGCCATTCCGTCAGCGTCACCCCCAGCCCGTGTCCCAGCCGCCCGCCGGCCGAAACGAGGCCGGCGCGCCGGAGCCCCGCGGTCAACAGCTCGTGCGCGTCGCGGGCGGTCATCCCGGGCCTCAACGCGGATAGCGCGGCCTCCGTCGCCCGGTAGAGGCCATCGTAGACCCGCCGCAGGTCGTCGTCGGCCCGACCGATGGCATAGTTCCGGTCGAAGTCGCAGAAATAACCGTCCTTCACCGCACCCGTGTCCAGCATCAGCAGATCGCCGTCCCGCAGCGGCGCTGCCTCGGCCGGGGCGATGACGTTCCCGTAGCCGCCCGGCCCGGCGCCCCCGGCCACGTAGGACACCCAGTCCGCCCCCTCCTCGAGCAGTGCGATCTGGAACCGTCGGAATACCTCGTCCAGACGGCCCGCCCCGACGACGATCTCCGGCACCCTGTCGAAAGCCGCGTCGGCGCACCGGCAGGTCGCGCGGATCGCGTCGATCTCGACGTCGGACTTTATTTCGCGAACACGCTGCACCGTGTCGGTGGCATCGACGAACCGCCGCGGCGCGAGCGCCCGCGTCAACACGAGATAGTCGGCCAGGGGCATGCGCAGGCTGGTCTCCGGCCCCATCGGCAGACCGATCGTGCCGGTCTCGGGCAGCAGGTCCGACAGCGTATCGGCCAGCAGGCTGACGCCGTCGTCGCCCGGACGCGGCGCCGGCCAACTCCGGATCTCGCCGACCTGGCACCCTTGCATCAGATCCCGCCCGATGTCCGGAATGACGGCCAACGGCGCGCCTGCCGAAGGCAGGATCACGAACCACGGCCGGGCCGGGCTTTCCCAGAAGCGGGTCAGAAACCCCGTCACGTAGAAGACATCCGCCGCCGAGGTCAGCAGGATCGCGTCCTGCCCGCGCATAGCCATCTCCGACTGGATCGCCCGCCAGCGGCGCTCGTACTCGGCCGCGGAAAAGGTCGGCGCCCCGTCAGGCATCCTCCGGCCCCTCGCTCAGGATGATGAGCACATGCGCGTCCGTCCCGATCCCCGGCAATCCGCCGATCAGGGCCGCGGCCCCCGCCGCGCCCGAGGGCGTGCTGGCCAGCCCGTGCCGCCGCAGGAGCCCCACGCCCGTCTCGGCCTGCGCGTCCGAGATCGTGACGAAGCCGTCCGCATCCTCGGACAACCCGGCGAGCGCAACCAGCGACGGCGTCTTGCAGTCGAGCCTACCCATGTTCGTCTCCGGACCTTTCGCCGTGACGAGCGCCCCCTCCCGTATGCTTTCGATCAGGGCGGGCGCCCTGTCCGGTTCCACCACAATGATCTGCGGAGCGTCCCCCCAGGCCCTGCGGAAATGACGGGCCGCCGCCGCCGCCAGTCCGCCAACGCCGGCCTGGAGCAGGATATGGGTGGGCGCGGCGTCCAACTGCGCGACGGCCTCGGCGGCGAGTTGAAGATATCCCTCCATGACACCGATGGCGGGATCAAGGTAGCCGTCCCAGGAACTGTCGGACAAAAGCGTCCAGCCCTCGGCCTCGGCGCGCTCGGCGGCTGCGTCCATGCTCTGCTGGTAATCCGCCCCGGCACGGACCACGGTCGCCCCCTTGTGGCGCAGCCGGTCTGCGAACGCCTCCGGCACCGTTTCGGCAAGATAGATCACGGCGGTGGCCCCGAAGACCGCGGCCCCCGCCGCGACCGAAAGGCCATGGTTGCCGGCACTCGCAGCGACATAGGCCCGCCCGGTGAGCGTGGTTCCGTCCGCCTGACCCGCGGCAAAGCCGGCGGCATCGCGCGCGATGACATGCGCCGCCCCGAGCGCCTTGAAACTGCCCAGCCCCATGCGCCCCCGCTCGTCCTTGACGGACAGACGGCCCACGCCGAAGGCCCGGGCGAGATCGGGTGAGTCCTCCATCGGCGTGGCGGCATGGCGCGGGCAGTGCGCCAGCAGCCGGGCCACCGGCGCGGGGTCGGACCGGGGCCGTGGCGCCCCGGACAGCAGACCCGTGCCGCGATACGGGTTCTCGAGGTAATCGGTCATCAGGCCCCTCCCGAGTGCTCGCGGCAATGGAACACCACGCCCCGCCGGACGGCCAGACTTTTCTCGTGATGCAGGCAAATCGCACGGAGGGCCTGTAAGCCGGATTCTGTTCCCCGGGGTCGCCCCCGGTTCGATGACCATTCCTCTGGACGCCGGATCGCCCCGGCGCCTCAAGCTGCCAACCCGGACCTCCGGGCCAAGACGGCCCTGCGGTCGCCCGCGCGAGGTCCCTATTCGGCATTGCTCCAGGTGGGGCTTGCCGTGCCGGTCCGGTTGCCCGTCCCGCGGTGCGCTCTTACCGCACCGTTTCACCCTGACCCCGGCGGATGATCCTTCGGCGAACCTCCGGTCCGCGGGGCGGACTGTTTTCTGTGGCGCTTTCCCTGGGGTTGCCCCCGCCGGGCGTTACCCGGCACCTTTGCCTTGTGGAGTCCGGACTTTCCTCGGACCTTCCGGCCCGCGGCCATCCGGCCCTCCGTGCGCGAATGCGAATATCGCGGCGGCGCCTGTGGCGTCAAGCACGGCCGGCGAATGCACCCCGGGCGCCAGGCCGAGAACGCCGATCGCGGAGCCCCCGATCAGCCATCCGGTTCGACCGCGGGGGCCGGATCGGCGGACTTACCGGGGCCGGCCGCAGGGAGACCGGCCAGCCATACGTGCAGAGCCGCTGCCGGGGGCGTGGGCCCGCTGCCCGGGCGCCGCCCGAGGTCCGCCGGAAATCGCCGATAGACGTCCCTCCGCGCTTCCTCCATTATCGCCGCGCAACGGGAGAGACAGATGCGCAAGTTCCTCGTCATCCTCGACGACAGCCGCGAATGCCTGAACGCCATGCGCTTTGCCGCCATGCGCGCCGCCAAGACCGGCGGCGGGGTTGCCGTGCTTTCGATCATCCCTCCCGAGGAATTCCAGCACTGGATCGGCGTCGGGGACATCATGCGCGAAGAGGCGCGGGAACGCATCGTCGTGCATTACGAGGTGTTTGCCAAATGGATGCGGGACCGGCAGGGCGTCGACCCCGAACTGATCATCCGCGAGGGCGAGCCCGTCCCCGAGATCCTCGCCCAGATCAGGGAGGATGACGAAATCGGGGTGCTCGTCCTGGGCGCCGGCACCGAGAAATCCGGCCCCGGCCCCCTGGTCAGCCAACTCGCCAAGGCCTCCGGGTCCCTTCCGGTGCCGATCACCATCGTCCCCGGCGACCTGTCCAAGGAAAAGCTCGAGGCGATCACGTGACCACCCGCCTCCATGCGGTCACGATCGTCGTGCCCGGTTACGAGGAAGGCCTGGATTTCTACGTCGGCCGGATGGGCTTTGATCTGATTGACGATACCGACCTCGGCGGCGGCAAGAGGTGGGTGCTGGTCCGGCCGCCCGGAGGCGGAACCTGCATGCTCATCGCCCGCGCCGCGGACGCCAGGCAATCCGGGGCCGTCGGCAACCAGACCGGGGGCCGCGTCGGGTTCTTCCTCGCCACCAGTGACTTTTCCGCGGACCACGCCCGGCTGACCGACGCCGGCGTCGCGTTCGAAGAGGCCCCGCGCAGCGAACCCTATGGCCGCGTGGCGGTGTTTCGCGACCCGTTCGGCAACAGGTGGGATCTGCTGGAAGACCGCGCGGAATGATCCCCGTCCTCTACATCCATGGCGCCGGTGCGGCCCCCGAAGATCCGCCCCTCGCGGACCTGCGGCGACGGCTGGGGGCGCAGTATCACGTCTTGGCGCCCGAGCTCGGCCCGCCGGACCCGGCGACCTGGACCGCGCGGCTGAAACCCCGCCTGGGCGGCATCGACCGGTGCACCATCCTCATCGGTCACTCGCTCGGCGCATCGCACCTTCTGCGCTGCCTCGCGGAACTCGGTCCCGCCGCCGTGCCGCGCGCCCTTGTAGGGCTTGCCGCACCGTTCTGGGGCGCACCGGAGTGGTCCGTAGAGGGGTTCGAACTGCCCCGCTACGCGCCCGACGCGCTTGCGCATCTGCCGATACGGCTGTTCCACGCGTGCGATGACCAGACGGTTCCCGTCGGGCATCTGGGAATGTGGCAAGAGGCCTTGCCCGCCGCCCGGACCTATAGGCTCGACGGCGGCGGGCACACGTTCCGGGACAACCTGGCCCCGGTCGTCATGGCCATCGCGGAACTGTGACACCCGGAATTAGAACGGTTCTAAATCTTGACTTCCCGGACCGCGAAGCGCATATCGGGAGCGTCCGAGCAAAGGGGAACCGAAGATGTTCATTCAGACCGAATCCACGCCGAACCCGGCCACGCTGAAGTTCCTGCCCGGCCAGACCGTGCTCGAGGCTGGCACCGCGGACTTCCCCTCGGCCGAGACCTCCGGCAAATCCCCCCTCGCCGCGCGCCTCTTCGCCGTGGAAGGCGTGACCGGTGTCTTCTTCGGCACCGATTTCGTGACGGTCACCAAGGCCGACGAAACGCAGTGGGATCACATCAAGCCGGCCCTGCTCGGCGCGATCATGGAACATTACCAGTCGGGCCAGCCCGTGATGGCGACCGGTGACCAGCCCACCTCGGGCCATGCGGATCACGAGGGCGAGGATCAGGAGATCGTCGTCCAGATCAAGGAACTGCTCGACACGCGGGTGCGCCCCGCCGTGGCACAGGATGGTGGTGACATCACGTTCCACGGCTTCGACCGCGGCGTCGTCTATCTCTACATGCAGGGGGCCTGCGCGGGCTGTCCTTCTTCCACGCTGACGCTGAAGATGGGGATCGAGAACCTGCTCAGGCATTACATCCCCGAAGTGACCGAGGTGCGCCCGGTCGCCGTCTGAGCGGCGGCGCGTTTCTGCATGCCCCTCGACCGGCTCGTCATGGCTTTCGACACCTCGGCCGCGCATTGCGCGGCCGCTTTGCTGTCGGGCGACCGGATCGTCGCCGCGCAGGCGGAGCCGATGAAAAAGGGGCAGGCCGAGCGCCTCTTCCCGATCCTGGAAGACCTCCTGAGGACCGCCGGCCATGGCTGGCGGGATATCGCCCGCATCGGCGTCGGGACCGGCCCCGGCAATTTCACCGGCATCCGCATCGCCGTCAGCGCGGCCCGGGGCCTCGCCCTGTCGCTGAAATGCCCGGTGGTGGGGGTCTCGACCTTCGCCGCGATCCATGCCGGGCAGCCGGGCCGCGTCGCGGCCGTGCCGGCACCCCGCGAGATGGCCTATACGCTCGCTCCGGGCGCCTCCGAGCCCGATCTCGTTCCGATGGCCACGGTGCCGGACCCGGCCCTGCCGCCGGAGCTCGACACATGGGTCGCCGCCATCGCCCGCATCGCCGCCGCGACCGATCCGGCGACCGCACCGCCCCCGGCCCCGATCTACCTGCGGCCCGCCGACGCCGCCCCGCCCCGCGACGCCCCGCCCGAGATCGTGCCGTGACGCCCGAGGCCCTCGCCGCGCTGCATCGCCGCTGCTTTGACACGCCGCGCCCCTGGACCTCGGCCGAGTTTGCTGCGCTGCTCGCCACGGACACCGTATTTCTGACAGGCGATCTCCACGCCTTCGCCCTGGGCCGCGTGGTCGCCGGCGAGGCCGAGCTGCTGACGCTCGCCACCGATCCGGACCGTCGCCGCGCCGGTCTCGGCCGCCGCTGCCTGCAGGCCTTCGAGGCTGCCGCCCGGGCCCGTGACGCGCAGGAGGCCTTCCTCGAGGTCGCCGCGGACAACGGTCCGGCCATCGCCCTCTACAGATCGGCCGGCTGGCGGACCACGGGGAGGCGCAGGGACTATTACCGCAGCCCCGACGGGCAGCGGATCGACGCCGGAATCATGGGCAAATCTCTCGCGTAAAGCGTTGCAAAGTTCAGTGTTTGCGTAGCGTTAAAGCCGGATTCGCACTTGACCCCCGACCGGCCCGCGGCGTTAATCCCACATGATCAACACCGATCTGTCTGCGGGACGGGATCAACCGGCCCCCTGCCAACTGGGAGAAGACAATGACCCTCATGACGAAATTCCTTGGCGCAGCCGCCGCTGCCGCGCTCAGCGCGGGCGCGGCTCTCGCCGATCCGGCCCTGATCTACGACCTGGGCGGCAAGTTCGACAAATCCTTCAACGAGGCCGCCTATGGCGGAGCGGAACGCTGGGCCGAAGAGACCGGCGGCTCGTACAAGGACATCGAGATGCAGTCCGAAGCGCAGCGCGAACAGGCGCTCCGCCGTTTCGCCGAGGCGGGCTTCAACCCGGTGGTGACCACCGGCTTCTCGTTCTCGACCCCGATCGCCGCCGTGGCCGGCGACTATCCGGACACCAAGTTCGTCACCATCGACGGCTATGTCGATCCGGAAGAGCACCCGAACGTCAAGTCGATCCTGTTCTCCGAACACGAGGGCTCGTACCTCGTGGGCATGATGGCCGCCATGGCCTCTGACTCGGGCACCGTCGGCTTCGTCGGCGGCATGGACATCCCGCTGATCCGCAAGTTCGCCTGCGGCTATGCCCAGGGCGTGAAGGCCGTGAACCCCGACGCCGAGGTGATCGCGAACATGACCGGCACGACCCCGGCGGCCTGGAACGACCCGGTCAAGGGTTCGGAGCTTGCCAAGGCGCAGATCGGCCAGGGCGCCGACGTGATCTATGCGGCAGCCGGCGGCACCGGCCTCGGCGTCCTGCAGACCGCCGCGGACGAAGGCATCCTTTCCATCGGTGTCGACAGCAACCAGAACCACCTGCACCCGGGCAAGGTCCTGACCTCTATGCTCAAGCGCGTCGACAACGCGGTCTATGAATCGATGACGGCCGGTGCCGACCTCGAGGCCGGTGTCGAAGTGCTCGGCCTGGCCGAGGACGGCGTCGGCGTGGCGATGGACGAACACAACGCCGATCTCGTCACCGACGAGATGACGACGGCGGTCGAGGACGCCAAGGCCCAGATCGCGGCCGGCGAAATCTCGGTTCACGACTATTCGTCCGACGACAGCTGCCCGGCACTGACCTTCTGAGTGTGACCGGGCGGCCCGGCGCCGCCCGGCGTATCAATCGGGGCAACGTGGCGCGTTGCCCCGACCTGTTCCGCAGGAGCCCCATACGCCCATGACCGACACAGCCCCTGCGATCGAACTCAAAGGCATCTCCAAGGCCTTCGGTCCCGTTCAGGCCAACAAGGACATTTCCATCCGCGTCATGCCGGGCACGATCCACGGCATCATCGGCGAAAACGGCGCGGGCAAATCGACCCTGATGTCGATCCTCTACGGCTTCTACAAGGCCGACAAGGGCGAGGTCTTCATCAACGGGACCAGGACCGAGATTCCCGACAGCCAGGCCGCGATCAGCGCCGGCATCGGCATGGTCTTCCAGCATTTCAAGCTGGTCGAGAACTTCACCGTGGTCGAGAACGTGATCCTCGGCGCCGAGGACGGCTTTCAGCTGCGGCCATCGATCGCCAAGGCGCGCAAGTCGCTCAAGCAGCTGGCCGAGGAATACGAGCTCAACGTCGATCCCGACGCCAAGATCGAGAACCTCTCGGTCGGCCACCAGCAGCGGGTCGAGATCCTCAAGGCGCTCTATCGGCAGGCCGACATCCTGATCCTGGACGAACCGACCGGCGTGCTGACCCCCGCCGAGGCCGATCACCTGTTCCGCATCCTCGACAACCTGCGGAACGAGGGCAAGACGATCATCCTGATCACGCACAAGCTGCGCGAGATCATGGAATACACCGATACCGTCAGCGTGATGCGGCGTGGCGAGATGACGGCGACGGTCCGGACCGCCGAGACAAGCACCGAGGAACTGGCCGAGCTGATGGTCGGCCGCAAGGTCCTGCTCCGCGTCGACAAGAAGCCCGCGCAGCCGAAACAGGTCGTCCTGTCGGTCAAGGACCTGCGCGTCACCGACAGCGCCGGCGTCGAGCGCATCAAGGGCGTCAGTTTCGACATCCGCGCCGGCGAGATCTACGGCATCGCCGGGGTCGCCGGAAACGGCCAGTCGGAACTGATGGAGGTGCTCGGCGGAATGCAGGCCGGCACGGGCACGATCACCATGAACGGCGAAGAGATCGACCTCACGGGCCGGTACTCCGACGGCCAGTCCCGCCGGGCGCGCAGCATCGGCCACGTGCCGGAAGATCGCCAGGACGAAGGGCTGATCCTCGACTTCACGGCCTGGGAGAACATGGTCTTCGGCTACCACCGCGACCCGGACTGGGCCGCCGGCCCCCTGATGAACAACGCCGGGATCGTGCAGGAGGCCGAGGGCAAGATGCAGCGGTTCGACGTTCGGCCGCCCAACCCGCATCTGACCGCCAAGAACTTTTCCGGGGGCAACCAGCAGAAGATCGTTCTGGCGCGCGAGATCGAGCGCAACCCCGACCTGCTGCTCGTCGGTCAGCCGACCCGAGGCGTGGACATCGGCGCCATCGAATTCATCCACCAGGAGATCATCCGCCTGCGCGACGAGGGCAAGGCGATCCTCCTCGTCTCGGTCGAACTGGACGAGATCATGTCCCTCTCGGACCGGATCGCTGTCATGTTCGACGGCAGGCTGATGGGCGAACGCGACCCGGCCGAGGCCAACGAACGGGAACTCGGCCTGTTGATGGCGGGCATCTCGGAAGAGCCGGACAAGCCGGCCTGGAAGGCGGTCGACGAGAATCTCGACGCCATCGAACACGGAGAGGCGCCGAAGCATGGATAAGATGCCGGCCTGGGCCGACGTGGTCCTCATCCCGCTGATCTCGCTGCTGCTGGCCGCGATCCTTTCGGCCGTGGTCATCCTGGCCATCGGCGAGAGCCCGGTCGAAGCCTTCAACCTCATGGTCGACGGCGCGCTGATGCGCTCTTCGGGGTGGGGATACACGCTGTACTACGCGACCAACTTCATCTTTACCGGCCTCGCCGTGGCGGTCGCCTTCCACGCCCGCATGTTCAACATCGGCGGCGAGGGTCAGGCCATGCTGGGCGGACTGGGCGTGGCGCTCGCCTGCCTCTATGTTCCCTGGCCGCACTGGACGCTGGCCATGCTCGGCTCGACCCTGGGGGCGGCCGCCTTCGGCGCGGCCTGGGCGCTGATCCCGGCCTATCTCCAGGCCC
The DNA here is from genome assembly GCF_000152725.1 of Pseudooceanicola batsensis HTCC2597. Taxonomy (GTDB): domain Bacteria; phylum Pseudomonadota; class Alphaproteobacteria; order Rhodobacterales; family Rhodobacteraceae; genus Pseudooceanicola; species Pseudooceanicola batsensis. Next base: position 2,093,099 of record NZ_CH724131.1, read on the forward strand.
GGCGCGGCAGCCACATCGTGATCACCACGATCATGTTCAACTTCATCGCCGCCGCCCTGCTCAACTACCTCCTGATCGGCGTGCTCAAGCCCACGGGGTCGATGGAGCCGGCCTCGGCCAAGTTCGACCCCTCCTTCGCCCTGCCGACCTTCCAGCAGATGTTCTCATCCGCCGACGCGCCGCTCTTCCGCGGCGCCCCGGCCAATGTCAGCTTCTTCCTTGCCCTCGCGGCCTGTCTCTTCGTCTGGCTGCTGATCTGGCGGTCGCGGCTCGGCTATGAGATCAGGGCCTATGGCTGGTCCCAGACCGGTGCGAAATACGCCGGGATCTCGGGCACCCGGATCATCATCATCTCGATGCTGATTTCCGGTGGGCTGGCGGGGCTGATGGCCGTCAACACGACGCAGGGCGAGGCCGAGCGGCTGATCCTGAACTCGACCGAGGGCGCAGGGTTCATCGGGATCGCGGTGGCGCTCATGGGCCGCAACCATCCCTTCGGCGTCCTGCTTGCGGCGATCCTCTTCGGCTTCCTCTATCAGGGCGGCGCGGAACTGGCGCTCTGGACGAATATCCCGCGCGAGCTGATCGTGGTCATCCAGGCGCTCGTGATCCTGTTTACCGGGGCGCTCGACAACATGGTGCGGATGCCGCTGGAACGCATCTTCCTCGCCCTGCGCCGGAAGGAGAGCTGAGCCATGGACTTCCCGACGATCCTGCAGGTCCTCGACTCCACCATCCGCCTGGCGACGCCGCTGCTGCTGGCCTGCCTCGCGGGGCTCTTCTCGGAGCGGGCTGGCATCTTCGACATCGGCCTGGAAGGCAAGATGCTGATCGCGGCCTTCTTCTCGGCCGCCATCGCCTACACCACCGGATCGGTCTGGATGGGGCTGCTGGCCGGGGTCGCCTCGTCCATGGTGCTCTCGGCGCTGCATGGCGTGGCCTCGATCACCTTCCGGGGCAACCAGCTGATTTCGGGCGTCGCGATAAACTTTCTCGCGGCGGGCATGACGGTCTTGATCGCGCAGGACTGGTTCAGCCAGGGAGGGCGAACCCCGTCGCTTTCGGGCGGGGCGCGGTTCAACGCGATCACCCTGCCCTTCGCCGAGGCGCTGCAGGGGGTCCCGATCCTTGGTCCGATCTATCACGACCTGATTTCGGGTCACACGATCCTGGTCTACGTCGCCTTCCTGATGGTGCCGCTGACCTGGTGGATCCTGTTCCGGACCCGCTTCGGCCTCCGTCTGCGTGCGGTCGGCGAAAACCCGGCCGCGGTGGATACGGCCGGCGTCTCGGTCGTCGGGCTGCGCTATGCCGCGGTCGCCATCTGCGGCGTGCTCACCGGTGTCGCGGGCGCCTATCTCGCCACCGGGCTGCAGGCGGGCTTCGTCAAGGACATGGCCGCCGGGCGCGGCTATATCGCCCTGGCCGCGCTGATCTTCGCCAAGTGGCGCCCCTGGTACGCGCTGATGTCGACGATGCTCTTCGGGTTTCTGCAGGCGGTCGCCCTGCGGCCCGACCTGATCCAGAACACGATCGGCATCAGGGTCCAGGTCCAGCTGCTGGACGCGCTGCCCTATATCCTGACCGTCATCATCCTGGCCGGTTTCGTCGGTCGCGCCATCCCCCCGCGGGCGGGCGGCGCGCCCTATGTAAAGGAACGCTGACCCGGCAACACGCTTGCGGCACTGCGGCAACCGGGCGTAGGTAGGGATATGCAAGTCTACCTGCCGATTGCAGAAGTTTCGGTAAACGTCTTTCTCCTCCTGGGGATCGGCGGCATCGTGGGCGTACTTTCGGGGATGTTCGGCGTCGGCGGCGGCTTTCTGATCACACCCCTGCTCTTCTTCGTCGGCATCCCGCCGGCGGTCGCCGTGGCGACCTCGGCCAACCAGATCGTCGCCTCGTCCGTTTCGGCCGTTCTCGCGCATCTGAGACGGCGAACCGTAGACCTCCGGATGGGCACGGTGCTTCTTCTCGGCGGCCTCATGGGCTCGGCCCTGGGCATCGTCATCTTCAACTATCTCCGCAGTCAGGGGCAGGTCGATCTGCTGGTGAACCTCTGCTACGTGATCTTCCTCGGCACGGTCGGCGCGCTGATGTTCATCGAGAGCCTGCGCGCCCTCCAGCGCACGCGCCGCAAGCCCGGGACGGTCGCGCCGGTCAAACCGAGGCGACAGCGCAGCTGGATCTACGCCCTGCCCCTGAAGGTCCGGTTCCGAACCTCGGGTCTCTATATCTCGGTGATCCCGCCGATCCTCGTCGGCATGTCCGTCGGTGTCCTGGCCGCGATCATGGGCGTCGGCGGAGGTTTCATCATGGTTCCCGCCATGATCTATCTTCTGAACATGCCGACCAAGGTTGTGATCGGGACGTCGCTGTTCCAGATCATCTTCGTGACGGCCTTCACGACCCTTCTGCACGCGGTCACCAACCAGACCGTCGATCTCATGCTGGCTCTCACGCTGCTTCTCGGCGGGGTCGTCGGCGCCCAGTTCGGCACCAGCCTGGGCTCTCGCATGCGGGCCGAGCAGCTGCGGATCCTGCTGGCCGTCCTGGTCCTGGCGGTCTGCGGCAAGCTGGCGCTCGACCTCCTGCTGCCGCCGGAGGAACTCTACGAACTGGCGGAGGCGTGATGCGCGGACTACTTGCCCTTCTCGTCACGCTTCTGGCCGCACCGCTCGCGGCAAAGGAGGATATCGTCCTGGGTCTCAGCCAGAACCGCGTGCGGATCACGGCCGATTTCGACGGCTCCGAGATCCTCATTTTCGGCGCGGTCAAACGCGAGAGCCCGATCATCGAGCCCCCGCTGGACGTGATCGTCACGCTCGCCGGGCCCTCCACCCCGGTCACCATCCACAAGAAGGACCGCCGGCTCGGCATCTGGGTCAATGCCGAAACGGTGGATATCGACGCCGCGCCGAGCTTTTACGCCGTCGCCTCCTCCGGTCCGACCGGAGAGATCCTGCGGCAGACCGAGGATCTGCGCCATTCCATCACCGTACCCCGCGCGATCCGGTCGGTCGGAGCGGCCTCGATGACGCAGAACCCGGCCGCCTATACCGAGGCGCTGATCCGGATCCGCGAGAACGGCGGCGTCTATCAAAGCCTCGAGGAGGCGGTGGAACTGGACCAGCAGACCCTGTTCCGCACCAGCATCTCTCTCCCGTCGAACCTGACGGAAGGCGCCTATGACACCCGGGTCTTCCTGCTGAGGGAAGGGCACGTCGTCTCGCGCTTCGACACGGTGATCGACGTCCGCAAGGTCGGGCTCGAACGGTGGCTCTTTGTCCTGTCGCGAGAGCAGCCCCTGGCCTACGGCCTTCTGTCGCTGTCGCTGGCGATCTTCGCGGGCTGGGGCGCCTCGGCCCTCTTCCGCGCGATCCGTTCCGCCTAGGAGGTCGCGGACCGGCCCAGGGCGAGGGTATGGTCCCGCAGCCAGGACATGAAGCCGCGCGGGTCCGACTTGAGCAGCTCCATCTGCTGATCCGACAGAGGGTCGCCCACCACCGGCGCCTGAGGCTTGTTGCAGCTATGCACGATCTCGTGCAGCAGAAAGGCCTGCCGCAGGATCGGGCTGATCTGGTTCGCCATCTGGTACCAGCGGCTGTTCGCGCCGGGAAAGAATATCGGCACCACCCGCGCGCCCGAGCGGCGGATCATCTGGGCGGTGAACACGTTCCACTCGGCCTCGATCGCGGGTCCGAACATCGACTTCGACGCCGCCACGACCCCCGAGGGGAAGAGCGCGACGAGACCGCCCTCCTTCAGATGGGCCATCGCGCGGGCACGCATCTCGACCGACTTGCGCTGCGCGTCCTGGTCATGCGGGAAGGGCACCGGTATCATGTAGCTCGACGCGACCTCGTCGATGCCGGTCAGAAGCTGCCGCGTCAGGATCTTGTAATCGTTGCGGACACGCCCGATCAGATCGGCGAAGATCATCCCGTCGACCATGCCGTGCGGATGGTTCGCCACCACGACGACGGGTCCGTCCTTGGGGATGCGCGCCAGCTGTTCGGGCGGGGTCAGCAGGTCGATCCCCATGACGTCCAGCGTCGCGCGCCAGAAGGCCTGGCCCTGCGGCGCCCCCCGTTTCTCGAACTTGCGGATCATGCGGATGATCGAGACCTTGCCCGTCATCCATTCGATGGCGCGGATCGCGTTGCGGCGCCACGGGTCCTCGAACGAGGTCGAATAGGTCAGGGAGCGGCGGTCGTATTTGGTGAAGGTCACGGTGTCGGCCGGCGGTTCGCCCCGTCCCCCCGCGCGCGGCGCGAGCGTCGTCCGGTTCTGCGCGCTGTCCACCACGGGTCGCCCCCTTGCCTTCATCGTACCGGGCCGCAGCCCGGCGCCTTACATGTCTTCGCCGAACCGGCTTGCCACGAGCGCTTCCAGAGCATCGGCAAGCGCCTCGGCTTCCGGTCCCGAGGTTTGGACCTCAATAGTGCTTCCCTTCGACGCTGCCAACATCAAAAGCCCCATGATACTGTCGCCGCTGGCGCTCATGCCGTCGCGGCTGACCTCGGCCTGGGCGTCGTGTTCCTCGACCACCTCGACCAGCTTGGCCGAGGCCCGCGCGTGCAGGCCCTTTTCATTCACGATCTTGAACGTGCGGGTCACGGATTGGGACATGAGGATCAGTGCGTGCTGAGGTTCTGGCTGTCGATATATTTCCGCCCCGCCTCGGTCGCCGCGCGGACGGCGTCGGCAAGCGGTTTGTGACGGGATTTGGCCAGTTTGATCAGAAGCGGCAGGTTCGCGCCATAGAGAATGCGCCGGTCGTGCGGGCGGCAGGCCATCAGCGACAGGTTCGAGGGGGATCCGCCGAACATGTCGACGACCACCACCACGCCGTTGCCGCGATCCACGTCGTCGGCGGCCTCGCAGATTTCCGACTGCTTGGCGAAACGGTCGTGATTGGCATCGATCGCGACCGTGCGGATCGCCGACTGTTCGCCCACCACGTGTTCCACCGCGGCGAGATATTCGCGCGCCAACCCGCCATGGGCGACGATGACGATCCCGAGTTCGGGTCGCGCGTCTTCGTGCAACATCTCCGCCGTGATGACGCCGGTCTTGTTCATTCCTACCCCTCAGCCCTCCGCCGCACCGCGGCGTTCGAGCTCACGATGTCTAATTGACACCTGCCAGCCGGCTTCCGCAAGGGCCTTGGCCAGCCGTTCCGCGATTGTAACGGAACGGTGTTGCCCTCCGGTACACCCGAAGGCGATGGCGCAATAGGACTTGCCCTCATCGGCATAGGCCGGCAGCAGCATCCGGATCAGATCGGTCACCTTCTGGCAGAAGGCGGGGAACCGCGGATCGGCCGCGACGTGATCCTGCACCGCGGCATGCCGGCCGTCGAACCCTCTCAGCCCCTCTTCCCAGTACGGGTTGCTGAGGAACCGGGTGTCGAACACCATGTCGATCCCGCGCGGCAGCCCCCGCTTGTAGCTGAAACTGTGGATCGACACCGACAGCGACCGGGTTTCGGACACGGCGAACCAGCGCTCCACCTCGGCCCGCAGATCGTGCGGCGACATCTCGGAGGTGTCGATCAGCACGTCCGCCCGCGCACGGATCGGACCCAGCAGGTCGAATTCGCGGTCGATCCCGTCGCGCGGCGTCTCGGCCGGGGCCATGGGATGGCGCCGGCGCGTCTCGGAAAACCGCTTGAGCAGCATGTCGGGACTGCAGTCGATATAGAGCACCTCGAGGGGGCGGGTGCGGTCGGCCCCCCAGAGGTCGATCACTTCTTCCAGCGCATGGGTCGAGAAATCGCGATTCCGCGCGTCTATGCCGAGCGCCATGGGGCGCCGCACCGGCGATCCCTCCATCAGGCGCGGCAGGAGCGACAGCGGCAGGTTGTCGATCGCCTCGTACCCCAGGTCCTCGAGGGCGTGGATCGCGGTCGTGCGGCCGGCCCCCGAGGGCCCGGTCACGAGAACCCGGCGGTCGGCGGTCGGTGTGTCGATCCTCGTGCTCTGCATACCCATGGCTGTCATGACCCTGTCACGCCTCTCGTCCGCCCCTGAGATATTGCAGGATGGCGGCGGCGAAATGTGCGCTACCGCTATTGTGAAGCAAGGGGAGCGAAATCCCCAGCAAATACTTGCTGCGCCGCGGCGGAAGACGGTCTGTTTCCATTTCGGAAAGATCGACCATCAGCGCGACCGGTATGTTTCCGACATGCGCCGCCGCAAGGATGCCGACACCACGCGCCTCGATCCGTCCGGCGATGGTCGGCGGGGCCTCGGCCCTGATCTCCTGCCCGACCCGGACCAGGCCGACCCTGTCGTCCGCCACGAGCTGGGCACCCATGGCCATCAGCGCCAGGGCCAACGAGGATTTTCCGCTGCCCGAGGGCCCCTCGATCAGCACGGCCCGCCCTTCGAGAGCGACCGCGCTGGCGTGAAGGACGGTGCTGCGGGGGGCCTCCGTCATGCCGCCCCCTCGCTCAGATCGGCAGGCCGACCACGAACCGCGCGCCGAGCGGGTCGGACGTGATGTCCGCATCCGTGGGCCGGATGTTCTCGGCCCAGATCACGCCGCCATGCGCCTCGACGATCTGTTTCGAGATCGCGAGCCCGAGGCCCGAATTGTTGCCGAAATCGTTGGCCGGCCGGTGCGAGTAGAACCGCTTGAAGATCTTGGTGAGCGCATTGTCCGGTATGCCCGGCCCGGTATCCTCGACCACGACCAGCACCCGGTTCTCGCGCCGACGCGCCCAGACCCGGATGGCGTCGCCATCCTCGCAGAAGCTGATGGCATTGGTGATCAGGTTGACGAAGACCTGCGCCAGCCGCGCCTCGAGACCGGCGAGAATGATCGAGTCGGACGGCAGGTCCGAGATGAAGTCGATGCCCTTGTCGGACGCCTGTTCGCCCAGATACTCGCTGAGGTTTTCCAGCATCTTGATCAGGTCGAACGGGTCCTGCTCCTCCTTGACCAGTTCGCTGTCCAGCCTGGACGCGTTCGAGATGTCGCTGACCAGCCGGTCCAGCCGCCGAACGTCGTGGTCGATCACGTCCAGAAGTTGGGTCCTCTGATCCTCGCGCTTGGCCACCCGCAGGGTCACGACCGCCGACCGGAGCGAGGCCAGCGGGTTCTTGATCTCGTGCGCGACGTCGGCCGCGAACTGTTCGTTCGCGTCGATCCGTTCGTAAAGTGCCGCGACCATGCCGCGGAGCGCGCCCGACAACCGTCCGATCTCGTCCGGTCGCGCGGTGAGGTCGGGGATGCGCACCCGTGCCGGCGCGACCGACTTGCCCTTCTTGTCGCGCCCGACCTCGGCCGCGGCGGCCAGATCGGCCAGCGGGTTGGCAATGGTCGAGGCCAGCACGAGGCTCAGTCCGATCGACACCAGCGTGGCGATGACGAACATCTGGAGCACGCGCTCCCGCTCGCTCCGGACGATCGCGTCGATCTGGCCGGCGGAAGAGGCCAGCGCGACCGTCCCGACCGCCACGCCCTCCCGCATGATCGGCGAGGCCACGGCGAGGAAACTTCCCGCATCGCCGCGGCCGATGCTGACCTGCGTCTGGCCGCTCAGCGAGCCCTCCACGAGGGAGCGGGCCTGGTCCTCGACGCCAACCTCGGGCACCTCGCGCTTGCCGGAGGAGAAGACCGAGGTCATGCCGTCCCAAAGCATCGTCAGGAAGTCGATGATGATCGTCCTGTCGTCTTCCGGATCGCCGAGCGAAGCCACCAGCGGCTCGGCCGCGCCGGTCTTGTGGCCGACAAGCTGGCCGTCGGTGCCGAAGACGTAGACGTCGATCCCTTTGCGCAGGTCCAGCTCCGACAGCAGCCCCGTGGCGTCGCCGCGCCCGATGGAGCCCTCGGACAGGTCTTCGGGCTGCGCGCCGAAATCGCGATCCTCCGGCGTGTCGGCGCGGTCCGGCGTGCGCGCGGCGGCGAACCCGACCTCGAAGACATCGGCGATCAGCTCGGCCTCGCTCACCAGGCTTCCCGCCCGCTGCGAGACGAGGCTGTCGCGCGAGGCCGAGAGATAGAGGATGCCGGCCACCAGCACGTTCAGCGCGATCAGGTTGAAGATGATGATCTTCCGCGTCAGCGGCGAGGCCTTCAGCGAAAACATTCCCCGCCGCTCGCGGCGGGCCCGGAGCTCTTCCGCAACGGTGGCGTTCGGCGCGACGAAGTCGTCCCCCAGGACGACATCGCCTCCGGTATCAGGCGTGTCGTCGCGCAAGCTGATCCTCTCGGCGAGTGCCATCACTCTTCGTTGTATCTGTACCCGATACCATACAGCGTCTCAATCGCGGAGAACTCCGGATCGACGCTCCGCATCTTCTTGCGCAGGCGCTTGATGTGGCTGTCGATGGTCCGGTCGTCGACATAGACCTGATCGTCATAGGCCACGTCCATCAGCTGGTCCCGCGATTTCACGAAGCCGGGGCGCTGCGCCAGGGCCTGGAGCAGCAGGAACTCGGTCACGGTCAGCGACACGTCCATCCCCTTCCACGCCACGGCGTGCCGCAGCGGGTCCATCCGCAGGTTGCCCCGCTCCATGACCTTGGTTTCCTCGGTCTCGGCGACCACTTCGCCGCCGATCGCGTCCTGCCGGCGCAGCAGCGCGCGGATCCGCTCCACCAGCAGGCGCTGGCTGAACGGTTTCTTGACGTAATCGTCCGCGCCCATGCGCAGCCCCAGCACCTCGTCGATCTCGTCGTCCTTGGAGGTCAGGAAGATCACCGGCATCGAGGTCTTCTGCCGCAGGCGCTGCAACAGGTCCATGCCATCCATGCGGGGCATCTTGATATCCAGCACCGCCATGTCCGGAAGCTTCTTGTTGAAGGCGTCCAGGGCGGCCTGGCCGTCGTTATACGTCTCAACCTCGAAACCTTCTGCCTCGAGGGTGATGGCGACGGACGTCAGGATATTCCTGTCGTCGTCGACAAGGGCGATCTTCGACATCGCGTTGTTCCTTATGCTGCTCAGCGTTCTTGCCTGTTTTTCATCACTCATCGCGTTTTTGGCCTTTACAATCAATCCCAAAACGCGAATCGCCCGCGTCCTCTCGGCAGGATTGTGGCGAAAATGTCTTAGAATTGCCTGAATTGTCCCCCGATCCCGAGCATGTCCCGGCACCGCCCCGCGGGTGATTGCGCTAAAGTTTACTTGGTGGCGCTAACTGCGACCAAGCCTCCTGTTCAGACCTGTGAACCGCGTGTTAAGAGGCCCGCTATCGGCAGGCCGCCCTGGCCCGGAGTCTCGGTCAGTTACGGAAAAAGATGCCGCACAGCGCAGCTACAGGAGCTTGGCACATGACATTTGGACGGGTGAACCCGAAATTCCGCCTTGAAGATCAGGGGATCGAGGGTCTGGGCAATGTCTATTACAACCTGATGGAGCCCGCGCTGATCGAAGCAGCGCTGAAGAACGGCGAAGGCCGTCTCGGCAACGGGGGCGCCTTTCTGGTCACCACCGGCAAGTTCACGGGCCGCTCGCCCAAGGACAAACATGTCGTGAATACAACGAATGTCTCCGACAAGATCTGGTGGGAGAACAACGCCGAGATGTCGCCGGAAGGTTTCGATAACCTGCACGCCGACATGCTCGATCACATGAAGGGCAAGGACTACTACGTCCAGGATCTCGTGGGCGGCGCCGATCCGGCCTATGCGATCAACGTCCGCATGGTGACCGAACTGGCCTGGCACGGGCTCTTCATCCGCCACATGCTGCGCCGTCCCGACCGGGCCACGCTCGACAATTTCATGGCCGACTTCACGGTGATCAACTGCCCGACCTTCCGGGCGGATCCCGGCCGTCACGCCTGCCGGTCGGAAACCGTGATCGCGATGAACTTCGACAAGAAGCTGATCCTGATCGGCGGCACCGAATACGCGGGCGAAAACAAGAAATCGGTCTTCACCCTGCTCAACTACATCCTGCCGGAAAAGGGCGTGATGCCGATGCACTGCTCGGCCAACCACGCGCAGGACAACCCGGTCGACACCGCCGTCTTCTTCGGCCTCTCCGGGACCGGCAAGACCACCCTTTCGGCCGACCCGAACCGCGTCCTGATCGGCGACGACGAACACGGCTGGTCCGACCGCGGCACCTTCAACTTCGAAGGCGGCTGCTACGCCAAGACGATCTCGCTCAGCCCCGAGGCCGAGCCCGAGATCTACGCCACCACCAGCAAGTTCGGCACCGTCATCGAGAACATGGTCTTCGACGAAGAGACCTTCGAGCTCGACTTCGAGGACGACAGCCTGACCGCCAACATGCGCTGCGCCTATCCGCTGGAGTATATCTCCAACGCCTCGGACACCGCGCTCGGCGGCCATCCCAAGAACATCATCATGCTGACCTGCGACGCCTTCGGGGTCCTGCCGCCGATCTCGCGGCTCACCCCGGCGCAGGCGATGTATCACTTCCTGTCGGGGTTCACCTCCAAGGTCGCCGGCACCGAGCGTGGCGTGACCGAACCCGAGCCCACGTTCTCGACCTGCTTCGGCGCCCCCTTCATGCCGCGTCGCCCCGAGGAATACGGCAATCTCCTGCGCGAGAAGATCGCCAAGCACGGCGCGACCTGCTGGCTGGTGAACACCGGCTGGACCGGCGGCGCCTACGGCACCGGATCGCGGATGCCGATCAAGGCCACGCGCGCCCTGCTGACCGCCGCGCTGGACGGGTCGCTGAACGAGGCCGAGTTCCGCAAGGATCCGAACTTCGGCTTCGACGTGCCGATCTCGGTCCCCGGGGTCGCCCAGGTCCTGCTGGACCCGCGCCGGACATGGGACGATCAGGAGGCCTATGACCGGCAGGCACAGAAACTGGTCAACATGTTCTCCGAGAACTTCGCCCAGTACCTGCCCTTCATCGACGAGGACGTGAAGGCCGCCGCGATCGGCTGAGCCGCATGCGACTGATCCTGCAAACCCTGCGCCCCGTCCTGCTGGCCGGGGCGCTTTGCCTCTCGGAGGCCGGTACGGCCCGCGCCGAGCCGGTCTTCGCGCCCCCGGTCGACCATGTCGAGTACGGCATCGTCTGCGACTACGTCCCCCGCGGGAGGGACGTCCCGGCCCCGGGCACGAACGCCGGCAAGGTGCGCCGCGGCGGCGTTCCCGTCCGCTTCGATCACCAGACCGATCTGGTCCCGGCCCGGCACGGCCTCGCCTTCGGGATCCGCATTCACACGGCGCCCTCGTCCGGTACCCTCGAGGTGACCATGGTGACCCGCCACCCCCCGTTCGGGCCCGGTTATCTCGACACCGAAAGCTGGACCTCGTCGATCACCGGCGGCGTGCCGAGCGCGCGCTATTTCTTTTTCGAGTTCGACTACGAACTGGCGCCCGGCCCCTGGACGATGGAGGTCTACCTCGACGGTGACCCATTGATAAGCAAGACCTTCACGGTTTTCGATCCGGCGCTCCGCCCGGACATGCCGGACCCCTGCCCCGGCGCGGACGTCTACTCCTGAACCGCCCCGCGCGGGCCCGCGCGATCCCTGTCTCCTCGGCGAAGAAAAGCCCCTCTCCGGCGTCTCGGCTGAAAATCGCTTGGAACATCTGGCGCCGCCGCCGGTTGGACCGGCTGAAGCCCTACACAAGGAGGAGTCACATGATGACACGATCCAACGTCCGCGTCACCGCGCTGCTCGGCACCGCCCTGACGCTGATCCTGGCCCATGCCGCATCCGCCGCGACCGAAATCCGGCTGTCCGACAGTCAGGTTCCGAACCTCAACGAGGAGTGCCGCACGCTGGTCGAACATATCCGCGACCGCAACAACATGGTTCCCGACGAGCGCAGCCAGGACGTGCTTCGCGCGCTGAACAACGACAATGCCGAGGCCTGCACCGACCTCGCCACCGTTCTGCAGGACATGCCAGCCGAGAACCGTGACCAGGCCGATGCCACCGCCCGCGACAGCGAAAGCGTCACCAACCGCGAGAGCGAAGAGGTGAGCGAGCGCGTCGAACTCGAGCAGGAGGCCACCATCGAAGGTGTCGCCGCCGTCAACGTGCCCGAGCCCAATGTCGACGTCGAGGTCGATCCGCCGCAGGTGACCGTGCGCAAGTCGCAGCCCGAGGTCAGCGTCGAAGAGGCTCCCTCGACCATCCAGGTTCAGCAGCCGCAACCGAATGTCGAGGTTGAGATCCCCGAGATCGTCGTGCGCGTGGAAGTGCCGGCCCCCTCGATCTTCATCCAGTCCGACGACCCGACCGTCCGCGTCTCGAGCGCCGATCCGCAGGTCGAGGTGCAGCAGGGCGAGCCCCGCGTGACCGTGACCCAGCCCGATCCGGAACTGCAGGTCGATCTCGGCGTCGATGCCGAAGGCGACGCGGACCAGACCGACACTGAGACGCGCCAGACCGCCGAGAACGAAGACGGCTCGGACGTGAACCGCGGCGGCGACGTCCAGATTGCCTCGAACGAACCGCAGGTCGAGATCGTTCAGCCCGAGGGTCAGCCGGGGCTGTCCATCAACCGGGCACAGCCGCAGGTGCAGTTCGAGGGCAGCGAGCCGAACGTCTCGGTCCGTTTCACCCAGCAACCCACCGTGGAACTGGCGCAGACGGGCGAGGTCCAGGTGACCTTCGAAACCGCGGAAGAGCGTCAGGCCCGGCTCGAACGGCAACAGAACGAACAGCCGCAGAACGAGCGTCAGACGGCCGGCAATGCGCCCGAGCAGGGTGAAAACGCCAACGATCAGCGCATGGCGAATGTCCTGCTCGTGCGTGACCTGCTCGGCATGGAAGTGATCGGCGCGAACGGCGAGGAACTCGGTGAACCAGAAGCCGTGATCGAACGCGACGGCCAGATCATGCTGGTGATCGACGAAGGCGGTTTCCTCGGCCTCGGCGAAGACCAGACCGCCGTGCCGCTGAGCCGTGTCCAGATGGACGCTCAGAACGAACGGCTCCAACTGCAGGAGCTGACGGCAGCCGAAATCGACGATGCGCGCGACTTCGAATACGACGCATCGGAAGAAGTGGATAGCGACCGCGAGATCCGCCTGAACTGATACCAGGTCAGACCTCGATTATCCCGGACCGGGCGGCCCAGCCGCCCGGTTCTTTCGTATCTGTCAGTCATGGCGAGGTGTCAGGGCAGCCCGCGCCCCGGCCGCGGCCCCGTCAGCCCATCAACCCGCGCCGCAGCAGGTTTCCGCCGGCAAGAAGCAGCACGACCAGCGTCGCCTTCCGGAACGCCTGCTGGTCGATGCGGTCCTGCACCTTGAACCCGATCCACATGCCCAGCAGCGCCGGCACGAGGAGAACGACGGCAAACGGCAGGGTCTCCGCGCGCACAACTCCGCTGGCCATATGCGCCCCCAGCAGCGCGAGGGCGCCCAGACCATAGATCACCCCCTGCACGCGGACATGTTCCTGCTTGGGCGTCTGCAGCGCCGTCAGATAGGCCACGGTCGGCGGCCCCCAGACCCCGGAGAATCCTCCGATGAACCCGGCGAAGGCGGCCACCGAGACTTCGATCCAGCGTGAGGGGCTTGCCCCCAGCGTCAATTGACGGCCCATCAGCTGGGTGACGGCGAACACCACGATCGGCACCCCGATCAACAGCAGCATCACGTTGGCCGGAAGGATGCGGACCATCTGCGCCGAAACGACCAGCGCGACCAACCCCACGGTCAGGAAGATCCGGAACCGTTTGACCGCCGCCCAGGCCGCCGCCCCGCCCTGCCGCATCGCCTGCCACCCGTTGGTCGCGAGCGTGGGCAGGATGAGCCCGGCAAGCGCCAGTTCCGGCGAGACGAAGGACCCCATTCCCGAGATCATGATCATCGGCATGGCAAAGCCCACCATCCCCTTGATCACGCCGGCGAGGAGCCCCACAAACAGGCAGGCCGCCAGGGCCGGCAGCGGGACGAGGTCGATGAGCATTTCCATGCCTGCCCCTTACGCCGCGCTGCGACGCTCTGCCACTGGAAAAACCGCGGCGCAACATTAGGTCGCGCGACAGCCGGTCAACGCATATAAGTTGCGCTGCACCTGCAAAATGCGGTAGCCCGGACGAAATCGGATAGAGGATGATTCATGGCGCATGACGGACAGGATATCACTGGGGCGGGCAACGTGCTCCTGCCGGACCTCCTCGCACTGACGGGCGCGGCGATCGCCCCGGTCGAAGAGCTTCTGGAAAAGGCGCGCAACAGCGTCCGCGCCGCTGTTTTGGGGTCCGACGAAAAGATCACCACGCCGGCGGTCGAGCGGCACCAGACGGCCACCCACGGCCTCGCCTGGCTGGCGACTTATGTGGAATCCCTCCGCCAGATGCAGAAGTGGGCCGAGCACCTGAAGAACGAGGGCAAGCTGGGCGAGATCGAACAGTTGATCCACCAGATCGCCTTTGGCGAATACCTCTGGCAGATCTATGGCGGCATCCAGATGTCGCAGAACGAGATCGTCCGCCTGCAGGACCTGGGCCTGTCGCAGGATGACCAGCGCGGGTTGATGTCCGACGCCGTGATGACGCTCTGCCAGTCCGGCAACACGCAAGACGCCCGGTCGCGGCTGGCCGAACTCATGGTCGAACAGCAGGGCGCCACGATGTTCGGCGCCTCTGGCCTCGACGAAGAGCTCGAGATGATCCGCGACCAGTTCCGCCGCTACGCGGTCGAAAAGGTCGAGCCCCACGCCCATGAATGGCACCTCAAGGACCAGCTGATCCCCATGTCGGTCATCGAGGAGCTGTCCGAGATGGGGGTCTTCGGGCTGACCATTCCCGAAAACCTCGGCGGGTTCGGCCTGTCCAAGGCCTCCATGTGCGTCGTATCCGAAGAACTCTCGCGCGGATACATCGGCGTCGGCTCGCTCGCGACCCGGTCCGAGATCGCCGCGGAACTGATCCTCGGCGGCGGCACGGAAGAGCAGAAAAGCCACTGGGTGCCCAAGATCGCCTCGGGCGAGATCCTTCCGACGGCGGTCTTCACCGAACCCAACACCGGCTCCGACCTGGCGTCGCTTCGCACCCGTGCGGTTAAGGATGGCGAGGACTATCGCATCACCGGCAACAAGACGTGGATCACCCACGCCGCCCGCACCCACGTCATGACGGTGCTGGCCCGGACCGATCCCGAGACGACCGACCACAACGGCCTGTCGATGTTCCTGGCCGAGAAGCTCCCCGGCACCGACGAAGACCCCTTCCCGTCCGAAGGCATGACGGGCGGCGAGATCGAGGTGCTCGGCTATCGCGGCATGAAGGAATACGAGCTGGGCTTCGACAATTTCCACGTGAAGGGCGAGAACCTCCTGGGCGGCAAGGAGGGCCAGGGCTTCCGCCAGCTGATGAAGACCTTCGAGGCCGCGCGCATCCAGACCGCCGCCCGCGCCATCGGCGTCGCCCAGGCCGCGCTGGACGTCGGTCTGCAATACGCGCTGGACCGCAAGGCCTTTGGCCAGCCTCTCGTCCACTTCCCGCGCGTCTCGGGCAAACTGGCGATGATGGCCGTCGAGATCGCGGTGGCGCGCCAGCTCACCTATTTCTCGGCCTTCGAGAAGGACAATGACCGGCGGTGCGACCTCGAGGCCGGCATGGCCAAGCTGTTGGGGGCCCGCGTGGCCTGGGCCTGCGCCGACAATGCGCTGCAGATTCACGGCGGAAACGGCTTTGCGCTGGAATATACCGTCAGCCGTCTGCTCTGCGACGCCCGCATCCTCAATATCTTCGAAGGTGCGGCCGAAATACAGGCGCAGGTCATCGCCCGGCGCCTGCTCGGATAGGAAGACCCGGCCCGATCCGGCCCCCCCGCCCGGCTGCGCGCCGGGCGCGAGGGGGCTGCCGATCACACCTCGCCCCGGGCATTATACGGAAAAAAAAGTTCGGCCGATTTGAAACCGGTTCTCCGGGCGGCGCGTAACTCGGGTCATAGCGGCGGCAATAGAGCCTGTCGCAGATACCGAGAGGAAGTATGATGAAAACCAAGTTTATCGCTGCTGTCGCCGCCGCCGCCGGCATCGCCACCGTTGCCGTCGCTCAGGAGAACCCGACTGTCGGCGGTGCGCCGATGATGGCCGACATGACCATCGCGGAAAACGCCTCCAACGCACCGAACCTGACCACGCTCGTCTCGGCCGTGAAAGCTGCCGGCCTAGCCGAGACGCTGATGGGCGAAGGCCCCTACACCGTCTTCGCGCCGACCAACGACGCCTTCGGCATGATTTCGGAAGCCTCGCTCAACCAGCTTCTGATGGACGAGAACCGCGGCCAGCTGCAGCAGATCCTGACCTGCCACGTCGTCGCGACCGAAGCCTTCTCGACCGACATCGCCGGCATGATCTCGGACGATGGCGGCATGCACGTCGTCCCCACGGTCGGCGGCTGCGGCCTCGAAGCCTACATGGAAGGCGGCGAGCTGAAGCTGAAGGACGAGAACGGCCGCGTCGCGACGGTGACCGTGGCGGATGTCGACCAGTCGAATGGCGTGGTCCACGTGATCGACCGCGTCCTGCTGCCCGCCGGCCAGGCAGGCTGACCGACCCCCTCTGCAACGACGGGACAGGGGCGATCTGCGGATCGCCCCTTCTTTTTTGCTCCTCTGCCGCGATAGACTCGGGCCTTCAACCGCGCGTCCCTCTCTGATAGGTGACGCCGACCACGATCCGCCGTGAAGCCGAGGTACCGAGATGCCGACGAAACCCTGCATTGTCTGCGTTGCCATAACCGGCTCCCTGCCGACCAAGGCCGACAATCCCGCCGTCCCGATCACCGTCGCCGAACAGGTCGAATCCACGCAGGAGGCTTTCGAGGCCGGCGCCACGATCTGCCATGCCCACGTCCGCAACGATGACGAGACCCCGTCCTCCGACCCGGAAAAATTCGCGCGTCTCAAGGAAGGGCTGGAAAAGCACTGCCCCGGCATGATCATCCAGTTCTCGACCGGCGGCCGCTCCGGCGCCGGCAGGGAACGCGGCGGGCATCTGTCCCTGCGCCCTGACATGGCATCGCTCTCTGTCGGCTCGAACAACTTTCCCACCCGCGTCTACGAGAACCCGCCCGACCTGGTCGACTGGCTCGCGGCCGAAATGATGGATCACGGCGTGAAGCCCGAGATCGAGGCCTTCGACCTGTCGCACATCCACCAGGCCGCGCAGATGTTCCGCCAGGGCAAGATCGCCGAAACGCCCTATGTCCAGTTCGTGATGGGGGTGAAGAATGCCATGCCGGTGGATCGGCCTACCTTCGATTTCTATATCGAGACGATGAGGCGGCTTTTGCCCGACAGCGAATGGTGCGCCGCGGGAATCGGCAAGGACCAGATCACCATCAACGAATGGACCGTTCCGGCGGGCGGGCATGCCCGCTGCGGGCTCGAGGACAACGTGCGCCTCGACCGAAAGACGCTGGCGCCGTCGAACGCCGCGCTGGTCCGGCGGATCGTGGATATCTGCGACCGGCACGAACGGCCCGTGGCAAGCTGGCAGCAGGCGCGCGAGATCCTCGGCTTGCCGATGCCCGCCTGACGCGAAAAGGACAGCCTTTCACACCTTTCGCCCGGAGCAGGA
The DNA here is from genome assembly GCF_000152725.1 of Pseudooceanicola batsensis HTCC2597. Classification (GTDB taxonomy): domain Bacteria; phylum Pseudomonadota; class Alphaproteobacteria; order Rhodobacterales; family Rhodobacteraceae; genus Pseudooceanicola; species Pseudooceanicola batsensis. Next base: position 2,110,596 of record NZ_CH724131.1, read on the forward strand.
TAATCTGTCGTTATCCAGCCTGAGCGCGCACATTGCTGCGAAGAAAGTGATCCTGCGCGGGAGAATGGAAAGGAAATTGCACGGAAATCCTGTTCCGCTGAAGGCATCCAGAGAAATGCCGATCAGGGAGGATGTCATGATCATCGGCTGTCCCAGGGAAATCAAGAATCACGAATACCGCGTTGGTCTCACCCCCGAGAGCGTCGCCGAGCTGACGCAGCGCGGCCATTCCGTGCTGATGGAAGCCGGTGCCGGAGATGGCATCGGTGCCGCGGATGACGACTATGCCGCCGCCGGCGCAGAGGTGACGGATGTCGAGACGGTCTTCGGTTGGGCGGATATCGTGGTCAAGGTCAAGGAGCCGCAGCGCGTGGAACGCGAGCGCCTGCGCACGGGCCAGACGCTTTATACCTATCTCCACCTCGCGCCCGATCCCGACCAGACCGACGACCTGATCGACAGCGGCGCGACCTGCATCGCCTATGAAACCGTCACCGGTCCGGGCGGCGGCCTGCCCCTGCTCCGCCCGATGAGCCAGGTGGCCGGCCGCATGTCGGTCCAGGCCGGGGCGCATGCGCTGGAAAAGGCACAGGGCGGTCGCGGCGTCCTGCTGGGCGGGGTGCCGGGGGTCGCGCCGGGCCGGGTGATCGTCATCGGCGGCGGCGTGGTCGGCCGCAATGCCGCCCAGATGGCCGTCGGCCTTGGCGCGGATGTCACCGTCCTCGACCGATCGCACGACGTGCTCGAGGATATCGACCGCCAGTTCGCCGGACGGGTCCGCACGGTCTATTCGACCGCCACGGCGCTGAACGACCTGATCGGAGCCGCCGACCTCATCGTCGGTGCGGTGCTCATTCCGGGCGCATCGGCGCCGAAGCTGGTGACCCGGGCCATGCTCGGGGGCATGCAGCCGGGCACGGTGATCGTGGATGTCGCCATCGATCAGGGCGGGTGTTTCGAGACCTCGAAGCCCACGACCCACGCGGACCCGATCTACGAGGTCGACGGCATCGTCCACTACTGCGTCGCGAACATGCCCGGCGCGGTGGCCCGCACCTCGACCTATGCGCTGAACAACGCCACGCTGCCGCACCTGCTGCGCATGGCCGACCTTGGCGTCAAGACGGCGCTGGATCGCGATGCGCACCTGCGCGCGGGGCTCAACGTGGCGGACGGCCGGATCACGTGCCGGCCCGTCGCCGAGGCGCAGGGGCTCGACTGGATTTCAGCCGAAGAGGCCCTGGCCCGCCTGCCGGACCGGACCCCGGAGCCGGCCTGACCGCCCGCACGACCCGCGCGCCCGGACGAACCTCGTCCGGCGCGCAACCCTGGCCGCCCTAACCGAGGACCCGCAGCAGGAAGAGCGTGATCCCGGGGAACAGGACAAGCAACGCGACCCGGACGATATCGGAGCCGACGAAATACATCACCGCGCCGTAGGTCTTCACGATCGGCGTCTCGCGATCCATCGAGTTGATCACGAACAGGTTCATCCCGACCGGAGGCGTGATCAGCCCCACCTCGACCACGATCAGCACGATGATCCCGAACCAGATCGCGAACTCCTCGGGTCCGAGGCCGAAGTCCAGGGCCGAGACGATCGGAAAGAAGATCGGAATCGTCAGAAGGATCATCGACAGGCTGTCCATGAGACAGCCGAAAACGAGGTAGAGCGCCAGGATCAGCACCAGGACGGCCCAGGGGTTGAACCCCCGCTCGACCACCCAGGCGGCCAGTTCCTGCGGCACCTGCGTCAGCGCCAGGAAACCGTTGTAGAACGCCGCACCCAGCACGATGAAGAAGATCATCGCCGTGCTCTTGGCGGTCGAGAAGAAGCTGTCAAGCCACGCCCGGCCGCGCAGGCCGCCGTTGAGGTACGCGATCAGCCCCGTGCCCGCAGCTCCGACGGCCGCCCCTTCGGTCGGGGTGAAGAGGCCGAGATAGATGCCGCCCACGACCACCACGAAGACGATCAGGACCGGCAGGACGGCGATCAGAGACCCGAAGCGTTCGGCCATCGGCACGGGCGGGCGCACCCCGGCCGAATCCGGGTTGAGCCGGACGTAGATCGACACGGTGATCATGTAGCCCACGGCCGCCAGAAGGCCCGGGATGAAGGCGGCGAGGAACAGCTTGGCGATGTTCTGTTCCGCCAGGATCGCGTAGATCACGAGGATCACCGACGGCGGGATCAGGATCCCCAGCGTTCCGCCAGCAGCCAGCGTGGCCGAGGAGAACCCGCCGGAATAGCCGTAGCGCTTCATCTCGGGCAGGGCGACCTGCCCCATGGTGGCGGCGGTGGCGAGAGACGATCCGCAGATCGCCCCGAAGCCCGCACAGGCCCCGATCGCCGCCATGGCCACGCCGCCGCGCAGGTGCCCCAGCCAGCTTTCCGCCGCCTTGAACAGCGCCTGGCTCATCCCGCCAAGGGTGGCGAACTGCCCCATGAGCAGGAACATCGGCACGATCGACAGGGAATAGGACGAAAAGGTCGAATAGGTCTCGGACTTCAGCCGGGCCAGGGCGACGATGGTACCCCCGGTCACGAAGTACATGCCGCCGAAACCGACGGCGAACATCGCCAGCCCGATCGGCATCCGCAGAAAGATCAGCAGCATGAGGACCGGGAAGGACAGGAGCCCGATGTCGAAATTGCTCATCAGTGCGCGGCCCCCTCGACCGTCAGAAATGGACGCCCCGTGATCGTTTCGGCGACACGGGCCAAGGCGACATAGACCGACACGACCGCCGCGACGCAGGCCCCGGCCAACGAGGCGGCATAGGCCCACCAGACCGGAAACTGCAACAGCATCGTCGTCTCGTTGTAGCGCATCTTGCCCGCCATCCCTTCGTAGAGCTTCCAGGCGATGACGATCAGCGCGGCGGCGAAGACCACTTCCCAGACCGCCGACAGCAGGCGGTTGATCCGGCCCGACAGTTGCGATGTCAGGATATCCACGGTCGCGTGGCTTCCGCTGATCTGCGCCAGCGGGAGGAAGGCGAAGATGCTGAAGGCGATCCCTGCCTCGACGATCTCGAAATCGCCGAGGACGGGACCGACCCCGGCGTCCAGCACCTGCTGCGCCAGCCCCGGCAGAAGCCCGGCGTCGATCATGCCGTGCATCAGGGTGTTCAGAGCCCGCCCGACGACCGAAACGACCGTCAGCAGGATCAGGAATGTCAGCACGATACCGCCCAGGATGGCGGCGAACCGGGCGAGGGTCAGAAAGACGCGGGTCATTGGCCAGCCTGTTCCGGGGGTGAATGAAACGCGCCGGATCCGTGGACCCGGCGCGGCGGGGGCGTCCGAGGGACAGCCCGTGGTGTTACTGGCTGGCCTCTTCGATCAGGGCCTTGGCCTCGTCGAGAAGCGCCTGGCCGTCCAGGCCGGCATCGGTCATTTCCTCGACCCACCAGGTCTCGATCGGCGCGGCGGCCTCTTTCCACTCGGCGATCTGCTCGTCGCTGAGGTCGATGATGTTGTTGCCGCGTTCCTGGGCGAATTCGAGGGCGGGCTGGTCCGCCTCCTGCATCACGCGGCCGGCGAAGGCCGAGAATTCCTCGCCCGAGTTGTCGTCGATGACCTTTTTCAGGTCATCCGGCAGCGCCTCGTACTTGTCCTTGTTCATCGCCCAGATGAAGGTCGCGGTATAAAGCGCGTTGCCCGGCCAGGTCGTGTGGTTCTCGACCAGTTCCGAGACCTTGAGCGCGGTGGTCACCTCCCACGGGATCACCGTGGCGTCGATCACACCCTTGGACAGCGCCTCGGGCACCGCGGGAACCGGCATGCCGATCGTGGTCGCCCCCATGTCGGTGAAAAGCTTGTTGATCACGCGCGTCGGCGCGCGCAGCTTCACGCCGTTCAGGTCCGAAACCGAGGTGATCGGCTCCTTCGAGTGGATCAGGCCCGGGCCGTGAACCCAGGTGCCGAGGATCTTCAACTCGGCAAAATCCTTGTCCATCATGTTCTTCTCGGCGTAGCGCCAGTAGGCACGGCTGGTGTCCTCGCCGTTGCTCATGATGAAGGGCATTTCGAAGACTTCCGCCCGCGGGAAGCGTCCCGGCGTGTACCCCGGCAGGGTCCAGACGATGTCGGCCACGCCGTCGATCACCTGGTCCACCAGTTCGGGCGGGCGCCCGCCCAGCTGCATGGCCGGGTAGCGATCGATCTTGATGCGTCCGTCGCTGTCCGCTTCGACCCGGTCTGCCCAGACATCCAGGATCAGCCGCGGCACGGAAGCCTGCGCCGGCAGGAACTGGTGCATCTTGAAAGTGTATTCCTGCGCAATGGCGACCGATCCGGTGCCGGCAAGAAGGGCTGCGGCGGCAATCCCGCGAAGTGCCGTCTTGATGTATGACATGTTGTCCTCCCGTCATGTCGCGCCGTCGTGCCGGTATCGGAGAGAGGAACAGGCGCCCCGAAAGGCCCTGTCCGCGTCCGCTTCCGATTGCCGCAATGGCGGTCGTGCCGGCAAAAGATGCCGATGGGAATTGGCGCTGTCAAACGTTCTGGAGGTCAGTGATTTAATTTCCAAGGAAACATGTGGCACTGTCACCTATTTTCTGGGGCGACGGCCACTCCGGAGCACCGGGAAACCCGGCTGACGGAACCGTTTCATCGTATTTCCGGCCGAATCACTTGGCTCAGGAGGACGGAAGAAGCCCCGCCGGCGCATCCTGCGGAATGACGAAATCCGGCGCCGGCCGGTCCAGCGCCGCGGTCTGCCGCTTGAACTCGTAAAGCATCTCGTCACCCTCTTCGGCCGCCGCGACGATCAGGCACTGCCAGAGGTGCCGCCCCCCGTCGTGAACGTCCACCAGCCCCCGCAGGCGCGGCGCCTGGGCCACTGGAACCGCAAAGCCGTGATCCCAGAGGCGCAGCAGCGGAACCACGGTGTCCGCCATGACGACGCGCAGCCGGTTGCGACGCCCGAGCGCCGCCGTGCGGGCCGCTTCCAGCCCCTCCCGTACCTCTTTCGGCAGATAGGTCATGGTTGTTCCTCCGACAACAGGATGCCCGACCTGAGATTAGCGTCAAGTTAACGGAAAGGTTCCATACTGTTTCGCGAAACTTTTGTCAGCTTTCCCGCAGCCTGACCCTGGGCCTCAGAACATGGGGGATATCCCGGTCGTAAAGGGCGGAGTCGCGGAAATCGCGGATGTCTTGCAGGACCGGACCCACCAGGATCAGCGCGGTGCGCGTGATCTTTTCGGCCCGCACCTTTGCGTGGATGTCCGCCAGCGTGCCGCGAATGAACATCTGGTCCGGCCAGCCGACGCGGTAGGCCACGACCACGGGGCAATCGCTTCCGTAGTGCGGCGACAGCTGCCGCTCGATCTCGCGCAGGTGGCGGACGCCGAGGTGGATCGCCAGCGTCGCGCCGGTCCGCGCGAAATTGGCCAGCGTCTCGCCTTCGGGCATCGAGGTCGACTTCATGCTCACCCGGGTCAGGACGATCGACTGCGCGATCTCGGGCACGGTCAGTTCCTGCCCGAGCGCGGCCGCCGCAGCCGCATAGGCCGGCACGCCGGGGATGATCTCGTAGCCGATCCCATCGGCCCGCAACCGGCGGATCTGCTCGGCGATCGCGCCATAGAGCGACGGATCGCCCGAATGCACCCGCGCCACGTCCTCGCCTTGCTCGTGGGCCGTGACGATCTCGGCATGGGTTTCGTCCAGCGTCATAGGGGCCGTGTCCAACACCCGCGCCCCCTCGGGCGCGCAAGCCACGACTTCGGCCGGGACGAGCGAGCCCGCATAGAGGCAGACCGGGCACTGCCCGATCACCCGTTGCGCCTTGAGCGTCAGGAGTTCGGGATCCCCCGGGCCCGCACCGATGAAATAGACCGTCATGCGACCGATCCCTTCGTGCTGTCGCCCAGATGGCGGTTGCCGACCTCGCGCAGGTCGCCGTCGATCCGGCGCGCATAGCCGCGCGGCGTGTACATGCGCGGCCCCTCGCCCAGGTTCGCCAGCCGCGAATTCGACGACCCGACCAGGACCACGGTGAGCATGTCGACCTCGTTCACGTCCAGATCGGCCAGCCGCCGGTAGCGCAGATGCTCCTCGGGCCGGCCCAGGTTCGTGGCCAGCATCACCGGCGTATCGGGCGAGCGGGACCGCAGCAGGATGTCGCGCGCCTCGGCCAGCAGGACGCGGCGCGTCCGGCTGACGGGATTGTAGAAGGCCACGACGAAATCCCCGGTCGCCGCCGCCTCGATCCGCCGCAGGATGTCGGCGCGCGGCGTGAGAAGATCGCTCAGCGATATGGCGCAGAAATCATGACCGAGCGGCGCCCCGGCGCGCGCGGCCGCCCCCTGCAGGGCGCTGACCCCCGGCGAACAGACCACCTCGGCCCGTCGCGCGGCGTCGCTGACCCCGCCTTCGCCATCGCCGCGATCCAGAAGTTCGAAGACCAGCGCGCCCATGGCATAGATCCCGGCGTCGCCCGAGCAGACCAGCGCGACCGAACGCCCCTCGCCCGCACGCTCCAGCGCATGGCGGCAGCGGTCCTCTTCGCCGCCCAGGGGGAAGTCCGCCCGCGGCTTGCCCGCCGCCAGCGGCCCCAGCAGGTCGATGTAGAGCCCGTAGCCCACCAGTTCATCGGCCTCGGAAATCAGCCGCGACACTTCGGGCGTCCGCCAGGCCGACTGTCCGGGCCCGATCCCGACGATCGCCAGCCGCCCCCGCGCCCGGCCACGCGGCCCGGGCATCACCTCGGGAGAGACCGCGAGGGCGCATGTGGCGTTGGCGCTCTTCCGTTTCGGCTGGACGAGCACGCCTTCGGGCCCCGCCCCCGCCAGCGCCGCCCCCTCGGAGACGCCGTGACATCCGACCTCGGCAAAGACCACCTCCGAAGGTGTAGCCAGGCGCGGTGTCTCGGCCTCGAGTTCGGCCGCCGAGAACAGGCGAAACGGCAGGCCGAGCGTCTCGGCCAGCCGGATCATCGCCGGCTCGTCCCCCTTGAGGTCCAGCGAATGCACCGCGGATATCGCCCCCGGCGCGATCCCGGACTCCGCCAGCATCCCGCGCACCAGTGCCGCCAGTTCCTCGGGCGGACAATCGCGCGAACAGCCGACGCCGAGCGAATAACGCACCGGATGGAAGGTCAGGACCCCCTCGGCCGCCGGGGCCTCCGTCGCCGCGATGCGCACCCTGTCGCCGCCGGTCCCCGCCGCCGCGAGCCCGCCGAGCCAGTCGGCCCGCTCTGCCGCGTCGCCCTCGATGCGGGCCGATGCACCGGCGAGCAGTCGTGCCATGGCGCCCTTGGCCAGGTCCGGTGTCGCCAGCCTCCAACCCTGGGGGGGTTCGTCCAGCGAAATTCCCAGCGCGACGTCGCCGGCGGTGGTCACCGCGGCCCGGCCTCCGAGCGCCACCGAGATCTCCCGCGCCAGCCGGTTCGCCCCGCGGTGCCCGCCCAGCAGCGGCACGACCACACCGCCGTCGTCGCTGACCGACAGCACCGGCGGTTCGCTCCGCTTGTCGCCCAGCAGGGGCGCGACCGCCCGGATCAGAATGCCCGAGGCGCAGACGCCGACCACCGGCCGCCCCGCCGCGAACATCTCGCGCGCGAAGGCCAGCGCGTCCGGAAACGCGTGATCCGCCCCGGGCACGCGCCCCGCCCGGCCCCAAACCGGCAGGCCGAGCGCGTCCGCCACCCGGCGGGCGGTTGCGGCGCCCGATCCGGACACCGCCATGATGACAGGCTCTAGAGCCATGGATCCTCCTCCTGTCCGACCAGGACCATCGAGAAATAGGGTGCCCGGTCCGGCGCATCCGCCAGCGCGCAGACGTGTTCGTCGGGCAGTCCGACACGGGCGATGTAGACGGCGCGCTCCAGCAACCCGACCTCGGCCAGGACCGCCCGGATCTTGCCGAGATGCCGGCCCACCTTCATGATGGCGAAAGCCTCCGCACGGCCGATCCTGTCGCGCAGGTCGGCCGCCGGCAGCGGCCCCGGTAGCACCGTCAGCTGCTGGTTCCGCGCGACGAGGGGCAGACCCGCCCGCGCGGCGCAGGCGCTCAGCGATGTCACGCCGGGCACCACCTCGACCGTGAACCGGTCGGCGAGCCGCGCATGGAGATACATGAACGAGCCATAGAAGAACGGGTCCCCCTCGCACAGGCAGATCACGTCGGCTCCGGTCTCCAGCGCGGCCGAGATCTCCCGGGCGCCGCGATCGTAGGCCGCCTGCGCCGGGCCGCGTTCCACCGTCATCGGCACGTCCATGACGATCTCGCGGCACCCGTCGGGGATCAGCTCCGCGACGATCGAGCGGGCGAAGCTGTCCCCCCCCGCGAGCGCCGGATAGGCGATCACCCGCGCGCCGCCGATCAGCCGCGCCGCCCTCAGCGTCAGCAGGTCCGGGTCCCCGGGCCCCAGCCCGACACCGATCAGTCGTCCCGCCTGACCGCTCATCGTTTCACCAGGCTCCACTGGGTCACCGGCATTGCTGGCCGCCAGCCCGAAAGCCGTCCGACCGCCTCGGCCCGCGCGACCTGAAGCTTGGCCAGTTCTCCGCCGTGCCGGGCCTGCAGGGCCAGCATCACCTGTTCGCTCTCGATCGTGACGGCATTCGCCACGAGACGGCCGAGCGGTTTCAGCCGGTCCCAGGCGGTGGCGAATGCCGCCTCGCTCAGCCCGCCACCGATGAACACCGCATCTGGCCGGTCCAGCCCGGCCAGCGCCGCGGGCGCCTCGCCCTCGATCAGCTGCAGTCCCGGCACGCCGAGCGCCAGCGCATTCTCGGCCGCCATCGCCCGCCGGTCGGCGCGCGGCTCGATCCCGACCGCCCTGGCATACCGCGCCGCCCGCATCCATTCGACCGCGACCGACCCGCAGCCGGTACCGATGTCCCACAGAAGCGCCCCGCGCATCGGCATCAGCTTGGCCAGCGTCACCGCACGCACCTCGCGCTTGGTCATCGTTCCGTCGGACTGGAACAGATCGTCCGCCAGCCCCGGCACGCGCGGCAGCAGCGCCGCGTCGGGGGCGGCGACGCAGTCCACCGCCAGCGTGTTGAAGGCAGGCACCTCGTGAGACCAGCTTTCCGCCAGCCCCTCGACCCTCAGCTCCGCCTCTCCGCCCATGTTGGCGAGAACGGTCATCGTGGATCTGCCGAACCCCCGTTCGGTCAGGAAACGGGCAATCCGGCCCGGCGTATCCCCGCCGGTCGTCAGGATCAGCAGCCGTGCGTCGGGCTGGATGAAGGCGATCATCTGTTCGACCGGACGGCCATGCACCGTCAGCGTCTCGAGGTCGGCCATCGACCAGCCCATCCGGGCCGAGGCCAGCTGGAACGCGGAAAGCTGCGGGTGATAGACGATCTGATCGGGCGGGATCGACCGGCCGATCCGGGCGCCGACCGAGAACCAGAGCGGATCGCCGGTCGCCAGCACGACCACCCGCCGCCCGCGCAACCCCCGAAGCGTGTCGATCAGCGCGTCGAACGGATGCGGCCAGGCGACACGCTCGGCCGTGACCGCGTCCGACAGCCTGTGATGCCGGTCGCCGCCGACGATCACCTCGGCCGCCTCGACAACGGCGCGGGTGGCCGGCAGCAGCCCCGCCATCCCGTCCTCGCCGATCCCGACGACATGCAGCCATGCCGCGCTCATGACGCGCCGCCTACCCGCGCCGGACACCGGCGCGCAGAACCGCCCCAGGCTTCATCTTGCCTGAAATACTCCCGCCGGAGGCGTGCCCGGCCGGCCGCGCAACCCGCCATCAGACCTGTTCCCCCGGCAAACCCGCAGCCAGCGCATTGACCGCCGCCGAGGCCATGGCCGACCCGCCGCGACGGCCGCGCAGGGCAAGGAACTCGCACCCGCGCGGATCGGACGCCAGCTCGGCCTTGCTTTCCGCAGCCCCCACGAACCCCACCGGGAATCCCAGGATCATCGCGGGTTTCGGCGCGCCCCGGTCCAGCAGTTCCAGCAGGTGGAACAGCGCGGTCGGAGCGTTGCCGATGGCCACGACCGCGCCCTCCAGATGGGGCAGCCAAAGCTCGACCGCCGCCGCCGACCGGGTATTGCCGATGCGTCGCGCCAGATCCGGCACCTCGGGCGCGTTCAGCGTGACCGTGACCTCGTTCCCGGCCGGCAGGTTGCGCCGGATGACGCCGGCCGCCACCATCTCGCAATCGCAGAGGACCGGCCGGCCGGCCAGCAGCGCCGCCCGGCCCGCCTCCCACGCCCCGCTCGACGAGGCCAGCCGGTCGGCCACCTCGACCATGCCGCAGGCATGGATCAGGCGGATGGCGACCGACTGAAGCCCCGGGGGGAACCTGTCCAGCCGGGCCTCCCTGCGAACGGTGGCGAAACTCTGTGCATAGATCTCGGCCGGGTCCCGTTCATAGCGCATCTGCCGCACCGGAGCCCGCGCGGGGCCGGACGCGTCGGGGGCGGCGGCGACCAGTTCCGCCTCGTGCCCCAACCCGAGGATCCAGGCCTCTTCCCGCGCCACGACCTCGCGTTCGGGGCCCGTGAGGTCCGGCGCGCCGCGGAAGAGTGGCGCCAGCCCCCCCTCCCGGTCGAGCGCCGCCAGGGCACCCGCCACCACCCGCACCTGCGCGCTGTCCAGCACCTCGTCCTCCGCGCGCTCGGCATGAGCCTGCGTCTGCAACAGCGAGGGATAGACCTCGGCCAGGACGATGCGGCCCTCCGGCACGGCCAGCCCGGTATCGAAGGGCCAGACCTGCAGTCGATCGCGCAGGCGGGGATCCGCACGCAGGGCCGCCAGCGCCGGCAGCCCGACGATCACTTGCGACCCGACCGACCCCGCATAGGCCAGTTGCCAGACCGTCTTGGCCCCCTTGGCCGAAGCGTCCGCCACACGGCGTTCGGGCGGATGATCCGTCCCGTGCCGATCGGAGGCCCGGATCGGAATCGCGGGAAGATCGACCGTGTCCGGCCGCCCCCAGAAGGGGCCGACACCGTCGTACTCGGCGTTGATCGACGCCGCCACCTCGAACCGGTTCGAGACATTGTCCGCCCCGTCCGCGACCCGCCCGGCCAGCCAGTCCCAGAGGGCCAGCGCGCTGTCGGAGCCGCAGAGCCTCTGCGCGACACCGGCCGGATACCCGAAGGGAAAATCGAACCCCGCGAGGACCCGGCGCCCGGCCTCTGCTTCGGCCGACAGGAAATCCGCCAGCCAGGCCACCGCCTCGTGACGGGTCCTGAGGTAGACGGGCGCCTGCGCGGCCCCCTCCCGGACGATCCCGATCCATATCGCGTCCTTCGAGGGACGGGCCGGGCTGGGCGCGTTCCGGGCGGACCAGTCCACCACCACATGCGTATCGAAGAGAGGTCGCGTCACTTTCGCCGCGCGCTCTCGGGCCCGTGCGGATGCTGCGCGTGGGGATATTGCGGGTGATGGTGATGCCCGTGGTCATGACCGTGCCCATGGTCGTGACCGTGACCGTGACCGTGGTCGTGGTCGTGATGGTGGTGATGATCCATGTCCAGCCGGCACTCTCCCGTGCAGAAGGTGTCGCACAGCGCGCAGTCCTCGACATTGGACCCGGGGGCCGAGGCGCCCTGCCCCTCGACGTGATGGTGATGGCTTTCCTGCGGAGCACCGACCTCCGCTTCGAATCCCAGGACCTGCACGCGGTACTTGCAGGTCGCGCAATTCGGCGGCGGCACCTCGCCCAGCTGTTCGGTCACCCGCTCGGCGAAGGTCTCCAGTACCTTGGGGTGGTCGTTCAGGTAACCCGCCTTCACGAATTCGATCTCCGGATGTTCGGCGGCGACGCGATCGGTGAACCCGTAGATCCGGTCGACCAGGATCCCCGTGAAGAGGAAATACGGAAAGACCACGACGCGCCTGTAGCCCAGCTTGACCACGTGTTTCAGGCAGGGCTCGACCAGCGGGAAGGTCACGCCGGAATATCCCACCTCGCACCAGCCGAAGCCCATGCCCTCGTGCAGCATCCGCGCCACCTTGGCGACGTTGCCGTTGGCATCCGGGTCGGAGGCCCCGCGCCCGATCACGACGAGGCAGGTTTCGGACAGGGGCACATCGTCGCCCGCCGCCGCCAGCGCCTCGCCGACCCGTTCGGCGGCTGCGGCGATCATCTTGGGATCGACCCCGAGCTCCCGCCCATAGGTGATCTCGACCCCGTGCCGCGCGGCGTAGGTGTTCAGCACCGTCGGGATGTCGTTCTTGGCATGCATCGCCGCAAAGAGCATGCCCGGCACCGCGAGGATGCGATCGCACCCCTGGTCGCGCAGCCGGTCCAGGCCGTCGCGGATGACCGGGTTCGCGAATTCCAGATAGCCGTAGTCGACCGGCCAGTCCGGGGGCAGAAGCGCCGGCAGCTTCCGGGCCAGAACGGCGAATTCGTCCACGGCCGCCTGGCTCCGCGACCCGTGGCCACAGATCATCACACCTGTCTTGGACATGGGATCAGGCCTCCTGCGGCTCTTCGTCCCGCGCCTCGTCCTCGGCCTCCGCCTCATCGCCCTCGTCCGAGGACTTGCCGCGCAGCCCCTGCCACAGTCCGATCGCGATGGCCGCTCCGAGCGCCGCGGCTCCCAGCCAGTGACCATGGCCCGCAACTTCGCCCAGATGGCCGACATGGCCAGCGGCAGGGCCGGCGACGGCCGTCAGCAGGATGGCGAGAGATACACGCATGTTGTGTCCTTTCCGATTGCGGAAAGCGCAGGTCCCGCACCGGCGGGCTCCGACGATCCGGCCCGGCATCCCCTGTCTGGGTCGATGCGGAGGGCCGGCCCCTTTCCGGTCCCAACAGGGACTTCGTCTCGGGTCTGGATACCCCGCCGCCCCGCGCTCCGCAACGAGGTTTCCCGACCACTCCGCCCGCCGGAGCGACATTCGCGGGCGTGCATGAGCGCTGTGCGCCTGCGCAGGTCGGACCTGCGGCGCCCCGGCTTGGATCGCCACCTCCGCGCCCTATTCTGATGGGGAGACGAGACAGAGGACGACATCATGGGCCAACTGGTCGACGGCAAATGGCAGAAAGAGAACCTTGGCAAGCTCGCCGAGGACGGAGAATTCAAACGCAAGGAATCCTCGTTCCGGAACTGGGTCACCGCGGACGGCTCTGCCGGCCCGTCGGGCGAGGGCGGGTTCGAGGCCGAGAGCGGCCGCTATCACCTCTACGTGTCCTACGCCTGCCCCTGGGCGCACCGGACGCTGATCTTTCGCGAACTGAAAGGGCTGACCGACCACATCGGGCTTTCGGTCGTGCATCCCGACATGCTGGACGAGGGCTGGACCTTCTCGACCGACTTCCCCGGTGCGACCGGAGATCCGATCCTGAACGCCGGGGCGATGCACGGCGTCTATACGGCCGCCGATCCCGATGTGACGACCCGCGCCACCGTACCCGTCCTGTGGGACAAGACGCGCGGCACCATCGTCTCGAACGAAAGCGCCGAGATCATCCGCATGTTCAACAGCGCCTTCGACGGGATCACCGGAAATACCGACGACTATTATCCCGAAGAGCTGCGCGACCGGATCGACGAGATCAACGCCCGCGTCTACGACACGGTCAACAACGGCGTCTACAAGTCGGGCTTTGCCACCTCGCAATCGGCCTATGATTCCGCCGTGCACGCGCTCTTCGACAGCCTGGATTGGCTGGAGGGAATCCTCTCGACCTCGCGCTATCTCGCCGGCGACCGGGTAACGGAAGCCGACTGGCGGCTGTTCACCACGCTGATCCGGTTCGACAAGGTCTACCACACCCACTTCAAGTGCAACCGGAACCGGATCGTCGATTTCCCCAACATGGCGGGCTATCTGCGCGAACTCTATCAGTGGCCCGGTGTGGCGGGAACGGTAGATTTCGACCACATCACCCGCCACTACTACTACAGCCACGACCACATCAATCCGTACCGCATCGTGCCGATCACGGCGGAACTCGACCTCGAGGCGCCGCATGGCCGGGGGGACTGAGCGGGGTCAGACGGCGCCGCCGAAATAGGCGACCATGGCAGCGACGTCGGCGGGCTTGCTGTGCGCGGGAATCATCGCCCGCGCGTTGGAGCAGAGGCGGAAGATCGTTCCGTCGGCGAGAAAATCGTCGCTGTTCACGAAAATCAGCTTGGCCTCCGGTCGTCGGAAATTGGCGTAATCGGACACCACGAGCGCCGAACCGCGCTGAAAGACCATGTCGAGGAGGATGACGTCGCAGGCCTGCTCTCGCAGGTGGTCGAGGGCCTGCCCCTCGCCCTCCGCCACCTCGACGTTGAAACCGTGCGCGGTGAGATCACGAATCCACATGCGTCGGAGAACATCGGTCGTGGCGCCGATGACAAGGACCCGCAGCGGAACGCCCCCTGACCGTTCCGCCGGCCCTTCTGGCTGCGCATACTCCAAGAGCTTCAAATCGGGACCCTCGCTTGTTCATCTACGCCATGACCAGACATCCACATACCGACGAGCCCCCTCAGCATGGGCCGAAAAATCCTAATAAACGGTAAACGCTTTTTCGGATCGAAAAATTTGCGGGAGAAATTGCCAAATCCGCCGGAATGCGGTCAAACCCGCCGGCAGACGGGTCCGCAGGGCCCGGTGACGGCAACAGCTCGGGCTTCAGCATGACTTCAGACGCCAGCGGACGCGATCACGGAGGCCGGCTCGATCAGGCCATCGACCGCTTCGGCGGCGCGCGGGAGGCGTGGATCGACCTGTCAACCGGCATCAATCCCATGCCCTACCCCACGGGCGCGGTCCCCGCGGCCGCCTGGGCCGAATTGCCGGACCGTGCGGCGAACGACCGCCTCATCGCCGCGGCCCGACGGGCCTGGAGCGTACCGGACGGGGCCGCGCTCCTCCCCGTGCCCGGCGCCTCGATCGCGATCGCGCAGGTTCCCCGGCTCGCCGGGCCCGGAACCTTCGCCATCCGCGAACCCACCTACAACGAGCACGCCGCAGCCTTCCGTGCCGCTGGCTGGCGCCCCTGCGCAGACGACGCACCCGACGCCCGGATCCTCGTCCACCCGAACAATCCCGACGGAACCCGCCATGGTCCGGCCGAGGCGGACGCGCCGCTCACCATCATCGACGAGAGCTTCTGCGATACCGACCCCGACGCCTCGCTCGTCCATCTCGCCGCCCGTCCCGGGATCCTGATCCTCAAGAGCTTCGGAAAGTTCTGGGGGCTGGCCGGGTTGCGCCTGGGCTTCGTGATCGGCGATCCGGACCTGATCGGTCACCTCGCCGCACGGATCGGACCCTGGCCGGTGTCCGGCCCGGCCCTCGCCATTGGCGCATCGGCGCTGAAGGACGGAGAGTGGGCGCGCTCCACGCGCGACCGCCTGACGCGCGACGCCGCACGGCTGGACCGCGCTGTGACCGCGACCCGCGCGACGCTGACCGGCGGCACGACGCTCTTCCGGCTCTATGATCATCCGCGCGCGCAGGACCTGCACGACCACCTGATGCGCCGGCACATCCTTACCCGCCTCTTCCCCTGGTCCCGAACCGCCATCCGCTTCGGCCTGCCGGCGCCGGACCAATGGACGCGGCTGACAACCGCGCTGCAGGATTTCGCATGATCCTGGCCGCCGCGCTCCTGCTGGACGCCGCCTTCGGGGAACCGGAATGGCTCTGGTCCCGCGTCACGCATCCCGCGGTGGCGATCGGCAATGCGATCGGCTGGGCGGATCGCCGGCTGAACCGCGGCGGGATGCGGAAGGCGAAAGGCACGCTCCTCTGCCTCGCCCTGATCGCCGGCGGGCTGGCCACCGGCGCGCTGATCGCGATCCCCGGTCCGGTCGTCGAGATCCTCGCCGCGGCGGTCCTGCTGGCCCAGCGGTCTCTCGCGGATCACGTGCGGGCCGTCGCCGATGGCCTGCGCCTCTCGCCAGGCTCGGGGCGGCTTGCCGTGGCGCGGATCGTCGGGCGCGATACCGCGGGGATGGACCCTGCCGACATCAGCCGCGCCGCCATCGAGAGCGGTGCCGAAAACCTCTCGGACGGGATCGTCGCGCCCGCCTTCTGGTTCATGGTCGGCGGGCTTCCCGCCATGCTGGCCTACAAGGCGGTGAACACCGCCGACAGCATGATCGGGTATCGCACGCCCCGCCACGCGGACTTCGGCTGGGCGAGCGCCCGCTGCGACGACCTGCTGAACCTCCTGCCCGCCCGGCTGACGGCGGGTCTGATGTGCCTCGCCGCCCGGCACTGGCCGGACTGGACGCAATTGCGCGCCGATGCTCGCCGGCACCGCTCGCCCAATGCCGGCTGGCCCGAGGCGGCGATGGCCCGGTGCCTCGGCGTCGCCCTGGCCGGCCCCCGGTCCTATCACGGCGAACGGCGGGCGTTTCCCTTCGTCAACCCCGCGGGCCGCCGGACCATCGGCCCGGCCGAGATCGAGGCCGCCGTCGCGCTCATCTGGCGCAGCTGGGCGCTATTGCTCCCGGTGGCGCTGGTGGCGGGGCACTAGCCCCGTTGCCCCCTTGCCCCGACCTGCTAGGGTGCGCCGAACCGCTTGAGAAAGGATACAGATGCACCGAGTGATCTTTGCCGCGACCGCCCTCTTTCTCGCCGCCAGCCCCGCTTTCGCGGCCTGCGGTGGCAGCTTCGGCACGTTTGTCAGCGGCCTGAAGGCGGAAGCGGTCCAGAGGGGCCACGACCGGGCGACCGTGGATCGATTCTTCGCCTCGGTCCGCCAGGATCCCAAGGTCATCCGGGCCGACCGCGCGCAAGGCGTGTTCCAACTCGACTTCACCACCTTCGCCCGCCGCCTGATCTCGCAGCACCGCCTGAACGCGGGCGCGGCCAACGCGCGCAAATACGACTCCATCTTCGACCGGATCGAGGCCGAGTACGGCGTCAACCGGGGTGTCCTGCTGGCCTTCTGGGCCTTCGAGACCGACTATGGCGCCTTCCAGGGCGACTTCAACACGCTGAACGCCCTGGCCACGCTGGCGCATGACTGCCGCCGCCCCGACCTGTTCCGCCCGCAGATCTTCTCGGCCCTCGAACTCTACGAGAACGGCGATTTCGACCCGGCACGCACCACCGGCGCCTGGGCCGGAGAGATCGGCATGGTCCAGATGCTGCCCGGCGACATCATCGAGAACGGCGTGGACGGGGACGGCGACGGGCACGTGACCCTCAAGACATCCGCCCCCGATGCGCTGATGTCGGGCGCCAGGATGCTGCGGCACCTCGGATGGCGCCCGGGCGAGCCGTGGTTGCAGGAAATCGACGTGCCGGACGGGATGGACTGGTCGAAGACGGGGCTGAGAACCGCAATGTCGCCGCAGCAGTGGCAGCAGATGGGGGTCCGCCCGCGCTCGGGCAGGTGGCTGTCGGATCAGCCCGCCTCGGTCATCATTCCGCAGGGGCGCAAGGGTCCGGCCTTCCTCGCCTACCCGAATTTCAGCGTCTATTTCGAATGGAACCAGAGCTTCACCTACGTGCTGACGGCCGCCTACTTCGCCACCCGGCTGGAAGGGGCGCCGGTCTTCGACGCCGGAAACCCCGAGCCCGGTCTCTCGGACAAGCAGATGATCCGGCTCCAGCGCAGGCTCGTCGCGCGCGGCCATGACGTGGGCGAGGTCGACGGCATCCTCGGGGCGAAGACGCGCGAGGCCGTGCAGCAGGTCCAGCAGGAACTCGGCCTTCCCGCCGATGCCTGGCCCACCCCGGCGCTGCTCAACCGGCTGTAACCACCTCGGCGCCGGCGCCGATGATCAGCCCCAGGGCAAAGATCGTCAGGGCGGTGGCCATGAAGGCCACCAGGAACCCGATCCCGGGTTCCTTTGGATTCAGCTGCGTCCAGAGAGACGACAGCGCATCGCGAAGCATGAGCATCACAGGCTTCCTCTCTTGTCGTGGTACCCCCGGGATCTGTGGCCGCACAGCGGCGGGATCAAACCGTTCGGCGGCTGTTCGCCGAGACCCGGACCGCGGCCCGGCTTGCTCGCGTCAGGCAGCCGGGGCGCCTCTAACCCTCGGCCGGCGCGTCACCGCCCCACGTGTCGCCATCCCCGGATCGCGCCCCGAGGATCCCCCGCCCCGGATCGCGCCCCTGCGCAACAGGACCGACGCGCGGGGGAGCCACCGACGCCCCGGACAATTCCAGGAAACACGACGTGGCAACTCTCGCGCAGGCACCATCTTCACGTGCGATGCACCCCGAGCCTTCCAAGGGCCGGGGGCCGCCGCCTCACGCCACCAGCGCTTCCGCCCGTTTAAGATCGACCGAAACCAGCTGCGAGACGCCCTGCTCCTGCATGGTGACGCCGAACAGCCGGTCCATCCGCGCCATCGTCACCGCATGGTGCGTGATGATCAGGAACCGCGTATCGGTGCGCCGGCACATCTCGTCCAGCAGGTCGCAGAAGCGGGTCACGTTGGCATCGTCCAGCGGCGC
This sequence comes from Pseudooceanicola batsensis HTCC2597, assembly GCF_000152725.1. Classification (GTDB taxonomy): domain Bacteria; phylum Pseudomonadota; class Alphaproteobacteria; order Rhodobacterales; family Rhodobacteraceae; genus Pseudooceanicola; species Pseudooceanicola batsensis. The sequence continues at coordinate 2,128,959 of NZ_CH724131.1, forward strand.
ATCGACTTCGTCCAGCACGCAGATCGGCGCGGGGTTCACCAGGAACACGGCGAAGATCAGCGCCAGCGCCGTCAGCGTCTGCTCGCCGCCCGACAGCAGCGACAGGACCGACAGTTTCTTGCCCGGCGGCTGACACATGATCTCCAGCCCCGCCTCCAGCGGATCCTCGCTTTCGACCAGCACGAGATTGGCCTCGCCGCCGCCGAAGAGGTGTCGGAACAGCATGCCGAAGTTGCGGTTCACCTGGCTGAAGGCGGCCAGCAGCCGGTCGCGGCCCTCGCGGTTCAGCCCGGCAATTCCGCCGCGCAGGGTCGCGATCGCCTCGGTCAGGTCGTCCTTTTCCCGGATCAGGTTCAGATGCTCGGCCGCGACCTCCTTTGCATCCTCCTCGGCACGCAGGTTGACCGCCCCGAGCGCGTCGCGCTGGCGGCGCAGGCGGTTCAGCTCGTTCTCGATCGCGTCCGAGGGCGGCATCGTGTCGACATCGGCGCCGAGGCTTTCCAGCAGCTGCCGCGGCGTCATCTCCTGCGCCTCGGCGATGCGCTCGGCCGCCGTCTCGACGGCCTCCTGCGCCCCGTCGACCCGGGCCTCGGCCCGTGCCCGCGCCTCGCGCGCCTCCGAGGCGGTCCGCTCGGCATCCCGTTCCGCGGCGACGGCCTCGCGCAGGGCGGCTTCGGCCGCAGACAGCGCGGCGGTCGCCTCGGCCTTGCGCGCCTCGGCCGTCGCGACCGCCACATTCAGATCCTCGCGGCGCGCCGCCAGCTCTGCCGGCACCGTTTTCGCCCTGTCCAGCTCGGCCCTGCTTTCGGCATCGCGCCGCTCGATCTCGGCGATCCGCTTGTCCGCCGTCTCGAGCCGCAGCCGCCAGCCGCTGATCTCCTTTCTGACTTCCTGCGCCCGGCGCACCCGCGCTTCGCCTTCGCGCCGCAGTTCGTCGTGCGACGCGCGGCGGGACATCATGGTGACCCGGGCCGCCTCGACCGCCATTTTTACGTCCTCGACGCCGCCCCGGGCCCGGTCGAGATCGGGCAGATCCGCAAGCGCCGTCTCGGCCTCCTTCAGCTGGGCCGAGGCGGCCAGCGCCTCTTCCTCGTGCCGGGACACGGACAGGCCCAGCGATTCCAGCCGGCTCTCGGCCAGCGACATGTCGGCCTCGGCCCGGTTCAGCTTGCGCGCCGCCTCGGCCACCAGCTGATCCGCCTGCCGCCGCGCCTCGCGCGCGCGCCGGTCGGCATCGGTCAGATCCGCCAGGCGCCTGGAAAGCGACGCATGTGCCGCCTGCGCACCCTCGGCCTGCGCCGTGGCGCGCTCGCTCTCCTGCTTGAGTTCCTCGAGCCGGTTCAACTGCTCCAGGCGCAGGGCCGCCGCCGAGGGCGCATCCTCCGCCCAGGCGCGATAGCCGTCCCATCGCCACAGGTCGCCCTCGATCGACACCAGGCGCTGGCCCGGCCGCAACAGGGGCTGCAGGCGCGGCGCCTCCTCGGGATCGATCAGCCCCACCTGCGCGATCCGCCGGCGCAGCACCGCGGGCACGGTCACCACGTCGCGCAGCGGCATCACACCTGCGGGCAGCGCCGGGGCCTCGGTATAATCGTCCAGCATCACCCAGCCTGACGGTCCGTCCCCCGACACCGCCGGGGCCCGGAGGTCGTCCGCCAGCGCCGCGCCGAGCGCCTTCTCGTAGCCCGACGTCACCCGCACATCGTCGAGAACCTGGCCGCCTTCGCTGGATTCGCGCTGCACCAGCCGGGCCAGCGCCGTGGTCTCCGCCCGCAGCGCGTTCACCTCGCCCTGAGCCGAAGAGAGCGCCGCACGTGCATCGGATTCCCGCGACTGCGTTTCGGCCCGCGCAGTCTCAGCCGCCGTCAGCGTCTCCTCGGCCCGCTGCACCGTGCCCTGGGCCTGAGACAGTTCGGCCTCGGCCGCCGTCCGGTCCTCGGCCGCCCCGGACAGCACGGTCCGGGCCTCGGAGACGGCGAACCGGGCCTTCTCGGCCTCGGATTCGCTGCGCGTCACGGTCCGCAGGCTGTCGTCGTACCACCGCTGAGCCGACTGGTGCCGCGCCGCCAGCCGCGCCACGTCCTCGGTCAGCGTGGCCAGATCGCTCTCGCGCTGCTGCAGCACCGCCGCCGCCTGGCGCGCCGTTTCTTTCAGCTCTGCCAGCGCCGCCTCATGGCCTTCGCCGGCCTTGGCGAGTTCCCTCTGCTCCCACTCGAGCCGGTCGATGGTCTCGCCCGCGTCGCGGTTCAGGCCCTCTTCCCGCGTGCGGTCCTGGACAAGCTGTTCGATCCGGCCGGTCAGAAGGGCGATCGTCTCGGCCGCCCGGGCCTCGTCTTCGGTCAGCGCGTCCCGCTCGACCAGGTGCTTTTGCAGGATGGCCCCCGCGACGGCCTCTTCCTCGCGTTTCGCGGGCAATCCGTCCTCGGCCTTGGCCCGCAGACCCGCGGCACGCACCGCCGCCGCCTCGGCCTGCGCCGCCTCGGCCTCCCGGTTCTTCAGCCCGTCCCTGGCCGCCGTCCGCGCATCGTCCGCCTCTTTCCACCGGCGGTAGAGCAACAGCCCCTCGGCCCGGCGCAACTCGGCGCCGATGGCCCGGTATCGCTGCGCCTGCCGGGCCTGCCGCTCCAGCGTCTGCAACTGCTGGGTCAGCGTCTCGATCACATCGTCGACGCGCTTGAGGTTCTGCTCGGCCGCGTTCAGCTTGAGTTCGGCCTCGTGCCGCCGCTGATAGAGACCGGAGATGCCAGCCGCCTCTTCCAGGATGCGGCGCCGGGCCTTGGGCTTGGCGTTGATCAGTTCCGAGATTTGCCCCTGCCGCACCAGCGCCGGCGATTGCGATCCGGTCGAGGCATCGGCAAAGAGCATCTGGATGTCCCGCGCCCGCACGTCCCTTGAGTTCGCCTTGTAGGCGGACCCGACATCGCGGGTGATCCGCCGCACGATCTCGATCTGGTCCGAGTCGTTGAACGCCGCCGGCGCCAGCCGTTCGGCATTGTCGATGATCAGGCTGACCTCGGCGAAGTTCCGGGCCGGGCGCGATGCGGCGCCGGCAAAGATCACGTCCTCCATGCCGCCGCCCCGCATGGCCGTGGGACGGTTCTCGCCCATGACCCATCTCAGCGCCTCGAGTAGGTTCGACTTGCCGCAGCCGTTCGGCCCGACGACCCCGGTCAGCCCGTCATGGATCAGAAGATCCGTCGGATCGACGAAACTCTTGAAGCCGGTGAGGCGAAGTTTGGAAAACCGCACGGAGCGCGCCTGTCGATGATTCTGGACCGGCTTTCAGACTGACGTAGCCCGCGCGGACTAGTCAACGCCGCCGCGCCCAAATATTGAAGGCGCAGCGGCGATATCCACAACATATTGGCCGGCAATCACCGGAGGCCGATCAATTCCCCGAGGGGGCCGGCGCGATGCGGACAAGCCGCCCGTCCTCGAAATCGGTCAGCGCCAGGATCGTCCCGTCGTCATCGACAGCCAGATCGCGCACGCGCCCCATGTCCCGGACCAGCCGCTCTTCCGCGGTGACCGTGCCGTCCTCCATGACAAGGCGGACGATCCCGCCCGGGTGCAGCGACGAAATCAGCAGGTCGCCGGACCATGCGCCGAACGTCTCGCCCTCGTAGACCACCGTGCCCGCCGGTGCGATCACCGGGTCCCAGAAATACACCGGCTGTTCCATCCCCTCGGCCTGGGCCTCGCCGCTGCCGACCGGGTTCCCGCTGTACTGCGCGCCATAGGAGATCTCGGGCCAGCCATAGTTCTTGCCCGCTTCGGTCAGGTTGATCTCGTCGCCGCCCTTCGGCCCGTGTTCGATCGTCCAGAGCTGCCCGTCGCTCATCCAGGCGCCCTGGATGTTGCGGTGGCCATAGCTCCAGATTTCGTCCATCGCGCTGTCGTCGCCGACATAGGGATTGTCGTCTGGAACCGACCCGTCGAGGTTGAGCCGCACGACCTTGCCGAAGGTGTTGTCAAGCTCCTGTGCCAGGACGCGGTATTCCTGCGTGAAGTGCTCGCCGGTCGTGATGAAGACATGCCCCTCGCCGTCGAACACGATCCGCGACCCGAAATGCATCGGTGCGCTTGCGGCGGGTGTCTGCACGAAGATGTCCTCGACCTCGGTGACCTCGGTCAACTCCTCGTTCAGCACGCCCCGCGCGGCCGCGGTTACGAAACCGCCCTCCACCGGCTTGGCATAGGTCCAATAGATCATGCGGTCGCTTGAGAAATCCGGCCCGAGCGCCACGTCCAGCAGCCCGCCCTGCTCCTGCGCCGCCACCTCGGGCAGACCGGCGATCGGGTCCGACATCTCGCCCGCCTCGCTGACGTGCCGCAGCTGACCGCTGCGTTCGGTCACGAGGTACCCGGCATCCTCCGGCAGGACATCGATACCCCAGGGATGAACGAGCCCGCCCGCAACGGTGGTACGCTCCAGTTCCATGTCGGAAGACACCAGTTCGGCCCGGAACTGGCTGTCGCTTTGAGGCTCGAAGTCGGTGTTGCGATCGCCCCGGTTGAAGGTCGGGTCGGCCAGGACGGGGGCCGCGGCGACAATTACCGCACCGGACAGCAGGCTGGTTCGCAGGGTCATTCACAGTCTCCCTCTGGATTTGGATAACGGGAGTCAACGGCCGGGCCCGGACCGGGTTGCATCACGAGTCCGTCAGCCCGGACCGGCAGGCGCCACGATTCGCTCTTGACCGGGCCGGGCCGCGCGCGGCACAACCGAAAGGCATGGTTCCTCAGACGGGTCTCAGGCCCGAGGATCAAATGGGAATGCGGAGAGGCGACCCACATCGGGGCCTTCAGCCGCAGCCGCCCCCGCGACTGTGAGCGGAGAGCATGTGTCACGAGCCACTGGGCAACCGGGAAGGCGGCACGATGCGACGACCCGCGAGCCAGGAGACCAGCCCTGCGTCAATTCTAACCGGCCGTCGGGGATGACGGCGAAGGAGACAGACACATGCATATCGAACCCGGAATCGTCACTGGCGCGAAAATGGTCCTCAGCTACGGCACGGCCGCCGCGGCCGGCGGCTACACCGCGAAACTGGTCTGGGACCAGGTGAAACGCCTCGACATCGCCCGCCTCGCCATCGGCACCGCCGCCTCGACCGTCCTGACCTTCATCTTCTTCCAGGTCCTGCCGCACTTCCCCGTCGGCGTCTCCGAGGTTCACTTCATCCTCGGCTCGACGCTCTTCCTGCTGTTCGGTGCGGCCCCCGCGGCCATCGGCCTGGCGCTCGGCCTGCTGGCGCAGGGCCTGCTCTTCGCGCCGTTCGACCTGCCGCAGTACACGATCAACGTGACGACACTGCTCGCCCCGCTCTACGCCATGTCGATCCTCGCCCGGCGGATCATCCCCGCCGGTACGCGCTATGCCGACGTGAGCTATGGCCAGGCGCTGGCGCTCTCCACCACCTTCCAGGCCGGTGTCGTGGCATGGGTCGCCTTCTGGGCCTTCTACGGTCAGGGCTTCGGCGCGACCAACGTCGCCTCGGTCCTGTCCTTCGGCGCAGCCTACATGATGGTCATCGTGATCGAGCCTCTGGCCGATCTCGCCGTCCTCGCCGGGGCCAAGACGCTGCGCGACACCCGGGCCGCGCGCCTCTTCACCCCGCGCCTCTTCGCCGCCGCCTGATCCACGGACAGTCCGACGACCATCCCGGGCGGCTCATCGCGAGCCGCCCTTCCACCGTTTGAGGGAGGCACAGGATGCCCGCCAAGATCCCCGCAACCGTCGTCACCGGCTTTCTCGGCGCCGGCAAGACCACCCTGATCCGCCACATGTTGCAGAACGCGAACGGCAAACGGATCGCGCTCATCATCAACGAATTCGGCGACCTCGGCGTCGACGGCGACATCCTGCGCGGCTGCGGCGACGAGGCCTGCCGCGAAGAAGACATCATGGAGCTTTCCAACGGCTGCATCTGCTGCACCGTGGCCGAGGATTTCATCCCGACGCTGGAAAAGCTGCTCGACCGCGAGGAGCGCCCCGACCACATCGTGATCGAGACCTCCGGCCTCGCCCTGCCCCAGCCCCTCGTCCGTGCCTTCAACTGGCCCGCCATCTCGACCCGCGTCACCGTCGACGGCGTGGTGACCGTGGTCGACGGCCCCGCCCATCACGCCGGCACCTTCGCCCATGACGTCGCCGCCGTGGACGCGCAGCGTGCCCTGGACGAGAACCTCGACCACGAGACGCCCCTGTCGGAACTGTTCGAGGACCAGCTCGCCTGCGCCGACATGATCGTCGTGAACAAGTCCGACCTGATGGACTCCACGGCGCTCACCTCCACCACGCAGACGCTGACCCAGGCCACCCGTCCCGGCGTCCGTGTCGTTCAGGCCGCCATGGGTGCGCTGCCGACCGAAGTGCTTCTCGGCCTCGAAACCGCCGCCGAGGCCGACATGGAGGCCCGTCACGAGGTCCACCACCATCATCACCATGACGATGACGATGACGATGAGGACCATGATCACGAACACGAGCACGGCCACGACGAGTTCGAATCCTTCGTCGTCACACGCGGCGAAGTCGCCGACCCGAAGGCCTTCGCCGAACAGGTCGCCGACACGATCCGGGCTCACGGCATCCTGCGCCTCAAGGGCTTCGCCGCCGTCACGGGCAAGCCGATGCGGCTGACCCTGCAGGCGGTCGGTCCCCGCATCGACACCTACTACGACCAGCCCTTCGGCGCCGCCCCCCGCGAAACCCGCCTCGTCGTGATCGGCCAGACCGGCCTCGACCGCGCCGCGATCGAAAGGGCTCTGGCCGCATGATAATCGTCGAACCCGGCGATCCGATCGCCCCGCCCGCCTCGGCCCTGCTCGACGCCAGCCAGGCCCTGATGCGCCGCCTCTTCGACCCCGAGGAGAACCACTTCCTCTCCCACGCCGCGCTGGCGCAGCCCGATGTGCGGTTCTTCACCGCCCGCGACGGCGCGGAGACCCTCGGCTGCGCGGCGCTCAAGCTCTGCGACGGCTACGGCGAGGTCAAAAGCTTCTACGTCTCCGGCGCCGCCCGCGGCCGCGGCATCGGCGCCGCCCTGCTCCGCCAGATCGAAGACACGGCCCGCGACGAAGGCGTTTCGCTCCTCCGCCTCGAAACCGCCGACAGGCTCGACGCCGCCTGCCGCCTCTACGAACGCCACGGCTTCACCCGGCGCGGCCCCTTCGGCGCCTATGCCGAGAACGGAACCTCCGTCTTCATGGAAAAGACCCTCCCAGCCACGGAAGAGGCCGAGACCGCCGCCTGACCGGCCGGGGCGCCCGCCCCCGCTTCTTTGGTCCCGCAAATATCCCCGCCGGAGGCATCGCCCCGCAGGGGCGACCCCGGACACCCGCCATGCACCTTCTCGCCGCCACGCCCGGACGCATCGACGACACCGAGGCCGTCGACCTCGCCCAGACCCCGGCCGAAATCGTCGTGATCTCCGCCGCGGACACCGAACTCGCCGCCCTCTCCCACGCCCGCGCGGCGATGCAGGATCCGCCCTCCCTCAGGCTGGCCAACCTGTCGAACCTGCAGCACCCGATGTCCGTAGACCTGCACCTCGACGACACCGCCACGAAATCGAAACTGGTCGTCGCCCGCATCCTCGGCGGCGCCGCCTACTGGGCATACGGGCTGGAGCAATACGCCGCCCGCCTGGCCGAGGCCGGCGTGCCCTTCGCCGCCCTGCCCGGCGACGACAGGCCCGATGCCGATCTGCGCCGCCTCTCCACCGTGCCCGAGGAGGACTACACCGCCCTCTGGCAGGCGCTCGTCGAAGGCGGCCCGGACAATGCCCGGACCTTCCTCGCCCATGCCCGGGCCATGCTCGAAGGCGCCGACCGCCCCGCCCCCGCGCGGCCGCTCCTCAAGGCCGGCCTCTACTGGCCCGGCGCCTCCGCCCCCGACCTCGCCACCCTCCGCCGGGCCTGGACCCCCGACGCCCCGACCGTGCCAATCGTCTTCTACCGCGCCCTTCTCCAGGCCGGCGACCTCGGCCCCATCAACCGCCTGACGAAGACCCTCCTGCGTGCCGGTCTCAACCCGCTGCCGGTCTACGTGGCCTCGCTCAAGGATCCGGTCTCCGCCGCCACGCTCGACCATCTCTTTGCCGAAACCACGCCCGAGCTGATCCTCAACCTCACCAGCTTCGCCGTCGGCTCGCCGCACGGCGACGACACCGGAGAAAACCCCCTCACCGCTCCCTCGGCCAACCGGAGCCCGGTCTTCCAGGTCGTTCTTTCCGCCACCTCCGAAGAGGTCTGGTCAGAAACCCTGACCGGCCTCTCGGCCCGCGACATCGCCATGAACGTGGCCCTGCCCGAGGTCGACGGCCGCATCCTCTCGCGCGCGGTCGCCTTCAAGGGCGAGAGCTTCTACGACGAGGCCACCCAGTGCCCGATCGCCGGCTGGCAGACCCGCGGCGACCGGATCGACTTCGTGACCCAGCTGGCCCGCCGCTGGACCACCCTGCGCCGCACCCCGCCGCCGGACCGCCGCGCCGCGATCATCCTCGCCAACTACCCCAACAAGGACGGTCGCCTCGCCAACGGCGTCGGCCTCGACACGCCCGCAGCCACCATCCACGCCCTGTCCCTGCTGGCCAGCCAGGGCTATACCGTGAAGACCCCGCCCGCCGACAGCGCCGCGCTGATGGCCGAGATCACGGCCGGCCCCACCAACTACCTGACGGACCGCGCCGCGCGCACCGGAGGCACGTTCCTCCCCCTCGCCACCTATCTCCAGCACTTCAATGCCCTCCCCTGGGAGGTCAAGCAGCAGATCACCGACAGATGGGGCCGCCCCGAAGACGACCCTTTCCTTCACCACCTCACGCCGGAGGAAGCGCAGGACCCCGGCTTCATCTTGCCGGAAATACTCCCGCCGGAGGCGTCCGGACCGGCCGCCCGGGCCGAAGGCACCCCCGGCTTCAAGCTCTCCCTCCACCCCCATGGCAACGTCATGATCGGCGTCCAGCCCGCCCGCGGCTACAACATCGACCCCCAAGAGACCTACCACGCCCCCGACCTTCCCCCGCCGCACAACTACCTCGCCTTCTACATCTGGCTGCGCGAGGCATGGGGCGCGCATGCGATCGTCCACATGGGCAAGCACGGCAATCTCGAATGGCTCCCGGGCAAGGCCATCGCCCTGTCCGAAACCTGCCTGCCCGAGGCGGTGTTCGGCCCGATGCCCCATATCTACCCGTTCATCGTCAACGACCCGGGCGAAGGCACCCAGGCCAAGCGGCGCGCCCAGGCCGTCATCATCGACCACCTGACCCCGCCCCTGACACGGGCCGAAAGCTACGGCCCCCTGCGCGACCTCGAGGCGCTGGTCGACGAATATTACGAGGCCGCCGGGGTCGATCCGCGGCGCATCGACCACCTCCGCCGCGAGATCCTCAGCCTCACCTCCGCCACCGGCATCGATCTGGATGTCGGCTTCACCGGCGAGGAGGAGACCGACCTGCAAAAGCTCGACGCCTGGCTCTGCGATCTGAAGGAGGCGCAGATCCGCGACGGCCTGCACATCTTCGGCCAGTCCCCGACCGGCCGCCTCTTCCGTGACCTCCTGCTCGCGCTCACCCGCATCCCGCGCGGCGACGGCACGGGGGGCGACGCCTCTCTCCCCCGCGCGCTGGCCCGGGACCTCCACCTCGGGTTCGACCCGCTCGACTGCGACCCAGGGCAGCCCTGGACCGGACCGCGCCCCGCCGCGCTGGCCGCCGTGTCCGACGACCCGTGGCGCAGCACCGGCGACACGGTCGAACGGATCGAGCTTTGCGGCGCCGCGCTGGTCGACGCCATCCTGGCGCCCCCGCGCGAGGCTGCGTGCCCCGGCCCGGCGAGCCGCGCGGTGCTCGATACGATCCGCGACGACATCGCCCCGACCCTCGCGGCCTGCGGCGCGGCCGAGGGCTCGGGCCTCCTCACCGCCCTTGCAGGGCATTTCATCGCCCCGGCGCCATCCGGCGCGCCGACCCGCGGCCGCCTCGACACCCTTCCCACGGGGCGCAACTTCTTCAGCGTGGACAGCCGCGCGGTGCCCACGCCGACGGCTTGGAAGCTCGGCTGGAAATCTGCCAACCTCCTGATCGAGCGTCATCTTCAGGACCACGGCGACTATCCCCGCTCACTGCTGGTCACCGCCTGGGGCACGGCCAACATGCGCACCGGGGGCGACGACATCGCACAGGCGCTGGCTCTCATGGGCGTCAGGCCGCAATGGGACGCCGCGAACCGCCGCGTCACCGGGTTCGAGATCATCCCGGAGACCGCCCTGGGCCGTCCCCGCGTCGACGTCACCCTGCGCATCTCGGGGTTCTTCCGCGACGCCTTCCCCCAGCTCATCGCACTGTTCGACAGCGCCGCCCGGGCGGTCCAGCAGCTCGACGAGCCCGAGGAGATCAACCCGGCCGCCGCGCGGCGGCGCGCGGGCGAGGCGGCGCACCGCATCTACGGATCGAAACCCGGCGCCTACGGGGCCGGCCTGCAGGCGATGATCGACGAACGGCTCTGGTCCGGCACCGCCGACCTGGCGGAGGCCTACCTGACCTGGGGAGCCTATGCCTACGGCGCATCGACCGGCGGCGAGGCCGATCGCGCGGGCCTGGAGCAGCGCCTCTCGCAGGCCGAGGCCGTCGTGCAGAACCAGGACAACCGAGAGCACGACCTGCTGGACAGCGACGACTACTACCAGTTCGAAGGCGGCGCCTCGGCCGCGATCCAACATCTCCAGGGCCGCGCGCGGCCGGTCTATCACAACGACCATTCCCGCCCGGAACGGCCCGTGATCCGCACCCTGGACGAGGAAATCTCCCGCGTGCTCCGCTCCCGCGTCGTGAACCCCAAGTGGATCGAGGGGGTCAAGCGGCACGGCTACAAGGGCGCCTTCGAGATGGCGGCCACGGTCGATTATCTCTTTGCCTTCGCCGCCACCACGGGCGCGGTCAAGCCCCACCACTTCGACCTCGTCGAAGAAGCCTTTCTCGCCGACGAGGAGACCCGCGCCTTCATCGCCGACCACAATCCCGCGGCCCTGCGCGAAATGGCCGAACGGCTGCAGGAGGCGATCGACCGGGGGCTCTGGACACCCCGCTCCAATTCGGCCCGCGCCCGGATCTCGGACCTCGCATGAGCCAAGCGCACACGGAACGGCCGATGCGGCTAGGTCCCGACGACCACCTGGCGCCGGTGCTGGACCTGTTGCGGCGCGCCTTCGCCCCTATGGATGCGCGGATCGACCCGCCCTCCTCGCTTACGCGGATGACCCCTGCCAGCCTCGCGCAAGAGGCGCGCGAGAACGAACTCTGGATCATTCCCGGACCGACGGCCTGCGTGATCCTCACGCCCGCAACCGATCACCTGTACATCGGAAAGCTGGCCGTCGCCGAGAGTGCGCGGGGCACGGGTCTTGCCCGCCGCCTCATCGGCCTCGCCCGGGATCGGGCCGCTGCGCACGGCCTGCCGACACTGCGCCTCCAGACAAGGGTCGAGTTGTCAGAGAACCATGCGACCTTCCGCCGGCTCGGCTTTGTGCAGACCGGACGCACCGCGCATCCCGGCCACGACCGCCCCACGAGCGTGACTTTCGAACGGCCCGTCTGAGCCGCTATCCCGCACATCTGCGCACCACCGGCAGGCGCATCCCGCGACGCCCCCGCAGTTCGGCATCGACCTCGCAGGCCCGCGCAACCGGAGCGTCGCACCGCAGCCGCCCGACCAGAACCGCCGCGTCGCCCGCCAGCTCCGTCACGCGGCACCCGGTCGCCTGCTGGATCGCGACCGCCGCGCGCCCGGCCAGCGGCCCGATCCGAGGGGCGAACTGGCGGTTCGTCCGGACGGCCTGGGCCAGACCGCCCTTGCGATAGACACTGAACTGGCTGCCCTCGACCACATGGCGCGACGGCGGCACGCCACGAAAGCCCGTCGGGGCGGCATCGCAGGCCCCGAGAAGGATCAGCAGGAAAATCGGAATGAGGCGATCCATCGTTTCATTGGCGTCTCAAAAGGTGAACATTCCGTTAAGCCCCAGCCACGAGCGCCCCGCGACGCGAACACGCCACAACGTTCCCGGCGGGCGTCACCGCCGCGCGACCCCGGGACCGCTGCTCGGCGGGTGGCCCCGACGCGGGCCCGATCCGCCCTTTCCCTTGCTCCGCCCGCGGGCCCGCGCTACGCAGTATGTCCGCGACAGGAGAATGCCATGACCGACGATCCCGACCGCCACGCAAGGAAAATGGCCAAGAAAAAGGCCGCCCGCGACAAGATCATGGCCACCAAGACCGACGAGAAGGGTCTGGTCATCGTCCACACCGGCAAGGGCAAGGGAAAGAGCTCGGCCGCCTTCGGCATGATCTTCCGCTGCATCGCCCACGACATGCCCTGTGCGGTGGTGCAGTTCATCAAGGGCGGCATGTCCACCGGGGAACGCGACCTGATCCTGTCGAAATTCACCGACATCTGCGCCTTTCACACCATGGGCGAAGGCTTCACCTGGGAAACCCAGGACCGCACCCGCGACACCGAGATGGCCCAGGCCGCCTGGGAAAAGGCCAAGGACCTGATCCGCGATCCCGCGAACCGCATGGTGCTGCTGGACGAGATCAACATCGCCCTGCGCTATGACTATCTCGACATCGCCGAGGTGACCGGGTTCCTGACCACCGAAAAGCCCGAGATGACCCATGTCGTGCTGACCGGCCGCAACGCCAAGGACGAGCTGATCGAGATCGCCGACCTCGTGACCGAGATGGAACTGGTCAAACATCCCTTCCGGTCCGGCATCAAGGCGCAGGTCGGCGTCGAATTCTAGGCGGCGGCTGCGCAACATCCTCGGGCCGGTCCCGAGGAACTCCCACTTGAACAGGGCGCGGGTCACGGGACCCCTGGGTCAAGCCCGACGATAACCGACCGCGCAAGGGCCTGACGCAACGAAAAAGCCCGGGACGCAGAGCGGCCCGGGCTTTTCTGCAGTCCCGCAGGGGACCTCAGTGCAGCTTTTGTTCGACCGTGTCGATCGAGTCGTCGATCATCTTGTTGGCATCCGCGGCCTTGACCTGACCGGCGATGACCTCGCGGGCGGCGGCAATGGCGACGGCGACAGCGCGGTCCTTGACCTCTTTCACGGCCGAGGCCTCGGCCGAGGCGATCTGATCCTCGGCCGCGGCAAGACGGCGCTGGATCGAGGCTTCGAGATCGAGCTTGGCCTGGGCCGCAGAGTCGGACGCCTCCTTACGGGCGGTCTCGACGATCCGGTCCGCCTGGGCCTGAACTTCTTTCTGCTTGCGCTCGTACGAGGCCAGCAGCGCCTGCGCCTCTTCACGCAGCGATTTCGCCTCGTCCAGTTCCGAGCGGATCTGGTCGGCGCGCTTGTCCAGCATGCCCATCAGCATTCCGGGAACGCCGAAATAGATCAGCACGGCGATGAACAGCAAAAAGCCCAGCAGCACGATGAAGTCGGTGTTGCCGAGCGAAAGGAACGGGCCCGTCGCGGCCGCGGCGGGTGTCGCGGCGATCAGGGCGGCAATCAGGGCAGCATAACGCATCGTTCAGCCTTTCATCCGGTCGGCCACGGCCTTGTCGACAGACGCGGCTTCGGCGGAAAAGCCGAGCCCCGAAACAATGGCCTGGGCGGTGTCCTTGGCGACGGTCTCGACGCTTTCCATCGCGTTCGCGCGGATTTCGGCGATCGCCTTCTCGCCCTCGGCGGTCTTCGCCGCGATTTCGGCATCGGCCTTGGCGGTCGCCGCATCGAGATCGGCCTGGATCTCGGACCGGGTCTCGGCCACGATCCTGTTGGCCTCGACGCGGGCATCGGCCAGCGCCTTTTCATAGGCCGCTTCCGCGTCCTTGGCCTTCTGCTTCAGGTCCTCGGCGGCGGCGATGTCATTGGTGATCGTTCCCGTGCGTTCCGCCAGCACCGCAGAGATCCGCGGCAGCGCGATACGGCTGAGGATGAAGTAGATCGCGATCAGCGTGACGATCAGCCAGAAAATCTGGTTGCCCCAGGTCGAGAAGTCGAGCTGCGGCATGCCCGGTGCGGACGCGGCCTCAGCTGCGTGACCGGCGGCTTGAGTGGTTTCGGTCGCCATGGCGTC